>NZ_CP038015.1:1060000-3805000 GCF_004367585.1 Paenisporosarcina antarctica
ATTTATAATTGGGAGTCAGACTGCGAGTGATAAGATCCGTAGTCAAGAGGGAAACAGCCCAGACCACCAGCTAAGGTCCCAAAGTAATTGTTAAGTGGAAAAGGATGTGGCGTTGCTTAGACAACCAGGATGTTGGCTTAGAAGCAGCCATCATTTAAAGAGTGCGTAATAGCTCACTGGTCGAGTGACGCTGCGCCGAAAATGTATCGGGGCTAAACAATTCACCGAAGCTGTGGATTGACACTTAGGTGTCAATGGTAGGAGAGCGTTCTAAGGGCGTTGAAGCTAGACCGGAAGGACTGGTGGAGCGCTTAGAAGTGAGAATGCCGGTATGAGTAACGAAAGACGGGTGAGAATCCCGTCCACCGAATGACTAAGGTTTCCTGAGGTAGGCTCGTCCGCTCAGGGTTAGTCGGGACCTAAGTCGAGGCCGATAGGCGTAGACGATGGACAACAGGTTGATATTCCTGTACCACCACTCCACCGTTTGAGTAATGGGGGGACGCAGAAGGATAGGGTAAGCGCGCTGTTGGTTATGCGCGTTCAAGCAGTGAGGCGTGGAATGAGGCAAATCCCGTTCCTATAACGTTGAGCTGTAATGACAAGGACCGTAAAGTCTGAGTTCCTGATTTCACACTGCCAAGAAAAGCCTCTAACGAGGTGGAAGGTGCCCGTACCGCAAACCGACACAGGTAGTCGAGGAGAGAATCCTAAGGTGAGCGAGAGAACTCTCGTTAAGGAACTCGGCAAAATGACCCCGTAACTTCGGGAGAAGGGGTGCTCTATTAGGGTGTTAAAGCCTGAGAGAGCCGCAGTGAATAGGCCCAGGCGACTGTTTAGCAAAAACACAGGTCTCTGCAAAACCGTAAGGTGACGTATAGGGGCTGACGCCTGCCCGGTGCTGGAAGGTTAAGAGGAGTGCTTAGCGCAAGCGAAGGTGCGAATTGAAGCCCCAGTAAACGGCGGCCGTAACTATAACGGTCCTAAGGTAGCGAAATTCCTTGTCGGGTAAGTTCCGACCCGCACGAAAGGCGTAACGATCTGGGCACTGTCTCAACGAGAGACTCGGTGAAATTATAGTACCTGTGAAGATGCAGGTTACCCGCGACAGGACGGAAAGACCCCGTGGAGCTTTACTGTAGCCTGATATTGAATTTTGGCACAACTTGTACAGGATAGGTAGGAGCCTGAGATTCCGGAGCGCCAGCTTCGGAGGAGGCGTCAGTGGGATACTACCCTGGTTGTGTTGAACTTCTAACCCTTGCCCCTTATCGGGGCAGGAGACAGTGTCAGGCGGGCAGTTTGACTGGGGCGGTCGCCTCCTAAAGTGTAACGGAGGCGCCCAAAGGTTCCCTCAGAATGGTTGGAAATCATTCGTAGAGTGTAAAGGCATAAGGGAGCTTGACTGCGAGACCTACAAGTCGAGCAGGGTCGAAAGACGGGCTTAGTGATCCGGTGGTTCCGCATGGAAGGGCCATCGCTCAACGGATAAAAGCTACCCCGGGGATAACAGGCTTATCTCCCCCAAGAGTCCACATCGACGGGGAGGTTTGGCACCTCGATGTCGGCTCATCGCATCCTGGGGCTGTAGTCGGTCCCAAGGGTTGGGCTGTTCGCCCATTAAAGCGGTACGCGAGCTGGGTTCAGAACGTCGTGAGACAGTTCGGTCCCTATCCGTCGTGGGCGTAGGAAATTTGAGAGGAGCTGTCCTTAGTACGAGAGGACCGGGATGGACACACCGCTGGTGTACCAGTTGTTCTGCCAAGAGCATCGCTGGGTAGCTATGTGTGGACGGGATAAGTGCTGAAAGCATCTAAGCATGAAGCCCCCCTCGAGATGAGATTTCCCATTGCGCAAGCAAGTAAGATCCCTCAAAGACGATGAGGTAGATAGGTTCGAGGTGGAAGCACGGCGACGTGTGCAGCTGACGAATACTAATCGATCGAGGACTTAACCAAACAAATATGAATGGCTTTCAATGGCCCGTTTATCCAGTTTTGAGCGAACAAGCATATATTTTTTAAAAAAAGCTTGTAAATCTCATCAGACTTGGTATAATAAGTCTTGTCGTTAAAAAAGAATACCTAGTCTAGTGATAATGGCAAAGAGGTCACACCCGTTCCCATCCCGAACACGGAAGTTAAGTTCTTTTGCGCCGATGGTAGTTGGGGGTCTCCCCCTGTGAGAGTAGGACATCGCTAGGCGAAAAAATTTGGAGGATTAGCTCAGCTGGGAGAGCATCTGCCTTACAAGCAGAGGGTCGGCGGTTCGAGCCCGTCATCCTCCACCATGTTTTTTTCTACATATTGCCGGAGTAGCTCAGTTGGTAGAGCAACTGACTTGTAATCAGTAGGTCGAGGGTTCGACTCCTTTCTCCGGCACCACTATTTAGAGCCATTAGCTCAGTTGGTAGAGCATCTGACTTTTAATCAGAGGGTCGTAGGTTCGAATCCTACATGGCTCACCATTTTTATTACTAAGTTGCGGGTATGGCGGAACTGGCAGACGCACTAGACTTAGGATCTAGCGCCGCAAGGCGTGGGGGTTCGACTCCCTTTACCCGCACCATTTTACATTTACATACGAGCGGAAGTAGTTCAGTGGTAGAACACCACCTTGCCAAGGTGGGGGTCGCGAGTTCGAACCTCGTCTTCCGCTCCATAGATTCTTATAATGCCGGGGTGGCGGAACTGGCAGACGCACAGGACTTAAAATCCTGCGGTAGGTGACTACCGTACCGGTTCGATTCCGGTCCTCGGCACCATTTTTTATAAAACAGCATATTTAGCGCCCGTAGCTCAATTGGATAGAGTACTTGACTACGAATCAAGCGGTTAGAGGTTCGAGTCCTCTCGGGCGCGCCATTATTATTAACTTCGGGAAGTAGCTCAGCTTGGTAGAGCACTTGGTTTGGGACCAAGGGGTCGCAGGTTCGAATCCTGTCTTCCCGACCAGTTTATTTTATCCCTTTTAAGGGGCCTTAGCTCAGCTGGGAGAGCGCCTGCCTTGCACGCAGGAGGTCAGCGGTTCGATCCCGCTAGGCTCCACCAATTATCTTATGAATTATTATATCCTGGCGGCCTAGCTCAGCTGGCTAGAGCGTACGGTTCATACCCGTGAGGTCGGGGGTTCGATCCCCTCGGCCGCCATTTTTTAGGACCTTTAGCTCAGTTGGTTAGAGCAGACGGCTCATAACCGTCCGGTCGCAGGTTCGAATCCTGCAAGGTCCACCACTTATATATCTCGGAGGTATACCCAAGTTCGGCTGAAGGGATCGGTCTTGAAAACCGACAGGGGAGTTAAATCCCGCGGGGGTTCGAATCCCTCTACCTCCTCCATTTTTATTAAGTGATTGGTGAAATTTACTACATAGCAATTATTTTATCGTGGTGTGGAACAAATCGCCAAACGAAGATGGCGATTTAACATCGAAGCTGATGAAGATGTCCAATAAGCAATAAGTGTAGGAATTTAGTCTTTGAAACAATAATATTATCGCGGGGTGGAGCAGCACGGTAGCTCGTTGGGCTCATAACCCAAAGGTCGCAGGTTCAAATCCTGCCCCCGCAACCAAATGGTCCCGTGGTGTAGCGGTTAACATGCCTGCCTGTCACGCAGGAGATCGCCGGTTCGATCCCGGTCGGGACCGCCATTTTTATAAAGTATTAAGAATTGGAATAAGCAATGAAGCTGACAAAGAGATTCGAATCTTAGTACAATTTGATAGTGGCTCAGTAGCTCAGTCGGTAGAGCAAAGGACTGAAAATCCTTGTGTCGGCGGTTCGATTCCGTCCTGAGCCACCATATTGCGGGTGTAGTTTAGTGGTAAAACCTCAGCCTTCCAAGCTGATGATGAGAGTTCGATTCTCTTCACCCGCTCCAAATGTGGGCCTATAGCTCAGCTGGTTAGAGCGCACGCCTGATAAGCGTGAGGTCGATGGTTCGAGTCCATTTAGGCCCACCATTCCGAAGTAGCTCAGTGGTAGAGCACCGCACTGTTAATGCGATGGTCGTAGGTTCGAGTCCTACCTTCGGAGCCAATCTGGGGAAGTACTCAAGCGGCTGAAGAGGCGCCCCTGCTAAGGGTGTAGGTCGGGTGACCGGCGCGAGGGTTCAAATCCCTCCTTCTCCGCCAGATAGGCCCCTTGGTCAAGCGGTTAAGACACCGCCCTTTCACGGCGGTAACACGGGTTCGATTCCCGTAGGGGTCATTTAAAAAGGTGCGCTATCTTCGGGATAGCGTGTTTTTTTATGCATAAATGTCGAAATATAGCGAATTGTGACAAGTGGAAATGAAAGCTCTTAAAATTAGCATTAGAATTGGATAATTTACAAATACAAAATAAAAACCGCAACTGCTTATAGAAGCATTGCGGTTTTTCTGTTATTTAAGTAAATAACTAATTAATAATCCTAATCCGAGCAAGAAACCAAATATAGTATTTGTTAATGCAGTATCTTTCATAGCTGGTGCTACTTCAAAATTATGTACTTTCCTCTTAAAAATTAGAATTGCACGTACTGGTTTTTTTACGCTTAACATAATAAGAAGAGCCCAAGGTGTAACTACGCCAAAAATAACTAAAACTATTATCCACACATATGAAACTACGAACAACGCTAGTAATACATCAATGGCTCGTTTACGACCAATTAAAATGGCCATTGTTTTACGACCGCTTTCTTTATCGCCATCTAAATCTCGAATATTGTTAGATAGCATAATTGCTGCAACAAGAAGCATACTTGGAACAGACAGTAATAGAGCAATCGTTGTAATGTCACCTGTTTGAATAAAAAAAGCAATTAAAACAATTAACATGCCCATGAATATTCCAGAGAACAATTCACCAAAAGGAGTATAAGCAATTGGATATGGACCACCAGTATATAAATAACCAATGGCCATTGCCACAGCTCCAACAACAGCTAATAGCCAAGTGGTTTGGATACATATATATATGCCCAATAAAATCGAAATTGCATAAAGCAATAATGCAAGTTGCATAACTGTTTTAGGCTTAACACCGTTTCTTACGATGGCACCACCAATTCCAACTGACTTTTCATTATCTAACCCTCGTGTAAAGTCGTAGTACTCATTAAACATATTTGTTGCAGCTTGGATATGCATACTTGCAAATAACATGGCAAAAAATAAAGTCCAGTGTATTTCAATATAAGAAATTGCAATCATTGTTCCTAAAAATACTGGGACGAATGATGCAGTTAATGTATGAGGCCTTGTTAATTGCCACCATATACGCCAGCCAGTATCAGCTTTTAATTCGTGTGACATGTAGCTTCCTCTCCTTATTCTTTTTTCACCTCCCTTATTGTACTTCATCAACTTAATTATAGGTAGATTGTTTGCTTATCTGATGCTGAATCGTGAATAAAGAGGTATGATAGAAGGTAGGATATTGAAGGATCTTTACATTTTTGTGAAGACCTATTTACGGAGGGAAACTGGATGATTCAGAAGTCAATTACATCCATAGGTTACGCAATCGAAGATCTATCTTCGGGCGTACATTTTTATACAGAAACAATTGAAGTAAGTAGATTATCCTCTATTGCTTTTTTTGAAGCAGGGGAGTCATATAAAGGACAGCGATTTTATTGGCAAAACCGTGAAAAAACATTTACCTTAGTTGGACTTGGTCATGCCCATGTTATTACAAGTTCCTCAGAGGACAAACGCTTTGAGGAAGTTGATAAACAATGGAGTGAACTATGTTCTAAAATTGTAAATGAGGAACATGATTTACAACCAATTTTATTTGGTGGTTTTTCATTTGACCCGGCAAACCAATTATCTTCTGAGTGGGACATGTTCCCTTCAGCTTACTTTGCTGTTCCTTCATTTCAACTGGTTATTCGAGACGACAGAGTTTTTATTAGTATTCATTTAGTAACGAAGGAGAAAGACTCACAACATCGATTTGATCAGTTGCGCTCTGAACGAGATGATTTAATTCATGCAGCGCAAGTAAGAGAATTAAAGCCATATGCAAAACCGTTGTTAACGAACTTAGAAGAGCGTTTTAAAGAACTCTATTTAGATGCGGTTTCTCATGTTACTAAATTGATACGTACTGGAGAAGCTCAGAAAGTCGTGATCGCACGTTCGTTAACCTTAACATTTGCTGAAGATGTCAGTTCGCCTTCAGCCATGTACCATGTGTCAAAAGAACAACCAGAAAGTTTTCTGTTTGGTTTAGAGCTTGCTGACAATTTATTCTTTGGGGCTACACCTGAAAGATTAGTGAAGGTAGAAAATCGAAGAGCACTTTCTACATGTTTAGCAGGTTCTATTAAACGAGGTCAGACTGCAACAGAAGATCAGCAACTTGGCAATGAACTATTGCAGGATTTAAAAAACCTTGAAGAACATCAATACGTGGTTGATATGATTACCAAAGTATTTACTAAATATTGTGAGGCTGTTAAAGTACCAAAATATCCAAAACTGATGAAAATTAGAGATATTCAGCATTTATATACTCCAGTTGAAGGTCAATTGCAAAAAGGTCAAGGTCTATTGCAACTTGTGAAAGACTTGCATCCAACTCCAGCTTTAGGCGGAGAACCACGTGGCGATGCCATGGCCATTATTCGAATGGTTGAGCAAATGAATCGCGGTTATTATGCTGCTCCAGTTGGTTGGATTGATGCTGCAGGTAATGGAGAGTTTGCTGTTGCCATTAGGTCAGCTTTATTAAACAAACAAAATGCGTACTTATATGCTGGTGGGGGAATCGTAGCAGATTCAGACCCAACTTCGGAATATGCTGAAACCTTAGTGAAATTCAGACCGATGTTACGAACTCTTGGGGGCAAGTTAAATGGATAATCGTGCAAACTTAACCGAGTACGTTCATACTATCGTGCAAACTTTTCTTCAAGCTGGTGTTCAGGACGTTGTGATCAGTCCAGGTTCTCGCTCTACACCTCTAGCTTATGCGTTTAGTCAAACACAAGCTTTTAACACATATATGCAAATTGACGAGCGTTCAGCTGGATTCTTTGCTTTAGGATTGGCAAAAGTTAAACAAAATCCAGTGTTGTTGCTTTGTACTTCTGGAACTGCAGCGGCTAACTATTTCCCGTCAATTGTGGAAGCTAACTATGCAAGAATTCCACTCATTGTCTTAACGGCAGACAGACCTCACGAGTTGCGAGAAGTTGGCGCACCGCAAGCTATAGATCAAGTTCATTTATATGGGAATCACGTTAAATGGAGTGTGGATTTTCCTTTAGCGGACGGCTACAAAGAAACGATCCCTTTTGTTGAGAGACATACTGGACGAGCAGTTACTTTGGCAAAGGCTGCACCAATGGGTCCCATACATATAAACATCCCGTTTCGCGAGCCGTTACTACTCGACTTTGATTACGAAGTACAACCATCAACGTACCAACAGTCGATTTCAGGGTCAATTGTTGCTTCTCAATCATCCATTAAGTTGGTTGAAGAGATGATTGTGAATACCAAGAGGGGATTCATAATTGTTGGTGAACTATCTGGTGATTTTTCAAAACAAGATTTTTGGACTTTCGCTAAATCACTTCAGTGGCCAATAATAGCTGATGCACTTTCCCAACTTCGCACGGAAGTTCCTGAAGGATGCCAACATTTGTTGATAGATCAGTACGATGCTCTGTTGAAAAGTGAGAATTTTAAAAAGACAGTAAATCCAGAATTAGTCTTGCGATTTGGTGCACAACCTGTGTCAAAACCACTTTCCCTTTTCTTGAAAGAATATAGACCTGCTGTCTATATTGTTATTGATGAAAATCCTTTATTCCGCGATTCTTTAGGTGTAGCAACTCATCATATACATTCAATTCCACAAGTATTTTGGAATGAAGTAAATCAAGTACAAATCAATGAAACACTGAACATCTGGACACAAGCGAATTCGATTGCAACGGAACATATTGAACGTTACATTGACGAACAACAAGATGAAGGCGCATTTGCCGGAAAGTTATTTAATCTATTACCTGATGGTAGTGATTTAATATCAGGAAGCAGCATGCCAATTCGTGATGTCGATACATTCTTTAATCAAACAACTAAAGATATCGCCATCTATGCAAATCGTGGAACAAATGGAATAGACGGAGTAGTATCAACTGCTCTAGGCATACAACAAGCTAGAAAGCGACCAGCTACCCTTTTAATTGGTGACATTTCCTTCTTACATGATAGCAATGGCTTATTGGTCTCCCGTTTTCACGAGACAGATCTCACCATCGTTGTGATGAATAATGACGGAGGGGGAATTTTCTCATATTTACCGCAGTCCAAGGAAGAAACATATTTTGAGAAGCTGTTCGGCACGCCAACAGGTTTAACATTTGACTCTATCGCAACTATGTATCAAGCAGAATATTTTGCAGTAGATTCAAAGGAAACATTTGAAGATGCTTTTACTACCCGTAAGCTCACGGATTTACGCATCATTGAAGTGAAGACGAATCGTCAAGAAAATGTGATAGCGCATCGTCATTTATGGAGCGGCATCACCGAGGAGTTAGATCAACTGTGGAGCAATTAATTAAAAGTGTTCGAGGAGTAAAGATTGGTTATTCCATCATGAATAAAGAAGCATCTGAGACGATGGTTTTTTTACATGGTTTTACAGGGAGCATGAAAACTTGGGAACCCATAATAGAATGCCTTCCTTCAACAGTCAGATGTATTGCAGTGGATTTATTGGGACATGGTAAGACGGATGCTCCGCAAGAAACACGACGCTATGAAATGAAAGAGCAACTTCTTGATTTACATGCGCTGTTTGTTTCGCTTCAAGTAACTAATTTTACGCTCGTTGGTTATTCGATGGGGGGACGTATTGCCCTTGCTTATACGCTTACTTATCCAAAATATGTTAGACGCTTAGTATTGGAAAGCGCGTCTCCAGGACTGCAATTAGTAATTGAACAACAAGCAAGATTAAAGGCAGATGAATTGTTAGCGATAAAAATAGAAGGTGAAGGATTACTAGCATTCGTTGACTTCTGGCAGAACATACCGCTATTCCAATCACAAAAGAAACTTTCTGATTTGAAACAACAGGCCATCCGACAAGAACGGCTTCAGCAATCTTCTTTAGGATTAGCGAGTAGTTTAAAAGGGATGGGAACAGGAAGCCAACCATCCTATTGGTCACAATTAAATCAATTAAAAATACCGGTAACAATTATTACTGGAGCGCTCGATGAAAAATTCCAGTTAATTGCGCAACAAATGAAAAATTGCATAGAAAACAGCCAACATCTTGAAGTTTTAGCTGTTGGACATGCGATTCATGTGGAAAATCCCGTTCAGTTTGCTACAATAATAATGGAGCAAATGAAATGATTATTTTAGGAGGAAGAGTATGACACGTCAATGGGTATCAGAACGTACATATGAAGATATTAAATATGAAACATATAACGGAATCGCAAAAATCACAATTAACCGTCCGGAAGTTCGCAACGCGTTCCGTCCAAAAACAGTTAAAGAATTACTAGAAGCATTTACATATGCAAGAGACGATTCTAAAGTTGGAGTGATCGTCTTAACTGGTGAGGGTGAAAAAGCTTTCTGTTCAGGTGGAGACCAATCAGTACGAGGCCACGGTGGATATGTTGGGGAAGATGAAATTCCTCGCTTAAACGTTCTTGACTTGCAACGTTTAATTCGTGTAATTCCGAAGCCAGTTGTTGCAATGGTAGCTGGTTATGCAATTGGTGGCGGACATGTCCTTCACGTTGTATGTGATTTAACAATTGCTGCTGACAATGCAATCTTTGGACAAACAGGTCCTAAAGTTGGTTCATTTGATGCGGGTTATGGTTCAGGATATCTTGCTCGTATTATCGGCCATAAAAAAGCACGTGAAATTTGGTACTTATGCCGCCAATATGATGCACAAGCGGCACTTGATATGGGCTTAGTTAATACGGTTGTCCCTTACGCACAATTAGAAGATGAGACCGTACAATGGTGTGAAGAAATGCTTTCCATGTCTCCGACAGCGCTACGTTTCTTAAAAGCAGCGATGAATGCAGATACAGATGGTTTAGCAGGTTTACAACAATTAGCAGGAGATGCTACTCTTCTTTACTATACAACTGATGAAGCGAAAGAAGGTCGCGATGCCTTTAAGGAAAAACGTAAACCTGACTTCGGTCAATTCCCTCGTTTCCCTTGATAACAACATTTCTCAAGCTGTCCTTAAAAGAAGGGCAGCTTTTTCTAAAGGTGGGTTAAACATGTATCCAAACTGGTTAGCACAACGTGTCCAAATGACACCCAATCGATTAGCTTTAACATTTGAGGGCAAATCATGGACTTTTAAACAGTTGTTTGATGAAGTCATGAATACAGCAGGTACAATAAAAACTGCTGGTCTTGAACATGGTGCTCGAATTGCCATACTTGCACCTTCTCACCCTCAATTAATTATTACAATTCATGCTTGCTGGCAATTGGGTTGTGAAGTCGTTTTATTAAATGAGCGATTATCTGATGAGGAATTGGCTTATCAAATTGAAGATGCACAGCCAACTCTTGTCCTTGTGAAAGAAAATTTTCAGGGAAGAATAGGTATATACAAAAAAATCACGCTAGAAGACTTGTCTAAGATGAATTCAAGCACAATCAATATAGAAGAAGAGTGGCCACTTAAACGCACGATGTCTATTATGTATACGTCTGGTACAACAGGGAGTCCAAAAGGTGTTAGACAAACCGTATTGAATCATACGACGAACGCGACTGCTTCCGCTTTTAATATGGGCGTTCAAACCGATGACGTGTGGTTATGTACCATGCCAATCTTCCATATAAGCGGGCTATCCATTTTAATACGTTCGGTTTTATATGGAATGGAAGTTACCCTTTATTCGAAATTTGATGTAGTTCGCGTAGTAGATGATTTAGTAAATGGCAACGTCACTCGAATGTCTGTCGTGTCTGTTATGTTAGAACGTATTTTGAGAGAACTAGAAGAGCGCGGAGAGAATGTCTCGTCTCGCTTTTTGACCATGCTTGTAGGTGGTGGCCCTGTTCCAAGTCATTATTTAGAAAGAGCGATTGCAAGGGGAATTCCTATATTGCAAACTTACGGAATGACAGAAACAGCATCCCAAACAGCCACACTAGCTCCTGAAGATGCTGCTAGAAAATTAGGATCTTCCGGAAAACCTTTGTATTTGAGTTTTATTCGAATTGATAAGACGAATAAACCTTTTGAAGAAGGGGAAATTTGCATTCGAGGTGGGCATGTAACACCTGGCTATATTGGTAAATATGAACAAACAACTTCTCAAGAAAAGGGATGGCTTTACACGGGAGATATTGGCTATTTAGATGATGAAGGCTATTTATTTGTAGTTGATCGCCGTTCAGATTTGATCATTTCAGGGGGAGAAAATATTTACCCAGCAGAAGTGGAGAATGCGATTTTGCAACATCCAATGATTCGAGAAGCTGGCGTTTGTGGCGTGGATGATGAACAGTGGGGACAAGTTCCTATTGCCTTTATCGTTAGTGATGCAGAAATATCGTTGGAGTCTTTACGAGAGTTTTTACAAACAAAATTAGCCCCATATAAATTGCCAAGAAAGTTACATCACATAAAGGAAATGCCTAGAAATGCTTCTAATAAATTATTAAGAAGAGAGCTGAGAGAGTGGGTAACATCCAAATCCAACGAGTAACGTTACATCTCGTGCGCGTGCCTCTTAAAAAACCTTTCACAACGCATTTGCAACAAGTAGAAGAACGAGAAAGTATACTAATCGAAATATTGGATTCAGTAGGACAGACCGGTGTTGGGGAGTGTGTAGCATTTTCATCTCCTTGGTACACCGAAGAAACCGTTGAGACAGCGTGGCTTGCTCTTGAAAATTGGATCATACCTGCTATGTTAAAACATACATTCTCACATCCCGATGAACTCGATACTTTATTATCATTTGTAATACGTAATCATATGGCCAAGTCTACGGTCAATCATGCATTATGGGACTTGTATGCAAAAAAACTAAATAAACCTCTTTGGCAAGTTATTGGAGGAGCATCACAACCAATTGAAGCTGGTATTGTCGTCGCTACTGCAAACAACGAAGAAATGTATAAAGAAATTGAGACTGCGGTGAAAAACGGCTATAAACGTATTAAAATTAAAATTTCACAAACATCAGATCCAAAGCAGTTTAAAAAAATGATTGCACATTATCCTCAAATATTATTCTTTGCAGATGCGAATGGAGCATTTACTGAGCATACGATAGTACTGTTACAGACTTTTGACGAATGTGGTTTTACCTTGATTGAGCAACCCTTTTCAGAACAACATAATGCCGTTTCTGCAGTAGCTCAAAAAACGATGAAAACACCCTTTGCATTGGATGAAAGTATTGGCAGTCTTCAAGATGTTGAAGACATGATTGAACGGAACTCAGGGAAAATAATTGTCATGAAACAGGGTAGAGTAGGTGGACTTTCAAATGCTCTTCGCATTCATGAACATTGTGTCAAAAAAGGTATTCCTATTTGGGTAGGAGGGATGATTGAGTTTGGCGTATCAAAAGCGTTTAATTTAGCTTTTGCTTCTTTGCCAGGTGTTACTTTCCCAGGAGACTTTAGTTCATCCACACACTTTTGGAATCAAGATTTAGCTGAACCATCAATCAACGTAGTCGATGGAGAAATTTTTCTCGCAAGCGAATCAGGTGTTGGTTTCAAGTGGAATTATAAGGTAATGGAGCAATTCGAAGTAAGAAAAAAATTTTTTGAGGCATAAAAAACCACGGAAGGTTTACCCATTCCGTGGTTTATCTTTAATTTGCAGATTGTAAGGCTTTCTCTAATGTCTCTAAATTATGATTCATTAATGTGAAATAAGTTTCTTTATTATCAATATCTTGTTGTGTTAAAACACCTAGGTTATGCATAGTTAATGAATCAGCACCGAGTTCATTTTGAATTACTTTTGTTAAATTAGAAGAGACATTTTGTTCAAATAATATCGTTTTAATATTTTTATCTTTTGCTATTTCCACAATTTTAGTTAATTCTTTTTGAGAAGGTTCATCTTGAGAATTCAAACCTGCAACTGCTACTTGCTCTAGTCCATAGGTTCCAGCTAAGTAACCAAATGCCGAGTGTGATACAAAGAATGTTTTATTTTTTGAAGCATTTGTCATCTCTTTGAAGTCTGTATCTAATTGTTCAAGCTCTTCTACTAAAGCTTCATAGTTTTCTAAATAAGTTACTTCATTCTCTGGGTCTTTTTTAATTAGTGAATCTTTTATTGAAGATGCAAGACTCACACTAATTTTTGGTGAAATCCAAAGGTGAGGATCAATCGCTCCATGTTCATGGTCATCGTGACTTTCTGCTTCATGAGCGTCTTCTTCATGAGCGTCTTCTTCATGAGTGTCTTCTTCAAGACCTTCACTTATTGCTAATTCTTGATCAGAAACGGCATCAGCAGTTGCAACCATTGTGACATCTTGCTTTGCCAACGTTTTTTTCGCATTTTCAACGAATCCTTCAAGTCCTAAACCAATATAAAAAAACAAGTCAGCATCTGCTAAAGCCATCATATCCTGCTGTGTGGGGTCAAATGTATGCTCATTGGCACCTGCAGGATAAACGGATTTGACATTTACTTTGTCTCCCCCAATACGTTCTGTGAAATAAGCGAGGGGATATACCGTAGTATAAATAGTTAAAGCATCCTTGGTTTTAGAATCACTAGTAGATTCACTAGTTACTAAATTATTATCACCACAAGCAGCTGTAAATAATACTAATACAGCAACTAAACTTAATAAGAAAAATTTCTTCATAAATAAACTCCTTTAAATAGTAATGATTACGATTTGATTTAAGAACATTGTAAGTATACTAGAAATGAAATTAAAACACAAGAAAAAAATGACTCTTTTTCAAGAAGTCATTTTTTTTCTGGCCACTCTTCAGGAACAGGGTCATAACCACCTTCATCAAATGGGTGGCATCGTAAAATACGTTTCCCTGCTAAGTAACTTCCCTTTAATGCTCCATGTTTTTCGACTGCTTCAACACCGTAATGAGAGCATGTTGGATAAAAGCGACAACTAGGCGGAGTCAAAGGAGAAATGAATTTTTGATAAAAACGAAAAACTCCAATCACAATGATTTTCAAAGATCTTCATCTCCTTGGAACGTTTTCTTTGGTTTAGGGTCGATAGAGTGTTTACTTGACCGTAATTTACTTTGTGTTAAAAATAACATTAAAACCATTCCAAGAACACTAAAAACAGCAACTATTAATAAAATCCACAATGCCATACTTTACACCACTCTTTAGGTTTATTTTAGTGACTTTAGTGGTAAAGTGAAAGGAAAGAAGCTTAAATAAAAATTAGGAGTGTGAAGATTTTATGTCAGCATCATTAAATATTGAACTTAACAAGCAAGTTGCAACTTGGTCCGTTGTGTATACAAAATTACATAATTTCCATTGGTATGTTAAAGGACCACAATTCTTTACTTTACATGCTAAGTTTGAAGAACTTTACAATGAAGCAACTCTTCATATGGATGAAATTGCAGAGCGTTTGTTAACACTAGGTGGAAAACCAGTTGCAACATTAAAAGAGCATTTAGAATTATCGGATGTAGCAGAAGCAACTGGTGAAGAGTCCACTGACCAAATGGTTGAGACTGTTGTACAAGATTTCGACAAAATTATGCAATCCTTGAAAAAAGGGATGGGCGAAGCTGCAAAAGATGAAGATGATATGACGGAAGATTTACTAAATGCCGTCTACCAATCAATTGAAAAACATCAATGGATGCTAAAGGCATTTCTTGGGGAGACAAATAAATAAGCTTTAAAGCAAATTCCTTTATAGGAGTTTGCTTTTTTAAATTCAATTATTTTTTGATGCATGAAATGTTTAGTTAATGACATGCTAAAAAAAAGGGGTTGAAAAAATGCCGAAAGTGTTTGTATCCGTCAGTCATCATCGTTATTATTTAAACCCAGATGATTCACCCTGGGAATATGAAATTGAAGCCAATCCTTCAGATTTAACCGTACTTGATCAATTATTTGATCAAAAAGATCAACATGAATGGAAAAATTTTTGGAGAGCTCATTTACCTTATGTTCCTTATCATTTGGATCCGGAAAATGATGAGATAGATTTACGCTTGAAAAAATTATATGCTTTCATTCATGAATACGGTAATGAAGAAGCAAAACAACAAATTGAGACTATGCATTATTATAGTTGAATGCTTTGCATGCCTTCGATACACTAATTGAAAGGAGTGTAGAAGGCATGTTTTCTTTTGTAGATCAGCACGGGATTAAAGTTACGTTATCATTCAATAAAAATGTCTTCTCAATTCCTACAACACATGTGCTTGTGTTAGCAAATATTCAAGAGAAGTGGTTGCTTACTAAACACACAAAAAGGGGTCTTGAATTCCCTGGAGGAAAAGTAGAGCCTAACGAGACAATAGAACAAGCAGCAAAACGGGAAACAACAGAAGAGACGGGTGTGCTAATCTCGCATCTGGAATGGTTTGCTGAATATATGGTCCATGATGAAAAGCCATTTTGTAAAGTGGTTTTTCGTGCAACTGTAGACTCTGTCGAAACAAATTTCGAGAAGTTTGAGACGGAAGGACCGGTATGGGTTACGTTACAAGAATTCTTTAAATCAACTAATCTTAGTTTTCATATGAAAGATGAAGGAATGAGAAAAATGTTGAAGCAGGTGATGATAGATGAAAGAAGACGCCACAATTGAACAAAAACGTTGTTACCCCAGTCCGAATCCTCAAGTAAAGTTAACTGAAATTATCTATTGGTCATGTGGATTTCGAGTAAAGGGGTTACTTGCAGAGCCTGTAAAAGAAGGCACCTATGAAGGCATACTTTATTTACGTGGAGGTATACAAAGCATTGGTATGGTAAGACCCGCTCGAATTGCACAATTTGCTGCACAGGGATTTATTGTGTTTGCTCCTTACTACCGAGGAAATCGAGGAGGAGAAGGGCGCGATGAATTTGCTGGTGAAGATCGTTATGATGCGGTGAATGGAGTAGACGTATTAAAACAGTTTCTTTCTGTCGATCGAATTCATTTATTTGCTTTCTCAAGAGGTGGAATTATGGCGTTATGGACAGCCATTTTACGTAATGATGTTACGTCAGTCGTTACATGGTCTGGAGTGTCAGACGTTATTCTTACCTATGAAGAACGAAATGATATGCGACGTATGATGAAACGAGTAATTGGTGGAAATCCGAATAATGCTAGTGTAGCTTATGAAAACCGACAACCTTTACCTTGTATAAATGATATCACTTGCTCGTTATTAATTATTCATGGGGAAAAAGATCGAAATGTAGGTATTGAGCATGCTTTCCGATTAGAAAAAGCGCTTGAAAAAGAAAAGAAAGTGTTTGAAACAATGTATTTTAAAGAACTAACACATTTTTTTGAAGCAAAAATTAATTCGCAAATTGTTCATAACCTTACCACTTGGATGAAACAACAATGAGGATGATATAAATGAAACATATTAGGATTCATTTAGAAACTACCCATACAGCAAATAAATCTTCAATTCCAATAAATACATTTTATTGGGAAAAAATGTGGGATTCATATACGATTGACTTTGCTTCAGTCGAAATTCTATGTTGGAAAGAAGAAGTGAAACAGATTCATGAACTTTCTACCATTTCTGCTCAATCTGACGACCAAGGTCTAGTAAAGTTATTCACTATCTCATTAAATAAAGATAATAGATCCTACTTACGTAATCAGTCAGTTGATTCAAATGGTGGATTAAAATGGTTCACTTTGCACTTCTATAAAAAAGATATTCAAATGCTTGAAATTGGTCAATATGGTTCTGAAATTGTTTTGTATGGTGTGGAAAAAAAAGAAGCAGATGAATTTCAAGAACTATTTTTTAAAATCAAACACGCTGAATACTTCACTGAGCACTTGATATAAGTAGAAGAGGGTTCCTTAAGGGGATTTTACATATTGGAAAAACACGCAAAGTATATGAAGTAGATGACTTTTAGTTTCTCATAATAAATTGTTTGTCACTATAAGAAAAAAAGGGCCTGCACAAGAAGTGCAAGCCCTTTATATTTAGTTAATTGGACCGCCTTTAGAAACGATTTCTTCAGAAACTGATCCGAATTTATTAAAGTTTTCACGGAATTGATTTGCTAATTCATTTGCTTTTTTATCATATGCTAATGGGTCTGCCCAAGCATCGCGTGGGTTTAATACAGTAGAAGGGACACCAGGTACTTCTGTAGGGATAGCTAAAGCGAAAACAGAACCTGAATCTGTTTTTACATTGTCTAATTGCCCTTTTAGTGCAGCACGAACCATTGCACGTGTATAAGAAAGTTTCATACGTTTGCCAACGCCATATTCGCCGCCAGTCCAGCCTGTATTAACCAAGAATACTTGTGCATTATGCTGATCAATTTTCTTGCCTAGCATTTCTGCATAAACTGTAGCAGGCAATGGTAAGAATGGAGAGCCAAAGCAAGTTGAGAATGTTGCTTGTGGAGTTGTAATTCCTCGTTCAGTTCCCGCAAGTTTCGATGTGAAACCACTTAAGAAGTGATACATAGCTTGCTCTTTTGTTAGCTTACTGATTGGTGGTAACACGCCAAAAGCATCAGCTGTTAAGAAAATGATCGTATTTGGATGACCGGCTACAGAAGGGTCAACGATATTATCAATTGCTTGTAATGGGTATGCAGCACGTGTATTCTCAGTCAATGATATATCGTCGTAATCTGCAATACGTGTTTCAGGATCCACGACAACGTTTTCTAATACTGAACCAAAACGGATAGCATCGAAAATTTGTGGTTCATTTTCACGTGTTAGGTTGATTGCTTTTGCATAACAGCCACCTTCAATGTTGAATACACCATTATCTGACCAGCCATGCTCATCATCACCGATTAACTTGCGATCAGCATCAGCTGATAACGTCGTTTTTCCAGTTCCAGATAAACCGAAGAATAAGGCAACATCACCTTTTTCACCAACGTTTGAAGAACAATGCATAGACAAAATACCTTGCTCAGGAAGCAAATAGTTCATGATAGTGAAAATTGATTTTTTCATTTCCCCAGCATACTCTGTACCACCAATTAAAATAATTCGTTTTTCCAATGAAACAATTATAAACGTTTCAGAATTTGTACCATCAATTGCAGGATCTGCTTTAAATGAAGGTGCACATAAAATAGTGAATTGTGCTTCATGAGACGTTAGCTCTTCTTCAGTAGGGCGAATGAACAATTGATGTACAAATAGATTATGCCACGCATATTCAGTGAAGACTTGTAGAGAGAGGCGAGATTCTTTGTCAGCTCCTGCAAAGCCTTTGAAAACATATAACTCATCTTTTAACTTTAAATGATTAATAACCTTATTATATAAAGATGAAAAAATTTCAGACGAAATTGGAAAGTTTACTGAACCCCAATCAATCTTGTCTTTTGAAATATCTTCTTCAACAAAAAACTTATCTTTAGGAGATCGACCCGTATACTTTCCTGTCTCCGCTTTTACAGCACCAGTTGATGTTAAGACAGCTTCTCCACGTGATGTCGCTTTCTCCACTAATTGTGGTACTGAAAGTTGAATATGCACGTTTTGGCCATTTAACAAGTCGTTCAGCTCGTTACTAGTGTTCACTGAATTCATGTATATGTACCTTCCTTTTTCGAATATTCCCGTATATAGGGTCAATTGATTCATGAATTAGTATAACACATTACGCTCAATAATCTACACTCATAGCCTCAATAATTTCACGTTTTTTCCATATATTTAATTTGTACATTTATATCGAAAGCAAACAAATATTTGACATCAGAGGATTAGTTTATTATGATATTAAATTGAACGGATACTCTTATCCCGAGCTGGTGGAGGGGTCAGGCCCTATGAAACCCGGCAACCTGCAGTTATGAACCAATTAGTAATTGGCAAAGGTGCTGAACCTGAAGCAAGGTGAATTCCTTGGATGATAAGAGTGAAAGGTGTCTATTAATCATACCGTTCCTCATGTGTTCTACGTGAGAGAGGGTTTTTTTTATGACATCTCCCTTTATCCTCGTGTGCAGAAGCCTGATTAGGCGGAAGGTTTTATTCGACTGAATGAGGCTTGGCATGGGAAATGAGTACCGTTTGAATTTTCCGAGAGCAATCTCGAAGGATAATAGGAGGAAATACTAAATGACAAATCGTCGTCTATTTACATCAGAATCAGTAACAGAGGGGCATCCAGATAAAATTTGCGATCAAATCTCAGATGCAATTTTAGATGCAATTTTAACCGATGATCCAAACGCACGAGTAGCGTGTGAAACTACAGTAACAACAGGTCTAGTACTTGTTGCTGGTGAAATTACAACATCAGCATATGTGGATATTCAAAAGGTAGTACGTCAAACTGTTCGTGATATTGGTTATACACGTGCAAAATATGGTTTTGACTCAGAAACATCTGCAGTACTAACTGCAATTGATGAGCAATCTGCTGATATTGCAATGGGTGTTGACCAAGCACTAGAAGCCCGTGAAGGATCGATGACTGAATCAGACATCGATGCAATTGGAGCGGGTGACCAAGGCTTAATGTTCGGGTATGCTTGTAATGAAACACCTGAGTTAATGCCACTTCCCATTAGTATGGCTCATAAGTTAGCACGTCGTTTGGCAGAAGTTCGTAAAGAAGAAATTCTTCCATATTTACGTCCAGACGGTAAAACACAAGTAACTGTTGAATATGATGAAAATAATAAACCATTGCGTATTGACACAATCGTTATTTCAACTCAACATCATCCAGAAGTAACGCTTGAACAAATTCAACGCAACATAAAAGAATACGTTATTAAACCTGTTGTGCCTTCAAATTTAATTGACGAAAATACAAAATACTTTATAAATCCAACTGGTCGCTTCGTAATTGGTGGACCACAAGGGGATGCTGGATTAACGGGTCGTAAAATTATAGTTGATACTTATGGTGGGTATGCACGTCACGGTGGTGGTGCATTTTCAGGTAAGGATCCGACTAAAGTTGACCGTTCAGCAGCATATGCAGCACGTTATGTAGCGAAAAACATCGTAGCAGCAGGGCTTGCTGATCGTGTTGAAGTGCAGCTTGCGTATGCGATTGGTGTTGCACAACCTGTATCAATTGCGATTGATACATTCGGTACAGGTACAGTAGCAGAATCCAAACTAGTTGGTTTAGTTCGCGAATTATTCGACCTACGACCAGCTGGGATTATTAAAATGTTAGATCTTCGTCGACCAATTTATAAGCAAACTGCTGCTTATGGGCACTTTGGTCGAACAGACATAGATTTATCTTGGGAAAAAACTGACAAAGCAGCAGCTTTGAAAGAAAAAGCAAACAACTAACATAAAAATGCCGTTCCAGTTAATTCTGGAACGGCATTTTTATGGGGAAATTGATTTGTACAGGAATAAACCAAGTCGTCAATAATTCCTCATCACATGTAGCAAGCATTTAAACATAAGATGACCGGTGTATATTAAGCACCGGTCATTTCTAGTTCATGCGAAGATTAGGTTGTTATTTGCATACTTTTATAAATCTGTCCTTTTTCCGCGTACTCTTGTATAATTCGCTCCATATCTAGTAAGTCCTCAGTATTTAATTCGCGAACTACTTTTGCGGGTCTCCCAAAAGCTAGCATCCCTGGTGGGATAATTTTACCTTGAGGCACTAAACTACCAGCGCCAATAAATGCACCTTCGCCAATTTCAGCTCCATCTAGGACAATTGAACCCATTCCAATCAAGGCTCCTTTGCGAATCGTACAACTATGTAAAGTTACTTGATGGCCAATTGTTACTTCATCCTCTAAAATTAGTGGAGCGGTTGGGCTTTGGTGTAGGCAACATAAATCTTGAATGTTCACTTTACGACCAATCCGAGTTGCGTTCACGTCGCCGCGAATTACTGTATTAAACCAAATTGTAGACTCTGGACCGATTGTCACATCACCACTAATTGTGACATAATCAGCAATATATACAGACGAATCAATAATAGGTGTCTTATCTTTAAACGGGTAAATCATTTTATAACCTCATTTCTTTATTGGGATATGGTTTCATTATACAAAAAAAGAGGAATATAAAGAAGATAACTTTATAGAATGTAAGAGAGAAGGGGCGATGTTCATGTGGAAATGGGAAGCTGATGGACAAGCTAAAGCTGTCATTGCAATAATTCATAGTGCGTATGAGCATCATCGTAGATACGCATGGTTAATTGAAAAGTTTAGAAGTTCGGGTTTTCATGTCGTAATGGGAGACTTGCCAGGGCATGGAGAAGCTGCTCGAGCCAAAAATGCCCATGATGAAGATTTTAAATCGTATAATGCGTATATCGATCAATTGGTAGAAGCCTCTCTTTCGTATAACTTGCCAGTATTTGTTATGGGACATGGGTTAGGAGCAACACTAGTGATGCATGCACTTCAAGAAAAATCAATTGAATGTGCGGCAGTAATACTAACTTCTCCATGGTTACACTTACAAATCCACGCATCTAAATTATCGAGTGCTCTGTCGAGTATGGGCAAGTTAACTGGAAATGTAAAAAGCACACATGAAGTGACGATAAAACAGTTGACGAGAAATTATGATGTATATACGCAAGATAAAGATGATCATCTCTATAAAACAACCATTACATTGAAATGGTATCGTGAGTTACAAAACTTAATGAAAGTTACTTCTACAAAATCAGAAAGTATTCAAAACTTACCGGTCTTAATGATGACGGCAGAGCGAGATAAAATAACTGATCGCACATACTCAAGGCATTGGTTGCAAAAACAACAACTTTCTGAAATTCAATATAAAGAGTGGGAAAATTGCTTCCATGATTTATTTCATGAACCGGAACGTGAAGATGTATTTTTATATACTGAATCTTTTATGAACAATGTTTTGCGTTCAATTGGTTATATTGTGTAGACCCTCTAAATAAGAGTGTCTACTTTTTTTGACTAAAGCTAACGAGATTCATAGAAAGATATTCTTTTTCTGCTTACACATAATATTTTAATAAATCAAGAAATTTATTTCTGCTCCTAGTCTTGTACACATATACATTTTGTAATATAGTGAATTGTGTGACAAACTTGTGAACTAGACAAAGGGGGAAAAAAGGTGGAAAATTTCATTGGTACATTAAATGATTTTCTTTGGGGACCATGGATGATTTATGGATGTTTAGCAGTTGGACTTTTATTTTCAATACTTACTCGTTTTGTACAAGTAAGATTATTTAAAGACATGGTTCTTCAAATTTTTAAAGGGAAAAAATCGGATGCTGGGGTTTCTTCATTTCAAGCTTTAGCAATAGCATTATCTGGTCGAGTGGGAACAGGTAATATTGCAGGTACCGCAACAGCGATTGCGTTTGGTGGACCGGGTGCTGTTTTTTGGATGTGGGCTATAGCTTTCATCGGAGCATCTTCTGCATTTATCGAATCAACACTAGCTCAAATATATAAAGTGAAGGACGAGGGACAATATCGTGGTGGACCTGCCTATTACATAGAAAAAGGTATTGGTATTAAGTGGTATGCAGTTCTATTTGCGCTAGCAGCGTTATTAGCAATGTCAGTATTAATGCCAGGTATTCAATCAAATTCAATTGCAATCGGTATGGAAAATGCATTTGGACTTGAACGTTGGATTACAGGTGCAGCTATTGTCGTTATTCTTGGGATTATCATTCTTGGTGGAGTAAAACGAATTGCAAACGTCGCTCAATTAGTAGTACCGTTTATGGCAATTGCATATATGATCATGGCAGTTATCATTATCGGTATGAATATTACTGAGCTTCCAGGAGCAATTAAATTAATCTTCTCAAGCGCATTTGGTTTTGATTCTACTTTTGGTGGGATGATTGGTGCTGCAATTGCTTGGGGCGTAAAACGAGGAATTTATTCTAATGAAGCCGGTCAAGGTACTGGTCCTCACGCAGCAGCAGCAGCAGAAGTATCTCATCCAGTTAAGCAAGGTTTAGTTCAAGCCTTTTCAGTGTATATTGATACACTATTAGTGTGTTCAGCAACTGCTTTCATGATTATATTTACAGGCATGTACAATGTTCAATTAGATTCTGGAAAAGGAGATTTCGTATATGAGGGACTCTCTGGAGTAGAAGCTGGACCAGGTTATACACAAGCAGCAATTGACTCAGCATTACCAGGTGTGGGTATTGGAGCTGGATTTGTAGCTATTGCATTATTCTTCTTTGCTTTCACTACAATTATGGCTTATTACTATATGGCAGAAACAAATGTTGTGTACTTATTAAGAGGGAATGCTAAGCGGGTAGGAATTTTTGTTTTAAAAATTGTTATCTTAATCACAGCATACTTAGGAACAGTTCGTGAAGCGGGTCTTGCGTGGGCACTAGGCGATGTTGGTTTAGGATTAATGGTGTGGCTAAACTTAATAGCGATTCTGATCATTGCAAAACCAGCACTCCTAGCACTAAAAGATTACGAGGCACAGAAAAAAGAAGGAAAAGATCCTGTATTTGACCCAAGGAAACTTGGTATTAAAAATGCTGATTTCTGGATCGAATATAACGACAACTTGAAGAAAAAATAAACAATCGCCCAACTAAGGTTGGGCGATGTTTTTTTCTGTTATAGTAAAAGGAAAAAAGGAGAATTATATCTTGGCAAATATTCTATCCATATTTATTATCATTACGGGAATTTGTGTATATTTTATTATGAAGAAATTTTCTCATACAAATAAAACGTATTTAGTGAACTTTACAATTGCTTTACTTATGGCATTATTATTCATTCGCACGATGATGTTAGATCCGCTAGATTGGATTGGCTATATAGCAATTGTCTTTTGTGGCTTAGCATTTATTGCGCAAGTGATTCTGGGAATCAGAAGCTTAAAAATTTCCGAATAAGTTAAACCGATATCTGGGAAAAAATCACAGGTATCGGTTTTTTCTTATGTTCAAAATTTCTTTATATACCTATGTAACAGTCCCTACTGTTCAATCAAGAGGGAAACAAGGGCAGTTGAACAGGTAGCTCAAATAAAAAGACTAGAAGCCTTAGAAAAGGGCTCTATAAGTATGTTAGAAACTCTTATCACAAAAAAAATTGTCAAACCCGTCTGCATTCTATTGTGAATGTGACGGTTTTTGTTTTATTCTTAAAGAAAGAGGGGTGCTAACATGACAAAAATTTGTTTTCATCATGCAACGTTTTATACGATGAAAAATTCAGTCGATACAATAGAAGCCATATTAGTGGAAAATGGGAAAATTATTAAAATTGGTTTGTTTGAAGATTTAAAGAATCTTGCTGAGGAATTGGTCGATTTAGAGGGTTCGTTTGTCTATCCTGGATTTGTTGATAGCCATATACATATGATTGGACACGGAGATAAATTGCGGTACATCGATCTTTCTACTTACACATCTTCAGTAGAAATGACTAAGGATTTGCAAAAACTTTTGAAGCAACATCCAAGTGGCGAATGGTTTGTTGCGGAAGGTTGGAATGAAAACAATTTTGCAGATAAAAAAATACTTTCTCGTTATGATCTAGATAAGTTGTCAACGAGCCCACTTATGTTAAAAAGAGTTTGCCGTCATGCTGTAATTGTTAATTCAGCTGCACTTGAAATAGCAGGAATCACAAAGGATACTCCTGATCCAAATGACGGTGTCATTGTAAGAGATGAGATGGGCGAACCTACAGGTTATTTGCTGGATGGAGCAAAAGCATTTGTTGAAAAACACGTTCCAGAAGTGTCCATCACACAATTGGTTCTTTCATTAGAGGCTGCAGTAGAAGATTTAGTATCACGTGGGTTTACTGGAGTTCATACTGAGGACATGAGTTATTACGGAGATTATCCTAAACCACTTCAAGCCTTTAAACAAGTTATTGGGAATGGACGAAAATTCCGTGTAAATTTGTTGCGTCACCATACAGTGATTGACAAAATGATGGAAGAAGCGACATACGACGAGCCATGGATTGAACCCGGTGCCATGAAAATATTTATAGATGGCGCTCTTGGTGGACGTACAGCGTTACTTAGTAAACCGTATGCGGATGACCCGACAACTCATGGTGTGTCAATTCATTCACAAGATGAATTAAATATGCTTGTAGCAAAAGCGCGATCTTACGGACAAGCGATAGCGGTTCATGCAATAGGTGACTTAGGCATGGAAATGATTATATTGGCAATTGAAAAACATCCTGTTCCATTAGGGAAACGAGATCGTTTAATTCATGCCAATGTATTGCGTGAAGATTTAGTTATACGCTTGCAAAAACTAAATATCGTTTTGGATATTCAGCCTAGTTTTGTGTCTTCAGACTTCCCATGGGTTAAAGACCGATTAGGAGAAGCTCGACTTGACTGGGCATACGCATGGAAAAAGTTAATAAAGCGCGGAATTATATGCAGTGGTGGGTCAGACTCGCCAATTGAAGAAGTAGATGTACGTCTAGGTCTATACGCAGCGATTGCAAGGAAAAAACCGGGAGAAACTCACGATGGCTATCAGCCCGAAGAAAAACTTAGTCGTTATGAAGCAATTGCTCTATACACAATTGGTAGTGCGCAAGCTATTAGCAAAGAACACCAACGAGGCTATATTGATATCAATTTTGATGCAGATTTAACAGTATTTGATCGCGACTTATTTATTGGACCAGATGAACAAGTACTAGAAGCACAAGTAATGAAAACAATTATTGCTGGCGATATTATTTTTGAAAAATAATAATCTGAGTTCATCACACTTAAGCGAATCAATAATACCAAAAAGCAAGTAGCTAAATGCTACTTGCTTTTTCACTTGGCAATATGACATGTAATAAAAGTGTATTTATTGGTAAAAAATGGGTTAATTCGAGTTAAACATTGATAAAGCGGATAAAATCTTTGTTGAAGCCGAATAAAACTGTTGTGAAGCGGATAAAAAATGAATCGAAGCCGATTAAACGAAAGATCAACTCCTAATCAAAATAGTTGCTAAACCTAAAGCCTAAAATTCATATTAATTAAAACACTTGCTTATAATTAGTCACTTCACGCAATGCCGCCTCTTCAATAGGAATACGTATGCTCAAAATAATTAAATTCAATAAAGTAAACACCAGTGCCGTAAAATAAGCTCCAAACATTAATGGGATAATAAAAATTTCACAGGATACGACAATATAATTAGGATGTTTAATGAGTCGGAATGGTCCTTTATTAACCACAGGAGCACCTGGTAAAACGATGATTTTCGTATTCCAAAATCTACCTAGAGAAGAAATAACCCACACTCTCATCATTTGCAGAACCAAAAAAATGACGAGGAATAGCAAGAAGTTAGCCGATAGACTTCGCCCCAAAATGACAAACTCAAAGATTAAACTAATAAAAAACCCAACATGTATAGCCAACATAAACGGATAGTGACTGGCACCGACTTCATAGGCACCTTGTGAACGCATCCATATTTCATTATTTCGAGCGACAAATAGTTCAACAATTCTTTGAACGATGACAAATCCTATTACACTTATGAAAACGATCATTTCTACTGCCATTCAAGTAACACCAGCTCACCGCTAAATCCTGGACCTAGGGCTGTTAATAATCCTTTTTCTCCAGGAGAACAATCCAACTTCATAAATGCTTCTAATACATAAAGAACTGTTGGGGAGGACATATTGCCATGTCTTTTTAAGATATCTCTTGATATAGCTGTTTTTGAAGAGTCGAATCCAAGCGCTTTCTCGTATGCAGATAATACTTTTTTTCCTCCTGGATGTGCAATGAAATGGTCAAGTTGAATCGAAGTTAGATGATGCTCCGATAAAAACTCCGTAACAAAGGGCTCAAGCCACTTTTCTATAATCGATGGAATACTTTTAGAAAAAATTACATGCAGACCATCATTTTTTATAGCCCAGCCCATGACATTTTCTGAATTGGCCATAATTTTAGAAGAAGTTGCAATAACTACTGGACAATTTTTCTTAGAACCTATCTCGACCTCATTCCCACAAACTAAGGCACAAGCAGCACCATCAGCAAATAAAGAAGCACCAATTAAATTACTTTTGGTAAAGTCATTGGGTTGGAATGTTAAACTACATAACTCCACACATAACACGAGCACCTTCGCCGTAGGATGGGCTAAACAATAATCATTCGCTCGACTTAAACCAGAAGCACCACCAGCACAGCCCAACCCCCATATAGGAATCCGTTTAATAGAATCAGAAAAAGGGAGTTCGTTAATAATACGTGCATCAATACTAGGTGTAGAAAAACCTGTACTCGAGATAAAGAAAATGGCGTCAATTTCGGAAGGATGAACAGAATCAACCAAAAGTTCTTTATTTTGAAGGCATGCATTAATGGCCAATACTCCGTAAGAAGTGGCTAATTCAATATATAATCGATTGCGTTCTTCTAAATCATGGGAATGTTCAAACCATTCAATTGGTACGCAAAATTGTCGGGATTGGATTTCACCATTTTCAAAAACTTTGAGCATCCGATCTAAATCTGGGTAATGGTCAGTAAATAAATGCTTTAATAAAGTGGATGCATCTTGTTGAGAGTAATTATAAGAAGGAAGAAAAGAATTGACAGATTGAATTTTTGGCATATGGCTCTCCTTGTATAAAGATGATACTCCTAGTTTTTCCAATTTTCATAAAGATATTCAAAAAAACCTAAAGGAAGCTAAATAAATAGCTTCCTTTAGGTTTTCATTGTTGTTTTATTTTTTCAATCGCCAAAACAAATGGCGGATGGTTTTTTTGATTAATAAATTCGTATTTTAATACATTTACAAAGGATTGAGGGAGACTTTGTAAATAGTCAATTAATGCATCTCTCTCATCATCTCCACCCTCATGACCGTGATAAACAACCAGCACAACCAGTCCACCAACTTTTATTAACTTGAGACAACTTTTAATGGCAGTAATAGTCGTTTTAGATTGAGTAATGATCGAATGGTCTGCGCCAGGCAAATAGCCAAGATTAAAAACAGCAGCTGAAATTTCTTTTGTAACATATTGCGCTATCAATTCATGACCCGCATGGATAACAGTTGCATGAGCTCTCATTTCGTCTAAACGTAAAAGCGTAGCATCAATGGCTGTTTTTTGAACATCAAAGGCGTAAACATGCCCTGTAGAGCCCACTAATTGCGAAAGGAAGAGTGTATCATGCCCATTGCCAGCTGTAGCGTCAATCACAGTATCACCTGGAGAAATTGTCCTTTTTAATAATGTTTTTACAAATGGTAGAACTCGTTCAAGTTTCATTAAACTGACACCTTACCTGTATCGTATTTCATTGCTAATTTCACATAAAAGTACTTTTCTATTAAGTAATTCTACCATAATTTAATTCAATTTTTGCATAATTACGTATAGTTTGGGAAAATAGAAAAGAACGAATCGCAAAGGAGGGGTGAGAAAATGAATTCTGTATTTCAACATTTACCAGAGTCTGTCCTTACACAAATACTTGAAAATGCATTTCAATGGTTTGTTGTGGTCGATAAAGATGCTCGTATTCTATATATTAATGAAGATTACTGTGAATTTTTAGAAGTTTCGCGAACTCAAGCAATTGGTCAACCCGTAGAAGAAGTTATAGAAAACACTAAAATGCACGAAGTTATAAAATCTGGATTAGCCGATGTAGCATCCCCACATTACATTAAGGGGACATATATGCTTGCGAATCGCGTGCCATTAATTGTAGATGGAGAGATTGTTGGTGCTTTTGGAAGTGTCGTTTTTCGTGATATGACTGATTGGAAAAAATTAAGTTCTCATGTAAGGACGACTATGGATAAAATTCAGATGATTTCAGAAAATTCTGAACCCAAATCCCATTTAGAAGATATAAAAGGAAGCTCTAAAGCGATTCGCTCGATAAAAGAAACGATTCAAATGATTGCACCAAGCGATTTGTCCGTCTTAATTGAAGGAGAAAGTGGAACAGGAAAAGAGCTATTTGCACAAAGTATCCATGAACAATCCGATCGAACAGATTTGCCCTTTGTGAAAATTAATTGTGCAGCTATTCCAGCTGAATTACTAGAAGAAGAGATTTTTGGTAGTTATGATGAATCCAGAAATATATTTAGAAAAGGTCGTTTTGAATTAGCCGATAAAGGTACCTTGTTTATTGATGAAATTGGTGCCATGCCACTCACCATTCAAGCGAAGCTACTTCGTGCTATTCAAGAAGGAGAGATTGAACCAATTGGCTCACATATCTCTACTCAAGTAAGTGTACGTATACTTGCAGCCACTAATCGACCAATTGAACACTTAATTGAACAAGGCAAATTCCGGGAAGATTTGTACTATCGTATCCAAACCATTACGCTACGCATCCCCCCGTTGCGAGAACGAATGGAAGATTTTACAGAACTAGCGAATACATTTTTACAGCAATATATATTAAAAGTAGGAAAACGTAGGCTAGTACTCGCTAGCAAAACTAGAGAGTACTTACAAAGCTACCATTGGCCTGGAAATGTTCGAGAACTACAAAATGTAATACAAGCAGCTGTGTATTTAGCCGAAGATGAAATAATTGAGCCTTCAGTTTTACCAGAACAATTAAAGCTAGCAAGGAGAAAGTCTCTTAATCAATTTGTGAATTTACAAGATGCGATTGAGGACCTGGAACGTACAATGATTCAAGAATTATTAGAAGATGAAAAAGATAAGAGAGTAATTGCTAAACAATTAGGTCTTAGTCGTTCGACATTATATGAAAAAATAAAAAAACACAACTTATGACCTAATTCCGAAAAAGCGGACTAGTTTCCGGGATTCCGGATTATATTATTCTGCTAAAATGTGGTATTATTGAATTTTTTTAATAATATCCGATATTTCGGACTGGTAAGTAGTAAGTCTCGACAAAAAGTTGTCACAAGTGCTATTGCGTGAATATTCCGCATCTGTTTTAATAACTAATGAAAGCGCTTTTTCACAAAATTTTAACTAATTCTTGTAAGGAGGAAACCTGATGAAGCCAATATATTCTTCTGCAGAAGAGGCTGTACAACAAATTCAAGATGGCATGACTTTAATGGTAGGTGGTTTCGGCTTAGTAGGAATACCTGAAAAAATGATTCTTGCACTTGTAGATAAAGGAGTAAAAGATTTAACAATCATTTCAAATAACTGTGGTGTAGATGACTGGGGTCTCGGTCTTTTATTGAAAAATAGACAAATCAAAAAAATGATTGGTTCATATGTTGGTGAAAATAAAGAATTTGAACGTCAAGTATTATCTGGTGAGATTGAAGTGGAGTTGACGCCACAAGGTACTTTAGCAGAAAAAATTCGTGCAGGTGGTGCTGGTATTCCCGCATTCTTTACACCGGCAGGCGTTGGAACAATAATAGCTGAAGGAAAAGAAATTCGTGAGTATGATGGCAAAGAATATGTACTTGAAGAAGCGTTACGTGCTGATTTTGCTCTTGTACGTGCAGCGAAAGCTGATAAGTTTGGTAATCTTGTCTATAACAAAACAGCTCAGAACTTTAATCCGATGATGGCAGCTGCAGGGAAATTCACAATTGCAGAAGTAGAAGAAATTGTGGAAACAGGCGACTTGGATCCGCACTCTATTCATACACCAAGCATTTATGTGCAAGGACTACTACAAGCATCACAAGAAAAACGGATTGAACGTTTAACGACTCGTTCATAGGACAGGAGGAGACAAACAACATGGGAAAAGTAAATTCTAGAGAACGAATTGCTATTCGAGCTGAACAAGAAATTGAAGACGGGGATTATGTGAATTTAGGAATAGGGATGCCTACATTAATTGCTAACTATATTTCTCCTAATAAAACGGTTGTTCTTCAATCAGAAAATGGATTGCTAGGTATAGGACCATATCCTACAGAAAATGAAGTTGATCCAGATTTAATTAATGCAGGTAAAGAAACGGTGACTACTATTCCCGGTTCTGCATTTTTCACAAGTGCTGAATCATTTGCAATGATTCGCGGTGGCCACGTTGATGTTGCCATTCTAGGTGGTATGGAAGTTTCAGAGACTGGGGATCTTGCTAACTGGATGATTCCAGGGAAAATGATTAAAGGAATGGGTGGCGCAATGGACTTAGTACATGGTGCCAAGAAAATCATTGTCATTATGGATCATGTTTCAAAAGACGGTTCTGCCAAAATTAAAAAACAATGTGACTTGCCGTTAACCGGTAAAGGCGTAGTAAACAAAATTATTACGGAACGTGGATTAATTGAAGTAACTCCAAGTGGTTTAGTTTTAAAAGAAGTTTTCGAAGGATTCTCTGTTCAAGACGTCATTGATTCTACTGAAGCTTCTCTAGATGTAACTAATGTAAAAGAAAATGTTCAGTTGTAAATCGTCTTAATAAAATTTCGGGGGAAATTTGTTCATGGATACTAGTATTGTGTTAGGTATGATTGGTCTTATAGGGGGACTAGCTTTACTTATTACCTTAACGTTGAAAGGTGTTAACATTCTGATCGGTGGTCCAGTCGCTGCTTTATTTGTCGCTCTGATGAGTGGATTGCCATTATTTCCTCAATTGGTTGCGGAAGGAGCTCCAAACTTCGTTACCAGTTATATGACAGGTTTTACATCGTTCATATTAGCTTGGTATCTTATGTTCTTACTAGGTGCTGTTTTCGGGAAAGTAATGGAAGACAGTGGTGCTGCTGATGCAGTTGCAAAATGGTTTGTTGAGAAATTAGGCATGAAATTTGCTGTGCTTGCACTTGTACTTGCTTGTGCTGTTCTTACATACGGTGGAGTTAGTTTGTTCGTCGTAGCATTTTCTGTATATCCAATGGCTATTTCGTTATTTAAACAAGCAGATTTACCACGTCGTTTTATCCCAGCGACGTTAGCATTAGGGTCTGTTACATTCACGATGACTTCTGCGGGTTCTCCAGAAATTCAAAACTGGATTCCAATTCCATTTTTAGGGACTAATCAGTTTGCAGGATGGGAAGTTAGTCTTATCGTAGCTGCATTCATGGCAGTCTTTGGGTACTGGTGGTTGAAAAAAATTATTAGTAAAGCAGTCAATAAAGGTGAGCATTTTGAAAATCGTGAGACGGATCCTACATTTGATGTCACAAGGCCATTACCTAATCCCTTCTTATCAATGATTCCATTATTGGTTGTACTGGTAATTTCGTTCATTTTCCACGATGAATTAAAAACTTCAGCGTTAATTGTTGCCTTGCTTGGTGGAATTATTGCAACATTTATCGTTAGTTGGAAATACTTTAAAGCACCATGGGAAGCAGTTTCTGCGGGTACTGTAGGTGCGATTATCGCAATTGGTAACACGGCTGCGGTTGTAGGTTTCGGAGGAGTAGCCAAAGCGGTTCCTGCTTTCGGTGTAGCTGTTGATGCAATGGCAAGTCTTCCTGGTTCACCATTGATTGGCGCAGCAGTAGCCGTATCGGTTATCGCAGGTATGACTGGTTCAGCTTCTGGTGGGCAAGCTATTGCTTTACCATTATTAGCACCAGGTTATATGGATGCTGGTGTTAACCCTGAAGCGTTACACCGTGTTGTGGCCATTTCATCTGGAGCACTTGATTCACTTCCACATAATGGCTATGTTGTTACAACTATTCATTCCATCTGTGGGGAAAAATATAGTGCAGCTTACTGGGCTGTAGCAGCGACAACAGTCGTAACTCCGGTCATTGGAGTAATAATCGCTATCATATTATTCTCATTTGGTATTGGTATTAATTAATTGTATTCAGCCGCCTCGTGCGGCTGATTTTTTTCTTAACTTGAATTGACAAGCCAATGAATAACAATATAAGAAATTATCATCAAACCCTGGATTGGGTGCAAACGGTATTTTTCGATGGAGGGACATATAATGGTAAAAGATAAAGTTTTATTCATTACAGGTGCAGCACAAGGAATTGGTTTTGAAATCGCTCGCGAGTTTGCTCAAGCAGGTGCGAAAGTGGTTTTGACTGATTTGAATGAAGAAAAAGTAAAAGAAGCAGCAAATTCACTTGGATTCAATGCAATTGGTTTAAAATGCGACGTAACCATAGAATCTGATATTGTGAAATCAATTGAAGAAACGATTGCTCATTTTGGAAGACTAGATATTTTGATTAACAATGCAGGTATGCAACATGTAGCCATGTTAGAAGATTTTCCAACAGAACGTTTTGAATTACTAATAAAAATTATGTTAACTGCTCCATTTATAGCCACGAAAAATGTATTACCACAGATGAGAAAACAAGGATTTGGACGAATTATCAATATGGCATCCATTAATGGATTAGTAGGATTTGCTGGAAAAGCAGCTTATAACTCTGCAAAACACGGAGTCATCGGTTTAACGAAAGTTGCTGCACTTGAAACAGCTACTGCAGGTATTACCGTTAATGCTATTTGCCCAGGGTATGTAGACACGCCACTTGTACGTAATCAACTACAAGATCTTGCGACAACTCGAAAAGTTCCACTAGAATCCGTGCTCGAAGATGTGATCTATCCACTCGTTCCTCAAAAGCGTTTGCTTGATGTGAAAGAAATTGCTGATTTAGCGATGTTCTTATCAAGTGAAGGTGCAAAAGGGATGACAGGGCAGGCAGTCGTTCTAGATGGGGGGTATACCGTCCAATAGCGCTTGTGCTTTCTGAAAACTTCGATTACAATAAAAAACAATAGTGTTAGGCTGTGAAGAGGATTAGTACATAATCTTGTGTTTACTAGAGAACCGACGGGTGGTGGAAGTCGGTAACACAACTTATCGAACTCGCCTTGGAGTCTGCAGTGGTGAAGTAGTAGTAACCGATGCCGTTTTCCGCGTTAAGGAAACAAGTTGAGCAATTCTTTGCTAATTTGGGTGGTACCGCGGGAGTATATGTATAACTCTCGTCCCTTAGTCTTTTGACTAATGGACGAGGGTTTTTTTATTTTTTTGAAAATCAGCAGAAGAAAAAACATTATATTTTACTATCGTGGTATAAATATGTGTTTTTCTCATCAATGGGAGGAAAAAAGTATGAATTTTAATCATTTACACATTGAAAAGAAATGGCAAAAGCATTGGGCACAAAATAACACATTTAAAACGGGTGAAGATCCATCAAAACCAAAGTTTTATGCACTTGATATGTTCCCATTCCCGTCAGGAGCAGGGTTGCATGTGGGACATCCAGAAGGCTATACCGCTACTGATATATTAAGTCGTTTTAAGCGTATGCAAGGTTACAATGTACTACATCCGATGGGCTGGGATGCATTCGGATTACCTGCAGAACAATATGCGCTGGATACGGGTAACGACCCTGCTGAATTTACAGCGAAAAACATCGCTACATTCAAACGTCAAATTCAAGAACTTGGATTTTCATATGATTGGGAACGAGAAGTTAATACAACTGATCCGTCTTATTACAAATGGACACAATGGATATTCTTGCAACTTCATAAAAAAGGCTTAGCTTACATTGATGAAGTGGCTGTGAACTGGTGTCCTGCTCTTGGAACAGTTCTTGCAAATGAAGAAGTCATTGATGGCAAGTCAGAACGTGGCGGACATCCTGTTGAAAGACGTCCAATGAAGCAATGGATGTTAAAAATCACAGCGTATGCAGATCGCTTAATTGAAGATCTTGATGATTTGGATTGGCCAGAAAGTATTAAAGACATGCAGCGTAACTGGGTGGGTCGCTCAGAAGGTGCCGAACTGACATTTAAAGTGGAAGGTTCTGACCATGCGTTCAGAGGATTTACAACACGACCAGATACAATTTTTGGTGCTACCTATGCTGTGCTGGCACCGGAACATCCTTTAGTAAAAGACATTACAACTGAAGACAAACGTGAAGCAGTAGTAAGCTATATAGATTCTGTAAAGTTGAAAAGTGATTTGGAACGGACTGATCTAGCTAAATCAAAAACGGGTGTGTTTACGGGTGCGTACGCTTTAAATCCAGTAAATGGAGAGAAAATGCCAATTTGGATTGCTGATTATGTCTTAGCTACTTATGGTACTGGAGCAATCATGGCTGTTCCGGCTCATGATGATCGTGACTATGAATTTGCGAAGCAATTTGACCTTCCAATTGTTGAAGTTGTGGCAGGCGGAGATATTACAAAAGAAGCTTATGTTGGAGAAGGCAAACACATAAACTCTGATTTCCTAAATGGACTGGATAAAATACAAGCAATTGAAAAATCCATTGCTTGGTTTGAAGAAAATGGTGCGGGTGAAAAGAAAGTGACGTATCGCCTGCGCGACTGGTTATTTAGCCGTCAACGTTACTGGGGAGAACCGATTCCAGTTATCCACTGGGAAGATGGCACTACTAAAGCAATTGATGAAGCTGACCTTCCATTAATTTTGCCGAAAGCAACAGATATAAAACCAAGTGGAACAGGAGAATCGCCACTTGCCAAAATTGAAGAGTGGGTTAATGTAGTAGATCCGAAAACAGGTATGAAAGGTCGTCGTGAGACCAATACGATGCCAAACTGGGCAGGTAGCTGTTGGTATTATCTTCGCTATCTAGATCCAACAAACGATCAAGCAATCGCGGATCCTGAATTAATAAAGCGTTGGTTACCAGTGGATATTTATATTGGTGGGGCAGAACATGCAGTACTTCATTTGTTGTACGCTAGATTCTGGCACAAGGTGCTGTATGACATTGGGGTTGTTCCTACCAAAGAACCATTCCAAAAACTATTCAACCAAGGCATGATTTTGGGAGAAAATAACGAAAAAATGTCTAAATCTAAAGGGAACGTAGTAAATCCTGACGACATCGTGGAAAGCCATGGGGCTGATACTCTTCGTTTATATGAAATGTTTATGGGTCCACTTGACGCATCCATTGCTTGGTCAGAAAATGGACTTGACGGTGCTCGTCGATTCTTAGACCGCATTTGGCGTTTGTTTATCAATGAAGACGGTTCAGTTAGTAGTAAAATTGTCAAAGCAAATGATGGGAAACTTGAAAAAGGATATCATCAAACTGTTAAAAAAGTGACTGAAGACTATGAAGGTATTCGGTTCAATACAGCAATTTCACAAATGATGGTATTTATTAATGAGGCATATAAAACGTCCCAAATTCCGATTGAATATGCAAAAGGATTTGTTCAATTATTAGCGCCACTTGTACCGCATATAGCTGAAGAGCTATGGGAAAAGCTTGGAGCAACTGAAACAATTTCTTATGAGACATGGCCTACATTTGATGAATCTAAATTAATTGAAAATGAAATTGAAATGGTCATTCAATTTAACGGGAAAATTCGCACCAAAATTGTCGTGAGTAAAGATCTTACGAAAGCAGAGTTGGAAAAAGTAGTGTTAGAAGATACACAAGTAATTGAAATTCTTGATGGTAAAGACATTAAGAAACTAATTGCAATCCCAGGTAAGTTAGTTAATATTGTGGTCGGCTAATGGAACCAATACTTTTGGTGATTTTACTTGTAATACTCGCATTTTCCTGGAAACTTTTCACGATTTTACGTCACCCAGAAATATCAAGACCAAATAAACGAATGGCCATAAGTGTCTTTGTCATTTCATTGATTTCATTCGCTATTGCCTTTTATTTTGCTGGGTAACGTAACATCGGACCAAGAGATCTAAATAAGCGAGAGGTGGCCAATGCCATCTCTCGCTTATTCGAATTCAGGTAACTAAAAGATAAGATACACGACTATCAAAATTGGCCTCTCACATTCGATTAAAGTGACGGTCACGAATACGCCACAAAATTATCTATACGAAAGACGCCTAATAAAGTAATAACGTCACTTTATTAGGCGTCTTTTATTATAGAGGCTATGGTTCATCAGGTTAAAATTCAAAGCGACCCGGAAACTCAAGTCGATAATTTGTGTAAAATCTTTTTATAGCAGGTACATCTTAAATTATTTGTTAAAACAGTCATCTTATTTCAATACTCAACTGGTTCAAAAGGAATGTTTTTTGCATATAGAGCAGCACTCATGCCTGCAATTTTCCCTGTTACGAGTGCGGATGTAATATTGTAGCCACCAGTATAGCCGTGAATATCTAAGATTTCTCCACAGAAATACAAACCTGGTTTTTTCTTAGAAGCCATTGTTTTGGGTTCAATCTCTTTAATAGACACTCCGCCACCGGTGACAAATGCTTTTTCAATCGGTTGTGTTCCATTTACTTTCATCGTAAATGATGTCAATAAGACTGCCAAATCACGAACTCTTTCGTTTGACAGATTAGCACCAATTTCATTTGGTTCTATCCCAGCACGATTAAGTAAAAATAATAACCAACGTTCTGGTGCGATACCTTTCCAAACATTTTTAAGTGATTTTTTCGCATCTTCTTTCATTAACTTAAATAATAGTTGAAAAGCAGATTCTGCATTTTCATTTGGCAAGGCGTTAATCACCATATTCACAGGTAATTCGCCATTTTTCATTCGTTCTTTGACTACATACTGACTGCAACGTAAAATGGCAGGACCACTTAAACCAAAGTGGGTAAATAACATGTCCATTTGATGTGTAATAAGTACTTTTCCTTTTTTATTTAAAACAGATACGGCTACATCACGAAGTGCCAACCCTTGAAGTTCCTTTGAACGTATGAACTGTTCATCTGACAACAAAGGAACTTCAGTCGGATATAATTTAGTGACTGTATGTCCTGCGCGTTCCGCCCAAGGATAGCCGTCGCCAGTAGAGCCAGTTTGTGGAACAGCTTTCCCACCAACCGCTAGAACAACTGACTTACTCAGTAATTCTTCGCCATTTTTAAGCTTCACACCTAGAATTTGCTCATCATTCATAAGAAGTTTCTCAACTGGACGTTCGAAGAGAACATCTACGTGTAGCTTTTCCAATTGTCGAACTAACGTATCTACTACGTCTTGTGCACGATTTGAAACAGGGAACATACGACCATGATCTTCCTCTTTTAATTCAACACCAAGACCTTCAAAGAAGGTAATAATATCTTCGTTGTTAAAAACAGAGAAGGGGCTATATAAAAATCGGCCATTTCCCGGTATATGTTTAACGATTTCTTCTTGAGTTAACCGATTTGTTACATTGCATCGTCCACCACCGGAAATGGCTAATTTTTTCCCGAGTTTTTTCCCTTTTTCAAGAAGTAATACTTTCTTTCCAATTTCACCTGCAGCAATGGCTGCCATTAAACCTGAGGGACCGCCTCCGACAATTATCACATCATACATGTCTAAACACACTTTCTCTTTTTTCTCTATTATAAACTATTTGTGGTTTTGTTGTCCTAGGGGTAGAATATCTTGTAGGTTAAAATATTTAAGTCAGGAAGTTAAACATGTCAAATAATTTTTTAAAAGGAACTGCTATTCTAACACTTGGATTATTTCTGTCAAAAATATTAGGGGTTATTTATATTATCCCATTCTATTCGATGGTCGGAGAAGACAATATTGGTCTATATCAATATGCATATATTCCATATAATCTTATGCTAGCTGTTGCGATTTCAGGAGCGCCTTTAGCTTTTTCAAAATATGTTTCTAAATATAATTCATTAGGAGACTATCAGACTGGCAGACGACTATTGAAGTCTGGACTTTTCGCAATGATGGTCACTGGATTTATTTCATTTCTATTCTTATATTTCTTCGCTGAACCATTGGCAAAGATATTCATTAGTGAGAAGGAGAAAATATTTACAGTTGCTGATGTGGCAGATGTCATTCGATGGGTGAGCTTTGCTCTGATTGTTGTACCTTTTATGAGTTTAATAAGAGGGTTTTTCCAAGGATATAGTTTTATGATGCCTACTGCTGTCTCTCAATTGATTGAACAAATCGTGCGTATTTTATTTCTATTAGCTGGGGCTTACCTAGTATTAACCATATTTAATGGGACACCTAAATTAGCGATTCAAGTAGCTGTATTATCTGCGTTTATAGGTGCACTTGGTGGACTTGTTGTCCTTTATTATTACTGGCGTAAAAAGAAACCAGAATATAATCTATTACTACAGGGGTCTACCACTTCACACGATGTTAAATTGACTGATATGTATAAAGAGATTCTTGTTTATGCAGTGCCAGTTGTCTTTTTAGGCGTAGCCAATCCATTGTTTCAATTTGTTGATTTACTGACATTTAATCGAGCAATGATTGACTCGGAACAAGCAACTAAATCAAGTGTTTATCTAAGTATATTGAATTTGCAATCTCATAAATTAGTGATGATTCCCGTTATGCTTGCTACGGGGTTTTCAATGGCTTTAATTCCATTGGTTACTAAATACTTTACACTTAATGAACATAAACAATTGTCTAACACTCTGGATAAAACCTTCCAAATGCTTTGCTTTTTAACACTTCCTGCAGTAATTGGAATGACGGTTTTAGCAAGCGAATTATATCACTTATTTTATGAACAAAGTTTAATAGGTTCTGATATTCTTGCTCATTATTTACCAGTTGCAATTCTGTTTAGTTTATTCCCAGTAACTGCTGCAATTTTACAAGGAATCAATCAGCAGAAATGGATTATACTAAACTTACTCATTGGGTTATTGATTAAATTAGCGTTAAATACACCACTAATTGGCATGTGGGAAACAAATGGCGCTATTGCAGCGACGATCATCGGTTACAGTGTCGCAATTTTTATGAATTTCGCGGTTTTAGTTATCACTCAAAATTATCGTTCTAAGCTATTAGTTCGAAGAATTATTCTGATTACATTGATAAATGTAGCGATGCTAATTGTGGTTGTAATTGTTCGTATGTTATTGCTTCAAATTATGCCAGCAGAATCCAAATTTGGAGCTCTTCTTATCATTTTGATTGTGGGTACTATCGGCGGATTAGTTTATGGTGCAATTGGAATTCGTTTAGGGATCGCACAAAAGTTATTTGGCGAGCGTTTAACGAAATACACGAAAAAATTAGGTCTTTAAGGTGGTTCTATTATGAGATTAGATAAATTACTTTCTAATATGGGCTACGGCTCAAGGAAAGAAGTAAAAATCTTATTAAAATCAAAAGCGGTTGAAGTAAATGGCGTTTTTGCGAAAGATGTATCTATGCATGTCGATTCGAATACTGATCAAATTATAGTATTTGGTGAAAAAGTGATTTATACAGAATTTATTTACTTAATGATGAATAAACCACCCGGAGTTATTTCGGCTACGGAAGATAAATATGACCAAACTGTCATTGATTTACTTGATCCATTAGCGCAGCACTTTAAGCCTTTTCCGGTGGGACGTTTAGATAAAGACACGGAAGGGCTGTTAATTCTAACGAATAATGGCCACTTGTCACATCAGTTGTTATCTCCGAAAAAACATGTACCGAAACTATATTTTGCTGTGATTGAAGGTAAAGTAACTGAAGATGATGTGAAGAAGTTTAAAGAAGGTGTAACTTTGGAAGATGGTTATTTTACCAAACCAGGTAAACTTACTATATTATTAAGCGGAGAAGTGTCTGAAATTGAGTTAACAATAATGGAGGGTAAGTTCCATCAAGTGAAACGAATGTTTGAATCCGTTGGGAAGAAAGTGACATATTTAAAACGTATGTCGATGGGGTCACTAAGATTGGATGAAACACTTGAGCTTGGGGATTATCGCCATTTAACTGAGGAAGAATTAGAGACATTACAAAAAAAAGAATGACCGAGATTTCTCGGTCATTCTTTTTTATTGAAGTGCGTGTTCAAATGTTTGAACAATATCTAAGATGTCATTTTCACACGTTTGCTCGTCGTTGTCCAACTGCCACGACTCGGACTGCTGACCAAGTCATTAAAGGCTAACACGTTCAAATCTCTTTGGACGGTGCGAGGAGTGATGCCGAACTCATCGACTAAATCTTGTGTCGTTACAATTCCGTGATCTCGGATGAACATATACACATCTTTAATCCGATTAAGCATCCGATCAGTAGTTGGTTTCATTTGTTGAACCACACTCCTTCATCTTATGTTCTCTTGGCTAAGACTAGCGGACGACATTGAGTCATTAGAAGACTCGGTTGATTAAATAGAGTGCCGTAAACAGCCCCTTTTCTAATTGTTCATCAGACTACTGTTGTCTGACAATTCAATTATAAAATAAATTACTCATCTTATCTAGCATAATATCTAACTTTTACAGAGAATTTACAAAAGCGTCATAAAAAATACGAAAATTCACTCTATATATATGTTAGAAAATTAAGAAAATGATGTTTGCCCCTATGATTTTTTTTTGAAAGGTGTAGAATAGCTTTATGAAAGTGGCAGGAGGAATTTACACGTGATTAATTGGTTGGACGAAGCGAAAAAGAAACAACCTGAGCTTTTAAAAGAGCTTCAGCAACTTATTCAAATTCCAAGTGTTTTGGATGAAGAGCATACCTCGAGTTCACAGCCGTTTGGTCCTGAACCACTTAAAGCACTAGAGTGGATACTTAAAAAAGGTCAGGATGCTGGAATGATCGTAAAAAACGTAGATAATATGGCTGGTCATATTGAAATGGGAGAAGGAGACGAACTTCTTGGTATTTTAGGTCATGTTGATGTTGTTCCTGCTGGCAAAGGGTGGACGTACCCACCTTTTGAAGGGCATATTGAAAATAATCGCTTATATGGAAGAGGCACCATTGATGACAAAGGTCCAACGATGGCTGCTTGGATGGCCATGAAAATGGTCAAAGAAGCGGGAATTCCTTTAAACAAGCGAGTGCGATTAATTATCGGCACAGATGAAGAGAGCGGTTTTCGTTGTGTGAAACGCTACTTTGAAAAAGAAGAAATGCCACATATCGCCTTTGCTCCAGATGCAGATTTTCCGATAATAAACGCGGAAAAAGGTATTGCCACCTTGCGCTTTACAACAACAAAACTAGAACAAGAGGAGCAACTGCAATCATTTCAATCAGGCACTCGAACCAATATGGTCCCTGACTTAGCAACAGCGGTTATTCATATAAATCATGCATCAATTGAAAAAGAATTCGAGCAATTTACGAAACAACATAAACTTCAAGGTTCAATAAAAATTAATGAAAACGAGATTTTTCTTACCATAAAAGGTAAGTCTGCACATGCGATGGAACCGAACGATGGTGTTAATGCAGGTATCTATTTAGCTGAATTCTTAAAAGACATTGTTACTACATCAGGTTCGAAAGCATATGTAGAGTTTGTGTCCTCGTCTTTTTTCAATGATTCAAGAGGTCAAGTATTGGCTCTTAACTATCATGACGAAATATCTGGAGAGACAACATTAAATGCAGGAATTCTTACTTTTGACCCGAAAATAGGTGGAACAATTGATGTTAGCATTCGATACTCTGTTTCATATAATTTTGATAAATATTTAACGAAGTGTCAGACAGCTTTAAGAAAAAACATTATTTCTGTGGATGTAATATCCAATTCAAGTCCACATTATATTGAGGAGTCAGATGAACTGATTCAAAGCTTGTCTCGTGTATATGAGCGTCAAACCGGAGAAAAAGCAACGCTGCTGTCAATTGGTGGTGGAACATATGCACGTGTACTTAAAAAAGGTGTAGCTTTTGGCATGTTATTCCCAGGGGAAAAGGATGTAGCCCATCAAGTGGATGAGTTTGTTGATATACAGAATTTAACAAAAGCAGTAGCGATTTACGCGGATGCGATTTGCGAACTCGCTTCAAAAAAATCATAGAGAGAAGGATTTACAATGACTTGGGTATTATGGAATGATCGATTAGTAAAAGATGGAGACATTCAATTGTCGAAAGAAGACCGTGGCTATCAATTTGGAGATGGTATTTACGAAGTAATTCGTGTATATAACGGTAGCATGTTTACGGCAACAGAACATATTGATCGTTTCTACGAAAGTGCTGATAAAATAAAGATAGTCATTCCATATACAAAAGACGTTTTTCATAAAATGGTTTACGATCTTATTGAAGCGAATGAAGTCACATCTGGTCAAGTTTATATACAAATTACTCGTGGAGCAACGCCTCGTCAACATCAGTTCCCAACGAACACCGTGGAGGCAGTTCTTACGGCATATACGAAAGAGTTGCAACGTCCTGTCTCAGAAATGACGAATGGTGTATCAGTCAAAACAGTTGAGGATATCCGATGGTTGCGCTGTGATATAAAGAGTTTGAACTTATTAGGAAGTGTATTAGCGAAACAGGAAGCGTATGAAGACGGTTGTTTCGAAGCTCTTTTACATAGAGGAGATTCGATTACAGAAGGGTCTTCCACTAATATGTACGGTATAAAAGACGGTGTACTATACACACATCCTGCTACAAACTTAATATTAAATGGCATTACTCGACGTGTTATTTTAGCTTGCTGTGAAGAGATTGGATTACCGGTAGTTGAAGAACCTATGTCTCTTGCCTCTGTGTTTTTAAATGAAGAATTCTTTATGTCTTCGACAACTTCAGAAATAATACCAGTCATCATGATTAATGGACGTAAGCTCGGAAAGGGTTTACCAGGAGACTGGACCCAGAAATTACAAACAGCATTTGAAGCAAAAATTAATCAAGCTATATATGCTTAAATTTGACTCCTCTACCTTGGTAGAGGGGTATTTTTTAAATATTTATTCCTGTAAACTGAAATGTATAATTAAGGTGGTGGAATGCATGCAACATTATTTTATCGGTATTAAATTACCTAAAGATTTAGCACAGCAACTTGTTGATCTAAGAAAAGGTTGGCATTTAGAACGGTCACACAAAAGACTTCCGGTAGCCGAAGATTTACATATAACTTTGCTATATTTAGGAGCAGTTGAATCTGATTTGTTGAAACAATTACTAAGTCAGTTAGATTCTCTCTCCCAAAAATTTTCGCCAATTGATATCACACTTAACGGGGTATCTATATTCGGGAATCCTTTGACTCCTCGAGTAGTTTACACAGCAATAGAAGAACAACTAAGCTTGCAACTATTACAAAAGGCCGTTTTGGAAAAGTGCCTGGCACTTTTTTTACAAGTAGACAAAAAGCCGTTTGTTCCACATATTACGCTAGCTAAAAAGTGGAGTGGACAGCATGAGATGTTTCTAAAAGTAATGGACATCGAAAAACAGTCATTCTCTATAACTGATTTCTCGGTATATGCCATTAATCCGAGGGAAACACCATCTTATCAAGCAATTCATACGATTATTTTAAGTGGTTCAACTTAATGAAGACAACGTTTATTGTGAATCCTGCAGCAGGGGATGGTAAATCCCTAAAACGATGGGAGAAGTTTAAAAAAGATCTAAATTTCCCTTACGAATTATATATGACTACTAGACCTAAACATGCCACAGAATTAGCGCAAATGTGTGTGCAAAGTGGTGAACCCCAATTGATTTTTGCATTTGGTGGAGATGGAACTGTTCACGAAGTAATTGAAGGTGTTCTTAGTTGTCCTAATTGCATAATAGGCGTCATCGGAGCAGGCTCAGCTAATGACTTTGCACGAGGGTTTCAATCGTTTCAACATGCAACAGAAGTAAATCAATATGTACAATCCGACAGTAAAACGCTTAAAATGGATATTGGCAATGTGATTACCCGAAGTGAAAACTATACATTTGTTAATAATGCTGGAATTGGTTTTGATGCATATGTTGCATATCAAGTGAATAAATCACCCGTGAAAAAGTTTCTAAATAAGTTCAGTTTAGGCAAGCTTGCTTACACATTCTTTGTCATGAAGACGTTGGCAACATTTAAAAACTTCACATTAACAGTAGAAACACCTACTAACTGTCAGATATTCGAGGAAGTATGGTTTTCGACTATAAGCAATCAGCCTTATTTCGGCGGTGGAATGAAAATTTCTCCACAGTCTAACCCGGCAGATGGAGAGATTGAAATAACTGTAGTTCATCATTTATCACGCCTAAAACTCATGCTACTATTTGTATCAGTCTTTTATGGTAAACATACTTCATTCAAAGAAGTTCATCAAATCACGTCCACCTCGTTTAGACTAACAACGAATGAATCCATGTACCGTCACACCGACGGAGAATATGCGAATAAAACGACACCACTTGTTGCAGACGAGTTTTCAGTTCAATCAAAAAAATGGCGAATTACAAATTTAATATGAACTTGACGATAGGCAGAAATTCTATGATAATTTGTAATTGAAAAGCATGTATGAAAGAAGGAATAAAGTAATGAGATTACGTAATAAACCTTGGGCAGAAGATTTTATCACTGCACACCCACATATTGTCATTCCAAATCCACAAGATTATAGAGGAAATTGGGGAGAAGTCTTTCAAAATAATAACCCACTACATATCGAAGTTGGAACTGGTAGAGGCCAATTTGTAACGGAAATGGCAAGAGCAAATCCTGGTATTAATTATTTGGGAATCGAGTTATATGATAGTGTCATAGTGTCAGCTCTAGAAAATGCTATTAAAGCTGGCTTGCCAAACTTAAAATTATTAAAAGTTAATGGCGAACATTCGGCCAAGTTTTTTCAGAAGAACGATGTAAGCCGAGTTTATTTGAATTTCTCAGATCCATGGCCAAAAATTCGACATGCTAGAAGAAGGCTGTCACACGAGAATTTTTTGAAATTGTACGAGTCGTTCCTGATTGATAACGGAGAAGTTCATTTTAAGACAGATAATCGTGAGCTTTTTGAATTTTCTTTAATAAGCATGTCTGAATATGGCATGTTATTAAAATATCTATCGTTAGATTTACATGTAAATCAACCAAAGGATAACATCATGACAGAATATGAAGAAAAATTTTCTGCAAAAGGACACCCGATTTATCGTCTAGAATCTCAATTTGTTACTAAATAGAGAAGCAAAATTGAAATCTTAAGGACTTTGTCAAGAGATTAAAATAGTGTTTTTTTGTTACACTAAAAATATTACATAAAGGAGGGTACAAAATGGATCAATATACATTTCACGACATGAAGTTAAGCTGGTTAAATGGAGGATTTACATTATTAGATGGCGGTGCAATGTTTGGTGTTGTTCCAAAAGCTTTATGGTCAAAAAAATATCCTGTCAATGAATTAAATCAAATTGAATGTAGTACAGACCCAATTTTGATTCAATTTGAAGGTAAGAATTTATTAATTGATACAGGTGTGGGCTTTAACAAAATGAATGAAAAGCAGCTAAGAAATAATGGGATAAAAGAACAATCACATCTTGACGATTCATTAGCCTTTTTAGGGTTACTTACAGAGGACATAGACTTTGTTCTTATGACACATATGCATTCTGATCATGCAAGTGGTTTGACTAAGTGGGAAAATGACAATCTCGTATCATCATTTCCTAATGCGAAAATCTTTGTATCTGCAATTGAATGGGATGAAATCAGAAATCCTAACATTCGATCAAGAAATACATATTGGAAAGAAAATTGGGAAGCTATCCAAACCCAAGTAGTAACATTTGAAGAAGAATTAGAAGTATTACCAGGTATTCGAATGATTCATACTGGGGGACATAGTGATGGCCACAGTATTATTAGGTTAGAACAAAATGGAGAAACACTTATTCATATGTCAGATATAATGCCTACTCATGCTCATCAAAATCCACTGTGGGTCTTGGCATATGATGATTACCCAATGACATCTATTTTCGCAAAAGAGAAAATAATGGCTGAAGCACTAGCGAATGGTTATTCATTTATTTTCTATCACGATGCTCATTACCGTTTAATTAAATGGGATCAGACAGGAAAAGAAATTATTAATAAACTTGAACGCACGAGAATATAAGTGCTGTTTTAATGTATAAAATCATATAATATTGACAATTCTAATTGTTGAAACAGCATGGTAGAAATGATAACTAAACCATTAACATGGGTCTATAAATCAAAAAAACAGCAATAAAAAAGCGATCCCATTAATCGGGATCGTTTTCATTTTAAAGTTTAATTAATTCAACAACAGTTCCTGTTCGTGCATCAGCAAAGAACTCGAATTGTTCTATCTCTCCTTCACGGACTCGTGAAATGCCTCCACGATAAACATCCGATGAAATGGCTTGACGGGTAAAAGGTTCTGTTTTCATATAAATCCAAGAACCATCAATCAATCCTTCCGATTTAAAGGATTCTTTAATGCCGTGTAAAACAAGTTCTGCTGGTTTCGTTGGATCGATACGATGTGCAACTTCACGAATTAAAAATCCTGCTGCAATGCCGGTAGAAAAACCAATAATCAAATCTTTCGTCTTCATTAAAATGCCTCCTAATACAATATTTTATTTAAGTTTACCATAAGTTGTTTAAACAGACTAAAAACAATTCGACAGTCGAAATAAAAGATGGAAATGTTCTGAAAAATCAACTATAATAGGATAGACTTTTACATACATAGGGGGATATACAATTGAACTCAGAAACACTTCAATTATTTAAAACATTAACTGAACTTCCTGGAGCTCCTGGTAATGAACATTTTATGAGAAAGTTTATGAGAAGTGAACTAGAAAAATACTCTGATGAAATCGTTCAAGACCATTTAGGTGGTATTTTCGGATTAAAAAAAGGTGACGATCAAGGACCTAGAATTATGGTAGCTGGTCATATGGATGAAGTTGGTTTTATGGTGACACAAATCACTGAAAACGGCATGCTGCGATTCCAACCGTTAGGTGGTTGGTGGAGCCAAGTTTTACTAGCACAACGCGTTGAAATCATAACAGACAATGGACCTGTAATAGGGGTTATTGGATCGATTCCACCTCATTTACTGAGTGATGAAGTTCGAAACAAACCAATGGACATTAAAAACATGCTTATTGATATTGGTGCTGATGATTTAGTCGATGCAAAGAAAATCGGTATTCGACCAGGTCAACAGATTGTTCCTATCTGTCCATTCACCCCAATGGCAAATAATAAAAAAATATTAGCAAAAGCTTGGGATAACCGCTATGGCTGTGGCCTAGCAATCGAACTGTTAAAAGAACTAAAAGATGAAAAATTACCAAACACTTTGTATTCAGGTGCCAATGTTATGGAAGAAGTAGGCTTGAGAGGTGCTCAAACAGCTGCAACTTTAATAAATCCAGATTTATTTTTCGCCCTAGATGCAAGCCCAGCGAATGATATGTCAGGTTCAAAAACAGAATTCGGTCAATTAGGTGAAGGTACATTACTCCGTATTTTTGATCGTTCGATGATTACACATCGTGGAATGCGTGAGTTTGTATTAGATACTGCTGAAACAAATAATATCCCATACCAATATTTCATTTCTCAAGGTGGAACAGATGCAGGACGCGTCCACATGACAAATGAAGGAGTTCCAAGTGCTGTTGTCGGTATTTGCTCTCGCTACATTCACACAGCCGGCTCTATCATCCATACAGATGACTACGCAGCCGCAAAAGAATTAATTGTAAAATTGGTTCGCTCAGCTGATAAAACAACACTTGAAACAATTCGTCAAAATGTTTAAAAAAGTGCCTTAAATGGCGCTTTTTTCACAAAATAAGAAAGTATATAAATTTAGTGAGCCATGAATCCAGTATTCCGAGTAATTTAAGGTGTAGATTCTAGTATGATACCGCTGATTTGCGCCCCAGGCGGACGCTTTCCACGGGGCGGGCGGAGAGCCTCCTCAGGCCATCACGATGTTGGTCACAAAGGCGTTGTTAAATGATGTGACGTTCTTAGCCTTTGTTCCACCTAGCGCTCCACTGCGGGGTCTCACTTGTCCCGCTAATCCCTTAGGAAAGAATAGAATCAAATTGTCTTTGGTCCTGTTCTTTGCGACGAAGCTAGCGTAGCGATGCATCGCACTTTCATGTTTCGAAGTTAGCGCAGCGGTGCAGAAACAGAAGCAGATGTTTTTCGCCGCCTTCCGCTTCGATCAAGTAAATGTTTTCGAATTGATCATAAAAGAAAAGACCACTTAAAATTTTTAGAAATAGTGTAGAAGAAGTATACCTGTTAGCTGTGTATCGCTCAAGATTTCAAATAATTGTCACTAAAAATAGAATTCATTGCAATGATGGATAAATTCACACTAGTTGATTGAAGCGCAGATGGCTACTTCTGCGGGAAAAGCTTAAGCTGAAGGCCCCGCAGGAAAGACGCTGGCCAAAAGTCAGTGTCTTTGCGACGAGTAACCGCAGGAGCACATGTTTTTACAGTGACGAGGAGACTGAAGCTAAACCCGCGAAAAGCGTCCACCGTAGCGGAAATAAACGGGTTTCTATAGTTACCCTTCTTAAGGACCGGGCGTACTTTGCCCGGTTTTTCTTATTCAGGGTTTTTAGCACCACCACCTAAATTATTTTGAGGAGGTTCTTATGAAAGTTGCAATCGGAACTGAAAATCAAGCAAAAGGTCATGCTGTTCAAAATATATGTCATTTATATTTTGAAGATGTGGAATTCATCTCGCTAAATGTTCCTTCAAACGTATCTGAACAACCCATTGGAGACGAAGAAACTTTACAAGGTGCAAAGAATCGAGCGAGCATTGCTTTCATGAAAACTCAAGTTGATTTATCTTTCGGGCTTGAAGGAGGAGTTAAAGAATTAGATGGACAACTTTATATATGCAACTGGGGAGTACTCTATACAAAAATAGGACAACAGTATATAGCAGGTGGTGCTCAAATTCCTTTACCGCTAGGAGTGGGTCATGCCATCCGAAACGGTGAAGAATTAGGACCAGTAATGGATCGTTACACAAAGAGAATTGGAATACGTCATCACGAAGGGGCAGTGGGAGTATTGACTAACGGATTTGTGAAGCGGGGAGAGATGTTCGAACACGTTGTCAAACTCTTACTAGGTCAATATTTCAAAGAAAACCCTATCAGAGAAATGACTTAAGTTGCAAGGATAAGGGAACCATATTAAAATAGACACAGTACTTACATGGAATGGAGGGTAAACCATGAGCCGAAACTGGTTGCGAATTGCTATCGCACCATTCATAGTAATCACTTTAGTTGCTTGTTCTGATTCTGCTGAAGAACAGACAGGAGAAGGAATTAAAGTAGCCAAAGAGCTATTTCAAAATGAGCCAGTTGAACCGAACGAACAAATAAAAAGTGTTGAATTATTTGTTCCTGGTGGTTTTTCTATACAAGAAGATTCGGATGATACGAATATCATCTTGAATAGTAAAAGTGATTTATATGTTTTATTTATTAACCCGAATGAAGAACAAGATAGCCATTTGTTTTATGACCTGTTAAACGCTGAAAAGAAAAATGGTATCTACGCTTTAGAAACTTTTGAGCAAAATGGTCGCTTTGGATTCATAGCTGTTTTACCATCAGGTGATGAGCAGTTTGAAATTATGGCTAGCATAGGTGGCTTGAAATTGACGACAATCTCTAAAAAAGCTAATATTTATAAAAACATTGAACAAATGATGAAAATTGTTCGTTCTGTTAAAATCGACGCATAGGGGAGAGTTTAGATTGAGAGACTTACAATCAGTTGAAGAGTTTCAAGCTTTAAAAGTAGCAGAAGACGTGGTGTTTTTATTTACAGCTGCCTGGTGTCCGGATTGTCACTTTATCGATCCTTTTATGCCTGAAGTTGAAGAGAAACTTGAATCTTTTACATTTGTTTCTGTTAATCGCGATCAATTTATTGATATATGTGCAGAACATGAGATTTACGGAATTCCGAGTTTTCTAGTATATAAAAACGGTATTGAAGCAGGACGCTTTGTCAGTAAAGATCGAAAAACTCAAGAAGAAATCGAACAATTCTTACTGAAATTATAAATATTTATTTGAAAAGTTATACCAAATTGAATGAGTAACTTAGATATTGTCACAACAAGTAACCAAAAAACATAATAAATGTTCTCATAATTTGAGTACTTTAAATAAAGGCTACCAAGGAATGCAAAAAAAAAAGAGCGGTTCCGCCCAAAAGGTGAGAACCGTCTCCTTTTGTTAGGGATGTGAAATTTTGAACTCAAAGCAATTAGTTGAACTATTAAAGCAGAAGCTTACTAATCCTGCATTTACATGGCAACATGACGAAAAAACAGATCGTGTAAGACTGCATCATAAGGTTCTAAATAAAGGAATGGAAATATCACTTCCTGAAATATTATCAAAATATGAAATGAAAAAAGATAAAGCAATTAACGAAGTGGTTTATACAATTAGCCAAACATTTGAAGCTATGGAACAAGAAACACAAGGTTTAGACCGATCAACCTCACATATTTACCCTGTCATTCGTTCTACATCTTTTCCTGTAAAATCGAATGAAGGACACGATTTAGTAGTAACAGACCATACTGCTGAAACACGTATTTTCTATGCATTAGATCTTGGAAATACGTACCGATTACTGGATGTAAATATGTTAATTGAAATGAATGTAACAGATTCAGAAGTTAAAGAAGCAGCGAGGTTTCAAATAAGAAAACTTTCAACAGATTTGAAAGAAGATCATGTAGCTGGTAATATTTTTTATTTTCTAAATGCAAACGATGGATATGACGCCACTCGTATATTAAATGAACAATTTTTAAAAGACATGCAAACTAAAATTGAAGGGGATATGACGTTATCCGTTCCCCATCAAGATGTATTAATTATTGGAGATATTAGAAATGAAGCAGGATATGATGTACTGGCACAATTAACAATGCATTTCTTTACAACAGGTAAAGTTCCAATTACTTCCTTATCATTTATTTATGAAGATGGGGACTTGGAACCAATATTTATTATGGCGAAAAATCGATTGCAAAAGGAGAACAAAGATAAATGAATATTTTTTACAATATGAAAGGTGTAGGGGACGTACTTTTGGTTCAACTCACTACAACTACAGTTGAAGAAGTAGAAACACAATCTAAAGGTGACATTACACTTATTAAGGATTCTAAAACAGGTGAAGTGGCAGCATTTAACGTCTTTAATGCTAGTAATCATTTAGAATTAAAAGAACAAGGCTCTGTTAAAGTGACGAAAGAAATCGTTGCGACTTTGCAATTATTAATTAATAATAGCGAATTGGACCTTGTATTAGAGGTTGATTTTACACCTAAATTTGTAGTGGGATATGTTTTATCTAAAGAACAACATCCAAATGCAGATAAATTAAACATCTGCAAAGTCGATGTTGTTGAAGAAACACTCCAAATCGTTTGTGGAGCTCCTAATGTAGAAGTCGGGCAAAAAGTGGTTGTAGCTAAGGTAGGTGCTATTATGCCATCTGGTTTAGTTATACGTGATGCAGAACTTCGTGGCATTGCCTCTAGTGGGATGATTTGTTCGGCTAAAGAACTAGCTTTACCAGATGCACCAACAGAAAAAGGTATTTTAGTATTAGATCAAAGTGCTGAAATAGGTTCAGCTTTCAAAGCATAAACTAGGTAAAACTCTGTGTACTCAAGAATTTAGGTACACAGAGTTTTTTTATCCGTTTGAATTGAATCTCAAACCTGTTAAAATGGAAACATTGATATGAAAAGAGGGTTTGAAGTGAATTGGTTGACAACAGCATTTAATAAATTATTTTCTAATGAACAACAGGACAAACAAGATGATCTAGATAAAAATGAGCTACCAACATATAAACAGTCGAAAACACCGTTTCGATTTCCCCTTATTAGCGATAAAGAGAAAGATCAATTAGTAGATGACGAATTAGAGGAAACTCAACAAGAAGAAGAGTTCATGCCTTTATATATGCATAAACAATGGCAGCAACAACGGGAGAATGCAATTGTTCATCATGCAACGAAGCCAAATATGGACAAATCTAGTAAAAAAATAGTAGAACCCAAAGCTAAACCTAAAGTAAGAGAAAGCTATCAAGAAGTAAAACCAAGAATAACAAAAGTGCCTGTTCAGTCTAAAAAGTTCATACCATCAGACGTTCCATCTCCAATTCATGGCTTCACTCGAACAAAAATATCACCTATTAATGAATTGTTAGCAAAAAAGAATTCAGATGAAGTTGTTGCAACAGTTGAAAGTAGCATAAGCCCAAGTGAATCTGCTATTTTCAAGCCAAGCGAACCAACCATTCAAACTTCAAGTGAACCAATTACAATTAAGCCAAGAGAACCAGACATTCAAACTTTAAATGAATCAATTACAATCAAGCCAAGCGAACCAGACATTCAAACTTTAAATGAATCAATTTCAATTAAGCCAAGAGAACCAGACATTCAAACTTTAAATGAATCAATTACAATCAAGCCAAGCGAACCAGACATTCAAACTTTAAATGAACCAATTACAATCAAGCCAAGCGAACCAGACATTCAAACTTTAAATGAACCAATTACAATCAAGCCAAGCGAACCAGACATTCAAACTTTAAATGAATCAATTACAATCAAGCCAAGTGAATTAGTCACATTGAAGGAACAAAACATAGCAGAACATGTAGTGAGTCAAGATTTTCATGGGAAAGTTGATGTTGAACCTAATAGCACCATTGAGAATGAGAAATCTGTTGCTTCATTACAAATAGCTGAAATTCAAGCACCTGAAATAAAAAAGAAATCACTCCCATTTAATGTTTTAATGTTAAATTCAGATAAAGAAAAATATAATAAAAAGAAAGTCCAAACGGCTACCCCCGATGCGGTTACTCAAGTGCGTCCTGCAAAGACAATTGTTGAACCAATTATTGAGTCAAATGAAGAAAAGTTAACGGTCATTCAAAATGTTCAAGTTGACCCAGTATTGGACGATTTACAGTCTGGTTACGTCTTTCCTGAAAACAGTTATTTAGTACCGCCTGAAGAGAAGACTCAAGATTATGAATGGATGCAAATGCAAGCAGATCGCTTAATTGAATCGTTATCCTACTTCCAAGTGAAAGCGGATATTGTGAACATGGTTCAAGGTCCCGCTGTAACTCAATTTGAAATGACAGTAGGACAAGGAACAAAAGTAAGTAAAATTCGTAATTTAGCAGATGATTTAAAATTAGCACTGGCAGCTAAAGATATTCGGATTCAAGCCCCTATTCCTGGGAAAAGTTCAATTGGAATAGAAATACCAAATCAAACATCGAGACCAGTAAGATTATCAGAAGTTGTAGGTAGTTCTAATTTTAAGGACTCTGATTCTCCACTTGAAGCAGCTCTTGGATTAGATTTAACTGGAAAACCTGTAACTATTGATTTGCGCAAAATGCCACATGGGTTAATTGCAGGAGCTACTGGGTCAGGTAAATCAGTATGCATTAATTCAATATTAATTAGCTTATTGTATAAGGCAACGCCGAAAGAATTAAATTTATTGTTGATTGATCCAAAAATGGTGGAATTAGCTCCTTTTAACCATATTCCTCATCTTGTAAGCCCAGTTATTACAGACGTAAAGGCAGCTACTGCTGCACTTAAATGGGCAGTTGAAGAAATGGAACGAAGATATCAGCTGTTTGCTCATACTGGCGTGCGTGATATTTCTCGATATAATGCCATGGCAGAAGAGAAGAGACAATTTGCTCAGAAACTGCCATATTTGTTAATCGTTATTGATGAGTTAGCTGATTTAATGATGATGGCTCCAACTGAAGTGGAAGAATCTATTTGTAGGATTGCTCAAAAAGCTCGTGCCTGTGGAATTCATTTAATCGTGGCTACACAGCGCCCTTCTGTAGATGTCATTACGGGTCTTATTAAAGCGAATATCCCAACTCGAATCGCATTTTCAGTTTCATCTCAAATCGATTCTCGAACAATTCTTGATGGCCAAGGTGCAGAACGATTACTTGGAAGAGGCGATATGTTGTACTTAGGAAATGGGATGTCTGCACCTATTCGTTTACAAGGTACTTATGTAACAGATGAAGAAATGGAAGAGATTATTGATCACGCACGTAGTCAAGGTGAACCTTCTTATTTATTTGAACAAGAGGAGCTAGTTCGTCGTTTAGAAGTTGCTGAAGATCAAGATGAGTTGTTTGAAGAAGCATGTCGTTTTATTTTAGAGCAAGGCTCAGCTTCGACTTCATTACTACAAAGGAAATTCCATATGGGATACAACCGTGCTGCAAGACTAGTTGATTTAATGGAACAACATGGTTATGTTTCAGAATCAAGAGGAAGCAAAGCGCGTGAAGTCTTTATTACAGAAAATGATTTACAACAACTTTTTAATTAATAATTTTATTAACGTTTAAAGTGGTAAAAAATGTAATAAAGTAATTGCGAGAAAATTAGTTCATTTCTATGCTAGATTAAATGATGATATAATCGGGTAAGGAAGTATATATATAAGTACAGGCACCTTTCCCAGGAGGATTAAACAAATGACAGTGTTTCATTTTACAGGAATAAAAGGATCAGGCATGAGCTCACTTGCACAGATCTTGCATGATTCAGGAAATCAAGTACAGGGCTCTGACATAGATAAACATTTCTTTACAGAAGACCCTTTACGTAAATTAGGAATCTCAATTTTGCCATTTGATGCAAATAATATTCAAAAGGGTATGACCGTTATCGCTGGTAATGCGTATCGAGATGATCATGAAGAATTAACTCGTGCAAATGAATTAGGTGTTGATGTTATTCGCTATCACAAGTTTTTAGGTAATTTAATGGGTCAGTTTATATCAGTAGGAATTACAGGGTCTCACGGTAAAACATCGACTACTGGATTAATGTCACATATCTTAAGTGGCTTTGCGCCAACTTCATACTTGATTGGAGATGGCACAGGACACGGTGAATCACAAGCGGAGTACTTTGCATTTGAAGCATGTGAATACCGTCGGCACTTTTTAGCTTACCATCCTGACTATATGATTATGACAAATATTGATTTTGATCATCCTGATTATTTTAAAGGTATTGATGATGTTGTCGATGCATTTCAATCAATGGCATTACAAGTAAATAAAGCTATTTTCGCTTGTGGTGATGATGTACATCTTCAAAAAATTCAAGCGAATGTTCCGGTAGTTTTTTACGGGTTTGGCTCAGAAAATGACTTTGAGGCACGTAATGTGGTAAAAAACACTTTAGGTTCTACCTTTGATGTGTTTGTACGCAATGAATTTTATCATACATTCGAGATACCTTTATTCGGAGATCATGCCGTTTTAAATGCAATGGCTGTAATTTCTTTGAGTAGTTATGAGGGTATTCCAGCTGATGTTATTCACCAACAATTACTATCATTTGGTGGTGTTAAACGCCGTTTTACTGAAAGAATTAAAGGTGATAAGATTTTAATTGATGATTATGCCCATCATCCAACTGAAATTAAAGCAACGCTTCAATCAGCTCGTCAAAAATATCCAGAGCGTAATATTATTGCGATTTTTCAACCACATACATTTTCACGTACACGAACATTTTTAAATGAATTTGCTGAAAGCTTAGAAATTGCTGATTTTGTCTATCTATGTGATATTTTCGGCTCGGCACGTGAGAACGCAGGAGATTTAACTATCCAAGATTTATGTGATTTAATTGAGAATTGTGTTATTCTAAAAACAGAAGAAATTGATGTTTTACTTGAATATGAAAATGCTGTTTATTTATTCATGGGGGCTGGGGATGTTCAAAAATTCCAGGCTGCATTTGAAAAAATAATATAAGTTAATAAAAACTCTAGTTAATATTTAACTGGAGTTTTTATTATTTTTAGCAGGAATTTAAATATTTTTGTAGAATATTAGTAACTGGAACGTTTATTTGCAGTTGTGTAAGGGAATATAGAAAGTATAAGTGATTTCAAGGAGGAGATTGAGTGGAAATAGTACTATACATAGCAGCCTTAGTTGCAGCTATAGGTTTTCTCGTTCTCTGCGTAAGTCTTGCGATGACATTAACTTCATTAAAGAAAACATTAAATGAAGTATCAGGAACAATGTCTGGATTAGAGGGACAACTACAAGGAGTAACAAGAGAAACAACGGAACTATTGCATAAAACAAATGAATTAGCTTCAGATATTCAATCTAAATCTGAAAAATTAAACAGTGTTGTTGATGCAGTTAAAAACGTAGGGGAGTCAGTGAATGGCTTAAACACTTCAGTTCGACGTATTACTTCTTCAGTTGCTAATGAAGTTGAGAAAAACGAAGAAAAAATTTCACAAGTAATACAATGGAGTAACGTTGTTCTTGAAATCCGTAACAAATGGAAAGAACGAAAAGCGATTGATGAAGGCCGTTCTGGTTACTCGAACTTTAAAGACTAACCTACTGAATTCATATAATGGAAACGAAACCCAAAAATTAGGAGGAAACAAAATGACACAATATAAACCAAATTATAACGAAGCTAAGTATAATCGTGAATTCTATACAAACAAATCAAATGAAGAGGAAGCATATCTTCCGCAAGCTCTAGAATATACAAATGATCCCCAATACCGTGATCCGATTTATGTGAGCGATGAAGTGAATTCAAAAGACTTCTTAATCGGCGCATTAGTAGGAGGTATCATTGGAGCAGCAACTGCTTTATTCCTTGCACCAAAATCAGGTTCTGAACTTCGTGAGGATGTCACAACACAAGCAAGTCACTTAAAAGAAAAAACAGTCGATTTATCTTCAACTGCTAAAGAAAAAACTGTACAATTTTCAAATCAATTAAAAGAAAAAACAGTTGATTTATCAACTGTTGCTAAAGATAAAACATCTCAAATATCAACACAGTTAAAAGAAAAATCAGGTCCTTTGGTTGAAAAAGTAAAATCTATCAAATCGAAAATGCCTACCTTAATGGATGATGGCACTACTTCTTCCGAAGGTGAAGAGCCAATTGATTTTATGGAAACTGTTAATAACACAGTTGAAGAAGTCGTAAATGAAATTAATGAAAATTCAACAGTTACTGCAAAAGCACTAAAATAAGCAGTAGCATATAATATAATAAAATAAAATAAAAGACTCACATATTAATATGTGAGTCTTTATTTCATCAATAAATAGTACACAATGAACTATAATTACTTTAGCGCGTTGAAGCGTTAAAGAAAATGCGTGACAATATGAAACTTGCGTACTATAATAAGTCTATTATCAAAAATAAAGCGCCATACTTTTTACGTTACCTCTTCGTAAATAAGATATGAGTAGGAGAGGAGATCATAGTATGAGCAATCAAGAATTAGATAACTTACGCTCAAATGTAGATGAATTGAACTTAGAAATTCTTCGTTTAATCAATGAACGTGCAGCAGTCGTTCAAGAAATTGGAAAAGTAAAAGAAAAGCAAGGTGTCAACCGATATGACCCTCTTCGTGAACGTCATATGTTGAACTTAATCAAAGAAAATAATACTGGTTTACTACCTCAATCAACAGTAGATCACATTTTTAAAGAGATATTTAAAACAGCATTAGAACTTCAAGAAAACGATCACCGTAAAGCACTACTTGTATCGCGTAAAAAGAAAGCAGAAGATACAATTGTAGTCGTTAATGGAGAACGTATTGGAGAAGGCAAACCAACTTTCATTTTCGGACCATGTGCAGTCGAATCTTATGACCAAGTTGCAGCAGTAGCTGGAGCGATACAACAAAAAGGATTAAGAATGATTCGAGGAGGAGCATATAAACCTCGTACTTCACCTTATGATTTCCAAGGCCTAGGACTTGAAGGCTTAAAAATTCTTAAACGAGTAGCACAAGAATATAACCTTGCTGTTGTCTCAGAAATCGTCACACCTCATCATCTTGAGGAAGCGTTAGATTACATTGATGTAGTTCAAATCGGTGCTCGTAACATGCAAAACTTCGAGTTGTTAAAAGCAGCTGGTTCAATAAATAAACCCATACTATTAAAACGTGGAATGGCTGCAACTATTGATGAATTTATCCATGCTGCAGAGTACATTATTTCACAAGGGAATGACCAAATTATTTTATGTGAACGTGGAATTCGTACTTACGAGAAAGCGACACGTAACACACTTGATATTTCATCGGTTCCAATATTAAAACAAGAAACACATTTACCTGTATTTGTTGACGTAACGCATTCTACAGGACGTCGCGATTTATTACTTCCTGCAGCGAAAGCAGCAATTGCGATTGGTGCTGATGGTGTTATGGCTGAAGTTCATCCAGATCCAGCAGTAGCATTATCGGATGCAGCACAACAAATGAACTTACAGCAATTTGATGAATTTTATGATTCACTTCAAAAGTTTATGAAATCTTATGAAATTCATGCATAATCTTCATGCCGGTTCAATTACTGAACCGGTATTTTTCTTTCGTTTGAAGTAAAAATGGAAAATGTCATAAAACTGTTATATGATGGTAAGAGATAGTGAACGAGCAGGGAGTGAATACATATGACAATTACAATTTATGACGTTGCACGTGAAGCCAATGTATCAATGGCAACCGTATCTCGTGTGGTCAACGGCAATCCAAATGTAAAACCCGCGACTAGGAAAAAAGTATTGGATGTAATAAAACGGTTAGAATATCGTCCGAACGAGGTTGCAAGAGGTCTAGCAAGTAAGAAAACGACTACTGTTGGGGTTATTATTCCAGATATGTCCAATATATTTTATGCAGAACTAGCTAGAGGGATTGAAGATATTGCGACGATGTATCGCTATAATATTATCTTATCGAACTCCGATCAACGTGAGGACAAAGAGTTACAGCTTCTTGAAACAATGTTTGGCAAGCAAGTAGATGGAATTGTCTTTATGAGCGAACATGTATCTATTGATTTACTTAATATGATGGAACGTTCTCCTGTACCTATTGTTTTAGCAGGTACAATTGATGCTACCGGTCATATGCCTTCTGTTAATATTGATTATCATCAAGCAGCATTTGAAGCGGTAAATCGCTTACTTCAAAATAACCACAAACGAATCGCTTATGTTTCAGGTTCATTGTCATCTACAATAAATCGTGCATTTAAATTTACTGGATATGAAAAAGCTTTGGCACAAGCCGGTATTGAACTTGATAATGATTTAGTAGTGGAAAGCGAAGCGACATACGATGCTGGATACACAGCGTTTAACAAACTGAAGAGCATTAATGATGCACCTACTGCTTATTTTGCTGGTAATGATGAACTTGCAATTGGGTTAATTCATGGAGTTCAAGATGCTGGTTTAAACGTTCCAAATGACGTAGAAGTGATTAGTTTCGAAAATTCAAAACTTGCACGTATGGTGCGTCCAGAATTAACAAGTGTTGTATTACCGCTGTATGATATTGGAGCAGTTTCAATGCGACTGTTAACTAAGTATATGAACAAAGAAAAAATTGAAGAAAAGACTGTAATTTTGCCACATCGGATTTGTGAAAGAAATTCTGTGAAATAAATAAAAAGGAGTGAACTATGATTTTTCATAGTTCACTCCTTTTCGTAATGAGGTCGTATGTGATAAAGAGCTTTATCTAGAACTTGTTTATTTTTCTCCGTAATCTCTTCCTTGCGTGGTATGGGCTCATATAAGTTTTCTGGGTCCATCCAAGTAGGAATTAATTGTACAGGTGAATCTTTCTGCCATTGATCTAGCCATTCTTTTGGAAGTTTACCTTGTGGAAGTTCCATATCATTCATTTCCATCCACAACAACGACCAAGCTCTAGGAACCACGCGCCAAATATCATAGCCACCACCACCAACCGCAATCCATTTCCCATCACAAAATTCATGTGCAAGTTGATGTGCAAGTTTAGGGATTTCTTGATAGAGTTTCATAGTCCCATATAAATGCGTGAGGGGATCGAGATAATGAGCATCGGCACCATTTTGAGTAATAATGACATCCGGTTTAAAATGCGTAGCAATCTCACGAAAAGCTGTCATATATAGGTCTAAAAAAGACTCATCTTCTGTAAATGCATCAATTGGTAAATTAAATGAAGTGCCATAGCCTAGACCAGAACCTCTTTCAGTAACATTGCCTGTCCCAGGAAACAAATAGCGACCCGTTTCGTGTATTGATATGGTACAAACATCTGGATCTTCGTAAAAACTCCACTGTACACCGTCACCATGGTGAGCATCCGTATCTATATAGAGAACTCGAGCCTTATATTTTTGTTGTATATATTTAATAGCTACTGAACTATCATTGTAAATGCAAAAGCCTGATGCTCGCCCATGAAAGCCGTGATGGAGTCCACCACCAAGGTTAAGAGCATGCAAAGCTTTATTCTCCATTACATAATCAACTGCAGTTAACGTTCCACCAACAAGACGTGCGCTTGCTTCATGCATGTTTGGAAAGATAGGAGTATCTTCTGTCCCTATGCCGAAGCTTTCAGTTTGTGAAGACGTCATAAGCCCTTTACTGGCTTTTTTGACTATATCAACGTATCTTGGGTCGTGAGCAAGTAATAACTCGTCGTCAGTTGCAATACGAGGTATCACAATATCTTGGTCTGAAAGCGCATTCATTTTACGTAATAAATCAGTGGTCAAAATAAGCCTTTTCTGATTGAATGGATGGGTCTCAGAAAATTTATAGCCTAGTTGCTCCTCTGAATATACGTAAACGGCATGTTTTTTTAATTTGTCATTCCCGGTATGTTTGGCCATAGCACATCAAAACCTTCTTTGCGAATATCTTCAATAATCCCTAAAGGATTCATTGTTTTCACTCTGAATACTAAAATTTTATTTTCATTATTTACTAAGTCTGGATAAACAAGAACACTTAAGACATTTGATTTGTGATCATGAAAAACTTTGGATACTTCAAATAATGTCCCAGGTCTATTAGGAACACGCACTTCGATTTGAGACCCAGGTTGGTGAGCACCAGTAAGCTCAATATATTTATACAATAAGTCAGTCTCTGTTACGATGCCAACTAATTTTCCACCACTAACAATTGGCAAACATCCAATTTGTTGATCATAAAAAGTTGTTGCAATTTCTTCGACAAAGTCGAGTGGATGACCGATAATTGGATTTTTAGTCATAATTTCTTTAATCTTAGTTTCATAAATATCTTGATTTTGATCTTCCATTAAATAAGAAGGAATGGCTTCTTTAATATCCCTATCCGTTACAATTCCAACTACAGAGCCAATTTCATTGGTGATTGGTAGATGACGAATTTTATTTTCTTGCATTAAGGTGATTGCATCCTTAATTGAATGAGATGGTTGAAGAGTAAATACATTTGTTTTCATCATTTGTTCCACAATCATTAGTCAAGAACTCCTTCATTGTTTAGTACATAAAACGATTCATAAAGCGTAGTTGATCAAATCGTTGAATGGATTCATTATCGATTCGCGATCCTATTTTTGCCATTAAACAATTGGCTGGATGAGAGCTAATTTCAGGATCATCAGTTGCAAAGTATTCTAGACCACCTGCAGTCATCATTTTTTCCATGATTTTGCGGTATTCCCATACATTTAGACCAGTCCCTTTTAAATCCCAGTGCCAATAGTATTCAGTTGTAATAGTAATGTAGTCTTCCATTTTATCATCCATCATGGAGACGCGAAGCAGGCTTTTTCCTACCCCTGTTCCACGGTACTTAGGAATTACTTCTATAGCACCTAACTCAATTAAATTACTCATTTGCCCTTGTGACCAGCGTTCAAGAGGATCTGGGTATAAAAATGTTACATAGCCGACGATTGTCATATTGTCACGAGCAATTAATATGCGTCCTTCGGGAAGTTTAGCAATCCCAATTACTGCTTTATGTTGTTGAGCTGGTGGACGAAATGCCACCAAATGTTCGTGAAAATCATATCGAGCAATATCTGATGCTGAAATAGGTCCTTCAATAATTAACTGGCCATGTTTCGTTTTTAATTCCATGGCATTATATGTTTTCTTATGTTCCATTAGTACACCACCTGAAAAGAATTACAATAAATTCTATTATACATGAAAAATGTAGAATAAGACCTTTTTCAAAACTTTCCAAGTAATAATATTCGAAAAAGTTAAATTATTCGCCAAATACTCTCAATTTAAGGTAAACTAGTATTTGTATTGTAATTGAGAGGGTGGTAGAAATGAAACTTGAGGAACTTCCGGTCGTTCAAGGAGATTACTTACTCCAAAACTACGACGAAACTGCAGCTAACTTTGATTGGAAAGACACTGAAAAAGCTTTCAGCTGGCATGAGACTGGTCGCCTAAATATGGCACATGAAGCCATAGATCGCCATGCAAATTCGGATAGAAAAAACAAAATTGCTCTTTATTATAAAGATGCAAATCGTAAAGAATCTTATACGTTTAATGAAATGAAAAAATGGACAAACAAAGCAGCAAATTTATTTAAAACGCATACCAATCTTGAGAAAGGAGACCGTTTATTTATTTTTATGCCACGTTCTCCTGAATTGTATTTCTCATTACTTGGAGCTCTTAAGATGGGTGTCATTGTAGGACCATTGTTTGAGGCGTTTATGGAAGGTGCAGTTTATGATCGTTTAGCTGATAGTGAAGCAAAAGTGCTTGTAACTACACCAGAACTTTTAAAACGTATACCTGTTGATAAATTACCACATTTGGAAACGATTTTTTTAGTCGGAGATCATGTTGAAGAAGATAAAAAAACAGTTGACTTTTTAAAACATATAAATACTGCTTCACCTTATTTTAAAGTTGAATGGCTTGATAAGGAAGATGGTTTAGTCCTTCATTATACGTCGGGCTCTACGGGTAAACCTAAAGGTGTTTTACATGTACAAGAAGCTATGGTTCAACATTATCAATCTGCTAAATGGGTATTAGATTTAAAAGAGCAAGATATTTTCTGGTGTACAGCTGATCCAGGTTGGGTCACTGGCACATCTTACGGTATTTTTGGACCATGGTTAACGGGCACAACGATGGTTGTTTTAGGTGGACGCTTTTCACCAGCTGCTTGGTATCAAGCAATTGAAGACTATGGAGTGACGGTTTGGTATAGTGCGCCAACGGCTTTCCGTATGTTAATGGGAGCGGGGGATGCATTGGTAAAAGACCATGACTTGTCTACCCTTAGACATGTATTATCGGTTGGAGAACCACTAAACCCTGAGGTTATTAGATGGGGTGCAGAGGTATTCCGTCATCGCATTCATGACACTTGGTGGATGACGGAGACAGGCGCACAAATGATTTGTAATTTTGCGTGCTTACCAATTCGTCCTGGTTCAATGGGTAAACCTATACCGGGAGTTAAAGCAGCAATTGTTGATGATAATGGTGTAGAATTACCACCGTATCAAATGGGGAACTTAGCTCTTGAAAAAGGGTGGCCATCAATGATGCGTCAAATTTGGAAAAATCCTGAAAAGTATCAATCTTATTTCTTGAAAGATAAATGGTATGTATCTGGGGATTCAGCTTACATGGATGAAGATGGTTATTTTTGGTTCCAAGGACGAATTGATGATGTCATCATGACATCTGGAGAACGTGTAGGACCTTTTGAGGTAGAAAGTAAATTACTTGAACATCCAATGATTATAGAAGCGGGTGTAATCGGGAAACCAGATCCAATTCGTGGAGAAATCATAAAAGCATTCGTTGTTCTAGTTGAAGGCGTCGAACCATCAGATGATTTAATTGCTGAAATTCAACAATTTGTGAAAAAGGGATTAGCAGCACATACTGCTCCTCGAGAAATTGAATTTAAAGACAAGCTTCCAAAAACACGTAGTGGGAAAATTATGCGTCGCGTCTTAAAAGCGTGGGAACTTGATTTACCAACAGGTGATTTATCAACAATGGAAGATTAATAGATAACAATAAAAGCTAACCCAATTGGGTTAGCTTTTATTGTGACTAAATTATGGAAAGATAGTAGTTTTAAAATAACAAGCAACCCAAGTTAAATTTCTTTAACTTGGGTTGCCTTTTTTATTATGTGTTTTATTCATCTTCACTGTCTCCAGGGGGTGGAACTGGTTCTACAGGAGGAACAGGTTCAGGCTTAGGTTCAGGTTTTGGCTCTGGCTTAGGTTCAGGCTTTGGCTCTGGCTCTGGCTTAGGTTCAGGCTTTGGCTCTGGTTTAGGTTCAGGCTCTGGTTTAGGTTCTTCAATCATCGCAGTGTTGGAACCCGATGATTGTTTACCTGTTATATCAACAGCCACGACGAAGTATTCACCTGGACCACTTACTTGGTACGAATTCTGGGTCGCTTCTTTGACGGAAGAAAGAAGGGCATTGCTTCCACCTGAACGACGGAATACCCGGTATCCAACAACATCATTTGAAGGAGAGTTCGACCAAGATAGTGTTTTACCTGATAATGAAGCGGACACGGCTGCTGGTGCAGCTCCATCCGCATTAAAGGTATCTTCAGAGATAACACGGCTAGCGAAACTAGAGTTTGTCGGGAAGAGTTTGCTTGCATCTCCACCTAATCTTCCTAACATTCGATCAATAAAGTCCTTGTTTACACCAACGCCACCACTTACAACAAATTCTTTAGGAGTTGACGGTAGTGAACGATACCGGTTGCCTCCTATTAATACATAGGAAGAAGAGACGAAGCTATCATCTGCTTTGCTTGGTACAAAGGTATTGGCATTAAATAAGTCGGAAGTAACTAACCCTGCATTGGAACATGCTGATGTAGGCGCTAATCCTGAAATAGCACAAAATGAACGAGAAACCACCCCTTTAGGAGCTTTAAATTCGACATTTGGATCAATTAATTTTGGATTCACATCATAGGATGCGTTCATCAATTTTGCCCATAACATATTTACGCGTTCACCTGGTCGAGAATACATTCCGCTATTATCTTCTAAATTTCGTGGTGTATCATATCCTAGCCATACGCCAAGTGTGATGGAAGGATTATAACCCATAAACCACACATCATAATTCTTATTTGTAGTACCAGTCTTAGCAGCAAAATCAGAACTGAACTTCAACTCGCTTTTTGCTCTCATTCCAGTCCCTTCACTGAGTACATCACGTAACATATCTGTCACGATATAAGAAGTTTGAGGCGAATAAACAGGTACTGCCTCTGATTGATGCTCGAAAATAATGTTGCCGTCTGCATCTTCAATTTTTTCAATCATATATGCTTCGACAAATTGTCCTCCGTTACCCAATGTGGCATAAGCATTGGTGTTTTCTTGTACAGAAACGTCAACTGCACCAAGAACAGTTGATACATTTGCATGAGTCGACTCTGTTACATTAGAAAAATTCATTTTCTGTAAAAATGATGTTGGTTTCCGATCTTTAATTGAATCATAAAGTCTTAGTGCAGGTAAGTTTTGAGAAACAGCAAGTGCCTTACGTGCTGACATGATACCAAGTTCTTGTGTTGAATTGTAGTTGGAAGGTTTATAAGGAATCTGTCCTGGAATATTCAATGTAAACATTACATCGACAAGTGGGCTTCCCGCGCCAATTACACCATATTCAATTGCAGGTCCATATCCTACTAATGGCTTCATCGTAGAACCGTTATGTCGATAGCCTTGTGTAGCATGGTTTGTTTCTTCTATGCTATAATCTCGTCCACCTATAAAACTTAAAATACGACCCGTACTATTTTCAATCATCATACTTCCAACTTGAACTGGAGCATCAATCAACATATTTTCTTTTGTTTCGGCATCGTACCTTTCTTCTTTGTAAGTAGTACCATAGTTATTAAACTCATCTTTCACTTTTTGATGTTCATCATATATTACTTGGTCAATGGTTGAATGAATTCGATAACCGTTTGTTCGCATGGCACGTTCTGCGAGGATATCGTATTTCCCACGTAACTTTTCTTCACTTTCTAAACGGCTAGGGTCAATATTATCTTTTGTAGCAAGAATCTCAGAAAGCACTTTCTTTGCTTCGCGTTCAAGTTCATACGTTAAAAAAGGATAACGTTCTTGGGGAAGACTTTCTGGTCCACGAAAGTCTTTCTTAATATCGTAAGCAACTGCAGCATTATATTCATCTTCAGTAATGTAGCCTGTTTCCTTCATTCGATAGAGCACTGTTAACATGCGATCAATGCCCGGTTTCAAAGCCACTTCGTCTTTTAATTCCCCTCCTGAGGTGAAAGGTGTGTGTGCGAAAGGTGCTTGAGGGATACCTGCGATAAATGCAGCTTGAGGTAGCGTTAAATCTTTTGCTGCAATATTAAAAATCCCTTCAGCTGCTGTTGCAATTCCTGCAATATTATCACCTGAAGAATTACGTCCGTAAGGAATAATATTTAAATATGCCTCTAAAATTTCATCTTTTTTCATGAATTTTTCAATTCGTAATGCTAGAAGAATTTCTTTTGCTTTACGCTCATAAGAAACTTCATTTGTGAGTATTTGGTTTTTAATTAATTGTTGAGTAAGTGTAGATCCACCAGTTTGATTTGCAGAGTTTGTAACATCTTGAAATAGACCACGGAGAATAGCTTTTGGAACAACTCCGTCATGAACTTTAAAGTATTCATCTTCAGTTGCATATACTGCATTTATTACAAATGTGGAGACATCTTTAAGTTCTGTTTTCTTACGTTGTAAATCTGTTCTTATTTTCCCTAAATAAACATCGTCTGCAAAATACACTTCAGATGTCTCTTCATAATTTAATATGGATGCACGCATTTCAGCTTCTTCTCGAAGAGGTTCTTGATTGACTAATGAAGCAAAGTAACCAGCCCCAACAGATCCAGCAAATGCCCCGCCGACAATTATTACGATTAATAGAATCAATGCAAGATTCCAGATGACGCCAGACGTTATACTTATGCCTTTCATCCATCTTGCACTTGACCATTTATCCCATGTTTCGCTAATTTGTTTTATAATGTTTTTTATTTGATCTATCAATCGAACGACCTCCTAAATATTGTCCTATTATATCATAAAGATGGTCTAAATCAGTAGAATAATCTATTAACTACTCACATTACTACATTTCAATTCGACAACTTACTACCGTCCCATTAATTAATATTATTGACAATAAGGAATTAAGGAGTAAAATAAAAAAATATATAGTATTTAAGTGATGAAAAGTCCGAAGTAATGAATGCGAGAGCTGTTAAGAGAGCCAGCGGGTGGTGCAAGCTGGTCAGTGTGCATACATGAATTACAGGCTGGGAGCTTAAACGTTTACACAACGATACTGTGTCTAAAGAGCGGAAGGGCAAGTTCCTTCAAGCTGGGTGGTACCGCGCAAATTGTATTTAGCGTCCCTGCATGATTTTAATTAATCGTGCAGGGACTTTTTTATTTTTAGGAGGAATGGAAGATGACAAACGTATTGATAGAAGATTTAAAGTGGAGAGGACTTGCCTACCAGCTAACAGATGAAGATGGTATGGTTGATCTTTTAAATAATGACTCAATTTCTCTATACTGTGGTGTAGATCCTACAGCAGATAGTATGCACATTGGACATATAGTGCCTTTGTTAACATTACGCCGTTTTCAATTACATGGACATCAACCGATTTTGTTAATTGGCGGTGCAACAGGAATGATTGGGGACCCATCAGGACGTAGTGAAGAGCGTCAGCTGCAAACAACTGAACAAATTGACCGAAATGTAAGAGGCCTTAAAGTCCAAATGGAGCGTATTTTTGATTTTAGTTCTAAAAATGGTGCAGTATTGGTTAATAATAGGGACTGGATTGGTTCAATGAATGTTATTGAATTTTTACGTGACTATGGGAAATACATTGGTGTCAATTACATGTTAGCAAAAGATACAGTAGCCTCGCGTTTAGAAGGTGGGATATCTTTCACTGAATTCTCATACATGTTGATTCAAGCAATAGATTATAATCATTTATACGATTCTCATAATTGTCGTATTCAAGTTGGAGGATCAGACCAGTGGGGGAATATTACAACTGGACTAGAAATGATTCGTAAAACGCATAGCGAAGAGTCAAAAGCATTCGGTATGACAATTCCTCTCGTCACAAAGGCCGATGGCACAAAATTTGGCAAGTCTGCTTCAGGTGCAGTATGGTTAGACGCACAGAAGACAACACCATACGAGTTCTACCAATTTTGGATGAATGCTGCGGATGCAGACGTCATTAAATACATGAAAATCTTTACCTTCTTAACACGTGAAGAAATTGAGGCTTTTGAAAGCACAGTTGTGCAAGAGCCTCATTTACGTAAAGCTCAAAAAGCACTGGCTGAAGAAATGACACGTATGATTCATGGTCAAGAAGCGTTAGACAATGCATTGCGTATCACTCAAGCTCTGTTCAGTGGAGTTTTAAAAGGACTTTCAGCAAATGAAATGAAAGAAGTATTCAAGGATGTTCCTTCTATTGAAATGGCGAAAGAAGATAAAAATATTGTGGACTTATTAGTAGAAGCAGGTGTTTCACCATCTAAACGTCAAGCACGCGAAGATGTAACGAATGGGGCTATCTCTATTAATGGTGAAAAATTAACAACAGTCGATCACATAGTGAGTGAAAAGGACAGATTAGACAATTCGTTTGCTATAATTCGTCGTGGTAAGAAGAAATACCATATGGTAAAGTTCGTATAATAAATAAAGCTGTTTTGACGACCTATTAAGTCGTCAAAACAGCTTTTTTGATTTTAGTTATATAATTTTTATTTCTCAATCGTTTGTCGTAACCCATTGAGGCAACTTTAAATCTCCATAAATATCTGGATGCAATATGTTTGCGAGTTTTAAAGCACCTTCTAGTAAACGAGGAGATGGCCGACAATACAATTCTTCTTCCATTATATATAAATGGCTTTTTTGTTCTTCTGTTAACCCATCGAATCCAGGACGTTTTTCAACAACTTTTGTATTTACTTTTGCAATTCTGACACCGACCCAAGCTAAAAATATATAATCTGGATTGCGTCGTAATACGTCATCCCAATCAGTTTGAACACTCGCAAGTTCCACGTCTCTAAAGACATTGAGTCCGCCAGAAATTTCACTGACTTCTGTTAACCAATTAATTCGACCAGGTGTAAATATCGGTTTAGGCCACCACTCCCAGTAAAGTTGGGGAGTTTTCTTCACAGTTGATGCTTTTTTTTTCATCTCAGAAACAAATGATTTATACATAGACACAATATCTTCAGCTTTAGCACCTATGCCACAAGCTTTTCCAACGGTCAATAAATCATCAGCAATATCATTCAAACTTTGCGGATCTAACACTAGATGGGGAATGCCACGCGCCACTAATTCATTCACATTTTTCTCCATTCCAGGAACACTAAGTGAGGCAAGAACTAAATCAGGATTTAATGCTTCTAGTGCATCGATATCTATCGACAAATCTGGGCCAAGCTTGGGCAAATGTTGAACAGACAAGGGCCAATCTGAAAAGTCATCGAGCCCAACTAAATGATCAGTCAAGCCTAAATAGGCAAGTAATTCTGTATTGCTTGGACATATTGAAATGAGTCTCATAGAAAAACTCCTTATCATGTTTTACATTAGTGTATCATAGACAAAAAAAGATCCCCAACTGGGACACTCGGTAATGTACCGACTGAATTAAATGTGAAAGATATTGGAGCGGGACAAGAATTTCGATTAATGGATGCAACGGGCACGGAAGTTGTTGCATTAGTACCTTAAAATATCAAAATGGTAAGCTCGATACCTTTACTGACTAATACCTTTATTATAAAACGAAGTGTTTCCATTCAGTTTAAAAATAGGTAAATACTAGATTAAAGTCCGTTATTACTATGGGAATTCAACAATTCTGTGTAATACACTATGATAGTGATTGAACAGCTAGAATTTGAAGTTCCAGATAAGTAATCAGTTGTATTGATGGGGCAGATAGGGTAACGCAAAATAATAGTTATTGAGGTAGAAACTGAATAAACCGAACCCTACTTATAAATAATTTGTGGAAATCTAGTAGCAGTTTCTGTTTCAGTAAATACTGATTAAACTATGAACTTTTTATTTTAGAAAAAAACTCATTAAGTTGAACACAGATGTACTTACTTGAAAAACCGAAGAGCATGGGTGAAAGTTAAAATCATATAAGTGATGTTTTTTATACTAATCGAAATGAGGCAATAAGAGATGAAGAAAATTCCAGTAGCTGTACAAATGTATACATTGCGAGTGGAAAGCGAGAAAGATTTTTCCGGTACATTAAAAAAAATTGCAGGGCTTGGCTTCGATGGAGTGGAATTTGCAGGATATGGTGGAATGACTGCGAAAGAAGTAAAGAAGCTATTGAATGAACTTGGTCTTCAGGCAGCGTCCAGTCATGTGCCTTTAGAAGAATTGGAAAACAACTTGCACGGGGTTATTGAAGACCAGAAAACGTTAGGAAGTAATTATGTAGTTTGCCCTTATTTATTGCCTGACCGTCGTTCAGAAGAACATTATCATCACCTAATTTCAATATTGGATGAAGCAGGGGAAAAGTGCCGTCTTGAAGGCATTACACTACTTTATCATCACCATGATTTTGAACTAGAGATGCTCTCAGACGGCAGAATGGCACTTGAATCTATTTTAGAAGATACAAACGTTGACAATGTGAAAGTAGAGTTTGATGTGTATTGGCTGAAAAAGGCAGGAGAAAATCCAGTTGAGTGGATTAATAAATATAAAGATAGAACACCGATTATCCACTTGAAGGACATGACGACTGATGAGGAACAATTTTTCGCGGAGCTTGGAACAGGAGGAGTTGATATTGACGCAGTATTGAATATCGGAGAAGAAGCTGGCGTTCAGTGGTGGGTCGTTGAGCAAGACTTTACTCGCCGGAATCCATTTGAAAGCATTGAAATGAGCATAAATTATTTAAAAACAAAACTTCCCCATTTAACGAAGAAATAGATTAGCCCCAATAACCTGCTTTTCTATGCTTTATCTTGCATTATCATATAAAAAGAAAAAGCCCTAAAACCTTGATTTAACAAGGATTCTAGGGTTTCTAATACTACGTTATGCAAAGTACTGCTATTAACGTGAGTAGTACTCAACGATTAATGATTCATTGATTTCTGCAGCTAATTCGCCACGTTCAGGAAGACGTACAAATGTACCAACTTTTTTCTCTGCATCGAAAGATAAGTATTCAGGAACAAAGTTGCTTACTTCCATAGACTCATTAACGATATCAAGGTTTTGAGATTTTTCACGAAGTGAAATCTCTTGACCTGCTTTAAGACGGTAAGAAGGGATGTCAACGCGTTTACCATCGACCATAACGTGACCGTGGTTTACTAATTGACGAGCTCCACGACGAGTGCGTGAAAGACCTAAACGGTAAACGATGTTGTCAAGGCGAGTATCAAGAAGAATCATGAAGTTCTCACCAGATTTACCAGGCATTTTAGCAGCTTTATCGAAAAGTGTACGGAATTGACGTTCATTTACACCATACATGTGACGAAGCTTTTGCTTCTCTTGTAATTGTAAACCGTATTCCGATATTTTTTTACGTTGGTTAGGACCGTGTTGTCCTGGAGCATAAGGACGTTTTTCTAATTCTTTTCCTGTGCCGCTTAGTGATAGACCAAGGCGACGAGACAGTTTCCATGCAGGACCTGTATAACGAGACATGTGAATGTCCTCCTTTTAGTGGTTTTATTTTGTTGTAAAATAAGACCAGATGTATCAATCAAACAGCCATTTTATTTTCATGTATCCTCGCCCTCGCAGCCCAAGGGTTACACGATACCCCATCCAAAAATAGTGGAGGAATAAAATGAAACAAATAAGACCATACAACTGCTGCTTTTATTTTACACATCTTCTATTGTATCGATATAGTAACCAAGTGTCAAGATGAACACTTGACAACTTAATTAAGCATCAATGGATGAACCTTTTCAAAACACAAGAAATCGAGTAAAATGGGAGTGAATGGGATGAGAGCGTTTACATTTTATATAAAGGGGATTTTTATATGGGAAATAAATTCATAAAAAAAGAGACTGCAGTTGTTCATAAAGGATACGATTCATCACAGCATCACGATAGTTTATCTATCCCGTTATACCAAACATCTACATTTGCCTTTTCATCGGCCGAACAGGGAGAGAGACGCTTTGCTGGAGAAGAAACTGGTAATATATATTCTCGGTTGGGAAATCCAACCGTTCGAGTAGTAGAAGAGCGCATGGCAGAACTTGAAAATGGCCAAAGTGCGTTAGCATTTGGTTCGGGGATGGCCGCAGTTAGTGCAGTACTTATTCATGTGACTAAAACAGGCGATCATATTCTTTGTTCAAGAGGGATTTACGGTTGTACATTTGGTTTACTAGAAATTATGCAGGAAAAATACAACATATCGCATAGTTTCAACGCCATGGCGACTGAGCAAGATATAGAAGCTTCAATTAGACCGGAAACTGTCTGTATATATGTTGAAACACCAATTAATCCGACAATGGAAATCGTTGATTTAGAACTTGTTGGTAAAATTGCTCAAAAGCATGGATTGAAATTAATTGTAGATAATACTTTTTCTTCTCCGTTTCTCCAAAATCCAATTGACTTTGGAGCTGACTATGTGTTGCACAGCGCAACAAAATATATTAATGGTCACGGTGATGTAATTGCGGGGGTGTTAATAGGTAAAGATGTTGAAGATATGATAAATCTCCGCATGACGGTTCAAAAAGACTTTGGTGGCATTATTTCTCCATTCGATGCTTGGTTACTTATTAGAGGTATGAAAACACTTCATGTTCGCATGGATCGTCATTCGGAAAATGCAGAAAAACTTGTGACATTTTTAAAATCCGAACCACTCGTAAAAGAGATTTCATATCCTTTTGATCCGTCGCATCCGCAATATGAAATTGCTAAAAAACAAATGAAAGCAGGAGGGGGACTCGTTTCATTTAATATACAAGGCGGTAAGGAAGTTGCCCAATATTTTATGAATGAACTGGAATTAATTAAAATTGCCGTCAGTTTAGGGGATGCGGAAACACTTATTCAACATCCGGCAACGATGACACACTCTGTCATTCCTGAATTAGAACGTGAAAAGATGGGAATTACACATTCCCTGCTTCGTCTTTCGGTAGGACTTGAACATGTGGATGATTTAATGGCAGATTTAAAACAAGCATTTATAAAAGTAGAAACGCACTTTGCAAAAACTTCTATGTAAAACTTAAAAAGGACGAGGTGAATGTTACACACCTCGTCCTTTTAAATATGTTTCATTAAGATAGAAACAAAATGTTCAAGACCTTGTTGATCTTCTTTTTGAAAACGATTTTTTTCGGGGCTGTCGATATCAAGCACACCGAACACTTCACCATTTTTGATTAGAGGGACGACAATTTCTGATTGAGAAGCAGCGTCACAAGCAATATGTCCAGGGAATGCGTGGACATCAGGGACAATTATAGTTTCTTTTTTTGTCACAGTAGATCCGCAAACGCCACGTCCTACGGGTATTCTGATGCAAGCTGGCAACCCTTGGAAAGGACCTAACACTAGTTCATTACCATCCATCATATAAAAACCAACCCAATTGATCCGATCGAAAAACTGATTCAACAAGGCTGAAGCGTTGCTTAAGTTAGCCATTACATTTGGTTCACCCGTTAATAAAGCGTCCAATTGTTTGGATAACATTTCATATTGTTGTTGTCTATCTCCAGCATAAGCTGTCTTTGCAAACATCACGTCACCTCTTAAATTAGTAAAAACTTATCTGTCATTATATACTTTGTCATAATATTGATGCAAGTCTTCAGCTCTGTGTGCATCGGATCCAAAAACAAGAGGGATACCCATTTCTTTTGCTATTAAAATATAGCGTTGTGGTGGATAGGGCTCCAAACAGTATTTTTTCGCTAATCCAGCACTATTTACATCGAGTTCATAATAGCTATCTTTCATTAATTTTAATGTGTTTTTAATCATTTCGTGGTCATCTATTAGTGCATCATGTGCATGTTGAAATTTGTGAATTAGTGTTGGGTGGCCTATTCTCTTAGGTTTGTATTTCCCAAGATCGGCTGATATAGATTTTTGAACGGTCTTGTAATAAAGGGTATAGACGCTTTCAAAAGAGCCTAGTTGCTCACAAAAATTAATAAATGATTGAGAAGAGAAATCAATGCATGTATAATTTTTTTCAAAAAGCAGGAAATGAACCGATAATATCGAATCATCTAAAGAAGGACCGATATCATTTAACAATTGAGTGGTCTCTTTTTCAAATCCTTCAATAAAATCGACTTCTAACCCAATTTTTATTGAAATATCATGAGCATACTGTTTTTTTAATTGTTGTAATTCAAAAATATAAGGCTCAATAAGGTTATATTTTAAAAAGCTATCTTGAGTTGGAACTGAATCAATAAAGCCATGAGGTGCAGGAGCATGTTCAGTGAATGAAATATCTGTAAACCCATGTTGTATGGCTTTTTCTATGTATAATTCAAACGCATCTTTTGTTCCATGGGGGCAAAAAGGACTGTGAATATGAGCATCTTGTTTCATATAATGGACACCTCCAAAGTGAAAATCAGACATTTTACATAATTCCTGCAAAATTCTTCAATTTTCGTCAACATAAACATTTAATTCATGGTAAGATTAAAAGTATAAAATGGCATAGACCGTGTTGGAACAGGGGGCTTACGATGACTAAGTATATCATCATTGCAATCATCGTACTAATTGCATTACTCGTATTCGGATTTATGGTCCGTCGTAAACATAACAAAGAAATTGAAAGACTAGAACATGCAAAACAACAAATTCAAAACAAACCAATATTAGAAGAAATGACGAAAGTCAAACAGCTTAACATGAATGGACAAACAGAAGAAATGTTTGAGAACTGGCGTAACAAATGGACAGAAGTAATGGATACTCATATGCCTAAAATTGATTCATTACTATTTGATGCTGAAGAATGCTTAGATAGGTTACGATTTAAAAGTGCGACAGCAATCGAAATAGAAATTAAAGAACGCATTCAACAAAGTGATGAGCAAATGTCACTAATTTTAAAAGAGCTTGAACAATTAATTGGCAGTGAAGAAAAAAACCGTATTGAAATGGATTATATTAGAGAACAATATCGTATGGCTCGCAAGACATTGCTTGCTCACCAGCATTCATTCGGCTCAGCAGCTATCCCACTCGAGAAAAAAATGGAACAATTCGGTCCTAAATTTGACGAATATGATCAATTAACTGAAAGTGGAAACTACTTACAAGCTCGCGAAATCGTAATTAAACTAAATGAAGACTCTCAATTATTGCTTGCCTTATTACAGGATATACCTTCATTGTTAAGCGATGTTCAATATAAAATACCCGCAAGTATTCACGAGTTACGTAACGGTCAACGTGAAATGGAAGAACAATCGTATTATTTAGAACATCTTGAAATGACAGACCAATTAAATATGTTAGATGAGGAATTAGTTCTAATGAAGAATTCAATCATTGAACTTGAAATTGATGAGGTTTCAACGCGAATTGAACAGATGAAAGATGAAATTGAAGCTTTCTATGACATGCTGGAAAAAGAAGTAATGGCTAAACGTTATGTAGACCAATATCGCGAACCGACAGAGCTCCGATTAGCCGAGGTAACGACTATTACTCGTCAAACTAGTGATGAAGCTGCGTATGTTCAACAAAGCTATCACTTACCCGAAAAACAAGCGGGAATTCCTCAAGTTTGTTTGAAACAAATTGAAACATTGCAAAAACGCTATGATTTAGTCGCACAACGTGCAAGTGAGGACCAATTAGCATATTCAAGTTTACAAGATGAATTGACTCTCATTTCATCTGATTTAGAGGATTTATACACGGAGCAAGATCATTTTTCAAATAGCTTAAAAAGCTTACGGATTGATGAAAATCGTGCTCGAACAAACTTAGATGAATTAAAACGTTTATTGCATGAAACTGATCGTATGGTACATAAAGCGAATATGCCAGGCATTCCTGAAGAGATGGACGTTCGCTTAGAAGAAGCAGAAGAACACATTTACTTAGTTATGCAAAGCCTACAAGAAGTACCACTTAATATGAAATTGGTGGATACATATTTAGCCAAAGCGGATAAATGTATTCATGAAGTCCATGCGAAAGCGAAAGAAATGCTTGAAAACGTATTGTTGATAGAACGAATTATTCAATATGGAAACCGCTATCGTGCGAGTAATCCACGCATGAATCAGCGTTTGTTAGAGGCTGAAGAGGCATTCCGACAACTCCGATACACGAAGGCTCTTGAAGATGCAGCAACCGCTGTGGAAGAAGTAGAACCTGGAGCAATGAAACGAATCGAAGTACTTGTCAAAGATGACGCTTGGCGTTCATAATAAGGTCAATTGAAACCACCGCACAACACGTGTTGGTGGTTTTCTAGCGAAAAGGAGTACAGCCGTGAATTATTTTGATCATAGTGCTACAACAAAACCAAATAAAGAAGTTCTGGACACATTCATAAGAGTGAACCAAGAGTTTTATGCAAATCCTGCATCGTTACATGAATTAGGTGTAGATGCACAAACCCTTTTATCACGTGCAAGAAAACAAATTGCAGATATGCTCAAAACAGATGCAACAAAAGTTATTTTCACATCAGGTGGAACAGAATCCAATCACTTTGCTATACATGGGCTTGCTAAAAATTTGCAAGGACGTGGCAAACACATTATCACATCAAACATTGAACATCCATCAGTATTAGAGTCAATGATTCAACTAGAGCATCAAGGTTTTGAAGTGGAAATTTTACCTGTGGATAATAAAGGGTTGATTTCAGTTGAGGAAGTAAAAGTAAGGTTACGAAAAGATACGATTCTAGTCAGTATTATGCACATAAATAATGAACTAGGCAGTATGCAACCAATTGAAAACTTAGCCTCTGTAATTCATGACAATAGCCGTGCTGTATTTCATGTAGATGCGATTCAAAGTTATGGAAAATATTCAGTTACTTTTCCTTTGCTAGGTGCCGACGTATTGACATTATCTAGTCATAAATTTAATGGCTTGAAAGGGTCAGGGATTGTTGCTTGGAAAGATAATGTACTATTTGAACCGGTAATTGTTGGAGGAGGACAAGAGTTTGGCTTGCGAAGTGGAACGGTACCTGTTGCGCAAGCTGTGGCGTTTTCAAAAGCCATGAGACTAGCCTTTGAAAATCAAGATATGATGCTTACCAAATACGTTCAATGGAATCGGAAATTACGAAGCTCTATGGATAACTTTAAAGATGTTCGTATTTTATCTCCAGACGATGCGGCAGCACATATTTTAACTATTAGTGTTCGCCATATAAAGGGTGAAGTACTTGTCAACGCGCTACAAGCCAAGGGAATTATTGTATCAACTTCGAGTGCTTGTTCCTCTAAACAAACGAAAATTAGTCATGTAATCAAAGCAATTGGTTTATCAGATGACTTTACTAAAGGTGTAATACGAATTAGTCTAGGTACAAGTAATACAAATCAACAAATTGAACATTTTATCGAACAATTTTCTATAATTATGAAACAACTAAAAGGAGAGTAAATCAAACATGGAATGGAAAGAATTATTAATACGATATGGTGAATTATCTACAAAAGGAAGAAATAGAAATGCATTTACAGGTCGACTACGTGACAATATCCGCTACGCATTTGCTGATTTGCCGAAATTTAAAATTATTACGGAGCGAGATCGCATGTTTATTAGACCACATGAAAAAGAAACAATGGATCAAATAATTGAACGACTGCCTCGTATTTTTGGCATTCAATCTTTTAGCCCAGTTGCATCTTGTAGTTTAGATCTAGAGGATATTAAACAGACAGCTACAAAAGTTATGGACTCTCTTGACCGAACTGATAAAACATTTAAAGTTAGTGTTAAGCGCTCATACAAGCCATTTGAAATGGAAACAAATGAACTTCAACAATATGTTGGTTCTCATGTGCTACGTTCATTCCCGGAAATTAAAGTGCAAATGAAGAAACCTGATATCGATTTACGTGTAGAAGTGAGAAAAGAAGGCGTATATATGTCCGCTGAAATTATTCCAGGCGCAGGAGGTTTACCAATTGGGTCGAATGGTAAATCGATTCTAATGTTATCAGGAGGAATCGATAGTCCTGTTGCTGGGTATCAAATGTTAAAGCGTGGAGTTCGGTTAGATGCCATTCATTTTTACAGTCCTCCATTCACTAGTGAACTTTCAAAGGAAAAAGTAATGGATTTAGCAGAAAAATTAAGTCGATTTGGTGCGTCCGTTAAACTGCACATCATTCCATTTACTGCAATTCAACAAGAGATTCAAAAACAAATTCCTGATAATGTATCAATGACCACAACTCGGAGAATGATGTTAAGAATCGCGGATTTAGTTAGGGAAGAAACAAAAGCGTTGGCTATTATTACGGGTGAAAGTTTGGGACAAGTAGCTAGTCAAACATTAGAGAGCTTAACGGCAATTAATGCAGTAACAACTACGCCAGTGTTGAGACCACTTATTGCATTTGATAAACAAGACATTATTACAATTGCTCAGGAAATCGATACGTACGATGTATCCATTCGACCATATGAAGATTGCTGTACAATTTTCACGCCGGCAAGTCCAAAAACAAAACCAAAGCTTGAAAAAGTGGAGTTTTATGAAAGCTTTAAATCTTTCGATGATATGGTTACACAAGCAGTGAGCGACCGTGAAATAATGATGTTTCCTAAAAAGAAAGAAGATAAATTCTCGGATTTTTTATAACTAAAGTATTTCCATCAATTACTACTTCTTGTTCATGCATGAATTTGCCGAGCCGGCACATTCTATATTCAACAAGGAGGTGACACAGACATGGCAAATCAAAATTCTAATCAACTAGCTGTTCCAGGTGTAAAACAAGCTCTAGATCAAATGAAATACGAAATTGCACAAGAGTTCGGTGTACAGCTTGGACCAGATGCTACAGCGCGTGCTAACGGATCCGTTGGCGGAGAAATTACTAAGCGTTTAGTACAAATGGCAGAGCAACAATTAAACGGCGGGTACAAAAGCTAATTAATTTAATCATCAATGAACCGGTAGCGAAAGCTGCCGGTTTTATTATTTGTCTTAAAACTAAGTTTAACCATGTAATGAGTGACTTATGCTTTTCGGGAACATGCAAATATTGAGTATTGAAAAAGAGAAGTTAAATATTATCGTCTTTGTAAAAAGGTTTTTAAGAATAGTTTTTGTCATTTACTTTCCCTCTAAAGGGCTCTATAATGAATTGTATTTCGAGAGTCAAACTAATGAGGTGAAAACGTGTTAGAAAAGGAACGTCAAGGTGTCATTTGGGCTATGGGTGCCTATTTAGCTTGGGGTGTATTACCAATTTATTGGAAGTCTATTGACCATGTTCAAAGTGATGAGATATTAGCAAGTCGAGTCCTATGGGCTTTTATATTCACATTGCTCATTGTAGTATTAATGAAAAAAACTAAAATTTTAGTAGTAGATATTCAAACATTATGGCAAAATAAAAAAGCTTTTTGGAGTATGTTTCTTGCTTCCACATTAATATCTGTCAACTGGTTCTTATTCATTTGGGCTGTGAATAATAATCATATGGTTAGTACGAGTTTGGGATATTACATTAATCCATTGATTTCCGTATTGCTTGGAATAATATTCTTAAAGGAACGTCTTTCAACAGCACAAAAAGTAGCATTTGTGATTGCTACAATTGGAGTTATCATTTTAACTATTTCTTACGGTAGCTTCCCTTGGCTTTCATTTGCACTTGCAATTAGCTTTGCTTTATACGGTTTAATGAAAAAAATAATTCCGTTAGATGCTCTTCGTGGATTAACGATTGAAACACTATTTATAGTACCATTTGCGTTAATGTACTATATGTATTTATTTATATCAGACCGCGCAGTATTTTTTCATGATACGATCCAAACAGATCTTTTATTAGTTTTAACAGGAGTAGCAACTGCAGTTCCACTAGTCCTTTTTGCAAAAGGAGCACAACGAATTCCGTTATATATGATTGGATTTTTACAATATATTGCACCAACATCTATGTTATTTTTAGGTGTCATCATTTATGGGGAAACTTTTACTATGATTGATTTTTTATCATTTTCATTAATTTGGCTTGCTCTAATTTTATTTACAGTATCTAAAGTAATGGAAGCTAGATTAAGAAAACTCGAATTAGCGAAACTATAAAAAATACAAGTGCTAATATGAGTTTTCATCTTGGAGTCTAACCAGAGTGGATCTCTCCGCTTTTCGTGTCATAAATAAGTTCGTTTTACTTTTTCCCAAAATGAATTATTTTTTAGTTTGACTGTTTTTACAAGTCGGTCACTTAATGTTATATTGACGGACTCTACATGCTTAATGCTTAACGATTCATTGTCCATCGCCATTGTTGGAAAATCATTTCCATCTTGTTTTAAGCGTAAGGTTAATTGACGTTGACCACTTAAGATGAAAGATGAACCAAGTGATCGGTATGTGTTGCTGTTAACTGAAGCGAGTTCAGATACTTGAAAACATGGTAGAAGTGGATCAACAACCGCCCCATTGACCGATTTATTGTAAGCCGTACTTCCAGTAGGTGTAGAAATAATCATGCCATCGCCACGGAAGGTTTCAAAATGTAAATTATCAATCACCACATCGAGGACAAAAGTTTTAATAATATTTGAACGAATACTAAATTCATTTAAACAATAAAAAGGTGGATTGTTATCGACAATAACTTGTAAAATAGGGTAGCGACGTATTTCAATTTCCGAACGAAGAACTGCTTGGATCATCGTCTCCATCTCATGGAAATAGAAATCACAATACATACTTAGCGTGCCTGTGGTAGAAATACCTGCGTATAAACAGTCTTGACGAAAACCGGTTTTTCGAACTGCTTGAAGGAATGCCCCGTCTCCGCCAAGACTAATAATAATGTTTGAATTTTGGGCATCGTCAACAGCAGTAAATCCATATTTCGAGAACATTTCAGTTAGAATCATTTTTTTTTCCAAAGATTTTTCATCATGCTTCGTGTAAATATAAATATGTGTACGTTCGGACAATACCGTCACGTCCTTTCCATGAATACTTGTCGTTATTTTACCATGTTTTGAAACATTTCGGCATTGATTTCGTATTACGTTGAGAGTAGAAAAAGGAGGAACATTTAAATGAATACAAAACGTTGGATTGCTTTAGGGGCAGCAGCACTATTATTCAGTATGTCTATTATCATCAATATTGCATCGTTTGCGTTTAGCAATGATTTGACAGAAAATTTCGAAAAAATGTTATCTTTACCAGAAAGTGGCTATGCAGAAACAGTATTAGAAGATGGAGATTCGTCAAAACGCATTGCTGTTTTAACAGTCGATGGAGTGATTCAAAATACTGGGGGAGCTACTTCATTATTTGGAGCAGTAGGGTATAATCACCAGTTCTTTATGGATCAATTAGAAATGATTAAAGTCGATGATTCAATTAGAGCAGTGGTATTGCAAGTCAATTCACCTGGTGGTGGAGTTGTAGAGTCAGCCCAAATTTATAATAAAATTCAAGAAGTTCAAGAAGAAGTCGGCGTTCCGTTTTATGTATCAATGGGTAGTATGGCTGCTTCAGGTGGATATTATATTGCGGCTCCTGCAGAAAAAATCTTCCTGAATAAAGAAACACTAACAGGTTCAATTGGCGTCATTATGGAAAGCGTTAACTATGGTAAACTTGCTGAAAAGTATGGTGTGGATTTCGTTACCATAAAAACAGGTCCATATAAAGATATTATGAGTCCAACTCGTGATATGACTAAAGATGAACGTGCAATGCTACAAGAAATGATTGATGAATCTTATGAATCATTCGTGGACATTATTGAAGAAGGTCGTGGCATGACGGAGGCTGAGGTAAAAGCAGTGGCTGATGGTCGTATTATGAATGGACGTCAAGCTATTGAAGCAGGACTTGCAGACGAATATGGATACCTAGAAGATGTTATTGCTGCTGTTCGCGAAGATTTTAATCTAGCAGATGCAGAAGTTATGGAATATGATTACACTCAAAACTTCTCGAGTCTATTTTCAATGAAAACACAATCATTATTTGGAGGAGACGTAGAATCTCAATTGATTGGACGTTTACTTTCGGATTATAATGCACCGCGTATGATGTACTTATACGGTGAAAAGTGAGGAGGAACCGTAGATGACTGATCAACATAAGCCTTTTGAACTCGAAACATCTATAGAAAAAGATAATCAAACTGTATCTCAAAACCCAGCTTACACTGTCGAAAGGAAAGAACAGTTTATACACAAGCCGGCGGGGTTTTGGGTTCGTTTCTGGGCGTATTTAATTGATTTACTTGTCATTTCATCCATTTCTTCTATCGTGATTTACCCATTATTTCGTATTTTTGGATGGGATGTACAAGGGACGACATGGTATGCACCAATTGGCTTTTTAACAGGAATTATTTTTTATGCGTATTTTGTAGGTATGACAAAGTACTTTTACCAAACCGTTGGTAAAATGATTTTTGGGTTACGTGTAATTTCCCTAAAAGGCGACTCACTATCATTTATCTCTATATTATTTCGTGAGTGGATTGGTCGGTTTTTCTCTGCAACGATTTTACCATTATATTGGATCGTCGGATTTACTCCTAAAAAACAAGGACTACATGACCTTATAGCGGATACGATGGTTATCCATGAACAAGCTTATGAAAAAAAGGTCGAAACAACATATCAACCTGTTTCTGAAGCAAGTCAGTTGCATCAGCCGAAAGCATTTTAGTAGAATAGAGAAAAGGGAGGCGTTATCTTGGTACAAGTAAAATTTAAGCAAAACCCGATTACATTATTAGGTAAAGAAGTAAAAGTAGGTGACTTAGCTCCAAATTTCACAGTATTAGCTAACGATCTTAGTTCGGTTACATTACAAGATTCAAAAGGGAAAACGAGATTATTTAGTGTAGTTCCTTCGTTAGACACTGGTACTTGTGACGCTCAAACGCGTAAATTCAATGAAAGTGCTGCTGAACTTGGGGATGATGTTGTCATCTTAACAATATCAAATGATTTACCTTTCGCACAAAAACGTTGGTGTGCAGCTGCAGGAATAGATGCAGTACAAACATTATCGGATCACCGAGATTTATCATTTGGTGAAGCATATGGAGTAGCAATTAAAGAATTGCGATTGCTTGCTCGTGCCGTTTTTGTAGTTGATAGTAATGACAAGGTTACATATGTTGAGTATGTTTCAGAAGCAACAGAGCACCCAGATTATGAAAAAGCAATTGAAGCTGTAAAAGCAGCACAGAAATAAGTGTTACAGAAACCCACTCGAATTTTTGAGTGGGTTTCCCATTTGCACAGATAAAATATTATTATTTTGTAATATAAGTAAACAAAACTTTGCACCACTATGTATATAAGTTATGTCTTTTTAAAGGGGAACTATATGAACAGTTCAATGGAACGACTTTTCACATTTATAGATGAGCATGCAATAAAATTGAAAACTGCAGAGGATTTAACGTATATCGAAGGTGTATTGGAAACGACTGAAATGTGGTTGGATGGCGAAATTGAACCGGACATCCAAAATGTATTAAAAGAGGATATTCGAAAAGCAATTCAACTTGCTATTTTAAAAGGTATGAAACAACATGTCCAAGCACATCATCAAATGACACCTGATTCACTGGGGTTACTAGTGGGATATTTCGTTGACCAATTAACGAAAGATAAACAACATTTGTCTATACTAGATCCTGCCGTAGGGACTGGTAACTTATTGTTTACTGTACTAAACTTTCTAGAGGGTAAAGCAACGTCTTCAGCTGTCGAAATTGATGATATGCTGATACGACTGGCAGCATCTACCGGTGATTTATTACAACAGCCAGTGACTCTTTATAGACAAGATGCATTACAACCATTACTAATAGATCCTGTTGATGTTGTCATCAGTGATTTGCCAGTTGGCCATTATCCAGATGATAAAACAGCTTCTGATTATGAGCTAAAAGCGAAAGAAGGCATGTCGTTCTCTCACCATTTAATGATTGAGCAATCGATACGTCACACGGTTGACGGTGGATATTTAGTATTCATAGTCCCACAAGGAATATTTGAATCTCAGCAAGCAAAAGAATTACATGCCTACTTTTCTAATCATGCATGGATTCAAGCAGTCATTCAATTGCCTGTGAACTTGTTTAAAAATGAAGCACATGCAAAAAGTATATTGATACTTCAAAAGAAATCAATTGAACTTAAACAACCCAAACAAGTGTTACTGGCAAAAGTCCCGAATATGTCAAATAAGGATGCCATGTCTTTATTCTTTGAAAAAGTAAATATGTGGCGTCAAGAAAATATGAATTAAAAGTTGTTCGCCTCTTTTTTCACCTGTACAATAACTGTATAGGTGGAGAAAGGGCGTTTTTTTATGGTCAATATATTGGCAATCAATGCAGGGAGTTCTTCGTTGAAATTTCAATTGTTGCGAATGCCCGAAGAGCATGTTGTTGCAAAAGGATTAATCGAACGTATTGGGTTAAAAGAACCCATATTTTCTATGACAACAAACGGGAGAAAATTAAAACTAATTGAAAAAATACCGAATCACCAAGAAGCTGTGCAATTACTTCTTCACTATTTGGTTGAACAAAAAGCAGTAAACTCTCTAAATGAAATAGACGCCATCGGTCATCGGCTAGTTCACGGAGGTGAACAATTTAGAGATTCTGTGTTAATTGATGACGAGGCAATTAAAGTGTTTGAACAACTTTCAGACTTAGCACCACTTCATAATCCTGCAAACATCACTGGAATTAAGGAATTTAATAAAGTATTACCAACAGTGCCTGCAGTAGCTATCTTTGATACGGCATTTCATCAGACAATGCCTGAAAGTTCCTATTTGTATTCAATTCCCTATGATTACTATAAAAAATTTGGTATTAGAAAATATGGCTTTCACGGCACTTCTCACAAGTATGTATCTGAACGCGCTGCGCAAATGTTGAATCGTCCATTAGAAACGATTCGATTAATTTCGTGTCACCTTGGAAATGGTGCTAGCATAGCCGCTATTGATGGGGGACGATCAATTGATACATCGATGGGGTTCACCCCTTTAGCTGGCGTCACGATGGGTACACGTTCTGGTAACTTAGATCCGGCCCTCATTCCATTTTTAATGGAAAAGACCGATAAAAGTGCAGAAGAAGTATTAGATATTTTGAATAAAAAATCCGGCATGCTAGGTGTTTCTGGATTTTCAAGTGATTTGCGGGATATTGAAGTAGAAGCATTAAAAGGAAATTCAAGAGCGCAACTTGCCCTCGATGTTTTTGCTAATCGAATTCACAAATATATCGGATCTTACGCAGCACGCATGAACGGAGTCGATGCGATTATTTTCACAGCTGGTATTGGAGAGAACAGCGATGTAATTCGTTCAAAAGTGTTAGCTGGTCTCCAGTTTATGGGTGTCTACATGGATGAAGACTTAAATAAAATTCGCGGAAAAGAAGCGTTTATCAGCTTTCCATATTCGCCAGTAAAAGTGTTGGTCATTCCAACGAATGAAGAAGTGATGATAGCGAGAGATACGGTGAGATTAGCTACTATAAATAAAAAAATCCCAAAGGCTATATGAAGCCTTTGGGATTTTTTAGTTAAGTTCTTCTGTACGAACAACTAGCACGTCACATTTTGCTGCGCGGACGATATGTCCAGATACACTACCAATAAGGAAGCGTTCAACCGTACTTAAACCAGTAGCACCACAAATGATAAGATCTGCTTCTACTTTTTTTGCAACGTCTCTAGCAATCATTGTTTTAGGAGAACCGTAATCAACGATTACATTTACTTTGCTTACCCCAGCTGCTTCGGCTTGTTTCTTATAGTCGCCGAGTAATTCTTCAGCAAAAGAAAGTGCGCGATCTGCAATAGAGCGATCATATGCTTCAATCGCTGCAAATGACCGTGTATCAATTACGTTTGCAAGATTTAAAGTGGCATTATTACGTCGTGCAATATCAATTGATTTTTTGAAAGCCCATTCTGCTTCTTTAGAACCGTCAACAGCTACTAAAATATGATTGTATGATAATGTCATAATATTTCCTCCTTCAGATGTATCTAGTATATATATTTCTATAAATGTACTGTTATTCCTTCAAATATCTAAAATTTTTTTATAATATTCGTCTAATTTGTGACTATCACCTTTTTAAATAGAAGGTAAATAATCGAACTGGAAATAAAGATCAACATGCCTGGTGAAAACTCTTTAGGGATGAGCAAGTAGGAAATGCTCATGATTGTAAAAGTAAGGACGGCCGGAATGTTAAGTTTATAAGATCCACTGACGACTTTGACGAGCTGTTCATTAGTAATTAACCCTTTTTTAACCCATAAATAATCCATTACAATAATTGCTGATAAAGGAATAATTCCCGCTCCTAAAAATGAAATAATTGACGCAGCTTCGTTAGCTAGGCTAGGGAAACAACTTAATACCACCCCTACAAGTCCAAATAACAGTGCACTTTTAATTCTTCCAAGAGTGGGCCAAGTATTAAGTAAACTAAAACTACCAGTATAAGCATTGCCAATATTAATAGAAATCATGGCAAGTAACCCACTTAACGTTATGAAAAGACCAATGAATGGACTCATTGCTTGTTCGCTAAGAACAACAAATGGATTTGTAGATTGATAATATGAAGCCACTAAAGTTCCAATAAGTGCAGTCATGAAATAGCCTGCAGAATTTCCAAGGAACATACCCGCAAATCCTTGACGTGCAGATATTGCGTAACGAGTCATATCACTTGAAGCACTAACGCCCGAGATAAATTGGACAAAGGCTAAGCTCATATAAAAGAAAAATATCCCCCAGTGTATCGATGTTTCAGAAGATGAGCTTGTGGTTACTTTAAGTTCCGAGACGATAATAAAGAGCATAAGACCTTGGCCAATAATTAATATCGGCAAAAATGCACGAGTCACTTTTTTTACAGCATCATACCCAACAAGTGCTAAGTAAGCCATTAAACTGGCAGTTAAGATAGCTAACAGTGCAAAAGGTATACGGATATTAAAATAATTTGAAATAACTGATTGGAGAATATATGTACCGCCAATTGTTTGTACACTGAACCAATATATTGAAGTTAAAACACGAATGGGTGATGCGACTTTTGTTGCTAGCCAAGATCCGACAAAAGCACGAAGGATATATTGACCAGGGAGACCGTACAGTGCACCTGGTATAGATAAAGCAGATACACATAAAAATGCCAAAATAGCGCCAATCCAAACAGCTGAAAAAGCAGCTAGCCAGGGAAGATTTCCTTGTGTAACAGCTAATGCTGGAACTAAAAAATTTCCGGCATTTACAGAAAAAGCAAATGCAATAATTGCATACTCTTTCCATGTTGAAACTTTAAGGGATGAAGGGACTGGCTCAAGTCCATATTGCTCGAAATTCCTCTTACTTGGTCGTGTCATTTTGCTGTACACCCTCCTTATAATCATCAAAGTGATCTATTTTTAAAATTTCACAATATTTTTTTAGCCATTTTCAGTTATATCTGATAGACTGGATTTGCTTTCAATAATTGTGAAAATGTCGATGCATGACTTATTTACAATTTAACTATATACAGAGGAGGATTTATTAATGAAAATTGGAGTTCCAAAAGAAATAAAAAACAATGAAAACCGCGTTGCAATGACGCCAGCTGGTGTCGTTAACTTATCAGTTTTCGGACATGAAGTATTTATTGAAACTGGAGCAGGACTTGGTTCGGGCTTCACGGATAAAGCATACAAAACTGCAGGTGCAAAAATTGTTGCAACAGCTACAGAAGCATGGGCACAGGATATGGTTATGAAAGTAAAAGAACCAATTGCATCTGAATATGGTTATTTTCATGAAGGTCTAATTTTGTTTACATATTTACATTTAGCTCCAGAACCAGAATTAACAAAAGCATTAGTGGACAACAAAGTCGTTGGAATTGCATATGAAACCGTCCAACTTCCAAATAATTCATTGCCATTGTTAACTCCTATGAGTGAAGTAGCTGGACGTATGTCTACTCAAATTGGTGCACAATTCTTAGAAAAAATCCACGGAGGAATGGGAATATTACTAGGTGGTGTACCTGGAGTTTCTCGTGGTAAAGTAACAATTATTGGCGGTGGTATCGCTGGTACAAACGCTGCACGTGTTGCAGTAGGCATGGGAGCAGAAGTTACTATCATTGATTTAAGTCCAGATCGTCTTCGTCAATTAGAAGAATTATTTGGTCGCGATGTGCAAACATTAATTTCAAATCCATTTAACATTTCAGAATCAGTTAAAAATTCTGATCTTGTTATTGGAGCTGTATTAATTCCAGGAGCAAAAGCACCTAAAATTGTTACAGAAGAAATGATTAAATCGATGAGACCTGGATCAGTTATTGTCGATATTGCAATTGACCAAGGAGGAATTTTCGAAAGTTCAGATCGAATTACTACTCATGATAATCCAACTTACGAAAAATTCGGTGTTGTTCATTACGCAGTAGCAAACATGCCTGGTGCAGTTCCACGTACATCAACAATGGCATTAACAAATGTAACAGTTCCTTATGCAGTGCAAATTGCAAACAAGGGATATGTACAAGCTTGTTTAGATAACGGAGCACTTTTAAAAGGACTTAACACACTAGATGGACATGTTACGTATCAAGCAGTATCAGATGCGCAAGGTCTTCCTTACGTTGCTGCTGAAGAACTTTTAGTTCAATAATAAAATCACTCTAAGCATCTTCACATCATTTACAATATGGTGAGGGGATGCTTTTTTACGGAATTTTTGTACAAAATCAAAGTGACTATCTAGTCGAATCGATTAAATGTTGCTTAAGATAACTCTATTCTGCATAGATAAAAAGTGCCAGACACTATTTTCCAGTGGGACATCTTATGTCCTGCTGAACCTATGAGTGCCTGGCACTTTTTTATATAAAGAAACTAATTTCCGGTTGGAATGATAACTAACTCTTTAGGATACTTAGTTAAGATTTCAACGCCATCTTTTGTTACAACAAGGTCGTCTTCAATTCGAACACCGGTAATACTTGGATCATAAATTCCAGGTTCAATCGTGAACACCATGCCTTCAGTTAATTGCATATCATTAATACCTGTTATTGAAGGGAACTCATGAACAGAAATACCAAGACCATGACCTAAGCGATGAGTAAAGAATTCACCGTATCCAGCTTTTGTTATAACGTCACGTGCAATTTTATCTAAATCCATCGCGCGTACACCCGGTTTTACGGCATTCACTGCATCTTGTTCTGCTTTTCTTACCGTTTCATACACTTCTCTTTGAGAATCAGTCGGTTCTCCAAAAGATACAGTACGCGTAATATCAGAACAATATCCTTTATAAATAACCCCTAAATCAAATAATACGAAATCACCTTTTTGAATTTTACGGTCACCTGGTTTGCCATGAGGTGATGCTGTTTTTGGACCACTCAGAACCATCGTATCAAAAGACATATGAGAAATTCCTTTTTTCTTTAGAGCAAGCTCAATAGCTGTTAAAATTTCAAGTTCGGTCTTTCCTTCAGCAATTTCATTTACTCCAACTTCAATTGCATAGTCTGCATATTTTGCTGCCTGACGAAGAATCTCTAATTCATTTTCATCTTTTATCACACGCATTGAGTTTAATTGATCGTCTAATCTAGCAAATGAAGCAAGTGGGAACAATTCCTGCAGCGCTTCCAAGCGTTCAACTGTCATATGTGATTTTTCAATTGCAAGATTAGATATGACAATGCCTTTGCCAATAATCGCGTCTTTTAATAATTTCCAAGGATGATCGGTGTCTTGGTGACCAACGACATCAAATGCCCATCCAGCTGCCTTTGCATCAGGTACTTCCATGTTAGGGCAAATCATTAGGGGCTCTGCTTCTTGAAACACAACAACACCCAGTAAACGTTCATGAGGATTGCTACGAAATCCAGATACATAAAAGACGTTATCGGGATTTGTAATAAATGCAGCGTCCAAATTGTGTTGTGTTAAATATGATGAAATTTGTTTGATTTTGTTCATAAAAGCACTCCTTTTCTAACTTTCTCCCCTTTAGCATATCAAAAAACAGGAGTTTAGACATTCATATAGAATTAAAACTAGTAGCAAGTAAAGGAGGTTCAAGAAAATGTATGTCTCTTTTCACGGACATTCGATTGTCAAAATAAAAACTGGTGATTATTCCATATTAATCGACCCATTTATTACAGGAAACGACTTGACAGATTTAGTCGCAAACGAAGAGAACCCAGATGTTATTTTATTAACACATGGTCATAATGATCATGTAGGGGATACGGTAGCCATTGCAAAAGCAAGTGGTGCACTTGTTGTAGCGCCAACTGAACTTGCAACCTACTTAGCTTGGCAAGGTGTGAAAACACATGCGATGCATATAGGTGGAGCTAAAGAATTTGAGTTTGGAAAAGTGAAATTAACACAAGCGTTTCACGGTTCTTCTTTTGTAACAGAAGACAATGAAATTATCTATACTGGAATGCCAGCAGGCATACTATTTACTGCAGAAGGTAAAACTATTTATCATGCTGGTGATACATCATTGTTTGGAGATATGAAGTTAATCGGTGAACGTCATCCAATCGATTTAGCATTTCTTCCAATTGGAGATAACTTTACGATGGGGATTGAAGACGCAGCTTACGCAGTGGAGTTATTAAATCCTAAAGCAGTTGTACCGATTCACTATGATACGTTCCCACCAATTAAACAAAACCCTTTGAATTTTAAGAATCTAGTTCAAGGAGTGAAAGTTCACGTTCTAAGCGCAGGTGAAGGAGTAGAAGTATAAATACTAATGCACGGAAAGTCACTGACTTTCCGTGCATTTTAGAGTAATAAAAAATGCGGTTTGTGATACACTAAGAATAGAACGATTGTTGAGAAATAGGTGATTAAGTGGCTACAAAACACGAGATAATATTACAATATATTGAGTCCTTACCAGTTGGAGATAAAATATCTGTAAGACGAATAGCAAAAGAGCTTGAAGTAAGTGAAGGAACAGCATACCGAGCAATTAAAGAGGCAGAAAATCAGCGATATGTAAGCACGATTGAGCGTGTTGGAACCATTCGAATTGAAAAGAAAAAGAAAGAAAATATCGATCGTTTAACCTTTGCAGAAGTTGTAAATATTGTGGATGGTCAAGTTTTGGGTGGGAAAAGCGGTTTACATAAAACATTAACTAAATTTGTAATTGGAGCAATGCAATTAGAAGATATGATGCGTTATACTGATGCAGGTAGTTTATTAATCGTTGGAAATCGAACGAAAGCTCATTTTACAGCACTTAAAGCTGGAGCAGCCGTATTGATAACTGGTGGATTTGAAGCATCAGAATCTTCGAAAAAAGTGGCAGATGAATTGGATCTTCCAATAATTTCGACAAGTTATGACACATTCACGGTTGCAACTATGATTAACCGTGCGATTTATGATCAGTTAATTAAAAAAGAAATCTTGTTCATAGAGGATATTTATGTACCCTATCAAGAAACCGATTTTTTACGTGTAAATGATGAAGTAAAAGCGTATCACGAAAAGAACGTACAGACGAAACATGCTGGATTTCCTGTTATAGACGCGCACCAAAAAATTGTGGGAATAGTGACAGCAAGAGATGTCATTGGAAAAGACCATAGTGAGTCTATTGAAAAAGTCATGACAAAAAATCCAATCACAGTCACGATGAAAACGAGTGTTGCAACTGCAGGACACCGGATGATTTGGGAGGGAATCGATTTAATGCCAGTAATCAATGATTACGGTATTTTAGAAGGTGTAATTAGCCGTCAAGATGTACTAAAAGCATTACAATTAGCACAAAGGCAACCTCAACAAGGTGAAACTATTGATGATATTGTTAAAAGTCAGATGAAAGTTTTGCAAGAAGATGATGTTGCGGTAGAATTCACAGTTACCCCTCAAATGACCAATCAATTTGGTGCAATTTCATATGGAGCATTTACCACACTTTTGGCTGAAGTTGGAAATTACGTGTTGAAAATTCGAAAACGCGGAGATAGCGTGGCTGAAAACATGACCATCTACTTTATAAAGCCTGTTCAGATGGATAGTGTTTTGACAGTGCGACCAAATATTCTAGACATGAGCCGAAAGTTCGTGAAAATGGAATTTGATGTGTTTGTTGGAAACACTTTAGTTGGGAAAGCAATGATGATGTTCCAATTGTTAGAGCGATAAGAAAAGCAGAGCAGACATAAAAAAAGTGATGCTAATTAGCATCACTTTTTGTTCAGATGAAATTCTTCTTCTACAAATTGGCCATAATGCTTTGCCACACGATAATAATAAACCACGGTGAACAAACCAATAATAATAAACAAGCCCGAAATGACATAAGTTAATGTCGAGGGGAACAAAGATAGTTGATTTAGACCGAAGAAAAATAACAAACTACCAAGAGCAACTAAGCTACGATTCGCATACCATTTCTTAGCGATGGGTAGGTTATTACGAAATTGTTTTGTTTTAAAATAAAAATAAAACACAAATGAAATGATAATTAAAGAGACAAGTACTACATTTATCATCGTAAACCTCCTGTTAATAAATGAAACTGTTATTATTGTATCGACATTATTACTTAAATGCGAATGGTATTCACGAAAGGTAGGAGGAAAAGTCATGAAGCGTCAAATCATTGACACAATATCTGCATACGAAACAATTATTATTCATCGACATGTTCGCCCAGATCCTGATGCATACGGGTCTTCATTTGGTTTAAAAGAAATTTTGAAGAAAACTTATCCCGAAAAAAAAATATATGTAGTGGGGGACCATGAGGAAACGTTAACGTTTCTAACTAAACCCGACATCTTGCAAGATGACCAATTTGAAGGTGCGCTTATTATCGTCACGGATACAGCTAATACGGAGCGTATAGATGATCAGCGTTATACATCTGGTGCTTTCTTAATAAAGATTGATCATCATCCCAATGATGATGCTTATGGAGATTTATTTTGGGTGAATACTCAGGCTAGTTCTGTGAGTGAAATGATTTATGAACTGTACGAAGAAGGAAAAGGAATAGCAAACTGGCAAATGTGTGATGCAGCTGCGCGTCTCTTATTCGCAGGAATTGTAGGAGATACTGGCAGATTTATGTTCCAAAGTACTAGTCAAAAAACATTTGATACTGCAGGAGATTTGATTAAATATAACTTCGATCGGACGGAATTGTTTAATGGCATGTATGAAGTGGACCGTAATTTATTACATTTACAAGGACATATTTATCAACATTTCATAATGGATGAAAATGGAGCAGCTTATATTAAATTGCCAGTCGAAACATTGAAAGACTTTGGAGTAACAGCAAGTGAAACATCTCTCTTAGTAGGCTCCCTTGGCAATGTGAAAGGAATTAAAGCTTGGATTATGTTTATTGAAGAAGAGGATCAAATACGCGTTCGACTTCGCTCTAAAGGTCCCGTAATTAATGAATTGGCTAAGCAGTATGGTGGAGGTGGACACGCACTGGCGTCAGGAGCTTCCGTCTATTCGTGGAATGAAGTGGATGAAGTTATAGATAAGTTAATAAAAATATGCAAGTGAGTTGAAGGGGAGGAGGAACAATGTTACCAGTTTATCCACAAGTAGGTACATCAGCTGATTTACTTAATAGTACGATTCGTCTGGAAAAATTGATTCCATTCCTTCAACAACAACAAGCGACATCAGTAGCCATTACAAATAAGCGTTTATATGGTATTTTGCCATTTTACCTTGCTCTAAAAAAGGCCGGACTTCATCCAGTGATTGGATTATCGTGCAGTATAGAATTAACTGATGAAACAATAGTAGAAGTTCAAATTTATGCAAAATCAAATTTTGGCTATCAAAACCTATTGAAAATCAGTAGTGCACTAGAAACGAAAGCGCTTACGGCTCTGCCTATTAAATGGTTACAAGCATATAAAAAAGATTGCTTTGTCGTCGTCACAATGTCAAAACTTGAGTTATTGGAATTGGATGCAGTGGAAACAATATTAGCTGAATTAAAGACATGTCTGAGTTCTTCTTATCTTTTAGGGGGAATGGAAAGACCTGGTGGAGCTATTGCTAGTATTGAAAATGAATTGATTGAACTGTGTGAGAAAAAACAAATTCAACTAATGGCAACTCATCAAGCCAATTACATATCTTCAAAAGATGCATTTGCATATGAAGTGGCTCAAGCAATTGCTAGTGGTACTAAACTTAATGATGCACATCGCCAGAAACCTAACCACGAACATTATTATTTGCCGACAGGTCAACAATGGAGTGAATGGTTCTCAGACCATCCCGAATGGCTAGAAACCACTGAGTTCATTTTGCAGAGTTGCCATGTTGAACTTGTTACGAACCAACTACATATGCCAAAATTTCCTGTTCCAGATAATGTTCAAACTAAAGATATATTACGTGAAAAATGCAACTCTGGTCTTGAAGCGAGGTTAGAAGATTTTAATGGGCTTTACAAGGATAGACTTGAAATGGAACTTAAAGTAATTAATCAAATGGGCTACGCAGATTATTTTTTAATTGTGGCAGACTTTATGGAATATGCTAAAAACAATCAAATTTTAACTGGACCAGGTCGTGGTTCTTCTGCAAGTTCTCTCGTCGCATATTCCTTATACATTACACATGTAGACCCACTCGAATATGGATTATTATTTGAACGTTTCTTAAATCCACAACGAATTTCTATGCCAGATATAGATATCGATTTTGCCGATCATCGCCGCCAAGAGGTCATTCAATACGTGGCCAAGAAATACGGGAACACCCATGTTGCCCAGATTGTCACTTTCGGTACATTGTCTGCAAAAGCAGCAGCGAGAGATGTGGCACGCGTTTTCGGATTTGATAGTACGGTACTCGAAATGATTTCAAAAAAATTGTCTAATAAACCTGGCATTTCCTTTGAAGAAGCTGTAAATAGCTCTGAGAATTTAAAGAAATGGATTGAAGTAGATCCTACACATCAAAAATGGTATGACATTGTTAAAGAGCTTGAGGGCTTGCCGAGAAATTCGTCAACACATGCAGCAGGTGTTGTTTTATCACCAGTTCCGTTAGTCGAACTTTTACCGATTGAAGATGGACAAGATGGCATTTATTTAACACAGTGGCCGATGAAAGAGGTTGAACAAAGCGGCTTACTTAAAATGGACTTTCTAGGATTACGTAACTTAACGATCCTCGACAGAATTCGTACCATGATTTGGATCGATCAGAAAAAATGGGTAGACTTCGAGAAAATCCCACTCAATCATGATGAGACATTTAAACTACTTCAACAAGGAGACACATCAGGGGTATTCCAATTAGAATCAGACGGTATGAGACAAGCTTTGCGTGATATTAAACCAACGCATTTCCTTGATATTGTGGCAGTTAATGCCTTGTATAGGCCAGGTCCGATGGATAATATCCCTACCTATAAACGCCGAAAACATAATGAAGAAAAAACGCTATATGTACATCCTATGCTTGAACCCATATTAAAAGAAACATTCGGCGTCATTGTCTATCAAGAACAAATTATGCAAATCTCATCGAAAATGGCTGGTTTTTCTTTCGGTGAATCGGATATTTTAAGAAGAGCTGTAAGTAAGAAGAATAGACAAGTGTTAGATGAGCAACGACAATACTTTGTTGAAAATGCACAACGCAATCATTTTACAAAGCAGGAAGCAACTGAAGTATACGATTTAATCGTTCGATTTGCGGATTATGGATTCCCTAAAAGTCATGCAGTTGCATATAGCTTAATTTCCTATCAAATGGCTTATTTAAAGGTACAGTTTCCTGCTTACTTCTATGCTTCGTTGTTGACTGCTGCAATTGGTAACCAAGAAAAAGTTATGCGCTTGATTCAAGAAGTGAAAAAATACAATATTAAGCTCTTACCTCCTTCAATACATAAAAGCGGCTTAACATTTCGAGTAGAAAACGGTGCAATTCGGTTTGGTTTATCAGCTGTAAAAGGGGTTTCTACCGTCTTTTTAAGAGGGTTAATTGAAAATCGCAAACAGCAACAGCCACCATGGCAAGATATTTTTGAGCTAGCAGCAAGTTTATCTGCAGAACAATTTACTAGAAAGCAGGTTGAACCTCTAATAAAAGCTGGTGCCCTCGACGACTTTGGACAAAATCGCGCAACTTTACTGTCGACTCTTGATGCAGCTGTTAAATATGCAGAACTCGTCAGGCCAAATATCGAACAGGATTTATTTGATGGAGATGTTATTTCTTTTGGTAAGCCGAAGTATGTGAGAAACGCAGAAATACCTGAAATGATAAAACTTCAATTTGAACGTGAAACATTAGGATTGTATATGTCCAATCACCCTGTGGAGCGCTTGAAAAAGGAAATGCAACTTCAAGTTATGTCTATTCAAGAAATTAAATATGAAGGCAAAGGTCGTGCAGTATCCATAATCGGAATGATTGAAGATATACGTAGAATTCGCACAAAAAAAGGTGAAGCGATGGCATTCGTTACGGTTCAAGATGAAACTTCGGATATTTCATGTACCTTTTTTCCAAAAGATTATAGCCAACACAATCTTCTTATTAAAGAACAAAATGTAATTAAAATAGAAGGTACTGTTGAATGGAGACAAGGTAATCCTCAAATCATTGTCAAAAATATGCGAGCATTGTCGAATTGAAAACCCTGCAGATATTTTGTAGGGTTTTCTTGTATTAATATAAAAAACTATTGATCTTTGGATATCACTCAAAAATAAGCCTCACCCTTACACCATAGGTAATCCAAGTATATCTTCCTGAATTTTTATTTGCATCGCAACCATTTTTTTTGTATGATAGGGTAAATGAGTGGTCTGACCACTTTGAAATAAATGGAAGTTCGGGGAATTGATATGACCAATCAATCAAAAAAAATGTTTTTACAAATCGTTCGTGAACTGCGCCTTCTTATTCAAAATGAAAACATCCGACAAGGGGAGAAACTTCCCTCTGAACGAGAATTAGCGGAACGACTCCAAGTAGGGAGATCGACCGTTCGAGAAGCTCTACGCAGTCTAGAACTCTTAGGCTTAATTGAAACCAGACGTGGAGAAGGGACTTTTCTAACAGATTTTCGTAAACATAAACTAGTTGATGTTTTATCAACATTTATTATGCAAGACCCCAAAGCGTTGCAAGATGTTCATATCACACGCGAGTTACATGAAAAAGAAGCAATCCGTATTGTTGCGGGGTCAACAAAACTCAATCAACTACCTGTATGGACGAGCTTACTAAAACAATTGCATGAACATGGAACTATAGTACGAGAGGATTTGATTCGTGAAATTCTCATTTCCAGCAATAATCGTTTGTCACTGAAAATGTGGTTTTTATTAAAGCAATACGGTGAAGAGCCATATCAAGGGAATACAGAAATAGAAGAAATTGATTATATTCAAGACATACTAATGGCTATTTTAGATGGTGAGATTGAACGGGCTATCACTTCATATACAGCTTGGACAATTTGGTTATCACAAGGGAGAGAGACTTCATGATTCGTGATATATTTTCAAGAAATCGCAAAAAAAAATATGCAACAATTCCAAATGATGCATCAAAATCCGATGTACCAGAAGGCATAATGACTAAATGTCCAGAATGTAAACATATTGGCTTAACGAAAGATTTACTGAAAAACAAAAAAGTGTGTCCGACATGCGAACATCATTATAAAATGACTGCTTATGAACGTGTGGATATTATCTTGGATGAAGGAACTTTTGTTTCAATGGACGACCATTTAGGAACAGTTAATCCTCTTAATTTTCCGGGTTATACAGATAAGATTAAGTCAGACAGTGAAAAAACAGGATTAAATGAAGCTGTATTAACTGGTAATGGTTTGCTTGATGGACGCAAAGTTGTGGTAGCAATTATGGACGCCCATTTCCGTATGGGGTCAATGGGTTCTGTTGTTGGAGAAAAAATTACTCGAGCTATTGAAGATGCAACAAAGCAAAGAATACCATTTATTATTTTTACGGCTAGCGGAGGAGCAAGAATGCAAGAAGGCGTCCTTTCGTTAATGCAAATGGCTAAAACGAGTGTTGCACTTAAGCGTCATAGTGAAAAAGGGCATTTATTTATATCTATTTTGACACATCCTACTACTGGTGGTGTTTCTGCAAGTTTTGCGTCCATCGGTGACATAAATTTAGCGGAACCAAAAGCATTAATTGGTTTTGCTGGTCGACGTGTGATTGAACAGACTGTTCGTGAAAAACTTCCAGAGAATTTCCAAACTTCTGAATTCTTATTAGCACATGGTCAACTTGATGCAGTGGTTCATCGTTCTTCAATGAAAGAAACAGTATCCACGCTTGTGAAGCTTCATTCGAAAGGAGACAAATAATATGGTTAAAACACTTCCTTTTGAAGAACCTGTCATTCAACTTCGCGATAAGATCAGTGAGTTAAAAGATTTCACTTCAAATGCAGAGGTCGATATGACGACTGAAATTCAACATTTAGAGGATAGGCTTCAAAAATTGGAAACGGATATTTATGTCAATATGCAACCTTGGGACAGAGTCCAAGTCGCCCGACATCCAGAAAGACCTACTACGCTTGACTACATTCGTGAAATATTCACGGATTTTATAGAGCTTCATGGAGACCGTAGTTACGGAGATGACGAAGCTATCGTTGGCGGCATTGCTGCATTTAATGGCTTACCGATTACCATCATAGGTCATCAACGTGGAAAAGATACGAAAGATAATATTCGACGTAACTTTGGTATGCCACATCCTGAAGGTTATCGAAAAGCGCTACGTTTAATGAAACAAGCTGAAAAATTTGGACGTCCAATTATATGCTTAATTGATACAAAAGGTGCTTATCCAGGGAAAGCAGCAGAAGAGCGGGGACAAAGTGAGGCTATTGCGCGCAACTTATTTGAGATGGCCGGTCTAAAAGTTCCTGTTATTAGTGTCGTCATTGGCGAAGGTGGAAGTGGTGGAGCATTAGCACTAGGCGTAGCAAACCACATTCATATGTTAGAAAACTCTACGTACTCCGTTATTTCGCCTGAAGGGGCAGCTACAATATTATGGAAAAACTCTGCACTTGCAAAACAAGCCGCAGAAGCAATGAAAATAACAGCGCCTGATTTAAAAAAGATGGGTATAGTAGATGAAATCATACAAGAATCAGTAGGTGGAGCACACCGTGATTCAAAACAACAAGCAATCTTTTTAAAAGAAGCATTGGAACGTTCAATTGAAACATTAAGTCAATTAAGCGAAGAAGAATTAGTCGATAACCGTTATAATAAATTTAAATCAATTGGTGAATTCACAGAATGAGGATGCGCTTGTCGCACCCTCTTTTTTTGTTACTGACAAACATAATTCAAACGTGGTAATGTGAGTATAGGAATAGGTAAATGTAAAGGAGGACACTTAATTGAAAAGAATCGGTGTTTTAACAAGTGGTGGGGATGCACCAGGCATGAATGCTGCCGTGCGTGCAGTAGTCAGAAAAGCTATATATCATGAAATAGAAGTTATGGGAATCTACAATGGCTACCAAGGTTTAATAGATGGAAAAATCGTGCAGCTTGATTTAGGTTCTGTTGGAGATATTATTCAACGAGGAGGCACAAAATTATATTCAGCCCGATGTCCAGAGTTTTTGACTGAAGAAGGACAACAAAAAGCCATAGCTCAAATGAAGAAGCATGGTATTGAAGGTTTAGTGGTTATTGGCGGAGATGGATCTTATCGGGGAGCAATGGCTCTAACATCTAAAGGATTACCGAGCATAGGGGTACCTGGGACGATTGACAATGATATTCCTGGTACAGATTATACAATTGGCTTTGATACAGCTCTCAATACTGTTATAGAAGCTATCGATAAGATCCGAGACACTGCAACTTCACATGAACGAACATTTATTATTGAAGTAATGGGTCGAGATGCAGGTGATTTGGCTTTATGGGCAGGTTTAGCAGGTGGGGCAGAAACAATTGTGATTCCTGAAGTACAGTTTAATCTAGAAGATATATTACTACGACTACGCAGTGGACATGAACGTGGCAAAAAACATAGCATTATTATCGTCTCTGAAGGTGTCATGAGTGCCAATGAATTTTCGAAAATATTAAAAGAACATATCGACATTGAAATTAGAGTTTCTGTACTGGGACATATACAACGAGGTGGAACACCAACAGCTCGTGATCGTGTGTTAGCTAGCCTTTTTGGGGCTCGAGCAGTTGAAATGTTAATGGAAGGTCGTGGAGGTCTTGCCATTGGCATGCGTAATCATCAAGTGGTAGAATACTCAATGACAGAAGCTTTCCAAGGTAAGCGTAAAGCGGATTTATCAATGTATAAATTATCTAAAGAATTATCCATTTAGTGTAAAGAGAGGATACAACAATGCGAAAAACAAAAATTGTATGTACAATCGGTCCAGCTAGTGAAACTCCAGAAATACTTGAACAATTGATTGAAGCAGGAATGAATGTAGCTCGTTTAAACTTTTCTCATGGAAATCACGAAGAACACGGGATACGTATTACGCGTATTCGCGAGGCTTCTAAGAAAACCGGGAAAATTGTGGGCATCTTATTAGATACAAAAGGTCCAGAAATTCGCACGCATCAAATGGAAAACGATGCAATAGAATTAGTATCAGGCCAATCTATAGCTATTTCAATGACTGAAGTTTTGGGAACAACTGAATTGTTCTCAATCACATATAACCAATTAATTGAAGATGTTAGTAAAAACTCCATCATTTTATTAGATGATGGATTAATTGAACTTAGAGTGTCTAGTGTAGATTTAGCCTCAGGGTTGATTCATACCGTAGTAAACAATTCTGGTACTCTAAAAAATAAAAAAGGAGTTAACGTACCAGGAGTTTCTGTACAACTTCCTGGAATTACGGATAAAGACAAGCAAGATATTTTATTCGGTATTGAACAAGGTGTTGACTTTGTTGCTGCTTCATTCGTTCGTCGTGCAAAAGATGTTATGGAAATCCGTGAATTGCTTGAAAGAAATGACGGTGGATACATTCAAATTATTCCGAAAATCGAGAACCAAGAAGGTGTCGATAACATTGATGCCATTATATTAGTATCGGATGGGTTAATGGTTGCTCGTGGAGATTTAGGGGTAGAAATACCAGCTGAAGAAGTACCTTTAGTGCAAAAAAGCTTAATCAGTAAATGTAATCAAGCAGGAAAACCAGTAATTACTGCGACACAAATGTTAGATTCTATGCAACGTAATCCACGTCCTACGCGAGCAGAAGCTAGCGATGTAGCAAACGCTATCTTTGATGGTACAGATGCCATTATGCTATCGGGTGAGACTGCAGCAGGCCTTTACCCAGTAGAATCTGTAAGAACAATGGACAAAATTGCAATTCGTACTGAGGATGCACTCGATTATCGTGCGATTGTTTCAGCGAAAAGTAAATCCAATAAAGTTAGTATGACAGATGCGATCGGTCAAGCTGTAGCACATACGTCTATTAATTTAAAAGCTAAAGCTATTATTGCTCCTACTGAAAGTGGCCATACAGCGAAAATGATTTCTAAATACCGTCAAGGTGCTCCAATCATTGCTGTTACTTCTACTGAAAGACCATCTCGTAAATTGACACTTGTTTGGGGCGTTTACCCAATTGTTGCTCAAAAAGTTGGTTCAACTGATGAAATTTTAGAACTTTCAGTTGAAGAAAGTTTGAAACATAATTACGTTAAACATGGTGATCTGGTCATTATTACTGCAGGTGTGCCTGTAGGAGAAGCTGGTACTACAAACTTGATGAAAGTTCATTTAATAGGCGATATTGTAGCAAAAGGACAAGGTATCGGAAAAATGGTTGCATTCGGACGTACTGTTGTGGCAAATAATGCTCAAGAAGCATTAAATGTTGATACAACCGATGCTATTTTAGTTACTATTGGTTCTGACCGTGATATGATGCCTGCTATACACAAATGTGCTGGACTCATTACAGAAGAAGGTGGACTAACTAGTCATGCTGCTGTTGTGGGGTTAAGCCTTGGTATTCCAGTAATTGTTGGTGTGAAAAATGCCACAAAACTGATTGAAAATGGTCAGGATGTCACGATGGACGCAGAATCTGGTGTTATTTATTCGGGTCTTGCAAGTGTTTTATAATTTTTAATAAAAAGAAAAAGCCTCAACGCAGAAGTGTTGAGGCCTTTTTTTAGGAGATGACGAAAATGAAATGGTTAGTGTTAATTTTAATCGTCGTGCCTGTGATCGAGATTGGAATATTATTATGGGCCGGGAATACATTAGGTGTTCTGCCAACGATATTAATAATTCTTGGAACTGGTATTCTTGGAGCATTTTTAGCCAAAATGCAAGGGTTAAAAGCCATTAGAGATGTACAAATGCAGATGAAAAACTTACAAGCTCCTGGTGATGCTATGGTCAATGCTTTGTTTGTATTCGCAGGTGGTATTATGTTATTATCACCAGGGTTTGTGACCGATATATTTGGTTTCTTGTTTTTATTTTCACCAACAAGACAGTTATTTAAGCCCATTGTTTACAAGTGGATACGTTCAAAAATGAAAAAAGGGCAATTGATAGTTATGTAAACCATTTATGTTGCCTGAAATGTACTGCAGCAAGTAATAAAAATGGACTTAGTAATATCCCGGGAACTCCGAATAGTAAGAGGGAACATGCACTAATGAAAAAAACATGCACCGCTCGTATGTGCATAGTATTTGCCCATAGAAACGACTCAAATAACTGTCGACTTAGCAAGATAAATGCATAAAGTAATAGTATGATGATTCCTAGAGTTGTTTGCTGTGTTAAAATGAAGTAAACAGCCATCGGGATTAAAAATACGCCTGTCCCTACAAAAGGCATGAAATCAGCAAAAGAAATTAGAAATGCAAGTCCAATTGGTGAGGAAAATTGCATCGCATAAAACCCGATAGTAAGTTGCAAGAAAGTTAATAAAAATAATTTGATCTCTACTTTAGTAAACTTCTCAAAAAGATCCGTTGCACTTAGAAATAATGGCTTTAAGGTCTTTCTTGTTCTAGACGGAATATAAATAAAGAACCAGGTCCGAGATTTCAATGACTCTTGTAAAGCGAAGAAGAGAGCAACTAAAAATACGAAGGTTTCCACAAATTGTTCTGGTAGATGTTGGATGAATAATGTTATTTTTTTAAGTAAGCTCTCACTCACCATTGATAAACCCTCAATGACAGATTGCCAATTTGCTTTATTTGCATAAAGTAATACTTCTTCTAGATGAAACCGAAATGGATAAACTATTTCAAAGAGTTCTTTAACTACTAAAGTTGCTACAAGTATGATAAATGCCAACAACGCGCATTCAAAAAAAAGAGCGGTTATCCATCTAGGTAACCGACTAACTTTTTGAAACGAATAAACTATGGGGTATGAAAAATAAGCAATTAATATAGCGACGGTTACGGGGTAGATAAGCCAAGCAAGAATTACAATTACAACAATTGGAAGCCATTTCTTTAATAAACTTTCAATGTTTGCATACACTTTTCGACCTCCAAAGGTTGTATTTTTAAGATCTAGTCCCAGTTGCCTCGTTTAGACCCAATTTTTCTACTTCGTGACAAAATTTCATGAATTCAGTGAAAATTTTCGAAAAAAGAGCGTTTTCATTCACAAAGTAGTCAAAAATGATTATAATAACTATGTAGGCGATTAATAAAAAAGGTTCACTATGAGCAGATGAGCCATCATACTGCATTTTTTTTGTGGATGATGAAATTAAACAGTAGAGGGAGAGATACTTATGACATCAACAAAAGGTCTTGAAGGAGTGGTAGCAACACAATCAGCTATCAGTTCTATCATTGATGACACACTTACATACGTAGGCTATGATATTGACGATTTAGCTGAACATGCAAGTTTTGAAGAAGTAATTTACTTGCTATGGCACAAACGATTACCTAAAGCAGATGAATTGCTTGAACTTAAACAACAATTAGCGGATAATATGGCAGTTCCTCAAGAGGTTCTTAACCACTTTAAAACATATCCAATTGATAAAGTACACCCAATGACAGCTCTTCGTACATCAGTATCTATACTTGGATTGTATGATGAAAATGCAGAAGATATGTCTGTTGAAGCGAACTACTTGAAAGCCATTCAACTTCAAGCAAAAATGTCGACTTTAATTACAGCTTTTGCTCGTGTTCGTAAAGGACAAGATCCAATTGCTCCAAAAAGTGATTTAAGTTATGCAGCAAACTTCTTATACATGCTTAATGGTACAGTTCCTGAAGCTATTGAAGAAGAAGCTTTCAATAAAGCATTAGTACTGCATGCAGACCATGAATTAAATGCCTCAACATTTACAGCACGTGTTTGTGTGGCTACACTATCAGATGTTTATTCTGGTGTCGTTGCAGCACTTGGTGCTCTTAAAGGTCCTCTTCACGGTGGAGCAAACGAGCAAGTGATGAAGATGTTAATGGAAATTGGTTCAGTTGAAAACGTTGAACCTTATATAAATAATAAATTAAATAACAAAGAAAAAATCATGGGCTTTGGTCACCGTGTTTACGAAAAAGGGGATCCACGTGCAAAACACTTACGTGAAATGTCTCAGAAATTAACAAAAATTCGTGGAGAAGAAAAATGGTACGAGATGTCAATTAAAATTGATGAAATCGTAACAGGCCAAAAAAATCTACCACCAAATGTTGATTTTTATTCAGCGTCAGTCTATCATTCTTTAAATATTGACCACGACTTATTTACACCGGTCTTTGCTGTATCGCGTGTTTCTGGATGGTTAGCACATATATTAGAACAATATTCTAATAACCGCTTAATCCGTCCGCGTGCTGAATACATCGGACCTGGTATGCAAAAATATGTACCAGTTGAAAAACGCTAGATTTTTAAAAAAACTAATTAGGGCTTTACTTTTTTAAAAGTACAAGCCCTACGATTATGCTTATAGGAGGAAATTATTAATGACAAACGGTGGCAAAATTACAGTTGAAAATGGTGTACTTAATGTACCAAACAATCCAATCATTCCTTATATTGAAGGAGACGGAATTGGTGCAGATATCTGGGTTGCATCTGCAAACGTATTAGAAGCTTCAGTTAAAAAAGCATACAACGGTGAGAAATCAATCGTATGGAAAGAAGTATTAGCTGGTGAAAAAGCATTTAACCAAACGGGTGAATGGTTACCTAATGAAACTTTAGATGTAATTCGTGAGTATTTAATCGCAATTAAAGGGCCTTTAACGACACCAATTGGTGGAGGTTTCCGCTCTTTAAACGTTGCTTTGCGTCAAGAGTTAGATTTATATGCTTGTGTACGTCCAGTTCGTTACTTTGATGGTGTACCTTCTCCGGTAAAACGTCCTGAAGATACAGACATGGTTATTTTCCGTGAAAATACAGAAGATATTTACGCTGGTATTGAGTTCGCACAAGGTTCTGATGAAGCTAAAAAAATAATTGATTTTCTACAAAACGAGATGGGTACTAAAAATATTCGATTCCCAGAAACTTCTGGAATCGGTATTAAGCCGATATCTGAAGAAGGAACAAAGCGTTTAGTGCGTGCTGCACTTACTTATATCTTTAAAGAAGGCCGCCAGTCTTTAACAATTGTTCATAAAGGAAATATCATGAAGTTTACTGAAGGAGCTTTCAAAACTTGGGCTTACGAAGTTGCTGAACAAGAATTTGGTGATCAAACGTTCACTTGGAACCAATATGATCAAATTAAAGCTGAACAAGGTGCACAAGCTGCAGACAAAGCGCAAACTGAGGCATTAGCTTCAGGTAAAATTCTTGTAAAAGATTCAATTGCTGATATCTTCTTACAACAGATTTTAACTCGTCCAAAAGAATTTGACGTAGTAGCAACAATGAACTTAAATGGTGATTACATTTCTGATGCACTTGCTGCACAAGTGGGTGGAATTGGTATTGCACCAGGAGCAAACATTAACTACTTAACTGGACATGCTATTTTTGAAGCTACTCATGGTACTGCTCCTAAATATGCAGGTTTAGATAAAGTTAACCCATCATCTTTAATCCTTTCAGGTGTACTAATGCTTGAGCATCTTGGTTGGACAGAAGCTGCTAAGTTAGTAATGGATTCTATGGAAAAAACAATTTCTTCTAAAGTTGTAACTTATGACTTTGCCCGTTTAATGGATGGTGCTACTGAAGTGAAATGTTCAGAGTTCGCTAACGAATTAATTAAAAACCTGTAAGAAAAGATTAAGTAAGCTTAAGGAGGGTTTCGACCCTCTTTACATATGAACAAAGTGGGGGGTTCTTATTACAATGAAACGTAAAAAGATTTCAGTTATCGGTTCTGGTTTTACAGGAGCTACAACAGCATTCTTTCTAGCTCAAAAGGAATTAGGAGACGTTGTTTTAGTTGATATTCCACAAATGGAAAGCCCAACAAAAGGAAAAGCTCTTGATATGTTAGAAGCAGCTCCAGTTCAAGGATTTGATGCAAATATTACTGGTACTTCTAACTATGAAGATACGAAAGACTCAGATATCGTTATTATTACAGCAGGTATTGCTCGTAAACCAGGTATGAGTCGTGACGATTTGGTTCAAACAAACCAAAAAATAATGAAAATGGTTACTGCTGAAGTAGCTAAATACTCTCCAAACACAATAATTATTGTGTTGACAAACCCAGTAGATGCAATGACTTACACAGCATATAAAGAATCAGGGTTTCCGAAAGAACGCGTAATCGGTCAATCAGGTGTACTTGATTCAGCACGTTTCCGTACATTTGTAGCACAAGAATTAAACATGTCTGTTAAAGACATCACTGGTTTTGTTCTTGGAGGCCACGGTGACGATATGGTTCCTTTAGTACGCTATTCACACGCAGGTGGAATTCCTTTGGAAACATTGATACCAAAAGAACGTTTAGCTGAAATTGTAGATCGCACACGTAAAGGTGGAGCAGAAATCGTGAACCTTCTTGGTAACGGTTCAGCTTACTATGCACCAGCTGCATCTTTAGTTGAAATGGCTGAAGCGATTCTAAAGGACCAACGTCGTGTATTACCGTCAATCGCTTTCCTTGAAGGTGAATATGGTTTACACGGAATTTACCTTGGTGTACCTACAATTCTTGGAGCTGGTGGAATTGAAAAAATTATCGAACTTGACTTAACTGAAGCTGAAAAAGTTGAGTTAAATAAATCGGTAGAGTCTGTAAAGAAAGTAATGAAAATATTAGCTTAAGTCTCAAAAGTTGAAAACTTCACTTTAGTGCTTGAAGCAGAAAAATCGAGCAGGAAATCCCTGCTCGATTTTTTTTTTACTTATTGATACTATGAAGGTAGACATGAACTAAGGGGGCCATTTTATGATACTTGGGAAAAAACGCAAACTCGGAAGAAAAGTCGAAGAAATGTCAGTAGGAGAAAAGCTCAAACTGACAGAGAAAATTGAAGACAAAGATTTACTTTTGTATTTAGGTTTAACAAATGACGGAAATCCATTGTATATTCAACATGATTTTGCTTCTCAAACATCCTATGGTAAACCAATCGTTCCAGCCATTATGCTAACTGGAATAGTTACTTCTGCAATTTCTAAATACTTACCAGGTCCGGGTTCACACATTGTAGAACAACATTTGAAATTCCTGAAACCTGTGTATCATTACACTACCATTGATTTTTTATTACAAGTTATATCTGTGGATGTAGAGAAGAACTTGGTGGAAATAGAAGTGACTGCTATTAATGAAGATGGAGATACAGTGATTGAAGGGAAAATTACTTCAACACCTCCACGTTTAGAAAATCAATTAACATCTCAAGCAATGGACAATTTTTAAATAGTCTTTTCGGTTTAAGATGGGGGTTTTAAATCGATTGTGGAGGCCAAAAGATGATGAAGAAAATTCTTGTAGTAGATGATGAAAGTTCAATTGTAACTTTACTTCAATACAATTTAGAGCTAGCAGGTTTCAACGTAGAAACTGCGAGCGATGGTCTAGAAGGATACAATGCTGTTTTGGAAAGAAAACCTGATCTGATTGTCCTTGATTTAATGCTTCCAAAAATGGATGGCATGGAAGTGTGCAAAGCTTTGCGTCTACAAAAAATTAATACACCAATCATTATGCTAACGGCAAAAGATGATGAATTTGATAAAGTATTAGGACTTGAGTTGGGTGCAGATGACTATATGACAAAGCCATTCAGTCCAAGAGAAGTGACTGCACGAGTCAAAGCAGTATTAAGAAGGTCGAAAGTTTCCAATGAAGAAACAATGCAAAAAGTGAAGGATAAAGCTTTTGAATTTGGTTCATTGCGTGTGTATCCAGAACGATTTGAAGTGTTTTTACATGATGAAACATTAGAATTCACCCCGAAAGAATTTGAACTCCTTGTATACCTAATGGAAAATAAAAATCGCGTGATGACACGCGACCAATTGTTAAGTGCTGTTTGGAACTATGATTTTGCCGGCGATACTCGAATTGTTGATGTTCATATTAGTCATCTCAGAGACAAAATTGAAGATAATAGTCGTAAACCAATATTTATAAAAACAATTCGAGGTCTTGGATATAAATTTGAGGAGCCTAAAATGGTATGAAATCTCTTCAAGGGAAATTAATCTTAGCTTTCACATTATTAATGGGTTCGATTTTTGCTGGCTTAGGCATCGTATTAAGTCAGCTTTTTCCTGTTTATGTGGAGCAATCGGTGAAGTCAAATGCCATTGAAAAAGCAGGAGAAATTTCGAACATTATAGAGCAAGCAAATATTACAGTAAATGATGCTCTAAAAGATGAGATTACTTTGGTACTTTCTAGTGACCCTAATGGTAGCGATTTTTATGATATTCGAAAAAAACTATGGCAGGTATTGTTAATTGTTTTACTTGGTGCATTTATCATCACCATTATGCTTTTCTATCGTCTGACAAAACGTCATGCACAACCTATTGATAATGTTACGGAAGTAGCTATAGAACTTGCTAAAGGTAATTATCGAGCGAGAGCGTATGAAGACGATTTATTAAGTACTGCACAACTTAGTACTTCAATAAATATACTTGCACGAAATTTACAAGAATTATTTAAAGTTCGTGAAATGGAAAAGGAACGTTTAAATACACTCATTGAAAATATGGGGAGTGCATTAATGATGATTGACCGGGATGGTCAGATTAGCATTGTAAACAAACCATTTGTCGATCAATTTGATTTTAGTGCACATGACGTTCAAGATGAATTATTTAAAAGTGTTGGTCTACCAAAAGAGTTGGAAAAGTTCATTGATTATGTCTTTTTAATGGAAGCATCTTCCCGTAAGCAAATGACGCTCGTTATTCAACAGGACATCAAACATATGGAAGTATACGGTGCACCAGTTATCGGAGAACATGGACGTTGGTTAGGTGTTGTAATCGTCATGCATGATATTTCTGATCTAGTTAGGCTTGAACAAATTAGAAAAGACTTTGTAGCAAATGTATCCCATGAGCTTCGCACCCCAATTACATCGATTAAAGGATTCTCTGAAACATTGCTTGATGGAGCAATGAAAGATGAGAAGACGTTGTTATCCTTTTTAGAAATTATCTATAAAGAAAGCAATCGATTGCAAATGTTAATTCAAGATTTACTCGAACTTTCGAAGATTGAACAACATGGTTTTTCTGTAGATCTTGTTAAAACGAATTTGCAAGAAGTGATGATGCGTGCAGCCGAAATGATGAGTCCTCGTATTGATGAAAAGGACATGACTTTTGTAACAAATATGAAGAGCGATGTAGTTGTTAATGGAGACATGAATCGTTTAATACAAGTGGTAATGAATTTATTAGCAAATGCGATCACATATTCAGCAGAAAAGACTTCTGTTTATTTATCACTTCATGAAAGTGAAACACATGGAATCATAATTATTCGTGATGAAGGAATTGGTATGGATAAAACAGAGATTCCTCGTATTTTTGAACGCTTTTATCGTATTGACCGAGCAAGAAGTCGTAATTCTGGGGGGACTGGATTAGGACTTGCAATTGTCAAACATTTAATTGAAGCTCATAATGGTCGAATTTTTGTTGAGAGTGAACCTGGGAAAGGTACCCAATTTAAAATACTAATCCCTAAAAATCACGCAACTTAACATATTCTTTACATTTTCTTCATGGTAAGTTCATAGTGCTTTGATAAGATACTTAAGAACCCCCTTACAACCGCATTTGGCAGAAAAAAGAGTTCTCTTATGAGGACTCTTTTTTCGTGGAATAAGAAAGACTAGATATGATGATGTTTGGTAGGTATTACAATGAAATTTTTAGAAGTCAAGCTGGAAAATCACACTTATATTCAAAATAGATAAAATATGGAAATTTTGTTACAACCATTTATAGTAGGTATTGTATTATCTGATAGAGGTAAAAAATTTGTGAAAAACAAGTTTTTGAAACTTTATGAAGATATAAACGTAAAAACAACTAGAGAATAGAAAAGGGGAATTCATTTATGAGTGTGAAACGCTTATTATTGACGACAACTTTATCTTTAGTTGGTGTCATTGTAATTATTTCATTATTTACTACTTGGTTTACAGTTGATGAATCTGAGCAATCAGTTGTCATCACATTCGGTAAAGCAGGAGAGCCAATTTTAGAATCGGGCTTACATTTTAAGTTACCGTGGCCTATGCAAAAAGTAGAGATTTTGTCTAAAGAAACATTTAGTTTACAGTTTGGCTATAAACAAACTGCAGACGGTGAGATTGAGTCGTTTGATAACGAAACAAAAATGATTACAGGTGATGAAAACATTGTCTTAACAGATTTAGTTGTACAATGGAAAATTACCGATCCAGCAAAATATTTATTTAATGCAGAAGCTCCTAGAGAAATATTGTTAGATGCAACCTCTGCATCCATACGCTCGGTTATTGGGAGTTCATTAATTGATGAAGCTTTAACGTCTGGAAAAGCAGATATAGAAGCTCAAACTAGAGAATTACTTGCTACACTTATTGAAAAATATGATATTGGTATTTCTATTTTAGGAGTCAAACTTCAAGACGTGGAATTACCAAACGCAGAAGTTCGATCTGCCTTTACAGCAGTAACTGATGCTCGTGAAACAAAAAATACGAAAACGAATGAAGCAAAAAAATATCAAAATCAACGTGAAAGTGAAGCAATTGGGGAAATTGCGGCAATTGCTTCAAATGCTGAGGGTCAACGTACAGCACGTATCCAACAAGCAACAGGTGATGTGGCCGTGTTTAATAAGCTTTATGCAGAGTACCAAGACAATAAAGAAATTACGAGACAAAGACTAGTCATTGAAACACTTGAATCAGTATTACCGAATGCTCAACTTTATATCATGAATGATTCAGGTGAAACGGTGAAATACTTGCCGTTACAACAACCTGCTGCGGCAGTAGTACCACCTGTGACAACTGAGCAAGGAGACGATAACTGATGGATAAAAACAACCAAAACCCTTTTGAAAATATAGAACAACGAATCAACAATCACTTTAAGAAAAACAAAAAAATCCCAAAAACTAGTGAACCAGTTAACTTTAAAAAGCACATTAAAAAAATAATTACCTTTACAATCATATTTGCTGTCTTCGTTATATTGATTGCAAATGTTTATGTTGTGAAAGAAAATGAATACCGAGTGGTTCGTCAATTTGGTGAAGTGGTAGAAATTCGATTTGAACCCGGTATTTATATGAAAGTTCCATTCTTGCAAAATGTCACATCACTGCCACGTTACCAAATGACTTACAACGTGTCAGAGGCTGAGATCAACACGAAGGATAAAAAGCGAATTATCATTGATAATTATGCAGTATGGCGTATCACGAATCCAAAAGAAATGATTACCAATGCAGGAACATTATTAAATGCAGAAGCACGTATGGAAGAATTCATTTATTCTGTCGTTCGAACGGAGCTTGGTCAATTAGCCTATGATGAAATCATCAATGATGAAAATACATCTAGAGGTAGTTTAAATGATCGTGTTACGGAAAGAGTGAATGAGTTATTAAAAAGTGACAACTACGGTGTTGAAGTGATTGATGTTCGAATGAAACGTACAGATCTTCCTCCGGAAAATGAACAATCAGTATATACACGTATGATTTCCGAACGTGAATCCATTGCACAAAAGTATTTATCTGAGGGTGACGCAGATAAACGTACGATAGAGGCCGCTACAGATCGTAAAGTACAAGAAATGGTAGCGATTGCTAAAAAAGAAGCATCCATTATTACTGCTGAAGCAGAATCAGAAGCTGCAAAAATTTATAATGAATCGTTCTCAAAAGATCCAGAGTTTTATGCTCTATATCGAACACTGGAATCATATAAGAAAACAATAGGCAAAGACACCATGATTATTTTACCTTCTGACTCACCGTATGCGAAAATTCTTACAGGATATTTAGAATAGTAGAATTGATTGAAGCATCTCACATGAGGTGCTTTTTTTATGTATTACAACGTAATTAAATGACTCACTGTAGTAATGATTTTAATGGTGTTGTATATCTGACTCTTAACATAGAAAGTATGTAAGTAAAAGTGTTTAGGAGTGATTGTTTTGAAAAGACGATTCATTATACTGTTCAGTTTCTTATTTATGCTAACTTTATTAACAGGGTGCAATAAAGTAGAAATCGGGCCAGAAATTAAAGTGAAATCAATAATGGATGTTGCGCAATATAGTGGTATTAGTCCAGATGAATTAATAGAAAAATTAGGACAACCTCTTAGAAAAGATGAATGGGTGTACTACAATTCTAAAGGGGAGAAACATTTGGCAACTTCTTATAACTATGAAGTTGAATCTTATCCACTTGAGTTAATCATTATTGAAAATGCCGTTGTTAAAATGAATATTCTTACTTTAGAAAATGAGGGTAATGAATTTTTTATTGATAGTAATAAAGATGTTATAGCATTGGCAGGAGTTATCCCTAGTGACCATATGATAACGATGATTGAGAATTCCGTGATGCTAAGATACTCATCAATTAGCGATGCAGTAAGCGAAATCTGGGCTACTCTTGAAGGAAAACAAGTACGTTTTATAAGAGTTACGTATAACTCAACCTACATTAACTAGAAAATGTACTGATCAAATATGAATATAGAAGGATGTCTTTTTCTTTTCAACTACCTACATGGTAATATGAAGGGAGATGACGTTTTTTTATTGCGTAGAGGAGTGGAAAAGTTTTGAGCAAAAACAAAGTTTTATTACTAGATGGAAATAGCTTAGCGTATCGGGCATTTTTCGCGCTCCCATTACTTACAAATGAACATGGGATACATACAAATTCGGTTTACGGTTTTACCATGATGTTACAAAAAATATTAGACGAAGAGAAACCAACACATATGCTTGTTGCATTTGATGCTGGGAAAACGACATTCCGGCACTCGACATTTGGCGAGTATAAGGGAGGACGTCAGAAAACGCCTCCAGAGCTTTCCGAACAGTTTCCTTATTTACGTAAGCTTCTTTCTGCTTATCAGATTCCTCAATACGAGCTAGCGATGTATGAGGCGGATGATATAATCGGAACGCTTAGTAAACAGGCTGAAGCAAAAGGCGAAGAAGTGATTATTGTCTCTGGGGATAAGGATTTAACTCAACTTTCTTCAGATACAACAACCGTTTACATTACTCGAAAAGGCATCACTGATATGGAGAAATACACACCCACTCATATCCAAGAGAAATATGGCATAACACCTAATCAAATTATTGATATGAAAGGTTTGATGGGTGATTCTTCAGATAATATTCCAGGTGTTCCTGGTGTAGGAGAAAAAACAGCACTTAAACTTTTAGTTGAACATCACTCAGTTGATGGTGTTTATGAAGCCATTGATCAGCTTAAAGGAAAACTTAAAGAGAAACTAGAAGCCAATGAAGAACAAGCAAAAATGAGTAAAGTACTGGCAACAATCGAAATAGAGGCTCCTATTACAATTGGTCTCGACGATTTATTGTATAAAGGACCAGACATGGACCAGGTTATTAAAATTTGGCAAGAGTTGGCCTTTAAGTCTTTACTCGAAAAAACAACATATGCTCAAGTCGAAGAAGCAAAGTCTGAAATTACATTTACTCAGTTGGCTGAAATAACGGAAGAGCATCTATCTGATGAAATGGCTGTTCATTTAGAACTATACGATGAACAATATCATACGGCAGATATGTTAGGTATTGCACTTGTGGATGACAAACATGCTTACTTTATTAAGGTTGAAGATGCATTTGCTTCTGAATCATTCCGTACGTGGTTAGCTGATGATAGTAAAAAGAAACGATTAGTTGATTCGAAAGCGTCTCTTGCAGCCTTTCGTCGTAATGATGTCTTTCTAGACGGAGTTGAATTCGATTTCGTCTTAGCTGCATATATTGTCAATCCAGCCATTACGTCTGACGATGTCGCTGTGTTGTCTCGGGAATTCGGTTACGGTGATGTATTCACTAATGAACAAGTGTATGGCAAAGGAGCAAAAAAATCGGTTCCTTCTGACACTGATCTTGGTGAACATATTGTAAGAAAAGCAATGGCTGTGTGGAATCTACGTACAATAATGGATAACAAATTAAAAGAAAATGAACAATATGAACTTTATCAAAATTTAGAATTACCTTTAGCGACCATTCTAGGAAAAATGGAATCAGATGGTGTTAAAGTGGATCGTCAAACACTCGTTGATATCGGAGAAGATTTAGCTGGAAAGTTAACGGAAATTGAACAAATAATATATAATGCTGCCGGTGAGAACTTTAACATTAATTCACCAAAACAATTAGGTGTGATTTTATTTGATAAGCTTGGTCTTCCTGCTCTGAAAAAAACGAAAACGGGTTATTCAACAGCCGCTGACGTGTTAGAAAAACTAGAGGGTAAACATGAAATAATCTCGCATATTCTGTTGTATCGTCAATTAGGAAAACTACAGTCTACGTATATTGAAGGTCTATTAAAAGAAATCCATAAAGATGATGGGAAGATTCATACGAGATACCAACAGGCTCTCACACAAACAGGACGTTTGAGTTCTACGAATCCAAATTTACAAAACATACCGGTGAGATTAGAAGAAGGACGAAAAATTCGTAAAGCATTTGTCCCATCACAGCCGGGCTGGATTTTATTCGCAGCGGATTATTCTCAAATTGAATTGCGTGTCTTAGCACATATGTCCGATGATGAAGAGTTAATAGAGGCTTTTCAAAATGACTTAGATATTCATACAAAAACGGCGATGGACGTCTTCCATGTGGAAGCAGAAGCTGTAACGTCAGATATGCGTCGTGCAGCTAAAGCAGTAAACTTCGGAATTGTATACGGTATTAGTGATTACGGACTGTCTCAAAACCTATCAATTACACGCAAAGAAGCGGCTGAATTTATTGATCGATATTTAAAAAGTTTCCCAGGTGTTAAAGATTACATGGATGATATCGTTCAAGATGCAAAACTAAAAGGCTTTGTTACAACTATTTTAAACAGACGAAGATATTTGCCGGATATAACTAGTTCAAACTTTAACTTACGTGGATTTGCAGAACGCACTGCGATGAATACCCCGATTCAAGGAAGTGCAGCAGATATTATTAAAAAGGCAATGATTGATATGGCTGCTCGCTTAAAGAAAGATAAGTTACAAGCAAAAATGCTTCTTCAAGTTCATGATGAATTAATTTTTGAAGCACCTCCAGAAGAAATAGCGATATTAGAAAAAATTGTACCTGAAGTGATGGAACATGCGATTGAGCTGAAAGTGCCTCTTAAAGTGGATTATGCGTATGGTTCAACTTGGTATGAAACGAAGTAAGGGGGCAAAAAAATGCCTGAATTACCTGAGGTAGAGGGAGTCGTAAACTCCCTTAAACCTGTGGCTACTGGAAAGACTATTGAAAGAGTAACTATTTCACCGGTCTTAGAAGTGTCCCGCAAGGCAGGGAAGCAAGCTATCATCAAAGTAACCGAGCTTGCTGATTTCCAACAAAGACTAGCAGATGCAAAAATCATTCGGATAGTTAGAAGATCAAAGTATATTTATTTTCATTTAGAGAAAAACCAACAAAGTATATTATTAGTGACTCACTTAGGCATGACTGGTGCGTGGTTCTATGTTCATGAAACGCATGAAATATCAGAAGAGAAGTTCAGAAAACACATCCATGTGATCTTCCACTTAGACGACGATATGTTGTTGGTGTATACGGATATTCGAAGGTTTGGGGAAATGCGTTTGCTTGAATCAGAAGCCCAATTTCCACCATTATTACAAATGGCTCCTGAACCTTTTGATGACTCGGCATTAGGCTATTTTCTGGAAATGTCCAAGCTTCCTAAATATCAACATAAGTCCATAAAAGAAACGATTATGGATGGGCAAGTCATATCTGGTTGTGGCAATATATACGCAACAGAAGCATTATATAGCATGCATATTCACCCAGCGAGAAAGGTAAATCGTATTAGTCAAAAAAGACTGATTGCACTTTTTCAAACGATAGTCGCAGTGTTAAATGAAAGCATTTTAGCTGGTGGCAGTTCTATTTCAGATTATCGAAACATCAATGGAGAAGCGGGAGGCATGCAAGACCGTTTGCAAATGTATGGCAAGAAACAATGCCCAAATTGCATAAACGCTACAAAACAACTTGTACTTGGAGGGCGGAACTCTTGGTATTGTCCTTCATGTCAAAGGTAAAAGGATGATCAATGGATGATTATTGGATTAACTGGAAGTATTGCGAGTGGGAAAAGTACAATTTCAGCTATGTTAAAAGAAAAAGGATTTCCAATCATCGATGCAGACTTGGTTGCACGACAAGTTGTAGAGCCGGGAACAGCTAACTTACAAGAAATTGAACGTGTATTTGGACATGTGGTGATGAATGAGGACGGCACATTAAATAGGGATTCACTAGGTCAACTTATTTTTCATGATCCTGCAAAAAGGAAACAATTGAACGATTTAATGCACCCGGCGATACGTAATGAAATGTTACGCATGCGAGATAAACTGTTTGAGCAGGGTCAAAAAACTATAATTATGGATATTCCTCTTTTATTTGAAAGTCGCCTTCAACATTTTGTTGATAAAATACTCGTGGTTTCAGTTACTGAAGAGATGCAATTGCATCGTTTAATGAAAAGGAATTCTTTATCAAAAGAAGAAGCAGAAACACGAATACAGTCACAATTACCAATTTCCGAAAAAGAAAAAGGTGCTGATGCAGTCATTTATAATAATGGATCAATTGACCAGTCTAAAGTTCAATTAGAGAGTATATTAGTTGAGTGGGACATTTAATGTCCCGATTTCTGAAAAATAGAACATTTCTACATAGCGAATTTACTGTATTACTTGATGTGAATTATGTTATACTATTTCGTGGATAAAGATGAACAGTATAACATATTTGTAGGAGGATTTTCATGCAAGCTTCTATAGCAATTAATGGATTTGGACGTATAGGTCGTATGGTTTTTCGTCAAGCAATTGTTCAAGATGATTTAAAAGTGGTAGCAATTAATGCTAGTTATCCAGCAGAAACATTAGCACATTTGATTAAGTATGACACAAATCACGGAACGTTTTCTGGTGAAATTGTTATCGAAGAACATGCTTTAATCATAAATGGGAAACGGGTTCAATTATTGAATGATCGTGACCCATTAAATTTACCTTGGAAAGAAATGGGCATCGATATTGTCATTGAAGCAACTGGTAAATTTAATGAGCGTGAAAGAGCTGCATTACATTTAAAAGCTGGTGCCAAAAAAGTTATTTTAACAGCACCTGGTAAAAATGAAGACATAACGATTGTTATGGGTGTAAATGATGATAAATTAAATATTAATGAACATGATATTATTTCCAATGCAAGTTGTACAACGAATTGTTTAGCACCAGTAGCTAAATTATTAAATGATAGATTTGGTATTGATAATGGTTTATTGACGACTGTTCATGCATATACCAGTGATCAAAATAACCTAGACAATCCACATAAAGATTTACGCCGTGGACGTGCTTGTGCACAGTCAATCGTTCCTACGACCACAGGAGCAGCGAAAGCAATAGCATTAGTGTTACCTGAATTAAAAGGCAAGCTTCACGGGTTGTCACTGCGTGTACCAACACCTAATGTTTCATTAATTGATCTTGTAGTGGACTTACAAACTGACGTAACAGTCGAAGAATTAAATGCTGCATTTATTGAAGCTTCTGAAGGTGCCATGAAGGGCGTCCTTGGTTTCACAATAGAACCACTTGTTTCGATTGATTTCAATTCAAATCCACACTCAGCAATTATTGACGGATTATCGACAATGGTAATGGGGAAACGCAAAGTAAAAGTTCTTGCTTGGTATGATAATGAATGGGGTTATTCAGCTCGTGTAGTCGATTTAACCAAAAAAGTTGGACTTGCTTTAAAAGTTTATCAAACGTAAAAAAAATTCCTTCCTGCTCCTTATATAGAGCAGAAAGGAATTTTTTTTTTAATCACTTGCATTGTCGATAAATACATCATATAATGTAAATCGTGTACTTTAATTGTACACACTGACTACTTAAAGGGTTAGGACCTCTTTGGACTAACTTTCCCCCGTGGTAGTCGACTTTAAGAATTCTTCAAATTTCTTAAATTCTATATAAGGGGGAAACGAACCATGCAAACGATGGAAACAATGGGACGTCATGTTATTGCAGAACTTTGGGAATGCGAATTTGATAAACTAAACGATGTTAATTTTATTGAACGGACATTTGTAGATGCAGCACTTAAAGCAGGAGCAGAAGTACGTGAAGTAGTATTTCACAAATTTGCACCACAAGGTGTAAGTGGAGTAGTGATTATTTCAGAATCACACTTAACGATTCATAGCTTTCCAGAACACGGTTATGCAAGTATTGATGTATATACTTGTGGCGATTTAGATCCGACAATTGCTGCTAAATATATTGCTGATGCACTTGGATCACAAACTAGTGAAATGACTGAAATTCCACGCGGTATGGGTCCTGTTACAGTGGGTAAAGCTCGCGTAACAGCACATGCATAATTACTAGACTCTAAAATGAGTAAGCAGAGGAAGAAATTCCTCTGCTTTTTCGATTTTTATGAAGTTTTTTTGATATACTAAGAATATAAAACGAATGACTAAATTCAGGAGATAATAATATGAGATGTCCAGCTTGTCAATATAACGGAACGCGCGTCGTGGATTCAAGACCGGTTGACGATAGTAAAGCAATACGAAGAAGAAGAGAATGTGAAGAATGTGGGTTTCGCTTTACTACATTTGAAAAGGTAGAAGAAATGCCATTAATTGTTGTAAAAAAAGATGGTTCACGCGAAGAGTTTAGCCGTGAAAAAGTATTGAGAGGTCTTATTCGGGCATGTGAAAAACGTCCTGTTTCACTCGATGCTCTTGAAGAAGTCGTATTTTCAATTGAAAAAGACCTACGTCGTATAGGAAATTCAGAAGTGAAATCTGAAGATGTTGGCGAAATGGTCATGGACCGATTAGCAATGATTGATGAAGTTGCGTATGTACGTTTCGCTTCGGTATATCGTCAGTTTAAAGATATTAACGTGTTTATTGATGAATTAAAAGAATTATTAAAGAAAAATCCACAAGACAAACAGTAAGGAACAGGAGGGCGATGTTGCATGCAACTTTTATTCAAAGAACTTCAACCAGTAGATAGCTTCATCATCCAAATGCCTCATCCACTTGCTGACACAGATCGCCAACTTGTGACCATGTTGTATAAACCAATTATAGGCTCCGATGCTATGAGCCTATACTGCACTTTATGGGCAGAATCAGACAGTCAAATAACTGAACAATTATCACATTATTATTTAATGGATGTTTTAAATATGTCCCTAAAGAAAATATTTGATGCACGCGTTGCTCTGGAAGCCATTGGCTTGATGAAAACGTGGAAAAAAGATGATTTAGATAAGCGCATGTTTATTTACGAAGTAGTAGCCCCACTTGATGCTGCCTCGTTCTTTAGTGAACCGATCTTAGCCACGTCACTATACAGTGTCATCCATGAAAAAGCATATCTTAGGGTAAGAGAACGATTTATGAAAAAGCAAGCTTTACAAGGGGGTTACGAAAACGTCTCGAGAGATTTACAAGACGTCTTTAAGAGTAACCATGACTACACTAAACTCGGGCATATCTTTGATCCTGTTCAACTGAATCAAGCAAGCCGGCCAGAAAAATTCCCTTTTTATTCAATGGATTTTGATTTTGATTTATTAAAGTCGGGTTTATCTGAAGTTATGATCCCTTCTAATGTTCTAACATTACCTGTAAAAGAAATGATTGCAAAAATGGCTTTTTTATATTCGCTAAATGCAATTGATATGCAAAAGGTACTAATGATGGCCATTGATGATCAAAATCGTATTACAGAAGAACGCTTGAAAAAAACAGCTGCTGATTATTACAAACTATCTATTTCTTCTAAACCACCTCGACTTACACAAAAATTAAAACAACAGAATGAAGTGGATACTACAGAAATAAAACTGTCTAAAGATCAATCTTTGATTAAGTATTTAGAAGAAACCCCACCATTAGAAGTTTTGAGAGAAATTTCAAAAGGTAAGGAACCACTGCCGGTGGAAGTCGAATTAGCGAATGAACTTATCTTTATATATGGTTTTCCGCCAGCTGTAATAAATGTATTATTACAATTTGTTTTGATCCGCGCGAAAATGAAATTAAATAAGAATTATGTACACAAAATTGCAGCGCATTGGCAGCGCGAAAATATTCAAACTGCCGAGCAAGCTATAGAAATATCAAGAAAAGAACATGATCAATATGTTGATTGGCAAAATACAGAAAAAACAGCAAAGACTACATCTTATAAACGCAAAAATACACAACGAGATGAGAAAGTACCTGATTGGTTTTATAAAGCAAAAGAAACACGCTCATCCAGACAAACGGTTGAGAATGAGGTAACTGAAGATTGGGAAGAAAAAAAACAACAGTTGCTTAAAAAACTCGGCGTAACAGAGGGGCAGGCCAAAACTAATGGAACCAATAAGTGAGACATTAAAACGTGTCGTAAATGCACCAGCATTTTCAGAGCGATATGAAAAAATGAAAATAGAAATTCTTGAAAACAGAGGAGTTCAAGAATTTCTAGCAGCAAATCCAGAAGTCGTAAATAAAAGCATGGTTGATCGTGGTCTAGGAAAACTTTATGAGTATACTTCTCAAAATCATGACTGCAATAACTGTGAAAACGTGGCAAACTGTCATAACATGATGAAAGGTTATGTGCCAAAACTAACGATTAATCGTGGATTGATTGAATTGGATTATTCGAGATGTCTGCAAAAGACCATTGAGGATGAACGTCGTGAAGTGTCTGCGATGATTTCTAGTATGCATATGCCAAAAGACGTGATGGAAGCAAGACTTTCAACGGTTATTTATGATCACAACACACGTGTAAATCTAGGGAATTACGCTAGTGCTTTTATGGAAGAAGTAAAAGCTACTGGGAAAGTACCTTCAAAAGGTTTTTATATTTACGGAGAGTTTGGCGTTGGGAAATCCTATGTATTAGGTGCTATGGCGAATGAACTTGCAGAACAAAGAATCAAAACAGTTCTCGTATATGTTCCGGAATTTCTACGCGAGATGAAACATGCAATTCAAGATCAGTCTCTTCAAGAAAAAGTTGATTATGTGAAAAAAGCGCCTGTTCTCATGCTAGATGATCTAGGTGCGGAATCTTTATCGAGTTGGACACGAGATGAAATCCTAGGAACGGTTTTACATTACAGAATGGCTGAAAATTTGCCGACTTTTATCACTTCTAACTTCAGTTACGAAGGGTTAGAAGACCACTTAACCCTAACGGGAAAAGGGGAACTGGAGCTTGTAAAAGCTGCAAGAATTATGGAGAGAATTCGTACGACCACCATCCCAATAAAATTAAGTGGGAAAAATAGAAGAGACGGATAAAGTTAAAAGAGTGGAGAAATCCACACTTTTAACTTTTTTGAATAATTAGGAAATATTAAATTTGGCGATATGTTATTGACAATTTCTTTATCACATTTATAATTGAGATTGAGAATCGTTTTCAATAGGGGTTCATCATAATTTTTGGGGAGAGACATTCAATGAAAAAAGTACTATACTTATTTTTGACGTTCGCATTGCTAGTCTTAACAGCTTGTGGCAACGATACAACATCTAAAAGCACAACGAACGATACAAAAGAAACCACTGAAAGCAAAGAAGTAAATCTATATACAGCACGTCATTATGAAGTAGACGATCAGCTTTATGCAAAATTTGAAGAAGAGACAGGGATTAAAGTTAACCTTATTAAAGGTGATGCTGACGAATTACTTGAACGAATTAAACGTGAAGGAGACGCAACACCAGCAGATTTATTCCTAACTGCTGATGCTGGACGTTTATACCGTGCAAAAGAGGATGGTCTATTACAAGCTGTTTCAAGTGATTTATTAGATCAGCAAATTCCTGCTAACTACCAAGACAAAGACCAAATGTGGTATGGTTTAACTAAGCGTGCTCGTGTTTTGATATATAACAAAGAAACTGTAAAACCTGAAGACTTATCGACATATGAAGCATTGACAGAAGAGCAGTGGAAAAGCCGTGTCTTGATTCGTAGCTCTGAAAATATCTATAATCAATCTTTGGTAGCATCTTTTATTGAAATTAATGGCGAAGAAAAAACGAAAGAATGGGCTAGAGGACTTGTAGCAAACTTTGCGCAAACACCTCAAGGTGGCGACCGCGATCAAGCAAAAGCAATAGCAGCTGGTATTGGTGATGTAGCTATCATGAATTCTTATTACTTTGGTCAAATGTTGAATTCTATGGAACCAGAAGAAGTTAAAGTAGCAGAAGGGTTAGGCTTATTCTTCCCTAACCAAGAAACAACAGGTACACATGTAAATGTAAGTGGAGCTGGTGTCGTGAAAACATCTAAAAACAAAGACAATGCAATTAAACTTCTTGAGTTCTTATCAGCTCCTGAAGCACAAAGTACATTTGCAGAAGCAAACTATGAATACCCAGTTAACGAATCAGTAGAACCTTCTGAATTGCTTAAAACATGGGGCGAATTTAAAGAACAAGATATTTCATTATCTGTTCTTGGCGATAACAATTCAAAATCAATTTTAATTTTTAACGAAGTTGGTTGGAAATAATCAAATAAAATGCCCTTGTTACGACTATTCGTAACAAGGGATTTCTTGCGATTGGATAAGAGGTGTTGAGACGTGCAAAGAAAACTAGCGAATGTAAATATGTGGACGGTATCAGCAGCAATCATTATGATTCTATTATTTTTGCCAAACTTAACGATTGTAAAGGGAATTTTTACACCATCCAATGAAAACTGGGCACATATGAAAGAATTTGTTATGGGATCTTTTATAAAAACGTCTTTTATCCTCATCAGTGCAACAGCTATTTTGACTATTGTTATCGGCTTAAGCTTAGCTTGGATCATTGTACAATATGATTTTCCTTTGCGACGATTTTTAAAGTGGACGCTTATATTGCCACTATCAATTCCTCCTTTTATTGGTGCATATACGTATCATGGGATTGTCAACTACACAGGTGTTGTTCAAACAACACTTCGTGACCAATTTGGCATGAGTCTAAATCAATCATACTTTGATATTATGAATTTGCCTGGTGCAATTTTTATTTATACGATGTTTTTATATCCGTATGTGTATACGATTACACGAATTTTCTTATCTCAGCAATCCGCTTCTCTAATAGAAAGTGCTCGAATGTTAGGGAAAGGTTCTTGGCGTACTTTCTTCCAAGTTGTAGTACCGATTTCCAGAGTTTCCGTCATTGGTGGAGCAAGTTTAGTTGTTCTGGAAGTGTTAAATGACTATGGTGTTGTAAAATACTTTGGCATTCAGACGTTTACAACGGCGATTTTTCAATCTTGGTTTGGTTTGGGCGATATTGAAACGTCAATTAAACTTGCTGCATCACTTATGGGGTTTGTAATTATAATCTTAATGATCGAAAAACTATTACGAGGTAGACGTCAATACAGTTACTCAACGACCAAAGTGCGACCCTTACAACTCATTCAGTTGAAAGGTTTGAAAGCATTTTTAGCTACTAGTTATGGATTAATTATTTTAAGCTTAGGCTTCTTTATTCCAATAGCTCAGCTTATTGATTGGACAATCTTAACGTTTGGTACAATTCCAATGAGTGAATTCATGTCTTATGTGAAAAATTCAGTATTAGTTGCTGGAATAACCGCAACAGTTATTATTATTTTTGCATTAATTGTTGGGAATTTCAGTCGCTTAGTACATGGGAAAGTAGCGAATTTGTTGCCTAAATTATCTATTCTCGGTTATTCTATACCAGGAGCGGTCATTGCTGTTGCTGTTGTCACAGCATTTATCGGACTTGATCGTTTTTTAGCACCTTTGTATCAACTGATGGGTATTAATAAAACACTTGTACTAAGCGTAAGTTTAATTATGTTAATTTCTGCATATATTATTCGATTTTTCGCGATTGGTTATAATTCCATCGAATCTGGATATGATAAAATTGGAACAGATTTTAGAGACGCCTCCAGACTTCTCGGTGTCGGTCTAACAAAAACATTTTTCAAAGTTGATTTACCCATGCTAAAAGGAGCCATTATTAGCGGCTTTCTATTAATTTTTATTGATATCTTGAAAGAAATTCCGTTAACGTTAATTTTACGTCCATTTAATTTCGATACGCTTTCAACGAAAGCATTTCAATATGCAAGTGATGAAAAAATTATGGAAGCTTCGCAAGCTTCGTTATTAATTGTTGGAATAAGTGCCCTTGCTATTTATATTTTCTATAAGTTTCTAGAAAAGGAGCGTGATTGATATGTTTATTTCCATTAAAAATGTTTGTTTCTCATATCCAAATACAGAATCTGTAGCACTTGATCAGTTTTCAATGAATATTGAAAAAGGTGAAGTGATTTCAATATTAGGTAGAAGTGGTAGTGGAAAAAGCACTATTTTGCGTATCCTTGCTGGACTTGAAAAGTCAACAAACGGATCTTTAACAATACAGGATGAAATAGTTTTTGATGACAATACATTTTTACAACCAGAAAAACGAGGAATTGGTATGGTCTTTCAAGATTATGCATTATTTCCTCATATGACCGTTGGTGAAAATATTCTATTTGGTTTATTTCAATTGAAAAAAGTACAAAAGAAAAAGCGACTTAAAGAAGTTTTGGAATTAGTTGAACTTGAAGATTATGAAAAACGCTATCCACATCAATTGAGTGGTGGTCAACAACAACGTGTTGCGATTGCAAGAGCAATTGCGCCGAACCCACACTTAATTTTGCTAGATGAACCATTTAGTAATTTAGATGCAGAGCTACAGGTGAAAATTCGAAAAGATTTACGTGAGATTTTGAAAAAAGCAAACATCACATCTATCTTTGTCACACATGATGAAAACGATGCACATGCACTTGCAGACCGTATAGTTAAATTGAAAGACGGATGCATTGATCTAATTGGCAGTCCATGTGACTTACTTGGGACCACACCTTACCCCGCCTTAGATTTGGATCCCCTAATTGAAAAACGAGAATTAGTAACCAATTAATTAGTAATTAGTGTTGCATTTAAATTACTGCAAGAGTAAGATATCAACATATGAATAATGAAATGCCAAGAAGAGGACAACAATGATCTGTACGACTTTTTAGAGAGAGAAGCCATGGCTGAAAGCTTCTTAAGTACGATAGTCATTTACCACCTCGGAGCAGCAACAGTGAACAATCTTAGTAACTGTTGACGGTTACGGCCCGTTAGCCGGCTCAAAGCTTCATCTTTTTAGTCATGTGACTATCGAGAAGGAAGAAGGGTGGAACCACGAACTCAAACCTCGTCCCTTTCATAGGACGGGGTTTTTTCTGTTCAATTTTTTAAGAAATAATAGTAATGAGAATTCAAAATGGAGCATAAAATCGTGATTTTATCGGTCTTTTTTGAACTACATCTAAAAAGGAGTGTTCAACATGTCAGAAACAATTAAACTCAAGTTTCCAGATGGTGCTGTAAAGGAGTTCCCAAAAGGCACAACAACAGAAGACGTGGCAGCGTCAATCAGTCCTGGACTACGTAAAAAAGCATTAGCAGGTAAATTAGATAATCAACTTATGGACTTAAAGGCACCACTTGAGCATGATGGAGAGATTGCAATTGTCACTGCTGGATCAGACGAAGCATTAGAAGTGTTACGTCACAGCACGGCTCATTTACTAGCTCAAGCTGTAAAACGTATTTACAAAGATGTGAAATTAGGTGTAGGTCCCGTTATTGAAAATGGATTTTACTATGATATTGATTGTCCAGAACCGATTACAAAAGAAGAATTAATAATAATCGAAAAAGAAATGAAAAAAATCATCAAAGAAAACATTGAAATTGTACGTCATAATGTGTCTCGTTCTGAAGCATTTGATAAATTTAAAGATGATGAATATAAAGTTGAATTATTAGAAGCTATTGCTAAAGATGATCAAGTATCAATCTATGAACAGGGTGATTTCTTCGACCTTTGCCGAGGAGTACATGTACCTTCAACTGGTAAACTAAAAGAATTTAAATTATTGAGTGTAGCGGGTGCATACTGGCGTGGAAACAGCGACAATAAAATGTTGCAACGTATATATGGAACTGCTTTCTTTACAAAAGAAGAGCTTTCAGCACATTTAGTTATGCTTGAAGAAGCGAAAGAGCGCGATCATCGTAAAATCGGGAAAGAATTAAATTTGTTTATGAATTCACAAAAAGTTGGTCAAGGTTTGCCAATGTGGTTACCAAAAGGCGCTACAATTCGTCGTATTATCGAAAGGTACATCGTAGATAAAGAAGTGAAGCTTGGGTACGACCACGTATATACACCTGTTATGGGAAGCGTCGAACTATATAAAACAAGTGGACACTGGGACCACTATCAAGAAAATATGTTCCCTGTAATGAGCATGGATAATGAAGAGTTAGTGCTACGTCCTATGAACTGTCCACATCATATGATGATTTTCAAAAACGGCATTCATTCGTATCGAAACCTTCCAATGCGTATTGCTGAGCTTGGTACAATGCACCGTTATGAAATGTCAGGAGCCCTTACTGGACTTCAACGTGTTCGTGGTATGACGTTAAACGATGCGCATATTTTTGTTCGTCCAGACCAAATTAAAGACGAATTTAAACGTGTAGTTCAATTAATCATTGATGTATATAAAGACTTTGACTTAAATGATTATTCATTCCGAGTGTCATATCGTGATCCTGAAGATAAAGAAAAGTACTATGATGACGATGATATGTGGCATAAAGCTCAGTCAATGTTAAAAGAAGCGATGGATGAACTTGGCTTAGATTATTTCGAGGCTGATGGGGAAGCTGCTTTTTATGGTCCTAAATTAGACGTAATGGTGAAAACGGCATTAGGCAAGGAAGAAACTTTATCAACTGTTCAACTAGACTTCCTATTGCCCGAGCGATTTGATCTGTCATACATCGGTGAAGATGGAAAACAACATCGTCCAGTTGTTATCCACAGGGGAGTCGTTTCAACAATGGAACGTTTTGTAGCCTTCTTAATTGAAGAATACAAAGGCGCGTTCCCAACTTGGTTGGCACCTGTTCAAGTACAAGTAATTCCTGTATCAAATGAAGCACACTTTGACTATGCAAAAGGCGTCATTGAAAAATTACAAGCAGCAGGGCTTCGCATCGACATGGACGATCGAGAAGAAAAGTTAGGGTATAAAATTCGTGAAGCGCAAATGCAAAAGATTCCTTATATGCTGGTACTTGGAGACAAAGAGATGGAAAGTGGTTTTGTAAATGTTCGTAAATACGGACAGCAAAATTCAGAAAGTATCTCTTTTGATGAGTTCCTTTCTCGTATTCAAAAAGAAATTAGCAATTAGTGGTTGACAGTTTTAATTTGGAATGGTAATCTTATAAAGGTTATTGAATACAAAAGTTTGTGGTATAAGAAGAGGCTGCCCGCTTCTCACCTGATTGACACTATTAGTTGTTGACAGGTCGGCACACGATTAAACGTAACGTACAGTGTTGTACTTGCATATATCGGCGGGCGGACATCTTACATGTCCGCCCGTTTTTTTATTGGTCCGGAACGGCGTAACTTACTCAGGTATTTACCTAACTGAGAGATATGCCCAAACCATGTATTCGCGACACTACCTGGAGGTGGATTACTATTAGCAAAGACATGTATGTAAACGATGGCATTCGCGCACGTGAACTTCGAATTATCGACCAAAACGGAGATCAATTAGGAGTGAAAACGCGCAACGAAGCGCTTGAAATTGCCGCTAACGTTAATTTGGATCTTGTCCTTGTGGCCCCTCAAGCCAAGCCACCAGTCGCTCGTATTATGGACTATGGTAAATTCAAGTTTGAGAATCAAAAGAAAGATCGTGAAACTCGTAAAAATCAAAAGATTATCATATTGAAAGAGGTTCGTTTGAGCCCAACAATTGATGAGCATGATTTCCAAACGAAATTACGAAATGCAGTTAAATTCCTTGAAAAAGGTGACAAAGTCAAAGCTTCTATTCGCTTTAAAGGTCGTGCGATTACGCACAAAGAAATTGGCCAACGAGTATTAGATCGTTTTGCAGAAGCTTGTGCTGAAGTATCGACGGTTGAGCAAAAACCGAAGATGGATGGCCGTAGCATGTTCTTGGTTCTTCAACCTAAGAACGAAAAAAAATAAGATCGACGAACAGTTTAGGAGGAATTCCACATGCCGAAAATGAAAACTCACCGTGGCGCTGCTAAGCGTTTTAAAAAGACTGGTTCTGGAAAATTAAAACGTGCAAGTGCTTACCGCAGTCACTTATTTGCAAACAAGTCTACTAAAGCTAAACGTAAGTTGCGTAAAGGCGGATTTGTTTCTTCAGGAGATTACAAACGTATCAAATCACTTATCGCTTACATGAAATAATATATGAAATTTAATCAGCAGGAGGTAATGTTATGCCACGCGTAAAAGGCGGAACAGTGACGCGCCAGCGTCGTAAAAAAGTTATAAAATTAGCAAAAGGTTATTATGGTGCTAAAAGTTTATTATATAAAGTAGCAAACCAAGCAGTTATGAAATCAGGTATGTATGCATACCGTGACCGTCGTCAAAACAAACGTGACTTCCGTAGATTATGGATTACACGTATCAATGCCGCGGCTCGTTTGAACGGTCTTTCTTACAGCCGTTTAATGCACGGTTTGAAATTAGCTGGAATCGAAGTTAACCGTAAAATGCTAGCAGAATTAGCTGTTACAGATGCGGCTTCATTCACGCAATTAACAGACGCTGCAAAAAAAGCAATGAACAAGTAAATTCTAATACTTAAAAGACTGATGGATTTTCCATCAGTCTTTTTTTAGATAAACAAGTATAAGTTTTTGCGAGCAGCCCTCCTCACTCGGAGCAGCTATGTATAGTTCTATGCGATGGTGCTTTACACTTTTCTTTACATTCATTATTTTTCGTAGGAGGAATTTTATGATACATATCATTTTCAACGGCTTTATAATTATCATGTCAATTATTGCTTTTTTCACCATGGGCCATGACAAATCAGCAGCAAGAGCTAGTAAACGACGTGTTCCAGAACGCACTTTGTGGAAACTTGCTATATTTGGCGGAGGTTTGGGTGCATATTTAGGAATGATTATCTTTCGCCATAAAACGAAACATACGTCCTTTCGCATTGGCTTTATTTTACTAGCCATCGCTCAAGTTGCCTTGATGATTTGGGCAACTCCATTATTAAAAGAACTATAAAGTACATTTCAGTTTGATCTCTAATATAACAACCAAATACTGCAACAGAAAAAACCCGACATATTTACTTCTACGTCGGGTTTGCTGATCATTCAGGTTTCATTAAATCTTCAATGGGGTTTTTCCAGCTAATATCAGCATCTGGGTAGTTCATTAAAATTTCTTTTTCTAAAAACAAGAAATCATCACGAGTAAAGCCTTGTAAATTCATCGTATCTTTGGCCCAAACAAAAATAGAGACCACTTCAAATGCATTATCAGTCGTACCTAGGTATTTTTCTCCTTCAAATAATGCTCCCTTAAAGGAAATAAAGAAATTCTTCCGTACATTTTTAACATCATCATAAAAATAATACGAACCTTTCTCATAAGACTCATCCAGTTTTCTCTTTGGATCCATTAAGTAAACAATTCCACGATAAAATAAATAAATAATAAGAGAGATAATTAAAAATCGAATTAATACAATAATCATAAATAACCCCCTTTGGGCAGACGTGTTACTATGTATACGGATGAACAAATCCATTGGTTTCAAGATTCATCAAATTAATTATTTGGAGGCATTTGACATGCACTTACAACAACTTTTTAAAATGCAAAAATCTCTCGATACATATATTCAATCTGAAAAAAAAATTACAAATGATGTATTTTTGGAAAAAGGACTAGCACTGCTAGTTGAACTTGCAGAGCTAGCTAATGAAACAAGATGCTTTAAATTTTGGAGCGAAAAAGGACCTTCCGAAAAACATGTCATTTTAGAAGAATATGTAGATTCAATTCACTTTTTATTATCTCTTGGAATTGAAAAGAATTTGAATGACTTAGAAAACTGGCCAGTTCATCAACAACATAAGGATGAGTCATTAACCATGCTATTTATACATACACAGGACTCCATTAATCAATTTTTACAGATTTCTACGATAGACAATTATGAGAATGTATGGTCGTGGTATGGGGCAGTTGCATCAAAACTTGGATTTACGCATGAAGAAATCATACAAGCATATTTTGATAAAAATGAAAAAAATTATGAGCGCCAACGTTCAGGTTATTAACGAATATTTTGAAAATTGAACACGTTTACATTATAATGATATCTGTAGATATATTTAGGAGGGCGAAATAATGACAAAGCTAGACGCAACACTTACAATGTTAAAAGAATTAACAGATGCTAGAGCAATTCCAGGTAATGAACGTGAAGCTCGCGATGTAATGAGAAAATACATAGAGCCTTTTGCTGACCGTATGGATACGGACAACTTAGGTAGCTTAATCGCTGAAAAAGTTGGCGATGCTAATGGTCCCAAAATTATGGTTGCTGGACATTTAGATGAAGTCGGCTTTATGGTTTCACAGATTGATGACAAAGGTTTCTTGAAGTTTCAAACGGTTGGAGGTTGGTGGTCACAAGTAATGTTAGCTCAACGAGTAACAATCGTTACACGTAAAGGACAATCGATTACAGGTGTCATCGGTTCGAAACCACCACATATATTAACTCCTGAAGCGCGTAAAAAACCAGTGGATATAAAAGATATGTTTATTGATATCGGTGCGTCTTCTAAAAAAGAAGCTATGGAGTGGGGCGTATTACCTGGAGATATGGTTACTCCATATTTTGAATTTACGGTCATGAACAACGATAAATTACTTCTAGCAAAAGCATGGGACAATCGCATAGGTTGTGCGATCGCAATTGACGTATTAAAGGCTTTGAAAGGGGAGAACCACCCGAATATTGTTTATGGTGTTGGGGCAGTTCAAGAAGAAGTAGGATTACGTGGTGCACGTACAGCTGCTACAAAAATTAAACCCGATATCGGCTTCGCAGTTGACGTTGGGATTGCTGGGGATACACCAGGAATTACTTCAAAAGAATCTACAAGCAAAATGGGTGATGGTCCTCAATTAGTATTGTTTGATGCATCTATGGTTTCTCATAAAGGTCTTCGAGATTTAGTGGTAAATACGGCTGAAGAAAACAATATTCCTTACCAGTTCGAATCAATGCCTGGTGGCGGAACAGATGCTGGAGCCATTCACTTAACTGCCAACGGAGTGCCTTCGTTAGCAATTGGTGTTGCAACTCGCTATATTCATTCGCATGCAGGTATATTACACCGAGATGATTATGAAAATGCAGTAAAATTAATTGTTGCAGTTATCAAGAAACTAGATCGTGACACAGTGAACAAAATTATATTTGATTAACATTCCTTAAAAGTATTACTAATGGTGATGGATATACTATTTTTAGATGAAAAGCAATAGCTTATTGAAAGCTAGTAGCATTAACCATTGTTAACTCTCTTAATTAAAAGCCTTTAAATATTTCTAGTTTAAGCGTAGTCTACTGACTACGCTTTTATTGTGCGATTTTTTACCATCTTTTAGTTATATCAATTGGAAACAAAAAATGGGATAAGTCTATTAATTAAGCCCGTCAGCCTAAAGAATTTTACTATCATTTAATATGTTATAGAAGTAAGACAAATTACGGATTTAATTGGATATCCATGTGGAGTCTACTAACAATCCGAGAGAAAGGAGGTGTAATCAATTATGAAATCATACCTGATGGAATTAGGAAAGTTAGATAGATGTGACTGTTTAAAGTGTCGTAAAGCACTAGTAAAATTACAATGTAAAGATGATTTTAACGAAAAAAAATGGGAAAAGAAACAAGGTTGTAATTGTTCAAAGTGTCGTGAAGTAGAGATGAAAATTGAATGTAAAGACGATTGCCACGAAAAGAAATGGGGTAAGGAACAAGGGTGTAATTGTTCGAAGTGTCGTGAAGTAGAGATGAAAATTGAATGTAAAGACAACTGCCACGAAAAGAAATGGGGTAAGGAACAAGGTTGTAATTGTTCTAAATGTCGTGAAGTAGAGATGAAAATTGAATGTAAAGACAACTGCCACGAAAAGAAATGGGATATGAAACAAGAATGTCATTGTTTCAATTGTCGTGAAGTAGTAATCAAAATTGAATGCCATTGTCATGAAGTAGAGATCAAAATCGAATGTAAAGATGGCTATCACGAAAAGAAATGGGATAAGAAAGAATGTAATTGTTTCAAGTGTCATAAAGTAGCGATTAAAGACGAATGTTACGATAACAAGTGTAAAGATTACTGTCCTCAAAAGAAATGGTGGAAAGAATACTGTTTTTAAAATAGATACAAAAATGACTGTGACAAAAGTACAACATAAATTACATGCAAATAGTTGAAATAGACAAAGAAAAATCATCTATATGATTTTTCTTAAGTGTCATGTTCTTATTTTTGTAGTAGTGAATGAAACTTGTCATGTATCTTATACAGTTGGATTTAAATCATTATATCCAATTGTTTAGCAGTAGTCTTAGCAGGTCAAATATGTTAACAGCTGTATGAAGTAGCAAGACAATAGTAATTGATGTAAAATTGAGAAAGCGTCTTATCCAATTGAAGACGCTTTTTTTGTGTTTAAATTAATAAAAATGCGCTTGCATTTATAAATATGCATAGTTATAATAGGTAATACATATTTATATTTAGGGGTGATTGTTAATGAAATTATTAGAATACGTTAATCTTGAAGTGGTTAAGAGTATAAAAGGAAAAGACTTATTAACTTGGTTTGATTATTCGTCTAAAGAAGTAAAGGAATTGTTAGAGTTGGCGGTGCATCTAAAGAGTTTAGCAAAAAGTGATGTACATCCTCCTTTGCTTGAAGGAAAGACAGTCGGGCTCATTTTTGAAAAGCATTCAACCCGAACACGTATTTCATTTGAAGTGGGAATAAATCACTTAGGCGGAAGAGCGATTTATATGCATGCTAGAGATTTGCAAATAGGACGTGGTGAGCCCATTTCAGATACAGGAAAAGTATTATCAGGATATTTAGATGGTATTATGATTCGTGCCAATTCACACAAAATGGTCGAAGAGTTGGCTCATGCCGCAACCATTCCAGTTATCAATGGATTAACAGATTTATATCATCCATGCCAAGCATTAGCCGATTTATTAACGATTCACGAAGTTAAAGGTTACTTACCAGGTCAAAAGTTAGCTTATGTGGGGGATGGCAACAATGTGGCACATTCACTCATTATTGCCTGTGCTCATCTTGGAGTTGATGTATCAATTGCCTCGCCAGTCGGGTTCGAAGTAGATAATAGTATTTTAGCAAAAGCTCAACAACTAGCAGTTTCAAATGGATCGACAATAACAACAACCACTAACCCAATCGAAGCTGTAAAGAATGCTGATGTCATTTACACAGATGTTTGGACTAGTATGGGGCAAGAAGAAGAAACCGCAGCGCGACTACTAGCTTTTGAGGGCTATCAAATAAATGATGAACTCGTCAAACATGCAAAGTCAGACTATTTATTTCTACACTGTTTACCTGCTCATCGTGAAGAAGAAGTGGCAACATCGATTATCGATGGTCCACATTCAAATGTATTTGACCAAGCAGAGAATCGTTTACATGCACAAAAGGCCATTCTCGCATCCGTCTTTTCATAAACAAAGAAAGTTCCTGAGAAAGCTATCAGGAACTTTTTTTGTGTGCAAAAGTGAGAAAGTTAATTTTCTGCAGTGAATTCATACTAATAAAAATGTTACTTATTATTGACAAAAAGTTAAGTATATATTACATTTAGTACAGTATACTTAACATGGAAGAAAGGATTGGCCTGGATGCTCCATAACAAAGTTAAAGAACTACGTGCACGTTTTGGATTTACCCAAGGGGACTTAGGAGAGAGAGTAGGGGTCACCAGACAAACAATTGGTTTTATAGAAAAAGGCAATTTTTCTCCATCAATTACTTTGGCTTTAAAAATGGCAAGGGAGTTTGAAATAAAAGTTGATGAGTTGTTTTGGTTGGAAGGAGAGAAGAAATTATGAAAAAAGACTTTCGTGTACAGTACCCACTATGGCAAATGGCATTTATTGTACTGTTTGGTTTTTTTGTTTTTAGTGTAACTAGTGCTACTACAGAATTAATTAATAGTACTGACGAATTTAGTTATTCGTTTGAATTAGCTACCTTCGAATCTTTGTTATTGCTTGGATCTATTTCCTTAACATTAGTATTGGGGGCAATATTTGCATCTAAAATAGCCAAACATAACAAACAACACCCTACTCAAAAACTAACGATGTGGCAAATTCGTCCATTAGAATTCCTAGAGCAAGATGAAGGGATGACACACATTACGAGAAAAGCAGCACAAAAAGTGTACACATTCTTCGTGTGGGCTCTTCCGGCACTGGTAGCGATCTACTTAGTATTTGAATTATCTAGATTTTGGATGATTCTTGGTATCTTATTTTTAGCTCTTATGCAATATATAATCTACTACTTAGAAGTACGTAAACATTTGAAGGAGGTCGAGGATTAATGTGGGAATATTTATTAGTTTTTTTAGGGGCAGCTACTCCTTGGCTAGAAATAGCGTTAGTCATACCTGTAGGAATTGTGGCTGGATTATCACCATTTTGGGTGATGGTTCTTGCATTTACAGGAAATTTATTAACCGTAATTATTGTCATCATCGGCTTTGATAAAATTCAAGTTTGGTGGTTGAAACGTCAAGAAGAAAAAGGCAAATCGTCATCTAATAAACGTTCTGATAGAGCGAAGAAAATTTGGAGTAAATATGGTTTACCAGGACTTGCATTGCTTGGACCTATATTAATTGGTACTCATATCGCTGCATTTATTGGCATGAAGCTTGGGGCAGATAAAAAATGGACAACGCTGTGGTTAACTATTAGTATCGCTCTATGGACATTAACATTTGGTATTTTAACCGCACTTGGTTTTGATTTCTTTGTTAAAGAGAATTAAAATAAGAAAAGTCTCCGCGTTAAACGGAGACTTTTCTTATGCTTTAAACGTTTGTTCCAAATGCTTTAATACGGTTTCTTTTTCTGGTTCAGGAGCGGTCTGCCACCATTTTTCAAAAAACACACCAAGCCCTGGAAGCAAATGTTCTTCGCCACGTTTAATGGCATCTTCAACGACGTCACGAATTTGTGAAGCATCGTTACCGATCATGTTAGCTGTAATAGCATCTCTAATTTGAAAGTCCATAATTTCTCCTCCTCACGTTTTCATTTTGTGCCCAGCTCTCGCCACTTATACATGAATTTGATACACTTAAAAGAAAAAGGTGGTACAACTAGAAATGAAACGCATAGAATCATCGCAAAATGCACAAGTAAAGCATTGGAAAAGACTTATTACCGTACGTAAAGAGCGAGACAAATCAGGAGAATTCTTAGTTGAGGGATTCCATTTAGTTGAAGAAGCGTTGAGAAAACAAGAGTCTGTTTTAGCACTTATTGTAAGAGAAGGAATGACCATTCCAAAAAACTGGAATGTTGAAGAAATTGAAATTATTGAAGTAACAATGGACATAGCTAAAGAAATGGCTGAAACTGAACACTCGCAAGGAATTTATGCACATTGTAGCCAATCAACAACGACCAAAGAACAACAACAATCTTGGGAAAAGCTTCTCTTTATTGATGCTGTTCAAGATCCAGGCAATGTTGGTACAATGATTCGTACAGCGGACGCTGCTGGACTAGATGCAGTTATTTTAGGGAAAGGATCAGCGGATGCTTTTAACCCGAAAACCGTCCGATCTGGTCAAGGTTCACATTTCCATATTCCGATTGTAAAAGGCGACTTATCTGATTGGGTACAAGCATGCAAGTATAAAGATATTCCTGTATATGGAACTTCTTTAGATGATTCAGTCGTCTACAACCATATCGAACCACAACCACAATTCGCATTAATTATGGGTAATGAAGGTAGTGGATTGTCACAACAACTGCTCCAACAAACGGATATGAATTTAAAAATCCCATTAGTAGGACAAGCCGAATCATTAAACGTAGCAGTTGCAACAGGGATTCTTTTATACACATTAATACCTATTCAAGTTGAATCTTGATGAAAAAATGAATTAAGTTTATAATAGAAAGTAATATGATACGCTAAAAGCTTTGACCGGGAAGAGTACGTGAAATCCTTTTATTAAGGAAGTTTGCACCAAGACTGAAAGTGCAAATATAAAAGTTTCATCGAAGTTCACCCCGTTAGTTGCCGCCAGGACCAGCAGTTGCTGTAAAGGTGTGCCGGTGAAGAGCCGTTAATTCAATGAAGTGATTACGTCTGGAAAATCAGCGTAGTAATCAGGGTGGTACCGCGAAAATAGTTCCTCGTCCCTTTTTCAGGGGCGGGGTTTTTTATTTTTTTAGAGGGAGGATGTACAAATGCAAGAACAATTACAACAATTAAAACAAGAAGCGATTAGCAAAATAGAATCTGCTTCAACTGTAAAAGAACTTCAAGACGTACGTGTAGCATATTTAGGGAAAAAAGGACCGATTACGGATTTATTAAAAGGCATGGGGAAACTACCGGCTGAAGAACGTCCTAAAATGGGTGCACTTGTAAACGTCATTCGTGAAGAGGTAACATCAGTTCTAGATGAACGTCTTGTTGTATTAGAAGACTTTGCAATTCAACAACAACTAAAAAATGAATCAATTGATGTGACATTACCAGGTCGTCCTGTAAAAACAGGAAATCATCATCCTTTAACACGTGTTGTAGAAGAAATTGAAGACTTATTTATTAGTATGGGATATGAAATTGCTGAAGGTCCTGAAGTGGAAAAAGATTACTATAACTTCGAAGCATTGAACTTGCCAAAAGGGCATCCAGCTCGTGATATGCAAGATTCATTCTACATTTCAGAAGATATATTACTTCGAACACATACATCACCAGTGCAAGCACGAACGATGGAAGCTAAAGGCGGAGAACCAATTAGAATTATTTGCCCTGGTAAAGTGTACCGACGTGATAACGATGATGCGACACATTCACACCAATTCACTCAAATCGAAGGTCTTGTCATCGGTGAGAACATTCGCATGAGTGATTTAAAAGGTACATTATCTGTGTTTGCAAAGAAAATGTTTGGTGACGATCGTGAAATTCGCTTACGTCCAAGTTTCTTCCCATTTACTGAGCCATCTGTTGAGATGGATATATCTTGTTTTAAATGTGGTGGAAGTGGCTGTAACGTCTGTAAAAAAACAGGTTGGATCGAAATTTTAGGTGCCGGTATGGTGCATCCAAATGTATTAGAAATGGCAGGTTACGATTCAAAACGTCTGTCAGGGTTTGCATTTGGTATGGGACCAGAGCGCATTGCGATGTTGAAATATGGAGTGGAAGACATTCGTCATTTCTATACAAATGATGTGCGATTCGTTTCTCAATTCCACCGAACTGAAGTGTAAGGAGGAGATCACATGCTAGTTTCTACAAAATGGTTAGCAGATTACATCGAGACAAAAGGATTAGCTCCAGCAGAGCTTGCAGAGATGATTACGCGATCAGGCATAGAAGTTGATGCTGTTATCGATCGCTCACATGGAATGACTAACGTCGTTGTTGGTCATGTAGTGGAATGTGGAAAGCATCCAGAAGCAGATAAATTATCCATATGCCAAGTTGATGTTGGGGAAGAAATGACACAAATTATTTGTGGAGCACCAAACATAGCTACTGGTCAAAAAGTAATCGTGGCACGTCCGGGAGCGATATTAGCCGGAGGCATGAAAATTAAAAAAGCGAAACTTCGTGGAGAAGAATCAAACGGTATGATTTGTTCACTTCAAGAGCTTGCAATTGAAGGGAAGCTTGTACCCAAAGCGTATGCTGAAGGAATTTATGTATTGCCAGTTGATACACAAACGGGTGCAGATGCACTTGAAGTTCTAGGGTTACATGATACGGTGCTAGAACTTGGTTTAACGCCAAACCGTGCAGATGCTATGAGCATGTTAGGTGTGGCATACGAAGTTGGTGCGATTCTTTCTGAAGATATGAAATATCCTGAAATCAACTATACTTCATCAAATGAAGTAGCTGAAAATGTCTTGAAACTACGTGTGGAAGACTTGGATGCAAACCCAATGTACGTTGCAAAAGTAGTGAAAAATGTAAAAATCGGTGAATCTCCATTATGGTTACAACAACGTTTGATGGCTGCAGGAGTGCGACCACATAATAATGTTGTTGACGTGACCAACTATGTGTTAATGGAATATGGTCAACCACTTCATGCATTTGATTACGATCGTCTAGAAACAGGTGAAATCGTTGTGCGCGCAGCACGTCAAGGTGAAAAAATCACCACATTGGACAATCAACAACGCGAATTACAAGCCCATCATTTGGTTATAACAAACGGTCAAGAACCTGTAGCGATTGCAGGAGTTATGGGTGGCGCTAATTCAGAAGTACATGAAGGCACGACAACCATCGTTATAGAGTCAGCATACTTCAAACCCGCTTCTGTTCGTCAAACATCAAAAGACCATAACCTCCGCAGTGATGCGAGCTCTCGTTTTGAAAAAAGCGTAGATCCGAATCGTGTGGAAGCGGCCGCAGAGCGTGCAGCACAACTGATTGCGGAACTTGCTGGAGGAGAAGTCCTACAAGGCAGCGTTAAAGTTGACGAACTGGATAAATCACAAAAAGAAGTAGTGGTATCCCCAGACTTCATTAATAATCGTTTAGGTATGAAAATTTCTTTAGAAGAAATGACAGCTATTTTAAGTCGTCTAAAATTCGATTTCGAAGCAGCGAATGGACAGCTTTATATTCAAGCACCCACACGTCGCCAAGATATCCAGATTGAAGAAGACATCGTGGAAGAAATTGCTCGTATTTATGGCTATGATGAAATCCCATTAACACTTCCAGATGGTGAAATAACGCCTGGTGGGTTAACTCCTTATCAAGCACAGCGCCGAATCGTTCGCAACTTCATGGAAGGTGCAGGCTTGCATCAAGCAATCACCTATTCATTAACATCTAAAGAGCTTGCGCAAAGCTTTGCGTTAGAAACAGCACCTGTAACGGAATTATTAATGCCTATGAGCGAAGAACGAAGTACCCTTCGACAATCATTAATTCCACATTTACTCGAAGCTGCCACTTATAACGTAGCGCGTAAAGCAGATGCAGTGACGTTATTTGAAACAAGTTCTGTATTCTTAGGTGAAACAGCTGAAGGTCTTCCTCACGAAGAAGAACATGTAGCGGCAGTTTTGACAGGTAAATGGCTTGACCATAGCTGGCAAGGTGAACGCAAAACAGTCGATTTCTTTGTGTTAAAAGGAATTATTGAAGGCTTGTTTGCAAAACTAGGATTAGACAAACATCTGTCATTTGAACAGGCGCAAGTGAATGGTCTACACCCAGGTAGAACGGCGACAATTAAACTAGCCGACAAGTCAATCGGTGTTGTTGGACAATTACATCCAACTGAACAAAAGAAACGCGATTTAAAAGAAACATATGTAATGGAACTGAACATGGCTAAACTATTAGCTTTCTCTCTAGAACCATTATTGTACACACCAGTACCACGTTTCCCATCTATCTCACGTGATATTGCTTTAGTCGTTGAAAGAGCGAAAGCGGCTGGCGAATTAGAACAAATTATTCGTGGAGCGGGTGGTAAGTTATTGAAAGATGTCCGAGTTTTTGATTTATACGAAGGAGAGAAAATGGAACCAGGTCAAAAATCTGTAGCATTCTCTCTAACTTACGAGGATCCAGAACGTACATTAACAGATGAAGAAGTCGTAAAGGCTCATTCGAAAGTATTAAAAGCTCTTGAAGTAGAAGGTAACGCACAACTTCGAGGATAAACCATAGGAAGAAGAGGGAGAACTAAACCTCTTCTTTTTTTATTTTATAAGAAAGTGAAAATAATTATATACATCCTTTTTTTCATTCCAACAAGCAATGTTGAGATAGGTGTGAATCTGGTCGTTAGTTGAGTGTTATGAAGTATCTGTAAGTCCATAAAAAAGGGTATTCCCATACTATAAAGTGTCTCGCATCGTCAAAATTCTAAAGTTCTTAGGTCGAGCATAGCTCAGTTGTAATTATTGGTTGTGACGTTGTAATTATGTAAGGTGACGTTGTAAAATTAAACCTTCATGTTGTAAAAATAGCGATTCACGTTGTAATAGTTAAATTTTGGGAATTAAATAGCTAATTAATATGTTAAAGATTGGTGACTTTTAAATGTGGATTTTGGAAAATAGATGAGAGGTTATGAAACTTGGTAATTAAGTTTGAAAAAGAGGATAGCCAAACTGAAAGTGACACAAAGAAGCAATCTAAAGTGATATGGAAATTGTTGTCGACATCTTGGTATCGTAACGCTAGTTAGAGAAATTCAGACCTGTGCACGTGGTTGTAGGCGAGCTAAAGGACGCACATCCGTACAAAATCGCCTACCAGAAAAGAAGACTAGCGATGTGAACGTCACATCGCTAGTCTTCTTCTTTAGTGCAGTAGGTTTGTCGTCAACAGTGATTCGAAAATTCAAGTCGCTAAATCCTTTTTCAGCGGTGTCACTCAAACTACTGGGTCAGTTCAATTTTTGTCCGGTTTTCTTGCAAATATAAGATGTTATATTCTTTTTTTCTTATTGGCAAGAACGGTGGCTTTCCCTGTATTCGCAAAATGCTTTTTCGTAATTGACGTTAAATAATCTTCACCTTTAGATAATAAAATTTGTGCTGCGACTTCATCTACTTTAAAACCAGCACCTTTTGGTATAGTGACTCCAGCGTTTTGACTGAGCTTATCCATCTCTTCTAAAAAGGCAACGCGTGCTAAAATGGATGCAGCTGCCACTGATACATGAAGTTGTTCAGCTTTAGTTGAGAACAATACATTTTCACGAATGATTTCTTTTTCAGCTTTTATATGATTGTAGTAAATGCCTCGTTCTGCAAATTGATCAATTAATATAAACTCAGGTTTATCAGGGGCAATTTTAGAGAGTACATGTTTCAAGGCTTGATTGTGTAACAGTGCTTTTATTTTTCCTTGTGACCAGCCTGTAGCTTGCACGGTGTTGTATTTTTCATTCCCAAGGACCAGGATTTTGTAAGTCAGTGATGTTTTTAAATCAGGAGCCATTTTGCGCATAAGGTCATCCGTCAGCATTTTTGAGTCTTTGACACCTAAGAATTGAATGAGTTCGATTTTATCTGCAGGCACGTAACAAGCAGCAACTGTCATAGGACCAAAAAAATCACCAGTTCCAGTTTCATCGGAACCAAGGACTGATTTCAAGGCAAACCCTTCAGGTAAAGTATCACCTTTTGTCGAGCTGACTTTTTTACCTGCTTTTTCTTGTACTGTTCCCCAACGCATTGCTTCTCGACTTGCACCTCCACCTTGAAACAATACTTTCCCAGACTTGTAAACAGTAATAGATGTGTCTGATAGTTTCGCAGCAAAAACCACACCCGGTGCGTTTCTATGAATTTTGTTTTTTAAATAATAGGACATGACGGTTTTTAGTTGATTAGTAGATAATAAAAGAACTTCGTTTGACATGAACACTTTCCTTTCTATGGTTCATTATTCACAACTGTATCCATTTCATGGTATGATACATAATAGGATTTTGATGAGGAGGGAAACCTTTGTCAGAGAAACATAAAATACGAGTTTCAGTAGATATTTATGGACAAACATATATGATGATGGGTTCGGAAACGAGCGGGCATATGCGTCTAGTTGCATCTATGGTTGACGATAAAATGAGAGAAATAAATACTCATAATCTATCATTAGATAGTTCTAAATTAGCTGTTCTTACAGCACTTAACGCCATGCATGAATATGTTAAAATAAAAGATCAAATAGAACGACTAGAAGAAGAAATAAAAATGTTAAAGGGCTGAATAAATGTTAGATTTTGTGATTTTACTACTATTATTAATAGGATTAATCGTGGGTGCTAGACGAGGTCTAATCGTCCAATTGTTACATATGACGGGATTTATTATTGCACTCATCGTGGCCTATACTTATTATAAACCACTTGCTGAGAAATTTGTGTTATGGATTCCATATCCTGCAGTTGACTCAAGTTCAAGGCTTACATTTGCAATTGAGAAACTTGATTTAGATCAAACGTTTTATCAATTGATTGCATTTGCACTCATCTTTTTTGTAATCAAATTTGCTTTACAACTTGTTGCTTCCATGTTTGATTTTCTTTCGTACTTACCTGTATTAGGATTTATTAGTAAGATTACAGGAGCAATTTTAGGATTTATTGAATTTTACATATTGTTGTTTATTTTAATTTATGTATTTGCTTTATTACCAATAGAACCTTTCCAAAGTTTAATTGAAAACTCCAATTTAGCGATTTTCATGCTAGAAAACACACCATATTTTTCTGATGCGGTTAAAAATTGGTGGTACATCTATACTGAATAGTGACTTCTCTCTTCCTGAGAGGAGTTTTTTTTAGAGATAGTTTAAAAAGTACACTTAAAGTAACTATGCAGAGTGAAGACATCACTGCATTTGTCTTGATCTTTTTAAACACGAACTGAATGACTGGAGGAATCGTTATGAATAAAAAAATTATTATCCGAACCTTAGAGAAAATTGCTTTATATATGGAATTAAAAGGTGAAAACCCATTTAAAGTGTCTGCTTTCCGAAAGGCGGCTCAAGCACTTGAGCTTGATGCAAGAAGCCTTACTGAAATGGACGATGTGACAAAATTAAAAGGCATTGGAAAAGGAACTGCCGCAGTAATTGATGAATTGATTGAAACAGGCAAGTCAACCGTATTGCAAGAGTTAGAAGAGTCTGTGCCAAGTGGTTTATTACCTCTATTAAAACTTCCTGGTCTAGGTGGAAAGAAAATAGCAAAGTTATATCAAGAACTTGGTGTCGATTCAGCAGATTCTTTAAAATTGGCTTGTGTGGATGGAAAAGTTCAAGCATTAGCAGGTTTTGGTGCAAAAACACAAGAAAAAATCATGAAAGAATTGGACCAATTTGAATCAAGACCAGATCGTTTACCCATTTGGCGTTTAGAAACGGCTGTGTTAGTGATTGAAGATATTTTGAGTAAAATCACACACATAGACAAATTCTCAGTGGCTGGGAGCTTTCGTCGTGTAAAGGAAACGAGTAAAGATCTCGATTTTATTATCGCAACTACAGATTTTGTGGCAGTGAGAGAAGCTTTATTAAAAGAGTTACCCGTAACTGAAATTATTGCAGCTGGAGACACAAAAGTTTCAGTAACGATTGATTATGAAGAATTAATTGATGTCGATTTCCGTTTAGTAGAACCTGTAGCCTACATAACTGCTCTTCATCATTTTACGGGATCAAAAGATCATAATATCAAGCTTCGTCAAATAGCTAAATCTCAAGGTAAAAAAATCAGCGAATATGGAGTGGAGCAAGAAGATGGTTCAAATCAAACATTTGATTCAGAACAAGACTTCTTCGCTCATTTCGGACTTCCTTATTTTCCGCCCGCTGTACGTGAGGATTCTAAAGAATTTGAACGTCAAGAGGATTTGAAAGAACTCGTACATGTGGAATCAATAATATCGGATTTGCACATGCATACCACACAGTCAGACGGGGCTCATACATTGCGCGAAATGATTGAAGCATGTCTGGAAAAAGGCTACACACATATAGCAATTACGGATCACTCACATTATTTACGAATAGCAAATGGCTTATCTGCAGAACGCGTACGTGAACAAATTAAAGAGATTCGACAAATTCAACAAGAGTATCCAGAGATTCAAATAATGGCGGGTACTGAAATGGACATATTACCGGATGGTTCGCTTGATTTTGATGATGACCTCCTAGCAGAGCTCGATTTTGTCATTGCATCAATTCATTCAAGCTTTAGTCAACCACAAGAAAAAATTATGGATCGTTTATTAACGGCAATGAAAAATCCACATGTCGATATGATAGCGCATCCCACAGGACGTATTATTGGAGTACGTCCAGGCTATAATCCAGATGTGTCACAATTAATTAAATGGGCTGCAGAATACGGCAAAATCCTTGAATTGAATGCAAATCCGCATCGTCTTGATCTAGCTACAGAGTATTTAATAGAAGCACAAAACTTACAAGTACCTATTGCCATAAATACAGATGCACATGCTATTGATCAATTACGATTTATGAATATTGGTGTAAAATATGCTCAAAAAGCATGGTTAAAGCAAGACCTAATTGTTAATACATGGTCTTATGAAAAGTTGAAAAATTTCTTGAAATAAAGGAGTGTTTTGAATGATAACAAAACGCGCATTGAAAACACTTGAATTTGATAAAGTGAGAGCTCAAGTAGCCAATTTTTGTACATCCTCACTAGGAAGTGCACAGTTAGATGTATTAGAACCTTCCATCATTTACGATGAGGTCGTGAGATTATTAGATGAAATGGATGAAGGGTTATCACTGCTACGCGTACGTGGAAATGTACCGATGGGTGGCATATTTGATGTGCGTGGACATGCAAAACGTGCACAAATTGGTGGGATGCTAAGTCCTATTGAACTAATGGAAATAGCGAGTACCATTCGTGCAAGTCGAGTATTGCGTCAATTTTTTGAAGCGGTAGAAGAAACTGAAGACATTAATATTCCATATTTCATAGAACGCAAACAAGCAATACCAATCTTAACTGCACTCGAACACGAAATCATTGCGTGCATTGATGATAATGGGGCAGTTTTAGATAGTGCGAGTATCCAACTACGCACGATTCGACAACAATTACGCTCACAAGAAAACCGTGTACGTGAAAAGTTAGATGGCTATATACGCGGGAAAAATGCATCGAAAATGTTATCGGATACGATTATAACCATCCGTAATGATCGTTTTGTAATCCCAGTAAAACAAGAATACCGTGGGAACTATGGTGGAATTGTTCATGATCAATCTTCATCTGGGCAAACTTTATTTATTGAACCGGCTGCAATAGTACAAGCGAATAATGAAATACGTCAATTGAAAATGAATGAAAATGAAGAAATAGAACGTATTTTGTTGATGCTATCACTTGAGGTTCAAAATGTAGCTCACGATTTATTTGGTGTAGTTCAAATTCTAGGGGAAATAGACGTTATTTTAGCGAAAGCGAAATATGGTCAAGCTAATAATTGCACAAAGCCAGTAGTCAACGAAAAAGGAATGATTCGTTTGGTGAAAGCCCGTCATCCTTTGTTAAATATAGAGGAGGCAGTTGCTAATACGATTGAGTTTGGCGATGACATTACTGCTATCGTTATTACAGGACCAAATACAGGTGGTAAGACCGTTACACTTAAAACAATAGGACTATGTACATTAATGGCTCAAGCAGGTGTTCCGATTCCTGTATTAGATGGTTCGGAAATTGCTGTATTTGATCAAATTTTCGCTGATATTGGAGATGAACAATCCATTGAACAAAGTTTAAGTACATTTTCTTCTCATATGGTGAACATCGTTGATATATTATCTAAGTTTGATGAGCAAAGCTTGGTATTATTTGATGAACTTGGAGCAGGAACTGATCCACAAGAAGGTGCTGCCCTTGCTATTTCTATTTTAGATGAAGTTCATGGCAGAGGTGCTCGTGTCATGGCAACGACTCATTACCCAGAGTTAAAAGCTTATGGCTTTAATCGACCAGGAGTTGCGAATGCAAGTGTTGAATTTGATGTTGAATCATTAAGTCCAACATATAAGTTATTAATTGGCGTTCCTGGTCGAAGTAATGCATTTGAAATTTCAAAACGACTAGGGTTACCGGCACATATTATTAAACATGCACAGTCATTTACCGGCACAGATCGTCACGAAGTTGAATCGATGATCGCTTCGCTTGAAACAAGTCGAAAAAAATCTGAAAAAGATGCTGAGCAATCCGCTGAATTACGCATCGAATCAGAAAAAATTCGAGAAGATTTGACAAATCAATTACAACAACATGAAGATCAAAAAGACAAACTCGAACAAAAGGCAAAAGATAAAGCACGGAAAATTGTCGAGGAAGCAAAAAGACAAGCTGAAGGCATTATTGCCGAACTTCGTAGTATGCAAAAAAATGCACAATATGTAGTCAAAGACCATGAATTAATCGATGTACGGAAACGTTTGGAAAAAGCAGCACCTGAAAACACTGTACTAAAAAAACAACAACAAATTAAAGAGCGTGAAAAAACCCTAACACAAGGTGATGAAGTCAAAGTCTTAAGTTATGGTCAAAAAGGTATTTTGTTGGACAAAGTTTCAAGCACGCAATGGACAGTTCAAATTGGTATTTTGAAAATGAAATTAGATGAATCTGATTTACAATACATCAAACCAGAGAAACAAAAACAAACTTTTGCAATGACTCATGTGAAGGGTCGAGATACATACGTGAAACTAGAATTAGATTTGCGTGGGGAACGATATGATGATGCGGTTTTAAGAGCTGAGAAATATATAGATGATGCAGTGTTGTCTAACTACAACCAAGTATCAATTATTCATGGAAAAGGTACAGGAGCATTAAGACAAGGAATTCAACAGTTTTTGAAGAAACATTCTCGCGTGAAAAGCTATCGATTTGGTGAATCAAGCGAAGGTGGACATGGTGTGACGATAGTGGAGTTGAAATAAACTATACTTTTCCGTCATTATGTTGAAAAAACTCATTTAATTGAAACTTATGAGCATTTCATTCGTAAAAGCTAGAAACGATTTAAGGAGTAAACAATATGATAGCTATGAATTTTTGGGAACACCCATTAGTGGAAACAGCCGGATATTTTAGTGTGGTTGTGTTGTGTTTAATTGTGACGATGGTTTTATTTGAACTCGTAACGAAATATAAAAACTGGGAAGAGATTCAAAAAGGAAATATGGCAGTAGCTATGGCAACCGGTGGGAAAATTTTTGGGGTGGCGAACATTTTTCGCTATGCAATTGACAATCATAATTCACTACCTGAAATGATAGGGTGGGGATTATATGGGTTCTTTTTACTCATAGTCGCTTATTTCTTATTTGAATTTTTGACGCCAAAGTTTAATATTGATCAAGAGATTAAAAATGACAATCGATCTGTCGGGTTTATTTCTTTATCGATTTCTGTCGGTTTATCATTTGTCATTGGTGCAAGCATTTCATAGGAGCGGATTATATTGGAAAAACTAGCAAAAGTATTACTCGTTGTATGTATCGGATTTATTCTAGTAGGCATCCTGTATTTATACGTACAATAAGAAACCGTAAAAGTTGCAAGATTTCCTTAGCGTCGAAGTAACCGTAGGCGTTCAAGTGAGCGGCGGATACAAAAACACAGCAAGGTTGACTGTAGAAAAAAGCGAAATGAGAGGTGACTTTTGTCACCTCTCATTTTGTTTTCATTCTCAAGGATATGATTTAGTGGGTTTGCTGTCCAATGGAAATCAAAAAGCTTAGTCAATTAAATAGGTAAAAAATCGTAAACTTTCTTACGATTTTTTAAAATATTGCATGGAACATGTAAATTATCCCATGTTTTTTTGTTATTTTATTGTAAGCGGATTCATATTTCTCTATAATAAAGAATAGGAATATTCAAACGATTTAAAAAAAGGGGGAAAAAATATGACGGCAAAACCTTGGTTAACTCAGTATCCACCAGAAATTCCACATACGCTAACATACGAAGCTATTCCAGTTCAGGAATATTTGACACGTGCCTATCAAAATTATCCGGAAAAAGTAGCTATTCATTTTCTAGGGAAAGACGTCACGTATCAAGAACTCTATGAATCTTCTTTAAAGTTTGCTAATTATTTAAGGGCAATTGGAATTGAAAAAGGCGACCGTGTGGCTATAATGTTGCCAAACTGTCCTCAAAATGTCATTGGATATTATGGGATCTTGTATGCAGGGGCAATTGTAGTACAAACAAATCCTCTTTATACTGAGCGTGAAATTGCCTATCAAATGAAAGACTCTGGAGCAAAAGCGATTCTTTCACTTGATATTTTATTCCCACGTATTTCAAAGGTGATTAAAGAAACGAATTTAGAAAATATAATTATTACGGGTATTAAAGATTACTTACCATTCCCGAAAAATTTAGTTTACCCGTTTATACAAAAGAAACAGTATGGTTTTTCTGTAAAAGTGGAACATCGAGGCATGAATCACTTGTTCCCTGAAGTCATGAAAGTAGGGAAAGCTGAAAAAATTGAAGTTCCTTTTGATTTTGAAGAAGATATTGCAATTTTACAATATACTGGTGGAACAACCGGATTCCCGAAGGGTGTTATGTTAACTCATAAAAACCTAATTTCAAATGCTACCATGTGTGATGCGTGGCTTTATCGTAGTGAAAAAGGGAAAGGAACAATTTTAGGAATCCTACCATTTTTCCATGTATACGGTATGACAACCGTATTAATCTTATCTGTAATGCTTGGAAATCGAATGGTTCTATTACCTAAGTTTGACGTAGAATCAGCGCTGAAAACAATTCATAAACAAAAGCCGACATTATTCCCGGGTGCTCCAACGATATATATTGGATTATTGAATCATCCAGACATTGGAAAATACGATTTATCTTCAATCGAAGCTTGTTTAAGTGGTTCTGCACCATTACCGGTAGAAATCCAAGATAAGTTTGAAAAAGTGACAGGTGGTAAGTTAGTAGAAGGATATGGTCTTACGGAGTCTTCTCCAGTGACACATGCGAATTTTGTTTGGGATAACGAACGTATTAAAGGCTCGGTTGGGGTGCCTTGGCCTGATACTGATGCGGGAATTTTCCAAATGGATTCAACGGAGCCAATGCCTCCGGGTCAAATCGGGGAGATATGTGTTCGTGGTCCGCAAATTATGAAAGGCTATTGGAATCGTCCGGAAGAAACCGAACATACGATGCGTGATGGTTGGTTATTAACAGGAGATTTAGGATATATGGACGAAAAAGGTTTCTTTTATATAGTCGATCGTAAGAAAGATATGATTATTGCAGGTGGTTTTAATGTGTATCCTCGTGAAATTGAAGAAGTGCTGTATGAACATCCTGCAATTCAAGAATGTGTAGCGGCCGGTGTACCGGATCCTTACCGCGGAGAAACTGTTAAAGCGTTCATTGTCCTTAAAGAAAATCAACATGTATCAGAAGAAGAGCTAAACGCATTTTGCAGGGAGCATTTAGCAGCATTTAAAGTTCCGCGAATCTATGAATTTAGAAAAGAGTTACCAAAAACAGCAGTAGGTAAAATTTTACGACGTACACTAGTTGAAGAAGAAAAAGAAAAAATCATAAATGCCAGTGCTGCTACTACTACGTAACATCTCTTGACAACAGTGATTCATCAGTCTAAGATAAAATTGTGAATGAATATTCATTCACAATTTTATTTTTTGGCGGTGATATCTATGAAACGAGACAAACCAAAGTTTAAACAAATAATCGATGCAGCAGTTGTTGTGATTGCAGAAAATGGGTATCACCAAGCCCAAGTTTCTAAAATCGCTAAACAAGCTGGCGTCGCCGATGGAACGATCTATTTGTATTTCAAAAATAAAGAAGATATTTTAATATCTGTGTTCCAAGAAAAAATGGGTTTATTTGTTGATAACTTAAAAGGCATTATTAATGATGGCACAACATCATCAGATAAACTACTGAAAATGATAGAAAATCATTTTAATGTACTAGGTACAGATCACCATTTAGCAATTGTTACTCAGTTAGAACTACGACAATCTAATATAGAAATTCGCTTAAAAATCAATGAAGTATTAAAGGAGTACTTAATGTTACTCGACGATATTTTAATCGAAGGAAAAGAAAATGGCGAATTTCAAGAAGATTTAGATATACGCCTTGCGAGACACATGGTCTTTGGTACAATTGATGAGACTCTTACTACTTGGGTTATGAATGAACAAAAGTATGATTTGATGAGTTTAGCACCAAAAGTTCATCAACTTTTACTAAGAGGTATGAAAGCATAAGTGAGAGGATGGATATGTATGGAATTTTTGAGTTGGACTGTAGAAAATTATGTTGCGAAAGTAACGATCAATCGACCACCAGCAAATGCATTATCACGCGCCCTTATTGTCGAAGTAAACGAATTAATGAATGCAGTTGAACATGATGACAGCGTTCGTGTCATCGTCTTACACGGGGAAGGTCGTTTCTTCTCAGCAGGAGCAGATATTAAAGAATTCACTCTAATTAATACAGGAGAAGAATTCACAGCTTTATCTGCAAGTGGACAAGAAATATTTGAACGTCTAGAACGATTCTCGAAACCTGTCATCGCCTCTATTCACGGAGCTGCTCTTGGCGGAGGACTTGAACTTGCTATGAGTTGTCACATGCGAATTGTATCTAATAATGCTAAACTAGGATTACCTGAATTACAGCTAGGTTTGATTCCTGGTTTTGCAGGTACTCAACGTTTACCAAGATTAGTAGGTATACCTAAGGCAGCAGAGATGTTGCTAACAAGTGATACAATTAGTGGTGAAGAAGCCGTTCAATGGGGTTTAGCAAACCGTGCGTATGCAGAAGAAGAAGTGCTTGCTAAATCAATGGAATTGGCTACTAAAATTGCGAAGAAGAGCCCAGTTGCAATGAAAGCTGCAATTGAGATGCTACAATACGCAAAATCATACGCTTATGATGAAGGTGTGAAAGCTGAAGCACAATCTTTTGGAACCGTTTTCGTATCTGAAGATGCTCAAGAAGGAATTTCTGCTTTCATTGAAAAACGCGAACCATCATTCAAAGGAAAATAATGACAAGTATTGGGAGGTCTGCAACATGAATATTTATGTGTTGGTAAAACGTACATTTGATACAGAAGAAAAAATTGTCATTTCAGGTGGCCAGATTCAAGAAGACGGCGCTGAATTTATCATTAATCCTTACGATGAGTATGCGATTGAAGAAGCTATCCAAGTTCGTGAAGCACACGGTGGCGAAGTGACTGTATTGACAATGGGTGGAGAAGATGCACAAAAGCAACTTCGTACTGCACTTGCAATGGGAGCCGACAAAGCTGTTCTTATTAACGTAGAAGATGACTTAGATGAAATGGACCAATTTACAGCTGCTCAGATTTTAGCGGATTACTTGAAAGATAAAAACCCAGACTTAATTTTAGCTGGAAACGTTGCGATTGATGGTGGATCTGGACAAGTTGGACCACGAGTAGCTGACTTATTAGATATTAACTATGTAACAACTATCACGAAATTAGAAATTAACGGAACACAAGTTAGTATCGTTCGTGATGTAGAAGGCGATTCTGAAATGATTGAAACATCATTACCACTTCTAGTTACAGCTCAACAAGGGTTAAATGAGCCTCGTTATCCTTCTTTACCTGGGATTATGAAAGCGAAAAAGAAACCTCTAGAAGAAGTTGAGTTAGATGATTTAGATATTGATGAAGATGATGTTGAAGCGAAAACGGAGACAATTGAAATTTATTTACCTCCTAAAAAAGAAGCAGGTCGTGTGTTGCAAGGCGATCTTTCAAACCAAGTACAAGAATTAGTAGAATTACTTCGTAAAGAAGCAAAAGTCGTTTAATCGAATCTAAAGATTTGTAATTGGAGGGAAACACATCATGTCAAAAAAAGTAATCGTATTAGGTGAAGCACGTGAAGGTGCTTTACGTAATGTATCTTTTGAAGCAATCGCTGCAGCGAAGAAAATTTCAGGCGGTGGAGAGATTGTAGCTGTTCTTTTAGGGGACTCTGTTCAATCTCTAGCAACTGAAATGATTCATTATGGAGCAGACCGTGTGGTAACTGTTGAACATCCACATTTAAAAATATATACTTCTGACGGTTACAGCCAAGCATTTATGGCAGTAGTTGAGGGTGAGAGTCCAGATGCAGTTGTTTTCGGACACACAGCACTCGGAAAAGATTTATCTCCTAAAGTAGCAAGTAAATTAAAATCTGGCCTAATTTCAGATGTAACAAGTATTGAAGGCGAAGGTTCAGATGCTGTATTTGTTCGTCCGATCTTCTCTGGTAAAGCATTTGAAAAAGTGAAAATCAAAGATGGTATTGATTTCATAACGGTTCGTCCTAACAACATTGAGCCTTTAGCTCACGATGATAGCCGTACAGGTGATGTATCATCTGTATCAGTAGATATAAAGAACCTTCGTACAATAATTAAAGAAGTTGTTCGTAAATCAACTGAAGGCGTGGATTTATCAGAAGCAAAAGTAATTGTAGCTGGTGGTCGTGGCGTTAAAAGTGAAGCTGGTTTTGAACCATTAAATGAATTAGCTAGAGTATTAGGTGGAGCTGTTGGAGCATCTCGTGGAGCATGTGACGCTGACTACTGTGACTACTCTCTTCAAATTGGACAAACAGGTAAAGTGGTAACGCCTGACCTATACATTGCAGCAGGTATTTCTGGCGCAATTCAACATTTAGCAGGAATGTCTAACTCGAAAATTATCGTGGCAATCAATAAAGATTCTGAAGCGAGCATTTTCAAAGTTGCTGATTATGGAATCGTTGGTGATTTGTTCGAAGTCATTCCAATGTTGACAGAAGAATTCAAAAAAATGAAAGCTAATTAATACTTAAAAAAACTCCGCAAAATGAATTTTTTGCGGAGTTTTTGTGTTTAAAAGATGTTTAAAAGGTTAATATACCTTAGAAGGATTAGGTCTAGAATGTAATTTTTAGCTTACTGAGCAGAATAGTAGAAGCGCATTTTCTCACATGCTATACTACGTTTACAGTTTGTATTTGAAGGAGGATATTTATTATGGCAATTGTACACGGTACAGATCAAAGTTTTTCAAACGAAATTTCAGACGGCTTAGTATTAGTCGATTTTTGGGCACCATGGTGTGGTCCATGTAAAATGATCGCTCCAGTTTTAGTGGAACTAGACGCTGATATGAGTGATAAAGTTAAAATTGTAAAAATAGATGTGGATGAAAACCAAGAAACTGCTAGCAACTTCGGTATTATGTCTATTCCAACATTAGTTCTTTTCAAAGACGGGAAACCTGTTGATAAAGTAGTTGGATTTAACCCGAAAGAAGCATTAGTAGATTTAGTTAACAAACACGCATAAAATTGCCCTTTAGTCAGGCACAAGTATATTGACATATTAAAAAAACCGGGTACCCAAGGGCGCCCGGTTTTTTTTCAGTAGGTGATGATAATAGTGAATGAATTAATACAACAGAAATGTACGATATTACCGGACCAGCCTGGTGTTTATTTAATGAAGGACAGGCAAAGTACGATTATTTATGTTGGGAAAGCCAAAGTATTGAAAAATCGAGTACGTTCGTATTTCACGGGCAGTCATGACGGAAAAACACAACGTCTTGTCAATGAAATTGAGGACTTTGAATACATCGTTACATCTTCAAACATCGAAGCATTGATTTTAGAACTGAACTTAATTAAAAAACACGATCCTAAATATAACATTATGCTTAAAGATGATAAAACATATCCCTATATTAAAATAACAGGTGAAAAACACCCGAAATTAATTACAACCCGGCAAGTTAAAAAGGACAAAGGAAAATATTTTGGTCCTTACCCAAATGCATATGCAGCTAGTGAAACAAAAAAATTGTTGGATAGATTATATCCATTACGCAAATGTCCAACATTACCGGACAGAGTTTGTTTGTATTATCATTTAGGTCAATGCTTAGCACCTTGCGTAAAACCAATTGAGCAAGATGCCTATCGTGAGATTATTGATGAAATTACACGATTCTTAAATGGAGGATACCAACAAGTCAAACAAGAATTAACAGGGAAGATGTTAGTGGCTTCTGAAAATTTGGAGTTTGAACGAGCAAAAGAATACCGCGATCAAATTACGCATATTGAAACCGTTATGGAAAAGCAAAAAATGATGACGAATGATTTTACGGATCGTGATATTTTTGGCTATGCAATTGATAAGGGTTGGATGTGTGTGCAAGTTTTCTTTGTACGACAAGGCAAATTAATTGAACGCGATGTATCTATATTCCCTTTATACCAAGATCCTGACGATGAATTTTTAACTTTCTTAGGACAATTTTATGATCAGCCACATCATATAAAACCAAAAGAAGTGCTGTTGCCTATTTCAGTTGATTTGGACTTAGCCAATCAACTACTCGAAGTAAAAGTGGCTTCGCCAAGTCGCGGGCAGAAAAAACAAATGATTGATTTAGCGACAAAGAATGCTGAAATTGCAGTACGCGAAAAATTCCAACTCATTGATCGACAAGAACAACGAACGATAGGTGCTGTTGACGATCTCGGGAAAGCTATGAATATCTCGCCACCTCTACGAATTGAAGCTTTCGATAACTCACATATTTATGGGGCCGATGCAGTCTCTGGGATGGTCTCGTTTATAGATGGAAGACCTAATAAAAAAGATTATCGTAAATATAAAACGAAAACAGCGGCACGTCATGATGACTATGGGGCGATGCGGGAAGTTATACGTAGACGGTACACGCGTGTATTAAATGACCAATTACCTTTACCTGATTTAATCGTTATTGATGGTGGGAAAGGACAAATGGAAATTGCCCGGGAAATTATTGAGGATGAACTTGGTTTATCTATACCGATTGCAGGACTCGCAAAAGATGCGAAGCACCAAACTTCTTCATTGTTATATGGGGATCCTCCTCAAATTATTCCGTTAAAACGGACGAGTGAAGGATTCTATTTACTTCAACGTATTCAAGATGAAGTGCATCGATTTGCCATTACATTCCATCGACAACAAAGAGGAAAACATACCGTGGCATCTGCTTTAGATGGATTTGAAGGTATAGGACCAAAACGCAAAAAAATGTTATTAAAACATTTTGGATCAGTAAAACGTATTAAAGAAGCAACAGTCACTGAATTGAATGAATCAGGATTGCCTTTGAAAATTGCTGAATCAATGTCAACTTATTTTCATAATGAAACATTGTCAAAAGAGTAACCATGTGCTATTGTTGACACACTGAAATTGAATCACTTAATAAGTGGTGATAGAGGTGCGAAAATCATCAGTAACCTGCTAGAGGATGAACAGATCCGACGACTGCAGGTGAAAGGGGAATTCGCCGAAGTTCGACATAAACTGTTTCTTATGTCGAGCTGGTTTTGTATTGAAAAAATGCAGGATTGTCAGAATCTAAATGATTCTGGAGGGCTATCTCACATGGACGCTTCTTTCGAACGGCCATGCATGGAGACAGCTTTTCACGAATTTTCGTGGATAAGCTGTTTTTTTATATTGATAAACTTTTATTTTTGCGTATCAGTATAGGAAAAGACATCATCTTGCACTATTTTGGATGCAATCTTGTTTTTCTAATTTAGCTTCTTTGGAAATAAAGGGAGAGTTAACATTGAGTCGTATTGTCATGAAATTTGGTGGGACTTCTGTTGGTAACACTGAACGTATTCGAAACGTCGCAAAACGTGTTATCGGAGAGACTGCAAAAGGTCATGAAATTGTAGTGGTTGTCTCAGCTATGGGGAAAACAACAGATGAATTGCTGCGTTTAGCAGAGGATTTATCCGCAGAGCCCTCAAAACGCGAAATGGATATGTTGTTATCAACGGGGGAACAAGTGACGAGTGCTTTATTAACAATGAGTCTTCAACATATGGGGCAAGATGCGGTATCATTCACCGGCTGGCAAGCGGGCATTGGAACTGAATCCGTTCATCGTAATGCTCGGATTGAACACATCGATACCATTCGGATAGAACAAGCTTTGAGTGCTGGTAAAGTGATAGTCATTGCTGGATTTCAAGGGTTGGATGCGTTTGGTGAAATCACGACACTCGGTCGTGGAGGTTCGGATACAACGGCAGTTGCTATTGCTGCATCAATTCTAGCGGACCGATGCGATATTTATACCGATGTCGATGGCATTTATACGTCAGATCCACGTTATATAGAAGGTGCCAGGAAATTACAAGAACTGTCATATGATGAGATGTTAGAACTAGCAAATTTAGGGGCGGGTGTATTACATCCTCGTGCTGTAGAATTCGCCAAAAACTTTTGTTTGCCACTCAGTGTTCGTTCAAGTTTAAGCGAAGAAACAGGTACTATATTATTGGAGGAACCAACATTGGAGAAAAACCTAATTGTGCGCGGTGTCGCATTTGAACCAGAAATTGTTCGTATTACAATTGCATATGAAGTGCCATTTAATGGCTCTCTCGCTAAAATTTTCACTATGCTTGCAAGATATCATATAAACGTTGATATTATTGTTCAAAGTATTATGGAAGGGATACAACCAAGTGTGTCATTTTCAATTAAAAAAGAAGATTTTGCCGAAACAATTCATATACTAAAAAGCAATAAGGCTGATTTAGGTTACCAATTAGCAAATTTTGAAGAGGGCTTAGCTAAAGTATCAATTGTTGGTTCTGGAATGGTTTCAAATCCAGGTGTGGCTGCTCAAATGTTTGATCGACTTCGTAAAGAAGAAATCGCCGTGAAGATGGTGAGTACCTCAGAAATTAAAGTTTCGGTAGTTATCCCTGAAATTGACATGTTAAAAGCAACAAATGCTTTGCACGATGAATTTGGATTAGCTGTAGTTCGAGTATAAGAGTTTGTCATGCTATGATGATGATACTCTGATTAACATGAGAGGCAGTGAAAGTAAATGAACTGGCATATCGTGGAGGATTTAATCAAAAAAGCACAGCGTGATGGACAGTTTGATAATTTGCCGGGAGCAGGGAAACCTTTGCCACCAGATGAATTTACTCATTATCCAGAAAATATTCGTATGGTTATGCGCGTATTAAAAAACTCAGGTCATGATGCAGAAGCGCAGTTTATTAAAGAAGAAATAAGTGATTTGCAACATCAAATGAAAAAAGCTACGCGACAAGAAAAGACTGAGCTCGAGCAACAGTACAATCAAAAACTCACAAAAATGAATCAACTATTATCTAAAAAAGGAATTAAGACAAATAGTAGTGCTGCTTTTAAACAATATCAATCTCAAATAGACGATAAGTTTAAATGGGATTAAAAAAAGCTGGTAGTCACTCCATATGGAAGTGGCGGCCAGCTTATTTTAGGTGAAACTGCTTTAAATTTGTATACTGAACAACTATTTTAAATTTCTGTGTCTAACTCCGTAGCCTACCAAGGAGTCGGTCTGCCATGGTGTGCTATTCTGTGCTGTTTAAATTTTTTCTTTGAGATCCCATTTCACATGGAATTGAATGACGTTCTTCTTCAGGTCCTTTTCTTCAAAGCATTCGGTCAAAAAACCACCTAGTTTTTGTTGTTGTTGTGCTAAAAAACCTGCCTCTAAGCGAAAGCAACGTTTTTCGATTTGGAGTAAATCAGGTTCTCCTGTTAATTTGTAAAAGGCTTCATTTTTTGTAAGGCGTTCAAGTGTTAACTCACCCCAGCCAGCTTCTTGAAAAAAAGAAGTCGTTTCTTCCATTGAAAACATCTGAAACTTACGAGCTAATTCTTTTCCTGACCAGTATAAAATATCGCTTTCGTGCTTGCCTAGAATTGTAGAAAGCACATGATCCCGAATTAATTCATAACCAAAAGTGGGTACTGTTTTTGTGTCTGTCATTGTCATTTAAATCTCACTTTCTAAATAAATTCGCGTCAAAATTTTTTGAATATAAGAATTTATCATAGGCAAGGTAGAAAAACTATGCAAAATCGAGAATATATCTGCGTTTACTTGTTGTTTCTAGTGCGCTCCCTTGCCTTGACGCTCCCTATTGATGGGAGTACAATAAACATGTCATAATATTGTACCATGATGAGATATGCAGTCAATATTGCTTTCGTAGCATACGAAGGCTTGAATTTGTCTGACTATTTTAAGTACCGAGGGGGTAATAGATTTGTCGAAAGATAGTGATTTTTATTTACGCCGTTTGCATTCTCTACTTGGGATCATTCCGATTGGTTTGTTCTTGACGCAACATTTAGTAATAAACTATTTCGCAACACGAGGCGCAGCGTCATTTGAAACTGCGGCACACTTCATGGAAAATCTTCCGTTCCGCTTGCTTTTAGAGTGGTTTGTGATTTTCTTGCCATTAATGTTCCATGCATTCTATGGTCTCTACATAGGATTCACCGCAAAGAACAATCCAAAACGTTTTGGTACTTTCCGAAACTGGTTGTTTGTTTTGCAACGATTTAGTGGAGTCTTCCTTGTCGTGTTTATCGCATGGCATATTTTTGAAACAAGATTCCAAGCAGCAATTGGTGCAAAAGAAGTTAATTTTAACATGATGGCTGATATTTTAGCGAATCCATTTATGTTTGCTTTCTATGTGGCAGGTGTTGTAGCTGCAACATTCCACTTTGCAAATGGTATTTGGTCATTCCTAGTAAGTTGGGGTATCACTCAATCTCCTAGATCACAACAAATTTCTACTTATGTGACGATAGGGATCTTCTTAGCATTATCTGTAGTCGGCATTCAAGCACTTCTTGCATTCGTGTAAAAAGTTTATTAATTGAAAGCGTTTGACTACTACTAAAAAGAGGAGTGAGGAAAATCATGGCAAAAAGTAAATTGATCGTTGTCGGCGGAGGTTTAGCTGGATTAATGGCTACAATTAAAGCGGCAGAAAAAGGTACACCTGTTGAATTATTTTCAATTGTTCCTGTAAAACGCTCACACTCAGTTTGTGCGCAAGGCGGGATTAACGGAGCTGTAAATACAAAGGGTGAAGGCGATTCAACAGCTAAACACTTTGACGATACAGTATATGGTGGAGATTTCTTAGCAAACCAACCACCTGTACAAGCAATGACTGAAGCAGCACCTAGCATTATTCATTTATTAGACCGTATGGGTGTTATGTTTAACCGTACACCTGAAGGCTTACTTGACTTCCGTCGTTTCGGTGGAACGATGTATCATCGTACAGCATTTGCTGGTGCAACAACTGGCCAACAATTATTATATGCACTAGACGAGCAAGTACGTAAGTTTGAAGTTGAAGGACTTGTGACGAAGTATGAAGGTTGGGAATTCCTTGGGGCTATTCTTGATGACGATGGAGCTTGTCGTGGCGTCATGGCACAAAGCTTAACCACAATGGAAATCCGTGCATTCCGTGGTGATGCTATTATAATGGCTACTGGTGGACCAGGAATCATTTTCGGGAAATCTACAAACTCTATTATCAACACAGGTTCTGCTGCATCAATTATTTATCAACAAGGCGGACATTACGCAAATGGTGAATTCATTCAAATTCATCCTACAGCGATTCCTGGGGATGACAAGCTTCGATTAATGTCTGAATCAGCTCGTGGTGAAGGTGGACGTGTTTGGACGTATAAAGACGGAAAACCTTGGTATTTCCTTGAAGAAAAATATCCAGCTTACGGAAACTTAGTGCCACGTGATATCGCTACTCGTGAAATTTTTGATGTATGTGTTAATCAAAAATTAGGGATTAACGGCGAAAACATGGTGTACTTAGATCTTTCTCACAAAGATCCGAAAGAATTAGATATTAAACTTGGTGGAATCATCGAAATTTATGAGAAATTCATGGGTGACGATCCCCGTAAAGTACCGATGAAAATTTTCCCGGCTGTCCATTACTCAATGGGTGGGTTATGGGTAGATTATGATCAAATGACGAACATTCCTGGTATCTTTGCTGCAGGTGAATGTGATTACTCTCAACATGGTGCAAACCGTTTAGGAGCAAACTCATTACTTTCTGCAATTTACGCTGGAATGGTTGCAGGTCCTAACGCTGTAGATTATATGAGCGCATTAGACAAGCATTCAGAAGATATGCCTTCTACAATTTTCGATGCACACATCGCTGCTGAGCAACAGAAGTGGGATGATACAATGGCATTAGATGGCACTGAAAATGCATATGTCTTGCATAAAGAGCTTGGTGAATGGATGACAGACAACGTAACAGTTGTACGTTACAATGATCGTTTACAAGCAACTGATGAAAAAATTCAAGAACTTCTTGAACGTTATAACAATATTAATATTAACGACACACAAAAATGGTCAAATCAAGGCGCAACATTTACGCGTCAGTTGAAAAACATGCTATACTTGGCTCGCGTAATTACATTGGGTGCACTTAACCGTAATGAGAGCCGTGGCGCTCACTACAAACCAGACTTCCCAGACCGTAACGACGATGAATTCATGAAAACTACGATGGCTAAGTTTGATCCAGCAACTGGTGCACCAATCTTCCATTATGAAGAAATCGATGTTACTCTTATTGCGCCGCGTAAACGTGATTACTCAGCGAAGAAAGGGGATTAATTATACATGAGTGCAGCAACAGCTACTAAAACAGTCGTTCTCGAGATCCTTCGCCAAGATACTACAGATTCTACACCATATTGGGAAAAATTTGAGTTAAATTATCGTCCAAATATGAATGTCATTTCAGCTTTAATGGAAATACGACGTAATCCAGTCAACTCAGACGGTAAACAGACAACACCAGTAAATTGGGATATGAACTGTTTAGAAGAAGTCTGTGGTGCTTGTTCAATGGTGATTAACGGGAGACCTCGTCAATCATGTACAGCTCTTATTGACAAATTGGAGCAACCAGTTCGCTTGGAACCAATGAAAACATTCCCTGTCGTACGCGATCTTATCGTAGACCGTGCACGTATGTTTGATTCATTGAAAAAAGTTAAAGCTTGGGTTCCAATTGATGGTACGTATGACCTTGGAGAAGGTCCACGTATGCCTGAACGCAAACGCCAATGGGCATACGAATTATCAAAATGTATGACGTGTGGAGTATGTTTGGAAGCTTGTCCAAACGTAAACGACAAATCAGACTTTATGGGACCAGCTGTTTTATCACAAGTTCGCCTATTCAATGCGCATCCAACAGGTGCCATGAACAAAGATGAACGTCTTAATGCCCTAATGGGTGAAGGTGGTATCGCTAACTGCGGTAACTCTCAAAACTGTGTAGTTGCATGTCCAAAAGGGATTCCTTTGACAACATCTATCGCAGCTATGAACCGTGACACTTCGGTTCAAATGTTCAAAAACTTCTTCGGAAGCGACCACATGGTTGACTAAAAAGAATTCAAATTTAGTAGCCTCTCGCATTTTTGCGAGAGGCTACTTTTTTGATTCGAGAATTAGGAGGAAATTGGTTAGTTTCCCCAGTCCCGTCGAAAGTTGCCTCAGTCGAGCCGAAAGTTGACCCAATACCGTTGAAAGTTGCCTCAGTCGAACCAGAAGTTGCTCCGGTCGAGCCAAAAGTTGTCCTAGTTCCATCAAAAGTATCAAAGTTTAAACGACATTAGCTTCGATACAATAAATTTAAAGATGTTAAACTCTCGATTAAAACCTTTTCACTTCTTAAGAAAATTTGTTACAATTGCGTTAACAATGAATCGCCATTCACTTTAGAAAAGGGGAGTTATAAATTATGCGTGCATCTTATATTCAAGACCCGGAAAAATGGGCAAGTGGTTTCAATTTTTCAGTACCTGTACAAGTTCGTTTTGGTGAAACGGATATGTTTGGTCATTTGAATAATACATATAATTTTTCTTATTTCGAGTTGGCTCGGATTGAATATTTTAAGCACATCGGTTTGATGAATGATTGGCTTAATCCGAAAGGGACGACTATTCCAGTTGTTGCAGACCTTCAATGTGACTATGTGAAGCAAGTATTCTTTGACGAAAAGCTTCAAATTCATGTGAAAGCTGAGTCTATAGGTAATTCATCGGTTGATATTCATTACCATGCAACAAATAAAAAAGGGGATACAGTTTTCACTGGAAGAGGTTCTATTGTTCAAATTAATAAAACAACGGGAAAAGGTTCAGCGTGGACTGAAAAAGAAAAATCGTTATTCATTCCAAGATAGCCGTGACCTCCGCTAGGCTTTCAACATAAGTTACAAGGAAGAAGGGATAGGAGGGGCATATGTTGTCAGAACGGGCACATCATCGTTCATTATTGACTGGGCGAGAAAGAGAAATATTTCAATTATTAGTTCGTGATTATTCAACGAAAGATATTTCGATTCAATTAAAGATCAGTGAAAAAACCGTAAGAAACCACATCTCCAATACTATTCAAAAGTTAGGTGTATCGGGTAGATCACAAGCTATACTTGAACTTTTACGACTAGGCGAATTATCACTCGACTGAGTAGGTCTTGCCAATTTCCACAAAAAACGTCACAATGGATACAAAGTAACTGTATTCAGGGAGTGGATATTGAACATGACAGAGCAAATTTCGAGAAAACAACACAATCAAGAACAAGTAGCTTTTTTAGAGAAAGAACTTCGATATATTTCAGGAATTATAAAACAAAAAGGCCGACAAATATTAAGTAATTACACGGTTACACCACCTCAATTTATTGCATTACAATGGTTATTTGAACATGGAGATATGACGATTGGTGACCTTTCTACCAAAATGTATTTGGCGTTTAGTACGACGACAGATTTAGTTGACCGTATGGAAAAAAATCAAATCGTTATGCGTGTGCGTGACGAGCAAGATAGACGCGTAGTTCGAATTCATTTATTAAAAGAAGGCGAGCGAGTAATTGAAGAAGTAATACAAAAACGTCAAGCTTATCTACAAGAAGTTTTGTCTGATTTTGATGCGCCAGAAGTTCAACAATTGTCGAATTTGCTTCATAAACTTCATGTAAAAATGAAAGAGGATTGAGGCGAATCTCGTGAATGCACCTATCGGCGTGATCGATTCAGGTGTTGGCGGTTTAACGGTTGTTAAAGAACTTATGCGACGATTGCCCAATGAGCAGTTTCTCTACATTGGAGATACAGCTAGATGTCCTTATGGTCCTCGTTCAGCAACAGAAGTGCGGAAATTCACGTGGCAAATGGCACAAGCACTAAAAGGGCATTCCATCAAAATGCTTGTTGTCGCATGCAATACAGCCACAGCAGTCGCACTTGAATCTTTACAAAAAAAATGTCCGTTTCCGGTTGTCGGTGTTATTTTTCCAGGAGCCCGTGCAGCTATAAAAGCAACAAAACGATCAGAAGTTTGTATTTTAGGTACTACAGGTACGATTCATAGTGGGGCTTACGAGCAAGCACTAAAATCGTTATCTTCTTCTTGTCATATAGTACCTCTAGCTTGCCCCGCGTTCGTTCCGCTTGTTGAAAGTGGTGAATACGAAGGTGACTTTGCAAATTATCTAGTTGAAAAAACACTCGAACCACTGCATGCAGAGTCGTTTGATACGTTAATATTAGGGTGTACTCATTACCCTTTATTACAAAAGCTTATCGAAAAGGCAGTTGGTCCGAATGTGACTGTATTATCATCTGCTGAAGAAACTGCAGATGATGTAGAGGAAATACTCAATTATTACCATTTACAACGTAAAGAAGTGAATACCCAATCGCACTTTTTCTACACAACGGGGTCCATTCCCATGTTTAAAACCATCATTAGTAAATGGCTTGAAATTTCAAACCCAAACATTCAACAAATAACATTTAAATAAAACCCGGAATTCTTTTGAAAAAAGGAATCTCCGGGTTTTGATTCGTTCACAGAATATGTGATACGATAAGCTTGCGAACCTACTATGAGGAGGAAACACATACATGAGAAATGATGGACGAGACACAAACCAACTTAGACCAGTTACAATAGAAACAGATTATTTAGTACATCCAGAAGGTTCTGTATTAATTACCGTAGGGCAAACAAAAGTCATTTGCACAGCTACTATCGAAGATCGTATCCCTTCATTTTTACGTGGTCAAGGTAAAGGGTGGATAACTGCTGAATACTCCATGCTGCCTAGAGCAACAGGCTCTCGAACTCAGCGTGAAGCGACAAAAGGCAAAATTGGTGGACGTACGATGGAGATTCAACGTCTCATTGGACGAGCATTAAGAGCAGTTGTTAATTTAGAAGCTTTAGGTGAAAGAACATTGTGGATAGACTGTGATGTTATCCAAGCTGATGGAGGCACACGAACAGCTTCTATTACCGGTGCATTTGTTGCTATGACAATGGCCATTGCAAAATTGCAAGATGCAAAACAACTGCCCGAATTCCCTGTAACGGATTTCCTAGCTGCAACGAGTGTTGGAATGGACGAAGAATTAGGCGCAATTTTAGATTTAAACTATTTGGAAGATTCCACTGCAAACGTTGATATGAATATTATTCAAACAGGTTCTGGACAGTTTGTAGAACTTCAAGGAACTGGAGAAGAAGCTACGTTTACGAGACAACAACTAAACGAAATGCTCGATCTAGGAGATGAAGGAATTAAAAAACTAATAGAAATTCAAAAAGAAGCGTTAGGCGAAATCGCTGACCGAATCGGTTATCAGTTAGGCGTTTTATAATGAAACAAGTAATTATAGCAACGAAAAATAAAGGTAAAGCAAAAGACTTTGAAGCGATTTTTAATCCATATGGTTTTGAAGTCCTGACTCTTCATGATGTTGCTGAAGATATGGAAGTCGAAGAAACAGGTACTACGTTTGAAGAAAACGCGATTCTAAAAGCGGAGGCGCTTGCAGAGCGATTACAAACGTTTGTAATCGCTGATGACAGCGGTCTAGAAATTGACGCTTTAAACGGCGCTCCAGGGGTCTATTCTGCAAGGTATGCAGGGCTGGGTAAAAGTGACGAAGCCAATATGGAAAAAGTGTTGACCGAACTAGCACATGTAGACGACAATAAGCGTATGGCTCGTTTTTGTTGTGCCATTGCTCTAGCAGGTCCAGGCATGGAGACTAAAACTGTCTTTGGTACATGCGAAGGTCTTATAGCACACGATCGAAAAGGAACGAATGGCTTTGGCTACGACCCCATATTCTTTGTACCAGAGTTAGGAAAAATGATGGCTGAATTACAACCTATAGAGAAAGCTGCAATTTCTCATCGGGGAAATGCGATTAAGAAAATCTCAGAAGAATTACCAAACTTGTTGAGGTAAGGTGGCGAGCGGATGCGTATTGTAGTGATGAGTGACACACATGGAGAAACGAATTCGATTGATCAAGTCAGGCATGCAGTAGGACCTGTAGATGCTGTTTTTCATTGCGGAGACAGCGAACTCGATATACAACATGAATCGCTACAAGATGCTTTTGTAGTCGAAGGCAATTGTGATTGGGATTCCTCTTATTCAGCTGAAGTTTTCACCGAAGTTAATGGAGTAAAAGTTTTTATGACACATGGTCACTTATGGCAAGTGAAATCTACACTAATGCCATTAAGTACCCGAGCTCAAGAACTAGGAGCTGACCTGGTTCTCTTCGGACATACTCATTTGTTAGGCGCAGAGCTTATAGGTAGCACACTTTTCGTAAACCCAGGCAGTTTAGAATTGCCGAGAGGCCGCAAAGAAAAGAGCTATGCGATTATTGAAAAATCACAATTAAAGTGGATGGTAACATTCTTTTCCGATGCTCATAAACAGCTGGAACAACAAGTATTTTCGATAGTTTAAAAATAACCTTGACTTATGGTGGGAATATTTCTATAATAAGTATTGTCTTTCATTTCTGAAACGAGTTGAAAGTAACATGTCTCAGTAGCTCAGCCGGATAGAGCAACGCCCTTCAAGATATTAGGAGCCTTTACAGGGAAACAAAAACCTGTGGAGTGGACGACACTATATCGGTGAAACCTTAACAGATCATGCTGATGGCAATACCGAGGAAACTTACGCTTCACTTTGGTGAAGAGAAGGCAATCTGAATGATTACGCAAGTAATGGTAAGAATGCTAAAAATCGTTCATTCGACGTGAGGTTCCGTAGAGACTACACGTGTCGCACCTGCAATGGTGAAGATATAGTCCAGACTACAAACAATGTTACATTGGTAGCGAAAGCTATGGTGGTAAGCTAAGGCGTCGGTCGGGGGTTCGAATCCCTCCTGGGACGTAGAGTTTTATAACGTTATATCTAGAGAAATAAGCACTTTCGCTTATGATTCAATATTACAGTACTCGGTCAGTCGAGTTTCTGTACTAAAGAATTGTAGGTGGAGGTGCTTTTTTCTTTGTCCAAAAAGAAGGGGATATTTGATATCCAAATTGAACAACCACTATTCCCAGTAAAAAAACAGCCAGAGAAACGGAATGACCTACAAATTGAACAAGCATTGACAGTGGTTTTAAAGCAACTTGAAGTGGGTGGTTGTCGTGAAGAACAATATAGGATTACCGTACAATTGTTCACTACTTTACTAAAGATACTAAGGTTGAGTATTTGGTAGATATAACGAGTGACATTATATATTTGTGGCTGGGGCAGATGAATGTTGCTAATACGACTAAATTAACTCGTTTAAAGTGTTTCTAGGACGTTGTTTTGATAATGGGTGGCTTGCTAATAGGTTTTGGCGGTCAGTAAATATCGAAGTAGATACAGAAACAAAGATAGGGGCATCAGATGAAGATGTAAATTTACTATTATCTGTTCTCGATTTGTTTAAACTAAGTTCAGCTAATTCAAAGACTAGTGTGTATGGAGAAGGTACTACAAAGAGTGCAGCAGCAATAATTGAAATAAAAGATAAGAAATAATAATACATAAAAAGGATTGAGGATCGATAAAGGAGTATCATAACGTCATGACGAATAAATAAGCATGGGGGGTATGCCGTTATGACGATAATTTATAAACCGAGTGACGTAATGAAACAGCTAGACATCAAGGAATCTCTATACAAAAAATACATAGCTGCTTTGGAAAAAGACGGTGGCTATGTATTCCAGAAAAATCAGCAAGGCCATAGAATTTTTACTGCTGAAGATATTCAAACTTTGGAAAAGTTCATGGAGCTTATAAAGTATGACGGTATGACGATTGAAAAAGTCTCTAAGAAAATTGGCGAAATGAATAGTCATGACGGTCATGACTCAATTAGCGAAGAAGAACCAAATAGATATGACGTTATGGCTTTAGTTGAACAAGCTGTATCCTCTGCTCTTAAAGTTCAAGAAAAACAGATTCATGAGGTTATGACTTCTATTGCAAATCAAAACAACGAGTTGAAAGTACAATTAAAGAGAATTGAAGATAAGCATGATAAAGTATTTGTTCAATCACTCCGAGAATCTCAAGAAAATAAAAAGTTAATGCTTGAAGAAGTTAAAACTCAAGTTAAATCTGAAATTGCAGCTGCTAAAGAAGAAAAGAAGAAGTGGTGGAAGTTCGGCAAGTAGTATATAAAAAAAGTTTAACAAAGATTTTAATGAATATTTAGAGCTTCACTATTGAATACTGCAATTAATTCGTGGTGAATTGAACTATATTACACATTCGCTACTCGAAAATTATAAAAACCATTATTTACTAAGTTTTACAGGACTATTAAACAAGTTTTCCTGGAAGGTAGAGAGCACAGATGGTTTACGTTTAACCAATAAAAAAACACTATCAAAACCTTGTTATATAAGGTTTTGATAGTGTTTTTCTTTTGTCTTAATATGTTTATTGTGTCGTTTGAAAACAATAGATTTAAAAATCTAATAATAAATTGGTAATAGACAATCATCTTATATTCTCGAAGGCATTTTTAATGCACCAATATATTGGTTTTATTTTTTTGAAGTTCTTGGAGTTCTAGGTTCTAAACAACTAGAACATTTTTTCTGATTACTAGCTTTAAATTTAGTTAAAGTTTTTTCGAAATTATTTCCACATGAACATTTAAACAGTAATTTTTGTGAGAATCCAAGATACTCAGTAGAAAGTAGTTCACAATCTGAATTCTTCTTAACATACTCACTGATATTTTCAATAGTCCATTTTTTATTCATATTAACACCTCCGATAATGATTCCGAATAATAACACAGGAAGAAGTTTCGGATACCTTCCTTTAATTTAGGATAATGTCTTCCTAATCTATCTGCTTTGCCCATTATACCATCACTTTTGCGCCAGAATGCTTTAAGATTTGATACAAAATCAATATTAGAGTTTCTTACATTATAAGTAATGGGTATAGATAATAATCAAAAGAAAGTTTTAGGGGGTGTAAGATGGAACATCATACTAAAAACAAAGATGATTTAGGTGTCCTTAAGGCTCAAGTGGATTTATGCAGCAAAGGTTACTTAATTTTAACGCCTTTATCAGATCTCTCTCCATTTGATCTAGTTGCCTATAAAAATGGAGAATTTATTCGGATTCAAGTTAAATATAGAAGTGTTAATTCCAAAGGATTTTTGTTTGTAAGATTTAGTTCTTCATATAGTACATCAAAAGGTTGTTGTGAAAAACCCGTTGATAAGAAGGAAGTAGATTTATACTGTGTGTATTGTCCAGACACGGATAAGTGTTACTATTTTGATCCGAAAAAGTTTAAAAGCACTGTAAATATTAGAATCAACAAGACGCTTAATAATCAAAGTGAAAAAATTAATTTTGCTGAGGATTATTTAATGATTCCTACAGTAAATAGAAATTCACTTGTTTCTATTGAAAACGAAACTCAGGTTTCCTTTTGCATATTACGTCAAGTGTTCTTTTGTCTTTTAGCATAAATAGCATTTGGATCAAAGAGTATTGCTCTTTGATCCAAATGCTATTTATGTGGAAATTAATAATTTCCACAGAACAATACCTGTTAACCTTTAAATAATATTTTAGGTTGAATACATTTCACTATTTCTTCATTTCGGATTTTTTATAACGATATAAATATCCGAATTTAGTAATAACTATTTCGACAGGCTTCGACAAACCATCTCTACCATATTAAGTACAAAGTCTAACTAAGCTAAGTTTCAGTTCTTATGAAAACTTCACTATTCACCGACAACAATATGATATCATTACTTTTGTTTTATAATAGAATGAAATTATACACGTCCGTAAAATAAATAAGAAATCAAAAAAGAAGATAGTGTCGAATAATCTTTATTTATGAAATAATAAAATGATCGGTTGTTAATCGTTAAGGTTTGAATTTAATTTCACTTGGATAAGGTAGGTTCTATTAGAAGGTTTAATTCTTTCGTATATCCAATGATTGCAAAGAGAGGGGTTGCCTCAATGTTTGAAACATTATTATTAAATATCTTATTCTTAATTTTTCCGCTCTTATTATTTGTCATATTTTTTGAAAATCGTAGACCTGTTTATAGCAATTCATTCCTCATTACCTTTTCTGCAATCTCGATGATTTTATGCATGTTGTATCCAATCCATCTTCAAATTGGTTTTATTTTTGATTTACGTTATATTCCATTCATTATCGTTGCGCTTTATGGCGGTTATAAAAAGGTACTTCCTTTATATATCCTATTAAATATATATCGATTTATTATTGGGGGAGAAGGTACGATTCATTCACTCATATTTTCAACGGTGATTTTTCTAGTCGTGCCCTTGATAAGTAAAAAGTTTCTTAAATACTCAACTCAAAAACGGGTAATTACAGGAGTTTTCGCGGCCTTATTTACGATGGGGCTATATTTATTGTCACTTAGCACATTTTTTGTGCAACTAACGAGTGAATTTTGGCAGCTTGCTTTCTATTCAGTTTCGACACATGTTTTGGTCATTACATTGAATTTGTTAATGATCGAAAAAGTCATTTCGAATATTAAAAGTCGAGAAAACTTTCTCCATACAGAACGACTCCATGTTATGAGTGAGATTTCTGCAAGTGTGTCGCATGAAATTAGAAATCCACTTACGGTAACTCATGGATTTCTACAACTTTTAAAAGAATCCAAGACTTTATCAACTGACGAAAAAATGTATATTGATTTCTCATTAAAAGAATTAGAACGGGCAGAGGAGATTGTAAGTAACTTTCTTGCTTTTGCAAAACCGCAATCAGAAAATATGGTGTCTTCTAATTTAAAAGAAGAGATAGAGTACGTGAAGAATATATTGTTTCCATATGCCAAAATGAATCATGTTGATATAGAGTTTCAGTTTAATAATACGCTGAAAAAAAGATACGATAAAAATCAGATGCAACAATCATTAATTAATATATTGAAAAATGGAATAGAAGCAATGAAAGAAAGTGGCGGTATTTTATCTATTGATGTATCGGAGCAAAATCGTACCATCATAATAATAATTAAAGATAACGGTATTGGTATGACGGAAGATGAAATTTCACAATTAGGTAAGCCTTACTACTCGACGAAAAAAGAAGGAACTGGCCTTGGTATGCTCATGGTGTATGGTGCTATTAGTAAAGCCAAGGGGACAATTGAAGTGGAAAGCGAAAAAGGTAAGGGGACTACTTTCACGATTACACTTCCTGTTTAGTAACGAAAAGGTGTGGAAATATGCGCATCTTTTTTTAATTTTGTGCTACTATATACTCGAGAGAAAGGCGGAATCTGCATTGCGAAGAAAGTATGGAAAATTACAAACAAAAGATAATCTCATTGTTTTTCCAGGTATGGTGGATAAGTTGATTGCTGAAGGGCTTAAACATGCTGAAGATTTTCAATATGATTTAGCGGTGGATTCAATTAGACAAGCCTTGACCTATACTGAAGTTGATGAACAAACGCTTGGTGTTTATGCATATTCATTGTATGAAAATCGAGAATTTGAAGAATCTCAAAAAGTATGTGAAGAATTATTAAAGCTAGGTCCTTCTTTTTACTTCGAAACAATGGAGTTAAATATTACAGTTTTGATGGAGCTACGACAGTTTGATGAGGTTACTAAAATTGTGGAATCATTGCTTGAAGAAGGTATTGTTCCTCCTGAAAAAGTGGATAAGTATGAACAGTTGCTTACATTAAATGAAAGACTTGCCAAACAAAACGAAGATATTTTGTTAGACGATGCTCCACATAATAATAAAATTGATGCAAGCCTTTTTCAAATTGAAATATTTTCAGCATTTCCCGAAGATAAGCAACAACAACTTCTATTAGAATTACAAGGGGAAAATTTATCGTCAATTGAAAACGAATTAGCAACGATTATTGAAAATGGGCTTATTCCTCCTATTAGTAAATCATTTGCTTTGTTATTAATGGTGATTAGTGGAATAGATCGAACCTTATCAATTGAAAAATTCGGCTTTAAGTTTGATGTAACACCTAAAGGATTACCGGAACCTGCAAATACTACTAAAGTGAGATCTGTCTTAGCCATCACGCGAGAAGAATTAGTGCAAAATCCAACTAAACTAGAAATGGTACATGACTTAATCATTCGTCATGCGTTTGCCATGTATCCATTTGAATGGTCTACGTTCGACAAACAAGAGGTAGCAGAAGCATACATAAACTATGTAGGAGCAATGTTAGGCGAAGAAGTGGCTTGCGAAGCACAGATGCACGATTTATTGGTAGAGATTGATAGGATGTACGAATTAAGCGGTAAGTGAATAAGTTGAAAGTATCGTTGAATGTGATATACTAAAATGGTTGTCAAATTCATAGATAAGAATGATTGTAACAAGTTAATTAAAATAATGGAGGTTGAATATATGTCAGTGAAATGGGAAAAACAAGAAGGTAACACAGGTATATTAACAGTAGAAGTAGACGTTGCGTTAGTTAAAGAAGGTTTAGACAAAGCATTCAAGAAGGTTGTTAAAGAAATTAACGTTCCAGGTTTCCGTAAAGGGAAAATGCCACGTAAAATGTTCGAACAACGTTTTGGTACTGAATCTTTATACCAAGATGCTTTAGACTTTATTCTTCCTGATGCATACTCTGGAGCAGTTGAAGAAGCGGCGATTGATCCTGTTGACCGTCCAGAAATCGACATCGTGAAAATGGAGCAAGGTGAAAACTTGATTTTCACAGCTACAGTTACAGTTCGTCCTGAAGTAACTCTTGGAGACTATAAAGGTCTTGAAATTTCTAAACAAGAAACAGACGTAACTGATGAAGAAATTGAAGCTCAAATAAAAGAACAACAAACTCGTTTAGCTGAGTTAGTAGTTAAAGAAGAAGATGCAATCGTTGATGGTGATACGGCAGTAATCGACTTCGAAGGATTCCTAGGAGAAGAAGCATTTGAAGGTGGAGCTGGTGAAGACCATACACTAGAAATTGGTTCAGGTTCATTCATTCCAGGATTTGAAGAGCAATTAATCGGCTCAAAAGCTGGCGATAACAAAGAAGTAGTTGTGACTTTCCCTGAAGAATACCATGCAGCTGAACTTGCTGGTAAAGAAGCTACTTTCAAAGTAACAGTGAAAGAAGTAAAAGGAAAAGAACTTCCTGAATTAAATGATGAGTTAGCAAAAGAAATTGATAACGAAGTTGAAAGTATGGACGAGCTTCGTACAAAACTAAAAGAAAAAACAGTGGTAGAGAAGAAAAATGCTGCTGAATCTAAAGTCAAAGATGAGTTAGTTGAATTAGCTGCAAACAATGCAACTATCGACATTCCTCAAGCAATGGTTGACATGGAAGTAGAACGTATGCTAAACGACTTTAAGCAACGTTTAGAATCACAAGGTATGAATCTTGAACTTTACTTCCAATTCTCTGGTCAAGATGAAAAAGCACTTCGCACACAAATGACTGAAGATGGTCAAAAACGTGTGAAAGTTTCTTTAACACTTGAAGCGATCGCTGAAGCTGAAGGTTTCACACCTTCTGAAGAAGAAATCAATAATGAATTAGAAAAAATGGCTGTTCAATTCAGCATGCCAGCAGAAAAAATCCGCGAGTCACTTGGTGGAACTGATGCTTTAGAAAACGATCTTCGTTTACAAAAAGCAATTGACTTCTTAGTTGAAAACGCTAAAATTTCATAATAAAATCTATACACGCTTAACTAGAACAAGGGGCGGATGTTTAACCCGTTCCTTGTTCTTTGTAATACATAGGTAGTGATTGTCAATCAATTTAAAAGATACAAAAATAATGGTTTAAGATTTCATTAATCTTATTAGTTGATTCTAGTAGGAGAATCTTGTAAGATTGTGGCTTGAATAGGGGTGAATATTTTGTTCAAATTTAATGATGAAAAAGGAAACTTAAAGTGTTCCTTCTGTGGAAAATCCCAAGAGCAAGTTCGTAAACTGGTCGCAGGACCTGGTGTATATATTTGCGATGAATGTATTGAATTATGTACAGAAATCGTAGAGGAAGAACTCGGTACAGAAGAAGAAACTGAGTTTAAAGAAGTCCCGAAACCTAAAGAAATTTTATCAATTTTAGATGATTATGTAATTGGTCAAGAAAGAGCAAAAAAATCGCTTGCAGTTGCCGTATATAATCACTACAAACGAATCAATTCTAATAGTAAAATCGATGATGTCGAGTTGTCTAAATCGAATATCGTGATTTTAGGGCCAACAGGTAGTGGTAAAACATTGCTTGCTCAAACACTTGCGCGCATTTTGGATGTGCCATTTGCTATTGCAGATGCGACATCACTTACTGAAGCGGGTTACGTGGGAGAAGATGTAGAAAATATTTTACTTAAATTAATCCAATCTGCTGATTACGACGTAGAAAAAGCTGAAAAAGGGATCATCTATATTGATGAAATCGATAAAGTAGCTCGTAAATCAGAAAATGCATCAATCACGCGTGATGTTTCAGGTGAAGGTGTTCAACAAGCACTTCTAAAAATATTAGAAGGCACAGTTGCAAGCGTTCCTCCTCAAGGCGGTCGTAAGCATCCTCATCAAGAATTCATTCAAATCGATACAACGAACATTTTGTTCATTGTTGGTGGTGCATTTGATGGAATCGATCAAATTATTAAACGTCGCTTAGGACAAAAATTGATTGGTTTTGGTTCGAATCCTAATGTTAAAGAGCCGGATGAAGCTTCTTTACTATCACACTTAATTCCAGAAGACTTGTTGAAATTCGGATTAATTCCAGAGTTTATTGGCCGTTTGCCAGTATTAGCAAGCTTAGAACAATTAAGTGAGCATGCACTTGTTCAGATTTTAACTGAACCTAAAAATGCATTAGTGAAGCAATATCAAAAAATGATTGAATTGGATAATGTGAAATTAACATTTGAAGATGATGCATTAATTGAAATTGCTAAACTAGCAATTATCCGTAAAACGGGTGCACGTGGACTTCGTTCAATTATTGAAAGTTTAATGTTAGAAGTAATGTATGAATTGCCTTCTAGGGAAGATATTAAGGAGTGCATAATTACAAAAGAGACAGTTACTGATTCTTCACATCCTAAATTGTTACTAGAAGACGGTACTGTATTAAATCAAAACGATGAAAAAACTTCAGCATAAGTTGAGTTGAGATAAGCTGGCTTCGAACGTGCGTATGCATACGCGCAGCTCGGATGTCAGCTTTTTCTTACATATGTTTGATTTACGGTTAATTCGGACAAAATTGGATTGAGGTGAATTTCCACATGACAAAGAAAAATGAAGAAAAAATTGTTCCCTTATTACCTTTACGTGGTTTATTAGTGTTCCCAACAATGGTATTACACATTGACGTGGGGCGTGAACGTTCAGTAGCTGCGCTTGAGCAAGCTTTATTAAGTGATTCCATTGTCTTCTTAGCAACTCAAAAAGAAATGAACGTAGAACAACCTGAAGAAGATGATTTACATGATGTTGGAACATTGGCGCATGTAAATCAAATGATTAAATTACCAAACGGAACAATTCGCGTGCTAGTTGAGGGTGTAGAGCGTGCCACATGGTCTGGTTATACAGAAGGTGACAAGTACGCGACAGTCGCAGCCACTTCTTCTGCGGACGAAACGGAGAAAACGCCAGAACTTGAAGCACTAATGCGGGTACTTCTTGAGTATTTTGAAAAATACTCAAAAATATCAAAAAAAGTCACAACAGAAACGTATGATACAGTCTCTGATATTGAAGAACCAGGTCGCTTAGCAGATATGGTTGCTTCTTACTTGCCATTAAAAATGATTGGTAAACAAGAAGTGCTCGAAATCTTCGAGGTGAAAAACCGTTTAGAATGGCTAATTAATCGCTTGCACAATGAACAAGAAGTACTAGATATGGAAAAGAAAATAACGAACCGTGTAAAACAAGCGATGGAACGTACTCAAAAAGAATTTTATTTACGTGAACAAATTAAAGCAATTCAATTGGAACTTGGCGATAAAGAAGGGAAGACGGGGGAAGTTACCGATCTTCGCAAGAAAATTGAAGAATCTGGCATGCCAGAATCCACTTTGAAAGTTGCCACAAAAGAGTTGGATCGCTATGAAAAATTACCATCTGCAGCAGCTGAGAGTGGTGTCATTCGAAACTACTTGGATTGGTTAATCGCTTTGCCATGGACAGATGCAACGGCAGATCGGTTAGATATTAGTCATGCGGAAACCATATTAAACCGCGATCACGAGGGACTTGAAACAGTGAAAGAGCGAGTGCTCGAATATTTGGCTGTGCGTCAATTAACAAACTCACTGCGTGGACCGATTCTATGTTTAGCTGGACCTCCTGGCGTCGGTAAAACCTCGCTTGCTCGTTCAATTGCGACATCACTTGGACGTGAGTTCGTTCGTATTTCATTAGGTGGAGTGCGTGATGAATCTGAAATTCGTGGGCATCGTAGAACTTATGTAGGTGCTTTGCCTGGACGTATCATTCAAGGGATGAAAAAAGCCGGGAAAATCAATCCAGTTTTCTTATTAGATGAAATTGATAAAATGTCTAATGACTTCCGTGGCGATCCGTCTTCAGCGATGCTTGAAGTATTGGATTCTGAACAAAACCATTCATTTGGAGATCATTACCTTGAAGAAACGTATGACTTATCAAATGTACTATTTATTGCAACGGCTAACGATTTAGGTGCGATTCCAGGGCCTCTTCGTGATCGAATGGAAATCATTTCAATACCAGGTTATACTGAAATTGAAAAGCAAGCAATTGCTAAAAACCATCTATTACCGAAGCAAATAAAAGAGCATGGCTTAACAAAATCACAATTGCAATTGCGTGATGATGCGATGCTGGATTTAATTCGCTATTACACACGTGAAGCGGGTGTTCGTAGTTTAGAACGTCAAATTGCTTCAATTTGCCGTAAAGTTGCGAAACAAATTGTATCAAGCGATAAAAAACGTATTGTAATCAAAACATCAACTTTAGAAGATCTTATTGGCAAACATAAATTCCGTTATGGACAAGCCGAAACAGAGAATCAAATTGGTGTAGCTACAGGATTAGCTTATACAACGGTTGGTGGGGACACACTTCAAATTGAAGTATCATTATCACCTGGTAAAGGAAAGTTAATATTGACCGGTAAATTAGGTGATGTCATGAAAGAATCTGCACAAACAGCCCTTTCTTTCGTTCGATCAAAAACCGAAATATTAGGTCTAGATGCAAATTTCCATGAGACACATGACATTCACATTCATGTACCTGAAGGCGCTGTTCCTAAAGATGGACCTTCTGCTGGAATTACAATTGCAACTGCTCTCGTTTCCGCTTTGTCAAAACGTCCAATTCGCCGAGAAGTGGGTATGACAGGTGAAATCACATTACGTGGTCGCGTATTGCCTATAGGTGGTCTCAAAGAAAAAACATTAAGTGCTCACCGTGCAGGATTAACAACGATTATTTTGCCGAAAGATAATGAACGTGATATAGAAGATATACCAGAAAGTGTGCGCGAAGATTTAACGTTTAAATTGGTTTCACATGCTGACGAAGTGCTTGAAATAGCACTAGAGGGAGGCGATGTGCAATGAAAGTGCACAACGTAGAATTAGTAATAAGTGCAGTACGACCAGCGCAATATCCGGAAGATGGTTTTCCGGAGTTTGCTTTAGCTGGTCGTTCTAATGTTGGAAAATCTTCATTTATTAATAAGTTGATAGGTAGAAAGAGTATGGCACGTATCTCTTCAAAACCTGGGAAAACACAAACATTGAACTTCTATAAAATAGAAGAGCAACTGTTTTTCGTTGACGTTCCGGGCTATGGTTATGCAAAAGTGTCTAAAACCTCTCGTGAAGAGTGGAGTAGGATGATAGAAGAATACATTACGAGTCGCGAGTTATTAAAAGCCGTGATACAAATTGTTGATTTACGCCACGCACCTTCAAACGAAGATTGCATGATGTATGACTTTTTAAAGTACCACAACATTCCGTGTATCGTAATCGCAACAAAAGCAGATAAAATCCCTAAAGGTAAATGGGATAAGCACAAGAAAATGGTGCGCGACGAGCTAGACATGGAAGCACATGATACATTGATTGTATTTTCTTCTGAAACAGGACTTGGTTTTGATGCAGCATGGGCAGAAATCGAACGCCGTATGACACTAGAATTAGAAGTAGAATAGAACGGTAAAACTCACGAACAAGCATTGCGCTTTTTTGTGAGTTTTTTTATTTGAGTAATTTTAGGGGGAATATCCAGATATCGCCACAATGTGAAAAGGAATAAATCCAAAAGCTGTATGATATTTCTATAGAACGGTTACACTCTCGAAGAAGCAATGCGTTTTTTCTTTTAAATGATCATTTAGATTGATGTTTATTAGGAGAAATATGGGTTAAAGGGAATAAATCGAGCGTGAACAGAATTAAAACTAGTTTGAACAGGAATAAACATCATGTGAACAGGAATAAACGCAGATGAACAGGAATAAACCAAAACTACAAGTAAGATAAAAGTCTAATCTATATACTAGTCACGACATTTTTAGGCAATTCCACCTATAATCAAAACAATTGTGACAATCTCATCAATTTGTTACACTTACATTATAATTATTACAAAGTAACTTAAGGTTTAGTATTGATTTCATAGCTTGTTCACAATTGAAACCTTGTTTTCAGAATGGTTATGGTATAATAAAAGACATGAATATACAACGTGAGAGGTGTTATGAAGCCATGCATACCATCGTAGTGGGTGTGAATTATCGTACAGCGCCGGTAGAGATTCGCGAACGACTGTCCTTCGTAGAATCCGATTTACCGCAGGCGATGCGAGCACTGCAGGAGCAAAAAAGCATATTAGAAAACGTAATTGTCTCAACATGTAACCGGACCGAAGTCTATGCAGTTGTCGATCAGTTACATACTGGACGTTATTATATTAAACAATTTCTAGCCAATTGGTTCAAATTACCGATTGAATCGTTTTCATCCTACTTATTCATTTATGAAAGTGATGGGGCTGTCGATCATTTATTCCGTGTAACTGCGGGGATCGATTCAATGGTACTTGGAGAAACTCAGATCCTTGGACAAGTACGTAAAAGTTTCTTAGAAGGTCAGGAACGCGGTACAACAGGAACAGTGTTTAATCAATTGTTTAAACAATCTGTAACATTTGCTAAACGAGCGCATGCTGATACGGCTATTGCTGAGAATGCAGTTTCGGTTTCCTATGCAGCTGTTGAACTTGGAAAGAAAATCTTTGGTTCACTTAAACAAAAGCATGTAGTCATATTAGGTGCCGGGAAAATGGGTGAGCTTGCCATTAAAAACCTTCATGGAAATGGAGCAGGTAAAATCACAGTAATCAATCGTACATTGGAAAAAGCTCAGTTACTCGCCGAGCAATTTAATGGTCAAGCTAAATCAATGCAAGAACTTCAATGTGCTTTGCTAGAAGCAGATATTCTAATCAGTTCAACAGGTTCAACTGATTTTGTGATTGACTTAGAGTTAATGCAATATGTTGAACGATTACGCAAAGGTAAACCGTTATTTATGGTCGATATCGCTGTGCCACGTGATTTAGATCCACGTATTGCTGAACTTCCAAATATGTTCTTATACGATATTGATGATTTACAAGGTATTGTTGATGCTAACTTAGCAGAACGACAAAAAGCTGCTAATGAAATCATGATTATGATAGAGCAAGAACTTGTCCAATTTAAAGACTGGCTTGGTACATTAGGTGTGGTACCGGTGATTTCAGCACTTCGCCAAAAGGCGTCACAAATTCAAGCGGATACGATGGTAAGCATTGAAAATAAAATGCCTGAACTAACGGACCGTGAACGTAAAATTTTGAACAAGCATACTAAATCAATTATTAATCAATTGTTAAAAGAGCCGATATTACAAGCGAAAGAACTTGCTGCTTCTCCTAAATCTCATGAACAACTCCAATTATTCCAACAAATATTTGGAATTGAAGAAGAAGTCCAACATGAAAAAGCAAAACAACTAGTGGTTACGAAACAACTAGAAGATGTTGTGGAAGCTCAAGTTGGAGGGAAATCAACACAAGAGGTTAAAGTAAATCCAATCTATTCATATTAATTCAAGTTAGAAGGCGTTTTCGTCACTGTATGGTAAACTATACATGCGAAAACGCTTTTTTATATTTAACTAAATGGCTACTAAAGTCAGTGTTTTGCGAACAATTTATTCTGAAAGGACATCTTCAGGTTTGAAGCGAAAAGGGGTAAGCTAGTGGCGGATTTGACCATGACAAGGCTGCATGAAGGTATGGTAATTCTCTACGCAATCAGTCTTGTATTTTACTTCATAGATTATTTAGATAAAGATTTCAAAGCTCACCGCATAGCATTTTGGATACTTAGTACGGTATGGCTAATGCAAACGGTGTTTTTAATCCTATATATCGTCGAAACAAAGCGATTTCCGATATTGACGTTGTTCGAAGGTATTTATTTTTATGCGTGGTTATTGATCACATTATCCATTGTACTTCACCATACATATCGCGTGATGATATCCGTATTTTTCTTGAATGTGATTGGCTTTATTTTTATGACGATTCATACATTTTCGCCCGTACAAATTGAACGTTCACCCGTTGGAGAAACACTGGTTTCAGAGTTGCTATTTATTCATGTAACGTTTGCGATTCTATCGTATGTTGCTTTCTCGTTATCATTTGTTTTTTCGACGTTGTATCATATTTTGTATCGTTTATTAAAGAAAAAGAAATGGACGAAACAATTTAGTGAATTGCCTTCTCTTGATCAAACTGAGAAAGGCATGACGGTATCAATCCTCACAGGAATTCCGTTCCTACTTGTTAGTTTGATTCTTGGTTTGCAATGGGCGTATGTATCTCTCAATGAATTTTCTCTCAGTGATGTGAAAATAATTGGTTCATTTATTTTATTATTTGTATACGGCTATTTATTTTATCGACGCAAAAAAGGCACGCTACAAGGAACGGGGTATGCATGGGGACATGTCTACGCTTTCCTGTTAGTATTGGTGAATTTCTTCTTAGGAAGTAGCTTATCTGAATTTCATTTTTGGTATTAACATTAATAACTGTTCAAAAAGGAGCAACGGTTAAGAATGCCACACAATGTGGCAACGCATGAGTGATCAACGTAGGTTGGCCCGAGCGACTTTTTGAACTTCATACAAGGAAGGTTGATGACTGTGAGAAAGATTATTGTAGGTTCTAGAAGAAGTAAATTAGCATTAACACAAACAAATTGGTTTATTGAACAAATGAAACAAGCGGGTGCACCGTTTGAGTTTGAAGTAAAAGAGATTGTTACAAAAGGGGATAAAATCGTTGACGTACAACTTTCAAAAGTTGGTGGCAAAGGTTTGTTTGTAAAAGAAATTGAACAAGCTTTATACGACAAAGAAATTGATTTTGCTGTTCACAGTATGAAGGACATGCCTTCAGAATTGCCACAAGGTCTTGTTATTGGATGTATCCCACCGCGTGAAGATGCACGTGACGCATTCATTTCAACGAATCATGTAAAATTTATGGACCTGCCAATCGGTTCAATCGTTGGAACAAGTAGTCTACGCCGCTCGGCTCAGCTTTTGTTACTGCGCCCTGATCTTGAAATTAACTGGATTCGAGGTAATGTGGATACGCGCTTAGCGAAACTTAAAACGGACGAATTCGATGCCATCATTTTAGCTGCAGCGGGTCTAAAACGTCTAGGTTGGAGTGACGATGTGGTAACAGAATACTTATCACCGGAAGAGTGTTTACCTGCTGTTGGACAAGGTGCTTTAGCAATTGAGTGTCGCGCAGATGACAAAGAATTGTTAGCTGAAATGAGTAAATTAACACATGAAGATACTTGGAACGCTGTTCATGCAGAACGTGCATTTTTACATGCCATGGATGGTGGATGCCAAGTTCCAATCGCTGGTTATGCAACAATCGAAGATGGACAAGTTGAATTTACTGGACTCGTCATTTCTCTTGATGCAGAACAAGTATTTAAACAAACATCAACAAATGTAGAACCAAAAACAGCAGGTAAAGAAGTGGCGAAAATATTAAGCGAGCAAGGTGCTTACGATTTAATACAACAAGTTAGAGCCGATTTGAATGTCTAAAAAAGGTGATTTGCAAGGACAAACGATTGTCTTTACAGGTCATCCAAAGTCACCAGAAGCCTTTCTTGAAGTAGAGAGGCTGGGAGGCAAAGTGAAAGCTTTTCCTCTCATAAAAACAGGTGAAGTATCTCATCAAGATGATCTTTTTATGAATAGTCTCAACTCGTATGATTGGCTGATTTTCACAAGTCAAAATGCAGTGATTGTTTTCGAACAAAAACTAGCGAGGTATGGAGTTATCATTGCTAATTTTAAATTCAAAGTCGCTGCGGTTGGTAGTAGAACAGCGCATGCTTTAGAAAAAATAGGATTACACGTAACATTTATACCAACTACATATAGTGCAGACGAATTCGTTGAACAGTTTAAACAAGTCTCTAGTCCTGAGCAATCCTGTTTGTTTTTAAGGGGTTCTCTCGCAAAAGCAACGATCAAACAAGGTTTATCTCAACAAGTAGACGAATGGACGGTGTATGAAACACTTCCTGACATCAATAATGCAAAAGAATTATCAGCCTACATTGCACAATATCCTAATGTCTTTGTGGCATTTGCGAGTCCATCATCCGTACATATATTTGCACGTGATATCGCTCCGAATACGGGGTGGGCAAAAATCAATATAGCTGCGATTGGTTATGTCACAGCGGCCGCTTTAAAAAGCCATGGGGTGACAGTTCATGCACAATCGAGCACATATACATGGCTTGCACTCGTTCAAGAAATTGCTAATTGGAAGGATGATTCTCAGAAATGAAAGAACTTCAATTTAACAGACATCGCCGCTTAAGAGGCAGCGAAACCTTACGCGCAATGGTTCGCGAAACTAGATTACATACAGACGATTTAATTTATCCACTATTCGTTGCTGAAGGTGAGAATATTAAACATCCCATCTCTTCAATGCCAGGTGTGTTCCAATTTTCTCTCGATCACTTAGGGGCGGAACTCGACGAAGTGGTGTCACTCGGAATCCCTTCGATTATTTTATTTGGAATTCCTCTTGAAAAAGACGCTGAAGGTTCACAAGCTTATCACGATCATGGCATCATTCAAGAAGCGATCCGTTTTGCGAAAAATCGTCATCCTGAATTAATCGTCATTGCAGACACCTGTTTATGTGAATATACAGACCATGGACATTGTGGAGTTATTGAGAATGGACAAGTACTAAATGATCCAACACTAGATATATTAGCGCGAACAGCGATAGCGCAAGCAAAAGCTGGAGCGGATATTATTGCGCCATCGAATATGATGGATGGATTTGTCGCAGCAATTCGTTACGGATTAGACGAAGCTGGGTTTTCGCATCTTCCAATTATGTCGTATGCGGTAAAATACTCATCTGCATACTATGGTCCTTTCCGTGAAGCCGCAAACAGCGCACCGCAATTTGGTGATCGTAAAACGTATCAAATGGATTATGCCAACCGCAATGAAGCGATGCGTGAAGCAACATCTGACGTCGAAGAAGGCGCGGATTTCCTAATTGTAAAACCTGCATTGTCTTATTTAGATATTGTGCGTGACGTGAAAAATAACTTTGATGTACCTATTGTTGCTTACAATGTAAGCGGAGAATATGCCATGGTAAAAGCGGCAGCTCAAAACGGTTGGGTAGATGAGGAAAAAATTGTACTTGAAACATTAACGAGCATGAAACGTGCGGGAGCAGATTTAATCATGACGTATCACGCAAAAGACGTGGCACGTTGGTTGGGGGCGAAATAATGGAACGTTCTTACGAAAAATCAAAACAAGCATTTAGTGAAGCGGTCAAACTAATGCCAGGTGGAGTGAATAGTCCGGTTCGTGCATTTAAATCAGTTGATATGGATCCTATCTTCATGGCAAGTGGTAAAGGGGCTACGATTACGGACGTTGATGGCAATGAATACATCGATTACGTGTTATCTTGGGGTCCTTTGATTTTAGGTCACTCTCATCCAGAAGTTGTAGCTGCTATTCAAAGAGTAGCTGAGACGGGTACGACCTTTGGCGCGCCAACGCTTGTTGAAAATGACTTAGCGAAACTTGTGATGGAACGTGTGCCTTCAATTGAAATGGTACGTATGGTATCGTCAGGGACTGAAGCAACTATGAGTGCACTGCGTGCGGCTCGTGGCTTCACAGGGCGAGATAAAATATTGAAATTTGAAGGTTGTTACCATGGACATGGGGATAGCTTATTGATAAAAGCGGGTTCAGGGGTCGCTACGTTAGGATTGCCAGATAGCCCTGGCGTTCCTGAAGGCGTTGCGAAAAACACCATTACGGTACCTTACAACGATGTAGAGAGTGTGCGTGCTGCGTTTAAACTTTACGGTGATGACTTAGCGGCAGTAATCGTTGAGCCAGTGGCAGGGAATATGGGCGTTGTTGGCCCACAACCTGGCTTCTTAGAAGCACTTCGTGAATTGTCTACGGAGAACGGAACCATTCTAATATTTGATGAAGTAATGACTGGTTTCCGTGTTGGCTACAACTGTGCACAGGGCCATTTCAATGTTACACCGGATATGACGTGTCTAGGAAAAGTAATTGGAGGGGGGCTTCCAGTTGGTGCGTACGGAGGAAAACTTGAGATCATGTCTCAAATCGCTCCAAGTGGTCCGATTTATCAAGCGGGTACACTTTCAGGTAATCCACTTGCGATGACAGCCGGCATTGAAACATTGTCTCGTTTAACACCAGAGACGTATGATCACTTCAATAGATTAGCTGATCAACTAGAAGCAGGATTCCGTGATGCGGCATCTAAGTATCACATTCCTCACACAGTAAATCGTGCAGGGTCTATGATTGGATTCTTCTTTACAAATGAAAAAGTGACTAACTTTGATATTGCAAAAACGTCTGATCTTAAGTTGTTCGCAAAATATTATCGCTTGATGGCTGAAGAAGGCATTTTCTTGCCACCTTCACAATTTGAGGGCATGTTCTTATCTGCAGCTCATACATCTGAAGATATTGCAAAAACTGTCCAAGCATTCCATAAAGTGTTTGCTCAATTAGCTTAAAACACACGTCCTGTTACTCATTAAGAGTAGCAGGACTTTTTGCATTGGAAGAGGTGGAGCATGTTGCACAAAAATTGGATTGTTTTACGAACATTTTTAATAGCAGCTACAAGTGGATTCGTGTTACATTCCATCGGTATTTTTTTGCCATGGTTACTCGGACCCATGATTTCATTACTGCTATTAAGACAATATACAAAGTTAGAATTTCATTGGCCAAGAATACTTCGTCAAATGGGGTTAATATTTTTAGGTATTCAAATCGGCTCATCTTTTACCAAAAAAGCAATTGAACTTATGTGGATTGACCTTCCTTTGATGGCTTTATTAACATTCTCTGTAGTGATTGTGGCACTTCTCCTTAGCTATGTATTCATGAAAATGTCAGGTGAAACAGTTGCTACAAGTGTATTAGGTTCACTACCTGGAGGCTTATCGCAAATGGTGCTTCTTAGTGAAGAAGTGAAATCGGCAAATTCGACTGTCGTCATGTTAATGCAAACCTTTCGTATATTCGTAGTCGTTACGATTGTCCCATTTTTAACTGCATGGATTCCAAAAGGCTCCCATTTTAATGATGGATCACTTGATGTTTTGTCTTCATTTAATACGACTCATTTTATAATTTTCGTCGTAGGAGGAATAGCTCTTTTCATAGGGATGAAAAAAATTCATTTTCCTCTTCCTGAACTTATGGCACCTATTATAGCGATGGCCATTGTGCAATTCATAACCGATCATCCTGTTGTAGAAGTCCCATTTCTGGTGTTAATTCTTTCTCAAATATTTGTAGGTTCGCATTTAGGACTTCAGCTCGAAAAAGTACGAGATAAATTATCTGTCCGCATGTTCAGTGCGATTGTGCTGTCAAATTTAGTTTTAATTGCATTTTGCGTTGGCTTCGCTTACGTCTTAACGGCTATTCATCCAATTAACACGTTTTTAGATTTCTTTATAAGTGCGGCACCTGGTGGAATTGCTGAAATGTCCATCACTGCTCTAGAAACTGGGGCGGATCTATCGACAGTCACTAGTTTTCATTTATTCCGGATTTTCTTTATTTTGTTGATAGCTGGACCCTTATTGACGTATGCATTGAAAAAGTGGCTGAAATAACTTGTACTAAAATCATAATAGCTCGTTCTCTCGCATAAAATCTTTCACATAGCATTGTGAAGGAGGACAAGAATTGAATCATGTAAATTGGAAGCTACAAGAAGTATTTTATTTCCCGGAAAGTTTTGGGGTGCCTAGTAGTGCTTCACGAATAGATGTTAAACCGCAAGTAGAATTTCAACAGTTAAATGGAGTAAGCAGTTTGCATGGCATTTACCATATTGCGGCGAACGTCGCATTTCAACCAGGTGATTGTCAACATCACGGAACATCAGAATGGATTTCGATTGAAGATTTAGATGTTAGTGGAGAAAACGGTTATTTTGAATATGCAGTGCCATTATTTGTAGAATTACCACCAACTTATGTACATGGAGACATAAAGCCTGAAATTCATTTATCAGATGTGCATGCTTCCGTTACAGATGACCACACGTTAAAAGTTGAATGGGATGTAATGTGCTCATATGAACTTCCTTCACCACCAGAATCCTCATCAGTAGATAGTAGTTCATCAAGTAATTCTACTTCTGAGGAAAGCCTAGTGATTAAAGAAGATATTGCTTTGCCGTTTTTCTTGCGCGGTTTAAAGGATGAGTATTCCGTATTTAAAGTTAAATAATATCTCTGTGAAACAAAAAAAGAATGGAAATTAACAGGCATAAAAGCAAAAAGTCAAATGTAGTTGGAAGGAAAATGGTGCGAATTAATTCGAAAACTGTAATAGGTAGAATGATGTTTTTACAATAAAAACGAGTCTTTCGAAGCCAAGGGGGAAGCAGGTAGGGGTTATATCCTCTTCTCATTAAAATTTCTCCTTTCAAAAATACTTGACGGCTTGATAAAAAATTCGATACAATACTCATCAACAGTACTTAATAAAATGATTAATAAATTAATATTGATGCATAGATTGGGAATAGTAAAATGATGTTGTTATCAAAAGAGAGGAAACGTCTGGTGAAAGTTTCTGTTAACACATGTTTGAATGTCGCCCATGAGCAGTTTCTGTGAACGAACTTAAGTAGCAGAAACCGGTTTAAAGCCGTTATATAACTTTGAGAGCGTGATGATAATTTGGTCATCTGCGAATAAAGGTGGTACCGCGAACAACTCCTTCGTCCTTTTATGTGACGATTGGAGTTTTTTCGTATGGGTAAGATATAAAACGTATTAACTATACCTTAGTTTTGGTGTAGGTCAGTCTAGCTTGAGTGGCGCTTTGCGCTTTTCTATAAAAAGGAGGAACTGATGATGACTGAACAACAAAAGCAGCTACCTACGAAATATGATCCTAAGTCCATCGAACAAGGACGCTATGAATGGTGGCTTGAAGGAAAGTATTTTGAAGCACAACCTGAAAGTGGCAAAGAACCATATACCATCGTAATTCCTCCTCCAAATGTAACTGGTAAATTACACTTAGGACATGCTTGGGACACGACGTTACAAGATATATTAATTCGTATGAAACGCATGCAAGGATATGATGCATTATGGTTGCCAGGAATGGACCATGCAGGAATTGCAACTCAAGCAAAAGTAGAAGAAAAACTTCGCTCTGAAGGAAAATCCCGTTACGATTTAGGTCGTGAAACATTTGTTAAAGAAACGTGGAAATGGAAAGAAGAATATGCTGGTCATATTCGCACGCAATGGTCAAAACTTGGTTTAGGACTAGATTACTCACGTGAACGTTTCACACTGGACGATGGTTTATCCAACGCAGTAAAAGAAGTTTTCGTTAAACTGTATAATAAGGGACTTATTTATCGTGGTGAACGTATCATCAACTGGGATCCGGCAACAAAAACAGCGTTATCGGATATAGAAGTAATCCATCAAGACGTACAGGGTGCTTTCTATCATATGCGCTACCCACTAACAGATGGCACGGGACATATTGAAATTGCGACAACTCGACCAGAAACCATGCTTGGCGATACAGCCGTAGCGGTTCATCCTGAAGATAAACGTTATATGCATTTAATCGGTAAAACACTAACATTACCGATCATTGGTCGTCAAATTAAGATCGTTGCAGATGACTATGCCGATATGGCATTTGGTAGTGGGGCTGTTAAAATTACTCCAGCACATGACCCGAATGACTTTGAACTCGGTAACCGTCATGACTTAGAGCGAGTGTTAGTGATGAATGAAGATGGTACGATGAATGGTCTAGCTGGAAAGTATGAAGGCATGGATCGTTTCGAATGTCGCAAGCAAATTGTAGCGGACCTACAAGAATCGGGCGTACTATTTAAAATTGAAGAACATATGCACTCAGTAGGTCACTCTGAGCGTAGTGGAGCAGTTGTAGAACCATATTTATCAACACAATGGTTTGTTAAAATGCAGCCATTAGCTGACGAAGCGATTAATCTTCAACATGGTGACGGCAAAGTTCAATTCGTACCAGATCGATTTGAAAACACCTATATGCGCTGGATGGAAAACATTCGCGACTGGTGTATTTCACGTCAACTATGGTGGGGCCACCGCATTCCTGCTTGGTATCACATTGAAACAGATGAAATCTACGTTGGTCATGAAGCACCTGCTGACATTGAAAACTGGAAACAAGATGAAGATGTATTAGATACGTGGTTTTCATCAGCGCTATGGCCGTTTTCAACGATGGGTTGGCCAGACGAATCAAATGAAGAATTCAAACGCTATTACCCTACAGATGTATTAGTAACAGGTTATGATATTATATTCTTCTGGGTATCACGAATGATTTTCCAAGGACTCGAATTTACGGAAAAACGTCCATTTGATGACGTATTAATTCATGGACTTGTGCGCGCTGAAGACGGACGCAAAATGTCGAAGTCTTTAGGTAACGGGATTGACCCAATGGACGTTATTGACAAATACGGTGCAGATTCACTTCGTTACTTCTTATCAACGGGCTCATCACCAGGGCAAGATTTACGTTTCTCCATTGAAAAGGTAGAATCCGTTTGGAACTTTGCCAATAAAATTTGGAACGCATCACGTTTTGCTATGATGAACATGGAAGGCATGAAGTATGAAGATATCGATTTAAGTGGAGAAAAATCTGTTGCGGATGCATGGATTCTAACTCGCTTAAACGAAACAATCGATCAAGTAACAAAGCAAGCTGAAAAATATGAGTTCGGTGAAGTAGGACGTACACTTTACAACTTTATATGGGATGATTTCTGTGATTGGTATATCGAGATGGCGAAACTGCCATTACACGGTGAAGATGAAGACGCGAAGAAAATGACACGTTCAGTTTTAGCGTATACACTAGACAACACCATGCGTTTACTACATCCATTTATGCCCTTCATCACTGAAGAAATTTGGCAGAGCCTACCACACGAAGGTGAATCGATTACAATAGCGGCATGGCCGACTGTAAACGAATCATTAACAGATAGCAAAAAAGCATCTAGCATGAAGTTGCTTTCTGATATCATTCGCTCTGTTCGAACGATTCGTGCTGAAGTACAAACACCAATGAGCAAAAAAGTACCACTATATATCTCGGCGAAAGATGCAGAAACATTGGCAGTACTCGAAGAAAACGCGATGTACTTAGTGAAATTCTGTAATCCAGAGCCATTAGTAGTAGGTCAAGGAATTGAAGCGCCAGGTCAATGCATGTCGAGTGTAGTCTCAGGTGCAGAACTATTCCTACCATTAGAAGGTTTAATCGATATTGCAGCTGAAACTGTGCGCTTAGAAAAAGAGCTTGAAAAATGGGCAAAAGAAGTCAAACTCGTTACAGGTAAACTGTCAAACGAACGCTTCGTTTCAAAAGCACCAGAAGCAGTCGTAGCAGAAGAACGAGCGAAACAACAAGACTATATAGAAAAACACGCAATCGTTGAAAGACGCCTAGCTGAATTGAAAAAATTATAAAATGTAAATAGAGTATCCCTTTGCTTTCCGTTTCAGATGGACGCTTTCCGCGGGCACGGCTTCAGCCTCCTCGTCGCCAAAAACACGCTCCTGTGGGGTCTTCAGCTCGCACTGTTTCCGCTGGAGTCGCCATCTTGCACTCCAAGCAACTAAAATTGCACGTTAAAATTGGATAAGAATATATAAGTTACCTGATATAGTGAAATGCTTAAAAGTAGGATTATGCTGCTTTTGAAAGATAGGTGTTTTGGCAGTGAAACTATAATTACACGTTTTACATCTGAAACGTCTTTTATTAAATAAATAGGTTGGATTTACATCCTTAATCGATAAGGTCATTTGAGATGATTGAGTCCCATTTTTATAAACCGTATAGTCAATGTTTCTGACACCGCAACCTTTGCAATGTTTGGATCTTGAATATCGAGCAATAATTTAATACTAGTAGAATGTAACAAGTGAGTTCCCTCCTGGGTAATGGTTTTGGTCGACTTTTATTCTACAGGGAATCTCACTTTTTTCTATATCAATTTGAACTTATGTTTCCTATATTCTCTTAGCTGATTGGAGTGTAGAGCGGCGACTCCGGTGGGATTAGCGTGACAGGTGAGACCCCGCAGGAGCACTGTTTTAGCGACGAGGAGGCTCACCGCACGCCCCACGGAACGCGTCCGCTCGGAAAGGAAATCAGCGTGCTTGTTCTATCGAGAAGGGGATTTTATTTCACCAACGTGATAGAATAAAGTGAATTCTCATAACCTCTGGGAATATTGAGTTTGAGGAGTGACCCATGTGTTTACATCAGTTGATAAAGTAATCGAATACATTTATTCAATGGATCAAAAAACAGAGCGAAATGGTCGCTTAAGTCGTATTACTGCTATCTTGGCATCCCTAGGGAATCCACATAAAGGTTTCCGTTCTATTCACATTGCAGGGTCAAATGGAAAAGGGTCTACATTAAACGCTCTTAAAGAAATATTAATAGCTGAAGGTCTAGAAGTGGGAAGCTTTACTTCACCTCATCTTGAAAAAGTAAACGAACGCATCATGATGAATGATGTAATGATTTCAGATAATCAATTTATCAAATATATGAACGACATCTATCCGCTTTTGCAAAAAGAACAAGTTGGAGATGGTTCAAACTTCTTTGAAATATTAACAGTCATTGCATTTATGTACTACAATGATATGAATGTAGACATTGCTTTGATCGAAACCGGCATTGGCGGGAAATTTGATTCAACGAATGTTCTAACTCCATTATTATCAATTTTAACGTCTATTTCACTTGAACATACGCAAATTTTGGGCGATACAATAGACGCAATTGCAGTAGAAAAATCAGGTATTATTAAGCCGTTCGTACCCGTAATTAGTGCTGTGAAAGATAAACTAGCAGTGGATGTTATTGAAAGTAAAGCTACTAGTGAAGAAGCTCCAATCTACCAATTATATAAAGACTTCTTGATTGAAAATGTTTCACAAGAAAGTAACTCACAAAATTTTTCTTATCAATTAAAAGACTATAAGTTAACGAATCTAAACTTGAAAATGATGGGCCATCATCAAGTTGAAAATGCATCGCTTGCTATTACAGCCGCGTTGTTATTAAACATGTACTATGGCTACAAGATTTCTGAAGCTAGTATTAGCCAAGGGTTGAGTACTTCAAGTTGGGCAGCTCGATTCGAAGAAGTTTTACCGAATGTCATTATTGACGGTGCACATAACCCTGCAGGTATGGAAGTTCTCCTTCAAACGATGCAACAGCGTTACCCAACAAAAAACATTCACGTTGTCTTTACCGCACTTCAAGATAAAGACATTACATCTGTACTGCGCATGTTGGACGAAATTGCGACAACGATTACAGTGACAGAAATTTATATAAAAAATTCAGCTGCCGGCAAAGATGTTTTTGAAAAGACGAGTCATCCTCAAAAGGAATTAATCCTTAACTGGCAAGATGCACTTGAACAAACACTAACAAAAGCAGATGAGTCAAGTGTCATACTAGTAACGGGCTCTTTATATTTCATGTCGCTCGTTCGTCCATACTTAAAACAAAATGCACAAACGAAAGTAGTCTAATATATGACCCTGCCTTACTCGTAAAGGTAGGGTTCTTTTTTCGAAATATGAGAAAATAATAAAATTGTTGTTCCAAGAGCCCAATGTTCATGGTGTTTTTTACTATATGGAGACTAACATGCTAAAAGAAATTTCTTTGATGTGACTCTCGTTAATTCGATTCATGTTAAGGCATGATTTTCCTTTTTTAGAAACGCTAGTTTCCTTTTCGAAAAAGTTAATTTTGTTCAATTACCTATTTTTGTTTAGTAATCTTTAGGTTGCACATAAAAATTCGTCCTTTATAAATATGAGTATGGGTGTTTTCATTTTACAAGATAGAACGATTTTTTATAATTATTATTATCACTGTTGATTTTTAAAGCAGGTAATTGATTGTAGTGGAGGGCGGCGACTCCGGCGGGAAAAGCGAGACAGACGAGACCCCGCAGGGAGCGAATAGCGGACGAGGAGGCTTGTCTGCTCGCCCCGCGGAACGCGTCCGCCTGAAACGAAAATCCTTATATTTAGATAGAAGGCAATCTTATTGGTCAGGTAATAGTGTAGTAGGTTTACCGTCCAAAGCGACCTGGAAATCAAAGTTGATACTGTATGGAATATCCCTTTAAACTAATACTTAAATCATCTGTACTTTCTTAAAGGACCGGGCGTACTTTGTCCGGTTTTTCTTATATTGTAAAGGAGAGCTAATAATGATTCCGAAGTTTAATGAATACAAAGAACGTTTTCAAATGGAAAGTAAACATACGATAGAACCGGGACTAGGTGCCATCACTCATGCATTAGAAAAGGTTAGGAACCCACAGCAAAATCTGAAATTTATTCATGTGGCTGGGACCAATGGTAAAGGATCTACAATAAGTATGATGAATAGTATGTTCCAAGCACATGGCGTGAAAACCGCTTGTTTTTATTCGCCTTGTTTTATGGATGTACATGATCAAATTCAATTAAACGGAGAGAATATTTCACCTCAACAACTAGATTTTGTTTTCCTTCAAGCAAAGGAAGCGGGACTTAGCGGGTTGCTCACTGATTTCGAGCTGTTAACAGTCCTTGCATTTATGGCTTTTGAACAATTCCAACCACATATTGTATTGCTAGAAGCAGGAATGGGTGGCAGATTTGATAGTACCAATGTCATTACACCAGTCATTTCTGTGATTCCAAGCATCGCCCTAGAACATGAACAATTTCTAGGCAACACGATTGTACAAGTAGCTTCTCACAAAGCGGGGATTATTAAAGAAGGAATTCCAGTAGTCGTTGGTCCGCTAGAGGAATCAGCTGAACAAGTTATCTTTAAGGAAACGTTGAAAAAAAATTCACCACTTTGGAAACTCAACCAAGATTTTTCGTTTGCTCATGGAATGTATAAAAATAGTGTTGGTCACCAAATCTCTCATCTAACTGTGCCACTTCCAGGACCTCATCAACTAGACAATGCAGCACTGGCAATTCGTTCAGTTATCTATGTTATAGAGAATCTTAATATCAACATAAATGAAGAATTACTTAGAAGAGGGTTAAAGGAAGCTTTTATTCCTGGTCGTTTTGAAAAAATTACAGATACCCTATATTTTGACGGGGCACATAACCCAGCAAGTGCAAGAGCACTCGTTAATACTGTGAAAGAAGTTTTTCCAAATACACCTATTCATTTTTATGTTGGCATGATAAAAGGTAAAGATGCTAAAACAGTATTGCGGATTTTTGAAGAAATTTCTTCAAATTTTACGTTCGTAGATTTTGAAGATGAGCGCTCAATGCCTTCATCCGCTTTGTCGAAAATTAGTGAATCACCCTATTCGGAAGTTACTAAAGAACCACTTGAATCCATACTAAAAACAAGTTCAAAAACACATGTGACAATAGTAACAGGATCCCTTTATCTCTTGTCTGAAATGCGTTTGAGAGCACTCCAATTGTTTGGAATTTTTTGAATATAATAGATGACAAAACTTTCTAATTTTGATAAAATGATTTTGTGTTAGATAAATAGAACTATAAAGAAGGGGGTGCATATGGACATTTCGAAACGAACTCAAAGACTGATTTGGGCTTTATGGGTAGTGATTGTTCCAGCTGGTATGTATTTTGTCTATCAGTTCGCACCCCCAGGTCAAATCGATTGGCCAATTCTATTAGGGTTTACTGCACTAGCCGTATTAACCACTTATTTTCCTTTTAAAGTAGCGGGTACAACGATATTTTTAGTACAGTGGATCAACCTAGCTATATTCTTAAAATATGGTGTCTTCCTTGAAATGCTAGTCATGCAACTCGCCATAATTCCTTTAGCTTTCCGACTGAAAATATCATATAGTGATTTCTATCGTGCGTTATTTAATTCATTTATGTTCTTTATGGTTTCTATAATTAGTGGTATTTCTGTTATTTTAATAGGATACCAAGTTGGTTCAACCGAATTAAAAGACATAATACTGTTTGGGTTTATATATCAAATAATCAACATGTTCACTAACCATGTTATTTTATATTTGTATCTAGTAGTAACAAGGCAAGAAAATGAAGGTTTCTTTGGAACAGATACGTTATGGGATTATGCTGGATTAGTGGTGACTTTCCCATTTGGTATTATGCTCTATCTACTGAATGTACATGTTGGTCCAATTGCTTTTCTATTACTTGGAGTTCCATTTTTAATGATTACGTTCCTTGTTCGAATGTATAGTAATTCGACGCGTGTAAATGATGACTTGAATCAAGCAACTGAAATCGGTCATAAATTAGCAGATGTAGTTAGTAGTGATGCAATAATCGATTTGTTTTTAACAAAAATTAATAAGATGTTACCTGTGGACTATTCATACATCATTGATATCAAAGAAGGAAATATGATGTTTTTGAAAGCGATGGAAAAAAATATTGATATAGAAATCCATCATACTCATGAAGAGTTAATAAAAAGTATTGCGGGAGAAGTATACAAAAAAGAAAAACCTATTTTATTTAATAAGCATTCCGAATGGCGCAATACGAATTTGGATTTCCTTCCTTACGATGCACAAAGCATTATATCTGTCCCTATTAGTAGAAATCAAAAAATGGAAGGTATTTTAGTTATTGCCTCACGGAAAAAATTCGCATTTGAGACGTACCAACTACAAATTATTAGTCTACTCTGTTCTTACTTTGCCGTATCACTTGAAAAAGCGAGGTATGTTCAAGAGGCAGTATCAAAAAGCGAACGCTGTGCTTTAACGAAACTATACAATTATCGGTATTTAGAACAGCAACTCGAATTGGATATGAATGATCTATTAAATGGAAAACTTCGTCAATTATCATTATTAATGATGGATATAGATCGCTTCAAAGGAATCAATGATACGTATGGTCATCAAAGTGGAAATGATATTCTATATGGATTAGCTAGACTTCTTGAAAAAGAATGTGAAGATTATGGCACTATAGCAAGGTATGGTGGCGAAGAGTTTGTCGTCATTCTACCAAACTTCTCAAAACAACAATCCCTACAATTAGCAGAAAATTTACGCGCTAAAATAGAGGCCACACCATTTGAAATCCGAACAGAACTAGGGGATCAACAGCAAGTAACACTAGTAAATATCACAACAAGCATTGGCGTCTCCACCGCACCAGAAGACTGTGACGAAGCCATGGCCCTTATTCGAAACGCTGATCGTGCGCTTTATATCGGAGCGAAGCGAGAAGGTAGGAATCGGGTAGCTGAATATGTGAAATAAAAAATACAGAGGCTAATAGTCTCTGTATTTTTTTGCGCAAATATACCAAAAGAACGATATAATTCAATTATAGATAAATTATTATACATATGCAGGGGGAATTACGATCAAGAAACAAATTTCAGCTCAAGACCTTATTATATGGTTCATGATGTTATTTCCATTCATTATTGATCCATGGAATGAAGACTTATCATTCTCATTGATTAAATCAACATTTTTAATTGCGTTCATGGGAATTATATGGATTCTCGTATTGAAAGGTAAGTTGCTACAGCCTAAGTTCAAACATGAGAAAGTTAAAATTGAATACATACTGATTATTTTTATCGCATTACTTACGCTTTCCACGATCTTTTCAGCTGATATATATACTTCAGTAGTCGGGGCATGGACACGACACGAAGGTTATTTAACATGGCTTGGATATTTAAGCGTGTTTTACTTCTTCTACCGTGTAATAAATTATAATGATTTTTCACTTGAAAGGTTAATGAAAAATCTCTTTGTTGTATCTGCGGTTATTTCAATTTATGGGATCCTTCAACATTTTGATTACGATTTCATATCTTTAATTGTTCCTTGGGAAAGTCCTACAAGCAGTATTGCTTTTTTTGATAACCCGAATTTTTACGGAACATACTTAGTTCTGACCATGGGGATTGGAATGGGTCTTTACCTAATGGCGAGTGAAAAAAAGCCGATGCTTTTCTATGGAATTGTACTGACATTAATGACATCTGTATTACTTTATACCAACACACGAAGTGCGTGGATCGGTTTGGCAATTGTTGCTTTGTTTTACACGCTTACAATCGTAAAGCAATATAAGCTATGGAAAAAATGGGTGGTTCTACTTTTAGCAATGGGTATTATGGCAGTAGGAATTAACGCCAGTGAAGGGAATAGATATTTAGGGAAAATTTTTATCACACTAGAAGAATCAGGAGATTTACTAGATGAAGGACTAACTGGTCATGAAGGATCTTCTCGATTAATTATTTGGCAAAAAGATTTAACCATCCTTGACGATTACTTCTGGATTGGTTCAGGAGTAGACACACATGCCATTATATTCCCAGCAACCTCGGATGAACTCGAGGAATATTTTAATAATCGAACGATAATGGTTGATAAAGCGCATAATGAATACTTACAAATTGCTGTTACGATAGGAATTCCGGCCCTTCTAGTTTATATATTGTTGTTGTTCAAAGTTTATCGCAAAGCTTTTCAAGCATTAAAAGGAGCAAATAAACAACAAAAAAATATAATCTTTACCTTATTGGCTGTCATTACAGGATATCTAGTTCAAGCGATATTTAACATTAGTGTCGTTAGTGTTGCCCCTATACTGTGGATGTTCTTGGGTATTGTTTGTGGATTTTCCACTAAAATCCATATAAAATTCACAACAAAAGAAAATAATAATTATTGAAAGAGTCGAATTATTGACTCTTTTTTTCTTTGGATATGAGATACTTAAAGAGATAATCTACATGACAAAAAAGTATCTCGAATGATAAAGAATTAATTAAATTGAAATGAGTCGATTGACATGAAAAAATATAAAAAGAATAGCAACCAATCGGGGCTTACATTAGTTGAAGTTCTTGCTGCACTCGTTATTTTAGGAATCGTGTTTATTAGCATTATGACTGTATTTCCTCAAATGTCATTAGTTAATGAAAAAACAGAAACTAAATTAGATACTATGAATTTGGCTAGAGAAGAAATATCAAAAATTACAAATATCTCGGGTTGGACCATAGATAAGTTGGCTAATTCAGATGAAGTTATTAAATTATTAGATGTTAATTATGATTTAATTGCAGTAGAAGCTCCTTTGACAAACCCTGAGACGGGACCTAATCCGGATCCTAATCCTGAAATACCATCAAAGACTTATAAGGTTTATAAATTAAAGAACGATCAATATAGTGAGTATACCTTTGATCTCATTATTTATGACAAAGAGGATTTGGCAGGGATGGTGACTCTTTACAAAATTATTTTGAGAGTAATCAAAGATGGAAAAACCAGTAGTGAAACATATGGATATATTGAAGCTAGATAGGTAGGGGAATGCTAATGAAATTATTAAAAAGTGAAAAAGGGATAACATTAGTCGAACTAATTGCAGCACTTACCCTTGTCTCATTGGTTGCTGTATTAATAATGACGACATTATCAATAGGGATACAAAGATCTGTCATAGAGAGTGAAAAAACGAAAATTCAACAAGAAGCCAATCTTATTACTTCTAAATTATTGAATATACACAGAAGTGGTAATTGTTATCAAATTGATGTAACTGAAAATAATGATTTACAAGTATTAACATATGTTGAATCTAATCAAAGTACATGTGAAAATATTTTTAACAAAACTATTACAATTAATAATGCTGACTATGACATTAGTACCATGAATTCACCTTTACCTTTAGAAAAAATTAATCCTACCAAAGAAAATAATTCTATTAGCATCGTGTTAACTTTGGAAAGTAGACGTACAATTAATTACGAGATAAATACAACGCTTTCTAGATATAAAACGAACTGAGGGTATTTATATGAAATACTTAAAGAATAATGAAGGTTATGCTTTGTTACTAGTCCTATTTCTGATTGTTTTTTTAATTAGCGTATCGTCAATAGTTGCAAATGGATCATTAAATCATTCGAAACAAGAAGTTACTACAGATATAAGTAACCAATCTATTGTTGCTGCAGAAATGGGAGTAGATTATTTTAAAGTTTTGGGGAAAGTTGAATATAATAGAATAAAGTTTCATCATTATAATATACTAATAAACAAAATTAATTCTTATTATACTTCCCCAGAATTTTCGACTCATTCCGATATGCAAAAAGAGCAAAAAGTTAATAATATTAAAAATGATTATTTAATTAATATTGGTGAAGCAATAAATGATTATTATTCAAACTTCAGTCAAAGAATAACTGTGAATGATCAAATTTACTATGAGTTAGGGAATATTGGAGAAGATATTCCAAGTTATCAAATTAATGAAGATAAAGTAGTAATAAACGTAAATGTTAAAGGGGTTTCGAATAATAAGGTTTCAAATTTGAAATTTGATATGAATATCCCTTCTCCAACTCTTGTAATAACACCTGTAAAACCAATAGAAAGTAAGTGGGTTCCGCCCAGTTTTATTGAAATGGAAAAAAAAATATTAGATCCTTCAGCACATGGCGGTATAAATAAATGTGTTGATCCATTAGTTAACATTACATGTCTTGGTGACAATTTATTAGATTTAAAACTATTAAACAATACAACAGTATTCACCACGAATTATAATTATGGAACTGGTAATTTAAATTACTCTTTAAAAAAATCCACATTTTATAATAACGGTTTTTGGGAACTTCATAATGCTATCGGATTGAGTGACGTTACAGTATTTTCAAATAATGATGTGACAGTGAAAAATATTGATGCATCAAGCACATACTTTCAGGTTAAGGGGGATTTCACTGGTGAACAAGTAGAACTTAGTAATTCCACATTTAATTTAATAGGTGATTTTGTTGCGACAAAACATTTCTACGCTGTTAATACAAATCTTTGTGTCGAAGGTTCAATTAATCTACAAAAGAAAACTGTACTATCGAATGTAAACATTTATTATACAGGATCTTTAACACCATCTAATTTAAGCGGGAATAATTCGATTGTAAAATGGGTAAGTCCCGAATCACTCCGTAATGAGTGCCCGATTTCAAATCCTAATCATCCGGATGTAGATAATCCAGATGTGCCTCAGAGTCCTATAATAAGTGCGTTTTGGGAAGATCCTTACTTGAAAGTAACCTACTAAATGTTCAAATCTCAATATATACTAATTATAGTAAACAAAAAGAGTCGAAAATTTCGACTCTTTTTTACAATTTATAAATAAATAAAACATGACTTTCTGCTTAATTAGTAAGATAATCATAGGTAGAGGAAGAATCTTCTGGACAATAAGACATATGAAGGGGTTAAGAGACCATGAAACAAATTATAAATCAGCGAGGATATGCTCTGTTAATCGTTTTATTTACAATTATAATATTCTTAAGCATAACTGCTCTCTTTATGAAAGGTTCTCTTAATCATGTTGCCCAAGAGAGAACTGTTAACTTGAATAACCAAGCGACTGTTGCTGCGGAGATGGGTGTAAAATTTTTTTCTATTGATATCAGTAATAATATTAAAGGCATCCTAGCTACACTTAAAAAAGAATTATCTTCTCAGGAGGAATGCAAGAAAAACAATTCATGCATTTGTCCAAACATTCAACAAAAAAAATTATCAATTGAAAATTTAACTGACGTGATAAATGATTGTCTCCAAAGTGAATTGAATAAATTAATTGTGAGAAAATCTGATGCTTATATAGATGGGGAATATATTTTGAAAACTGAAAATAAAAATCTTAACTTTAATCTTATTCAAGAAATAGAAATTAATCCTTCTGATGAGAATGAGGAAAAAAAAGGGCATAATTTAATCCTTCACGTAAATGGTGAATCATTTGAAGAAAATACAGCACTCTTAACGGCCAAAATATTCGTTAGTAATTTCCAACCTTCTGATATCACATCAGAAGTGAAAAACGTTTCAAATGAGAGTAACAAATTAGATAACACTAAAATTTTCCAATCAATTCCCTCTAAATTATGTTCCTCACTAATCCAAAATGATGTAAATAATTCAGCTGGTCTTTTCAACTGTAAATTATCAGTTGGGGAGGAAGCATCTGAATTGGTATCAAATTTAGGTGACAAAAATATAAATTTAGCTGATTTGAGTATTTATGCAGAAAGTATTGAATCTTTTTGTGGAAATGGAAAAGGAAAAGGAAAATGCAATAGTTCGAATTTAGATATATTAGGTGAGGCAATGGTATATATGCAACATGTCTCGGTGGGAAATTTTAATCAAGCAGGAGGTTTTAACTTAATCGTAAATGGTAAATTAACTTTAGGTAATGCTAACAATCTAGGTGATTATAACAAAAAGACATACATTTTAGTCAAAGAATTTGATGGTAAAAATCAATTTGATTTGATAAATGGTACTATGATTTTTACTGGCTCAGATAATACTAGTAGTGTTTTTGATTTGAAACAATCTTTTAACTTAGTAAATTCCACAGCTTGCTTCAATTTAGCAAAGTTTGAAAATAATACTATCAGTTTAGATAATATTAAATCAATAAAAGGTACTGGTAAACTAATTGTTCTAAACACAACTAATTCATCAAAATTCAAAAAAGACGATATCAATGCTCCAGGAATTGATGTTAGTATACCAACAGACCCAAATGAATTTGCTGAGTTGTGTGATTTTAATAAATTTGGGTTTAATACTAAGTATACAATAGAATCACTATCTATCGATTATGTGGATAACGTGATTTATAACTAATGAGGTGAAACATGATTAATTATCTTATACTTCTATTGCTAGCACTAATTGTGTTTCCAATAGTCATATTATTCATAAAAAAGATAGATTTAAAGACGAAGTTAATGTTTTTAGTGGGTGGTTTATTAATCGCTCTTTTAGGTTTACTAGTGCAATCGACACTTAGTTTTTATTATGCACTTTTAATCATGATTGGATTGATTTTTGCAGGTGCGGTACTTTTAACAAAACAATTAGAAAAACAAAAGTTGGAAGAAGTAGAAACTCATCGTTCTGTTTCACAACCGATTCCACCGGTTTTGGAAAAACCAACTACTAAAGCTCAAGTTGAACTTGAGCTTGCACCTACAACTGTAACCGAAGTCAAAAATGATGACTGGTTAAAACCATCCAAGAAGGAGGACCAATAAATGAATAATAAATTATTTGGGACTACTTTTGCCGCCCTTCTAGGCTCATCGGTTTTATTCTTTGGTGTTACTCAAGCAGGTACATATGTAATTAATGATGTGATTTTTGCTTCAAAAGAATATGGCGATCAAACATACATAGGTCCTTTTGATGTTTCGAATTTACCAGAGGAAGAAGCTGCTGTGACCGTTCAAACTGGCGTTAAAGGTTGGTATGATCAAGCACAAGTGAAAATCAAACTTCAAGATGTTATTGTACCTTTTCCGTTAGAAGTGGTTCAATTTAATACGGATCGTACATTAACTTCTGCTGAAGACGGTGCGAAGAATGATTTACTCTTTGATGTAACGGAGGAATCGGTAGGGACATTATTAAATCAGCAATTTTCCCCATATGTTTTTACTGATGAGGAAATCGCCAGTGCCACTGAGGCCATACGTGTTCAATTATCTTCAGGACGAAAAGATCAAACAATCGATATTTCCAGTGTTTTATTAGCAAGTACAGCTATAGAAGCTTCGATAACGGACGTTACTTTTGATTCAATTAAAACATCGGTGGGAATTCAGAATTTAATATTGGCACTAGATGGGTATGCAATTAATCCATTAACTACTTTCTCTTTATTAGAGTTTATTGAAACAGTCGATATCGGTATTGTGACAGAACAAGATTTAACAACTGTGGCATCCATTTTATATGCTTCAGTTCTTCAAACGAATTTCGGTGTAGATGAGCGTAGTATTGGACCGATTATTCCAAAGACCGTTCCACTAGGTTACGAAGCTACAATTAATCGAGAACTTGGCGTAGATTTTGTTTTCACGAATCCCAATTCAACTACTTTCACGCTAAATCTAAGTATTATTGATGCTAATTTAAATGCTTCAATAACTGGTTTACCTCTAATTTATAGCTACCAAACTACTGTTTCGAATCAAGAAGAATTTACTCCAAAAACAATCAAACAATATAGCTCATTCGTTAATCAAAATACAATTCGTTTAAAAACAGCTGGAGCTAATGGGGTTCAAGTGACAGTCATAAAAACAATTGTGTCTGGAGAAGATGTTTTAGAAACGATAAATATTTCGAAAGATTTCTACCCACCTGTACATAAAGTGGAAGTTCATCCTTTGACAGTTATAGAAACAGCTCCTGCAGAAGGAAGCGGAGATGGCACCACACCTGATGATGGAACGACAGGTTCGACAGACGGCTCAACAGGACAACCGTCAACTGATAATGGAGATGGAACTTCAGATAACGGCTCATCAACAGGAGGATCTGGCTCAGGGAATGATTCAGGTACTGAAAATGATCCTACTAGCGACGATACAGATCCGGAATACGATAAAGGTGGAAATGTAATACCACCAAGTAAGTAGGTATAGGGGGAAGTAACTTGATTCGAAAAAGACTAGGTGATTTATTAGTTGGAAATGGGCTAATTACAGAGGATCAACTAACGACTGTGTTGCAAAAAAAATCACGAGATGAAATGCTTGGCGATGCACTTTTGCAACAAGGTATTATTACGGAGCAACAGTTACTCGAAGTGCTCGAAATTCAACTTGGAATCCCTCAAGTTCAATTATATCATTATCCATTTGACCCGAAAATTTTCAGCGTGATACCAAAGGATTTGGCAAAACGAAATCTGATTGTTCCTTTGAAAATTGATGGAGATAAATTATATGTTGCGATGAAAGATCCAATGGATTTCATTACGATTGATGATCTGCGATTAATTAGTGGGTTTCAAATTATTCCTGCCATTGCATCTAAAGAAGACATTTTAAAAACAATTAATAAATATTACGAAGACGAATCGTTTGATGATTTCTTGGTTGACCAAGCCGTTTCTGCTGAGAAACAAGAAGAATTGTTAGATGTGGATGCTCCAGTGGTACGGATTGTTAATCAGATTATGTCTGCAGCAGTGACGCAAAAAGCGAGTGATATTCATTTCGACCCTCAAGAAACACGTTTGTTGGTTCGATTTCGAATTGATGGAGTTTTACATGATGAGCGAACGCTTCCTAAGTTAATGCAAGGAATGGTGACAGCTCGTATTAAGATTTTGGCAAAGTTAGATATTACCGAGCATCGGATCCCTCAAGATGGCCGGATAAAAACAAATGTTGATTTTAGAGCAATCGATTTGCGTGTCTCCACATTACCTACTGTGTATGGGGAAAAAATCGTTATGCGTATTTTGGATTTATCAAATAACTTAACTGACATTTCAAAGCTTGGTTTGTCTGAAAAGAATTATGAGCGTTTTATGAAAGAAATAGCTAAACCAAACGGTATCGTTTTGATTTCAGGTCCAACTGGGTCTGGAAAATCTTCTACTTTATATGCTGCTCTAAACTATTTAAATGATGAAGAAGTGAATATTATTACAGTTGAAGACCCAGTCGAATATCAGCTGGAAGGAATTAACCAAATTCAAGTAAATTCAAATGTAGGGTTAACGTTTGCGGCTGGACTTCGTTCTATTCTGCGACAAGATCCTGACATTGTCATGGTCGGAGAGATTCGTGATAAAGAAACAGTTGAAATTGCGATTCGTGCTTCATTAACGGGTCACTTAGTATTAAGTACAATTCATACCAATGACTCGATTGCCTCTGTTACACGTTTAATGGATATGGGGGTTGAACCATTTTTAGTGACAAGTTCTATTAATGCTGTCGTTGCACAACGTTTAGTGCGACGTGTCTGTCGTGACTGTAGTGAAAAACAGGAACCGACTGTTCGTGAAATAGATATTTTCCGAAAGCGTGGAATGGATATCCAAGCGATAACAAGAGGCAAAGGTTGTCCTTCATGTGGTATGACGGGCTACCGAGGACGGATGGCCATACATGAAGTTCTTGTAATAGACGATAAAATTAAAAGCGTGATTAACCGTGGTGGAAATGCGGCTGAAATAAGAGAAATTGCTCAAGCTAATGACACGATATTTTTAATAGATGACGGATTAGAGAAAGTACGAGAAGGCAAAACGACAACAGAAGAAATTCTGCGTGTTGCCCTCCAAGATTAGGTGGATTTATGAGAGAATCAATTGATCAATTACTAACGAACGCGTTTCATCAAAACGCATCAGATATTCATATAACCGTCGGAGTGCCTCCGATTTTTCGAGTACAAGGTGACTTAGTGAAGATTGGGTCTACACCGATTACGGATGATATGTCTAGAGAAATGGCACGAGCGATTACACCTGATAAATTATGGGATACCTTTTTAGAACTAGGCGAGCTAGATTACTCACATGTGGTAGAAAATGTTGCACGTTATCGTGTAAATGCATTTCATCAAAAAGGGAAGATCTCCATTGCGTTCCGTACGATTCCACAAATTATTCCAACGGTTGACCAGTTAAAAATGCCAAATACGTTGAAGAAATTAGCAGAAACAAAACAAGGATTAATTTTAGTGACAGGTCCTACAGGTTCAGGGAAATCAACAACTTTAGCAGCCATGATTAAACATATGAATACAGACTTAAACTTACATATCATCACATTGGAAGATCCGATTGAATATATGCATGAACACGGTACGAGTATTATCGATCAACGTGAAGTTGGCTTTGATACGAAATCCTTTACGAGTGGACTACGTGCAGCATTAAGACAAGATCCAGATGTCATTCTCGTTGGGGAAATGCGTGACTTAGAAACCATCGGTATTGCCATCACAGCAGCAGAAACAGGTCACTTAGTGTTAGGGACATTACATACTTCTAGTGCTGCTTCAACCATTGAACGTATTATTGACGTGTTTTCACCGGAACAACAAGCACAAGTGAGAACGCAACTTGGCGGCGTATTAAAAGCTGTAATTAGTCAACGATTAATTAAAACAGTTGATGGAAAAGGTCGTCGGGCTGCAACAGAAATATTAATTAGTAATTCTGCCATTGCGAACTTAATTCGTACAGCAAAAGTGCATCAAATACCAAATGTTATTATGACGAATCGTGCTCTTGGTATGCACATGATGGCAACGTCTGTGAAAGAGTTAGTCGAGTCCGGACAAATTTCACAAGAAATGGCTCAGCCATATCTTGAAGGAGAAGAGCATTAATGGCACGTTTCCAATATGTAGGTCGTGACCGTAAAGCCGTACGAAAAGGAATTGTACAAGCAGCGAATCAACGTGAAGCAGCCATGAAACTCCGCGATGATGGCATTCGTATTACTGAAATTAAGCAAATGGCTTCTACAACACTTCAAAAGGATATCGCTTTTGGAAATCCTGTAAAGCGCGAACAATTTATTATGTTTTTACGCCAATTTGCGACACTAATGAGAGCCGGTGTCACGATTGTCGATTCATGTGTTATTCTGGCGCAGCAAGTAGAGTCAAAAGCATTGAGAAGAGCACTTGTAGAAATTTCCGATGATTTGAAAAGCGGGAATGCTTTATCAGAATCAGTGAAAAAATTTCCGAGAATCTTTGAACCGCTTGTTGTGAACCTTCTGCAAGCTGGTGAATTAACGGGATCTATTGATGATTCTTTAGATACGTTAGCGCTTCATTTTGAAAAAGCTCATGCTACAAGACAAAAAGTTGTTTCGGCAATGACTTATCCAGTAATCGTTGCGATTTTAGCGGTGGGCGTTGTTATATTCTTATTAACTTCAATCGTACCCATGTTCGTCGAAATGTTTAGTAGTTTTGGTGGTGAGTTGCCCCTACTTACTAGATTCGTAATGGGAGCTAGTGATTTTGTACAGGGGTATTGGTATGTGTTAGTTGCTGTTGCTGGTCTATTTAGCGGAGGTTTGTGGTTACTTAGAAGAGATGAGAAAGGTAGATATGTGCTTGATACTTTCTTATTAAAAATGCCTTTGTTTGGTAATATCCTTAAAAAAGCCGCACTGGCGCGTATGACGCGTACTCTAAGTTCTTTATTTTCAAGTTCTGTACCCATCTTAACTGCACTGACAATGGTTGAACGCGTGGTTGGCAATGAAGTCATCGGAAAAGTAATTCTTCAATCTCGTGATGGGTTAGAACGTGGTGAGTCGATGACAGGTCCTATGAAAGGTCATTGGGCGTTTCCACCACTAATCCCACATATGATTTCAATTGGTGAAGAAACAGGGGCACTTGATCATATGTTAGAGCGAGTAGCAGAGTTCTATGAAAAAGAAGTCGATGCAGAGACGGATAAGTTAAAAGCGATGATAGAGCCTTTAATGATTGTTTTCTTAGCAGGGCTTGTAGGAACGATTGTTATGGCAATTATGCTACCTATGTTTGGTATGTTTGAGAATATGGATAATATGTAGAGGATTTAGCACTTTATTGTGTCAAATAAGTATTTAATAATGTAATCAGCCGTCGAGTTGTCATTATAAGATAAATTAATTCAAAATATTATTATTTGAGTCATGTGTCATAAATGCCATTTGATGAATGACATGACAACTTAAAGGATATTCCTTTTGAATTTGTTAAGAATTTCGGCTATTTGATTGGAGAGAAGAGCGGTGGCTCCACAAGGAAAAGTGTGTCCAGGTGCGTGACACCGTGGATAGTGTAGCAAACGAGGAAGCACACGGATCACCCGCGGAAAGCGCTCGTAACGGAAAGCGTCAGAAACTCCGTTTTAAAACACTTCGTAATTACATCTAATTTTATGAATAATAAATTAAAGTATTCGTTTCGGAAATCTAATAAGACAAATAGATAGAAATAATAATAAATTATCAACCACATGATAAGCCATATTAATAGTATTATAAGGAGAAATTTCGGTCCATGGGCTTCGTTGTCTAATTACCCGTAATAAACCTATTTAGTAGGGATTGAGATGTGTATAGTAGGTGAATTATACTTAAATAAAAATGAGTACAAAGTCTATTTATCTATATATTTCGACATATAAACATGTTATTATACAGATGTACTCATTATAGTACTAATTTTTAGAGAAAAAAGGGAGGCTTACAGAATGAGAAAATTCATTCAACAAAAGTTAAAAGATCAAAAAGGTTTAACATTAATCGAGCTTTTAGCAGTAATCGTAATCTTAGCGATTATCGCGGCAATTGCTGTTCCAGCAATAAGCGGCATAATCCAAAATTCACGTGTAGGAGCAATAAAAGCGGATGCAATTAATATAATAAATGCCGCTAGTTTATATAATTCTGACTCACCCGAAATAGCTCAGCCTAGTGTTACACTTGCAGAGTTGAAAGCTAATGGTTTTATTGATGATGCAGGGTCATTTGAAGATCAAACTGTTGAAGTTTTTTTGGAGGATCTTTCAATAACTGGTAAAGGCATTTTAAACGCTAAGATTCAAGTCGATTTCGTTCGAGCTACTAAAGCTGAAATCTCAGAATATGCAAATGGTAGAAGAACTATTCTTACAGTTACTGCGGGTACTGATCCAGTAACTCCATTGCGATCTATTATTGCTAGTATTGCTAACTAATTTTAACGGAGCTGATTCTATGAAATTCACACCCTCGTTCTTAAACAAACGCACACGCGTGGCGACGGTTACAATTGAAGAAGATGCGATCCGAATGGTAGAAGTGAAGTCAACGTCTCCTTTGCATGTTGTTTGTGCAGAGGAGCGTTCTTTGCCTTCTGGCATTATCACGGATGGCAAAATTGTGGACGCAGATGCGCTGGTGTCGATTTTAGGCGAGGTCGTGGATGAGTGGAAACTTTCCCGCAAAGCTGTTCGCTTTTTAGCACCTGACGAATATGTGATTATCCGCAAACTAACTTATCCTCCTGATGTTCGACCAGATGAGTTGAAAGGTCATTTCTTTATTGAAATTGGTTCGACACTTTATTTACCGTTCGAAGACCCCGTTTTTGATGTCGTACCTTATACGGCATCTACCGAAACAAAAGAAGCTATTTTAATCGCTTCGAAAGAAAGCATTTTGAATACATATGAAGACGTCTTTGAAGACGTGAAAATGAAACCGATTGTTGCTGATATTGGACCACTTGCCTTGTATAGATTAGCTTTTTCGCAACATGATTTTTCAGGTGAGGAACATATTTTATTATTAGATGTCAAAAACGATAAGTATATCGTTTCAATTTTCCATCAACATTTCCCGTTATTTATGCGTCCCGTAGAAGTGGCTGAACCTGAAGATTCGAATTATTTTAGTGGTTCACAAACGACTAAAATGGATTCGCTCGTGGCTGAAATTGAAAAGCTCATTAATTTCTATCGCTACAATATGAATCAAGGAAATGAAGGCATTACCCATGTGTTACTTAACGGTGAGTTGGATGGATGGGAAGATTTATTACAGACACTCGAATTGCGCTTTGAAGTGAAAACGTCAACAGTAATTCGTGAAACGATTTATTTAGAAGATGGAAAAGCCATTCCTGTTCGTTTTAATCGAGCGCTCGGACTAGCTCTGAAAGAGGTGTGATGATGTTAGTAGATATAAATTTACTTGGCGATAAGGAACGGGACCGTCCTGTCTTTGTCGTTGCAGCTATTTCACTTATTCTTTTAGGGTTAGTTACTGGACTCGTTTTTTATTTCCTTGGAAATACATATAGCAACAAACAGCAAGTTCTTGCAGCTCAAAGCGTAGAAGTTGTTGGACAACAAGCGGCCATCCAAGAGCAGATGGTCACGACAGCAGCATTAAGTGATACACAGAAATTGCAAAAGACTGTCGAGTGGGCTGAAACTTATCAATACGACACACTACCTTTGATTCGTGAATTGACTGCGTTATTACCGGAACGCGGGTACTTCTTAAGCTTTTCATTTTCAACACCGAACCAAGTAACGATCACAACTCAATTTGATACATCTCGTGCTACGGCGTTTTACTTAACTCAACTTAAAGCGTCTGACATGATTACAGATGTTGTTTTATCATCGGTTTCTTTTCAACCTTTAGCTGAAGAAGCTGTCGTTGAAACGGATGGTACGGTGACAGAAGTTGAGTCTACTGAAGAAATCATGCCACGTTATTTAGCTTCTTATGCAGTGACATTTTTAGATACACGTATGCCAGCAGATGGTACAGCTGTTCCAGTTGATCCAAGCGTACCACCTGTTGAAGGAGAAACGCCAACTGAAAGTGAAACACCTTCTGAAGAAACAACAGAAGAGCAACCAGCTGAAACACCTGATACCGAACCACAACCTCCTGCAGATGATGCACAAGGAGATGATGCAAATGAGTAATTTAACGAGAAAACAAAAAGAAATTGGTCTTATTGTATTATCAAGTTTATTTTGTTTAATTATGATTGCCTATGCGTATTTCACTTTCTATGTTCCTAAGAAAGAAAGTCTATCAGTTGCTGAAACAACACTCACAACAGATAGACAAACTTTATTTGCATTAGAACAGCAGTTGGCTGATCAACCAGAAATACCGATTGTCAGTTCACTCGAGTTGCAAAAGAAAGTTCCGATTGATCCGTTGACGGAATTAATCATATTGCAAATTGAAAAAGCAGAAGTCGTGTCGAAGTCTCTAGTTCAATCAATCGGTTTTTCAGAAGGACCTTTTGTAATTGAAGCACCTCCAGAAGGGGTCGAAACACTTCAACAGCTTCTCGTCAATTTATCTATTGAAACATCATCGTATGCTACTTTAGAAGCTTTCATTGATGAGATTGAGAAATTGGATCGCATATTAATTGTGGATAATATCTCATTCAGTTCACCTGGGGAAGTAACGACGGAAGTATTAGAACCTGCGAAGTTACAACTGTCATTGTCTTTTACGGCGTTCTACCGACCTGACCTACTAGAACTCCTTGATGAAGGGCCGAAAGTCGATACGCCTGCACCTGCAGACAAATCGAATCCACTCCCTTCAAATGAAATTATCGAGGATGGAGAAGTGGTTGCTATAGAACCTGCCTCAACAATAACTGAAACAGTTGAGGCGTCGATTGAAGCCAGTTCAGTTACACAAGCTCCTACTACAAAACCGGTGACCAAGATTGCAACAGCACAATCTACTAAAGTTGTAGCAAAAGTACAACCAAAACAAAAATATAAAACATACACAGTAAAACCTGGAGACACTCTATTTTCCATTTCGATGCAACACTATGGAACTCGATTAGGTGAAGAGAAAATCAAAGTAGCCAATGACTTACCTTCGAATAAAGTAATGGTCAATGAAACATTAATCATTCCATATTAAACACACAAAAACTGGAGAACCCATCATTTCTCCAGTTTTTGTTTCATTACTTATTTATGTGCAATATGTAAAAAGCATTAAATATTCAAAATGATTAGTACCAATATATTAAGTCGAGCCTTTAATTAGTGTAATGGAGTCTTTACTCTTTCTTGGGTCGAACTGGTAAGAACTCCTCACTCGTTTCTAGCTTTGTAATTAATCTATAGTTGATTTAAATAACAGTTGAGAAAGTACATTTGCTCCAAGATTCTTCAAAAGCATGAAACTTAGAACGCACAATAATTAGTTTTACACTCATTCACTAAACCTGAATTTCCGACAAATGCCCCTAATTTAAAGTATGTGGAGAAAATAAGAATTTTTCTGTACCTACATTTGAATATGGTAAACACTTATAATTGTCTGTTTTACATATGATGACCTAAAGGTTGATTGAAATGGAAGACGGCGACTCCATCGGGAATAGCATGAGCTGAAGACCCCACAGACGAGCTTGCTCGTCGAGGAGGCTGAAGCCGTGCCCCGAGGAAAGCGTCCGTCTGAAATGGAAATCAACCTCTACTAAATATATAGGGAACTGCTTTTTGTTATATTTTATGACTTGTAGGACAGTGCATACTCGTTGGCTCATGCGGAAAGCGTCCGCCCGTAAGGGAAATCAACTATGTTCTTTAACAGAACGTTTTCAAAATGAAATAGCAATCCTATGAAAGAGGGAAACTTATGGAGATTCTTTATATAACTTTATTTTTTATCTACGGTCTTATATTCGGTTCATTCTTTAATGTTGTCGGCTTACGCGTTCCGAAAAATGAATCTATCGTAAACCCACCTTCACATTGCACGGTATGTGATCGTCGCTTAACATTCAAAGATTTAGTTCCCGTCTTTTCGTTCATTTTCTTAAAAGGAAAATGTCGAGTTTGCGGTACAAAAATTAATTGGATATATCCGGTAATGGAACTGACAACTGGTATATTATTCGCATTCGCCTACTGGAAGATTGGTTTTTCACTGGAACTAATTGTGGCTATCTTATTTGTTTCTATGTTAGTGATTATCACGGTGTCTGATTTAGCGTATATGCTGATTCCCGACAAAGTTCTTTTATTCTTCGGCATTTTACTTATTATCGCGCGCGTTTTCTCGCCTCTAGATCCTTGGTGGGATAGTATACTAGGTGCTGCTGGTGGGTTTGGACTATTGTTATTAATTGCGATATTGTCGAAAGGGGGCATGGGTGGAGGAGACATTAAATTGTTCGCCGTTATCGGACTCGTGCTCGGAATTATTCCCACTCTGCTCACGCTTTTTTTAGCGGCATTCATTGGAGCCATTGTAGGTGTCATTCATTTAAGACGTTCAAAACAAGGACGTAAAACACCAGTGCCTTTTGGTCCGTCGATCGCACTTGCTGCAATCATTGTTTATTTTTATGGAACATTTATCCTCGACTGGTATATGAATTTGTTATTTTAACTCGAAAACTTTTTTTGACAAGCCGACACAGGTCTTGTCTTTTTTTATGCTCAAAATGTTAGCGTTAAAAGAAAAACGGGGTGATGGTATGCGTTTTTCAAAAAAATTCTCAAAGTTTTCTTATACACTTGCAATTTTACATGGTTTTTTAATTGGTGCCGTTTCAATTGGATTATTTGCAATTATGATTCAGTGGCAAGATCTTGCTGTTGAGGCCCCCGCACCAACCGCAACTGACACAGAAACACCTGAAAAAATGGAGTCTGTAGATGCTCCAGCAAATACCGCAACAGACAATCAATTCTATGCGAAGCAATATGGGGTATTTACTGGTGCTGAAGGTGCTTCTGCTCTACTACAATCAACTCCAGCTATGAAAACAGCTGCACTCATTATGGCGGAAGGTCAATATTATGTATGGTCAGAGGCGAGTGTTGTGGAAAGTGACGTGAAAATTGTGGGAAGCACTGATTCTTTTAGTAAACCATTTAAAATTAATGCGTCTGCATGTAAAGAACAGGCACTGCAAAAACTGCCCATTTATCTTACACATCCAGACCCATCAAAATTTAATTTTGAGAGTACGAAAAATACAGGGGCAATTCCAAAGGATTGGGAAACCAATATTACCGCTATATCAACACTTTCGAAAGATGTCAACGTCATCCGTGTACAGCTTTTATCGCATTATTTGTCTCAAAATAACTGCCTCAAAATTGAATTTTAGCATGTGCATAATGGTCATAATGAAATTATTGCCCTTTAGACACATTTTTCAACTTTGGCATCTTTCTGTATGATGTCAAAAAGGAGATGATTTCATTGAGATTAAAGACGACAAAGCCAATTAGCATCTGCCTCACCGAGAAGAAAAGAATTACTGTCACTACTACAGGTGCCATTTGAAGTGAAGACCATAGAGGTTGATGAGCAAGCGGTCTTTGGCAGTTCACCTTCTGAGTTAGTAAGTAACATCGCCATAGAAAAAGGGTTTCGAGTGGCCGACCGCAATCAACATGCTATTGTCATCAGTGCTGATACGATGGTATTTATAGATGATAAGCCACTAGGGAAACCAGAGAATGCCACGGAAGCGAAAAAACATTTGCGTAAATTATCAGGTCGCACGCATACGGTCATAACAGCTGTAGCTTTGTTTTTTGATGATATATGTGGTGTGTTCTGTGAGAAAACGAAAGTGACATTTTACGCGCTTTCAGAGGAATGGATTCATGATTATGTGGCAAGTGGGGATTGTTATGATAAGGCAGGCGGCTACGGCATCCAAACGGCAGGCTCATTAATGGTTGAACATATTAGTGGCGATTACAACAATGTCGTTGGTTTACCAGTTGCAGAACTGTATCGTGAAATGAAACGTTTGCAGCTAATTGAGTTCGCGACAACGGGAGCACGCAATGATAACTGAAGTAAAACCAACACTCATGATACGAGAAATTCCTCCTGCAGACCGGCCGCGCGAACGTTTAATGAACCAAGGTGCTGCCGCCCTGTCAAATCAGGAGTTGATTGCTATTTTGCTGAGGACGGGTACAAAACAAGAATCCGTCCTACATTTAGCGAATCGCGTATTAACGTTTTTTGAACAACTTCATGAGTTAAAAAACGCGACAATCGAAGAAATTATGTCGGTAAAAGGGATTGGGGAGGCGAAGGCTATTCAATTGCTTGCTGCAGTTGAACTAGGACGACGTTTAGCTCAGCAACAAACGGATGTTAAATTCACCGTGCGTTCACCAAAAGATGCAGCTGCATATTTAATGGCAGATATGACATCTTTAAAACAAGAAAATTTCGTTGTATTATTCATGAATGTAAAAAATCAAATTTTACACAAACATACCATTTTTATTGGCAGTTTAAATGCCAGCATTGTGCATCCTCGCGAAGTGTTTAGAGAAGCAGTCAAGCGTTCTGCCGCCTCGATAATTTGTGCACATAATCACCCGTCGGGAAACCCAGCACCTTCCCCTGAAGACATCGAAGTAACAAAGAGATTACAAGAGGCAGGACAAATAATGGGAATCGAATTACTCGATCATGGTGCGCGCTGTTCCTAGACAATCTGCATAGAAATACGCAATAAAACTAGGCAAAGATTCTACATCTTTGAACTTTACACTTAAATAGGTTGGGGAAGTTCCAACTTATCGTTAAATGTTGGTAACGATACTCTGAAACTCCGACATGCATGAGTGGTTAACTCCAAACGTGTATGAAGCTCGGTAAAGGCGCTGAAAAACAGACCTGCGATGTGGTTAGTGAAGTAAGCGGGAGGCTATTAAATCGTCATGCTGACTCACCAGGAATCCTCGTATGTACGGCTCGTAAAGGCATAGGAAAACGAAATGAAGTTTTCCGCTTCAAGTAAATGAAGTTTAATCGTGGATTTTGTATTTGTGGTTGCAAAATCTGTACTACTCCAGTAAAGGGATAGTGTCTTGCGTCCTTCCAACTATGGGCAAAAAGATGGTTAACGGGTTAAAGAGGACAGCTAAAACGATTATGCAAAGCTAAAGTGTAAGGAACAGCGGAACCTTGGAAGATGATGATAAAGAGAGTTAACTCTAATGCATCTAAATTGGAGGAAATGCCAGTTGCATCTAAGGGGCAGCAGCCCGTAGTAGTGTTGAACTTTCTGTAATGGAAATGGAGCGAAGGGGCATAGTCAGTTTCATTCTTAAGTGAAATCAACTTGTTAGGGAAGCCGCATGTGCGCACCTGATTAAAACCTTGCATTCTCCAAATAAGGAGGAACTGCAATGGAACAACAATCTAACTATCTAAAATCAGAACAAGGATTAAAAGATAAACAGGACGAGTTATATGAGAAAACAATTGAGGGCATAAGGCAAAAGGGACAATCACCTGGTCACAAGAACTTACTGGAGTTAATGATAAGTGAAGCAACGATAGTAACGGCTATCCATCGAATCAAAGCAAATAAAGGAAGCCGAACTGCTGGTAGCGACCATCAATTAATGAAGCCAGATGTATTAAAAAAGATTATCCCGAAATTATCGAACTTGTTCAAAATAGCTTTCTAAATTACCGTCCAAAACCCATACGAAGAAAGTATATTCCAAAAGCAAATTCCGATGAATTACGTCCACTGGGAATACCCAGCATCATCGATCGCATTGTACAAGAGTGTGTCAGACTAATTATGGAGCCAATTCTCGAAGCACACTTCTTTCAACATTCATATGGTTTTAGACCGATGAGGGATTCCAGCATGGCATCCACACGAACAACTGATATTGTCCATAACACGGGACATTATTGGATAATTGAAGGAGACATCAGTAAATTCTTTGATTGTGTCAATCACACGATTCTTATAAAAAAGTTATGGAATATGGGAATTCGGGATAGACGTGTTCTAATGGTTGTTAAGTCGATGTTAAAAGCAGGAATCATGGATGAACTGAAAGAAAATCCAATTGGTACACCGCAGGGGGGAATTATTTCTCCATTACTAGCAAATGCTTATTTACATTCATTTGACCAATGGGTAACGAGAGAGTGGGAAAATAAAAAGACAGACTATCCTTATGCACAAAAATCTAAGCAATACTATAGATTGCGGAAAACAACAAGATTGAAAGAAACGTATCTTGTTCGATACGCAGATAATTGGGTACTTATCACAAGTTCAAGGCGTAATGCGGAAAAGTGGAAATACAGAATCACAAAATATCTAAAAGAGCGATTAAAATTAACATTATCAGAAGAAAAAACGCTCATCACAGATATAAGAAGACGACCTATAAAATTTCTAGGCTATGAAATCAAGGCAATTAAAGGCAAGGCAAAGAATGGACATATTTTGGTCAGTAAGCCAAATCAACAACGATTAAATGAAAAAGTAAATGAGATTCATAAAACGATTAAGAAAATCAAAGGTGCCACAAAAAAAGATGATTTAATTCACTGGATTAATCTCATCAACTCGAAAATTAGAGGGTTGATTCAATATTATGAATCGACAACAAAAGTAAACGTGTACATGGCTAAATATGCAGATAAGCTACACTATGCAGCATATTTAAAGCTAAGGAGGCATGGCGGGTATAAATTGCCTGCGAAACTTGCGGATAACCTTCGCTCCGCTCATGATCACTATCAAACGAAAATCCCGGTGATTGAATATAACGGCCTGAAATTCGGTGTAACAAGATTAGATTTCTGTAAATGGCAAACGGCAAAAAATAAAAGTCCATCAGAGACTCCTTATACCTAACGAGGAAGACAAATATATATGAATCGAACCGGAAAGAAACCTCTTAAAGTAAGAGCGGATGAACTTCTTAGCTTGAATTGGTCAAAAATCATTAAAGCGGGGCATAAGGAAAAGCTTTATAACTTTGAGTATTTTATGAATCGTGCGTACGCATTTAATCGTGATAAGGGCAGATGTCGAGTATGCAAAGAAGTACTGCAAGGGGATAATATACGCATCCATCATATTAAACCCAAACTTCCGCTAGAGGAGGTAAATCGGGTACCAAACCTTGCATCCATGCATGAGCATTGCCATCAAATGATTCACAGCAGAAAAGACTATTCGAGTGTCGGGCATGTAAAATGGGGAAAAATCCTAGGTTTTAGAGAAAAGTTGAGCTTCATATAATGTATGAAATTGATGGAACGCCGTATGAGGTGAAAATCTCACGTACGGTGTGAAGTGGGGGAAAAGAGCTCCTAGCGAGTAATGTCGAGGTTGTCTCTTACCTATCACTATTGATTATTGGAGATCACCAGTTTATTAGTTTGAAAGAAAAGGGTTACATGTGACACTGTGACACTGTGATTTTCTCCTTATATCCGTTATAATCAAAGTTATGGTTTAAACTAAGCTAAGATTAACTGGCGTAGGATAGAAAGGAAGAAAATAACGTGTTTGGATTTGGAGCAAAAGATGTCGGGATTGACCTTGGCACAGCGAATACATTGGTATTCATTAAAGGAAAAGGGATCGTATTACGCGAACCTTCAGTAGTAGCTAAAAATACGCATACTGGTGACATCGTTGCTGTAGGAAACGATGCTAAAAATATGATTGGTCGTACACCTGGTTCAATCGTAGCTATTCGCCCAATGAAAGACGGGGTAATAGCAGATTTCGATATTACAACGGCGATGATTGAATATTATTTAAAAGAAGCAATGAAAGCGGCTGGCTCAAGATGGAAAAAACCAAACGTTATGATTTGTGTACCTTATGGTATTACTTCTGTTGAGCGACGCGCGGTTATTGATGCAGCTCGTCAAGCAGGCGCAAGAGACGCTGTCACAATTGAAGAACCATTTGCAGCAGCAATCGGTTCGAACTTACCTGTTTGGGAACCTACTGGAAGCATGGTCGTCGATATTGGAGGCGGTACAACTGAAGTAGCCGTGATCTCACTTGGAGGCATTGTGACAAGCGAATCTGTGCGTGTAGCAGGTGACGCGATGGATCATGCTATTACAAGTTATATTCGTAAAATGTACAACCTAACAATTGGGGAACGAACTTCTGAAGCGATCAAAATGGAAATCGGTTCTGCGAAAGTTATTGATAATGTTGAAAAAATGGAAATCCGTGGTCGCGACTTAGTGACAGGTCTTCCGAAAACACTTGAAATCTCTTCTGAAGAAATCTCAGAAGCACTAAGGGAGTCTGTTGCAGCGATTATCGATGGCGTCAAAAAAACGTTAGAACAAACGCCTCCAGAATTGTCTGCAGATGTCATGGAACGCGGAATCGTCTTAACTGGCGGTGGCGCATTACTAAAAAACCTAGACAAAGTAATTAGTGACGAAACAAACATGCCGGTCTTCATTGCAGAAAACCCGCTTGATTGCGTAGCAATTGGTACGGGAATGGCTCTTGATCATATGAACATGATTCGCCAAAATTCTAAACACTAAGGAGTCCGTTTTTAATGCCACAATTTTTTTCGAATAAGCGATTAATTTTGCTTCTTGTCGGGGTTATTTTTCTTGTGGCATTGATCAGCTTCTCTCTCAAAGATCGTGACAATGCGTCTCTACCTGAACAAATCGTTAAAGATGTAGTTGGTTTTGGACAATCACTTTTCTCCAAACCAACACAGTACATAACAGGTGTTTTTGATAATGTCGATTCTTTGTTAAATACGTACGAAGAAAATAAACGATTAAAAGGTCGTTTAGAAGAATTCGCGAAATTGCAAGCGGATGTCAACGATTTGGCATCCGAGAATACGAGATTACGAGAAATCGTGGACAAGCAAGACGATCTTCGAGAATACGAGCCGATTCAGGCAACTGTAATCGCGAGAAACCCTGATCAGTGGGAAAAAAAAGTAATACTCGATAAAGGCGAAGTCCATGGGGTTAAAAAAAACATGGCGATCATTACGGCACAGGGCTTAATCGGAAAAGTAATACTCACGACACCGTTTACATCATCTGTTGAACTTTTATCGACACAAAATCCAATCTATCGTGTATCAGCGAAGGTTATGGGTAAAAAACAAGCATTCGGCTTAATTGAAGGATACGATGATGAGCGAAAAGAACTCATTTTAAAACGAATCGATTCTAATATTGAAATAGAAGTAGGGCAGCAAGTCATGTCTTCAGGACTTGGTGGGATTTTCCCGCAAGGTCTTTTGATTGGTGAAATTACTGAAGTCTCGACTGACGATTATGGCTTAACAAAAATGGCGTATATCAAACCAGCAGCTGATTTTCAATTACTTGACCATGTAATAATTGCGAAACGGTTAATGACCACGGTTGATGGTGCTGACGGAGATAATACTTCGACAGATGATGTCGCTGAAGATGAGGATGCATCCTGATGCGCTTTATTGTTCCGGCCATTGCAGTCGCATTATTCTATCTTGAACCCGTTTTCGGTCTGTTTTCTCCCCTCGATATTGGTGGGGAGTATCGTTATTTAATCCCTCGATTCCTCATCATGTATTTAATATTCATATCCATCTACTATAGTCGTAATCGCGCTATGGCGTATGCATTATTCTTTGGGCTCTTGTATGATGTGTTTTTCCTTGATATTATTGGACTATATTCTTTCTTATATCCATTAATTTGTTTAATAGCTAGTTTTATAATGAGATACATTCACCAGCATTTAATTGTGACGACCTTAATGTCACTTGTGCTAGTTACTGGACTTGAATTCGCGTTATACCAATTCTTTTCATTAATTGGATTGACGGATATTTCTCTACAAGTATTTGTGCGCGAACGCTTAGTTCCAACAATGATTGCAAACTCAATTTTCTTAGTGGTGCTCGGCTGGGCATTTAAATACGTAATCAATGCACGTTTGTTGCAAAGATTAAATCAGCCAAATTGATTTATCGCGTGAGGTGACGCATTTGACGAATAAGCATCTAGTCTCTATAAAAGGAACAAAAGACGGTCTAGTGCTTCGGCTGGATGATCAATGCGCGTATGCCGATCTGGTGGAAGAAATAAAACGTAAAGTTTCGGACGAAGGCATCGAAGGACAAGCAGAGGTATTATTACAACTCGGCAATCGCTACTGTTCAGAAGGTCAAAAAAGAGAACTGATTGCCTGTGTTCACACGTCTCCGCATTTACGTGTCTCAAGAGTGCAAAGCGATGTTATATCTGTTGAAGAAAGCAATCAACGCGTTTTGGAACGTCAATCGGAAACGTTTGTCGGCATCGTGCGTTCTGGACAAGTTGTCCGAGCGGAAGGCGACTTAGTGGTCGTTGGAGATGTGAACCCAAATGGTAAGCTTATTGCAGGGGGTAATATTTTTGTTCTTGGGCGTTTAAAGGGAATCGCTCACGCCGGAGCAAAAGGCAATAAAGAATCGGTCATCGCCGCATCATGGCTAGAAGCTACACATCTTATGATTGCTGAAGCAATAGAATTGATGACAGATGAACTGACCATATTATCGGAACAACCGGAAATGGAATGCGCGTATTTGCATGCGAATGGCTTCATTGCTATAGATCGCTTACAAGAACTGCGTTTATTAAGACCGCAATTATCTACATTCAGAGGAGGAAGCTAATGTGGGAGAAGCAATCGTAATTACTTCAGGTAAGGGAGGCGTTGGCAAAACAACGACAACGGCTAACCTTGGGACTGCATTGGCACTTCAAGGAAAAAGAGTTTGTTTAATCGATACCGATATCGGCTTACGTAACCTAGACGTTGTGCTTGGTTTAGAAAACCGCATCATTTATGATTTGGTTGACGTAATCGAAGGTCGTTGTAAAGTGCATCAAGCTTTAGTTAAAGATAAGCGTTTTGATGATAAATTATTCCTACTTCCAGCAGCTCAAACGACAGATAAAAACGCTATTAATCCTGAACAAATGAAAGAACTCGTATCAGAATTAAAACGTGATTATGATTATGTCCTCATTGACTGTCCTGCAGGTATTGAACAAGGTTACAAAAATGCAGTGGCAGGAGCAGATCGTGCAATCGTCGTCACGACACCTGAAATTTCGGCAGTGCGTGATGCGGATCGTATCATTGGCTTGCTTGAGCAAGAAGATATTGCACCTCCAAAATTAATCATTAACCGTATTCGTCAACATTTAATGAAAGCTGGCGATGCGTTAGATGTCAATGAGATTACGACGCACTTATCAATTGATTTACTTGGTATCGTAATGGATGATGAAAGTGTTATTACATCTTCTAATAAAGGTGAACCCATTGTTATGGACCCAACTAAACGAGCAGCTCAAGGCTACCGCAACATTGCCCGTCGTATTTTAGGCGAATCTGTTCCTTTAATGTCGATGGACATAAAACGCAAAAACGTATTTTCTAGAATACTAGAAGTTCTTACTAAATAAATTAGCTGAATCCCTCACTTTTTAAACTAGTGGGGGATTTTTTTAGGGGGAGATTAGACTGAATAATTTGAAAACATACGAATTAAGCGTTTTACGGATTAGTATATTAAATTCACGCACAGAATGTAACTTGAAAGCTAAGCAGAGTTATCGAAATGTGAAAGCGGGATTTTCGGGTGAAGAGAAAGTAATGAAGTATCTGGAAGAAGCCCGACTAACATCTAAAGTTGAAATTTATCGAAATGTCGTGTTAGATCATGTGCAAATTGATGTCATTGTTGTGACGCCAAAGTTAATATGCATTTTGGAAGTGAAAAATATGAAAGGTGAATTTTATTTTGATCCCATCACGCAACAATTTTATCGGATAATTGATGGAAACAAAGAAGGCATGAGAAATCCAGAACTTCAATTGCAACGTGCAGTGAAACTTTTACAGGCAAGGCTTCATCGCAAAGAATTGGAAATGCCTGTTAAAGGTCTGATCGTGTTTGCGAGTCGAGCTGGGATTGTTATTAAACCACCAACACTTTTTCCAGCAATTCCAATCGATGCCGTGTGCGATTCACTTGAACGGATGGAAGCGATGAGTCAAAAATTGATGACAACTGAAGAAATGAAAAAAGTAAAACACAGTTTGAAACAAAACTCCATTCCGGTTCATGATGATGAGTTATTGGAGAGACTCGGAATTGAGCGCGTTATGATTCTCACAGGTGTGAGATGCATGTCATGTTTTTGCGTCGGAATGCAACGAATTTATTCGACATGGCTGTGCGGTAGTTGTGGTTGTCGAGATAAGAATGCACATATGGCAACTTTGCAAGAATATCAACTGCTTTTTGGGCGACAAATTACAAGTAAAGATGTGATGTGGTGGTTGGGGATTGAGGACAAACACTTGGTAAAACGCGTCCTCAAACAAATGTCTGAAGATAGTATGGGGACCAATCGTAGTCGACACTATAAATTGAAATTTGAACCATGGTTACTGTCGCATTTTTTAGCAACAGAAATGAAGAAATTTTAGGTTACAATTGGTTAGTTGCCTCAGTTGGACAGAAAGTTATCCCAGTGAGCATCAGAGTTGCCTCAGTCAGACAAAAAGTTGCTCCATTTACAACAAAAGTTGCAATAATGATAGTGAAAGTTGGTTTACAACCAGAAAAAACAAATGGTTCATTTCGCTTTGCTCTGTTTTCGAGCAGTGTCGCTCTATTATGAGTGGGAGAGTTGTAACAATAAGAATAGAGTTACTGGGGCATTTTTTAGTAACAGAAATGAATGGATTTTTAGGAGACAATTGGTTAGTTGCCTCAGTTACCCCAGTGAGCATCAGAGTTGCCTCAGTCGGACAGAAAGTTGCTCCATTTACAACAAAAGTTGCAACAATAATAGTGAAAGTTGCTTTACAACCACAAAAAACAAATGGTTCATTTCGCTTTGCTCTGTTTTCGAGCAGTGTCGCTCTATTATGAGTGGGAGAGTTGTAACAATAAGAATAGAGTTACTGGAGCATTTTTTAGCAACAGAAATGAAGAAATTTTAGGAGACAATTGGTTAGTTGCCCCAGTTGGACAGAAAGTTACCCCAGTGAGCGTCAGAGTTGTCTCAGTCGGACAGAGAGTTGCTCCATTTACAACAAAAGTTGCCTCAGTCAGACAAAAAGTTGCTCCATTTATATCAAAAGTTGCGCTAGTCGCCCAAAATCCATTGAATAATTCATCTTTTCAGCCTGTAATCTCTAGTTACCAAACTGCATATACTACCCGAAAAGGGGGCTGCGGCATGAAATCTGCACAAAAATGGATCATGGCATGCATTTTCACCGTTGGCATCATCGCAATTATTCAAATACAAGAACAAGATGGTCAAACTTCAAAACTTCGCACAGTGTTCACTCAAGGGAGAGACCTTCAAATAGCTCGCGAATTCGTACTCGCTCAACTTCCGTCAACTTGGCAATCTGAGCTAATTCCTGTCGTAGCAATGCAGGAACAAGACCCTATGATTCCCACGATGGCGACGTACGAATCGATGCAACCGTATGAAAATGGAGTGATTGTTTCTTACACTACACAGATAAAAGTATTTGCTCGGGAAGATGGCATCATTCTGTTTACTGGACATACGCGTCACACGGGAAAAACGATGACGGTTCTTTATAATAGCGGGGATATCGTGACGTATGGATTTGTAGAAAACTTTTCGAATTTACCGTATACAGCAGTGTCAGCAAAAGATTTAATTGCAGAAGTGAAACCGGGATCGATGTATGTGAAAGTAGAACGAGGAGGTAAAAGCCTCGATTCGTCTGCAGTCACAGAATGGATGAAGGATGTACTTTACTAATATTCGACTACATCCAATCATGCTGCCTATTATTATTTACCTCATTGCTACTGCGCAACTCGCACATTATAGTATTATTTTTGGTTCTTTACTCATTCACGAACTAGGACATATTACAGCGGCTAAATGGACGGGTCTCAAAATGACGAGTTGCACAATTCTTCCGTATGGAGGAGAAATTAAGATAAAGAATCTCTATCTTGCTCCTCCTCATCAACAATGGCTAATTGCCATTGCTGGTCCACTGGCTACATCTATCCTTTATTTAGGCGCGCAATTTTTTGATTTTCCTGGACAAGCTTTTTTTAATCAAGTCCAGTTGACTATACTTGCGTTAAACTTACTTCCAATATTGCCCTTAGACGGGGGACAAGCCTTAAGATCTATAATTCCAAAACGCCACCACCATACACATTTAGCGATTTCAATTTGCGCATCGACATTGCTGATTTTAGTTACATATAACCAACCTCATCTAACTTTCATTTTTGCATTTATCGCATTTCAAAATATTCGTTCGTGGCAGTATCGAAAATACGAAGAAGCTTATTATAAAATTGTTACGAAGCAGTTGACGCTCCCATAGAGTTATGGTAAAATATTAATGTTATTGTTTGTAGCACCCGTGCTACTACAACCGCTCTGAAGAGGTTAAAGTATCTGCAAAGATCACCTCATTTTAAGGCGAGTCTTAGTCTAATAGGAGGTGCAGTAAAATGTACGCAATTATCGAAACTGGTGGTAAACAAGTCAAAGTAGAAAAAGGTCAAGAAATTTACATCGAATTATTAGATGTGAATGCTGAGGACGTTTTTACATTTGATAAAGTATTATTCGTAGGTGGAGACAACGTGAAAGTTGGCGTTCCTTTCGTGGAAGGTGCAACAGTTAAAGCAACAGTCGTGAAAAACGGCCGCGCTAAAAAAATCACAGTTTTCAAATATAAAGCTAAAAAGAACTACCGTCGTAAACAAGGTCATCGTCAGCCTTACACAAAACTTGTGATTGATTCGATCAATCTGTAAGATGTGTAAAATATGATACAAGTAACGATTGAAAAAGATCAATCTGATCACATTTGTTCTTTTGAAATGAAGGGCCATGCAGATTTTGCTGAGCATGGAAAAGATTTAGTGTGTGCAGCCGCAACTGCTGTTTCTTTTGGAGCAGTAAATGCAATCGTTGAACTTACAAAAGTCATTCCTGACGTTAAGCAAGGGCAAGACGGAGGATTTCTCAAAGTCTCGTTTTCTCAGAACCTAGTTCCAAAAACAAATGAACAGGTACAATTAATTGTACAAGCGATGATTGTTTCTTTACAAACGATTGAACAAGATTATGGACAACATATAAAAATAACCCTTCAAAAAAAGTAGGAGGTGGAACAGATGATGTTAAGATTAGATCTTCAGTTTTTCGCATCGAAAAAAGGAGTAGGTTCGACCCGTAACGGTCGTGACTCACAATCAAAACGCCTTGGCGCTAAACGCGCTGATGGTCAATTCGTATCGGGTGGCTCAATTTTATACCGTCAACGCGGTACTAAAATTCACCCGGGTGAAAACGTAGGCCGTGGTGGAGATGACACACTTTTTTCAAAAGTTGACGGAATTGTACGCTTTGAGCGTTATGGCCGTGACAAGAAAAAAGTTAGTGTATATCCTGTAGCTCAAGAAGCTTAATTCAAACAGCCAAAGGACTGCATAACTGCAGTCCTTTTTCTTTTTATTAAAAAACTAATATGTGCAAAGTGTGTCTAGCTCAATCGCGGTTCGTTTAGCTATTAAGACTTCGAACTCAAACTGTATAACTAGAGCTGAGCTTTGTACTTTTAATATTTGCAATAAAATCGCATCATTTCTTTGTATACAAAGGAAATGACATTAGCATAATGGAGAGTGTGCACATGACCGACAAACCGTTTTCAGTAAATGAGGCATTGCGATTTGCACGGCATGATTTTTTAAATCAGTTGCAGCTTATCAAGATGAATATTGATCTTGCACGACTGGAAGAGGCGAAAGCGGCCATTGATCATTACACCTCAGAAGTTAAAGCGATTTATGAATTAACTAAGTTAAACATACCGTTCACTTCAGAGTGGTTACAAACCGCAAATTGGCGTTTTTTAGGATTTCAATTCAATATTACGAGTCATATTGAAACTTCGTGTAACGAATCTTTAGATGAACAAATTTATAATGTGCTTGACCAAGCAACGAATTTGTTGCATAACCAGTTAGATCCATTTGTGGAACAACAATTGCATATTCATATTGTAAGTATCCCGTCTGAATTTAGAATCACCTTTGAAGCAACTGGACAATGGGAATCAATAGCACAAGAAATTTCATGCGAACCACAAGTTACACTGACCCATGAATGTAAAACGACCAAGAAATGGCGTTTTCATATAGAAGAAAGCAAGGAGGGATAGTCTATGTTTGTCGATCACGTAAAGATAGCCATAAAAGGCGGAGATGGCGGCGATGGTATGGTCGCGTTTCGTCGAGAAAAGTATGTACCAAATGGTGGACCTGCAGGCGGAGATGGTGGACGCGGAGGTAGCGTAATTTTTGAAGTTGAAGAAGGATTACGTACATTAATGGATTTCCGTTACAAACGATTCTTTAAAGCAAATCGTGGAGATCACGGGCAAAGTAAAAATATGCACGGACGTGGTGCAGAAGATTTAATTATTAAAGTTCCACCTGGTACAGTTGTAATGACTGGAGAGAGTGGACCGGTTTTAGCTGATTTAGTAGAACATGGTCAACAGGCTGTAATTGCTAAAGGTGGACGAGGAGGACGTGGAAACTCACGCTTTACAACACCACAAAACCCAGCACCAGAGATTGCTGAAAAAGGCGAACCTGGCCAAGAAATCGAAATCTTTTTAGAGTTAAAAGTATTAGCTGACGTTGGTTTAGTTGGATTCCCAAGTGTTGGTAAATCAACCATATTATCTGTTGTATCTGCAGCGAAACCTAAAATTGCTGCTTATCACTTCACAACAATTGTTCCGAATTTAGGAATGGTTGAAACGACAGATGGCCGTGGCTTTGCTATGGCAGATTTGCCAGGTCTTATTGAAGGGGCTAGCCAAGGTATTGGTCTTGGTCATCAGTTCTTACGTCATATTGAACGTACACGAGTTATTGTACATGTAATCGATATGTCTGGAATTGAAGGACGCGATGCTTATGAGGACTATGTAACAATTAACGAAGAACTTCGTCAATATAACTTGCGTCTAACTGAACGTCCACAATTAGTGGTTGCAAATAAGATGGATATGCCTGATTCTGAAGAAAACTTAGCAGAATTCCGAAAGAAATTACCGGAAGATGTGAAGATTTTCCCGATTTCGGCACTTTCACGTAAAGGCTTAAACGAACTTTTATTCGCAATTGCCGATTTACTAGAAGTGACGGAAGACTTCGTTATTAACGAAATGACTGCAGAAGAATCAGACAAAACGGTTCTTTACAAACACCAATCTGCTGGTGATGGTTTCAAAGTTACGCGTGATGACGATGGGGCATTTGTATTGAGCGGTTCATCAATCGAGCGCTTATTCAAAATGACTGATTTCTCTCGTGAAGATACAATTCGTCGTTTTGCACGTCAACTTCGCGGAATGGGTGTTGATGAAGCACTTCGGGAAAATGGCGCTGAAAATGGAGATATTGTTAGACTTCTTGAGTTCGAGTTTGAATTCATCGAATAGAAAGGGAGGATGGATATGAAAGACGTATCTGAACAACGATATTTTTTAGTACGTGAAGATGTGTTGACGGAAGCGATGCAAAAAACGCTTGATGCCAAGCATTTGTTGCAAAGTGGAGAAGTCGCGTCAATTTGGGACGCGGTAAAAAAAGTGGACTTATCACGTAGCGCTTTTTATAAATATCGAGATGCCGTCTTTCCCTTCCATTCCATTGTTCGTGAACGAATTTTGACTGTGTTTCTACAACTAGAGGATCGAAATGGAACACTGGCCACATTGCTACATACAGTAGCACAGGTGCAATGTAATGTTTTGACCATCCATCAAACAATTCCTATTCAAGGGCGCGCAAATGTGACACTTTCACTAGATGTAACTGCTATGAATGTACAATTAGATGATTTTATTCAACAATTAAAACGTTTAGATTTTGTGGAGTCAGCGGAAGTTATTAGCTCTGGCGCATCTTAAGGAGTGACTTACATGGGAAAACAAGCCTTCGAATCACGTGTTGCTTATTTAGGACCAGAAGCATCCTTTACACATTTAGCGGCAGGTGAAGCATTCGCAGGTGAGTGGTTAATGCCTTATACGACGATTCCAGAATGCATTGAAGCAGTGTCCAATGGTGAAGTTGAATTTGCTGTTGTTCCGCTTGAAAATGCATTGGAAGGATCTGTACCTTTAACCCTTGACTATTTGTTTCACGATGTAGAATTGCATGTTTGTGCAGAAATTTTATCGCCGATTGAGCAACATTTTATGGTTCATCCTGAGCAAGTAGTGAACAAAGAAGATATCAAAATGGTATTATCGCATCCTCACGCACTCGCACAGTGTCATAAATATTTGTATTACCGCTTTCGTGGAGTACCTCTTGAGCAGACAACTTCGACTGCAGCTGCAGCGAAATATGTGTCTGAACATCCAGAACTTACGATAGCTGCTATCGGCAATGATTTTTCCGCCAAAAAATACGGCTTAACAATTGTTGAGGCGAATATTCACGATTTTCATTTCAATCATACTCGATTTTTTGTCCTTCAAAAGGCGAATCTCAAGCTTGATAAAAAAGGTCATGACGAAACGCCAAAAACTACACTTATGATTACGTTGCCAGTGGACGATCGATCCGGTGCACTGCACCAAGTGTTGTCCGTATTTGCATGGCGCCAGTTGAATTTAAGTAAAATAGAATCACGGCCGTTAAAAACAGGACTTGGCCACTATTTCTTTATCGTGGATGTCCAAGAAGATGAACAAACACCGATGATGCTAGGAGCGATAGAAGAATTACGTGCTTTAGGGTGCGCAGTGAAATCTCTCGGGACATATTTTACATACAAAAAGGAATGAATGCATACTATGCGTCCATTCCTTTTTTATTTTGGTGATATTGTAGTGATTTTTCGTCCGACTGAGGCAACTTTATGTCTGACTGAGTCAACTTTCCGTTCCACTGTGGCAACTTTGGCTCTAACTAGGTCAACTTTCTATCCGAATGGGGCAACTAACCAATTACCTCCTAATTTTAAAAATACCCCAATCACTATGAAAGCCAATAAGCTAAAAAAGACCTATCTCTGCACGAAAACAGAGCGCAGCGAAAAAGTCCACCAGGCTTTTGTGTTTTTTTGTGATGTAGTGGAAACTTTTACTGTAAATGTGGCAACTTTCCGTCCGATTGAGGCAACTTTGACGCTCAATGTGGCAAATAACCAATAATCTCCTAAAACTCAAAAAAAGACTTGAATCACTATACAAGTGATTCAGGCCTTTTTTCCTGTGGTCAGTTTTCATCTGCTAAAAATCCTTTTCTGCGCATTCCTGCAATTGCAGTTTCTATGTAATCACTTGAAGTGGCTGCAATTAAATGTAAATGAATACCGTCTGTTAATTCGGATAAATAGCTAGCTCCCGTTTCTTCTACCCGTGCTATGAATAAATCAACTTCATGTCGATTGGCCACCATTATGGATGCCGTTAATTCGCCGTACACAGGGTGTTCAACGGTGACGTTTTTCACCACCACACCTGAATCGACTAAGGTATACAATTCCTCTCTCGCATCGTCTGGTGCGTGCACACAAGCAATTTGACGTTCGAACACGTGAGTTGTAGTCGATTTCTTAATATACACATAACCTTGACTCGTAGCTAATATTGGCTCATTACGAGCTTTTAATAATGTCATGTCTCCCACGATTACTTGTCGGCTAACCCCGGACTCTTTCGCTAAATCAGTTCCTTTTATTGGATTGGTTGCCGTCTTTAACATGGCAAGTAATTGTTGGCGTCGTTCTTCACCTAATAATTTCTTCAACACAATCCCGCCCTTTACATGCATAAGTCTTGCACTTGTTCTCATAGTTTATCATGTACACCAATTAAGTGACAAAATCAAATCGTTATTCATAGGATACATAGATGATGAGAGGGGGAAGTATTTTGCACGTACATGTTGTGCAAAAAGGAGATACACTATGGAAAATTTCAAGACAGTATGGTGTATCTTTTGATGAAGTGAAACGTTTAAACGCGCATTTGGCAAATCCCGATTATATTGTGCCGGGTATGAAAATCTTTGTTCCTGAGAAGTCGACAAAAAAGCAAGAGATAAAAGATCACCCTTACGCTAACGATCGTCCTGTTAAAAATAACAAGGAGGAATACGTGCCTAAGGCATTACCAAAATCATTACCAAAATCAATGCCGAAAGCAATGCCACAACCAATGCCACAACCAAAGCCATATCCACCGATGCAACCTATCCATATACACATGCCAGAACCAAAACAGCCACAACCTATACCTCAACCGACCATGCAAATGCCACCACAAGTTTTTCAACAACCTATTAATCAACATTTGACAATGACACAAATGGTACCTCCATATATGGGAGTTCCTTATGGCTGGGTTCCTGTACCAGATATGGATGTTCATCAGCCACAAGTGCTGCCAACAACTCCACCAATACAGAAACCACAACCGAAACCACTACCGAAACATATACCTGCACCAAAACTCCCACAAGGTTGGCAATTAGATGACTCAAGTTCATTAGGAGATGTAGAATCATCGCTCCAAGTACCGCAGTTGTCACCACAATATCAACAACCGCCATCACCATGTGGGCCACCACCACCAGAGTACTATCAACAACAACTACAACCGGAGTACTACGAAAACCAACAAGCGCCATCACCATGCGGCCCTCCACCACCAGCTTATTATCAACACCAGCAACCGCCTTGCGGATGTGGACAGCCAAGTTATGCGCAACCAGCTAGTGGATATATGCCACAACAAGGTCCTTCACCTGATGTCATGCAAGAAAGTGATGAAATGATGCATCACCCGAATATGATGCCACAACAAATGATGCATGATCCGAATATGATGCCGCAACAAATGATGCATGACCCGAATATGATGCCGCAACAAATGATGCCACACCATATGATGCCGTATATGAGATGCACTCCTTGTCATATGTTGCCCGCTCCACAAGGGCAATGGGGATATCCTACACCAGTTCGTTACTATTAAAAAGTGGAACGTGGGCATTACGTCCAATTAAAGTCAAATGTGTGGAAATGGCAAATTGGATCCGATATGTATTCAATAAAAAAGTACGACATTCAAGAGGAAGCAGATAAAATTCGGTTTATACATGAACAATTAACTATAATGGGTGAGGATCTTATGGTGCCGATTGAGCCATATCCTGATCCACTCATTATTCAACAACCGTGGATTGATAGTGGACGAAAAGTGCAATTTAGTAACAAGGAAGATCGTTTCAAATCAATTTCTTTACTTCATCAACTTCATAACTCGGGAAGAAATATTAAATGGGAAAAATCTAGCCATTTCCAAGAAATTGATTTAATACGGAAATGGAAACATCGATTAGAAAAATGGCAACAGCTTGAAGAATTTCTTCATCAAAAACTGGGTTCTTCAAAAACAAAAGAAATTACACAATTAGCAAAAAATTCAATAAATCAACTCGTACCAATTTCGCGTAATCGATTAACACTCTTGCACGGGGATGTCGTTCATCATAATTTCGTTCGCGATAAAAATAACAAGCTATATTTAATTGATTTTGATTTAGCCTGTTTAGGTCCAGCAGAAGTGGAACTGATTTTATGGTCGCACAGAGTGTTACCGCATTACGATTATAATCTAAAAGTACTTATTCAAGATCATCCTTCTCTTCGCAGAATCGATTGGAATTATTTATTATTTCCAAATGAACTGATGCGTGAGTGGTTGTACGCGACGACTTTATCAGATCTTCAACTTCGGATGTTTTTACCGAAATTAAAGATTTTCACCGATAAAGCGTTACAACGTATGCCTCAATTATGGGATGAAGTGAACCCTTAATGATGAAAATCGAACAGCCGTTACTGGTTAAATGAAATATTTTAGCATAATAAATGGCTATGTAATTTGATAAGTTCGAAAAAAAGATGAAAGTTGATTGCCTGTTCTAGCCAACTGCTGTGAAGTCTTGCTTACGATAACTAGATTAAACAAAACAACACCCGTGATTTTATGATTGCGGGTGTTGTTTATATTTAATCATGCATGTTTGGGTACTTTCTACGAACATTCGTTTTGTGCTATAATCAGTACGTTGAATGTGAGGAGAGACTTTAAATGTACGATTACATAAAAGGATTGGTAACACGTGTAACTCCTGAATATATGACTGTTGAACAACAAGGTATTGGATGGCAAATATTTACGCCAAATCCATACGCTTTTCGTGTGTCGGCAGAGCCACAACAAATCTTTACACATTTAAATGTGCGCGAAGATGCACAACTACTTTTTGGCTTCGTTTCACTCGAGCAACGAGAGCTTTTCAGGAAACTGATTCAAGTCTCTGGTATTGGCCCAAAGGGTGCTTTAGCCATACTTGCAAGTGGACAACCGTCTCAAGTGGTTCAAGCTATTGAACGGGAAGACGAGACCTTTTTAGTGAAATTCCCCGGTGTTGGGAAAAAAACAGCACGTCAAATGATTCTTGATTTAAAAGGAAAACTTGGAGACTTATCAATTGATTTCGACATGGCAAGTGGTGAAGACGAACTTCAGTTGTTCCCAGAAACGTCAGGTAGGATTGAATTAGAAGAAGCATTTTTAGCCCTTGCTGCTCTTGGCTACTCAGAACGTGAATTGACGAAAGTACGCCCAAAATTAGATGCTCTACCAGAAGCGCTTGATACAGAGGGCTATATGAAAAAAGCGTTACAGTTGCTATTAAAACAGGGCTGATGAAGGGAGGTCATGTGCATGGAAGAACGTATAATTTCAACCGAAATTTCGGAGTTTGATGAACGTTTTGAACAATCACTGCGTCCACAGTATTTATCTCAATACATTGGACAAGAAAAAGTGAAAAATAATTTAGATATTTTTGTAAAAGCAGCTAAAATGCGTAAAGAAAGCTTGGATCATGTACTCCTGTATGGACCTCCTGGACTTGGGAAAACTACTTTAGCAGCAGTGATTGCAAACGAGATGGAAGTTAATATTCGAATGACAAGCGGCCCAGCCATTGAACGTCCTGGCGATTTAGCTGCGATTGTCAGTTCACTTGAACCAGGTGACGTATTGTTTATAGATGAAATCCACCGTTTAAACCGTTCCATTGAAGAAGTATTATATCCGGCAATGGAAGATTTCTGTCTTGATATTGTCGTCGGGAAAGGTCCCTCAGCTCGCTCGGTACGTCTTGATTTACCACCGTTCACATTAATCGGTGCCACCACAAGAGCGGGGGCATTATCGGCACCTCTGCGTGATCGCTTCGGGGTATTACTAAGACTTGACTACTATGACAATCAAGCTCTAACCGAAATAGTGTCTCGCAGTGCTACATTATTTGAGGCGGAAATTGACCACCCTTCAGCGGGGGAAATTGCCAGCCGTTCTCGTGGGACACCACGTATTGCGAACCGTTTATTAAAAAGGGTTCGAGATTTTGCACAAGTTCGAGGAAACGGTATAATATCAATTGATACTGCTCAAGAAGCTCTTGAATTGATGCAAGTGGATGCTCTAGGATTAGATCATATCGATCATAAATTACTTTTAGGTATGATTGAACGTTTTAAAGGAAAACCAGTTGGACTTGATACAATTGCTGCAATTATTGGAGAAGAATCAACGACGATTGAAGAAGTGTATGAGCCATACTTACTGCAAATTGGGTTCTTACAACGCACACCAAGAGGGCGTGTTGTAACGAAACTCGCATATGACCATTTCAACTACCCTTATTTTGAGGAATAATGATTAAAGGAAGTATATAACCATGCAAGTAAAAGATTTTGATTTTCAACTACCAGAAGAATTGATTGCACAAACGCCGCTTGCCGACAGAACATCGAGCAAGCTTTTAGTATTGGATAAAGACAGTGGTGAAATTTCACATCACACGTTTAAAGATATCGTTAATGAATTTCAAGCAGGAGATTGCCTGGTGTTAAACGATACACGCGTTCTCCCAGCTCGTCTTTTAGGTGTAAAGGAAGAAACTGGCGCAAATATTGAAATTCTTCTATTAAAACAAACGGAAGAAGATGTATGGGAAACACTTGTAAAACCAGCTAAGCGCGTCAAAATTGGTACGATGGTATCATTTGGTGAAGGTTTACTCCGTGCTCAATGTGTTGGAGAAGCGGATCATGGCGGCCGATTGTTCAAGTTCACCTATGAAGGGATTTTTTATGAAATCCTTGATCAATTAGGAGAGATGCCGTTACCTCCGTACATCCGTGAGAAATTAGATGATCAAGATCGGTATCAAACCGTCTTTGCAAAAGAACGTGGTTCAGCAGCTGCTCCTACAGCAGGCCTTCATTTTACGGACGTATTATTAGATGAAATTCGTTCGAATGGTGTTGAAGTCGTTTTTCTTACACTTCACGTAGGTCTCGGGACATTCAGACCTATGAGCGTGGAATCGATAGACGATCATGAAATGCACTCTGAGTTTTATCGACTATCAAAAGAAACGGTAGAGACGATTAACCGGGTGAAAGAATCAGGTGGTCGTATCATTTCTGTTGGTACTACTTCTACACGCACGCTTGAAACCGTTGCGAACAAATTTAATGGTCAATTAAAAGAAGATAGCGGATGGACTTCCATTTTCATATTCCCAGGTTATGAATTTCTGTGCATTGATGGCTTGATTACCAATTTCCATTTACCTAAATCTACCCTTGTCATGTTAGTCAGTGCGCTGACATCACGAGATAAAATACTACATGCTTATGAGCAAGCTGTAGAACATCAATACCGATTTTTTAGTTTTGGCGACGCGATGTTTATTCGCCCGTCCGCAAATCAGAAGGGAGTTCGTGCATGACAGCTATTCGATATGAACTAATTAAAACATGTAAACAAACAGGAGCACGTTTAGGCATTGTGCATACACCACATGGTTCTTTTGAGACACCTACCTTTATGCCTGTCGGAACGCAAGCAACGGTTAAAACGATGGCTCCAGAAGATTTAAAAGCAATGGACTCTGGCATTATTTTAAGTAACACCTACCATTTATGGTTACGTCCAGGAAACGATATTATAAAAGAAGCGGGTGGCTTGCATAAATTCATGAACTGGGACCGTGCAATTTTAACGGATTCTGGTGGCTTCCAAGTCTTCAGTTTAAGTGAATTCAGAAAAATTGAAGAAGAAGGCGTTCATTTCCGTAACCATATGAATGGTGACAAAATGTTTTTGAGCCCGGAAAAAGCAATGGAAATTCAAAATGATTTAGGTTCTGACATAATGATGGCGTTTGATGAATGTCCACCTTTCCCTGCAACTCGTGAATATATGAAATCAAGTGTGGATCGTACTTCACGATGGGCAGAACGTTGTTTAAACGCGCATGCTCGTCCAGCTGATCAAGGGTTATTTGGTATCATTCAAGGTGGGGAATTTGAAGATCTTCGTCGCCAAAGTGCAGCGGATCTTGTATCACTCGGTTTTCCAGGCTACGCAATTGGTGGACTTTCAGTAGGAGAACCGAAAGACGTAATGAATCGCGTTCTAGAATTCACTACACCTTTCATGCCTGCAGATAAACCTCGTTATTTAATGGGTGTTGGATCACCAGATTCACTTATAGATGGATCAATTCGTGGCGTTGATATGTTTGACTGCGTATTACCTACACGTATCGCGCGTAACGGAACACTCATGACGAGTAACGGACGATTAGTTATTAAAGGAGCACAAAATGCTCGTGATTTCGGCCCAATCGACGAAAACTGTGACTGTTATGTATGTAAGAACTATTCACGTGCTTATATTCGTCACTTAATCAAAGCAGAAGAAACATTTGGAATACGCCTAACTTCATACCATAACTTGTATTTCTTAATGAATTTGATGAAGCAAGTACGTCAAGCGATACGTGAAGATCGCCTTGGAGATTTCCGAGAAGAGTTTTTTGAACAGTATGGATATAACAAACCTAATGCAAAAAATTTCTGATTCTTGTATACTAGCTGAAGACGATGTTCAAAAAGTCTGCTAAATTAAGCTGTGACCTGCACGACAGGTGCATTTTAAACCTGAATTTCACAAACGGCTCTGTTTATGCTCTTTTTGAAAACATGTTTTTTAGAAAAAAAGGGGGAAATTTAGAGAATGGAAACATTAATCGGTTTATCGCCAATTATATTGATGTTTGTTGTGATGTGGTTTTTCATTATTCGACCAGCACAAAAACGTCAAAAAACAACGGCATCTATGCAATCAAGTTTAAAACGTGGTGATCGTATTGTAACGTTAGGTGGCCTTCACGCTTTAGTGGACGCTGTAGACGACACAACTGTTTTTGTAACTATAGCAGATGGTACACGCCTTCAATTCGAACGTGCGGCTATCACTCGTGTTGTCGAGTGACTATAAGTACGTGTTCATTTTAAAGATATGATTAACTATTAGCTTTATTTGAACAATAACTATGTACATAAAAACCTGTCTTCCCTTTAGGGAGGACAGGTTTTTTATGTATAATGCCCATCATTTTCTCTCATACTAAGTAGAAAAAGGGGATACATAATGGGTGAAATTGGGATACTTTTCACTATAGCGTGGCGGACCATTTTTCTTTATATATTAATATTAATCATCTTTAGACTAATGGGAAAACGAGAAGTAGGAGAACTTAGCCTAATGGATTTAGTTATTTTCGTCCTCATTGCAGAGGTTGCATCGTATGCTATTGACGATCCAAAGCGCAATTTATTCGAATCTATTTTGCCAATGCTTTTATTACTATTAATTCAATTTGTAACTTCGTATATGTCATTGAAAAGTAAAAAAATTCGAGACTTAATTGATGGTGATCCGTCAGTTATAATACGCAATGGAGAAATTATTGAATCGGAAATGCGCAAAATACGCTACAATTTAGACGACCTATTTCAACAGCTACGCGAACAACAAATTGGGTCCATTCAAGATGTGTCCTATGCTTTTTTAGAGCCTTCAGGTAATTTATCCGTATTTAAATTTGAGGGAGATCATCCTGTCTTACCGCTCATTGTTGATGGAGACATACAAGAAGGGCATCTTAAATTAATTCAACATGATAAACAATGGTTGCTCGATGAATTAAAGCAAATTCATATTTATGATCCAAAAACGGTATTCTACTGTAGTTATGAACGAGAAAAGTTATATGTTCAATTACGAGAACGCTTTAAGTCTTCTTGATAAGTTTACGAAGGAGACGAATGTCGGATACATGAATTTGGCGAAATACGATCAAGCCAGCTAAAATTATTAATCCTGTAACCATGCTATCAGCGACCCAAGGCATTTCCCCTAAAGGCCATAACACAGGACGAAGAATTGTCACTAAAATAAATATTAAATAAGGAATTGCAAAAAATGTGAAGCCTAGTCCGGCTTCTTTTTTTTGTCGCAGTGTAGCCATATGTAAAAAAGAAGTTAAACAAACACCAAAACCAATGGCTAATATCGCACCTTTTTCTTCAATTCCAGGTTGTGAAGCTAACACAAACATAACAAATAACTTTCCAAGTCCTCCATATATAGAATTCATCATGGCTGCTTTTGCTTCATGCATGGCTTGCAATATGGCATGAAGTGGGCTTTGTATGTAATAAAAAAAGAACACAGGAGCTAATAGGGCCATATAACCTTCACCTTCAGTTACATGAAATAAAACGCGTACAATATGTTCACCATGCAAATAAAATATAGTAGCAGCAAAACACCCAGTAATAGCAGAAACTCTCATAGCTAGAGATACTCGTTCTTGTAACATTCCACGGTTCGATCTTGCTCTGGCATCACTTACAGCAGGAACTAATACTATGGATAACGCGTACGGAATAAACGCAGGAAACAACAGTAAAGGAATAAATACACCTGAAATCATCCCATATAAATTAGTAGCTGCCACTGCTCCAACACCGGCTACCGCTAAAGCTTTAATAAATATGATCGGTTCTAAAAACCATGTAAATGAACCGAATAATCGACTTCCAGCTGAAGGCAGAGCGACATGTAAAATAGGAGAAGAAGGATAGTTAATAGGTGTTCCGGTAACTCGTTTCACACGCTTGTATTTATACCATAAATAAATGAACGACATGAGTTCAGCTAATAACGCCATCATCATGGCGGCAGCAGCTGTCGATGCAGGGCTCGACTGAATTACAACATAGGGTAGTAACCAAGTTACGAGTCCAATACGGAAAAACTGTTCAATTAATTGTGACCAAGCGGTTTCTTCAACTTTTGCTAACCCTTGGAAATAGCCTTTAAGTATTCCGGATAATGCGGCTATTGGTATGGTAAGCAAACCAATCAGAAGTGTCTTTCCAATCGCTCCATTTTCTAGTAAGTTGGTTGCAACATAAGGAATCGTTAAATACATTAATGGAACGAAAATAATGATGGATATCCAAGTTAATTTCCAAATGGTTCTCATGAGGCCTTGTATTTCAAGATGTTTTTTCCCAGCATACAACTCAGCTGTGATCTTAGCGACGGCAATCGGTAACCCTAACTGAATCAATGATAAGAAGAAAATAAAAGCGGGGTAAGCGGCAGTGTATATTCCAACAGCCTCTTCACCTGCTATTCGCACAAATTGAATGCGAAAAACAAAACCAAATAGCTTTGATAAAAAAACAGCCCCCATTAATACCAGCGTTCCACGTAAAAATGTCGACAATTTTGCCACTTCCTTCTCAAGTCACACAAACTCGTATACAATATTCTTATGCGAAAATAACGATGCTTAAAACCGAAAAAGAAGGAAGTGTTTAAATGAGTGCAAATTATGATGATTTATTTGAACTTGTGGGGCCTGCTTTAGAAAGTAAAATTTATGAATTCAGGCTATATAATTACAATTCTGTGACGGAAGAGGATATTTGGCACTACTGCATAAATAAAAAGTGGAGAAAGCGTGATATTCAGGAAATGGGAGTATCTGAAATGGTTAATGATATTTTAGGGACTTCTCCCGCACATTATATGACTCATACTCAAATTGAAGGTTTTAAATCGTCTAATTGGTTCTCAGAACTTAAACAGGAGGACCTACAAGAGCTATTGAATCCGACTAAAAAAGTACTCAAGACACAACCAGTAATAAAAAGTCGTCAGAATCTTAAGGACATTTGACACCTAGCGCGACGTGTTTCATAATAACCATGTTGCGCTTTTTTTATGTGGTAATTTTCCATTACCATTTCCAAGTTGAGGAGGAAGTTTACATATGAAAACCAGAGGCCGAATTATCGCATTTTTATTACTTATCGTAGTATTTGCGGCTTCCATTAGTACGACAGCTCAAGGGGTTTTAGATGATATTAAGTTAGGTCTTGATTTACAAGGCGGATTCGAAGTATTGTACGAAGTCGATACTTTAAAAGATGATGGAGAAGAAATTACGGAAGAAATGGTTTCTGATACCTCTACCGCTCTATTAAACCGTATTAATGTTCTTGGGGTAAGCGAACCGAACATACAAATCGAAGGCAATAATCGCATTCGTGTTCAGTTAGCTGGTGTGGAAGATCAAGAATCAGCCCGTGAACTATTGTCTACTCAAGCTAATTTATCATTCCGTGATGTTAATGATAAATTAATGCTAGATGGTTCGGATTTAAAAGAAGGTGGAGCGAATGGAACCTTTGATAGTAATGGAAGGCCAATAGTAACACTTGAACTAAAAGATCCATCTAAATTTGCTGATGTTACACAACAAATCAGTATGATGCCAGTACCTACCAATGCTTTAGTTATTTGGCTAGATTTTGAAGAAGGCGTTGACTCATACGAGGCTGAACTAGGTAAAGAGAAACCGAAGTTCGTTTCAAGTCCATCAGTTAGTCAGCGAATTAATTCAAACAGTGTTGAAATCTCCGGACAATTTTCTGTAGAAGAAACGAAAAGTTTAGCAGGAGTCTTAAATGCTGGTGCATTACCGGTTAAATTAACAGAAGTTTACTCTACTTCCGTTGGTGCACAGTTTGGTGAAAAAGCGCTTCAGTCGACAGTGTATGCTGCACTAATAGGGATTGCACTTGTAGGATTATTTATGCTTCTTTATTACCGATTACCCGGATTAGTAGCTATGATTACTTTATCTGTATACGTTTACTTAATCCTTCTTATATTCGGCTTGATAAATGGTGTTCTAACATTGCCAGGTATTGCAGCCATCGTTTTAGGCGTTGGTATGGCAGTAGATGCAAATATCATTACGTATGAACGAATTAAGGAAGAATTACGAGTTGGGAAGTCCATTAAAACATCTTTCAAAACAGGTGCAAGTTCTTCTTTCTCAGCAATTCTTGATGCGAATATTACATCATTAATTGCAGCAGCTGTTCTATTTTACTTTGGTACAAGTTCTGTAAAAGGTTTTGCTTTAATGTTAATCATTAGTATTCTTTCAAGCTTTATCACTGCGGTCTGGGGTTCTCGACTACTTTTAGGTTTACTTATTAATAGTGGGAATTTTGATGGAAAGCCATGGTTATTTGGTGTTAACCATTCATCGATACACCCAGTTGAAGAAGAATTTGACACATTAGATTTGCCAACAAAATTTGATCGCTTTGATTTTGTTAGCATGCGTAAAAAATTCTTTACAAGTTCAATTGCGTTTATTGTGATTGGCATAATTTTACTCGGAATTTTCAAGTTAAATTTAGGAATTGATTTCTCAAGTGGAACACGTGTTGAAATCTTATCTGACAGTGCTTTAACAAAAGAGGAATTGACAACTTATTTAGAATCAATTGATCAACCTTCAGAAGATATTGTTCTTTCAGGTGACAATCAAGAAATTGGAGTTATTCGATATAAAGAAGAATTTTCCAAAGAAGAAGTCAATGCATTGAAATCGACGATTAACAAAGAATATGGTGCCGACCCAAGTGTTAGCACGGTATCTTCAACAGTCGGGCGTGAATTAGCGAAAAATGCAATGTTTGCCTTACTTTTCGCTTCTATTGGAATTATCATTTACACAGCATTCCGCTTCGAATGGAGAATGGGTGTCGCAGCTATTGTGTCACTTTTGCATGATGTCTTCTTTATGGTGGCGTTGTTCAGTATTTTCCGTTTAGAAGTTGATATTACATTTATTGCTGCGGTTCTAACGATTGTAGGTTACTCAATTAACGATACAATTGTGACGTTTGACCGTATTCGTGAAAATATGAAACGATCGAAGAAAATTCTCGATAATGATGATTTAGCTGCCATTGTTAATAAATCTCTTCGTCAAACACTTGGCCGCTCTGTTAACACGGTCCTAACGGTAGCAATTGTAGTTATAGCGTTGTTATTGTTCGGTGCAGATTCAATTCGTAATTTCTCAATCGCGTTACTAGTCGGCTTAATTGCGGGTACGTATTCATCAATTTTTATCGCTGCACAACTTTGGTTCGTTTTGAAAAAGAAAGAATTAAAGAAACGTGGAGAAATTGACGTGGAAGCAGATGCTAACAAGAATAAATGGGGTTCTGACGATCCTGTTGTATAAAGGTTTATAAATTGATGGGAACAGGGTATAAATAACTATACCCTGTTCTTTTTTTATTCGTATAATATAATAAAAACAATATTTATTAGGAGGAAATACAATGAAATTCCAATGGTCATTATTATTTGCACTTATTTTTGCCGTTATAGTTGCCGTTTTTGCCGTAGTAAATGTTGATGTTGTCCCAGTCAATTACTTCTTTGGCACCGCACAATGGCCTCTAATATTAGTTATTTTAGGTTCAGCATTACTAGGTGCGCTCGTGAGTGGGTCAGTTGCAATCTTCCGTTTTTTTGTATTGCAACGCCGAGTCAGCCATCTTGAAAAAGATAACACAATGAAAGAAGCACTTATTGCAACACAACAAAATGAAATCTATGCTTTAAAGAGAAATGAACCAGTACCATATCAAGACTCACAGGCTATAGACGGTTTACATGTAGAGGAAACATCAGCTGATGCACGCTCAACTAGCTAGCATTTGAGTTAAATGCTATCTTTCTTTAATAAGTCCGGTGAGCGGCGAGAGTCCCAGACGCCAGTCGTTTATTTTTTCTTAACGATCTTAGTAAAAGCGTGACTTAATAAAATTTAAAAAATAGGCTGATTGTAAAAATAAAGACGGCTAATGAAGCGACATTGTCACTTCATTAGCCGTCTTTTATTCTTGAGAATATGGTTTAGAAAGTATATAATTTTAGTTCCATAAATCCAGTGTCGTATTTTCATTTTACAAGATTGGACAATTTTTTATAATTATTTTTAAAACTAAATTGCTATCACTGTTAATTTTTTAAAAGAAGAAAGATTGTAGTGAAAGGCGGCGACTCCTGCGGGAAAAGCGTGTTCGGTGAGACCCCGCAGGAGCTTGCGACGAGGAGACTCGCGGACCGCCCGCGGAAAGCGTCCGCCTGTAACGGAAATCACTATATTTAAATAGATGGCTTATTATTCTTCAGGCTATATTGTATTGGGATAATGTGGATTAACTAATACTCTATTAATAAACTTGTACCTCCTAAAAAGGTCGTTGAAAATGATATTGGTGGAAATCCAATTTCTTCAAACGCAATATTCGTATATAACAACCAAGCTTATATGCGTTATACTGAAAGATATGAGGAAGTGAAATAGATGATTGAATCTAAAAAGAGATGGCGTATGGAGCAATCAGATGACCAAATCGTTCAACATTTACAACAAGCTTTAAAACTACCACCCGTGTCTGCAAAACTCCTTGCTTCTCGAGGGTTTATTGATGTCGATAAGACAAAGGCATTTTTAAATATGAATGAAACATCAATGCATGATCCCTATATGTTACATGATATGGATAAAGCTGTGACTCGAATTAAACAAGCAATTGCCAATGAGGAATTAATATTAGTCTATGGTGATTATGATGCGGATGGAGTGACTAGTACATCCGTCATGATGACTGCTCTTCAACTACTCGATGCTCAAGTTACATATGTTATTCCAAATCGTTTTGTAGATGGCTATGGTCCAAGTGAACGATTATTTAAAGAAGCGTATGAAGACGGTGTAAATTTAATAATTACAGTAGATAACGGAATTTCAGGAGTCAATGAGATTCAGCTCGCCAAGGAACTAGGCATGGATGTTATCGTAACAGATCATCATGAAGCGGGAGAAATTCTTCCTCCTGCAGATATGATTATTCATCCTAGACATCCTCTGGGCAATTATCCATTTGGTGAATTGGCTGGAGTAGGGATTGCTTTCAAAGTGGCTCACGCCTTACTTGGTGAAGTACCTAAAGAATTATTTGAACTCGTTGCCATTGGAACAGTGGCAGATTTAGTTTCCTTGCATGATGAAAACCGCTATTTCGTACAACAAGGGATTAAGCAAATGCGCGAGTCAAAACGACCAGCGATTCAAGCGTTATGCCAAGTTGCTGGAACTGAACAAAATCTAATAGACGAAGAAACGATTGGGTTTTTATTTGGACCACGCATTAACGCTCTTGGTCGGTTAGCGGATGCAGGTCCTGGTGTTGAGCTTTTTTTATCGACAGATTCAGTTGAGGCTATGTCACTTGCTAAATTGCTAGATACACATAATAAAGAACGTCAAGGTATTGTTAGTAAAATGACAGAAGAAGCAATAGCTATGGTAGAAGCCGGAGAAACCGGGCTAGATCCTCACGTCATTATTGTGGCAAAAGAAGATTGGAATCCAGGGGTAGTAGGGATTGTAGCCTCACGACTGGTTGAGAAATACTATCGTCCAACCATTGTGCTTGGTCTTGATTCAAAAAAAGGCGTTGCTAAAGGTTCGGGTAGAAGTATTGCTGGTTTTAATTTATACAATGAACTAGCAAAAAATCGTGACATCCTGCCTCAATTTGGTGGGCATCCAATGGCTGCAGGGATGACGTTGTCAATTGAACATGTAGAGGAGTTACGTAATCGACTTCAAAACCAAGCCGAGGAAACATTATCTGAAGAAGATCTGCAACCTGTTCAAAAAGTCGATATTTCTATTAATATAAACGAAATTGATTTAAAGTCGATCGAGTCATTAAAACAACTGGGTCCCTTTGGAATGGGTTTTCCAAAACCCATGTACTGCATCGAACGAGTAAACATAACTTCTATGAGAAAAATTGGAGCTAATCAAAATCATGTGAAAATGGAACTAGCGGATGGACCACATACTTTGGATGCGGTTGGTTTTAGCCAAGGAAATTTAGCAGATGAATTAACACCTGGTATTGAAGTATCATTTATTGGTGATATTCAAATTAATGAATGGAATGGCCGCAAAAAACCACAGTTCATGATTGAAGATGCGAAGACCGATGAATGGCAACTATATGATATTCGAGGAATACGCCAAGTGAACAGGTGGAATCAAATAATTCAGCCTGAACAAACCCTTTACCTGGCATTTAATCAAAAAACAATTCAACATTTTGAGTCATTATTAAATGTTAGCATCACGCTAGTTTCTGGAAACCAACCGAGTCCAGAACCAAAACCATATATCGTCTTACTCGATATTCCACATGATGAAGAAATTTTGGAAACAATATTGACACATATTCAACCAAAACGGATTTATGCTCATTTTTATGCACCTGATTCCACCTACTTTGAAGTTATGCCTAGTCGTGATCATTTCAAATGGTATTATGGATTTTTAGTAAAACGCCCTTCATTTGATCTACAACAACACGTAAATAAGTTAGCTAAACATAAAGGGTGGACAACGAGCACATTATTTTTCATGACAGAGGTGTTTTTTGACCTAGGTTTTGTTAAAATGAACAATGGACGAATTGACATGCAAGAAACAGCTGTGAAACGAGATCTTGCGGAGTCGATGATCTATCAATCACGAGAACAGCAAATGCAACTTGAACAAAAGTTGTTATATGCACCATATATGGAACTAAGACAATGGTTTGATAAACGCTTAGCCGAGCAGACCGTTCCTGAGGAGGAGCAACAATGGATTTAAAGCAATATGTAACAATTGTTGAAGATTGGCCTAAACCAGGTATTCGTTTTAAAGATATTACAACAATTATGGATAATGGTGATGCTTACAAATACGCTACTGATCAAATCGTCGAGTACGCGAAATTAAAGAATGTAGATATGATTGTTGGACCTGAAGCACGTGGATTTATTATTGGGTGTCCAGTAGCATACGCGATGGCAAAAGGCTTTGCACCAGTTCGAAAAGAAGGTAAATTACCTCGTGAAGTGATTACTGCTGAATATGACCTTGAGTATGGTACAAACGTCTTAGCAATGCACAAAGATGCGATTAAACCAGGGCAACGTGTTATGATAATAGATGACTTACTTGCAACTGGTGGAACGGTAGAAGCAACTATCAAACTCATTGAACAAATGGGCGGCGTTGTGGCTGGTTGTGCTTTCTTAATCGAGTTAACTTATCTTGATGGACGCGAAAAGTTAAAAGGCTATGATATTTGTACTTTGATGCAATACTAAATATAAAAGAGGGTGGACTTTACAAGTTCATCTTTTTTTTTATACAATAGGACATACATATATATATCGAAAGCGAATGGAGTCTGGTTATCGACATGGCGAAAGACCAAGTATTTACAGCTGAAGAAGTGTTTTCATTAGTCGCTACTTACATGAATGACAATCACGTAGAGTTTGTCAAAAAGTCATATGAAATGGCGGAGTATGCTCACAGAGAACAATTCAGAAAATCGGGAGAGCCTTATATTATTCACCCGATACAAGTAGCAGGGATATTAGCACAACTTCAAATGGATCCCGAAACAGTAGCTGGAGGGTTTTTACATGATGTCGTAGAAGATACCGACATCCATAGGGAAGATATCGTACGTGAATTTAGTGAAGAAGTTGCACTTTTAGTGGAAGGTGTCACGAAGTTAAGCAAAATTAAATTTATGTCAAAAGAAGAACAGCAAGCTGAAAATCATCGTAAAATGTTTGTTGCCATGGCCCAAGATATTCGCGTCATATTAATAAAATTAGCAGACCGGTTACATAATATGCGTACATTGAAATTTCAACCAGTTGAAAAACAACTAATCAAAGCGAGTGAAACGCTTGAAATATTTGCGCCTCTTGCTCATCGTCTCGGAATATCTACAATTAAATGGGAACTTGAAGACATTTCATTGCGCTATTTAAATCCACAACAATACTATCGTATAGTGAATTTAATGAAACGAAAACGTAATGAGCGCGAAGATTACTTAAACAATGTTATGGAAGGCATTAAAGTTGAACTGAAAAACGTTGAAATCGCGGCTGATTTATTTGGACGACCTAAACATATTTATAGCATTTATAAAAAAATGGTCGTACAGGACAAACAGTTTAACGAGATTTATGACTTACTTGCTGTTCGAATCACGGTTAATAGTATTAAGGATTGTTACGCTGTTTTAGGGATTATTCATACGTTGTGGAAGCCTATGCCTGGACGTTTCAAAGATTATATTGCTATGCCTAAACAAAACTTATACCAATCTCTTCATACAACTGTGGTTGGTCCACAAGGTGATCCTTTAGAAGTGCAAATTCGTACAGAAGATATGCATCGAATCGCCGAGTTTGGTTTAGCTGCTCACTGGGCTTATAAAGAAGGTAAAAAAGTAGAGTCATCGAATAAATCGGTTGATACTAAGCTTACATGGTTTAGAGAAATTTTAGAGTACCAAAATGATTCTTCAAATGCGGAAGAGTTTATGGAGTCACTTAAATTTGATCTATTCTCTGATATGGTCTATGTATTCTCCCCAAAAGGAGATGTCATGGAACTTCCAGCAGGATCGGTTCCTATTGATTTTGCCTATAGAATCCATTCAGAAATCGGAAACAAAACGATTGGATCAAAAGTAAACGGAAAAATGGTGCCACTTGATACCAAATTAAAAACAGGTGATATTGTTGAAATTTTAACTTCGAAACAATCTTTTGGCCCAAGTAGAGACTGGTTAAAAATAGCTCAATCGTCACAGGCTAAAAATAAGATTAAGCAATTCTTTAAAAAGCAATTACGTGACGATAATGTCCATAAAGGTCGCGAAATGATTGAAAAGGAAATTAAAGCTCAAGAGTTCGACATAAAAGAAGTATTAAACAATGAAAATATTAAACGTGTTTGTGCTAAATACAATTTCACAAGCGAAGAAGATATGTTTGCTGCGGTTGGTTTTAATGGAATTACTGCACAACAAGTCGTTAATCGCTTAGCTGAAAAAATGCGTAAAATTCGTGAGCAAGAAGAGGCGCTAGAAAAAATAACTAAAGAAATGCACACACCTCTAGTTCGAAAAGTCACGGAATCTGGTGTTATCGTAAAAGGAATTGATAATCTACTCATTCGTTTATCTAGATGCTGTCGTCCGGTTCCAGGCGATGAAATCGTCGGATTTATAACAAAAGGACGCGGGGTTTCTGTTCACCGAAATGATTGTCCAAATGTGGTTGTTGCAAAGGGTAACGAGCGAATCATTGAAGTGGAGTGGAGCGACCAATTAACGACGATGAATAGAAAAGAATATCAAGTTGATATTGAAATCTCTGCATTCGATCGTGCTGGTTTATTAAACGAAGTGATGCAAGTTGTCAATGAAAGTAAAACGAACATTTCGGCTGTTAGTGGGAAAGCCGATCGAGATAAAATTGCGACCATTCATATGACGCTTATGATTACAAATACAGCTCATTTAATAAAAATAGTAGAGCGTATTAAACAAATTCCCGATATTCATTCTGTGCAACGTATGACGAATTGAGGTTTTAAATATGAAAGTCGTATTACAGAGAAGTTTACATGCAAAAGTGGAAGTCAATGGGGAAGTCACGGGGCAAATTAATAAAGGTTTTGTCCTGTTAGTCGGCATCACACATGAAGACACACAAGAAGATGTTAGATACTTAGCAGAAAAAATAGCTAATCTACGTTTATTTGAAGATCATGAAGGTAAAATGAATCGATCCATTTTTGAAGAGAATGGGGCAATATTATCTATTTCTCAGTTCACACTATATGGTGATACGAAAAAAGGCAGACGCCCTAGTTTTAGTGAAGCGGCTAAACCTGAAGTTGCAAAACCACTTTGGGATTTATTTAACGATGAGCTACGTCAAAAAAATCTTCAAGTTGAGACCGGCGTCTTTGGAGCAATGATGAATGTAACCTTAACTAACGACGGCCCAGTAACATTAATTGTTGAATCAAAATGATAATAATCAAGTGAGACAAGAAAAAACTAACGGTTTCTCTTGAGGGGTGCAAAACTCAAAAACGAGCAGAAAAAGCATATAAAAAGTAAACCAAATTAGCATCGCATTTTAGCGGTGCTTTTTTGTTAATATCGAACAAATATACCCAACTAAGAGGCTGAGTTTTTCCGCCAAATATTTATTAGTCTTGTTTAACTTAAACACCAGTTAGTTGAGCAATGGGTCATTGAGGAATTTCAAATTCAAATTTACCATTCAAACCTTTTAATTGGTTTTTGACATCTTCTAATTCCACATAGGATGTATGTGCGTACTGAATAATTTGTTCATCTGTCATCTTGCCCTTAATAAGATTGCGAATTATTCTGTATCTTTCATTAACTACTCCAGTTGCTTTTCCTAATTCATAGCCGTCATCCCAAGCTTTGTCATAGCACTCTACACATTGTAAACATTCTTCTCGACCTTCCTTGATGAATCCACTTAAAATCAGAAGGACAAGTGCATATAAAGATATCACCATTATTTTTTTGTAAGAATACATTTAATCCCTCCTTTGCTACAAAATATGGTCGATGCGGTTAATATTAATGAGCCAATTTCCTTGTTCCATTAGTATCTCCAATCTTTTCGAAATAACCGTACGTCGTTAGTGTGATAAGCAATTTGCAGATGCTAATAATTAACATATCGATTAGCATAATACTTAATTGCAATACAACTTCTATTGTAGTGCGACTAAATAGGTTGTTAATTATAAAGTTAAAAATAGTGATTTTAGAGTAAGAAAATTGATGCATCAACAAATAAAGGATTACCAATTCAATTGCGAATTGGTAATCCTTTTGTGTTGTATTTTAAGTTTTTGCACCTCAGAAGAGAACCCGTTAAGAAAAAACATCCTTCTTTATTTAGCCATAGTAGTACTACTACTCGATAAATCAAGGGTGTTTTTTCATGGACAAAATTAAGTGAAATTTCTATATAGTTTCGACGTCTGAACCATGTTGATAAGCTAAAATCTTAAACCCGAAAGATTCAAGTTTAACTTCATTAGTATCAACATTTGAACTAAATTGTTCCTCAGTCCACATATTTTTAATGACTAATCCTTTAAGTGAGTAGGGTATCTTGAACGTTTTTTCGCTATTAGTGGGGTTAATGATGACCAGGACATTTCGGTCACCCTGATATTTCCGGTAAGCAACAATTTCTGTTTCTATGTGATTTAAGAATTGGAAGTCTCCCTCATTGGCCAGTAATTTTTCCGTTTGACGGAGGGAAATTAATTTTTTTACATGATCAAGTAAATCTAAGTTTTGATTATCTGGATTCCACTCCATGCATTTGCGGCAACCTGGGTCGCGACCACCTGTCATACCAATCTCGTCTCCATAATACATGCATGGAGACCCTATAAATGTGTATAAAAGAGTGTATATAAGTTTTACTCGGCTTACATCTTCCTGACATTCTGTAAGTATTCTAGGAGTGTCATGGCTACCTACTAGATTAAATGTGACATCCATGACATTTTTAGGATAACTCTGAATAACAGTTGTCATGGCATTCATAAATTCTTGAGCTGAAATCGTTTGATTCGCTAATAAATTCAAGACATTGGTAGTAAAGGGATAGTTCATGACCGCATCAAACTGATCACCTAATAGCCAAGGCATGGAATCATGCCATATTTCACCGAGAATATAGATATCTGGTTTTTGTTTGCGTATAACGGTGCGGAACTCTCTCCAAAATTGATGATCAACTTCATTTGCAACATCGAGCCGCCATCCATCAATATCAAATTCCTTAATCCAATAGGATGCAACATCTAGTAAGTATTTCTTAACTTCTGGATGTTGAGTATTAAGTTTTGGCATGGATTCGACAAACCCGAAGGTCTCATAGTTCGGATGTTGCCCTCCATGAAGCGGGAGGTTATGTGGATAAAACCAGTTGACATAGTCAGACTGTTGCCCTTTTTCCAATACGTCCTGGAAAGGAGGAAAATAATACCCACAATGATTGAAAACAGCGTCAAGCATCAATTTTATTCCTCTTGCATGGCATTCTTTTACTAATCTTTTAAAATCTTCTTTCGTCCCAAATTGAGGATCTATTTCAAAATAATCAATCGTGTCATACTTATGGTTGGATTGCGCCGTGAAAATTGGTGTTAAATAGATACCATTTATGCCTAGTTCCACTAAGTGATTGAGATGTTGAATGACACCTTCGATATCTCCACCAAAGAAATTACTTTGAGTAGGTTCAGCTGATCCCCAGGGAATAACATGTTGTGTGTCATTTGAGGGATTTCCGTTTGCGAATCTTTCAGGGAAAATTTGATACCAATTTGTACCTTTAACCCAAGCTGGTGCATCGAAAAGTTCGGATGCATGAAGGTATGGGAAGCAAAAATAATAGGAACAGTCATCGATAGATTCTTCATAAAAACCTTTTTCTGTATACAGAAGAATTTCATCTTGGGCATGTAATTCAAAGCCATATCGAATTCTTCGATGTGCTGGTGTAATTTTAACTTCCCAGTAATCAAATAGAGCATCTGTAGCGTTTAATAACATGTCAATTCTTTGGAATATCCACTTACCATCTTTCCAAATATAAGGATCACCATAAAGAAGCTGGATGCTGTCTACATTATCTTTTTTTGTTTGAATTCTAATAGCCAAAGTCGATTCGTCAAAAATATAGGAATCATTATTTCCAGGTCGGTGAAAAACTGCAGATCGCTCCATGTAAAACACTCCTTATATAATTGATTGAGTAAAAAATAGTAAAACTACGTTTCAGATTAACAAAAAAATACAAGTAACTCAATATTATATTGTAAAAAGTCATTTTACAATTCAAACCAAGATTTGGATTGAATAGGTGAAAGGTCATGCTACATAGAGATTTCCCATATGCCCCTTCTTGGAGGACCATGAAGTCGTGTAGTCATATTTCATACTATAACTATTGAGCTAGAGGGCATCTTCCACTTTATACTTTTCACTATATTTAATTATAAAAAAGTATTGTAAATTTTCAAACAATCATTATAATTAAAATTGTGCAATCGCTTTCATAAAGAACATGTAACTTAATAAAAGACGAAGAGTTTTATAAAAACGTATATAACTATATTTCTTTAATTGCTTGAAATATGATAAAAACGTTTTCATTTTTACAATCTTTTCGTTTTTGTGCAAACGGTTGTATTAAATATAAAATAGATATTAGGAGGGTCATGATGAAAAAGAATTTATTAGTGATGATGCTTGTGTTTTTACTGACAATTTTAGCGGCTTGTGCACCTGATCGTGCAGAAGAAACTACACCAGATGACGATGGAGAAGATGGTACAGAAGTGACTGAAGAGGCTAAACCTGAAAAATTGGTTATTTGGGAAGATATAGACAAGAGTAAAGATTGGCTACCTGCTGCTATAGCTTCGTTTGAAAAAGAGCATGGTATTAAAGTTGAATTTAAGGAATTAAACATGGCGGATAAAATCCGTGATCAATTACGTCTTGATGGTCCATCAGGAAGTGCACCAGACGTAGTGACTCTTCCACATGATCAAATCGGTCAAGTAGTTATTGAAGGGCTTATCCAAGAAATTACTGTAGATGATACAGTGTTAAAAACATACAGCGAGTCATCAGTAACTGCTCAAATGTATGATGGGAAATTATACGGTCTACCGAAAGCAACGGAAACACCAGTTTTAATTTATAATAAAGCGCTGATGGAAGAAGCTCCAAAAACAATGGATGAACTTTACGCATTCTCTAAAGATTTCACTAAAGGCGATAACTATGGTTTCCTTGCACTTTGGGATAACTTCTACTTCGCACACGGTGCAATTGCAGGTATGGGTGGATATGTATTCAATGAATCATCTGAAGGTTTAGACCGTGACGATATCGGATTAAATAATGAAGGCGCAGCAGAAGGAGCGGCTTACATTCAACAATGGTACAAAGAAGGATTATTCCCTAAAGGTATAATTGGTGATAGTGGTGGCGCAGCTATGGACGGATTATTTAACGAAGGTAAAGTTGCAGCAGTCATGAATGGACCTTGGGCGTTCCAAGGTATGCGTGATGCAGGAATTGATATCGGTATTGCTCCGATGCCAATATTGCCTAACGGAGAGCAAGTAAAGACCTTCATGGGCGTTAAAGGATGGCATGTAACTGAATTCACAGAAAATCCTTATTGGGCAACCAAATTAATTGAACACTTATCAAACGATGAAAACTCAAAAGCTCGTTTTGAGGCAGTTTCTGAGATTCCGGCAAACGTTGCATTAGTTGATGATCCAATTATTGCTGACAATGAAGGTGCAAAAGCAGTAGCAGTGCAATCTCAATACGCTGTACCAATGCCAAACATTCCTGAAATGGCTGAAGTTTGGGGACCAATGGCAACAGCACTTCAAACTTTGGCTACTGGTAAAGCACAGCCACAAGAAGCTTTAGACGAAGCTGTAAAATCAATTACAACTAATATCGAAACAAATCACCCAGCTAAATAAGGTGATGAAAAGATAAGGGCGGTACCTTCTACTAAAGAAGGTATGGCCTGTCCTTTTATTTTACTTAAAACTCTTTCTCTTTAAATGAGATGAGTCTTGCAAATTTATTGTAGCTTCATCTGGTTTAAATCGATTGATACATAACGCAAATACTTTCTCCTAGAGTGAAAGAGAGGCTACCATAAATGGAAAACTTACAAACCACAACAAATCATCGAAGAAACGCTTTACTGCTATCCATCATTCCAGGATTCGGTCAATTTTATAATAAGCAGTTTTTAAAAGGGTTGATATTTCTCATCTTTTCTTCTTCATTTGGATTTGTTTTTTTCGAAATGATTGGAGAAGGCTTTTGGGGGATTGTGACTTTAGGCGAGATTCCTAAGTTAGATCATTCCGTTTTCCTTTTGATTGATGGAATAATTGCCATTATCATTACGATTATGGGTCTCGCAATTTATTCTTTTAATCTTTACGATGCTTATCAGAATGGGAAAAAACGTGACTTAGGTATTGCCGTCAACTCGGTTCGAAAACAATACCATAATTTAATTGATAATGGTTTTCCATATTTAATGATTACACCTGGCTTCTTTTTATTAATCTTCGTAGTCATTTTCCCTATATTATTTGTATTACTACTAGCATTTACGAATTATGATCTATATCATTCCCCACCAAATAATTTGGTGGATTGGATTGGTTTCCAAAACTTTGTTGATATATTTAGACTTGAAATTTGGCGTACTACATTCTTTTCCGTGCTGGCATGGACTGTTGTATGGACTTTTGGTGCAACGACTCTACAAGTTGCACTTGGTATTTTCTTGGCGATTTTAGTAAATCAAAAGGATTTAAAAGGAAAAGCTATCATTCGAACAATTATGATTTTGCCATGGGCAGTTCCTGCATTTATCACCATATTAATTTTCTCTGGAATGTTTAATGAGACATTCGGGGTCATTAATCGATCGATATTACCGTTTATTGGTATGGAAGGAATACCTTGGATGACGAATGAAATGTGGACGCGCATTGCGTTAATTATGATTCAAACATGGCTTGGTTTCCCATTCATCTTTGCCATGACAACGGGTGTACTACAATCTATTCCAGATGAATTGTATGAGGCAGCAACAGTTGATGGGGCTTCCATTATGCAAAAGTTTTTCTCAATTACTTTGCCGCTTGTTATATTTGCAACCGCGCCAATACTAATTACCCAATACACCTTTAACTTTAATAACTTCAATGTTATTTTCTTATTTAATGGTGGTGGACCAGCAATACCAGGACAAAATGCAGGTGGAACTGACATTTTAATTTCTTGGATTTATCGTTTAACCATGACAAGTGCACAATATGGAAAAGCTGCTGCAGTTACCATGATTCTGTCCATCATTGTTATATCAGTTGCGCTATGGCAATTTAAGAGAACCAAGTCATTCCAAGAGGAGGATATGATGTAATATGAGCAATAAAAAAAGTAGATTAATCCGACTCACAATTTCTTATATCATTATTTTAGCGATGGTTTTCATCATTATTTATCCTTTACTTTGGGTAGTTGGTTCATCATTAAACCCAGGACAAAGCTTATCTGGCTCGAAAATGTTCCCGAATAACCCATCACTCGTGCATTATAAATACTTGTTTAATCTAGAAAATTCTAATTATCTGCTATGGTATTGGAATTCTATGAAGATTAGTGTTATTACGATGGTATTATCTGTTATTTCTGTATCATTTACGGCATATGCATTCTCTCGATATCGTTTTATTGGAAGAAAAAACGGCTTATTAACTTTTCTAATATTACAGATGATCCCAAACTTCGCTGCTTTAATTGCTATTTACGTATTAGCCAATCGTACAGGCTTAATTGATACACATATTGGTTTAATTTTGGTTTACGTTGGTGGATCTATACCGATGAATACTTGGCTAATGAAAGGATACTTAGATACGATACCAAAAGAACTAGACGAATCAGCAAAAATGGATGGCGCAGGACATTTTCGTATCTTCTTCCAAATTGTCATGCCTCTAGCAAAACCAATTATTGCGGTTGTAGCTTTGTTCTCGTTCATCGCCCCGTTAGGAGATTTCATTCTTGCAAGAATTTTGTTACGAGATGAAGAAAAATTCACTCTAGCAGTTGGATTATATGAATTAGTTGCTAAGCAATTTGGTAATGAATTTACGAAGTTTGCAGCAGGTTCGGTATTAATTGCCATACCAATTGCCATTCTTTTCTTAATGTTCCAAAAATATTTCGTATCGGGTTTGACCGCAGGTGGTACAAAAGGATAATGTTCAAAGCGCAATAAGGAATATGAAGGGGGAGCGGAAATTGAGGGATACACTTGTAGTACTCATTTTATTTCCGCTTCTTCTTTTTTTCGCAATTCCAGTAAGTGCAGTAGAAAAGAAGAACGAAAGTTTCAGGATGAAATTTTTTATTTCATTATGATTTACCGTTTTAATAATGAAGATAGTTCGAACGGTTTTAAAGTAAATGCTGCAGACCAAAAGGCATATAGTGGTGGGGATTTTAAAGGAATCACCGGCAAACTTGATTATATAAGTGAAATGGGATTCACAGCGATTTGGTTGACACCTGTATTCGATAAAGAAGAAAAAGGGTATCATGAATATTGGATTAATGACTTTTATGAGAGGGAAGAGCACTTCGGAACAATAGAAGTATTGGGGGGAAGTCTAGCATAATGATATTCGTGTTGTATCTTCTTATGAGGAAACAGGAATAGATAGTTTTGTCGATTTTTCACAAAATGAACATCTTCGTATAACTTTTTCCAAGCCGAATCAAAGTCTAGGTTGGTTGTTCACTTCACTAGAACACAACAAGGCATTTTTCAGACAACCTGAACTTTTGAGCAACTTCATGGATAATCATGATATGATTCGATTTACTAGAGATATTATTCAAAATAAGCAAGATCCGGTAACTCGGTGAAAATTTGCTCTTACCTATTTATATATAGTACCCGGGATTCCAATTGTCTATTATGGCTCGGTGATTGCTTTGGACGGTGGAGAAGATCCAGATAACAGAAGATTAATGGACTTCGATGCAGATAATGAATTGACGTCAAGAGTACCCTGCTCTTTCAAGAGGGGAATTAGAAGTGTTACATGAAGAAGCTAGTATGGCTGTTTATAAACGTAGTTATAAAGATGAACAACTGATCGTCGCGATTAACAATACGACTAAATCACGAACTGTCATTATAGATAACAAGGACTTACCACTAAATAAAGAATTAACCGGTTTATTAGATGGTATTGTTGTTCGTGAAAGTGATGGGATATATGTGATAGAAGTTAACTCTGAAACATCTGAAGTATTTATCATTTCAGATAAAAGTAGTTTAAGTATCTCATACCTTTTAGCGATGTCAGTAGTTTTACTTTCATGCATTGTTATTATTTTCTTTAGATTAAAACGTTTTTTGAATGGTAAAAGATTAACGCATGTCTGATTGATTCTACTTAATAAATTGTATATTTGTATCATAAAAATTTACTAGTCAAGAGAGGAGGATGAGTATTGGCCGTTACAATTAAAGACGTTGCAAAACTGTCAAATGTCGCGCCATCAACGGTATCGAGGGTCATTGCAAATAATCCTCGTATAAGCGAAAAAACTAAAATTATAGTTAGAGCAGCAATGGATGAGCTTGGTTACCATCCAAACTTCATCGCACGTAGTTTAGCCAATCAATCAACTAGAGTAATCGGATTAGTTCTTCCAAACTCCACAGATGTATTCTTCCAAAATCCATTTTTCCCAACTGTTTTCAGAGGATTAAGTGATGGTGCAAATGAGCGACAATATGCACTCCAAATCAATACAGGAAATACGGATGAAGAGATATTTGAAGGTGTCATTCAAATGGTTCAAGGTGGTCGTGTAGACGGTGTTATTCTACTGTACTCTCGTATTGAAGACAAAGTACTGAATTATTTAAGGGAAAGAAATTTTCCGTTTGTAGTTATTGGAAAACCGTTTAAAGACGTGGAACTGATTACATACGTGGATAACGATAATTATATGGCATCAAAAGAAGTGACCAATTATTTGCTTAGCCTAGGCCATGAACAAATTGGTTTTATTGGTGGAGATTTAAATTTTGTTGTCACCGTCGAACGATTACTCGGATTCGAAAAAGCTTTACGTGATGCTGGAATTCGAAGTAATGATGATTATATTATTCATAGCCAGTTTTTGCGCGAAGGTGGACGGGAAGCGATAGGTAAGCTCATGAACTTGCAAGATCCACCTACAGCTTTAGTAGTAGCAGATGATTTAATAGCACTTGGTGTGCTCAATACCTTATCGGAAATGAACATCTCCGTACCCGATGATATTTCAATACTAAGTTTCAACAACGTATTATTTGCAGAACTATCCAATCCTCCATTAACTTCAGTCGAGATAAATATCTTCGAGATTGGATATCAAGCAGCCAAGAGTCTAATTCAAATTTTGGCCAATCCTAAAGTTCCAGTAAAACGTATCATTGTTCCTCATGAACTAGTCAAACGACATTCTTGCTCTCATGTAAGTGTTGTGGAGTTGTAAGACGCGAATGGCTCTAAATTTTCGTTATTTGTGTGGAATTAAAAATTGCCAATAAAAAAGGGTATTCCAAAATTTTCTCTTTTGGAATACCCTTTTTCTAGTTCTGTCAAATTACTTATTTAGCTGATTATCAAAATAGTTTATTACGCCATTATAGATTCCTAATGAGGCTTGTTCTCTAAATTTTTCTGATGTAACCGCTCGTTCTTCGGACGGGTTACTAAGGAAACCGAGTTCAATCAAAATAGCTAGTTGACGATTTTCACGTAACACAAAATAGTTCCCAGGTTGAGCTCCACGATCACGCAAGTTGATTTTTCCTCCAAGTCCTGTATTAACACTTTGTGCAAGATTTTTTTGATATCCATGTGTGTAATAGGTAGTAAAGCCATTAATTGCACTACTATCTGTAGCATCGTAATGGACACTTATAAATGCATCTGCTGCCAATTGATGACTTAGTGCAACGCGTTTACGTAAGTCTACATATACGTCCGAGTCACGTGTTAATACGACATTTGCGCCAGCTGCTCGAAGTTTATTAGCTAAAATTTGTGAAGTACGAAGCGCAATCCCTTTTTCATCAGTTCCACGAACGCCAGTTGTTCCGTGATCATTTCCGCCGTGTCCCGGATCAATGACTAGGGTTAGACCGTTTAAAGTACCTTTCTTTCGTGTAACGTTAGATTGCTGCTGTTCAACTTCCTTTTTAGTATCATCTGTTGAGACAACCCAGTTCGCAACATATGCAGTTGCACCTTTTGGTGTTGTAACTTCATAGAAGTCACCACTTTGTCCAACTGTTTTAAACGATTCCCCCGCATTGGCGCGGTAAACTACTTGACTAGCAGTAGAAGGAGACTCTCTTAAATTTGTCCCATTATATACAATAGAGATGTTTTTAATAGAAGTTGATTTTGATTTGCTTTGCTTTTCCTTTTTAACTGAAGAGGTTGTAGCTCCAGTTGTTAACGTCCCATAAAATGAATACACCCATCCACTTTTTTCTGCCGAAAGCTGAATTTTTACCCAGTTATGTTGTTTTTCTATGATTTTATACCGTTCCCCTTTACTAACTGTGGAAACTTTTTTGGCTGTTAAATCGGGCTTAGAGCGTACATTCAGTCGATCAACAGCCACCTCAAAGTGATTGCCATTAACTATTTTTTGCTTAGTAGGCGTTGATTCGCTTTTTTGAATCGTTATGAAATCTTTTGCTACATAGCCTTTTACTTGATTAGTTGAAATTTCGACCCATTGACCATAATCTGCTAGGAGTGTAGCTTGGTCACCGGCAGATAATTGTGTAAGAACCGCAGAATCAATAGAAGCTTGTGAGCGAACGTTTAACCCATTTACTTTTGATATGATGAGTTGATTTGTTTGAGTTTTCTTTTCACCAATTTTTTTCGTGTACCAAGAAGCTACCCAGCCTTCAGATGATCCACGACGAATCTTGGTCCAATCACCTTGTTGTTCAAGTACAAGCATTTGGTCACCCCTTTGCAGAGAAGCGATGATTGGATAGGCTAGTCCAGGACCAGATCGTATATTAAGCTTCGATACTGTCGACTGAATACTTTGCCCATTTGCTTGTGTTATTGAAGGAAGTATAAGTGTTAATAATAGAATAAGTGCTAGAAATATTTGCATGCTTTGCTGTAGTTTAAATTTTCGCATAAAATCCCTCCATTTACTTATTGTAGAGTTTAATTACTGAAAAAACTATAGCTTTTTGAAAAAGGTTGACATTCTTTTGTCCAATCATTAAGATAAAGTATAATCTGAATCAAACAAAGCGCCAATGACCATGAAAGTAACTGTTTAAAACGCTGTTAAGAGAGGGAAAGACGTGGCTGAAATCTTTCCTACAGAAGCACTCAGTGAACAACACATGATAGGCTTTTCATCGAAACACTTAGTAGGTGTAGTAGGTGAAAACGGAACCGGCCGTTATCCGGACTTGAGAGGACACATGTAATTTGTGTCAACTAGGGTGGAACCGCGGAAGCTTACAATAGCTCTCGTCCCTTGCGTATTTACGCAAGAGACGAGAGCTTTTTTTATTTGTCAAAGAGAGGAGCCATTAATATGTCGATTAATGTGCCTAGAGGAACGAAAGATTTATTACCAGGTGAAACCGAAAAGTGGCAAGCAGTCGAAGAACTTATTCGTGATACTTGTCGATTGTTTCAATACAAAGAAATTCGAACGCCAATTTTTGAACATACTGAGCTATTCACACGAAGTGTTGGTGATACAACCGATATCGTTCAAAAAGAGATGTACACATTTACCGATAGAGGCGATCGCTCATTAACTTTACGTCCTGAAGGAACTGCTCCCGTTGTCCGTTCTTTTGTCGAAAATAAATTATTTGGTTTACCAAATCAACCCGTAAAACTGTATTACACAGGTCCGATGTTCCGCTATGAACGTCAACAAGCAGGTCGCTATCGTCAATTCGTTCAATTTGGAGTTGAAGCAATAGGTAGTCAAGATCCAAGCATAGACGCAGAAGTTATGGCTCTTGCTATGACTGTGTATCAAAAAGCAGGACTAAAGCAGATTAAATTGGTGATCAATTCACTAGGGGACACTGAAAGTCGACAAGCTCACCGAGTTGCACTGAGTGCTCACTTCTCACCACACATCCAAGAGTTTTGTTCTGATTGTCAAAATCGATTAGAAAAAAACCCGTTACGAATTCTCGACTGTAAGGTTGATCGAGAGAATCCATTAATGGCAACCGCTCCAAAACTCCCGGATTATTTGAACGAAGAATCTGCTGCTTATTTCGGAAAAGTAAAACATTACTTAGATATTTTAAACATTAAATATGAGGTTGATCCGAATTTAGTACGCGGCCTTGATTACTATAATCACACTGCATTTGAAATTATGAGTGAAGGAGAAGGGTTCGGTGCCATTACGACACTTGCTGGAGGTGGCCGCTACAACGGTTTAGTTGAAGATTTAGGTGGTCCGGAGTCCCCTGGTATTGGTTTTGGTATGAGTATTGAAAGATTGTTATTAGCATTAGAAGCTGAAGGTCAAACTTTTGAAAACCTCCCGACACTGGATGTCTATGTAGTAGCAATGGGGGAAGCGGCGAAGGATAAAGCAGTATCGTTTGTCTCGCAGCTTCGTCAAAACAATGTTTCAGCCGAAATGGATTATTTGGATCGTAAAGTAAAAGCTCAAATGAAATCTGCCGATCGATTAAATGCCAAGTTTTCAGTTGTGATCGGAGACAATGAACTTGAAAGTGGTAAAATTTCATTGAAGTACTTAGCGAACGGAAATCAACAACAACTTACATTTGAAGAAATAGTAGAGAACTTTACTGAAATCGCATCTAAAGCAACGGAGGAATTAGCATGACAAAACGTACACATCCATGTGGAGAAGTAGCAGATCAAGCAATTGGACACCAAGTCGTATTAAAAGGATGGGTACAAAAAAGACGTGATCTAGGCGGACTGATATTTGTAGATCTTCGCGACCGAACTGGCATTGTCCAAATTGTTTTCAACCCTGCAATATCAGCTGAAGCATTAGCAATCGGTGACAAATTACGTAATGAATATGTGGTTGAAGTGCACGGTAAAGTGGTTGCACGTCAAGAAACACAAATGAATGCAAACATGAAAACTGGCCGTATAGAAGTCCAAGCATCGCATGTGACCATTATTAATGAAGCAAAGAATCCGCCTTTCGCGATTGAGAACCAATCTGAAGTAAGTGAGGATTTGCGCTTAAAGTATCGTTACTTAGATCTTCGTCGTCCGGTTATGTATGAAATATTTAAAATGCGTTCAGAAGTTACTAAATCAATTCGTCGTTTCTTAGATGATGAAACTTTCTTAGAAATAGAAACACCTATATTGACGAAATCAACACCAGAAGGAGCACGTGACTATTTAGTTCCAAGTCGTGTTCATGATGGAGAATTTTACGCGTTGCCACAATCACCTCAATTATTTAAACAAATGTTAATGGTATCTGGTTTTGAAAAGTACTACCAAATTGCTCGTTGTTTCCGTGACGAAGATTTGCGTGCAGATCGTCAACCTGAATTCACACAAATAGACATGGAAATGAGTTTCATGTCTATGGAAGACATTTTAGAAATGAACGAACGCATGATGAAGAAAATGATGAAAGATATTAAAGGGATTGACATTGAGACACCTTTCCAACGGATGAAATACTCAGAAGTCATGGATCGTTTCGGCTCAGATAAGCCAGATGTACGATTTGGCTTAGAATTACAAGATGTATCTTCATTAGTTGCTGAATCTTCATTCAAAGTTTTTGCTGGCGCAGTTGAAAATGGCGGACAAGTTAAAGCAATTAATGTAAAGGGTTCTGCTGCTAATTATTCACGAAAAGACATTGATGCATTAGGTGAGTTTGCCGGCCGTTATGGAGCTAAAGGTTTAGCGTGGCTGAAAGTTGATGCAGAAGGGTTAAAGGGACCAATTGCGAAATTCTTTGATGGTGAAGCTGGTGAGAAATTAACTCAAACACTTCAAGCTGAAGCAGGGGACTTATTATTATTTGTAGCTGATAAGAAATCAGTTGTAGCTGATTCGTTAGGTGCACTTCGAATGAAATTAGGAAAAGAACTTGGACTAATCGATGAAAGTAAATTTGCATTTCTATGGGTAATTGACTGGCCATTATTTGAATATGACGAACAAGATGGTCGTTACTATGCAGCCCATCATCCTTTCACAATGCCATTTGTTGAAGACTTAGAATTAATGGATACTAATCCTGAGAAAGTAAGAGCTCAAGCTTATGACTTAGTATTAAATGGCTACGAGCTTGGTGGTGGATCATTACGTATTTATGAACGTGATGTTCAAGAAAAAATGTTTAGCATTCTCGGATTTACTAAAGAAGAAGCAACTGCACAATTTGGCTTCTTACTTGAGGCTTTTGAATATGGAACGCCTCCACATGGTGGCATCGCATTAGGACTAGACCGTTTAGTGATGCTATTAGCTGGTCGTACCAACTTGCGTGACACAATCGCATTCCCTAAAACTGCGAGCGCAAGTGACATTTTGACTAAGGCACCAAGTGCAGTTTCAGAAGAACAATTGAAAGAATTATCCTTAGCAATTAGCATTCAGAAAAGTCAGAAATTAATAAAATAATGTTGTTGTATTTCTAAAATGGATATGATAATATACAGGTAACACGAATCCTGATGTGTTCGTTAATTGCCACATCGATTTTGACCGAACTATTTTATCGTCGGGAATCCTTTCTTTTGTAATGGCTAACATGCCCCCAGGGGACGTTTTAAGTTACAAAGTGGATACCCACCTGCTGTGTGCGGGCTCAAAACGATACGCTTCATAATGACGGCACGATTGGGATTCGTCCTACATTATGTATAATCCCTCTAGCTTTTTACAAGCTAGGGGGTTTTTATTGAGTATAATCCCTACTAAAACGATATAGATTGTGAGGACAACAAATGTTACATCAATATTCTCGAAATGAATTAGCAATAGGATCAGAAGGTGTTGACCTTTTAAAAAATACAACGGTGGCCATTTTAGGAATAGGTGGCGTTGGCTCGTTTGCAGCTGAAGCATGTGCAAGAAGCGGCATCGGAAAAATCATTCTTGTGGATAAAGACAATGTCGATATAACCAATATTAATCGCCAACTTGTTGCGTATATCTCAACCATAGGGCGCTCGAAATCAGAAGTCATGAAAGAACGAATTCTAGATATAAACCCCGAGTGTGAAGTGCACGATTTACACATGTTCTACACCGAAGAAACATTTGAAGATTTCTTCAGTCATAATGTGGATTATGTAATTGATGCCTCAGATACGATCATTTACAAAATACATTTAATGAAAGAATGTTTAACGCGCGGAGTGAAAATTATTTCATGTATGGGTGCAGCAAACAAAACGGATCCTACTCGTTTTAAAATCGAGGATATTTCAAAAACACATACAGATCCATTAGCAAAAGTCATTCGCAAGAAATTGCGTAAAGAAGGTATTTATAAAGGCATTCCTGTGGTCTTTTCAGACGAGAGTCCAATAATCGTCAGAGCAGATGTAGTCGAGACGGTTGGGAAACCCGATGCAAAATTCCGTAAAGCTCAAATGCCTCCATCATCAAATGCATTTGTACCTTCAGTGGCTGGATTAGTAGCAGCAAGTTGGGTCATTAATGATATTACAAGCGAAATTCCAGTGAAACGAGTGCGTTCTTAACAATTCGTTTTTGGACAAATTTGAGGAATTGAGGCAACTACTAGTGTGAATGGGGCAACTTTTCATTGGAATGAGTCAACTTTTGCAGTTAATGTGGCAACTTTTCGCTCAATTGAGGCAACTAACCAATTGTCTCCTAATTTATTCGCTCTTTCCTGGACAAAACATAATCAAAAAGAAGAAGTGAATCGCATAAACGCGATTCACTTCTTCTTTTGTTTGAATGACTCTAATTTCTCGTATATTCCAGCAAGTTTCTTTTCTTCGCCTGCAAGAACGGGTTTGTAAAACTTCGACTTCAGTAAATTGTCTGGAAGATACGTCTGATTGGCCCAACCGCCGAAGGATCCAATGGGGGTGTTATGTGGATATACATACCCTTCGTGTCCGAGGGTTGCTGCACCAACATAATGAGTATCTTTTAAATGACTTGGTATCTCGCCAACTTTTCCTGCATGAATCGAAGCAATAGCAGCATCGATTGCTTTGTAAGCTGAGTTTGATTTCTCCGATAAACACATCTCAACGACTGCGCTTGCTAAAGGAATGCGTGCCTCGGGTAATCCTAATCGTTCTGCAGCTTGAATGCTTGCGAGAACATGTGGACCGACAGATGGGTTCGCTACGCCAATATCTTCATATGCCATCACGAGTAGTCGTCTTGAGACAGCTACTAAATCACCATTTTCAAGCAAGTGAGCTAAATAATACATGGCAGCATTAACGTCACTTCCTCGTACTGACTTTTGCAGAGCTGACAATAGATTGTAGAAATGAGAACCTTTTTTATCACCAAAAACACCAATTCGATCGACCAAGTTTTGCAGTAAAGCATCATCAATTATGGTGACACCATCTTCTTCATCTGATGCCGAAACGACAGATTCGAGAAGTGTTAATGCTTTTCTTGCATCTCCATTTGACGAATCAGCTATTTTCATTTGCTGTTCTTGTGAAATTTGAATCGTCTGTCGACCTAGTCCGCGCTTGTTGTCGGTAAGTGCTCGTTTGATAAGTGTTAGTAAATCATCAGCTGTTAATCGTTTCAATTGCTTAATTTCACCACAGCGAGAACGAATGGCAGGATTTACATCATGAAAAGGGTTTTCAGTTGTAGCTCCAATTAATACAATAGAGCCATTTTCAACATGAGGAAGTAAGGTGTCTTGTTGTAGTTTATTGAATCTATGGATCTCATCCAAAAATAACAAGACTTTTCCTGTCATGCGCGATTCATTGACTACTTCTTCTATTTCTTTCTTTCCTGAACGAGTAGCATTAAGGGCAATGAACGGTAGATTACTTGTACCAGCAATGGCGTAGGCAAGAGATGTCTTACCGATTCCTGGTTCGCCGTATAATAACATGGATGGAACATGTCCATTTAAAATCATTTTATATAAAGGAGTATTTACTCCAATAATGTCTTGTTGACCAGCGATTTCGTCCAATTTATGCGGTCTCATTCGATAAGCAAGTGGTTCGTTTTGCAATATGAGTACCTCCTATATTCGTACATTTGTTCTCCATTATACGTGTTCATATGTGAAAAGTCATTTCACAGTAGAATGGTAGGAAATGTGCTATACTATATGAAGAATTTAGAGGATTTATAGAGGTGGATAACGTGAAAATATCAACAAAAGGTCGTTATGGTTTAACGATTATGATTGCTTTAGCCAAACAATTTGGAGAAGGTCCCGTGCCACTCCGTCAAATAGCATCAGACAATGATTTATCAGAGGCCTATTTAGAACAATTGGTCTCTTCACTGCGTAATTCAGGACTAGTTAAAAGTGTCAGAGGAGCGCATGGGGGATATATGCTTTCAAAACCCCCTCATTTAATTTCTTCTGGGGATGTTATACGTGTCTTAGAAGGACCGATTCAACCTGTTGAAGGAATTGAAGATGAAGCGCCTCCTCAAAGAGAATTATGGATGCGTATTCGAGATGCAGTGAAGACCGTTTTAGATACAACAACAATTGAAGATTTAGCCAAATACAGTGAAACGTCTTCAGATGAAGGGTATATGTATTACATTTAAGTACGTGTTCAAAAAGGAGTACGACATGACTAAAATATATTTAGACCACGCAGCCACTTCGCCTGTACATCCACAAGTCATAGCAAAATTGGTTGAAACGATGGGACAAGTTTATGGCAATCCATCTAGCATCCATGCTGCTGGCCGTGAAGCGCGAAAACAACTAGACAATGCTCGTGAGTATTTAGCGAAAAGTATTCGTGCAAAAGATCAAGAAATCATTTTGACCAGTGGTGGGACGGAAGCAGATAATTTAGCAATTTTCGGAACCGCTTACGCAAGGAAAAGTGAAGGGACACATATTATCACTTCTCAAATAGAGCACCATGCTGTCTTAAGTGCATGTGAAAAGCTTGAAAAAGAAGGGTATGACGTAACGTATTTACCTGTAAATGAACAGGGTCGTATAGCTACAGAAGATGTCAAAGATGCACTTCGTGATGATACGATTTTAGTGACGATAATGCTTGGTAATAATGAAGTGGGAACGATTCAACCAATTAAAGAAATTGGAGAATTGTTGAAAGATCACAAGGCAACTTTTCATACAGATGCTGTTCAAGCATACGGATTGCTTTCTATTTCAGTTGCTGATTTAAATGTGGATCTTTTATCTGTCTCATCACATAAAATCAATGGACCTAAAGGAATTGGCTTTTTGTATCAAAGAAAAGGCACCAAATTAGCAGCTCAACTTTTTGGTGGACAACAAGAACGAAAACGCCGTGCTGGAACTGAAAATGTCCCGGGCATTTTAGCATTCGCTGAAGCAGTTTCTATCGCACAACAAACGATGGAAGAAAAGCGCGAACAATATAATCACTATAAAAATAATATGATTTCAATTTTTGAACAAGCTAACCTTGATTTCAAGTTAAATGGAGATGAACAATCAATGCTTCCACATATAATGAATGTTAGCTTTGCTGGTACCGATGTAGAGTCACTACTCGTTAATTTAGACATAGCGGGGTTAAGTGTTTCGAGTGGTTCAGCATGCACAGCAGGTTCAATAAATCCTTCTCACGTGCTAGTCGCTATGTACGGTGAAGAAGCAAGTGAACTACGTAATTCAATTCGCTTTAGTTTTGGTTACGGGATCACGGATGCGGAAGTAAAAGCAGCAGCTATTTTAACAGTTAATATAGTTAGACGACTTGTAAAATAGCTTGTAAAATAAATTAGAAAAGGTGAGAATCAATGCAACAACTAAAAGATCCTGCAAATACACGTGTCGTTGTTGGCATGTCGGGGGGCGTTGATTCGTCCGTTGCAGCTCATTTACTAAAACAACAAGGTTATGATGTAATCGGAATCTTTATGAAAAACTGGGACGACACTGATGAAAATGGTGTATGTACAGCTACTGAAGATTATGACGATGTTATTAAAGTATGTAACCAAATCGGTATTCCTTATTATTCGGTGAACTTCGAGAAACAGTACTGGGATAAAGTGTTTTCTTACTTTTTAGAAGAATACAAAGCAGGAAGAACACCAAATCCTGATGTGATGTGTAACAAAGAAATTAAGTTTAAAGCTTTCTTAGAACATGCCGTCAGTCTAGGTGCTGATTATTTAGCAACTGGTCATTACGCACAAGTAAAAGAAGTGGATGGGGAAACTCAACTTCTACGTGGACTTGATAATAATAAAGATCAAACGTACTTTTTAAATCAATTATCTCAAGACCAATTATCAAAGGTTATGTTCCCCATTGGCCATCTTGAGAAAAAATTGGTTCGTGAAATCGCAGCAGAAGCGGGACTTGCAACTGCAACTAAAAAAGATTCTACTGGTATCTGCTTTATCGGCGAACGTAATTTCAAGGAATTCTTAAGTCAATATTTGCCGGCGCAACCTGGTGAAATGGTGACAATGGATGGTGAGAAAATGGGCAGTCATGACGGATTAATGTATTACACAATTGGTCAACGTCAAGGTTTAGGCATTGGTGGAGCAGGTGATCCTTGGTTTGTTCTAGGGAAAAACCTTGCAAAAAACGAATTACTTGTAGGACAAAACATACACCATGAAGCGTTATTTTCTGATCAATTAACGGCAGTAAATATGAGTTTTACAACAACTGAACCTAAAAATAAAACATTCTCTTGTACGGCTAAATTTAGATACCGTCAAGAAGATGTTCAAGTAGAAGTTGAATTAACTCCTGCTAACTGCGCCATTATATCATTCGCGCAACCTGTCCGGGCCATTACACCTGGTCAAGCAGTTGTTTTATATGATGGGGATGTGTGCTTAGGTGGAGGAACGATCGATGAAGTTATGAAACACGGCAAAAAATTAACTTATGTTGGCTAATGGACTAGGAGTGAGAAAATGAATGAACTTGAACTTGGCATTGCGGCCATTCAGAATAAAGATTATGAACAAGCGGTTGTTCATTTTAATAACGCCATTGAAGAAGAACCAAATAATCCATTAGGTTACATCAATTTCGGCAATTTGTTAGCACGAATGAATGAAACAGATCGGGCAGAGCGTTTCTTCCAAAAGGCGATCACGCTTGATGCTGAAGCAGCTACTGCATTTTATGGGTTAGCCAATTTATATTACGAGCAAGAACGCTTTGAGGAAGCAGTAAAGCTTTATGAAAAAGCAGTTAAATTTGGCATACAAGGTGCGGATGTCTTCTTTATGATGGGGAAATGTTTTGAACGGTTAGGGAACGAAAAACTAGCGCTTCCATATTTACAACGTGCAGCTGAACTCGATCCAACGGATGTTCAAATTCGCTTATCTTATGGCATTGTATTAGCAGCTCTAGAAATGTTCAAAGAAGCAGAACCTGAATTTATGTATGTCATTCATGAAGACTTGAACAATGCAGATGCGCACTATAATTTAGGTGTGTTATACGCAGTGTCTACAGAGCGTATAGATGATGCTTTGTATCATTTAAAACAAGCATACACATTACAACCGAAGTTTGATCAAGCACGTTATGTGTACGATATGATTTCATTAAGAAAATAACGATTGAAAAGGAGGCGACAGTTTTGTCAAGTCAAAATGAATTATTTGAACAGCAAGAAATGCATATTACAGGCAAACCTGTCGTCACTATTTTTCATAACTCCACAAATTTATTCTCCATTGTAAAACTTAAAATCAACGAAACGAATATACCTAATGATGATAAAGAAATTATTATTACTGGGTATTTCCCCCAACTAACGAATGAAGAAACGTATCGTTTTACTGGTCAAATAAAACAGCATCCAAAGTATGGAACGCAGTTTCAAGTGGAGACATTTGCAAAAGATGTTCCTGAAACTGAGCAAGGCATCATTCATTATTTATCGAGTGATTTGTTCCATGGAATTGGGCGTAAAACGGCTGAAACCATTGTAAAAAAGTTAGGGAAAGATGCGATTCGAATCATTTTAGATGATCCCGAAGCGTTAAACGTCATTCCGAGACTTGCGCAAGAAAAGAAAGACACGATTCGCTTAGGGTTAGAGCAAAATCTTGGTTTAGAGCGTGTAATGATTCAATTGAATGGATGGGGCTTCGGTCCTCAGCTTGCCATGCGGATTTACCAAACTTATCGTGAAGAAACCATTGAAATGTTAATGAAAAACCCGTTTCGTCTTATTGAAGATATAGAAGGAATTGGTTTTCATCGCGCGGACGAATTAGGTTCTAAACTCGGAATGACAGGAAAACATCCTGATCGAATTAAAGCGGCCGTTTTTCATTTGTTAAATGCGGCTTCTCTCAGTGAAGGACATGTTTACTTACATGCTGAACAAATATTACCCAATGTCAAGCAACTGTTGGAGTCTAGCCAGTTTGAAGAAGTCCCTTTTGAAGCGATTTCAACGGCTTGTATGGAATTAGTCGAAGAGGGGAAACTCGCAGGGGAGATGTCTCGTTTTTACTTGCCTTCCCTTTATTATTCAGAAGTAGGCATCGCGTCGAAACTAGAAACATTGTTAGCTGAACAACAAGAAAGAACGGGCTTTCCGACGTCTGAAATTCGTAAAGCTCTAGGCGACACGGAAGAACGACTAGACGTGACCTATGCACAGACCCAGATTGAGGCAATAGAACTTGGAATGAATGCATCTGTCATGTTGCTAACGGGTGGTCCTGGTACAGGGAAGACAACGGTAGTCAGAGGACTTGTTGAAGTATACGCAGAATTACATGGCCTAACGCTTGATCCTAAAGACTATGCAAAAAAGCAAGAACCCTTTCCAATTATTCTAGCAGCCCCTACTGGTCGCGCAGCTAAACGATTAAATGAATCAACTGGCCTTCCATCCATGACGATTCATCGTTTACTTGGCTTCACCGGGCAAGATAAAGATGAAGAAACAGAAAGAGATATTAAGGGTAGGTTAATCATAATTGATGAAATGTCAATGGTCGATACATGGTTAGCCCACCAACTATTAAAGGCCATTCCGGAAGGCGCACAAGTTATCTTTGTTGGTGACCAAGATCAATTACCACCTGTTGGACCAGGACAAGTATTAAAGGATTTACTTGCATCTAAACGAATACCAACTGTTGAACTAACTGATATATATCGTCAATCTGCTGGATCATCAATTATTCAACTAGCCCATCAAATGAAAAAAGGCCAATTACCAACGAATATAACTGACAAAACGTCTGATCGTTCTTTTATAAAAGCTGGACCAGATCAAATTGCGGAAGTAGTCGAAAAAGTCATTAAAAGTGCTTTGGCAAAAGGTCATACCATTAAAGAATTACAAGTCCTTGCGCCAATGTATAAAGGTCCTGCTGGCATTGATGCATTAAATAAAATGATACAACAAATGGTCAATCCAAATGATACCCAAAAACGCAAAGAACTAGTGTTTGGAGAAACAATCTATCGTATTGGCGATAAAGTGTTACAGCTCATCAATCAACCGGAAAGCCAAGTATATAACGGGGATATGGGCGAAGTAATAAGTATTTCAAAAGCCAATGAAAATATTGAAAAGCAAGACATGATGATCGTTTCATTCGAAGGAATTGAAGTAACCTATCAGCGCAATGATCTAGGTCAATTAACACTTGCCTATTGTTGTTCAATTCATAAATCCCAAGGTAGTGAGTTCCCAATTGTTATCATGCCAGTAGTACGTAGTTACATGAAGATGCTACGACGCAATTTATTATACACAGGGATTACTCGGGCAAAAAATTTCTTGATTCTTTGTGGCGATTTAGATGTCTTTAAATTTGGCATTCAACGCAATGACGATTTAGCAAGATTAACATCATTAAAGGGACGATTAAGTGAGGCAGTTACAGCGGTAACAGAACCGGTTGTTGCTGAAAATAGTGTGAGTGAAGGTGACCAAGAAGTGTCGTTAACTGCGACAAATCATTTAACGATACACCCATTAGTCGGAATGAATGGAACAACACCTTATGATTATTTAGATAATGCCAATTGACACACAGACAATTATTTTTTATACTTTTAAACAAATGATTGAAAACGTTGATGGAGAAAGTACATTTGTGAGGCTTGAATAAGAAAGAGGTTCCTTGGCTGAAAGAACCTTCAAGTTTTTAAGATGGAAAGCTACTCCTGAGTGCAGCTAATCCCTGTCGTAAGCCGCGTTAAGGCATAATCGAGAGACAGCAGAGAACTTCTGCTGTAACTAGGGTGGTACCGCGAATTAAAGCCTTCGTCCCTTTTTTAGGGACAAGGGCTTTTTCTATTTTAAGGAGGAATTATTCATGAAAACTGCTGCAGAAATTCGTCGCATGTATTTAGATTTTTTTATTGAAAAAGGGCATGCATTAGAGCCTAGTGCACCGCTTGTTCCGATAAACGATAATTCACTATTGTGGATTAATAGTGGTGTCGCAACATTAAAAAAATATTTTGATGGACGTGTAATACCTGATAATCCACGTATTACAAACGCACAAAAATCTATTCGTACAAATGACATTGAAAATGTTGGGAAAACAGCTCGTCATCATACCTTCTTTGAAATGTTAGGAAATTTCTCTATTGGTGAATACTTTAAAAAAGAAGCAATTCACTGGGCGTGGGAATTTTTAACCGATAAAAAATGGATAGGTTTTGATCCACAGTTATTATCGATTACAATTCACCCAGAGGATGAAGAAGCGTATGCAATATGGCGTGATGAAGTCGGGATCCCTGAAGAGCGTATTATTCGCTTAGAAGGTAACTTCTGGGATATTGGTGAAGGTCCAAGTGGTCCGAACTCAGAAATTTTCTACGATCGAGGAGAGAGTTATGGTCATGATATGACGGATCCAGAACTGTATCCAGGTGGAGAAAATGATCGCTATTTAGAAATTTGGAACTTGGTTTTCTCACAGTTTAACCATAATCCAGATCACACGTATACCCCTCTTCCGAAGCAAAACATTGATACAGGTATGGGTTTAGAGCGTATGGCATGTGTCGTACAAAATGTCCCAACAAACTTTGATACGGATTTATTTTTACCAATTATTCGTAAAACACAAGAACTTTCGGATAAAACATATGGCGAGGATGGAAATTATGACCTTGCTTTTAAAATAATTGCTGATCACACTCGTACCGTTGCTTTTGCTATTGGAGACGGTGCACTGCCTTCAAATGAGGGAAGAGGGTATGTATTGCGTCGCTTATTACGCCGTGCTGTTCGTTTCGGTAAAAATTTAGGTATGGACCGTCCGTTTATGTACACATTAGTACCAATTATTGGAGAAATTATGAATGATTTCTACCCTGAAGTCAAAGCAAAACAGGAATTTATCATGCGTGTAATAAAAAATGAAGAAGAACGTTTTCATGAGACACTACAAGATGGTCTTGGTATTTTAGCATCTGTTATTTCAACTCAACAAGATGCTGGTTTAAAGGTCATACCAGGTAGTGATGCATTCCGTTTATATGATACGTTCGGTTTCCCTGTTGAATTGACACAAGAATATGCTGAAGAAGATGGTATGACCGTCGATTTTGCAGGTTTTAAAGCTTCTCTAGAAGCTCAACGCACGCGTGCTCGCTCTGCACGAAAAGATGTTGATTCCATGCAAATACAATCTGAAGTTTTAGGGAATATTAAAGAGCAAAGTCATTTTATTGGCTACGATACAGTTATAGCTACGGCTAAAGTGCTTGTTATGGTAAAAGATGGGGAACGCGTTGAAATTGCTCAAGAAGGCGATGTAGTTAAAGTTATTTTGGACCAAACTCCTTTCTACGCTGAAAGTGGCGGACAAATAGCAGATCACGGAATCATCGAAAATGACCTGTTTAAAGCATTTGTAAAAGATGTCCAAAAAGCACCAAATGGCCAAAATCTTCATACCGTTGTTATTGAGTCTGGCGAACTAACAATAAATGAAGATGTAACCGCAACAGTAGATCAATCTATGCGAAAATCAACAGTTAAAAACCATACCGCTACCCATTTATTACATCAAGCATTAAAAGACGTCTTAGGCACTCACGTAAACCAAGCAGGTTCTTATGTAGGTCCAGATCGATTGCGTTTTGACTTCTCTCATTTTGGTCAAGTGACAAAGCAAGAGCTTGAATTGATTGAGCAACAAGTAAACGAGAAAATCTGGGATGATATACAAGTAATTACGGGAAATCATCAAATTAGTGAAGCGAAAAAAATGGGTGCTATGGCATTATTTGGTGAAAAATATGGGGATATTGTTCGTGTTGTATCAATAGGGCAGTATTCACTAGAACTTTGTGGTGGTTGTCACGTGAGTAATACTTCACAAATTGGTTTCTTTAAACTGTTAAGTGAAAGTGGTATTGGTGCTGGAACTCGACGAATTGAGGCTGTTACTGGGAAAGGTACATATCAATTTGTTAAAGAGGAAGAAAGCATTTTAGAAGAAGTAGCTGCATCGTTGAAAACAAATCCAAAAGATGTGGTTGCACGCGTTCAAGGATTACAACAAGAACTTCGCCAAGTCCAACGTGAAAATGATTCATTATCTGCAAAAATGGCAAATAATCAAGCTTCTTCTATTTTAGAAAATGCGCAACAAATTGATGGAATTACGGTTTTATCTTCACGCGTACAAGTAAAAGACAATAACCAACTTCGACAAATGATGGATGATTTGAAAACGAAAATGAATCAAGCAGTTATTGTTCTAGGTGCCGCTGAAGGTGACAAAGTCATGTTAATTGCTGGTGTAACAAATGATATAACTGGCGGAAAATATCATGCAGGTAATATTGTGAAACATGTTGCCGAACAATGTGATGGTAAAGGTGGCGGTCGACCTGATATGGCAATGGCTGGAGCAAAAGATTCGTCGAAACTTGAAGAAGCTTTACAATCTGTGTATGATTATGTCAAATGCATTTAATTAAAACTTGATATCGGTTATACTGAACAAGTAACTTAAATATGCTTGTAAAAGACAATTATATTTTACTCCGAAAGCGAGGTGCTGATCATGAGTTCATTTGACAAGACAATGAAGTTTAATTTTCCTGAAGAGTCTATGGAACAAGAAGTGAAGCAAGTAATGCTTCATGTCCATTCGGCGCTTGAAGAAAAAGGGTACAACCCAATCAACCAAATTGTCGGCTACTTACTTTCGGGTGATCCGGCATACATTCCTCGCCACCAGGAAGCTCGAAACCTAATCCGTAAGCTTGAGCGTGATGAAATCTTAGAAGAGCTTGTAAAGTTCTACATCAAAAAGAATAACGAGGCATAAGTTATGAGAGTAATGGGGTTGGATGTAGGCTCGAAAACTATTGGTGTGGCGATTAGTGATGCCTTTGGTTGGACAGCTCAAGGAATTGAGACGATTAAAATTGATGAAGCGAATGAAAAATTCGGTATGGAGCGTATTGCTGAATTAATGATGTTGCATGAGGTATCTTCATTTGTGGTTGGGTACCCCAAAAACATGAACAACTCTATTGGCCCACGTGCAATAGCATCGGAACGCTTTGCAGATTTGTTACGCCAAACGTTTGAAAAACCAGTATTCTTATGGGATGAACGTTTGACGACAGCTGCGGCAGAAAAAATGCTAATTAGTGCAGATGTCAGTCGGAAAAAGCGAAAACAAGTCATTGATAAAATGGCGGCAATTTTTATTTTACAAGGCTATCTCGATAGTCAATCTATTAAGAGGTGATTATTCATGGAACACGGTCAACAAAACATTACAATTATAGATGATAACGGTACAGAACAATTATGCGAAGTACTTTTTACTTTTGAATCAGAAGAGTTTAACAAATCATATGTACTTTACTATCCAATAGCTGCAGAAGAAGATGAAAACGAAGAAATCGAAATTCATGCTTCTGCTTTCACTCCTTCAGAAGACGGTAAAGACGGTGACCTTCTACCTATCGAGTCTGATGAAGAATGGGACGTAATTGAAGAAATGCTAAACACTTTCTTAGATGAAGAAGAAGATGAAGAAGAAGAAGAAGAAGGTAAATAAAAATTGTCTTCAATAAAAGGTGGAATGATGAAAATCATTCTGCCTTTTTCTTTTGGTTAAAAATCTGTATAATAAATGTCAGATAGAGGGGGGTAACCCATGGGAAATGAAACAAAAAAAGACATTATGTTTAATCGTATGAAAGAAAAGAAAAAAGAAGTGAAAATTGTAAGACGCATTGTTCTCGCAATTGTTCTTCTTGTACTAATAGGTGGAGGAATTACTGCTTATAGTGGATACAAATATGTGAAAAGTGCGTTGTTACCAGTAGATGAAAACTCAGAAGAGACTATTGCTATTAATGTCGAAATTGGTTCTAACCTTAATACTATTGCAACGCTACTTGAAAAAAACGGAGTCATTCATGATGCGAAAATTTTCAAGTATTATGCAAAGTTTAATAATGAATCAGAATTCCAAGCCGGTGACTATTTATTAACCAAATCTATGACACTTGATGAGTTAATAGAAAGTTTGAAAACAGGAAAAGTATACCGCGAGCCACTCTTTGCTATGACAATTCCTGAAGGGCGAACTCTTGAAGAAATATCTGAACGAGTGGAAGATAAAACTTCATATAGTCAAAAAGAGTTTATGGATCTCGTAACGAACTCGGAGTTTATTGATCAAATGATTGCGGAATATCCATCCATACTAACGGACGAAATTAAGGGTCCGGATCTTAGGCATTCTTTAGAAGGGTATTTATTCCCAGCAACTTATTCGTTTTATGAAGAAAAGCCTCCGTTAGAATTAATTGTCGAGCAAATGTTAAGTGTCACTGAAAATAAAATGGCTGCCTATACTGAAATTCTAGAAGAACAGGAGAAGTCTGTACATTGGTTGTTAACATTCGCTTCCTTGCTTGAAGAAGAAGCGACTGCAAAGAGCGATCGTGAAATGATAGCGAGTGTATTCCAGAATCGTTTAGTTAAACCTATGCCATTGCAAACTGACCCAACCGTTCTCTATGCGCTTGGCGAGCATAAAGATCGAGTGTTGTATGATGACTTGAAGATAGATCATCCATATAATACATATGTAATCCCAGGATTGCCCCCTGGACCAATTTCAAATCCTGGAACCGAGTCTATTGAAGCGGTTTTAAACGCGCCAAAGTCTGATAATTTCTTTTTCTTAGCTGATAAGGAAGGTATCAATCATTTTTCCAAGAATTACGATGAACATTTAGCAAAAATTGAAAAGTATTTGCGTTAATCGTGACAAGATTGTCACACAAAGAAGGGAAAGCTGTCGCTTTCCTTCTTTTTTTGTGATAAAATGGGGTGAAATTTTTGTGCATCAAAGGAGTTAGTTTGAACATGAGGACTTCACAATCCTATATCACTTCACAAATCAAAATCAGGTCTAATTTCCTGTCGAATATGGAACAATTTGCAAAGGAAAAACATATTCCCATAATGGAATTAGTTTCAATTGAATCACTTTTACAGTTTCTGCGATTGCAACAACCGAAAACTATTTTGGAAGTTGGTTCTGCAATTGGTTATTCAGCCATTCGTATGGCATACACTTTACCTGAAGCTATACTTACTACCATCGAAAAAGATAATGATCGTTTTCAATTAGCTTCTAACTATTTAAAACAAGCTGGACTGACTGACAGGATTCAACTATTGCATGGTGATGCACTTGAAATTGATATCAATAGTTTCAAACAAAGCCACTATGATGCTGTATTTATAGATGCTGCAAAAGGTCAATATCAACGTTTTTTCGACAAGTACTCACCACTAGTTCCCAGCGGTGGTGTTATTTATTGTGATAACATGCTCATGCACGGTTTTACAGAAATAGATATCCAAGATGTTCCTAGAAGAAAACGAACAATGGTACGAAATTTGCAACAATTTACTAAATGGCTCATGATTCATGAAGAATATGAAACAACATTCCTGCCAATTGGTGATGGAATTACGATTAGTATAAAGAGGTGACTCGCATGAAGAAAACAGAATTACTTGTTACTCCACAATCTGTCGCTCATTTGGAACAATTAATTGAGGCTGGTGCAGATGCTTTTTTAGTTGGTGAACAACAATTTGGTCTGCGTTTAGCAGGTGAGTTTACAATTGATGATATTGAACTATCAGTTACACTTGCGCACGCTTCCGAAAAGAAAGTATATGTGGCCATGAACGCCCTCTATCATAATGATCGTTTAGATTTATTACGTCCTTACATGGAAAATCTAGCGGCTATCGGAGTAGACGGGATTACTTTTGGAGACCCTGCAGTGGTGATGGTTAAACGGGAAGCAGGTCTTGATATTCCACTTCATTGGAACACAGAAATGACCGCTACTAATTGGTTCACTGCTAACTATTGGGGGAAACGTGGTGCAAATCGCGCCGTATTAGCCCGAGAATTGAGCATGGATGAAATCATTGAGATAAAAGAGAATGCTGAAGTTGCCGTCGAAGTACAAGTGCATGGGATGACCTGCATGTTCCAATCAAAACGTTCGTTGCTTGGTAATTACTTTTTGTACCAAGATAAAGCGATGGAAATAGAGAATCGTGCAAACAATAAAAATATGTTCTTGCATGACAAGGAACGTCACAATACCTATCCGATATTTGAGGATTTAAATGGCACTCATATTTTCAGTCCAAACGATATGTGCATCATTGATGAGTTAAATGACTTGTTAGAAGCTGGTATTGACTCATTTAAAATCGATGGAATCTTGCAAGAAAAAACATATGTAACGAAAGTGACAAAACTATACCGTAGAGCAATTGATGCGTATATGCAATCACCTGAAGTTTATAACAATATGAAAAATGACTTATTAACGGAAATTGAAGAAATGCAACCGGAACTTCGTCCACTCGATACCGGCTTCTTCTTTAAAGAAACAGTGTATTAAGGAAGGAGAGAATTCAAGGTGGCAATGCTTCAACATGACCAGATTAGCAAAAATATTGATGGCAAACGTGTCATAGTTAAAAAGCCAGAACTTCTCGCTCCTGCGGGAGATTTAGAGAAATTGAAAATTGCCATTCATTATGGAGCAGATGCCGTATTTATTGGTGGTCGCGAATTCGGGTTACGTTCAAATGCCGGGAACTTCTCGATAGATGAAATGCGTGAAGCTGTTGTATTTGCCAATCTCTATAGTGCAAAAATATATGTTACGACAAATATCTTTGCGCACAATGAAAATATGGATGGTTTAGCACAATATTTAATGGATATTGAATCAGCAGGTGTTAAGGGGATTATCGTAGCAGATCCTTTGATTATCGAAACATGTCGCAGTGTAGCTCCTAATCTAGAAATTCATTTAAGTACACAACAATCATTGTCTAACTGGAAAGCTGTTCAGTACTGGAAAGATGAAGGATTGCAACGTGTTGTCCTTGCTCGTGAAACGAGTGGAGACGAAATCCAAGAAATGAAAGAAAAAGTCGACATTGAAATTGAATCTTTTATTCATGGCGCTATGTGTATTGCCTACAGTGGTCGTTGTACATTATCGAATCATATGACTGCTCGTGACTCAAATCGTGGAGGCTGTTGTCAGTCTTGTCGTTGGGACTACGATTTATATGAGGTGAATGATGGTGAACAAAACGCATTGTTCACTGAAGGAGACGCACCATTCGCAATGAGCCCGAAAGATTTGAAATTAATAGAATCAATCCCTCGTATGATTGAACTAGGTATTGACTCATTGAAAATTGAAGGTAGAATGAAGTCGATTCATTATGTAGCAACAGTAGTAAGTGTTTACCGCAAAGTTATTGATGCATATTGTGCAGATCCAGAAAACTTTATCATTAAACGCGAATGGTTAGAAGAGTTGGAAAAATGCGCAAATCGAGATGCAAATACCGCTTTCTTTGAGGGAGAACCGACTTTCGAGGAACAAATGTTTGGTGTTCATGGGAGAAAAACAACTACTGACTTTATCGGTCTTGTCATGGATTATGATAAAGACACTAAAATGGTCACACTTCAACAACGAAACTACTTTAAATCAGGTCAAGAAGTAGAATTCTTCGGCCCTGATATAGAAAATTTTCGAATGACTATTTCAACCTTATGGGATGAAGATGGCAATGAACTGGATGTTGCACGTCATCCTTTACAAATCGTGCGTTTTAAATCAGATAACCCAGTTAGTCCTCATAACATGATGAGAAAGGAGCTTGTAAGATGACATTTAAGCGCCCCCTTGTTATTGGTATTGCTGGTGGTTCAGGTTCAGGGAAAACAAGCGTGACCAAAGCAATTTATGATGTTTATAAAGAAAAATCAGTTGTAGTAATTGAACAAGATTATTATTATAAGGATCAAAGTCATCTAAAATTTGAGGATCGTCTAGCGACAAACTATGATCATCCATTAGCGTTTGACACAGATTTATTAATTGAACATATTCATCAACTTCTAAATCGTCAATCTATTGAGAAGCCGATCTATGATTACACGCTTCATACCCGTGCTCCACAAAAAATCGTTATCGAACCTCAAGATGTTATTATTTTAGAAGGAATTTTGGTGTTAGAAGATATGAGATTGCGTGAATTAATGGACATTAAATTATTTGTGGACACAGATTCAGATTTACGTATTATTCGACGCATATTACGAGACATCAATGAGCGAGATCGTTCAATTGAATCGGTAGTCGAACAATACTTATCTGTAGTCCGTCCGATGCATAATCAATTTATCGAACCGACTAAACGTTATGCAGATATCATTATTCCTGAAGGTGGACAAAATCAGGTCGCAATAGATTTAATGGTTACAAAAATTAAAACAATACTTGAATCTGATATCATTGTGTAACATGATTATGATAGACTGACATTATTATCTAAATACTATGACGCATAAATTAAATCATCGCAGCATAGAATTTTTATGAGATAGCAAGTAGTTGAAGGAGTGAAAGAAATTGTCAACAGAAAAGAAATTCCCTATGACAGTTGTAGGAAAAAAGAAGTTAACAGACGAACTGGATTTCTTGAAAACGGTTAAACGTAAAGAAATAGTTGAACGTATCAAAGTTGCACGAAGCTTCGGAGACTTATCTGAGAACTCAGAGTATGATTCTGCTAAAGAAGATCAAGCTTTCATTGAAGGACGTATTATTACTTTAGAATCTATGATTCGCAATGCGGTCATTATTGAAGAAGATGCGCAAACTAGCTTAGTTTCTTTAGGGAAGACGGTTTCTTTTATTGAAGTACCTGATGGCGATGAAGAGACATACACAATCGTAGGTTCTGCTGAAGCAGATCCTGTGGAAGGTTTAATTTCAAATGATTCACCAATCGCTAAAAGTTTAATTGGGCGTTCAGTTGGAGATCAAGTAAAAGTACTAACTCCAGGTGGCGAAATGGACGTCAAGATTACGTCAATAAATTAATATGATATCTAAATCCACTCCCTGTAAAATGGGTGTGGATTTTTTCGGAATTAAGTAAGAATAAGTTTATTATTAGCTACATCTTATAACTAGGAGCTGTCATGTATCGATACAATCTCTAGAAGGTGCTTTGCGCTTTTCTTAAAAGATATGAAAGTATATAATTTTAGTTCCATAAATCCAGTGTTTGTTGATTTCCGTTTCAACGCCCTTTCATGTTTCGAAGCTAGCGTAGCGATGCAGAAACATGCGGACGCTTTGCGACGAGTAACCGCAGGAGCACATGGAACGAAGACTAAAAACGCCACGTCGTGTGGCCACGTCTTCGTGACCAACATCCTGTTGGCCCGAGGAGACTGAAGCCATGCCCGCAAAAAGCGTCCACCGTAGAGGAAATCAACAGTGTACTATGATTACTCTTCTTAAAAGGACCGGGCGTTTTTCTTATTGCAAAGGGGGATAACAATGACAATTGAAAAGAAACAATCCATCACGCAGTTTGGTCTAACAAACTTGCAGGAAGAGTTAGATTATTTGAAATCGATAAAACGTAAAGAAGTGGTAGGACGCATTAAAGCATCTCGTTGTTTTGGATTAATTGAAAACTCGGAATATGAAACAGCACGTGAAGATCAAGCGTTCGTAGAAAGTCGCATCTTTGCTATTGAAACAATAATTCGCAATGCCGTGATTATTGATCCGCCTAAACATGATTCCAAGGTTGTCCAGATAGGTTCTACGGTGACTATTCAAGAAATTCCAGATGGGGAATTAGAGACGTACACTATTGTTGGTTCTGCAGAAGCGAACCCATTTGAAGGCCGCATTTCTAATGATTCACCCATTGCACAAAAAGTTTTAGGAAAACAGGTCGGTGAAGAAGTAAATGTGAAAATACCGAGTGGGAATATAACTATACAAATTGTATCAATTACTTAAGATGTAGTTGGATGGTTGGAATGAAATTGGAAAAGTTGCACCAAATTAGATTTTAATGAATCCCAATCTTAATATCCCATTCTAAGAACAGAACAGATGTCGTTTTTCATTCATATGAAACATTTCTTTAATGCGTTCGTCTAATTTGTCATGAGCATTTATGGTATCATGCTTAATATAAGGGGGAATAGGCAGATGGTAAACAACACGCAGCGTCGATTTACCTCAAGAAGTAATCGACCAAAAAAACCAAATCGCACAAACAAAATATTAAATGCACTTATAGGCCTTGTTGTCGTAATGATTGTGATTACTGCTGGAGTAATCTTCCTCGGTAATAATGATGCAGAAAAAGCTGATGGCAAAAATGATACGGAAGAAACGAAGTCTTCTAGTGATGAGACTGAAACAACTGATGAGTCTGTTGCATCTGAAGAAGAAACTGAAGTTGGTTCCGAAGAAATTATCTCAGACGAAGAGAGTACGGAAGAAACTGAAGAAGAAACGACTACTGAAGATCCAACTCCTGAAGATCCTACAACAGGTGGTACCGTTACATCAACTCCATCAAATGATCCACTTATTTCCGAAAAAATAGTTAACACTGCTTGGAAGCCTGTAGGTACAACGCAAACTGGCGAACATACGTCTGTTTATAGTGAAGGGCATGTTGACTGGGATGAAAAAATAAAAGCTATAATATATACAACAGGTTTATCTACAGACAACATGATCGTATGGCGCATTGCAAACGGTGGAAGTCCACAAAAATCCATTGGGGTTGTATCTTCAAAAAATAAAGAAGAAAAATACCGTGTAAGTTTACAATGGGTAGAAGGCGAAGGATGGAAACCTGAAAAAATGGAAACTTTAAAAACATTAAACGGCGCCTATTGACTTTCGGCGCCGCTTTTATTATTTTTAGAGAAGTGTTTTTGCACGAAAAGAAAGTACGATTTTTTCAGATATCAATATAATGAAAATAAAAGTTTGCACCTTTGCGGGTGCAAACTGTTTATTTCAAAATAGAAAAGAGGAAGATTAGATGAAAGTAGCAGTAATTGGTGCCATGGAACAAGAAGTAGAAGCGTTGCGATTAGTCATTAATAGTCCGCAAACGATTATTATTGCAAATAGTGAATATACAGAAGGTACATATGCAGGTCATGATGTTGTGTTACTGAAAAGTGGAATTGGGAAAGTAAATGCAGCCATGTCAACTGCTATTTTACTTCACCATTTTAAACCAGACGCAGTCATTAATACAGGTTCAGCGGGCGGTTTTGATTCGGCACTAGAAGTAGGTGCAATCGTTATTTCTGATGAAGTACGTCACCATGATGTCGATGTAACAGCATTTGGCTACGAAATGGGTCAAGTTCCTCAACTTCCAGCAGCTTTCATTTCTGATGGTAAACTACGTAAACTTGCAGAAGAGGCTGTAGAAGAGTTAGGTCAGCATCAATTCGCAACAGGTCTTATTGCTACAGGTGATTCGTTTATGAGCGATCCAGAGCGTGTTGAGAGCGTCCGAAGACACTTCCCTCACATGAAGGCTACTGAGATGGAAGCGGCTGCTGTTGCGCAAGTTTGCCATCAATTTGAAGTGCCATTTGTAGTTATTCGTGCTTTGTCGGATATCGCAGGAAAAGAATCTTCAATTAGTTTTGAAGAATTCTTACCAACTGCTGCGAAACATTCGACAGAAATCGTTTTACAAGTAATCAGTAAACTATAATCACATTCCGTGTTAAAATAAAAAGTGAAGATTTTGCGGCATTTAATTATCCGGCGAATTGAGAGAGTTTTTTTCATGGGTAAACAGTTGATACATCTTTACTAACGCACGCTTTTCAATTCGAGAGACATAGCTCCGAGAAATATTTAATTGCTTGGCGATCTGTTTTTGAGTCATGGGTTCAAATTGATTTAAGCCATAACGGCGTTCAATAATTTCAATTTCTCGTTTTTCTAGTTTTCCTAAAAGTCGATATAATCGTGCCTTTTGTTCTTTTTGTTCAAGGGTTTGTTGTGCGGTATCTTCATCAGTATGGAGTAAATCTGTAATTTGGAGAGAATGGCCATCTTTATCTGTACCAATTGGCTCGAAAAGAGAGACATCTTTTTGAACTTTTTTCTGAGAACGTAAATGCATAAGAATTTCGTTTTCAATGCAGCGAGCTGCGTATGTTGCGAGGCGTGTTTTTTTATCTGGTGTATAACTTGCGACGGCTTTCATTAATCCAATTGTACCAATTGATATGAAATCATCGAGTTGTTCATGTTTGGGATGAAATTTTTTGACAATATGTGCGACAAGTCGCATATTGCGTTCGATTAATTCATGTTTGGCTTCTTCTTCACCTGCTAAGCAACGTTTCACATATATGGCTTCATCTTCTTGGGAGAGAGGTTTTCGAAACGCCTGACCCTTCAAGTAACCGATAAAAACAGGGATTTCAATCCATAATTGAATGACAGCAGACAATAATCCACTCATGATGACGTGCACCTCCATGTCGTCTTTTGTCACTATATGATAGCGATGTTTAAAGCATGAAAAAAACGACCGCAATTTGCGGTCGTTACACTTTTCTTAATGTAAATGTACTAATCATTAAAATTGCCAAGGTTGGCATGAGAAACATATATAAAACAGGTGTGAATAGTGACAACCCAAAATAAGAAAGCGTCAGTAAGGTTCCTGCAGCGGTAATTGGGAGTCCTGTAAAGTAGCCAGTTGTTTCCATCGTATTAAAGCGTGCTAAGCGAAAAGCTCCACTTGCGATATAAATGATGGCAAAGACCATTCCAGCTGTTCCAAATTCAACTAAAACAATCATGTAAACGAGAATCGCAGGAGCAATGCCGAATGAGATGATATCACTCATGGAATCAAGTTGTTTCCCAAGTTCTGATTCTTGACTATATTTACGAGCAACTATTCCGTCGTAACGGTCTAGTAAAGCTGCGATAAATATAAACAAAACACTATAGCTATATGATTCGTTTAATGTAGTCATGATTGAAGCTCCACCAAAAGATAAGTTTCCAATGGTAATCATATTTGCTGCATTAGCTTTCATTTTCTTGATTGTGAGATCCACGCGTTGGAATAAAAACAATGGAAAACACTCCTTCGTGTATACAGTATTTTTTTATTATACTTCTTTTTGCTAAAAAAAGGTAGAGCATATTTAGAATAGGCGGGTTAACATGAAACACAAAGTGTACCAATCACTAATTGAATTAACGAACGGAAAATGGTCCTCGCTAGCAATCCAACGATTTGCAAAATCAAGCTGGAGTCGAAAAATTATTCCATCATATATACGTACATATAGAATTGAAATGAAGGAAGTTTCCCAGTCTATTGATACATTTCCAACATTGCATGATTTTTTTATTCGGAAAATTGAATCGCAATATCACCCAATCGTAAATGGAGAAATGGTAGCAAGTAGTCCTGTAGATGGAAAAGTAGAGTCGGCAGGTTCTATTACTTCCAATGGTACATTTTTAGTGAAGGAAAAAGCGTATACAGTGACTAATCTTCTGGGTAATGTAGATCAAGCTTCTCATTATATAGATGGTACCTATATTGTGTTTTATTTAAGTCCTGCCGATTATCATCGCATTCATAGCCCGGTAAATGGCCATGTTAAAAAACAAGTGACTCTTGGTGAGAAATCATATCCAGTAAATCAGGCAGGTTTAACGTATGGAAAAACCCCGATTAGTGGAAATTATCGTCAAATCACTAATTTAATTTGCTCGAATCTAAAACATTGTGCTGTCATAAGTGTTGGTGCCATGTTCGTCAATTCAATTCAAATGACTAACACATCACGAGACTGGAAAAAAGGCGAAGAAATTGGTTATTTTACTTTTGGTTCTACAGTAGTTTTACTATTCGAAAAAAATGCGTTTCAACTTGATTCATCCATTACTCCTGGTTCTCGAGTACGAGTGGGTGAGAAAATAGGGAGTATGTTATAATCATTACAGAAAAAAGGTTGAACGGAGTGTGTCACGGTGTACAAAAAATTTTTACCAAGCGAATTTGTGAATAATGTATTTGACATTTCACCTGAACGATTACTTGAAAAAGGAATTCGCGGAATCATAACAGATTTAGATAACACACTTGTTGAATGGGATCGTCCTGAGGCAACTCCAAAACTTGTGAACTGGTTAAAAAGCATGAAAGACGCAGGGATTCAAGTAACAATTGTTTCTAATAATAGCGAGCTTCGAGTGAAATCTTTCGCAGATCCACTTGGTATTCCATTCATATATAAAGCACGTAAACCAATGGGCAAAGCGTTTCGTAAAGCACTTAACACGATGGATGTAAAAAAGGAAGAAGTTGTCGTTATTGGAGATCAACTTTTAACGGATGTTGTTGGTGGGAATCGCATTAATTTGCACACAATTTTAGTATTACCAGTAGCAAAATCAGACGGTTTTTTCACGAAATTTAATCGTTTGGTTGAACGACGAATATTTAAAGCTTTAAAAAGAAGAGGTTATGTAACTTGGGAGGAAGAAGTTTGACAACTATACCAACATGTATCGGATGCGGTACACAAATACAAACAAATGATCTGAAAGCACCTGGCTTTGCGCCACAGTCTTCGCTAGAAAAAGAAATAATCATATGCCAACGTTGTTTTCGCTTAAAAAATTATAACGAATTACAACCGGTATCATTAACAGACGATGATTTTTTACGTATTTTAAATAGTCTTGGAAATGAGCAGGGGTTAATTGTGAAAATTGTCGATATCTTTGATTTCAATGGCAGTTGGTTACCGGGTTTACACCGCTTTGTAGGGAATAACCCAATATTACTAGTGGCGAACAAAGTAGATTTGCTACCTAAATCAGTCAAAAAACATCGCGTGATTAAATGGCTACAACAAGAAGCAAAAAAACTTGGCTTGAAACCAGTTGAAGTGATGTTAGTTAGTGCTCATAAAGGTACGGGAATGGTTGAAGCTATGGAAGCTATAGATCGCCTTCGAGATGGTAAAAATGCTTATGTGGTTGGTTGTACAAACGTCGGAAAGTCAACGTTCATTAATCGTATTATCAAGCAGGTTACAGGTGAAAAAGAAGTGATTACAACTTCTCACTTCCCAGGTACAACACTTGATTTAATTGAAATACCGTTAGACGATAATCAATCTCTTTATGATACGCCAGGGATTATCAATCATCATCAAATGGCTCATTATTTAGATTCATCTGAACTTAAATCAATTATGCCCAAAAATGAAATCAAGCCAAAAATATTCCAGTTAAATGCGGGCCAAACGTTATTTTTAGGCGGTCTAGCTCGATTTGACTTTATTCAAGGTGAACGCTCATCGTTTACAGTTCATATTTCTAATGAATTAAATATTCACCGAACGAAACTTGAAAATGCTGATAGCTTATATGCTGAACATTTAGGCGAAATGCTAGCACCACCATCTACAAAATTTAAAGACAAGTTCCCATCACTTGTGCGTCATGAATTTTCGATTAAAGCAGAGAAGACAGATATTGTGTTTTCAGGTTTAGGGTGGATTACTGTCAATCAACCAAATGTGGTCATAGCAGCATATGCTCCTAAAGGCGTAGAAATACAAATTCGTCCATCGCTAATATAGGGGGCAGCTAACTTGAAAAAATGGTACGCGGTTATCGGTGACCCGATCTCTCATTCAATGTCACCAAGCATGCATAGTAAGTGGTTTTCCGATTTAACAATCGACTCCACTTACATTCCTGTGCAAGTCAAAAAAGAAAAACTAGCCGATGCTGTTCACTCATTAAAATCTTTAGGAGCAAGTGGTTGGAATGTAACGATTCCACATAAAGAAGCCATTTTGCCATTTTTAGATCAAATAGATTCTTCAGCACAACTAATGGGCGCAGTTAATACAGTTGTTGTAGAGGAGAATGGCACATTAACAGGTTACAATACGGATGGCATTGGGTTCGTTAATTCACTAGAAGAAGCAATGGGTTTAAATCTTAAAGAACTGCCTATTTTAATCATTGGTGCTGGTGGAGCAGCAAGAGGAATTGCTTTTGCATTAAAAGAGCAAGGCTATGTAAATCTCTCATGTGCAAACCGCAGTTTTTCAAATGCACAACGTTTAATCACTGATTTGACAAGTGGCCGTGCCCTATCGCTAGAGCAAGCAGAAGTTGAACTGGGAGACTTTAAAATCATCATACAAACAACGCCAGCTGGTATGCTAACAACTAATGTAAACATGCCTTTGTCACTTAAAAATGTAACATCTTCAGCAATTGTTGCAGATATTGTGTATAATCCATTATTGACGCCTTTTTTGGCTGAAGCAAAAGATCGAGGAGCACGTTGTTTGAATGGAGTGGGGATGTTTGTGCACCAAGGAGCATTGTCATTTCAAAAGTGGACAAATCGCAAACCAGATACGAAGCAAACTATAGAGCAAGTCGAACAAATACTAGGAGGTCCACATGTTAACAGGTAAACAAAAACGTTTTTTACGAAGCGAAGCTCATCATTTATCAGCTATTTTTCAAGTTGGAAAAGGTGGAGTAAATGAACATTTAATTAAACATATTGAAGAAGCGATCGAAACTCGTGAATTAATTAAAATCAGCATCTTGCAAAATTGTGAAGATGATAAACAAGAAGTAGCAGAACAATTAGCAAAAGGTACGAAATCAGAACTAGTTCAATTAATTGGTTTAACAATTGTGTTATACAAACCATCAGTAAACAATAGAAAAATCGTGTTACCAACAAGAGGCTAACGATGAAAGAAGTGTGCATTTTTGGAGGAACTTTTAATCCGCCACATATTGGACATTTAATTATGGCGAATGAAGTTTATCATGCATTTCATTTTGATGAGATCCGCTTTATGCCGAATGCAAAACCGCCCCATAAAGAAGCGACTCAGCTAGCCACAGGTGAACAACGACTTCGCATGATTGAACTAGCAGTTGAACCATTCTCTTATTTCACTGTGGAAGCGCTTGAAATAAAGCGCGGTGGGGTATCCTATACGATTGATACGATGAAGGAATTGCAAACGCGAGAACCACTTACGAAATTTAGTTTTCTAATTGGTGCGGATATGATTGCCTATTTGGATAAATGGTTTGAGATAGATGAGCTTGTAAAGGGTATTCGTTTGATTGGCGTACGTCGTCCAGGATATGACGAAAAATCGAAATATCCGGTCACATTAATCGATGCACCACTAATTGATTTATCATCATCGATGTTACGTAATCGTCTAAAAGAAGGTAAAGATGTTTCCCTACTTATCCCGGAAAGTGTAAAAACGTATATTCGTCAGGAGAAGTTGTATGAATAGAGATGATTTGTTAAATGCTATACGTACAAGAATGCCTGAAAAAAGATATGTGCATACTTTAGGAGTAATGGAAACTGCTATTGGATTAGCGAAAGTGTATGGTGAATCTGAAAAAGCTGCAGAACTTGCTGCTATTTTACATGATGTCGTGAAATTTGCAGATCGAGACTGGATGAAACAAACCATGATCGAACAGCAAATGGAGCCAACACTTTTAACATTTCACCATGAATTGTGGCATGCTCCTGTGGGGGCATTCCTAGCTCAGCAGGAATTTGGGGTAACAAATCAAGATGTCTTAAATGCAATTTGCTACCATACCACTGGTCGTAAATATATGTCCAAACTTGAGAAAATCATTTATTGTGCTGATATGATTGAACCAAATCGAAAATTTTCAGGTGTCGATGAATTAAGACAGCAAGCTGACCAAGGACTCGAATTATTAATGAAGGCTTGTGTAAAACATTCCATTCAATTTTTAATAAAAAAAAATCAACCGGTATATCCGGATTCCATTCATTGTTACAATGATTTGGTTACACGAAAGGAAAATGACTGAATGACAGTTCCAACATTATTAGAAATAGCGTATAAAGCAGCAGATGACAAACGTGCAGAAGATATCATCGTATTAAATATGCAAGGTGTATCTTTAATTGCAGATTACTTTGTGATTTGTCATGCAAACTCTGACCGTCAAGTACAAGCAATTGCAAAAGAAATGGCAGACCAAGCAGGAGAAGCTGGATATGATGTAAAACGTCTAGAAGGCTATGACGCAGCTCGTTGGGTATTAGTCGATATGGGTGACGTTGTTGCACATGTATTCCACAAAGACGAACGTCAATTTTATAACTTAGAACGTTTATGGGGAGATGCACCAATTATCTCTGTAAACTTAGAAGCGTAATGTCTAGTTACAAAGAGTTTGCGCACGTTTATGATGCATTAATGACCGACATACCTTATGACAATTATGTTCATAAGGTTGTTTCATGTGTAGAAAATGTGAAAGGTAAATCTCTTTTAGATATTGGTTGTGGAACCGGAGTCCTGTCTGCAAAATTTGCAGAACAGGGTTTTCTTGTTCAAGCTGTAGATTTATCTGAAGAGATGCTTGCAATGGCGTCTGAGCGTTTTCAAACAGAAGGCTTTCATATTCCTTTATTTCATATGTCTATGACTGAATTAGAAGGTTTTCAAGATTTAGATGTTGCGATTCTTTCGATAGATTCGTTAAATTATTTAGAAGATGAAGATCAAGTTCTTCAAACATTACACAACATATATCAATTGTTGACTGAAGATGGTCAGCTATTTTTTGACGTTCATTCTATTTTTAAAATGGATGAATTGTTTTTAGATGGACCATTTACATATGAAGATGAAAATGTTGCCTATATTTGGCATACTGAAGAAGGCGAACATCCACATTCCATCTATCATGATTTAACATTCTTTATGAAAAACTCAAATGGCTCATATGATCGTTTTGAAGAAAGTCATTTTCAGCGCTCGTTTGATGTAAGTACGTATCTATCATTTTTACAAAAAGCTGGTTTTACTCGAATTGAAGTAACAGCAGACTGGACAAATGAATCTCCCAAAAAAGACAGTGAACGTATTTTTTTTCATGCAATTAAATAAACTCTCCTTTTTTTATCAATATCTTAAAAGAAAACTTTCCAATTTAGAGCAATTCGTTTATAGTATGTTTAACTCCATAAGAATTGCTCTCTGTAGGAAAGGATGACCCAGTCTGAATCCTTCATGGATAAAAAAACATACGAATAAATTAGTACTTGTATGTGCTGTAATCATTTTGGCTATTTTATTATTTCAACCCTTTTCCCACAAACCGGACCCCCCACTTGCCGGTACGCTTGAAACCATCCAAAACCCTATCCCAAGTACAATCCCAAATGAGAAACATCCTGAAACAAGTCCAGTCAGTATTAAAGAAAATGAATCTGTTGTCGTTGATGTAAAAGGACAAGTCCATAAACCTGGTATGTATACATTACCAATGGGCAGTCGTGTACTTGACGCACTCCAAATTGCAGGAGGGATACTTCCAACTGCAGAAGACAAAGAGTTGAATTTTGCTGCGAAGTTAGTTGATGAGATGGTGATTTATGTGCCGTTCATTGGAGAAATTGATGTACCTACGACAGTTGTTACAAAGCCAGGTACGACGACGGAATCACAATCCACAATCATCAACATCAATACGGCGGATGAAACGACATTAACGACGCTTTCTGGTATTGGTCCGTCTAAGGCAAACGCTATTGTTACTTACCGTGATGAAAAGGGACTTTTTCAATCCATCGATGAACTAAAAAAAGTAACGGGTATTGGTGATTTAACATTTGAAAAATTAAAAGACTTTATTTCGGTTGAATAAAATCATATTCAATTGACGTGTGAAACATATTCCCACTAAACTAGATAAGAGTTTACAATCAGGGGGCGTTATTATGGAGCGAATAACATGGGATCAATTCTTCTTGGCACAAAGCCATTTACTAGCATTGAGGAGCACGTGTACAAGATTAGCGGTAGGTGCGACAATCGTTCGTGATAAACGAATCATGGCAGGCGGTTACAATGGTTCCATCTCAGGAGGAGACCATTGTATTGATCAAGGATGCTATGTAGTAGATCATCATTGTGTCCGTACGATTCATGCTGAAATGAATGCCTTACTTCAATGCTCAAAATATGGCATTTCAACGAATGAAGCAGATTTATATGTGACTCATTTTCCTTGTTTACCATGCACAAAATCAATTATTCAAGCAGGAATTCGACGTTTATATTACGCGAAGGATTATAAAAACAATGAATATGCGATTCAATTGTTCAAGCAAGCAAGTGTAGAGGTTGTCCATGTGCCTTTTGATGAACGAAAAATCGATTTCCTAAGTGATAAAAAAATAACTTTGTACTTAGAAATGCTTCAAAAATTAAGAGAGAATGGAGTTTCTGCTGAAGAATTGGCTTCATATGAAGCGCAGGTGAATGAATTATTTGGCAAAACTATTGGAACCAACGTCTAATTTATTTAGCAATTGCAGCCATTATATCAACGAGTGCTTCAATTGCTTCAATTGAACTGCTTTTTGTACATGCATTTATTATTTTGCTATTTTTTCGAAAACGCTTACCGAAAATATTTATATTAAGTTATGTCACTATAGCCATTTTTTTCTTTATCCATGCCGAAGTGAAATTGTCTATTGGTGATCAAGAAATCAAACAAGATAGCGTTATTCAACTAACATCTATTCATAGCATAAAAGGCTCTAAATTACGTGGTTTTGCCATTTCTGAAGAAAAGCAGAAGTGGTATCTCACATATACTTTTGTATCAGAAAATGAGAAGAACATGTTTCAAGAACAATCATTGACACGTGCAACGTTTGTATTGAATGGACAAGTGACAGAAGTACCGATACCTGCTCATGACTATGCGTTTAATATGCAAACCTATTTAACGAGCCACGGAGCATCTGGGATGTTGTCTGTCACTTCATTAGAAAAAATCTCAGAGCCAAGTGGTTTTTTGGGTTGGATTGCAAATCGACGTTTTCAAATGAAAAAGCATATTGAAGTCCACTTTCCACTTTCCCTTCAACCTGAAGCGAAAGCCTTATTGCTCGGATTACGAGATGACGTGGACCAACAACAAACACGTGCCTATCAAATACTTGGTATTACCCATTTGTTTGCCATTTCGGGGTTACATGTAGCATTCTTAACCTATATTTTTTATCAGTCGATGTTAAGACTATCAATTAGAAAAGAAGTTGCAATTTGGTGTTTGTTAATCTGTTTACCTATTTACGCAATTTTAGTAGGTGGAGCGCCTTCAGTATGGCGTGCTGTAGGGGTTGTAGAAATACTGTTACTTTCAAAGCAAATGAATAAACGACTGTCGATTGAAGATGCCTTTGCTCTAAGCATACTGTTTTCTATATTTATTCAACCGGGTGTGTTATTGCAAATTGGTTTCCAATTATCTTATGCAGCGGCTGCGTCCTTGCTTTATTCTTCTCCTTTTTTAAAGAAGCAAATAAGTGTCTTCAAACAATCATTTTGGATTACATTTCTTTGTCAAATCGGGGTAGCCCCCATACTTCTATTTCACTTTTATGAGATTTCGTTATCCTCTTTTATTGTTAATTTATTTTTTGTCCCTCTTTTTTCAGTTGTTATTTTACCCATCAATTTACTATTATTTCTAGTGTCGTTTATACTACCTTACTTATCAGATCTAATTTTTCTCTTATATGAACCACTACGTTTAACTCTAACGACGTTTATTTTGAAAATAGCTGCTATTCCGCATCAATTGTGGAATCCAGGCAAACTTTCCAACTGGCAAGTTGTGATCGCATACTTAGGTGTGGTGAGTACTTTTTTTGTTTTAGAAATTCAATATCCACTGAAAAAAATGGCGTTGACACTAGGACTTCCTATCGTATTAATTCAAGCAACACCGTATTTCGATTCATCCATCGAAGTGACATTTTTATCTGTAGGTCAAGGAGATGCTACGCTTATTGAACTCCCTCATCAAAAAGGGGTAATTCTTATTGACTCAGGAGGTTTATTACGATTTGGTCAAGAAGCTTGGAAACAAACAGACGACCCATTTGAAATTGGGCGAGAAGTGGTTGTACCTTTTCTAAAAGGGCGGGGCATTCACTACATTGATAAATTTATTTGGACGCATGCAGATAGTGACCATATAGAAGGTGCAGAAGAAATTTTAGAAGAAATAAGAGTGGGAGAAATCCATGTGACACCTGCCGCTACTTCCGAATCAGCTTTGCAACAAGCCGTTCAAACAGCTATGCTCCAAAAGATTACAATCAAAGAAAAATTTGCAGGGGATAGCTTTCAATTGGGAGGTACGCAATTTATGTATGTTTCTCCACAAGATAAAGAGTATAAAGGAAACGACGATTCCCTAGTTTTATATATCAAACATGAACTGTTTACGGTTTTGTTGACAGGAGACTTAGAAAAAGATGGGGAAGAAGAATTGTTAAATGCGTATTCAGGCTTACAAAATGTCGCTTTACTAAAAGGTGGGCACCATGGAAGCAAAACTTCCAGTACTTTGCCATTTATTAAAAAACTTAATCCTAAAATAACTGTTTTTTCAGTGGGGAAAAACAATCGTTATGGGCATCCCCATGTTGAAGTAGTTAATAGATTTAAGGAAAATCAAATGCCGACACTAACAACGGCAGATATGGGCTCAATCCATGTCCGTTATAATAATAAGGAAATGACCATACGTGCGACTTCAAATAAGGGCATAATAAAAAGAGACCTATCACAATGAAAAGTCTCTTTTTTACTATTTTATCTTGTAATGAAGTCAATTACCGTCGGAATGGTAAATATCACTGCAAAGAAAACAAATGATACTACGAAAGCAACACCCGAGTCAATCGCATCGTTACGTGTGGATTGGACATTCTTTTCAAATTCGTGCATAACTATCCCTCCTAATACAACTTTTATTATAAGGGATTCTATAAAAAAAATCCATAAACATCAAGTTTTTTTCCTGTATTTCAAACGAAAGACACATTTTGTTCAAAACCGGAGCATTTTATTTTCATGTATAATAGAAACGAATGTGTGTTATAGGAGGTTTCTCATGTTTTCAAGTACTTGGAAAAAGATTCAACAAGGTGATTTTAGTCCGATTTATCTACTTGTCGGCACAGAGCATTACTTTTTCGACGAAACAATTCGTCGCATGAAAGAATCACTTAATCAAAATGGAGAAACGGATGTATTACTTTTTGATTTAGATGAAGTGCCCGTGCAACACGTAATTGAAGAAGCAGATACGATTCCATTTTTTACAGAACGAAAATTAATCATCGCTAAAAATGCCTCTTTTTTAAAAGCAACTGAAAAAGGAAAAGAGAAAATAGATCACGATTTAAAGAAGTTTGAAAGTTGGGTTCAGAATCCTTCTGAAACTGCGATTACTATTTTTATTGCACCTTATGAAAAACTAGACGAACGTAAAAAAGTAACAAAGTTGATGAAAGAAAAATCTCTTTTATTAGTAGCAAAACCGCTCGAAGGAAATGATTTAGTAGTATGGGTTAAATCCATAGTAGCGCGCGAGAAAAAAACGATGACGAGTGAAGCGATTACACGATTAATTGAAACAGTTGGACAAGACTTAGTTCAATTGCAATCAGAAATACATAAGATGGCAACTTATATTGGAGAAGGCCTAGAAATCACTAAGGACGACGTAGAGCTGCTGATGACACGAACATTAGAGCAGGATGCATTCCAGCTACTCAATGCGTATTTGCGTGGGGATACTACAACCGCCTTGACGGTCTACCACGATTTGTTGCGGCAAAAACAAGAACCGATTATGTTAACTGCATTGCTAGCTTCTCAAATACGTTTACTATCTAATGTAAAATACTTGCAAAAAAAAGGGTACCACGCACAAGCCATTGCGAAACAACTAAAAGTGAATCCATACCGAGTGAAATTAATTGTCGAAAGTAGACAACAAGTTAAAGAACAACGTTTGTTGCAAGTTTTACATAGACTTGCAAGTGCAGACTATCAATTAAAAACGAGTAGTGGCAGACGGGAACGTATTTTAGAATTATTTTTAATGAATCGATTGTGAAAATAGTCCTGACTCGCTAGTGTAAAGCGAATCAGGACTATTTTTTATTCAGAGAAACACGAAAAATTAAGGCAGGAAATCGAAATTCCCCTCAGTAACGTCAAATAACATAATAATGCGAATTTCAATCATCAACAGCAATTGTTTATTAAATCAGCCTAAAACTAATTTTCCTATAAAAAGGTTGTACACTATATGACGTTGGTGAAATAAAATCTCTTACTCGATATAACAGGAGAAAGGGATGGAATATCACTACTATCATTTTTTTATAAATAGCTATGAAACTAAAAAAAACCTGATACACGCTGATTTCTGTTCCAAGCGGATGCGTTCCGTGGGGCGTGCGGTGAGCCTCCTCGTCGCAAACAAATTGTGCACAATTCGTTTCTGTGGGAAGCCTACTAAAATTCTTCACCAACGTCATTTGACAAAGAACCATTAAAAAAAGACCAGATTCGAATTTCGAATCTGGTCTTTCATATATTTACGCCTTTTTCATTAACTGAGCTTTTTTACGAGCCGCTGTGTTTTTATGAAGTAATCCTTTAGAAGCTGCTTTATCTACTTGCTTGATAGCAGTTTGTAAAAGTTCTTTTGCGTTTTCTTCATTGTTAAGTGAAGCAGTTTCAGCTTTCTTAACCGCTGTACGCATTTGAGACTTCGTGTGAGAGTTTTGTGCGTTAGCAGAAGCATTCGTTTTTACACGTTTGATTGCAGATTTGATGTTTGGCATATCTTTCACCTCCTAAAAAATAATTCTTTCCGATCACGTCGCATCTCATCGTCAGTTTTGCTCGTTCACATGCTTACTTTCTCGATCTGCTCGTGTCTAGAAAAGAACCCGAGATACATAGATTCTCGAATTAAAAATTTGCGCAATTAAAGGACGCTTTTTGCTTTAAGCATTAAAGTGTAATTCTAAATACAACAAGCATTATTTTATCAAACCAATAGTTAAATTGCAATAGATTCACGCAAAGAATATTTACTTGACACCTTGGGCACACTTTTCTTGAGGTGATAAGAATGAGTAAACGGAATTTAATGCGTACTGATTTGATAGACGAAGCGAACGAAGTAGTTCAACATCGAACTAAAAAAGAGAAAGATACCCTATATGATACGCCAGGCATTCAAATGAACGAAGATCGTAATGGGCGCGTGATTATTACGCATATTGAAACAGATGCAAGTGGAGCTGAATCCATAGGCAAAAAGGAAGGGACATATATTACGTTATCCGTCCCCACATTAACAGTTGAAGATGAAGACGGATTTAAACAACTCGAACAACAACTTATTTCATCGTTGAATGATATTCATCAACTTCTGAAACTTTCAAAGGAATCAACAATTGCTGTGATCGGTTTAGGGAATAAAACGATTACTCCAGATGCAATTGGGCCATTAGCTATTGATCTGTTCCATGAAGAAATGTTCTCTTTATCTTTTGAACCTGGTAAAGTCGTATTTTTTGCACCTGGTGTAACTGGACAAACAGGACTAGAAACATTTGAATTTGTGAAAGCGATTGCTGAACATGTAAAACCAGATTTAATCCTGGTTATCGATGCGTTAGCAGCTCGTAATCAAGACCGATTATGTAAAACAGTTCAAATAACAAATACCGGAATTCATCCAGGTTCAGGCGTAGGGAATATGCGCAATGAAATTTCTTTTGAATCATTAGGAGTTCCAGTAACTGCAATTGGTGTACCTATGGTGGTGGATGCCCCAGTACTTGTTGTGGAGGCGATTGAGACTGTGTTTAAAGTTATTTCGAGTCAGATAGGAGAAACCACGAAAGCATCTTCTGCGCTATCTGTGGGATCTTGGTTGAGAAGTACAGACGCGCCAATTAACATTGAAGCGATTAAGCCAATTTTTGGGGAATGGACTTCCTGGTCTTCTGATGAGATACGTGCGCTCCTGCAAGAAGTTTTACCGCCTCATCATCAACAATTATTTGTAACACCTAAAGAAACAGATTCTTGGGTGAAGAGACATGCTGAATTGATACAATCAGGTGTGTTGTCCTGGTTACAAGACGATGTTTTTAGTTCTACCTCGCCCTAATCCTACGTAAGTTGTAGGAGGAGGGGTGAAGAATGCGCAAAACATTGCAGAAGGTCTTGAGTTTCTATCTATTTTTATTTTTACTCCCTATTTTGATGATTAAACTCCCTATGCTAGCTTTTGGAACTAATGTCACACAACAAGTTGAGAAAAGCCCGATAGCATATGCGGCTAATGTAGTAACAAAGGAAGTTACAAAAGAAGTAACTACGGAAACAAAAGAAGATCCATTTGACATTTTATTATATTTCACGCATTCACATGAAGCGTTTAATCCGATTGTTGAAAAGTCATCTGGTTTAAAAGCGGTTAATTATCATCCTTCTACGAACATAATGAATGTTAGCGCACTTCTCACTCAACATTTTCAATTAAACGGTGCTTCTGTAGACGTATTACCATATGACAATATGAAAGAAATGAAAGTATCAGGACATAAGTTTCATGAAGCGTATACTACTATGCGACCGGTATTAAAAAAACAGTTGGAATCAAAAAAATACGATGTAATTATTGATTTGCATCGGGATTCACTTAAGCGTGAAAGAACAACAATTGTATCAAATGGAACGTCGTACGCACAAATTATTCTTGTAGTAGGGGCCGAACATAAAAACTATAAATTAAATGAAGCATTTTCCAAAGCGGTCTCCAAGGAAATGAACGGAATGGTACCATCCATTTCCAAGGGCGTTCTTGCAAAAACTCACGATACTGGGAATGGCATTTATAATCAAGATTTATCAGATCGGTCATTATTAGTAGAATTAGGTGGTATTGAAAATACAGAAGAAGAAATAAATCGGACCATTGCCATACTATCGAAGGCAATTTCTGTTGTTTTTGAAAATTCTAAAGGTAACTAACATTGAAGTAACGCGAGTTCACTGCTATAATTTTAAATAGTTTAAGTAGGAGTGGACATCACATGAATCGAGAAGAACGTATTAAACGTCAACAAAATATTCGAAACTTTTCTATTATCGCCCATATCGATCACGGCAAATCAACATTAGCCGATCGGATTTTAGAACAAACAAAAGCATTGACATCTAGAGAAATGAAAGCCCAACTTCTTGATTCAATGGATTTAGAACGTGAACGTGGAATTACCATTAAGTTAAACGCTGTACAATTGAACTATCGTGCAAAAGATGGGGAAGATTATACGTTCCATTTAATTGATACTCCTGGACACGTCGATTTCACATATGAAGTTTCTAGAAGTTTAGCTGCATGTGAAGGGGCAATTCTAGTTGTAGATGCTGCGCAAGGTATTGAGGCACAAACATTGGCAAATGTTTATTTAGCTTTAGATAACGATTTAGAAATTTTGCCGGTCATTAATAAAATTGATTTACCTGCTGCTGATCCAGAGCGTGTTCGTGCTGAAATAGAAGAAGTGATTGGTTTAGATGCCTCGGAGGCTGTACTAGCTTCTGCAAAAGCAGGTATCGGAATTGAAGAATTACTTGAACAAATTGTCGAAAAAGTCCCTGCTCCAACGGGCGATCCAGAGGCACCTTTAAAAGCACTTATTTTTGATTCGCTTTACGACCCTTATCGAGGTGTAGTCGCGTATATTCGTGTAATGGAAGGGACTGTTCGTCCAGGGGATAAAATTCTCATGATGGCGACAGGTAAAGAATTTGAAGTAGTCGAAGCAGGTGTATTTACACCTAAAGCAACACTTCGTGACGAATTAACTGTTGGGGACGTTGGTTTCCTAACGGCAGCAATTAAAAACGTTGGGGATACACGTGTTGGTGATACCATCACTAGTGCGGCGACACCGGCAACTGAATCTCTACCAGGGTATCGACGCTTAAATCCAATGGTTTACTGTGGTTTGTATCCAATTGATACAGCAAGATACAATGATTTGCGTGATGCACTTGAGAAACTTGAGTTAAATGATGCAGCTCTTCAATTTGAACCTGAATCTTCTCAAGCTCTTGGTTTTGGATATCGTTGTGGATTCTTAGGACTACTTCACATGGAAATTATTCAAGAACGCCTTGAGCGTGAATTTAACATTGACTTAATTACTACTGCTCCAAGTGTAATCTATGATGTTCATATGACAGATGGAGAAATTAAAAAAGTGGACAACCCCGCAATGATGCCAGAGTCACAAAAAATCGATAGAATTGAAGAGCCTTATGTAAAAGCGACAATTATGGTGCCAAACGATTTTGTAGGTACGGTAATGGAACTGTGTCAAAAGAAACGTGGGAATTTCATGAACATGGATTATATCGATAAAACTCGGGTGAGTATTATTTATGAAGTTCCACTTTCTGAAGTAGTATATGATTTCTTTGATCAATTAAAATCAGGGACAAAAGGTTATGCTTCATTCGATTACGAATTAATTGGGTATAAACCGTCTAAACTTGTGAAAATTGATATTTTATTAAATGCAGAACAAGTTGATGCTTTAAGCTTTATCGTGCATAATGACTTTGCTTATGAACGCGGTAAAATTATTGTTGAGAAGTTAAAGAAATTAATCCCAAGACAACAATTTGAAGTGCCAATTCAGGCAGCTATTGGACAAAAAATTGTCGCTCGTTCGACAATAAGTGCCATTCGTAAAAATGTTCTTGCTAAATGTTACGGTGGAGATATTTCGCGTAAACGAAAACTTCTAGATAAACAAAAAGAAGGTAAAAAACGTATGAAGCAAGTAGGGTCCGTAGAAGTTCCTCAAGAAGCATTTATGGCTGTACTGAAGATGGATGAAGATTGATAAAAATATAGTTGAGTAAAGGGGGCTACTTGTTAGCCTTCTTTTTCATTAAGAAAGTTGGAAGACCATGATTAAAGGAGTCTACATTCACATTCCTTTTTGTCATCAAATTTGTCATTACTGCGATTTCAATAAAGTTTTCTTTAAAAATCAACCAGTAGACGCATATATTGAAACGCTAGGTTTAGAAATGAAGATGTTTGTTGAACGAAATCGAGATCAATTACATATTGAAACAATTTTTCTTGGCGGGGGAACACCTACTGCTCTTAGCGCTACACAATTACAACGTTTATTTGTACTTATTAAGCAATACATTCCACAAGATTTCTTACAAGAATTCACTACTGAAGCAAATCCAGATGAATTGACACATGATAAATTGGTGGTAATGAAAAACAATGGAATTAACCGCTTGAGTATAGGAGTACAAAGTTTCAATGAGGACATATTAAGTCGACTAGGACGCACACATTCAAACCAACATGTATACAAAACCATTCAAATGGCAAAAGACATTGGCTTTACGAATATCAGCATTGATTTAATGTATGGTCTGCCTGGGCAAACCATGGAACAGTGGAAAGATACATTAGAAAAGGCTCTGGAACTTGATTTGCTACATTATTCTGCATACTCATTGATTGTTGAGCCGAAAACGGTGTTTTATAACTTGATGACGAAAGGTAAGTTGATCTTGCCGGGTGAAGATTTAGAGGCTGACATGTATGAAGTATTAATGAATGAGATGGAATCTAAGGGTATTAATCAATATGAAATTAGTAATTTTGCTAAACCTGATTTCCATTCAAAACATAATAACTTATACTGGGACAACGTGTCATATGCTGGCTTTGGTGCAGGTGCACACGGCTACGCTAATGGAATTCGTTATGCAAACATTGGTCCAATAAAAAAGTACATGGATGCAATAGAATCGGGAGATTTCCCTGTGAATTCAACTCATGAAGTGACAGCAAATGAACGTATGGAAGAAGAAATGTTTTTAGGTTTGAGAAAAGTGTCAGGAGTTAATAAACATCATTTTGAAGAAAAATTCGGTGTTTCCATGGAAGAAGTATACGGTCAAGCACTTTCCAAACATATTTCCAGGGGTTCCATCGTCATAAAAAGTGATACGGTCGCTTTGACAAGAAAAGGAAGATTTATAGGAAATGAAATTTTTCAATCCTTTTTGATGGAATAACACATATTCGTTGACTTTCGTCATTGAATTTGATAATTTATGTATGAGTATTAGCACTCGCATGAGTTGAGTGCTAACAGAGGTGATAATCTTGTTAACGAACCGACAATTGCTAATTCTACAAGTAACAGTTGATGAATTCATTCTAACTGCTCAACCTGTAGGATCAAGACAACTTTCGAAAAAAGAGGAAGTTCCATTTAGTCCTGCTACCATTCGAAATGAAATGGCTGATCTAGAAGAGTTGGGTTATTTGGAAAAAACGCATACGTCGTCAGGTCGAATTCCGTCTGAAAAAGGGTATCGATTTTATGTTGACCATTTACTTAAACCTCAACTTGCCTCAACTGCTGACATGCAGCAAATTCAATCTGTCTTTCAAGAGAGAATTACAGAGACGGAACAAGTGATACAGAAAACGGCTATGATTTTGTCTGATTTAACAAGTTATACGTCGATTTTACTTGGACCAGATGTGCGTAAACATCGAGTTAAACGATTTTCGATTGTTCCACTCACTAGTGATTCGGCAGTAGCAATTATTATTACGGATTCTGGGCATGTTGAAAACCGATTGTTCCAATTACCACAAGGACTTACGGCTTCTGACATTGAGAAAATGGTAAATATCTTAAATGAACAGCTGACCGGTGTTCACTTGCATGAACTTCAACGTGTTCTTGAAAAAGAGACGGCCGCTTTATTAAAGCAACATATTGGTCGATACGGTGAACTCATGACTTCGTTTGGGGCAGCAATTTCAAGTCCTCAAGAAGAAAAAGTATTCTATGGCGGCAAATCAAAACTGCTTCAGCATCCGGAGTTTAACGACTTGCATAAAGCACGTGGTTTAATTACGATGATGGATCAAGCTAATCAAATATCACAATTGTTTTCACCGAATCAAGTGGGTATTCATATCCGCATTGGTTCTGAGAATAACCTTTTGGCAATGGAAGGCTGTAGTGTCATAACGGCATCCTATACCATAGGGGAAGAACAAATGGGTTCAATTGCAATAATTGGACCAACAAGAATGGATTATCAGCGAGTAGTCACTTTGTTAGATGTTATGAGTGGCGATTTGTCTCGTGAATTAACACGAATTTTGCGTGGTTCACGATAAAGAAGGAGGAAATAAATTTGTCGCAAACTGAAGAAAAACAAACTGTAAAAAATGCGGAGAATCAAGAACCCGATTCACTTATTGAAGAGCAAAATGCTTCTGAATTAGAACCATCAATTCAAGAAGAAAGCATCGAGGAACCAAATGAGTTCGAACTGCTTCAACAACAATTAACTGAAGAAACGAACCGTCATTTACGGTTGCGTGCAGACTATGAGAACTTTAAACGTAGAACGCATTTAGATCGTGAAGCTGCGGATAAATATAAAGCACAAAGCTTGCTTTCAAACTTGTTACCAGTACTTGATAATTTCGAGCGTGCTATGCAAGTTGAATCAGCTTCTGAAGAATTGAAATCACTTCGTAAAGGGCTAGAAATGGTCTTCAAAACACTCCTCGAAGCTACTGAAAAAGAAGGCTTGCAAGTGATTGAAGCTGTAGGAGTATCGTTTGATCCGAATCTGCATCAAGCAGTTATGACAGAAACTGACGACACAACAGAAGTTGGTACAGTATTACAAGAGTTGCAAAAAGGATACAAATATAAAGACCGTGTACTTCGACCATCCATGGTTAAAGTTAACGAATAACTTAATGTTCAAACAACTAGGAGGAAATAATAAATGAGTAAAATTATCGGTATTGATTTAGGAACAACAAATTCATGTGTATCAGTTCTTGAAGGTGGAGAACCAAAAGTAATTCCAAATCCAGAAGGTAACCGCACAACGCCATCTGTTGTCGCATTTAAAAACGGCGAACGTCAAGTAGGCGAAGTGGCTAAACGCCAATCAATTACAAACCCAAATACAATTCAATCTATTAAGCGCCATATGGGTACAGACCATGTAGTTAAAGCTGAAGATAAAGAATATACTCCACAGGAAGTTTCTGCTATGATTCTTCAATACTTAAAAGGCTATGCTGAAGATTACTTAGGTGAAAAGGTAACGAAAGCTGTTATTACAGTTCCTGCTTACTTCAATGATGCACAGCGTCAAGCAACTAAAGATGCTGGTAAAATTGCAGGTCTTGAAGTAGAACGTATCATTAACGAACCAACTGCTGCAGCTTTAGCTTACGGCTTAGATAAAATGGATGTAGATCAAACAATTTTAGTTTTTGACTTAGGTGGCGGTACATTTGACGTATCTATTTTAGAACTTGGTGATGGTGTGTTTGAAGTCCGTTCAACTGCTGGAGATAACAGTCTTGGTGGAGATGATTTCGATCAATTATTAATGGATTATTTAGTAGCTGAATTCAAAAAAGAAAACGGCATAGACTTATCTAAAGATAAAATGGCGACACAACGTTTGAAAGATGCTGCTGAAAAAGCGAAAAAAGATCTATCTGGCGTTACGTCAACACAAATTTCATTGCCATTTATTACAGCTGGCGAAGCAGGACCACTTCATTTAGAAATTACATTAAGTCGTGCGAAATTTGACGAATTAACGTCAGCACTTGTTGAGCGTACAATGGTACCTACTCGTCAAGCCCTAAAAGATGCAAATCTTTCACCTGCACAAATCGACAAAGTTATTTTAGTTGGTGGATCAACACGTATTCCATCTGTGCAAGATGCAATCAAAAAAGAAACTGGTAAAGAACCACATCGTGGTGTTAACCCAGATGAAGTTGTTGCAATGGGAGCTGCAGTACAAGGTGGCGTATTAACAGGAGACATAAAAGACGTAGTACTTCTTGATGTAACACCACTATCACTTGGTATTGAAACAATGGGAAGCGTGTTTACGAAATTAATTGAACGCAACACGACAATTCCAACGTCTAAATCTCAAACATTCTCAACAGCTGCAGATAATCAACCAGCAGTTGACATTCATGTGCTTCAAGGTGAACGTCCAATGTCTTCAGATAACAAAACTTTAGGTCGTTTCCAATTATCGGACATTCCACCTGCACAACGTGGAATTCCTCAAATCGAAGTAACATTTGATATTGATAAAAACGGGATTGTAACGGTTAAAGCGAAAGATTTAGGAACTCAAAAGGAACAAAATATTACGATCCAATCTAATACAGCATTAACAGACGAAGAGATTGATCGTATGGTTAAAGAAGCTGAAACTAATGCAGATGCAGATAAAGTGCGTAAAGAAGAAGCTGAATTGAAAAACGAAGCGGATCAAATGGTATTTATGACTGAGAAAACATTAAAAGATCTTGAAGGTAAAGTTACTGATGAAGAAAAGAAACAAGCTGAAGATGCGAGAGATGAGTTAAAAGTTGCACTTGAAGCAGGTATCTTAGAAGACATCCGCACGAAAAAAGATGCATTAAACGAAATTGTTCAAGCCTTGACAATGAAAATGTACGAGCAAGCAGCAGCTGAAGCTCAGGCAGCAGAAGGTGCTGAAGGTTCAACAACAGATGATGGAGTCGTAGACGCAGAATTTGAGGAAGTAAACGACGACGACAAAGTTAAGAAAGACTAAGTAAGACAAGTAAAAAGTCAAAGCCTGGACTTCCAGCTTTGGCTTTTTTAATGTCTTTGGCATTGGAGATAAGCTCGTGTTACAATAAGCTTTATCGTGCAAAAATGTGTTACAAGTCACCTATATTAATTAAAGACAATAATGACCCTAATTTCCGGATGGCTCGACTAATTTATTGGGAAAAAACCATTGAAAGAGTCCATTTAAATTAAAAGTATAAGCAGGAGTGTGACGAATGAATAAACGAGATTACTATGAGGTACTTGGTTTAACCAAAGGTGCTTCCAAAGAAGAAATAAAAAAAGCGTATCGAACATTATCAAAACAATTTCATCCTGATATTAACAAAGCAGAGGATGCTGTTGATAAATTTAAAGAAATCACAGAAGCATATGAAATTCTAAGTGATGAGCAAAAGAAAGCACAATATGATCAATTTGGCCACGCTAATCCAAACCAAGGTTTTGGTGGCGGAGGAGCAGATGGTTTCGGATTTGACGACATCTTTAGTTCATTCTTTGGTGGTGGGGGATCACGTCGTCGTGACCCAAATGCACCACGTAAAGGAGAAGACCTTCAATATTCAATGACTATTGATTTTGAAGAAGCTGTGTTTGGTAAAGAAACTGAAATAGAAATCCCAAGAGACGAAACATGCGAAACGTGTCATGGAAATGGAGCAAAACCTGGTACTACTCCAGAAACGTGTCACCATTGTAAAGGAACTGGTCAACTAAATGTTACGCAAGATACGCCGTTTGGTCGTATGGTTAATCGTCGTGCTTGTCATCACTGTCAAGGGTCAGGAAAATTAATTAAAGACAAATGTTCGACTTGTCATGGCAAAGGTAATGTGACAAAACGCAAAAAAATTAAAGTTTCAATTCCAGCAGGCGTTGACGATGGTCAACAGTTACGAGTGACAGGTCAAGGCGAACCAGGTAAAAACGGTGGCCCTTCAGGCGATTTATATGTTGTATTCCGTGTAAGACCACATGCTCGATTTGAACGTGACGGAGACGACATTTATTTTGAACTTAAATTAACATTCCCACAAGCATCTTTAGGGGATGAAATTGAAGTTCCTACGGTACACGGAAAAGTGAAATTAAAAATTCCAGTTGGCACTCAATCTGGAACGACTTTCCGTTTAAAAGGAAAAGGCGTGAAAAATGTACATGGTTATGGAATGGGTGACCAACATGTAGTAGTGAAAGTGATTACACCTTCTAAACTAACTGAAAAACAAAAACAACTTCTTCGTGATTTTGCTGAAATAAGTGGCGATATTCTTGAAGAGCAAAGTAGTTCATTGTTTGATAAAATCAAACGTACGATAAAAGGTGATTAAGGAGTTGACGTAGGTGAAGTGGTCAGAGCTATCTATTCATACAACACATGAAGCAGAAGAAGCAGTTTCGAATATTTTACACGAAGCAGGAGCGAGTGGCGTTGTCATTGAGGATTCAAAAGAATTTGGACGTGAACGCCAAGATATGTTCGGTGAGATATATGCTTTAGATCCAAATGATTTCCCTTTAGAAGGGGTTATTTTAAAAGCTTATTTACCCACTACAAGTTTTCTTGGGGAAACAGTGGAAGAAGTGAAGCTCGCGATCAACAACCTTATCAACTATGATATTAAATTAGGTAAAAACGAACTAACCATAAGTGAAGTAAATGAAGAAGATTGGGCGACTGCTTGGAAAAAGTACTATCATCCTGTGAAAATTTCAGAACGTTTTACCATAGTACCTACATGGGAAACATATGAGCCAGTTTCAACAGATGAACTTATCATTGAACTAGATCCAGGTATGGCATTTGGGACAGGTACTCATCCAACTACTGTGATGTGTTTACAAGCACTCGAAAAGACGGTTAAACCAGGAGACTACGTAACTGATATTGGTACAGGTTCTGGCGTATTAGCCATTGGGGCAGCTTTACTCGGTGCTAAACACGTCCATGCAATTGATTTAGATGAGGTTGCAGTACGGTCTGCTGAAGTAAATGTTAAATTAAATAAAGTCGAGCAAACTACGGATGTCGTTCATGGCAATTTAGTGGATACAGTAAAAGAACCATCAGATGTTGTAGTCGCAAATATTTTAGCTGAAATTATTATGTCATTTACAAGTGATGCATTCAATGTTGTGAAAGAAGGCGGGATGTATATAACTTCTGGGATAATCGGATCGAAAAAAGAAATTGTAAAAAACTCACTAGAAATAGCCGGATTTATCATTGTAGAAGTAATGATGATGGAAGACTGGGTTACAATTATTTCGACGAAACCCTTAAAGGAATAATTTAGCAATGCAAAGATATTTTATTCCACAACCATTTGTAGATGGGACTTCAGTCATTTCAGGCGAGGATGCTAAACATATTCAAAAAGTCATGCGAATGCAAGAGGGACAATCCGTAATTGTGGTATCAGAAGGTCTAGCGTATGAAGCGATTATTGAAGTCTTTGATGGCTTTGATGTTCGCATCAAAAAAAATTCTAAATCTTTGCTTTCGAATGAACTACCGAAAAATGTCACTATTTGTTGTGGTTTGCCTAAAGGTGAGAAATTAGATTTAATTACGCAAAAATCTACTGAGCTCGGCATGCACGAATTAATACTCTTTGAAGCAGAACGGTCCATCGTGAAATGGGATGCAAGTAAAGGGAAGAAAAAACAACAGCGTTTACAAAAAATCGCCAAAGAAGCTGCTGAACAATCCCATCGAAATGTAATTCCTGAAATTCATGATATCGTTACTTTTAAAGGACTCCTGCAACAGGCCAAACAATATGATGTATTACTGGTTGCTGATGAGGAAAACGCAAAACAAGAAGATAGAACTCGTTTTGTTGAAATATTATCAAAAACGCATGATAAAAAGTCTATTTGTGTAGTGTTTGGACCTGAAGGCGGATTATCAAGAAATGAAATACAACTACTATTGAATCATGGTTTTCAAACTATTTCATTAGGCCCCCGTATACTAAGAGCTGAAACTGCGCCACTTTACGTGCTCTCAGCTATGTCTTATGAATTTGAATAAGAATTAATATTGTTAACTATTAATCCAGTGCATCAAGGTGTGCTGGGTTTTTTAATGATAAGAATCTTTAATAGTGGTAAAATAAAGAGGTACGGACAACTTCTGAAAGGGTGAAATCATTTGACAACAAATATGGCATTAATGATTGATCATACATTATTAAAATCTGAAGCGACAAAAACGCAAGTTGAAAAACTATGTGCAGAAGCGAAAGAATTCACTTTTGCATCGGTTTGTGTCAATCCAACATGGGTAAAAACATCAGCTGAACTGTTAACGGGTAGTCTTGTAAAAGTATGTACAGTTATTGGCTTTCCATTAGGAGCGTCTACACCTGAAACGAAGGTATTTGAAACAACTGATGCAATAAACAACGGAGCAAGTGAAATCGACATGGTAATGAATGTTGGTGCATTAAAATCACAAGACCTTGAATTGGTGAAACGTGACATCGAAGCTGTAGTAAATGCAGCAAAAGGGAAAGCAATTGTGAAAGTTATTTTAGAAACTTGTTTGTTATCAAAAGAAGAAATTATTGTAGCAAGTCAACTTTCTAAAGATGCTGGAGCAGATTTTGTCAAAACTTCTACTGGCTTTTCGACTGGTGGAGCAACAATTGAAGTTGTTGCTTTAATGCGAGAGGTTGTTGGTCCAGACATGGGTGTAAAAGCATCTGGAGGCGTTCGTAGTTTGGAAGATGTTCAAAAAATGATTGAAGCTGGAGCTACAAGGATTGGTGCAAGTTCAGGCGTTCAAATTATGCAAGGTCTAACTTCTAAATCAGACTATTAATTACTAACAACGTATTGACCAAAATGATATGGTACGATATAATCTTGGAGTACGTAACACTAGGTTATGTATGACGTGTGTTCGGAGGGGGGGAAAGAGAGATGTCAAAAACTGTCGTTCGTAAAAACGAATCGCTTGAAGATGCTCTTCGCCGCTTCAAACGTACTGTTTCTAAAAGTGGAACAATACAAGAGATTAGAAAACGCGAATTTTATGAAAAACCAAGTGTGAAGCGTAAAAAGAAATCAGAAGCTGCGCGTAAACGTAAATTCTAATTAGATAATAATTCGCTATTTTCATGAATGTTAGCGTATAAAACGTAAAAAGTATTCAATTAATACGCATAAACGATAGTGATTAAATATTTAATATCCCTACGTTCTAAGTACGTACTACTTGAAGACTAAAGAGAGCCAATATGTAAGCCGGGAAATCTTTTGATTTCTCGGCTTATTTTATTTTTGAAACTTTTCTTCTAGTCATCCGTACATAATATAGGAAGCCGATTTGTCACAAAGATAAGGAGGATCGTTATGAAATGGACACGTGTTATAAGTGGCTATTTATTGCTCTTAATATCTGTTCTATTAATCTTGCCTAACTTGCCCGTTAGCGCATCTGAAGTTTATCGAATTCCAATTCAAAAAGAAGTGGAAAAAGGTTTGTATGCTTTTTTACAACGAGCTTTTGAAGAAGCCGAAGAGGCAGGTGCCGAAGTTGTTGTTTTAGACATCAATACACCTGGCGGCTTTGTGAATTCTGCTGAAGATATTGCGAAGTTAATGGATGAAACACCCATAGACATAGTCGCTTTTATTAATGATGATGCGTTATCAGCAGGTGCATTTTTAGCGTTACATGCAGATAAAATTTACATGGTTCCAAGTGGTAGAATTGGAGCTGCAGCTGTAATTGACGGCTCTGGAAATGCAGCAGAAGATAAAGCGAACAGCGCGTGGCTTACCTCCATGAAATTAGCAGCTGAATCATCCAAACGAGATCCGCAATTTGCGCTTGCTATGGCTGACGAAAAGATTGATTTGCCACAATATCGTGCAGGAAGTGGAGATCTCTTAACTTTGTCTGCTAATGAAGCCAGAGAAGTAGGATACTCAGAAGGAACTGTTGCATCTTTCGAAGAATTAATCACTAAATTGAATCTTTCAGATGTAACTGTTACTGCGGTAAGTGAAACGCTAGCCGAAAAAGTTGCTAGGTTTATAACTAACCCGATTATCGTCCCTATTCTTTTGTCTATTGCCAGTTTAGGATTGATTGTTGAACTGTATTCTCCTGGATTCGGCGTGGCAGGTACCATGGGATTAACAGCAATTGGGTTATTCTTCTTTGGACATTTAGTTGCTGGTCTAGCAGGATATGAATCCGTTCTTCTATTTGTGATTGGACTGGTACTTGTGGTAGCAGAATTCTTTCTAACAGGTGGAGTTTTGGGTATAATAGGGTTAGCGTTAATTATTGGTAGTATACTTCTTGCGGGAGGTAATGTGGTTCACATGGGAATAGCTGTGTTAATCGCGTTATTCGTTGCAATTGTGGGAATGGTGATAATCATGAAATTCTTTGGAAAGAACATGAAACTATTTAACAAGATTATTTTAAAGGATTCGACCGATACGAAGCATGGCTATGTATCGAACATAAACCGTGTTGAGTTAGTTGGGAAATCAGCATTGAGCATGACACCTCTTCGTCCATCGGGTACAATTATATTAGAGGGTGAACGAATCGATGCGGTCACTGAAGGTGGCTATATCGAAATGGGTAAAGTAGTAAAAATCATTAAAGTTGAAGGCTCTCGTACAGTTGTTCGAGAAGTCACAGAAGGAGTCGAGGAAGCATGATTGAAGGAATTACAGGAAGTGCAATCGGCATTATCATTGCGATCATTGCCGCATTTATTTTACTATCAATATTCTTAACGTTTGTTCCAATCGCGTTATGGATATCTGCAGTAGCTGCTGGAGTAAGAGTTAGCATATTTACTTTAATAGGGATGAGATTACGTCGAGTTATTCCATCTCGTATTGTAAATCCATTAATTAAAGCTGTAAAAGCAGGTTTATCGGTAACAATTAATCAACTAGAAAGTCACTATTTAGCAGGTGGTAATGTTGACCGCGTTGTAAACGCTTTGATTGCAGCTCATAGAGCTAATATTGATTTACCATTTGAACGTGCAGCAGCAATTGATTTAGCTGGTCGTGACGTATTAGAAGCTGTTCAAATGTCTGTTAATCCGAAAGTAATTGAAACTCCGTTCATTGCAGGTGTAGCAATGGATGGTATTGAAGTGAAAGCAAAAGCACGTATTACGGTTCGTGCAAACATCGATCGTTTAGTCGGTGGAGCAGGAGAAGATACAATCGTTGCACGTGTAGGTGAAGGGATTGTTTCAACAATTGGTTCAAGTATTAATCATAAAAAAGTTCTTGAAAATCCAGATATGATTTCTCAAACCGTTTTATCTAAAGGACTTGATTCAGGTACTGCATTTGAAATTTTATCCATTGATATCGCGGATGTTGATATTGGTAAAAATATTGGTGCAGAACTTCAAACTGAGCAAGCTGAAGCAGATAAGAAAATTGCCCAAGCAAAAGCAGAAGAACGTCGTGCAATGGCTGTTGCTACTGAGCAAGAGATGATTGCAAAAGTTCAAGAAATGCGTGCTAAAGTTGTAGGTGCTGAAGCTGAAATTCCACTTGCAATGGCAGAGGCATTACGTGAAGGTAATTTTGGTGTAATGGATTATATGAATTACAAAAATGTTCAAGCTGATACTAGTATGCGCGATTCGATTAGTAAAATTGGCGAGGATAAATCAAAAACTGATTTAACTGACTAGTCCTGATCAGTAGCCCTTGAAGGAGGGATTTTACAATGGAAGTTATTATTTTTGGGATTATTGTATTTATCATTAGTGCAATTACTAAACGTAAAAATCCGAACGCTGGTGGAGGTACTCCTGATCCATCCATGTCAAAACCGGTTGATCAACGATCGACGACAAAAATTGAAGATTATGCAAGAGAAGTCTACGCGGATATGCAAAGGCAACTTTCAGATAACCAGCCTTCAACGCAATCTAAACCTGACGTAGAATACCAAATGGAAGAAAGACAAACTGCACCTTCACCTTCTAAACAAATAGATAAACAGCGAGCTACTAGACGTCCTGGAAGACTTTCAGCACATCAGACAGTAGATCATGTTAGCGTGAAGACAGCTGACCCTTACTTCCTTGTACCGACGAAAAAGAGTGATCTGCTTCAAGCAATCGTGTTTTCAGAGATTTTATCACCTCCAAAATCTAAAAGATAACTCATGACCTCCTTTCCATCAGCATATACTGATGGAAAGGAGGTCTTTTTCTGTTAAATAATCATTTGCAATTATCTCCATTTATTCATATTGATGACTTTGAACACATTCGAATTAATGGACCTTTTGAATTAGTCTTACTAAGTCCTCGTTTGTGTAAACTAAGCGGACAAGGATTTACTTTGACAATTGAATCTCTAGATACCATTATCTCAACCATGAATGTAGACGAAGTTACAATTAATGTACGAGACTTAACGCGTCTGGAACTTCGGAAAATGGATATTTTTAATGACAACTAATAAAAAAGGTCGTAAGATTACTTGTCAAGTTAAGCCTCATAATGGAATGTATCCCTTCATTCAATCATTAAAACAAAATAAAGTTTACATAATAAAATTATTTACTAGTAAATCAGGTGCAACTTTTACAATACTTGAAAAAGATTTACACATAGTTCGACGCGTTAGAAAACAGTATAAGATACCTATACATTTTTCAAGACCAGATGCTAAACAAATTATCCAATTCGAATGGACTATTATTATTGGTTTACTAGGTTTTATTATCCTTCCTTATCTATGTTCTTTGTTTTTATGGCAAATATCCATTGAAGATGTTTCGGATGAACGAAAAGTTAAGCTTGAACGAGAATTACAAGATTTACATGTAGGTGAAAGAAAAATAATGGATAGTCTTGCAACTGATTCAGAAATTAGACAAGTTCTTTTGGCGAATAACCACGATTTATCTTGGATTCATATTAAACGCTCTGGTTCTAAAATGAAGATTACTTCTGTGCCGGCACCAGTTATAATTAGAGAACAAATTGATCAGCAGAAACCCTCAAATTTAGTAGCATTTAGAAGAGGCATTATCACACATTATGATCTTCGTTCAGGTGAACGTTTAATTTCGATAAATGAAACGGCAAACAAAGGAGATGTACTTGTAACTGGGGTTTTGAAAAAAGGAGAAAAAGATGTGATTGTCGGTGCGGAAGGGCAAGTGTTTGCTGACTTTTGGTTGGAAACATCTTTTCAGATACCTACAAAAATTGTGTATGATAAATTCTCTTCTGAACAAGTGAAAATTCTTCAAATATCACCATCATGGAAGGAATTTAAAAAAGAACAAAATTCCGAGAATTTTACAGAACTAATCAAAAGTGTTTTTCGTATCGAGCGAAATACCATCGTTCAAAGATCAATACTACCGGTAAGTGAACAGTGGATCCAAGAAGCATTTCTCCCTATGCTGAGGATGAGAACAGCTTCGAGCTTATCACCAAAAGGAAGGATAATGGATGAAAAAATTTTACACATGACATGGTCAAATGATAAAGTAAAAGGGAACGTATTGTATTATTTGAATGATAACATCGCAAGCAAAAGTCCGATTCATCAAGGAGACTGAGAATGCCGGAAGAACATACGGAATTACACGTTCAAGATCCAAATGAAGCCATCTTACTGCTAGGGATTTCTGATGGTAATATGAAATTAATCGAACAAGAGCTTGCAGTTAAAATCATAACTAGAGGCGAATCGATTCGTTTAGTTGGAGAGTTAGATAAAAGAGCAACTGCTAAATTACTGATCGAACAACTACTCAAAGTCATTCGAAAAGGTATAAATATTAATCAAAGAGATGTAAGTACAGCGATTGAAATGAGTTCTGCTGGAACTTTGGAATATTTTGCTGAGTTATATGACGAAGAAATCGCTCGAAATGTAAAAGGCAAAGTAATTCGCGCTAAAACAATTGGACAACGCGAATATATTCAAGCTATGCGTCATAAAGATTTAGTATTTTGTATTGGACCAGCCGGGACAGGCAAAACCTATTTAGCTGTTGTTCTCGCAACACAAGCATTAAAGAACGGTCATGTAAAAAAAATCATTTTAACTCGACCAGCTGTTGAAGCAGGGGAGAGCTTAGGATTCTTGCCAGGCGATTTAAAAGAAAAAGTAGATCCCTATATACGCCCTTTATATGATGCACTTCATGATGTACTAGGGACAGAACAAACAGCTCGATTTATAGAGAGAGGTACCATTGAAATTGCCCCTCTAGCTTACATGCGTGGCCGAACACTAGATGATGCGTTTGTCATTTTAGACGAAGCTCAAAATACCACGAAAATTCAAATGAAGATGTTTTTAACTCGACTAGGCTTTGGATCGAAAATGGTGATTACAGGAGATAAAACTCAAATTGATTTACCACGTGGTGCTGAATCAGGGTTAAAAGTAGCTGAGAAAATTCTGCATAACGTAAGCGGTATTCACTTTCAAATGCTTGAGCAAGGAGACGTTGTCCGTCATCCGCTCGTCGCAAAAATTATTCATGCATATGAGGAACAGCAGTCTGAATAAGACTGCTGTTTTTTTCAATTCTTTTACAATTTCCTATGTAATAGTACAAAATTCTTGATATGATAGTAGGTAGAAGATGGGGTGATGTAGTGAATAGCTGGTTTAATAAAATTCAATCACTTGTAGGCTATCGAACTTTCACCATTTTAACCTTAGTGATTACAGGATTACTCCTATTCTTGCTCCTGCTAAATGGTGTCCGGTCAGAAACGTATGATATCAAACAGTTTCAACTGTCTAACGACACAATCCGTGCTGTAAAAACTGTTGAAGATCCAGTTAAGACGGAAGAAGAACGTAAAAGAGCAGAATCAGAAGTAACGAGTGTCTATCAATTTTCTGAAGAAATTGGTGATAATAACTCATCAATTGTCACTTCAATATTTGATTATGTATTAGAAGTAAAAGCTCAATCAGGTGAAGAGCCAATAGAAAATCAAGTAAAAGAGTTAGAAGAAAACCTACAAGTTCTTGAGACAGCGGGTGTAGGTCTTCGATTTGGAGAAGATGCCTTAACTTCATTACTATTACTAGATAACAGTAAATTAAGTAATTTAAACGATTTAATATCAACTTCGATAAGAAATATCATGAGTAAACCAATTCGCACTGAAGACGTATCGAATGCTAAAAATGAAATTGAAAAACGTATGCGAGGAAATGAGGAAATTCCAGAAATAGTATTACCAACTGCGGTATTAATTGCTCGCTATAGTATTAATGAAAATGAAACTTTAAACGATCAACTAACGCAAGCTCGAGTTGATCAAGCGAGAGCGAGTATAGACCCGACGCGTATTCTTCAAGGACAAGTAATTGTTCAAGAAGGGCAAGTCATCGATCGTGAAGTATATCGTCAACTCGGCTTAGTTGGTATGTTAACTAATCAATCATCCTTAAAACCTATTTTTGGATTGATTCTTTTTATTTCTCTTTGTTTATGGCTCGTACATATGCAAATGACGAAATGGCATACTGATAAAAAAGAGCGTCAATCGGCACTTTTAGTCGTAATGATCATATTAATAATGTCAGTTGTTGGAATGAAGTTAATTAGTTTAGTATCAGATAACTTTGATGTAACCATTGCGTTTTTATTTCCTACCGCATTAGCACCAATGCTCGTACGCTCTCTTATTAACGAACGTTTTGCAGTTTTAGTGGCTTTCTTAACTGCAGCTGTAGCGGGTATTGTTTTTCAAGAAGGATATTCTGTTATATTACAAATGGAAATTACTTTGTATATCTTATTTGGAGGTTTGGCAGGGTTATATGTGATTCAAGGTGCTGAAAAAAGGTCACACTTATTGCAGACTAGTATGAGCGTAGCTATTGTCAATCTCATTTTTATGGCATTTTACTTGTTAATGTCTCAATCAGATTTCGGGCTTTCGGAGCTTCTATTCTATGGTATAGCCGCATTAACTTCTGGTGTGTTATCAGGTGCGTTAACCATTGGTTTATTGCCTTTTTTCGAAACAGCCTTTGGAATGATTTCTGCAATGAAATTAATCGAACTATCAAATCCGAACCACCCTTTGTTGAAGAAAATTTTAACCGAAACACCTGGAACTTATCATCATAGTGTCATGGTCGCAAATTTAGCAGATGCAGCTTGTGAATCCATTGGTGCTGATGGTCTGTTGGCGAGAGTAGGTTGTTATTATCATGATATTGGTAAAACGAAACGACCTGGGTTCTTTATTGAGAATCAGATGAGTCACGCGAACCCACATGACTCCTTGCCTCCAGAAAACAGTAGAGATATAATTCTATCCCATGGAAGTGACGGAGCAAAATTATTACGAAAACACAAAATGCCGAAAGAAATAATTGATATCGCTGAACAACATCATGGAACAACCTTATTGAAGTATTTTTACCACAAAGCTAAAGAGGATGGAAAAGAGGTAAAAGAAGAAGAATATCGTTATGCAGGCCCAAAACCTCAAAAGAAAGAAACAGCGATTATTTGCATTGCAGATAGCGTAGAAGCTGCGGTTCGTTCAATGAAGCAACCTACTTCTGAGAAAATAGATGAAATTGTCTATTCAATAATTAAAGATAAATTACACGATGGGCAGTTTGATGAATGTGATCTAACGTTAAAAGAACTCAAAATAGTTGAAAATGTTTTGTGTGAAACGTTAAATGGGATTTTCCATTCACGGATTGAATACCCTCAATAAAGGAGAAGTTCATGTATCTAACATTAGATTTAAACGATGAAACACAATCATTATCAATTAAAAACCTAGAGTTAATTGAAAAGATGTTACATCATGCTGCTGAAGTAGAAGGAATAGAGGCAGGAAGTGAATTATCTGTTACATTTATTACTAATGATGAAATTCAACAAATTAATTATGAATACAGAGGGAAAAATGTATCAACCGATGTCATTTCATTTGCGATGGAAGAACTAGGTGAAGGGGAAATGGCTATTGAAGTGGAAGGGGCACCACGCATGCTTGGTGATATTGTTATTTCAGTCGAACGTGCTAAAGAACAAGCAGCTGACTATGGTCATAGTGAAGAAAGAGAATTGGGTTTTCTAGCTATTCACGGCTTTTTACATTTACTCGGATACGATCATATGGAAGTTGCGGATGAACAAGAAATGACTGAAAAACAAGAAGCCATTTTACAATCTTTTGGATTGAGACGTGAACAGGATGAAAAACAGTAATTTTACTTCCTCATTCAAGTTTGCATTTGAAGGAATTATCCATGCAGGTATGAGAGAACGAAATTTTCAATTCCACTTGTTTGCCGCAACTGTTGTTATTATTAGTGGAGTTTTTAGCCGTTTATCAACTATTGAATGGATTCTTCTAATCTTATGCATTTCCGGAATGTTATGCTTGGAATTAGTCAATTCGGCTTTAGAAAGAGTAGTTGATTTAGCGTCACCTGAAATTCATGTTTTGGCAAAGCAGGCGAAGGACATGAGCGCTGCTGCAGTTCTTGTGTTTGCCTGTGCGAGTGCTATAATCGGGGTACTCATCTTTATACCTAAGTGGATGGAAATTTTTAATTGAGGTGTTTGAATAATGGATAAATTACAATTGATGGAACAATCAAAAATCGCACGCGAAAATGCGTACGTACCATATTCGAAATTTAAAGTAGGTGCTGCTTTACTAACAAAAGAAGGAAAATTGTACCACGGTTGTAATATTGAAAATGCTGCCTATAGTATGACAAACTGTGCAGAGCGTACAGCGATGTTTAAAGCCGTTTCTGAAGGTGAACGTGATTTCGCTTCACTTGCAGTCGTTGCAGACACAAAAGGTCCTGTATCGCCTTGTGGAGCCTGTCGCCAAGTGATTGCGGAGTTTTGCAAGCCAAACATGCCCGTGTACTTAATTAATTTAAAAGGTGATATTCAGGAAACTACAGTCGCAGAACTGTTACCTGGTGCATTTTCTCAGGAGGATTTAGCATATGTTGGAAGTTAATAAAGGATATAAATCAGGTTTCATTTCAATTATTGGTCGACCGAACTCTGGAAAATCGACTTTCTTGAATCGTGTAATTGGACAAAAGATTGCAATTATGAGTGATAAACCACAAACGACAAGAAATAAAGTCCAAGGTGTTTTGACGACTGATAAACAACAAATGATTTTTATCGATACACCAGGAATTAATGAGCCTAGACACAAATTAGGTGATTTCATGTTAAAAGTGGCTAAAAATACTCTACGTGAAGTTGATGCCATATTGTTGATGGTGGATTCAACTGATCGTATAGGAAAACAAGATCGTTATATTTTAGAAATGTTAAAAGGTAATGAAACACCAGTATTTTTAGTGATGAATAAAATTGATTTAATTCATCCCGATAAGTTATTGAGCGTTATTGAATCCTTCCGCAAAGAATACGATTTTGCTGATGTATTACCGATTTCTGCGTTAGAAGGGATAAATATTGAGAAATTACTTGAGGTTCTAACAGGATATTTACCAGAAGGACCACAGTATTACCCCGCAGATCAAGTGACAGACCATCCTGAACGTTTTATTATTTCTGAATTAATTCGCGAAAAAGTCCTTCACTTAACCCATGAAGAAATACCACATTCAATTGCAGTTGTGATTGAGAAAATTAAAAGAGAAGAAGATAGTGAAATGATTCGTATTAATGCGACAATCATGGTGGAGCGAGATTCACAAAAAGGAATTGTCATTGGGAAAAAGGGTGCTCTTTTAAAAGAAGTTGGGGTGCGTGCTCGTAAAGATATAGAAATGTTACTAGGTACTAAAGTATTTCTTGAGTTATGGGTAAAAGTTCAAAAAGATTGGCGTAATAAAAAAATCCACTTACGAGATTTTGGATTCCGCGACGACGAATATTAATAAAGGGCGTGTGGGCAGTTGCTGAATCGAGTCGAAGGCATTGTCTTAAAAACGCAAGATTACGGAGAATCTAATAAAATAGTGACGCTCTATTCTCGAGAATTTGGAAAGATTACAGCGATGGCTAGAGGAGCAAAAAAACCTGCAAGCCGTTTAGCTGCAATTACTCAACCTTTCACGTACGGTTCCTTTCTAATTCAACAAGGTCGCGGAATGGGAACCATGCAACAAGGGGAGCAAATAGAATCGTATCGACATATTCGAGAAGATATCGAAGCGACGGCGTATGCAAGTTTTGTTGTTGAACTAATAAATCGGGCAGTCGAAGATAGCACACCGCAGCCTGCAATTTTTAATTTACTTCAACAAGCTTTACATGCAATTGCAGATGAATATGATCCTGAAGCCATTGCGTTGTTTGTAGAGTGGAAAATGTTACCGGTAACTGGTATTTATCCAACCTTACATGAATGTGCTAATTGCGGTGCAACAGATGGTGAATTTTCCTTTTCTTTTCAACAAATTGGTTTCTTGTGTCACCGGTGTTTTGCAGTTGATCCATATATTGTTCGTTTAACACCAGCTCAAGTTAAGCTTATTCGGACTTTTTACACGGTAGCGATTGACCAAGTGGGAAAATTAACATTAAAAAAAGAAACAAAAAAATTTATTAAAAAGATAGTACGAACAATATATGAAGAACAAACAGGGATTCGTTTAAAGTCCCAATCCTTTCTTGATCAACTCGATCGTTTACCTGAATATTTTCCTAAAAAAGAAAATCCGTCTACATCCCAAGAAGAAGGGGAGTAAACGGATTTTTTGTTGAGAAAAAGACAATCTTTTATTAAAGTGTCAGCTTCCCACGTAGTAGTCGAGCTTGAGCGGGCGATGTGTTATCGCTTTTCTAAAATTAAAACTCTAAATGCTTTTCAATATATGCTTTTACATCAGCGATTGGCATACGAATTTGTTCCATTGAGTCACGGTGACGAACTGTCACTTGACCATCTTCTACTGAATCAAAGTCATACGTAATGCAGAAAGGTGTTCCAATTTCATCTTGTCGGCGGTACCGTTTTCCGATTGATTGTGACTCATCATAATCCACCATAAATGACTTGCTTAAATCAGCAAATACTTCACTAGCACCTTCAGCTAATTTTTTTGATAAAGGCAAAATAGCTGCTTTTACAGGAGCTAAAGCTGGATGGAAACGTAAAACTGTGCGCTTGTCATCACCTTCAAGAGCTTCTTCTGCATATGCATCACATAAGAACGCCAAAGTTACACGATCCGCGCCTAGTGAAGGTTCTATGCAGTAGGGTACATAGCGTTCATTTGTTAAAGGATCAATGTAATTGAAATCTTCACCTGAATGTTCCATATGGCGTTTTAAATCAAAGTCAGTGCGGTCTGCAATGCCCCATAGTTCTCCCCAACCAAATGGGAATTTATATTCCACATCTGTTGTAGCGGAAGCGTAGTGAGAAAGTTCTTCTACATCATGATCACGCAAACGAATATTTCCTTCAGTTAAACCTAAGTTTAACAACCAGTTTTTACAAAAGTCGCGCCAGTAAGCGAACCATTCTAAATCTTCACCCGGTTTACAGAAGAACTCAAGTTCCATTTGCTCAAATTCACGCGTACGGAACGTAAAGTTACCTGGTGTAATTTCATTTCTAAAACTTTTACCTATTTGAGCAATACCAAAAGGCATTTTTTTACGCATTGAACGTTGAACATTTTTGAAGTTAACAAAAATTCCTTGTGCTGTTTCAGGGCGCAAGTAAATATCATTTGAAGATGATTCTGTAACACCTTGAGAAGTTTTAAACATCAAATTGAATTGTCGTATATCCGTATAGTCTTGCGCGCCACAATCTGGACAAACTATCGAGTGTTCTTTAATGAGTTCTTCCATTCTTTCGAAAGAAAGGCCGTCAACTATTAATTCAATCCCTTTTGCGTCTAGTGCTTCTTCGATTAATTTATCGACACGATGACGTGTTTTACACTTTTTACAGTCAATCATTGGGTCGTTAAAATTCCCAATATGTCCAGAAGCTGACCATACTTTTGGATTCATTAGAATAGCAGCATCTAATCCTACATTGTACGGAGACTCTTGAATGAATTTACGCCACCAAGCTTTTTTAATATTGTTTTTTAGTTCTACTCCTAGTGGGCCATAGTCCCAAGTATTGGCTAATCCCCCGTAAATATCTGACCCAGGAAAGACAAAGCCTCTGTGTTTCGCTAAACTAACAACTTTTTCCATTGTGATTGTCATAAAAATCCCTCCAAAATAAAAATAGCACTCGTCCCCGGACAATAAATGTCCGGGGACGAGTGCATAATACCCGCGGTTCCACCCCAGTTGATTGCAAAATGCAATCCACTTTAAAAAGCATGACTCCAGGAAGCCTTTTCATGTTCTATACAGACTTTCACTATCTCTGCTCGCTTTGGATGAACATTACTTATTACCCTATCTTCGTCTATATAATTTGAATAAATCATAGCATAGAAAAATGAAAAGTGCTACTCAGGCAAGGTACTAGATAACAACTCCTAAATAGTATATACTATTTAACATTGAGTATAACACTTTTTGAGGCGGTGAGTCCGATCGAACTCAACAAACGTCAAGAGGAAATCTTGGGTATAGTTAAAGAAAACGGTCCTATTACAGGAGAACAAATTGCAGAACGTTTGCATTTAACAAGGTCTACACTTCGACCGGATTTAGCGATTTTAACAATGGCTGGATTTCTAGATGCAAGACCGCGTGTAGGTTATTTTTATTCAGGTAAAAAAACAGGTCAAGCAGTAACAGATAGCATGATGAACATGAAAGTAAGAGACTTTCAATCGATACCCATTGTGGTAACTGAGAATATGATGGTATATGATGCTATCTGTCATATGTTTTTAGAAGATGTAGGAACTTTATTCGTTGTAGATAAAAATGCTTATTTAACAGGAGCATTATCAAGAAAAGACTTACTTCGCACAAGTTTAGGTAATAAAGAATTAAACAAAATTCCTGTTCATATTATTATGACTCGAATGCCGAATATTACCTATTGTTTTAAACATGATTCTCTTATTCATGCTGCAAAAAAACTGATTGATAAACAAATAGATGCACTTCCTATTGTGAAAGAACATCCAGACGGATATGAAGTAATAGGTCGAATAACGAAAACGAATATAACAGGTGCTTTTCTGTCATTAGCGGAAAATCACGATTTGTGAGGTGATGAAAACCATGAAAAGGCTAAACATATTTATTGTTTCAGATTCAGTAGGAGAAACAGGGGAGTTAGTTGTGAAAGCGGCGGTTAGCCAATTTCGACCGGGTTTGCAAGATACTTCATTAAAACGCTTTCCTCATATTGAAACGATTGATCATGTAAAAGAAATTGTTCATTTGGCAAAACTACAAGATGCGATGATTTTATATACGCTTGTTCAAAAAAATATGCGCTCTACTTTGCAAAAAGACTGCGCAAATCAAGGAGTTTTATCTATCGATTTAATGGGTCCTCTGATGGACACATTAGAAGGTTATTTAAATGAAATTCCATTTGAAGAACCAGGACTAGTTCGTAAACTTGATGACGATTATTTCAAGAAAATAGAAGCGATTGAGTTTGCAGTAAAATATGATGATGGTCGAGATCCAAGAGGATTGCTGCTTGCAGATATTGTCTTAGTAGGTGTATCTCGTACTTCAAAAACTCCATTGTCACAGTATTTAGCTCATAAACGATTTAAAGTCGCTAATGTACCGCTTGTTCCTGAAGTGGAGCCGCCAGAAGAATTATTTAAAGTAAATCCTACAAAATGTTTTGGTCTTGTTATTTCACCTGAAAAGCTAAATTCCATAAGGAAAGAGCGTTTAATTGCTTTGGGATTAAATGATGATGCGAGCTATGCAAAATTAGAGCGTATAGAAGTAGAAATTGAACATTTCAACAAAGTTGTATCAAGAATTGGCTGCCATGTCATTGATGTAACGAACCGTGCAGTAGAAGAAACAGCAAATGTTATATTAAACAAAATTCAATGAGCGAAAACCAACCCTGAAGGGTAGGTTTTTTCTTTTGAAAAGCAATTTTTTTATGGATTTTTACAGTAAAATGTTTTATAATTAAAATTTGTGGTAAAAATATCAAATAAGAGTTGTCATTATAAGAGATTATTGCACTGATAAGATAACAATTATATTTGGATATCAGTAGAAAGAAGAGACATTATTTTGCACCATAATGAGTGCAAATTATATTTTTCTAATATTTTTGTCGAAACTTGCAGGATTTTCTTTAACTATCTCGAATTCAATATATAGCCTGAAAAGATGGTGATGACAACGTGCAAAGAATACCTGAAGAGACGATTGAGCAAATTCGGACGAGTAATGATGTTGTTGATGTTATTAGCGAATATGTTCAATTGACAAAACGGGGACGAAATTGGTTTGGTCTTTGTCCATTTCATGGCGAACAAACACCTTCATTTTCAGTCTCGCAAGACAAACAAATTTTTCATTGTTTTGGATGTGGAGCTGGAGGTAATGCCATTACGTTTGTAATGGATATAGACAACCTTACTTTCCAAGAAGCTCTAAGTAAGTTAGGCTCACGTGTGGGAGTAGAATTAGATATTGAACCACAAACAGGTCAATCCAAAATAATTTCTAAAGAAGAAACGCGCATGAAAGAAGCGCATATATTTGCAATGAATTATTATCACCACTTACTTCTTAATACGGAAGAAGGAGAAAAAGCCCTTCTTTATTTAGAAGAAAGAGGATTTTCACGGGAACTTATTGAACAATATAAGATTGGTTGGTCACTTCCTAATTGGGACGCCTTAACAAAATTACTCGAACGTAAAGGATTTGTCCCGGTAGAAATGGTGGAATGTGGTCTTCTAATTAAAAAAGAAAACAAAAATGAATATTTCGATCGATTTAGAGAACGGATCATGTTCCCTGTTCAAGATGAAGCGGGACATACAATCGCGTTTTCAGGACGAGTTTTAAATATGGAAACACAAGATGCGAAGTATATGAACAGTCCTGAATCACCAATTTTTCAAAAAAGTAAAGTTTTGTATAATTTGGATGTTTCACGTCCTGTTATTCGCAAAAAAAGTAAAGTTATTGTTATGGAAGGCTTTATGGATGTTATAGCAGCAGCAAAAGCGGGCATTATGAATACTGTAGCTACAATGGGTACTGCACTTACCAAGGAACATATTCATAAGTTAAAACGTTTAACTGATACTGTCACACTTTGCTATGATGGTGACGCTGCGGGTTTTGAAGCCGCAAAACGTGCTGCACAGCTATTAGTGCAAGAAAAAATAAAAACGGAAATTGCCATTTTACCTAATCAGATGGACCCAGATGACTTTGTTCAACAAAACGGGGCAGAGGCTTTCGAGAAGCAAATCATTGATCGTCCTCATGCATTCTTATCTTTTATGATGATGGCAGCAAGACGTAATAAAAATTTTCAATTTGAAAATGACACGTTGCAATACGTGCAAGAAGTTCTTGAATACTTTGTTGGAAATTCTTCACCTGTTGAAAGAGATTTATATATTCGACAATTAGCAAAAGAAACCAATATCTCTGAAGAAGCGATTTATCAACAATTTCGTAAAGTAGAAGGTAAATCCATTAAACAGCAGTCGAGACAACAAGCACCTCCAATTGCTCAAAATATTCCTGTAAATCGTAAAAAGGTACAAGCAATTGACCGGGCTGAGAAATTGTTGCTTGCTCATATGTTACATCAAGTAGATATTGTTGATCGTATACATCAAGAACATGGCCTTCATGTATTTATCCACGATTCATATGAAGCGATATTTGTTCGACTCATAGGTTTCTACGACACATACCCTCAAGCAGATACACATCGTTTTCTAGAAATTTTAGAAGACACAGATTTACGAAATTTAGTAATGGAAGCAACGTTAACGGAACGAGACCCAGAACATGCAAGTGAAGAAGTCTCTGACTGTTTGCGACAAATAAATAAGCATCGAATCATGCTTCAAATTCATGAAAAAATGCACGAATCAAAAGAAGCGGAAAAATCGCTCAATATGAAGCGAGCTTTAGAACTTGCTATACAAATAATTGATTTGAAAAAATCGTTATCAGTGATATAAATTGATTGGTTTTAGAAGGAGGTAGGCGGCTTATGGCGGACAAGGTTGAACGTTCAAAAGAGGTTGAAACTGAGTTTACATTAGAAGAAGCAAAAAAATATCTACTTGATTTAGGTAAAAAAACAGGTGAGTTAACTTTTGGTGACATAGCTGATAAGTTATCGGTATTTGTATTGGAATCCGATCAAATAGAAGAATTTATTGAACAGTTAGAAGCACAAGGGATTGAATTAGGTCGTAAAGATGGCGACGAAGAAGACTTAGAAAAGTTAATGAAAAAAGGGCAAGATGAAGATACATTTGATTTGAACGATTTAAGCGTACCACCAGGTGTGAAGATTAACGATCCAGTTCGTATGTATCTAAAAGAAATTGGGCGTGTAGACTTACTTTCTGCAAAGGAAGAAATTGCACTTGCACAACGAATCGAATTTGGAGACGAAGAAGCGAAAAAACGTTTAGCTGAAGCGAACTTACGTCTTGTTGTAAGTATTGCAAAACGCTACGTTGGACGTGGTATGCTGTTCTTGGATTTAATTCAAGAAGGTAATATGGGATTAATTAAAGCTGTAGAAAAGTTTGATTTCCGCAAAGGATTTAAATTTAGTACTTATGCTACTTGGTGGATTCGTCAAGCAATAACACGAGCAATTGCTGACCAAGCTCGTACAATTCGTATTCCTGTTCATATGGTAGAGACGATTAATAAATTAATTCGTGTACAACGTCAGTTGTTGCAAGATTTAGGTCGCGAACCTTCTCCTGAAGAAATTGGAGAAGAAATGGAGTTACTAGCTGAAAAAGTGCGCGAAATCTTAAAGATTGCACAAGAGCCAGTTTCACTTGAGACACCAATTGGTGAAGAAGATGATTCTCATCTGGGTGACTTTATTGAAGATTCAGAAGCTCAATCTCCATCTGACCATGCAGCTTATGAACTATTAAAAGAGCAGTTAGAGGATGTTTTAGACACATTAACTGATCGGGAAGAAAATGTGTTGCGCTTACGTTTTGGGCTAGATGACGGACGTACACGCACGCTAGAAGAAGTAGGTAAAGTATTTGGCGTTACCCGTGAACGTATTCGTCAAATTGAAGCGAAAGCTTTACGGAAATTACGTCACCCTTCTAGAAGCAAACGATTAAAAGACTTTTTAGAATAGAAAGTAAAGAGGATCTAATCACACTATTATAAGGTGATTAGATTCTTTTTTTATGTCTTAAATTAGATAACCATTACTGTCAGTAGTGGCTAACTTAAAACATTTTTTAATGGTTAGAGTGAAAATAAACCCATGAGTACAAACTTACACTTCACAGAAAGCGATGTAGCGAAAATGAACTTAAATTAGCACCCTTCGACTTCGTGTTACGGGCTTTTTGTTGGAAATTGGTCGACTAGGATAAACTTCAGTTGATTGCCTTAACAAGAATAAAATTAAATGGGTGTGAAAAAACATAGCGACCTAGAAATATTGCGCTATATACATCCAGTAATCTATGAAATAGGCTAATTAATAAACTCATTGTAAATTAAATAAGCTTACCAATTAATTTTGAAGAAAGAGCATAATTGAAGAAATCTAACACAAGGAAAAAACTACTATAAATATATTTTCAATGTAAAAGTTAATCAGTGATCTTGTTTTGAGTTTTTTTGTTTAAATTAATTTGTGATTCAATTAATTTTAATTCTCTCTATTTTGATAATAAGAGAATAAAAGTTATGAATGTTTGAATATTTCCGATATAATGAAAATTGGAAGCGTTTTAAAACAAAAAGGGGATGAATCTATTGAACTTTGACTTATCACAAGAACAACAAATGATTCGTAAAACAATGAAAGAGTTTACGGATAAAGTAGTAGCACCAGGAGCACTAGAACGTGATCGTACCAAAGCTTTCCCTAAAGAAATCTTTAAACAGTTAGCCGACATGGGGATGATGGGCTTACCGTTTTCAGAAGAATATGGTGGGGCTGGAGCAGATACAATTAGTTTTGCCATCGTTACGGAAGAATTAAGTCGTGCATGCGGATCCACTGGGATTACCTATTCAGCACATATTTCTTTAGGTGGAGCACCTCTAAATTTGTTTGGAACAGAAGAACAAAAACATAAATATTTAACACCAATCTGTACTGGGGAGTCTTTCGGGGCGTTTGGTTTAACTGAACCGAATGCTGGTTCTGATGCTGGTGGAACACAAACACGAGCAATAGAAGACGGAGACGACTTTATTATTAATGGAAGTAAAGTGTATATTACCAACGCTAGCTATGCTAAGCATTTGGCAATTACAGCAATTACAGACTTGAAGGATGGGAAGAAAGAAATAAGTGCAATTATTGTCCCAACTGACGCTGAAGGATTTACAGTTATCGATAACTATGAAAAAATGGGTTTACATTCTTCTAATACAACAGAACTAGTGTTAGAAAATGTGAGAGTACCTAAAGCTAACTTATTAGGGAAGCGTGGGGAAGGCTTCCGTCAATTTTTAGTTACACTTGACGGTGGACGAATCGGAATTGGTGCGATGGCTGTTGGTATAGCTCAAGGAGCATTTGATAAAGCACTTCGTTATTCAAAAGAACGCAAGCAATTTGGAAGATCATTGTCTGATTTCCAAATTACTCAATTTAAATTAGCTGATATGGCTATGAAAATAGAACTAGCTCGTACTATGGTATATAAAGCTGCTTGGTTAAAAGATCAAGGTCGTCCATTTACAAAAGAAGCGTCGATGTGTAAGTTATACGCTTCAGAGATTGCGATGGAAGTTGCAGATCAAGCCGTTCAAATTCATGGTGGTTATGGTTACATGAAAGAGTATGAAGTAGAGCGTTATATGAGAGATGCGAAATTACTTGAAATCGGAGAAGGAACTTCAGAAATTCAGCGTATGGTCATTGCCCGTCAAATCGGATGTTAAAATAAACATACGAATTTGTCGAATTTGGCACAATAAGTTATAACAACCGTTTAAAGTCTTTTCGTTTGTGATAGAATGCAGTACAATAACAGTGTTGACTGATTCTATTTTAGAAAAAGAACGAGCGAAAAGAAGGAGGAAACATTATGCAAAAAAATCCAATAGTTCCTTTTATTTTAATTATGGCATTTGGTATTGGTCTTATTTTCTTCTTATCAATTCAAGGCGTTGATAAAAAAGAAGAAATTGCAGCTGGACACGAAGAAGGTGCAGCTGGTGAAGAAGAAGGTGCTACAACTGAAGAGTTCGACCCTGAAGCTGTTGCACAAGGAAAATGTATTTCTTGTCATGGTGGAGATTTAGCTGGACAAGGAAACTTCCCTTCATTAGTAGACACTAAGCTTTCGAAAGAAGAGATTGCTGATGTTATTACTAATGGTAAAGGTTCAATGCCAGGTGGCTTGGTTGATGAAGCGAATGTAGAAGCAATGGCAGATTACATTTTATCATTAAAATAAGCTAAAACCCTTATCCATATCGGATAAGGGTTTTTTTTACGTCTTTTTAAAAGAATAACCCACACTACAGTTCTTTTTGAAAACTCGTTTTCAATTCCTTTCAGAGCAGGTGGCGAGTAGCACACACATATCCGGAGTGGGCTTCACCGCTTTTAAGTGTCTATGGTACAATCTTGATATAGAAGAAAGGGGAGGATTTCGTTGAATGCACAACGTCTCTCAGAACGTTTAACTCGTGTAGCATCTTATGTTGAAAAAGGTGCAATTGTAGCAGATATAGGTAGCGATCACGCTTATTTACCTTGTTATTTAATTCACCATCAACTCGCAATAAAAGTTGTCGCAGGGGAAGTCGCGAAAGGGCCATATGAATCTGCACTAAGCCAAGTTCTTGCAGAGCAATTACAAGAAAAGGTAACAGTGCGCTTTGCAAATGGCCTGCAAGCAATTAAACGTGATGATTTCGTAGATACGGTTACCATTGCAGGTATGGGAGGTCCGCTAATTGCTACTATTTTAAACCAAGATATCGAAAGACTGACAACTGTTAATCGACTAATTTTGCAACCCAATATTCATGCGAAAGCAATTCGGGAATGGGCTATATTAAATGAATGGAAGCTCGTTGCAGAAGAAATCTTGCAAGAAGATGATAAAATTTACGAAATTCTTGTTCTCGAAAGAGGCCATATGAAGTTGTCTGCTACTCAAGCATTGATGGGACCATTTTTAATAATTGATAAAAAAAATCAAGTATTTCGCTTAAAGTGGTCGAAGGAATCTGCAGAGTGGATTAGGATTTTAAAAGCTATTCATGGTGCCCAAATATCTAGAGAAGTAGAAATGAAAAAACACGAAATAGAAGAGAAATTGAAAATTGTAAGGGAGGCTCTTGAATCATGAAAATAGTAAATGGACACGAACTTATTCAATTATTTGAATCGTGGTCACCAAAATCCTTTGCATTAAAAGACGATCCCATAGGGTTACATATCGGACAATTAAATAGCCAAGTACAAAATGCGCTTGTAACATTAGATGTGACATTAGACGTCGTACAAGAAGCCATTGACCAAAATTGCCAATTAATTCTTGCGCATCATCCTCCTATTTATCGTCCGTTAAAAAATCTTCGCACCGATACACCTTCTGGTAAAATGTTTTCGTTATGCATAAAACATGACATAGCTGTGTATGCAGCTCATACAAACTTGGATGTTGCACCTGGTGGAGTAAACGATTTACTAGCTGAAGCACTCGAATTACAACAGATTAAATTCTTGGATGAAACTTATGCAGAGCCATTGATGAAATTAGCCGTATATGTTCCCTCTATCCATGCGAAAGAGTTACGCGAGCAATTAGCGGTGGTAGGTGCTGGTCAAATTGGGAATTACGATAGTTGTAGTTTTTCTTCTTCTGGCACTGGTCGGTTTAAACCATTAGTTGGATCTAATCCGGTTATAGGCAGTATAAATAGCTTAGAGGAACTAGAAGAAGAAAAAGTAGAAGTGGTGTTTGCATCTTCTATGAAATCTAAAATCTTAAAAACAATGTATGCAATTCATCCGTATGAAGAAGTGGCTTTTGATTTATGGACATTGGAATCAAAAACAGGAAAACAAGGAATAGGGCGAGTTGGTTTTCTAAAGCAACCCATGTCACTCGATTTGTTTGCTGAAAAAGTAAAACAACAGTTAAGCGTTCCATTTGTCCGAGTAGTAGGTGAAGCAACAACAATCATTAGGAAAGTGGCAGTGCTTGGTGGGGATGGTAATAAATACATTCATACTGCAAAACGAGCGGGTGCAGATGTCTTGATTACAGGGGATTTATATTTCCATGTTGCTCAAGATGCTCAAGCTCTTGGTTTATCCGTTATCGATCCTGGTCACCATGTGGAATCAATAATGAAAACAGGCGTGTCCGAAAAAATGAACAAGATGTGTGAAGATAAGAAGTATGCATGTACTTTCATTGCTTCAAAAATTTCTACCGAACCATTTAGACAACTTTAGAAGGTATTCATAACAAAGGGCAGTACTTTTCATATCAAAATGACGCTGTCGATTTACGTACAACACACTTTCATGTTTCGAAGCTAGCAAAGCGATGCAGAAAACAGGAGGACGCTTTCCACGGCCGGTCCGTGAGTCTACTCGTCGCAAGCTCCTGCGACGAGTAACCGCAGGAGCACATGTTTTCTCGCCGCCTTTCACTACAATCTATTAAGTGTTATTAAATCAACGGGTATACAACAAAGCTTGCTTAATAATAAACACAAAAAATAGTCCTACTTGTAAAATGAAAGTAACCAAACCTACATTTTGAAAGGACGATTTTTTATGTGCAATCCAAAGATTACTAATCAAAATTATATGATTGAACAAACTTCACTTCCATATAATAACCAAGATTTAATCCCAAGTAACCATGTCTCATGGCTAATTGATGAAATGATTGAGTCGATTGATGATCGGAATGTCCGTTGAAAGCATTCTGTACAATCGCCAAGTTCAATTAATCCCATTTTTGAAGAAATGAAAGCAAAGGCTAAAGCAGCCCTTGAATGTGAAACAAAATCACGCATCTAAGCGCAACGTAAAATTGACGTAGAAAGTGTTTTTGGACATATCAAGGACAATCAGTCGTTCAGTAGATTTTTTACTGCGAGGACTTGATAATTGTGGGATTGTGGCATTGCCAAACAATCTCTTAAAAGTAGTAGGGATCCGCCAGCTACTTTCAAGAGTAATAAGTAAAAACATAAAAACAGGTGAAGAAAAACGACTCGTTTTTCTTCACCTGTTTATTTTAGGGACTTATTGGATAGCCTCTTTTGTTATGAAAGTGGGTATGGTTCTATGCGATTCACTGGTTTAAGTGTTTTTATTTTAGGCAAAATTTTATCAATTGTTACTGTTCGTTCAAGACTAAACGTTTCTGGATTAAGTGGATCATACTTCTCTAAGAATTTAACGACTTCTTTTACGATGGGTGTAGGTGTTGATGCGCCTGCAGTTACCGCAATAACTTCAATACCATCTAACCACTCTAGCTTAAGTTCAGATAGATCAGAAATACGAAAAGAAGGGGTATTTGCAATTTCTTCTGACACTTGTGTCAGTCTGTTTGAATTATTGCTCATCGGGTCACCAACTACGATTAACAATTCGGCAGCTCCAGCTTGACCAGCCACTGCTTCTTGTCGAACCTGTGTAGCTAAACAAATTTCTTTGTGAACCTCAATATGAGGAAACTTTTGTTCTAATTTTTTCATAAGAGCCGCAACATCCCATTGACTCATTGTAGTCTGGTTTGTCACTATTAATTTGTCTGACTTTATATTTAACTGCTCAACATCTTCGACAGTCTGTACGAGATGAACTGCATCTGGAGCTACACCAACCGCTCCTTCAGGTTCAGGATGACCTTTTTTCCCAATGTAGATTACTTGGTACCCTTCAGCAGTTTTTTCGCTTATCAAATCATGTGTAACCGTAACGTCAGGACATGTGGCATCAATAGAAACAAAACCTCTTTGTCTAGCTAAATCGCGAATTTCAGGTGAAACTCCGTGAGCAGTAAAGATAACAGTACCGCCATCTACTTTTTCTAAAATCTCTCTTCGATTTTCACCATCTAACGTAATAATTCCATCTTTTTCAAAAGCATCAGTGACGTGTTTATTGTGAACAATCATACCTAATATATAAATAGGACGTGGTAGGGATGTGTCCATCGCTGCATTACGAGCAATAATCATGGCATCTACTACGCCGTAACAATAACCACGTGGGGTAATTTTGAGTACTTTCATATGTAGCACTCCTCTCGAAAGTTGTCATTATCTATTATAACTGAGAGAAGTGCTGAATTCAAAAATCAGAAAGGAGGCTGAAAAATCCGTGGCTGGGAAAGTCCACTTGATCGAGAAACAGCTGTGGCAGCTGTGGCTGCTGTGGTAGCTGCACGAGTAGCACCTCCAAGATTTGTAGCATCGGGCATATTTTGAAAACCTCGATATATTTTCCATAATGCGGGAAGATTTTGTACCATTGGTGTTACTTTCTGAACCATAGGTGTTAGTTGTTGTGCTGTCGATAAGAAACGGTCAGCAGTTTGTAAATATTGTTCCATACGATTACCTTGTGGTATACCAGGATTGCCAGGATTTCCTCCACTAAAGGGATTTTGAGAAGGTCCACCAGAAAAAGGATTAGATCCTTGTGGTATACCTGTATTTCCTAGTCCAAACGGAATTTGAGAAGTGCCACCAGGAAAGCGATTAGGCGCTTGTGCCGGAGTCCTATTCCCTCCTAAACCTAATAGGCTGTTAAGAAAGCCATTTTGGAGCGTAGGAGGTGGCTGTGGTACATTTGGGATTTGTGGAATTTGTGATTGTGAAAAAGGGTAAAAAGATTGGTAACGCATAAAATCCTCCTTTCAAAATAAATAGTTAATTGACTCAAGGGGCATTCAACATCTATGATAAGCTGATGGTCTTTAAAATAGACGAAACATGATATAATGTAAAGAACGTAAGGAGGGGCAAAAATGTCCAAATATAGTGATTATGATTTCCAACCATTTTTACACAATGCCATTAGTAAATTAGGTTTTACAGAACCAACACCCATTCAAAAAGAAATAATTCCTTTAATATTAAAAGGGAAAAGTGTGATTGGCCAAGCACATACGGGTACAGGGAAAACGCATAGTTTTTTAATTCCGATTGTTGAACGTTTACAAGCTGACAAATCTGAATTACAAGCCGTTATTACATCTCCAACACGTGAACTTGCTTCACAAATCTTTGAAGAACTTAACAAGTTGATTGAAGGTACAGAAATTCAATCAAAATTGTTTATTGGTGGAACTGATAAACAGCGTTCAATCGATAAGTTAAAAACACAACCACATATCGTGGTAGGAACACCTGGTCGAATTCGTGACTTAGTGCAAGAAAATGCATTACTTGTTCACACTGCATCATTATTAGTAGTGGATGAGGCCGATCTTGCTTTTGATTTAGGATTTATAGAAGAAATCGATGCGTTTGCAGGAAAAATGCCAAGTTCACTTGAAATGTTCGTGTTTTCTGCTACCATTCCAGAACGTTTACAGCCATTCTTGAAGAAATACATGGAATCACCTGTTCACATTCACATTGGTGAAAAACGTCCTGCAGCTGAGGGGATTGTTTTTAATTTAGTACCTGTTCGTAGTAAATCTAAAAAGAAACGTTTATTAGAAGTGATGGAAGGAATTAATCCTTACTTAGCCATCATTTTTACGAACACTCGTAAAAATGCAGATGACGTTGCTAATTATTTAGCTGAAGCAGGTTACCGTGTTGGTCGTATTCATGGAGATTTAGCACCACGTGAACGAACACGTATGATGAAACAAGTGCGCGACCTTGAGTATCAGTATATTGTAGCTACGGATCTTGCTTCACGTGGAATTGATATTCAAGGCATTAGTCACGTGATTAACTTTGAGCTTCCAGAAGACTTGGAGTTCTTTATACATCGAGTTGGACGTACTGCTCGTGCTGGATTAAAAGGCACTGCTATTACATTATATGAACCAACCGATGAAGACGCGATTAATCGAATCGAAAAAATGGGAATTCCATTTGTTCATGTAGATGTTAAAGATGGTGAGTGGTCAGAATTAAAAGAACGACACACACGTGAAAATCGCAAAAAGAGCAGTGCAAGTGAAATTGATATAAAAGCAAAAGCATTGGTCCGTAAACCTAAAAAAGTGAAACCTGGTTATAAACGTAATATGAGATGGGAAATGGAAGCAATTAAAAAGAGAGAACGCCGTATGAAAAACCGTAGAAAGTAAGGGGGTTTTTTGTCATGTTATTAGGTTCACATGTTTCGATGAGTGGAAAAAACATGTTACTTGCTGCAAGTGAAGAAGCTGCATCTTATGGAGCGACTACTTTCATGATTTATACGGGAGCTCCGCAAAATACACGACGTAAACCGATTGAAGATCTGAATATAGAAGCTGGCCATGCACATATGAAGACGCATGGTATGTCTAATATAGTGGTTCATGCACCATATATCATCAACATCGGTAACTCGCTCAAACCTGAAACATTTGCACTGGGCGTTGATTTTTTACAAAAAGAAATTGAACGTACAGCTGCATTAGGAGCAAAACAAATTGTCTTACACCCAGGTGCTCACGTTGGTGCTGGAACAGATAAAGGCATTGAAAAAATCATTGAAGGTTTAAATGAAGTACTTTCACAAGATTTCCCAGTACAAATTGCTTTGGAAACAATGGCAGGTAAAGGGACTGAATGTGGTCGTTCGTTTGAAGAACTTGCACAAATCATCAATGGCGTAACTCATAATGAACGACTTTCTGTTTGTCTTGATACATGTCATATACATGATGCAGGTTATAATATCGTCGAAGATTTTGATAGTGTACTAAATCAATTCGATCAATTAATTGGTATAAATCGTTTAAAAGTTCTTCATATTAATGACAGTAAAAATATTCGTGGAGCAGGTAAAGACCGTCATGAAAATATTGGTTTTGGTGAAATTGGTTTTTACACACTTAATAAAATTGTGCATCATCCGCAATTGGAAAATGTTCCTAAAATTTTAGAAACACCCTATGTAGGGATGGATGCTAAAAACAAAAAGTCACCATATTTGCACGAAATTGGTATGTTTAAAGAACAAATATTTATGCCAGATAACATTGATAATTTACGGTCGTGATTTATATGAGATTCAAGCAGTTTGCTGCTTGGGTCTCTTTTTATAGACCAAAATATTGGAAAAGATTTTTGGTTCGTTTTGTTCCTAGAATCCCCGCTAATTGTTTATGGACATGTGCAGGAGGTCCTAATAACAACCATTGAATTGATGCTTTATCAAAGATGGGGCGAACTAATTTCACTTCTTTTGGTGATAAATTAACAGGCATTGTACTAGTCATCTTAGAGATTTCATCATCTGTTTTATCTTTTGTTGCTTGAATTAGTTCCCAAATATCCAATACTTCATCCTTCCGAGATAATAGAGTTTACTTCTAGCTAATTATTCGTTATACTAACTTATTGTAAATCGTAATGATTATGGATTAGAAAGAGGCGAGCTTGATGAATGCGCCATATGATATTGAACTACACAATGTGTCATTTCAATACGATCAGACAATCGTATTGAAAAATATTTCTTTACAAGTTAAACAAGGTGATTTCTTAGCTGTTTTAGGACCAAATGGTTCAGGAAAATCTACTTTATTAAAAATTATTTTAGGGCTGTTAAAACCATCCTCAGGTAATATTAATTTATTTGGCGAAGACAGTCGAAACTTCAAAAAAAGAGAATGGCTTGGTTATGTTTCTCAAAAATCTAATGCGTTTAATTCTGGCTTTCCAGCGACTGTGTACGAAGTTGTTGCAAGTGGTCTTGTGAAAAAAACTGGACTGTTTAAAAAATATCCAAAGAACGCGGCAAAAAGTATAGAAAAAGCGTTACAATCTGTTGGAATGGTTGATTTTATGAACCAATCCATCGGAGAGTTGTCAGGTGGTCAACAACAACGTATTTTTATCGCTCGTGCTCTAGTCGCTGACCCAAAATGTTTAATTTTAGATGAACCTACCGTCGGAATTGATCATCAACATGTACAATCGTTTTATAATATGCTTGCCGAGTTAAATCGTGAACAACATCTTACAATTATTCTTGTAACACATGATGTTGATACCGTATCGAGCCGTATTAGTCATGTAGCATGTTTGAATCAAACCATACATTTCCACGGCTTTAAAAATGACTTTAACCAACTAAGTGATGAAGATAGACAAGCGTGGTATGGTCATTCTGTACGGAAAATCCATCATCATGCTAAAAGTGAGGGAACTCAATGATTGCCGCATTATTAAACTATGAATTTTTACAGAATGCATTTGCTTCAGGCATCATCATTGGTCTGATTGCCCCATTGCTAGGTGTATTTATTGTCGTCAGGAGATTGTCACTAATTGCTGATGCATTGAGCCATGTTACTTTAGCTGGAATTGCAGGTAGTTTATATTTAAGTCAAACCATAGCATTTTTTGCTTTTCTTAATCCCTTATATCTAGGTATTTTTGCTGCAGTAACTGGCTCAGTGTTAATCGAAAGACTACGTCGTTTATACAAGCATTACGAAGAGCTTTCAATTCCTATTATTATGTCAGCAGGTATTGGATTCAGCGCCATTTTTATTTCGTTAGCAAATGGCTTTAGTTCAGATTTATTCGGTTACTTATTCGGTTCCGTATCAGCTGTAAGTCGTCAAGATTTATGGATTGTAGTGGTAATTGCTTTTATAGTAGTAGTCTTTTTACTGTTGTTTTATAAAGAGTTATTCTTATTATCGTTTGACGAAGAGTATGCTAAAGCATCAGGACTCCCTGCAAAGTGGGTACATCTTTTGTTTATGATTGTCACCGCACTCGTTATTGCAGCTAGTATGCGAATCGTAGGCATTCTACTCGTATCATCCTTAATGACATTGCCCGTAGCCACAAGCATACGTCTTGCTAAAGGCTTTAAACAAGCAATTTTATATGCTGTTTTGTTTGGTGAAGCCGCTGTAATTATTGGTCTTGTTACTGCTTTCTACTTAAATATTGCACCAGGTGGGACAATTGTCATGACATCTATCGTCATATTACTACTTGTACTAATTGGTAAAAAGATTTGGTTAAGCGTGGTAACGAAGGATGAAAGGGGACGTCTCGTATGAATATTACGAAGGCTTGGGACCTTTTAAAAGATAGAGGTTACAAAAAAACAGGTAAACGCGAACAAATATTAGATTTGTTTAGTGATAATGATCGTTATTTAACCGCTCGAAACTTACTTGATGTGATGAAGAAAGAATACCCAGGAATGAGTTATGACACAATTTATCGAAACTTAAGTACATTTGTTGAGCTTGGTATATTAGAAGAAACCGAGTTATCAGGGGAACGACATTTCCGACTGCAATGTGAAACAGACCATCATCACCATCATTTCATATGCATGGCTTGTGGCAAAATTAAAGAAATTCATGTATGTCCAATGGATATGCTCGAAGAATCGATTCCAAACTATCAAATCGATAGCCATAAGTTTGAAATTTACGGAAAATGTCCTGATTGTCAATAAAAAAAGCGTGAGGCATATGCCTCACGTTTTTTTTGATAAGAATGAATATTGTATCCATGCATCTGCTTCCAGCCAGTTATTCACTCGTATAACACGATTAGGAACTGGTTGTTGATTATAGGGTGTATTAAATAACAAAACAGGAATGTTTAACTCTTCAGCAATACTAACTGCATTATCATGCTTATCTTCAAAGAAGATATCAATGGCATGGTTTTTCACCGTTTGAATCTTATTATGTGTCCCAATCAATTCGATGTGATCGTATTGGATGTTTTGTTCAATAAACCATTGTAACGTCACATCCCGCACATTATCACCACGTGCTGAAATGAAATATATTTCATGTTCTTTTTTCCATTTCGTCAAAATGGCATGTGCATCGGCTTGAATTGGGGAAGTAGCATAAATCTCTGGTTCAGCTATTTTAAACCATTTGTAAAAATCCTCTGCAGAGACTGGAAAAGCTTTCGTTAAATCATATTCTTTAATATCATCCAGTACTAAATTACAAGAAAAAGCTTTATTAATGTGTGGCAATAGAGAAGTAGGACAGGTGACGGTCCCATCAATATCAATTCCAAATCGGTAGTTTGACATATGACCATTCCTTTTTATACCTAATTTTCTAGAGCTTCTTTCTCTAATGCTTGTTTATCATAGTATTCTTGTGCGATTATATCTATTTCTTTCTTTAACTCATCAACCATTGTTGCTTCAGGTACTTTACGAACGGTTTTTCCGTGCATAAAGAGTAAACCTTCTCCACGAGCCCCAGCAATTCCTATATCGGCTTCTCGTGCTTCTCCAGGACCATTTACTGCACAACCAAGCACCGCGACTTTGATAGGTGCCTTAATAGTTGAAATATAATCTTCTACTTCATTAGCAATTGTTATCAAATCAATTTCAATACGTCCACAAGTTGGACAAGAAATTAAAGTAGCTGCATTAGACGAAAGACCGAATACCTTTAACATTTCTCTTGCAACTTTTACTTCTTCAACAGGATCAGCACTTAAAGATACTCTGAGTGTATTTCCTATTCCATGACTTAACAAAGCACCAAGTCCCGCGGCACTTTTGATTGAACCATTAACCAAAGTTCCAGATTCTGTTATTCCAAGATGAAGTGGGTAATCGAATGCTTGTGATGCTTTAACATACGCTTCGATTGCCAAACTAACATCTGAGGCTTTTAAAGAAACGATAATATCGTGGAAATCTAAGTCTTCTAATATTTTAATATGATGTAGTGCGCTTTCAACCATGCCGTCTGCAGTTGGATAGCCATATTTTTCGATGATTTTACGTTCAAGTGAACCTGCGTTAACTCCAATACGAATTGGGATACCTTTTGCTTTTGCCGCATTGACGACAGCTTCTACTTTTTCACGACGACCGATGTTACCTGGATTAATACGAATTTTATCGGCACCATTTTCAATCGCTTTCAATGCTAATTTATAATCAAAATGAATATCCACAACTAGTGGAATATTAATACGTTTTTTAATTTCAGCAATAGCATCAGCAGCTCGATCATCAGGGCAAGCCACACGAACAATTTGACAACCTGCTTCTTCTAAACGCAGAATTTCTGCAACGGTTGCTTCAACATCATGTGTTTTTGTTGTGGTCATACTTTGTATGAATAATTCATTGCTACCACCAATGGTTAAATCGCCAACACGAACCTGGCGAGTTTTGGAACGGTGAATAATTTCACTCATAAAAATTCTCTCCTTTTGGGGCTCAAAGCCTTCACTACTCTTTATTTTAGCAGTGATGAAAAGGAAATGACAATAAGAAACGTTACTTTGTGTTTATGAACAAGATATTTGTGTGTCTTTGTAAATTGGAACGTTAACAAATTCACCAGCTTGAATTTGTTGATTACGTAAATGAGGGTTCTCTTGATAGAAAGCTTCTAACCGATCAGGGAAGCTTACCCATACTTCTGATGGATATACACCAAACAATGATAGTATCGTATCGTCTTCAATTGTTTGAACAGGGAATATTTCGTATTTATTCTCCTTTATACATTCTTGCTCAGTTTGAGAGAATGCAGCGAGTGAGATTGTCCCATCAAGAAGATCCATTTTTATAATGTAAGAACATACTAATATTAAGATCGCTAGTCCAATTATGCGCATAATAAAAATCCCCCTTTATTCAACCTATGCTGAATGAAGAGGGAGTATACTTTATTTTTGAGGGTAATATTTTAGTGCAAGGCCTAAATAGAATATACAAATTAAAGTTGCAATAATAGTAATCCAACCATCTGTCAAACCGGTATATAGGAATACCAGAGATATGATGGTAGGAGTTGTGTAAGCAAATGCAGTAGAACGCCAAACATGTCTGTAATCTCCCCGTCGATTAAGTAGCTTTAGGATAAACATTCCACCAAAAGCGACTAAACTTATACGAATAAACAGTAGAAGTGTCGTCATAATGAATTGAATGATAAAGGCGAAAGGATAAATAATCCACTCAATATCTTCTACGTGATCGAGTAAACCTTCAATCGAAGAAGAATTTTCTCTAAATCCCGTGGTAAAGTTGATAAATGATAGGACAGATAGAATAGTTACAAATAAAAATACATATTGAAGTACTTTACCAATCGGTAAAAGACGAAAAGCTGCAATTTTTTTTGGATTAGTAATAGAAGCAATAAAAATTTGAATTAAAGACACGATAACCACTCCTTATATCTATCATACTACTTTCTCATAGGAAGTTTAGAAAAAATATTGATGAAAATAAGAACAAAGTTATCTCGAATATTAAGTTATTGTAAATTTTATGTGTAGAGTCTTTACAATACCTTGTTGAAGTATTCATAATGGAGATTGTTGATAATTGTCGAAATAGGAGTTGAAGTTAAATCGTGGAAATTAATTGGCAGGAAATGCTGTTTCAATTTATTGGAGGTCTAGGGATCTTCTTATTTTCAATCAAATACATGGGTGACGGTTTACAAAAAGCAGCAGGCGATCGCTTAAGAAATATTTTAGATCGCTTTACAACAAACCCGTTCATGGGAGTGTTAGTAGGGATTATTGTGACTGTTCTGATTCAATCAAGTTCAGGGACTACTGTAATCACGGTTGGGTTGGTTAGTGCAGGGTTTATGACACTTCGTCAAGCAATCGGAGTTATTATGGGAGCTAACATTGGAACAACAGTAACCGCATTTATTATTGGGTTTGATGTAGGAGAAGCCGCATTACCAATTATGGCACTTGGTGCATTCCTAATTTTCTTCGTTAAGAAAAATCATATTCAAAACATAGGCGAGGTTATCTTCGGTTTTGGTGGTTTATTCTTAGGGATGGAGCTTATGAGTGGAGGAATGAAACCACTACGTGAATTACCTGCATTTCTTGATTTAACCATAAGTATGAGTGATCATTCCATTTTAGGTGTTGTCGTCGGAACTGTGTTTACATTAATTGTGCAAAGTTCAAGTGCAACAGTAGGAATTCTTCAAGGATTATATGCAGAAAATATATTGAACTTAGATGCGGCCCTACCAGTTCTTTTCGGTGATAATATCGGGACAACGATTACCGCAGTCCTTGCATCTATTGGTGCTTCAATTGCAGCTCGTCGTGCAGCAGCAACTCATGTCTTGTTTAACATAGTAGGATCTGTTATTTTCATCATTATACTAGGACCTTTCACTATGTATGTAGAATGGTTATCAGCAGTTTTAGGATTAGAACCAAAAATGCAAATTGCATTTGCACACGGAACGTTTAATGTAACAAACACAATTATACAATTCCCATTAATTGGTTTTTGGGCATACTTAGTTACTAAATTCATTCCAGGTGAAGAAGTAACGATTGAGTTTAAACCGAAACATTTAGATCCACATTTTATCCAAACAGCTCCATCTATTGCAATTGGACAAGCGAAAGAAGAAGTTTTACGTATGGGCGCCTTTAGTGTTCAAGGTTTGCAAGAAACGTTTGAGTATTTAAAAACAAAAAACAAAAAAAACGCTGAAACAGGATACCAACTGGAAGATGCGATTAATAATTTAGATCACAAAATCACGGATTACTTAGTGAAAATATCGGCTGAATCAATTTCGAATGCAGATTCAACACGACACATTATGCTAATGGAAACAGTTCGCGATATCGAACGAGTTGGTGACCACTTCGAAAATATTATTGAATTGATTGACTACCAACAAGTAAATCGTCTTAAATTAACAGATGATGCGATGGAAGATTTAACTGAGATGTTTACATTAACAATTGAAACTGTTAAAAAAGCATTAGAATCTTTAGACATGAACAGTCAAGAACTAGCGCGTGAAGTAGCTGAGCAAGAAGATTTAATCGATAAAATGGAACGTAAATTCCGCAAGAAGCATATTTTGCGTCTGAATGAGGGGAAATGTTCTCCTCAAGCAGGTATTGTCTTTGTTGATATAGTGAGCAATTTAGAGCGTGTCGGTGATCACGCTGTAAATATTGCTGAAGCGGTATTAGGGAAAAGAGCATAATAATTAATATCTCCTCTAGTGCTTTACATCTTGATGGATGTAAGGCACGATAAAGAGGAGATTTTTTTTTGGAGGAAGAACATGGAGTATATTGCTTGGAGTTTAATTATTGTCTGTTTTATCATTGGATTTGTTGGACTAATTTATCCAATTATTCCATCAGTCATCTTTATATTAGGTGGATTTTTACTATATGGTGTATTCTTCTCATTTGCTGAATTACCTTGGTGGTTCTGGTTAATTGAATTGCTTTTTGTCGGATTACTTTTTGGTGCTGACATGATGGCAAATGCATTTGGAGTCAAAAAATTTGGTGGAAGTAAAGCTGGACTTTGGGGAAGTACTATTGGATTATTAATAGGACCTTTTGTTATCCCTTTTGTAGGAATAATTATTGGACCATTTATAGGTGCTTTTATTGCTGAGTTACTAATAACACGTACATCTATTAAACAAGCAATTAAAATTGGTTTTGGCTCAGTAATTGGATTTTTAACATCAGTCATTACAAAGGGAATTGTACAAATTGTGATGATTGTGATTTTCTTTTTTGTTGTGTAGAATTCAGACTAAAGACTGAATTCACCAAATTGGGTTGTTAATATTTGTAGGAAAGAACTAAGTTTGATACGCTATTAGATGTAAAATCTAATAATGATATCCTTTAGGAGGAAAATACAAATGGCTTATGAATTACCACAATTACCTTACGCGTATGACGCACTTGAACCACATATTGACAAAGAGACAATGAACATTCACCACTCGAAACACCACAATGCGTATGTAACTAACTTGAACAACGCTCTTGCAGGTCACGATGAACTTCTTAGTAAGTCAGTTGAAGAATTAATTGCAAACTTAGACGCAGTTCCTGAATCTGCTCGTACAGCAGTTCGCAATAACGGTGGAGGACATGCCAATCACTCATTATTTTGGGAATTGCTATCTGCTACCGGTGGTGGAAACCCATCTGGCGCATTAGCTGAAGCAATTGATACTAAATTTGGTAGTTTTGATGCATTTAAAGAAGAGTTTGCAAAAGCTGCTACAACTCGCTTTGGTTCTGGTTGGGCTTGGTTATCACTAAACAATGGTGAATTAGCACTAACTTCTACTGCAAACCAAGATTCGCCTATTATGGAAGGTAACACACCTTTGCTTGGTTTAGATGTTTGGGAGCATGCTTACTATCTAAACTATCAAAACCGTCGTCCTGAGTACATCGGCGCTTTCTGGAATGTAGTAAATTGGGATGAAGTTTCAAAACGCTTTGAAGCTGCAAAATAACGCTGAAATGTGAAACAAAACACACACTTATGTCGTCAAATGAGTGTGTGTTTTTTTGTGCAAAATGATATACTACATTACAGAAAGAAAGGGGTTGCTGTAGTGCGCAATTCATCCAAAAAAAGAGCCGCAAGTCCTAAAGCCAAACAGCGCGCTAGTGTAGCATTTCGTATGAATATCCTCTTTTTCTCCATCTTTTTGTTATTCTCTATCCTCATATTACGCCTCGGATTCTTACAAATTGTCAAAGGAGAAAATTTTGTTCGTATTTTAGAACGAACGGAAGAAGTTCCTGTCAATACGAGTGTTCCTAGGGGACGAATTTATGATAGTGTTGGTCGTGTTTTAGTAGATAATGAACCTCAAAATGCGATTACTTATACGAAGTTACAAACGACCAAACAACAGGAAATGATGACAATCGCTGAAAAGTTAGCGACTATGATTAAAAAGGAACCTGGCGATGTAACATTAAGAGATAGGCAAGATCATTGGATTAGTTTACATAAAGAAGAAGCCGATGATAAGGTGTCAAAAAAAGAGATAGACAAAATGGTAGCAGATGAAACATTATCTGCAGGTGACATTCAAAGTCAAATTGATAGACTGGTAAGAGAGAGAATTACCGAAAAGGAACTTGAAGGATTAACAGAACAACAACTTGAAGTTCTAGCGATTTACAGAGAAATGGCTTCTGGTTATGCTCTTTCACCTCAAATTATTAAAAGTGATGATGTAACTCCTGAAGAGTTTGCACGCGTTTCAGAACATCTAGGTGAGATGATTGGCGTTAACACCACGACCGATTGGGTTCGAGTTCCTAAGTCGTCTCTGGCTATATTAGGTCGTACTACATCACCTAAGCAAGGGATTCCTAATTCTAAAATTAATTATTTCTTAGCAAGGGATTACACACGAAATGATCGTGTCGGTAGAAGTTATATTGAACAGCAATATGAGGAAATATTACAAGGTCAAAAATCTGTTGTTAAAAACATTACGGATGGTAAAGGAACGGTAATGGAAACAGAATCTGTCTTTGAAGGCCAGCCAGGCAAAGACTTAGTTTTAACGATAGATAGTGAGATTCAAGCAAAAATGGAAAGTTTAGTAGAAGCGAAAATGATAGAAATGAAACAACAAAATGGTTCAAATTTATTTGATCGTGCTTTTGTAGTTATTATGGACCCTTACACAGGAGAAATAATTTCTATGGTAGGAAAACAATTTGGTCAAGATCCAGAGACTAAAAAACGAGTTATTAATGACTATGCATATGGAACATTTACCACTGCATACGAAGTAGGTTCTATCATTAAACCTGCCACTCTATTAACTGGTTACGATCAAGGGGTCATTCAACTAAATGAAGTGATGATTGATGAACCGATAAAAATCGGGAAATTGGGAATACCAAAAAGTTCCGTTTTTAATCGATCTTCTAGAATTCAAATGAGTGATTTACTTGCAATTGAAAAATCTTCAAACGTTTACATGTTTAAAGTTGGATTCAGATTGGCTGACGCAATTTATAAATATGAACAAAGTATGAGTATAGATACTGGCGCATTTAGTGTTTTACGGAATTCATATGCACAATTTGGACTTGGCGTTCAGACTGGTATCGATTTACCAGGTGAAACCACAGGGGTTACTGGACTAGGAGACCTTCCTGGTAATCTGATGGATTTAACGATTGGACAATATGATACATATACGCCTCTTCAAATGGCCCAATATGTATCAACCATTGCAAATGATGGGTATCGAATTAAGCCTCATGTGGTTAAAGAAATAAGAGAGCCTTCTTCAGATGGAAAGACAATGGGTTCTTTAGTTACTGAAATTAGTCCTACTGTATTAAACCGCATTCATAACTCTCAAACTCAAATCGATCAAATTAAACGAGGGATGTCTCGTGTCTATTTTGGTAGTCAAGGTTCAGCAAAATCTTATTTCGGAGATGCTCCATACGATGCTGCTGGGAAAACGGGGACAGCCCAAGTAGTTTACTCTGGTCCTGAACGCGTTAATTCAGGGGATGCAACCATTAACTCAACGCATATTGGTTTTGCTCCTTTTGACAATCCAGAAATTGCTTATGCCGTTATGATTCCTTGGGCACCTTATTATAATGGACAATATGAAAGCACAGGGACAATCTTGGCTCGTGAAGTAGTAGACGCTTACTTTGAAATACAAAAGAAAAATGGAACAGCAGAACAAAGTGAATCTCCTACATTAATACCTATTAAACCAGCACTCTCGGAAACCGAAATAGAAGAAGATACCGAAAATACAATTGAATAATTATTAAATTTAAAACCATGATATAAATACATATCATGGTTTTTTGTATTTACAAACTCTTTACATTCAGTTTATATGTCCTTAACACAGGACCTTTATAGTAATGGTTGTAAGCAAAAAACAACCAACCTTAGGGGGAAATAGACAGATGAAAAACATGAAATTCTTTATGATGTCAGCAATGATTGGTACAAGCCTAATATTAGGTGCTTGTGGTAGTGAAGAAACTGAAGGTACAGAAAAAACAGGAGAAGCTACAGAAAGTTTATCCGGTTCAGTATCTGGTGATGGTTCATCTACAGTAGCTCCAATTACAGAAGCATTAGTTGAAGAATACTCAGCTGTTCAACCTGACGTAAAAGTAACTGCTGGTGTTTCTGGTACAGGTGGAGGTTTTGAAAAATTCATCTCAGGTGAAACAGATTTCTCAAATGCTTCTCGCCCAATTAAAGAAGAGGAAGCGGCTAAACTTGAAGAAGCAGGCATTGACTTTACTGAATTAGAAATTGCTTATGATGGGTTATCAATTGTTGTTAACTCAGAAAATGACTGGGCTAAAGACTTAACAGTTGAAGACTTGAAAAAATTATGGGTAGAAGATGGAACAACTAAAAAATGGTCTGACATAAATCCTGAATGGCCTGATGAAGACGTAGTATTCTACTCTCCAGGGACAGATTCTGGTACGTATGATTACTTTAATGAAATTATTCTTGAAGATGAAGATATTGTGAAATCAACAACTCTTTCTGAAGATGATAATGTATTAGTTCAAGGCGTAAAAGGTGACAAAAATGCAATCGGATTCTTCGGGTATGCGTATTACTTAGCTAACAAAGACTCAATGAACATTGTTACAATCGACGGCATAGAACCAACAAATGAAACAATCGAATCCGGTGACTATACACCACTATCTCGTCCATTGTTTGTCTATGTTAAAAATTCATCAGTAAAAGAAAATGAATCGGTTTATGACTTCATGAAATATTCACTTGAAAATGCTGGTGAAATGGCTGAAGCAGTTGGCTATGTAAGCTTGCCAGAAGAAAAATATAAAGAAGATCTTGAAGCATTAGAAGGATTGAAATAAAGCATTAGAAGGATAAAAATAAATCATCAAATTATATGCGGTTGAGAGGTGAGTAGCAGTGGTGCTACTCTCTTCTCTTGTTAAAATACTATGTCTTGTTCCAGGCGCCTGGTTTAATGGCGCTTTGTGCATTTCTATAGTAAAGGGGGATTTCATATGGCTTTGAATGAACAAAAAGACAAAAAGTCTGTTCAACAATTGATAGCTATACAAAAGGGAAAGAAAGGGAAAAAATGGTTTGAAAAATCAATTCCCGTCATACTTTTTGTGATTGCTTCTATTTCAGTGTTAACAACGTTTGGTATTGTTTTTACATTAATTTTTGAAACGTTTGAGTTCTTCCGGCGTGTGCCTATCTTAGACTTTATATTCGGTAAAGAATGGTTACCGTTCTCAAATAGTCAACCGCGCTATGGTATTTTGCCATTAATTGCAGGAACACTAAAAGTGACACTCATTGCTGTAGTGGTTGCAGTACCAATTGGATTAGCATCAGCAATATACTTAAGTGAATATGCAAGTGATAATATGCGTCGTGTTATTAAACCAGTTCTTGAAGTATTAGCAGGAGTACCTACAATTGTATATGGCTTTTTTGCCTTAACATTTGTTACACCACTGTTACAACAATTCATACCTGAGTTAAAGATTTTTAATGCATTAAGCCCGGGTATTGTGGTAGGAATCATGATTTTGCCAATGATTGCTTCTCTCTCTGAAGACGCAATGTCATCAGTACCAAATTCAATTCGTGAAGGAGCATTAGCTTTAGGCGCAACTAAATTAGAAGTTGCAATGAAAGTTGTATTACCAGCTGCACTGTCTGGTATTATGGCTTCAATTGTACTCGCAGTATCTCGTGCAATAGGTGAGACAATGATTGTTGCTCTAGCTGGTGGTTCGACGCCTCGTTTTGATATGGATATGACAGATTCTATACAAACAATGACTGCTTATATTGTTCAAGTTGCTACAGGTGATGCAGGATATGGCACGACAATATATTACTCAATATACGCTGTCGGTTTTACACTATTCCTCTTTACGCTTCTCATGAACTGGTTAGCTCATGCGATTTCAAAACGCTTTAGGGAGGAATATTAAAATGAGATATATTGATCATGCATCCGTTGTCAAACGTATGAGTGGCAGAATGATTGTAAACAAGATATTTCAAGCAATATTCTTGGTGGCAACATTATTTGCTTTATTAACTTTAGGTGTGTTGTTTTACCGAATTATTAGTCAAGGCATGGGTTTTTTAACACCTGACTTTTTCATGAATTTTTCTTCGCGTTTTCCTGAAAAAGCAGGAATAAAGGCAGCACTTGTTGGTTCGCTTTGGATGATGGCGGTTGTAGCGCCAGTATCATTAATTCTAGGTGTTGGATCAGCTATTTATTTAGAGGAATACGCGACAAAAAATAAAATTAATAGTTTTATTCGCATGAATATCGCTAATTTAGCGGGAGTTCCATCAGTTGTATTTGGTTTACTTGGTTTAACAATATTTGTTAGAGCATTATCACTAGGAAATAGTATTTTAGCTGCAGGATTTACGATGAGTTTACTCATACTACCTGTTATAGTGGTTGCCTCTCAAGAATCAATTCGAGCAGTACCAAAAGAATTACGTGAAGCTTCGTATGCAATGGGTGCTACCAAATGGCAAACCATTGCAAAAGTTGTCCTTCCATCAGCAATCCCTGGTATTTTAACAGGTGGAATTTTAGCGCTTTCGCGAGCAATTGGGGAAACGGCACCACTGGTTGTAATCGGAATTCCAGTTATTATACAATTCTTACCAGAAAACTTTCTTAGTCAATTCACTGCCATGCCAATGCAGATTTTTGACTGGGCAAAACGACCACAGGAAGCATATCAAAGCGTTGCGGCAGCAGGAATTATTGTCTTGATGATTTTCCTATTAGCTATGAATTCAATTGCTGTGATAATTCGAAATAAGTTTCAAAAACGCTATTAAGCCTATGCGGCACAGGAGGGTTTTAAAATGGTTCAATTAAAAGTGAAGAATATAAAAACAGCAAATAAAAGTAATGAAAATCTAGAATTTATAGATAAAAAAATTGTTTATGATACACGACAACTAAATTTATGGTATGGCAATCACCATGCTTTGAAAAATATTGATTTAGCAATAAAAGAAAATGAAGTAACAGCGATTATCGGACCTTCGGGTTGTGGGAAATCAACATATATTAAAACGTTGAATCGTATGGTGGAGTTAGTACCATCTGTCAAAACTTCCGGACAAATAATTTATCGCGATCGCAATATTTTGGATGCGAATTATGATGTAGAGGAACTGCGCACGAAAGTAGGAATGGTATTCCAAAAACCAAATCCTTTCCCAAAATCAATTTATGATAATATTGCATACGGTCCTCGTATTCATGGAATAAAAAACAAGAAAATATTAGATGAAATTGTAGAGAAAAGTTTGCGTGGTGCTGCCATTTGGGAAGAAGTTAAAGACAGATTAAACGATAATGCTTACAGTGTATCTGGTGGACAACAACAACGTATTTGTATCGCACGTGCTCTTGCTATTGAACCAGATGTAATTTTAATGGATGAGCCTACATCAGCTCTTGATCCAATTTCGACACTGAAAGTTGAAGAGTTGGTACAAGAACTAAAAGAAAACTATTCGATCATTATCGTGACACATAATATGCAACAAGCAGCTCGTATTTCTGATCAAACAGCATTCTTCTTAAATGGAGAAATTGTTGAGTTTGATCACACGGATACCATTTTTTCTACACCTTCTGACAAACGAACAGAAGATTACATTTCAGGACGCTTTGGTTGATCAAGAAGGGGGTAAATAATTATGGTAGTTAGAGAAAAATTTGAACAAGAGCTTAAAGAGGTTCAAGATCAGTTTATAGCACTTAGTAGTCTAGCGATTTCTACACTAAATAAATCTTTTAATGCTTTGATTAGTTATGAAGTTGATGATGCATTATCAATTATTGAAAATGACGTGTATATCAATCGTTTAGAAGAAGAAATAAACGATCGTGTGATTTTATTAATAGCGAAGCAACAACCTGTTGCTACAGACTTACGTCGTTTAATCGTTTATATAAAGGCAGCGCATGATATGGAACGAGTAGGTGACTACGCAGTGAACATTGCAAAAGAAACTATTCGTATGGGAAAAACTGAATTTGCATCTCCAATTAATAATATTGAAAAAATGCGAACAATTACGATAACCATGCTTAATGAGGTAATGAAAGCATTTATTGAAGAAAATATTGAAGAAGCACGTAAAGTTGCAGAACTTGATGACCAAGTAGATAACTTATATGGACAAACAATTCACCAACTATTAAAAGAGGGTTCTGATAACCCAAAATCATTAAGTCAAGTGACACAATTGGCTTTCGTTTGTCGTTACTTAGAACGATCGGCCGATCATGCAACAAATATTGCGGAAGAATTAATTTATATGGTAAAAGGGCGTCATTACGAATTAAATAATTAAAATTCATTGGACAAAGATACCTTTTGTCTTTCTCTTTCTGTGTCTATAAATATTTACAACTTAATAGTAGATATTTCAATGAGCTGTGCTATAATGGGTTAGTCGTATAAATCATGCTCAAAAAAAATTAAAATGAATCCTGATTAGAGTGGAGGGATAATGATGCGCGTTAACATCACACTTGCTTGCACAGATTGCGGCGAGCGCAACTATATTTCAAAGAAAAACAAGCGTAACAATCCGGAACGTCTTGAAATGAAAAAATATTGCTCACGTGAAAAGAAAATGACTACACACCGTGAAACAAAATAAAACCATTTAACCAAAACCTTCTTAGGTTTTGGTTTTTTTCATGGAGGAATCTAATTGGAAAAGTCTATATTACGAAAAATTACCTTACAAGTATTAAATAATCTTGATTTACTCGAACATCAACAAAATTCACATAAAATACATAAGAAAATATTAGTAGAAGAAAGTATAAAAAAAGCACAGGTCATCGGTATTACTTTATCGTCTTTCCCAGAAGTTGATACTTGGGGGCTAATTGAAGAACTTTGGAAGAGAGGAAAAAGAGTAGCAGTCCCGAAATGTGAACCATTAACGCGAGGTATGACATTTTATGAAATTGAATCCTTTGATCAACTTGAAGTTGTTTATATGAAACTAAACGAGCCGATTCCCAATGTCACCAAAAAGGTCGAAGCATCACAAATAGGCGTGCTAATCGTACCGGGTGTAGTTTTTAATAAGAAGGGATACCGGATTGGGTTTGGTGGGGGCTATTATGACCGTTTCTTAAGTGGCTATGAAGGGACAACTATTGCTCTTGCATTTACTAGTCAAATTGTTGAAGAAGTTCCTGTTGAACGATATGACCTTCCTGTAGAATATATTTTAACTGAGTCAACACGTATCGAGTGTTCGAAAATATAGTTTATTTGTATATCAATCCGACAAACCGATTTTATCAAAGATGATGGAAACGTGTAATAGAAAAATAAAATATGAAACAATTGGGACCATAAGCGGATTCCAGTTGTTTTTTTGTGTGTGAGAATTATCTTTTTCTACTTAATTTTTAAAAAGATGAAACTTTCAAAGGTTTCATTCGTCTTATAAAGGGTATTTAAGAATTTGAGACATATGTAATAGTATACATGTGCTTTGTTAATGTGAAGTTGCTTTATTGTAAAAGAAAGATTAAGATTGACTAATGTTTCTTTTCTATCTTGGAATAATATGAACCTTGTTTCAATAAGGTATGTAATATTGCTTTATTGATATACAAGTAACAACTATTTAATTAGACGGGTATCGTTTGATCCTATTTTATAAATAGGGATTGTACGACTACTTTTTACGGATAAAAATTAGGAATACGAAAGTTAATAGGAGGATGTAAGGAATGAAGAATAAAAGATACCTTAAACATTCGATTTTGGCGGCAGCCATTTTACTTACCTGGATTAAAACATACGTGATATACCATATTAGTTTTGATATGAAAATTGAAAATTTCATGCAACAAGTGATATTGTTTATAAACCCATTGAGCTTTTTGCTGGCAATTTATGGTGTTTCATTATTCTTTAAATCAGTTAAAGGTAGAAATCGATATTTGTTAATAACAAGTTCAATTTTAGCATTTATTTTGTACGCAAACGTTGCATTTTATCGCTTCTTTAGTGACTTTATTACACTGCCAGTATTATTTCAAACGAGTAACTTCGGAGATTTAGGCGCATCTGCAGCAGAGAGCATCTATTTTACAGATGTATTGTACTTCATTGACGTTATATTGTTATTTGTAGCGATGAAATGGTTGCCAAATGCGAAAGAAGCAGTAATTGTCAAACCAGCCATTCGTCGTGCTTATTTTGTGTTAGCTGCTGCTATCCTATTCTTAAATTTAGGACTTGCGGAAACTGAGCGTCCACAACTTTTAACACGAAGCTTTGATCGTGAATTATTAGTGAAAAATATCGGAACTTACAATTACCATGTGTACGATATTTATATTCAATCAAAGTCTCACGCAAAACGTGCGTTAGCGGATGGTAGTGAGTTAGTTGAAGTAAATAACTATGTTCGTTCAAATCAAGCAAAACCAAATGATGAGATGTTTGGGACTGCTGAAGGCAAAAACTTAATTATTGTTACCTTAGAGTCATTACAAACATTTACGATTAACGAGGAAATGAATGGGGAAGTGGTCACGCCATTCTTGAATGAACTATCAAAGGATAAAGATACTTTTTACTTCCCGAACTTTTATCATCAAACTGGACTAGGAAAAACGTCTGACTCCGAGTTTTTAGTTGAAAATGGATTATACCCTTTAGGTAATAGTGCTGTATTCTTTACACATAGTGGGAATACGTATAATTCAATGGCTGAAAGATTAGGAGAAAAAGGTTATTTTACAAATGTTATGCATGCAAACAACAAGAGTTTTTGGAACCGAGATATGATGTATAATGCACTAAATGTGGAGGAATTCTATGATGTCGAAAGTTATGATATCGCAGAAGGCCAAGCAGTTAATTGGGGAATGAAAGATATTCCATTCATGGAACAATCTGTTGAACACATGGCAGAAATGCCTCAACCCTTTTATTCTCGATTACTGACATTAACAAATCACTTTCCATTTCATTTGGATGAAGAAGATAAACTTATCCCTGAGTTTGATTCCAATTCTGGTACATTGAATCGTTATTTCCAAACCGTTCGTTATACGGATGAAGCAGTTAAGGCTTTATTCGATGACTTAAAAGAAAAAGGATTGTACGAAAACTCAATTATTATGATGTACGGTGACCATTATGGTATTTCCGAAAATCATAATGAAGCAATGGGGCAATATTTAGGGAAAGAAGTTACACCGTTTGAAAGTGCGCAATTACAGCGTGTTCCGATGTTTATCCATATTCCAGGTTCTAATCAAGGTGAAGTAGTGGAAGATGTAGTTGGACAGATTGATATCCGTCCAACATTACTACATTTACTTGGTGTTGAAACAAGTAAAGATATGCAACTAGGTGCCGATGTCTTCTCTAAAGATCATGAAGAGTTTATCGTATTCCGCGATGGTCGTTTTGTTACTGATGAAGTGGTTTATGCGGGAGATATCTGTTATGACAAAGAAACAGGCGAAGAAACAGAAGCAGAGGCATGTGCACCTTATATTGAACGTGCAGCAGAAGAACTGGGATATTCTGATGAAATCATTAATGGAGATTTACTTCGTTTTTATGATCAAAAAACAGGAAATCTTTTAATTGATGAAACAACTGAGGGTAAATAACTCTTTTAAAAACCACCAAAAATGTGTATCATTTTTGGTGGTTTTTTCTTTCTTGAAAAACATATGAATAACTTATTTTGAAGAGGATATGAATTTAAACGTAAATATATCCACTAATTTAGATGAGACCTCCTTACTTGACTCATTATGTCTATTCCATCATTTCTAGAAGAAAGTGCATGCGTCGTAATTGAGTCAAGTGGCTTATACATTCTTACTTCTAGGCGGCACTAGGTGTAGTTTATTAAATTACTGTGCAAGAGGTAAAATATATAAAAAAGCTGACGTTTAAAGTAAACGTCAGCTTTTTTATATATTAGTGTAAACTAGGTGGATAGCCCTGGTTCAAGATCGTCATTACTGTGAAAAATCCGAAAACCGCAAAAGTACCAAAATTAAAGACTAAACCTAAAAGATTTTTTTCTTTAAATGATTGATAAGTACCAACAGCAGCAAAAATTGCAACAAGGCCAAAAATAACCATTAATAAGTTCATTATAGACACTCCTTTTGACATCAAAAAATGACTTTCGAATAAAGTTTTCTTACTTATTATAAGTTTTAATAAAGGTTTTGTCGAGGATTAATAAGTGTCGAATGTATGAACGAGGATATATGTTTAAACACTTTCTGCTACAATTAACTAGAGGTGAAGCACATGCTAAATATACGAACGTTTCCACTAGGGCCATTACAAACGAATTGTTATGTGATATCCAATAAAGAAAAACATTGTTTGATTATCGACCCAGGTGAACAAGGAGAAACATTATTAAAAGAAATTCGAAGATTGCAGTTGAAGCCATTGGCAATACTATTAACGCATGCTCATTTTGACCATATTGGTGCTGTTGATGTTGTAAGAGAATTCTTTAAAATTCCAGTTTATATTCATCAAGCGGAAAAAAGTTGGTTAGCTGATTCAACTAAAAATGGTTCAGCCCGTTTTAGAGAACTTCCATTAGTTGAATGTAAACCTGCAGACGTTTTGATTGAAGGAGAAGGACAGTTAGAAATCGGCCCATTTTCATGTTATATGTTTTATACACCTGGTCATTCGCCAGGAAGTATCACCTACTGGTTTGAAGAGGATGGATTTGCTATTGTCGGAGATACCCTGTTCCAAGGTAGCATAGGTAGAACAGACTTGCCTCATGGTAATGATAAAGAGTTAATTCAATCCATTCATAACAAGCTGCTCACATTGCCTGAGAACACTATTTGTTATCCAGGTCATGGTAACCCAACGACTCCACAAGAAGAAATGAATCAAAATCCATTTCTAAACGGTTTTTAATAAAATACAAAAAAGACAGTCAATTTAATTGACTGTCTTTTTTGTGTTCGTTAATAATTTCTAAATCCGGAGGCACGTCCACATCTGTTTCACAACTTCAATGTCAACGCAAAATAGCATGCTCCACTTTGAAGTCCAAGATCTCCTAAACGGTTCTTAGTGAGTACCAGGGACATGAATGAATGTCGTATAGTAACTGAAGCCAGCAAAGAATACTGTTAAATACGCACCAAAGATATAGATGTACATGCGTTCTGAAAGGTTTAAGAAACCTAAAAGAATGAATAAGCCTGTGTTTGCTAATAATAATAATGATGCCGTATACATATCACCTAAATATAACATAACTGCGAAAATTCCTGTCCAGAAACCCATCACTTTATACATATTGTTCATGAGTAGACCCCTCCTTTTACAACTATACATTTATCTCTCCCCCATTATAAAGGATTTTATTCCTAGATGTAAACTCTAGAATGTCTTAAGAATGTGACAATACCGTGGAAGTTATCAAATCTTTTCGAAAATAATCTTAATTTTATTAGTTTAAGCGAGGTTATCTACTAAAAAGGCTATAAATTAATAATAAATAATAGGTGACAAACATTGTACAAATATTGTACAATACGTATAACGAAAAACTTAATTTGGAGGGGTTAAATTGACTGAACTCAAGTTTTATACGTATCCATCTTGTACATCTTGCCGAAAAACGAAAAAATGGTTAATGGCAAATCAAATTGATTTTGAAGAAAGACATTTATTTCGTCAAACACCAACGGTAGAAGAACTTATTTTTTTGTTATCTTTAACAACAGAAGGCCTAGACGAAATCTTAGCAACGCGTAGTCAATCATTTAAAGAATTAAATTTAGATATTGAAGATTTACCATTATCTCAAGTAGTCGAATTAATTGTGAAAAACCCGAAATTATTAAGAAGACCTATTTTAACTGATGGAAAACAATTAGTGGTGGGGTACCAACCAGAACATCTAGGTACTTTTTGCCGCAAAAGAAAATTATTCCCCGCAGTTTAGTGAGCAAAATTAAAATTTCCTACCTAAAAAGGTAGGAAATTTTAATTTTGATGAAAAACATTTCCTAATATACAATCAGCCGCTATAGTATACGAGACGGGTGAAGAGCGGTCCTTACCTGTTTAGGGTGAATGGTAAAATTTATGAGTGAATTATTGAATATCATCGAACAGAAAAGTGAAGAGTTGATAAATCGGGCAGTTCTAGCTCGTGCTTCAGATATTCATTTAATTCCAACTAGAGGACTATACACGATTTATTTTCGGTTACACACAAAACTTGTCCCTGCAGGAAAGCTTCACCTGGATATAGGGGATCGCATGATTTCATACTTCAAGTTTTTATCCTCTCTCGATATCAGTGAAAAACGAAAACCTCAAAGTGGTTCATTTCAAGAAACCTTCAATTCTCAAATATGTTCATTTCGTGTTTCAACGTTGCCATCTGTTCAAAATAAAGAAAGTTTGGTAATTAGAGTCCAATTGCATGATGATTCTAAGCCTTTGCACGAACTATCTCTGTTTAAAGAAACGGCGCAATTACTACATGAGCTAATGATGGCTCGTCAAGGACTTATATGTATTACAGGTCCAACTGGTTGTGGAAAAACTACCACCATGTATTCATTAACTAGTTACAGTGCACATCAACTAAGTAGGCATGTAATTTCTTTAGAAGATCCAGTAGAAAATAGTCAATCTCATTTACTTCAAATTCAAGTAAATGAGCGCTCTGGCATTTCATATGCTTCAGGATTAAAAGCGATATTACGACATTCTCCAGATGTCATTATGATTGGAGAGATTCGTGACGTAGAAACAGCTCGAGCAGCTGTTCAAGCATCTCTAACAGGTCATTTAGTCATTACTACCGTTCATGCGAAAAATCCAGTAGGGTGTTTATATCGATTAATGGATTTAGGAATACCGATTGACGATTTGCAGCAAGCATTATTAGGGATAACTAGTCAACAACTGGTTATTACGTCTTATGATAGGGAAGATGATCGAGTTATTCCAAATCGTTCATCTTTGTATGAAATTTTATATGGGAACACACTTGAACAAGCGATAGAAGAAATCAAAGATGGCAGGACTTTTAAAATGCCTCAAGAATTTACACTTAATGCTCAGTTTAAAAGAGGGGTTGAGATGGGTGTTATTCAAGTACCTCCAATCACATATTGAGATAAAGGATCGCCAAATTCCAAAGAAAAAACAAGCTCAGTTTTTGAAAAGACTTTCTTCTTTATTACAAGAAGGATACACATTTTATGCATCACTTATCATGTTGTTGCCTCATCATGTGAAATCGAGTGAAGAGGCACAAAAAAAACTATCCTCTCAATTGAAAAATGGAGATGGAGTAACCTCGGTGTTAATGGCTTTAGGAATTCCGACAAGTTATTTATTATCAATTCAAATGGCAGAGGAACATGGGAAATTACATCAAGCTTTACTTGTTCTCCAAACACATATTGCCATGGTCGATCGAGCAAAAGCGAGTCTGAAAAAAGTTGTGATGTATCCCATATTTTTATTTAGCATGTTAGCTGGATTGTTTGTTGCATTCAGAATATATTTTCTACCTAATATGGAATTACTTGCATCATCACGACAAGCAACAAGTTCTTCTACTACAATGAATTTGACGAGTACGATGCTTCATTTACCTGATGCTTTATTAAGTTTTTGTATTTTATTATTTTTAATAGCTTTAGCTGTTCAATGGAAAATTAAAAGATATCCGGTAGCGTATCAAGTTAACATCTTGAAGAAGATGCCAGTTTTTTCAAAATGGATGAAATTAATGTGGACAAAGAGTTTTTCGCAAGAATTAGGGACGTTATTAGCGAGTGGATTATCTTTACAGCATGCTTTAAATGTACTTAAACAGCAAAAATTTCAACCTTACTTACAAGTTATTTCAGAGGATATTTACAGTTCAGTATTAGTGGGAGAATCCTTAAAGCAAGCTGTACAGTTATCTGACTGTTTTATTGATGACTTTCCTACGTATATTTCACATGGAGAAGCGAGTGGTCACTTAGACCGGGAGTTATTAATCTATAGTGATTTATTAAATGAACAAACTGAAGCATCTTTAACAAGGTGGTTATCATTTGTCCAACCTGTGTTATTTGGGGTATTAGCTATTTGTATTCTAGCTGCTTATTTATCCATACTATTGCCAGTCTATGGAATGATCGACTTTATCTAAAAGGGGGAAAAGAAATGAAAAAAATTACATGCCAAAAGGGATTCACTTTAATTGAAATGATGATTGTTTTGTTAATCATATCGGTTTTAATATTAATTGCTATTCCAAACGTTACAAAACACTCAGCGACGATTGATAAAAAAGGCTGCGAAGCTTATATTAAAATGGTTCAAGGACAAGTTGAATCTTACCGAATCGATGTAAAAACGGTGCCCACAATTGATGAGTTAGTAGAATTTGAATACTTAAATACTGGAGAAACAACATGTCCGAATGGTAAAGGAATTGAAATTGATTTAACAACAGGACGTGTAACAGAAAGTGCAACTTGATAATAAAGGATATTCCTTGCTCGAATTACTACTTGTATTGATGATCGTTATGGTAATCAGCTCAAGTACTTTATATATGAATAATCGTTATGTTGATAAACACACATTTGATTTGTTTTATAATCAACTAAAACTTGATGTAGCTCACATACAATTGAAAGCATTGGTAGAAGAAAGATATTTCAAATTAATTTTTGATTCTGGTGGGACTCGGTACATAGGGAGAAGATCACTATATGATTCTCTTTTTGATCGGGAGTTGCCTAAAGGATATAGTTTGTCACAAGGCAGCACGATTACTGAAGTTGCCTTTCATGCGAATGGAAATATTGAAAAGTTTGGAACACTTGTTTTTAGTACACCTGGAGGGTTAAAAATTGTCCGTGTTCATATCGGGAAAGGACGTTTGATGCTTGAACAATAATCAAGGATTTTCTTTTGTTGAAACGATCTTAACTGTCAGCATTTTATTTTTGATATTTGGGACATTGATGCCTTTTACTAACCTTATGAAACTGCAGTTAGCAGAAAAGAGAGAGGCATTACATGTGGCCATTACTAAAAATCAAGCGGCAACAGCTATAAAAAATGGGGATATATCAGGGGTAGTCATCTTAGATGATGTGGATTTCGTGTGGGAGTGGAGCAGTCCAATTCTATGTGTGAACTATGTGATTTTTGAGGTGAGTTACGAATCATGCGACACTTATTAACAAATAAAGGCTATACCTTAATTGACTCCATTCTTCAATTAACTGTATTGCTGCTGTTTTCTCAACTTATTTTGTTTTATTCAGTTTGGTTTAAACAAGTAGAAAAGCATTTCTTTTATTCGGAAACCGTTGATTGGGAAATGTTTTCAGTGGATATGGAAAGTTACGTGTCTTCAGTTTCTTTGATACAAGAGCAAATTAATCATTCTGGAATTCGATATATAAAAGATGGGTTTGAGTATGATATTGAATGTTATCCATTGCTCATTCGTAAACAAAAAAATCGTCTAGGACATGAACCCATGTTAATCGGTGTTAAATCATGCGATATGCGAGTTATAGAAAATCAAGTAGTCATCCGTGTAGAGTTTGCAAGTGGGCGAAAAGAGGAACGTACGTATGAAGTATTTGTATCCTCACAATGAAAATGGTTTCTTACTTCCTGTAGCTATTGTCTTATTGTTTATTGTGTCTAGTTTACTTCTTTACTTCGTTACCTCCTACATTTCTCAGATGAATATATATGAGATGTTGGAAAGTCGTTATATATCTGCTACTATTAAAAAAATGGAAAATTAGCGATAGTAGTCGTTTTATGACGATTTGTAGTAAGTGAGTGGGGTAGAAGTATGAAAAAAATTTACTTAATTGGCTTTATGGGATCAGGAAAAAGTGCAATCGGTAGACGTTTAAGTTTTTTGCTTAAAATTCCTTATTACGATATGGACCAAGAAATCGTAAAAAAGATAGGGATGAGTATCCCAGAAATTTTTGCGAAATACGGAGAAGCGTTCTTTCGTCAACAAGAACATGAATTTCTTAAAACATTTCGAGATGAATGGTGTATTGTGTCGACAGGGGGCGGAGTGGCAGTTAATCCTAGCAACACTAAAGTTATGCGGCAAACAGGTTTAGTGTTGTTTTTAGATGCTACATTCGCAGATATTTGGAAACGTATTCATCGAGATGTCAACAGACCGATTGTGCAGGCTTCTACTCGGGAAGACTTAGAAGCGTTGTATACAACTAGAAAAAGATTTTATAAAGCTGCAACACACATTACAATAAGAACTCAAGGTCGCTCATTGAGACAAATAACTGAATATGCTGCATTTCAAGTAAATCGCTTAAAGTCGAACAATAAGTGAAATTCAATTAAAAGCGTTCGTCTTTCGGTCATAAACACAAAAAAGATTGTGCTTACATCCAATCAATGTTAGGATATAAAAAAGCGGTAAGCGCTTTAGTACATTGATTTCTTTATATACCAAAACACATGTTTTGGGCGGATGAGTATACGGGGAGAGAACGCGCAAGTCGCGTCACCGAAGGAGCAAGTAGAAGCTACGAATCTCTCAGGTAAAAAAGACTCGTATAGGACGCATCTCTGGAGAACGCTATGATTTCATATAGCTACCAAAGAGGAAAGCCGATTTCAGGTAAACTTTCAGGTACCAGGACAGAGAATTCCCAGTTATAGGGAATTCTCTGTCCTTTTTTGTGTAGCCATTAAATATCTTAATTCTCTACTATTTAAAGTGAAGAAAAGTATATTTAATTGCCGATTAGGTCAGCCTTATTTATTAAAGCATATATGCCTGAAAGGACAATTTTTGCCCGTTATGACAAGAGGAGGAAATTAAATTGTCAGAAAATTTAAAACGTACACCTTTATTTGATTCGTATAAAACATACGGAGGTAAAACAATTGACTTTGGTGGATGGGAATTACCTGTCCAATTTTCAAGTATTAAAGTAGAGCATGAAACCGTTAGAACTAAAGCTGGGTTGTTTGATGTATCACATATGGGTGAAATTACAGTTCGTGGTAAAGATAGCCTTGTATACTTACAAAAATTATTGACAAATGATGTGTCTAAGTTAAAAAGTGGACAAGCCCAATATAATGCGATGTGTTATGAAGATGGTGGCACGGTTGATGATTTACTTGTTTATAAAATTGAACAAGATGATTATTTACTAGTCGTAAATGCCTCAAATATAGAAAAAGATTTTGAATGGATGAAAAATTTTGTGTTTGATGACACTATTATAACTAATGTCTCGAATTCATATGGTCAACTTGCTTTGCAAGGTCCTTTAGCAGAAACAGTTTTACAAAGACTTACAAAAGAAAATTTATCTGAAATTGGCTTCTTTAAATTTAAAACAAATGTAAAAGTTGGCGATTATGATGCATTAGTTTCTCGAACGGGCTATACAGGCGAAGATGGATTTGAAATTTACGGAGATCCGGCTTCAATTGTCGCATTATGGGATTTGATTTTACAAGAAGGCGAAAAAGATGGAGTTCTACCTTGTGGTCTTGGTTCACGAGACACACTTCGTTTTGAGTCATGCTTAGCCCTTTATGGCCAAGAGCTATCTAAAGATATCTCTCCTCTTGAAGCGGGTATCGGTTTTGCTGTTAAATTGAAAAAAGAAGATAACTTTAATGGTCAAAAAGCTCTTGTTGCACAAAAAGAAGCGGGAATTCCACGCAAGTTAGTGGGCCTTGAAATGATTGATAAGGGAATACCTAGACATGGCTATACAATTTTTAAAGATGATCAAAAAATTGGTGAAGTTACTACAGGCACGCAGTCACCAACGCTTAAGAAGAACATTGGTTTAGGTTTAATTCAAAGTAAATTTAGTGAGCTTGGTACTGAAGTTGAAGTAGAGATTCGCGGTAAGCGCTTGAAGGCTGTCACCGTTGCAACACCGTTTTATAAACGTCAAAAATAATTGTTGGAAAGAGGTCATGACCCAATGAAACATCGTTATTTACCAATGACAGAACAAGATCAAAAGGAAATGTTAGAAACCATTGGTGTTTCTTCTATAGATGAACTGTTTTCTGATATACCTGAGAAAGTACGCTTTCAAGGACAATATAATATTAAACCGGCTAAATCAGAGTCATCTTTACTAAAAGAGTTGTCTCAAATGGCTGCGAAAAATGCAGATAGTAAAGCTTATGCTTCATTCTTAGGTGCTGGTGTATATGATCACTATAAGCCAATTATCGTCGATCATGTCATTTCTCGTTCGGAGTTTTATACGGCTTACACACCTTACCAGCCAGAAATTTCTCAAGGTGAATTGCAAGCTATCTTTGAATTCCAAACAATGATTTGTGAATTAACAGGAATGGATTTAGCAAACTCTTCGATGTATGACGGTGGTACTGCATTAGCTGAAGCGGGAACGCTTGCTGCTGGACATACTAAACGAAAAAAACTTCTTATATCAGGAGCAGTTAACCCTGAATCTCAAGATGTCGTACGCATGTATGCATTAGGTCAATCGATTGAAGTAGTTCAAGTGCCAACTAAAGATGGAATAACGGATATCGATGCTCTAAACAATATGATTGATGAAGATACAGCCGCTGTTTTAGTTCAATATCCAAATTTCTATGGTCAAATAGAAGATATTCGCAAAATGGAAGGTATGACACATGAAGCAAAAGCCTTATTAGTCGTTTCTTCAAACCCACTTGCACTTGGTATCTTAACTTCACCAGGAAAATTAGGGGCAGATATTGTAGTTGGGGATGCTCAACCCTTCGGTATTCCAGAATCATTCGGAGGACCACACTGTGGATACTTCGCAGTAACAAAAAAATTAATGCGTAAAGTCCCTGGTCGTCTAGTAGGTGAAACTACTGATGAAGTTGGGCGCCGTGGCTATGTATTAACACTACAAGCACGTGAACAACATATTCGTCGTGATAAAGCGACTTCGAACATCTGTTCAAACCAAGCGTTAAACGCACTTGCTGCTTCTGTTGCTATGACAGCTCTTGGTAAAAAAGGTGCTCAAGAAATCGCTGCACAAAATATTTTAAAAACAAACTATGCTAAAAAAACGTTTGAAGCAGCAGGATTTGAAGTTGTGTACCAAGGTGCACATTTCAATGAAATCGTTGTAAATGTTAAGGGTTCTGTATCTGCACTAAACAAAGAATTATTTAAAGTAGGAATAATCGGTGGATTTGACTTGGGTAAAGTTGATGAAAAGTTAGAAGGACATGCGTTAATCGCAGTTACTGAACAACGAACAAAAGAAGAAATCGATGCGCTTGTGCAAGAAATGGGGTCTTTCCGTGCATAAAGATAATCAACCACTAATTTTTGAAATAACAAAACCAGGTCGTATTGGCTACAGTTTGCCAGAACTTGATATTCCGGAAGTAGATTTATCATCTTTATTACCTGAAGGTTTGCTTCGCGAAGAACTTGCAGAACTCCCTGAAGTATCTGAGCTAGATATTATGAGACATTATACAGCATTATCAAAACGTAACCATGGTGTCGATTCAGGATTCTATCCACTTGGATCATGTACGATGAAATATAATCCGAAAATCAATGAATCCGTTGCACGTTTCCCTGGATTTGCAGATATTCATCCTCTTCAAGATGAAGATACAGTTCAAGGTGCATTGGAATTAATGTATGATTTGCAAGAACATTTAATTGAAATTACAGGTATGGACGATTTAACACTACAACCTGCTGCTGGAGCACACGGTGAATGGACTGCACTTATGATGATCCGCGCATACCATTTAGCAAATGGCGATACACAACGTACTAAAGTTATTGTTCCTGACTCTGCACACGGTACGAACCCTGCATCTGCAACTGTTGCGGGATTCGATACGATAACAGTTAAGTCTGATGAAAATGGATTAGTCGACTTAGAGGACTTAAAACGTGTTGTTGGTGATGATACGGCAGCATTAATGTTAACAAACCCAAACACACTAGGCTTATTTGAAGAAAACATTTTAGAAATGGCTTCAATTATTCATGGTGTAGGTGGTAAATTGTATTATGATGGAGCAAACTTAAATGCAGTAATGTCTAAAGCACGTCCAGGAGATATGGGCTTTGACTGTGTGCACTTAAACTTGCATAAAACTTTCACAGGTCCACACGGTGGCGGTGGTCCAGGTTCGGGTCCAGTGGGCGTGAAGAAAGACTTGATTCCATTCTTACCAAAACCAGTTTTAGTGAAAACAGGAGAAAGATACCACTTCGATTATAACCGTCCTCAATCAATCGGACGAGTTAAACCTTTTTATGGAAACTTTGGTATTAACGTAAGAGCGTACACGTATATTCGTTCAATGGGTCCAGATGGTTTGAAAGCCATCACTGAATATGCAGTACTCAATGCAAATTATATGATGCGTCGTTTACAACCGCACTTTGACTTGCCTTATGATCGTCATTGTAAGCATGAATTTGTTTTAAGTGGTCGTCGTCAAAAGAAACTAGGCGTGCGTACATTAGATATGGCAAAACGTCTTCTTGACTTTGGCTATCACCCACCTACAATTTACTTCCCATTAAATGTGGAAGAAGCGATGATGATTGAACCGACGGAGACAGAGTCTAAAGAAACATTAGACGCGTTTATCGATGCTATGATACAAATAGCTAAAGAAGTAGAAGAGACGCCAGAAATCGTCCAACAGGCACCTCATTCAACGGTAATTAAACGTTTGGACGAGACCAAAGCAGCACGTACACCAGTTTTACGTTATAATAAAATATAAAGAAATATAAAAAAGGGTCTTTCCGCGAGAGCGGGAAGACCCTTTTTTAATAGAGAAGCAAGTATAAACTTTTAGCCATTTTGTTCGACAACGGTTTCTTGCTCGTAACCCAGAACATGAAAGAGTATAGCCCTTTTCTTTTCGCATCAAGCGACTAAAGTTTCCAAGGAGAAGCTGTAAAATCCTTACTTCAGCTTACACACAAATTAATAGTACTTTCCTAGCATTACTCTTTAGAAGAAAAAAGGTTCCTCCAAATGGAAGAACCTTAATATACTTATTTTGTTTTTATTTTACCAGTCCATTGACGGAAACCGCCTTTTAATTGATAAATCTGTGTGCATCCTTTTTTCTTTAAAAACAAAGCTGTACGTGCACTTCTTGCGCTATTTTGGCAATATAAATAGACGGGCTTGTCTGGACGAATTTCTTTAAACCGTTGACGCATTTGTGATGAAGGAATGTTACGAGAACCTAAAATGTGGCCTCCGTCAAATTCTTTTGGTTCACGTACGTCTACAAGTTGTGCTTTTCGGTAGCCCTCAATAAATTGTTCTTGCGATAAAACTGACACGGCTTTTTTTAATCGGAGTGATGAAATTAAAAAATAGATCACTAACCCAAATAAACCGGCAGCAATAATATATAAATACTCCACAACTTATTTCCCCTTTCTCTCTCTATGTTCTTATTATACAAGTTTATAGATAGAAAACCCACTTTTTTAAGAGGAAATGAATTGCTTTCAACTAAAAAAATGGTCAAAAAAGGATCATATGTTCCTTTTTAGTATAATAGATAAAAGAAACCAATGAAATTGCAAGTGAGTTTAGCCATCTTAAAAATATCTTACCCATCATAGTACGATTGGCATGCTAAATCGACCGATAACGAAGTGGTATGATAAAAAATTATCGGACCTTGATGTTGTTGCCTTATACAGAAGTGTATTTCAGAAGCAGATGAAAAAAGTGAATGCTCCCATTTTCTTAGTCTAAAAAATAAACAGTAGCCACAGTACAATCATTTTGTTAATATAAATAGCATTGCGAGGAGGAAAATACATGTCTAAACCGATTTGGTATTTTATTAATTCTGGCGCTTGTCGTCCATCCTTTAACATGGCGTTAGATGAAGCGTTACTAGACTGGCATAGTGAAGGACTCCTCCCACCAGTTATACGTTTTTACAGATGGAATCCTGCAACATTATCTATTGGTTACTTCCAAAATGTAGCTAAAGAAATTAATATGGAAGAAGTTAAAAAGCACAATTTAGGTTTTGTTCGTCGTCCAACTGGTGGTCGAGGAGTTTTGCATGAACATGAGTTAACATATAGTGTGATTGTTAGTGAAGACTATCCAAATATGCCTAGGACAGTTACCGAAGCATATCGCGTTTTAAGCGAAGGATTATTAATTGGATTTCAAAAACTTGGGTTAGATGCCTATTTTTCAGTGCCTGATACAGAAGAGAAAAAAAGTGATTTAAAAAACCCTAAAAGTGCTGTTTGTTTTGATACACCATCTTGGTATGAGTTGGTAGTAGAAGGTAAGAAAGTAGCAGGTAGTGCACAAACGCGACAAAAAGGTGTTATTCTACAGCACGGAGCGATCTTACTCGATTTGGATGAAGACAAACTCGTATCTTTATTTAACTATAGATCTGAAGAGATGAAAGCTCGTGTTCTTAGGGGATTATCTGAAAAAGCAGTTGCGATTAATCGTATTCGGAAGACTCCCGCAACCATTGAAGAATGTATAGAAGCATTTAAAAGTGGATTTGCAGAGGGATTAAATGTTAATCTTGAGCCTTATTCTCTGACAAATGACCAAATAGAATATGTAAAAGCGTTAGAAACTAGGCGTTATGCAAATGATGATTGGACTTACCGGAAATAGAGGGTATAAAGTAATATTTTTAATATAAAATAAGGAATATTTACCTATAGACGTTGCGTATGTATGTTCGACCATACATGCGCTTCAATTGATTTAAATATCAATATGTAGTAATATATTTAATTATACACACTATATATAGTGTTTTGGACCTTACATAGGAGGAATGAATTATGGTACTAATTTCTAACGATACGATTGGTAAATTGAACATTAATGCATTGAATCAGGACATAGCATCTTTCACTCAAGTTCATCCCATTACACCAGACATGACATTGACTCACAAAGGTGTTTCTCGGTTAGTAATGCTCGATCGTTATTCGTTTAAAGATATGTCAAAGGAAACGTTGAAAGCAGGAGATTTCGTCGTATTAACGGTGAAAGAAGATCCTAAATTCCCAGCTCGTGGCTTAGGCTATATTGTCTCTATAGACCGTGCAACAAACAAAGCAAGAGTAATAATTGAAGAGGACTACCGAAGTGCCATTGATGACCCAACGGAACAAAAAATGGGAATCGTTAATCGATCAATTCATGTTATTGAAAAACCATTGGAAGTTTATTATGAGCAAATTGCAAAACGTAATGCAACTGGATTAGCATCAGTAGAAACAACTGAAGAAAAGAAACAAGAGTGGTTCCAAAAGTTTTATGAACAATTGGTAGCATTGAAATTTATACCTGCTGGACGAGTTCTTTATGGAGCAGGAGCAGGTACCGATGTAACCTATTTCAACTGTTATGTTATGCCTTTTGTGCCGGATTCGCGTGAAGGGATTTCTGATCATCGTAAACAAGTGATGGAAATCATGAGTCGTGGTGGTGGCGTTGGAACGAATGGATCAACACTACGTCCACGTAATACGCTTGCGAAAGGTGTAAACGGAAAATCATCTGGCTCAGTATCATGGTTAGACGATATCGCGAAGTTAACTCATCTAGTTGAACAAGGTGGTAGCCGACGTGGTGCTCAAATGATCATGCTAGCTGATTGGCATCCTGATATTGCGGAATTTATTATTTCAAAAATGCAAAATCCTAGAATTCTTCGCTTTTTAATCGAGAATACAGAGGATGAAACCATCAAAGAACTAGCAAAAGATAAACTTAACTTTAAATCTTTAACACAGCAAGAAGAAGCGATGTATCAAGGGATAGTTAATTACAAGGCAATACCTGGTCTAGGTGGATTTAGTGATGGAATTATCCGCGATGCAGAAACAAAGTTAACAGATGGTGGTACTTACAGCGTAAACAATTCAGAGTTTTTAACTGGTGCTAATATTTCAGTTACGCTAACTGATGATTTTATGAAAGAAGTAGAACTAGATGGCGATCATGCACTTCGATTCCCAGCTGTTGAAACTTACACTTCAGAAGAAATGGCTATTTATAATGAGAAATGGCATGAAATTGGAGACATTCGTGAATGGGAAAAACAAGGCCATAGCGTACGTACTTATCGTACGATGAAAGCGAAAGACTTATGGAATTTAATTAACATTTGCGCAACATACTCAGCAGAACCTGGGATTTTCTTTATTGATAATGCAAATGAAATGACCAATGCAAAAGCATATGGACAACAAGTTGTAGCAACGAATCCATGTGGAGAACAACCTTTAGCACCTTATTCAGTATGCAACTTGGCAGCTGTTAATTTAGCGCAATTTGCTCAAAAAGAGTCGAAAACAGTCGATTTTGAAGGCCTAAAAGAAACGGTGCGTGTCGGTGTACGTATGCAAGATAACGTGATTGATGCAACGCCTTACTTCTTAGAAGAGAACGAAGTACAAGCCCGAGGTGAACGTCGTGTTGGTCTTGGTGTTATGGGACTTGCCGACTTACTAATTTATTGTGAAAAAGAATATGGATCAGATGAAGGTAATGTTTTAGTTGATCAAATATTTGAAACAATTGCTGTGGCAGCGTATGAAACTTCTGCTGAGCTTGCAAAAGAACGTGGGAGTTTCCCGTTCTTACAAGGTGAAACGGAAGAAGAAACAAAACGATTGCGCAAAGCTTTCATTAATACAGGATTTATGAAAAAAATGGCACCTCATGTTAGAGAATCCATTGTTGAAAATGGAATTCGTAACTCTCACTTATTAACTGTCGCACCAACCGGATCAACAGGCACAATGGTTGGAGTATCAACAGGGTTGGAACCTTATTTCTCATTCACATATTATCGTAGTGGTCGTTTAGGTAAATTTATTGAAGTAAAAGCTGATATTGTACGTGAATACTTAGAAGCAAATCCACATGTAGATGCTAATAATTTGCCAGAGTGGTTTAAAGCATCGATGGAATTAGCACCTGAAGCTCATGCTGATGTGCAGTGTATTATTCAACGTTGGATTGATAGTTCTATTTCTAAAACAGTAAATGCACCTCGTGGATATACAGTGGAACAAGTACAAGGTGTATACGAACGACTGTATCGTGGTGGAGCAAAAGGTGGAACAGTGTATGTTGACGGAAGTCGAGATGCACAAGTATTAACACTTAAAGCCGAAGAAAATGTAATGGATGAACATCATTATGAAGAGAAAATCATGGAAAATCGTCCGATTGTATTAGTAGATACCATCCAAGCTTTACGCTCTACAACGGTGACAATTGGTTCTGAAGCAGGAAATAAATGTCCAGTATGTAGACAAGGGACAGTGGAAGAAATGGGTGGCTGCAATACATGTACGAGTTGCGGTGCACAACTTAAATGTGGACTTTAGAACAGAGTATTGAAACGACTATAGCCACAAATGAATCAATATAATAAAGAAAACGCCGCCCATTGTATCTTACTTGATACATGGGCGGCGTTTCTATTTCTATTTATTTGTTATATGAAGTCATTGCTACTCCAAAATGTTCTTCGAGGCTCTTACGTTGTTAATAATACAATTCAATATTCTAAATATCGAGGAGTGCATTGTTGCTAAATGTTGACTTTTATATAGCCCAATCATTTTACTAAAGTTTTTTCAAATCACAGAAACTATGATTAGAGTGAGTGATATCAGTCAAAAATGGAATAATAGAAAGGATTGTGATTTGATTGAAAGGTACTCATTATTTTTGGATATCATCTGCACATGCTGTAGTTTTTACAAGTATATTAGGTTTTCTACATGTATTTAAATTTATATCTTGGAACCCAATAAACTGGACAAAGATACAAATATTTTCTCAAACGCATATTTCAGTGAAGTGGCTTCTTACACTTTTTGTTGTTTTTATGGCAATCAATATTGTGATGGGATTGTTCCTACTTGTCAAAAAAATGCCAACAGTTGTAACATCTATTGTCGTAGGGGGTGCTACGTGGCTTTTGCTAGAGTGGTCTATATATCAAAATTTCACACACATTAAATGGAGTTCAATTCCAATATTAACGGTCATTATATTAATTTGTCGAGCGCTTGCAGAAACAATTAATTACTATGACCGTGAAGTTTACGAGGACAAACGAAAGTAGTTGCTGCAAACATTTGTTATGCTAAAATGGAAGGGAACGTGATGCAACAGGAGGGGAAAGGATGAACATTCTTTGTTTGAATGGTCCAAACTTAAATAGGTTAGGAAAACGTGAACCTGCAATTTATGGGTCAGAAACGTTGGAAGATGTGAATCAATCACTTATTACATGCGGTCAAGCATTAAATGTCCAGATCGAATGTAAACAATCCAATCATGAAGGTGTATTAATTGATTGGTTACACCTTGCAGAAGACGATAATATCGACGGCATTATTTTTAATCCAGGAGCGTATACGCATACTAGCTATGCGATACGTGATGCCATATTATCTATATCGATTCCGGTTATTGAAGTTCATATTTCTAATATCCATAGTAGAGAAAGTTTTCGGCACAAATCTGTTATAGCTGCCGCTTGTGTTGGACAAATTTCTGGTCTTGGAACATTTGGTTATACGTTAGCGCTGGAAACATTTTTACATAGAAGAAATGGGGAATCGTAAATGGGGAAGTTATCTAAATTACGTCAAGCATTAGTAGAAAATGAGATTGATGCGTTGCTTATAACAAGTGGTTATAATCGCAGATACATAACTGATTTTACCGGAACAGCTGGAGTTGCAATTATATCAAAAGAACAAGCTATTTTTATTACGGATTTCCGTTACTTGGAACAGGCTGAAAAACAAATTTCTGGATTTGAAATTGTGAAACATACTAAAACATTAGTAGAAGAAGTTACTGTTCAATTAGATAAAATGGCTGTGAAAAAGGTTGGTTTTGAGAAAGATGACATGACCTATTCAATGTATGAAAGCTATAAAAAGGCCGTTAATACTGAACTTGTACCAGTATCAGGTCTTGTAGAGAAAATACGCTTGATTAAGACACCTGAAGAGATTAAGATTATTAAGGCTGCCGCAGATATTGCAGATGCGGCTTTTAATCACATTATTACGTTTATCGCACCTGGAAAAACTGAATTAGAAGTTTCTAATGAATTAGAGTTCTTCATGCGAAAACAAGGTGCATCATCTTCTTCATTTGATATAATCGTTGCATCTGGTCTCCGTTCGGCACTCCCGCACGGTGTCGCAAGCGATAAAATTATAGAAAAAGGTGATTTTGTTACATTAGACTTTGGTGCATTGTATAATGGATATGTATCTGACGTAACGAGAACTGTTGCGGTTGGAGAACCTAGTGACCATTTAAAAGAAATCTACCAAATTGTCTTAGATTCACAAATGTTGTCGTTGAATAAAATTAAACCAGGTATGACTGGAATTGAAGCAGATGCTGTGGCACGTGATTACATTAAATCAAAAGGGTACGGAGAAGCATTCGGTCATTCTTTAGGTCATGGAATCGGATTAGAAGTTCATGAAGGACCAGGATTATCATTCCGTTCGGAAACCGTTCTCGAAGAGGGTATGGTAATCACGATTGAACCGGGTATTTATCTACCAGGTGTCGGTGGTGTTAGAATTGAAGATGATGCAGTTATGACAGCTACAGGCACTGACAGAATAACACATTCTACAAAAGAGTTACTTATCTTATAATTTTTGGGGGAACACACATGATTTCAGTTAATGATTTTAAAACAGGTTTAACAATCGAAGTAGATGGTGGCATTTGGCGCGTACTAGATTTCCAACATGTTAAACCAGGTAAAGGTGCAGCGTTTGTTCGTTCTAAACTGCGCAACATTCGTACAGGTGCAGTGAATGAAAAAACATTCCGCGCTGGAGAAAAAGTGAAAAAAGCGCAAATTGATAATCGCAAAATGCAGTATTTATATGCTAACGGGGATCAACACAATTTCATGGATACTGAATCATATGAGCAGATTGAACTTGAATCAAAACAAATCGAGTATGAGTTGAAATTCCTGCGTGAAAACATGGAAGTTCACATCATGCAGTATCAAGGTGAAATTTTAGGTGTTGAATTGCCTAACTCTGTTGTCCTAGAAGTAACAGAAACTGAACCAGGTATTAAGGGTGATACTACTAGTGGTGGTACAAAATCTGCCATTTTAGAAACTGGGCTTTCTGTACAAGTACCGTTCTTTATCAACCAAGGTGACAAGTTAATTATTAACACAACAGAAGCTGCTTACGTTTCAAGAGCACAGTAATAAGAAAAGCGGGAAGTGCCACTTTATCCTGATTCAAAATGGTGCTCGCATGCTACTGCTTGGAATATAAATCTAAAGTTACCAAATGCATTCAAATTGCATTTGGTAACTTTTTTTTCATGTTTGTTACTTTTTGAGCATACGATAAATAGACTGAGGAGGGGACAAGTCGGAATTCATGGATATAATTCGGGTTGCGGGGATTGGAGTAATTCTTGCATTGTTGCACCTATTCTTTGAACAAACAGGAAAGAAAGAGTTTACCTTTTTTTTATTTGTTTTTGGGTACCTATATATGACCGTTGAAATGCTGCGGTTTCTACGTTATTTCTTTGAAGAAATCACTACTTTTTTCGAATGGCTCACCATTTCGGTGTAGACTATGCAAATTATCCTAGTAATTATTGTAATAATATTCCTGTTGTTGTTACTTCAACAAATCCTCCCACAGTACACACCTTTATTTATTAGTTTTTTCTTTTTCATTTTACTCTCTCATATATTATTTCAAATGTTTTTTCCTATTATACGAACCTTACTTGAACAAGCACCGAAAGAAACGCTACCTATTACTCGTGTATTATTATTTTCTGTATTTCTAACATTTTTAGCTGAAGCTTTGTCTGAATGGTGCCGAAATGTGAATTTAGAAGTGTTCGTCCCAATTATTTCTATTAGTTGTCATTTATTAATACTCTCCTACTGGTTGCCACTGATTCAACAAATGTTTACTACATTGACAAGACTGTTGATTGAATAATCCAGGTATTAAGGGGGTGAGACGGTACATGCTTGAACCCTTGTATGCCTATATTTTTGGTGTAACCAGATATTTTATCGTTCTGTTAATAGCGATCATTTTTGCGATGATACTTGATATATTATTTCCAAAAGCAAAACGCTGGACACGATTATCGCTTTTTTGCATAGCTGTTCTATATACACTCACCCCTGCAATAGATGCGATGTACGATATGCAACAGTATTCAAAACAAATGATTACTGTATTCATGAGTGTCTATCCAGTGTTAGCTGCTGGATTACTTATGAATAGTGGAACCATGGCATTTTCAATATGGAATCCCGCTTTATATGTATTCATTCAATTTACAGTGGTTCTAACAGAGAGAATCCTTATTCCTTTACTAATGACCACAATCCTTCTTGATTTTATTAGTAGGTTTCATCCAGCGACATCATTTACAAAATTTACAGACATTATTCGAACTTCTCTACTTAGCATAGTTTCAGCAGTTGTCGTTATTTATAGTTTTTTCATCTCAGTTCAAGGATTTATCTCGTGGAATATTTCAAGTGCAGTTACTGAGCCAATTAAAAAAATTATTCAGCAAAATGTTCCCTTTGGTTCATTTTTTTCTGAAAATCTGAGTACATTTACTCGTTTTTCTTCATCCATCACATCAATAACTGGTGGAGGAATTGCTTTTACAATTCTATTAGTTGTATTAATCCCGACACTAAAAACGATAAGCGTTGCATTTTGTTATCGATTAGTGGCTGCAATCATCGAACCATTTGGACCTGAAGACTTAGTTAATTTCTTGGATGATATCGGGAAATCGATTTTCGTTCTTAGTATCTTGTCATTTCTCATTGCCTTTGCTTTTTTCTACACAGCGATCTTCGTTGTAATTTTAGTTAAATTTTCACTTCTAATGAGGGGGGCATAATGTCTGAGTGGTTAACAGGATTAGTATTTATTATTTTATTAAGTGAAATACTTCAAGCTATATTTCAAGAGTCAGAATCTCAAGAAAAATTGGAGGAGTATACCAAGCTGGGACTCGCCATGTACATCCTATTGTTCATCACTTCATTTTTTCTATGAATAGTTGATGAATACTTCTCATATAGTTTATCAAGCCTGTCTCACTTAAGAGAGGAGCGTGATTCCATCCATTAAACCTAATCGTATAAAAAGTGGCATCTTGCTCGCAAGCCTCTTGGTATTCATGGTGTTTTTCTTATTTAATGGATCTATTTTCACAAAGCAACCGAACACAACCAGTCAGTCACAAGATACATTTTCGCAAGAACAATCATTAACAATTGCATTGGAAAAAATGGCTGGGGTAGGTGAAGTTGAATTATTTTTTTATACAGGCACGAACGAGCCTCAACAAACAGTTTCGGAAAAACCTAGCTTTGCGTTGTTTGATCAAAAAACAGAAGAGCAAACAACAATTCAATCCGTTTTGATAGTAGCAACAGGAGCGGACCAAGCTCAAACTAGATTGATGTTAAAAAAATACTTGTCGGCGGTATTATTCTTGCCAGAGCATCGAATTGTCGTCGTCCCGATGGATGAGAAAGGGGTTTCTAAATGAAAGTTAAAAAACGTACAGTGTGGATGCTAACCTTATTAAGTTTGGTAGCAGTAATTTCGGTGTATTACGTGAAAGAGCCTAACATCATGCCCTTTGATGGTTTAGCTATTTTTTCAGATGGAGCACTTGATCAATTGACAATCGATGAAGAAGCTGGAGATGATGCAATTACTCCAGTATATGCTCAAAGTGCGTTATTTGAAGAAATGAGAATGGAATCACAAAACAAGCGTAGTCAGCTTAGAGAACAGTTAACGACTAGAATTACAACAGATGAGATGTCTGCAGATGAGATCAATGAACTGTACAATGAGATGAGTGATTTAACGGTTCGAGATTCCACAGAAGCAATGCTTGAAATGCTCATACGTTCATTAGGTTATGCAGATGCTCTTGTACAAACAGATAAAGGTAAGGTAGATGTAAGAGTTATCTCGGAAGAACAAGGAAAAGAACTAGCAAATGAAATAATTCACATTGTAAAAAAACAATGGGAAGACGCTAAATCAGTAAAGGTTACATTCCAACCTGCTTCATAATGAATGAAAGGGCCCATAGAGGTCCTTTTTTTAATTTTTAGATTTATAGCATTTTCTCAACCGTAGTTTAGCTTGAGTGGACTCCTATGCGTTTCGAGATAGCACTCTTAAATAAAGAAATTTAGGTTATCTATTTCAAATTTCCACAAAAACGTCTAAAATAGAAGAAGTACCTAATTCGAGACATGGTAAGGGGAGTTTGAAATGATAAAAATTCAAGAAATTCGTGAAATTATTAAACTAATTGACCACTCATCTATTGATGAGTTTAGTTACGAAGCAGAAGGTACGAAAATTAAACTTAAAAAGAATAGTCTACACGAATCATCTGAAGTAATTGTCCCTCAATCTAATTATGCAGCACCACATGTTGTAGAGTCATCAACAATGGATGCTACACAAGTAACGACATCTCCAACTGTAAAAGAAACATTTGCAAATATTGAAGTGAAAGAATCAGTGAACGATGAATCTCTCCATAAAATCCAATCTCCAATGGTAGGAACATTCTATGAATCATCTTCACCAGATTCACCAGCATTTGTTCAAATTGGGGATAAAGTAAGTGAAGAAGGTATCGTGTGTATTGTGGAAGCTATGAAATTATTTAACGAAATCGAAGCAGAAGTGTCTGGCGAGATTGTAGAAATTTTAGTAAAAGATGGACAACTCGTAGAGTACGGCCAACCTCTGTTCTTAGTAAAAGCGAACTAAGGGGGAAAACCAATGATGAAAAAAGTATTAATTGCTAATCGTGGTGAAATCGCGGTTCGTATTATTCGTGCATGTAAAGAATTAGATATTGAAACGGTAGCTGTTTATTCGGAAGCGGATCAAGATGCGTTGCATGTGCAAATGGCAGATGAATCTTACTGTATTGGCCCAAATCCATCAAAAGATAGTTATTTAAACTTTAGTAATATTATTAGTGTGGCAAAGTTAACAGGTTGTGATGGAATTCATCCAGGGTATGGTTTTTTAGCTGAGAATGCTAGTTTTGCTGAGTTATGTGAACAGTGCAATATTACCTTTATTGGACCAACCTCAGATGCTATTTCAAGAATGGGTACAAAAGACGTAGCCCGTGAAACGATGCGAAAAGCAGGTGTACCAGTAGTTCCTGGTTCTACGGGCATAGTAGCAGATGATAAAGACGGACTAGAAATTGCTCGTAAAATTGGATTCCCGGTCATTATTAAAGCCACTGCTGGTGGTGGTGGTAAAGGGATTCGAGTAGCACGTACAGAAGAAGAACTTGTTAAAGGTATTCAAATTACCCAAAAAGAAGCAGCAGCTGCTTTTGGTAATCCTGGTGTATATATTGAAAAGTTCATTGAAATCTTCCGTCATGTTGAAATTCAGGTTTTAGCAGATAGTTTTGGCAACACCATACATTTAGGTGAACGTGATTGTTCTATTCAACGCCGTATGCAAAAACTGGTAGAAGAAGCACCTTCACCAGCTCTTTCGCCAGAAATTCGTTATCAAATGGGCGATGCAGCAGTAAAGGCAGCACAAGCGGTTAACTATCGCAGTGCTGGGACAGTTGAATTTATTTTTGATCACATTAATCAAAAATTTTACTTCATGGAAATGAATACACGAATTCAAGTTGAACATCCTGTTACAGAAATGGTTACGGGTATTGATTTAATTCAACAACAACTTAAAGTGGCTTCAGGTGAGAGACTTGCGTATACACAAGATGATGTGAAAATTAAAGGATGGGCTATTGAGTGTCGCATAAATGCAGAAAACCCTTCTAAAAATTTCATGCCTTCAGCAGGGAAAGTAGAAATGTATTTAGCGCCAGGTGGATACGGTGTACGTGTGGATTCAGCAATGTATTCAGGTTATAGAATTCCTCCATACTACGATTCAATGGTTGCCAAACTCATTACATTTGCAGATACACGCGAAGAAGCTGTTGCAAAAATGAAACGTGCATTAAGTGAATTTGTGGTTGAAGGCGTTCATACAACTATTCCTTTCCACGAGAAATTAATGGATCATGAAGTGTTTAAATCAGGTGATTTTGACACGAAGTTTTTAGAGAAATACGACGTCATGAATTCCTAAGAAAGGATGATTGAGATGGCTGAAAAAACAACAACAGCTTATTTGCAAATGACTCCTGCAGGAAAAGAAGCCTTAGGGAAGATTGAAGTAGCGCCAGAAGTATTAGAAGTAATCGCTGGAATTGCAACAATAGATGTTGAAGGTGTTGGCGGTACGCGAGGAAGTTTTGCTACTGGAGTTGCTGAACGTTTAGGCAAAAAAGTTCATGGTAAAGGCATTAAAACAGAATTAACTGAACAAGGTTTATTTGTTGAAATTTATTGTACAGTAAAATATGGTGCATCAATTCCTAAAGTGGCTAAAGAAGTTCAGAATCAAGTGCGTCAAGCAATTTTTAATATGACTTCTCTTGAGACGCAAGAAATAAATGTCCATATTACCGGCATTCAATTTGAACAGCAAAAAGAAACAATAACAGAATAATTTAGGACATCGTTTGGCAAGCTCGAACGATGTCTTTTTCTGAACATTTAAACATACTTCCGTGTATGTCCTGTGTACAGGAAATATGCTATGATGTGTTCGAATGTATATTAAAGGAGACTATCACATGAAACGTAGAGAAGCTCGTGAAAAAGTGTTGCAAACTTTGTTTCAGTTAGAAAACACGGAGTTGACAATAGAAGAGGCAATGAGTCATGTTTTAGATGGTCAAAATGATTCTTTCTATGAAAAACTTGTACGTGGTACGACTGAACATTTAACGCAAATAGATGAATCACTTAAAGCAAAATTAGAAAATTGGTCACTAGATCGCTTACCTAAAATCGAACGAACAATTTTGCGTTTAGCTGTCTTTGAATTGTTATTTATGCAAGATGCTCCTTCAAAAGTAGTAATTAATGAAGCAATTGAATTGAGTAAAACATTCGGAGATGACAAATCAAGCAAGTTTGTCAACGGTGTATTATCTAAATATGCGGTGGAGTCTTCTAGCTGACAACAGGGGGAATTTTGACATGTCAAGTATACTAATAAGTGGAAAAGAAATTGGGCAAGCTATAAGAAGTGAATTATCTATACGTATTGACCGCTTGAAGAATAGAGGTATAACACCTGGCTTAGCAGTTATTTTAGTAGGTGAAAACTCAGCTTCCAAGACGTATGTTGCTAATAAGCAAAAAACATGTGAAGCACTTGGCATGCATTCTCGTTTACTTTCATTTGAATCCGAATTAACAGAGCGAGAACTCATACAAGCGATTCATTCTCTTAATAACGACCCAGAAATTCATGGTATTTTAGTTCAATTGCCATTACCAAATCATATTACAGAAACTGAAGTATTGGCAGCAATTTCTCCTGCAAAAGATGTAGATGGCTTTCATCCAATAAATATTGGGAAAATGATGCTCGGTCAAGATACATTTCTTCCATGTACGCCATTTGGTGTCATGAAACTTCTAGAACACTCTCACATCGAAATTTCCGGTAAGCATGCTGTTGTCATAGGACGTAGTCATATTGTCGGGAAACCTATGGGTCAATTACTGTTGCAAAAAGATGCAACTGTAACATATGCTCATTCTAAAACCGCAAACTTAAAAGAAATTACATTGCAAGCTGACATTCTAGTTGTTGCAGTAGGTAGAACGAAAATGATTACAAGTGATTATGTGAAGACGGGTGCCGTCGTAATAGATGTTGGCATGAATCGTGATGAAAATAATCGCTTATGTGGTGACGTGGATTTTGATTCTGTAAAAGAAAAAGCAGCTTACCTAACACCAGTTCCAGGAGGGGTTGGTCCTATGACAATCACTATGTTAATGGTGAATACTGTGAAATCAGCAGAAAATGAGTTACTTCAAGACATTTGAAGTTAAAACAGGTAAAATAAAGGAAAGAAAAAAAGCTGTTTTTCTTAAAGAAAGACAGCTTTTTTATTTCTTCTTTGTGAGGAGTTTGAATGAATGTGACATCAACTTCATATTTAACGGTAAAAGCTTTAACTAAATACATAAAACGGAAATTTGATGCAGATCCCCATTTAAGAAATGTCTATGTCAAAGGGGAACTATCAAATGTAAAAATACATACGAGTGGGCACATCTATTTTACGATAAAAGATGAGCAAACGAGAATATCTGCTGTTATGTTTGCTGCTCAAGCTAGAAACTTGAAATTTAAACCTGAAAGTGGAATGAATGTTCTTTTGCAAGGTGATGTAAATGTTTATGAAGGATCTGGCCAGTATCAGCTGTATGCACAAGTCATGCAACCTGATGGCATCGGAGAATTATTTGTGGCGTTTGAGCAACTAAAGGAAAAACTAGCAAAAGAAGGATTGTTCCATCCTTCTAGAAAAAAACAAATTCCTAAATTCCCTCAAAGAATAGGCGTTATTACGGCTTCCACAGGTGCAGCAATTCGAGATATTGTCACGACCTTGAGTAGACGTTATCCACTGGCAGAAGTGATTATTTTTCCTACACTAGTTCAAGGTATAGGAGCAGCACCTAGTATTGTGAAGGCACTTAAACGTGCAAATGCATATTCGGAGTTGGATGTTTGTATAGTCGGTCGTGGTGGTGGGTCGATCGAAGATTTATGGGCATTTAATGAAGAGATAGTTGCTCGAGAAATTGCTAACAGCAGCGTTCCTATCATTAGTGCGATTGGACATGAAACTGATACGACCATTGCTGATTTTGTATCAGACTTACGAGCACCAACTCCAACTGCTGCTGCTGAACTTGCTGTACCCAATCAACTTGAGTTATTACAACACGTAACAAACAGAAAATCACAAATCCTATCAATTGTCTCAGCAACTTTGTCTAGTGAGCGTAAAAGATTAACACGGGTCATATCGGCATACCCGCTTGCTTATCCAGACAGATTGTATCGACCTTTTGTTGAAAAGTTAACACGCGCAACAGACCAGTTAGAGAAAAGTGGGAGAACCCTACTCCAACAAAAGCAGCAACATCTCGATCAGCAAACAATGCGATTAACCTTACAAAATCCGCAAAAAGTAGTTCAACAACATCTAAAAGATATAGACGTATACCAACAACGTTTGCATATAGCTACTAAAAAAAACATTCAGACAAAAGGTCGTTCATTTAGTGCTATGATTCAATTACTTGAAGCATTAAATCCATTGAAAATAATGGATAGGGGCTACAGCATTACGTATCAAAATGACCAAGTAGTAAAGTCAATTGAAGAACTTAATCTAAAAAAACAACTTCATATAAAATTACCAGATGGAGTCGTACTTGCATCTATCGACTCTATAACCAAGAACACTAAAGGAGAATCATCATGACAAAAACGAATGTATCTTTTGATCAAGCAATTCAACAACTAGAAGAAATCGTACGCCAACTCGAGCAAGGAGATGTCCCTCTAGAAGATGCGATTTCACTTTATAAAAAAGGTATGGGATTGTCGACATTATGCCATAGTAAATTACAAAATGCTGAGAAACAACTAATCTCAATCATTGATGATAAAGGCGAGAAAGTACCATTTACTGAATCTGAAAAAGAGGATACTGTAAAATGATTTCATTCCAAAAGTTCACAGAGCATCATGTTCCAAAAATAGATAAACATCTCTCCTTTCAAATTAATTCTATTGAAGCTCCATCTATTTTAAAGGAAGCCATGAATTATTCAGTAGCTGCAGGTGGTAAACGAGTCCGCCCATTGTTTTTATTAGCTGTTTTAGACGTATTAAAAGTGGAACATTGTGAAGCTTTGACGGTAGGTTCAATAATTGAAATGGTTCATACATATTCACTCATCCATGATGATTTACCGAGTATGGATAATGATGATTATCGCCGAGGACAATTAACAAATCATAAAGTGTATGGTGAAGCTTTAGCTATTTTGGCTGGAGATGGCTTGTTAACATATAGTTTTGGTGAACTTTCTCGTTTAAAAACTGTTCCGGCTGAAGATAAACTGGATTTAATTCGTTTACTAAGCCTAGCTGCAGGTGCTGAAGGCATGGTTGGTGGACAAGTATTAGATATAGAAAGTGAACGAAAATTAATTTCTGTTAAAGAATTAGAAACGATACACATAAATAAAACGGGTGCTCTATTGTCATATAGTATCGAAGCGGGTGCGATTCTCGCCTCAGCAGATGAGAAAACAAAAAAATCATTAACAGACTTTGGTTATCATATAGGGCTTGCTTTCCAAATTCAAGATGACATTTTAGATATTGAGGGTACTACTGAGATATTAGGGAAAACTGCAGGAAAAGATGTAGCAAGTGAAAAAAACACATACCCTGCACTTTTAACTCTTGAGGGTGCAAAAAGTAAAAGGGATTGGCACTATAATCTAGCGATTCTTTCTCTTCGTGACATTACAAAAGAACCGGGATTATTAGATGAAATGGCAACATACATTGTCAATCGTAACAAATAGTGAATACGTTAATGTTTGTACAATCGTCTTACATTGATATAATGGATTAGAAATTAACACGTAAAGGTGTGTGGTGTAGATGGATTTAAACTCAATTACAAGTCCATCCTTTATTAAAGATTTATCTATAGAGGAACTATTGAACTTAAGTGAAGATATTCGTTCGTTTTTAATTGAAAAATTATCGGTCACAGGTGGACATATTGGTCCAAACTTAGGTGTGGTCGAACTGACTATATCTCTTCATCGTATATTCAATAGTCCTGAAGATAAGTTTATTTGGGATGTAGGACATCAATCATATGTCCATAAGATATTAACAGGACGTGCTAATCAATTTGATACACTCCGTCAACATAAAGGGTTATGTGGTTTTCCAAAACGAATCGAAAGTGAACATGATGTTTGGGAAACTGGTCACAGTTCTACTTCATTATCTGCTGCAATGGGCATGGCAGTTGCACGAGATATAAAAAAAGATAAGAATCACGTCATTCCAATCATTGGAGACGGAGCATTAACGGGTGGTATGGCTTTAGAAGCTTTAAACCATATTGGTCATGAGAAAACAGACATGATTGTCATATTAAATGATAATGAAATGTCGATTGCACCTAATGTAGGTGCCCTCCATACCATTTTAGGTAAACTTAGAACTGCAGGAAAATATAACAAGGCAAAAGAAGAGTTAGAATATTTGTTGAAAAAAATCCCGGCAGTTGGCGGCAAACTAGCTGCTACAGCTGAACGAGTAAAAGATAGTTTAAAATATTTGCTCGTATCAGGTGTATTCTTTGAAGAGCTCGGATTTACGTATTTAGGACCTATTGACGGCCATAGTTATGATGATTTACAAGAAACATTATTATATGCCAAGAAAATGAAGGGTCCGGTATTAGTACATGTCATCACGAAAAAAGGCAAAGGATTCCGACCGGCAGAAGAAGATAAAATAGGCACATGGCATGGCACAGGACCTTATAAAATGGAGACTGGTGCTTTTGTGAAATCATCTTCAACCGCCCCATCATGGAGCGGATTAGTAGCGGAAACTGTACGGAAACTTGCCCGTGAAGACGAACGGATTGTAGCAGTAACTCCTGCCATGCCTGTTGGTTCTAAATTAGAAGGTTTTGCTTCTGAATTCCCTGAACGAATGTTTGATGTAGGAATTGCTGAACAACATGCAACAACAATGTCTGCAGGGTTAGCAACACAAGGAATGAAGCCGTTTTTAGCGATTTATTCTACATTCCTGCAACGTGCATATGATCAAGTTGTGCATGATATTTGTCGTCAAAATTTAAATGTCTTTATCGGAATCGATCGAGCTGGTTTAGTTGGTGCAGATGGTGAAACACATCAAGGGGTATTTGATATAGCATTTTTACGTCACTTACCAAATATGGTCATTATGATGCCAAAAGACGAAAATGAAGGACAACATATGGTGAAAACAGCTATTGACTACAATGATGGCCCCATTGCTATGCGCTATCCACGAGGGAATGGTCTTGGTGTACCAATGGATGCAGAATTACGAGCTATTCCAATTGGTTCTTGGGAAGTATTAAGAAAAGGAACTGACGCAGCAATTCTGACATTTGGTACAACGATTCCTCTAGCTTTGAAAGCCGCAGATCAATTAGCAAAAGAAGGTGTGCAAGTTGAAGTTATTAATGCGCGATTTATCAAACCAATCGATGAACTTATGTTGCATCAATTAGTACAACGCGACCTTCCATTGTTCACTGTTGAAGAAGCAGTTTTACAAGGTGGCTTTGGTAGCAGTATTTTAGAATTTTTACAAGATCATGACTATACAGGCATTTCTGTCAATCGCATGGGGATTCCTGATCACTTTATTGAACACGGAAGTGTAAATGAATTGTTAAATGAAATTCATATTAATTCTGATGAACTAGTGTCTCGGATTCAACATAAAATGTTGAAAAAAATCAATAAGGCTGGTATACACGTATTATGATTAAAACTCCAAAAGAGAGAGTCGATGTTTTATTAGTAGAACGTGGACTTTGTGAAACACGAGAAAAAGCAAAGCGAGCTATTATGGCTGGAACTGTTTATACAAATGAACTTCGACTAGAAAAACCAGGTGAGAAAATTGCAGGGGATTCCCCTTTGCAAGTTAAAGGTAATCAAATGCCCTATGTGAGTAGAGGCGGACTAAAACTTGAAAAGGCACTAAAGTATTTTCAAGTGGATGTTAAAGATAAGCTAATGCTTGATATCGGGGCATCAACGGGTGGTTTTACAGATTGCGCTCTTCAAAACGGTGCAAGACATTGTTATGCACTTGATGTTGGATACAATCAACTTGCTTGGAAAATACGTCAAGATGAACGAGTTACAGTCATGGAACGAACGAATTTTCGCTATGTAACAGTGGCTGATTTAGAAGTTGGGTTACCAGAATTTGCAACGATTGATGTTTCATTTATTTCGTTAAAACTCATTTTGCCTGTTTTAAAAACATTACTAGTACCTGGAAGTGATGTCATTGCACTTGTGAAGCCGCAATTTGAAGCAGGTAGAGCGAATGTGGGAAAAAAAGGAGTCGTACGTGATTCAAAAGTCCATATAAATGTGTTAGAAACAATTTCTAATTTTTCCCAAGAATTAGGTTTCACGCTGAAAAATGCTTCATTTTCTCCGATTACCGGTGGAGAAGGAAACATTGAATTTTTATTCCATTTAGTTGCGACAGAAACAAATGAAACAATATTTACTGAAGAACAACTAAAACAAACTGTTCGTGATGCACATCAACAACTGTCTTAAAGCGGCCCGCATGTAGGGTCGTTTTTTTCTTGTGTGGAGGAGCTGTAAATGGTACGATATGAGTAATTAAGTATAATTATTCATATCAGGAGTGATCAATGATGAACAAAGGCCAACGACATATTCGAATTCGAGATATTATCGCAAATAATGAAATTGAAACGCAAGATGACTTAGTTGAAATCTTGAAAAATGCTGGATACAATGTAACTCAAGCAACTGTATCACGCGACATTAAAGAGCTGCATTTAGTAAAAGTACCCTTGCAAGATGGGCGATATAAATATAGCTTACCTGCAGATCAACGTTTTAATCCAATGCGAAAATTACATCGTGCGTTAACTGATGCTTTTGTCAGCATTGACGGAGCAAGTCATTTTCTTGTTATGAAAACTTTGCCTGGGAATGCTCATGCAATTGGCTCATTAATTGACCATTTAGACTGGAAAGAAATTTTAGGCACATTGTGCGGTGATGATACGTGTTTAATTATATGTAAAGACACCACTGAACGTGAGTTCATAAGAATCAGATTACTCGAGATGCTTTAAAAAGAGGTGACGCTTTGTGTTAAAAGAATTAACTATTAAAAATTTCGCTATAATTGAAGAAATATCGGTGAGTTTTTCAGATGGTTTGACGGTTCTAACAGGGGAAACTGGGGCAGGTAAATCTATTATTATTGATGCTGTGCATTTGCTATCCGGAGGGAGAGGTTCTCAAGAATTCATCCGTCACGGTGCAAAAAAAGCAGAACTTGAAGGTCTATTTTATATACAAAATCCACAACATCCAGTATTTCGAAAATTGCTGGATGTAGGAATTGAAACAGATGATGATTCCATTATTTTAAGAAGAGATATTAATGATCATGGGAAGAGTGTTTGTCGTGTAAATGGAAAGCTTGTTACGATTGCAATCTTACGAGAAATTGGCGGGTCGTTAATTGATATCCATGGACAACATGAGAGTCAGGAATTAATGGATGAACGTTTACATATTTCGCTACTTGATCAATTTTCTGGGAGTAAGCTTCATCGCGCAAAGGCTAGCTATTTTGGTCTCTTCCAAACATACACAAAATTTAAAAAAGAACTGGCGGCTGTCAGTGAAAATGAACAACAAATTGCTCAAAAAATTGATTTGTATCAATACCAAATCAATGAAATCGATTCTACAGAATTAATTGAAGATGAAGATGAAAAACTTCAATTAGAGCGTAAGAAATTTCAGAACTATCATAAAACATTTGAACGTATTTCTGCTGCTTATGAAGCGTTAAATGGCGAAACAAAAGGGTTGGATTGGATTGGTAATGCGATGAGTGAACTTGAGGATGTTGCATCATTTGATGAGGCATACAAAGGACAAGCGGAACTTGTATCTAATACTTTTTATTCCCTTCAAGAATTATCGTATCAATTAAAAAGTGAAATGGATGAATCTGAATTTGATGAAGAACGCTTAAACGTCATTGAAGAAAGATTAGCCGTCATCCAATTACTAAAACGCAAATATGGAAATTCGATTGAAGAAATCATGATATATCGCGAAAAAATTGGTGATGAGCTAGATGCACTTGTGAATAGGGATGAACGAATACAACAACGCCAAAAAGCACTTGATCAAGTCGTTATAGATTTGGAAATTGAAGCAAAAGAGTTAACTTTATATCGGAAAAAAGCGTCAAAAAAATTAAGCGAAGCCATAGTGTTACAACTTCGAGAATTATTTATGGAAAAAGCTACTTTTGAAGTGATTTTCAATACAGCAAGTAATTTTGATAAAAATGGAAAAGATGATGTGGCTTTTTATATGTCAACAAATGTTGGAGAACCAGCTAAACCCATTTCTAAAATTGCATCTGGCGGAGAATTGTCTCGAATGATGCTTGCACTCAAAGGGATTTTTTCAAAACATCAAGGGATTACGTCCATTATTTTTGATGAAGTGGATACTGGTGTTAGTGGTAGGGTAGCGCAAGCAATTGCGGAAAAGATTGCTCATATTTCACATTCTTCTCAAGTTTTATGTATTACCCATCTTCCTCAAGTTGCCGCGATGGCTGACCAACAATTATTAATAAAAAAAGAAGTAACCGGCGAAAGAACGATGACAAAGCTAATAGAAGTTATCGGCAAAAGTCGTGTTCAAGAAGTCAGTCGGATGATGTCTGGAGCTGAAATTACGACATTAACTTTGGAACATGCAACCGAATTACTGTCAATTGCAGAACAACGAAAAAAATTATTACATGCATAAAAATCTTTGCACTGCTGTAATAGGCATGTGCTTTTTTTTCGAATATTTACCTTTCATAACAAAGCGCTTAAAACACATATTAACTTCATCCTGACTAAATGGAGGTGAAGTATGCGATGTGTTGCAAATAAACGGATTATTACCATTCTTTTGGGTTTAATGATTGTCTTCCCAATTCATTCTTGGGCAGAGAAAAATGGTGATTCTTTAATCCCACTTGGACAATCAATTGGTGTGCAATTGAAATTAGAAAAACCCACATTTGTTCATGATGTGCTTATTGATGAGAAATTGTGGTTTAAAAGCGGTGATCAAATTATATCGCTAAATGAAAAATCAATAAAGTCAATTGCTGATTGGAAAAAAATTAGTAAAGAGTCAAAAAATCCACAAGTATCCATTGAATTTTTGCGCGGAAATAAAAGACAAGATGTTTTAGTATCTGCAAATAAATTAGAAACTATGCTCCCGTTTATTCGGGATTACACAGAAGGGATTGGAACAATAACATATGTCAATCCTAAAACAAACGAATATGGAGCATTAGGACATCAAATAATTGATCAGCAAATTGTTCGAATTCCTCCATTTGCAGGTGGTTCAATTTTTTTATCTGAAATTGCGGGAATTCACAAAAGTACACCAGGAAAACCTGGTTACAAAATTGCCAAGCAAGCATCAATTCATGTTCAAGCTGGAAATGTGAGAGAAAACACTATTTATGGTGTTTTTGGTGAATTAATTGATCCAAACATGAAAAAAGGTAAGGCAATTCCTACCGTAAATGCTCATAATGTCAAGAAAGGGCAAGCGGAGTTATTTACATCTATTGATGGAAATGATGTTAGAGCATATCAAGTTAATATCATAAAAATTGAAGAGACCACTTTTCAATTTATTGTTACCGATACTGAATTAATTAATAAAACTGGTGGCATTTTACAAGGTATGAGTGGAAGTCCAATCATACAAGACGGAAAATTTGCTGGTGCAATTACTCATATGGTGGTTGATAATCCAGTAAAAGGTGCAGCCATCTTTATTCAAGAGATGATAAAAAAACAGCCATAAATAAATTATTGACCACACTTTAAAAAGTGTGGTATTTTTTTATATCTTTGTTATGATAAAAGTAACGATTATTCGACAAAGCTTAGAAAAACTTACCATTAGTCGAATGAAGTCTAAATCTTCTAACTTTTGACCCTTTTTTAAAATGAATAAAGGGTTTTCATCCAAAATGTCGAATTACATTTGGAGTGTGAAATTGGAAAAATGTGCCGAAAAGACAAACATCCATGTTCGCAATTGAAGTTTATAGGGGGAATTACCAATGGAAAAAATTAAAGTAGCAATTGCAGATGATAACAAAGAGTTAGTAAAAACGCTTGAATCTTACTTAGCGGATCATCCACAAATTGAGGTTATTACAACGGCTCCAAATGGTAAAGTAATCTTATCTTTGATGGAGAATGACTTGCCCGACGTGTTATTACTGGATATTATTATGCCGCATTTAGATGGTTTAGCTGTACTTGAAATGATGCAAGCAAATGAAAATCTTTCAAAAGTTCAAGTCATTATGTTAACGGCATTCGGTCAAGAAGATGTCATGAAACAAGCAGTAGACCTAGGTGCATCTTACTTTATGCTAAAGCCGTTTGAATTTGATCGTTTGGTTAATCAAATTCTTCAAGTAGCTGGTCACAAACAAGAAGCTGATCAGCGTTCAAGCATTTTACAAAGTCAACCACAGCCAAAAACAAACCGTAAAATAATTGATACAACAATTACAGCTGTTATTAAAGAAATCGGAGTTCCTGCACATATTAAAGGTTATGCTTATTTACGTGAAGCAATTCACATGGTTTATGAAGATATTGAATTGTTAGGGTCGATTACAAAAGTGTTATATCCAGAAATTGGAGTTAAATTCAACACAACGTCTTCTCGAGTCGAACGTGCCATTCGTCATGCTATTGAAGTTGCGTGGAATCGCGGAAATTACGAATCCATTTCAAAAACTTTTGGGTATACAGTTCATCACTTGAAGAGTAAACCTACTAATTCAGAGTTCATTGCCATGATTGCCGATAAAATTCGCTTAGAAAATATGGCGAGTTAAACCGAAACACAGATGCAGATACTTAGCATCTGTGTTTTTTTACCTAGTTCTAAGAAATAGGATGCATATATTAGGGAGGAGAGGGTAAAGAAAAATATACATACAGATAAGGTGTTGACGATATATGGTGAGAGTTCCGATATATGCACATCGTGGGGCTTCTGCGTATGCACTTGAAAATTCAACAGCTGCTTTTATTAAGGCAATCGAACTTGGAGCAGATGGCTTGGAGGTTGATTTACAATTAACAAAGGACTTAGTGCCAATTGTTACTCATGACTTGGATTTTTGGAGGTTAGCAAGAACTCGTAGGAATGTATCCTCGATGCTATTAGCAGAGGTGAAAAAATTAAAGTTAGGGACATCTTTTCTCCGGTTAGTGAATGGTGATACAATTCTAACATTTGAAGAAGTGTTAGATTTTGCAGAAAAAAATGAATTATCCCTTAATGTTGAATTAAAAGAAACATTTATAAACGCACCGTCACAAATTGATGTGTTATTTAAAAAGTCATATACGCATTTGAATATACATTTTTCGTCGTTCCACTATGAAGTATTGGAACGGATTAAAAAATGTAACCCTATGTTACAAACGGCGTATATAGGTACGAAAAAGACAAATTGGGAAGAACTTGGACGATTAACGGCTGCAGATACTCTTCATATGCATAAAAGGCATTATGTGCAAAAAAAATTAGATTTAGCTTTTCAAGCCTATATGCCACTACGATTTTATGGAATCAATGGAAATGAAAAATATTTAATTAATCCCCACCCAGTTGTAGTTGGTTGGATTACTGATTTTCCTGAAAAAGTCTTGACGCAACAATTAAAAAAGGAATTCTGATGTTGAAATCAGAGTTCCTTTTTCTTTGTAAATCTCGCTTGTACTTTTCCATTTTTTCGATCTCTATGTAATAAAAATCCTGCAAAAAAACTAAGCCCAACGCCAAAAAATATAATACCAACAAGTAACTGTAACCATAAAAAAGGAATGGGTTCAAATAGTTTGCCAAAGATTGTGTCACGTATAAGTATAATTCCACCTGCTGCCATCAAGCCAGGAATCAGTAAGACAATAAACGCTAACGTTCGTGCCAATTTCTTTCATCTCCTATAATTTAACATTAAATTTTACCGTTAAAAAGGGTAACGGAATCTCTTTTATTTTACTATCCGTCATGTTATTGTCAAGAACATCGAAGTAAGGTATGATAAAAGAAGATTTTGCAATAGATTGCATAGAGTTAGCGAGGGGTTTGAATGTCTTTGCAAAATGTTTTGATAATCGGTGGCGGAGTCGGAGGGACAGCAATTTTAAGGTTGTTACTTTCTGTTGAATTTTTCCACGTACAATGTGTAGTTGATATTGATAAACAGGCACCTGCTATACAAATTGCGAAGCACCATAACATTCCAACAAGTACGGAATGGAAATCTTATTTAAGCAATGACTTACATATAATTTTTGATTTAACTGGTCAGCATACCGTCTTTGAAGAACTTCTTAAAGAAAGACAAGCTCATACAGTATTGATTCCTGGATCGGTAGCTAATATGCTCATTCGTTTATTACGTGAGAAAGATCAATTTATTCGAAATATTGGAAAAGAATCCCACAAACAAGAATTAATTTTTAACTCAATTGAAGAAGGTATGGTTGGTATAGATGCGAAAGGAATCGTCAACTTTTTTAATAAAAGTGCCGAACGCATGACAGAAATTTTAATAGGTGATGCCATTGGTAAGCCAATCTATGAAGTGATTCCTTCAAGTGAGCTGCCTCGAATTTTTGATACAGGAAGAACGGAATTAAACCGTGAATTAGTATTAAGTAATGGGTCGGAAATCGTTACTTCAAGGTTTCCAATTATTGATGAAAAAGGGAAACGGATTGGAGCATTTTCTGTTTTTAAAGATATTACGGAAATTGTCAATTTAGCTGGAGAAATAACTAATTTAAAAGAAATACAAACGATGCTACAAGCCATAATACAGTCAAGTGATGATGCTATTTCTGTTGTAGATGAAGAAGGAAAAGGGCTATTAATAAATCCGGCATATACGCGGATTACGGGTCTTGAAACTGATGATATTATCGGTAAGCCGGCAGCCACGGATATTAGTGAAGGCGAAAGTATGCATTTGAAGGTATTACAAATGCGAAAACCCATTCGTGGTGTTAATATGCGTGTAGGTCCATTAAAGAGAGAAGTTATTGTGAATGTAGCTCCTATAATTGTTAACAATCGATTAAAAGGCAGCGTTGGTGTTATTCATGATGTGACTGAAATTCGTTCGTTAATGAAAGAGCTTGATCGTGCAAGAAGTATCATTCGTACGTTAGAGTCGAAATATACGTTTGATGATATCATTGGTCACTCAAATGAAATGCTAATATCGGTAGAACAAGCTAAGTTAGCTGCCAAAACACCTGTAACTGTCCTTTTGCGTGGAGAATCAGGGACAGGAAAAGAACTTTTTGCTCATGCCATTCATAGTTCAAGTGATCGGAAGTACAATAAATTTATTCGTGTAAATTGTGCAGCTATTGCTGAACATTTACTTGAAAGTGAATTATTTGGGTATGAAGAAGGTGCTTTTACTGGCGCAAAACGCGGAGGTAAAAGAGGGTTATTTGAAGAAGCGAACCATGGTAGTATTTTTTTAGATGAAATTGGCGAACTTTCAGGTAGTACACAAGCGATGCTACTCCGCGTTTTACAAGAAAGCGAAATTGTTCGTGTAGGTGGGACTAAATCTATTACCATTGATGTCCGGGTTATTGCTGCGACGAATATTAATATGGAGAAAGCAATGCTAGAAGGCAAATTTAGAGAAGATCTATATTACCGCCTAAATCGCATGCCGATCCAAATTCCGCCCTTACGCAATCATAAACAAGATATTCCAGCAATCGCTGATCGTCTTCTAGTGAAGTTAAATCAAGAGTATGGACGAAATGTTGAAGGGATATCGGAAGTGGCAATGCAACGACTTCGTGTATATTCGTGGCCGGGGAATGTTCGAGAGCTTGAGAATATTATTAGCAGAGGCATGATATTTATGAAAGCTGCAGAATCAATTTTAGATGATCAGCACTTGCCGTTTACTATGATGACCCATCAAGAACCAGAATTAAACCAACCTGTGCAAGAAATATTACCTCTTGTCGAACAAATAGAGCGTATGGAAAAAGAAATTCTTTCTGCTACGCTAAAAAGGTCCAATGGTAATAAATCTAAAACGGCGAAACAATTAAGTATTTCTCTGCGAACATTATATTACAAATTAGAGAAATACGGACTCGCATAACATTGCATGCAAATACTTGCATGGTTTGCAATTATTTGCATGCCGAAATAGACGACATGTTGACATATAAAGCGTTTTCATGATTGATATGTTGGCACACTTTATGCTTAAATTATAGATGTTGGGGTGAATTATAGATGAGATTAAACGATTTGATTCAACAAGCTTCAACTTTAGATGATAATGTCGTTGCTGTAGCAACTGCTGCAGATTTAGAAGTACTAGAAGCGGTAAGTATGGCGATTGAACATGATATGGCAAGTTTTCGTTTATATGATAACGAACAAAAGTTAAAAGAAATGATGGTTATGCATTTTCCACACTTGTTGAAACATCCGAAAGTTTTTAGACATCATGTAAAAAATGATCAACAAGCAGCAATTGAAGCGGTCAAATCAGTTCGTTTAAACGAAGCTAACGTATTAATGAAAGGTCATATCCCAACAGCTGTTATTTTAAAAGCTGTACTAAATCCGGATTTCGGACTTCGTACTGGAAGTGTTTTATCACATGTTGCTGCATTTGAAATTAATGGCTATGACCGTTTGATTTTCGTGACAGATGCCGCCATGAATATTGCGCCAGACTTAGCACAAAAAGTACAGATTATTCAAAATGCTGTAAAGGTAGCACATGGCGTAGGCGTCCTTAATCCGATAGTTGCCCCACTTACGGCAGTCGAAATTGTAAACCCAGCTATGCAACCTACTCTTGACGCTGCTGCTTTAGTAGTGATGAATACAAGAGGACAAATAACGGGATGTGTGATTGATGGTCCAGTAGCTCTTGATAATGCCATTTCAGTTGAAGCTGCCCATCATAAAGGATTGACTGGCCAATATGCAGGACAAGCTGATATTTTACTTGTACCTAATATTGAAGCGGGTAATATTCTATACAAATCTCTAGTGTACTTTGCAAGAGCAAAAGTAGGTGCGGTGATTGTAGGGGCAAAAGCTCCAATCGTATTAACTTCTCGTTCAGATAACGCTGAAAGTAAATTAAATTCTTTAGCTTTAGCAATCTGTTCCGTCGAGCAATAAATTACGAACAAATCAAAGGAGGAATTTATAATGGAAATTTTTAAGAATATGGAAACTTATGACTACGAACAATTGGTGTTTTGTCAAGATAAAACTTCAGGATTGAAAGCAATTATTGCGATTCACGATACAACTTTAGGGCCAGCTTTAGGCGGTACTCGCATGTGGACGTATGCTTCCGAGGAAGATGCAATTGAAGATGCTCTTCGTTTAGCAAGAGGGATGACATACAAAAATGCAGCTGCTGGTTTAAATCTTGGTGGCGGTAAAACGGTTATAATCGGCGATCCATTAAAAGACAAAAACGAAGAAATGTTCCGCGCTTTCGGTCGTTTCATTCAAGGTTTAAACGGTCGTTATATTACAGCTGAAGATGTGGGTACTACTGTAGCGGATATGGATTTAATTCATGAAGAAACAAACTACGTAACAGGAATTTCTCCAGCTTTTGGTTCTTCAGGTAATCCATCTCCAGTTACTGCGTACGGCGTTTACCGTGGTATGAAAGCTGCTGCCATGGAAGCATTTGGTAGTGATTCACTTGAAGGTAAACGCATTTCTGTTCAAGGTGTCGGTAATGTAGCCTATCACTTGTGCCGTCACTTATATGAAGAAGGCGCTAAATTAATTGTTACGGATATTAATAAAGCTGCTGTTGATCGTGTAGTTGAAGAATTCGGTGCAACTGCAGTGAATATAGATGAAATTTATTCACAAGAAGTTGATATTTTTGCTCCATGTGCTCTTGGTGCAATTATTAACGATGAAACAATTCCACAAATAAAAGCAAAAGTCGTTGCTGGTGCTGCAAATAACCAATTAAAAGAAACGAGACATGGCGACATATTGCACGAACTTGGTATCGTCTATGCTCCTGACTATGTAATCAATGCTGGTGGTGTTATTAACGTAGCGGATGAGTTAAATGGTTACAACCGTGAACGTGCAATGAAACGTGTAGAAACAGTCTATGACAACATTGCTAAAGTAATGGAAATTTCACGTACACAAGGAATTCCAACTTACCTAGCAGCTGACCGAGTAGCTGAAGAACGTATTGCTCGTGTTGGTAAATCACGTAGCCAATTCTTACAAAACGGCAAACACATTTTAAGCGGACGTTAATCAAAAATATAGAAAGTGTCATTTTTAACATGCTCCATGTTCAGTTCCACAATCCACACGCTGGTCTGTGAAACTGAACATAAGTGTTGCATGAGTGACAATTTGAGCTGTAAAGATTTAGACAGTAACTTTATCCGGTCATATCTTTTAAGGAAGTTTTGGGAGGAATTATTATGCAAGGTCATTTATATCGCATTCTTGTCATAAACCCAGGTTCCACATCTACAAAAATTGGTGTTTTTGAAGACGATGTTTTATTGATGGAGAAAACCATCCGACACTCTGCTGAAGAAATCGGACAATTTTCTTCTATCATTGATCAATATGAATTTCGTAAGGAAACCATTTTAGAAGCATTGGATGAAGAAGGAATAAACATTTCGAAGTTGTCTGCCGTCTGTGGTAGAGGTGGGCTCCTTCGTCCAATCGAAGGTGGAACTTATGCGGTAAATGCCGCAATGTTAGTAGATTTAAAAAAAGGGTACTCTGGTCAACACGCTTCCAACTTAGGTGGAATTTTAGCATTTGAAATTGCAACAGGTTTAAATATCCCTTCATACATTGTCGACCCGGTAGTTGTTGATGAGTTTGCTCCGATTGCACGTATTTCAGGATTTTCGTTAATTGAACGCAAATCTATTTTTCATGCATTAAATCAAAAAGCTGTTGCAAGACGATATGCTAAAAAGTGTGGCAAAGCCTATGAAGACATGCGACTTATCGTTACTCATATGGGTGGAGGTATCACAGTTGGCGTTCATGAAAATGGACGAGTGATCGAAGTCAACAATGGATTACACGGAGACGGACCATTTAGTCCAGAACGTGCAGGGACTGTTCCTGCTGGTGACTTAATTGATCTTTGTTTCTCTGGTGAATATTACCGGAACGAAATTATGAAAAAATTAGTTGGTCAAGGTGGGCTCGTTAGTTACCTTGGTACGAATGATGCAGTGGTAGTTGAAAAGCGTATTGCAAAAGGCGATAAAGAAGCTGAGCTAATTTATGATGCAATGGCTTATCAAGTCGCTCGTGAAATCGGATCTGCAAGTGCTGTTTTAGAAGGCAAGATTGATGCGATTATATTAACTGGTGGACTAGCTTACGGAAAAGACTTTGTAGAATCGATTTCGAGACGTATTAACTGGATTGCTGATGTTGTTGTATATCCAGGTGAAAACGAATTACAAGCATTAACTGAAGGCGCCATTCGTGTATTAAATGGTGAAGAAAAAGCAAAAGTATACCCGAACCTACAATAAAAGGAGGCCGATGTTATGGCTCAAGATTATGACGTTGTCATTATAGGAGGCGGAACTGGCGGATACGTTGCTGCAATCCGTTCGGCTCAATTAGGATTAAAAACTGCTATTGTTGAAAAAGGAAGTTTAGGTGGAACCTGCCTACATAAAGGTTGTATCCCAAGTAAAGCCCTACTTCGCAGTGCTGAAGTATATGCAACTACAAAAAATCACGCAGCAGATTTTGGTGTAAATACAGGAGAAGTTTCATTAGATTTCTCTCGAGTACAAGCACGTAAGGAAAGTATTGTTTCTCAGCTTCATCAAGGTGTTCAAGGTTTGATGAAGAAAGGAAAAATAGATGTGTATGAAGGAACTGGCAGAATGTTAGGACCGTCAATCTTCTCTCCATCTCCGGGTGGAACGATTTCTGTCGAGATGAACAATGGTGAAGAAAATGAAATGCTTATTCCTAAAAACGTTATCATTGCGACAGGTTCACGTCCTCGTTCACTTCCAGGCTTAACTATAGATGGAACACAGGTCATGACTTCTGATGAAGCACTTGTAATGACGGAGTTACCTAAATCCATCTTAATCGTTGGTGGTGGCGTTATTGGTATTGAGTGGGCTTCCATGTTGAATGACTTTGGCGTAGAAGTGACAGTAATTGAATATGCAGATCGCATTATCCCTACGGAAGATGCGGATGTTTCAAAAGAAATGCAAAAGTTATTATCTAAAAAAGGAATTACGTTTACGACAAGCGCAAAAGTATTATCAGACACTCTGGAAACTTCTGATGGATCTGTGACGATTTCTGCCGAATTTAAAGGCGAAACGAAAACCTTTACAGCTGAGAAGATGTTAGTTTCAGTTGGTCGTCAAGCCAATGTCGAAGGTATTGGTATTGAAAATACAGATATCGTTGTGGATAAAGGATTTGTCCAAGTGAAAAATACGTTCCAAACGAAAGAATCTCATATTTACGCAATCGGGGATGTCATTGGCGGCTTACAACTTGCACACGTGGCTTCTCATGAAGGCATTACAGCAGTTGAACACATTTCTGGTCTAAAAACTCACGCGATTGATTACAACTTAGTGTCTCGTTGTATTTACTCAAACCCAGAAGCGGCAAGCGTTGGGATTACTCAGCAACAAGCTAAAGACCAAGGTTTTGATGTGAAAGTAGGTAAATTCTCATTTAAAGCAATCGGAAAAGCACTTGTTTATGGTGAGTCTGATGGCTTTGTTAAAATTATTGCTGATAAAAATACAAACGATATTTTAGGCGTACACATGATTGGACCACACGTCACAGATATGATTTCTGAAGCTGGTTTAGCAATGGTACTTGATGCAACACCTTGGGAAATTGCAAACACAATTCACCCACACCCAACGCTTTCTGAAGTAATGGGAGAAGCAGCGCTAGCTGTTGAAGGTAAAGCAATTCACGCATAAAATATGATGGATTATAAGGGGGATGTTCCAATGACAGCAAATCGTCATGAAGAATTAGGATTATCAAACGATGATGTATTGAAAATCTTTGAAACGATGTTAATGGCACGTCGAATAGATGAACGTATGTGGTTATTAAATAGAGCAGGTAAAATTCCTTTTGTCATCTCATGTCAAGGTCAAGAAGCAACTCAAGTTGGTGCAGCTTATGCATTAGATAACACGAAAGATTATATCGCTCCTTATTACCGTGATATGGGTGTGGTTCTACACTTCGGTATGACAGCTCAAGATTTAATGCTTTCTGCTTTTGCTAAAGCGGAAGATCCAAACTCAGGTGGACGTCAAATGCCTGGTCACTTTGGTCAAAAGAAAAATCGTATTTTAACAGGTTCTTCACCTGTTACGACACAACTTCCTCATGCGGTTGGTGTTGCACTTGCTGGGAAAATTAAGAAAAAAGATTTCATTACTTTTGTGACACTAGGTGAAGGTTCATCTAACCAAGGTGACTTCCACGAAGGATTAAACTTTGCAGGTGTTCATAAATTGCCATGTATTACTTTGGTAGAAAACAATAAGTATGCGATTTCTGTACCTTACGCAAGACAGGTAGCGGCTAAAAACGTATCTGACCGTGCAATTGGCTACGGTATGCCTGGGTTCACAGTTGATGGAACAGACCCTTTAGAAGTGTATAAAGTGGTTAAAGAAGCTGCTGACCGTGCTCGTAGTGGAGAAGGTCCAACACTAATCGAAGCAGTATCACACCGTTTGACGGCTCACTCATCTGATGATGATCAACGTCAATACCGTACAAAAGAAGATCTTGCAGAAGGGGTCGCTGCTGATCCAATTGGCAAGTTTGCGGCTTATTTAACAGAATTAAACATTTTAACTGAAGAACTTGAAAAAGATATGAATGATCGAATTATGAAAGAAGTAAATGAAGCAACGGATTATGCAGAAAATGCTCCATACGCTGCACCAGAAAGTGCATTAAAATACGTCTATGCTGAAAAAGACGGGGGGAACGCATAATGGCAGTTATGTCTTATATTGACGCAATTACACTCGCAATGAAAGAAGAGATGGAACGCGATGAAAATGTATTTATCCTTGGTGAAGACGTAGGTCATAAGGGTGGCGTGTTCAAAGCTACTCAAGGCTTATACGATCAATTTGGAGAAGATCGCGTAATGGACACTCCTTTAGCAGAATCTGCTATTGCGGGTGTAGGAATCGGTGCTGCAATGTATGGAATGCGTCCAATTGCAGAAATGCAATTTGCTGATTTCATCATGCCGGCCGTTAACCAAATCATTTCTGAAGCGTCTCGTATTCGTTACCGTTCAAATAATGATTGGTCTTGTCCAATTGTTTTCCGTGCACCTTTTGGTGGAGGAATTCATGGTGCTCTTTATCATTCACAATCAGTTGAAGCAATTTTTGCTAACCAACCAGGTTTGAAAATCGTGATTCCTTCAACACCTTACGATGCAAAAGGCTTATTAAAAGCTGCTATTCGTGATGATGATCCAGTGATGTTCTTTGAACACAAACGTGCTTATCGTTTAATTAAAGGTGAAGTACCTGAAGAGGATTATACAATTGAAATTGGTAAAGCTGACGTTAAACGTGAAGGTGAAGACATTACTGTAATCACTTATGGTCTTGCTGTTCACTTTGCACTACAAGCTGCTGAGCGTCTAGAGCAAGATGGTATTTCTGCTCATATCCTTGATTTGCGTACGATTTATCCATTAGATAAAGAAGCCATTATTGAAGCTGCTTCAAAAACAGGAAAAGTTCTTCTTGTTACTGAAGATAATATGGAAGGTAGCATCATGGGTGAAGTTGCAGCAATCATTGCAGAAAACTGCTTGTTTGACCTTGATGCGCCTATTAAACGTTTAGCAGGACCTGATATTCCAGCAATGCCTTATGCACCTACAATGGAGAAATTCTTTATGATTAATCCAGACAAAGTTGAAAAAGCAATGCGTGAACTTGCTGAATTTTAATATGAAAGGAGGAGTTACACTTGGCAATCGAACAAATTAAAATGCCTCAACTCGGCGAATCTGTAACAGAAGGAACAATCGAAAAATGGTTAGTTCAACCGGGTGATAAAGTTAATAAATACGATTCACTTGCGGAAGTAACTACTGATAAAGTGACGGCTGAAGTCCCGTCTTCATTTACTGGTGTGATTAAAGAACTCATCGCAACAGAGGGCGAAACTTTAGAAGTTGGTGCGATTGTTTGTACTATCGAAACGGAAGGTGGAGCTTCTTCTTCTGAAGAGACGACATCAAATGCTGCCTCGACAGACAAGAAAGTAGCTGCAGAAATGCCTGCTACTGCATCTAATAAGGCTCCGGCTCCAGTTGAACGTGAAAAAGGGTCAAAAGCTCGTTATTCACCTGCAGTGCTGAAAATCGCACAAGAAAATGATATTGATTTAACACTTGTAGATGGTTCTGGTAATGAAGGACGTATTACACGCAAAGATTTATTAGCCATTATCGAAAGCGGAAATATCCCAACGGCTAAAGCTGAACAATCTGCTCCTAAAGCAGAAAATGTTGCCGCGGCACAAAGCTCGGCTCCAGCTGCTAAAACAGCTGCTCCTGTAAATGTTCCATTAGCTGTTGGTGATATCGAAATTCCTGTTACAGGAATTCGTAAAGCAATTGCTGCCAACATGTTACGTAGTAAGCATGAAGCACCACATGCATGGACAATGATCGAAGTGGATGTAACGAACCTTGTTCAATACCGTAATAGCATTAAAAATGAATTCAAGAAAAAAGAAGGCTTTAATGTAACGTATTTCGCTTTCTTCGTAAAAGCTGTTTCTCAAGCTTTAAAAGAATACCCAATGATGAACTCAATGTGGGCTGGCGATAAAATCATACAGAAAAAAGACATCAATATTTCAATCGCAGTTGCGACGCCAGATGCATTATATGTTCCGGTTATTAGAAGTGCTGATGAAAAAACAATCAAAGGCATTGGTCGCGAAATTAATGAACTTGCAAGCAAAGTACGTGCAGGTAAGTTGAAATCTGACGAAATGCAAGGTGGAACTTTCACAGTAAACAATACTGGATCATTTGGTTCAATTCAATCGATGGGCATTATCAATTATCCTCAAGCGGCTATTCTACAAGTAGAATCAATTGTTAAACGTCCAGTAATAATGGATGGTGGTATGATTGCTGCTCGCGATATGGTTAATTTATGTCTATCTCTTGATCACCGTGTATTAGACGGTCTAGTTTGTGGAAACTTCTTAGCACGCGTGAAAGAAATCTTAGAAAACATGACAAAAGAAAATACATCCGTGTACTAACTGATAGCTGAGCGCTTAAAACTAGTCATAAATTAAAAAGTCCGATGCCGAAATTTTCGGTCATCGGGCTTTTGTTCTATTATCAAAGTTAAAAATCGGGTAGACTAGAAGTAAGTAACAAATTCAAAGGAGGCGCAAGCGACACTATGGTCATCAATCAAATGAAAAACACTACGTTTCCTAAAGCAACTTATGAAGAATGGAAAGTTGAAGCTGTTCAATCGTTAAAAGGTAAACCGTATGAGCAACTGGTTACACCTACTTTTGAAGGAATTGACCTTCAACCTTTGTATACTGCTGAACATTTACAAAAAACCTTAAATTATTCCGAAATGGTTTCTCAAGCCAAACAAGATGCAAAATGGCTAATTGCTCAACCAACATCTGCCAATTCGGCTAAAGAATTTTTACATAAAACAAAAGAACAACTTACACGTGGAAACGAAATGATTGTCTACACTGGTACTTCTACTTCATGGTCCTGGTCCAACGAAGAGCTTCTAGAATTAGTGGAGCTATTAAAAACTCATCCATTCTATATTTCCGTAAAAACAACTAATGATCAAGTAATTGGTGTTTTTGACCTTATCTCAAAACAAGATCATGAAAAGTTAATTGGTTTTGTAAATGGTGTTTCATTACCATTTTTAAAGACAGTGATATCAACTAATTTCATCCACCAAGCAGGGGGTACCGCTGTTCATGAACTAGCGTATGCCTTGTTATCTTTGTCAAAACTAGCAGAGAAGCAAAGTGATTTTTCGGATAAAGCAGCTGTCCAGTTTGCGATTGATACGAATTTCTTTATGGAAATCGGAAAACTACGTGCATTCCGTGTATTATGGAAAGCTTTTGCTACTGCATATGACGTCGAACAAACGTCCATTCCTATGGTAGCTGAGACTTCACTACGATCTTATTCAAAACTTGATCCAACAGTAAACTTATTACGAGCGGGAAATGCAACGTTTTCTGCAGTTTTAGGAGGGGCGGATATGATCAGCGTTCACCCTTATGATATATTAACTGGCAGCTCACCATCATCTGAACGAATTGCACGTAATGTCCAACTCGTTATTCGGGAAGAAACGATGGTCAATAAAATGATTGACCCTTCTGCGGGGTCTTACTATGTCGAATCATTAACGGCAGATCTTGTTCGTCAATCATGGGCTTTATTTTTACAAGTATTAGAAAAAAAGTCTGAAGATCAAGAAGGTTATTTATTGGCGTTGGCTCGTGAAGTACAAACTTCAAGAACGCAGGTTCTAGCAAAACGCAAAGCATCCTTGATTGGAACGAATATATACGCTAATCCAGTAGACGTAGTTTCAACTACTGATACCGATGTTGAAACAGAAAGATTGGCCATTCCATTTGAACAACTACGAAATCAATTTACAGAGCACACATTAAAGGCTGCTGTGGTTTCATTTGGCGTGTTAAAAGATGCTAAACCAAGGGCTGATTTTGTTCAAGGCTTCTTGCAAGCAGGTGGGTTAAATCCCGAAATAAGTCCCGTTTTTACAACTTCTGTTGATGCATGGCGTTGGGTGAAATTAAATCATGTTGACTATGTTGTGATAGCCGCAAAAGATGAGGTTGTGAAAGAAATCTTACCGCAATTTATTGAGCAATCAGATAAACAAATGATTATTGATGTTGCAGGGAAATTCCCTGAAGAACAACAATGGCGTGAATTAGGTTTAAACGGTACTATTTTTGCAGGACAAGATTTGATTGAAAAAATGTATCAACTGTTACATGTCAAAAAGGAAGGGATACGTGGATATGAAGCCTAATTTCAAAGCGATTCAATTAGAGGATTTTGTTTCTCAAGAGAAGAAGGAATCTGCTTCTACAGATTCCTTTCTAACTAATGAAGGCATACGACTGACGTCAAGATATGCAAAAGAAGATGTAGCATCACTAGAGCATATGTCAGATTTCCCAGGAATTGCGCCAAATACACGGGGACCTTATCCTACGATGTATGTGTCACGGCCCTGGACCGTGCGCCAATATGCAGGATTTTCGACTGCAGAAGAAAGCAATGCATTTTATCGTAGAAACTTGGCGATGGGCCAAAAAGGATTGTCGGTTGCATTTGATTTAGCAACACATCGTGGATACGACTCCGATCATCCACGAGTAACTGGAGACGTTGGAAAAGCAGGGGTAGCGATTGATTCAATTGAAGATATGAAAATTTTGTTTGATGGTATTCCTCTTGATCAAATGTCTGTATCGATGACTATGAATGGTGCAGTATTACCGATTTTAGCTTTTTACATTGTGACAGCAGAAGAACAAGGCGTCTCACCTGAGAAACTTATTGGAACGATTCAAAACGATATTTTAAAAGAGTATATGGTGCGTAATACGTATATTTATCCACCAAAAATGTCAATAAAAATTATTGCTGACATATTTGAATACACATCGAAATTTATGCCGAAATTCAACTCGATATCAATATCCGGCTATCATATGCAAGAAGCAGGGGCCACTGCTGATATTGAATTAGCTTATACGCTTGCTGATGGTCTAGAATATGTTCGTACAGGGTTAAAAGCCGGCATTGATATTGATTCATTTGCCCCTAGGTTATCGTTTTTCTGGGCTATCGGTATGAACTACTTTATGGAAGTGGCTAAAATGAGAGCAGCTCGTCGGATTTGGGCACAGATGATGCAAACTTTTGATCCGAAAAACCCGAAATCACTAGCACTTCGAACTCATTCTCAAACGTCAGGATGGAGTTTAACAGAACAAGACCCGTTCAATAATGTTACACGAACACTAATTGAAGCAAATGCAGCAGCAATGGGTCATACCCAGTCATTGCATACTAATGCACTGGATGAAGCCATTGCTTTACCTACAGATTTCTCAGCTCGTATTGCTCGTAATACCCAGCTTTTCTTGCAAGAGGAAACTATGATGACAAAAGTCATTGACCCGTGGGGCGGTTCGTATGCCGTTGAAAAATTAACGGATGAATTAATGCAAAAAGCATGGTCTTTGATTGAAGAGATAGAAGATCTGGGTGGAATGACAAAAGCGATTGAAACAGGATTACCAAAAATGAAAATTGAAGAAGCCGCTGCAAAAAAACAAGCACAAATTGATTCAGGAAAAGAAATTATAATTGGTGTTAATAAATTCCGATTAGCCGAAGAAGATCCGATTGATATATTAAATATTGATAATACGGTTGTGCGACAAAAGCAAATTAATCGAATTGAAAAAATGAAACAAACGCGTAATGATGATGAAGTTCAACTTGCACTAAATGCCCTTACAAACGCAGCGAAAACAGGGGCAGAGAATTTACTTGCATGCGCAGTACAAGCGGCGAGAGTTCGTGCTACTCTTGGTGAAATTTCAGATGCCATTGAAAGTGTATCAGGTCGACATAAGGCGGTGATTCGTTCCGTGAGTGGTGTATATAGTTCAAACTTTTCAAATGAAGAAGAAATTCAAGCGGTTAAAGATATGACAGAAGACTTTAAAGGAAATGAAGGGCGTCGCCCCCGAATTTTAATTGCTAAAATGGGACAAGATGGACACGATCGTGGAGCTAAAGTCATTGCCACTGCCTTTGCCGATTTAGGATTTGATGTAGATATTGGACCATTGTTCCAAACACCTGAAGAAACAGCTAGGCAAGGGGCGGAAAACGATGTACATGTAATTGGCGTTAGTTCTCTTGCTGCAGGCCATATGACATTAGTGCCAGCACTCCAAAGTGAATTGAAAAAAATTGGACGTGAAGATATTCTCATTGTTGTAGGTGGGGTTATTCCTGCTCAAGATTATGCGTTCTTGCGTGAAAATGGAGCAGCTGCGATTTTTGGACCAGGAACGGTGATTCCTGTGGCGGCAGGAAAAGTCATAGAAGAAATTTACCGACGTCTTGGGTATGAGGAAGTGACTGAATAATGGAAGGTCAAGAGAATCAACAGAAAAGTGCTATGAACGTTATGAATGGCCTCAACTCAAAGCATGACGGAGTGGGACAAGCGACCCGAAAGCAATTTCGACGGACATCTAAAAAAGAGATTTCTGTCGATGAATTTTCTCGTGAAATTCTTCTTGGTTCTAGGTTCCATTTGGCTAAAGCCATCACGTTACTTGAAAGTACTGTTTCTGAAGACAAAAGAACAGGTCAACTATTATTACAAGAACTTCTCCCGCACACTGGAAAGAGCATTCGAATAGGTATAACGGGTGTTCCTGGTGCAGGGAAAAGTACGTTTATTGAAGCGTTCGGAATATATTTATGTAATAAAGGCTTTAAAGTAGGAGTACTCGCCATAGATCCGAGTTCAAGTCTTTCTGGAGGCAGTATATTAGGTGATAAAACAAGAATGGAAGAGCTCGTTAGATATGAGAACGCATTTATTCGTCCATCACCTACGGCAGGAACGTTAGGTGGGGTTCATAAAAAAACACGGGAAACCATGTTACTTTGTGAAGCTGCAGGCTATGACGTAATTTTAATTGAAACGGTCGGTGTGGGACAAAGCGAAACAATTGTGCGCGGCATGGTCGACTTCTTTATGTTGATGGTATTAACAGGTGCTGGGGATGAATTACAAGGTATGAAAAAAGGCATAATGGAATTAGCTGATTTGCTAGTCGTGCACAAAGCTGATGGCGACAATACGAAAATGTCGAAGAAAACCGCAGCTGAGTATGAGCAAATTCTTCATTTCCTACAACCTGCTACTCCAGGTTGGACTACCAAAGCTATGCCTGTCTCTTCCGTTGAAAACAAAGGAATACATGAAGTATGGGAAGATATTTGTTCTTTTAAAGAGAAGTTAATTGATTCAGGTGTTTTTATAGAACGTCGTCAATCTCAAACAAAAGAGTGGTTTCATACTATGATTACAGATCGATTAATGGACAATTTTTATGGATTACCAGAAACGAAAACACAAGTTAAATTTCTCGAAAAAGAAATATTACAAGGTGATATTACGGTGTCACAAGCAGTTGAAAATTTATTTCCTGTCGATAGTAAAACTTAGTTTTTGCGTGTCTATTAATGAAATGATATTATGGGAATTGAAGATTGAAAGGAGTTTTACAAATGAACATGGATTTTAACTTATTAATGAATGATATAGTACGTCAAGCACGTGGTGAAATGGAAGCTAGCGGCTACGAGCAATTGACGACTCCAGAAGATGTTGAAAAAGCATTTGCTCGTAAAGGTACTTCACTAGTCATGATTAACTCGGTGTGTGGTTGTGCGGGTGGCATAGCCCGTCCATCTGCTGCGAACGCGGTTCACTACGATAAACGCCCAGATCATTTAGTGACAGTATTTGCAGGACAAGATAAAGAAGCCACTGCTCAAGCACGTATGCTATTTGGAGAAGAACACTTGCCATCATCACCTTCATTTGTTCTTTTAAAAGATGGACAAGCTGTCGCTGAAGTTGGCCGCCACGAAATTGAAGGTCATGATCCAATGTCAGTAATCACACATATTCAAGCACTTTTTGAAGAACATTGTGACGAACTATAAGATAGAAAAGGGAGCACTGAATTAGTGCTCTTTTTTGTACTTTTGTAAGTTAGTCTATCTTCAAGATTCGGCTTGGAATCTCCTGTTTTTAATTCGGTCTTTCCGAAGTTTCAGTCTAACAAAAATGGACTTCTACGCTTATTGGTGTGCCTCTTTAAGCTAAGAAAGATGGTGAAAGAATGCAATTTAGACGATTTCGTATCGGCTATCGCACGCTAAAAACAGCAGTAGGTGCAAGTATTGCCATGCTGATCGCAATGTTTTTAGACTTGGATTATTACAGTTCTGCTTTTATATTAACTGTGTTATGTATTCAACCAACCAAAAGGAAGTCATTGCGGGCCGTATATTCCCGTATTATTTCGACTATTATTGGTGTGGGATTTGCTTTCATCTTTTTCGAAGGTATAGCGTATAATCCAATTGTTTTCGGTCTTTTAATATTACTTTTTATTCCAACTCTTGTGTCTTTTAGACTTCAAGATGGTTTTGTTTCGAGTGTGGTAATACTTCTGCATTTATTTGACGCGAAATCCTTGACAATGTCGTTGATGTGGAACGAATTTCAATTGATGGCTGTCGGCTTTGGTGTCGCATTGCTCGTAAATATGTACATGCCAGACATTGAAAAAGATTTAAAAAAATATCGTTTAGACCTCGAATCTTTGTACGCAAAGATTTTTCATGAAGTTGCGTTGTATTTACGTAATGGTGATTCGAATTGGGATGGGAAAGAACTTGTACAAGTATCTGAAGTGATTGAAAAAGGCAAAGCTCTCGCCTATCAAGATGTAGAGAATCATTTAAATAGAAGACAAAATTTGCATTATCTTTATTTCGATATGCGAGAACAACAGTTCGAAATAATTGAAAGAGTTCTTCCAAAGATTACAGCGTTACCTGTTACTATTTCTCATTCACAACTTGTAGCGGACTTTATTGAAGATTTGGCGAACCATGTGCATTCCGGAAATACGGCACATCGTTTTATTTCCAAACTAGATGAAGTTAAAGAAGAATTTTCTACAATGCCATTACCTAAAGATCATGAAAACTTTTTAGCTATGGCTGCACTGTACCAGTTTATTGAAGAAATGGAACAATATTTACGGATAAAAAGTAACTTTATTGGCTTCACTACGAAAAAAAAGACAGCTTCGAAGGACTAATTACTCCTTCAAAGCTGTCTATTGTTAGAATTAGAAAGTAATAACTTTTGTCAATATGTCTCTAGCTATCCAACGCAGTTACCAGGTTAGAGTGCGCTTTACACTTAATTTAAAAGAATAAGCTTAAACCAAACAATGCACTAGATAATACCATCATGATAATCATTAAATAGACGATGAACTTTCGGAAACTTTCGTTACGCATCCCAAACAACTCCTTTACCTCACTATTTATAAGTTTAGAGGAAACTGAAAAAAATCTCAAGAGGTAGAGTTTTCAAATAAAAATCGGTACAATAGAAAGTGGAGAAAGCAGAAGGGTGTGACTAATTTGAAAAAGGTCGATCATATCGGTATCGCCGTTAGAAATTTAGATGAAACAATCCCTTACTATACAGATATTCTAGGTTTAAAAGTATTAAAGATTGAAGAAGTTACATCTGAAGCAGTTCGTGTGGCTTTCATCGATGCAGGTAATGTCAAACTAGAGTTACTAGAGCCTATGTCAGAAAAAAGTGCGATTCATGCATTTATTGAAAAAAAAGGTGAGGGCATTCATCATATTGCTTTTGGAGTCGAAGGTATTGAAGAACGGATGATTGAACTACGCGAAAAAGGCATTCGTATATTAAATGAACAACCGAAAATTGGAGCGGGCGGTGCACAAGTTGCATTCTTACATCCTAAATCTTCATATGGTGTGCTATATGAATTATGTGATAAAAGCGGTCTAAAGGGGTAAAATACATGGATATTTATGAGAAAATTAATGACTTATACGATCGTAAGCGTGAAATTGAGCTTGGGGGCGGAGACGAACGAATTGAAAAGCAACATGCAAAAGGTAAATTAACAGCTCGTGAACGTATTGATTTATTAGTAGATAAAGGGACGTTTGTTGAATTAAACCCATTTGTTGAACATCGTACGGTTGATTTTGGTATGGACACTCAAAATGGTCCTGGAGAAGGTGTCGTAACAGGTTATGGTAAAGTAAATGGTCGTGCCATTTATTTATTCTCACAAGACTTTACCGTTTTTGGTGGAGCACTTGGTGAAATGCATGCAATGAAAATTGCCAACGTTATGGATTTAGCTGCTAAAAACGGTGCTCCCTTTATTGGCTTAAATGATTCGGGTGGTGCGCGTATTCAAGAAGGAGTCCTATCACTTGATGGCTACGGACATATTTTCTATCGCAACACAATCTATTCAGGCGTTATTCCACAAATATCTGTAATATTGGGTCCTTGTGCTGGTGGAGCTGTGTATTCTCCGGCTATTACGGATTTTGTTTTTATGGTAGATAAAACGAGTCAAATGTTTATTACTGGTCCGAAAGTAATTGAAACTGTTACAGGTGAAAAAATTTCTTCTGAAGACTTAGGTGGTTCAAAAGTACATAATGCCATCAGTGGTAATGCTCATTTCCGTGCAGAAACGGAACAAGAAATATTACAACAAGTTAGAGACTTATTAAGTTTCTTACCTCAAAATAATGATGAGAAACCACCTCGACTTGAAGTAGACAATCTGGACGATTATCGTCCAGATTTAACGGATGTCGTTCCTTTTGATGCGATTCGTCCTTATGATATTCGGAGAGTCGTTGAACAAGTTGTGGATCAAGATTCTTTCATGGAAGTCCAAAAAGAATTTGCTCGTAATGTCGTAATCGGACTTGCTCGAATTAAAGGTGAAGTCGTCGGGTTAGTATGTAATCAACCAAAAGTAATGGCTGGTGGTCTTGATATCAATTCTTCAGATAAAGCAGCTCGTTTTATTCGATTCTGTGATTCCTTTAATATTCCAATCATTACGTTTGAAGATGTAACTGGATTTTTCCCTGGAATTAAGCAAGAGCACGGAGGAATTATTCGTCATGGTGCTAAAATTTTGTATGCGTATTCAGAAGCAACTGTTCCGAAAATGACCGTCATTTTGCGAAAAGCTTATGGTGGGGCATATGTAGCACTTAACTCGAAGTCAATTGGTGCGGATCTAGTGTTTGCTTGGCCAAATGCAGAGATTGCGGTAATGGGTCCTCAAGGGGCTGCAAACGTAATCTTTTCCCGGGAAATCGCGCAAAGCGACAATCCTGAACAAACCCGTGCGACAAAAATCGAGGAATATCGCGAGAAATTCGCAAATCCTTATGTAGCTGCTGCTCGAGGTATGGTAGATGATGTTATAGATCCTCGGGAAACACGTATTAAACTTATTCAAGCGCTAGATATGATGCGCAATAAAAAAGAAACACGACCAGCCAAAAAGCATGGGAATATCCCACTATAAAGGAGTTTTTCACTTGACCAATCAACGATTAGTTGATGAATTTTTAGAACTTATACAAATTGATTCTGAAACAAAACATGAGCAAATTATTGCGCCTATTCTAAAAAGAAAATTAGAAGATTTAGGTTTTGATGTAATTGAAGATGATTCAGCTGCTAAAAGTGGTCATGGTGCAGGGAACTTAATCGCAACTTTAAAAGGAACTAAATCTGATGTAGATACGATTTATTTCACATCACACATGGACACAGTGGTTCCGGGTAAAGGAATTAAACCTGAACTTCGTGAAGATGGTTATATTTATTCGGATGGAACAACTATTTTAGGTGCAGACGACAAAGCTGGTATTGCCGCTCTATTAGATATGGCAAAACGTTTGAAAGAAGAGTCAATTGAACATGGGGATATTCAGTTTATTATTACTGCTGGAGAAGAGAGTGGTTTGCAAGGCGCGAAAGAAATGGACACTTCTCTAATTACCGCGAAATATGGCTTTGCTGTAGACTCCGATGGGAAAGTGGGAGGTATTGTTACAGCAGCTCCTTACCAAGCGAAATTATGGACAACCATTCGCGGGAAAACGGCACATGCTGGTGTGGCACCTGAAAAAGGTATTTCCGCAATAAACATCGCAGCTAAAGCTATTTCAAGAATGTCTCTTGGTCGAATTGATGAAGAAACAACTGCTAATATCGGCAGTTTTGAAGGTGGTCGTGCAACGAACATCGTCTGTGATGAAGTGAATATTTTATCAGAAGCTCGATCAATTGTTCCCGACAAATTAAACAAACAAACGGAACATATGAAATCAACTTTTGAAGAAACAGCCAAAGAAATGGGTGGCATAGCTGAAGTAGAAGTGAAGCTGATGTATCCTGGATTCCGTTTTGGTCCTGAAGAACATGTTACTCAAGTAGCTCTTCAAGCAGTAAAGAATATAGGTCTTACTTCAACTCTAGCAACTAGTGGTGGAGGAAGTGACGCAAATATTATAGCTGGGTTCGGCATTCCTACTGTTAATTTGTCAGTTGGCTATGAAGACATTCATACGAAAAATGAACGTATGCCTATAAATGAACTTGAGAAATTGTCTGATTTGCTTGTGGAAATTGTAAAAGTTTCTGCTACACAAGCTTAATATATCTTTATAAAAATCGAGACTTCAGGATGCCCTGTTGTCTCGATTTTTGTTATGATAATAGAAAGAATTAGAAAAGGCGATGAGGCCATGACAAGCATAAAACGAGGGAATGCTCGTATAATTTTTCATATTGATATGAATAGTTTTTATGCATCTGTTGAGCAATCATACGATATAAGCTTAAAAGGTAAAGCTATTGCCATTGCAGGGAATCCGAAGGAACGTAGAGGGATTTTAGTGACATGTTCTTACGAGGCACGTGCAAAAGGTGTATACACAACGATGAGCGTCTGGGAAGCGAAACGTAAATGCCCTGAGCTGATATTATTGCCCCCTAACTTTGAACGGTACCGAATCGCATCTCACGCTATGTTTGAAGTGCTAAGAACTTATACCAAACAAGTGGAGCCGGTTTCGATAGATGAAGGATATATGGATGTCACAAATATCGACAGCAATCTCAATGCACTGCAAATAGCAGACGACATTCAAAAGAGATTGCTAATGGAACTTGACTTACCTTGTTCTATTGGAATTGCTCCGAATAAATTTTTAGCTAAGACGGCGTCAAACATGAAGAAACCGATGGGCATTACAATTTTGCGTAAACGTGATATAGATAAGATGTTATGGCCACTTCCAGTTCTAGACATGCATGGTGTAGGTGAAAGTACGGCAAAAAAAATGTATAGTATTGGGTTACAAACTATAGGAGATATCGCGAAAGCCGAAGAAGGTGTATTAAAAGAAGCTCTTGGGAAAAATGGTATTCGATTGAAAAAATGTGCAAATGGACTCGATGACCGTTTAGTAGATCCTGATTCTGTGTATGATACGAAGAGTGTAGGCAATTCAACGACATTGCCTAGTGATGAGAACGAACTTCAAGAATTAAAAAAAGTGTTTAAACGATTAAGTACACAAGTAGCCAATAGGCTAGAAGCAAAGCGCTTAGCAGGTCCAACGGTTTCAATACAAATTCGTGATACAGATTGGCGAAATTCTTCGCGTAGTCAATCGTTTCAGAATCTAGTTTATGAAAAAGAAAAGATTTTTGAAATAGCTTGGTCTTTATTTACTAAAAATTGGGATGGACAGCCTATACGTCTCTTAGGTGTGACAGTAAGCAATGTGGTAGATCGTGTGGACTCAACTGAGCAACTATCTATTTATAATTTTGAAGAACACGCTAAAGAAGAGCCGATTTTAAATTTAGTCGAATCACTTCAACAAAGATTTGGCAAAGAAATGATTACTAGAGGTCAAACTCAAGCTAGAAAGCCAACCTATGAGTCTAAAACGAGTTTTAGTAAAGACTTTTTAGATGATCATAAAGATAGGGAGAAGAAATGATATGGAACTGCAATTTTTAGGTACTGGAGCTGGTATGCCTTCTAAACAACGGAATACAAGTGCGCTTGTTGTGAAACTAATGCAAGAAAGAGGCACATTTTGGTTATTTGATTGTGGAGAAGCAACACAACACCAAATGTTACATACGACGTTAAAACCACGAAAACTTGAAAAGATATTTATCACACATATGCATGGAGATCATATTTTCGGGTTACCAGGTTTACTAGGGTCTCGCTCTTTTTTAGATGGAAAAGAACCGTTAACCATATATGGACCAGTTGGCATAAAAGAGTGGATTATCACTACAATACGCTTATCCCGAACCGTATTACAATATCAGTTGACTATTATCGAAATTACAGAAGGCAAGATATTTGAAGATGAACAATTTTCAATTGAAGCAAAATTGCTAGATCACGTGATGCCATGTTTCGGTTTTAGAGTTTTACAAAAACCACTTCCACCCGTATTGTTAATTGAAAAAGCCCAACAACTAGGTGTGCCGAAAGGTCCTATGTTGGCGAAATTAAAAAATGGTCATGATGTGGTTTTAGATAATGGGCAAACTGTTTATAGTCAAGATGTAACGGCTGATACAGTTAAAGGATTTTCTTTAGCCATATTAGGAGATACGCGTTTTTGCCAGGCATCGATTGAATTAAGTAAAGAAGTAGATATCGTCATTCATGAAGCTACATTTGATGCAGGAACCGAAGACCTCGCTAAGCCGTATGGTCACGCCACCATTACACAAGCCGCACAAGTGGCTAAAGAAAGTAAAGCGAAGCATTTAATTGTTCAACATATAAGTGCACGATTTTTACCGAGTGAAGTTGAGAAACTCCGGAAACAAGGGTTATCTGTATTTCCTTCAATTACAGTTGCAGAGGATTTTGCTGAATTTGAATTGATACAGGATGAACTAACTCAGATAAATAAATAAGCGTACCTGAGATATCTACTTCTCAGGTACGCTTATTTTATTAGTAAATTCGAGCCGCTTTTATTTCTAATTTCTACGATACAAATCAATAGACTTATATCCTTCACCTATTATTTTCTCCCATTTTTATGAGTTTGTTCTCAATTTACACTTGATAAATCTTTAGATTGTATTGAAACCGATACAAATAAATACAAAGAAGATTATTTAAATAGTTTTCAGATAAAAATCTACGTCCCAACCAGCCTCAAACATGTTTCTACAAGTAGGGGGTGGACAGTTAACTTGACGGGATCTTGTCCCAGGCACCCGTTAGTCCAATTTTTTTTGGCTTATTAAAGTTTAAAGTTGCTATTAGTAATAAAAACTTAAATTTCATTACTAGGAAGTTAAGTTTTATAATATTGTATTGTTTAAAAATATAAATCTTGAAAAAGTGAAATGGTTAGAACTAATGTTAGCAAGGTGCCTGCGGAAGTTAAAGTAATTATTTTTTGGTTACTCTGAGTTTTTTCAGGTTTTAAAAACTCTTGAATTGCAACAAACCATATAGCCATAGTTATTAAGGCAATAATTCCGATAGTCATATTAGCATCTCCTTTCTTATAAAAAGTTAAAGTTTCTACAAATGGATTATCTATTCATTAACATAAATTCCAACAGACTCTTACTTTTAGAAAACAAACAATTATAAAGATTCCAGTTTACCTTAAATTAGTCTTTATTTCACTATCTTGCCGCGTTAGTTCAATAAGAAAATCTCTATTATTTATTATACAACAAGATCCATTTTCACCTCTAAAAATATAAAAATTTTCTATTAATTATAAAAACACCTCGAAATGAGGTGCTAATTTGGGTACTATTTGTCCGTTTATTTAGGAAAAAGTGATCCAAAACTGAACGGCTTATGAATTTAGGCATTGATCTTTTTATTTTGTCGAAAATAGTTCAAGCCACTAAGTTGTTGGGTAGGTCAAAATGTTTGCGTTTGTATGGGTAAATTAAACATAAATGATTATTGTAATAGTATTGTAATGATATTTTGTCGAATTTCTTGTTATGATAGTCACGTCGGAAAAAATAAAGCAGCTCAGCAAAGAACATACGTGGTTAAAAACATATAAGTTAAATGAAAAATGTCAATCACGCCGTCGCAAAATTAAAATTATGAAACTAGTAGGCGCGACAAAATGGGTTTGTACGAATCCTGTTCGTGTTAGAAGGAATGTGGATTGGGGTACTTCGTATGATTTTACCCATTACACTCGTAACTCTTCTTTGTTACAAGTTATTTAATGTGCTTCAAGCATATTTAGAAGGTGAATTATTTAGTTTATACTTTTAACTCCATTTTTCTACCAAGTCAACAGACATATTTTACTAAGGGGCAAGATTTATGGATGGATGGAAATTTTTCAACGTATAAACGCGATTTTGAAAGGGGAAGAACATGAAAAAGAAACAATCTAAATGGATGGTAGTAACCATTGCAACAATGTTAGGATGTTCATTATTAATGACACAATCTCCCACATTGGCGAACTCAATAAACGATTTAAAAAAAGAGCAAAAACAATTGGACCAGAAAAGTAATCAATTGAATTCGTCAATTAACCAGAAAAAAGACGACATATCAATAAATCAAACGAATCAAGAAAGATTGCAGGCTCAAATTCAAACTTTAGACAGCAAAATTCAAAAAACAAGTAGTGAGATTGATAACATACAGGGCAAGATTAAACGTACGAATGTTGAAATTGAAAAATTACAAGAGTCTATTAAAATATTGAAAAAGAAAATTGCAGAGCGTGACGAATTAATAAAAGAACGCTTAAGAGCTGTTCAAGTTAGCGGCGGATCTGTAGATTATATAGATGTTTTACTAGGTGCTAGTAGTTTTGCAGATTTTATTGACCGTTTTTCTGCTGTCAGTACTCTAATGGATGCAGACAAGAAGATTTTGAAAGAACAAGCGGACGATAAAATATTGCTTGAAGAACAAAAGACTTCAGTTGAAGAAAAACTTACTCAACAAAAACAAAGTCGAGATAAATTAGTGAACCTTAAAGCAGATCTTGATTCTCAAAAAGTTTCAAAAGATAGGTTTGTAGGAAAACTAGAAACAAAACTAATGGAATTAACTAAAGATAAACATAAACTTCAAGAAGAACATGAAGAAGTACTCGAAGTTAGTAAAGAAGTTGGGAACAAAGTTGAGAAAGAACAATCTCGTTTAATCGAAGTTGCTCGTCAAGCTGAAACTGTTTCAGCTCCAGCTCCAGCATCTGCTGCACCAGTTACATCTTCAGGAACATGGACACGTCCAGCTGCTGGTCAATTCTCGTCTACATTTGGCGGTCGTAACATTGGTTCAGGTGATGAGTTTCATTACGGAAGTGATATTGCAAATAGTATTGGAACACAAATTGTCTCAGCAGCAAGCGGCGTTGTTTCTCACGCAGAACCAATGGGTACTTACGGAAATGTAATCATGGTTACTCACTCGATTAATGGTCAAATTTTCACCACAGTTTATGCACATTTAAGCGCTATTAATGTCAGTTCTGGACAATCTGTTTCAAAAGGACAAGCCATAGGAAAAATGGGAAGTTCAGGCCGTTCGACAGGCTCACATTTACATTTTGAAGTTCACGTAGGTCCATGGAATGGTGCACGTTCAAATGCTGTAAATCCGATTGGTTATGTATCATTCTAAATAGTCCGAACGGTGCTCACTCTCATTAAATTGAGGGTGAGCTTTTTTTAATACATGATTATTTCTCCTATTCGTGGGTGGATTAAACCAATGGGGGATCTTATTATCATTTCTTCGATTTACAGCCTTTACCTATTATAGTCTCCATTTCGAGCAACGGCTTTTCTTGTTTATCTTTACGAATCGCACTAAAAATATAAAGTACCCAAGCCTTTTGAAAACCAAAGATCAATTGTGTGTATGTATTTAATAAATCTAATCAGAAGAAGGATTTCCCATATTTCATACCGAATAGATTAAAGATGTAGTTAGTAGATATTTATATGAGGGGGAACAAATGGATTTTTATAGAATTAAAAAAGGTGTTGTTAAGAAAGTTTAGGATTAACCAAATTGATCTAATTCGTACATATAGTGAAGATGATTTTAAATACATCAATTCAATAAAAGGCTGGACGAATTTATTGAAGAAAAATGATGATACAAAGGAAGCATGGAGTAATTCAAATGTTGCTTTTATTGTCGAAGCAGATAATCGATTAATTGGATGCATTAGAGGACTTACAGATGGTTTTTGTCAAGGTGACGGGATGATGTGAAGGTTGACAAAATGGTGCACCAGATTGACACAGGAGGCAAGCAGGTTGCAAAAAAATTATAGGATAACCAATTTGCTCTCAAAACAGCAAACGCGACGGCCAAACCATCAACTAAATTCAATGAAATTTCTGATGAGAAATCGCTCGTCAAATAATATACGGATTCTCTATATGCATGGAAAGGTTTTTCCGTAGATAAAAAGCCTGCGATTTCAGGCTTTTACTGTTACTATTTCCCATTAAATTCTTGAAACCAAGGGAGCATTTCTTGAAGCGTAAGGTGAATATCGTAGTGATGGAGCACAGCAAATCCACACTCCTCTTAAGCTAGGTAAGCACTAAAAATACTTTGATAAACTATAGTTGAGGGAAGAAGTCCCGTTGAACAAGTAAAGAGGATCAAATAACGGTAGCTAGACAATTTTTGGAAAGTTTATTACTATTCTGGACGTGCACCCTTATTGCTAGAGTCCTACCTCAAATTAAAGAAACATGTGGACATTAGTGTTTTCAATTATCCTTATTATTTTGCTATTTACTTTTCCAAAATTCCCTACTTGGATGAATCTAATCTCTTCGTTCGTTATTATTATAGCTAAGTTATATCAGACTCGCCGGGATTACAAAAAGTTTAAAGAAGGGCAGGAAACTATTTGAGACGATTCCTTTCCTTAACAATATTTTCCTGGAACTTTAGTATGGTCATTAATCAGAAATTAGTTGCGATAAAAAGCTATGGAAAATTACTGTGATTTCATTTTCTTCAAGTGTACCTAAAAATCTAAAATCAAGCGGAAATGGTTTTGTGCTTTCTAAATCATGCACGGATGAATGGGGGACTCAATGTTAGTTAAAGATTATACTGTCATTTTCCCTAAGTTTTATTGGGTGTTATTAATTCCTGTTTTCTTAGGAGTAAGTTATTATAATATTTTTTTTGATTGGCAATTACAGCAGTTTAGCGTAACAGAAGCCGAAGATTTTGGAAGGTATGTATTCGTCATAGTTCTTAGTATTTTCCAAAGCTTTATTACCATTTTATTAATTTCGTTTGCGGTGTCATTATTAAAATATTTATTTAGAAGTAAAGAGCAAAACTCTTAGTCATAACGAGGATTTTCTTTTTTGATTGAAGAACTAGCTGCCTTTTAAGGAAGCTTTGCCCCTTTAATCCGGCTGGCCTTTACAAGGCGGCTTAGAGAACCAATGATTTAAACACAACAATTGTTGTTTGATATGAGTAGGTGTTCTTAAATCTTTACACGTGGATAATCAATAGAAAAAGAGCCAATGGAAAAGCTGATTTGGGGTGTTTTTTATATGGCAAAATATAGCGATGAATTTAAATTGAAAGTTGTGAGGGCCTATTTAGAAGGTTCCTTGGGATACAAAGCTTTAGCTAAAGCATTTAATATTTCTAGTGAATCTCAAATAAAACGATGGGTAAGTGCTTATAAAGAATTCAATGAAGCTGGTTTGCGTAGGAAAAGTGTAAAACAGGTTTATTCTGTTAAATTCAAACTGGATGTATTAAACTTTATGAAACAAACAGGTGCTTCTTATCAAGACACAGCGATTCAATTTAACATGAATAATCCAACGTTAATAGTGAATTGGAAGGGTAAATTTTTTAAAGAAGGGATAGAAGGCCTGAAAGAAAAAGTGAAGGGACGGCCTCCTATGTCTAAAAACCCTAAAATCAAAGCTGTAAAACAAGAAAGTACAGAATCTCGTGAAGAACTGTTAGAACGTGAAATTGAGCTCCTTCGTCTTGAGGTCGCCTATTTAAAAAAGTTGAAAGCTTTTCGGGAGAAACCGGACGTCTATCTCGAAAAGCACAAGCAGCGTTGGCATTCGAACTCAAAGAAGAAGGATTCCGATTAAAAGATGTATTGAAACAAGTAGATATTCCAGAAGCGACGTACCATTATCACATCAATCAAATGAACAATGAAGATCCAAATCAAGAATGGAAAGAGTTAATTTCAGCCCTTTTTCACAAACATGAAGGAAGGTATGGGATTTCGAAAAGACCAACATTAGATTTTGTCTTAGCACCACTAGATCAGGCAATTAAAATCATTAAACTAAAGACTAAACTAATTGCAAAGAGCCAATGAAAGAGCTAGTGAGATTAAGATACTTTCTTGGAATCTATCCGGATGGGGGTAATGCATTAAATAATATCTATGATTTCTTTAATCCTAAAAAAACCTCTCTGGATTATTTGAGTAATTTTAAAAGGATAAGCAATAATTCGCCAAAAAATCCCGTGATTTTAATGTTTGATAACGAGCTTAAAAGTGGAAAAGCTAAACCTATAGGTAAATTTATGACACATGCGAGTATTCTTGTAAAAAAGAGTAATCTGGAAAGTGATTACATGGTAGGTATTATTGATAATTTATACTTATTAACTGTACCTTTAATTGATGGTAAGCCCGAATGTGATATAGAAGATTTATTTGAAAGCAAGACACTTTCGCATAAAATTAATGGAAAGACGTTCTCGAAAAATGATACATATGACACATCGAAACATTATGGCAAAGAAATATACTCTAAATATATTTTGAATAACTATGCCGACATTAACTTTAAGGAATTCAGACTGGTCTTAAATAATATAGAAAATATAATAAACATGTATACGAAGGGGTCTATAGATACGGGAGATGATTTAGAAACAAAAAATATAGACAAGAGTAGCATGAGAAAACCGACTTTAAGCAGCATATAAATGGACTTCACTACCGTGAGGTCCATTTTTCATGTAGTTAATGGGATACAATACATCCTCTGCAACGAATAAGCAAAGGATGTATTTGAAAATTTTCTTCTATTATAATAGGTTTGCTGTCTCTTCTTCGAGTGTTCTCACTAATTTATAAAAATTGGTTTTTTTAAGTCCGGCTTTCTGCATTGCTTCCACTGCCGTTAACTATCCGTATTTCCATTTTATATAAACCCGTTCTAATTCCTCTGAAACCAGAACTGTTGGTCTTCCAAACTGAATGCCATTTTCTAATGCCAGATCAATTCCTTCACGCTGTCGTTTCCTTAACAACAAAAGTGTAACGTAAAATGACCATTAATTTGATGGTCATTTTTTGTTGGTCTAATGTATTTTAGTCTTAATATCCATTAAACATATAATGTGAAAGGGTGTAATTATCACCGTCGACATTGACCCCCTATCAGTGAATGTGCAATGAAGGGGTAGGGGAAAATTCATATAATTCACTAAACGAACACTATGCGGTGCAAGCTTGCATTAAGTCCATAAAAAAATAACCCTCCACTTAGACACCAACGAAAAAGAGTTTGTTAAACTAAGTAGTACTTTCTAGAGGGAGGGCTATCAATGATTGATACAAAAGAAATGACTTATTTTGAAAATACATTATTGAGCCTTGAAAAAGCTTATAAAAGGCTATCGACAAAGCTTACTGATCAAGATCAAAGCTTTAAAGATTTACAAAAATATATAATTGACTATAAAAGAGAATTAGATAAGTTTGAAGTGTATGATTACCAGCAAACCTTAAGCATGATTGATAAACAAGGGTTTGCACAAGCAGTAGAAAGAGAGAAAATAAAAAAATTAATCGATTCTCCGTATTTTGGTCATTTTGACTTTGTTTATGATGGCGAAAATAAAGAAGATGTGGAAAGCTTTTATGTTGGACGATTTGGTTTTACAGATGACGACGGAAAATACCTCATTTACGATTGGCGTGCTCCTATTTGTAATATGTATTATGAATTCGAATTAGGTGAAGGTTATTATGAAGCACTGGATCGCCGTTTTGATGGAGAGTTGACTGCAAAACGACAGATTAAAATTGAAAAATCGGAAATTCAATATGTACTAGACAGCTCTTTAACGATTCAAGATGAGGTATTGCAGCAAACGCTAAGTGCACATGCATCAGAAAAACTGAAAACTATCATTACATCGATTCAACGTGAACAAAATAAAATTGTCCGTAATGAATCGGCCTACAATGTCGTGATTCAAGGGGTAGCAGGCTCTGGAAAAACTGCTGTCGCGCTTCACCGCATTGCTTACTATTTATATAAGTTTCGCGATACATTACGAGCGGAACGTATTTTTATTTTGTCGCCAAATAAAGTGTTTGGAGATTATATTTCGTCGGTTTTACCAGAGCTAGGAGAGCAACCGATTAGCTCCTTTACGCTTGATGAAGTGACGGGAAATTTATTGTCCTCTGCGGTGACGTTTACATCGTTTGAACAAGAAACGAAGCACATATTAATGAATTCAAAAAGTGACTTAGCCAAGCGTGCGAAGCTAAAAGGGGATTTTTGGTTTGTCCAAAAGCTACAAGCTTTTTTAAAGGAGCTAGACAATAGATTACTGAAAAATGAAAGTATCTCGATTGCAGATGTGGAATTTACGTCGGACTATTTACAGGGCCGTTTTAAAGCTTACAGAAAAGAACCTGTCATCACACGTCTAGTACTGATGGTTGAGGACATTTTGAACGTGTTGAAATCAAAGCGTAATGGTGAAGGAAAGTTACCGAGTAAAAATGAAATTAATAAGCGATTAAAGAAGCGTCTGCTATTTACGACACCCCTTGACATTTACCGTAGCTTTATGAACTCGCTTGGCGAAGATTTGTTTCATTTTTCAAAGAAGCATTTCGAAAGTAATGACGTGTATCCGTATCTTTATGTGCAAGGATATTTTAAAGAATTGAAAACGTACGAGCTCGTGCAGCATTTCGTGTTAGATGAAATGCAGGACTACACACCAGTTCAATATGCGGTCTTAGCAAAAGTCTTTGCATGTAAGCGTACAATCGTTGGCGATTTCAGCCAAGTACTATTGCCGTACGAAACAATTTCAAAAGAAGCAATTGAGACCATTTTCCCTGGCTTAGAGTACGTAGAATTAAAGACTACTTATCGGTCTTCTTACGAAATTACAATGTATGCAAAGAAATTTATGCGACGAGGTGACATTCATCCAATAGCTCGACATGGGAAAGAACCAGAAGAAATTTTTTATACTTCAGTGAAACAGATGATAAAAATGATACATGAAAATTTATCAAACACTTCGAAAACAACAGCGATTATTTGCAAAACAGAGCAAGATTTAGAGGTGATTAAACAATATTTACAAGTACCATTTCACATTATAGACGGCAAGACGGAGAAGTTTGCAACGGGTGTACTGTTAACAACGATTCAATATGCCAAAGGTTTAGAATTTGATACAGTCATTGTGCCGTTTGTAGACGAGGAGCGTTTTACAACGGAATTTGAGCGAGGGCTTCTATACATCGCTACAACGCGTGCGATGCATGAATTGACAGTGCTCGTCGATGCACAAAAGCCGTCCCCTTTACTGTAATTGTTCTAATATAGCAATAATAGATTGAACGTCTGTCACTGCCCTTTTTAAATTGAGCTCAAGTTCATCTGTCACATGATAAAATTCATGTTTAAATTTGAGTGTGTTTAAGAGCGTATGGATATCCGCAACTTGCTCAACCTCTTTGATTTCTTCAAATAAATGCAAAATACTCGTAATGGAAAAATGCGCGCTTCTTAACGTACGAATAATCAGTAGCTTTTGTATGTCCTCTTCACTGTATTGTCTGCGATTTTGTGCATTGCGTTTGACTGTAAATAAACCATTTCGCTCCCAATTGCGGATCGTGTCCTCGGTTACTTGGAGGTTGGTGGATACTTCCTTATGGGTATAGATTTTATTTGACGAATTCGTATGCTGTAAGAGTGTGTTTGCCATGTGAACTGCCTTTTTAGCATACGTGTACTCAGACTGTAAAAAGTAAAAATAATGATGAGCAGCTTGTAAGCTATCTTGAAACTTTTCCTGCCCACTCAGACGTACAATCTTTGTAGCCATTTTGCGTAAATTATTTTGGATAAATTCCTGCTTGAAAGCAAGTCTTGCGATATACATTTGCTTTAAGTGTATATCGTAATAGACTCTGTAACCATTTGGCCTTCTCGGCACAGGTGAGATAAATTGCCACTGTTCATACAGTCGCACTGTATTTGGATGGACTTGAGCTTTTTTAGCAATCTCATTTGTGAGCATGGATATCTTCCTTTCTTAATGGTAACAATCCAATCCATTTTCCCTCAGTATAATGGATGTTTAGTACAACTTATTTTGAAAAATGATGATCGAGGTGTAAATATGCAAAAATCAATCTTAATTGAAAATGCCTATGAAGGCAATTTGAAAAATATTTCTATAGAAATTCCAAGAAATCAGCTTATTTGTGTTACAGGTGTTTCAGGTTCAGGCAAATCGACATTAGTACTCGATACGCTTTACCAAGAATGTCAGCGTCAATATTTAGAGACAACGGGCTACCAAGGCATTAAAAAGCCGGGTGTAACACGTATTACGAACGTATCGCCTGCAATCCAAATTAATCAGCATCATACGAATCGAAATCCAAGGTCTTCAGTTGGGACAATGACAAATATTTACACCGATTTTCGTGTTGTTTATGAAAAGATTAGCCAGCGTCCATGTGCTAATTGCGGACAATCGTTTGCTCAAAACGAAGGAAAAGAATCGTATGTAAATGTAAAAGGTGAGTATGTTTCGTTTGTTGAATGTCCTCATTGTTAGAGCCAGCAGAAAATGCTAACGCGTGCACATTTTTCACACAACAAATCAGAAGGTGCATGTGAAAAATGCTCGGGGCTTGGTGAGGAAATTCAAGTCAATTGGTCAGCTATTGTGGATGAATCACTGTCGGTAGTAGAAGGAGCGCTCCTTTATTTAGATAAAGGCTACCAACAATACGTAAACGGTATTTTAAAAAATACTTTTAAGTTTTATGAACTAGACGATGTATTAGCAAAGCCAATTGTTTCGTGGTCTGAACAACATAAAGCGTTACTATATAAAGGTGCTGAAGCAGCACGAATCAATCCGGAAAAAGGTTTTCCAAAAACCGTGACTGGTGGACGCTTTGAAGGGGTTGAGCCAATGCTTTGGCGCAAGCTTGCAGACAAAGGAATAGAAGACGTACTGAAAGAGAAGTTTCTTACAACGATATGTAGCGCATGTAACGGCGAACGTTTAATGGCAGTAAGTCGTGAAGCGACAGTACAAGGAACACGTTTACCAGAACTAACAAATTACACGTTAGAAAGCTTACTTCATTGGATTTTAGATGTGTCGAAAAAGCTTGATGACAAGCAAAAAAGTTATGTTGAGCATTTCTTGCTCGATATGAAAACAAAAGTAGAGCGCTTATTAAAGGTTGGTGTTGGTTATTTAACGTTAAACCGACAAACGATTACGTTATCTGGTGGTGAGCAGCAAAAAATAAAGCTTGCAGCGACACTCGATTCAACACTTACTGGGGTCATATACTTACTCGATGAACCAACATCGGGCTTACATCCAAAAGATACACAAGGCATGATTGAACTTCTTAAAAATATGCGTGAATTAGGCAATACAGTCATTGTCATTGAGCATGATCCAGATGTTATGAAGGCAGCAGATTTTATTATTGATATCGGTCCAGGTGCCGGAACATTTGGGGGTGAGGTCATTGGTATTGGGACGTTAGATGAAATAAAAGCGACGGAAACTTCCGTAACAGGACAATACTTATTAAAAGAAGAAGTTGTGAACACAAAAGTACGTGTGCCTAAAGAATGGTTATTGGTAGAGAACGTCACAAAATATAACTTAAAAGGAGTAACGACACGGTTCCCAATCGGTTGTTTTACAGCAGTCGCAGGTGCTTCAGGTTCAGGTAAATCAACGCTTATATTTGATGTGATGGAGGAAATGAAATTTGCAAATTTCGATCAAGTGATCACCGTGCAGCAAACACCGATTTCTAAAATGCGTCGCTCCAACGTTGCAACGTATACTGACGCTTTTGCAGTCATTCGTAATTTATTTTCGAAAGAATCATTAGCAAAAGAAAGAGGTTTACGAATAAGCATTTTAGCTTTAATACAGCAGGAGGGCGCTGTGAAAATTGTGAAGGTTTAGGTTTTGTTTCGAGTAATATGCTGTTTTTTGATAATGTCGAGCTTGTTTGTCCTGTGTGTAACGGCAAACGCTTTAAAGATAAAGTATTAGAGGTGACGTTATTTGACCATTCCATCTCACAAATTTTAGACATGTCTATTACAGAGGCTAGTACGTTATTTAAAGTCAATAAAAAACTGACGAAGATTTTTGATTTATTATTGGACGTAGGTTTAGGCTATGTTACATTAGGCCAGTCACTTACAACGCTATCTGGTGGGGAGGGGCAACGAATGAAGCTTGCTAAAGAACTTCTAACAGCGAAAAAAGGAAAGCAACTATTTTTAATTGATGAGCCAACGACAGGCTTACATCCAGTGGATATTGAGCATTTTTTAGTGCTACTGCAACGAATAGTCGATGCTGGTAATACGGTTATTGTTGTTGAACATAATGAGCAAGTCATTCGATCAGCTGATTGGATTGTTGAACTTGGTCCTGAAGGTGGAGAAAAATGAAAAATCAATAATTGGCTCGTTTTTATAAACGTGAATTGTATATTAAGCGAGACACCCCAAAAAGACATGTCATGGTACACTCAATTTATAACCGACAAAAGTTAATAAGCAGAGTGTATCAGACAGACATTTCCTACACCAATCTTTCCGAAATAGAATTGACTTTGAAATGATAAGACTCTATGAACCACTTAATGAATTAAATTATTGATTTCGGTTACTTGAAACGTATAGCACAATAAAAGGAATTGTCTCCAAACACAAAAGGGACAATCCTCTAAAATTGTTTCTAATTGATATTCTCCATCGTTCTGGATCTAATATGTCTTAATGAGTTCCTTCTATTATATAGGTAAAATTATATTGATTTTTTTATTCTCTAACTAATTCTTTCACCATCAAAGAATTAGTCTTTAAAATAAAATTAACAATGACCTTACGTTCCACTGATGCAATATCTTAATCCCTATATAAAAGATCACTTACGTTCCAAATAACGATAAATGGTTGTTCGAGAAACGCCCCATCTTTCTGCCACATCTTTGATTGGTGTGCCTCCATCAATAAGATTTTTCATCATTTCAATATCTTTATCTCCATATTTCTCGGGACGACCGCCAAGCCGCCCCCGTGCTTTAGCAGCCACTCTTCCTGCAGCTGAACGTTCTTGAATAAGATTACGTTCAAACTCAGCAAATGCCGCAAATAGATGGAACATTAGCTGTCCGGTGGCATTGCCACGATCCATAGTGAGATTCTCTTGAAGACTGTGAAAACCAATGCTTTGGTTATTCAGATTGTTGACTATGTCAATCAAGTCTTGCATGTTTCGGCCAAGACGATCTAGTCGCCATACAACTATGGTATCTCCTTGACGAGCATATTTCAGCGCTTCTGCTAATCCAGGGCGTTGTTTTTTTGACCCACTCATCTTATCGTGAAAAATTTTCACACATCCATATTTAGTTAGGGCATCTGTTTGCAAATCTAAGTTTTGTAACCCAGTTGACACACGTGCATATCCAATTAACACCAGTAATTCCTCATTTCCATTTTAATCCTATATTCATTGTAACATAAGACTATAATTATTTGGTTAATGAACATAGATTAATGGGCAGAGTTTTGTTGAACTATATGAAACTAAAATGATGTTTTTTTATGCATTTTTGTCGTGTTCAGATAAGGACGAGTTTTGTTACAGTTCTTTATGATTGAAGTAATCACATGCTTGCTTAAAGTTTTACTGTTGTTCAGAAAAGAACTTTTTAATTAGATTAATAAAAGATGAATTGAATAAAGGGAAATAACAAGCTAGTAGTGAATCTAATTCATAGACTGTTTTTTTACAGTTAATGTATAATGATGAAGAGGAGATTGTAATTTGGAAAACCTGCAACTTAAGGGTATTCTGCTTATGTTCTAAATATCAATTGTATTATCACTTATTTTTATCATAATACGATCTTTCGTAAGCAAGCAAGGGAAAGTGTGGTATAGTTTCGCAGTTGTTTTTTGTTATACTTTTATGGTTATTCTTTTCTTTCAGACATATGATTTTCTAGTGATACTGTTATTAGTAACAGTAAACCTTTGGGTTATGTTCGTCGTCACAATTCTCACTCCATAGAAACGGAAAGTTACACGAAGATATTATCTATACAAAAGCAACTAGATGAATTAAGTAAACCTTACGATGGTTACTCGGATGGATAGGGAGTAATGGTTAATTGATAAGATAACTTGGTAAGTCAAGGAAACAATAAATAAGAAAAACAAGAATTATTGGAGGATATTATTATGACTCTTGAAGATCTAACAAAAAACAAACCAACAGTAGAATGGAAACAAAGAATGGATGAAGATGACGATGATATTTTTACAGAAGAAAATATCAACGCAACTAATATAGTTTTAAATTCATATACAAAACGTTTAATAGAACTTAAAGACAATCCGTCTTCAGCTGAAATAATGGATTGTGTTAAAGAAGTGGTATTGAAATTAAATGAATTGAATGAAAAATATGATTACTATATCGATACATTGGAGAGAGAAGAACTCTGTGATTTTATTATTGAAGCTGCACAATTAGTGGGCTTAGAAGCTGAAGAGGATATAACTGAAGAATGGAGAGAATGGTAAAAAGTAATAGGATTCTTCAGAAATTATCGGGACACCACCTAGAATTAGTGAACTTAATTATACAATAAAAATAGCGAAGCTTTTCTCGATAAAAATCGAGAAAAGCTTCGCTTAGTTAAAGGATGTGGACTTTTCCAGTAAAGATTTTTTTACCGGTCTTCTTTCCCAATCCGGATCTATCAACATAACCGGTTTGTTATTCGAATGCGTATAGCAGTTCTGTGTCAGAATGTCATCCGTCAATTCTTCGGATATGGAGAATTGGCGGATGGTGTTGTGGTTTATGAACTCATTTTATACTAGCCAGCTTTACATAAGATATATCATAAACGGTAGTTAATGAGGTATAGATTTTGAGCAATATTTTGATACACATAAAGCCTATGATTTTCATTAAAATGAAGAAGAATAAAAAATCTCATAAACCATCGTTTTTGAGATAGAGTATATACGCAAAATGGCAACATTCAGATTCACTGAAGGTTACTATTTTATTTCGGAGAGAGAATTTTTTGTAATGTCTTAAGCCCTACTTATTAATTTTTTAAATCTCTACAATAAATTAAATGCTTTTTATATAGAAGGAAGAAGAAAGATGATTACAAAAAGGAGAAATTTTGTCCATACAAATGATAATTCAATTTTTTTTCATTTGAAGTATTTCCTATCTGAAAGGCACGGATTTAAGCTGAAGCAGCAGGAAATCATCGAATTTCTCTTGAATTTCAATCAAATAGCAAGAAAAGTGATTAACTACAACCCCTGTTTGAGACATTCATGATCTATCTGCAGTGTTCGACTTGAGTTGACAATTTACATTGATATAGTTAGAATTGTCAGAAAAAGGTGTGATTTCCATGTTCAAGCTTAGACAAGTTCAAGAAACTTTAAACCAAGCAATAATAGGTAGAGAAAAAGAAATTGATTTAATGATTATCGCATTAATACAAGGTGGCCATGTATTACTTGAAAGTGTTCCTGGGTCTGGGAAAACAATGATGGCCAAATCATTTGCGCATACGTTCGACGGAAAATTTAAACGAATACAATTTACGCCAGATGTTTTGCCATCTGATGTTACAGGAATTAGTTATTTTGATCAAAAGTCACAAGAGTTCATTTTAAGACCAGGTCCTGTTATGACAAATATATTGTTGGCTGATGAAATTAATCGTGCAACACCAAGAACTCAATCGAGCTTATTAGAGTCTATGGAAGAAAAACAAGTAACAATTGATGGAGAAACACTTAAACTTCCTGAACCATTTATGGTCATTGCTACACAAAATCCAGTAGAGTCACAACAAGGGACTTTTTCTTTGCCAGCAGCTCAGTTAGATCGTTTTTTATTCCGTATTGAAATAAAATATCCATCCTTTGAAGAAGAGAAGAGAATTTTACGTGATTTTAGTAAAGCACCAGGCGAAATTCGTACGTCTACTGTTATGAAAGTTTCAGATGTGTTGGAATGGAGAAAAGCCGTAAAAGAAGTGATGGTTCATGAAGATATTGAAACCTACATACTTCAATTAATACAGGCAACGAGACAACATCCTCATGTGGAACTTGGACTAAGTTCGCGCGCAGCACTGGCATTATTGCATGCTTCTCAAGGATTAGCTTTTATAAATAATCGAGCGTATGTGACACCCGATGATGTTAAAAAGATGTTTCCCCCACTTGCCACACATCGCCTCATGTTGACTGCGGAGGGAATGCTGATTCATGAAACATCTGATATACTACGCGGAATTATTGATTCAGTTCAAGCTCCAGTAGAGGCTATGGTGTGATGATATGGAATAGGCAATACAACGGAACGATGCAGACCATATGGGTCTTACGTTTTATCGGACTTTTTCTTATGATGTCTTTAATACTTACACAATACATAGCCGCAGGGGTGTTTGGATTTTTAGGTACAATTGCTATTTTACAAACCATTTACTTTAAAAAAGTTGGACAAACCTTAACATTTAATAACGATAAAACCAGGGGACGCATGTTACAAGGAGGACATTCTGTCTGGGAGTTAACCTTTGAAAATAAAGGATTTCCTATTTGGAATGGTCAACTATATCTGAAGTTTCAAGATGTTGTCTTTCCTAGGTATCACAAAAATGTTAACCATTCTGATTTAATTGAAGTAATTATACCTTTCACAATTGGAACAAATGAAAAAATAACTGTTCAAGTTCCCATTGAAGGTAAAAAAAGAGGGTTATCTAGTCTCAAACAATTGGAGCTAACTATCCCACATTTATATGGTGAGGGAGCAGTTGTACTTTTTTATAAACCCTTGATACTTAAGGAACAAATGGTGTACCCATCTATTCATAAATTAATGGATTTTAGATATCCTTCTGCATTAAAGCCAGGTGCATATGAATATAAGCATTCCATTTTTCAAGATGTTTTTTCTCCGGTAGGTACTAGAGATTATTTGCAATCTGATCAATTTCATCACATACATTGGAAAGCTAGCGCAAGGATGCAAAAATTCCAAACAAAAGTATTTACTCAAGTCGCCAACGAGTCGGTTATGCTCATCTTAAATGTTGCACATCATTATTCAATCATAGCGGATCTTGAAGAAAAAATTGAAACCATCGCTTCGTATGCTGATTATTTTTACCGTGAGGGAATTCCTTACTCGTTGGCAGTTAATGTTCGATCACTTGGACGTTCTCCCTATTTATTCCTTCCTACGGGTGATGGACAAGTACATCGACAAAAAATGATGGACATCTTATCAATCCTTTCAAAAAATGATTTAACCATGCCATTTAAACAAATGATGATTCACATGGATATGCATGAAAACTTACCTATGGTCGTTATTATATTTACACATGACTATGAGGAAGTGGCTCCATTTGTAACAAAATGGAGATTACAAGCACATGTCGATTTATATGGGTTGACTGAAGTAGGGGGTGGACAAAAGTGGAAAAAAAGGGCCCTTCAAAATTATTAATTGAAATCCAATCGATCGGTAATTTCTTGCAGGATACATGGTTGGCTGCATTTTTCTTGGTGTTTTTTCGAAATCAAACAACTTTTCCTACTCCATACGTTTGGTTAGGTATTCTAATTTGTATTCTTATTGGGATTACATTATTGTTTAAAAAAATTGGGTATCAAATAGCAGGTTCTGTTGTTGTATCTATTTTCTTTGGACTCGGTGTATTTGTTCTTAGTGGTCCATTTTGGCTTTTCATTTTAATTGTTGTATTTTCCATTTGGCGAATTCAAGAAAGATTCTCCAAAATACAAGAAGACTCCACCTATGATGGGTTCTTTTTCACCTTGCTCGTCATTCTGTTTTCACTAAGCTTTTTTTTAGCGACTATATCAAAAAACGAAGAGGCATTGTCCAACACTTATTTTCTTGCTATTTCAGGAGTTCTTTTATATATTTTGAATCGATTAATTGTTCAGTGGATGTTAACTAGGGATATTAATCAACTCGCTCTATCAAAGGTGATTCGTGTGTATTTAGTTATTGTAGGTGCAGCGAGTTTAGTCTACTTTCTGATTTCAACCTTCGCTCATTGGATTAGAATGCAGTTCGTTGACCTATTCGGTGGTATATTTATGGTCATTTTATATCCGATTGGTATGCTGATGGATTGGTTAAGAGGTTTTTATTATGTGAATCTAACCATTCCAAAAGAAGAAGAGCCCGTGGTTCAAGGTGAATCAGTAATACAAGAGAATGTAAAACCAATAAGCGAATCAGTAAATGTTGTAAATGATTTACCTTGGATAATTATCGTCATTGTAATAAGTACTGCTCTCCTCGTATTCTTTATATGGAGATTTTCTAAGAATAAGAGAGAAGAGTTTGAAGTGATAGATGAAGGTGTTTCTTTTAATCGAGAGCCTATTCAACATACACAAGGTATTAGTGTTCGTGAGATAGAATGGGCATATTCCATGGAAACAAATGTTGTTCGAGATGCCTATCGAGAATTCGAGAAAAAAGCAAGTGGAATTGGTTATACACGTCAAAAAGAAGAAACAATTCGAGAATGGTTTAAAAGACAAAACTGGGAAGTTTCAGACCGTTTTTACACGGTCTATGATGTTGTTCGTTATAGTCAAGGTTCAATGAACTCTCTTGATGGGGAGTGGTTTATTCAACATCTGAATTCACTTTCTAAGAATTATTTCAAAAAAGATGTTTAAAGCTTTAGAAAATTGAACACAGCAACATTCCCATTTCCCCTTTTTATAGGACGATTTCCATTGGAAATCGTCCTACTTTTTTTGTGTATATTTATCCGCGGCGTTTATTTAATAATCTAAGTGCAAAATAAAACTTAAAACAGGTGCAAAATACCTTCCAAAGTGACAGATGTTTTTTTAAGCATTTTTGTCGTGTTCAGAAAAGGACGAGTTTTGTTACATCGCCCATTTATATTTAACTTTCCATACCTCCATAATTTAAGAGGAAATTTGGTTATTTATGTTAAAATAAAATTAAAGTATGTGAAGGCTTCCACTTAAACTAACGCAGCAGGTTAGTTGCAGAAGTAATGAAATTATAAAGAAAAAAATCTTTGTAATTTGAGAATGAAAAAGCTAAAAAAATAATAAAAGGCGAGTTGATATAAATGGTTGAAGAAGGAAGTATTGTTAAACAAACTTTAAATACGTTAAAAAAACGATTAAAGGAAAATGAAAATATAATTCAGATTCAAGGAGAGGGAGGTTATTTAGCCAAGGTGGAATGTACATTTAATCCACCAGCAACTGATGAGGAAATAAAGAATTTTGAAAGACAAACAGGTTTAATCTTACCAAATGATTATAAAGAGTTTCTAAAAATTTCTAATGGATGTCGATTATTTGATGATATTGAATCTGGTGGAGAAATTGAACTTTATAGTCTTGACCAAATAATTGATTTAAATGAACATTACGATGAATTTGAAGGATGTTTTGATATAGCCTACATTTATCAAGATAATATTGTAATAAATTCAAAACATTATAGTGAGTTGAAAAAAAATTATTTATTTTGGAAAGGTCATATAGACCAGTTTGAAGAGGCAATTCCATTAGAAATGAACTTTGAATTATGGTTGGATAGATTTATCATTAGCTCAGGGGCAAAGTTTTGGTCGTGGTCTATTTATACAGCTGAAAATTACTATAAATTATCATAGTCTGATTTCTTATGTAACTAACGGATGCTTTACTTCAATAAAGAGTAAAGCATCTTTCTTATTAAACTAACGAGACGTTATATACAGTTTAGTTCAACAAAAGGGGGATAAAGCAATGTATCCTACATCAATCATAATTATTGGTTATGTATTCGTAATACTTGCCATAGTAAGCGGAATTTCTTATTTCTTGAAACCTTTCATTCGGAAACTGATTTGGGGTGTATCGGGAACTATACTTATTATTGTTATTGGTTATTTTGCATTGCTACCTATATTAGTTGAATCGCAAACGAATGAAGCAATAGGTAAGCTTAATACGTACCTGACAACCATTTATCCTAATGAAAAATGGGAGATAATAGATACAGACGATGATGAACTAAAGGCCACGGTGGAACTTCATGTTATTTTTGAAAATGAATATGAAGTTGTTTATGCCTACTATATCAAAGATGAAAAAATTGGGCAAAGTGATTTTTGGTCTCAATCTGGTGAGTCATCTGAAGAGTTAATTGCCAAAGGTTTTGAACCAATACATTAAGAAGTGGATGAAAAATAGATTATTTAAACTTTAAGAACAGTTTAGTATGAATGCTCTTCTACTAACGGGGGCGTTGATCCAAGAAGGATTAACGCATTTTTTGTTAAACTTATTGTACTAACGGAGCAGTTTGGTTGAAGATTGTTATTTAACTGTTGTTTAGCAATCGGGCCATATTGTTGAATAATACAGGTTAATTAAATACGGTTAGTGTTTATATTTGAAACCTTTCCCCCAATTTACCGTTAAGTATTGTTAGACAACAATAAAAAATAGAAAGAGAGATTAGATATGATGGGTTGGCTTAATATTGGCAGTCTCTTACTTGGACTAATCGCTTGGATACTTCCAGTCATTAATCTCATGCGAAATAAAAAACATGAACATAAGAATTGGGGCGTCCTTTCCGTTATCAGCATCAGTGCCTGTGCTATTTCACTTAGTTTTCAGATTTTCTATAATTATCATTTAGTAAAAATTGAGGATTGGTCGGCACTAATGGACACGACACGTGCAGTAGTGATAGCCACAGCAGTTCTTCTCATTTTTACATTTATATTAAATGGACTTACTTTTATTGTATATCGACAGAACAAAAAGTAGGATATTAGTTTCCTGTTCGTACGATTGAAATATACTTTAGGTTTCAAGAGGGTGTAATTAAGCTAACGGTGGCTTTCGGGTCTTTTAATAAGAGTCCCTTTTCTTATTCAACTAACGGGTGCGTTACTTGTGCGAAATGTTTCTAGCTGAATTGGTGGATGGTCACATCTCTCTAGTAAAGGCTAGGCAGTTTCAGATTTCTCTCTGCGTCGAATAGCACGCGGTTTAATAAGAAAACGTGTGTTATAAGCTCGGCTAATAGGCGTGAGAATTTACCGTAACAGTCCGGCTGACGAAAGCCTACCCGAGGGGGTGGTGTAAATCATGGTGCTTGAGTTGAACAGATACGGTGAGTATGCAATCTTAATTCCAATAAGAAATGGTATTGCTGACGAACTTCTGAATGTACGGGTCTACAAGCACGTTATATAGAAATGTATAAACTACCACATGTAGTGTTAGCTGTGGATGAGTAAGACTAAGTAATATGAAAATCCATCTTGTGTTATAGGCACATGTAATGCTAACAGGCTCACAGGAAGCACCTAAGTCTGTTCCATAATAGACATTTCTCAACATTGTAAGCTGATAACGTGGAGAGCTTATTCTCGGTGAAGCGTTGGGAAAGAAAACAATCGTGAGATTAGCGATTGTATAACTTCTCTTTATATCAGTGAAAGTGGTGGCACAGTACCAATGAAACGTGTAATGAACGTGGAGGGATAGCCACTAGACTAATATGAAGAATTATTCATCCATGCAAGGCAGTTCTTCAACGATTAATAAGGTTCTTGTAAGACTAATAGAGGTTCAGCTCCAAAAGGAGCCACCAACTTGTTAAAACGAAAGAAACTGAGGCACAACGAATATTACGACATGCAAAGTCGCTTTGATGAACTATATGCTCGTAGTGCTAGTGCTAATGGTCAAAATTTTTATGGATTACTCGATCTGATGCAAGCTGAGGACAATATTCAAATAGCTTATCGCAATATTAAGCGTAATACTGGTAGTAAAACTGCTGGCTATGATGAATTGACGATTCAAGATATCAAAGAACTTTCAGTGCTTAAAGTTATTCGCAAAGTACAAATGATGTTCGAACACTACACACCGCAACCAGTCAGACGTGAATTCATACCGAAGGCAAATGGAAAAACACGCCCGTTAGGAATCCCGACAATCTGGGATAGGCTTTTCCAACAATGCATGTTACAAGTTTTAGAGCCAATTTGTGAGGCGAAGTTTCACAAACATAGTTATGGTTTTAGACCAAATCGTAATACACATCATGCAAAAGCTAGGTTTGAAAGTATGGTAAATATGACAGGTTTATATCACTGTGTAGATGTTGATATTAAAGGCTTTTTCGACAATGTAGACCATACAAAACTGCTGAAACAAATATGGTCATTAGGGATTCGTGATAAATCACTACTTTCGATTATTTCACGCCTTGTAAAAGCCGAAATAGTCGGTGAAGGGTTACCAACGAAAGGTACTCCGCAAGGAGGGATACTCTCTCCTTTACTTTCTAATATCGTTTTGAACGAATTAGATTGGTGGGTCAGTCACCAATGGGGAACCTTTGAACCACGCAAAACTTATAAACACATTGGCAGTAGAAATCTTGCTCTCAAAAAGTCGAAGTTAAAGGAATGTTATTTCGTACGTTATGCAGATGACTTTAAAATTCTCTGTCGTACTCGTTCACAGGCGATTAAAATGTACCACGCAGTAACGGACTTCCTAAAAACAAGGCTACATCTTGAGGTTAGCGGAGAGAAGTCGAAAGTAGTAAATTTGAAGAAAAACTCATCAGAGTTTTTGGGTTTCTCATTTAAAGCTTACCGAAAAGTTAAAAAAGAGAAAACTCGTTATGTCATGCGTTCAAATATGACGGAAAAAGCTAAGGAAAACGTTCAACTTAAATTGAAGGACGCCATTAAGAAAATTCAAAAGCATCCTTCCGCAGAAACCGTCTGGCATTTCAATACGATAGTAATGGGAATTCAAAATTACTACTCCGCTGCCACACGAATTACGAAAAATTTAAATCAGCTGAACTTCCATCTTAGTAAGGCATTATATAATCAAGCTTAAACATTTTAGGAAAAGAGCAACGTTTCAGGACTTAACTAGCTCCTTGCAGAAAAGGTACAAGGGATACGAATGTAAGCTTTTCCTTATTCAAGGAATGGTACTTGTGCCAATCCATGCCCAACGATGTAAGGTGAATTTAAACTTCTCACAAAATATATGTAACTATACTACCGTAGGTAGAGATAAAATCCATCAAAACTTGCGTGCGATAAATAAACAAACGCTTGCTTATGTCATGAAGCAATTTATTCCAACACGAACGATTGAATACAACGACAATCGTATCAGTAGATTTATTGCTCAATATGGAAAATGTGCCGTTACTGGAATTGAATTAGGAATGAACGAATGGCATTGTCATCATAAAAAGCCGTACCATCTGACAAAAGATGATTCTTACGGAAATCTAATGATATTGCATGAATCCGTTCACCGACTTATTCATCTAAAAAGCCATGAGAAAATTAAAGCATTATTAAATGCTTTATGTTTGAATAAAAAGCAATTACAAAAGGTTAATGAATTGCGAAAGCAATGTCTGAACGAAGCAATCTGATTCTAAATTATATCTTGCATATACATAAAAACATTGAATGATTCCGATTAGTTGGAACGCCGTATGCGGTGAAAGTCGCACGTACGGTGTGAACCAGGGGAAAAGGGAGCGATAACTTCAAACCCTTACCTATTCGTATCAAGAAGAGGTAAAGCTTTTTGCTTGTCGAACTAACGAGTTCATTAGTTGAAGAGTGTTGTAACCTAAGTTCCACAATCAAATCAATTTTGTAGAAGATTGTAAGGAAAGCAATTGACAAAATGAGGAGGTACAAAAGGTGGACTCATTAATTTGGTTAACTATTGGCTTCTTAATAATTGGATTTGTTGTTCTCATTTCTTTGAAAAAAAGTATGGAAAGTAAGCTCGTTTTTATAAATGAAAATATGGAAAGCGAGGAAAGTTCAATAAAAACTAAATCCATAGTTTGGTGGATAGTGAGTACAGGAGCTTGGGGAATAGTGAGTATCATACTTATTGTTTGGTCGTTTCATAATCACTTTTGATAACTGTTGGTTTCAAATGTACTTAAACAAAGGGATACGATAGCGATACTACGGCTAACGCTTGTTGTGCTAACGGGTGCTTCCTATTATAAGGTTAACCAGTTTTTACTGGTTGACCTTTTTTTAATAGGATTTAATATATCAGTAACCAGGGTAGGACGTACGTGACGTAACGATAATATACCTCCTTTATTAACTCGTTAATTTAAGTACAATAATTCACATTTAATTAAGTTTTTCAAGCACTAACGCAATTAAATATAACGGAATACCGACAATTAACGCCCCTGCTAAAAGGTAACAAATACTTGTGAAAATAAATTTTAAGATATCTTTTATCACCCCTGTAAAATCATCAAAGTGATAAAATCCTATTAAAACAATGATTAGACTGGGGGACCTCCTTGGTTGACATAACATCCGGATTAGGAAGTATTCGCCGGGTTCTTATAATTATCTAGAGACTGTCTTTCTCAGGTAGACAACAATTAATATTAGTTATTATTTGCCTTTATCTCATCACTTTTGCCTTTCTTACTCGATCAATTATTAATAAGTTCAACATCATGAAAATGAAGATGAGCACAAACGATGCAGCGCCGATAATCAAGATTGTCTCGTCCTTATAATTTGAAAACTTGTAAAAATAATCAGGAATGAACAATAACGCTGGAATCCAAATGGCTGACAATGTCTTACCCCAAAAGGATAACAAGATAAAAACTGCCCCGCACATTGTTATAATGGCCAAGTTTACTATAGGGCTAGCTTTGTAGAAAGGTTCTACTAAAAAGGTACTTCCCAATAAAAGAAAAATGAATAATATAGTAACACTTGAATAGGCAATCGTACCAATAAAGAAGAGTTTCTTTAATGAATATTGCTTTTTTCCAGCTTGTTGGAATAAAACAACATAAATGAGTAGTCCAATTACTGAAATAATTGGAAAACCTATTAATTGAATAATGTTCAATTCAAATTCGCCTCTAATTGATGGTCCCATAATAAAATAAGCAATAATTCCTAAAATAAATATCGGAATGTTTTTCACAAGACTAATATAATCTGTTTTCATCTCTATCTTAATGGATTCCATATAAGCTTCAGGAGTACCCTCGATTATTTCATCTATACTCTTCCCACTCTTCTCAGATTCAATTAAATGATCACGCAACTCATCTGTTACATCTTTCACTTCATTTTCATTTTTCCCTGAAGTAATTAAGTACAATCGAAGATTATCGATGAAATTCTCACTTTTTGTTGTTAACATTTATTCCACTCCTTTATTCAAGTCATGATCAAATAAAGCATGCACAGCGTGTGAAAGTTCTTTCCACCTTGCTTGGTAATCAGCTAGTTCAACTTGCCCTAATTCGGTGATTGAATAGTATTTTCGGTTCGGGCCATTTGGTGATGCTTTCATTACTGTTGTGACCAGATTATCTTTCTGCATCCTCATTAAAACAGGATAAATACTCCCTTCACTGACCATATTAAATCCGAACTCTTCTAATTTCTCGATCATTTCATATCCATACGTCTCTCCGCGTTTAATAATCGCCAACAAACAACCTTCCAAGATTCCTTTCAACATTTGGGTGGACGTAGCCAATAACCTCACTGCCTTTCAACACATGATCCAAATAACAAGTATGTTGTAATACACTATAGCGAGCTAATGATTTTAAATCAACTACTTTGCATAACAATATAGCAATTAACTACTAACTTGTTTATGAGTTCCTTTAATAAGGTTTGTTCAGAAAACAACGAGTTTTGTTACATCCCCCATTTATATTTAACATTCCATACCTAAATAACTTAAGGGAATATTTGCATATTTATGTAAAAAAATTATAGTATGTGAAGATTTCACTTAAACTAACGAAGTAGTTTAGTTAAAGATCGATGTTTAACTTGTATTCAACAATCGGGCAATATAAATTGAATAAGATTACTCAAAAGTCGATTTCCCAACGTAAAGAGAATCGACTTTTTTAGATTAAATTTTTGCTTAATATTAAAGGTTTAACTTTAAGTTCCTTCGAGGAATTTAAAAAATGCTGTTGACTATTCAATTGAACTGCAATATATTATTATAAAGTTGTACTATACAGTTAAACTGAATAGAGGGTGAGATTATGAAACATAAATTATTACCGTTGTCTGAAACCATGCATTATATTTTATTAGCTCTACGTGAGCCACTCCACGGCTATGCCGTAATGCAGAAGATAGAAAAAATAAGTAATGGTACCGTTATTTTAGCGGCTGGTACATTATACGGTGCGATTGAAAACTTGAATAAACATGGTTGGATTGAACCTGTTGGAAATTCAGGTCGGAGAAGAATTTATATGATAACTACAGAAGGAAGAACCGTTTTGAAAATGGAACAAGAAAGGCTATTGCATATTTTATCCTTGTATGAAGGAAGTGAATCAAATGAAGAGGTTTAAAGTATTTTTTAATATTGAAAAAGAAGAGCAATGGCTGATCGAGCAATTACAAAAAGGCTATCGCTGTGCAAATATTAGTAAGTTAGGTATATACACTTTCGAAAAAACTGACAAGAGATATGTTATGCGACTTGATTATCAAGATTATTTACCTAAGCAAAAGTACGTGGAATACAAAGGAACATATGAGGATTTCGGTTGGAACTATATAAAGGGGTCCTGGCTTAGTGGAATAAGGTATTGGCAAAAAGAAGATGACGATCAAAATGAAATTTTCTCGGATCGCCAATCCAAGAGTAATTATTATAAAAGATTAATGGAGTATTCATTTTGGTTAGGTACGCTGTGTTTGACTTATTCTTTTATGCTCTATAGCGATTCGGGATTATACCATGAAGATCTTTGGAGTATGAAAGGTCTATTATTTTGGAAAGCATTTTTATTTGAATCTCCATTTGTCCTTTTGAAGTTGTTTCCAGCACTTATGGTTGTTTTTTTTGGTAGAAGTTTCTATAAAGCTTATCGAAAGTATTCACTATTAAAAGAAAAATAATGCGAGGAGATTAAGTATGAACTTTATTTAATTTAAAGAAGTAATTGAGGATAATGTATCTACCACAATTTGGCGCTATTCTTTAATAAGAAGGCGTCTTTTTGCATAAAAAACACAATTAAGGGATTGAGTTTTTTGAGGTTTTAAAAAATTGTGAAGCATTGTATTAGATTATTAAATGGTGAACTTTACCTGCAATGAACATTGATAATCCCATCAAAGAAAATATTATTCCCATGACAAACGTCCAAGGATTATCTTCTTTTTCCTTATCAAAAGTAAAAAAGGTTATGTAAGAAGATTTTCTTTAACAGAGAGGATGATGTTAATACCGTTGGAATAAGAAACAATGTGTACTCTTATAAGGGGATTCCAGGAACAGCAACTAATTGGAGGTAGGGTGCTTATGAACAAAATAAACATCCGGAAAATATGAATTTTTTTAGAAACAGGGGACCGCGTTTTCTTTTGGTACTTTTAATTCTTGCTTTTATTTACTCTATTGCAGACATCAGTTACCAAATACAGAAAAATATATTCCCGAGAATAACTTCATTTATTTTATTTTTTTACACCCTTATCCTTCTTATCGTTTTATTAAAAAACTATAAGAAAAGTTCTTAAAATAAGAATAGTATAGACAATGCCTTTCCGATTTTTAGCGGAAAGGCATTGTTGTGTTTTTTGAATAAAGCACTCTATTGAAATCTTTATTGACTACCAGACTGGGTGTTATAATTTACATCTTTTTGCTGAAATAATTCTATAAAAACAATTTTCAATCGGTTCTACTTATAGGCTTTCAGGTAATCTTTAATGAGTGGCCATGATAACGGAAGGAGAAAAATATTACACTTTTTCAGTTTACTTAATATTATTCGCTTCGAGTTGCCGGAACAAATCCTCCATGAATAATGGCTTGCTGATAAAACAGCCTTGTAAATCACCAATGCCTAGTTTATTCAGTGGATAGTAGTGTTCTTGCGTCTCTCCTCTGCTATTACACGAAAAAAATTATATACTACAGAAACGATGTTGTAAAAGGAGGGATTTACAAATCACTTGGACTTAATATTCCTCAATCCATTGCAGTAATTTTCAGAAAAAAAGAGAATAATTGGTTGTTTTTTTGCATTCAGTACATTAAAATAACTTAAAGCCTAGTAAGTTGATAGGCATTGTTTGTTTTAAGGATAGGGGAGACTGCATATGTCCGTTAATATGATGGAAGTAAAGAATATCGAGAAATCATTCGGCGTTGGGGAGAAGAAGTTGCAAGTCCTTTCAAATGTAAGTTTTCGAGTGAAAAAGGGAGAAATCGTCACCTTATTCGGGAAAAGCGGATGTGGGAAAAGCACATTGCTGAATATCATTGGAGGCTTTGAAAAAGCGGAAAAGGGTTCAGTCCTACATAACGGAGAACCTGTTATAAAGCCTACTAAATCATGTGTCATGCTTTTTCAGCAAATCAATTTATTGCCTTGGCGAACAGTGTTGAAAAATGTGGAGTTGGGGCTTGAAGGAGAGAAGTCGCCTGCGGATAAGCAACGTGAACGCGTCATCGATGCCTTGAAATTGGTCGGGCTTGAAACATCGCTGGATAAGTTCCCACACGAATTGTCAGGAGGAATGCAGCAGCGTGTAGCAATTGCACGGGCTCTTGCTATTCAGCCGGATGTCATATTGATGGATGAACCATTTGCAGCGCTAGATTCGTTTAATCGCTATAACCTTCAGCAAGAACTGCTGCGTATTCAGGAGAAAAAGAACACGACAATCGTTCTTGTCACGCACGATATTGATGAAGCCGTGTATCTTTCGGATCGTGTAATGGTCATGGGTTCTCATCCGGGTAGGATTCAAAAGGAAATTGCCATCACCCAGATGAAGCCCAGGGACCGTACCCATGGCGACTTCCAGTATTTCCGCAGAAAAATTCTTGATGAATTCCAGTTAAGTACGGAGCGAATAGCTCCGGAATACAATATTTAAGAAAGGGGTGGGATTTGTGAAGAAAAGGAAAGTAGCATTATCCGTTTTGGCAGCCAGTATATTGCTTTTCCTGACGGCTTGCGGCCAGCCGAGTATGCAGGCGGCAGTGGACAAACCCGTCATTAAAATCGGATATTTACCGATAACGCATGCCGGCCCCCTTTATATGGACGAACACATGGAAGAGGGGAAATACGGGGAGTATGAACTAGAAATGGTCAAGTTCAATTCGTGGCCGGATCTAATGGATGCTTTGAATACGGGTAGGATAGATGGTGCATCGGTATTGGTCGAACTGGCGATGAAAGCGAAGGAAAAAGGTATTGACCTAAAAGCTGTTGCACTTGGGCATAAAGATGGGAATGTAGTGATTTCATCCAAGGATATTGAAAGTGCCAACGACTTAAAAGGGAAGACATTTGCGATTCCCCATACCTATTCAAGCCATAATATCCTTTTGTATGAAATGCTGAAAAATGAAGGGCTTTCGCTGGAGGATGTCAACGTCGTGGAAATGGCGCCTCCTGAGATGCCGGCAGCCTTATCCGAACAGCGAATTTCCGGCTATGTAGTGGCTGAACCGTTCGGTGCCTTGGCGGTGAAAAATAACATCGGCAAAGTGCTTCATCATTCGGATGCAATATGGGCAGATTCCTATTGCTGTGTATTGGTGCTGCGCCAGGACTTTATGGATCTTCAGACGAAGGCTACGCAGTCACTGGTCACCCAATATGTTGAGTCGGGTAAACATGCAGAGAAAAAGGATGAAGCAGTTTATGAAGCCTTTAGTCAATACATGAAGGTGGAAAGGGAGGTACTCGAACTTTCCTTAGGATGGATTTCATTTGAAAATCTGCGTATCGAAGAAACGGAGTACAATACATTGCGTGATTTTGTCCTTGAAATGGAACTGATGGAAAATCCACCGGTTTTTGAAGACTTTGTAGACAATACTTATATTGATGAAGCGATGTGACCTAAGATGAATTTAACGAAGAAGCTCATGAATTTTGGGATTGGAATGGTGATTCTGGTCATCATTTGGCAAGTGGTTATTTGGTTAGGCGGTTACCAGGAAGCACTCCTTCCGTCGCCTTTAAGTGTCGGGAAAGCAATTATTGACTTGATAATTGAAGGAATCATCTTTGTCCATCTGCAGGTCAGTCTGGGCAGATTTGCGGCAGGGTATTTAATGGCTGTTTTCCCAGCCATCCTATTGGGGATGTTTCTGGGCAGATCGCCAAGAGTCTGGCAAGTAATCGATCCGATTGTCCAGGTACTGCGGCCGGTTGCGCCAGTAGCCTGGTCCCCTTTTATAGTCTTATGGTTTGGAATCGGCAATATGCCGGCGATTGCCATTATTTTTATTGCCGCATTTTTTCCTGTCCTGCTCTCGACTGTCGCAGGAGTCAAAAAAATCAATCCATCGTATTTAAAAATTGCAGAAAATCTGGAAATCCGCAATTGGGAATTGATGTATAAATTCATTTTCCCCGCAGCTTTTCCAGCTGTGGTGAGCGGTTTGCGTTTGGCACTAGGTACAGCCTGGATCTTCCTGGTTGCTGGAGAAATGATTGGGGCGCAATCCGGTCTTGGGTTTCTGATTGTTGATTCAAGAAATACATTGAATCTCGACTATGTTCTGGCAGGCATTATCTTTATCGGAGTATGTGGATTCCTGTTGGACCGAATGATCAGTGTCCTGGAGCGGTGGGTTGGCAAATATTACGGAATGATGGCATAAAAAACTTTGAACAATGGAAATTTTATCCTTAACTTATAGTAAAAGTGTGCTAAAAAAAGAATAGAGATGATTAATCTCCATTCTACTGCAATTCGTATTCAACTGTTTTGACTTGGATGGATTTCGCGCGTTTGCCTGTTTTTTTCGAGTAATAGCCAATTTCAAGCTCTTCGCCAGTAGTGGGGTCAATCAATTTCTTATAGCATTTCTCCAAGTGGCTGCTTCCCCAGATGAGGAGGGAATTGAAGACAGGTTCCAATTCTGTTCCTTTTTTAGTCAAGGTGTATTGGTAGCGTGGTGGATGGACGGAGTAAAGTTCAGATACGACAAGGCCTTGTTCTTCAAGCTCTTTTAATCGCTCGGATAACAGGTTGGAGGAAATGCCGTGCAACGATTTTTTAATATTATTAAAAGTATTTTGGCCGATTAGAATCTCATGGATGATAAGTAAAGTCCATCGATCACCGATGATGTTCAATGTTTGGGCAATATTGCATGGCAGATTATATCTCGTTTTCATATTTCAGCACTCCTTTTGCCTATATTTTAACATAGACTATATAAAAGTGAATAAGGTTGCTTTAAATAACTAAGTATAATAATATAACTTACTAGAAGAGAGAATCTTCAAAAAAATGAAGTGAGGGATCAGCATGACATTATATCTTATTGAAGCATCATTAAAAGGAATCATTTCTAATAAAGAGGAATTGGAACAAAAGGTGGCTGCACTTCAAGAGCAGTTGAAGCAACATTCATCTGAGTTGATTGAAGTACAAGTATCAAATGACTATGCACGCTCGTTCTTCATTATCGAAGGCGCAGACCAGAAAACAGCAGTTGAAGTTTTGAAAAGTGCAGGCATCTCTGCAGATCTTGTGAAAGATGTCCGTTTGGTCGGCAAAGAACTCGATGATGTAAAATCAGGCAAGGACGTCATCAATTATCTGGTGGAATGGAATTTGCCGGAAGATTTGACGATGGATCAATACTTGGCGAGAAAGAAAAAGAATTCGGTTCATTATGAAGAAGTTCCGGAAGTGGTATTCTCAAGAACATATGTCTGTGAAGATATGTCCAAATGCCTGTGCTTCTACGACGCTCCAGATGAAGCTGCTGTTAAACGGGCTCGTGAAGCAGTAAAAACACCAATTGATTCCATTACGGAAATTCAGTCAAACTAAGAAAAAACAATTAGCAGGAGTTGGTTACAATGATGAACAGCGGATTGGAAACAGGCACAACGCTTAAACAGCTGATTGCGCAGGAGTTGAAGCCTTACGTGAAGCGAATCGACGCGGAAGCTTTTTATGCCGAAGATTTCCTGAAAAAAATCGGTCAGGCTGGATGGCTGTCTTCTGATGGGAAATCGCAAGAGGATCTTTTGTTGGATGAAATGGAATTGGTGGAAAGCGTCGCAAAAGTATGCATGACAACCGCTTTTTGTCTTTGGTGCCATCTCGCTGCATTAACGTATCTTCGAAATACAAGCAACGACGTGCTCCAAAAGAAGCTATTGCCTGCTCTGGAAAATGGCCAAATTCTTGGCGCTACCGGTCTATCAAATCCGATGAAGCATATAGCGGGGCTTGAAAAACTGTATCTTCAGGCTGAACCGGCAGACGGAGGATATACGGTTTCCGGGGTCCTATCTTCCGTTTCCAACCTTGGCCAAAACCATTGGATGGGCATCATTGCGAATGTGGAGGGCAAACAACCAATCATGTGTTTTATTCCTTGTGAGGCCAAAGGAGTAAGCTTGAAAGAAAAAGTCGGTTATTTGGCGGTGAACGGCAGCGCTACTTATGCATGTTCATTTAGCAATGTGTTCATTCCGGATGAATGGATAGTCGCTGAGGATGCAGACAGCTATGTCGAGAAAATCCGTCCTGCTTTTCTTTCTTATCAAATTCCTCTTGGTTTCGGTGTAACTCAAGCTTCCATCGAATCGATCGAAAAGGTCCACAATAAGCAGAATGGCTGCAATCGCTATTTAAAGACGCAATCGAACGAACTGCAACAAAAATACGCCGTATTGAAAGATAAAATACGCCGTTTAGTAAAGCAGGAAAAAGTAAACTGGAAAGATATTGCGGGTCTCCGCCTAGAATCGGTCTACTTGACGCTGGACGCGGTCCAAGCGAGCATGCTCCATAACGGCAGTGCCGGGTATATCCAAGACAGTGCACCGTCGCGGCGTTTGCGAGAAGCTTATTTCTTTGCGAACTTGACTCCGACCGTCAAACATTTGGAGAAAATACTGCAAGGCCAAAGTTAAGAAAAAACCGTCATCAATGGTTTCGATGGCGGTTTTTATCTTGTTTGTGCTTCAAATATAAAAAAACTAAGCTTTCTAGATTGGCCTAGCGATTTGAGAAACGTATAAAACATCTATATTAGGCTTCTTGAGCCATAGATTCCTTGAGCGTCAAGAAGCCTAATTTCTTTACTATCAATATCCGGTCTTCGTTGTAGTATCAAATGCATTCCCTTACTTCTCTACGACTTGAAAATTTTTTATTATTTTAGAGTCTGTGGAAGCTCCAAAAGTGCCAAGGAGAGCAATAAACAATGAAAGAGCAACAAAAAAATTACGAACGGTTATATAAACTAAAGAAGTAGTATGTATCTAAAAGAGGAATAGGAGAGCGTAATTTTTTTTTGTATAAATGAATAAATAGAAAAAGGAAAACCTTTTCTTGTAGAATTATATTATCATAATCAATTATCGAAGGACTAGAAGCTTTTAAAAATTTTGATGCAGATTACCTTTGTGAAGGAAACGGAGTTATTATAAAAGACGATATCAACGAGTTTATTTCTGACATACTGGAAGCTGTATATTGAGAAAGGCAGCTTATTAGTTTACATAAACGGCTTTATGAAGAAATTGAGACAAATAATAGAATGGGGAGTAAGCTAATCAGCTATATGACGGAGGGCGACCCCATCGCATCTATACCATACCATTCCTGGGTATAGTATTATATCTTGTTGATAGGAATGTACGGAAAATATATATATTAAAAACTTTTTAAATAGAAACCAAAGAGGAGTAAGAGCAATGGAAAAGCAAGGTAAAGATGAACACAATCACAGTATGCATGAAGGTCCCAACCAAAAACATCACGGTGAACCTAATCACGGCCTGCATGAAGACCATAATCAATCAGATCACACTCAACATGATCACAATGTACATGAGGAACATGAAAATCATGGCGGAGGTCATTCAAAACATCACGGTCATATGGTCGTGGATTTTAAAAAGCGCTTCTGGATATCTTTAGCGTTAGCTATACCTATTTCATATTTATCAATGATGATTCAAATGCTTTTTGGTTATGAAGTGAATTTTACTGGTGACACCTTATTATTATTCTTACTTTCAACTATTATCTTTTTCTATGGAGGAAAACCATTTTTACTTGGTGCATGGAATGAGCTGAAAGACAAAGCTCCTGGAATGATGCTTTTAATCTCACTAGCAATTGTAACTGCTTATGTATATAGCACATTGACAGCCTTTTTCATTGTAGGAAGTGACTTTTTCTTTGAGCTAGCTACTTTGATTGTTATTATGTTACTCGGACATTGGATTGAAATGAAATCAATTATGGGAGCTTCCAAGGCGTTAGAAGAATTAATTAAGTTAATGCCAAAAGATGCTCATAAAATTGATGTATCAGGAAATCTTTTAGATGTATCTATAGAGGTTTTGAAAGCAGGAGATCAAATTCTTGTTAAATCCGGAGAGAAAATTCCTATTGATGGGCAAATTTTTGAGGGGGTATCAACAGTTGATGAATCCATGTTAACAGGTGAATCTGTTCCTGTAGAAAAAAGTCCTGGTATGGAAGCAATTGGTGGTGCTGTAAATGGTGAAGGTGTACTAAAAATAAAAGTTAGTAAAACAGGTAATGATACTTATCTTTCACAAGTTATACAATTAGTGAGTGATGCGGAAAAAACGAAATCGAAAGCCCAAGGATTTGCGGATATTGCTGCTAAATGGCTTTTTTATGTTGCAGTAGTTACAGGGATTCTTACTCTTACTTACTGGGCGATGACCGGAGATTTTGACTTTGCATTAGAAAGAATGGTAACTGTCTTGATTATCGCTTGTCCACACGCACTAGGTTTAGCTTCCCCATTAGTAACTTCAAGATCTACTTCCATTGCAGCGAAGAAAGGTTTGTTAATCCGTAATCGAACAGCATTTGAAGGGGCATTTAAAATTAATCGTGTTGTATTTGATAAAACGGGTACCTTAACAGAAGGAAACTTTGGTGTGACAGATATTCATCCAAGCAATGGTATTAGTGAAGAGGAATTATTGAAACTAGCTTATTCTGTTGAAGTTCAATCTGATCATCCAATTGCAAAAGGAATTGTCAAAGAAGGCAAGAATCGAAATCTAGAACTTTATGAAGTAAAAGATTATCAAAACCTAACTGGAAAAGGGCTAGTCGCACAAGTTAATGGTGTAGAAGTTGCAGCTGTCAGTCCAGGCGCGATGAGAGCAAATCAAATCTTATTTGATGAAAATACGTACGAAGAACTTGCGCAACAAGGAAAAACAGTAATATTCGTGTTAAAGGATAATGTGTTACAAGGAATGATTGCTTTGGCAGATATTATAAGAGAATCCTCCTATCAAGTAATTAAAGAATTAAATGATCTTGGTATAGAAACAATTATGATGACCGGGGATAATACTCGTGTGGCAAATTATGTAGGTGAAAAACTTGGTCTTTCAAAAGTAATTGCAGAGGTTTTACCGCATGAAAAGTCAAATAACGTGAAGAATCTAAAAGATGGTGGTAAAAAAGTAGCGATGATAGGTGATGGCATTAATGATGCACCTGCATTAGCCGAGGCAGATCTAGGAATTGCAATTGGTGCAGGGACAGATGTTGCGATTGAAACAGCAGATGTCATCCTTGTTAACAGTAACCCAGTAGATATCTTAAATATCTTAAAACTTTCTAAGGCCAGTCATAGAAAAATGACACAAAACTTATGGTGGGCTGCTGGATATAATATTCTCGCAATTCCATTAGCAGCAGGGGTTTTGATTAGTGTAGGTATTGTAATAACTCCTGCAATTGGGGCTGCAGTTATGTCACTAAGTACAATTATTTGTGCAATTAATGCTCAATTGTTAAAAATTGAGTAAAAGTGTATAAAAATAAAAATCAGAAATGTGAAGAAACAGGACCTCACCAAATTGCAATAATATCAATTTTCTGCAAACGTGTCATAATGTGGAATAAGAAGATTTGTCCTTATTTTAATGTGTAGTAGATTTAGTGACTACATTTTTTCCTGCTATTTACTTGGAATGAATTTTTTTGAAAAACAAAGAGGAGAGTCAATATGGAAGTAGTATATCTTGCAGGTGGATGTTTATGGGGAGTTCAAGCTTTTATAAAAACTTTACCTGGAGTTAAGTTTACAGAAGCAGGAAGAGCTAATGGAACAAGTCATACACTTGAGGGTGATTATGATGGGTACACCGAATGTGTAAAAACAGGATTTGATCCGACAGTTGTAACAATCAGGGAATTAATGGGGTATTTATTTGAAATCATTGATCCATACAGTTTGAATAAACAAGGACAGGATGTTGGTGAGAAATACAGAACAGGAGTTTATAGTGAGAAGCCTGAACACTTAAAAGAGGCGAAGGCGTTTCTTAGTGAGAGATATGATTATGACCTTATAGTTGTCGAAGTATTACCTCTTGCAAACTATGTGAGAAGTGCAGAAGAACATCAAGATAGGTTAGCTAGATGTCCAAATGATTATTGTCATATTCGAAAAGAAATATTAAGTAGATATAAGTAATGGAGAATTCAAAAAGAAATATTAAGTAGATATAAGTAATGGAGAATTCAAAAAGAAAATTTCCATATTCATCCTTTCCCCTTCAAGTAGAAGCAGATATTTAAAAAGTGAAATCGATTAAATCAATGAATAGGGATAAGTTATTATTATGTTCAGACGATTCTTGTTGAAAAATCGTTTTCTTAGTCTTTAGAAGATTATATTCAAAGTAGAAATCTAGTATACATATGAACAATTATAGGTAGCTGCCATAAGCTAAGTATATAAATCAAGAAACCCCAGTACCTTATTACGTCAAGGTTACTGGGTTTTTTAATCTATGTGTAAAATAACGCTTAAATTAATGAGAATTAAAGTTACAGATAACTTTCGTAACTAATAGTGTCGTGTTCAGAAAAGGACGAGATTTGATCCAAGGGTAATTGAAATTTAACGTTTCATATGCTTTTATATTGAATAAAGGATTAATTCCTCTTTTGTCGAATATTGGATTTAAAATAGAAGGAGATGTCATGAGTTTTATATCTGTGATAGCTAGGGAAAAACTTATTATATTAGTTTCGACGGCTTAGTTGTTGATTTAACCACTGGTGTTGAATTAGATTAGAAGTTTCAAAAGTTTAATAAAGTAAGCAAAAATCAATTTGTAGGCTTTTGGGGGAAACCAAGGATTAGGAGGAATAGAAAATGAATCAATCGTGTTCTATGCGGATTAAGCTATGTCCCTGCATCCAAATGATGAAGAAGAGATTAGAATACTATGTTAAGAATATATTTATTAAAAGGGATGTTTCCCATCCCATCCTAAAGTATCTTAAATAGCTGAAAGAACGGCTTAACTAGGTAATGATGAGTCTCACTATGAAAGAAAGTGGCATGAAAAATATGTACAAGATTTAAAAAAGATTATTAAACTAATTGTATTTTACATTGAAATGGAACTGTTTAATGCAAATTGAACTTGAGATGTCAAAAGGGAGGTAAAGAGATGGAAGAAAAGAGGATTGATAATATGAAGTTAGGGTTAAAAAGAGATGAAGTCAAATTAGTTCCTTATGATATTGAATGGAAAAATGAGTTTCTTCGAGTGAAACAAGAAATCTTAAATCACATAAACGTTGATGATGAAATGATACAACATATAGGCAGCACAGCCATAATGGGTATGATGGCAAAGCCGATAATAGATATTGTTATGGGTGTTGATGACATCATTACTATTGATAATTCTATCATCACAGGACTTAAGAAAGTAGGTTTTATGAGATTAGGTGTTGAGCTGTCTGCAGAAGTTGTTTTTGCAAAATTTACGGATGACACATATCAAGAAAAAACACATTATGTCCATCTTGTCGAGTACGATAAGAAACTATGGAGTGATTTGATATTTTTCAAAGACTATTTGAACTCAAATGAAACTGAGAGAGAGGAATATTTGAATCTAAAATTGGATTATGTTCAGTACAACAGTAGTGGTATTGGCCAATATACTAACCATAAGAAAGGATTTGTAAAACGTATTTATGCGAAACGGCAGGAACGATAGAAAACTTGAAGACTAACTTTCATACAAATTGTGCGAGGCATGATGATGAAAATAAGAGCACTATACTTCTTTTGGGCTATTCTATTTATTAATTCTGATCCAATTAAAATGTAACTAGAAAGAATCCTCAAGAAGGAGTTGATAAAAATTTTAAGAATACGCTATTTAGTGATTATTTTATATGCAGTGATATTTGCAGTCTCATTGACCAACTTTCAATCTCAACTTGCTAGTCCGATTGTCGAAGATCGAGGCAGGCTATTGCCTGTTACGATGAAGTCGGTTAAATCTAGCGATAGTGAAATAGAAATTCGAAGTATCGTTCGTGCGGCAAGTCGTCATGATGATAAGATTTCGATTGCTGGCATGCAGCATAGTCAAGGAGGTCAAACCCTTTATCCAGGAGGGATACTACTCGACATGAAACAATATAATAAAATCATAGAATTAGATGAAAAAAATAAGCTCATTACAGTCCAAAGCGGTGTAACTTGGGCGGATATTCAATCATACATAAATCCCTATGGTCTTGCTTTAAAAGTTAGTCAATCACAAAATATATTCACTGTTGGAGGTTCGATGAGTGTAAATGTACACGGTCGAGATATCCGAAATCACTCACTCATTGAAACAGTTGAATCCTTCAGGTTGCTCAATGCACAAGGACAAATCTTGCAAGTCAGTCGTGATAAACATACTGAACTTTTCAATTTAGTAAATGGAGGATACGGGTTATTCGGAGTAATTCTAGATGTTACCTTACAACTGACAGAAGATGAATTATATCAAGTGAAAACCGAATCTGTTTCATATGACGAATACAGTTCCTATTTCACAAATAATGTTTTGCAAAAAGATGATGTGAAAATGCATCTTGCTAGGATTTCGGTCGCACCAGATAGTTATTTAACCGAAATGTATGTTACAGATTATTCAACCTCAGATGATCAATCCCAATTAGGTAACTACACGACTTTAAAGCGAGAAAGTATTATTGCGATACCAAAATTTTTTCTTGGTCTTTCACGAATAAATGAGTGGGGCAAGAATTTGTTTTGGACCACTCAAGAAAAATACAGTAAGCGGATAGACGATACGTATATTTCAAGAAATAATGTCATGCGTTCTGAAACTATGTTTATGGACTATGAAAGTGCTAGTAATACAGAAGTACTACAGGAATATTTTGTACCAGTCAATCAATATACTGCCTTTATTGATGATCTAAGAAATACACTCAAACATGAAAAAGACTTTAATCTATTAAATATCACCGTTCGATATGTGGGGAAAAACGAAGAGGCCGTTATGTCATATGCAAAAGACGATATGTTTGCGCTCGTTATGCTTATAAATCAAGGTACAAGTAAGGAAAGTATCGAAACAACTGGTCGGGTCATTCGGAATATGATTGATGTGACGTTAAAACATGACGGTACCTATTACCTTCCTTACTATCAGTATCCTACGAATGAGCAGTTAAATAAGGCGTACCCAAGAACAAAAGAATTCTTTGAAATGAAAGAAAAGTATGATCCGGATGAACGGTTCATGAATCTTTTCTATGAGGAGTACCACAAATGAATTACAGAAAATTTATTATCTATCAAGGAACTATCGGAATGGCTGCAAGCATGATTTTTCCGTTCTATGTGTTGCTACTAAAAAATGTTGGTAATAGTTACGCCCAGTTTGGTTGGGCATACGGTTTATTTGCACTGACTGCAGCGCTGAGTTACCCAGTAATTGGGAAGTTTTCTGACCAGGCAGGAGATAAAATCTTATTAATCATTTATTCATGGGGAATGGCAGTAATCTTGCTTGTTTTCCCACTTGCTTACGAAATCTGGCATATATATGTGCTGCAAATTTTTATGGGATTACTTGGTGCTGTTCAGAAAAACTCAGAGAAAACCGTCCTTGCTCGTACCGTAAATAAAGAGACAGCAGGAAATGAAATTGGCCGGTACCACATTTGGACATCAATTGGAGCAGCGATTGCCGTTATTGCAACAGGTTATTTAGTTGATTTTCTGACGATAGGAAGCATCTTTTATATCGCATCGATTGTATTTGCATGGAGCGGGTTTTATATGATGAAGATGGAAAAATCACTGTGAAGGAAAGGCAGTGTTTTCATGGACAATTCAATTTTTCTTATAGAAATAGCAAGATTAATCATCTGCCATTTTATAAAACCGGACTATATCAATTGGTATACGCAGTTTAATAATAGGCATCCATCCAGTGGCCCGTTATTAAAGAGCTCATCGACAGTTTAGTTTATTAAATCACGATTTAAATATTAATAACAGAAAAGTGAATTTATGATATGGTGGTATTAAAAGGAAGTGGTTGAGGATGGGTTGGTTATACTTTATTGTTCCAATCATTATGTTATTTAGTTTAGGTGGCTTCATTGAATGGAGAAGGAAGAAGAACAATAATTTCCCCCATATTCCTACTAATCCAAACATTCGCCCTGGTGAGAGTCAGGACTTTCGAATGGGTGATAGTAAAGATAGCGGTAGCGGATTGTGAAAATTGTTCTTACAATAAGAGAAAAATTTATTTGAATTATAATAGCTACCTCTAATATAGCTATTTGTTTATTGGTAAAAATAAGCATTAATGATTTCTAATATGGAGGCTGAGTACATTTGAATTCACCAAATGAAAGTATTCTTGAGTTAACTACTATTGATCATCAATGGGTGCAAGCTTTTACCGTGATGCAACAATTACGAACTGATTTAACCGAGAAATCATTTCTTGATTTACTTCATGAGATACCAAATATGTTGAAGTCGTATTAAATAAAGAAAATTAAAATGATAGTAGTACTTAAAATGGGAATATTATTGTTTCAGAATTTCCCTGTAACTCTAGATCGCAATGGTCGTTTGAAACCACTCAAACGTCATCCTATCAAAGACTTTATCAACATCCATGTGAATATTGAATTCCTAGAGGACGTTTAAATGAGTGGGTTGCAAACAGTCAGTGTAATACAAAGATAATAAGTGTCGTTTAAACCTTGCTTTCTAGAGAGCAGCATGAGAAGAATAAAGCGATTTGACCAATAGAAGATGGAGTACCATTTATTGGTAATATTAAAGGCTAAGTTGGAAATCGTCATCTATGTTAGAAATTGAGTCTCATCCACTAAATAAATAGCGAACTTTTCAAAAAAAGAACCACCCAATACATTTGAGTATATAAGGTGGGTGCTAAGAATTACATTTTTGAGCTCAGTTATCTAAACTTCGTTATCTCAAAGCTATTCTTTCTTTGTTGTGTATTGGATGGAAGTGTTTTTACCTTTCAACGATCTGGTACCTATTTCTGCAAATTCACTAGCGAGTTCTGCTCTAATACGATCTGGTACAATTTTTTGATGAGTGGATGTATTCAGAACTTTCAACGCTTTAGAACCTATTTCTGCAAATTCACTAGCGAGTTCTTCATTTACACTACTAGATGGGATCTTTAGGCTTTTTGGCGTTTGAGGTAAAGTATTTTTGGAATTACTTGTAGATTTGTTATCATCTCTGCCCATGTTACATCTTCCTTTCTTAATTTAAGTTCTTTTTAGTGTGTCTTTTGAAGTCATATTCATGTAAACAAATTATAAAAATATTTTCCTTGTTTTTAAGCGAAAATTTTATTGTAAAAAGCTTTTTACAGATGACATTTCAATTGAATCCTCTCTTCATTATTAATGACAGCTTCAATTGAAGGGAGGTGATGCTATATTTAACTCAAATCAACAGATTAGAACGATTAACAAAATATTACCAAAATATTGAAGTCATAATAAACAATTAAACAACTAAACAATAAAATTGAAATAATAGTAGTACTTATAACGAGCATATTAAAAATAAATTTAAGTCACATCAAATTTGTTCTTTATGACCTTATCCATTATTGGGTACCACCGTCGCTGTATTTTTACTCATGTATTTAGCGTATAACCAAGTTCCAAATTAAGTTTATTGAAAGGGAGAAAAAAATGAATTTTGAAAAAAGACTACCAAGAAACGGCAAGGAAGGCCTATTGTAGGTGCCATTATTTCTACATTGACGGTTCTATTTATGACATCATTTAGTATTATTGTCGCTGTTGGTGAATTCAACGGAGGTGTGGCTCTATCCATTTTGAAGACTATACCGATTATGTGGATTATTGTTATGATTATTGAACCAGCCATTTTCGGTCGTATTGCTGAATCTTTAGCTGCAAAATTCACTCAACCAACGGATAGCTTCAATGCCAAAATAGTATTCCGTATTCTTTTCACTGTACTAGGAATGTCAGCCGCTATGACACTTATTGGTGATATTGTAGGAAATGGTTTTAGAACGAAATCTTCAGCAACTGGTTGCAGAATTGGCCACGCAACTTTGTAATTGTACTTATTGCAGAAAGTTTAGTCATTCAACCGATTGCCCGTTTTGCGATGGTGAAATTACATGAATCTCAAGATAAAAAAGCTCAACCAGAAATAATTACACAAATACAATAACTAAAAATAAACTCTCAGACAAATCGATTTGTCTGAGAGCTTTTACTATTATATTTCATAACAGAAATAGATATGATTGGTATGACTCCTCCATGGGAGAAAGATGGGGATTTTACGGTTTCAAGAATGGTTGCCTCAGCATACCGATTCTCGTGAATTAATAGATTGTTAAGGGTAAAGTCTTTGAGGTAGTAGTGTTAGGTTTGAAATTCAATGAATGATAGGTGGTAAATCTTTTAATTTCTCATCCTTGAAGGATATAGTTAAATTTCCTTCTTTGTCAAGAGCAGCGAAAAATACTTGATTTATATCGTCTACTCCAGCGGTTCTTAATTTCTCTGTCAGCCAAGGCGGACTAAACTGCAAATGTTCAAGAACCTCTTTATACAATTTGCCTTCTACAATAACCGGATAAGATATTTCAGTATGTAATTTTCCGATTTTTAAATCTTCATTTGTTACGGTTTCTTTTTGAGGTTTTTTCATAACCGTTAAATTCCCGTTTCCTTCAATGATAGCTAAGTGGACACTACTTAGATCGAAAATATCCTTCTCCCTTAACAGTAACAACAGATTATCAATGGAGTATTGAATTTTTTTTAGGTTGTTATTTAACATCACGCCATCCATTATTACAATTGTAGGTTCGAAAGTAATTAGCTTGCCAAATTTTCGGTATCTAATCTTCAAAATAGCAACCGATTTTTGCAGTATCCCTATTAGTACTACTGCAACAGCCGTATGTATATGTTCTATATCAGGATCTGCTATGTCTGCTCCTACAACTGCACCTAGAGACATAAGAATTAAAAAATCAAAAATCGGGAGTTCTCCGACAGATCGTCTTCCCATAAATAATGTCACAATAAGCATTAATGGCAAAATCGTAACGACTCGACCTAATAAAATTAACAATTCTTTCACTAACTCCATACTTTACCTCCAACGATATTGTTGTATATAGTTTAACCAAAACATTTTCAATTAATCGTGAAAGAGTTTAATCGTTATTAAGTTTTACACATAGTTATTTTCTCATCTATCGGAAATATTAGCAAAATCAGTAATTCCATTACTAAAAACAATAATGTATAGCTAATTAACCTCAATTTGTATGAAACTCATCAAAGATGTCTAATTCGTATTTAATCGGGTTAATACTTTGCTTACTTTCAAATAAACATTAAAATTTATATCCTTAAATGCCTGTGACTTTAAGACTAGACTTATGAAATCTGAATAATGCTCCAAAATTATGAGGTTATGTTAAATTTAAAATGAGTAATTTAAAATCCAAAATAGTGTCTCCAAACGAAATGTCGCTTTTTTCTTTTGCTAAGGGTTAAAGATTCTTGATTGGAACTCGTCGGACACCACCTGAAATTAGTATCCTCATAATAGAAAAAAACAGCGAACCTTCCTCGATAAAATTGAGGAAGGCTCGCTGTTTTTGTATACACTGTACTGAATTAGATGTAATTTATATACCATGGAAGAACCAGTGTATGCTCATTTCAAGTGGTAGCCGAAGCGTAGATAGGGAATACTTAGTCTAGTCTTTTTATATCCAACCACGTTCGTATTGAACTGGAGATTTTATTTCTGTGTGTAATTCTTTTGCTGCCCGGTAAGCCCAGTACGGGTCACGAAGCAATTCCCGTGCTAGGAAAATCAAGTCCGCGCGGTCATTTTTCAATATTTCTTCTGCTTGAAGTGGGGAAGTGATCATGCCAACTGCGCCTGTTGCAATCGGTGTCTCGTGTTTTATGGTTTCAGAGAATTTCACTTGATAACCAGGATAAGAATCAATAGTTGCTGGTACATTGGCACCTGAACTCACATCTATTAAATCAACGTCTTGTTCTTTCATCCATTTCGTCATTACAAGATATGCTTCTGGTGTCATGCCCCCTTCTTTGTAATCATGAGCAGAAATACGCACAAATAAGGGACCTTCCCAAACAGAACGTACAGCTTCAATTGTTTCACGGAGCATGCGGTAGCGATTTTCTTCACTTCCCCCATATTCATCTGTTCGTTTATTGGTTAATGGGGATAGAAACTCATTTATCAAGTAGCCGTGAGCACCATGAAGTTCGATAACATCAAAACCTGCTTTTTTTGAACGTATGGCAGCTTCTTTAAAGGCTTCAATTGTTTTAGCAATATCTGCTTTCGTCATCTCGATTGGTGTTTTATAGTGGTAGTTAAATGCAAGTGGGGAGGGGGCAAATATATCACCTTTTACAGTTGCTTTTCGACCAGCATGTGCGAGTTGAATGCCGGTTTTAGCGCCATGAGCTTTTATTAAATCAACAAGCTCTGATAAACCATTTGTCTGCTCGTCACTCCATATACCTAAATCATCTTGAGAAATACGACCTTCTGGTTGTACAGCGGATGCTTCTAATATAATTAAACCTACTTGGCCAACTGCACGTGTCTGGTAATGCACACGATGCCAATCTTCCACTTGACCATCCTGATTGTGACTTGAATACATGCACATTGGTGCCATGACAATACGATTTTTAAATGTCACATCTTTAATTGTGAATTCCTCAAATAATTTAGACATTAAATAAAACTCCTCCTTATATGTATATTATCAGTATAGCAAATTCACCCTAACTATAGCGGTTCGTATGCTCATGGGGATGTAAACAGCCTTTTGTCGACATAATGGGAAAAGAATGATTTACTTGTTAAGACACTTTCTATAACACTCGAAGTGTATATTATAATTAATTTGTTCAATTATATGTTTTACAACAAGTGTTTTGTGGGAAAATAGAGCATGTAAGCCTTTAACATAAGCAGAAATCTAACCCTGATTTAGTGGTAGAAGAGACAGTTAAATGGATACCGAATATATTTCTATTAGAAAAAGGAGATACTAATAATGAGTTTGACGCCTAAACAAAGAATTGAATTACATGGCTTTAATAACCTTACAAAGTCATTAAGTTTTAACATGTATGATATCTGTTACACAAGAACGAAGGAAGAACGAGAGGCATATATCAAGTATATTGATGAGCAATACAATGCAGATCGTCTAACAAATATATTAACCAAAGTTACTGATATTATTGAAGCAAATATTTTAAACGTTGCCAAGCAAGATTATGAGCCACAGGGGGCGAGTGTGACAATTTTGATTTCAGAAGGTCCGGTTGATGAGTCTTCAATTGAGTCTTTTCAAGAATCACCAGGACCTTTTCCTGAAGCAATAGTCGGTCATTTAGATAAAAGTCATATAACTGTCCATACATATCCTGAATATCATCCTGATGAGGGAATTAGTACATTCCGTGCTGATATAGATATTTCAACTTGCGGAGAAATTTCACCTCTAAAAGCATTGAATTATTTAATTCATTCTTTTGAAACAGATGTCATGGTGATGGATTATCGGGTCCGCGGCTTTACGAGAGACGTAAAAGGTCATAAGTTATTCATTGATCATGATATAAATTCTATTCAAAACTATATTCCAGAAGGTCTAGAAGAAAATTTTGAAATGATCGATGTGAATGTTTATCAAGAAAATATTTTTCATACAAAATGTAAGCTCAAAAAATTTGATTTAAATAATTACTTATTCGGTTATTCAGAAGACGCTTTATCTGAAGAAGAAAGAAAATCTATTACTATGAAGCTGAAAAAAGAGATGGATGAGATTTTTTACGCAAAAAATATGTCTTGATATTATGCACAAAAAAGGACCAAATAGGTCCTTTTTTTGTGTTACATATTAATCTTTCCTTATTACTAACTTAATTTTTTGTCCTATACATAAAGCTTCCCGAGCTCACGTGAGCGTGTTTCAGCTTCTTTTAAACAACCGGCAAGTATTTCGACAAAGCCGCTTTGTTGTAAAGCTTGAATACCAGCTTCTGTTGTCCCACCTGGACTTGTGACTTGCATACGAAGAGTAGTTGGTGATTTATCGGATTGTTTTAACATTTCAGCAGATCCGGCAAGTGTTTGAACAATCAAGTCTCGTGCTATTTTTGGATTGAGTCCACTAGCAACAGCGGCTTGCTCGAACGCTTCAACAAAGTAATATACATAGGCCGGTCCACTACCAGATAAAGCAGTAACAACATGCAATTCTTCTTCAGCTACTTCTATTACTGAACCGATGGTTTTCAATAATTGAATGATTTCTTGTTTGTCTTCATCTTCCATAAGTTCATTCCAAGCTAAAGCACTTGCGGACATACCAATTGTTGCTGAAGTGTTTGGCATACAACGAGCGATTGGACGAATGCCAAGTCCTTTTTCAATGGTATCCATAGGAACACCTGCAAGAACTGATAACACAATTGCAGTTGATGATATGTAGGTGGCAATTGATTGCATGCCAGATTGAACATCTTTCGGTTTCATAGCTAATATGATTAAATCAGCTGTTTTTAAAATTTCTTTTTCATCATCAACCAGCTGTACTCCATAAGTTTCATTAAGAGAAGTCAATTTTTCTTGATCTGATTTATTCATTACATACACATTCTCTGGGTCAACAGTAGCCTCTTTCATCCAGCCATGAATAATTGCTTGCGCCATGGAACCTGCTCCAACAAATACGATCGTTTTCATTGTTACTCCTCCTTTTAGTTTTTAATTTGCATAAAAAAATGCGCTCTCATCCTAATAAAAGGACGAAAACACATGTTTCCGCGGTACCACCTTGTTTTGCTCAAAACTTGAGCACAACTTTATCCTTCTTAACGCGAAGGCACGGTCATGTTTGCATGACAGCTCCAAAGTAGGTTCATCGTGTGAGTGGGAAGTGTGTCTTTCAGCCAGTGGACATACTCTCTAAATTCCTTCAACACGAATACTAGTCTTCATCAAAGCTTGAACGTTGTTAATTATTGAAATTATAGACTTCCAAATGATTATTTGTCAAACAAGGAAGTGGACATAGCCTAATATATAAGATATCTTTCTCGTTTCTTACATTAAACCAATTTACTATGAATTACAATTCTATTCAAAGTAAATTGAAAAGATGACGAGTGCCAAAAAAACTTGTACAATAGAGTGAATAGCGATTCATTTTTAAGGAGAATGCCTAATGATTCATAAACTAATTTTACCTACACCATTTGCTGTAGGGGACGTCAATGCCTATTTATTAAAAGGAGACTCGTTATCATTAATTGATGCGGGCCCTAAAACACCTGAAGCTTACGAAGCATTAGAACGAGGTATAAAAGAAGCAGGTTATTCATTTAATGATATAGAACAAGTGTTTTTAACACATCATCATCCAGATCATGCAGGATGGATTGATGCTTTTCCTCAAGCTAAAGTATATGGACATGTCTACAATGATCTTTGGCTAACACGTGATCCAGCATTTTTTGCCTATCATGATGAATTTTATTTAAAACGTTTAAAAGAAGAAGGCGTACCGGAAAAATATCACTCATGGGTAGAAAAAATGAAACGGCCTGTGTCTTTTCTCGGAAACCGTCCACTTGATGAGACGCTTGCAGAAGGTGATGTACTCCCTGGGCATCCGGGTTGGACAGTACTTGAAACACTTGGACATGCACAGAGTCATATTTCTTTTTGGCACCCAGAAAGCAAAGTAATGATTGGTGGAGACCATATTTTAGAAAAAATTTCATCTAACCCTTTGATTGAACCACCACTAAATTCAAGTGATGGGCGTCCTAAATCGATGCTTCAATACAATGCATCATTGAAAAGAGTCTTATCCATGCCTGTTGAGAAAATTTATAGTGGACATGGAAATGAGGTTTTCAATGTTCATGAACTAATAGAGCATCGTTTAGAGAGACAACATGAGCGTGCTATGAAAGTACATTCGATGATATCACAACAATCATTGACCATTTATGAAATCACACAGAAACTATTTCCGACCGTATATGAGAAGGAACTCGGTTTGACGCTTTCAGAAACCATTGGGCAAGTCGATTACTTGTTATCGGAAGGTCTGGCATTTGAGTCTAGTGATGAATATGGAGTATTCTCCTATGCAAGAGCATAAAACCGTTCTTGTTACGGGAGCTACCAGTGGTGTAGGATTGCAAGTCGCAAAAGACCTTCATGCGAAAGGATACAGCGTTTATGCAACAGGTCGGTCAAAAGAAGTTCTTCAAGAACTTGAAGCGCTCGGCATTCATGCAATCGAAGCAGATTTACTAATAGATGATTCACTTGATGAAGTTAACAGCCAATGTCCAGCCCTCGATATAGTTGTGTTTTCTGCAGGAATAGGAACATTTGCATTAGCGCATAACACAACCGATGAACAAATTGAACAAATGATGCGCGTTAATGTAACGGCTCCCATGAAGTTAACGAGTAGAATTTTACCGAATATGTTAGCAAAAAAATCGGGTCATCTCATCTATGTCGCTTCACAAGCAGGGAAAATTGCTACACCCAAAGCATCTGTTTATGCAGCAACAAAACATGCACTCCTAGGTTACGCAAACGCTACACGTATGGAAGTTCAACCATACGGCATTTATGTGACAACCATCAACCCAGGACCCATCGATACACCATTTCTAGATTTGGCTGACTCTACTGGTTCATATAAAACAGCCTTAAAAAAATTTTTATTGTCCGTTGAAGAAGTGTCAAATGCAATTGTCCATGTGATAGAGCGTCCGACCCGTGAGGTGAATTTGCCATGGTATATGGGTATTTCAAGTAAAGTATATGGTATGGCACCTGGAGTCATTGAACGAGTGGGTAGAGAGTTTTTTACAAAGAAATAATAGGTAAGAAGAGCAGCCAACGAGGTTGCTCTATTTTTTGAATAGTTAAACTTCTCTATATGCATGAAAATACGCTTGATTACATTTATTCTACATGTTATCATTCATGTATATTAATTCAATGTAAATGAATAAACATACACTCAGGAGGAATAAAACATGAACAAAAAAGTCGTTCTCGCATATTCAGGTGGTCTAGATACTTCAGTAGCAATTCCATGGTTAAAAGAACAAGGATACGATGTAATCGCAGTTTGTCTAGATGTTGGTGAAGGTAAAGATTTAGATTTTATTAAAAAGAAAGCCATTCAAGTAGGTGCTGTTGAAAGTTATATGATCGATGCAAGAGACGAATTTGCAAACGAATATGCATTGCTTTCGCTTCAAGCCCATACTTGGTACGAGAATAAATATCCATTAGTTTCAGCATTGTCTCGTCCGTTAATTTCAAAAAAACTAGTTGAAATTGCACATCAAACGGGCTCACAAGCAGTGGCACATGGTTGTACAGGGAAAGGCAATGATCAAGTCCGTTTTGAAGTGTCAATTAATGCACTAGATCCTACTTTAGAAGTTATCGCACCTGTACGTGGATGGGGCTGGTCACGTGAAGAAGAAATTGACTATGCTAAGAAGAATAACATTCCGATTCCAGTTAAATTAGATAGCCCATTTTCAATTGACCAAAACTTATGGGGCCGTGCTAATGAATGTGGAATTTTAGAAGACCCGTGGGCTACACCTCCAGCAGATGCTTATGATATTACGGTTGCGATCGAAGATGCACCAGATAAAGCTGATATTGTTGAAATCACATTTAATCAAGGAGTGCCAACGGAATTAGATGGCGTTCCATATTCATTAGTAGATTTAATTCTAAAATTGAATGATGTTGCTGGAAAACACGGAGTTGGACGTATTGATCATGTGGAGAATCGTTTAGTCGGTATTAAATCTCGTGAAGTATACGAAGTACCTGCAGCTCACACATTACTTATTGCTCATAAAGAACTTGAAGACATTACTCTCGTGAAAGAGCTAGCCCATTTCAAACCAGTTATTGAGAAAAAGTTAACGGAACTAATTTATGATGGTTTGTGGTTCTCTCCATTAAGAGTAGCACTTGAAGCATTCATTAAAGAAACACAAGTGTATGTAAATGGTGTGGTGCGTGTGAAATTATTTAAGGGCCACGCGATAGTAGAAGGACGTAAATCTCCGAATTCACTATATGATGAAAAACTTGCAACGTATTCTACTAATGACGAGTTTAACCATGCATCTGCAGTCGGCTTTATTGAATTATGGGGTCTTCCAACTAAAGTACATGCAATGGTTAATAAAGGAGAAGAGAAGGTGACTGTATGACCAAACTATGGGGCGGTCGTTTTCAAAAGTCTGCTGAACAGTGGGTAGATGAATTTGGCGCATCTATTGGCTTTGATCAGCAACTCGTTATCGAAGACTTGACTGGTAGTATCGCGCACGTCAAAATGCTCGGTGAGTGCAGAATATTACCAATTGAAGACGTGACTGCAATTTTAGGTGGTTTAGAGCAGTTGAAAGTAAAAGCGACAAAGGATGAGTTAGTTTTCGAAGTTGCGAACGAAGACATTCATTTGAATTTAGAAAAAATGCTGATTGATTTGATTGGACCTGTAGGTGGGAAGCTGCATACAGGGCGCAGTCGTAACGATCAAGTGGCGACAGATATGCATCTCTATTTGAAAAATAGAGTGAGTGAAATTGTCGATAGCATCAAAATGTTCCAGCAAGCGATACTCACTCAAGCTGAGCAACATGTCGAAACCATTGCACCTGGCTATACACACTTACAACGTGCGCAACCAATATCGTTTGCTCATCATCTAATGGCTTACTTTTGGATGTTGGAGCGAGATCAGCAACGTTTGTCTGAATCGCTTAAACGTATTGATATGTCACCATTAGGTGCCGGTGCACTTGCAGGGACGACATTCCCAATTGACCGCGAAAAAGCAGCCAATTATTTAGGGTTTGAGCATGTGTACCAAAATAGCATGGATGCCGTGAGTGACCGTGATTTCATCGTGGAATTTTTAAGTAATGCATCACTTGTGATGATGCACTTATCGCGTTTCGCTGAAGAAATCATTCTGTGGTCGAGCCAAGAGTTTCAATTTATTGAACTCGATGATGCGTTCGCCACAGGCTCAAGCATCATGCCTCAAAAGAAAAACCCTGATATGGCGGAATTGATTCGCGGGAAGACGGGTCGTGTGTACGGAAACTTATTTAGTTTGTTAACTACGCTAAAAGGATTACCACTCACTTATAACAAAGATATGCAAGAAGACAAAGAAGGCATGTTCGATACGGTTCAAACCTTGAATGGATCATTACAAATCTTCGAAGGTATGGTCCGCACGATGACCATTCATACAAAGCGATTGAATGAAGCGGTACATCAAGACTTTTCAAATGCCACAGAACTCGCAGATTATTTAGCGACAAAAGGCATGCCATTCCGTGAAGCACATGAAGTGACTGGAAAGCTCGTATTTCTTTGTATTCAGCGTAAGATTTACTTGTTGGATCTAACACTTGAAGACTTACAAGAAGCAAGCAAGTTAATTGAAGCCGACATTTTTAACGTGTTGTCACCTGTATCCGCAGTGAAGCGACGCAATTCTCTAGGTGGAACTGGTTTTGATCAAGTTCGATTGCAAATTGAGAAAGCCAAAGCACTTTTATAGCATTACGAACATCCCACTTGCTGAAAATATTGGCAGGTGGGTTTTTTGTCTGTTCAGATTCGGGGGCGGGGTCGCATCCCATTTAATAGAAGTACTTAATAATTAAGCTGCTTTACTTGAAATTACTGTGCTTGAGGAAATACGTTGCTTGAAGTCCTTTTTCTCTAAGAACCACGAAACAATCCAACCTCCAATAAGTGCCCAAAACGTTGCACTTATCCCTAAAAAATTTACACCTGACATCGCAATAATTAATGTGAAAAAGGCGCCTAATTGAAATTGTTTTCCGTGAAAAGAACGCTGTAAGCTTTTTAGTAACACGCCAATAAGTGCTAAACCTGCTATAAGTTTTATCAATGACTGAGGCATTAATAAAATAAAAGAAAGTGATAAGGATGCTAATAGACCAAAGATTACTAACCATACGCCTGATATAAATGCTGCGACATAACGTGTTTCCTTTGGACCAACATCTTTAGATGCACATAGTGCGGACATTATTCCACCCATACAAGCACTGTGTCCTCCAAAAATTCCAGCAAACATAGTTCCAATCCCACTTATCATAATTATTTTTTTTGCTTGAGGTTGATATCCCTCATCTTTCAATACCGTTATTCCTTGTGCTGATTCTGTGCTAAGTAACATGACGGTAATAGGAATAGAAATAGCTAAAATTGCACTTAAGGAAAAATCAGGCATCCAAATAGCTGGCATTTCAAACGTAAAATTCATTTTCGAGGAACTCTGTGCTAAAAATGGAAATAAGGTAAATCCAACAATTACCGCACCAATGATGGGAGGGATCTTTGGGAATATCTTCGCAAAAATAAAATAGGACAAAAGAGTGATGGTACCAAGTAGTGGCAACATAGATAAAGACTTAATCATATCTGTTCCAAAATGAATCATAGACCCTGCGATCATGGCCATTACCAGTTCTGAAGGCAACCAAATAAGTAATCTATCAAACCATCCTAGAAATCCTATAATAAATATGAGGGAACCTGCAATTAAGTATGCACCAACTGCTTCATTAAAAGAATATTGAGTAATAGCTTGTGTCATTAACACAGCTGATGGAATTGAATAGGCTCCGGCAATAGGCTGACCAAATAGCAAAGACATGATTATACCAAGCAACCCACCTACAAAATAGATTCCAAATAACCAAGAAATCGTTTGACTAGTAGTCAAGTTTCCATTCTGAGCAGCAGTGATGACGATAAGGACAGGACCGGTACAACAAATGATGGCAGCAACAGTTCCAGCTGACATATTTTTAATAGATAAATATTTGGGGATAGATAGTGCATTTTTAATAAATGGAACGTTCTTATTTAGCAATATTAAGTACCCCCTTTTTGAAATTATATAAATATTCTGAAATTATTACAATGTTTTCTTTTTGTAGATTAGTAGCTCGCTTAAATATAATCAGATATATCTAAGGAAAAGTTCCTTAGGAAGTGGATAATGGAATCCAATGGTTAACAGGAGGCACAGCTAGCTTTGACAATTATTCAATTGGAATATAAACAAGTATCGTCCTAATGCAATCCTGTATTAAATAGTGGATTTGAATAGACGAATGAAATCATCCTGAGAGTAAAGTCATGTCCTGTATGGTTTCAGTGAATCGTCCAATGGGTTTCACGCATTTGGCCAAGTCTTATATGTTGTGAATATTATATATTTAAACTTGATTTTCAATAAATATTATCAAGTAATAAATAAGATATTTTATGTCTTAATTTTAGTAGCTAATTCAATTACTTTCTTCTTTTTGAAACTTATTTATTCAACGACTGCTCTAACTAATGAAAGGAGGTTGTAAATTGAGAGATTTAGACCTTGTTATAAGCGCTATTAACGGAAATGAAAAAGCTTTCGAAGCACTTATTAAAAGCGAAAATGAGAAATTATATAGAACCGCATTTCTTTATGTGCGAAATAAAGAAGATGCATTAGATGTTCTCCAAGAGACCATTTATAAGGCATTTGTTTCAATAAAAAAACTAAAAAGTCCTGAGTATTTTAATACTTGGTTAACAAAAATATTAATTCGTACAGCCTATGATCTAATTAGAAAGAAAAAGAAAGAGGTATTAAAAAACAACATTAATTATGTAGTTGAAAGCACATATGATATGGATTGGAAAATGGATTTATCAAGAGCTATATCAATGTTAAAACAAGATTATCAAACTGTTATTATTTTATTTTACTATCATGACCTACCTATACAATGTATTGCCGAGACAATGGAAAGACCTGAAAATACGGTAAAAACCTACCTTAGTCGTGCAAAAGTTGATTTGAAAAAAATAATAGAAGGAGGGAATAAATATGAACAAAAAGCAACTTGATAAAGAACTAAGTGAAATTGAAGTGCCGAATGAAGTATTTGATGCTATTGATAAAGGGATCGCAAGGGGAAGAATGGAGAAAAAGAAAATCAACTCTAAAAAAATCATTGGAACCATTTCATCTGTTGCTGCTGTATCTTTTTTAGCATCAGGTTTAATTTTTGCACCAATGACTAACGTGTTAGCGTCTGTACCATTGATTGGCTCTATTTATGAAAAATTTAGTTTACAAATTGGACATGAATTACTAGAAAGTAATTTAATTACTCAACTTAATCAAGAAGCAACAAGTAATGGAGTTGATATAACGCTAACGAGTGCTTATTACGATGGGAATGTTATTGGAATTACATTTAAGGCTAAAGGGGAACGAGTCTCCTTAGATAGTGATGGAGACAAAGAGACAGAAAGTGGATATAATTTCCACTTATTTGATGGTGTTGAACAAAATCAGTGGTCTTCAGCTATGACACAGCTAGAAGAAACAGAAGATGGATACGAGGCCGCTATTGAGTTTTATAATCCTAACGCTAACTTACCTAAAGACTACACTCTACCATTTACATTGACATCCATTACAGGTATTAAAGGAAATTGGAAATTCGATATTCCCCTTGAGCAAATTCCCTTAGAAACAATTAATTCAGATGCTGAAAGTATATTTAATGGACAGGATAACTCACTGAAAATGGAATCGGTGGTAAAAGGGAAAGCAACAACACTATTAAATTATAAAACAACATTCCCTTTAGTTGGTGAAGATGACGATATAAGAATAACTGTCTTTGACAATGAAGGAAATAGGTTATCGAAGAACCACGCAGATGTATTAGTAACCGAGCAAGATGGTGGATTGGCTATAAAAGAAGTACGAGAACTATTTAGTAGCAAAATTAACGAAGAGGCAAAGTTCTTAATCGTCCAACCTGAAATAATAAGAAACGAAGAAGATACATTTAAGTCCCTGAACCAAAAAACTCCCTTTATGGTGGAAAGTAATAGGTTTGATTATAAAATCAGGATTAACAGCTTAAAGCAAAATGGAAACCAATTAATTTTGGATTACAATGTGCAAAATGTAAATACAGATGCTATTCGTAAGGATAGTATCCAGAATTTCGCCAATTTTATTATGCTAATTAAATCTGAAGATATACAAAGGAGAAAAATGCTCGAATACGAAATTCGTAGTAATCAAGCTGAAGTCATGGCTGATGGTAGTTTACATTATCAATCCATTTTTAACATAGAAAACCTTGATAAATTTGACTACAGAGACTATTCTTTAACTGTTCCATTCGGCATATTAAGTGCAAATGAGCCTATTAAAATGAACCAAATAATAGTTGACTTAAATAAATAGTCAAACAAAAAAATAGATGTTGGGTCTTCAAGCCCAATGTCTATTTTTTATTTTTATTGGCAAGTTAAACTCCTTAACAATGAGGCATTTTCCTTATCACTGAAGATATTATTTCAAGTGTATGATACATATAATTATTGGACCATACTAAAGATTACGAAGGTGCGTATGAACTAGTTTTAGGCGATAGAAAAAATGCTACTCTTCATAAAACACTAACAAGTTATATAAACAAAAATTGACCAAAGCTAGGAAGTGCAATCTGTAATAGTTTTTTTGGAACCACATTCTTCTAACCCTTAGCCAAATTTCTTCTGTCTGGAGATGATGGCGGTTTTTCTAGCCAACCATTATTAATCATAATGTTCGCGCCATCTTCAGCATACTCCATGATTTCTGCTGTTAAACGGGTATAGGCAGCTCCTAAATCTCTTCTTGGACTTGCGCCTAAGGATGCGCCGTAATATCCTGTCCCTACTGCATTAAGCGCAGTGACAAGGAACATCATGAGTTTATCTGAAAACGGAGCTACTGTTGAAAGTGTTGGTGCTGTATCTGAAGTCATTGGTATAACTAAATTGTCCTTACTGAAAAATTCGGCAAATACAGTACTATGATGCTTCGCAATTTCTGACCCTTTCACAAAATATTGGCGGACATTTTTTGAGCTAGCCACTTGGCTAAATCCTGTAACAATTGAACTACCTATTACATTTCGTTGCAAATTAAAAAATAAATTTGTGATCTCAATCGTTGTCAGTTGTCTTTCTTCACCAATCCATCCAGCTAAAAAATGTTGTTTTTGTACAAATTCCACTTGATTAGGATATGGAATATAAGGTGGGCGGACCATAACTCCTTTTTTTAACATAAGATTGGTAGAACGATTAACAAGTTCTGCAGAAGAATGCAAACATGATGTATAAAAATCCCGAATATCATTTCTTATTGAATTAGGCAATGCCACACTGTAAGAATTTAGACCTATTGCACCCAACTTCGCCATATAAGTCAGTATGAATGTGTCTGAAAAAAGTCTAGGTGCATTTACATGTACATCTTGTTCCGTAAAACCCATTGGGATAGGATGTTGTTCAGCATCTAAGATTGATCTAATCACTTTTACATGATTTTCAGCTAGCTCTAAGGCATATTCTAAAATTGAACTAATTTTTGGGTCTTCTACTATATTCAAAAAATAAGAAATTGTACAAATACCTAATGTATCGTTTTGATATTGTTCCCATAACAAGCCAACTTCAGAAGATGCCAATTTAGGATTATGATTATCTTCCATCTAATTACCTCCAATTATTTTTCTATAAATTATGTTCTCCATAAATTTATATAAATAATCAAAAATGACTTACAAAATACCGACTTTTAAAAAATTCCACCCTTTCTTTTTAAGTGATTCGGGTAGATTATCGTCTTATCTGCCTTGTGTTGACCCATCTATTTTTGAAACTGAAGTGTTGTCACGCTTTCTATTTTTTGTGTACCTAGTCCACACGATGTGGATGAGATTAAAATACATTCAAAAAAGATACTAAAAAACAGTACTGCTAGGTATTCTCTTGTTAACTTCATTCTAATTTCCCCTGTGCAATGTACATTCTCGGGCTGAAACAAAACTCGTCCTTCTTGAACAATAACTTGCGATGTTTTCCAGAGAAAGACACATGGATCTCTGATTAATCAAACGGTCCAGATTGTATAATGAACCTAGTTTTAAAACTTCCCTATCGTGGCGTTATATCAACCTAAGGTGCACGCTCTATACAACGCGGTTATCGATTCAAATGATGTCTGATCATCCAGTTTCTACTTCAACTAACGGCGGTTTAGTTAGAAAGAATTTAATAGAATAATTAAAAAGTCTAAAAATTTATTCATATAATTTATAGGCAACATTATGACAAACAAAAGAATTTTTAAAATTAATGATTACAAGGGGATAACGCATAATTAACAAAGTTGTTTAGCGTTTCCCTGAATTTTGAAAGGGGAAAATTATGAGTACAGTGAATGTGGAAATTATAGAATTAAATGCAGAAAACTGGTAAGACTGTTGTGAATTAGAAATATTAACAGAACAAAAGAAATACATTGAGCCAAATTCTATATCAATAGCTCAGTCAAAGTTTGAACCTGCGTTAAAGTCATTTGCTATTTATGTTGAAGAAAAAGTAGTTGGCTTTTTGATGTACAATTCTGTTCAAGAAGAACTTGATGGTTATTGGGTATATAGAATAATGGTGGATAAGGAATTCCAAGGCAAGGGTATAGGTAAAGAGGCAACTAATTTAATGATTTCAGAGATGGCTAAATTACCAAATGCGAAAAAAATTGTTGTAGGTTATCATCCAGAAAATTTGGGCGCACATAATTTATACTCAAGTTTGGGATTTATTGATAATGGTGATAGGTTCGGTAAGGAAATGGCAGTTATTAAATATATAATCGATTGATAAATGACGGATAAAATAATAAAAAGACAAAGAGGACCATTTTTTGGTCCTCTTCTTATTGTGCTAACGTGTGCTTAGTTGAATAATCAGTTTCCCTGTAAAGCCAGCTTTTCATTGAGAAACGAAGTTAATACTTCCTCAAAGTGGAATGAGGAGGTTAGATGCTTATATAGGAGATAACTATTTGGGACCGTATTCGTGAAAGTTCATGAGTAATAACTTCAAGAGTTTAAAACAATGCGACTGTTCTTACGATTAGTCAAGTATCTTAGATAACTTCCCTATTCATTCTCAAGTTTTAACTAAACTCGTCCTTTTCTGAACACGACGGTACTGGTTCTAAAAATATCTGTAACTTTAATCGATAATTCGCACCGATTTTAAGTTATATTACAAATATTATATTAAATGAACACAGGAACTAAATTACGTCTGTCCTTTTCATTTGAGATATAAGGGAATTCGATTTTCAAGGATATTTCAAATCCCGAATATTGAACATTTGTGCAGTATTGCTCAATAAACAGCTTCTAATATTTTTAAACTGATAAACTAAACCATCGAGGATATAATTATCGGTGGTTTAATTGTTTTTATCAATATTTTTAGGGGATTAATAAAAAATGAAAACTTTCTATCTTTTACGGTCGTCTAATGTGCGAAATGAGGGGACAGCGTTTGGAAGAATTATTTATTGTGAATGCCGATAAAACAGAATTCGATGCAGTCATTAATAACTTAATGACTACACATGGGCAGCAGGTCTTGCAACTTGTCTATGCTTACGTACATAACGAAGCAATTGCTGAAGATTTAACGCAGGAGATCTTTGTGAAATGTTTCAAAGCGTTGCCAACTTACAAAGGACAGTCGTCAATCAAAACTTGGCTATGGCGAATTGCAATCAATCACACAAAAGATTATTTGAAAAGCTGGTATAACCAACAAGTACATACAATGGATGATCTATTTTTAAATTCAATCAATTCTGCTTCTGATGTCGAACAAATAATCATGCAACAAGAAGAAGATGTATCCCTTGCGAATACGGTCATGAGTCTGCCTATAAAGTATCGAGAAGTCATTTATTTATTTTATTTTGAAGAATTGACGATAAAAGAAATTGCAAAGGTTTTAAGGAGTAATGAGAATACGGTCAAAACAAGGCTGCGTAAAGGAAAAGCCATATTAAAAGAACGACTGGAGGGATTCTAATGGAAGAACGACTAAAGAGCTTAAAAAAGGCAATGAAAAGTACTACATTTAAAGAAATAAACTTTACGGACGAACATCGAGAAAAAGCACATAAGCAAATCGTTCAAATGCAATCAATTGACTTAATAGCAGATATCTTCCCCCTTCTCATTGAAGAGAAAACAGGGACTGAGATTACACAATTACTTCATATGAAAGGAATAAAAGTGATTCATTTAAATGAGGGCATCGTTTATACAACACTTCACGAAGCAGAACAAAATGGCTATCTTGATGCTTATTGGAATGAAGACGGTGAAAAATTTTACAAGCTATCAAAAAAGGGCTTAAAAACCTTACAAAAGCAATCACAATTGCAAAAAAAGCAACTTTCGCTAAAACCTTTATTACAAGAGGTGACTACGAATGGACAGTAAGCAATTTTTAGAGCAGGTTCTTTCGCATATTCGTTCGAAGGAAGCAAAAGGATATGTGAAAGCAGAACTATCTCAACATATGCAACATGAAAAAGTCGCTTGGATGAAAAAGGGTTATAGTAAATTGGAAGCAGAGGAAAAGTCTGTGTTAGAAATGGGGAATCCATCTACACTAGGCAAATCATTCAACCGATTACATAAACCCAAAATAGATTGGTTACTTGTGTCATTAATTATCGGTATGATGATTATTAGCTTTTTACCGATACTTGCATTAAATGGTCCTCAATATAACATTCAATTATATATTGAAAATAAAATATTTCATATTATTGCAGGAATCATTGTGGTAATAGGACTAATGTTGGTTGATTATAGTAAATTTACACGCTGGGGATATGCTTTTTTTGCTGCAGGTGCTTTATTTGTTACATTTCTTTATCTTTTCCATAATCAGCAAATAAACGGGGAACCTATGTTTAGTATTGGACCAATTACATTGCAAGTATGGCTTGCTATTCCTTTGTTTTGTATTGCATGGGCTGCACTTTTCGCGAAAGAAAACTTTCCATTATGGCAGGCGATTGTACTTGTTATATTTTCATTCGTTTTACTTAGTTATATTCCGAATTTGTCGGTCTTGTTTATTTATAGCGTTATGACATTCGTGTTATTTTTACAGAGTAAATTTTCTTGGAAACAAAAAGGAGCTATTATTGTTCTGGTTATTGGAGTTATTGTTGGTTTCATAAGTTTCATGGTCATTAGTTATAAAAAAGGGGTAATAGCAGATTATCAATTAGTTCGTCTATTCGGCTTTTGGAACCCTGAAGCATATGCAACTTCGAGTGGATCTATAAACATTTTACTTGCAGATATTTTACGAGAGGCAAAATGGTTTGGGAGTGGGACGGCTTTTGTTATACCAGAAGCGCATACGGATTTAGTATTCGGACATATCATTCAATCATTTGGTCTTGCTTTAGCCTTTGTTATTTTTATAATTCTATGTTTAACACTTGTACGTCTAGCACTTATTTTAACGATGATAAAGAATCCATTCGGTAAATTACTGATATCTGGTTGCATCGCCATTTTTTCAACGCAATTATTATACGAAGTCGGTATGACAATAGGCTTGGTACCGATTTCTTCTATGCCCTTACCTTTTATTAGTTATGGCTTAATGCCAACTGTATTGAATGCATTTATAATAGGTGTTGCTTTAAACGTATATCGTCGAAAACATTTTGTACAAGTTTCTTCTATCGCTAATTTATAGAACAGTACAGTTTATTTGTGTGAAGTGAGGAAAGTCTGCGCAATTATGAAAGATTTGAATTCCCAAATATCTATTTAAATCAAGTTTCGGTAAAAGTACATTGTACTTTTACCGATACTTTTTCATTTGTCCAATTTCCCTGTTCCAAAAGTCGTCCTTTTCTGAACACGACTTAATCAATTGTGCAGCGAATTTCAAAAAAAAAGTAGTGGCGGTGGGGTTCACCAGTATTACTGGATTAGCATAAGTATATCCATTTGGTGATAACGGTTCAGCCTGATCACTAGGATGCGGATTCTATTACTAGGAAGTTACCTTTCTCGGTGTTCTAATACCGTGCTTACAGATAATAATTTTTTGTTTCTTGATACCGAATTGAGTTAGCTTGAGCCAATTCGCGTACTCCTGTTAATAAAAGTAAATAGGCATCGTACTTGTAAGAATCTACTTCTTTACCTTCGTTATCTCTAATTGATACTATGTCCTCACGATGATTTTTCCAGTAATGATACACTTGTGCCGTCCAGATAAAATAGCGTCCTAGGGTTTAAAACAATTATGGTCAAATTATTTTAAAGAAGGATTTATGGGGTGAAAAGACGAATATCCCTATAATTAATGAATTTTTAATATAAAAGAAAGGTATGAGAAAATTGATTCCAAATAACCTTGGTATGCATAGTAATCTTCCAACTGAATTAGCTAAGCCAGCACAGCGAGCACTTGAGAGAGCGGGTTATTTGCAACTTGAGCAGTTTACCAAACTTAGTGAAGTTGAAGTAATGAAATTACATGGTATGGGACCTAAAGCACTTGAGCAAATTCGTCGTGCTCTTAATGATAGAGGATTATCGTTTGTCAAAGGCTCTTAAAAATTTCCAGTTATTAAATGCATGCAAACTTACGTTTAATTATTTCTAAAAACTTTTGATTAGGAGAGATTTAACTTATGTATGAACTAAAAACGAGAGAAACAGAAAGCAGTGTCATTGAGTTTATTGAAAATGTTGAAAATATTAAAAAGCGAGAAGACGCCTATAAATTATTAGATATTTTTTCTGAAACAACAGGTTTTACTGCAAAGATGTGGGGACCAAGTATCATTGGTTTCGGTTCATATCATTATAAATACGAATCTGGCCATGAAGGTGATGCAGCAGTTGTTGGTTTTTCACCTCGAAAAGCTAAGATTAGTTTGTATTTTGCACCAGGTGATGCGAAACGAGAAGATTTATTAAAAGACTTTGGAAAACATACGACAGGAAAAGCTTGTGTTTACATTAATAAAGTAGCAGATATTGACGTGGATGTCTTGAAAGCTTTAATCAATCAATCTGTCATTTTTTTGCGAAATACCTATCCAGATTGTTGATGAGCTTGTTTGTTCAGCTCTATAAATAAATATGTAAGAGAATAGGATAGTTATGATTTTGTATTATCTAAGTAGTAATTATTGAGTTTGAATCTCCCTATCTATGAATCATTAAAGACAGGAGATATAAAATTAATAAATGTGATGGGTAAAAAGATCGATAGAATAGTCTATGAATTTTCACTACAGGAAGGTGCTTTTTAAATATTATGATTAACGTAGCGATGATACTAAATGATTGAATGGAGTGCCACGATTCAAAGTAGTTCAAGCTATATAAGACGTCTAAAATTAAATGACCTATTAGTAGAGCAATAGGTTTTTCTTTCAGAAAATAGTAGAGTAAAAATAAGCCATATCCATATAGACCATAGTCGGTGAAATCTGAAAATGGCATCATTATGAAACCAAGAATTGTGAGAATGATAATTCCCCAAAATCGGTTTACTTTTTCATAAAGTACAACTGCACTTGCTCCGTATAATAAGGTGAAGATTACGTTTAAAGAGTAGGTTTCGAAAAGTAGTGTAAAAGGAATTTGCGCTAATACAGCAATAATGACTAATCTCTTAAAATAGGTTGATCGACTTCTTGTTAATGTCAAACCCCTTACTAATAGGAATGTGTAAACTGGAAAAGCTACTCTTCCTATAGTCCTCCAAGTAATATCAGACGGGAAAAACTCATAGCCTATATGGTCAACTAACATTGTTATTATAGCTATCCATTCCAACATAAAGAAAACCTCGTTTGCTTAAATAAATTAGGTTTATTATACCTTTCTATACCCCAATCTACTAGTCATGTTGATTTAAAAAAATTTCAGAAATGTAGTATTCTTATGATTAATTTTATAAATATCGTAATTTTTTATAAAAGGAAAATGTGTTTATTTGTAGAGGTATATAAAATGGGTATTACTATGAATCAAATTCACAAAAGGGGATTAGGAAATTGGAATTACAAATTACGTTAAAGGAACATCTACGTCAGCTAGAAGAAAAATTGTTGCACCCCGAAATTCGTACATCTCCAGAGGAAATTGAAAAGTTACTTGAAAACGATTTTTTCGAATTTGGGAGTTCAGGTAATGTATGGTACAAGGACGGTATTCAGAAAGATGGAATAGGTGTAGTAAAGATGTTATTAAGTAATTTTGAAATTCATCAATTAGCTCCAAATATAGTGTTAACGACTTACCGTATATTTAACGAAGTAAAAATGCAGCATACACTGCGTAGTTCCATATGGAAATTTAGTGATGGAATTTGGAAAATGTTTTTCCATCAAGGGACACCAACTCAATCAGAAACTTGCGAATACCGCAATTGCTAAATACATAATTATTACCATTGATTTATAAGCTGTAATTTGTGATAGAAACGAGGAGGAAAACACAATGTGGACAAAACCAAGAAATGAAGAATTTCCCGCTTATTTTGGAAAGTATATTGATCTAGTTTCAGAAGGATATCTAGAAGAAACACTTAGAACTCAACTTGAAAACACAACGATTTTGCTTTCAGACATTTCGGAGACACAGTCGAATTATCGTTATGCATTTGGAAAATGGACGTTGAAAGAAGTTGTTGGTCATATCATAGATACTGAACGAATTATGAGTTACCGGTTGCTCCATATAGCAAGGGGAGACAAAACTCCACTTGCTGGCTACGATGACGAGAAATATGTGAAAGAGGCTTCATTTGATTCCCGCTCGTTACCAGATTTACTAGAAGAATTTACTGTAGTAAGGCATTCAACTATCTCCCTATTGCGTGGGTTGTCAGAAGAAGTTTGGTCTAGAAAAGGAATCGCCAACAACAACGAAATTTCCGTAAGTGCTCTAGCTTACATTATTGCAGGTCATGAACTTCATCATGTGAATATCATCAAGGAGAAGTATTTAATATAGAAAGAAAAGAAAAGGTAGCAATAGAGGAGGAGGAGGGAGTGTGTGAATTTAAAAAGTTTGAAGGAAGAACTTTCTTCAATGACTGATAATATTTATTTTGACTCAAATGAATGTCTTCGTGAGAAATCATCAAATCCTTCTCAGTTAATACAAATAATCATTAAAGCTGAAACTATATTAGAACAAATGATAGAAGACAAATTAGATAATAAAGATGAAAAATATTTTCTTTACGGAACATTAGGAAATCTATACAGGATTTATGGAAAACCCAGAATAGCGATTAAATATTTAAAATTAAACCTTGATCATTCAATAAATGAAAGGAACTATACCAGAGAAATAATCTCTTTAATTCGCCTTGGAGAGGCTTTGAAATATGACAATAAACACGAAAAAGCATTAGGGAAATTTAATCAAGCATTGATTAAGTGTAATAAACCTGAATTAAATACATACTTAGATTTTGTATTTCAACATAAAGGAAAGTGTCTCCTAGAATTAAAAAGAGTAGAGGAAGCAATGAAGTGTTTTCAGGAAGCGTTAGAACTTAGAAAATTAAAAGGAAGTACAAATTTAATTAATTCTACTAAAGAAGCAATAGAGTTCGCACGTTGTATGCAGAATTAAAGAGTATTTTGTCCAACTTATGGGTTGCATAGTGGAAAATTTGAGCTGCTCAGACAGCTCTTTTTCTTTTTCGGTAAGATGCGTGGTTGCGTCCAAAATGAGCAGAAAATCCGTGATTTATTGTCAGTAGCAGAAATTCAGATAGTTAATAGATAAGTGAACCTATTTTACAAACAGGTTCACTTATTTTTTACTTTATAGAATTTGCGATATCCACTAATACATTTATTGTTACTGTTTTTGAGATTTTTTTATCCACTAATAAAATATACTGCAAACCGTCTTTTTCGAATGCTAGGAGATCAAGTGGTAGTTTGGTACTGTAAATCGCTTCATTTCCATCACTTAATTTTATTCTTTGATTAATTTTCTCTTCACTAAATTCTACTTTATATTTGACTGGTTTGACTCGAATTTGATAATGATTATGTCCCAAATTCTCATTTATATAGGTTATTTCAAATACATCATTCTCTTTTCCAAAAGAGTGACTAATTCGACCGAAGTTGTGAGTGAAATTAACAGGAGGTACTTGTGTTGGTAAAGCAATTTCACGCTGAAAATAGTATTTGCTTTCTTGCAGGGCCTTATTAACTTCTTTATACCCACTCTCTAAAAAAACTTTTTCAAATGGGTAGACATCTGTTTTTGTTTTAGCTCCATTTGAAATGATTTGAAGATTAACTGCGATTGAATAATCTTTTAAAATTGTTTCTTGTGTCAATTCTTGACTGGTTTTCTTACTGTTTTTTTCAACGAGTTCTTTCGCACCTTCAGAAGCTGGTGTTATTTGTAAGTAAATGTTAGACAAAATAACTAAAATTAAAAAGATATGCACTATTTTCTGCTCCTTTTACTCGAAACATTCACCTTATAATCTCCTGAATCTTATTATATATGCTGAAACCTTCACGTTTCTAGTTCAATTTCTTATATAAAGAATCAAAACTACACTTTAAAAGTGTCACAGTATAAAAAGACTTGATTCACGAGGATGATAATTTTAATAACAACATTGGATATGTAGGTCGTATTGAACAAAATTGGAATACAATGAAAAATTAATGGAAATAATACGAATATGCAAAAGAAGTTGGATAGTTGCTTAATGCATAGTTCGAACCTATTTTGCTGTAGAAGGGAGTGGGGAAATGGAATTATCACGGTGCCCAATATGTGGAGTATTTTGTGGCAGTAAAAAAAAAATGATAGACCATATGAATGGATTTCACAGCTCTGACCTTGCATCAGGTGAATTGATTCAGTCACAATTTAAAACTGAATTACCTCAAAAAGAACAATGGGTGGAAGTCACTACTACGGATGGACAGACATTCAAAGGAATCATCTCAGAAGCTTATCACGATATTTCGATTGTTGAATTATTTGGATTGAATTATACTCCTGGCAAGCTGTACAAACGTTTTTTTAAGTCTTATCCAAATAATTGTATAACCCCTTTACCTAGTGATGTAAAATCACAAGATATCGATATGCTAATTGATTTAGCTCTAGCCATGCATGATGAAGAATGGTTTCGAAAATTAACGATTCTGCAAAATCAATAATAAGTAATTACATGGTTTCCGCACTTTTTCACTTCATCACGATTTTCAGAATCCGGTCAAACCATCCAATTTTATTTAATATGGGAGATAATCACCAAACTTTATTTCACCAACAACTATTCCATCTTCAGTTTCCAATAGTACTGTATAATTTATTACTTCATCAATACCATTTCGTTTATTCATTATTTTAAGTTTCGAAAATATCTGATCTGTTAGTTCAATCTGCTTTTTTGTATCTAAACTATTGATGGAGGTATTAATAATAATCGACTTATAATCGGATTTTATTTCTTTTACTTCATCGATGTCTCTCAATTCTTCTACTATAATTATGTTTAAAAATGCCAATAGTTCATTCTCTACTATTGTTTCTTCTTTAGATAATTGTTTATGATCTAGCCATTCTATGGGGTTAATTAGAACAAAGAATAAACCTGAAAAACAGAAAATGCCAAAACTAATTAAAATTTTTCTCAAAAAAACACACCTCCACATTAAAAAAATCATGTTCCCGAACAGCACTGTTTTCCTAAGTTAAATTGGTAGGAGAACAGTGCTGTAGTGGACTTTTTGGGGGGATTCAGTAAAATGACTAGACCTCTTCTCTTAGTGGAAAGTATTATTAACAGAATACGCCTCCATTAAATCAATTATGTCTAGCTCTGGCATATGTATATAGGTTTGTACCTCCAAATATTCCATTTGGTTCAATCAAAAAATAAAACAGCAATGATTATCGGGATGAAGACACCTTTGGAACATTAACAAAAAAACGCTCAGACTTTAAAAGGAATATTAAAAGAACAAATAAAAGACACTTAACTAGATTCGAAGTGTCTTAACGGTCTCTGTGCCGATTGAAAGTTGTGTATTGCCTCTCTTATTTCGCATAATGGAGTAAAGGAGGGATGGACAATGGACAAAAACGTACTCGTTGTAGGTGCGGGGATTGGTGGATTAACTGCCGCTTCTCTATTAGCTAAACATGGTGCAAATGTGACACTTCTTGAATCGTCGTCAGAACTAGGCGGATGTGCAGGTAAATTCAAGCGACATAATTATGTGTTTCCTGTAGGGGCCACTCTTGGCATGGGGCTTGAGGAAGGTGGAATTCACGAACGCGTTTTCCGTTTTTTGCAAAAGCCTCTTTCCATAGAACCACTCGAGTGTGTCATGCAAATGGTGCATCCACATGACACGTTCACTTTTTATAAAGATCGAGCGCAACATGTTCACCATATGGTACAGCACTTCCCTCAGTTTACAGCTGGCATTAAATCCTTCTATCACGAAATTTATCAAACTGCTCGTATTGTTCGCACTTTAATGGATCGCTTGCCAGTACTTCCTCCTACCACAGCAAAAGAATGGCTTTACTTACTTGGCTCATTGCAACCAAAGCACATTCGATTACTGCCATATTTTAATCAAACACTCGATAAGCGCCTTCGTGTGCATGGGCTTCAAGATGTTCAGGAGTTTCGACAGATGATTGATGGATTGTTAATTGATAGTATGCAAACGGGGAGTGAGGATGTGTCCTATCTACTCGCAGCTGTCGCACTTGATATATATCACGAAGGGGCTTATTACGTACCAGGCGGTGTATACCAATTTGCTGAAAGAATGGGAGAAAGCTTAGTAGAAAATGGTGGAATCCTTAGAAAGCGACGGACAGTTTCGATGCTTGAGCGAATTAATGACATGTGGCTAGCAACCGATCATCGAGGCAATACATATGAAGCAACACACGTAATTTTAAATGTTCCAATTCACCAATTGCCAAATATCCTTTCGCCTAATTTGCTCATACAGTTAATGAAACCCTTGCGTGAAGGGATTACTACACCAACATGGACGACTTTGACGCTATACATTGCTGTCGACTGGAGAAAGCTTCAATCACCACTCCCATCATTTCGGCAAATTTCATTAGATAGTGCACAGGGTCTTGCAGAAGGAGGACATTTTTTCATGTCAGCCTCTAAGCCTGAAGACATCCTTCGAGCACCTGATGGTATTCAAACAATCACCATTTCTACCCATTCAGAGGCACATCGTTGGGACACAAAAGAAAAGTATGATGCGGTCCGAGATGAGTTAAGCGAACGTATGGTCCAATCGATAGAAAAAGTGGTTCCACATTTTCGGGAATCGATTGTTCATTTTGAAACTGGCGCACCAAAAGGCTGGGAGCGCTTCACGGGTCGACCAAACGGCCATGTAGGTGGATTTCCTCAAACGCTGAAGTCTTCTTTATTTAATGCCATCTCTCATCGGTCAGGACTACCGAATTTTTATGTATGTGGCGATCACATTTTCCCAGGTGGAGGCACGATTGGGTCTGCAACAAGCGGAATTCATGCAGCACGATCCATTTCAGGTGAAAGACTCATATAAACAAAAAAGTATTCGATAAGTCTCGAATACTTTTTTGTTGTGGATTAATTGAGTCAGGTATTTTTGATATCTAATCACCAGTGGCTTCGGTCAAGTGGGGAAATTAGGGGAGGTATATATGTTCATTATAAATCGCACATCTTTTTATCAGCAGAAATGCTAGTAAAACGCGATTAATTTTGTGGCAAGTATCGGGACTCCTCACAGAAAATATAGCAAATTGAAAATATTTACCATCCATTGATTAAGAACGTTCGTTCGGTGTATACTTGCAGAAAGAACATTTGTTCGTTTTGGAGGAGGATGGCATCATGTATGAACAATATCCAGATCGAAAAATTATCTGTCTCGATATGCGAAGCTTCTACGCTAGCTGTGCTGCAGCCGATGAAGGTCTTGACGTGATGAAAACGCCGATTGCGATTATTGGGAATCTAGAACAGCGAGGAAGTATCGTTTTAGCGGCTTCACCCCCATTAAAAAAAGAATTTGGTGTGAAAACAGGCACACGCTTATTTGAAATACCTGATCATCCGGACATTCGATTAATTGAACCGAAAATGGGTTTTTTTGTACGGGTATCGATGGAAATTACCCGATTACTTAGTGAGTATGTGCCGAAAGAATCGATTCACGTTTACAGTGTGGATGAAAGTTTTATCGATTTAGCAGGAACGGAGCGGCTGTGGGGACCTATTGAGCAAACCATTCAGCGCATTCAGGACGATTTGCTGGAGCAGTTTCAATTACCTTCTGCGATGGGCATGGGACCGAATATGTTAATGTCGAAATTAGCGCTTGATTTAGATGCAAAAAAAACAGGATTTGCTCGGTGGACCTATGAAGATGTGCCAACGAAGTTATGGCCAATATCCCCTCTTAGCGAGATGTGGGGCATCGGACCTCGAATGGAAAAAAACTTAAATGCCATGGGGATTTTTTCAGTTGGTGATTTGGCAAAAACGGAGTTAGCGACACTTGAATCGAAGTTTGGCGTGATGGGGAACCAATTGTATCACCACGCGTGGGGAATTGATTTATCCGAACTTGGTGCTCCTATCGTAGAAGGTCAAATTAGTTACGGTAAAGGACAGGTTCTATTTCGTGATTACTGCAAACTGGAAGATATTCTGGCGGTTGTACTTGAAATGACAGAAGACGTGGCGAGACGTACGCGCGAAGCGGGGAAAGTAGGTCGTACCGTTCATCTCGGTGTCGAGTATAGCAAGAATGCTTTTGGGGGAGGGTTCCATCGTAGTCATTCGATGGAAGAAGCTACAAACGACACGATGAAAATTTATAATATATGCGTGAAATTGTTACATGAACATTTTGATGATCGGCCAGTTAGGCGTTTGTCTGTGACCTTATCGAATGTAGAATCTGAGCATTCTATGCAACTCAGCCTATTCGAGGCGGAAAAGTGGCGCAAACGCAAGCTTGGTTCCGCTATGGATCAAATTCGCAGTAAGTATGGCTCAGCGGCGTTACTACGCGCCGTTTCCTATACAGAAGCGGGAACCGCTCGAGCTCGCTCAAAATTAATTGGGGGACACAAAGCCTAATAAAAAAGGAAGGAATGATATATGTTACGCGACCGTGGACGTATTAAATGGACCGCAATGATGCTACCGGAGCACGTGAAGATGTTAAGAGAGTGGCAACAAGAAGAAGGACGCGTGAAAGCTGTTGAAGTAGATGAACAACAATTAGAAGAATGGCATTATACGATTGCTGAATCAATGGTTGCCAGTACGCTGATTCGTATCCGTTTTACAGAACACGAAGGACGAGGAGCTCAAGAAGTTCTTGGAGTAATTCATCACATTGATTTAAATCGGAGGATGTTCAAACTAGTAACGGAAAAAGAATTGACGATATGGATTCCTTTTCAAGATATTCAAACTATTTCACAACCCGAATAATTTTCATTTTGTATCTTCACTAAATTCCGAACATTTGCTAAACTGAAAAAGGCTAAAAAAGAAATCGGGGGATACATGCGTGAAAGTGTTTTTAGATTTAGGATGGTTTTTTAAAGAGAGAAAGAAACAGTATATCTTCGGTATCATCATGCTGATGGTTGTTGCATTATTACAACTGCTACCACCTAAAATAATTGGTTATGTCGTCGATGAAATTCGACTAGGTGCCTTAACGAGCGAAACGCTTTTTAAAGTGTTGCTGTTGCTTGCTGGTGCGGCACTTGCCATGTATACCATTCGCTATTACTGGAGAATGTTGATTTTCGGTTCAGCAATTTTGCTCGCACGACAATTGCGCGAGCGTTTATTTCGTCACTTTACTCGCATGTCACCGCGCTTTTATCAAAAGCGACGTGTTGGGGATTTAATGGCACATGCAACCAATGATTTATCAGCAGTTCAACAAACAGCGGGAGCGGGTGTCTTAACGCTTGTCGATTCAGTGACTACAGGCAGTTTTGTCATTGCAGCGATGGCGATTACCATCGACTGGAAATTAACGCTTATTGCTCTTATTCCAATGCCGATTATGGCATATTTAACGAATTACTACGGTAAACAATTACACAATCGCTTCCACTTTGCTCAAGAAGCATTCTCGAACTTAAACGACAAGACACAAGAAAGTATTTCGGGAATAAAGGTCATCAAAACATTTGGTCAAGAAAAAGAAGATATACAAGACTTTGTAAAGTTATCGGATGACGTGGTAGAAAAGAATATTCATGTAGCGAAAGTTGATTCGTTATTTGATCCCACTATTTCTGCAATTGTCGGTGTTTCGTTTTTCTTATCAATTGTGTTTGGTGCACGATTCATTATTGCTGGAGATATGACAATTGGTGATTTAATTGCATTTACTGCCTATTTAGGCTTACTCGTCTGGCCTATGCTGGCCTTTGGATGGCTGTTTAACATTGTCGAGCGTGGCAGAGCTTCTTACGACCGGATTCGGACGTTACTCGCTGAACCAGTCGATATTGATGATGCGGAACATGCACTTGACGTAAAAGCACAAGGTGATTTAGACGTTCATATCGACGAGTTTAAGTTCCCAGACGATGAGCGTAACGCACTTCACAATGTTCACTTCACATTAAAACGCGGTGAAACTTTAGGAATTGTTGGAAAGACGGGTTCTGGGAAAACCGCCATATTAAAGTTGTTACTACGTGAATTCGAAGGGTATAACGGAACGATCACATACGGTGGCTATTCAATAAATGCCTACAAAAAAGAACGTCTACGTTCAGCTATTGGGTATGTACCACAAGATCACTTCTTATTTTCAACTACGGTGGCTGGAAACATTGCTTTTACAAATACCAGTGCTCTACTGGAAGATGTCTATGAAGCATCTCGTCTTGCACATATTCATGAGGATATTTTAAAATTCACAAATGGTTATGACACGATTGTTGGTGAAAGAGGGGTGTCCTTATCAGGCGGTCAAAAGCAGCGAATTGCGATTGCACGTGCATTAATGATGAAACCAGAATTGTTAATTTTAGACGATTCACTGTCTGCTGTTGATGCTCGAACAGAAGAAGCAATACTCGAGTCATTGAAAGCGTTTCGTAGTGATGAGACCACTATTATTACGGCACATCGATTAAGTGCTATTCAACATGCGCATCAAATCATTGTTTTGCATGAAGGAACCATTGTTGAAAAAGGTTCGCATAAAGAACTTATGGAGCGACAAGGACGTTACTACGAAATGTATCAATTACAACAACTAGAAGCGCTCGTCGAAATGGGAGGTGAGGCGTAATGGACCAACAGCCGAAACTTACCAACAAAGACCAAAGCATCATTTTAAAAAGACTTATTTCATATTTGAAGCCACACAAAAAAGTCATAGCATTCGCCTTATTCTTACTGGGTCTTACCGTTATTGGAGACGTAGTTGGACCTATCCTAATCAAAACGTTTATCGATGATTATTTAATCGTTGGAAATTTTCCAACAGGGCCACTTGTCGGACTGGCAAGTGCGTATATATTTATACAAATATCCAATATTTTTATTAGTTATTTCCAATTGCTGAAATTTCAAGAAATTGCACTAAAAATCATTCAGCAAATGCGCATTGATGTCTTTACCAAAGTACAAAACCTAGGGCTACGGTATTTTGATAAGACGCCTGCTGGCAGTATCGTATCTCGCGTAACGAATGATACGGAAGCAATTAAAGACATGTTTGTCAGTGTACTGGTTGGCTTTGTACAGAGCGCATTTTTAGTTGTAGGTGTGTATATTGCTATGTTTATATTAAATGCAAAATTAGCATTGGTCACACTGTTTCTATTGCCTATACTATTTTTAATCATTCGCACATACCGCCGTTATAGCTCGGTATTTTATCAAGATTTACGTGAACGATTGAGTCAATTAAATGCAAAACTGGCGGAATCTTTACAAGGAATGTCCATGATTCAAGCGTTCCGTCAAGAGCCACGTTTAAAAGATGAGTTTAATGACATAAACGAGCAACACTGGAAAGCAGGTAAGCGCAATATTAAAATGGATAGTTTGCTGCTAAGACCTGCAATTGATTTGGTGTATGCGCTCGCACTTATTATGCTATTAAGCTATTTCGGCATTACCTCCTTCAGTAATACAATTGAAGTGGGTGTAATTTATGCCTTTGTGACGTATATTGATCGTTTCTTTGAACCAATTAACCAAGTGATGCAGCGTTTATCTATCTTTCAACAAGCCATTGTTGCAGCTTCACGTGTCTTCAAATTGCTAGATGAAGAGGAACTAGTGCCTACCCAAGCCAATACAAATGCAAAAATTGTGGCTGGTAAAATTGAATTTAATAATGTGACATTTTCATATGATGGACAAACGGATGTGCTAAAAAATATTTCCTTTACTGCGAACCCTGGGGAGACAGTAGCACTGGTCGGCCATACGGGAAGCGGGAAAAGTTCCATTATCAATTTATTGATGCGTTTTTATGAATTCGAACAAGGTGATATTTTGATAGATGGACAGTCAGTTAAAGATTTCAAATCACAAGAGTTACGCGAAACAATGGGACTCGTTCTTCAAGACCCATTCTTATTCTTCGGTAACATAGAAAGCAATATTCGGTTGCACAATCAAGCTATGACAGACGAAGAAGTACGAGCTGCAGCTGAATTCGTACAAGCGGATGTATTTATTAATCAGTTGCCAGATGGCTATAAACAAAAAGTAACAGAGCGTGGCTCGACATTTTCAAGTGGACAACGTCAGCTCGTCGCATTCGCACGCACGATGGCAACAGACCCTAAAATTTTGGTGCTAGATGAAGCGACCGCAAATATTGATACAGAAACAGAAGTTGCCATTCAAAGAAGTTTAGAAAAAATGCGTCAGGGGCGAACAACAATAGCGATTGCGCACCGTTTAAGCACAATTCAAGATGCTGAATTAATTCTTGTTCTTCATCAAGGTGAAGTAGTCGAAAGAGGCAATCATCAACAGTTACTCGCAAGCAAAGGTCTCTATCACAAAATGTATTTACTGCAAAATGGAATTGTGGAAGAAACTATATAAGATAACAAAAGAGGGCACATTTGTGACCTCTTTTGTTTAGACAAAAAAATGTCACAAGCAATAATGAAGTCTTTAGACAAATAATTTGATACGATGTTAGAAGAGTAATAAAGGAGCGAACTAAATGACGACAGACATCAATTTATTATTGGCATTTGGAGCAGGCTTTCTAAGCTTCATATCACCGTGTACTTTACCTTTGTATCCAGCATTTCTTTCTTATATTACGGGCATGACGTTAGATGAATTGAAAACGGATCGTGGTGTAATGCAAAAAAGGGGAATGATTCATACTCTATTTTTCCTACTGGGCTTTTCAATCATCTTTATTGCTCTTGGGTTTAGCACGAGTTTATTTTATACCTTGTTCCAACAAAATCAAGAGTTAATTCGCCAAGTCGGTGCCATTTTTATCGTCATATTTGGACTGATTGTCATTGGTGTGTTCACTCCTGCATTTTTGATGAAAGATAGAAAAATTCATTTTAAAAACAGACCAACAGGCTATATTGGAACAGTATTGATCGGAATGGCGTTCGCAGCAGGTTGGCAACCGTGCACGGGTCCTATTTTAGCATCTGTTTTTGTATTAGCATCAGCTAATCCAGGTTCAGGTGTATGGTATATGTTAGCGTATGTCCTTGGATTTGCTATACCATTCTTTGTATTGTCTCTATTCATTACGCGTCTTAGCTGGATTCGAAAACATAATGCAAAAATCGTTAAAATTGGCGGTATTATAATGATTGCGGTCGGTATTTTATTGTTCTTTGATGGCATGGTGTATATCATTCGCATTTTAAGTCCGATTTTTGGTGACTTCCAAGGGTTTTAACAGGTACACTGTAATGAAAGAGAGGTGGAGTGTTGAAGATGAAATCCATAACAACGTACGAGCAATGGCAAGAAATCTCTCAACATAAGAAACACCTCTTGTTATTTGTAAAAACGACAAATTGTTCGGTCTGCGAAGGTTTATACCCGCAAATTAAAGTGCTTGAAAACGATACATCTGTTCCGTTTTATGTTGCAAATATAGCAGAAATACCTGAACTAGCAGGGCAACTCAGCTTATTCACCGCACCTGTTGTCATATTGATGCGTGAAGGTAAAGAATTCGCTCGATATGCTCGGTTTGTTCCTGTACAGGATGTAAGTAAAAAACTACAAGAATTAATAAAGTGGGAGGAATAAGATGCTCGAACAAATTCCTTCGCAGTGGTTAGTAATTGGATCGACAATTGTAGCAATCGTTATGGGTACACTTGTTATGACAGTACGAGCGAGATCTGCAAAAAAGCCAGCTAGCGCTAAGAAAATCATTTTACCACCTCTTTTCATGTCGACGGGTGCCTTGATGTTTGTATTTGAGTATTTCCGTGTAGCTCCGATTCAAATAGTGGAAGCATTTAGTGTAGGACTCCTTTTTTCAATCGTCTTAATCTGGACATCCAGATTTGAAGTCAAAGATGGTGATATTTATTTGAAACAATCAAAAGCCTTTGTTTTTATTTTAGTTGGATTGTTGATTGTACGTTTAATTGCAAAGATAATCTTAAGCTCAACGATTCATATAGGAGAGTTGAGCGGTATGTTTTGGATACTCGCTTTCGGAATGATTGTGCCATGGCGCATAGCTATGTTTGTTCAATATAAAAAATTAGAAAAAACGATTGTGACTAATTCCACACAAAAGCCGACCTTTACTTCATAGGTCGGCTTTTTCTTATGGTCTGGCTTCATCACTTTCCAGTTTTAAAATAAATGTTCGTAAGGCGTCATATCAATTTCCATTGATTTTAACTTTTTACGTAAGAATTTGTGATCTCGCTTCGGGGTTGCTTGAATATAGCCACGAATAATATGATCGTTCTCAATAGATTTTGCATGTTCTTCTAATGCGATTTTAGCAACTTTACCCGCTATTTTTTGTTTAGCAACTGGGCGAAACAAGTCAGGAACAGGTGTTACGAGTTCGTTCAATAATGCTTTTGCTTGATCTCCCCATAAATGAAGAGATTCATTTACATAATATTCTTCCCAATCGAGCATCGATTTCCCATCGTCTTTCGGTAACACTTTTAAAAACTTGCGGAACATAAAATAGCCACCAATGGCAAATAGCCCGCCCAATACAAAGACCCAAAATACAATAAACCATAAAAACCAACCATCCAACATACTCACCTCTTATACACTATCCTTCTATTATAAAAGGTTCTTCATCAAAAAACACGTCTAATGTATCTTTTCTTCGATTTCTCTTTAAGTTTGGAGGGGGAAAAGTATGAAGAAAGGCATAACATTAATAGAAGAAGTAGTTATTACGTTGTTCATAAATGTTTTGTCGAAAAAATGGCTAGACACAAATTCGTTAGAATCATAAGAGTGTCCCACCTTGTATTAGGAAATTTCATTCGCTAAGATAAAAGGAGCGAAAGCGGGGAGAGTCTATGACGAAACTAAAAAAAGCATTTACACTCATCATGTTGAGCGCAATCGTATTAACAGGATGTAGTTCATCTAAGTTTAAAGCTGAAACAGCATGGGAAGTTGATTCATTTTCACATGAATCACAAAGAGGCGAAGAAGTTTCTTTAGAAAAGTTAAAAGGTACAGTGTGGTTAGCTACATTTATCTTTACTAATTGTGAAACGGTGTGCCCACCGATGACTATGAATATGACCATGGTGCAGGATGAATTAATTAAATTAGATGTAGAGGATTATAAAATAGTAGCTTTTAGCGTAGATCCAAAAGTGGATACACATGAAATCATGACTGAATTTTTAGCGAAGTTTAATCCACCTGATGAATCTAAATGGGAATTGCTTACAGGTTATGACCCTATATACATGGAACAATTCGCGCGTGATTCATTTAAAACACTTGTGAAAGATGACCCGAAATCAAATCAAGTCATTCATGGTACAAGTTATTATTTAGTTGATCAAAAGGGGATTGTTGTAAAGAGCTATAACGGCTATCTAGATGTTCCGAAGGAAGAAATCGCTACAGATATGAAAGCTTTAATTGAACATGGTAATTAAAAAGAACGGGCACAGTACACAGTGCCGTTCTTTTTTTGTCTATAAGGTCTTCTGGTTTTTTAATAAGTCCCGAATTTCTACAAGCAATGCTTCTTTCGCATCAATAGCTGGACCTTCCTCAATTACTGCTTCTTTTTTGCGTTGGAATTTCATCATTATTCGAATGACCATAAAGATAGCTAAAGCTACGATGATAAAGTCGAAGATTGATTGTATAAAGTTCCCATACATTACGGATGCGCTACCAACTTCAAATACCAAACCTGTGAAATTCACTCCACCCATTAAAATGCCAATTAACGGTGTGATAATGTCTGCAACGAGGGAAGTTATGATTTTACCGAAAGCTGCTCCAATAACAACTGCAAGTGCCAAATCGATAACATTTCCTTTTAATGCAAATTTCTTAAAGTCTCGCCACATTTTTCTCACCTCCTATAAATAATTAGTGTACAAAAGGATGATCTTTTTGTATACGAGTTTTTTATTTCACGTAGTAATTTCATGTGTGTCTTTATATCTTCTTTAAATCAAGAGTACATGGCATACCAAAGGTGTTATATGAAATCAAGTGACTGACTCATCAGATTTGTGATAAAATAATAAAAAACAGGTACAGGATGCGACAAAATGAAAATAAGAAAAAAAAAGAAACAATTATCCGTAGTAGCAAAAGGCTTATTGATCATTCTTATGGTTCCAATCTCTATGACAATTTTTGTTTTAACAAGTGTATACTGGGGCGATATTCAGAGACTTCCTATAGTTCACACATTAACAGAATCTTTAAAAGATGCACCTAAAAAGATGCTGGATATGGACATTCCAGAAAAATATATACCTATCTATAAAGAAGCAGCAAAAAAATATGAAATTCCATGGACATTACTAGCTGCACATCACCGTATTGAAACCAAATTCTCTACCATGAATCCATTGCTATCGCCAGTAGGAGCAGAAGGACATATGCAGTTCATGCCTTGCACATTCGTTGGTTGGCAACATCCAAGTTGTTCAGGTAAAGGGAAAGGTGCAATTCCAGATGAAGACAAAACTAATCCAGATGTTATTGCAAAATATGGAGGGTATGGTATAGATGCTAATCAAGACGGAAAAGCAGATCCATATCAATTAGAAGATGCCATGTTTAGTGCGGCAAATTATTTAGCGAGTAGTGGAGCTGCTGAGGGTAATCTAGAAAAAGCCATATTTATGTACAATCACAGCGATGAGTATGTGAAAGAAGTTCTATATTATTATCAAAAATACGAAGAACAGCACGAAAAAGAAGGACAAGCTGCTTCTTCATCACCATAAAAAAAGAGTCGTTCTAATTAGAACGACTCTTTTTCGTATTCAATATTAACGTAAAGCTTTCATAATCAAGCTAACGATGAAGATTAAAATAATTGCACCAATTAAAGCTGGAATGATTTGAATGTCTGCAATAACTGGTCCAAAGCTAAACAACATACCGCCAATCCAAGCACCAATAATACCTGCAATAATGTTACCAATAATTCCGCCCGGTACGTCTTTACCTAAAATAAGACCTGCTAACCAACCAATAATTCCTCCGATAATTAAATATAAAATGAATCCCATATTCGTCATCTCCTGTTCGATAATTGTTTATTTCTTGCCTACTTAATAGATAACCTAAATTAATTAGGTTCAAACCACATTGTTAAAATTCTTTAGGATAACCATTTGTAATTATTATTTCCAAGAATTCATTTATTATGAGAATCAACATGTTAAAAAGAGTTGTAAAAATATTTTGCTAATTCAAAATTCGAAGAGTATAATTGTAAAAAAGGAGTGTTTGAGTTGGACCAAATCATGATGAAAAAGCTCAATAAACAGGCAATGTGGTTTGTAGTGATTCATACGGTTTTTATTTTTAACCTCGCATTCGATATCATTGAATTTTTATGAAGATTAATCCCAAAAAAGAGGATAGCTAGTCTATCTTCTTTTTTTATAGCAATTATTAATAGTTATTGGAAGGTGTTCTAATGTGAAAAAACAATGGAGTCGTCATACATATACTCAAATGTTTGAAAATATTCGAAATGAACAACTAGCTGAACCCATGAAAGCCTATATGAAGCATCATTTTCCGTTTTTGGGGATTAAAAGCCCAGAACGAAAGGAAATACTAAAGACATTCTTTTCTGAACATGAAATACCTGAGAAACCTGAATTACTTGAAGAGGTGTGGGAGATTTATCAATTGCGAGAGCGCGAGTACCAATACGCGGCAATTGCTTTACTCAATAAAAAAATTAAATTACTAAACATTGATGATTTAGTGTTTATTGAGAAGTTGATAGTCGAAAAATCGTGGTGGGATAGCGTTGATTCCATTGCACCTACGATTGTTGGTCATATCGTCAAAAAAGACCGTCAGAGCGGAGAACAAGTTATGCTAAAGTGGTCAGAATCTGACAATATGTGGTTAAATCGTGCAGCAATTTTGCATCAGTTAAAATATAAAGATGCCACAAATGAAAAAATGCTAATCGAAATTATTTTAAAACATACGCATTCAAATGAATTCTTCATCCAAAAGGCAATTGGTTGGGTGTTAAGAGAATATGCAAAAACGAATGCAGCATTTGTACAACAGTTTGTAACATCATATGAGTTAAAACCATTAAGCAAACGTGAGGCTATAAAACACTTTAAATAATTATGGTTCTGACCGATGTGCTAGATAACAAAAAAACCGACTCTCTTTCAAGTTAAGGAGAATCGGTTTTTGGCATATTCTAAATGCAAACATAGTAACCCGTTACGATCCTTTTATGTGGTAGGTCAACCTTTATCTTTAAAAAGCGTTCTACCATAAACTTATCAACTCTTTTGTAGTGAAAGTATATGTTGACAAAGTATATAAATTTTATTTTATAACAGTATTGATTTTTAAAATCTGTTATAGTACAATAAACTTAATAAAAAAATAAATGGGGGTAATAAAATGAAAACTTTGGAATTTTACCGTAACTTACCGGAAAAAGAATGTCGTGAATGCGGAAGTGAAATTAAAGAGCAACATGAATCTTATTTATATGAATGTGAGCATTGTATGGGTAAACATGAAGCATAGATAACATGGTTTTGGTATTAAAAACGGAAGATGAAAATAGTGTGCAAAACTAAAAAAGACATAAACAATATTCTTCTGAAAAGAAGAATATTGTTTATGTCTTTTTATTTGTAATGGGATAAATGTGGAGAAGAGGGGAGAAAAATTAATTAAGTACGGAAAAATAATTGATGACTTGTGCCTCCTACTAAGTTTCTTTTTTATGATTCAATATTAATCAAAGCAAAACGTTTCTCTTGTTGAACTCCCATTAATATTATTTGGTTTTGTGCTACATGGATGGCTATCGGTAAGTAAGAAAAGAATATGATAAACTTAATCTAAAATTCTTAAAGGGGTTTATGCATGAATACGTTAACGATTAAAGAACTTCAATCACGACAAGAAATTATTGAAGCATTTCCAGTTATGAAGCAGTTACGCACTCATCTTGATGAAAATACTTATCTTGAATTAGTGATTGATGCACAAGAGAATGACAGATACAAAATGTTTGCTTTACTAGATAATGATAAAATTGTAGCAGTTACAGGTTTTAAGCCGATGATAACACTTTACTATGGTAGATCTGTTTGGGTTTGTGACTTGGTTACAGATACTACTATACGTTCAAAAGGATACGGAGAAAAACTACTTACATATGTTCATGAATGGGCAAAAGAAAATAAATATGAAAGTGTTGCATTATCTTCAGGATTACAGCGTACAGATGCTCACAGTTTCTATGAAGATAAGATGAATTATGAAAAAGTAAGCTATGTTTTTAAAACATCTTTAATTTAATTGAGTAGGGTCTTCTACTAATTTGTTTCGTCAATAAATACATCTAGTAAATTATATTTGAACTTGATTTGGACGATGCGTGGAATATTTAAAGCGAATGAAGTGCTTTTCTATCGTAAAGCTCGAAATTAAATAAAGAGTTTACTGTTTATTAAAGAAAAGAAAAAAACATTTAGTAGGACTTTTCTTTTTTCAAAAAGACCTTTCAAGTTAACATAGACAGAATTATTTAATAGAGGTGAGCTATGTGAAAGTTGATAATACGCAAGAGAATTTGGAATGTTTAGGATGTACATTGGCGAATCAAGATTTAGTAGTTCATGTGGTTTATGAAGATAAATTTGTTTGTTGCATTTTAGACCACGACCGAGGGACACATTTTAATATTACCTAAGAAACATTTTGGCGATTTAGATGAACTTGATTTAGAAACAGCGATTGCCATAATGGAAGCATCTCAACTACTTTCAATAGCTTTTAATAAAATATATAAACCCGAAGGTATAACCATATGTCAAGATGGTGGTATATTATTTAATGATTTGTCTAATTACCATTTGCACGAGGTACCAAGGTATGAAAATCAATCTTTTGCTAGTTTTTACACAGAAGAACCTTGGAGTAATGAAGATATTAAAAACAAAATGCCAAGTACACGGGATGAATTAGTGAAAATTATCGGTGAGTTATTAGTACAATAGTCAAAATAGAATACCAATTAAAGAGTGAAAAAACACTGCCTTCCAGCGGTGTTTTTTTACTCTTTTCTAGCTGGATAATTGTAGTATTCCGATCTCCTCTTATCGCTAAACAATTGCTAATTCCTATGCTAACACAAGCTCTATTTGAGTAAATAGTTGATGTATAAATGTTAAAAGACCGCTAATTCAAATGCGAATTAACGGTTTATTTTGATGTTTAATTGTGTTGTGTACAGCGAACTGAACGGCTTACCAATGTTTTTATAGTCCCTTTTTATATGGTTTTAATGTCTTACATTCCGGTTATCAATTCGGCATCTTTCTCATTTAACTGATCCACTTACAAATGTATGGTCTTTGTAGTACATGTTTTTCACTAATACGTTTGGACCAAGGCATTTTACAGCGGGACAATGGCAGTTCAGTTCTTTTGCAAGAGTCGAGTCTAGCCATAGATCGAATATGTTAGGTAAAGAATCACTTTTGAGATTGCCAAGTACAGGTGCGTCACCAAAATCAGTCACAATGACTTCTCCAGAGAAAATATTAATATTTAATCGTGAACGTCCATCTGGGTCATTTCGAACAGTTACATTCAATTCTTCTTTCAGTCTTTGTTGAAGTTTACGATCCTCAATGCTATCGCTACATGGATAAAATGGCAATGTGCCAAATAACATCCAGGTGTTCTTATCTCGGATATCCAATAAATGATGAATAGCTTGTCGTGTTTCTTCTAGAGTCAAAGATGACAAACTGCTAGCAAAATCAGAGGGATACATAGGATGAATTTCGTGTCTTGCACATTTCATTTCTTCTACAACTTGACGATGTATATGCTCTAAGTAAGGTAAAGTCTTTTTATTTAACATGGTTTCTGCAGATACCATTACACCCGCTTCAGATAACATACGACTATTTTCAATCATTCGCTTAAATAGTGTAGCGCGCTGCTCGTAGGATGGTTTTCTCTCCATTACTGCAAACCCTGTTTCCACAAACTCGTCCACCGTTCCCCAGTTATGTGAAATATGTAAAACATCTAAGTAAGGAGCAATCATCATATATCGCTTTGGATCAAGTGTTAAATTCGAGTTAATCTGTGTGCGTACCCCTCGCTCATGAGCGTATTTTAATAGAGGGAGAACATAATTCGTCATCGACTTTTTCGATAACATCGGTTCACCACCGGTTATGCTTAACGTTTGTAAATGTGGAATTTCATCTAGACGCTGGCGCAAAAGGTCAAAGGGTAATGCCTCTGGATCTTTCGTTTGTAATGTATAGCCAACTGCACAATGAGCACAACGCATATTACAAAGTGTCGTTGTAGTGAACTCAATGTTCGAAAGAGTTAGCTTCCCGTGGATTTCCATATCTAGATAGGCTTCCCAAGGATCGTAGGATGAGGTAAGTCTCTGCATTGTTGTGTTCTTCATTAAGTAAACATCCTTTCTAACATGAAACATTGTCCCATAACTACTTCTTATTGAAAACGTTAGATTGTAGATTTCAAACGAATTCAAGTAATATAAGAAGAAAAGGTGAATTTTATGGAGTATACAAATCCAATTCTTTTCTACGATGGAAACTGTGGTTTTTGTCAACGTTCGGTACAATTTGTATTGCAACATGAACAAAGTGAAGTAATGTACTTTACTCCACTTCAAAGTGATCTTGCTACTCAAATTAAAAAAAAGTACCCGGAACTTCAAAAAAATGATTCAATTATCTTACTTAAGGGAAAAGAACTATTAGTAGAGTCTGATGCAGCTATAGCACTTGCATCCTATTTACGTGCACCGTACCATCTTTTGAAATACACAAAATTTGTACCGAAAGTGTTTCGCGACAGTGTATATAGGATTATTGCGAAGAATCGACACCGCTTGCTACGCAATAACGAATCGTGTTTAGTGCCGACGACCCACCAAAGGAAAAGATTTTTGAGTTAAAGTATAGGGGGTATTTAGATGTTTTTAGAAGACAATAATGCAATCCGAAAAGTGCTATTTCAGACAGTTGAAGGATTAACAGACGAACAGTTCAACAAAATCCCATCAAATGGAGGTTGGTCTGTAAAACAAATATTTGAACACCTCGTGCGAATGGAAACAGTGATTGCGACAAATATCGCAAGAGAACTAAAAAATCCAGATAGCCCAAAGTCGATGAAAAAACCGATTGCACTTTCTACGAATCGTTTAATAAAAGTGAAAGCCCCAGGTTATACTGCACCAACCAAAGATTATAAAGTAAAAAAAGAAATGGAGAAAGAACTCCATGATACACGTCTATTCTTATTAGATGTCTATGAATCAAGCACAAAAGATGTCTTTCTTAAAAAATCATTCAAACATCCCATTTTTGGTCAAGTGCCATTGATCCAATGGTTTCCCTTTGTCGGTCTACATGAAAAAAGACATCTAAAACAATTAAAAAAAACAATCGAAATGTTGTAAGGTCATAACAAATACTTATCACAACCTATAATCTTTATGTAATTTACTTATAAACTAGACTGAGTTATGATTAGAAATGGAGAAAAGTCGCTAGCAATAGATGAGAGCCTTTTCATAAATTAAAAGGAGGAAATAGACATGGCAAAAAGTAACTTGCACAATAGCCGCACTTCTTTCGAATTGAACGGTAAAACGTATAACTACTACCGTTTAGCAGCACTAGAAGAAGCAGGGGTAGCAAATGTTTCCAAACTTCCTTATTCAATTAAAGTATTACTTGAGTCCGTATTGCGCCAACATGACGGATATGTTATCAAAGATGACCACGTAGAAAAATTGGCAAAATGGGGTAAGGACGTTGATCCTGAAGCGGAAGTTCCGTTTAAACCATCACGCGTTATCCTTCAAGATTTCACGGGTGTACCAGTAGTTGTTGATTTAGCAGCACTTCGTTCAGCAATGGCTGAAATGGGTGGAGACCCAGACAAAATCAACCCAGCAATACCGGTTGATTTAGTTATTGACCACTCTGTTCAAGTAGATAAATATGGTACATCTGACTCACTTCGCGTTAACATGGAGTTAGAATTCGAACGTAATGCAGAACGTTACCAGTTCCTTAGCTGGGCTCAAAAAGCTTATGACAACTACCGTGCTGTTCCACCGGCAACGGGTATTGTTCACCAAGTTAACTTAGAGTACTTAGCAAACGTTGTTCATGCAGTAGAAAACGAAGATGGTTCATACGAAACGTATCCAGACACATTAGTAGGTACTGACTCACATACAACAATGATTAATGGTATGGGTGTTCTTGGATGGGGCGTTGGCGGAATAGAAGCTGAAGCAGGTATGCTTGGTCAGCCTTCATACTTCCCAATACCTGAAGTTATCGGTGTTAAACTAACAGGTGACCTTCCAAACGGAACAACAGCAACTGACTTAGCACTTAAAGTAACAGAAGTACTTCGTGCACAAGGCGTTGTTGGTAAATTTGTTGAGTTCTTCGGAGCTGGCGTAACAAAATTGCCACTTGCTGATCGTGCGACAATTGCTAACATGGCACCTGAATACGGTGCAACTTGTGGTTTCTTCCCAGTTGATGAAGAAACACTTGCATACATGCGTTTAACAAGCCGTGATGAAGAGCACATCCAAGTAGTGAAAGAATATTTAACTGCAAACGGTATGTTCTTTACGGCCGATAATGAAGATCCAACATACACAAACGTTGTGGAACTTGATTTATCTAAAATTGAGCCAAACATGTCAGGACCTAAACGTCCACAAGATTTAATTCCTTTATCTCAAATGAAACTTGAGTTTAACAAAGCGGTTGTAGCTCCTCAAGGTAACCAAGGATTCGGTCTATCTAAAAAAGAATTCAAGAAATCTGCAACAATTACATTAGATGGCAAGGAAGTAACAATTCCTACAGGCGCTATTGGAATTGCAGCAATTACATCATGTACAAATACTTCTAATCCATTCGTTATGATCGGTGCGGGTCTTGTTGCGAAAAAAGCAGCAGAAAAAGGCTTACGTCCACCAGCATTTGTGAAAACTTCACTTGCTCCAGGTTCAAAAGTAGTAACAGGTTACTTACGTGACGCTGGACTTCTTGAACCACTAAGTGCTGTAGGATTTGACTTAGTTGGATATGGTTGTACGACTTGTATCGGTAACTCAGGTCCAATGCTTCCAGAAATCGAAAAAGGTATCATTGAAAACGATTTGCTAATTACTTCTGTCCTTTCAGGTAACCGTAACTTTGAAGGTCGAATTCACCCATTAGTGAAAGCAAACTACTTAGCTTCACCACCACTTGTTGTTGCATATGCACTAGCAGGTACGGTAGATATTGATCTTCAAAATGAATCACTTGGGCAAGACCAAGCAGGAAATGATGTATTCTTTGCTGACATTTGGCCAACAACTGATGAAATCAAAGCAGTTATGCTTAAAACGGTTACACCTGAATTGTTCCGTAGTGAATATGCACGCGTATTTAATGAAAATGAGCGTTGGAATGCGATTGAAACATCAAACGATGCATTGTATACATTTGATGAAGATTCAACGTATATTCAAAATCCTCCATACTTTGAAGGATTATCAATTGAGCCAAGCGATATTCAATCGTTAGCTGGACTTCGTGTAGTTGCTAAATTTGGGGATTCAATTACAACTGACCATATTTCACCAGCTGGTGCAATTGGTAAAGATACACCTGCAGGTAAATACTTGCGTGACCGCGGAGTAGAAGTACGTAACTTTAACTCATACGGCTCTCGTCGTGGTAGTCACGATGTAATGATGCGCGGTACATTTGCTAATATTCGTATTCGTAACCAAATCGCATCAGGTACAGAAGGTGGATTCACAACTTACTGGCCAAACGGCGAAATTATGGCAATTTATGATGCTGCTATGAAATACCAAGAAGATGGTACTGGCTTAGTTGTTTTAGCAGGTAAAGATTATGGTATGGGATCTTCACGTGACTGGGCAGCTAAAGGGACTAACTTACTAGGCATTAAAATAGTTCTTGCTGAAAGCTATGAACGTATTCACCGTTCGAACTTAGTAATGATGGGTGTTTTACCACTTCAATACATGGCAGGTCAAAGTGCAGAAACACTTGGCTTAACAGGGAAAGAAGAAATCAGCGTGAATATTGCTGAAGGAGTAAAACCTCGTGATATCTTAAAAGTTGTAGCTAAATATGCTGACGGTTCTGTAAAAGAATTCGACGTTTTAGCACGATTTGACTCAGAAGTAGAAGTTGATTACTATCGTCATGGTGGTATCTTACCAATGGTATTACGTGACAAATTGAAAAACTAAAAATTTATGAGAAGACTGTCCTTATGGGCAGTCTTTTTTTCGTAAAGGGATTGCTTATACGAAAAGGACGAGCGAAGTGACTGTCACTTCGCTCGTCCTTTTTGTTCTTGAACTTATAGTTCGATTCAAAGCGACTAGAAAACCAACTTACATAGTACGGATAGTACGGAAAGATACATGAAATAAAAAATAATTGTTTGTCGATAGAAAAAAGGAGGGTGTATTAATTTTATCACTGAATTTTCAATCAAATTAAATATTGCTATGATATAATTTTGGTAAATAGTTTGTAAGAGAGGGAAATTTTACATGGACGTACCTTTACTGAAGTCAAAAATCGTTCCACCCGTAACCAGTGAAACGTATATGCGTAGGGCTTCTTTAACGCGCACATTTAAACAAATCTCTTCAAAAAAATGTGCGTTGATTTCAGGTGGAGCAGGATATGGAAAAAGTTCTGCTATTGCTCAATTTATCGCGGATAGTAGAATTAATTGTTCGTGGTACACCGTGTCATCTGAAGATGATGATTTGGTTCCGTTTTTAAGATACTTAATCGGTAGCATTCAACGTATCGTTCCTAGTTTTGGGCAACAATTGCTGAAGGATTTGTCTATTCAACCTTCATTTACTAGTGATAAAGAATTAATAACTTGGCATGCATGGTTTGTAAGTGAGCTAGATCAAATCGCTGAACCTTTAGTAATTGTCATTGATGATTATCATTTAATCGATCATGTTTTCTCTATCAATTTTATGGTGGAGAGAATTTTAGAACACTGTCCATCATATGTACATATTGTTTTGATTTCTCGATCAAAACCTAAATGGACACAGTTATTAAAGCTAAAAATGAATGGACAATTAGTAGAAGTGAATGAAAAAGACTTGGTTTTTACAGAAGAGGAAATAATTGTTTATTTTGAAGATTATTTTGATCGTCATTTAACAGAAAAAGAATCCAAGTACATTTCGGAAATTACAGAAGGTTGGGCAATTGCTATTCAATTAATGGCAGTTAAATCTGTAAGTGAAGATAGTAGTTTTAATATTTCTCTAAAACCAGCTATGGAAGATTTATTTCATTATTTGTCCGAAGAAGTATTTACTAGATATAAAGAAGAAGAGCAAAGTTGGCTCATGCAATTTTCAGTTTTCCCGACATTTTCTCTGAAATTCATTCAGTTATTTTTTGGTAAGGAAGCTGTTCACTTCTTACAATCGTTCCGTAATCAACACGGCTTCATTCAACAATTAGGTGAAGGTTCGGTTTTTCGGTATCACGCATTATTTCAACAATATTTAATTACTAAATGGAAACACACTAATCTAGTAGAATTTCAAAAGGCACATAAATTAGCTGCAGAACATTTTGAACAGAAAAGCGATTCTATTCGTTTAATTTATCATGCACTTCAAAGTAAAGATGTTCATTTTATCACTCAAATTGTCTTGAAAGCTGTGCCTAAGTTATTAAAATTAGGGCAATTTGATTTAATTATAGATAGTTTAAAAGAGATTCCTCAAAGTTATTTTGACGAGTATCCAGCACTTTATTACTTTGAAGGAGAAGCTAATCGGTATCTGGCATATTATGAAAAATCAAAACAAGCCTATCAAAAAAGTTTATTATTAGCTACAGCTAAAAAAGATGCTTTTTATACGAGTTATGCACATGCAGGGCTTGCGCATATCTATTTAGATACGATTCAGCCAGGTTTAGCTGATCCGCATTTAGCGAATGCCATATCTTTTGCGAATCAAACGGATGCCATGTCACAGAAAGATATGAGCAATTTAAAGCGACAATTTGCAGAAAACCTCGTGAATTTAGGAAAAACAAAAGAAGCAAAAGCTTTTATTGAAGATGAACAATTACCAGAGACTTTATTAATCAATGGTAATTTAGATGCACGAATATTATTAAGGATGGGAAAATTATCTGACTCACTTCAATTATTAGAAAATCGCTTGAGAGAAGAAGATATGGTGCCAGACTCACATCGTGAAACGGCTGTTCTATTAGCTTTACTTAATGCAATGATAGGCAATCTTTCTCGGGCTAGTTACTATGCAACTAAAGGGATTGAAAGTGGAATCAGAGAAAAATCCAAATTTGTAGAAGCCGTTGGATTGATTAGAAAAGGTCATGCGGAAAGTATAGATCGACATCATTTTTTAGATTCTCCTGATTCTGAGCGTATGTACCTACAAGCAATCGAAAAAATGGATCAACTGAATGTATCAAGGGGAAAAGCAGAACCGTATTTAGGGTTAGCGCTTTTAAAAGCTAAACAAGGATTACAATATGAAGCGTTGATTCTTGCAGAAAAGGGATTAATAGAAACTGAACGTGTTCAAGATGCCTGGTTATCTGCATTTATAAAAATTGGCATAACAATGATTTATTGTACATTTCATCAGTATGATCAGGCGAGTAGCTATGCAAAACAAGCAAAAGTTGACTTTACTTTATGTGGAGATTCATTTGGTAAAATGGTTTCTTCGTTTTGGTTGAGTATTTGTGCATTTGAATTAGAAGACAAAGAACTATTTACACAAGAAATCAAACAGTTTGCTCATATACTTTTGGGAGAACAGTATATATTTTTTATTGAAAAAATAACAATGTATGGACCGTTTGATATTCAACAATTCTACCCGCTAATTCAGTATGCGATGAAGAACTGTCCTGATAATGAAGAAATTCATCGCATAGGTCAACATTTACAAGTAGAGCAACATGTTATTTACCCGGGTTATACTTTACATGTTCAATTACTAGGTCCAATATCTATTTCTTTAGGTAGAGAGGAAGTAGAAGATCGTAAATGGCAACGTGAAAAAGCAAAAGATTTATTTGTATATTTATTTATCCATAAAAATAGATTTGTTCCAAAAGAGGAACTGGTGAGTGAACTATTTGGTGGTCAGGATGAAAAGACTGCTGTTCGAGATTTCAAGGTGGCACTTAATGCACTGTATAATGTACTCGAACCAAAAAGATTTCCTCGTGCGGAATCTTATTTTATCATTCGTAAACAAACAATGTATCGAATTCATCCTAAAGCAGCAATCGTTAGTGATGTCGAAAAATTTCAACAGCTAGTTGCTCAAGGATTAGATGAACGAAATCCACAACTGGCTAGTGCATTATTAAAATCAGCTATAGCTTTGTATAGAGGAACTTATTATTTAAATCAAAATGTTTACAATTGGTTTCAATTTGAGCAAGACCATTTTCACCAAATTTATTTACAAGTTATTGAAAAGTTAGCTCAGAATGCTACTAGACTCCAGCAATTCGAGCAAACCATTTACTGGGCTGAAAAATTAATAAAATTGGATTATACATGGGAAGAAGCATACCGTCTTTTAATGTACGCGTACTATCAAAAAAACAATAGATCACAAGCGATTAAGTGGTATGAAAAATGTGTGCAAATGCTCTTAGAAGAGTATGAATTGAAACCCATGGAAACGACAGAACGAATGTTTGAACTGATTGCTAATGGATATGCCTAACCTGTTTCGAGTAAATCTCGATACAGGTATTTTTATATTTCTAAATTGTAACTCATTTGTAACTAAGGTTTTATATGATAAAAACGAAACAAGTAATCGCTTACAAAAAGTACAAAGAGGAAGGGGATTTTCATGAAAAGAAAGGCATGGTTTTTTCTGTTTTTAGCTTTCGTATTAATCATTAGTTCTGCTTGTACAAACTCAGACACTACAGAGGACACCAAAGACAACGAAGGGAAGGTTCCAGTAAGCGGTACTGGGGAAGAAGGGGGCACTATTAAGATTGGCGTGTTAGCCTCTTTAACTGGAGCCTTAGAATCTTATGGTAAACAAACACAACGTGGTTTTGATTTAGGGATAGAATTCGCTACAGATGGAACTATGGAAGTAGCAGGCAAAAAAATTGAAATTGTTTATGAAGACACTGAAACGAAACCAGAAGTAGCTGTTCAAAAAGCGACTAAGCTACTAGAAGACGATGAAGTGGATTTTCTTGTAGGATCTTCTAGTTCTGGTGATACGTTAGCGGTCTTACCACTAGCAGAAGAATATGAAACAATTATGGTAGTTGAACCAGCAGTTGCTGACAGTATTACAGGAGCTGAATTTAACCCGTATATTTTCCGTACATCACGAAACTCATCACAGGATGCAGTTGCTGGAGCTGCGGCAATTGCAAAATCAGGTGTTAAAATTGCAACGTTTGCACCTGACTATTCATTTGGTTTAGATGGAGTTGCAGCGTTTAAAAAAGCAGCAGAAAAATTAGGTGCTGAAATTGTTTTAGAAGAGTATGCAGACCCAGCGGCAACAGATTTCACCTCCAACTTACAAAAAGTGATTCAAGCAAAACCGGATTATTTGTTTGTCGTTTGGGCAGGAGCAAACTCACCTTGGAATCAAATAGCAGATTTAAAAATTCAAGAAAAAGGCATAAAAATTTCAACAGGTGCTCCTGATATCCCAGCTCTATCGACCATGGAGCCTTTAGTTGGCATGGAAGGATTTTCTGTTTATTACCATACATTACCAGATAACAATGTGAATGATTGGTTAGTAGAAAAACATAAAGAAAAGTTTAACGGGGAAGTTCCCGACTTATTCACTCCAGGAGGAATGTCAGCTGCAATATCAATTATAGAAGCATTAAAGAAATCTGAAGGAAATGCAGATGGTAATGAATTAATCGGAATTATGGAAGGGATGTCTTTTGACACACCGAAAGGAACCATGACGTTCCGTGAAGATGATCATCAGGCTTTACAAACGTTGTACTCCATTAAACTTGAAAAACAAGAAGGTATTGATTATCCCGTGCCGGTGTTAATTCGCGAATTATCACCGGAAGAAACAGAACCACCAATTCAAAATTAAACTACTGAGACGGCCTGTTCATTCAGGTCTGTCTCTCTCCATGTGTGAGAACCAGTCTTGTGTATGGAGAGAGACAGAAGAAAGGATGAAACCCATGACAACGATATTAAAAACTGAAAACTTAACCATTCGTTTTGGTGGACATATAGCTGTAGATCACATAAATTTCGAAATGCCAGAAAATCAATTCAAATCAATTATTGGACCAAATGGAGCTGGAAAGACCACTTTCTTTAATTTAATTAGTGGAGAATTAAAACCAACTGAAGGTAAAGTTTATTTTAAAGATGAAGATATGATCCGTTTTTCTTCTGTTGACCGCACGCGAAAAGGGTTGGGTCGTTCATTTCAAATTACGAATGTGTTCCCTAATTTAAGCGTGTTAGAAAATGTGCGTATAGCTGTACAGTCCAAAGAAAAAATTCGCTACCAAATGATACGTCATATTTCAAAGTACACATCTCTTAGTCAAAAGGCTGAAGAGTTGCTAGGACTTGTTCGACTCTATTCAAAAAAACATGTAATTGCAAGTCAATTATCTCATGGGGAAAAACGCAAACTTGAGATTGCGATGTTACTAGCTTTAGACACGGAAGTTTTATTGTTAGATGAACCGACAGCAGGGATGTCACTCGAAGAAGTTCCCGCAATATTGGAAGTCATTAGACGGATAAAGGAACAAGGAAATAAAACAATTCTATTGATTGAACACAAAATGGATATGATTTTAGATTTATCGGATTCCATTATGGTGCTGTTTAATGGCAAGGTTTTAGCAGACGGAACCCCGATAGAAATTATGCAAAATGAAATGGTTCAAAATGCTTATTTAGGAGGATTATACGATGAGCACATTGCTAAAAGTTGAGGACGTTCACACCTATATTGGACAATATCATATTTTGCAGGGGGTAAACTTTCAAGCAAATGAAGGAGAGGTCAGTGTATTACTTGGTCGTAATGGTGCAGGGAAAACAACCACACTTAAAACAATATTAGGTTTAACACCCGCTACCAAAGGACGTGTTGCCTTTAAGGGACAAGAGATTACAAAAAAACAAACTCACGTGATAGCAAACAATGGAATTGGCTATGTTCCAGAAGATCAAGGCATTTTTGCCACATTGACAGTTGAAGAAAATATGAAAGTGGCTATGCGTACTGAAGATGAAAAAACTATAGGGAAGCAGGACTATGTATTAGATTTATTTCCAGATTTAAAAATATTTTGGAAAAAAGATGGTGGTCTATTATCAGGCGGACAAAAACAAATGTTAGCTATGGCACGCGCCTTTGTAGGAAACAATCAACTTCTTTTAATAGATGAACCTTCAAAAGGGCTTGCACCTATTGTAATAGAAAAAGTGATGGAAGCCATTATTGACATGAAAAAACATACAACCATCGTATTGGTCGAACAAAATTTTATGATGGCAAGCCGAATTGGTGATACATATACACTCTTAGATGATGGTGAAACCGTCCAATCGGGATTGATGCAAGACTTAATACAAGATGAACAAATAAAGCGTAAATATTTAGGGATAGGATAAGGAGGTACAGTAATGGAACTACTCATGAATTTGACCATAAATGGGCTAGCCACCGGTATGTTAATCTTCCTTTTAGCTGCCGGGTTAACGTTGATTTTTGGATTGATGGACGTACTTAACTTTGCACATGGTGGATTATTTGCATGGGGCGCATTTTCTTCAGTTTGGTTTTATTCACTTACGGAAAGCTTTGTACTTGCTATTCTTGGCGCTATTCTAACGGGTATCATCCTGGGATTTATTACAGAAAAGCTAATTATCAAACCCGTATATGGCAATCACGTCCAACAAATATTAATCACATTAGGTTTTATGCTCGTGTTAACAGAAATGTTAAAAGTCGTTTTTGGTCCAAATCAAATTGCTGCCAAAACCCCAGCTTACTTTGCAGGTAGCTGGGAAATCGGGGACGTAATTATTATTAAATACCGTGTGTTCATTATCGTTGTAGGTTTCCTTGTGTTCGGTATTGTTCAATATATTTTAAAGAAAACGAAAGTTGGTTTAATCGTTCGTGCAGGTGTAATGAATAAGGAAATGGTTCAAACACTCGGTATTAATATAAATAATGTATTTCTATATGTATTTATTGCTGGAGCAGTATTGGCTTCTCTCGGTGGTGCTTTAATGGCACCATACTCAGGTGTAATATACGCAGAAATGGGAATGGAATTTGCCATATTAGGATTCATTGTCGTCGTAATAGGAGGGATGGGAAGTTTTCCAGGATCCTTGCTAGCAGCAATTTTAGTGGGTTTAACAGGAAGCTATATGGCTTACTACGTTCCTTCCCTATCGTTAGCAGTAAACATGTTGATTATGGCGATTGTATTAATTTTCCGACCGCAAGGATTATTTAGAGTAAAGGGGTGAAGAGATGACTACAAAATATCAATGGAACAATATTTTCCTAACCATTATTGTCATTGTGTTGTTCATCTTCCCTTTTGTTACAGACTCAAGGACTTGGACAATACTTTTAACACAAATTTTCATTTTTTCGATTCTAGCAATGAGTTATGACATTTTACTAGGATATACAGGTATTGTGTCATTTGGTCACGCGATGTTTTTCGGAATTGGTGCGTATACCACAGGAGTAATGCTAGATCGCGTAGAGCCAACGATAGGTGTTTTTATTTTATCAATTGTCACAGGCATGATCATTGCAGGCATTATTAGCTTTATTGTGGGTTTATTGACTTTACGCTTAAAGAGTCATTTTTACGCTATGTTAACACTTGCTCTATCAGGATTATTTTTAGTTCTTACTGAAAAATGGCGTAGTTTAACTTCAGGGAATGACGGTTTTACGTTCCGGGCACCAGAAGTTTTTAAAGATCGTGCGGTGTTCTATCTAGTCGTACTAGTGTGTTTAGTTGTGACCTATATTTTACTTAGACGATTTGTTCAATCCCCACTTGGTCACATATTAGTAGCAGTCCGTGAAAATGAGCAACGAACAAAATCATTAGGTTTCAAAGTGCTACATTACAAAGTGATTGCATCAGTTGTGGCTGGTGTTGTGGCGAGTTTAGCAGGAGCACTCTATGCAATAAGTTTACGATTTGTAAATACCAGCGTCTTGACGATGGATATTACATTAGATGCCTTATTAATGACAATCATTGGCGGTGTTGGAACACTTATTGGACCTATAATAGGCGCTGGGGTAATAGAGTTATCGCAACACTATTTGTCAGGACTTGCAAAAGAATATCCTATTTTTGAACGTTGGATTATTTTCTTTGGAATTCTCTATATTTTAGTGGTAATTTTCTTTCCGGCAGGTATTGTCGGAACGATACGACAAGCTTATTATAAAAGAAAAAAACCACATGTAGTAGAAGGTCGATCTAACTCGGAGGATTTATAATGCATATTGGAATCGCTAGTACTGGTGTATATATCCCTTCACAATTCATGTCGGCGGAAGAAATTTCATCTTCTTCTGGAATACCATTACATGTTGTCAAGAACAAAATGGGGATCACAAAAAAAACCATTCCTGGACCTAATGATCATACTGTTCAAATGGCTATATGGGCAGCTCAAAATGCACTTGTAAGAGGTCGAATTGACCCGAAATCAATCGATTGTATCATTTATATTGGTGAAGAGCATAAAGAATACCCTTTATGGACTGCAGCAATTAAAATTCAAGAAGAAATTGGTGCTTTTCACGCATGGGGTTTTGATGTTTCACTTAGATGTAGTACAACAATTTTAGCTTTGAAGTTAGCAAAAAGCTTAATGTTATCTGATGATTCAATAGAGACAGTACTTTTAACAGGTGGTTATCGAAACGGAGATTTTATTGATTATTCAAATGAACGAACACGGTTCATGTTTAATCTTGGTGCTGGTGGAGCTGCAATAGTTTTGAAAAAAAATCATGGTGAGAATATAGTTCTTGAATCAGACATTATGACAGATGGATCGTTTTCTGAAGATGTTGTTGTTCCGGTAGGGGGCACAAAAACCCCATTAACAGGAGAGTTATTAGCTTCAGGTGCATATAAACTTGATGTTTTAGATCCTAATGGTATGAAAAAGCGATTGGAACTAAAATCTATGCAAAATTTTCTACAAGTTATTAGACATTCGTTGGTAAAGAGTGGGTTTTCAGAACCAGATATTTCATACCTAGCTATACTTCACATGAAAAAATCAGCACATGACTTCGTATTACATGAACTTGGATTATTGGAAGATCAGTCAATATATTTACATGAATATGGACATATTGGCCAACTAGATCAAATCATTTCTTTACATCTAGCAGAGCAAAATGGAAAACTTCAAAAAGGAGACATCGTTGTATTAGTTAGCGCGGGTATCGGTTATGCCTGGGGAGCTACAACAATAAATTGGGGATAAAAATAGGGAGGAATTCACATGACGTTGCAAAAAGTGTTACTAAGTAACGGGGAAACTATTTCTTATCGTGAACGGGATGGTGGAGAACAAGTGATTGTGCTCGTTCATGGAAATATGACATCTTCCAAGCACTGGGATATCTTGATTGATGAATTAGATTCGAAATACAAATTGTATGCACTCGACTTAAGAGGTTTTGGGGAATCGAGTTATCATACTCGTGTTCAAGGAATTGAAGACTTTGCTCATGACTTAAAAGGTTTTGTCGATGCTTTAGGACTTGATGCATTTCATTTAGTAGGCTGGTCAACTGGTGGTGCAGTTTGCATGCAATTTGTTGTTGAATATCCTGGTATGTGCAAAAAGCTTGTCCTTCTGGCATCAGCATCCACTCGAGGGTATCCATTCTATGGAACGAACGCAAATGGAACGCCCGACATGCAAAGACGTCTACAAACAATTGAAGAAGTTGAAAATGATGCAAAAACAAAAGCCATTCAATGGTTATATGATACAAACAATCGTGAGGGATTAAAATCGGTTTGGAATGCGTTAATTTATACACATAAACAACCAGATGAAACAAAATATGAAGAATATGTAACGGATATGTTAACACAACGGAATTTGGCGGATGTTTATTATTCGTTGAATAGGTTTAATATAAGCGGCATTCATAATGGATTAATTGAAGGGTCAAACAAAGCTAAAAATATATTAATACCGGTATTAGTTTTAAGAGGAGATCGGGATTTTGTGATTTCTCAACAAATGACGCTCGAAATAGTTGAGGACCTTAGAAATGTTGCGACATATATTCCGTTAATAAATTCAGGTCATTCCCCACTTATTGACGATTTGTTACAACTAACACAACAAATTGAAACGTTTTTAGGGTAGTAGATTAAGTGGTAGATTATGGTTAAATGATGTGAAACAGGAAGGAGGGGAACCAATGTATAACGATCAAACCTGGTTTTTAAAACGTGCAAAAATGGTCCCTTCTCACCTAGCGTGTATAGATATCAATAGTGGTCAGCAATGGACGTATGCTCAATTTACAAATTTAATTAAAGAATGGGTCCATCGGTTATCGCTTGAACAGTTGAAACAAGGTGACCGAGTTGCAATTCTTGCTAACAATCACCCAGAGTTACTCGCCATTTTATTCGCATGTGGATTGAAAGGTTATATATACGTACCCTTAAATTTCCGTTTAAGTCTAATCGAACTGACAGAGATTCTTACTAATTGTGAACCAGCCATTCTAATTACTGATTATTCTTATGAAGAGCTTATATACTCATTGCCTGTTAAAAAGATGCTAAACCGTGAAGTGCGACTAGAAGGGAAATCATTTATTAATGAGTCAATTCAAGTGACATCTATTTCTGCTGATGAACCATGGATGATAATCTACACAGGAGGCACGACAGGTAAATCTAAAGGTGTACAACTTTCTTATAACAACGTAAATTGGAATGCAATGAATACCATTGTAAGCTGGGGGCTTTCTGATAGAGATTGCACGGTTACATATATGCCTTTATTTCATACCGGAGGTCTAAACGCACTTTCAATCCCTATATTAATGGCGGGTGGCACAGTAGTCATTGGTGACCGATTCGATGGGAAGCAAGCGATAGAGGAAATAATTAAACGTAAAGCCACTATTTCATTGTTTGTACCGACAATGTATCAAGTGATGACGCAAACAGAGACATTCAAAAATAGTGATTTTCCAAACGTAAAAGTTTTTTTATCTGGTGGTGCTCCATGTCCTTTTACTATATATGAACAATTTGAAAAAAAAGGATTACCCTTTAAAGAAGGCTATGGTCTTACGGAAGCGGGTCCTAATAATTTTGTGATTGATGTAGATGCTGTAAAGTTTAAGAAAGGTTCAGTAGGTAAGAATATGCAATTTGTAGATACGTTAATTGTTTCAGTAATGAATAAACCGACTGCTATTAATGAGGTTGGTGAACTCTGGATTCGCGGTAAACATGTATTTACAGGTTATTGGCGAAATGAAAAGGAAACAGCCGATGTCATGAATGACGAGTGGTTAAAAACGGGAGATTTAGCAAAAATGGATGCTGAAGGCGACTATTATATTGTTGGAAGAAAGAAAGATATGATTGTGACGGGTGGAGAAAATGTGTATCCTCAAGAAATCGAGCATTGCTTAATCCAACATAGAATGATTAGAGAGGCAGCAGTTATTGGACTTCCTGATGAGAAATGGGGGGAAGTTGTTACTGCATTTATTTCTCTTACAGAACCTGCTTCGTATTCAGAAAAACAATTAATTGACCATTGTCGTCAGTATTTAGGTGGCTACAAAGTCCCGAAGGCATTTGTTATAGTAGAAGAATTACCTAAAACACATGTTGGAAAGATAGATAAAAAAAAATTGCTTTACTTAAAACCTTAGGTGGCAAGGCATTACTCAAGGTTTTTCAATACAAACTTCAAAATCATGGATTAAATGTATATTTTCTAATGAATTATGGCAGATTGTACTTGGGGTAGTTTTTTTGCTAAGGAAGTATTCTCCATTTTTAGAAACTTAGCGTTAATATTTTCTCAATATTTAGTTTTCAGCACTAATTTCCTTTCCTTCGGGAATTTTTGGAACGATTCGATAAGCTTTTCATAAAATGAAGATAATACGTGTGGTAGAAATGAACAATCAAATTGAGAGAAATACGATAATAATACCGTTACACAAAAGGAGACAATGTCTTATGAGTTAGGAAGACTATAGGTTATGCTTAGTGAGCAATAGTAATTAATTGGGTTTATAAATACGAGTATTTATATGACGATAAACCAATTTCTTATCTTGAACGCTATGGTGTAGGCTGCTTAATGATGATTTATCACAGCTAACACATCGAATTGATGAATTATATATAGGGGGTCATTTTTTGCGTTTACAAAATCAAGTTGCCATTATTACCGGGAGTGCAAATGGCATTGGATATGCAGCGGTCGAACGTTTTGCAGAAGAGGGAGCTCAAGTCATTCTTGCTGATTATGATGAAGTAACGGGGACAGAAGCTGCTAAACAGTTAAAAGAAAAAGGATATGACGTGACATTTATACACGTAAATGTAGCAGATCGGGAAAGTGTACAACAATTAATTGGTCAAACGGTTAAAACGTATGGCGGTATTGATATTTTGGTCAATAATGCAGGTATTACAAGAGATGCAATGTTATCTAAAATGGACCCTGCTGATTTTCAGTTTGTATTAGATGTCAATGTAAACGGTGTCTTTAACTGTACACAAATTGTACTGCCACACTTAATTGAAAAAGGAAAAGGGAAAATTATTAATACTTCTTCCATAAGTGGTGTATATGGAAATGTAGGACAAACGAATTATGCTGCCTCAAAAGCTGCTGTGATTGGTATGACTAAGTCATGGGCAAAAGAGTTGGGTCGAAAAGGTATTAATGTTAATGCAGTCGCCCCAGGATTTACCCGTACTTCAATGGTGGAAAAAATGCCTGATAAAGTTATTCAACAAATGACGTCAATCATCTCTTTGCAACGATTAGCTTTGCCAAAAGATATTGCAAATGCCTACTTATTTCTAGCATCATCAGAATCAGATTATGTGCATGGTCACGTCCTTCATGTTGACGGAGGAATAATGATGTAAGAAATGATGGCAGGAAGGGTACATTTGTATAATGGTCAATCTTCATTGTTAAATTGGACCTTCTCTCCAAAGCTATTTGTATAGCTAGTGATCGAAATGAACCTATGCTCAATTATCACATCTAATTGAAGATATGAATGAACTCCATACATACTCGATATATGCCAAAATTCTAACCCGAGTTGTTCTTCCACAAGAGATAATATTCATTAATAAGCAACTACTCGTAGCTATAATTTCAAGAACTGCTTTTTCTTGTTCAATTTTGTATAATGGACGAGAGGTGAGCAAGATGTTTGTGAGTGAAAAAGAAATTGAAATACGATACGCTGAAACAGATCAAATGGGCGTTGTTTATCATGCCAACTATTTAGTATGGATGGAAATTGGCCGAACAAGTTTGATTGAAGACTTAGGATATACCTATGCTGGTTTAGAGCGAGAAGGATACTTATCTCCTGTTACGGATTTGACGATTCAATATAAAGCATCGATGAAATATGGCCAGAAAGCTACCGTTCGAACTTGGGTAGAATCACATGGTAAACTTCGAACTACTTATGGCTATGAAATTCTTCACGCAGACGGAACTATAGCTGCGCTAGCTAAGTCTGAACATGTACTGGTAAAAAAAGATACATTTCGACCGGTGTCACTTAGAAAAGTGGATGCACAATGGGATGCTAAATATACTGAAATTGCAAAGGTCAAAAGCTAATGGCTTTTGGTCTAAAACGTCCAGAACTGCTATCATGGAAAGAAGCTGTCAGCAGAGGGGATATTGCTTTTCTCACTCATTACTGGTTAGATGAACGTTTCCCAGGTTGTAAAACGGTTACGAAAGTAGGTTGTTCCGATATTGACCGACTGATTAAGTGGGGAGCTCAATACGGCTTAAAACCTGAGTGGATCGATTATAAAAAAGAATATCCACACTTTGATTTATTCGGACATCATCAAGAAACTATTTTGCTTAAAGAAGGCATGCTAGACCAATTACAACGTTTCACACATAAATAAAATCCACTATGAGTAAACACTCATAGTGGATTTTATCTTTATTTCTTATATGAATAGGTAAGTTCTTTTAATTCTTTGTCAACGTTTACGTGTAAATCATGATGATCAAAATACCATTCATCTCGACTTTCAATATAGAAATGAATGTTATCTTCTTCATACTCAACTGAAGGATCCATTGGTTGTTCTTTGGTTACACCTAATGAAAAAGCATCATGCAAAGAACTTGAACCACCGTAGCGAGCATAAAAATGAATATATTCTCCAGATTTCGTTTCCATTTCTTCTTTAAACCAGGTCATTGCTTCTTTTGATATGACAATTTTCATTTTTACACACCCTTTCATAGTCTACACGTATTATATTATAGCCACTTTACTTTTGGCTCGGTTCCTGCCTTTATTCGTACAATATTTGCTCGATGGCGATATAATACAAATGATGTTAACAAAATAATAACCACTAATAATGGGATATCAATTTTATAAAAAACGTTGTATAGGGTGGTATAAACTAAACCAATAATACCAAGAACCATTGACGTAAATGATACCATTTTCGATAGTTTCAAAACGATAAAAAAAGACACGAGCATAAGGATGAATATCGGCCAGTGATACGCTAAAAGAACGCCACCAGAAGTCGCTACAGCTTTACCACCCTTAAAGTTAGCGAAAATCGGATACATATGACCTACAACTGCTACTACACCTAAGATGAGCGGGTGTATGTCTGTAACTGAGAAGAAAGGAATGAGCGGTAACAAAGTAGCTGCCGTTCCTTTTAAAATGTCCAAAATGGAAACAATTAATCCAGCTTTAACACCTAATGTTCTAAATGTATTTGTTGCGCCTAAATTTCCACTGCCATGTTTTCGGATATCTGTTTTGTAAAAAATTTTTCCAATCCATAAAGCAGAAGGAATAGATCCTAGCAAATAAGCTAGTAATAAGATAATTACAATGTTCATAGAGTGCTCCTTTTAATTACGTTATACTTCTTGATATGTACAACCTAGTTTATCACTTGTCACATCACGTCACAACCAACTTCAACGCTTACCAAGAACTTTCATTAACCTAAGTAAATTACGTGAAAATCATGTATTAAAGCATGAGACTCATTGCAATGGCGACTTTCATTCTATACAATGAAAACATCTGTTTGTTTTTTGGAGGAGAACGATTTGGCAAAAAATCAATCATCAACAGCATATAATGACGATGCAATTCAAGTACTCGAAGGCCTAGAGGCGGTTAGAAAACGTCCTGGGATGTATATTGGTTCTACGGATGCTAGAGGATTGCACCACTTAGTGTATGAAATTGTCGACAACTCTGTGGATGAAACGCTAGCTGGATATGGAAATCATATTATTGTAAATATTCATGAAGATCAAAGTATCAGTGTTCGAGACTTTGGACGTGGGATGCCCACTGGTATACACAAGACCGGAAAACCAACTCCAGAAGTTATTTTCACTATACTTCATGCAGGCGGTAAGTTCGGACAAGGTGGTTACAAAACAAGTGGGGGGCTACACGGTGTAGGTGCTTCAGTAGTGAATGCCTTATCATCATTTTTAGAAGTTACCATTCATCGTGATGGCAAGAAGTTTCGTCAACGATTTGAAAATGGTGGACACCCTGTAACAACACTTGAACATATTGGTTCAACAAAAGAATCAGGAACGTCTATTCATTTCTTACCGGATTCAACAATCTTTTCTGTTACAAAATACAACTATGAAACCATCAGTGAACGTTTACGTGAGTCTGCCTTTTTATTAAAAGGATTAAAAATCGAGTTAAATGATTTACGTACCGGCAAACAAGATATCTTCTTCTATGAAACTGGCATTGAGGCATTCGTAGCTTATTTGAATGAAGAAAAAGATGTCTTACATCCGGTTTCCTATGTAGAAGGAATACAAGATGAAATTGAAGTCGAATTTGCTTTTCAATTTAATGATGGGTATTCGGAAACGATTTTATCATTTGTAAACAATATACGAACGCGTGATGGTGGTACGCATGAAACAGGTGCGAAATCTGCTCTAACCCGTGTATTTAATGAATATGCTAGAAAAACTAGTTTATTAAAAGAAAAAGATAAAAATTTAGAAGGTGCAGACATTCGAGAAGGTGTTGCAGCGATCATTTCAGTTCGTATACCTGAAGCAATTCTTCAATTTGAGGGGCAAACGAAGAGTAAATTAGGAACAAGTGAAGCACGAGCAACTGTTGATGCAGTAGTTTCTGAGAAATTATTATATGTATTAGAAGAAAATGCAGAGTTGAGTGCATCACTTGTTCGTAAAGCGATTCGAGCACAACAAGCGCGAGAAGCAGCCCGTAGAGCACGTGAAGATGCGCGTAATGGTAAAAAGTCTAAGAAATCAAGTTCTATATTATCTGGTAAGTTAACACCAGCACAATCTCGTAATGCAGCAAAAAATGAGCTTTATTTAGTAGAGGGAGATTCTGCTGGTGGTTCTGCCAAACAGGGGCGTGACCGTAGCTTCCAAGCAATTTTGCCTCTCCGTGGGAAAGTCATCAATACGGAAAAAGCGAAACTTGCAGATATTATGAAAAATGAAGAAATATCTACAATTATTCATGCAATTGGTGGGGGAGTAGGCGCTGATTTCTCAGTTCCAGACATCGCCTACGATAAAATTGTCATTATGACAGATGCGGATACAGATGGAGCACATATTCAAGTGTTACTTTTAACATTCTTTTATCGATATATGAAGCCGTTAATAGAAGCTGGAAAAGTATATATTGCTTTACCACCACTGTATAAAGTTTATAAAGGTGCAGGAAAGAAAGAAGTCCTCATTTACGCATGGACCGAAGCTGAACTTGAAGTAGCTATACGCAAAATTGGTAAAGGGTACTTGATTCAACGCTATAAAGGTTTAGGTGAAATGAATGCCATTCAACTATGGGAAACTACGATGAATCCAGAGACAAGAACGTTAATTCGTGTAGAAATTGACGATGATGCGCGTGCTGAAAGACGTATCACTACGTTGATGGGTGACAAAGTAGAACCAAGACGAAGATGGATAGAAAACAATGTTAATTTTGGCTTAGATGAGGACAGTAACATTTTAGAAAATGAGCTCATCCATGCCGAGGAGGATTCAGAATGACACAAACCGAACGCTATCAAGATTTACCATTAGAAGAAGTCATCGGCGACCGGTTTGGCCGTTATAGTAAATACATCATCCAAGATCGTGCATTACCAGACGCAAGAGATGGCTTAAAACCAGTGCAACGTCGTATTTTATACGCGATGTTCCATGAAGGTAACACGAACGAAAAGCCGTTTCGTAAATCAGCTAAAACTGTTGGTAATGTGATTGGTAACTATCATCCGCATGGTGATAGTTCCGTTTACGAAGCCATGGTACGAATGAGCCAAGATTGGAAAGTGCGACACATGCTAATTGAAATGCATGGTAACAATGGTTCTGTAGACGGTGATCCACCAGCAGCTATGCGTTATACAGAAGCACGGTTGTCAGCCATTTCTGGTGAAATGCTTCGAGATATTCAGAAACAAACAGTAGATTTAATACAAACATTTGATGACTCCGAATTAGAACCAACTGTTTTACCAGCTCGTTTTCCCAATTTACTAGTTAACGGTGCAACTGGTATTTCAGCAGGATATGCAACAGATATGCCACCTCATGCGCTACATGAAGTATTAGATGCCGTATTAATGAGAATGGCTAACCCTAAAGCAACTGTAGATGAACTTATGACCGTAATAAAAGGGCCAGATTTTCCTACAGGTGGCACTATACAAGGTATTGAAGGCATTAAAAAAGCGTATGAAACCGGTAAAGGGAAAATTGTTGTTCGTTCAAAAGCCGTAATTGAACCGCTAAAAGGCGGTAAAGAACAAATCGTGATTACCGAAATTCCTTTTGAAGTCAATAAAGCGGTTTTAATTAAGAAAATTGATGATCAACGCTTGGATAAACGGTTAGACGGCATTGCAGATGTCCGAGATGAGTCTGATCGAACAGGTTTGCGTATTGTAATTGAATTGAAAAAAGAAATAGATGGTCGAGGCATTTTGCAATTCTTATTTAAGAACACAGATTTGCAAATTGCATACAATTTCAACATGATTGCGATTCATAATCGTCGACCAACCATGATGACACTCCCTATACTATTAGACGCCTATATTGGACATCAAAAAGATGTGGTAACAAGACGTTCTAATTTTGATTTACAAAAAGCAAAAGATCGAATTCATATTGTTGAAGGTTTAATGAAAGCACTCTCTATTTTGGATGAAGTCATCATTACCATTCGTGGATCTCAAGATAAGCGTGATGCGAAAAATAATTTAATAAGTGAATTTGCTTTTACTGAACCCCAAGCAGAAGCAATTGTTTCTCTTCAACTTTATCGATTAACAAACACGGATATTACAGACTTGAGAAATGAAGAAGCAGAACTTCAAAAAACAATTAAAGAGTTATTAGCCATATTAAATAACGAATCTATTTTAATTAAAGTTATTCAAGAAGAGATGCAAGCCATTCGTAAGCAATTTGCTGAACCACGAAGATCAATCATTGAGAACGAAATCGAAGAAATTAAAATAACGCTGGATGTTATGATTCCAAGTGAAGAAGTTATTGTTACTGTGACGAAAGATGGCTATGTAAAACGTACAAGTACGCGTTCTTATAATGCTTCAAACGGCAAAGACTTCGCGATGAAAGACTCGGATTATCTGTTATTTGAGTCGATGCTAAATACACAACATCACATATTATTATTTACAAGCTTAGGGAAATATATATATCAACCCATACATGAGTTACCTGAGATTCGTTGGAAAGACTTAGGTCAACATGTATCCAGTATGGTTTCACTTGATGCGAATGAAACGATAATAAAAGTTATACCAATCGACAACTTCGATGAAGATCGTTTTATCTTAGCCGTTTCAAAATTTGGTCAGATTAAGCGTTCGACGCTTGCAGAATATCAAGTTCAACGATATTCACGTGCGTTAAATACTATGAATTTGAAAAAAGGTGACGAAGTCATTCATATTGATTTAGTCACACAATCAGACGATGTCATTATCGTGACTCATAGTGCTTATGCTGTAAGATTTAATATGGAAGAAGTCACTGTAACTGGTGTTAAAACCAGTGGTGTTAAAGGGATTAACTTAAAAGAAGAAGATGTTGTAGTAAATGCAACTACCATATCAGTAGGTGTACGTGGTGATTTATTACTTGTAACACATCGTGGTGCCGTTAAAAAAATGTCGTTGAAAGAATTTGAAAATGGTACTCGTGGAAAACGTGGGATTGGTGTATTGCGCGAATTAAAATCAAATGCCCACAGAGTAAGTGGCGTACTGTTCGTACAAGATAACGACCAAGTGATGATTGAGACATCAAAAGGTGTACGTGAACTTGTTGATACGAAACCTATTCGTGTAACAGATCGTTATTCGAACGGCTCATTTATTGTTGATACGGACAAAGATGGAGATGTCGTACGATTATGGAAGGTTCTGAAAAAGAAGGAATATAGTAAGAAATCGTGAAAGGATACAACGGGGGAGTCAGTGTAGCTTCCCTTTGTTATAAATAGTGAAAAATATGTGGAGAAATCGTAATGTATGGATTATTTTAATAGGCGAATTGATTGCAGGTCTTGGATTATGGACGGGAATCATCGGAAATTTGGAGTTTATGCAAGAACGAATTCCATCAGATTTCTTAAAAGCAGTTATTATGGCAATTGGTTTATTAGCAGGTATTTTAGTTGGACCACTTGCTGGAAAAGTAATTGATCAATCGAAGAAAAAGACCGTCCTCTTAATATCTGGATTTGGTCGAATGATTAGTGTTTGCTTTATGTTAATTGCCATTGGCACGGGATCAATATGGTGGATGGTTGCATTTATGATTAGTATCCAACTATCAGCAGCCTTTTATTTTCCAGCGCTACAAGCAACCATTCCTTTAGTTGTTAAAGATGCTCAATTGCTTCAAATGAATGGTTGGCATATGAACGTAGCGACGATGGCTCGAGTCATTGGAACAGCGCTTGCGGGTGTAGTATTGGTGTATTGGTCATTAGAATCGCTTTATTTCATGTCAATCTTTGCTTATGGTGGTTTGCTGATCTTTACATTTATGCTACGTATAGATGAGGAAGAGGGAACAGAGGCACTAGTAAAAGTTTCTGCACCTGGTAAAGGCGGATTTATGGAAGTTTTTCCAATATTAAAGTCATACCCAGCTGTCATGATGACGTTAGTAATGACGTTAATTCCTTTATTATTTATCGGATCATTTAACTTGTTAGTTATTAACATTAGTGAATTGCAGGATTCAGCATCGATAAAGGGAACCATTTACGCTGCTGAAGGTATTGCGTTTATGATTGGTACGATTGTTGTGAAATATATCGCAAAAAAATGGAGCACAGGCACAATTTTATTCTTTTTTGCATTTGTCATTGGTTTTGCAGAGTTAATCTTAATATTTGCAGCTAATCCATTATTGTCGGTAACAGCATTTGCCGTGTTTGGTTTCGCAGTTGGTTGTTTTTTCCCAACTGCGATGACGATTTTCCAGAAGCAAATGCCAAGAGCATTCCATGGAAGATTTTTCTCATTCCGAAATATGTTGGAGCGAGTAATTTTCCAAGTCGTTTTGTTAGCAACAGGAGCATTATTAGATTTAATTGGCTTACAATGGATGGTCGTCGTATTTGGTGTTATAAGTTTATCATTAACAACCATTTTCTTAATTCAAATGAAGCAACGTAACATAAAATTAGATACAAATGATAAAACCGCTGAAATAGCATAATTTCAGCGGTTTTTCTATTTTGTCTCACTGTTTCAAGTATACTTGTTTAATGAGATGCAACTTCCTATAATTTATATTATGACCGGGGCGTTTCTTAAATTGACTAACAGCCTGCTTACTCCAACCTATATCTATAACTCATGTCCTTACTTTGTTTTATATCAATGTGTTGGATACTATATTCAATTACATCATTAATATATAAATTATGGTTTTTTGCAAACGCTTTAAGTTGAATTAATAATTCTTTATCATAAGTTGTTTTGTATTGAATTCGATCATTAGGTCTCATATGTTTATTGAATGTGATTTTTCCATCGGCTAAAACTACTTTCAATCCACTTTCAATTAAATAATTAATATGTGTATCATTATCTGCTGCTAATTTTTTTAAGGACTCAATAACAGATTTACTAATATTCGTTCTGAATTTAACTCTAGATTCATCGGTCATATGAATAAGTTTGCCATTTAATAATTTCCACATAATTAAATTCTCCTAACTTCTCTGACTATCATTATCATTACTTTACTTTTTCTGGTTTTCCTGAAAATTGTTCCCTATTCATTGTTATTCCTTGTTTGGAAAGTACATTTCGAATTGCTCGATTTGTAAGTCCGATGATTGGTACCAATTCTTTAAATGACATATCACTTTTGTACATGTTGATAATAGCTTCATCTGTTATTCCAGGTTTACGAGGCATAACTGGAGATTCCTTCCTACGAAATATTACTGAATAATATTATCTTGATTATACAAACAAATGTTCTTTTTGTCCAATATTTACCATGAGATAAAAAGATTTTTTATATAATTTACTACTGCTATATTCACAATCTATATGTGGAAAATAATTTAATTCATTAAATTAAACTCTTGATTGAATATAAAAGACAAAAAGAAACGTTATTAAACCAGTAACCTTTCTATTGTCATCTCAATGCAATTATCTTTTTCTGTAAACCGATTTTCACTTCTAGTTTACTTCATAAATTATTCTATATCTTCAATATTGACCGAATGTCATCTTCAGTAAGTGTTGATGAAACTTTTCCCTCGGAATCGAATACTTCTTCAATTAGAAGTCTCTTTTTATCTTGAAGTTCATTCATTTTTTCTTCAATTGTTCCTCGAGCAACAAGCTTTATTACGTGTACAACATTTGTCTGTCCAATGCGATGGGCACGATCAGCTGCTTGTTCCTCGACTGCAGGATTCCACCAATTATCATATAGGATTACCGTATCAGCACCCGTTAAATTTAGTCCGGTGCCTCCTGCTTTCAAGGAAATGAGGAATAGATCACGCTCACCATCATTAAATTGATTGCAGATGTCCACCCGTTCCTTTGATGGAGTTTTTCCATCAAGATAGAAATATGGGTGCCCTTGAATCGCCAGTTCCCTTCCTATTAGCTCAAGCATTTTAGTGAATTGGGAGAAAATCAACACTCTTCTCCCTGCGATTTGAGATTCCTCTACAATTTGAAATAACTGTTCAAATTTCGCTGAGCTTCCTGTATATCCATCTACAAATAATGCTGGATGACAACAAATCTGCCGTAACCGAGTCAACCCAGCCAGAATTTTAATGCGATTTTTTCTAATACCATCTTTATCCAGGTGCTTCAACGTATCATGACGTAGTTTCGCTAAATAGGCAGCGTATAGCTTTTTTTGATCAGGTAGCAACTCGATTGATTCTATGGATTCGATTTTATCTGGAAGCTCTGAAAGTACATCCTCTTTTAAACGGCGTAGTAAAAATGGTCGAATCCGCCGGGCAATTGTTTCCTTAGAAAGGTTACTATATTCCTTTAACCCCATAAATAATTCAGGAAAAACAACATGGAAAATTGACCACAATTCTTCAAGTGAATTTTCCACAGGTGTTCCAGTTAAAGCGAAGCGATAATCTGCCTGTATCTTCTTTACAACTCGTGCTGTTTGTGTCCAATGATTTTTAAATGATTGTGCCTCATCAAAAAACACAGTGTGAAAAGTTTGTTTTTCAAACCACATTATATCTCTGCGTAACAAAGGGTAGGAGATAATAACAACATCGACTTCCATTGCAATCTTTAACTTGTTAGTCCTTTCTGTTTTATTACCATCAATGACAACAGCTTGTATATTTGGAGCGAATTTTGTGAATTCATTAAGCCAGTTATATGTCAATGATGATGGGCAAACAACAAGGACTGGAAAATTCTTTATTTGGGTTTCTTTAAGCTCAGACTGAATAAATGCTATACTTTGTAGCGTTTTCCCCAGCCCCATATCATCCGCAAGAATTCCTCCAAAACCATAGCTCGACAGTGTTTTCATCCATTTATAACCAATCTTTTGATAGTCTCGCAATATAGACTCAAGACTATTCGGTACCTGAAACTCCAAACTACCTGGATTTCGGATGTTTTCTAAGAATTTCTTGAACGACTCCTCTAAGGTGAACGATTGTTCATCAACAGAATTAAATAGTTGAAGTCCCTTGACTATTGGTAAATATAAGCCTTCTTCCAGATTTTCATTTTGGACTGGTGATGCATTTAGAAAGCGCCTAATTTCTTCGAATTCCCTTGTTTCTAATGAGAGTAATGAACCATTTCGCAAACGATAATACTTCCGTTTTTCTTCTAAAGCCAATAGAATATCACGTATATGCTTGTCAGGAATTCCATCCATTTCAAATTTGAATTCAAGCCAATTAGTGCGCTCTGTTTGCACCTTTACCCTAATCCGTGGACGAGCATTTTCTCTGAAAATCCGATTTCTTACTGCAGTAGTTGCGTATATTTCTACAAGATTTTGTATTTGGGGGATGACGTGATACAAAAACGAATACTCCAACTCTTCATTATGTAAAAAATACCCACCGTCCGTCTTGATAAACAAGCTATCTTCTATCATCTGAAGGATTACATTTTCCTTCTCTACTTCCCTAATAATCATGGGATCCATCAAAAGTTGCCGACTTTCAAAAGGGTCAATGATAATATTTCCATATTGAAACTCTAAACCGGCAAGCAATCGATTTTTCACACGGTCCAAGTATAGTTTGGCAATTAAAGGTGAACTCTTATCAAAATTTTTCGAGATAGCTACAGGCAGTTGAACATCTCCTAGTTTCTGCAATCCTGGAACTACTTTTTCTAGAAAAATGTCTATTTGCTCAAAAGGTATTAAAATACTATTCGACCCTGAAGTATCGAGCATCTTTTTCAGGTCTGCTAGACGGTTAACGTCCTCACTTTTCATCTGTATCACTTTTCCCTCAGAGAGGACAGAGCTATATGAATTCAATACAACTAATTGATCTATTCCATTACTCCTCAGTTCATAGGCGGAGTTCTCTGCTTCAGAAATGTCAAAATGTATAGAAAGTCGTTCGTTTGATACGTGAATACCATCATATATTATTCCGTCATATTCGAGCTTAAGAACTGGTGCTTTCTTAAGTATCGGCAAAAGCCTTACCCAGGAAGACGGAGGAATCAGTAATATATGGTTATCCCTCATAATATTCGATTCATCGGGCCATTCATTTATGTACAGCTGTTCATCGTTAACTATTTGTATGAGTTGCTGAACCACAGCATCTGATTCATTTTGAATGCAATGAGTGCTCTGGTCATACGTGAATGAAATGGATAGCAAAATAGGAATTCCTGCATTCACTTTTTCCAAAAAGTCACGAATATTTGCAATATGTGTTGAACCAATCTTAATTTCTATTCCGAACATGAATTGTCCTTCATTTATACAGACGGGTTTACATGTAAACTCTACATCAACGGCTTGCCTTTTCTCAAAGTAAAGTTGGTGATTACTTGATCGTTTAGGCTGATTATTGAAAAGGGTTAACAAACCCTCTGTGAGTGCTTGAGTTTTTAACGCTTTCGAGTGTTGTTCACTAATATCAATAGGCATTGTTCCTTGAAGCTGATGTTCGTGAATTAACAATAAAACTGCCGCAATATGCTGACAATTCTTTTGAAAGGAAGCAAGCTTAGGGCAGCTACATTTTGTGAGAATTCCCCCGTTAGAGTCCTTTTTAATGTTGACGTAGAAGTCTTCCAATCCTGCCACTATTGCATCACAATGGTCAGAACTGTACGTTTTAAATGTCACATTATTAGTACGATAAAAAGAGTCCCCTTTTTTAAAGGAGACTATTCCGCACATTTCTTTAATGATTTTTTGATTAATTTTTATATTCAAATGCCGTGCACCTTCTTAAGGATATTTCGCTTCTGTTACCAATGGCTATTTATGTGGAATTTTCATGTTTTAATTAGGTGGATTTATAGTTCAGACTCAGACAATCATTAAATCTTTATCACAATTGTATCATATAGGGTTTCTAATTTAATGAGATATAGATAATCAGTATATAGTCTTTTTAACAAAAATTTAGGATTAAATTACTTGATAAACTTAGTGTATTTCTATATCCACTTCCCCTTTTTTTACTTCTGTTTGTCTATTTGCAATTCTTTTAATTCATTTGCAAATTGGTTTGAAGATTCTTGTAATTTGTAAAACTCGTAGGATTGTTCTACTTTAAATTATTACTCACCTATCTTCCCCACTTATCCAGCCAATCCCCTATTAAAAATCCATCTCTAACTCAAGTGAGAGTTTAAGAGATGGATTTATATAAATCTTATTCGATTATTTTCTTTTTCAATAATCCAGCCATTACTGCGGTAACTATTGAACCAGCAATGATTGCCAATGCATAAAGCATAACTTTAGCGATTCCCCCGTCAACAAGTCCCATGACGAATATTCCTCCGTGAGGAGCACGAAGACCAATATCAAACAACATAACGAGACCACCAGCCAAAGCTGCTCCAGTTACTGCTGAAGGAATGACACGTGCAGGGTCTGCTGCTGCGAATGGAATAACACCTTCTGTGATAAAGCATGCCCCTAGGACATAAGCCGTTTTCCCGGCTTCTCTTTCTGGCTTAGTGAAACGGTTTTTGAATAATGTCGTCGCTAACGCCAATCCAAGTGGCGGTACCATACCTGCTGCCATAACTGTTGCGATATACGTGAAGTTTTCTGCATCGAGCATCGCAATGCCGAATGTATAAGCAGCTTTATTTATTGGCCCACCCATATCGATCGCCATCATTCCGCCTAAAATCAACCCTACGAGTACAGCGTTTGTCCCACCTAATCCTTCTAAAAATGAAGATATTCCTGTATACACTTTTGTTAACTGTGGATTCACAAGCATCATAATTATCCCGGTAATCGCAATACTAAATAGTGGGAAAAATAATACGGGTTTCAAACCTTCAAGAGATTCTGGTAATTTCGAGAACATTTTCTTAACAAACAGCGTGACATAACCTGCAAGGAAACCAGCGATAATACCACCAAGGAAACCAGATCCTCCGCTAGCCCCTTCTACACCTGTTACTGTTATTGCGATTAATCCACCAATCATACCCGGTGCAAAACCTGGTCGATCCGCGATACTGCTAGCAATAAACCCAGCCAATACTGGTACCATAAGGAAGAATGCTTTAGCCCCGCCGATTGTGCCTAGCATCGCTGCAAATGCATTGTATTCTGGACTGTCAGGGTCACCGGATTCTATTCCCCAGAAGAATGAAATGGCGATTAATATCCCACCACCTACCACAAATGGCAACATGTTAGAAACACCATTCATTAAGTGTTTATAAAACCCATTGCTCGATTCTTTTCCAGTCGTTTCTTCTTTCGATGAGTCGTGCTGGTAAATTGGTGCGTCATTTGTGATAGCACGATTTAATAAGTTATCAGTCTCGTAAATTGCTTTACCAACTTTGACTTGAATGACAGGTTTACCATTGAAACGTGACATTTCTACTTTCGTATCTGCAGCAACGATGATGGCATCGGCTTCTGCGATATCTGCGTCAGTCAAGCGATTCTTCACTCCACTTGAGCCGTTTGTTTCTACTTTGAGTGAAATCCCTAATTCTTTTGCTCGTTCTTTCAGCTTTTCAGCAGCCATGTAAGTATGCGCAATCCCTGTTGGACATGCGGTAACGGCTAGAATTTTCTTAGAAGATTTTACAGCATCATGTGTTTGTTCTGCTCCTAAGTCTTCTTCAGGTCCATCCACTTCCGTTTCCTTATCGGTTACAGCTCTTAATACTTCGTCAATTGATTTTGCTTCAAGTATTTTCTGTCTGAAATTAGAATCCATCAAGAAAGTAGCTAATCTTGAAAGAGCTTCGAGATGGTCATTATTTGCGCCTTCACTTGCCGCAATCATGAAAAACAGATGCGCTGGTTGACCATCAAGTGATTCATAGTCAAGACCAGTATGGGATCTCCCAAACGCGATGGCAGGTGCTTTTACAGCTGAAGATTTCGCATGAGGAATCGCAATACCGTCACCAATGCCAGTGGTACTCTGTTCTTCACGTGCTAATATGTCTCTCGTAAACGCTTTTTTATCTTTCAGCTTGCCTGCTTTGTCTAGTTTGCCAATTAACTCAGTCAACACATCTTGTTTGGAACCTGCTTGTAGATCCAAAATAATCGTTTCTTCTGTCAGTAATTGTGTAATTTTCATCTTGTCACATCCTCTTCATGTAATGGGTGTAGTTGTACTTGATCTAACAGTGCTTCAACATCACTTTTTTCACATAAATCTGAGCGGAAAGCGGTGGCACTTCCACTTGCTACACCATATCGGAATGCCTTTTCTGCATCTTTTTCTTTTGTATAGGATGCGATAAATCCAGATATGACTGAATCTCCAGAACCCACGGTGTTTACAACTTTTCCTTTCGGTGCTTCTGCGGAAAGAATATGGTCTTTTGTGACGAGAAGTGCCCCTTCTTTTCCCATCGAGACAATAACATGTTGAACACCTTGATGCACTAGTTTTTTTGCATAATGGCAGGCTTCCTGTTTATTAGAAATGATCGTTTCGAATAATTCACCTAGCTCATGTTCGTTCGGTTTGATTAAAAATGGCTGTGTGTTTACCAAATCTTTAAGTGCAGGTCCGGATGTATCAAGTACAAAATGAACACCTTCGTCACGGCAAATTGAAGCAATTTTCATAAAAAACGTTTGCGGAATCGACTCTGGTAGACTACCAGCAAGGACAAACCAATCTCCTTTTTTTAATATTCTGATTTTTTCTATTAATAGATATTGTTGATGTGTATTGATCACTGGACCAGGGCCGTTCAATTCTGTTTCTTCTTGCGCTTTAATCTTCACATTGATTCGTGTAATCTCTTCAGTCTCTATAAAGTCAGTTTCAATACCTTCGTTCACTAGAAACTGTTCAATATAGTTTCCTGTAAACCCACCTGTAAATCCGAGTGCAACGCTATTGACATCAAGACGTTTTAACACTCGTGATACATTGATCCCTTTACCTCCTGGATAGTAATAAACTTCATCTGAACGATTGAGTGTAGCTGTATGAAATTCGGGTAAATATGTGGTGTAGTCAATTGATGGTGTAATGGTGCATGTATAAATCATCTCTTCTCCACCTTTACAGTAGTATTATTCTGTAATGATTCAATGGCTTCCTGTGGGAGGTTATCTACAAGTAAAACAGCCTCTTCTAAATCAAGAATTTTAGTGAAACTTACTTTTTCATATTTCGTGTGATCTGTAACCACATACGTTTGTCTAGCAAGTGAACTCGCTAGTTTCTTTACTGAAGCCTCTTCAGGATCTGGTGTTGTATATCCATAGCTCACATGAAAACCATTTACACCAAGAAAACATTTATCAAATCGATAGTTTTGTAATGCTTGAATGGTTTGTGAGCCAACAAGCGCTGCCGTTCTAGACTTGATTAAGCCACCGGTCAAATACGTTGTAATTCCGTATTCATTTAGTGAATCAATATGTGTGAGTCCGTTGGTAACAACGACTACATTTTTGTCTTTCAAATGAGGAATCATTTGAAATGTGGTACTACCAGCATCAAGAAAAATGCAATCTCCTTCTTGGATGAACGAAGCGGCAAACTTAGCTAAGCGTTTCTTTTCTTGAAGGTTTTTGGTAGACTTATCTAAGATGCTGGGTTCTAATAAATTCCGCTCTGTTAACATGGCCCCACCGAAGACTCGTTCTAACTTGTTTTGATTTTCTAGCTCAGTTAAATCTCTTCTTATCGTAGACTCTGAAGCACCAGTAGCGTCTACAATATCTTGCATTTTTATTGTTTGTTTATCATCTAATAAGCTTATTATCATGTCATGCCGTTCATTTGTTAACACCTTGGCACCTTCTTTATTTGTTATTAAATAGATAATACTTGAAATCGCTTTCAAAATCAATCATAATCAATCATAAGCAGTCACAATCATTCAAAAAATATTGGTTGTCATGCACGGAACACCAAATTAGAGGAGGAATTTCAATGATTGAAAAACAATATAACATCACATCAGCAGAAGGTATTCATGCTCGTCCAGCAGCAGTTTTAGTGGGGGCTCTTGCTCCATTTAAATCGGATATTACACTTGAGTGGAATGATAAAAAAGTTAATTTAAAATCAATATTAGGTGTCATGTCTCTTGGCGTTTCATCTGGTGCAAGTATTAACATAGCGGCTAACGGAGAAGATGAAGAACAAGCAATGGCGAAAGTATCAGAGATTATGGAAACACAAGGACTTGGGAACTAATGACTCAAAAATTATCCGGAATTGCAGCGTCAAATGGAATTGCCATTGCCAAAGCTTTCAGACTTGAAAATCCGGAATTAATTGTTAAAAAAACGTCTATTTCAAATATTAATGCGGAGCTTGCTCGCTTTGACTCAGCTATGGCTCAGTCTAAATCAGAACTTGAAACAATTAAAGCGCAAACGGCTCAACAAATGAATGATGAAGAAGCCGCTATTTTCAGTGCTCATCTTCTTGTGTTAAGTGATCCAGAATTACTTGGACCCATCACCGATAAAATCAAGTCAGAAAATGTGAATGCAGAGTTCGCCTTACAGGAGACGGCTAATATGTTCATCGGATTATTTGAATCGATGGACAATGAATATATGAAGGAACGTGCAGCGGACATCCGTGACGTGACTAAACGTGTATTAGCACATCTATTAGGTGTATCCATTCAAAGTCCTAGCATGATTAAAGATGAAGTGATTATCATTGCAGAAGATTTGACTCCTTCAGATACTGTTCAGTTGAATCCTCATTTTGTAAAAGGCTTCATAACAGATATCGGTGGACGCACATCACATTCTGCCATCCTAGCACGGACACTTGAAATCCCTGCTGTTGTTGGAGCAAAAACCGTTATGTCTACTATTCAAAACGGCATGATTGTGATTGTTGATGGACTAGACGGCGACATCATCGTCAATCCAGATACGGAGACAATTGCTCGTTATAAGGAGAAAAAAGCAAGCTACGAATTACAAAAATCCGAATGGGCAACGCTTAAAAACGAAGCTACTATAACTTCTGACGGTCATCATGTGGAACTAGGTGCCAATATTGGTACGCCTAAAGATGTCGTGGGTGTTCTTGAACACGGTGGTGAAGCAATCGGTTTGTACCGTACTGAATTTCTTTATATGGGGCGTAATCAGTTCCCTACTGAAGAGGAGCAATTTGAGGCTTATTCATCCGTGCTTAAACAAATGGACGACAAACCGACAGTTGTTCGTACACTTGATATTGGTGGCGACAAAGAACTTTCCTATTTACAATTACCGAAAGAAATGAATCCATTTTTAGGTTTACGTGCTATTCGTCTTTGTTTAGAAATGGAAGATATGTTCAGAACGCAACTTCGGGCATTGCTGCGTGCTAGTGTCCATGGAAATTTGAAGATTATGTTCCCGATGATTGCAACACTTGAAGAATTCAGACAAGCAAAAACGCTTTTCCTTGAAGAAAAAGCGAAGCTTAAAGAAGAGCATATTGAAGTGAGTAACACGATTGAAGTCGGAATCATGGTTGAAATTCCTTCAACAGCAGTCATGGCAGATATCTTTGCTAAAGAAGTAGACTTTTTCTCAATTGGCACGAACGATTTGATTCAGTATACAATGGCTGCTGATCGCATGAATGAACGTGTTTCCTACCTTTACCAACCGTTTAACCCTGCTATCCTTCGCCTCGTGAAAAACGTCATTGACGCTTCGCACAAGGAAGGTAAATGGACAGGTATGTGTGGTGAAATGGCAGGAGATGAAATAGCTATCCCTATCCTTCTAGGGCTCGGACTAGATGAGTTTTCAATGAGCGCGTCTTCTATCTTGAAAGCCCGCTCGCAAATTAAAAAACTATCTAAAGTGGAAATGGAAAGTCATACTGATGCCATACTCTCTTTATCTACCTCAGATGAAGTAGAGTCGTATGTTAGAGCTTTAACAACAAAATAATGTAACTGATAAAAAGGCATGTAGATTCATAATTGAATCTACATGCCTTTTATTTTTGATTCTTATTTCTGAATGATACAAGAGTTCAGTAATTCTTTCTCAAAACACTAACGATTATCCACCGATATAGGACATGCCGATTTTCTTGCGGCTTCTTGAGGTTTGTTCAGTGCGCTCATCTGAGTAGCGGTCAGTACGTTGCACCCATACGCTGCTAATTGCATCTAACAGCTCTTCATCGTCTAAGTCGCTTCGGAGCAGTTTTCTGAGATCAAAGCCTTCAGTCGCAAACAAGCATGTATAGAACTTTCCATCTGACGACAACCGTGCACGAGTGCAAGATGAACAGAACGATTCCGATACCGAAGTGATAAAACCAACCTGTGCATGGCTATCTTTGTAGCGGTACCGCTTTGCAACTTCTCCGAAATAATCCTTGTCTACGGGTTCCAGGTCGTAAACAGACAGAAGACGTTCGTGAATTTCCTTTTTTGTAACGACTTTTTTAAAACTCCATCCATTATCGTTACCAACATCCATGAATTCAATGAAACGAAGCGTAATCCCTCGTTCTTTGAAATAAGCAGCCATGGGAAGAATTTCACAATCGTTCACACCTTTTTGGACGACCATGTTCACTTTGATTTCAAACCCTACCTCTATCGCATGATCAATTTGTTTTAAAATATGCAAAGGGCTGACTCCCCGTCCGTTCAGTTTACCGAACAGCTCTGGATCGAGGGCATCCAAGCTTATGTTCAGTCTCCGTAAGCCGGCATTATATAGAGGCTGTGCTTGTTGTCCAAGCAATACACCGTTTGTTGTCAGCCCAATATCTTCCACTCCATCAACCGATAAGATTTTCTCCACAAGTTCTGGAAGACCGCGTCGCATAAGTGGCTCTCCACCGGTTAACCGGATTTTCTTGACTCCCAGTGAAACAAACAGCTTTGTCAGCCGATGTATCTCCTCAAATGACAGCAAATCTTGTTTTGGCAAAAATACATATTCATCGCCGAAAACCTCTTTTGGCATACAATACGAACAACGGAAATTGCACTTGTCCGTTACAGAAATTCGTAAATCACGAATGGGTCTTCTAAGCTGGTCTTGTAGCGGATAGTCAGTCATGTTTATCCCCCTCCCTTCCTTCCTACTAATCAGTTGTGTTAATGTTTCTGAAAATAGTTTTATCGAAATTAATTAGCTCTGAATCCACCCATTTGGTCTCTACTTTATCTAAAAACTTCATCACACTTAGTTGTTTATTTAGGACTTCTCGCTTCAAGTCCTTTTTCACATGATGATTCCAAATACTGAACAACGGAATGTATTCTACGCTTGTTGTTCTTACAGCGGTCACATCATTTGTCCCTTCAGCCAATTGGATAAGTTCTGAAGTTTCTTTTTGTCCGATAAACGGCATATCACACGGCAACACGAGATATTGAACGGCAGGACGCTCGGTCATTGCTGTATAAATACCTGCGAGTGGACCGAGCCCTGAAATTGATGGAAGATCGATAATCACATCTAATTCCTTCGGAAAACGAGGAACCAGTTCTTCCCTTGTAACGATGACAACGTGATTACAGACAGCGTCTAGTGCACGACGCACGTGTTCGTAAAAGAACTTGTCATTTATACAGGCAAAAGCTTTTGGAGAACCAAAGCGCCGTGACATCCCCCCGGCGAGCAAGATTCCGACTGTCTCCATTAGCCGCCACTTACTGGTGGGATAAATGCTACCACGTCGCCACTTTCGATGATGTCTGACGGCATTGCATATTCTTCGTTTACTGCAATTCGCACAGAGCTATTTCGGATGCCAGGGTATTTCTCGTCGGCCCATTTCCACAAGTCTTCCACAGTTTGATTTGAAAAATAGACGCTCTCTTTTGGAATTCCTGTCAGAACTCGAATTCCAGCAAAATAATGCAATTCAATCATAAGATTTCCTCCTTAGGCTTTTTCTTCTGATCACCTATCCACTCTTCGCCGTCTTCCCAAATTTCCTTTTTCCATATCGGAACAATTTCCTTAATGCGCTCGATAGCATATTCGTTTGCTTCATATGCAGTTTTGCGGTGTGGTGAAGAAACAGCTATTACAACAGCAATGTCACTGATCTGTAGCTCCCCGATTCGGTGAGCAATCGCAACACTTGTCCCCTCCCACTTGTCTTCGATTTCTCGCCCGATTTCTGCTAGCTTTTTCTCAGCCATTGGAACATATGCCTCGTACGCAAGATAAAGTGTCCGTACACCTTTCGTCCATTCGCGTACATGGCCGGTGAAAAGTGTTACTGCGCCAGCTTCCGGTCTCAGTACATAATCGGAGTACAGTTGCGGGTTAATTGGTTCGGTTACCACTTCAAATGCTTTCATTTGTTTCACCTACCATCCATTTAGCAAACCACTTATATATATCATCCAAACGACTTCGCTCTAAGGTATTAAATCCTTTAAGTTCCAAGCATTCATGAACGATGACCAGAACGATGTTGTCGAGGTCCTGCAATGTTTCCCAATCTTGTTGTGATCGAACAAGTACAACCTTATCAAACGCAGCTTTTTTAAATCCTTCGATAAGTACGATGTCCGGTTTTGATTGGCACGACAGTTCGATTAGCTCATCTAGATTACCTGTGTTGTTTTGCATATGTATCTGTACAACACCTTCGCCATATGCAAGGGAACTTTGTGCGCCATGATTAAAAAATTGCATGCTGTCCGTTTCTACAGGAGGTAATTCAAGTGCACCACCGTGGCCATGATGTTTAATGGTAGAGATCGTTTTTCCATTGTTCTGCGCTAAGTCAAGAAACCCTGTGATTAACGTTGTTTTTCCACTGTTCTTAAAACCGACCACTTGTAACACTTTTACAGTAACCATTTTCCGGTTCCTTCCTCTACACCAAGAAGTAGCACGTCGACTTTGTCGCCTACTGTGAATCCTCTTGAGCCTCCGGGGAGGACAATGAGAGCATTGCCTCTAGCGATGGAAGATACTGCGTTTGATTTATTGAATCCTGCGGGTCGTATAGTTACTCCATCATATACAGCCCGGATAAACCTGCTGAACGGATTTGCTTTTGTGAAATCCTCCGCAAGAACTGCTGTTGTATGTGGCAAGTATATTTTATCGGCACCCATCATTTTCAGTAGAGCAGGTCGTACGAACAATTCGAATCCGGTAAAACAAGCTGAAGGATTGCCAGAAAGTCCGAATAGATATCGCCCGTTTGCCACCGCTACTGTCGTCACACTTCCAGGACGCATTGCGACTTTATTAAATAGTACTTTCGCTCCCAAACGTTCATAAATGGCAGGCAGAAAGTCAAAATCTCCTACTGAAACACCGCCTGTTGTGATCAAGCAATCTGTTTCTTTCTCGGCTCTTTTCACCATTTCTAAGCTTGATTCAAGATTATCTGGAGACAACCCATACATTTTGAAGCAGATGCCCATTCGCGCTAGTTGTGCTGCAATCATCGGCCCGTTACTATTACGTATTTTGCCTGGAGCAAGTTGTTCGCTGACATCCAATAGTTCTGTCCCTGTTGATAGGATTCCGACAACTGGTTGTTTTGCTACTCGGACCTTGTCGTAACCAAACGTAGCAAGTAGTGCCACGGTTCCAGGATGAATCAAGCTTCCGACTTCGATGATTTCTTCCCCTTCCTTCACGTCCTCACCTTGTAAAGATACATTTTCAAGCGTATCAAATGGCTTACGAATGGTAAAGGAATCACCTAATTCTATGGTCTGTTCAAACATGACAATGGCATCTGCACCAGATGGAAGAGGTGCTCCTGTCATGATTCGAACTGCTTCATTTTTGGTTAGGGTTTTACTTGACACTATTCCCGCTCCTATATGATCAATGACACTGAATTCGATTCGGTTGTCACCTGTGGCACCAGCAGTATCTACTGACCGAATGGCAAACCCATCATACGGGGAACGATCAAAATGAGGCACATCATGTTGCGCTATGATGGGTTCTATAAGAATTCGTCCAAAGCTTTCAAAAAGACCCACTGTTTCTTCTCCTAGCGTTTGCGCATGGTCAATTACACGTTCAATCGCTTCTGCTACAGATATGGGTTTACGCTGTTTCATCAACGTCCTCACTCCTTAGTCAATCATGATATACTGAAATTATTCAAATTGGAAAGGATGGTTCACTTGTCTGAACTCACTCATTTTAACGAGCAAGGTCGTGCAAAAATGGTAGATGTGTCTGAAAAACATGACACGGTCCGAACCGCACGAGCAAAAACATCAATTCTATTAAACGAAGCTATTTACCACCAGATTAAAGAAGGGAGCAATAAAAAAGGAGATGTCTTTGCTGTTGCACAAGTTGCTGGCATCATGTCTGCAAAAAATACGGCTCAAATCATTCCGATGTGTCATCCGCTAGCACTTAGCGGGGTCGATATTAAATTTGAATGGAATGTCGACGAAGAAGCGTCACATTACGAAGTGATTTTGTACGCGGTTGTTAAAACGAAAGGTCCTACTGGCGTGGAAATGGAAGCCCTCACTGCCGCCTCCGCTGCCGCCCTCACAATTTACGATATGTGTAAAGCCTCTGGTAAAGAAATGGTGATTGGTCCTACTATGCTGCTTGAAAAAACAGGCGGAAAATCTGGAGATTACATTCGAAGCTGACCGTGCTTCGTTAGCTCAAATACAATATGCCGGATTTCCGGTAAAATGAGTCTCTCCATTGCAAGCTTCACTGCCCCGCGGGAACCAGGTAGGACAAATATTGCTTTATTTGATGCCACTCCTGCTCCTGCTCGGCTAAGAAGTGCTTTTGTTCCGACATCTTCCGTAAAGCTTAAATAACGGAATAACTCTCCAAATCCAGACATCTCTTTTTCAAAGAATGGCTGAACAGCCTCAAGCGTAACATCGCGCTTTGCAATCCCGGTTCCACCCGTCGTAATAATGGCATCCACCTTTTCATTCTTAAGCCACATTGATAAAATTTCTCCAATACTTTCAGAGTCGTCTTTCTTCACTTCATATGCCACTACTTCTAGTTCGTAATCTAGTGCAAGTTGATGGACAAGTGCACCACTTTGGTCGGTGTGCTTCGTCCTTGTATCACTAACAGTTAAAACAGCGATACGAATCTGTCTATCTAATTGAAATGATTGCGACATTTAGGTACCTTCCTCTCGTATTTAACCGAACAACTGATGATACAACTTCCGGCCTTCCGAAACATTTCGGATACCATGGATGAGAAGACGACCATTTCCGAACAGTACCATACGGTGATCAAAGATAAATAACTCGACAAAATAAGGTGTACGCTTCACAGGAACTTGCATGTGTCTGCCAATTGTTTCTGCGTGATCTAAGGAAATTGGACGTTGTGGATCAGGCAGTACTTGTACCGCATCTCGTCCGCACAGAACAGCATAGGAAGTGCTTTTTGACGAATGTAGTGACGGGAATGTCGGCTGAACACCACATGTTTCACAGTGCTCATTTTGAATGCGGGAAATGCCGATATCCAACTGTGTATTTTCCCATAAGTTGAAGTGATGCACTTTTTTACGCATAGCTTCCCTGTTACCGCTTAACCACTTCATTGCCTCCGCACATTGCAAGGCAGCTGTGATCTGTACAGCAGGCGAAATAATACCTGCTGTGTCACACGTTTCATTGGTAGCGGGAAGGACAGGAATTAAGCAACGAAAGCAAGCCGATTCACCAGGTACGAACGGAAAGATAACCCCTGAGCTTCCAACGCACGCGCCGTAAATCCAAGGTACTCTATGTTTCACGGCTGCATCATTTATTAACAGTCGTGTTTCAAAGTTATCAGTTGCGTCCATAATGAGTGTGCTAACGGCTGCAAGATTTTCGATGAGTTGTGCATCTAGAGTATCAAGATATGTGTATAACTGAACGTTATTACGTATTGCTTTCAGGCGTTTTTCTGCAGCAATCACTTTTGGTAACATGCTTGTTGCGTCGTCTTCTGTAAACAGTTGCTGTCTCTGTAAATTTGAAAGTTCTACATAATCACGGTCGACTAGGTGAATCTCACCAATACCGGCCCGAACTAGTGTTTCAACGATGGCGGAACCAAGGGCACCACAGCCTATCACAGTTACAATAGCGGTCTCTATTTGCTTTTGTCCTTTATTACCTATGGGTTTGAATAATGTTTGTCTTGAATAGCGTTCATCCACTGAAAGTCACACCTTCCAATTAACTTGAGGGCTCTCGGTTAATTCCGACATTCTTTTTGTATGCTGTGTGGTGATGTCAGTGAATGTACCGACGTAACGGACATGTTCTCCCGAATCATCTTTTACCGTACTGATGTTCAGCCATTGCAGATACTCTTCGCCACTCTTTTTCTTATTCCAGATTTCCCCTTGCCACATGCCATGTTTTTCAATGTCTTTCCACATACCGTGATAAAAGTCATTTGATTGTCTTTCAGATTTCATCATGCTAGGATTCTGACCAATAACATCGTCTTCATGAAAGCCGGTTAGTTTAGTAAAAGCTGGATTGACCTTTTTGATCATTCCGTTAACATTTGTCACTAAAATACCTTGACCGGTAGAATTAAAGACCTCGGAATCAAGTGTAAGACGGTCCTGATAATACATCCATACAACGAGTACTAGACTTGCCAAAGCTACTTGAGAAAGTAGCATAAAACCAATTGAATATTGACCGGTAATAGAGTAGATTACTGATAACAAAAGCGGTGGAAAGAACCCACCGAGTCCACCCATCATTGAAACAATTCCATTGACGATTCCAGCCTGTTTGTTGAAATAGAATGGTACTAGCTTAAAGATGACACCATTTCCAATTCCTGCGCTGACCGCAATTGCCAAACTGCCGACTGTATATAGACCGATAGATGGAGAGAATGCTAGAATAATTGCTGCAATAGTGTAAACGAGAAATGTTCCCATTAACAGTAATAACGGCTGTAGTTTATCCCCAAGCCAACCACCGACTGGACGAAGGAATGTGGCAACTGCAATGAAACCCGCAGTTCTCATACCTGCATCCACTTTCTCCAATCCGAAATTCGTCACAAGGAAGCTGGGTAGATAGATTGTAAATGCGACAAATGAGCCGAAGGTAATGAAATAAAATAGCGAGAAAAACCATAGTTTTTCATTTTTGTAGACACCTTTAATCTGTTCAAAAATTGGTGTTTTGACTTTTGTTTCATGTCGATCGCCAAAAAAGAAATTTAAGGCAACGAACACGAGCAAGAGAATTAAATATAACTTTACTGTTGCTGACCAGCCAATTTGAGTTGCGACTAGTGGCGCAGAAAAAGTCGTAATGGCTGTACCAATATTACCTACTCCATAAATCCCATTGACAAGTCCATGCTTTTCTTTTGGATAATATTTCGGCAGTGAGGTTACCCCGACAGAGAACACAGCTCCACCAATTCCTAGGAACAAACCACCAATAATTAGATCCATTACCGAGGAAGCCTCACTTATGAAAAATACTGGGAACAATAGGAGAATAAAACTGATTAGAAAAATAACACGTGCACCAAATACATTTGCATAATAACCGAGCGGAATTCTTAAAATCGAGCCAAGTATGACCGGAATTGCTGTCAAGATTGCCAATCTTTCCGGTGGAATAGCGATGTCTTCACTTATAAATGGCATAAGCGATGAAATGATAACCCACACCATAAATCCTACAACTAAGTTCAACGTTTGAAGCGTCAACTGTACCTTCTTAATCATCTACCTCACCTTTTTCACGTGTTTTTCATTACAAATAATTAAAATTGATTCCTTGTCTTTATTGTATCTTGTTGAACTATTCTTTTTAATAAGGGAGTCCCCTCACGTTGAAAAGGGAATCCCTTAAAATAAAAAAAACCACTTCACAAGGAAGCAGTTGGAATTATCTTATGTGATAAGCGTATTCAGTTTTACAAATAATTCATCTTGATCTACCGCTTTCATAAGCTTTTCTGCCATTGGAAATAATACCGTTTCTTCTTTCACAAAATGGACAGTAAGTACCTCAAATGCTTCACCTGCATTTCCAGCTACTGTTCTGATATCCTCAAGTGAAAACAAATCGATATTGCCTCTTGTATGGTGGAAGAAATGTCCGATGTAGCCGTCGATTTCTTGATGTTCTTCTTGAATTCCAACGAGTGGTCCTTGTTCAAAACCGATATAGGTACCCAAGGCAGGAAAGAAATGCTCTTCTTCTTTATCCGTATGGTTCTTTAACGGTTCGACGAATTGAAATAAAAGTTGACGAAGTTGTTTCAATTTTTCACGGCCGACTTCAAGACTCATTCCATCCTTCTCGAACTCTAGGACAATAGCATGCCATTCTTCCATTAGGTACGACAAATACTTGTGCTCGTTTTCGAGGAGCCGCATACCAGGCTCTGTAAATCGCAGTAATGCTTGTTCAGCCATGGGGAAATCCCTCCCTGTTATTATTTAAAAATTCAATAATTTTTTCTTCAGTGCGTATTCAACCAATTCCGGCCGGCTCTTGAGGTTCAGTTTTCCCATAATTTTCGCTTTATGAGCTTCAACCGTTTTAACAGAAATAAAAAGTAATTGAGCAATTTCCTTGTTTCCATAACCTTTAGCAATCAATGGCAAAACTTCAATTTCACGCTTGGACAGCAATTCAAATGGATCCGACTGCTTAATCTTCTGATCCTTGTTGACGAATTCACGTACGAGGGATGTCGCCATTTTGGGGTGTATGTAAGTACCCCCAGTATGAATCGTTCGGATTGCAAGTATTAATTCCTCATCTGGCGCATTTTTAAGCATATAGCCGGAAGCGCCGTTTTTCAATACGTAAAACAAATACTCTTCATCATCGTGCATCGTCAGAATTAAAATTTTCGTATTAGGGAAATCTTCTTTAATCTTGCCAGTGGCAATTAATCCACTTTCCCCTGGCGGCATACTAAGGTCTAAAATTAGAATGTCGGGTTGGTGTTTTGCTACCATCCGATATGCTTCAATGCCATCTGAGGCCAAGGCAATCACTTCCATGTCTTCTTGAAAGTTTAGAATCATCGAAAATCCACTACGTACAATCGCATGATCATCAGCTATGACAATATTTATCATTAGTTCATCCTTCCTTCCGCAAATCTCCCACAGGCACGTTCAAACGCACCGTTGTTCCTTTGCCTATACCCGATGATACTTCAAAATCTCCATTCATAATTTCTGAACGTTCACTCATACCAAATAGGCCAAGTCCTGTTCCTATAGGTTTATCCAAAAGATTAAAACCAATTCCTTCGTCTTGCACAATCAAATGAAGAGTATTCCCTTTTTCAAAAAGAAACACTTTAACGACTTCCACTTGAGCATATTTAATAGCGTTGAGCATTGCTTCCTGGCAGACTCTATAAATGACCGTCTCAATTTCACTTCCATACCGCTTTTTTGAGATGTCAGATTTAAAATCTACAAGTAAGCCGTAACTTTGTTGAATTCGCTTAAAATGCGAGCGAAATGCTGCTTCTAATCCCAAATCGTCAAGTGCAGCTGGACGAAGTTCCACCGACAAATTACGAATATCATCTAGAAGCCTTGTCATTGTTGCTTCGGTTTGTTTTATTTTATTTAGTATTTCCTCTTTAGAAGACATGTATTTAGTTACACGAATGTCGACTAAAGCACTTAGCAACTCTTGAGCTACGCCATCATGCAATTCGCGAGAAATTCTTTTTCGCTCATTTTCCTGAGCTTCTATTACGTGCTTCATCATAGTGTTTTGAGATAGTCTTTCTTGAGTCTTAAATTGCTTTGTCATGTTTCTGAGCATAAAGACACGAACGTCGTTTTCTGCATCAATCGTATGAAAAGTGGCCGTGTAAGGTATAACCCCTGCATCCCTCGTCTCCAAATATACTTGGAAAGAAGAAAAATCATCAGGCTGAGAACTACTAAGATAACAATTAATGCAAGTATGAAGATTGGTGTCGCTCGTGTAACCTCTACAAGACTGACAGAGTGCTCGTTTGGCTCCTTGCAAGAGTTGTGTCAGTACTTCAGGATCGACAATTTTTTCAGCTGCGGGATTTATTGCGATAGCAGTTCCTTTCGGATCAAAAAAGAAAATGGCTTCTGTGCTATTTTCAAACAATTTCATCATTAAGGAATTTAACTGACCATTCTTTGAAGATATCAATTTAGCATCAATTCCTTCCTACCATCCAGTTTCCCAATTCCCTTCACTGACATTTCAAGCATGCACTGCAATAAATCTTCCGTCATCCGGAGATCTTCACGAAAGCCTCCAAGAAGCACACCTGCTACACGACCGTCATGCCATAGCGGTAAAGCACCGATACTTTTCAGTTTTTCAAGTGTCAAAATCGGATAATTAAACAAATTATCTTTTTCCAAAAAATCGGAAATTGACGACATCAGAAGTGGTTTGCCAGTCTTGAAGACAAGACCTGCAACTCCTCGCCCTGATTGGAGTACAATTTGTTTAAAGCGATTATTAAGATTCCCTGATGCATACTTCCATTTTAGTTCATATTGATTCTCCGCGGTTTCAACTAGCGCTAATGCTATAATATCGCAACCAGTTGCTAAGCGGATACGTTCAATTTCTGTTTGATAGTCCGCTTTATTTGTCATATTAATGTCTCCTATTAAAAAGAAAAGAGGTAAATACCTCTTTTCTAATTTAGTTTGTTTTATGTTTCCTGTATAGGATATAACTTCTACCGACATAAATCAATGGAACGCTCCAGACATGTACGAGTCGTGTAAATGGCCAAAGTGCAAAAATAGCAAAACCAGCAAGTACATGAATTTTAAATGACATTGGGACCCCAGACATTAACGCAGGATCTGGACGTAGAAAGAACAAATCACGGAACCAAACCGAAATCGAAGAACGATAATCGAATTCAGGCTGTACAACATTTGTTACAAGTGTAGCGTACATTCCCATAATGACGATGAATAGAAGCAAGGAATTAACAATTAGATCAGAAGCTGAGCTTAACATCCGGACGCTTCGTATCGTAAAACGTCTAAATGTCAGGATAATCATTCCTAGAAGGGTCATAAAGCCGAAAAATCCGCCAACATAAATGGCCCCGATGTGATAAAGATGATCATTAACGCCGACTGCATGCATCCACGATTTCGGGATTCCAAGTCCCGAAACATGGCCCAAAATAACTGGGATAATACCTAGATGAAAGAGAATACTGCCAATCATCAATTGTTTCTTTTCAATAAATTCACTCGATTTTGCTGTCCAGTGGAACTGGTCTGTCCGGTATCTATATATATGACCGAAAATAAATATAGCCATACAAATGTAAGGGAAAATAACCCATAAGAATTGATCAACCATGTTGGGCTGGAGCCCCCCGTTCTATACAAACTTTAAATGTTTCCCGCAGTCCCTTCACGAGATGAAAGTAAGGACTTTCTTGTTTTTTTAGTGAATCCAATAAATGATAGGTTCCATCCTCAAGAACGGCAATCAACATCCCAAAACTTTCAGGTGCTCGCGGATCTCCAATCCATTCTGCCGCATACAGAAACTCACACATAAGTGGAAGAAAATCCGATAACTCCTCCTCTGGCATTTCCAGACCGAACATCTCATACATGACTTTTAATTTAGCAAGCATTTGACCACGCTCTTTAGCGTCTTCAAATTTGAAGTATGTCATGAACAATGTACAATCTTTTTGGAAATCAAAGGTTTCAGTATACAGTTCTTTAATATCATCCAGATTTGAATTTTGAAATAAAGAAAAATACATTTTCACGTGTTCATAAGCTGGATGGGTCGAATCAAAAGTATCTTCAATAAGTGACGGGTGAAAGTTTAACTTTTTGGGATAAGAAAGCTGATGGGAAAAAAAACCGAATGAATTCTTATAATCATATAATTTTTCTAGATTAATCACGCCATATACCTCCGTAGAAATTTTCTTCATATATTTCTTTGCCTGTTTTCATTGCTGTTCCAGTTAGGCTTTGGCTCGGACTCGGACTCGCTGGCCCACAGCCATCACATGATCCTCCTGTATCTCCACCCATTCCTCCCATTTCATAACCTTCTGATCCTTGTGCACGGTAAGGATTATTTTGTCCTTCTTTATGTGATGTAGGAATGACGAACCGATCATTGTATTTAGCAATGGCAAGTAGGCGGTACATTTGTTCTGTTTGATGGGCTGTCATACCGATACGCTCCAAACGGCTATTATCAAATTCTTTACCTGAAGATAATGCACGCATGTAAGACCGCATCATCGCCATTCGTTGGAGAGATTTCTTGACAGTTTCTGTGTCCCCAGCCGTCAGCATGTTTGCAAGATACTGGATAGGTGTGCGCATTTCTTCAATCGCCGGGAAAATCATATCCGGATTTTTGATTGAATCTTTCCCTTCAAAATAGTTCATAATTGGGCTTAGAGGCGGCACATACCACACCATCGGCAACGTACGGTACTCAGGATGGAGCGGAAACGCCAATTGATGCTCAATCGCAAGTTTATATACTGGCGAGTTTTGTGCGGCTTCGATCCAATCTTCCGAAATGCCATCTTTTTTTGCTTGCTTAATCATTTCAGGATCATTTGGGTTTATGAATATGTCGCATTGCGCTTTGTAAAGATCCTTTTCATTTGGAGTGGAAGCTGCTTCTAAGACGCGGTCTGCATCGTATAAGAGAACGCCGAGATAACGGATACGTCCAGTACACGTTTCAGAGCAAACCGTTGGTAATCCCGCTTCTACGCGTGGAAAGCAGAACGTGCATTTTTCAGCTTTATTTGTCTGCCAGTTGAAGTAGACTTTTTTGTAAGGACATCCAGTCATACAATAGCGCCATCCTCTACAAGCTTCCTGATCAACAAGCACGATTCCATCTTCGTCTCGTTTATACATTGCCCCTGAAGGACATGATGCTACACAGCTCGGATTAAGACAATGTTCACAAAGCCTTGGTAGATAGATCATGAACGACTGCTCAAAGTTGAATTTGATTTCTTCTTCGATTTTTTGAATGTTTGGATCAAGCGGCCCCGTTATATGTGCTCCGGCTAAATCATCTTCCCAGTTTGGACCCCATTCGAGGTCCATTTTTTTGCCGGTTATGACGGAATGAGCTCGTGCAACAGGTGAATGATCTAGCTCCCCTGCATTCGTTAAATGTTCGTAATTGTATGTCCATGGTTCATAGTAATCTTTCATTTCTGGCATATCTGGGTTGTAGAAAATTTTACCGAGTGCCACTTTGGACAATTTATTACCTGATTTAAGTTCCAGTTTTCCTTTACGAAGTTGCCATCCACCTTTGTAAAGCTCTTGATCTTCCCATCTCTTTGGATAGCCAATACCGGGTTTGGTCTCTACATTGTTGAACCACATGTATTCTGCACCTTTACGATTCGTCCAAGTAGTTTTACACGTTACGCTACAAGTATGGCAACCAATGCATTTATCCAAATTCATAACCATTGCAATTTGCGCTTTAATTTTCAAGCCAGTTAACCTCCTTCATTTTCCGAACGGCTACGTATTCATCACGCTGGTTCCCAATCGGTCCATAGTAATTGAATCCGTAACTTAGTTGGGCATAGCCTCCAACCATTTGTGTCGGTTTAAGATGGATACGGGTAGGGGCGTTATGACTGCCTCCTCGTGTATCAGTAATCTCTGACCCTGGTACGTTAATGTGTTTGTCTTGAGCATGGTACATGAACATTGTCCCTCTTGGCATGCGATGGCTAACAACTGCACGGGCTGTAACAACACCGTTCCTGTTATATACTTCCAACCAGTCATTATCATCGATATTGTGTGCATCTGCGTCTTCATTGTTAAGCCAAACAGTTGGACCACCACGGAATAATGTCAACATATGTTGATTATCTTGGTAAGTAGAGTGAATGTTCCACTTGCCATGTGGTGTTAAGTATCGCAACACTAGTGAGTCCATTCCGCCCTTCACTTTCTTATCATTCGGACCGAAAACCATTGGTGGTAATGTAGGTTTATAAATAGGTAAAGCTTCGCCAAACTGTAGGAAGATTTCATGATCAATATAGAAATGCTGTCTTCCTGTTAATGTCCGGAATGGGACGAGACGTTCAATATTTGTTGTAAACGGTGAGTAGCGACGTCCTAACTTATTTGAACCGCTAAATACCGGTGTTGGAATGACTTCACGCGGCTGTACTGTGATGCTTTCAAAGGTGATTTTCTCTGCTGCTCGGTCTGCAGAAATATCTTTCAGTTCAACACCTGTATCTTTTTCAGCTGATGCATATGCTTTTTGAGATACTCGACCGTTAGTCGCAGAAGATAAATTTAAAATAGCATCCGCTACTTGACGTGCTGTCTGAATTTTAGGTAAGCCGTTTTTGATTGTTTCATCATAAAATGTTCCGTTAATCTTTTTAAGCTCTTCATATTCTTCTGCTACTGAGAAACTGACACCATGTGCACCAGTTTTCCCGGTAGCCAAATTTGGTCCAAGCGTAATAAACTTGTCATAAATTTGTGTATAATCCCGCTCTACAATGCTAAAGTTCGGCATTGTTTTACCTGGGATAGCTTCGATTTCCCCTTTTGTCCAGTCTTTTACGAGTCCCATCGGCTGAGAAATTTCGCTCACAGTATCATGCGCGAGCGGTGTAGTGACTAAATCTTTGTAAACACCTGGAAGATGTGTTTTCGACATTTCTGAGAATTTTTCTGCCAGTTTTTTATAAATGTCCCAATCAGAGCGAGATTCCCATAATGGATTAACCGCTGGATTGAACGGATGAACAAATGGATGCATATCTGTTGAAGACAAGTCAGTTTTTTCATACCAAGTTGCAGCTGGTAAGACAATATCCGCATAGATGGGTGTAGATGTCATACGGAAATCAATGGCAACCATGAGATCGAGCTTCCCTTCAACATCCTCACGCCAAACGATTTCTTCCGGTTTGTCTTCCACATTTGGTGTGGCAAGAAGGCCGTCAGATGCCCCGAGTAAGTGCTTCATGAAATACTCTTGGCCTTTTGCTGAACTTGAAATTAAATTCGAGCGCCAAATAAAGAGTGTACGCGGGAAGTTTTCAGGTGCACCAGGGTCTTCGACAGAAAATTTAGCTTTGCGTGATTTAACTTGTTCAACTGTATGTTTGATAATTTCTTCATTTGAATGTTTGCCTAGCTTCGCAGCTTCTTCAGCAAACAATAAGCTGTTTTTATCGAACTGAGGATAGGAAGGTAACCAACCGAGACGCGCTGCCAGCACATTATAATCAGCTGGATGCTGATAACGCACATCACCTCCAAGTGGTGATTTCAGTGAATCAACCCCACTTTCCTCATATCTCCATTGTTCAGTCGCAAAGTAAAAGAACGATGTAGCATTTTGCAGACGTGGTGGACCTTGCCAGTCTTTAGCGAAAGCAATTGTCGACCACCCCTCAATTGGGCGGCATTTTTCTTGTCCAACGTAATGTGCCCAGCCCCCACCATTAACACCTTGTGAAGCAGTCAGCATAACCAAGTTTAAAATCGATCGATAAATAGTGTCACTATTAAACCAATGGTTAATTCCAGCCCCCATGATAATCATTGAACGTCCGCCTGTATCGATGGCATTCTGAGCAAATTCACGCGCTATCTGAACAACGATTGATGCTTTTACACTCGTCACTTTTTCTTGCCAAGCGGGAGTGTAATGTGAGTTCTCATCATAATAATCCTTTGCATTATACGGGCTGTCGATTCTAGCAATCCCATATTGGCTCATCATAAGGTCGTAAACTGTAGCTACAATGCGTTCAGAACCATCAGCAAGTGTTATTTTCTTCACCGGAATAATTCGTTTAAATATACCGTTTCCTGCATTATCGAAATATGGGAAAACGATTTCTACCCATTCTTCACCATGTCCTTCCACGCTGAGTGCTGGTTTGACTTGTGTTCCGTCTTCACGTTCAAGAATCAAGTTCCATTTCTTATCTTCTTCCCAACGTTGCCCCATAGTGCCATTCGGAATCATCATTTCATCTACTACCTCGTCGAAAATGACTGGCTTCCATTCTGCATGTTGAGAAGTGTCACCTAAATCACTCGCACGAAGGAAACGACCGCCTTTTAACGTATCTTCATGTGGGTCGAGCAGAATCATAAATGGCATATCAGTATATTGTTTTGCATAATTGATGAACATTGGCTCTTGCCGTTCCTTATAAAATTCATCCAAGATTACATGAGTCATAGCTTGTGCTAATGCGGCATCAGTTCCAGGATGAGGAGCAAGCCAGTTATCAGCAAATTTAACATTTTCCGCAAAATCCGGTGCTACTGAAACGACTTTAGTTCCTTTATAACGAACTTCGGTCATGAAATGTGCATCTGGTGTACGCGTCATCGGTACATTCGATCCCCACATAATTAAATATCCGGCATTGTACCAATCTGAAGATTCAGGAACGTCCGTTTGCTCTCCCCATATTTGTGGAGAAGCAGGTGGAAGATCAGCATACCAGTCATAAAAACTCAGCATTTGTCCTCCCAAAAGTGAGATGAAACGAGCTCCTGAAGCGTAGCTGACCATTGACATTGCTGGAATAGGTGTGAAACCTGCAATACGATCTGGTCCGAACTTTTGAATTGTGTAAATCAATTGAGCGGCAATAAGTTGTAATGCGTCTTCCCAGTCAACACGGACATGTCCACCTTTTCCGCGGGCTGACTTGTAAAACTGGGCTTTTTCTGGATCTTCTACGATACTTGCCCAAGCTTCTACGGGATTTGGGTTAGATTTCAGAGCCGCTTTCCATAAGCGCCATAATTTCCCACGCATGTATGGGTATTTGACACGTAAAGGACTGTATTCGTACCAAGAAAATGTTGCCCCCCGTGGACATCCGCGCGGTTCAAACTCTGGCATATCCGGTCCACATGAAGGGTAATCGATCTGTTGGTTTTCCCAAGTGATGATTCCGTTTTTCACAAAGACTTTCCAACTGCATGAACCTGTACAGTTTACGCCATGAGTCGTGCGGACCACTTTATCATGTGACCAACGCTGGCGGTACATATTCTCCCAATCTCTACTTTTCTCTTCTAGGATTGACCAGTTGCCTGAATAGCTTTCTATCGGTTTAAAAAAATTGAGACTAAATTTTTTCTTCATCTTTACTATCACTCCTTTTCAAAATGAAAGACATTAAGGGTAATAACTTAAATCATTCGTATAGATTCATTATGAAAGCCACTTCATCTAGTTCCCATTAGGGAATGTCCTATTGAACTACTGAAATTCCCTTGTTCCTTAATAAAATATAAAAAGCTTCCCATTATTTATTAGGGAAGCTTACGGTTGCAACTGTTCTGTCATCCTACCTTTTTCGATTCGAATACAACGTTTTGCGAGTTTTTGCGCATCGTCTATTCGATGTGTCACGAAAATGACAGGAATGCTCCACAGGTCGTGTATCCGCAACAGTTCATATTGGCAGCGACTTCTTGTTTCATCATCAAGTGCTGAAAAGGGTTCATCCAATAGTAGTAAATCTGGTTTGGCAGCAAGTGCTCGTGCAAGTGCCACTCGTTGCTTTTCACCACCCGAAATCTGGTGAGGATATTTTGATAAGAGCATGGAAATGTCGAGAATTTTTGTCAGTTCGCTTATATGCGTTATATCATCGTTTCGTGATGTACCATATAGAATGTTTTGTTCAACAGAAAGATGAGGAAACAGTGCATAATCTTGAAACAAATAACCGACTCTTCGCTTTTGTATTTTTAAAGGTTTTTTACTTTCCTTATAAAAATCCGTGCCATGCAGGGATATCCCCCCTGCATCTGGTTGCATAATCCCAGCGATGCAATTGAGTAAGGTTGTTTTTCCTGATCCCGATGATCCGACAACTGCTACTATTTCTTTCCCCATCTGAAACTGCATGTGCAATTCAAACTGCTCCAATTGTTTGCGGAAATCCACATTCAACATCCCCGTCACTCCCTTCCAATACGGTTCGTATTTTTTTTTCGCCAGTAATTCACCCATGTTATGGCCGTGACACCTACTGATGAAATTACGATGACCCAAAAAACGGCTTTCTCCATCTCGCCCGCTTCATATGCAAAGTAAATGGCGAGTGGAATCGTTTCCGTTACTCCAGGAATGTAACCTGCGATCATAAGAGTTGCTCCAAATTCACCAATGCCTCGAGCAAAGGATAGAATCAAGCCCGCCAGTATACCCGACCAGGCAAGCGGGAACGTGATGGTCCGAAAAATATGCCACTCTGAAACTCCCATGGTCCGAGCCACGTTTTCCCAACGAGGATCTACTTTTTCAAAAGCAGCCATCACACTCTGATACATAAGTGGAAGTGACACAACAAATGAAGCGATTGCAGCACCAATCCATGAAAATACGATTTGAATGCCAAATATATCCTCAAGCAGTATACCGAAGGGTCCATTCATGCCAAATAACACAATAAGTCCGAAACCAATAACAGTCGGGGGCAACACAAGTGGCAAGAGAATAAATGCGTCTATGGCACTTTTTCCGAAAAACTCGTGTCGGCTCATGAAGCGAGCTAGAATGAGGCTTGTGAAAAATACAAGAGTTGTTGAAACCGTTGCTACTTTCAGCGACAAGAAAAGGGGCGATAAATCGTAAGCAATCATGAATTATCCCCCTTTAACCTTAGTGAACCCGTATTGTTCAAGAATTTTCTGGCCTTCTTTTCCTGTTAAAAACGTCAAAAATGCTTCTGCAACTTCTCTGTTTTGGGATTCTTCAGCTATGCCTGCTGGATAAATAATTGGGTGCTGAGCTTCAGGCAGTTCGCTGATAATTTTGATGTTTTGCGATACCTTGGTATCAGAAAAATAGATAACGCCAAGCCCTGCATTGCCACTCTCGATATATGTAAGCACTTGGCGTGCATCTTTGGCATAAATCATTTTCCCTTTCAATGCTCCCCACAACTCAAGACTGTCGAGTGCTTGTTTTGTATATTCACCAAGTGGAACGCTTTTCGGTTCACCGATTGCGATGGTTTCATGAGTAGACATCAACAACTGAGAAAAGTCATTACTTTCTGCGTGATTTAATGAAGCGAGAACGAGCCGGTTTTCTGCAAAAGGCATGACAGTTTCTTTTATAATCAACCCTTCATCAGCCAGTATATCCATATCTTTTAGGCTCGCTGACAGAAACACATCTGCAGGTGCTCCTTGATGAATTTGGCTTCTTAATTTTCCTGATGAAGCAAAGTTGAACATCAATTTAGTGTTCGGTTGTACTTTGCCGAATTCAATTTCTATAGCTAACATGGCTTCTTTGAGACTAGAGGCAGTTGAAATGACAAGTTCACTGTCACTATCTGTAGACGGTTTCCCACAAGCTACGAGTACGACTAACATCAATAAGAGAATCATATTTTTCATACATATCTCCTTGGTCATCAAATGTAATGAATCGCAATTCAGTCAATACACTCGACTAAAAAGCGACTCCTATTTTATATAGTCTGTCTTACAAGATCAAAAAGAACGTTATTCTCAAGGTGTATATGATGTAATGTATCTGCTTCAAGATCCGCTAGGCGTTTTAATACGAGTCGGTGCGTCCCGCACGCTTCTTCAGGCGGTTGAAAGCTATTTGTAATTTCATTCAGTTCCTTGAATAAGTTCCCTGCATTTTCATGCTCGTCTTCAAGCTCTGTCAAATGAGGTTTTAACAAGTTTGCAGTATCGGAAGATGGATTTAGGAAAAATTCTATTATTAACGGAAAGACGTTATTGTCTTCATCATCTGTATGTTCAAGTAATTCTCTTTTCAAATGTTTAAAGATTTCGTTGACTCTGATGATATGGGGGAAACGCTCTCCATGGACCTTTACGAGCTTCGTGACGTATGGAGTGAGTGCTGGAAGTTCTTCACGTAGTTTCACATGATATTATTCTTGAATATGGGCAATCAGTTCCACAGGCTCCAGTGAAGACGGTATTTTTCTATCATGTTGGGCTTGTTTTTTTTCTGCTTCGAGGACTTGTGCCAGTACCTCTTCGACGTCGAGTCCGCGTTCTTTTACTGCTTGATGTAAGGGGATTTTCCCGCCGCAACAGAAATCAATGCGTAATTCACGAAACAAATCGCCGGCTTTTGGAACATCTTTTACAATATTGGAAACCGTTGTATCTATAGTTAAACTCATCATATATACCTCCTGTGAGTAATTTTTATTCAATTAGAATACTAAATGGTTTGACCGTTTCATCCAATCAGGGACTTCCCTCTATCACTTGCGGGAATGTCCTAAGAGAGAAATTCTTCTGATTTCCTGTGATATACTAAAAAAAATTGAATGATAGAAAGAAAGGATGTTAGAAACATGTCTGGACCATCTTTACGACAAAAACATGCTCACCACGCGATTCATCAAGGAGGGCTATCGGGTGCCATTACAAAAACCGATGAAATGGAAGAGTTGTTAGCAGCAAAAGAATTTGAAGTGGCACGTCAAGCTGCAGATCACTTACTTGAATATTGGGAAACACGGATTCTTAGTCATGCTGACGCTGAAGAAGAAGACTTTTATAAAGAAGTGGTAGAGCAGAATCCCGATCTCTCAGAGGTTGTAGTAAAACTAACACGTGATCATGACCTATTGCGAATTATTGCAACAGATATCAAACAAATGCTCAATGATGCTGGCCTCACTCTTGAAGTAGTGCAGCAATTCCACGCTCTTCTAGTGATTAATGCTATACATAGTCGAGATGAGGAACGGCTTTTACTCGGGGAACCAACGATATGACAAAACTTCATGGAGAAAAATTCGATATGATTGGACGCAATAGCCCCTGCTCTTGTCAAAGCGGAAAAAAACACAAAAATTGTTGCGGTAAAAACGAAGGCGCCGATCGGCTGAACGATGAACTTGATCAAGCAATGCAAAAAGTGTTGCAAGATTTCTTTGAAAATAATCCGCGTCCTTCCGAACAAAAGGCATTACTCGCTTGGAAAGACAAAAACGAGGATCTTCTTGTACCGCTTTACGGCAAAGAAAAATCAGGCAGTATTATCGGTGATGTCTATTTCTTCCTTGAACGTGTAGATATTTGGAATTCATTTATCAATAGAAAAATTCTTAAAGAAGAACGTCACCAGATTCGAAAAATTCTTGAAGGATGGGTAAATCCCGTTTTTCTAGTGGGGAAAATTCTTTCTGTGACTAATTATCAAGCACAAATACAAGATTTGTTATCGGAAAACGTACTTTATATAGATGTTAATGAATCGTTTCCAGTTGAATCTGGAAATGTAGCTATCGGCTTTTACTTACCGGATATACGCCACTCGGATCGATTGATGGTACTAAATAGTGTGACTGTGGCTGTAGAAGTACAAGAAGAAACCATTCAGAAATTAAGAGATATGTACGGTTCTTCAGAAATTGATACGGTACAAGGATTTTACAGAGAAAACATCATTACGTTATATCAACTTTTTAGCAATGGCCTGAGCGCTAGTAACAATGTATCAAGTGAAGTACTTGAAACGGTGAATGCACTCGAGCAATTTTTGATTGAGGAAGATTTGAAGAGTGACGATTTAATTGAAGGTTTCTTTCATTATCTCGAACTCCAGCCTAACGTGCCAAAAGCGGCAATTGCAGGTGCCGTTCAGTTTGGGATCGACTATAAACTTCTTGAATTTGAATGGAGTAAAGAGAAAATCGTTGATTACTTTGCAGTGGATTCAACTGAAATCAATCTGTTTGCAGAAAATCTACGTGCGTTTTACAGTGAAGCATCAACCCATGAAGATGAAAAAGAAGCAACCTATGCTTTTGAAGTGGGAACTGATCCGAAAACAAATGAATATCAGAACTGGCAGCTACTTATGCATCTGAAAAATTTAACGATTACAAGTGATACTGTGTTGAAACGCCATATGGATTATTACCATGGTGAACCATATGTGCCCAAATCTAAAACTGAAAAAGCACAGCTCCTTGCATATGAGGCATATGCAAATAAAGAGGATAGCGAGCGAGCTGAAAAAGCACAAGGAGTACACCAGCTCAATTCCCGAATTGTGGATGAGTATTTACTAGCTGCTGATGCTGAATCTAACAACAATGATCGTGAGAAATTATTAAAACAAGCAATTGCTAGCGGGAAAGTAGATTTCGAACCAGAAATGGATGTAGCTTGGCTTTATGTTCCGAACCGTCCCTATTTACGTGCCCTTTTTCTACTCGGCATTCATTATTGGAAACAAGGTCGTTTTGAAGAAGCTTTTAATGAATTTTACAGGTTGCTACAACTGAATCCTGGTGATCATCAAGGTGTACGTTATTTGGCGATGTCCACGTTAATAGCACTTGAAAGATTAGATGAAGCGGTTAGCATTATCAATCACTATGAAGACCAGCAAACAGATAATGCATTTTATGCTTGGTTTAAATGGCTGATTCAATTGAAGAAGACGAACTTGCTTTCAACTGTAACGCAGGTAGCTTTTTTAGAAGCAGTTGATAAAAACCCCTATGTTAAGAAACATGTGGAAAAGCGCCCTAAAGCTATTCCATATCCAAAGTCGATCATTCTCTCTCCACGCTCACCGGAAGAGGCAAGACTAATTTGGACATTTTTAGAACCTGGTTTTTAAACTTGGAATCTACCATAGAACCTATTTTCTATTTCTTATAACTGTCGAAATATTATGATTAAAATGATAAACTTTAATTGTTAATGAATCATAAAAACAAGGGAGTGAAGTACCATAGCTATTGAAATATATATGAACTTTAATGGGAATTGTCGAGAAGCGGTAGAATATTACACAGAGGTATTTAAAACAGAAGAACCAAAAATTATGACATTTGGTGAAATGCCGCCGAGTGAAGAGTATCCCCTTCCGGAAGAAGCTAAAAATCTAATTATGCACACTCGTTTAAATATGTGTGGGAGTGTTGTTATGTTTTCTGATATATTCCCTGGTATGACTTTTGTTCAGGGTACTAACATCACTCTTGCAATCGTTAGTGAAGACTTAGGTGAGATTAAGTCATTATTTAATCAATTAAAAGTAGACGGAACAGTTGGTATGGAGCTTCAAGAAACATTTTGGAGCAAATGTTACGGAAGTGTCAAAGATAAGTTTGGGATTGAATGGCAATTTAACTACGGAACTGGCGAAATGTAAGTACATGTTCAACTGATAAAGTCTATCTAATGAATACACATATGAATATAGAAAAAACCCGTTGAAAATTACCTTTTCAACGGGTTTTTCATATAATATTTATACTCGATTGTTGTCAGCTTTCCAGTTTACAATGGCTTTCTTAATCTCATTTGGCTTAAGATTTTCTTTCACTGCACGTTCACTAAGAGTTGGAAACTCCTTTTCATCAGCAAAACGTAAGGCAATGATTTGTCCATTGCTGAGATTTGGATCTAATAATTTTCCTGTTAAAACAAAATGACGTAAATTCTCTTCCGCTCGGATAGCTCGATCTTGGATTTTCATTGAATATAATCTGACAAGGATTGCAGTAATACTGATGCTCGCGACCATCAGTAAAAGTAAGATAGATTGCAAAACATTGTCTTCTGAATTAATTGAGCGAACCAAATTGATAATAGAAACGATCAATGTCCCAAGTAGTAGACTTAATAAAACATAATGATAAAGCGGGTGCAACCGTACATGTGTTTTATAATCTTGTGATTTCATAAAAGACTCCTTCTAATCCTATTTTATTCATGTCTATTCCCATTTAAATGTGTAACTTGCTACTATGAATGCTCCAACAAGCCAACACCCCAATATTAGTGCATTTGAACCAAGATCCATAAAAGGTGTTCCTACATTCATTGTTTCACGCAAAGCATGACTTAAATGAGAAATCGGTAAAACGTTCACAATCGGTTGAAGGTAATCTGGCATATCACGGATAGGGAAAAATACGCCCCCTAAGAACAACATAGGAAAAGATAAAAAAGCAGCTATTGGTGAAGCACTTTCAGGTGTTTTTGCAATTCCAGCAATGATAAATCCAATCGCCATAAAGGCAAGTGTTCCTAAAATAACAAAGGTAATTAAACTTAACCAGGATCCATTTACACTAATTCCGAAAATTAGGTTGGCCACAGCTAATACGATAAGTGCCTGCATTCCATTTAACATTAATCTCGCAGTAATTTGTGCGGCGATAAATGTGGAAGCTTTTAATGTAGTCCCTTGCATTCTTCTTAAAATGCCGCGCTCTCTCCAAGCGGCAATCTGCCCTGCTACTCCGTTCATATTGTTACTCATGATCATCATTGCCAGAATACCTGGTACTAAGAAATCAATATATTTCAAATCCAACGCTTCAACTCCGCGTGAATCGGTTACAATGCTTGGTGTGTAATTCGCTTCTTCCTTACTAATCCCATCAACAACACTACTAACTATTGTTAAGCCCACTTGTGAAATGGCAAGATTAGTTTCATTGTAATAGACTGGGAGCTCAAAAGACTCAGTGTTTTCTTTCTCCTTCATCATTTCTTCGTAACCTTTTGGGATGATTACAACTAGTTGAAGATCTCCTTTTTTCACTCGATCTAGAGCATTCTCTTCGCTAATGCTTGATTCAAGTCGAATGGCTTCATTGGTGCTAAGTACTTTAGAGAATTCTTTTGACTGTGTCGTTTGATCTTGATCCACTACACCAATAGAGACAGATATGCCATTTCCATTTCCTAAAAAAGTGCCAAGCATCACCATTAGAAATATCGGGAATGCGAGTGTCCAAAATAAAACTTGGCGATTTCGAAGGAATATACGTAGCTGGGATAGAGTTAATTGCCAATATGCCTTCATTCTTCTCTCAGACTCCTTCCTGTCATATGAATAAAGACGTCTTCTAACGTGGATGTTCTAGTTTGAAGGTCCGTCAATTTCAAATTTTTTAAGGAAGTCAATTGTATTAAACTAATCAATGTCACCTGAAGATCGTCGGTGTACAGAACATATGTATCCTTACGATTGCCTACTTGTTTCACTCCATTAAGCGATTCAAGCTCATCCTTCAGAAACTCGCCTTCAAATTGAAATTCTACCGCACTATCAGACTCTAAACTTTTAACGAGTCCTGAAGGGGTGTCTAAAGCAATGAGATTGCCTTGATCCATGATGGCAATTCGGTCACAAAGAACATGAGCTTCATCCATATAATGTGTGGTTAATACTGTGGTCTTACCTTTTGCTTTTAATTTTAAGACAATATCCCATAGCGTTCGTCTAGCCTGAGGATCGAGACCAGTCGTAGGTTCATCCAAGAAAAGTATCCAAGGATCATGAACTAGAGCAAGCGCAATCGCCAAACGTTGTTTCTGACCACCCGAAAGAGTCTTGATTCGACTCTTGGCTTTCTCTGTTAAACTCATTTCCTCAATTAAATCAGGAATTGATACGTTTTTTTGATAAAAACTTGCATACAAGCGAAGGATTTCTTCAACAGTAAGCAGTTCGAATAATGTTGTAGATTGTAGTTGAATTCCAATTACTTCTTTGACTTTCTTTAAGTCTCGTGAAATATCAAATCCACCGATTATTGCTGTTCCACCATCAGGTTTTCGCAGGCCCACCATCATTTCTAACGTTGTCGACTTTCCCGCTCCATTTGGTCCAAGTAAACCAAATATTTCACCTTTTTTCACAGAAAAGCCAATCCCATTAACAGCTGTAAAGCTACCGTATTTCTTTACAAGATTTTTTACTTCAATCATTGTTTCTTCCTGATTTTTCATTGTCCACACTCCTGCTATGTCTATAATAATATACTATTCTATTCTCAAAATAAGAATATATCTATCTTGAATCTTCTTTTTATCAATTGAAAAACTCATCGTAAAATAAAAAGTATATCAGTCTTAAGTAATTGTTAGGGTTTTAGAGCTCCTCTCTACGAGAAGAAAAGAGAAGAGAAATTAATAGTGTTACTTCTTTCAGTAAACTAAGATTGTAGCGAACCTACTAACATTCTTACTTATCTAATATATTTACTTTTATAAAAAAACAGAATATTCACCTTTATATATTATATCATTATGCTATAATATTCCAAAAGAGGAGGAATGACAGTGGAGAAGGTTGAACAGGTTGAGCAGGTGTTAAGAGCAATTCAAGATGATTATCCAGATGATTTTGCATGGTGCTATGGGTGTGGTCAATTAAATGAAAATGGTCATCATTTTCGGACAGGTTGGCAAGGTGAAAATACAATAACTATTTACAATCCATCACCAGATCATATCGCACTTCCTGGCTTTGTTTATGGAGGCGTGGTTGCATCACTAATTGATTGTCATGGGACAGGTTCAGCGGCATTAATGTTACATCGCAAAAACGGACATGAAGTAGGAGATGATGCGGAGCCTCCTCGTTTTGTGACAGCTTCTTTAAAAGTAGAGTTTAAAAAGCCGACTCCACATGGCGTGCCGTTAAAAGCAATTGGAACTGTACATGAAATACACCCGAAAAAGTGGAAAGTAGATGTAGAAGTCTTTGCTAATGATATTCTTTGTGCTACTGGAGAAGTTATGGCTGTAGTAATGCCAAGCACTTTTACAAAAAAAGAGTAGACTCTTAATAAGTAAGGAACTATAACCAGTACAGAAGTATCATAATTCTGTACTGGTTATTTCTTATGTAAGTAACAAATAGAAGCTAATAATCATCCAGTATATATACGGATAGTTGATTTTTTCGATAGATAATATTTAGAACTGGTCATAATTAAGCTGAATTTATCGTTTAGTAGTTTATTTAATTTGAAAGTAATTTTCAATATGTTATAATAATACTTAGAAGAGCATAAACTAAAAAGACCGAATGGTGTAACCAGCACCATTCAGTCATGTAATAGCAGGTTCCCTACAAGGGTGTCAGCGTAAATAGTGAGAAATAACCCATCTTGGCTGCTAACTCAAGGATGGGTTATTTTTTTTGGTTAAAGGACAATATCAAAACGACTAAAGTTGCAAACGCTATTGCAAACATCAGACTTTCAGCTACTGACACAGGCACCACCCCCTTTCAGGAAGTGAGCCAACCACCCTTGAGTACCTATACTAATACAACCCTATCATACCATTATTAACACAAGATTACTTGGGTATAATGGTTGAAATATATAGTCGTACTTTTTCATGATGAATGTTTATTTAAAGTAGAAAATTTTAAGTTTACAATTTTACACCAGTTGATCATGGCAATAATTTTAGAATAACTGGTGGTCTATTTTGACTTAAATTCGTATAATTCAGGAATTTTAAGTGAATAATTAGTACAGTACGAATTAAAAGGAGGATTTTTGATGAATGCTCAACGAGCGCAAGAAATTGCTTCATCCCCTATCTTGGCTGAAGTGTTTTGTGATGGAATTCCAATCTATATTCAACATGTAGATGAAAATAAAGGAAGAGCTAGAATTTATCCTCTCAATGAACCAGAAAATGAACAAGAAGTATCATTAGCGAACTTAATAGAACAATAATTATCAAAAATATTAATTAATAATAACCACCATTCTATCTAAAGTGGTGGTTGTTATTTGTGATTACTGTTTGTAAATTACACAAGATGCTCTACTTTAAGTTTAAAGATCCCCTCAATTCTCTTCACATCACAACTTTATGATTAACATTCGCAATTCTTAACCAATCCGTGAGGTAAGGCAGATTTGCCAGGGCATCTTTATAGCCTAGATTATATAACATCGTAAGTTTCTTGGGATTACGTTCAATTCGACCTATATTAAATGCTTGGCTTGGACGAATTATTATTGCTTTATGCTCTTCTTCTAATTTTTCTATGAAATCTAAGGTATCATTATACAACTGATACCTGTTCTCTAATGTATTTACTAATCCTTTATAATCTCTATAGAAATAAGAAGTAAATTTTATAAGTGATGATTTTGCTTTACGGTACCCTTTTTCTTTTGTTAATACAATGATGGGTTTATCGACGTAATCAGCCAATGCCTTATGTATAGGAATTGGATCACTTATTCCCCCATCCATTAATAAGCTCCCTTGATAGTCAATTGCACGTGCCATAAAAGGCAAAGAGCTAGATGCACGAATAATGGTTAAGATATCTTTAGAAGATGTAGATTTATTAAAATATACAGGTTCACCAGTCAAACAGTTAGTCGCTCCAATAACAAATTCCTCGGGTGATTGGGTGAAGCGAGCAAAGTCAAAAGGAACTAAAGTATTTGGAATTTCATTAAAGATAAGATCCATACCAAAAAGTTCTCTTTTAAGAATCAGGTTTTTTATTGATATGTAATCTGGATGGTTGACATAACCTATCGTCACTTGATGATTTCGTCCTAGTTGTCTTGATATATAAGAAGCCGCATTGCATGCACCTGCAGAAACGCCGATAACATAATCCGGAAATAACCCATTCTCTAGAAAACATTCTAATACGCCTGACGTATATACACCACGCATGCCGCCACCCTCTAAAATAAGACCACTCTTCATACTTACCCCTTCTTTCATTTTACTACCTTTCAATTAATAAACGTTTTTTGAAAAAGAAGCCCAATACCTCCCTACATAGTAAATGCTACAGACACTATTAAAATGACAATAAATAAAACTAAAATCTCATAGATAAATTAGGGGTCAATAAAGGGAAAAAAACCTTTGCAAACAAAAGAATTGATGTTCTTCACTGATGACCATTCTTGAATGACATCCATATAGAAATTGAAGAAGTAATAGCAAAAATATGTCCATTTCCTGAAAAAAATTATTCATTCGATTATCAACATAGGTTTTACATTCCAAAAAATTATATATATAACTTATTCATGACATTTTTCACTGTATCAAAGCTTAACTATGACTAGTGAGATATACTATTATTAGAACAGGAGTTGTTGCTCGATGTTAAAAAAACAGTTAGAAAAACATATAGCATATGCACTAACTACAGAAGAGAAAAAGTTGAATTTATATCCAGAGGAAAAAGAGTATGTAGTAAAACATCAGTTACTTTCCAGTAACATCGTAGTTGTGGATGTAGACTCTGATACTCGCTATTTTAATGCAGTTATTGAAAGATGCAATAAAGAAACAGAAGAACTGTTATCTAAAGAGAAACTTAGCTTTTTAACTCAACCATTAAATTACCTAAAGGTTCACAGAAATGAATTTCTTTATGTTGAATCCACTTCACTTGAGAATATCGGCGTAGACTCAATTGCGTTAGAATTTGATGAAGTATTTGAAGCCTATACTGCTATGATGGGATTGAAACTGCAAAAGAAATTCGGTGATGCAATTAAAACGCATTTTGACGATCATTTGCAAGGGGATAAAACTGAATACAGTGTGTTGTTTTCGATAGAAGATGGCATGTGGCATGTGAATTTTCCTATAAACTTTGTTGATCATTTTCACATGGAAATGTCGCTAAAAGAGGCTTATGAATTAATTTACCGCTTTTTATTTACATTAGTCGAGGATGTTGAGGATAATCAATAAGTAACATTGCTTCTATTCAAAACGAAGTAAGTGCTAAAAATATTAATAAATGAAAAACGAGAAACTCATCAAATATCTGATGGGTTTCTCGTTTTTATTCAGTTTTCAACATTTTTATTATTGTTAATAAAAATGTTGAAAAATATAAATAAATTAAACGGATAATAACGCTTTGTCACTCGTCAACTTTTCACCACGGATACGCTGAAATTCATCCATTAATTTTGGAATGGTTAATTTCTTCTTCTCCACAGCGTCTATTTCTAAAATGATTTGTCCTTTGTCCATCATAATAAGCCTGTTACCTAAGTCTAAAGCTTGTTGCATATTATGAGTAATCATCAATGTTGTGAGCTGATTTTTTTCAACAAGTTCTTTTGTTAAATTGGTAATCAACTCTGCACGAGAAGGATCAAGTGCAGCAGTATGTTCATCCAGTAGTAAAATATCCGGTTGTGTGAAGGTAGCCATCAACAGTGAAAGAGCTTGTCTTTCTCCTCCTGAAAGCATTCCTACTTTTGCATTCAAACGGTTTTCAAGGTTTAAATGAAGTGTTTCAAGAGATTCACGGAACAATTCCCGACGTTTCTTGTCCACACCTATTCGTAAAAGACGTTTTTTGTTCCGTGAATAGGCCATCGCAAGGTTTTCTTCGATTGTCATCGTGGGCGCAGTTCCTGCCATTGGATCTTGAAATACTCTTCCAATCATCTGAGAACGCTTATATTCAGGCAATTTTGTCACGTTTTTTTTGGCAATTTCAATTTCACCAAAATCGGGAGTAAGCGCGCCGGAAATCATATTCAACATCGTCGATTTCCCAGCACCATTACTTCCAATTACCGTCATAAAATCACCTGGATTTAACTTAAGATTTATTTGATCTAAAGCAATTTTTTCATCAGGTGTTGCTTCATTAAATAATTTATTAATCTGGATGAGGTTTAGCAACTGGAGCTCCCCCCTTCGTTCGCGAATGTTGATACTCTGCTAAGCGCTCGGCATGCCGTTTAGCTTTTCTATTTTTTTCTCGTTTCTTTTCAAAGTACTGAGGTAAAATCAATGCACCAATTACAATAACGGCAGTAATTAATTTCATGTCTCCCGTATCAAGGAAGTCTATTCTAAGTGCTAGACCAAGTACAATTCGATAAATAATTGCCCCAGCAATAACAGCAAATGTAGTTCGAACAATAGTTTTGGTACCAAATATGGCTTCACCGATAATGACAGATGCCAATCCAATGATGATCATCCCTATTCCCATTCCAATGTCTGCAAACTTAGCATACTGAGCAATCAGTGCTCCTGAAAAGGCAACCAAGGCATTTGAAAAACCAAGTCCAACAATAATGAGTGTGTCTGTATTAGCCGATAAGCTGCGAATCATTTTTTTATTATCGCCAGTAGCTCTTATGGCAAGTCCAACTTCAGTTTTCAAGAACCAATCTACAAGAACCTTAATTAGTAAAACGATGATGGTCATAATAAACAAAATACCCCATGTGGACGGTAAATATTGAACCCCCATCATACTGAACATATTGTTAATTGCCGTGTCTATTCCAAAAGAACCCCAAAATGATTGGAATTGATTAAACATTGTTTCGGCATTTAATAAGGGAATATTCGGTCGACCTATGGAATTCTCGGAGGTTAGTCCCATTATTCGTAAATTTATAGAATATAAAGCAATCATCATCAATATTCCAGCAAGTAAGGCATTGATCTTCCCTTTTGTATGTAGAAGGCCGGTTACACAACCAGCCAAAAACCCAATAATAACGGCTACTGCTGTAGCTAACATCGGATGATATCCTAAGATAATCATCGTGGCAGCAACTCCAGCTCCTGTTACAAAACTACCATCAACCGTTAAATCTGGAAAATCCAACACTCGAAATGAGATATACACCCCGAGTGCCATAATTGCATAGATGATTCCTTGCTCTACAGAGCCAAATACAGCTGAAAACATGTAGAATCACCTCCTGTTTTATTCGCTAAATTCAGCTTTCCACTCGTCCTTGATATCAAGTCCGATAACTGATGCTGTGTCTTTATTCATAGTGAAAATTAATTTTTGTGGAATTTGAACAGGAAGGTCAGCAGGTTTGCTTTCACCTTTTAGAATTTTTACTGCCATTTCTCCTGCTTCGTATCCGATGTCAAAGTATTCAAATCCGTATGCTGCTAAGGCACCTCGTTTTACAGAGTCAAATTCGGCAGCCACCATCGGTAGTTTATTATCGTTTGCTACTGAAATGACAGATTCAAGTGCAGAAACAACTGTGTTATCTGTAATGATGTAGAAAGAATCTACTTTGCCAATCAATGATTCGGCCGCTTGTTTAACATCTGCAGACGTAGCAACAGACGCTTCAACTACTTCCATATCCATATCTTTTAGCATTTCTTTAACCGCGTCTACTTGCGCACGAGAGTTTTGCTCTCCTGAGTTAAACACCATTCCAACTTTTTTAGCTCCTAATTCTTCTTTAAGGAACTTCATTGTATTTGCGATCGCATCAGGATGACTATCAATCGTACCTGTTATGTTACCGCCCGGCTTTTCCATTGACTCGACTAACTCTGCTCCAACAGCATCTGTTACAGATGTGAATACAATCGGAATATCTGAAGTGGCGCTGGCCGCAGCCTGGGCACTTGGTGTTGAATTCGCAAATATTAAATCCACATTAGAGCTGACTAGGTTAGTTGCAATTGTCGTACTGGCACTTGGATCACCTTGTGCAATTTGGACGTCATATTCTGCGTCAATTCCTGCATCTTCTATCGCTTTTTGAAAGCCATCATATGCTGCGTCTAAAGAAGGATGTTCGACTATTTGAGTAACCCCAATTTTAAATGTCTTTGTGTCTTCGCTAGATGTATCTTTTTCGGCTTCATCGTCTCCATCTCCACATGCTGCAAGAAATAGAACAGTACTAAAAAAAACAAGCCCAATTTTCTTCCAATTATTCTTCATTAAATTGTCCCCCTATTATTATCTAAGTTCTATTTTGTGAATCTTTGAAACCAAGGAATTTTATATTTCAATATACTATATTGAAATATAAATTTAGTCTAAAAATTTTAAGAGTTCTGATAATTTAAGCGTTGAACATGCAGAGTTGCTATAAACCTAAAAGGATTTCAGTACTATCTTCAATCATACATTTATATATTTAGATAAGAAAGAAAACTTTTCATATACATTAATAAATATAAAGATAAAGAGATTAGTAGCATAGAGCAAAAATAGTTAAAAACTTTAGAAAATCTCTAATTTATTCACTGAATTCTGCTTTCCACTCGTCTTTAACTTTTAGCTCAATTGCCTCTACTGTCTCTTTGTTCATAACAAATCTTAATTCTTTAGGAACTTGAACTGGTAATTCGGACGGTTTACTACCTTCTTTTAAAATCTTAACAGCCATTAAGCCCGCTTCATATCCAAGATCAAAGTATTCAAAGCCAAATGCAGCTAAACCGCCTCGTTTTACTGAATCTAACTCACCAACCATCATTGGTATTTTATTATTTTTAGCTACTAAAACTACAGATTCAAGCGCTGAAACTACTGTGTTGTCTTTAATAATATATATTGAGTCAACTTTACCTATTAATGAATCTGCCGCTTGTTTCACTTCTGCCGATGTTGCTACAGAAGCTTCTATAATATTTAGACCCAGTTCATTTTTCAATTCATTTACTCTATCCACCTGTACACGGGAGTTTTGTTCTCCTGAGTTAAATATAATTCCCACATTTTCTGCACTCAATTCTTCTTTTAGGAACGTCAAAGTATTCAAAATTACATCGGGATGCAAATCTATTGTACCTGTCACATTCCCTCCTGGACTTTCCATTGAATCAACCAACTCAGCACTTACAGCATCTGTAACGGAAGTGAAAACGATTGGAATTTCTTGAGTAGCACTAGCTACAGCTTGTGCACTTGGTGTTGAATTTGCAAAAATCAAATCTACTCCAGAATTAACGAGGTTACTAGCAATTGTAGTGTTCGCACTATTATCATTTTGTGCGTTTTCCACTGTATATTCTACCTCAAGTCCTTCATCTTCGATAGCCTTTTTAAAGCCATCATACGCGGCATTTAATGATGGGTGTTCTACTATTTGAGTTACACCAATCTTATATTTCTTTGTTTCCCCCGTAGCTTTGTTTTCTCCTCCTTCACCACACCCTGCCAGGATTAGCGCAGTACTGAAAAAAACAATCCCAAATTTACCCCAAATATTCTTCATTAATTTTCCCCCTGCTAGTTTATAATTCTATGTTGAAAAAACTTGTTCCCATATTATAATTTATCGTAATATTACACGCGCTTAAATAGTTAGTCAAATAGAGTATGAAAATTTTGTATATTTAGTTTATAAAAAAGGGGATTTCAGGTATTAGATTAATTGACAATACACGCTAGTAAATAATCCTATTCTTAATTACGTTTCAGCGGAAACTACTTAAATCGATAACAAATCTATCTTTCTAATTTTGATAGGTCCAGCATGAATTGCTTGTCCAATAAGACCTTCTACAGCTTCAAGTAGTCCTTCATTTAATCCTGGATGCGCGTAAGCAGGAAATTTTATATCTTCTTCTTTTGCTGCCATTTCTAACAGCTGGACAAAGGAACCCGACATGTCAATTGCACCCTCCCCAATCATGTGAATACCTGCAATTATATCGGTAGTTGAATCGGAAACAACTTTAATAAAGCCATCCTTTTTACTTGTAATTGTCGCATAACCGTTGCCTCCAAGAGGGAATTGGCTGACACGTACTTCCATGCCAGAGTCACGTGCTTTTTGTTCAGTAAGACCAACACAAACAATGGGAGGAATTGTGTGGGCAACAATTGGTAAAAAGGTGAGATCAACTTCCGGTTTTCCACCTGCAATATATTCTACAGCCGCTTTTCCTTGCTTAATTGCCTTAACCGCTAGGAGAGGACCTTCCGTTACATCACCAATTGCATATATGGAAAGAATCGATGATTGCATATTTTTGTCAACCTTAATGAATCCTGCATCCGTTTGTTCTATTTTGAAGCGACTGATTCCTAGTGGTTCTATATTCGCTTTCCTATTCCCAGAAAAAAGGAGATATGATCCAATTATTTTCTCTTCAGAATTTTTATCGTTTATACAAGTTACAGAAATTGCGTCCTCAGTTTCATTCGTAGAAATCAATTCAACTACTTTAATCACGTTAATTTTTCGTTTCTTGAATAATCGATTCAATTCCTTATTGATTGATTCATCAAATGGATAGCCTTCTTTATTATCGAGAAGAATCGTGACTTTTGCACCGAGTGCTGCAAAACTGGAGGCTATTTCAAGAGAGATATAATCATGTCCTTTTACGATAAGATGTTCTGGCACTTCTTCTAGTTCAAATATTTCATGGGACAATAAGGTCCGTTTTCCATTTACTAATAATTCTGAAGGCGTTTCCTGTGAACTCCCCGTAGCGATGATTACCTGTTTAAATACGTAAATGTCAAACTGATGTCCATTTTCCACACCAATTCTGTCTATACCGAGAAATGTAGCTTTTCCTAGGATTACTTCAATTTTGTTCTCTTTACAAAGACTTTCTACACCAGATCTAAGCCTATCGATCACTGTCGTTTTATAAGAAAGGAGTTTCTTTAAATTGAAGACTTCATCTCCACTACCAATCCCTATATCACGTAAATGAGCTGTATCTGATAGCTTGGATGCAGCGTGAGTAAAAACTTTTGAAGGAATACAACCTTTGTTTAAACAAACACCACCCATATCTGCTTGTTCAATTAATGTGACTGAAAGCCCGAGCTGGGCACCACGTATGGCGGCAGAGTAACCACCGGGTCCACCCCCGATGATAATGAGATCTCTTTCCTGAATGATTTCCCCAACAACCATATTAAATCATCTCCATCATCAGTTTGTGTGGGTGTTCAATCAGACTGGCAAAACGGTTTGTAAATGCAACAGCTGTAGCTCCGTCTGCAACTCTGTGGTCAAATGCCATGGAAAGTGTCATGATATGACCGATAACGATTTCATCTTGGTCATTGACAATCGGTTGTTTTTTTGTCTTATGAAAAGCAATTATAGCTGTTTCTGGATAGTTGATAATTGGTGTCGCACCGGTACTGCCTAGTGGACCAACATTGCTCATAGTAAATGTACTATGTTGCATTTCGAAAGGCTTCAATTTCCCAGCTTTCGCTTTCTTTGTCAACCATTTGACTTGTTCATTAATTTCTCTGATTGATTTCTTGTCCGAATCATGGATAACCGGGACAAGTAGGCCATTGTCAGTATTAGTTGCTAAACCAATATGATAATTCTTTTTAAGTAAGATGAGGTCATTTTCTTCATCAAGTTCAGCATTGAAAATCGGGAAATCTTTTAATGAAATAACAAGTGCTTTTATGAGAAATGCAGAAACACTTATTGATTCACCTGACGCTTTTAATTGTTCACGTATTTTAAATAGATTCGACATATTTACTTCATCAAAATGCGTAACATGTGGAATGGTAAATAGTGATTTGGTCATTTTTTGAGCAATTTTCTTACGAATGCCTCTGAAAGGAATTTCATCAGGAGTTTCTTTCTTGATTGTTATTTGCTGCACTTCCGCAATTGGTTCATTCTCCACTTGCTCCGATTTTAGGAAACGATATACATCTTCTTCAGATACTCTACCTGACAAATCTGAAGCACGAACATCATCAATACTAATATTGTTGTCACGTGCAATTTTACGTGTGTAGGGTGTAGCGAGTACCCGGTGAAAAGTATTTAAGGAAGATTTCCCACTTTTTTCACTTGGTAAGATAGCTTTAATGTAAGGATTATGATTCTCTTCAGTTTGAGTTGGTTGTTTTGCTTCAGAGTTGTTATCTGCCTTGATGTAAATAAGGCTTGTTCCAACTTGGACAGTTTCGCCAGGATTAATAACAATTTTTGTCACTACACCCGAACAAGGCGAAGAAAGTTCTGCAATCATTTTGTCTGTTTGCACCTCCACAAGTGGTTGATCCGTTTTTATTCGATCACCAACCTTTACCAGGTATTGAACAATTTCTCCTTCGGTCATTCCTTCACCGATATCATGCAATTTTACTTCAAGCATTGCATTTCCTCCTTAAAAATGAACAACTTTTTCAATTCCTTTTAGTACACGGGCGGGTGTAGGAAGATAATGTTCTTCTAATGAAAAGAATGGTACCGGTACATCAAACCCTGTCACTCGTTCAATCGGAGCACGTAAATATAGGAAAGATGTATCGTTTATGATAGAAATGATGTCATTGCCAAGTCCACCAGTATTATGTGCCTCGTGAACGATGACCGCTCTTGTGGTCTTTTGCACAGACTGAGAGAGTATATCTCGATCAATTGGATAAAGTGTACGAAGATCTATAATTTCACAACTAATTCCTTGTTGTACTGCCTGTTCGGCTGCTTTCTCCGCAATTGTAACCATAGCCCCCCATGCAATAAGTGTTACATCCGTACCTTCACGTACAATTTTCCCTTTACCAATTTCTACGGTGTATTTTCCGACCGGTACTTCTTCTCTCTTTGAACGGTAATTTCTCATCGTTTCTAAGACAAGTACCGGATCGGGATCTTCCATTGCTGCAATTAATAATCCTTTCGCATCATAGGGACTAGAAGGACAGACTACTTTGATGCCAGGCATGTGTGTGAATAATATTTCCGTACTATCCGAATGGATTTCAGGAGCGCGAATTCCAGCTCCATATGGTGCACGAATGACCATCGGTACGGTGAAATGAGACATCGATCGTGTCCGAATTCGTGAAACATGTGTCATAATTTGTTCGTATGCAGGATAAATAAAACCTAAAAACTGTATTTCTACAACCGGTCTGAATCCGTTTACGGCTAATCCAATCGATGTACCAATAATGCCCGCTTCAGAAAGAGGTGTATCGACTACACGATCATTACCAAACTTTTCCTGAAGTCCTTCTGTCGCACGGAATACTCCACCGTTTTTACCAATGTCTTCTCCAAGTATGATGGTTCGATTATCCTCTTCAAGCATAATTCTCATTCCATCATTAATTGCTTGAATCATCGTCATCTGTTTAGTCGTTTCGTTTTTTTCATTCGACTCTATCAAGTGGGTCGTCATTTAGCTTTCCCCCTTAAATGTGTAAGATAGGATTCTTTTTGTTCAGCAAGGTGAGCCGGCATCACTGCATATACATGATCGAAAATATCGTCCACGACGGGAGGGGGAAACTGTTCCATTCCTTCTACAGCTGCTTCGATTTCATTATTTATTTTTTTCTTCACTTCTTTTATCCATTTTTCATCCCAGTAGCCATAATTTTTCATAAACATTTCTAACCGTGAAAGCGGGTCGACAATATTCATTCCTTGTTCGTTTGGACGATACTTAGATGGATCATCTGCTGTAGTGTGTGCACCCGTCCTCCAGGTGACCGCTTCTATTAGAGTTGGTCCATTCCCACTTCTAGCGTAATCAAATGCTTTTTTCGTTTCAAAATACACGATAAAACAATCGTTACCGTCAATTCGAATTCCTGGCATGTCATAGGCAACTGATTTTTGTGCAATGGTTGCTGAATTCATCTGTTTTTCAATGGGAAGCGAAATGGCATAACCATTGTTCTGGTTAAAAAACACGACAGGTACTTTGAACACACTCGCAAAATTCAAGCCTTCGTGAAAGTCACCTTCTGATGTTGCGCCGTCCCCAAAGTATGCAATGGTTGCATTTTTTGTTCCTTTTCTCTTTTCAGCCCATGCGGCACCAGTAGCATGAGGTAGTTGAGTAGCTATAGGCACCGCGGGTGGGAATATATTTTTGCCTTCGGGTGGGACACAACCTTCTACACGTCCATTCCAGTACAAAAGCGCCCTTACCATATCGGCTCCGTACGTCAACGTTGCTCCGTGATCACGGTATGTTGGGAAAATCCAGTCATTCGGTCCAAGAGCAAGCGCACTGCCAACTTGTGAAGCTTCCTGTCCCTCAAAAGGAGCATAAGTTCCGAGACGACCTTGTCTTTGCAAATTAATTGCTTTTCTGTCAAATGTACGAATTCGCATCATATTGAAATAAAATTCTTTAACCAATTTCTCATCAATTTGTTTTTCATAGGTTGAATCAATTATGAATCCTTTATCATCTATAATTTTTTTAATCGGATAGTCAAGTTCCATATTCACTGCCTCCTATCATGATTAATTGCGAAATGACCATTTAGGTTTCACTGACGCTGTGTAGAAACCATTCCGTTTCCCTCTGACCTCTATTTTCTTCTCACACATTTTATTTGCTGATTCCATTGTCGACAATCCACTAATTTCAGCTTGTTTGAATACTTCCAATATGGCATCATAAATATGTTTTGTTTTAGCAAGAACACGTTCATGATTAGTGCCGTACAATTCATCGGCCACCTGGATAAGCCCTCCGGAATTAACAATATAATCTGGTGCGTAAAGTATGCCTTTTTCTTGAAGCATTTTCCCATGGCTTTCATGTAGTAACTGATTGTTAGCAGAACCTGCAATTGCTTTTACTTGAAATTGAGCAATTGTATTATCATTTATGATTCCACCAAAGGCACAAGGTACGAACATATCCGCTTGTTGTGAATAAATATCTTCTTTTGCAACTATTTTTACTGTTCCTAAAGTTTTTGTTGCTATTTCTTCAATCGCCTTAAGACTCTCTTCATTAATATCAGATACGATTAGGTGAGCACCTTCTTCAAGCAAGCTACTTGCAATTTTAAATCCAACCTTACCAAGACCTTGTACAGCGTATACAAGTCCACCCAAATCATCTTTTCCATAAAGTACTTGATTGGTTGCTTTTATTCCGTATAAAACACCAGCAGCTGTTGGTATTGATGAATCCCCGCCTCCTCCATATGCTTCCGGTAAACCGTTCACAAAGTTTGTCTCTTTCATGGCATGGATAAAATCATCCATATTCGTTCCCATATCAGTTCCGGTAAAAAATCTGCCTCCTAATGAATTTACAAATTGACCGAATGCACGGAATAATTCAGGTGTTTTGTCTGTTGTGGGATCCCCAATAATAACTGCTTTTCCTCCACCAAAATCAACATCAGCAGCAGCACACTTATAAGTCATTCCCTTTGATAGTCGTAAAACATCTTCCAATGCTTCATCAACACTAGTGTATGGTTGCATACGACATCCTCCCAGTGCTGGTCCAAGAGTCGTATTATGAATGGCTATAATTGCACGCAAACCTGTTGAAGGATCATTACAAAAAACTACTTGCTCATGTTCACTCATTTTGTCGAAAAGTTCAAAATCTCTTGTGATTGACAATTTTTCTGTTATTTTCATTTAAAATGCCCCCCTGAATGTAGCTTATTTATTTTTTATTAAGAAAGTAGCTTGTTTCAATTTCTCCGTAATCTTTTCTTTAGGTAATATTACTTGCTTCACTTCACCTTTTCCGATTACTCCTAACTGATTTTCCGCCAGTATTTTTGTCAAGACGATATTGTCACGAAGTTCAACTAAAGTTGCTGTTAATGTAACGGTGGAACCAAGTGGAGATGCAGCTACATGTTTAAGTTGTACTGAGGCACCCATACCTTCTTCATGACTCTCCAAAAATGGTAGAATAATTTTACGAGAAACCCACTCCATGTGATACGTCATCGCTACGGTTGAATAGACAGGATGGACAACTTTTCCTTCAAACGCAGCATACATATCCTCTGTCACAATGATTTCGATTGATTCTTTTCTACCTACTTCCATTCCCGGTTTCATCGTTTCACCTCAATTTAATATGTAGATGCTTCATCGTATACTTTTAACCTAAATATATTTTAAAAAGACCTCATCTATGCCAATAGCAATCCTTTTAACATCAATACAAATAAAATCGAAAAATTATTTGAGAAAGGGAAAAAGATTATTTTTCTTTCTATTGATGACCTTTTTAAAATTCTAGCTTTAAAGTCCCTTGCACTTCTATTTCATTGCGTCACACACTTAATGAAAGCGCTTCCATTTAATATATGATATTCCCTTTTCGCATAACACTATTCAAACGTAATATTAACAAACCGTAATATCATAGTCAACAAAATATTCAGAAGAATCTTTATTTGATCAAATATAAGAAAATAATAAAGGGTCCTCCCTTAGTTCACCGAACCTAGGTAAGACCCTTCTTTATTATTTAACAGCTTTTTTAATAAGAGTATCTAATTCATTTCCTGCTTGGTTAATTTGTTTATTTGCTTCGTCCATCATGCTATCAAGTAACTCTTTTACACTGGGAATATGATGAATCAACCCTGCTATTTGACCACTATTAATAAACCCATTATCCATATCGCCTTCGATTGCACCCTTGATGTGTTGTTTTTCAGATGTCATTTCACCAAACTGCTCTAGTGTTATTCCTGACTTTTCTAATTCAATAAGTTTTTTTGAATAAGTTGTCTTTAAAAGCCTTCTCAGTCTTCCAACGGTTCGCCCTACAATTATTGTTTCTGTATCACTAGCATCCACCAGATTTTGCTTGTAAACATCGTGAAATGGCGCTTCCTTCGTTGCAATTAAACGAGTGCCTATTTGCACACCGCTTGCTCCGAGCATAAGAGCAGCTGCGAGTCCTTTGCCGTCACCAATTCCGCCTGCTGCAACTACCGGTATTTTAACGCTATTTACTATTTGTGGAACTAGCGTAAATGTCGTAAGTTCAAGGCTAGAGTTGATGCCAGCTGCTTCAAAACCTTCGGCAACGAGAATATCCGCCCCCGCCTCTTGCGCTTTTAGTGCATGTTTGACTGAAGCAACGAGTGCAATGACGGTGATACCATGTTCATGTAGTTTTGCAATATAAGGCACTGGATTCCCTGCTGAAAGGGAAATAATTGGAACGTTATGTTTGATAACCAGATTAATCAGCTCGTTAGTATAGGAAGAAACACTAATTGCTATATTAACCGCAAAATTCTTATTCGTTTGTTTTTTTGTTTCAAGAATAATATTTTCCACTTCAATTGGAGTCATCGTTCCACATCCAATTGTTCCGAGCCCTCCAGCCTCTGATACAGCAATAGTCAACTGGGCATTACTAATGTTTCCCATACCACCTTGAATAATTGGATAGTTAATTCCGAGCATTTCACAAACGTATTTCATCTATTATCCACCTCTACTTAAATATGTTATAGTAAATGCAGTAATAAAACAATTGCAATAATTTAAAAAATGGAGGTAAAATTTTTGATAATTAATTATAAAGGGAAAACACCTGTGGTGGATCCTACAGTTTTCTTAGCTCCGGGATCTAAAATTATCGGGGAAGTTCAAGTAGGGGCAGAATCAACTATTTGGTTTAATACGGTATTACGAGGAGATGAAGGACTAATCTCTATTGGAAAAAGATGTAGCATCCAGGACAATTCAACTATTCACTTATATGAAGATGCTCCTGTTGTAGTAGAAGATGAAGTTACAGTTGGACATAATGTCATTCTACATGGCTGTAAAGTCGGAAAACGCTCGATTATCGGTATGGGTTCAACTATTCTTGATCATGCGGAAATAGGTGAAGAATGCATTATCGGTGCCAACACGTTAATTCCCCCAGGTAAGAAAATTCCACCCAGGTCACTAGTTGTTGGGTCACCGGGAAAAGTTGTAAGGGAATTGAATGACAAAGATCTTGAAATGATTCAACTATCCATTGATACATATGTTCAAAAAGGATACGATTATAGGGAAATATTTTCGAATAAAGTAAACGACTAATTAAAAACTGGGTTGCCAATAGGCACCCAGTTTTTAATATAAAGAAATCGATTATTTTAAAAAAATTCACTCAATTATAAAGGGATGATTATCTGCATCATACGACTTGTCTTTCCTTCTCAGGTCATTATCTTCTTGGAAAACCATTTCGAAAAACTGACTAGCCGATTGCGCTAGCAACTTATAATATGACTCGAACAAAAGAGCAGCATGATTACCGTTCCATATTTCCGGTAGCAATTCTTTAGGTAGCCCTGGATCAGAAAATAGGAACTTCCGGTATTCATGAACGAGGTTTGTTCTTTCTACGAAACACTCTGCATTCGTCATTTGTCCTTTATTCATCATACTATGATGGACAATGAATTGATTGCTATACGTCGATATGAATTCTTGATATCTTTCAGCAATTTCTTGAAGTGGCCAACTCTTTTCAACGAGTGCTCTGTCCGCTTGTGGTCCTTTATATTCAGATACGAAGAAATCTACATATGATTGAATACCGTACTTCTCGATAAGAAGGTTAACTTCCTTTTCAAGATTATTAGGTGAAATCCAGCAACCATTTGAAAAGCTACCGAAACCACTCCATAAAAGTTCTTTACGAAGTTCATCGCGAATCTGCCTTTTTTCTTCGGGAATTGTATACATAAGAATACGCCACTTACCATCCCAATCGTTTGGCATCAATTTGAAAATACGGATTGCCGCTTCTTCAATTCGAGTTTCTCCACGAGGGGTCATGAAATAATAGCTTTTATTCCCCTTTTTCTCGGAATCAAGCCATCCTTGCTTCATCATTCTAGAAACAGCTACACGAACAGATTGTTCATTATGACCAAACTCTTTCAATAAATGAATTAAACTCCCAATCCAAATCTTGTTTCCATAATGACGAATATAGTCGCCATATATTGTAAAAATCATTGATTGTGTATTCGCCATGTATTCTCACTCTTTCTTCTTTACACTGATTAACGATGTATCATGATACATCCCTTCCCTCATTATATAGTTATATTGCTAAAATGAAAATTAATTACCTGTAAAAATCGGATCTCTTTTTTCACTGAATGCATGAAGCGCTTCCATTCGATCTTCGGTTGGGATAGTTAATTCGTAAGCTTTCGATTCAATTGCAAGTCCAGTGTGCAGGTCGGTGTTCATGCCTTGCGTAATCGCATACTTTGCTTGCGTAATTGCAACTGGTCCATTTTTCATGATATTGAATGCAAGCTGTTCACAGGTAACAAGAAGATTTTCTTTCTTCACTACTTTCAAAACGACTCCAAGATCCAAACCTTCTTCTGCTGTGAACCTTCTTGCGGTGAAAATTAGCTCTTTCGCCTTCATCTCTCCAACAAGTCTAGGGAGACGCTGCGTTCCCCCAGCTCCCGGAATGATTGCCCAACTTGTTTCAGTCAGACCCATTTTCACTCCTTCTGCTGCTATTGAGAAATCACAAGCAATCATCAATTCAAAGCCGCCACCTAACGCATAGCCGTTGACTGCGGCTATTGTTGGTTGAGGGAGACTTGCAATGCCGTTGAATACGTCTCTGATTTCTTTCACATTTCTTCGAACTTCAGTTTCATTTAAAGTTTTCCGCTCTTTCAAATCAGCTCCAGCACTAAATGATTTATCTCCTGCTCCAGTAAAAATGACCACTTTAACTTCTGAATCAAGAGAAATCGAGTCAGTCACTTCCTTAAGCTCATGAAGTGTTTGGTAATTAAAGCAATTTAATGATTCTTCTCGGTTAATGGTCACATAGGCAATGTTGTTTTGCTTTCTATATAAAATAGTTGTCATATATTTAGTCTCCTTTTCGAATGGAAAAACTGTCCTACTCCTGCCACAGATCTACTTAAAAATGTCTGGGCTTGAGGGACAGCCTTTATATAATGATTATTCGTTTACATTCTCAATAATTGCAGCAATTCCCTGACCAACTCCGATACACATCGTTGCTAGACCGTATTTAACATTTTGTTTTTTCATTTCATATAGAAGTGTCGTTAAAATACGTGCGCCACTAGCACCAAGAGGATGTCCAAACGCAATTGCTCCACCGTTTACATTTACGATTTTGTCGTCTAATTCTAACTGTTGTATACATTCAAGTGATTGTGAAGCAAAGGCTTCATTCAATTCCACAAGACCAAGGTCATTTGTCGTGAGTCCTGCACGTTCCAGTACTTTTCTAGAAGCGAAAATTGGACCAAGACCCATTACATCTGGTTCGAGTCCAGCTGTTGCTCCAGCGACGTATCGAGCTAGTGGTTTGAAATTCAATTCTTTTGCTTTTTGGGCACTCATAAGGAGTAAAGCAGACGCACCATCATTCACGCCAGAAGCGTTACCTGCTGTAACGGTGCCACCATCAAATATTGGTTTCAGCTTAGCAAGTTTCTCAAGCGTTGTATCAGGACGAGGATGTTCATCTTGATCTACAGTAATTTTGTTACCTTTCCGGTCTATATAGACCACCGGGACGATTTCTTCAGCGAATCGATTTTCATCCATCGCTTTTTTTGCTAGTTGTTGACTTTTATAAGCAAATAAATCTTGATTTTCTCTAGTTATATTATAACGCTGCGCAACCGTTTCAGCTGTTTGTGGCATAGAATCTGTGCCATACATCTCTTTTAGCTTATTATTGGTAAATCGCCAGCCGATTGTTGTATCTTGTAGGTCCATATTGCCTCGTCCAAAGGCTTTATCAGGCTTAGCCATAACGAGCGGCGCACGCGTCATACTTTCTGTTCCTCCAGCAATGTAAATATCGCCATCGCCTACTGCGATAGCTCTTGCTGCATACATTACGGCGTCGAGTCCTGAACCGCAAAGACGATTAATAGTGGTCCCTGCCACTTCGACAGGAAGACCAGCGAGCAATGCTGACATTCGCGCAACATTGCGATTATCTTCTCCTGCTTGATTTGCATTTCCAAATATAACTTCTTCAATTTCACTTGTCAGAAGGTTTGGATTCCGTTCGACAAGAGCCTTAATAACGACAGCTCCAAGGTCATCGGGACGTACATCTTTTAACGCGCCATTATATCTTCCGATTGGTGTACGAACAGCATCTACTATAACGACCTCTATCATTTCGTAACCAACTCTTCTATTGTATAGTCATATACACCTTTGCCGCTTTTTCGTCCTAGGCGTCCAGCTTTTACATATTGTTCTAGAAGTGGCGCAGGACGATATTTTTCTCCAAGTTTTTCATGTAAGTATTTCAAGTTACTTAAACGTGTGTCGAGTCCGACGAGATCCACAAGTTCGAATGGTCCCATTGGATAATTTAAACCTAACTTAATTGCTTTATCTATTTCTTCTGGCGTTCCTAGGCCTTCTTGGAGCATGTAAAAGGCTTCGTTACCAACAAGCGCACTTATTCGGCTTGTGACGAATCCTGGAAATTCATTAATAACGACGGTTTCTTTGCCCATTTTCTCAGCTACTTCTCTAATTCTTTGGGCTGTCTCATCGCTCGTTTCCAAGCCCCTTACAATTTCTACAAGAGGCATTTTATGTACAGGATTAAAAAAATGCATTGCAATTGTTTTATCTGGTCGTTTACCAAAAGAAGCGATTTCAGTCGGGCTCATCGTTGATGTATTTGTTGCAAAATAACATTCAGAAGATGCATGTTCTTCAATTGTTTCCATCACTTGCTTTTTTATAGCCATTTTTTCAGGGACAGCTTCAATAATTAAATCTGCGTACCCAGCTGCTTTGGGTAAGTCGCTTTCATAACTTAAATTCTGGCGAGCTTGGTTGACTTGATCTACTGAAATCTTTCCACGCGCAAGACCCTTTTCGAAAATATTATCAATTTCTTGCTTTGCATTTTGCAATGCAGATTCATTAATGTCAACAACTGTCATAGTGTACCCACCAACTGCGCCGACATATGCTATTCCCCTGCCCATCACTCCTGAACCGACGACAACGATATGTTTAATCATTATTTCACTCCTCCTTATTATAATGAAAGAATACGGACAGAGGTTTTAAAAAACCCTGTCCGTAACTTCATTTATTTATTACAGTCCAAAGGGATTCAGAGGACGGCTACCGTAGTATGATAGTATGCTTTTCGTTTCTGAGTAGAGATCAAGTGTTTCAATACACAACTCGCGTCCGAATCCAGATTGCTTATAGCCACCGAATGGCGTTCCAGGAAATGCAGAAAATGGGCAGTTTATCATGACGATTCCTGCTTGTATCTGATTTGCAACACGTGTCGCACGTGCCCCGTCTTTTGACCAAACAGCTGAACCTAAGCCAAATTCTGTATCGTTTGCTAATCGAATTGCTTCTTTTTCATCTTTAAACTTCATAACAACGACTACTGGTCCGAAAATCTCTTCTTTAACAATTGACATGTCATGATTAACGTTTGAGATGATTGTCGGCTCGTACCAGTATCCATTTTCGTAGCCTTCAGGTTTTGCAACATTACCGCCTGCAAGGATTTCTGCTCCTTCTTTCTTAGCGGATTGAACATAACCGTCAATTGTATCGAGTTGCCCTTGATCGATAATTGCACCCATATGTGTTGTTTTATCAAATGGGTTGCCTAACTGTAATTTTTTTGTTTTTTCTACAAACTTGCTCATGAATTCATCGTAAATATCTTCATGGACGTATAACCGTGAACGAGCTTCACATGATTGACCTGAGTTGTAGAAAATTCCAAATAAAGAGCCATCAACTGCAGCATCGATATCCGCATCTTCAAATACGAGACTCGGTGATTTACCGCCAAGTTCAAGTGTGACTCGTTTTAACGTTTGAGAAGCTTTGCCCATGATGTCTTTCCCGATAGGAGTTGAACCTGTAAATGCCACTTTATCTACTTTTGGATGCTCAACTAAAAAGTTTCCTACATCAGCACCAGAGCCAGGAATAACGTTTACTACACCTGCAGGTACACCTGCTTCAAGACAAATTTCTCCCAGGATAATAGCCGTTAAAGGAGTGAGAGATGCCGGTTTAACAATAACAGAACATCCTACCGCAATAGCAGGTGCCACTTTCCAAGCAGCCATCATGAGCGGATAGTTCCACGGAATGATTTGGGCGCAAACGCCTACGGGCTCTTTTTCAGTGTAGTTGTGAAATTGACCAGGTACGTTGTTTACTGTTCCACGATGCCCAACGATGGCGCCTGCATAAAACTCGAAATCTTCAATAGCTTGTGTGACTTGACCTTGTGCTGCATGAAGAGATTTACCAGTATCTAGTATTTCCAATTCAACGATTTCGTTGAAGCGAGTACGCATAATAGCGGAAATTTTATTCAATACTTGTGCACGTCGGCCAATCGGGTACTTCTTCCATTTACCGTTATCAAACGCATCACGAGCCGCTGCTACTGCATTATTTGCATCTTCTTTTGATGCTTTTGCGACTTCAGCGATCAGTTCACCAGTTGCTGGATTATATGTTTTAATTGTTTCACCTGTACTACTTTTCACTTTTTCTCCATTAATAATTAAATGATAAAATTCACGTTTCGTCGATTCTTGCTCAATTTTATTTTCTCTAGTTACTGTCATATTCATTACTCCCCCTATTGACCTGAATAAACAGGTTTTCTTTTTCCCATAAATGCATTGATGCCTTCGCGATGATCGTTTGTTAAGCCTGCTATTCGCTGACCTTGTGCTTCTTGCTCAAGGTAATCTTCAAAAGAAAGTTCTGTAACCGCTTTCAATGAACGTTTAATTAACCCAATTGCTTTTGTTGGTAATGCAGCAAGGCGTGTTGCAAATGCATGAACATCTTCTTCCCATGTTTCCACTGAAATAAGTCGATTTGCCAGACCCATATCTACTGCATCAGCCGCAGATACTTTTTCTCCCAAAATAGATAATTCTGCAGCTTTAGCCTGCCCGACTAACTGTGTTAAATAATAGAGATTTCCAGAATCAGGTATGAGACCAACATGTACGAAAGCGTTTAAAAAACTAGCACGTTCCGAAACAAGCCTGAAATCACAAGCAAGTGCAAGGCTGAACCCCGCGCCAGCTGCAACACCGTTAATTGCTCCGATAATCGGTTTTTCACATTTTCTAATTTGCATAATCATTGGACCGTAATGATCTCTTAACACTTGGCCATGATCCATATTCTCATCGACTTCTGATAAATCCTGACCTGAACAAAATGCCCGTCCTTCACCTGAAATAACAACGCAGCGAACTTGGTCATCACTCGAGGCTGCTTTGATCGCATCTTTAACTTCACGGTTCATTTGTGCAATAAATGCATTCAGTTTGGTAGGTCTATTTAAATAAAGCCATGCAATTCCATCTTTGACATCATAGCGAATTGTCTCAAACATTCAAGAACCTCCTTACTTCCCTTGATAATCTGGTATTCTTTTTTCAATAAAAGCATTCATACCTTCTTTTTGATCTTGAGTTGCGAACAACAGGTAGAAGTTTTTTCGTTCATATTGCATTCCTTCATATAAAGAAGAGTCCACTGCTTTATTCACCGAGTCTTTTATCAGACGCATGGACAGTGGTGGTTGTTTAGAGAGTCTGCCTGCAAACTTCATCGTTTCTTCCATTAAAAGTTCTGGTGCTACTATTTTATTAATGATTCCATGTTTTAGAGCTACTTCCACAGAAATACGTTCTCCAGTCCAAAGCCATTCTAATGCTTTTGTGCGCCCAACAAGTTTAGTTAATCGCTGCGTTCCACCTGCACCAGGCATTACGCCAAGACCTACTTCTGGAAATGCAAATTCGGTATTACTTGCTGATATTAGTACATCACAGCAAAGAGCAAGCTCGAATCCACCACCGAAAACAAACCCATGGACCGCGCCAATAATTGGCTTTTTAATAAGTGCTAAACGATCCCATTCGGCAAATTGATTCAATAACTCCAGACTGATTGGATTAGCTTCAGTCATTTCATCGATGTCTGCTCCCGCTGAAAAGGCTCGACCTTTTCCAGTCAGTACGATGATACGGATAGTTTCGTTACGATCAAATGCTTCCATTGCTACAACTATTTCACTTATCATTTTCGTATTCAAAGAATTTAATTGACGGGGACGATTCAGTTCAATTACAGCAGTGCTTCCCCTTAAGTAGGTTTCAATGAAATCAAAATTGCTCATTAAGCATCTTCACCAATCATTAATGTGACTAGATTCCCTGCAAATCCCATCAAATCCTTGCCAGAAGCTTTCCCTTCAGCTGAGCGTAAACCTTGCTGCAATGCCTCCAAGTTATCGTAAGTCATCTCACATGTAAGGTAATATTTCCCTTCTCCACCCATTGGAGATCCTGTAACTTTAGTCACTTTCATTTCACGAAGTCCAGGAATTTTCGCTGTTAGGGGTCCATGTACATTAAAATAGTGATTATCAAATTCCTCTTTGTTTTCAGGGTGTTTATATAATGCGATTAATTTAGCCATTTTACTATTCTCCTCACTTTACATTAGTGTAGAAACAGGTTTCATTGCTTCAAATACGTTTTTACAACTCTTACAATACAAAATACTTCTGCATGCAGTAGGTCCGAAAATATTATCCATTGTCACATATGTAGATCCACAATATGCGCAATCCACGTGCCAAGAACCGTCTTCTTCAAAATGACGAGGTGGTGGAGCAATTCCAAACTTCCGCAAATTCACATGTCCTTTTTCTGTAATACGGTCTGACGTCCATGGAGGGTGGAAGACGAAATCTACTTCAACATTGCCCACTTCCGGCAATTTTTTGAGAGCATTCATTGTATTTAATTTAATAATCTCAAGTGCTGGGCATCCTAAGAAAGTCGGAAGTAAAACTACTTTTACGTTATTTCCTTGTGTGGTGACTTCTTCCACCATTCCTAGGTCAATAATGCTGACAGAGTCAATTTCAGGATCTTTTACATTCATTAATACTTGATATACGAGCTCCGTAGAAACTTCGACAAGTTTAGTCATTACGATACTCCTTTCCATATACTGATTACCAGACTGCAACTGGATCAAGATTGTAAACTTCGGAAAGTGTGATAAGTGCTTCATCCAAGTCTTTAGTATGTTCTCCGTTCCGCCCATTTTTAATGGGGTTATCTGGAATTACTGGGACTTCCATTTGAAGAGCAAGAAACACTGGGGCAATACTTGCTTTCCAATTTCCCTTTAATTCTTCCTCGGTACCTATTAGTCTATTAGTCTCAATCACTTGCTTTTGGTTGCCATAGGAAAATACATCTCCAAAATCATCCATTACGAGGGTGATAGCATCATGCATTTTCTTTTTCGCTACTTCCGTTGAGCTCATTAATTGTTTAAACCATGTTTCCCAGTGTAGTCTGTGATAATAAAGTTCCATTCTCACTTTTACAGCCGCTTCTGCAACTGGTCTGTATGAACTTTCACATAAAGAGTCAATCTTTATTTTTTTCGCCTGTGTGTAAAAATAACTTCTTACAACTGCATATGCCCAGTCATATTGGGGTGTTTCCATATAGTAGCCTTCACCATTAACCCGTTCAGTCAATATGCTGTTTTTTCTTTCGTGTGCCACGCGACAATGAGCAAGTTCATTAGCTTCTCCCACACCTAAATCTTCAAGAAGCTTGTAGTACATTGCTGCATGCCCCATGCTATCTTGACTAATTGAAGAAGAAGCGATATCTGCCTCAATATGGGGAGCGAGTCCTAGCCATTCAGATCCACGGTAGGAGTACATAAAGTCATCATCCGCCAATTGCAATAACAAGTCTTTAGTCGCTTCTATATATTCGGAGCTCATTAACTTATCATGACTATTCATTTTCTTTCCCCTCCCCATGACAGTATCTCTTTTTCATCCAGCATTCCTTGTTCATACTTGCGCCACTTTTTCTTTAAGTAGCCATATCCTTTGGTCGTGCGGTAATCTTTATTTTCAAGCCTACCGAGGGTCATTTTCTCTTCACTACTCATTTTTCTGATGTGCTTTCTATTTACAATCCAAATGTCAGCAACCGGTTCACGACGCATGAAATTTTCCTGCGCCAAAACGAATGCCATATCTTCATTTGGAGCAAGTAAACTGAATTGGTACTGGAATGCCGAGCTCGACGTACGCTTGCTAAAAATTTCAAATTCTTGATAAAAATTCTCTTCAGCCATTATTCTCTGACTCCTTTCTCTATCTGACTGTTGCGCTTAGTGCATCCCGTACCCATGAATTATATTCATAAGAATGACGGCGCAGATTCAGACGTTCTTGTGAACGTGGTCCTTGGTTTTTAATGATTTTCTTAAATTCATTCCAATCTGGCTGTTTGTACGACCACAAATTGCTTTCTGCATCATAGTTGAGAGTTGGGTCAGGAATCGTTAACCCGAGTGATAATATTCTTGGAATGTATTTGTCAAAAAATAGTTGTCTAAATTCTTCATTAGTTTTTGTACGGATCTTATATTTAATCGTCAAGTCTTGTTTAGATGAACCTGTTGTTTCTTTGCTGGCAGGTCCAAAGAACATAAGCAAAGCTTCCCACCAACGATTTAAAGATTCCTGAACCATTGCTCTTTGCTCATCGGTTCCTTCTGCTAACGCCATGATAATTGATTCACCGTGTTGAGCATGAAATACTTCTTCTGCACAAATACGCTGCAGTGCTCTAGCGTATGGTCCGTATGAAGCTTTAAGCATATTTGTTTGTGTAATGATAGCCGCTCCATCAACCAGCCAGCCTATAACTCCTGCATCTGCCCATGTTTTTGTTTCCATGTGGAAAACATTATGAAACTTTAAGTCTCCGTTGAATAAGTCCTGCATTAAATCTCCGCGATTTTTTCCATATGGCAATAGTAAATCTTCTGTTACTCGAAGAAGTAGTTGACCATGCCCCATTTCATCCTGAACCTTCGCCATTATGCCTAACTTTCTATTAAGAGTAGGTGCTTTGGGTACCCATTCTTTCTCAGGTAATGCCCCCATTATTTCGCTCATGCCATGCATGGAAATTAATTTAATCAATGTCTGTCTATACTCTTCAGGCATCCAATCATCTGCTTCAATTTTATCTTCAGCTTCAATTCGCTGCATAAAGTGTGCTAACTGTTCTACCTGTTCTTCTGCCGTATTGAGTAAACTCGTCATTTAAGATCCTCCTTTATTTAAGGTATGTAATCCTGCCAGTGTATATAACGACATTTTAACGGAGTTGTATAATATAGTTATATATAAAGTCAGTATATTACATCAATATATAAAAATCAAATGTTCTGATAAATTTAATTGTTTTCCATTCTATTATATTTAGAATACTTAAATAACTAAGTTAAACTAAACTTCCTCAAGAACGATATGGTGTTCTGAAACTTTAATTGAATCCGTTGGGCATCCTTCGAATGCATCTTCTAAATCATCGTATAAATCTTCATCCACTTTGGACTGTCCTTTATTATCATCGAGATGTACGAACGCAAAGCCTTCACTGTCGTAATCAAATATTTCTGGGGCACTCGCTCCACATGCTCCACAGGCGATACATGTTGTCTGATCAACAATAGTATATTTAGCCATACCACTCATCCCTTCACATTTTTTATCGAACTCGATGTCATTCAAAGTATCATTTTTACTTTCTCGGTTACCACATGCTCCATAAGCGTTGTACTATGAGTTGCTTGTACTCTTGCAGTTGGATCGACGTAAACCTTAGCATTACTAACCGCCGTCGGAGCCTCGCCAAATCCACTTGCAATCAATTTCACTTTTCCTTCATACGTACATATGTCTCCTGCTGCGTAAATACCCTCTATATTTGTTTCCATTTTTGAGTTGACAACAATGCTATTCTTTTCTATTTCAAGGCCCCAATCGTTAATCGACCCAAGTGAAGAAACAAAACCGTAATTTACGATGACATCATCAACTTCAACTATAATTTCTTGAAGGCTCTTTCCTTTTTCAAAAACAACTTTTTCTATTTTATTCTCACCAATAAATTTTATAGGCACGTAAGGGGTCATGATATTGACAGTTGAGTTCATTAAGTTTTCAACACTAGACTCATGAGCACGAAATTTATCTCTACGATGTACAAGTGTCACTTTTTTGGCAATTGGTTCAAGCATTAGTGCCCAATCAACAGCAGAGTCACCCCCACCAAATATTTGTACATTCTTATTTGCAAACTGATTTAAATCTTTTATGAAGTAATGCAAGTTTTTTCCTTCAAATTTATCCGATGTATTAAGATTAATTTTTTTTGGTTGAAATGCACCGTTACCCGCTGTAATAATAATGGCTTTAGAATAATGAACTGCACAATTTGTCGTCAGTTTAAAAATTCCATTTTCTTGTTTCTCCACTTGTTGAACATCCTGTTCAAGTGTGATAATCGGCTCGAACTGAGACATTTGATCTGTCAAATTATCAATGAGGTCCTGTCCTCTTATTTTTGGGAATCCAGCAATGTCATAAATATATTTTTCAGGATATAAAGCAGATAACTGGCCACCAAGTTGTGGTAGGCTTTCAATAATATTGACTGACATTTTTCTCATACCTGCGTAAAATGCAGTAAATAGCCCTACAGGTCCCCCACCAATAACAATCAAATCGAAGACTTTTTTATCGTTATTCATTAATAAATTCCTCATTTCCCAGTGTTATTCTTCAATGTTTAAGTGTATATTCCAATTTAACAGACATTATTAAAATTAAGGATACCTTCAGACTTATTCTCCTGTTCCTCATGCCTTTTTAATTAGTAACAGTAATTTACATGTATTGTATTGATTTAAATAAAACACCACCTCGGTTTAGCAAATCAACTTAGTTATATAACTTAATTTAAACGTAAACTTTGATATGTGTTATACAAATTATTTTAATGGAAAACCAAAACACTGTCAACACTAGTTTCTGAAAATTCATTAAAATCACTTAATTTAATTCACTTTTCAAATTATATGTGATATTGTTTTGAATAGTAATATATCTCTTTCTCGTCTGCCGTTTAATTTATGTTTCATTCTATTAAAATATTAAAGTTAAGGAGGAAGAATATTTAAATGATGAAGGCTTTCCAGGGTGAAACGGAATGCGATAGTTAGTGGCGTCAATTTCACTTCGCTTTTCAAGTTTTTTTCTATTAAGCATTAACTCAAAAAATCAATAATTAGAATAATCCTTTTGCAACAATATTACGATCGGGAGTAATTTCATTAAAATATTGAATAATGAAAGGTGTGGCATAATGCAAAAGCGCATTGACGAATCTATTGTACACAAGGAACACTATGATGAAATTCGCAACATTTTAGAAAATGAGCCCTACGCACAGTTTCTCGGCATGAAGCTAACCGAATTCGGACCTGGAACGGCCACAGCCGTATTAGTTCCTACTGACAATATGTTGAACTCACATAACACAGTTCACGGTGCGGTTTTGTTTTCACTAGCTGATTACGTTTTTGCGGTTGCGAGTAACTCATTCGGAAAAACTGCTGTTGGAGTTACAACGACAATGAACTTTATGTCTTCAGGTTTTCCTGGTGAAACAATCATGGCTGTTGCTCGCGAAGAAAAACGAAACCACCGTCTTGCTTGGTATAATATCGAGATAAGAAATGAAAAAGAGCTCCTTGCAACGATGCAAGGAATGGTTTATCGAAAAAACGAATACTTCATCTCGATTGAGTAACAAGTAAATCTTGTTCGTTCATTTAATTCAATCAAGAATTCTACTTCAATAAATAATTTCATCTGAGAATTCTAATAAAGTGGAAAATAAGAACCCTCCTGCATGGCTTAGTTATTAAACTAAACCTCACAGGAGGGTTCTTAATGGTCGAGCTCTCAATACTTAAAAGATTGATATAAACTCTAGGTCATGAAAAATAAGTTTCCTCCAATAAAATAACCAAGATACCGAAAGTGGTATCTTGGTTATTTTATTGATTATTTAAGTAAAATCCATTCTCCATCTTTTACTACAGCCATTACTAAGCTATCAGCCGTTAAACCATTATGATCTTTATCTGTGTAGTTAAATACACCAGTTGTCCCAACCCAATCGGTAACATCATTTTCTAAATAATCACGAATTGAATCACGATCAGTTGCTCCGCTTTGCAATGCGTCGATAACTAGCATCAAGTTATCATATCCGTATGAGCCGAAATTAGTTGGCTCACTGTCGTACTTATCTGTGTAATCCTTGTAAAAGGAAGAAATAACGTCATACTGGACATCGTCGGCTGAAATCTGACTCGGGAAGAGTAGCTTACCCGTTGGAATAATTACACCTTCAGCAGCATTCTCAGCCAATGTAATAAAGTTTTGATTTGCAATTCCGTGACTACCGATAATTGGTAAGTCGATACCTAATGCACGTGTGTTTTTGGCGATTACTGCTGGACCAGGGTTTGTACCCCAAACCAGAATCGCTTGTGCTTTTGCACTGTTAATTTTTGTGAGTTGCGCACTCATATCCGGATCTTTTGTGTTGTAGCTTTCTTTTGCTACGATTTCAATATTATATTCATCTGCAAGTGCTTCCATCTGTTCGAGTCCACTTGTACCAAATGCGTTCGAGTCAACAATAGTTCCAATCTTGTTGATTCCCTGCTCATTCATGTAAATATATACACGCTCAACCGCAAGTCTGTCAGATTGAGGCGTTTTGAATACCCATTTTGAATCTTCGACCGGTTCTACGATATGTGTACTTGCTGCCGCCGAAATCATTGGAACTTCCTGTTGCATAGCAATCCCTTTAATCGCAAGGCTTTCACCACTACCAGATGAACCAAGAAGTACAAGAACATCTTCATCATTGATCAAGCGATTTGCTTCCTGTGTCGCTTTTTCTTGAGTGGATTCATCATCAGCCATAACAATATTCAATGGTATTCCGTTTATGCCGCCATCGCTATTTATTTTCTCTTCTATTAATTTAGTGGCATTCCATTCAGGTTCGCCAAGTGGACTATTTGGTCCAGTTTTTGAGTAAATGACGCCAATTTTATATTCACTTACCTCTGATGAGTCTTCATCCCCGGTTTTCTCGTCTGCACCATCGCTACATGCTCCTAGAATAATTGTGACCATAATAGCCATAAGCAATGTTAAAAGTAATTTCTTCATTATATTTATCCCCCATTTTAGTTTACTGTGTGGCCAAGGTAAGCTTCTTTTACTTCAGGATCATTTAACAACTGTTTAGAGTTTCCGCTTTTGACAATCGTACCGTGGGAAATTACATATCCACGATCAGCAATTTTTAACGATGCCGTCACATTTTGTTCAATCAACAATACTGTCGTACCGAATTCAGCACGTAAATTCCTGACAAGTTCAAGTACATCTTTCGCAATTAGAGGTGCTAATCCGAGTGTAGGTTCATCAAGTAGAAGTAACTCCGGTTCAGACATTACTCCCCTTGCAATAGCAAGCATCTGCTGTTGCCCACCAGACATCGTTCCTCCTAACTGATCCTTCCTATCTTTTAAAATTGGAAATAAATTAAAAACTTTTTCAATATTATTTTCTATATTTTTCATCTTTGTTTTTTTACGATGATGATAAGCCCCTAAATATAAATTGTCTAGTACAGTCATCGTTGAAAATATTTGTCGGTGTTCAGGAACGTGCACAAGATGTTTTTCAACAACTTTTTCTGCTTCCATTCCAGTAATGTTATTACCCTGGTACAATATCTTACCTTCAGTAGGTTTTAAAAGTCCTGAAATCGTTTGCAATAATGTTGTTTTACCAGCTCCGTTTGCTCCGAGCAATGCAACTATTTCTCCTTTATTAACAGATAAAGAAATGTTATTTAACGCTTGAATAGGACCATAACTGGCCGATAGATCTATAACATCTATTAATTTACTTTTACTCATATCACCGCCTCCATAATTTCACTACTATCTATATCAGCACCTAAGTAGGCGGTAATCACGGCTTCATTCTCTTGGATTTCTTTCGGTGTTCCTTCGGCTATTTTCGTGCCTTGGTCTAAAACGATAATCTTCTCACAAATTCTCATAACAAGATCCATGTCATGCTCTACAACTAAAATTGTCACACCTGAATCACGCACTTTAGTAATTAATTCACTCATTTCCAGCGTCTCTTTATGATTCAGGCCAGCAGCTATTTCATCAAGTAATAGCAGTTTCGGCTGTGTGGCGAACGCTCTTGCAAATTCAAGTAGACGTAACTTTCCGAGTGATAAGCTAGCTGCCTTCTGATCAAAAAGGTTCTCTAGACCAAAAAATTCTAAATAACTCATGGCCTTGTCATATACTAGTTTCTCCTCACTTCTTGATCCCAGAAGAAGCGAGACCATTCCCGAAAAATTTGTCTTTGTTTGCATATGTTGACCAACCATTACATTCTCAATTACCGTCATACTTTTAAATACCTGTATATTTTGGAAAGTACGAGAAATTCCTAACGGCGCAACTTGATAAGCAGGTAATTTATCAATTCTATTCCCTAAAAATGTAATACTTCCAGTAGTAGGTTGATAAATAGATGAGATCATATTAAACATTGTGCTTTTTCCTGCACCGTTTGGACCTATTAGACCGACGATTTGCCCATCTTCAACCGTAAATGAAACTTCATTGTTTGCAACAATGCCACCAAACTTTTTTGTAATAGAGTCAATCTTTAACATCAAACCGCCTCGCTTTCATAACACTAGGTTTATCTAGTTTTATAGTAGACTTTTTTGATAATATTGAGTTAATCCAATCAGCTGCAGTAGGGAACAATCCCCGAGGTACAAAAATGACAACAAGCATTAAAATCAAGCCGTAAATGACATGTTCAAAGTCACTTGTAATGAAAGTAAACTGACCTCCAAGTATATGGACGACAATACCAATCATCTTAATTAGTAATGTACCAATTAGTGCTCCCCATACACTACCGCTTCCTCCCAGTACAACCATTGCCAAGAAAAGAATTGATGCGTTAAATGTAAACATTGACGGTGAAATACTATAGCTCATATGCGCAAGCAACCAGCCGGCAAGTCCGGCAAACATGGCACTTAGAATGAATACTTGCATTTTATATTTCCCAGTATTCACACCCATCGAGCTAGAAGCTATTTCACTGTCATGAATAGAACGAAGAGCCCTACCAACCCTCGAATGAACAATATTTAATGAAAGAATTAAGACGATGATGACGAAAAACCAAACGAGGTAATAATAAGGAACGCCTTGATTAATCGTATAACCAAATAATTCAAGTTGAGGAATTCCAAAAAATCCTGAAGCTCCCTTTGTTATGCCACGAAATTCTACCAATAATGTATGTACAATTATTCCCAATGCGAGTGTTGCCATCGCTAGATAGTACCCACTTAAACGAGACATTGTATAGCCCATAATAAATGCTAGCAATCCTGGAATAATTAGTGCTAATGGTAGGGTTAACCATGGACTCCAACCCATTGTTACTGTCAATATTGAAGTTGTATATGCACCAATGCCATAAAAGGCTGCCTGTCCAAGTGATATTTGCCCTGCATAACCCATTAATAATCCGAGGCCAATCGCGATAATTGCATATATGCCTGCGAATGTTGCATGCGTTAAGTAGAATGACTGTGTAATTATTAGTGGGAATATAAGGACCGCTAAAGTAAAAATAAGTACGCCCATCCATTTTGTTTGTTGAACCCCTTGCAGTTTCATCATAATCCTCCTTTTCCAACGCTTTTTTCACCCAAAATGCCACTTGGACGAATTAACAAGATTAAAAGAATTACAGAAAACGTAATCACATCCTTCATCCCAGAGCTAATATAACCAGCACCTAACGATTCCAATAACCCGATCAATAACCCACCAATTACAGCTCCTGGTGCACTTCCAAGGCCACCCAATATTGCCGCTGAGAAACCTTTAATACCAAGCATTGTACCCATGTCGTAAGATGGAAACATAATAGGTGCTATAGCTAGTCCAGCCAATGCTCCGAGCGCTGCACTCAATGTAAATGAAAGTGAAGCCATTTTTTTAGGACTGATTCCCATCAATCGTGCTGCTAAAGGATTGATTGAGGAAGCTTGAAATGCTTTACCAACCATTGTTTTATTAATAAGAATATAAAGCAGTGAGACCACAACAAGCATTATTAAAATAACCCAAATTGCTTGCGGTGTAATTGTTGCTCCGACAATATTGACTGGTTTATTTTCCGTAAATGGGTCAACACGTAATTGATCTTTTCCCCACACCATACTTGCTATTCCACGGATAAATATAGCCGTTCCGATAGTTAATATGATAAGACTAATGGGATTTGCTCCCTTTGCCCTTCTAATTAGAACAAACTCCATTAACCAACCTATTATTGAAACAAAGACAATTGTGACTATAAATCCTAGCCAGTAGGGCATTCCAAAAGACGATAAAGAGTACATCGTCAATCCACCCAACATCACAAATTCTCCTTGAGCTAGATTTATAACCTTTGTAACACTATAAATAGTAACGAAGCCGAGGGCGACAATTGCGTAAATACTGCCAATTGTCAGTCCTGTTAAAGTAAACTGAAAAAAGTCCCCCATTATACACACTCCTTTTCCGATTTGCTAGATTATACCCCCAATGGGCTTTGTTTCCGTTTATCGACAAGTCGGATTGCCTTTCCTTCCGAACGTGGAATAGTTTTCGGCGGGTTCACAACAATATCAATCGTAATTAAGCAAGTCGATTTCATTTGGTGTTGAATAGTTCTTTTTAACAGAGTGATTGTATCGTGTTTTAAATCTTTGCCAACTTCATCGAAAAGAATCGTTTCACACTCTACATGTAGCTCTATACCATCCATTGCCCCTTTCCGTATTAAATGGATTTGATAAACTGGTACGAGTCCCCTTACTTGGAGAAGTACTCTTTCCATTTCAGATGGAAAAACATTCACACCTCGAATAATAATCATGTCATCAGTCCTGCCTTTGATACGTGACATTCTGGTAGTCGTTCTTCCACATTTACATTGCTCCCGGTTGATAGACGCTATATCTCCAGTACGATAGCGGATAATTGGTAGCGCTTCCTTTTGAAGACTAGTAAAGACAAGTTCTCCACTTTCTCCATCCTCAACAGGCTGAAGTGTATCCTTATCAATTACTTCTACATAGAAATGATCTTCTGCTATATGAAGTCCGTTCTGTTCTTCATGACACTCAACTGCTACACCAGGTCCCATAATTTCACTTAACCCATAAATATCAACTGCTTTAATATTCAGTTTTTTTTCAAGAGTAGAACGCATTTCTTCTGACCATACTTCCGCTCCGAAAATACCGTAATCAAGATTAGTCTCCCGTGGGTCAATTCCCATATCTTCCATCTTTTCAACAATGCTTAGAATGTAAGAAGGAGTTCCACAAATACCTCGGGGCTTCAAGTCGTTAATTAGTGTAATTTGTCGATCAGTATTTCCACCAGAAATTGGAACGGTAATAACACCAAGTTCTTCTGCTCCTTGGTGAAGTCCTAGACCACCAGTAAATAATCCGTACCCGTATGCGTTATGAAAGACATCTGACTTTTTGCCACCCGCTGCAACAATTGCTCTTGCAACTATAATTCCCCAATTCTTTAAATCGTTTTTGGTGTAACCAACGATTGTCGGTTTTCCGCTTGTTCCTGATGAACCGTGAATTCGATTAATATTTTCCAATGGTTCTGCAAATAGTCCGTAAGGATACGTATCACGAAAATCTTTCTTTATCGTAAATGGAAGTTTAGTAATATCGTCAAAAGTTTGAATATCCTCGGGTTTAATTCCAAGCTCATCAAACTTTTTTTTATAAAAATCTACATTTTCATATACCTTTTTTACTGTTGACTTTAGTCCATTCAACTGCCATTCTTGCATTTGAGTGCGTGATGCTGATTCAATTTCCGGATTATACATATCATTTCCCCCTTATTCAAAGTTATATTTTTATAATATTTTAATCACTCATTACTTTTCTTGTTTTATATTCCTGAAAACAAGAATTAATATCAGTTTTACTTGTTTATTAATCAAACCTTCTATTAATACGATGGGTTACATTCAGCATATTTATATTAATCATTTCTAATCCCCCTTAATTAAATATATGTACTTATTACGTAACGAAAAGTAAACGCAATCACAAATATAGTTACACGTGATCGCATTAATCAACATAAACTCCGCATTACTTTTAGAGTATAACGTTTTATAAACGATATATTTATATTTGGTAATATGATTACAGATTAATGGTGATTAACAAAGAAGTCAATAGTAATCTCTGAAAATTCTAATAAATCATTTTAAAAGAACATTCAGAATTTAATTTAATTGTGAGCAACACTATGAAAACACAAAAAACTCGAAGTGCTAAGATTGTTATCCTAGCACTTCGAGTTGATCATATTTAACTTTGCAGATTATTATTAATAATTCATCTTATTTTTCTATATCAGCAGTATTAAATTTATCTAACATCGTGATTGTATCAACCAGATGGTTATTAAAAATTTGTCGAGCTACTTGAAGCAATTCAGCAATCATAGGATCTCTTAAAGAATAGACCACCCGATTTCCCTCTTTGGTCCCAACCACTATATTTTTAGCTCTTAAGATGGTTAATTGTTGTGAGACAGCCGATCCTTCACTACCAACAATTGTTTGAATCTCATTTACGTTCTTATCTCCTTCGGCCAATAGCTCAAGAATTTTAATTCTAAGAGGATGTGCGAGGGCTTTAAAAAAGTCGGATTTAAATTGACCAAGTTCATGATTCATGTCATTGCCTCTCTTTCTTTCCATACAATAAATTCACTTTTCTACTTCTCGTAAGTACCACTAGATAATGCCGTACACTCTCTAAAAGCAAAATGTTTACATCCTAAACATTTATCTCTATCTAAATGCTCCAATGCAGAATTAATGGCATCTCCTGTATGTTCAAAAAAATGTTCTTCGCCTAATAAATCAGCTAACCCAGTATTTATTAATAGTTTTTTTGGTTGTGGTTTAATTCCTGATATTAGTACGACACCATGTCTGGAGAAATCTTTTACAATACTAGTGAGATAGGCTTCTCCAGTCGTATCCATAAAGGGAACTTTTCCCATTCTTAACAGCAAGACCTTAGGCTTAAAGTCAATAGCTTTCATAATCGTTTGTTCAAAAGCTTGTGCAGCTCCAAAAAATAAAGGACCATCTATTGTATAAATACTAATTTGAGGACAGTCATGAATTGATGACACCATATTCTCATCTATTTTATCATTCTTATGTTGTGGGTTAGGAAGTCCTTTTACTGTAACTACAGCGTCACTCATCCTTTTTATAAGTAAAAGACCAGCTAAGAGAAGACCTATTTCGACTGCGACTGTAAGATTTACAAAAACTGTAAGTAAAAAAGTAACCGTTAGAACGACTGAATCAGTTGTTTTAGTTTTTAACAACTGATAAAAAATATGGCGTTCACTCATATTCCAAGCGACTACCATTAATATCGGTGCCATACTCGCTAATGGGATACTTGATGCATACGGTGCAAAAAGCATTAAGATAAGTAATACAATGACACCATGGATAATACCTGAGAATGGAGAAACAGCTCCATTTTTAATATTTGTCGCTGTTCTAGCAATTGCTCCAGTAGCTGGAATCCCTCCAAATAATGGAGTGACAATATTTGCGATACCTTGACCGACTAATTCTCGGTTACTATTATGCTTAGTATTAGTCATACCGTCTGCGACAACCGCAGAAAGTAAAGATTCAATACTACCAAGTACAGCAATAATAAATGCTGGAACAATCATCTGTTGAATTCGCTCGAACGTAATTTCGGGAATCCGAAAGTTTGGAAGTGTATTTGGTATTTCTCCGAAGGTTGAACCAATCGTAGCTACTTGATTTGGAAACAGTAGACTAGCTGCAATAGTCGAAAGCACTAAACCGATAAGTGGGCCAGGAATTTTAGGGAAAAATTTAGGTGTAAGTAATATTATGATAAGACATATTACAGCTGTCAGGATACTATAAAAATTTATACTTGGAAAATGTATAAATATTTCTCGGAGGTTGCTATAAAATGTTTCATGTTTTTCTACACCTGTTAGTCCTAGAAAATTGGAAATTTGACTCACAAAAATAATCACGGCTATTCCGGAAGTAAAACCAATTGTTACAGGTCTAGGAATAAATTTTATCAAAGATCCAAATTTAAAAATACCCATTAATAATAAAATGATACCAGCTAAAAACCCTGCAATTAAAAGATTTTCATATCCATACACCATGACAATTCCAAATAATATGGGAACAAATGCGCCAGTAGGTCCGCCTATTTGATATTTAGATCCACCAAATATTGCAATTAGTACCCCACCGATGATGCTCGTGTATATTCCATACTCTGGTTTTACGCCAGAAGCAATTGCAAATGCCATTCCGAGCGGGATAGTAATAACGGCAACGATAAGACCTGCCAATAAATCTTTTTGAAAACCTTGTAGTGAATATCCACTATATCTCCCACTAAAGTTAAATTTTCTCTTCATACGGCAACCTTCTTTTTTTATATTTGTATATCTGATTATTTGAATATACTACTATTAAAATTTAACATGATTTTAGTTTTTTGTCAAAGAAATTTATATAGATAAAAATTTTCTGAATACCAAAAGACCTTACCATAAAAACGGTAAGGTCTCTTAATCACTTATAGGGAAGAAAATTGCTTTCAAATAGACAACTATGCTTCTAATTAAAATTTTTCATTATTCACAATATGATTGATTCTCTTCTTGACACACACTTAAAGTGCTTTATCGTCAACCGAATTCAACCATTGTTCAATTGGTGCAATTACAGATTCAACACAGCCATCTTCAAATGGTGAAATCAAGTTTGCTTCTTGGACAAGAGCAGTAAATGACAAACTTCCACCAAGCTTACACAAGTGGACGTAATCTGCCCAAGCTTGTTCACGATTCTCAAGCGTACGTTTAAAGAACTGGAACGCACATATTTGAGCTAATGTATAATCGATGTAGTAAAAAGGACTTTGATAAATATGACCTTGTCTTTGCCAAAATCCACCTCTGTTTAAATAGTCATTACCATCATAGTCACGGTGAGGTAAATATTTTTCTTCTATCTCTTTCCATGCCAATTTACGAGCAGCAGGAGAGACTTGTGGATTTTCATATATATAGTGTTGGAATTCATCCACTGCTACACCATAAGGTAAAAATTCCAGCGAGCTGCTCAAATGGGAGAATTTATATTTATCTGTATCTTCCTTGAAAAAGTTCTCCATCCATGGCCATGTTAAAAATTCCATACTCATTGAATGAATTTCACATGCTTCAAATGTTGGCCAGATATATTCTGGTATTTCAAAATGACGACTCGAGTAGACTTGGAATGCATGTCCAGCTTCGTGCGTCAATACATCAATATCTCCTGAAGTGCCATTAAAGTTTGAGAAAATAAAAGGTGCTTTGTATTCCTCGATATATGTGCAGTATCCGCCACTTGCCTTACCTTTTTTCGCGACCAAATCCATTAAATTATTGTCAATCATGAAATCAAAGAATTCACTAGTTTCTCGTGACAATTCATTATACATCTTTTTACCACCTTCAATTATCCACTCGGGTGAACCTTTAGGTGTTGCATTTCCCGTCTTATAATTAAAGGATTCGTCATAGTATTTATAGTCGTCAAGACCAATTCGTTGTTGTTGACGTTGCTTTAATTTAGAAGCCAACGGAACAATGAATTTCTTTACTTGATCACGGAAATTTTTTACCATTTCTGAATCATAATCGGTACGAATCATTCTATAATAGCCAAGTTCTACAAAGTTTTTGTAGCCCAATGTTTGAGCTATTTCTGTACGGACTTTGACTAGGTCATCATAAATACGATCGAGTTGTTCCTCATTTTTGGTAAAGAAGTTGAAGTACGCTTCTTTTGCTTCTTTTCGCATTTTACGGTCTTTGGATTCAGTAAAGGGCTGCAATTGAGCGAGTGTAAGATCTTCATTTTCAAACTGAATGATTGCAGATGCAATCAATTGTTGATATTCAGATGTCAATTTATTTTCTTTTTGCATTAAAGGTATAACTTCTGTAGAAAAAGATTTAATCTGTGCATTTGCGATTGCAAATAATTGCGTCCCCCACTTTTCTTCTAATTCTTGTCGGAAAGCAGAATTCACTAAGGCTAAATAATATTTTGTGATTAAATCGTCTACCTTTGGACTAAGATCATCTAAATAGTCTTGTTCATCTTTATAAAACTCATCATTCGTATTAATTGAATTTCGAACATAGACGAGGTTCATCATCGTATCAACATTATTCCTGATATTATTAATCTGCTTCATTTCTATACTTTGAACTTCTACACTTTTTGCATCTTTAAATTTAGTTATTGCTTGATCAAAATTACGCTCTATCTCTTCAAATATCGGTCGAGTATACGTAAACTGTTCAATTTTTTTATCCATTTTTCCCAACCCCTACTTATCATAAATAGTAATTCATTGAAAATATGTTATTCGATATTACTTCATACTAATATGTAGTTTACTATTAATTCAAATAGTAATTCAAGAGAATATTATATAGTTGGAATTTTAAAATTCTCTTATTCTGACCAATTGTTTTGTTGTTCTTCTTCTGCAATCATCTGCAAGTCATCTGCTGATATTGAAATGATGTGATAATCATGCCGTTCTGCATATTTTAATGCCAGTTCTTTCATAAACTTGGGTGAACCTTCATTCTCTTCATCATAAATAATTAATAAACCATCTGAATTTCGTATGATGAATTTATTTTTTTCTATAAATTGAGAAGCCCCTTCATAAGGCTTTTTGGTTACACTTGTTTGAAAATCTGCCTTGGCACAAATCATTTGATACTTCTCTTTTTTGGTGTCGTTCCAGTTCTTTTCTTGTTCTAAAAACGGAGTGATGATGGCATATTTAAGTTCGGGATACGTTTCTTTTAATTCAATAACCAATTCTGCTGCCCAAGTCTCGACCCCTAACTGCCCACTTAAAATAACCCATTCGAGCCCATCTTCAATCAGTTGAATGAGATGATTTTCTAATGCTTTTTTTATATAACCTACACCAGGGTGTTTGTCATCAAATACGCCAATTTCATGTTGTTTGTAACCTGTGATAACTAATCTTTTTATCATACGACTTCACCTTGCCTTTCAAGTTGACTTAAATATCGTCATCGTGTAAAAACACAATGATAATATGTCAATTATGAGTTCTTATTTTTTAACTTTACTACAAGGATAGAATTTTTACTCCTCATAGGTTTTTAGACAAAAAAAGGCTCATCACCTGTTACAGTGATAAGCCTTTCCTATTTCCTTAATTCCTTATTTTAAGTCTTCAACCGAAGTTATATCCATATAAGTTGGAACAACTAAACCAATTTTAACTCCAGTCATGTTAACACCAAGTTCTTCGAAGTCGCCTTCAAATTTATCAGCATATGTTTTATGAGTAAGTGGCATCCATGCAGCAAGGGATGCATCCGCACTTCCATCAGCAACGGCTGTCCATAGAGGACCTGCTTCAACTTGTACTAAATTTACATCATAACCCATGTCTTCTAAAACAATCTTCATAACGTTATGGCTTGCGATTTCACTATCCCATGCAACATATGCAAGTTTGATCTCATCGCCGTCCACTTTCTCAACGTCTTTTGTCCATTCAGCTACTTTATCTTCATTTGATTCAACCCAGTTTTGAGAAGCTACATCTTCTTTTTCACCGTCTTGGATAGCGATCATCACTTCACCCATATCATCTTGAGTCCAGTTAAACTGTGAAAGAATTTGATGAGCTTCTGGTAAATCCTCTTGTAAACCTAATCTACCTATCGTACGGATCTCTTCTTCACCGCCAAAAACTTCTTTTGGATCTTCAAGGTACTTCAAGTCGAACTTAGCGAATTTCCAGTGTGGAGTCCAACCTGTAACGATAATTGGTTCTTCGTTTTCATAAGCTTTTTGTAAAGAAGCTGTCATTGCGGCACTTGAACCTGCAATAACACTCCAATCTTCCAATTCATATTCTTCAATTGCCTTTTCCGTAGCTGCCATAAGTCCAGCACCTGGATCAATTCCAGTGATTTTATAGTCAACAGATTCACCTACTGAATTTGCTTCTGGAGTTGAAGTCGTGTCGTCTTGTGTATCCTCTTCGTTCCCACATGCAGCAAGCCCTAGTGATAGTAGAGCAATTGCTCCCAATCCTGTAATTTTTTTAAATAATAATGTCATAATGTTGTTCCTCCTTTTTTGTTTTTCCCAGCGTGTTGCGTTATACGATCTAACATAATAGCAATGATTACAACTGATAGACCAGCTTCAAATCCTACACCGGTTTTCAATTGCGTGACGGCTCTATAAACATCTGCACCGAGCCCAGGTGCACCTACCATTGAAGCAATTACAACCATAGACAGCGAAAGCATGATACTTTGGTTAACTCCAGCCATAATTGTTGGTTTTGCCAGTGGGATTTGTACTTTACTTAATCGTTGCCATGTAGTTGAACCAAAAGCCTGAGTGGCTTCAATTAATTCTTCTGGCACTTGTTGAATACCTAACATCGTTAAACGAATTGTCGGTGGCATGGCGAATATCACGGATGCCACAACCCCTGGTACTACACCGATATTGAAAAAGAAAATAGCCGGTAACAAGTATACGAATGCTGGCATTGTCTGCATCAAGTCTAGGACTGGAACAATCGATTTCCGAACATTTGCTTTCTGAGAGCCCCAGATTCCAATTGGAATTCCAATTGAAATTGCGAAAAAGACAGAAGTTAATACAAGAGCTAACATTTGTAGCATTGAATACCAATAACCTAAATAATCAATGAACAATAAGCCAAATAATGAAAATAAGGCAATTTTCCTAGTAGAAATAAACCATGCAAGTAAGCTAAATAGAACAGCAAGTAGTATAGATGGAACCATATCAAGAACGTCTACTGAGCCTTCAACAATTCCTTCTAATAGATCAGCAATTCCATCAAATACTGTGCCAAACGTAGTAACTAGCCAATTTACAGCAAAGTCAATCCACTCAGCAAATGGAATACGAGGTAAAAGTTCATCCATTCTTATTCACCTCCGTTTCCGTTAGTCCCGCAGAATTCACTGTTCCATCACTATTAATAAACTTATTGTCTCCAGATAAAGCACCAATCAGTGGACCACGAATAAGAATTCCTTGTAGTTTTTTATCATCAGAAATCACTGCAACGGGAATGGATGCTGTTGACACAACATCAAACAACTCCGTTAACACGGTATCTGATGAAACCATTGGAAGATCAGTAATAATGATTTCTTCAAGCGACTTTTCTGTATTAGAAGCAGCCAATGCATCTACAGCTGTCACAGCTCCTAGTAGTCGGTTACTATTGTTCACGACGTAAATGGACGATATACCCAATTGTTTCATAAGACGAAGTGCAACACGATGTCCTCGGTCCACTTTAACTGTATCTGCCTTCACCATGACGTGACCCGCTGTTAATACTTTTGATAAATCAACATCTTCTACGAATCGTTCAACATAATCATTAGAAGGACTCATCAAAATCTCTTCTGGAGTTCCAATTTGCACAATTTCCCCATCTTTCATTAATGCAATACGATCTCCGATTCGGAGTGCCTCATCAAGGTCATGGGTAATGAAAATAATTGTTTTCCCCATATCATGATGAAGTTGTAAAAGTTCGTTTTGCATGTCTTTACGAATGAGTGGATCCAAAGCACTGAATGCTTCATCCATGAGCAAAATATCTGGGTCATTTGCAAGAGCCCTTGCTAGACCTACACGTTGTTTCATCCCACCACTTAATTGGTGAGGATACTGATCTTCATAACCAGCAAGACCAACGAGCTTTAATGATTCTTTCGCCTTTGACTGTCTCTCTATTTTCGCAACGCCTTGAATTTCTAAACCATACTCTGCATTTTCAGCAATTGTTTTATGCGGAAGAAGAGCGAAATTTTGAAACACCATACTGATTTTATTACGTCTCACTTCACGAAGTTGCTCTTTATTCATCTGAACAATGTCATCTCCATCAAGAAGAATATGCCCCATTGTCGGATCAATTAATCTGTTTAATAACCGAACGAGTGTGGATTTTCCACTTCCAGACAATCCCATAATGACAAAAATTTCACCTTCGTAAACATCAAAGGTTGCATTGTTCACTCCAACCGTTGCACCAGTTTCTTTCAAGATTTCATTTTTCGACTTACCTTCTTTAAGCTGCTGAGCCGCACGCTTACTGTTTTTGCCGAAAATTTTTGTAGCTCCCCTAACTTCAATTTTATTCTTCACAATATTTTCGCTCATCGATACAACTCCTTACGTTACAGAACCTAATTTTTGCTTAGATATAAATGTAATCTCTATGTAACCAGTCTTCAGTGTAAATGTAATCTGTTTGTAATACAACCTTAAAAACAATATATACCGTTTAAACAGTAAAAACTGTTTATATAGCAATTAATATAAATTGCATTTTCTTGGTGGTTATAATAGGCTTAACAAGATAGATGAATTAGCTAGATAAGGCTATTACAGTGGAGGAAATTATTAATGGAAGGTAAAGAAAAACTTGAAAAATCACGTGAGCGAATGATTGAAACTATTGCAAAAAATATACATCTTTACGGTCTTACCCCTTCTGCAGGTAGACAATATGGCATGATGTTTTATCAAAATGAACCAGTAACATTGGATGATATGACAGAAAAACTGGGTATGAGCAAAACTAGCATGAGTACCTCCGTCAAAGCATTGTCCGATTTAAAACTAGTCGAACGTGCATGGAAAAAGGGCGTCAGAAAAGACTTATACCATGCTACGGATGATTGGTATCAAAGTTTTATTGATTTATTTACAATTAAGTGGCGGAGATCCGTTTCACTTCATATGGTTTCAATAAAGAAATCATTAATTGAACTTGAGCAGCTTGCCAATGATTCTACGATAAGTTTGGAACTTCAACAAGAAGTACAAATTGATATTGAAAAGTTGAATTATATTAAAAACTATTTTGAATGGCTCAATCGACTCGTCGATACATTTGAAAACCATGAAATATTTAATCTTGTCCCTATCAATGAATCAAAAAAGGATTCTAATGTCTGATCGAAAACAGGCTTAAATTCATGTTTAGTGGACTGAAATTAGGAAGACAATAAAACACCTCATATTGATATGCTTGTTTTAAAAGCATATCAATATGAGGTGTTATTTTAATATCCAGAATTGATTTTATACATGTAATACTACCTGCATGGGAGATCCTTTTAAGGTTAATAATTTGTGGAATTTAGGACGTATAGTGTGTGAGTAAGGGGTAAATGATCTCTTACTAAATTAAAAACATGGCCACAATCGTCGTGACAACTAACCCTATTGTTACTGGGGTAAGGTTTCTTCTTGCAAGTTCAAATGGATCGACGCCGCAGATTGCGGCTGCTGGAATTAAAGCCCATGGAACCAATGTTCCTCCACCAACCCAGATAGCCGCTATTTGTCCTAGTGCTGTTAGTGTAGCTGCACCTGCGCCGATAGCTGTAGAAAATATTTGTGCAACTGAACCGACGAGAGAAATTCCTGAAAATCCAGAACCATCAAGTCCTGTTATCGCACCCACAATAGTCAATGTAACTGCACTTACTTCTTTAGTTAGCGGCACAACAGAAGCCAGTGCCACTCCAAGATCATTTACGATTCCATGTGAGTTTTTCGGTAAAAGTTCTCCAACGATTTTTGTAAAGCCTGCATCACCCAAATAGAAAAAGGCGGCAATAGGAATAACTGCACCAAAAACTTTGAACCCAAATTGAAAGCCATCAATTAAGTAACTAGTTGCAAGTTCAAGTCCTTTATTACGATGACTGACCATCGTAATTAGTAAAAGTATAAAAATAGATGTGCCGCCTATTAATGCAGTAGCATCACCACCTTGCAAGTTAAGGGAAGACATTACCACTACATCAAGTGCAAAGACTAGTGGAATAAAGATTGAGAATAAACGTTTTTGATTGGAAGAAAGCAACATTAATTGTTGTGGCGAAGGTTCAGCGGTCGGGGTCGTAGTTAATCCGGTTTCATTCGTTAGTTTACCAGATTTTAAGTCGCGTTTTAAGAAGTAAAAAGCAGTGAGTGTTGTCACAAGTCCCATTATAAATACAAGTGGGATACTTGCACTAATTACTTCACTAACAGGAAGCCCGGCAGCATCTGAAGTTAATTTAGGTGCACCTTGAATAATGAAATCACCAGATAAGGCAATACCATGACCGAATAAATTCATAGCCATCGCAACTCCAAGTGCGGGTAGCCCTACTCGAATGGCTACAGGAAGTAAAACTGCACCCATTAATGCTACTGCTGGTGACGGCCAGAAAAACCAAGATATGACCATCATGAGAATGCCTATAGTCCAATATGCTAGTGCGGGGGTTCTGATGAGTTTAGAAAAAGGTGAAATCATTACATCATTAATACCGGTATCTGTTAAAACCTTACTCATAGCAACAATAATTGAAATTACCAGAATGGTAGGGAGTAACTCTGTTATCGCGAAAATAAAACTCGTAAAAATACTGCTAATTGAGGCACTTAATGATCCGGTTGCTGTTATGGCAATTAAAAAGATACCCATAATACTTACGAGAGTCGTATCTCGCCTCATCACCATAAAGCCGATAATTAAAAAGATAAAAATAACGTAAATCCAATGCAGCGCTGTCAAATCAACGCCCATTTTCTTTCGCACCTTTCTGTTTTTTTATCATCGGAATGGGTTTTCTCGCCATCCCAGATGTACTATAGAATATGTGCTAAATGAAAAATGGGGTGAGGAATGATAAGTAAGAAATTATTGGGATCTAATTTTTATTGGTTATTAACGATTGCTGTATGCCGCTTTTGGTTTGGCAAGTCTACTGATACTTTTTGTATAAGAAATTGGTCCAAATAATTGAAGTGCAAATGGAGCAAAGTTCCCCCAAAATTTTTCGTCAATTTCATCCGTCATTGTTAATCGGAGCCCCATTAAAAGACTAAAATAGGCAGAAGCAGCGAAAATCGGATCTGATTCGCGAATTTGCCCCTTTTTTTGCCCTTTTTCAAGTAATAATGCTAGTTTAGAGCAGAATTCATTGTGAAAAAAGTTTAATTCGTCAAACTGATCTTTAAATCTACTATGTTGGCCAATAACTTGTACAACTAGTTGTAAATAAGTACTCAATTTGGCAAAAAGATTTATATGTGAATTAACCATTATTTTAAGTTCATTTAGAGAGTCTTCAGCTTCTGGATTAAAATCCAACATAATTGAGTTGATTTCTTCAATAGGCTCAATAACTGCAGAATGAAATAAATCCTCTTTTGAAGGAAAATAGGTAAAAACACTTCCAAAACTAATCCCAGAAGCCTTGGCTACTTTTGATATGGTTGTATCGTTATAACCTTGTTCAGAAAAAAGTGAAATTGCCTTCTCCAAAATTCGATCACGCTTCTCTTGCATCTTCAAATGCTGATTTTTTGAAATAGCCACTATTTTACCCCCATTTAATCTATGATTGATTAATCAATCATAATAAGTATAACAAACCTAAAAAAAATGTAAATTTATATCACTTTATTAGATTTATTAGCTTCCCATATCTAATATATAGGTATTAGTGTTTGGGGAATCTAAAACATCCTGAGTCATAAAACTTGGGATTTAAATATAACTTCGCTCTTATATGACAAAAAAGATGGCAATCTCACGGGAGATTGCCATCTTTATATATATCATTTTTTAGATTGATTAGTACTTCATTTCTATAGTATTTACATTACTTTCGTTTAATACATAATCTGAAGTTTCTCTCGCCGTATTTTCTTGTTTTGCAGGTGATTGATTATTTGATGCTTGTAAAGATTCATTATTTTCGGGTAGAATTTTTTTTTGTGATTTAGGAAATGCGTCCAATGAACCAAATTCGGATTTCTTTTCTTGCATTCCTTCATTGTAATATTGAACACTTGTCATAGAACCCTCCTCCACCATTCTATTATCATCCGGATCATTTGGATCAGAGTGACCAGCCTTGGTCATTTGAGTTCTACCTAACTTTTGTGTAGCCAAAAAAGAGGTTGTCTTAGTTCTTAAATTTTTAAAAGCTACATTAAATTTACCCCTATTTTCAGGATTTTGTAAATACGCATAAGCACCTGCTGCTAATCCAGCTAATAACAATGAACGACCACTACCTTTTGCCATAACTTATTCCTCCAAGTACTTAAATTTATTGATACCGTATTATTACCCTTATTTAATCATTCCGAGACAAAAATTTGTTTTATTGACTCATGCCAACTGAAAGTATTAACTAAAATAACGTTCATAATTTTGAAACTATCATTTGTACGCGCAAATTTAAGTTTTTGCATACTATAACAGGAGATGACCTCTAAACAAACTCTTTCTGAATAATTACACAGTGAAAGAGTTGATTTATAAGAATTGAAAAAATAATGCACTTGATGATGATCTTATACCATCGGAAATACAAGTTATAAATCAATCGGAAACCATAAATCTTGATTACTTTGATTAATGGGATGAGCATAACAATTTAATAAAATCTTCGTCGTCAATTCATTGGCTTTTCGTGCTTTTAGATGCTGCTTAACTTAATTTCGCAAGCGATAGCAAGAACCAGCAATTAGTTCATCAGAAGGTATATGGGATAATTCGTAATTACTATAAGGACCGTGCTTCTTTTGAAAAGAAGCAATGACTTGAAAACCTATATAATATCCAATCCATTTAGGGAAAGGATTTCTATCATTACCATATAAAAAATGTTGATGGTTTTTTATCCCAACTATATTCAAAGAAGGTTTAAAGTATTTTTCCCATATTTCAGCAGTACCTTCTAAAGAATAGAGCTTTGTCCAGGGGGCGAGCCACTTTTCCCCGTATAAGTCTTTGACTGCATACTCTCCTAGCCCCTCAATAATTAGCGAATCCTTTAAAGGAATTTTCTCAGGAGATAACCCCAAATAGTTTAGCCGACAAACGTGGTTATATTCATGAGCTAATAAGGCCTTAATTTCTTCTATTGGTACTTCAGTGGACAAAAATAAAAATAATGCTCCTTTATACGCCACCCCACTTTTAGTAGGGAATTTATTTTCTACTTCAACACTTCCTTTTTTTATAGGAAATATAAATATTGGGATTTCTGGACCATTCCATAAACATCTTAAAAGTTGATATTCAACTTCAACAATTCGCCAAATGTTATTTTTTTTCATTTCAATTAGAGTACATCCTATGGTCACCCAATCATCTGAATCAAATAATCCGTGGTTTAAAAGCTCGTATTGCAATTCTTCGGGATTTACATTAGAGAACGATTCTACTAGTGGGACACATATAGTTTCACATTGTATAAAATATGAATTTTCCCTAATCTGGTCCTCACATCGTTTAACAAAATTATATACCCATGTTTGTGTTTGAATTACTGACAAGTATTTCACCCTTTTCTAGTTTAGTTATTGTACGTTGATAGTTTTTCTGCTTGTTATTTAATATATGCTTTTAATACACCACTATTACTTATTACTATATGAAATGAACTTAAAACTAATTAATCCAACTTTAGACGTTTGTCTACTATTAATAATAATTTGCTACATAAATTAATAGAACATACTTGTATGTAAATTTGTTTGAAAGGGGGATAAAAATGTCTCAATCTAATGTGTATAATCTATGCTGTAGATATCATGGTCAAACTGTGAGAATTACTTGTAGTGATGGTAGGGTTCATGTGGGGGAAATTACTAGAATAAATAGACACACGGTTTGGATTCGTCCTACTGGAAGTCTCTGTGGTTATGGCTATGGTTACTATGGAGGATATCGTGGATTCGGCTATGGCATTGCACTTGGTGCGATCACTGGGGTTATTCTAGCTACTGCATTTCTTTGGTAAGCCGAAATTTTGTGTATAAATAATTTAATTGATGCTGCCTTATGAATCTTTTTACTTTTTGTGGATAAATATTAAACACCGCTCAAGTTATGTGAGCGGTGTTTAATTGAGAAGTCTAAAAATCGAAGTTATCAGGGTCTGGACCTACGCGTTTATTATCATTTAAAGCTGCAATTTGCTTTAATTCGTCTGATGATAAGGTGAAATCAAAAATAGATGAATTTTCAATAATACGATGATTTTGTATTGATTTGGGTATGGTAACTACCCCATTTTGTATATCCCATCTCAAAATAACTTGCGCGACCGATTTGTTATGTGACTTGGCAATTTCTATCAGTTTTGGATCTTCAAGTAGTTGACCTTGCATGAGTGGTGACCATGCTTCAAGTTGTATATTATGAAGTTTACAATAAGAAAGAAGCTCTACTTGTGATAATTTCGGATGAAATTCAACTTGATTCACCATTGGAATAATCTTTGCGTATTTCATAACATCTTCTAGATGATGTATTTGGAAATTACTAACGCCAATCGATTTCACACGATTTTCTATATAGAGTGTTTCTAATGCCTTCCATGTGTCTAAATATTTACCTTCTACTGGCCAATGAATTAAGTATAAATCTAAATAATGTAACCCTAGTTTCTTTAAACTCGTCTCATACGCTTCTATTGTAGCTTCATAACCGAAATCTTCATTCCATACTTTTGATGTAATAAATAAATCTTCTCGAGAAATACCAGCTTCTTTTATACCTTCACGTATTCCTTCGCCTACACCTTCTTCATTCTTATAAATTGCTGCGGTATCGATGCTACGATACCCTTGTTTAATAGCTGTTTTGACAGCTGCCACAACTTCTGAACCTTCTTTTACTTTATAAACGCCCAGTCCTACCCATGGCATTTTAACGCCGTTATGTAATGTCGTAGTTGCTTGTAAATTATTTGGCATAGTATGAAATTCTCCTTTTTCATTATCTGTTATCTTTTATTCTTTTCTATTCTCTCTTTTTTCACTTGTGACTTCAATAAAAAGAACTTCTAGATATTCAAATTAGTAGAGAATATAGCTTAAAACCTATTAAATCAACATTAATAAAATAGTTGCATTTTGCATATAATTAAGCTTTTATTTACTTGTAATATACAACCAATTAATATCATTTGCATACTGCATATATTATACTTATCATTTAATTGCATAACGCAAGTTTAATATTCTATAAAAAAAGCCAGTTCTTATTTCTAAGAAAAGGCTTTATCTCTATTTATTATCTTTAATCTAAATCTTTAGCGTATACAAATCCATCTTCATCATGAACGTCTACTGCGTTTGTAATATGGACAGAAGTTCGAAGATAAAGTTTTATATTGTCGTCTTTACAGTCCCAGCGCTCATCTGGCATTAGTTCAAAAGGAACCATACGTGTTTCTTTTGATTTCACCGAACCGATCATTTCAATCTTATGTTTGGCAATACAATCTTCTGTCATATCGAAATCACTATCTTCTCGATAACCTTCAGTCCTTTTAAACACTTCCAGGTTAATAAACTCAATTACTTGATCACTTTGACCTCCAGCTATGTAAATTGTTCCAGAAAGAGTATCCCCATGCGCAAGTTTAGGCTGGTCGACAATAGTATCTACTTTCATTGTACCTATTCCTATAGTCGATAAAAATTTCTCAAACATCTATTTATCCTCCTTGTCATCATAAAACTTCTAAATTTACTTTATCTTATTTAATCTTCTAAGTTGGAGGGTTCAAAGTGATTATTAAGTGTTGTTTCATGACGATTGTAACGTCTTTTAAATAACATGTACATATGATTTACTAATACTTTTAGTAAAGCATATCCCGGAATTCCTAAAATTACGCCAGGAACTCCAAATAGCGAACCTGCCGTCAATAATACAAAGATTATCGTAATTGGATGTATATGTAGTGATTTACCCATGATTTGGGGAGAAATAAATTTCCCTTCAACTAATTGCACGACAGTCCATACTATTGCTAATTTAGCTAACATAAAAGGAGAAGTAACAATGGCAATAACAGCCGCTGGTGCAATGGCGATTATGGGACCTAAATACGGGACGACACTTGTAATCATAGCCAACACACCCAAAAGCAACGCATAATCCATACCTATAATTAGAAAGCCTATGAAAACCATTGTACCAATACACATGGAAACTAAAATTTGACCTTGTATATAAGCACTGATTTGTTTATCAGCTTCCTTCATTACTTGATGCGTATCTTCACGCATGCGTGGAGGTAATAGATTAAGAATATATTGTGGTAACCTCTCACCATCTTTAAGTAAATAAAATAAGATAAATGGAACTGTAACGATAGCTAAAATTAGACCAGTTAATGTAGATATTACTTTCCCGATTCCACTAGCTACCCCACCGACTGTTTCTTGCAAGATATTCCCAATGTCTTCGGGAATTTGTTCCATTAATGTATTAACATCAAATTCTAAATTTAAATAATAACTTGAAAAGATAGAATTACGTAAAAATGCATCAATAGATATTACAAGTTGCTTGAAATATTCAGGGAACTCTTGAACTAAATTTGTTAATTGTGCTTTTAAAAATGGGAATACTAGCACAATTAACAATGTAATTAATCCAGTTAACACTAAGAATATAATGATAATCGCCCATACTTTGGGCACTTTGAATTGAATTAACTTACGCAATAATGGTCGCAACAAGTAATATGCAATTGTGGCGAGAATAACTGGCAAGACAACATTTGCTAACAGTACTTGTAAAGGGTAAAAAACAAATGAAACAACATCAAAAATCCAAATAATTAACCCAATAAGAAAAAGTAATATCAATAAAAAGAGCGTATTCTTCCCACCTAGAAACTGAATGAATCTAGTAGAAAAAAAGGAAGTTTTTCCTTGTTGCATAGCATTTCCTCACTTTCAATTTCTCAATTCTTTTAGTTCAGGAAGAATACATCGATCAACAGTGAATCAACGTAATCGCATTCCGAGAAATTCGCTTAAAGCTTGCTTATTTTTATCGACATTTATTTCAATTACAGATCCTACACCTGGAAAAGAACTGAAATCATAACTTTTTTCTATAGGAATAGTCAGTTTGTTAATATTTACTCCCCCACTAAACCCTAGACTTAGGACATGTTTGATTTCTTCAGTTGTCGAGTAATCAGTCTGAACATAACCTTGAATTGCACCAGCAAATTTAGGGTAATAAAAAGCATTTAAAGGACTAAGCACTTCTTCTTTAAGTGCCTCCATAACTTTTTGTTGTCTAGCGACTCTACCAAAATCGCCTTCTTCATCAGCTCGAAATCTTGCATAGCCCAAAAGTTCTTGTCCATTTAACTGTTGAACACCCTGTTCAAGCGATACACCAATTTTCTCCGACATCGCTTTCTCAACATCAATTGTAACGCCACTTGGTGCAACAATATCAACTAAAGACTCAAAACTCTCAAAATCGATTAATGCATAATGATGAATGGGGACACCAAACATACTTGAAATTGTATCTTTTAATAGTTGAACGCCGCCTAACGAATACGCTACATTTAACTTTTGTGGTTTATATCCACCTGGAATTGAGGCATAAATATCTCGCATAAAAGACACTATGTTTACTTCGTCTGTTTCTTTGTTCCACGAAACGAGCATCATTGTATCTGAACGCGATATTCCACTTTCACTAATATCTGCTCCAAGTACCAATACATTCTGAATTGAGGAATTCTTCACATCTAGCGAATCACCTGTGAATTTAATATCTTTTTGATCTTTAGTAGAAGCTAAATCTTTTCCGGCTTTATACTGAAAAATAGAGAAGACAACTAATCCAATGAGTAAAAGGAATGTAATAGTCATAAAGAAACGGCCAAAGCGCAATTTTCTTTTCTTTTTCATGGACCGACGATTTGGACCTTGCTCTTCCATAACGCTTCCCCCTTTTTTACTTACGAATAATAGAACGAAATGAGACCAAATAAGTTGCGTTTTTCACTTTCTCAATCATAGTTGTTGAGCACTGATCATGCAAGTGCTACAATACGATTTATGCAGAGTTTGGAAGGGGTTTTTGAAATGAATAAAGCTACATTTGCTGGTGGGTGTTTTTGGTGTATGGTTAAGCCTTTTGATCAATGGGAAGGCATTGAATCGGTTGTTTCCGGTTATATGGGTGGACATGTTAAAAATCCAACATATGAAGATGTTAAAAAAGGAGATTCAGGCCATTTGGAAGCAGTACAAATTCAGTTTGATTCATCTATTTTTACATATGATCAATTGCTTGAGATTTTTTGGCAACAAATTGACCCGACTGATGACGGGGGGCAATTCCAAGATCGAGGAGATTCATATAAAACAGCTATATTCACACATTCTGATGAGCAATTGGAAAAAGCAATTAACTCGAAACGATTACTTGCTGCAAGTGGACGATTCACAAAACCGATTGTTACACCTATTCGTCCAGCACAAACTTTCTATGTCGCAGAAGATTATCACCAAGATTATTATAAAAAAGAACCGGAAAATTACGCAGAAGATCGCGCGTTATCCGGCCGTGATGAATTTATCCAAGAAAATTGGGAGAAATAGTTTGTTATTAGCCTTGCATTTGCAAGGTTTTTTTATTTAATAAAAGAGTGACGATAAACATTCCTACAATTAATCCGAGCATGACTAAATACGTATTTTGATGCGTCCCGCTCCAATCATATAAGATACCAATTGCGAGAGGAACCATCCCCCCCATGATGAATCCTCCAGTTTGAACCATCGCCGTCCATGAATTTGCTTCTTTCGCATCAGTTGTTTCGTCAAGTGGTAACAATAGAGCAAGTGGGAATAATCCGCCTAACGTCAAACCTAAGAGAATCGAGGCTGGCCAAATCAGCGTAACACTTCCTGTTAATAAAAGGATAAGACCAATTGTGCCAAGGAAGAGCGAAAAATAAATCCAAAAAGAGCGATTCGGAAATTTTTCAAGTAGTAGTGGAATGGAGATATTAGCAAATATTTGCGCTACTGTCAAAACACTAATTACAGATCCAGCTTCAATAAGACTAAACCCTAATTCACTTGCTGCAGATGCAAGCCATGTCATTAAGGAGAAGAATAATGAAGCTTGGAAACCAAAGAACAATAAAATGAGCCAGGCTCTTTTATTAGACCACGGTGAACGAAAAACAACTTGTTGTTGTCGTTTTATGTTTAGTGGTTCTTCTTGTTGCGGTTTCATAGCAACAAACCATACTAAATAAGCAAGTAAAGCTAAAGTAGACCAAAAGGCTAAAGCGAACTCCCATTTCTCTCCTATCCAAACATATAAAACACCAGTTAATCCAGCACTCAGAGTTGCGCCTGCACCCATTCCTAAAGAATAGATGCCGATTGCAGAGGCAGTTCGAGTAGGGAATTTTTCTTTTATTAATGAGGATATTATGGGACCTATAATTGCAATCGCTACTCCAATAACAAAAGCTGTCACTAAAAGTGAAATGTAATCATTTAACCAAGCACGGATGAGTGTAAGAATACCAATGATACCAATTAATAAGGATATTCCACGTCTCTGTCCAAACTTGTTTAACCAATGCACAGCTAGTGGAGCAAATAATCCCATACAAATAACTGGAACCGCAGTTAATAAGCTCACTTCACTGTTCGTTAAATTCAAATCATTACGAATAGTATCTAACAATGGACCGATAGATGTAACAGCTGGTCGTAGATTTAATGCAATTAAGAAAATTGCGAATAATAATGATGTCATTGATTTTTGAGAATTCATAATTTCACAGTCCTTTATTTATGATAGTTCTTTATTAAGTAAACCATATCAGACGTCTGACCACAATGATATAATGACAAATATCGAATTGCGGAACATGTGTTTCATAATTAGTTTTGTACATTAGTTTAACCGTATATTTCAACATAATGTTCTTAAGTTGAATCTCGGCTACGTTAAAAAAGGCTTCCATTTACACAACTGGAAGTCCTTCCTTATATAGATTAATTTGATTGCGACCAAGTGATTTAGCTAAATACATTGCTTGGTCAGCGTTCTTGATAATAACTTCTCGCGATTGATGTTCAGTGACTTCGCATATTCCAGCAGAAAACGACAATTTCACTGAATCCATACGATATTTTAATAACTCATCATTGCAACATGCTTGGAGAGACAGTAATTGCCGTTGTGTTTCTATACCATTTTTATTATGAAACAGTAGCATAAATTCTTCCCCACCCCATCTTGCAACAATATTCGGGCTAGGTATTTGCCTTTTCAATAAATTGGAAAAAGTTTGAAGGGCGATGTCACCAAAAGTATGCCCATATTGATCATTAATATTTTTAAAATAGTCTAGATCTAAGATTGCTATTGTGAAGGGCTGCCTATTTTTTTCAAGTTGATGTTGAGCTTTTTTAATTTCATCAATCATTTTACGTCGATTATATAAGGATGTTAAAGGATCCGTAATAGATAACTCTTTCACTTGATCCACTAAATGTTCTAATTCTTTATTCCGTTGTTGCAGCTGATATTCTGTTTCTTTTCTTTCTGTAATATCAACGTGAGTACCAATCATACGTAACGCCACCCCATACTCATCGCGTTTTACGGCTTTCCCTCTATCTAAAATCCAACGATAGGTTCCGTCTGAGTGTCGTAAACGATGTTCACTTTCAAAAAAAACAGAGTCATTTCGAATATGTTCTTCGATGACCTCATTCACTTTTTCAACATCCAATGGGTGAATTCGTTTTCTCCACTCGATTAATTGGTTAGGTAATTCATGTTCTTCATATCCGAGCATACTTTTCCAATGTTTCGAGAAAAATACATCATTCTTTTCCAAATCCCAGTCCCAGACGCCCTCCCTCGCACTGTCTATAGCTGTTGCCCATTGATGCTCGAGAGATATATGCATATTTATTTCTTGTTTAATTTCAGTTTGATCAAAAAGAAAAGAAAAATTTGAGATTTTGCTCGTAATATTATCTTGCTTTAAATATGTATAGGATTTAATAAAGCGGATATCTCCATTTTTCGCATAAATTCGATAAGAAGATTCCCAAGGGCTTTGGGACGCAATTCGTTGAACCATAGCGGCCCGAAACTTGTCTCTATCTTCTTCAAATATAATCGATAATATAGGTACATTGCCAGTAATAATATCTTCAGGAGTGTACCCGAAAATTCGCTCAACATTTGGAGTTATTTGATCGACCACTTTATTCTCTTCATCTATTTTCCAGTGCATAAATATTATAGGGCCATTCCAAGTCATTTCCTGAAATGGTTCTACAAAAGAATATTCCATATTACCCACTAAATCCCACCTGACTTATGACACTAGTATAACTGAATACACAGATTTCGGCTACTTGATTTAAAGAATACCAATTTCTAGCGTCTCTACTCAGTCATTTGATAACTGCTGTTATACCAGATATTTTTACATATGTATTTTAGAAAACTGAAGGAATAAATCTTCTCCATTAAAATTAGCAGGTCCTCTTATTTCTGCTTGTTTTAAGGAAATACGGATGATACGTTTCGCTCATACAAATATTATATCTTGAATCAAGGATAGTTTCCACTTAAAAAATCGAGCACTCTTACACCTATTTATGCTATAATTGAAGCATTGTGAAAAATATAGGAGGTTCAAACATGATTGCTGTAAGTAATGTAAGTTTACGCTTCGGAGATCGTAAGCTATTCGAAGACGTTAATATAAGATTCAACCCAGGAAACTGTTACGGATTAATAGGTGCTAATGGTGCTGGAAAGTCAACTTTCATTAAAATTTTATCAGGTGATATCGAAACACAAGAAGGAAATGTCATCATGGATCCTGACGAACGTTTAGCTGTCTTAAAACAAGATCACTTTGAATATGAAGAGTTTGAAGTATTAGAAACAGTGATGATGGGTCATAAACGTTTGTACGAAGTTATGAATGAAAAAAATGCTATTTATATGAAAGAAAATTTTTCTGATGAAGATGGTATGCGTGCTGCAGAACTAGAAGGTGAGTTTGCAGATATGAATGGATGGGAAGCAGAATCTGATGCTGCCATTCTTTTACAGGGCTTAGGAATTGGCGATGAATCTTTATCAAAAAAAATGGCTGACTTAACTGGTTCAGAAAAAGTAAAAGTATTACTGGCGCAAGCTTTATTTGGTAAACCAGATGTCTTATTACTCGATGAGCCAACTAACCATTTAGACTTAAAGGCAATCCAATGGTTAGAAGAATTTTTAATTAACTTTTCCAACACGGTTATCGTTGTATCCCATGACCGACACTTTCTAAACAAAGTATGTACGCATATTGCTGACCTTGATTTCGGGAAGATTCAAGTTTATATAGGAAACTATGACTTCTGGTATGAATCAAGCCAACTAGCGCTTAAATTGTCTCAAGACCAAAATACTAAAAAAGAAGAAAAAATTAAAGAACTTCAAGCGTTTATTGCACGATTTAGTGCTAATGCTTCGAAATCAAAGCAAGCAACTTCTCGTAAGAAAACGTTAGATAAAATTGAATTAGATGATATTCGACCTTCATCACGTAAATATCCTTACGTAAACTTTCAAATGGGCCGCGACATTGGGAACGATGTTTTAACTGCTTCAGGGATTTCAATGGAACGTGAAGGTAAAAAATTATTTGATGACGTACATTTTTCCGTTAATAAAGATGATAAAATCATTTTGATCGGTGATCCAATTGCTAAATCAACATTACTTCGTGTGTTAGCTGAAGAAGTTGAACCAAGTGAAGGATCGATTCGTTGGGGGGTAACCACCACACGCTCTTACTTCCCGATCGATTACAGTGAATACTTTACTGGAAATGAATTATCTCTAGTAGATTGGTTACGTCAGTATTCTCCTGATGATGAAAGTGAAACTTTTTTACGCGGGTTCTTAGGACGTATGTTGTTCTCTGGAGAAGAAGTGAAGAAAAAACCTTCAGTTCTATCTGGTGGTGAAAAAGTACGTTGTATGTTATCAAGAATGATGCTTGCAAATGCTAATGTACTTCTTTTAGATGAGCCAACTAACCATTTAGACTTAGAATCAATTCAAGCTGTTAATAACGGGTTGATTACCTTCAAAGGTGCTATGATATTTACTTCTCATGACCATCAGTTTATTCACACGATTGCCAATCGTGTGATTGAAATTATGCCAGATGGTTCAATACTTGACAAAGAGTTATCATTTGATCAATTTTTAGAGTGGAAAGATTCTCAAGGAATTAAAAATTAAAAATAATCCAGAAAATTGAAAAGCTCCACATAAAGAAAGTCCGAAGGGTAATTGTCCCCTTCGGACTTTTTATTTTGAATTTTTCATAAATCGTCCAAGGAGAGATTTTGATGGCAATTTACTAAGAATTCTATCACTTATTTTTAAAGTTTTTCTTAACACATCAAGTAACTTTTGATCTCCTACCCAATGTTCTTCTAAAATAGTTGCAGAATATTTATTTAGTAGCATATTCACAATAAATGTAGTAACAATAATATCGTCCATAAATCCACCTGGACCAATCAACCCTTCAGAAATAAAATCGAAAGGTGCAATAAAGTACAAGATACCGCTACCTATTAAGACTTTGCTTTTTCCATCAATGCGATTGTCTAATAATGTTCTTGTTAGTAAATGGAATAAATCTGGTGCGAATAGCAAATATGGAGCAAATTTGCTTACACTCCCTGCCCGGGTATTTAAATAGGAAGTGATTTTATTGCGAATCTTCACATAAAAGTCTTGTTGTTTTTGAATACTAGGTAATTTTTCTGTTAATTCTATTTTAGTCATGTTAATCCCCCTTACAACTTACAATTATTAAAACTGAATTTTGAAACTTTTTAACGTAAAAAACGTCTATACTTGTATACGATTAACTGGAGGGTCACCGATATGAAATTATTAAAAGGTAGTGTGTTATTTATAGTGCTGTTACTCATCACTTCATGTAATACAGTTACTGATAAAGACTCTTCTGCTGATAAGCCGGATGCTATAACTGAAGACACAAATAAAGTTGTCGAAGATACTGAAAAAAAAGTAGAAGAACCAGAAAAAGAAATGGTTGACCTATCAAATTTCTTTATGGAGGACGGAGCGGTTGCTAATTACTTGGGCGATGGAAATGAATATGCAAGTTATCGAGCTCGTACACAATGGCATAATGAAAACTCTGTTTCCGTTTACGAAGACAATGGTGGAACTACAGTATTGCGAACTTATCGAATAACAGAAGAATCAATTGATTTAATAAAAGAAGAAGGCGAGTTTTACGACAAATTTAATCCGTCTGATGAGGAATTAAGAACGCTACCTAAGCTCTCTACTCTTCTTCAACTTCCTTTAGAAGAAGGTAAATCATTTGATGATTGGATGATCATCAGTATCAATCAAACAATTGCCACACCTTATCAAACTTTTGAAAAAGGTATTCTTTTGGAAAAGACCGATGAAAGTGGAGCAATCCAGCGTAAGTATTTTGTTTCTAATTTTGGTGAGATAAAACGCGAATTTATTATGAGTGATGATGAAATCGAATTTAGCGTGACGTCAACTCTTGAATCGGTAGAATAAAAAACGTTTAATTCAAAAAAACTTTAGATAGAAGTATTATTTTTTTGAAAAAAGAGAGGCATCCGAATCAGGGGTGCCTCTTTTACATGTCTATATTAGATTTTATACTTTAGATTATAATGCACCTCAAAATCACATACTCAATAGACAAACAATAGTGCCAATTACTAATTTTTTTAATTGGGTAATCTAATCTAGTATTGTTGTTTTAGTATTGAATAGGTCTTCCATCTTTTAGCCACAAAATACCATGGTATGTTTGTAAATCATCATCGCATGCTTCGCAAAATTCTTGCTCTTCTTCGGTCCAGAAAGCCCAATAAGATCCTTTTTGCTGAGCTTCATGTGGATAAATCTTTCTGAATTTAGTCAATAATGATTCTAAATAAGCTATCGCTTCCGCGTCAGTTGAAAATACCTGTTTTTCAATAATGGTCTCTTCCCAACCCGAGAACATCCACCATGGTTCATATCCAGCTTTCATATAAATAATTTCATTCAAAATACAATTCATCCTTTTCTAAATATACCTTATCTTCATTTTAACAAAAGAAGTTTCAACGTCTACTTATTTGCCTATTCTTGAATGAAAAATTCTCATTGTTACCAACACTAAAAAAATCGAAATGATTGATAAGTCCACTAAAATAATATAAGTTAAGTGTACAGGTGAAACCTTTTCTCATGCCAATCGTATGTATTAGATAAGAACTCTAAAGGAGGGTTGCAACATGATCGAAGTAAAGTACTTTTTCGTTCGACATTTGCTGAGTATTCCTATATTTATCGGAAGTTGGACAGCATTACAATCAGGATTAGCCGTTCATTTCGCACTTGCAGGACTTTTATCAATTGGTACTTACGCCATTAGCAATCAGCTCATTAAAATGGTCCAATCACGTATTATCGTTTCAAAGTTTGGATTGACCTTCACAGAGTATCGACATATTAAACTTCAGTTAAAGGAAGCTAAAATAAAACTTAAACAATTAAATGGATATTATTTGAAAGTACGTTCAATACGAGCTTTTAAACAACTTTTTGAAATGAATAACCTTTCAAAACGTATTTTCCAAATTGTTAAAACTAATCCGAGCAAATTTTATCAAGTTGAAAGTTTTTTTTATGCTCACCTCGATACGGCAGTTGAACTTACGTCTAAATATACATTACTTGTTTCTCAGCCGGTGAAAGCACTTGATGTACAAATTGCTTTACAAGATACTCGCGACACACTGCTTGAGCTTAATCAAGTAATGGAGAAAGACTTGCGTCAAGTTCTGTCTTCAGATATTGAACATTTAAAAATGGAACTAGATTTCGCCAAAATTTCACTTAAAAAACATGAAACTCCCCTACTGTTGAAAGGAGAATTACAAGATGACCGAAAATCAACCGGTTAATAGTCAAACAAGAACTTTAGATGATTTACTAAACGCACCTTTTGATTCAACACCACAAAAGATGAATCAAGACCCTATCAATGAACAGTTGCCAGTGAAAATAGTAGATCGACTATCAAAAGAAGAAAGACAAAAAGCACAAGAAATTGCTTCTCAGCTTCCTGCAGGAAATTATGAAGCAATTCTTTCTTTTGGAGCAAATGCACAAACAGAACTTTCGGGCTTCTCTCATCAAATGCTTGATCATGTTCAAAAGAATGATATTGGACCTGTAGGAGATATTCTAAAGGATTTAATGGACAAGCTTGGACAATTAAATCCTGATGAATTAACAAACAAAAAAAAATCAGGCATTAAACGGTTATTTGGAAAAGTTTCTCGCTCTGTTCAAGAAATTATGACTAAATATCAAAAACTAAGTACACAAATCGATCGTATTGGTATCCAACTAGAACACTCTAAAAGAGGATTAATTGAAGATGTTCATATGTTAGATAAGTTGTATGATCAAAATAAAGCCTATTTCCAAGCATTAAATGTATACATTGCAGCAGCTGAAATAAAACGTGATGAAATTCTCAATGAAACAATCCCTGCGATGCGTAAAAAAGCTGAAGCTTCATCTGATCAAATGGCTTATCAAGAAGTAAATGATATGGCCCAGTTTTTAGACCGTTTAGAAAAACGCTTATATGATTTACAACTCTCCCGCCAAATTACAATACAAAGCGCTCCACAAATCCGTATGATTCAACAAACCAATCAGACGTTAGCTGAGAAAATTCAATCGTCTATCATGACGGCAATTCCTTTATGGAAGAATCAAATTGCAATTGCTTTAACACTAAATCGTCAAATGAAAGCAGTGGCATCACAAAAACAAGTGACTAGAACCACGAATGATTTACTCTTGAAAAACTCAGAAATGCTGAAAATGAATAGTATTGAAACAGCTAAAGAAAACGAGCGTGGCATTGTAGAGATTGATACCTTGAAACAAACGCAAGAAAATTTGCTACAAACGATTGAAGAGACATTGCGCATTCAAGCAGATGGACGTGTAAAACGAAAAGCAGCTGAAGTAGAAATTTCGCGTATGGAAGAACAGTTAAAACAGCGACTCTTAATCGTTCATCAAGAACAAGAAAACCGTCCTCATACTTGAGGATGGTTTTTTATATGTAGTAAGTTTATTTGCATGATAAACCTAAAGTTATCTTCCCAATCGTATTATTTAACAACCAGATATAGCATACGACGTAGCAATCTCAACGTTTGGGTGGTGAATTCATCAACATTTTTCGCGGTAGCTGTTTTTGAACCAAACATCATTTGAAATAATTGTAATTGCTCTTCTACTGGTTCTTCAGAACTTAAAAACAAATGAAGGATGTGAATTCCCTTTTTCTCTACTTCAATAACGGCCTCAGCTGTATCGATAATCCCATTCGCCGCATAACCATATGCAGACGGTTCTCCATCAGAAAAAAACAAGATGAATTTATGCTTCTCGCTTCGACTATAAAGTCGTTCTGCCATCCAACGAATGGCTAACCCGTCTCGATTATCTTCATGAGCATCCAATGAAAAAATCGCTTCAGAGTGATCTTTTACACCATCTTCAACTTGATGACAAAATAAAAACGTGTTTGGCTGTTCGTTTTCAGATGCTTCGTAGGCATCTTCAAAATAAGAAACAATATCATGTCGAATCCCTAAATTTCTCAATACATCATGGAATAAGAGCACTGCTTTTTTCGTCTCTTCCATTTTATCAATCATCGAAGCTGAACTATCTACTAAAAGACCAAATACAGCATCCATTGGGAGCGATGGATTATTTTTTTTGTAAAAAGGTTTTGGCCTTTGATCCGTTATTAAAGAGGTCAGATTTGGGGTTAATCTTCCTTTTGATAAACGTGTTCGTTTGCTTTCCTGCTTTTGATCTATTCGTTTGCGAATTTCTTTTGTAAATGCTTTAACTAAAGGTTTTTGTTGTAAACGAATGATCCCAATATTTTCTTTCACGTTAGAATCGGTTCGTAGATTAATTTTCTTTTCTTCGAACGTTACATTTTGATGTTCATCACCGAATCGTTCTCCTGATTGTTTTGTTCGTTTCTTATCAGTCTTTCCGTTGACTTCCCCTAATTGTTTACTTTTTTTATTTGATGTAGACGTACCTGTTCCCTCGTTATCAATTTCGTTTGATTCGTCGCCCTCTTCTATACGCCCATCATTTATCTTCCCTTTATTGCCTTTTGTCAATTCAAATTCAAGATGAGGTCCTTGTTGCTTTTTATTTTCTCGATGCCATGTTCTAAACATTTCTTCAATTGATTCACTAGATGGAGAATTATCTGAATTCTCCTGCTCAATTTGACGCTTGTTTTTATCTTCATAAACTGTCTCCTGTAAGTTTTCGTGAAGTGAAACGAATGTATGAGTTAAATCTTTCGTCAGCTCTTCTTCAAGAGCATACAGAATATCTAAACAAATTTGGCAACTATCTGCTGTACTCTTCGAATCAAAAACAAACTGCCATTTTGAAAGAATTCTTTTGAAATAGATAGGATATTCATCTACTAACAATGTTATGTGTGAACCTTTTCGAAGCGCTATATACAAAAAACTAAATAGACTATCACTTATGAATCCTTTATTAAAATTTACAGTCATTTGTTGTTCATGAAAGATTGAATACACATCTTCACGTACGACAAATGCTGTTTCAGTTCCCGGACGTTGGTGTCTAATTAAATTAGAAAGTCTAAACTCTTCTGCACTCATAGCTAGCTGTAAGGCAAACTCTCTGATTGGTAGATGGTTCACTTCCTCTTTATATCGATTCCATGCTGATAAATCAAAATATCTCCAAAATCCAGCCGTAAGTAAATATAAATCAGACAATTGCCCTTTTTTTTCTATGTCAGAGTCACGATGTTTCCAAAAATGACTTATAGATATAGCTCCTTCTTTTGGTCGGAATTCCATCAGCTTTCGTACAGTCAATGTTAAGTAAGGACTACGACTTAACGCCCTAGCTAATTGTTCTAACTGAATCATGTGTTTGGCGTTTATCGTTTCATTATTGAATTGAATAAATCGATTGACAGATGACACTTTACACACCTCACTTAAGCCAAGTATTCGCAAGTTCCATGACCAACGCTTTTTCACTTTCGTCTTCTAATTTTTCTGCAATTGCATAACGAATTGCTCGTTTTGGGTCAATATATTGAGCAAGTTCTGTTGCATCAAGCAAACTACGAATGGAAGCTGCTTCCTCGCTTAGTAATCCATTCTGGACTTGAATAAATGTATCTTCAGCAAGACTAAGCATTGTATTTATAAGTGACGGTTTAGCTTCTGGGAATTCTCGTACGAATAGTGCACGAAGTGGTTCGCCTGTTAAATAAGGAATAGAAAAAGAAATAAATCGATTTTTCAAGGCTTCATTTAATGGCGTTGTTCCAATGTAACCTTCATTAATTGCAGCAATTACTGTGAAATCTTCATGTGCTTGTAAAACTTCTCCGGTATAAGGATTTGTAAGCATTCGTCTGTGATCGAGCACGCTGTGAAGAATAGGTAAAGTTTCAGGTTTCGCCATATTTATTTCATCGATATATAATATATGACCGTATCTCATAGCTTGGATAACAGGACCTTCCACAAAGTCGATAGCAGTCTGTCCATTATCTTGAATCAATGTTTTAAATCCAAGAAGTGCTTCAGCATCTAAATCAACAGAACAATTAATACTATGCATCGGTTGTTCAAAAAGAGAAGATATGGATTCGGCTAATTTCGTCTTACCAGATCCAGAGGGACCTTTTAGTAAGATATTTTTTTGCAACACAACACTAAGTAATAGGTCTTCCCATAAATGTTCTAGTGGAGATACATAGCCCCCTTTTCCAATTAATACTGCGTGGTCTATCGTATGTTTTCTTTCTATTCGTTTTGTTTGTGACTTTTCGATGATGGATTGTACCCTCAAAGTTAACCCTCCAATTAAAAATAACCGACGCAAAAGTCATCGGTTATTCAAAATATTCTTTATAATAGCCACCAATGTGACCAGTGTTATCAATAACAAAAATGAATTCTTCTGTTTCATTTTTTACTTCATAGTTTTTACCTGAAGTTAAAACATTTGATACTGAGAATTTTGCTGCATTTGTATGTTTACAAGTAACCGTCTTAATCGTTATGGATTCTTTCCAATGGTTATGAATCATGATGTATATGCCCTCTTTTCTATAATCTACATCTAGTATAAACAAGCTGAATCGGTTAATCAATAGATGGGATATTTAGCTTGTTCTCTTTTTCATTTTCCACTGAATGATTAAATAACGGATAACAAATATACTAACAATTAATAGAGATAAACTAATTAAAAAAAGTTGGAGATTATCTAACATAAGTTTATAAGCATATGGAAACGTACGACCTAACTGAAAATAAATCATCATCCAAATAAAGCTTGGAAGAATCGAGTATTTCAAAAATAGTTTTAATGGAAATTTATTTGCACCGACTACATAAGGCATAGCCCATCGAAATCCTGGTAAAAAGAAACTTAAACCTATAGCAATATTTCCTCGTCTTTCTAAATATTTACTAAACGCGTGTATGGGTTTTTTAAGTCTTGTTCTATTTAGCCTATTAATCAATCTTGGACCTAATAGTCGCCCGATAGTATAGGCAAAAAAAGTCGCGCTAACTAATCCAAGATAGGCGGAAATAAAAGCGTAGATAGGATTAAAATCCTTAATTTCCGTTAGCACTCCTGTAAATGATGCAGCGACTTCATTTGGGATAGGTAATCCAAATAATAGGAGCCAGTTGAAGAGAAACATACTAAAATATCCAAACTTTTGTACAAGTTCAATTAAAATTGTAAGATCCACTTTCTTCAACTACTTTCTATTATTCGTTTCTTCTATTTTGCCAAAAAAAAGACAGCTTCGCAAATGCGAAGCTGTTTTTTATACCAACGAGTATAAAGAATAAAACTATCGTTAAGGTTTTTAGACATTTACTCTATTCGGCGAGTAGAAAGAATGTACAATGCACTTTTCTTATTAAGACTCTAATAGTAAATCTTCAGGGTTTTCGATAAGTTCTTTAATCGTTTTCAGGAATCCTACTGAATCTTTCCCGTCAATTACACGATGATCATATGATAGAGCTACATACATCATAGGACGAATTTGAACTTCGTCACCGATGGCAACTGGACGTTTTTGAATAGTATGCATTCCAAGAATTCCAACTTGTGTTCCATTTAATATTGGAGTAGACATAAGAGAACCAAATACGCCACCATTTGTAATTGTAAAAGATCCACCTGTCATGTCTGCAATTTGAAGTTTTTTGTCACGCGCTTTTTTCGCTAACTCACCAATATTTGCTTCAATTTCAGCAAAGTTTTTATGATTTGTATCACGAACTATTGGCACAACTAAACCTTCTTCAGTAGAAACAGCAATTCCTATATCATAGAACTGTTTCAAAAGAACTTCGTCTCCATCAAGTTCTGCATTTACGTAAGGATATTTTTTCAATGCCGATGTAACTGCTTTCGTGAAAAATGACATAAATCCTAAACGAACATCATGAACTTCAAAGAATTTATCTTTTTTACGAGAGCGCAGAGCCATCACATTGGTCATATCTATTTCATTAAAAGTGGTTAACATTGCGGTTGATTGTTTCACTTCTAATAAACGTTTAGCGATTGTTTGACGACGACGAGACATTTTCTCGCGTTTCACTCTACTATCTTCAGCTTTTGGAGCAACAGTAGCTGCAGCCGGAGCAGCAGGTGCTTGTTTCGGTGCATTTGAATGTGCGTCAACGTCTTGTACACGTACACGTCCCATCGGATCAACAGTCGAAACCGCTGTTAAATCAATGCCTTTTTCACGCGCTAATTTGCGTGCTGCGGGACTTGCAATCGTGCGATCTATTGAAGATGATTCTTCTTTAGCCACTGGAGCAGAAGTCATCTGTTGAGTGGGTGCTTCTTGCACTTTTTTAACAGGTGCATCTGCTTCTGCAGGGTCTGCTTCAACTGGATTATTAGTTGTGCTACCGTTTCCAGAACCTTCGCCGACAACTGCAATCACTTGACCAACTTGAACAGTATCACCCTCAGCAGCTAGTAATTCTTGAACTACTCCTGCTTCTTCAGAAATAACTTCAACGTTTACTTTATCTGTTTCCAGTTCAACGATGAATTCACCTTTTTCAACTGTTTCACCTGGTTGCTTTAACCATTGTGCTATCGTTCCTTCTGTAATTGACTCTGCTAATTCAGGTACTTTAATTTCTGCCACTATATTTTCCTCCTCTAATCAATCGATCTTTAACGTGAAACCGCTTCTGTAATAATGCGAGATTGCTCCATTTTATGTGCTTCTCCATCGCCCTCAGCTGGACTTGAACGTTTAACACGTCCAATATAACGTACATTCTTCCCACCAGCTAAATCACGCAAATATGGATCTGCAAATGTCCATGAACCCATGTTTTGTGGTTCTTCTTGTACCCAAGCAATTTCTTTCGCATTCGGGAAACGTTCAACAACCGCTTGAATTTTTTCAGAAGGGAATGGATACAACTGTTCAACTCGAATAATGTGAAGATGATCAAAATCAGTTCCATCCTTTACCTTATCAGCTAAATCAATGGCCATTTTCCCACTAGCAAGTAAAATACGTTCGACTTTTTTAGGCTGCTTTCCAAGACCTGGTTGTTCTAAGATGGTTTCAAACTGGCCAGTTGTCAAATCTGCTACTTTTGCCCCTACTTGTGGATGACGTAGCAATGATTTTGGCGCCATGATAATTAAAGGTCTCATCGTCTCATCACCAAGCATTTTAGCCTGTCTACGTAATATATGGAAATAGTTCGCAGCACTGGAAAGGTTCGCAACAGTCCAGTTATTCTCCCCTGCCATTTGCAAGTATCTTTCTAAACGAGCACTTGAGTGTTCTGCTCCTTGACCTTCGGAACCATGTGGAAGTAACATTACTAATCCAGATTTTTGACCCCATTTTGAGCGGGAAGAAGAAATAAATTGGTCAAACATGACTTGCGCCATGTTAGCGAAATCTCCATATTGGGCTTCCCAAATAACTAAGGCTTTTTCATTTTCTAAATTATAGCCAAATTCATAACCTAGAACTGCAGATTCAGTTAATGGAGTATTATAAACGACAAATGAAGCATTTGCACCCGATATATGGTGAAGTGGAACAAGTTCAGCTCCCGTTTTCTCATCATGTAAGACAACATGTCTATGGGCAAAAGTTCCACGTTGTGCATCTTGACCAGTCAACCGAACAGGATTTCCATCTTGTAATATCGAGCCTATCGCCAATGTTTCTGCATGAGCCCAATCGATTTTTCCTTTTCCTTTAAAAGGCTCTTCACGACGTTTAAGTATTTTTTCAAGTTTCGTAAATGCTGCAAATTCTGCAGGCCAAGATAATAACTCTGCATTCATTTTAACAAGTGTCTCTTCTTCTACCCCTGTTTGAACTTCGGGATATCCATTTAACACTACTTCAGGAATAATGATGTCTTGAAGCTTATTTTCAGGCAATTCTTTCACTTGATCGTAAGAATTTTGCATCGTTTTTTGAATGTCACTTTGTATATTCTTTACTTCTGTTTCTGTAAGGACATTATCTGACACTAATTGCTTACTATACAATTCACGGACCGTTGGATGTTTATGAATTGCATGGTACATCGTTGGATTAGTAACCAAAGGCTCATCCATTTCATTATGTCCAAAACGACGGTAACCCATTAAGTCTATTAAGATGTCTTTACCGAATTGTTCACGATATTCGAATGCTAGTCGAGCGACTGCAATAACTGCTTCAACATCATCTGCATTTACATGAATAACGGGTACTTCAAATCCCTTTGCAGTATCTGACGAATAGTGAGTAGAACGTGAATCATAATATTCTGTCGTAAAACCAATCATGTTGTTTGCAATGATATGAATTGATCCCCCAGTTTGATATCCACGGACACGGCTATAGTTAAACGTCTCTGCTACAATACCTTGACCTGGGAAAGCGGCATCTCCGTGAATTAATACGGAATAGGCTGCTTTTGCATTTTGAACAGGTACACCTGTTTTAGATGTATCTTCTTGTGCGGAACGAGTTTGTCCAGTCACAATTGGACTAACAACTTCCAAGTGAGAGGGGTTATAAGCTAGTTTCACCTTCAAACCTGATTTAGCTGTGTGAGTAGCACCCATGTGGTATTTCACATCACCATACCAGCCTGTTGTAATCTCGAGTGAATTATCTTTTGGCAAGAACGACTCATTTGGAACATGTGCAAAATCTGCAAACATCATGTCGTATGGTTTGTTAATTACATGTGTTAAGACGTTTAAACGCCCTCGATGAGCCATACCAATTAATATTTCTTTAGTTTGTTTATTTTCAGATTGACGAATTAATTCATCAAGGAATACGACTAATGTATCTAGTCCCTCAATTGAGAATCGTTTAGCACCAACAAATGTACGGTGAATGAATTTTTCAAAACCCTCAATCTTAGATAAACGTGTAAGTAATACTTTACGTTCATCTTTAGAGAAAGCTACTTTCATAGATGAAGACTCAATTTTTGATTGAATCCATTGACGTTCTTGTGGATTAATAATATGGGCAAACTCATAAGCAATTTTATCTGTATAAAATGATTTTAATTGCTCGATCGCTTGTAACCCATTTTGAATATTGCTTGGTACATTTTTCATTAACAAAGAAGCTGGAATCTCTAATAGGTCAGCTTCTGATAATCCGTATGAAGAAGGGTCCATTCTTGTGAAATCTTTTGGGCGATCATTTAACGGATAAATATCCGCAGCTAAATGACCATGAGATCGAATTGCATCTGCTAATTGAACAGCTGCTAATACTTTCTCAAAGTTATTTGGTTCCACATGTTGAATTGCTGAGATTTCAGCAACATTTTCATTCACTACTGATGGTGAGCCAAATTCTTTAAATAGTGCACCAAGATCCTCATCGACTGATTCTGGTGACTCAATAAACAAATCGTACATTTCTAATACATATCCTAAGTTTGGACCTGAAAGTTTAGTCCATGGTGAACCAATCGGTGTCCCGTTTTTCGACATTTAGAATACCCTCCAAATTTTTTCAAGCAGTATTTCCTATTTTCCCTTTATACAATCTATACTATTTTATCACGTTCCCTCCCGTTATAAAAGGAATCGAACGTGACGAAACTCAGAACATTTTTTTCATTTCAATTTTACTACTTTCCTTAGAAAATACAATGCTTTTCAAACAAATTAAGCAATTATATGCGTTATGTCGAAATAATCCGATATTTAGACTATAAATCTTCAAATAATAAGGGAAAAACCATTGTAAAAGTTGACCCTTTCCCTTCTTCACTTATTACGTGAATTGATCCACTTGCATTTTCAATTAGCATTTTTACAATGCTTAATCCTAATCCACTTCCACCTAAGTTTCGAGTTCGAACAGGGTCAACTCGATAAAATCGGTCGAATATCTTCAAAACATGTTGTGGCGCAATCCCAATCCCATGATCTTTGACGTTAACGATGATTTCAAGTGGTGTTTTTTTATAGGAAATGCAAACGTGTGCTGGACTCTTACTATAACGAATAGCATTACTCAAGATGTTGCGGATAATTTGCTGATACGCATTTGATGAAATGAGTACTTCCATTTCCATTCTTGCAGGAAGAATATGTTCAATGTATGCGGATGGATGTATTTGACTTAGTTCTTTAATTACTTCAATTGTATACTCCACAATATTTGTAGGTGGACGTTCTTTTATTTGTTCCCCACGAGCAAGTTCTAGCATTTCATCAATTAAAGTTTTCATTTGATTTACTTCACGTAAAGATATTCCGAGCGACTCATCTAGAACTACAGGATCATATTTGCCCCATCTGTTTAGTAATGCAAGATGCCCTTCTACAACCTGTATAGGAGTCCTTAGTTCGTGAGATGCATCAGCAATAAATTGTTGTTGCTGTTCAAAGGAAGACTTCAACTTAGCCATCATACTTGCATATACGTCAATTAATTCACCAATTTCATCCTTAGCATCATAAGAAATCGTTAAATCTTTTTCAAAACCATGGGCAACGACATCATCCATCGTAACCTTTAAATCTTGAAGAGGTTTTAATAAATAACTAGCCAGAATATAACCAATCCATCCCGATAATAGTAAGGAACATAAACTAAAAAGCAACATGGCAGTTAATATATAAGTGATAATCGATTGAAAAGATTTTAGTGGATGTTCGAGTTGGACATATCCATTAAATCGTCCAAGCTTTACAATGCCGACAGCTGTTATGGAGGAAGAATCTCCAGTATTTATTAAATAACCTTTTCTTGGAAAATCGATTGAATTAAAAGGTTGAAAAGTAGAAGTCTTATTAATTCGTAGTATCTCAATTCCATCAATATTTAACAATCGAATCGTTTGATTTTTATTTACAATTGACGTCATTAATCCAGTATTTGCTTGAATATCCTGAACAGTTAAAAAATGACCTTGGGATTCAAAGAATGTCATTAAATCTACCATTGTTCGATTCACTTCTTGTTCTTCTTGTTGATACAACCATCCTTTTAAGGCGATAAAGAGGATGATACTCATAGTGGCAAAACTCAAGAAAATAACTGTTGCCGAACTAAACGCCCATTTCTTTTTTAATGATTGAGATGCAATTAATCGCTTCCACCAAATTATTGGATTCATTGACGCATCACATATCCAACACCTCTAACCGTTTCAATATAATTTGCAGATTCTCGAGGTAACTTTGAACGCAAATGGCGTATGTAGACATCTACGACATTTGTTTCGATGTCTACTAAATATCCCCAGACATTTTCCAAAATTAAGTTTCGTGTAACAACATGATTTTTATGTTGAATTAAAAAGACTAGTAAATCATACTCAGTTTTCGTTAATTCTAGAGCTTTATTATTTATTTCAACAAGATGAGCATCCGTATCAATAGTAATATCTTTAAATTCTAGTCGGGTTATCACATCATTAAGTCTGTTTGTTCTTCTCAGTACAGAACGTATTCTGGCTAATAGTTCTTCAATAGCAAACGGTTTCACTATGTAATCATCAGCACCTGCATCAAGTCCAGCGACACGATCAACTATAGCGTCCCTAGCTGTTATTAATATAATGGGTAATTGTGAAAATAAGCGAATCCGTCGACATACTTCAATTCCATTTAACTCAGGCAACATGACATCTAGTAAAACCACATCAAAGTTCTGATCCTTTGCCGCTTTTAATCCTTCTCTGCCAGATATATGATGTACCACATCAAAATCTTCGTGACACAATTCCAATTCAATAAAACGGGCAATATTCTTTTCATCTTCTACAAGTAACACGCGGTTAGGGGTACGCATTTTCCACCTTCTTCATATTTGTCTAAAAATAGTTCCATAACGTGGTTGCTTTTTTAATTTCATTCAGAATAAACAAGTTGCTGATTTTTCCCCATTCGCTTCACTTCATACATAACCGTGTCAGCTTTTTCTAATAAATCCTCAACTGTGTTTCCGTGATCAGGGAAATAAGAAATTCCAATCGACGTAGTTGGAGTAAATATGGTTCCGCTTAATAACCAACCTGTTTTTAAAGAAGTTCTAATTCTACTAATGATGAGCGTCAATACTTCTAGTCTTTTATTGGGAACGTTTGGCAAACCTGTAAGAAGAATAACGAACTCATCCCCACCAACACGAGACACTAAGTCTTGTGTTCGCACACTCGATAAAAGGGCCTCACCAAACATTCGTATAAATTCATCACCAATATCATGACCATAAGTATCGTTTACCGATTTGAAGTCGTCTCCATCTAAATATAGAACTGCTATTGATGTTTCATCAAATTCAGCTTGCTTGACCAATTTGGGGAATTCTTTCCACAGATGTCTTCGGTTAGGTAATTGCGTTAAGCTATCATGATATGCCATAAAGCTAAGATGTTCTTCTAATTTTTTGCGTTCTGTTATTTCTCTTGAAACAATGACATGCTTTAATTTACCTTGCCGTTCACGATCTTTTACGGCAACAATCGAAGTTTCGGTCCATAGCTGAAAATTATTTTTTTGAGTATATTGAAGTTCTAGTCGTATTTCTTCATCTTCATTGACTCGTTTTGACACGTCATTTTTCCATAAATTTAGATATTCATTTGTCAGCATGTCACTAAATTGTTTATTCAACATTGCTTCTTTTGATAAACCTAATATTCTATCGTGAGAAGGTGATGTATAAAGAATATATCCTTTCTCATCTGTAATCGCGATTAAATCATTGGTATTCTCTGTAATTAAATTAAACGTTTTTTCAATTGATTGTAGGTCAGTCATCATATTCTTTTTTTCTGTTATATCAAATTGAATGATAAGAATGTTTTCAATCTGCTGTTGTTCATTGTATAGCGGGATTATAGTTGTATCTCCCCAGTAAAAAGTCCCGTCACTTGCTCTATTTCGAAGCTCTCCACGCCATATTTTTTCGTGCATAACTTCTTTCCACAAGTGTCGCATTTGAATGTCATTATAGCGATCAATTTGCAATGTGCTAATATGTTGACCTATTACTTCTTGTTTCTTAAAGCCAGTTGTGGCAATAAACAAGTCATTGGCATATTCAATGACTCCGTTTTGAGTGGTCATTAACACCATTGCAGCCTTACTAATCGCACGTTTATAACTCTCTAAAATATGTCTAGTATTACGAAGACTTTCCTTTAACTCGACTTCATCTGTAACTTCTTGTAACAAAATATACATGGCAACAGTTTCCTCATTTTTCTTTATAGGAGAGTAACTTACAAGAAATGTCCCATCGTCACCAGTCGATTTCATTCGTTGAACAAGTACTGATGATTTCCCAGTACCTCGTAAATTTGTTTCAAAATGATATTCAACTTGACTATGCTCTTTCAAAGGGACGAATGGCAAGTTCAAGTAATGTTTTCCACGCCACTCTGTCAGTTTATAGCCAAATATTTCTTCAAACTTAGGATTCATATCGAATATTTTACCGTCTTTAGTGACAATAATTGTTGGATCCACAATCATATTCAGTAAAGATTGCATAAATAAATATTTTTCTTCTATTTCCTTTTGAGTTGAAACTTCTTTAGTCGTTGCAAGTATATATGTTCCTTGTACTGTTTGAATTGGTTTTATGGTAGTTTCATTTACTAATTCAACATCTGAAAACAAAAAGAAATCTTGATATATAACTACTTTATTTTCTTGAATGGCTATTAAGTAATTCTCATAAATTTCTTCTAAGTGTGGAGATGTTAGAATATCGTGTAAATTGGAGTTAATTGGACTATCTTTAAAAATGAGCCTTGCACTTTCGTTGACAAATAAATACTCAAAAGAGTGTTCTTTTTGAATTAAAAAAAACACTAAATCTGAGGTATCTCCATATAATAAATCAAATTGTGTTTGAGTGAAAAAATGTTTCATCTACTTTCATCTCCTACAAATACTCATTACTAGACCATCCATCGTTTACATTTTTCTGTGCTTGTAGCTCTAATTCTTTATACTCATTAATTTCATGTTCATGAAGAATGACTGAATTAATGATAAATTCTCCGTCTTCAGTTAATTCACCCGAATAGGTAGCAAAAAATGTTGCATTGCCAATCAGTGATAAATGAACATGATTTTCATTTTTTTCAATCTCGCACTTAACAAAACCACCTGGATTATATACCGTTATTTCACCATAAGGGACTAAATTAATTGTTGCAGACACTAATGCAGAAGCCGTCATGGCAGTACCACATGCATTTGTAAACCCTACGCCTCGTTCGAAAGTTCGTACGAAAATACTCGACTCATCAACAGGATGAACAAAACTAACATTAACGCCATCTGGAAAATGCTCATTATCTATATTAAAAGATGTAGCAAGTTGTTCTTGGAACTGTGTATCTTCAATATAATGAATAGGGACAATACCGATTAAATGAGGGTTTGGGACCGACACTGCAGTAAAGTGAATATCCAAGGAGAATTCTGGCATTACTTCATTCACAATTTGCTTATGATTTTTATGTTTCATTGGAAGTGAAGTAAGTTTAAACGACACGGGTGAAATTTCTACCTTATACGTATCTATACTTTTAAATATTGGTTCTACTTGTTGCACAGATAGTACGGCTTTCATCGTCTCAATCGTTGCTACAGTTACCCCTAATTTTGTTAAAACAAATCTTGCTACACATCTTAACCCATTTCCACACATGGATGCTTCAGACCCATCTGCATTATAAACGCGCATTTTCGCATCTGCTTTAGTTGACTGTGAAATAATTAATAAACCATCTGCTCCATTTTCATTAGAGGGGTTGCACATTTTTTGTGCAGTTAAAGGCCAATTATAAAACATGTTTGGTATTTCTTCGTGTAAGTAAAATGTATTGCCAGAACCGTGCACTTTATGAAAAATGATTGTCATGATAATACCTCCAAGATTCTATATCTTCATATTAAATCTAATAATAAATGGTTACAACTATTCCCTAAAATTTCTATCTGAAATCCCAATAAAATTTACATGAATTTCACAATTTTTTTGTTTTCATTTTAAATAAAAATTAGTATAGTAATAAAGAAAAGTAATAAGAAAATAATTTTATAGAACGATTTATTGATCGTAAATCGTTAGGGAAGGCAAATGGTGCGCCACCAGTTTTATGACTGGTTCTAGTGGGTTCGATTCCCACCCCGGAATTTTTTATGCACTACAAAATGAAAAATTTCGAGGGGCTAGAGCTAGACTTCTGTCTTTATCTGCCCCGATACGGAGGCGTTAATTGTGATTAAAAGACGAGAATTGCACGAATGTGGCTCTTTGTTTGAGTATTTAACTCACCCATCTGTCTTTCCTTTCGTTCGACAAAAAGCAACTTCAACTGATGAATTCTTATTTATGACGAAACAATTAATGGAAGAAGAAGAATGTGGAAAAGTTATTTCACGCACGATTACTGATGATTATGGGATGCCAATAGGAACAATAAATTTATATGATATTCAAGATCAAGCTGGTTTTCTAGGAACTTGGATTGGTCATCCTTTCCAAGGAAAAGGATTCAATCTAAAAGCGAAAAATCTATTTTTAGAAGAGCTTTTTTATCAACATAATATCAATACAGTTTTTGTGAGGATTAAAAAGCATAATGAAAAGTCTATTCGTGCAACAGAGAAACTAGCATACAGTATGAACGCTAAAGATACTCATCCTACTTTATTTGAAGAAATTAATGCAGGAGACCATAAATATGAGCTGTATCAAATAACTAAAGACTTATTCTACTTAGCAACAGCTGCATCTAGATTTGTTGAAGAAGAAGAACATGCAATTTAATTTAATATACCGCCCACACATATAATCGTGTAGGCGGTTTTTTTATTTTGAATATGAATTAATCAATTTTACCATTTCATCCGGTTTTTTTGTGTGATCAGAGCTTTCCATCAAAATTCGTATTTCATTTGCTTGACCATTTAGATCTTTTAAGGACGACAAAAATAATTTAGGTGTAACATCTTCTTCTTCAAGCACCGAGGCCCACCCTTGTTTTTTGAAAATTTCAGCATTTAGTACTTGATCTCCCCGACTTTTTTGTTTTGATAAAGGTATTAATAACATCGGTTTACGTAAAGCTAAAAATTCGAAAATTGAATTTGAGCCAGCTCTTGATACAATTAAATCTGATGCGTGTATTAAATCAGGTAATTCTTTAGTCACGTATTCAAATTGTTTATATCCTGGAATTTTAAGTAAAGAGTCATCTACTTTACCTTTTCCGCAGAGGTGTATGATATCAAACATTTCAAGAAGTTGCGGTAAATTGCTGCGAATAGCTTCATTAACTACCACTGAACCTTGACTACCACCCATGATGAGAAGGACAGGTTTCCAACCTGTAAAGTCACAAAATTGAAGACCCACTTGTTTTTTCCCATCAAATAACTCTGAACGAATAATGGAGCCAGAACAACTTGATTTTTCAGGAGGTAAATGTTGTAATGTCTCTTGAAATACAGTAAATATGTGATGAGCCATGGGAATCGCAATTTTATTTGCTAAACCGGGAGTTACATCGGATTCGTGAATTACAACCGGAATTTTAGATAACTTCCCTGCCAAAACAACAGGAACTGATACGAATCCTCCTTTTGAAAAAATAACAGATGGTTTTACTTTTCTAACAATTAATAAAGCTTCAATAAGTCCTTTTCCCACGCGAAAAGGATCTGTAAAGTTTTTTACAGAGGCGTAACGTCTAAATTTCCCACTTGAAATCGCATGGTACAAAACATTAGGAAAGGCATCACGTATTAATTCCAATTCTATACCATCTTTAGATCCTATGTAATGGATTTCAAAACCTTGCTCTACTAATGCTGGGATGATTGCTTGGTTAAGTGAGACGTGACCGGCAGTTCCTCCACCTGTTAATACAATTGATTTTTTATTCATATGTATATCTCCTATCTTTATTATCATTCTTTAAGGTAAGATTTTAAAATCTATTTTTGCAATACATCAGACATTGTTCGTATCCTCTACATAATATACACCATTTAAAGAGACGACAGAAACGATATCTGTTAAAAGTAACTAAACTCAATTAAAATACTAAACATGGATAGATTGAAAAATCCGATAAATTACACAACCTCTTTGTCGGTATAAAATGTGCTATAATAATTGGAAATTTGCAGAATACAGGGTGATCTAGTATGTACGAAACTACACAGCTTAAAGAGAAATGGTCGCTCATGTTCAAAATCGTATTTCCTATATTAGTCACACAAGTTGCTTTATATTTAATCTCATTCTTTGATATTTTAATGTCAAGTAGATACGGGAGTGAAGACTTAGCTGGTGTAGCGATAGGTTCATCGTTATGGATACCTGTATATACCGGATTAGCAGGTATACTAATTGCAATCACACCTATTGTGGCACAATTAGTCGGTGCGAAAAAAAAGGATGAAGTCAGACTTATAGTTCAACAAGGATTATTATTATCTTTGGCATTATCTATTTTTATTTCAATTGGTCTGTTCTTTGTGTTAGAACCTATTCTTCAAATAATGACTTTAGAAATTCGAGTTGAAAAAATCGCCAAATCATATTTACTTGCAATGATTATAGGTATTATCCCACTATTTGCTTACACTGTTTTACGGTCTTACATGGATGCCTTGGGTAAAACGCGGGTTACGATGATCATCACATTACTCTCCGCTCCAATAAATGTATGCTTTAATTATGTGCTCATTTTCGGGAAATTCGGTTTTCCTGAACTTGGTGGAGCTGGAGCTGGTTATGCTTCAGCCATAACTTATTGGCTAGTTTTCTTAATCACTGTTGGTATTGCTCATAAACAAAGACCATTTCAGCAATATGAACTGTTTAAGAATTGGCAGCGTGTACAGTTTTCAAAATGGAAGGATATTAGTACAATTGGAATTCCTATTGGATTGTCTATTTTTGCAGAAACAAGTATTTTTTCTGCTGTTACCTTAATGATGAGTACTTATAGTACAGAAGTTATTTCAGCTCACCAGATTGCTTTAAACTTCACTTCGTTACTTTACATGATTCCTTTAAGTATTTCATTTGGTGCAACAGTATTAATAGGATATGAAGTCGGCGCGAAACGTTTTAAAGATGCACAAACATATAGTTGGTTAAGTGTTAGTACAGCGATATTATTTAGCTTCTTCTCCGCGTGTATTTTATTTTTTTTCAGAGAACAAATTGCAGGAATATATACGACTGACGAAACGGTTATTCAATTAACGGTTCAATTCTTCGTATTTGCAGCACTTTTCCAATTGTCAGATGCCATCCAAGCACCAGTTCAAGGGGCTTTAAGAGGTTATAAAGATGTTAACGTTACGTTTATTATGGCCATTATCTCTTATTGGGTCATTGGTTTGCCAATTGGCTATCTCTTGTCGAAATTTACTGATTTCGGACCTTTTGGATACTGGATAGGATTAATTGTTGGGTTAACTGCAGGTGCTATTACTTTGACATATCGACTCATTCGTATTCAACGCAAAAAACAAGACGCAGCCCACTAGGGGTTTGCGTCTTGTTTTCATTTATGGACGATTTTAGAATTGATTCAAACCTTAATGTAATACTCCAGTAGTTTTCATTTTCACTTCAAAATACCAGTCCTCTTTTAAGCTAGGTCTGTGGAGCTTTTTCTGTCAGTTATTGTTTAGAAGCTCTTTATATATTTTGAAATATTCCTGCGAAGATTTAGCCCAACTAAAATCAAGTGTCATGGCTTTATCTACTAAAGTCGCCCACTTGTCAGGGTGGTTAAGGTAAATATTTACAGCCCGCTCAATCGTATGCAGCATATCGTGTGCATTATAATTAGCGAAACTAAAACCATTTCCTTGTTCTGTAAATTCGTTATAATTTATCACAGTGTCTTTTAGTCCGCCTGTTTCACGAACGAGCGGCAGGGTTCCATAGCGAAGTGCAAGTAACTGTCCGATGCCACATGGTTCAAATTGAGATGGCATCAGAAAAAGATCAGAACCAGCATAGATTTTTCTAGCCATTGCTTCATCAAAGTAAAGGTTGGTTGACACTTTATCAGGATAATTATCAGCAAAGTATTTAAACGACTCTTCATATTGATGATCTCCGGTGCCTAATAAAACAAACTGTACATTCAATTCCAGTATTTCATGAAAAACATGGAGAATTAGATCTATGCCTTTTTGATCAACAAGTCTGGTAACCATAGAAATTATGGGTATATCAGCATTTACAGGAAGCGCTAGCGTTTCTTGTAGGTTCTTTTTATTTTCAATTTTCCCCTCATAATCATTGAATGGAAGCATTATAAATTCGTCACGTTTAGGATCGTAGACCACATTGTCAATGCCGTTCACAATTCCATGAAGTTCGGCACCTCTTCTTCGTAAAAAACCATCAAGCCCTTCTCCGTAAAAGGGAGTCTGTATCTCGGATGCATAAGTAGCGCTTACTGTTGTTATACGATCAGCAAAGGCTAGACCTGCTTTAAGATAACTGACATTCCCATAAAACTCCAAGCCGTCCGGGTGAAAATAATGCTCATTTAAATCCAGTAAATCATAAAGGACTGATTTTGAATAGACACCCTGGTAGCGCAAATTATGAATCGTAAATAACGTTTTAATTCCTTGATAATACGAGTTATTTTCATAATGAGCTTTCAAAAGAACAGGTATCAGGCCTGTTTGCCAATCATGGCAATGAATGATATCAGGTCTTTCCTCTAAGTATGGCAATACCTCAAGCACAGCTCGGGAGAAGAACGCAAACCTTTCTCCATCATCATCAAAACCATAGCTACCATGTCTTTTAAAATAATATTCGTTATCGAGGAAGTAGACTGTTATTCCTTGATAATCAAATTTTTCAATGCCGCAGAACTGATTTCTCCAGCCTACAGGTACTTCGATACTTTTGATCCATTGCAATTGTTCTGTATAGTGCAATGAAAGATCTCCATATTTAGGTAATATTACGCTGACATTTACCCCCTCTTTATGTAAAGAGTGAGGCAAGGCACCAATAACATCGCCTAGTCCCCCTGTCTTAATGAAAGGTGCACACTCTGAGGCTGCAAATAAAATATTCATGCTAGTTTCCCTCCATTAAATAACTTCTGCTTTTTTGATTACAGTTGGCTGATGCCTAGCTTTTAATACCTGTCCCTTAGTAATGATAACTTGTTTATCGGTGATAATATTCTCTATATGTGCTCCTTCTTCTATATCACCTCTCTGCATGATGATACTATTTTTCACTACAGCCCCTTTTTTAACCTGCACCCCACGGAAAATAATACTGTTTTCAACGATTCCTTCGATATTACAGCCATTAGCAATTAAGGAATTGGATACTTCAGATGAAATGGCATAGTTAGTAGGTGCTTCATGCTTAATTTTTGTGAAAACTTCCCAAGAACCATAAAAATAGGTATTTAGAATTTCAGGATTTAGAAATTCCATATTACTAGTATGGTAAGTTTCAAGAGAATGAATGAACGGCATATGGCCCTTAAATTCATATCCTTGCACCCGGAGATCCCTTAAGTTTGCCTTTACCACATCTTTCAAAAAATCATATTCTTCATTATCCACACATTTTTTAATTAAGTCTATTAACAGTTGCTTTCCAATCACATAAGTTTCTAAACATACATGGTCTCCTCTATTAGGAGATGTATAAAGCTCAATATCAAGAACTTCACCATTTATATCAAGTGAACATTGGTGATAAAGCGGTTTGCGCATCGGTTTTCCGTCATAATCCTTATACAGAACTGTTATATCAGCTTCATTGCTTTCATGTTCTTTTATCACTTCGTTAAAGTCAATTTTACAAATATGATGACCAGGAGCAATAATAACCGTGTCAGCATTTGCTCGCTGAAAGAATTCTAAATGATCAAAGAATTGCTGTAAATCCCCTTTAATCTTTTCATCAGGATGACTTGGAGGCAATATGAATAATCCTTGTGAACGGTGATCAAGATCCCACTCTTTACCAGAACCAAGATGATCCATGACCGATCGATATTTATCCTTAGTAAAAATCGCAACTTTGCTGACGCTAACATTCATAAAGTTTGACATGGTGAAATCAATCATCCGATAGCGACCTCCAAAGGGTACTGAAGCTAGGCAACGATGTTGAGTCAGTTCTTTCAATATAGGTTTTTCATTTACGAGATTAATTACCCCTAATACGTTATTCATTTAAGCTCCCCCTTTTATTTAGATTCTAAAGTTTGGCATATGTCGGAGAAATCCGTTGATTTTCTCCGATTAGGGTAATTCCCTGTTTATTGACACCAATAACAGCTCCGTCTTCAATAATTGTGCCGCTACCAATAATCGCCTTTTCTATCGTTACATTTTTGCCGATTTTCACATTTGGCATGATAACGGAATCCTTAATTGTAGATCCTTTTCCAACTTGCACGTTATAGGAAAGAACGGAATGCTCGACTTTGCCAAATACCAAACATCCTTCATTAATTAAGGATTGTAAGACTTCAGCCTCTTGAGAGATATATTGTGGGGGATGATTAGCATTACCTGCATATATTTGCCAGTTAGCATCTCCTAGATCAAAAGCGGGTGGTTCTCCCAATAAGTCCATATGAGCTTCCCAAAGGCTTTCGACTGTTCCGACGTCCTTCCAGTAATCTTTAAATCTATAAGCTTGCACATGAGCCCCTTCATCAATCATCTTTGGAATAATATCTTTTCCAAAGTCATTGGTAGAACCGATGGTATTTTCATCTTCAGTTAAATATTTTTTAAGGTGTTTCCAGTTAAAGAGATAAACACCCATCGAAGCCAGATTGCTTTTTGGATGTTCTGGTTTCTCGTCAAATTCTATAATTTGATCGGTATCATCAGTATTCATAATACCAAATCGATTAGCCTCATTCCAGGGCACCTCAATGACAGCAATTGTAGCAAGGGCTCCGTTCTCGACATGGTCCTCTAGCATCTTATTATAATCCATCTTGTATATATGATCTCCTGAGATGACAAGCACGTATTCCGGCTCATATTGGTCAATAAAATGAAAATTTTGATACACTGCATTGGCTGTTCCTTTGTACCATTCACCACCATCTTTACCCTTATAAGGTGGAAGCATTGCAACACCTCCGTAATTGCGATCGAGATCCCATGTTCTCCCATTCCCTACATATGAGTTTAAAATATGCGGTCGATATTGTGTGAGTATTCCTACCGTATCAATACCAGAATGTGTACAGTTGCTTAACGTAAAATCAATAATTCGGTATTTCCCACCAAACGGAACTGCGGGTTTAGCTAAGTCACTTGTCAATTCTCCTAGTCTTGAACCTTGACCACCCGCTAAGAGCATTGCCACCCATTTTTTAGATGCCATTTATATTGACTCCCCTTTGTCTTGTTTTTGTTTGCTTCATAAATATCACAATACCTAATGGCGGTACGGTTATTTCAATACTGCACGGCTGGTTATGACTCGCATCCTTACTCGCAATGATTGGAGCTGAATTCCCCTGACCAGAACCGCCATATGATAAGGCATCACTATTAAATGCTTCATAATATTTCCCGAAAGATGGAACTCCAATTTGATAATTATGGTATACATCGGCTGAAAAATTACAAACAACAATGCAATAGTCTCCCTTGCGTTTTCCTTTTCTCATAAAAGTAATCACGCTTTGGTCTGCATTGTCTGCATCGATCCACTGAAAGCCAGCTTCCTCATGATCGAGACGCCAAAGTGAATTTGTTTCCTGATAGAATTTATTTATTTCTTTAAAGTAATGATAGAAATTGGAGTGAGATTCAAAACCTAAAAGCATCCAATCCATTTCTTCTGCGTATTTCCATTCGTCAAACTGACCAAATTCACTACCCATAAATAAAAGTTTTTTACCAGGATGTGTAAATAAATACCCTAAAAGCAAACGTAAATTCGCGAATTTTTGCCAGTAATCCCCAGGCATTTTATTAAGTAATGACCGTTTTCCATGAACCATCTCATCATGAGAAAATGGAAGTACATAATTTTCAGAGAATGCGTAAAAGAATGAAAATGTCAACAGATGATGATGCCTTGGACGTTCACTTACATCAAATTTCATATACTTAAGCACGTCATTAGACCAGCCCATATTCCACTTATAATTAAATCCAAGCCCACCTTCACTAGTCGGTCTTGTAACTAGCGGCCACTCGGTTGATTCCTCTGCCATCATCAAAACGCCTGGATACTTATGGAAAATAGTTTCATTTAACTTTTTCAAGAACTTGACAGCTTCTATGTTTTCTCCACCTCCATATTGATTCTTTAATTTAATAGGAAGTGGATTATCATGATTTAAATAAACAATTGAAGAAACTGCATCAACCCGGAATCCATCAACATGATAGACATCCATCCAAAACATAGCGTTAGAAATTAGAAAGCTGACAACTTCCGGCTTGCTGTAGTCAAAGCTATACGTTCCCCAGATAGGCCGCTCTGCACGCATGGGATCTGCTGATTCATAGAGAGGAGTTCCATCAAAACGACCAAGACCTTGAATATCCTTACAAAAATGTGCAGGCACCCAATCTAGGATTACACCAAGTCCCTTTTGATGGCACTGGTCGATGAAATACATTAATTGCTCTGGTGTACCATATCGGCTTGTCGCCGAATAAAATCCAGTTATTTGGTAGCCCCATGAACCATCAAATGGGTGTTCCATAATGGGCATCAACTCAATATGTGTAAAGCCATTTCTCACTGCATAATCAACTAGTTCGTCGGCGAGTTCTTGATACGTATAAAACTCACCATCTTTTTTTTGCTTCCAGGAAGCCAAGTGTACCTCGTAAATCATCATCGGTTTATGGTATATATCTGTCTTTATTCGCTGAGCCATCCATTTTTGATCATGCCATTCATAAGAATCTAATTTATAGATAACAGAAGCCGTTGCGGGTCGCAGCTCCGAATAAAATGCGAAAGGGTCTGCCTTTAATTCCTTATGCCCATCCGGTCCAGTAACCTCATATTTATATATGTCTCCCTGTTTAAGCTCGGGAATAAATAAAATCCAAATTCCTGAATTGTTCATACGCTCCATCTCACTATTAAAGCCATTCCAATTATTAAAATCACCTACGACGGTTACCCGCTTTGCATGTGGTGCCCAAACTGCAAATCTCACACCTTGAAATTCGTTGTGTGAAAGGAGATGTGAACCGAGTATTTTATAGCTTTCATACAGTGAACCTTCATGGAAAAGGTATACATCAAGATCACTCGGGTATAGCTGCTTTGGGAACTTAATCATTTTTTCCACATTTCCATCTCCTTCACCTTATGATTATTCTATTTTTTTACCATCTCTAACTTAAATTATTCGCCACTTATTAAAATACTCCTTTATAATGATGAATTTTATGTGGAAAAGTTAATTTAAGACAAAAATAAAAAACCCAACAGGAAATGAAGGATTTTTTAGAATGTACTATTTGGACGTGAAGTATTGCTGAACAATACAACTTTTAAGATTAGACCGTCCCATTAATTATAATCGGCAGTCCCCTTACACTTTCCTATTTTTCTTCCACAGACTAACTATTCCAAGTTTATGGGACTAATAAATATTACTACTATTGTTTTTGTTTAAGCATTATCATTACCTGTCAATTGTGAAGGGCTAATACTTCTCATTCTGTTTAAAAATAGATAAGAAAGAGAAACCGACCATGCTAAAGGAGTGTTTCCATTTGGCACATTTTTCCCCCCAATATATAATTCAGGAATTTCCCAATTATCAGGAATAATTCGTTCCGTTTTATTTATATATTCATAAGCTTTATTATACAGACCCAGTTCAAAATAACATAATCCCATCCAAGGTAGTCCGAAGCACCATTCAGCTTCGCTTCCTTCGTTATAATACTGATCATTTTGATAACGGATACATCCATTTGTACGTTCTAAGCGTTCGGATACCATTTCAATAATCTTAAGGGCCATTTTTCTTTCTACAATTCGATATGGATATATAAGTGACAGCAGCGCTAAATCGGTTTCTTTTGTTTCACTTTCCCGTGGCAATAGAAAACGTAACGTTTCTTCCCCTTTTCGAATTAGTTCGGGCTTAACGTTTACTAGCATTTTCACCGCGTGTAAGCCTGCCACGCATGCACCGACACTTGAAGCATGCAGTTCTATATTTTCTTCCCACATTCCATTATCCTGTGCCTGCCAGTATTGGAGACATTCTAAGTAGTCGACAAGCTTCTGTACGATAGCGAGATCTTTGTCATCACGGATGACCTTTTGCCCGTTGCTCACACCTTCTCCGACTCCCCATAAGAAGGCTCCAATCGCATCATTTTGAGCATGACCCCACTCTTGGCTAAGTTCCTTTAACTCTGTGGAATATCTTGAGTGTATATGTTCAAAAAGATAAAACGGTTTCTTTTCCCGGTGAATATCAATTTTCCATTCATACCTCTTAAATAGGTCAAATAAAGCATGATAGGCTTTTTCATATCTGTCTGAGCGGCTTTGTAAAAATGGCAAAACCGTATAAACGACATCACGTATCCAAACGTAATTATAGTCATTTGAGATACTTGCAGTGTAAGCACCATTTGGAAGTCGCATCCGATCTAAAACTTCAATTGCATTGTTAATTTTCATATTCGAGACACCCCCATAATTTATTTCCTAACATTTAGCGTTAACTATATAAGTTGATTTTAGACAAAAAATTCACTTACAATAAATGAAAACGTTTTCATTTTAAAGTTGGCTTTTTAAATCAATATAAGCCGTATGATTGGTATTACTTATATTTTATGTAGAAATTCAAATTTTTTATAAGCAAGAAGACTCAATTGAGAGCGTAAAATACCATGTATAAATGAATATAAATAGAAAAATCTTGGCTTTGCCTGAAAAGTATTCATGCTCATGAAGTTTTATTTGTATACTTCATTACTATATAGAGATTGTGAATAGAATTAATCACATTTTACCACTATTAAACGAATACGAATAGACACAATATGCTAAATAATCTATTTAAATAAATAACTTCCGACGCAATACGACATAATCAGAGAGAAAAAGACAAATAACATAGGGTTGATCACATATGAATATATAAGTATGAGTGTGCTTAAACTCCAAATCCAGATTTTTTTACAATAGAAAAACGGTCATCTCTAAAAGTGAGATGACCGTTTTTTATTTTCTACTTATTATTTTTGAATAAATTGTTGTGTCCAGTAATGACCTTGTGCATCGTAGCCAATTCCAATATGAGTGAAATTTGCTTTCATGATATTCTCACGATGACCTGGTGAGTCCATCCATGCTTTTACGACTTCATCCGCTGATTTTTGACCCATTGCGATATTTTCTCCGGCTGCACGGTAATCGATACCAAGAGCTTTCATACGATCGAATGGTGAACCAAATGTAGGACTAGTATGTGAGAAGTATTTATTTGTTCTCATATCTGTTGATTTTTCACGTGCTGCATTCATTAATTTAGCATCTGTTGCAAGAGCTTTTAATCCTGCTTTAGCTCGTTCTTGATTGGTTAAAGTTAGTACTTGTTGTTCAATGTTTGAAATAGAACCTGCTTGTTCTGTTGCTTGAGTTGCTGGTTTTTCTGCAGTCGGTTTAGCTGTTGGTGCTGGTTTTTCTGCCACTGGTTTAGCTGTTGGTGCCGGTTTTTCTGCAGTTGGTGCTGGTTTTTCTGAAACTGGTTTAGCCGTTGGTGCTGGTTTTTCTACAGCTGGTTTAGCCGTTGGTGCTGGCTTTTCTGCAACTGGTTTAGCCGTTGGTACTGGCTTTTCTGCTATAAATTTCTCGAAATCAAATTTAAATCCTGATGCAGCAAGTTGTGCGAAAATTTCTTCCAACGTCTGTTGCTGTGAGGCTGTATATGATTCAACCTGTTTTGATTGAGTATTTTTCGTCCAATTATTAGTAGCTTGAGTCAGAAAATTTTCTGCATTATGTGAAGATGATGCTTCTGCAGTTGTAACTTGACCAAATGAGAAAACCATAACTCCCATTGTTAATCCTAGTAACCATTTCTTCATTTCATCCACTCTCCTCTTCTGCCACTTAGTCTATCTTTAAATTCTACTATAATAAAAACTAGTTGTTACCAATTTCACCAGTAGAAATAGAAAGATAGTCTCTATGCACATTCAAGGACTTTATAATTGTGTGGTTTTAGATTAATTACCATATGTTTCAATTCAAAAGGTATTGACGGTTTTAAAAACATCCCCATATACCTGTTTCAATTGCATTTTTAAGAGGTTATTTAAATTACTTTTTTCTATTCTCTCGTATGCTATTTGTAGTTTTTCAGCTGAGTTTTTCCGAACACGTGGGTGCGTTAACTCATCTAATAACTCAATTCGAATACTAACTTCTAATTGTTCTAAAGATATCAATGTTGTTGTCTCGTGTCGAAATGGAAATAAAGTTTGGTATGCTTGTATTATTTCAATCATAAGTTATTACTCACTTCCAGGAATCTTTAAATCAGCAATTTTTTCTCCAATAATTACTATGACCGGATCCATTTTTACATACTCTGGTAACCACTGAACCATTCCATAAGAATATTGGAAGAGCATGGGGTTTTTAGTACCTTTGATTGGAACAAAGCCCTTCATCCGGTATATAGTAGATGGTATTGTTCGTAACCAGTCTTCAAATTCGACTTTACCGACAGATTCCTTAAATGAAATTATTCGAGTTGACAACGTAAGTTGCTCCCCTATTCTAGCTTCATTCACTTTTTTCTCACTAACAGTGCCTTTTAATCTTTCTAACATCGACAATGGACATTTGCCATGGGAAGTCTGAATTAAGGTTGCAGTTGAATTGAAACTTTGTAACTCAAAAGTAATCTTTGCTTGTAGATCTTCAGATAATAAATCCATTTTGTTTGCTAAAAGCAAATGTGCGTGGCGAATTTGTTCTAAAAAAAGAGATCTCATCTGCGGTGAAAGCAAGTGTCGATCCAACCATCGTTTACTATCAACAACTGTCACAATTCCTTTAACATTTAATTGCTTAGCAAATAGAGGAGAGTAAACTGCATCTAAAGCTTCAACTGGATGAGCTGCACCAGTCGTTTCAATAATAAGCACGTCAAAATCTTCACCCGCTAACAGTGTTTGAAGCTGTGCTTCTGTTTTCTCTGATCCGGTACAACAAATACATCCTTCTAGCATTTCTTTTAGTGGTATATCATCTTCTATAGCCTTTGAATCAAAAGGAAGTTTTCCTAATTCATTCATCAGTACAGCTGGCTTTAAGCCTCTTTCTTTTAACTGTCGTATTGTGTCAGTTAATAGAGAAGTCTTTCCACTTCCTAAAAAGCCACTAAATAAATACACATCCTTCATATTAATACATCCTTTCTCGAAACAAAAGCCGACCTCAAATTGCAGGCCAGCTTTTTGTTTATTTTGCAAGTACTTTTAATATTAAATCCTTAGCCTTTAATAACTGTGGATCTTCTTTTTCAATTTTCTCCCGTAAACGATCCATTAGGGCGTAAGTAGTATCACCAGTTAAGATGCCTGTTTCTTTAAGTTCTTCTTCTTTTTGCAATTGCTTTATAGCGGCCTCTGTTTGATCGTCGAATAGTCCGTCCACTTTACCAGTGTCAATACCAACAGCTGTAAGCATTTCTTCTGCTGATTTGACTTGATCTGATAATAAGCCATTTTTTATTTCTATAGAAGCATCTAAAAAAGGTAATTTAGTATAAGATGGATATTCAACTTTTACATCAGGTGCAATACCCTTTTCATGAATCCAATTACCATCTGGGGTTAACCATTTTGCAGTTGTGAATTTCATATTTGATCCGTCGGTTAATTCATTTGCGGTTTGAACCGTTCCTTTACCAAAGGTATTTATGCCAACAAGTTGTGTTCCAGCAGATTCTCTCATAGCTGCTGCAAGAATTTCTGAAGCAGAAGCACTACCCTCATCAATTAATAATGATACTGGTACTTTTACTTTAGATCCGCCCGTAGCTGAGAAGACTTCTGCATCTTTTCCTTTTTCTTTAGTTTGGAACAAAGTTTTTCCATCCTCAACAAATAAATTTGAGATATTGATGGCTGAATTTAATAATCCGCCTGGATTTCGCCTCACATCAAGGACCATCGCTTTCATTCCGGATTCTTCCATGTCAGTAATAGCTGCAAGAAGTTCATCATACGTATTTTCAGAAAAACTTGTAATTTGAATGTGTGCCACATTATCTTCAAGCATTTCTGCATATACCGTTTCTATTGGTATCTCATCACGGACAATAGTAATTTCCATTGGGTCGCTCTGTTCACCACGTTGAATTGTTAAGGTTACAGATGTACCTTTTTCTCCTCGTATTAAAAGAACGGCTTCAGATGCACTCATCCCAATAATATCTTCACCATCAACTGCGGTGATACTATCATTTGTTAAAATACCAGCTTTTTCAGCAGGTGAGTTTTTGATTGGTGAAACAACTGAAATAACGCCATTACGTTCTTGTATTTCAGCACCTATTCCCTGGAAACTTGATGAAATACTTTCTTTAAACTGTGAGGCCTCATCCTGATTCATATAATCTGAATAAGGATCTCCGAGAGAATCAATCATTCCATTAATTGCCCCATTAACTAATAATTCTTGATCAATATCTGCATAATAATCTGCTTTTAACTGGTCATACGCTTGATATAACTTTTGGAACTCTCGTCTTTCAGGTGCCCCTACTTCAACTACTTTTTCATCGCCAAATGTTAAAGCAAATATCGTTAATCCTGCGGAACTTAAGATCAAAGTAAAGATAAGCATGATGAAAAAGAAAGGTTTCAAACGAATATATTTACCCGCGTGCGAATCTTGGTGATTATGTTCTACTTGTTGTTCAGGAGTATTTTGCTTCTCATCCATATCATTCACCACTTTCAAATCGAAACCATTAGATTTAATGCTTCAATGTTTATGTATAGTTTATCAGGTAAGACGCATATACGGGAAGAAAAAGGCTGTCAAGAAAATATCTGACAGCCTTTTCTGATTACTCTTGAATAGCCGCTTCTAATGCTACTTCAATCATTTCGTTAAATGTCAATTGACGCTCTTCTGAAGTTGTAACTTCACCAGTCAATAAGTGATCACTTACCGTTAATATAGAAAGTGCTTGACGACCGAATTTAGCAGCTAATGTATAAAGTGCTGAAGATTCCATTTCAAGCGCTAGGATTCCATATTGAGCCCATTTTTCATGCTCTGCATGCTCATTGTAGAATACATCTTCTGTAAATACATTACCTACCTTAAGATTTAAGCCTTTTTCAATTCCTGCATTATATGCTTTTAATAATAAGTCAAAATCTGCAGTAGGTGCAAAGTTTATGCCGCTGAAAATGATTTCATTCATTTTCGAGTCAGTTGAAGCAGTTTGTGCAAGAATAACGTCGCGTACTTTCACGTCTTTGTGAATTGATCCACATGTACCTACGCGGATTAATTTTTGAACATCATATTCAGCCATTAATTCCGTAATGTATATAGAGATAGATGGAACACCCATTCCTGTTCCTTGAACTGAAATACGTTTTCCTTTGTAAGTACCAGTATATCCAAACATGTTACGAACTTCATTGTATTGAACAACGTCTTCTAAAAACGTTTCTGCAATGTATTTTGCACGTAATGGATCTCCTGGTAGTAAAATCGTATCGGCGATATCGCCTTTTTTAGCATTAATATGAACACTCATTTTTTTACCCTCACTTTATAGACATTTCCGTACTATCATACTGTTTTTCAAGTCTAGATGCAAATGAAGTTACGTATTACTCGAATTTATCCACGGTATTCTTCACGTAATCAAGTATTTGTTCCGATTTTTACAGAGTTACAAATGAATTAATTTCTTTCTACGATTGAAAAGCTATATTTGTTTCATATAGCAACCACATTTCATCAAAAATAATTGCGGATATATCTGAATGAGCCAATTCTTCAATATACCTAGATATTTCTTCAAAATCTTTTGATTGCTTAGGAAAAGTTAAATCATAAAACATTGCTTCTGCAAACACGGCTTTACCATCTGATTTTTTACCACCCCTAAAAGTAAGGGCATATTTATAGAATGATTGATTCATATTATCCTCCATTTTTTATTTTTGTCTACTATATATATACATGATTTTGATCCTCATGTACAAAAACAATACAAAAAATAAAAAGCTAAACTCTAAAAAGAGTTTTGCCTTTTATTTAGAAGTGTGAAACGTATTCACTATATCCTTCTTCTTCTAATTTTTCTTTAGGAATAAATTTTAAAGCGGCTGAATTAATGCAATAACGCAATCCTTCTGGACCAGGACCGTCTGGAAATACATGACCTAAATGTGAGTTGGCTGTTTTACTTCTTACCTCTGTTCTTCTCATACCTAGAGAATAGTCAGAAAACTCCGTCACTTCAGGTCCAGCTATTGGCTTACTAAAGCTTGGCCATCCACAGCCTGCATCGTATTTATCTTTTGAACTGAATAAAGCTTTGCCTGAAACAATATCAACGTAAATACCTTCATTAAAATTCTGATCATATTCATTACGATGAGGTGGTTCCGTTCCATTTTCTTGAGTCACATGATATTGCATAGATGTTAGACTATTTCTTAAGTCTTTTTTTGTCATATTCAGTCACCCCACATTTTTTGTTTGAATCCAGCTCTGCCTGAACCGACTTGATAATTGTCATAGTGTGCTGGATTTTTTTTGTAATAATCTTGATGGTATTTTTCTGCTGGATAGAATGGTTTTGCTTCTATAATTGATGTAACAATTGGTTTTGAAAATTTCCCGCTAGCTTGCAATTCATTTTTTGCTGTTTCAGCAATTTCTCTTTGTGCTTCACTATGATAAAAGATGGCAGTTTCATAAGAAGAACCTCTATCAAAGAATTGCCCACCTGCATCAGTAGGGTCAATTTGCATCCAAAATAGTCGTACGATTTGTTCATATGGAAAGATGCTAGCATCAAATGTAATTTGGACTGCTTCTTTATGACCTGTTAAATTGGTGCATACTTGTTCGTATGTTGGATTTACCATATCTCCACCTGTGTATCCTGAAATAACAGAATGAATACCTTCATAAGAATCAAATGGTTTAACCATGCACCAAAAACATCCTCCTGCAAAAGTTGCTTTTTCTAAGTTCATATATACGACCTCCTTTAATTATATGGAATAAGAATTTCAAGTGTAATTTCATCTTGTTCCAAATTAAATTCTTTAGCCCTAACTTCGACATCTGATTTCATAGGTATGCGCGATAAATCGATATAAACATCCTCTTCATCAGGGCGCACTATCATCCATTCAGGTAAAGCAACGGAATCTTTTAGCAATTTTAACACGGTTTTGGGTGGGATATCTAATTTGCCGACTTCAACACCCGTTTGAAGCAATCTCAAGTTTCCATCTGGCTCAACAATAGGATCGAATTTCATAATTACTGGTAGATTAATCGAAAAAATTGTGAGTTCTGTTGTTAATAGGATTTGATTCTCGACGCTTATTTTTACAGGTAAAGGTTGCGTTTTTAATGCATCCCTTATGTAGGTGTTTGCAATGCCTTCAAAATTTTCCTTGGTGGTCTTAAGCGTAAAAACATTCCCTTCGGAAGTTGCTATTGGCTCAGACATGTCTGTTTTTGCTGGAGGAGAACTAACCCAGAGAACAAACATGACTATTACGGTAGATAATAGCGCGATTAGTAGGAAAAATGCAACTTTCCAACGGTTCATAAAATATTCAACTCCTTAAAAGTCCATTTATCCATTTGATACTTGTTTTAACCCACAAGTTTTTAGGGATTTTAGAATGCGATCAGTCATTTGTTCATAGCCTTTACTATTTGGGTGGAAAAAATCCGTATGATAAACCATATTTGAGTTTGAATTAAATAAATCATCGACTGGAACAAAACATGCATTAATGTCACTATAAGCAAAATTACTAATTGCTTGATTCCAGTTAATTAATATTTGGTCAAACTCATTGTCCTCATCCGTAACAATTGAAAATGGGTTATATAAACCTACTAAGATAATTGATGCATCTGGATTGAGTATACGAATTTCCTTTAATATATCTTCGTAGCGTTTTGTAAATTTAATTAACTCTTTCTCAAATGCAACGACGCGTAATCGAAATATATCTTGTTTCACAATACGCATAATATCATTTCCACCGATTGTCATAACAATGATATCCGCTTTTTTAATAGTATTATCTATCTTCCCAGATTTAAGTTGAGTTAAAAGTTGATCACTTCGTCTCCCTCGCTTGGCTTCGTTCTGTACCTCAATGTCAAGAACACCTTCGAAATCCGCCAATTCAATTGCTAATCTACTTAAGTAACCACCCATTTTACGTTCATCTCCAACACCTTGTGTTAATGAATCTCCTATTCCAACAAGCGTTTTATTTTCTGGTATAAACATTTCATTTATTTTAAAATTTTCCATTTCAAGAAACTGGCGAGCTGTAAAATCTGCTGTTGCCCCTGGTTGATCAAATTGACATCCTGTCAAGATGAATAGACTCACCAAGAAGACAAGTATCAATCTTTTTTTCATTATTTTCTCTCCTTCTCTTTAGTTAAGCGAGAATCTTGTTTGTTTACAAGTATTCAAGGATTGCTGCATCTTGTTAAAATTATGCGTGCTGTAACTTAAATTAATTAATCATATGATTTAAAACACGATTCATTCAGTTGAACAACCGAAATATTAATAACCACTTTGCAGACTCTAAAATTGCATTCATAGTTAATTTGAAATTAATTTTATCCTAATTCACAAAAAATTACTGCCATTACATTACGGGTAAAGAACTTTTTCAAATGACAGTTTGTCAAATAAATAAATCCGCTTTAAAGTCTACTTTATTAACATATGTTATACCATCAACTTCAATCGTTAATGGCATAGCAAGAATCGAATATTTCGTTTTTAGTTATAAAATTGGCTACTGTAAAAATTGGTCGAGCCTCTAGTCTGTACTTTATTATAAAAACTGCTTAAGGTTTTGAGAACTAAAGTAGTATTATAGGTAATCAATCTAAAACCCAAATGCTATATTTTTAGCATTTGGGTTTTAGTTAGAGTAATAGTTCGATTCAGCCGTTAACATTCTTTGAATAATAATACATTTGTACATCTTAACGTTTTGTAAGAAGTTTTACTCTTCGTTTATAGATGAGATATGCGTAATGAATTCCGGTGTCAGTGATCATGGTGTCTGATGTAGAAGTGATTTCCCAATTATCATACGGTGGAAAATACGTGTCTCCCTCATAATCCTGTTGAATGAGCGTAACGTAAATAAGATCAGCATAGGGTAAGACTTCTTTAAAAATTTGTTCCCCACCAATAATCATGACTTCTTCATGGTGTTTTTTTGCAATTTTAATTGCTTCTTTAATAGAATGAACAACTGTAACCCCTTGATGCTCATACTCAGGGTTTCGTGTAATGACAATGTTTAAACGGCCAGGAAGTGGCCGACCAATTGATTCAAATGTGTTACGTCCCATAACGATCGCTTTCCCCATTGTTTTCTCTTTAAAATAAGCAAGTTCATTTGGAATATGCCACGGCATTTTATTATCCTTACCAATAACACGATTAAGATCATGGGCTACTATTAGTGAAATCATGATGATATACCTACTTTCTATACTGCAATTGGCGCTTTAATTCGAGGATGTGGATCGTAACCTTCTATTGTAATATCATTTGTTTCCAAATCAAATATGGACTCTTTATCATTTGAAATCGTAAGTGTTGGTAGTTCTCGAGGTTGTCGTGAAAGTTGCTCATGTACTTGATCCATATGGTTTGAATAGATATGCGCGTCTCCTAGAGTATGTACAAAGTCACCAACTTCTAGATTACATTCTTTCGCAATTAAATGAGTTAATAAAGCGTAAGAAGCAATATTAAATGGAACACCGAGAAATACATCTGCACTACGTTGGTATAATTGACAAGATAATTTTCCATCTGCTACATAAAACTGGAAAAATGTATGACAAGGAGGAAGCGCCATTTGATCTACTTCAGAGGGGTTCCAGGCGGTGACAATATGTCTTCTTGAGTCAGGGTTATTTTTAATCGATTTAATAACATTTTTCAACTGATCAATAGTCTGCCCATTAGTTGAAGGCCAAGAACGCCACTGACGACCGTAAACTGGTCCTAAATCTCCATATTTATTCGCAAAATCGTCATCTGATAAGATTTTTTTTCTGAAAATATTCATTTGTTCATCCAGAATTTGTTTGAATTCCTCTTCTTGTGCAGCACGCAAGCCAAAATCATTCATATCTGGTCCATTATAATCTTCACTTTTTACCCATTTTTCAAATGCCCATTCATCCCATATGTGATTTCGCTCGGCAATTAAAGTTTTAACATTTGTGTCACCTTTAATAAACCATAGCAATTCAGATGTAATAAGGCGCATCGCCGTCTTTTTTGTGGTCACTAAAGGAAATCCTTTGGTTAAATCAAATCTTAATTGATGTCCGAAAATACTTTTCGTTCCAGTTCCTGTACGGTCATCTTTCACCGCTCCATCTGCTAATATAGTTTTACATAGTTGTAAGTATTGTTCCATATGTATGTCCTCCTATGAAAATAAATGTGAAAAAGCCTTTTTCAATTGTAACTTGAAAAAGGCTTTAGGTGTTAGTGTTAAGATAACCACTTTGGTGGCATATTCTTTGACCAATAAATATCACCTAATTTATAGTGTTTGGCAAATTGATCTGAAGCCGTGTGGTAATGAAAATTAAAGAAATAACCATCTTGAGGCTTGAGGTCCGTTCTTACATGGAAACGAATAACATCTGATCCGGTAGCCGTTTCAATAATATGAAAAATTTTTTCACTACGATCACCCGATGGATTTTCACTTATAGCTAATGATTTAAGAGCAGCCTTGTCCATATCAAGTAATGTAAATTCAATTGCTTCTTGAATTTTCGGGAAAATATATGTATCAAACTCATTTGTAATAACTGGACCAATGCGTGATCCGAATTTTTGTAATGACAGTTCTTTTGCTTGGCTAATGGCATCTTCAATAAAATTAGAAGGTTGTTCATCGGACCATTCTACCTCATATGTATAATCTGGATTGTGAGAAGAAATCGATTTTTGGTCAGCTTTATCATCTAGTAAGTTTTCCCATATAATATGGTTTGGAGAAATTACACCAAATGTTAAGAGAGCCACTGAGATGACTAACGTTTTCTGAATCCAACTTTTCATAAACTATCACCTACTAGTTTCACATTTTTTTACAAGCTTTCATATAGTAGTACGATTTTATTAGCTAAAGGTTTCATCTTTAATGTATTCATTGTACAATAATATGTAGAAACATACATCTTCGTTTTTAAGTAGGAGGAATTATATAGTGGATATGCATTTAGTTATTGGAATTGGGTTCTTACTATTACTTGGTTATTTGACTTCTTTAAACTTTACACACTGAATATGAAAAGCTGCCCATCAATTATTGAGGGCAGCTTTTTCTATGAATCCATAATGGAATTTAGTATTGGGTCGAATAATTTGATTGAATCCAAACTCTTTAAACCAAGAAGACCGAAAATGAGCTTTTAATACGACACGCTTTTTTGCAACTCGTAAGGCCTCATGTATCCATTCAGAACTTAATGATTCTCGTACCCCTAGAGATCGCAGTGGTCCAATAGAGTCTGACTCTTTAATTAAAGTTTCGAACATTGGATCCATATAGATAACATCAAAAGAATTCTCGTCTAATTGCTTCAAATACGAAAGAGCGTCAGAAGAAATAATTTGAATTTGATTCATTAATGATTCAAATTCAACATAATCTGTTCTTCCTTTATGAAAAGCTTCCTGTAAAATAAAGGCCAGCACTGGATTTGCTTCGCATCCTTTTATATACCCCGTATCACCAATTGCAAAGGCGGCAACTAAACTATCCGAACCAAAACCAAGCGTACAGTCTAGGAATGAATCACCTGCTTGTAATTGGCAAACTTCAAGTAGAGGATCTCTTTCCCCCCTCGCTAAACGCTTTAAACGAAACTTCGCTGAACTTGGATGAAAAAAGAAAGGTTCTGATGAATTTAATCCATGGCACTCCCATCGACTCTTCGTTGCAACTAAAACATCACTTTGAAAATGTTGTTGTAATTGTATTATGTTCCTTTTCTGACGGTCAACGTAAGACAAGCCTAATTGAGTTGCTGCATTTTGAGCAAGTTGCTTTGTATATTCAGTTCTTCGTCCAGCAGTTGTGACAATGGTTTTCACGAAGCGGTAACTTGATTAAGTACCGTAACTAAATGTTCTTTTATATGTTCCATTGAAAACCCTTCAATTTGTTCACGAGGTATGAAATATGCTAGCTTGCCATCTTTCACAATCGCAATTGAAGGAGAGCTTGGTGGTACTTCTTCGAAGAATGCACGCATTTGATAAGTTGCTTCTTGATCTTGACCTGCAAAGACAGTCACTATATGTTCAGGTTTGTTCGTCACTTCAGTCAGTGCTTGAGCAACAGCAGGACGTGCTAAACCAGCTGCACAACCACAAACGGAATTAATCATAATTAAGGAAGTACCTGTAGCTTGTGTCATATGTTCGCTAACCATTTCCGCATTAGTTAATTCTTTAAAACCAACACTTACAAGCTCTGCTCTCATTGGTTTTACTATTTCTTTCATGTACTCATCGTAAGCATTCATTTATTATCCCTCTTTCTTTTTCTACTCGCGCTTGATATTTATGCCTTTACATTACCATCATAACTTGTATTTCTTATCTTTTCACGTAATCGTGTTATTTTTGTTCGTTTATTGTTAGTTTTTTTGAAATTAAATAATTCGTTACAATCTTTTCATTTATGCTCTGCTTTATTTTAACATAAATACGGAGCCCAATATAGGACTCCGTATTTATATAAACAGTCAAGATTTAAGGCTTTTATATGGATAGTTCTATTCATTCATTCCTATTTATTAAGGACTCGATTAAAAATCCTTATTCTCATAATCTTTACACTTCCGGTGCATTATTAACCTTTCGTTTTTTTTTCGTTTATAAAGCTCTGATGGATCAGTGAATATTCATACCAATTGGCTAGCCCATTTTTCTCTTTTAATACTTTAGTCCACAGTATGTAAGTATTGCTCTGATTTCGGGCTTCATTCTTCACTACGTTTTATGGTGTCGAGCTGTTCACTACCCAATAAAATGGAAGCACAGTCTCACTCATTACTATGGTATAATTACCCAAAATGAGAGGAGGGTTCATAAATGAGCGGTGATGCATTTTTTGCTATTATACCAATCTTAAGTATTTTCTTTTACTTAGCGCCAGTTTTATTTGTTAATATACAGAAGGATAAAAACAAAATTCTAAGTACTATTTCTGACAAGTTAGAAAAGCTAAATAATTAGACGGGGAATCCGATCTCTTTTTATATCACAGTATTCTTTTCCCAGTACTTATAAAGGAATATGAGTTTTATTAGATTGAAGTTTATCATGCCATTTATTAAATATGAGATAATAAAGCATCCGACGTTGATTTTTCACAATCGAAAAATCCGTTTCATTAGCCTAGTAGAATTGCATGAAACAACCCCTCACAACTTTATGAACTTCTGTATCAGAAAAAGGTAGTGAAAAGTGAGTACATCACTTTTCACTACCTCTTCACATTGTATATCCTACAATTATTTTCTGGATTCGGTCATTTGTTTCCAAACGGAACCTTTAGCTTCTTCGCCTTGCTCGATTCGAGCAATTGCCATATTTACTTGTAATTTCACTTCAAATTCAGTATCTTCCTTAGCTTCATGAAGAGCAGGAAGTGATTTTTCCGTTCCAGTTTCATATAAAAACATGGCTGCTCTCCAGCGTACGAGCTTATTTCTATCTTTCAAAGCTTGTTGCATAGCATCTTCAAATTGTGGGAACCCAAGATCGCTCATACAATCTCCAGCAGTACGTCGAACTGAAGAACTTTTGTCCTTCAAAGCATTTTCCATGTGAGGGATGACATTTTCATTATCTATCATTCCTAAATAGACGGTAGCTAAACGACGAATTGACATTTGTTCATCTTGAAGAGCCTCAGAAAGAAGGGGCAAATTGCTAACAGATGGATTCGCCAATTGATCAAGTAATTGGAATCGTTCTTGCCAAGAATCTACTTGAAAATCTTCTAAAGACACTTGACGTCCATATGCAAGCACTTCACTTTTTGGACTATTCGCTTCTTCTATCAATTGTTGTAATCGTGAATCAGGGTAGGTTGCTTCAATTTCTTCTCTGAGTTGTTCGGCAATATCTTTTTTTTCGCCGTAACGCACACCAAAGTCAGCCCATTTACGCTGTAAGATGTAATTTTCGTCATTTTCTTTCATACTCGCATTCATCGCTTCTACAAAGCGAGGTGAAAGTGCTATACGTTCTTCAGTTGTTTGGTCGAATACTTTGACTTGAAGTGGAATACCTTTAATTTGTTGGACATGAACATAAACTTCACCGAAATGTTCGTTTAATTGGTTTTCACTTTCAACTGATGCATGATTCTCCCCAAAAGCATTACGAACTTCGACTAAAATTTGTTCCCAGTTATTTTTTGCAAGACGTTCAATTGCTAAAAAATCTGCAACATGATAAATTCCTTTTACACCTTGAATATTTAATATGGATATAATTTCTTTTGGTGCATCTAAGTTTTCATCTTTTTTATAATTAAAACTTTTCCCAAAAGGGAGTTCATGATCCACAATAACTTTCATTGTATTTGGACTTGGTGTTGGTTCAATTGTTAGTATTTTCACGCAATATCCCTCCTACCCATATTGTACCATTAGCTACTAATTTCTTGCAGATATGTCCATCGCTCAATAAATTGATTGTATTGCTCATTTAATGCTTCTAAATGATTCGTAGCTTTTTGAAGTTTTTCGAAATCTGAACCAGCAGATTCCACATCTTTTTCGGCAGCAATAATCGCTCCCTCCACTTTTTCGATATCAGCTTCGATGGTTTCCCATTCTTTTTGTTCTTTAAAGGATAATTTTTTCTTTTGTTCTTTAATCTTTATTGGTTCTGGTTCTTCAAATACAACTTCTTCTACCTTAAGTTCTGGTACTTGATCAAGAAAATCCGAATAAATTTCTTGAACCTCACGTGTATTCCCTTTACCATCTAATACCCACAGCTTTTTCGCGATACGATCTAAGAAGAATCGATCATGGGAAATCGTAATAACAACACCTGGAAATTGTTCTATAAAATCTTCTAGAACTGATAATGTTTGAATGTCTAAATCATTTGTTGGCTCATCTAATAACAAAACATTTGGCTGTTCCATTAATAATTTCAATAAATGAAGTCTTTTGCGCTCTCCCCCTGATAACTTACCAATGAGCGTACCGTGAACTTTAAGTGGGAATAAGAATTTCTCTAACATCTGAGCGGCTGAATGTCTTACTCCATCTGATCCTTCAATATCATTTGAAGATTCTCTAACATACTCAATCATTCGCGTCATAGGATTCATTGGAGGAATGGTTTGTTCAAAATAAGCAATTTTTACGGTTTGACCAGTACTCAATTCACCACTATCAGGCTGAATTTTCTCAGCCAACATATTGATTAATGTACTTTTCCCAGCACCATTAGGACCGACAATACCAATTCGATCACCCGGTTGAAGTAAAAAAGAAAAATTCTGAATGATTTTTTTGTCTTCATAAGCTTTTGATAAATCTATCCCTTCAAGAACTTTTTTACCTAGTCGAGTGGTTGCAATTTTCATGTCTAAAGACGAATTGTCATTATTTCGGTCCATTGACTCATCCAACTTATCAAAGCGCTGTATACGTGCTTTTTGTTTTGTGGTTCTTGCTTTTGCTCCTCGTCGAATCCATTTAAGTTCTGAACGGAAGTGATTTTCCTGTTTAACCTGAGAAGAGGCTGCCATTTCTTCTCGAATTGCTTTCGCTTCTAAATAATCACCATAATTACCACGATGTGTATACATAGTTTGATCTGCAATTTCATAGATATGAGTAGATACGCCATCTAAGAAATAGCGATCATGTGTGACAAAAATAATGGCGCTAGAAAGTCTTGCTAAACTTTCTTGTAACCACTGTGACGATTTTACATCTAAATGGTTGGTAGGTTCATCTAATAAAATTAAATCAGCTGGTTCAACTAGTACTTTTGCTAACGCAACCCTTTTAAGTTGACCACCTGAAAGTTCATTCACTTTGCGATCGAACATATCAATCCCAAGCTTTTGTAACGCAGTCTTAGCCATTGAATTAATATCCCATGCATTATAAAGATCCATTTCTGATTGAATTTCCATATATGCATCTTGGTATTCTACAGATGAAGAATCCTCGTTTAATTTATCCAAAGCATCTTCATATTTTCTGTTTATCTGTAATGCAGGTGAGTCCCCGCTAAAGACAGCTTGAAGAACTGTTAAATCGTCATCAAACTGAGGATCTTGTTCTAAAATTGCAATGCGATATTGATTTGGATGGTCCATTGATAGACTATCTGCCTCAAGTTGATTCGCAAGAATGGAAAGGAACGTTGATTTTCCAGTTCCGTTTACTCCGATTAAGCCTGCACGTTCTCCTGCATATATCGTAAAATCGATATTTTCAAATAATGTCTTTACTCCAACCGTTTTTGTTAAATTTGATACAATTAAATGACTCAATATTCTTCACTCGTTTCTATTTTAAGTTGGTCAATAAATGCCAACATATATTCATGACGTTGTAAGGCAAGTTTTTTTCCTGTCTTGGTAACCATTAAATCTTTTAATAACAATAATTTTTCATAAAAATGAGTAACTGATGATGTATCTTTAGTGTGGTATTCTTTTTCGGACATGTTTAATCTTGCAGTTTCTGACCAATCATAAAGATTTCTACCTCGGGCACCACCAAAAGCAAATGTTCGGGCAATTCCTATTGCACCCATTGCATCAAGTCTATCTGCATCTCTAACAATTTTCGCTTCAATTGAAGTTGCTTCTTTTTCATTGCCACCATTAAAAGAAACTGATTCAATAATTTCAACAATCCGCTTTCTGTCTAAAGGTGACAGCTCCAATTGATTTATAATAGCTGTCTCTTGTTTTTTCCCTTCAGTCCCACTATATTTGACATCACTAATATCATGAAGAAGTACAGCAAGTTCAATTAAATCGTTACGTACATTTCCTTCTTGGCCACTAATAATATGTGCATTTCTTCTTACTCGTTGAATATGTTGAAAGTCATGACTTGCATCAAATTTATCATAAATAACTTTCACTAAATTTTCACATCTCTCAATAGAGTTCAAATTTACCGTCCTTCCTTAACGTGCTATTACAACTAACTACCTGTATCATTGCATAGATATGGTTCTAATCGCAACAGAATGATTCGACAGATAATTGACTAGTTTCGACAAATCATGTATAGTATAGCCATCCATTCACAGAATATTTAATGTTTTGAGGATCAGGAAATTGACATTTCACTCTAATATTTTGAGGAGGAACGTTCATGCACCAAGGCAAAGTAAAATGGTTTAACATTGAAAAAGGATACGGCTTTATCGAATACAATAATGGTGATGATGTGTTCGTCCATTTTACTGGAATCCAAAGTGATGGATTTCGAACGTTAGAAGAAGGTCAAAATGTTACTTTCGAAATAATCGAAGGCAACCGAGGTCCACAAGCCGCAAATGTATTATTAATTTCAAAATAAGTTGACCCACCAATTTTTGATTGGTGGGTTTTATGTTCTCGATATTTAGTTTTTAGTTTTTACTTTACTGAGTTCTTTCCCTAAAAACTGTAACTGATCACCAACAGTACAACCGCTGATACAAAAACGGTGTGCCAATGTTTTTCCACCTTTATTATTGAGCTCTCTTTTAATAAAGCAACCATCGCAATATGTTCCAAGTAAATTATCGATTTCACGAATAACTGTTTTTTTGTTCACTTGCTACATCCTTTCAACGCAATCCTCCAATATCCTTTTCGATTATCTTAATTTACAGTATAACTTTATTTTACACCTTCGTTGCAATTGCTGGCAACTGACATTATAATAATCAAGTTGGAAAATATGCCGTTTTTTATTATCAGTGGTTCCTAAAATCCCGCGTTATCAAAACTACAGGAGGACTTATTTTGTTTAATGAAGTACTTGGATTAGCTTTTGCAATTTTAAATATGATATTCGTTTTAATCATGTATAAATTTTTCGGAAAAACAGGGTTATTTGTATGGGTTGGATTTGCCACTGTACTAGCAAACATTCAAGTAGTAAAACTTATTGAAATTTTTGGATTAACAGCTACTCTTGGAAATGCAGTATATGGAAGTATTTTTTTAGTTACTGATATATTAAATGAGAAGTACGGAAAAAAAGAAGCTAAAAAAGCAGTCTGGTTAGGATTTTCGTCTTTAATTATGATGACAATCATCATGCAACTAGTGATACAATTTCAGCCAGCCCCTGATGATTTTGCGCAAGACTCCCTGGAAACTATTTTCGGATTGATCCCGCGAATCGCACTTGGTAGCTTAATTGCATATATCATAAGTCAATATACGGATGTAATAATTTTTAGTTTCTTACGTAAGGTATTCCCTGCTGATGGGGCATTCTGGATACGAAATAACGGATCTACAATGATTAGTCAGTTATTAGATACTCTTATATTTACAACTATTGCGTTCGTAGGTGTTTTTCCGAAAGAAATTTGGCTAAGTGTATTTATTTCGACGTATGCATTGAAATTCCTCGTCTCAATTATTGGTACGCCATTTGGATATTTGGCGAAACGTATAACGCCTGTCGATGAAAAATAAGGAGTTGATTTCATGCTTGAAGTGTATATTGATGGAGCAAGTGCTGGAAATCCAGGCCCGAGCGGAATTGGAATTTACATTAAAGGTGAAGGACATCAACTTCGATTGTCTGAATATGTTGGAATTTATGATAACCACACAACAGAATTTATTGCTTTGGTAAGAGGTTTAGAAGAAGCACGAAAACTTTCTAAGGAATTCATTTCCGTAAGATCCGATTCACAAGTTGTGGTAGCTGCAGTTGAAAAACGATACATCAAAAACCCAGTTTACAAAGAATTCCTTGACCAAGCACTAGAAATTGCAGATACATTTGATTTCTTCTTTATTAAATGGGTGAAGAGTAACTCAAATCTCACGGCTGATCAATTAGCACGACAGGCTCTTCAACGAAAAAAGGACTCATGAGCGTTTAATTGCTCTCGTGAGTCCTTTTCCTTGCTTTCATAAAAGAGATTGTCATGCGTTCATCATCATATAAAAGCCATTCCCGATTATCAACTACTGAACCCACGTTAACTTGATATTGAAAGTGTTGTAACTTTATTTCCTGATTGTGAAAATACGGAATCTGTTTATGTCTTTCCATTAATCCAGATTTATGACTATGCCCATAAAATAAAATTTTATCTTCAGTATTAAATATTTTAGGTATTGAAATTTTTTCTTTCCATTGATGACCGTGAATTATAATTCCGTGCGGCAAATCAATGGTTTCGGGAAGATTTTTCAACACATAATAAAATTTATCATTTGTAATTGTAATGTCAAGTATTCTTTGCTCTTGATTTCCACGTACAGATGGAAATGTAAGCAGACTTGTAAATGCTTTTGAATTTTTCATGACCTTCGATAATGATTCAAATCTTTCTGTGATTGCTCTTTTTTTACCAATCACACACTCAAATATATCGCCTATACCAACTAATTTCGCTTCTGGGGAAATTTTAGTAATATGCATAAGAACATCCTTTGTGTCTGACAAACTGGAATGTAAATCACCTAATAATGCATATTTCATGTCTTACTCCTACCTTTTCATTAATAAAGTGATGTTCCCTCTAATAATTACCATAAATTGCACACATTATTTATGGTAGTTATTTAATATCTTCACTACATTTTAATACAAAAAAACAGACCCTCTGAGAGAGTCTGTTTATAGGTTAATTTTAAAATTAAGCTTTGTTTACGTTAGTAGCTTGAAGACCGCGTTGGCCTTGCTCGATTTCAAAAGTAACTTCTTGACCTTCGTCAAGAGATTTAAAACCTTCGCTTTGAATAGCGCTGAAATGTACGAATACATCGTCTCCGCCGTCACGTTCGATAAATCCAAAACCTTTTTCTGAGTTAAACCATTTCACTTTACCTTGTTCCATAATATGTTTCCTCCTCGTGTACTAAGTACACATTGTGTTACTATCCTTGCTCAAATCGTGGAGATAAAATCTCATACAAGTATTACTCATATCCGAACAAAAATAATCCTCTATTAATGTAACATTAAAATCATTTCATTGCAAACGAAAAGTTGAATTATTTCCCTATTATTCATCATATAAATTAGTATTAATTCTCTTTTCTTATGCTTAATAAAGCGCCTATAGCCCCACTATAACCATTATCACGCAAAAATATAGGTGTACGATTTTTGCGTTTTGTATAATTCCCAATTATATTTTGTAAAGGAATATTTCCTGATAAAGTAGAACCAATATATACAATATGCTCGACGTCTTCAGCAAAAGCACATTGTATGCTTAGAGTTGAAATAACTTCCCCAACTAAACCTTGAACTGTAGCTAGAATGTCCTCTTTCGATCGTTCCATTAATGGTGTCAATCCTGCAGCTCCAAAATTACTAGCAGTTAACCCCCCATCAATCGGTGTTTTATTCCCAAAATATATATCACTTACTAGCATATCGACTTCTGAACGACTCCCTCTGGCTGAAAGCTGTACAATTTCATCAAATTGATGAATGCCTGTCATTAATGCTGACATCCCAAGTAAAGTTCCCCCACCAATACCAGTTCCGGAGATTCGTTTATGTTCATCTCCCCTATGGTAATGAATAGATGTACCTGTTCCTATATTTGTAATCACTGCATCAGGAAAATTTTTACCATCCTTTTGTAATTGATAATTAACACCTGCAACTGTCGCATCAAACTCCACTAAATAATGAAGATTATCATGACAACGTAAAAATGTCTTTAACTGCTCAGCGCGGCCACCTGTTAGACCAATTTTAACGTCATCATCAAATAAAGCAATCCAATCACTAACTCTCTGTAAATCGTCAGACAGAAAATACAAAAAAGTTAATTTTTGGTTATCGTCAAAGAAAGCAACTTTTGTTAATGTGCCCCCTACATCTATTCCAATCGCATGAACCATAATCGCACTCCCTTTAACCATGAAAAGACGTCACTTCACAAAATCAATTGTGAAGCTGACGTCTTCAAACCATTTCATAATTTTTTTCAGCTACTTGTTTGATATGTTCTACAAATTTCACAATTGTTTTTTCGGTCGCAAATAGCAACATTAAATGAACAAACCATTTCAATGCTTTGTTAGTCGCTGTGTATGTTAGTCGAGTTTTAGATTCAGAAATAAATTCCAATTCATATTTTGCGCTAATTTCAAAGTAATTGGCCAAAATAAAAGTAATTTTCATCTTTTTATGTGTGTAATCATTGATGTACTCTTTTACATGTACATCATAGGTTTCAACACGATTTCCTTCTCGATATTGCTGACTGTATACACTCCCAACTACATCATCAGTGATGGTTACAGGTGTATAGCTAACGACATTTGGCATAATTTCTTGCATTTTAGCTAAATCTCCATCAACGTATTGCCATACTTCATCAATAGGGACATCAATTTCAATTGATTTTGTCCATGATTTCAAGTGGGCACTTCCTCTCAAACAACCTACATTCAGTGTAGTGAAAATTATACAGTTTAACAACATTTAATTTTACATATTAACTAAGATTATTTACGGTACACATGAATAGTGTACATATCCCATTGTTCTTCAAGTTCTCTCATATGAACAGTTTTCCAAGGATTAAAGAATGACTGTCCATTTTTATTAAAAAAGTATTGTTGCTTGATATGAAAACTTGCATGAACAATTAGTTTCTGATCGTCTTTCCAAATGATAATATCATGTGGGAACATGGCATCTTTTGAAAGTGGTACTTCTTTATAACCAAGTTGTGTTATCCCATTCATAAATGTGGTCGGATGTACCCATTCTCTTATTAACCAATCAAGTGTTACCCCCGCCTCTAATGAAGCAGCGACGAACAACGTAGAAGATAAACAATTGGAACCATGTTGATTTGGATAGGTATTAACATACGTACTTGTAACACTTTCCGTTGGAACATAGGGATCATATATTCCTGGCGTATCATAATCAAAGGCAATGCGGTTTAGTAAATCCGACTTTAGTGATTTTGGAATTTTATTCCACACTTCTTTTTGAATAGCTATATATTGTAGATTATTTGAGACAAACTCATATGGTGCTAGTAAAGACTTTGCAGGTTCTCTTAAAATCCCCTCGAAATAGTGAGTTTCAAAAATTAGTCCTCTTCCAATTTGTTGTTGGATCTTTAAAATGTCTGTTTTAACTGAATCTTTCAAAGACGGGAAAACACGATGAGGTAATACAACAACCATTGTAATGTCTTTTGATAAGGTCCAGTATTTATAGCAACTTCTATATGATACAGCTGTATATGTAGGATGTTTCATAAATTCTTCTTTAGAGAACAATAAACAATTAATCCCAAACTCTTTTACTAAATGATAATCTTCATCTCTTAGAAAAAACAAATCTTTTTCAGGTACAAATGATTCTTCCCATTTTTCTAGTTTACCTTGACTTAAGTTTATTCGTTTATTCAAAAAATACCACCAACTTCTATAGATTCCTAACTATAGTAACAACTTTATGTTTCATTCTTGTAACAATCACTTAACAATCGGGCTAACCAGGTCTAGTGTCATCTTTTTTGCTAAGTATCCTTTGTCAATCATCATTTGAATAGATAATTTTTTTTGGGATTCTCCAAATTGAAGGATTACACGATCACTTTCAATACGAATGATGTGTCCTTCCCCAAACTTAGTATGAATAATGGTTAGACCAACAATGAGACCACTGACATCGCGTATAGTATGTGGATTTTCAGGTTCCGGTTTGTTGATTATTAACTCTTTTTGACTCTGTTTTAGCAAAATGTTTCTCACTTCTTTAATAAAACGAGATTCAACCTTTTCTTTCCCATCTTTTGTTGCATAAGTTAACAATTCAAGATGATGTCTTGCTCTTGTCATCCCTACATAAAATAAGCGTCTGGCTTCTTCGAGTTTGTCTATATCACGCATATCTTCTTCCGAAGGGATTGTTCCATTATGACAATCGATCATATAAACTTGATCAAACTCCAACCCTTTCGCACTATGGAAAGTGGATAATGTTACTGCATTTGGATCTTTTGTTTTTTTTGCTTCTTGAGTAACAGCATCTAATTCTTTAATGCGTTTCGCAAATGCTTCCATTGTAGTATAAGGCTCAGCAATTTGCTCGAGTATGCGAATCATATCGAGTAACACTTCAATGCGAAATCCGAATTTTTCAGCACGACTCTGTAATACTTGTTCATAACCTAATTGTTCTTTAATAAGGCGGATAACGGTTTTAGGTCTCGCGTTCTTTATTTGCTCATATGTCTTTGCATACGTTAGTAGAGACTGCATTTGATAATCTTTTAATTGAACACTTCGGGAGAGTAGTTGAAATACATTACCTTGTTCTTCATTACGCTCAAATTTCCGAATTTGATCATTTGACAAATACAAATTAAACTTGCGTGCAATCTTTATAAAAATATCCTTACGTTCTAAATTAAAACTTAGACGCATGAAATTCAAAATATCTTCAACAATCCAATGAGAAAAAAACCGTTGATCGACATCTTTCATATAAAATGGGATGCCTCTTCGTTCAAGTTCACTTATATAAAGAATTGCACTCGCATTATTGCGAAATAGAATGGCCGCGCTTCCCGTATCTTTTAAATCGAGTAGACCATAAATGACATAACGCATTTGAGCTTGATCGTCATGTAATTGTTTTAATTGGATGTCCTGGCAACTGTTATTTTCTGTGAACATCTCTTTTTTGTATCGCTTTGTATTTCTTTTAATTAATTGATTTGCTACAGTTACAATATTTGGTGATGAGCGGTAGTTTTGTTCCATTTTAAGAATTTTAGCATTTGGGTAAGCATCTTTAAATTTAAGTAAATACGTCGGATCAGCAGCACGCCAGGAGTAGATAGTCTGATCATCATCTGCAACTACACATAAATTTTGGTGTGAGAAAACAAGCTGTTCGATGATTGCATGCTGAAGTCTTGATGTATCTTGACTTTCATCCGTTAGCACATAATCATACAAGTGCGAAAAAGAAACTTGCATGTTTTTATCCTTACATAAGGCTTCAAATGCAAGTACCAGTAAATCGTCAAAATCGAGCCATATATGCGACGGATTCCGTGTTTTAATTTCTTCATATTGTAAGGTTATGTTGACCGCTTCTTTATTTGGAAGCGATTCCTGATCCCACTGAATTTGAGGGACCATATTGTTTTTAATAAAACTTATGAAATGTGTTAATTCTTGCAATTGATCGTCCGAACAATCCTCATTCATTGCTTGTTTATATAAATCCTTCAAAATTTGTGATTTTGAAGGAACGTTTGAAATAGGTTTGCCCTCAATTAGAGTAAAAGTTATTCCTTGATTCCTCAAATATCGAGATGTGATTGAAAATGCTAAGCTATGAATCGTAGAAAATTCTACTTGAGCTAATGAAGGAAAAAACTGGTCATACCGTAATTTCATATCCTGTGCTGCTGCACGACTAAAAGTAATCGCTTTAATTCGTTTTGCGGATACACCTTTTTCTTCTATTAAATAGCCGATACGCATAATTAATGTTGTCGTTTTCCCAGAACCTGGGCAAGCCAATAATAAAAGTGGTCCTTGCGTTTGTAGAATAGCTTTTTGTTGTATTTTATTCAAACGAACGTTATGAAGTTTCGCTTGTCTTTCAAAAAAATCAGTCATACTAAAACTCCTTTTTAACACAAAAAATCGCTATCTTAAGTAAGACAACGATTTAATATACTATATATTATAACAGAGCAATTATTTACTCACCAATATTCCTTCTTTTATAGAACGTCCCTTCACGCTTATCTTTAAGGCTTTATTGCCTTTAAAGGTTGACCAGTCTCTAAATAACTCTTTAAATTATCTTATGATCGCTGGCAAACCGTTACTTAAACCAACAAAAGTATTCGTTTCTTGAACAATAACTCCTTGTAACAACTCCCCAATTAAATTCACTAGTTGTCAAAGCTTCCTAAAAACGCGTTTGTTGTGGATAAATAGGTCGTATAAGTCAAGGGTTAATTTGTCATTTTCTTACCTTGCAACATTTAATTTTAAATTGAATTTGCTGAGTCGATTCTTTATAAATTGTATATTCAGCAATTCTTCCAGAAATTCTTTTTTAAGATCATAATATGATGGTCGTTGCATGTATTTTTAAAAAACTCCGTTTTACTCCGCATTTACCCTAGCTCTGTCTACTTTATTTCCATATTATAAAAACAATCATTTAGAAAGGTGGTGTTATCAATGGGCTATGGTGGTTACGGTCCTTACGGTCCTTGCCCTCCTGGTTATGGAGTTGGACCCGGTCCAGTTCGTCCAAGTCACGGGAATACGTTTGCATTAATTATTGTACTCTTCATCTTGTTAATAATTATTGGAGCTACTTTTGTTAAATATTAAAGTCATGAACAAAGACAAGTCATAATATATGATTTGAGACCTAATTGGTCGTTCTATTTTAACATTGTACTTTGAGCGCTTACTTGCGCTCAATTTTTTTGTTTATTTATATCCATATTTGTTGAGTTAGATTCTTCCTTTAGTACAGAGATAGAATAATTGACTAATGTTTTTTTTTCAAAAATGAATAAAAACTATATGAAGCAATCCCACAATTTAAGCTAGGCGTACTTATGGGTAGGCAGGACAAGCTACGGTTGAAAATTCTTTATCTTTATTAGTAGGGACTATTGCGATGCAATTGTCATAAATTAACCATTGTACAAACACATTCTACTGAAGAATTTAAACAAGCATGCATAAACGCATCAAATGCAGATGTCATATTTTTAATAGGTGGGGATAGAAAATGTTAATGAATTCCCCATCATTGGATTACTCCCTAGTGGCACCTGTAATGATTTTGCAAGGACTTTAGGAATTCCTCTTTCTCTTGCGGAAGCCGCAAGAGCACATGTCAATGGAGATACTAAACACATTGATATTGCACAAATCAATAACAATCTATTTATTAATTTTGTATCGGCTTAATTACCGAAGTTTCCGAGAATATTCACCCTGATTGAAAAGAGCAATATGGAAAGTTAAGCTATTTTATGAGTGCCTTGCAATTTGGTAAACAGAGTGAACCATTTTCACTTCACTTTGAGATTGATGGTATTTCATAAAATGAAGACAGTAATATTATTAGTCATGAACGGAAATTCTATTGATATGTATTCCTTCCCACTCGACACCATTAATCCAAGTGACGGACAACTGAAGGTACTATTAATTCAATAACCACAATACTAGCCATTCGCGAATGGTTATCACTTACTCACCCCGATACTCTCCCGAATAAATTATCAAATGTCTCCCATTACACTGGAAAGCATATAGTTATTCATACAGTTGAACCTAAAAATTGGTACCGATGAAGAAATATATTTAAAAATACCTATTGAGATTCGAGTTAAGCCAAATTTTATAAGGTTCTTAGATCCAAATGAAAATAAATATAAAAGCAGCTACCAAAAGACGGAAACTGCTTTTATATTTATTAAAACTATAGTGATTAGTTAATCTTTGTAAGGAACCTTATTTAGTTTACATAATATTATTATTTATTCGCGACGTGAACTTTAAGTAACTTACCTTTAATTGTTGTATCTCTCATTAATTTCAAAACAAGAGAACCTTTTCCGTTTAATATTTCTACATACGAAACATTATCTTGAATGGTGATGATGCCTATATCTTGTGATGTTAATCCATCCAGTTTTGCAATAGTACCTACAAAATCAACGGCACGAATTTTCTTCTTCTTGCCACCGTTAAAATACAATTTCGTGATATCTTCATTCAACTGCTCTTTTTTATCCACTTTAATTTCAGGCTCTTCATTCATTTTTTGCTTAAATTCTGTTCTCGCTATTACCACATCTTGTTTTGATGGAGCATCTTTTTGATCAATATTAAAACCAATATATTTTTCAACTGCAGCAAGGAATTTGTCTTCATAAGGCGTTACAAGAGTAATTGCTTTACCTACTTCTCCAGCTCTTCCTGTTCGACCTGTACGGTGAACATAGCTTTCTTTTTCAAGTGGCATATCATAATTAATTACATGTGTAATACGATCAATATCAATTCCCCGTGCAGCAACATCAGTAGCAACTAAATAACGGAAATCCCCACGTTTAAAATCATTCATGACATTAAAACGTTCATTTTGTTCCATTCCACCATGAATTTTATCTACTGTATAACCTTCTTCATCTAATAAATCTACTAATTGATCGACATTATCTTTTGTTCTACAAAAAATGATGCAGCTATCAGGATTTTCCACTACCGTAATGTCTTTTAACAAAGCAAATTTTGCTGCTTCTTTGACAACATATACGGAATGTTCAATATGCTCATTCACTTGCTCGGTTTTTTCAATTTCAATGTCCAGTGGATTGTCCATATATTTGTGACAAAGTTTTTCTACGTCTTTTGGAAGTGTTGCAGAAAATAACATGGTTAAACGTTTTTTCGGCAAATGTGTAATAATGGATTCTACAAGTTCAATAAAGCCCATGCTCAACATTTCATCTGCTTCATCAATAACTAAAATTTCCACTTTACTTAAATCTAATGTATGTCGTTCTATATGGTCCATTACACGTCCAGGAGTCCCTACTACAACATGCGATTTTTGTTTTAATTCTGAACGTTGATAAGCAAAAGGTTGTTTACCATAAATAGCCGTTGCTTTTATTCGTTTAAAACGCCCAAAACTCATAATGTCTTGTGATACTTGCATAGCTAACTCACGTGTCGGTGTTAAAACTAATGCTTGAGGTTTGTTTTCATCCCAGTCTACGATTTCACAGATGGGAATACCGAATGCTGCTGTTTTCCCACTACCAGTTTGAGATTTTACAGATACATCTCTTCTAGTTAGTGCAACTGGAATAACTTTAGTTTGTACTTCTGTTGGGGCCGTAAATCCTAATCCTTCTAATGCGCGAGTAATGTCATCTGAAATACCGAAATCTTTAAAGTGTATGTTTGTCATTTAGCTCTCCCTTTATATAAGAGTATTGAAACTCTTCTTTGTTCCTTTAGTATAACAAGGAATTAGCTGAATAGATTAAAACAGAAAACTATGTTATAATGATAAAATAATAACTTCATAATGCGTCAATGGATTCATGAGAATTATTTGGCTCTTATTGAGCATTTTTTATTCGAATTGAAATCAGTGTTATAGAAATGGGGAATTCAAATGACGTTTCAAAAACATGAAAAAATAGTATCCGAATTTGTTCAAGCTCGAAGAATTAGAGAAAAAATCTCATTTGTTCGTCGTGATGTAGAAGTTGAAGGTACAATTTTCAAAATACTGGAAAATTCTTGTATTGTTGAAATTTCTCAAGACGATGCCAAAAAGATTGGTGCAGCTTCAAACTTAACTGTAGTATCACATAAAAAATATAAAGTATTCTCTTAATCAAAAAAAAAAAGGTAAAGCGAGTAATTCATTAACTTGGATTACTCGCTTTATTTTTTTAGTTTTTTTCCACAGGGTAAGTTGTTATCCAATCACTGTAACTTCCTACATATAATTTAACTTTTGGATACCCAGCTTCTTTTAACATCGCATACAACGGAGCGGCTGTTACACCACTTCCACAATATACAGTAATATCTTCATTTTTACTTACAACGGATGTTAACACTGGTAAAGCTAATTCAATATCTTTAAACTGTCCCTGTTCTTTTAGCAATTCCCAGTCCAAGTTTCTAGATGATGGAATGTGGCCAGCTACAGCATCAATAGGTTCATGATGACCTGCATATCTTTCCGCTGAACGGGCATCTAGAAGAACCCCTTGTTTACTTTCAGTAACGTCCTTTACTTGCTGACGAGTTGAAAATATATTTTCATTCCATTGAAGTGCTAGGGAAGAAATACTATTACTTGCCTTGTCAATTGTAACTTTAAATCCTATATTAACTAATGCTTCATACCCTTCTCTAACCAAAGTGATCTTCGGGAAACCAGCATAACTAAACAACCAATAAGCACGAGGGGCAAACGGCATTCCGCCCTGGTCATATATCACAATATGATCTGTATATTCAAATCCATGAGCTTCAAAAAGATTTTTGATGATTTCTTTATCTGGAAGAGGATGACGTCCAGCTGTTTTATTCATATCTGATAAGTCTTTTTCAAGATCAAGATAAACAGCTCCGAAAAGATGTCCTTCGTCAAACATCTTCTTACCGGCTTTTACGTCCTGTAATGAAAATCGAGTATCCACCCACCGAACAGTTGAATCTTTTAAGTCTTTTGCAGATTTCCAAACTTCTCCCAAAACGTCACTCTCCTTTAGATAATTTCTCGTATACAACTTTCCACTCTTCTAGTCGGTTACTTTCTTGCATGGCAATGCGTTGCGATTCGATTTGTTGTATCGATTCATGAAGTAAATGTTGTCTTAAACCTTCCGCTTCTAAATCTATCACATGCGAAGCCCATTCACGTAAACGGGTATTTTGTTGTGATAAATATATTTCGGCATCCGGTTTTGTTGCTGTTTGAAGAGCATCTCTTAGCTTTTCTTTATCATTTTTTTCAAAGAATGACTTATTATTTTTATAATAAGATTTCACATGTACATAAGGTGTTGAATCTTTAAAAGGTCCTTCAAATTCAAGTAATTTCTCTTCTGTCATTTCATATGGTACAAACGAAAAACTACTATTGGTTTCTTTTAATTCAAGAATGTCATCTTGTTGACGTAGCTTCAAAGCTTTGCCTATCCACTGATTTAGACGGAAATTTGTTACCCGCATTTCTTGTTCAAAATCAAAACTTAACATAGCAAGTGTTTCTTTCAATGCAAAATCTAGCGCATCTGCTGAAGTTTTGTTAGCAAATACTGACGGATTGTATGATTCTTTAAAGAAGTCAGGGTATCTGTAATACACACGCTGTAAAACATAATACAATAGTTCATCTAATTCTTGGTAAGTATTTTTAATGACAACACTCGCTGATGAACTTACAAAACGTTGACGAACCTTTTGTTCCAATTGACGAAGTTCTTGCAAACGATCTTCTTTTCTTAGTAAGTTCGCTTCGGTTTGACTTATTAAAGAAGCTAAACGACCTACTGTCTTTTCCGTTTCTTCAGCTAATGATAAAATGGCCATTGCTTTTAAATCTTCAGTTAAGAAGTGTTGAAACGAATGCTCAAAAACGTTCATACCTGAATTTAAGTTTATCGATTCTTCTTTTTCTTGTAAGGCTTGTAAACTAGAAACTCCATAAACTCTTGGGAAGCGAATACTAAATTTTTGCAGTTCAGTCGTTACATAGTTTTTCACATCTTCGGCTTCGGCTTCGTTTTCGGCTAAGTCAATTGCATTTACAATAAAGAACATTTTATCTAACTCAAATGCATCTTTTACACGACCCAATTGAATTAAAAATTCACGGTCTGCACGTGCAAATGCGTGATTGTAATACGTAATAAAGAGGATGGCGTCAGCATTTCTAATATAATCAAAAGCGACACCCGTATGTCTAGCGTTAATTGAATCCGCACCTGGAGTATCGACCAAAGTTACTCCCATCCTAGTTAAGAGACAATCATAATAGAAATCAACGGTATCAACAAAACAGCTTTTATTTTCTTGTGCTACAAATCCTTCAAATTCGTTTCGTCCTACTCGCAAAGTATTTCCTAATTGGTCTTTAAAAGTAGGATATCCCTCTTTAAATGCTCTAATAAACGCTTTATGCACTTGCAATCCTTCATTTTGTAAAGGTAATCCTTCTACCTTATCCGCTTTTGCGTAAGCTTCATCTAAAGAATCAACTTCAATTCCTATAGCTTGAAACGATGAAACAACATCCGTTAAGAATTGATCATGCGTTTTCAACTTAACATCAGCGGTTTCATGCGGATGATTTTCTGTAACAGGACGAATTTTATTAATTGCTGCAGTCGTAGGGTTAGGTGAAACGGGTAAGACATTTGCACCCATCAACGCATTAGAAAAAGACGACTTTCCTGCACTAAATGCACCAAATAAAGCAATTGTGAAATCTTGATTCTCTAAGCGTTGTGATTTTGTTTGCAAATATCGAGAGACTTCAGAAAAACCTTGAATATGTTCGATTTGATTCGCAATATATTTCGCACGTGATAGTGTCTCTTTTAATGGAACAACTTCAGTTTGATGATTCTCAACTATTTCTTCTACTGAGGTTTCTACACTTTTGGTTACCTTGATCATAGATGGATTAAATGGAACCATTTGTTGTTCTGCTAACAAGTGATCTACTGCCCAATTCTTCACTAATTCTATCGAAACATTCTGTATATTGTTTGATGGAGTTGACCATTCTTTATGAAAATGATCAAGTTGCTTGTTTAACTGTTCGAGAGTTTCAATTGCTAATACTTTTTCTTGATAGGCATGAGATTTAGTATCTGCTTGACCTGATTCATCTTCAGGCAAGTCATCAATACATTTAGCTTGCTTTGTTTTCCATCCGTCTGTTTGTTGAACAAACCATTTTTTTGTCGTATCGGCTACTCGATTAGCAAAGTTTAATACTGAGTCAGCTGTAACAAGCGTCCCTTTTTTTATTTGCTCATCAATTAAGTATAAAGGTGGATGAAATTTTATTTGATCTATGGTTAGCGATTGTTCATCACTCAATAATCCAACATCTTTTAACGCCTGTTTCATTAATGAACGCATGTGACCGGAAATTTGAGATTGAATAACTACATCATACTCTCTTTCAACTAGCTGTCCACGTATGCTTCTTTCTTCTTCTGTCTTCTTCCCACTAAAGAAAAGTCCAACTTTGAAATTTTCTTGTTTGGCTTCTAAATAAGTTTTTAATTTATCACGTAATTCATATGGCATCATGTTCGCATTGTCGAGTAGTTTTTTTCGAGTAACTTCAAACGAATCAACCCAAACTTTTGAAGTAAGTAAAGTTGATTGCTTTTTATAATGAGCGGCCGTTTTACGGATATCGTCTCTCATCGCCCATTCTTCGTCAGACAACACACTCGAGAATGTTTGTTGGCACTCTTCTTTTTCACTTTGTAAATATTCGATATGTTCATCATGTAATTTTTTCAACGAGTTATTTGAAGAAATCACTAATTGTTGTTGCCAATTTGTCATGCTGTATGTCAGGATTCGTTGAACTTCCTTAAAATCATTAAATACGTGATTGCTATCTTTTAGCGAAGTGAAAAAGATATCTTTAGGAATGACACCCCATGCTTTAAATGAAGAATGTACTGATTCTTTAAATTTCTCAAAAGTTAGTTCATTTTCACGGTGTTTATCAATTTGGTTAACAATTAAATATACATTGTCATTGTATTTCATGAGTTGTTTTGTAAATCCGAAGTTCAATTCAGATTGTACATGGTTATAATCCATCATATAGAACACAATATCTGCTAGATGGAGGGAAGATTCTGTTGAAATACGGTGAGCATCATCGGTGGAGTCTACTCCAGGAGTATCCATAACGGTAATTCCTTCCGGTAATACAGAAGATTCATGCCCTATTTCGATTTGAGAAACTGCATCCCCATCTTTGCAAAATTCTTTAACTGTTTCAAAATCGTAGTTTCCTGAAAATTTAACCGGTTGTTGATTTTGCATGTACACAATAGCAAAATTTTCTTTTGCTTTATGTATTTTTACGATATTTGCACTTGTCGGAATTGGACTAGACGGTAGTAGCTGTTCTCCGGTTAAAGCATTGATCATACTTGATTTCCCCGCTGAAAAATGCCCAGCAAACCCGATAGTAAATTCACGATTCATTAATTTTTGAGCAAATAATAAGGTTTTGTTTATTCGTTCCACATCATTCGCTTGTTGAAATAAGGTATAAGCTTGGGCTGTTTTATGTAATGTTTGTTCTATTTTGTCATCAAATGATTGCATACGCTCTTTAACTCCTTTATTCAAAACTATTACTATCATATCATGTTTGAAACAGCTCATCACATAGGAATACCCAGTAGCAGAGATTTTGTGAATTTAAAAGGTTGCTCAAATTCATAGTTAAATGGTATGTTTTATAGCGGATTACATTTAAGGGAGGCAAATTATGAAGAATTTCATGAAAAACCAGCGATTTGTATTAATCACTGGCATAATCTCTATATTTCTATTAGCTGCGTGCACAAACGATAGTGGTTCAAGTGAATCACAGAAATCTACTGCATGGGATAAAATTCAAGATCAAGGTTCATTGAAAGTAGCTACATCTGGCACTCTTTTCCCAACTTCTTACCATGAAGGAGATTCAGATAAGTTAACGGGATTTGAAGTGGAAGTTGTACGTGAAGTCGCAAAACGTTTAGAACTTGAAGTGAATTTTACAGAGCTTGGTTTTGATGAAATGCTGACAAGTGTTAACACAGGTCAAGTAGATTTGGCAGCAAATGATATTGAAATTTCAGAAGATCGTAAAGAGAAATTTATTTTTTCCATACCATTTAAACATTCTTACGGAATTGCAGTCGTACGCAAGGATGATTTATCTGGAATCGAAAAATTAGAAGATTTGAAAGGTAAAAAAGCAGCAGGTGCTTCGACTTCTGTCTATATGGAACTTGCTCGAGAATATGGTGCGGAAGAAGTTACCTATGATAATGCTTCAAATGAAGTATATTTGCGTGACGTATCAATCGGTCGTACCGATGTTATATTAAATGATTTCTATCTATCATCTCTTGGCGTTGCTGCATTTCCTGATTTGAATATCACGGTTCACCCTGATATTAAATACAGCCCTTCTGAAGTTGGGTTTGTTATGAATAAAGAAAATACAGAGCTTGAAAAAAACGTTAATCGAGTAATTGAAGAAATGTTAGAAGATGGAACAATTTCAACACTGTCAGCTGAGTTCTTTAACGCTGATGTTACTCAAAAGGCTGACATTGATTAATAAAACCCGGGAGAATTACTGATGAATGAAATTAAATGGGGACTCCTCTTTGATCCTCAATTAGCTATAGATGCTTTTCCCTATGTTCTCGGTGGAATTTGGTATACGCTCTTAATCTCGCTTGTCAGTATGATGATTGGGTTAGTCATCGGTTTTTTCCTTGCTCTTGCACGTACATCTAGATTCACTATATTACAGTGGCCAGCTAGATTATATATCTCATTTATGCGCGGTGTCCCAATTCTCGTTATTTTATTTTTGTTATATTTCGGATTTCCAGTCATCGGAATCGAATTTTCGGCCGTACAAGCTGCTATGATTGGCTTCAGTTTAAACAGCGCTGCATACATTGCTGAAATATTGCGTTCTTCCCTATCGTCGGTTGATATTGGGCAATGGGAATCATCAAAAGCACTTGGACTTTCTTACTGGCAATCGATGAAAAGAATTATTTTGCCACAATCTATAAGAATTGCCATTCCCCCACTATCAAATGTGTTGATGGATTTAATTAAAGCTTCTTCTCTTGCAGCCATGATTACGGTACCTGAAATGTTTCAAAAAGCACGTATAGTAGGTGCTCGAGAATATGATTTATTAACACTTCTAATTCTTGTGGCACTTATGTATTGGGCAATTTGTTCTGCGATGACTGTCCTACAAAACTATTTAGAAAAACGTTATACAAAATATCTATAAGACCTAAGAGGTACCTTGTGTATCTCTTTTTTTGTTCCCTACAATTACTAAACAAAAAACCACCTCGCTTAAAAGCGTAAAAGATGCTTAGCGAGATGGTTTTTAATATTTTTTTATTGAAAAAATTATAAGACTTTACTTAAGAATGCTTTAGTTCGCTCATGTTGCGGATCATTAAATATTTGGTCGGGTATTCCTTCTTCTACGAGGACCCCTTGATCCATAAATAAAACCCGGTCTCCCATTTCTCTTGCAAAGCCCATTTCGTGCGTTACAACAACCATGGTCATACCTTCATACGCAAGTTGTTTCATAACATCCAACACTTCGTTTACCATCTCCGGATCAAGTGCAGAAGTAGGCTCATCGAATAGCATAATTTTAGGTTGCATGGCTAATGCCCTCGCTATTGCCACTCGCTGCATTTGACCTCCAGATAATTGTTCGGGATAAACATTTGCTTTATCACGTAGTCCTACTTTTTCCAGTAATTCATAAGCTAGTTTTTTAGCATCTGCTGGGTTCATTTTTCTGATTTTAATTGGTGCAATTGTGATATTTTCCAACACCCGCATATGCGGAAAGAGATTAAACTGTTGAAAAACCATCCCTACTTCTTTTCGAATGGCATTAATATCTGTTTTGGAATCATTTACTTTTACACCATCAATAAAGACTTCACCTGCAGTAACCTCTTCTAACATATTAATACATCGCAAAAATGTACTTTTTCCTGAGCCACTTGGGCCAATTACACAAATAATTTCTTTTTCCTTTACTTCATAATCAATGCCTTTAAGCACTTCTAGTTTGCCAAACGATTTATGCAATCCATTGATTTTAATCATCTGTTCACCTTCCTAATCGTTAACGCCGAGTTGAGAACATTCCTTTTTTCTGTTTAGGAACAAAACTATTACTAAAGCGCTTTTCTATATAAGTAATAATTTTTCCGAATACATATGTTAGGCATAAGTAAAGGATTGCAACGGTAATATAAGGTTCCCAAAAGCGTTGATAGGCACCCGCAACTACTTTACCTGCATATAATATATCACTTGCTGCAATTACAGTTACTAGAGAAGAATCTTTTAACAAGGCAATTAATTCATTTCCAAGTGGTGGAATCATTCGACGCAACGCTTGAGGTAAAATAATATGTCTCATTGCTATATTATTTGGCATGCCTAGTGATCTTGCTGCTTCCATTTGACCTTTTTCAATCGACTGAATCCCAGCACGGATAATTTCTGCATTATATGCAGCACTATTTAAAATAAGTGCAACTGAACCTGATACAAAATAACCTAAAGAGTGCCCGAAAATTCCAGGTATTATGGCTAAATGTATTAGTAGAATTTGAACAAGCAACGGTGTGCCTCGAAAGAAATCGACAAAGTACTTACTTGGGTAATAAACCCATTTTTTCTTTGAAAGCTTACCCATTCCAATAAATAAACCTAATACAATGCCTCCTAGATAACCGACAATTGTAAGCCCTAATGTAACCCAAATCCCTCTAATAAATAATTCTCTGTAATCCCAAATTATGTCCCATCTTATTTCGGGGAAATCCAATTCAATCACCTCCATTACTCAGTAAGATGTAAGTTAATAAATTCGAATTTTGAATAGTTATTCTACATCAAACCCAGTGATTTCTTTTAATTTCCCATTTGCTTTTATTTTTTCAATTCCTTCGTTTAATAATTCGATTAACTCTACATTTCCTTTTTTAACCATTAATCCATAATACTCTTTTTCAAAAGTATCATCTTCAACTGTTTTCAATTTTACATCCGGATTATTTTTTACATATTCATTTATTACTGCGTTGTCTCCAATAGCAGCATCTGCATTTCCGTTAATCATTTCACTGATTGCTAGAGGCATTGATTCAGGAGCGACAATTTTAGAACTCGTCTTTCCAAGTAATCCTTTTACTACTTCATGACCCGTGGTATTAATTTGTACAGAAATTCTCATATCTTTCAAGTCATCAAATTTAGTAACAGTTGAATCTTCCGGTACAAGAATTAATTGATTTGCCGCGTAATAAGGTTCAGTAAAGTCAAATGTTTGTTTTCGCTCGTCTGTAATCGTTATAGAGGATACAGCAAAGTCTACTTCCTCATTTTTTACTGCTGAGAATAATGGTTCCCAACCATAATTTTTAAACTCTACTTCAATACCTAATTCGTCTGCAATAGCATTAACGATGTCGATGTCTGTACCAACTATATTTCCGTCTTTATCCATATACTCCATTGGAGCGTACGTTGCATCTGTCGCGATTATATATTTCTTATCTTCCCCGGTATCCCCATTCTCACTTGTTGAGGTTCCTGTACCACACCCAAACAAAGCTAAACTTACACTAGATAAAATAATTCCAACTGAAAAAATACGTTTCAAACTTTTCAATGAGATGCCCCCTTATAATGTCCCTTTAATTATCCGAACAGTATTTTATTCTCTGAATATTTCGGATAATTATTTTAATTATATAGGAAGCTTATTGCCTATTCAATAGTAATAAATGGGGTGTCTTTTGAATTATTGTTAATAGATCCCTATACCAACACCTCTTTTATATATACATTATGCATAAAAAGGGAATTAAAATGAAGAACAATAATCACACTACTAGGAAGTGCAGGAGGACTTCCATTATTGATTACGGAATGAATCCAGGAGTCTTTCATTGAACTACTAAGACAGATTAATCAGAGAAAAAGCCAATTAAGTGGTGTATTGTTGAGCATGACATCTTGTTTTATAAGAATCGGCAAAGCTAACAAGGACGTTATACCACATGGTCACCTGAATATTTTTTGATCAGGCTACTCTAAGCTTTCCTTTGTTCATGAAGCATCATAATCCCCTCTTCTTCTATGAGAAAGTCTATGGACTTAAATTTAAGGAAACTTTAGGAAATAAACAATTTTATGGATGCTTAATACCTCTGTGGAAGTTTATACCTCTGTAAACTTTAAGATTGGAAGTCCGGTTCTTGTACAAGTTAAATGAAAATACTACTAAGTTAATCGATAAAAATTTAGAAGGATAAATTGTGGGATTTTGATATAAAGGTGTTTGACCCTCGAGATGCTGCTTAGACGGTCAGAATTTAGTCGGTGTATTAATGGTTTATCCGTGTAAGGAACGCGATATGTACAATTTATTCTCATTGTGTATTTTGGGTTTATACTTCTATTTGCTTACTACTCTGAGACCAATACCTAAATGCGCTTACTGCGTAGATGAACTGTTGGTAAAAACGGAGAACTTTTATTTTTAATGTATTATTTGACTGACTTTGTCATAAGAGAAAATGAACAGACAGACAGCCTGCTGCCTCAGCGAATGCAAAATCATCGAAAATCGGATTCGACAGACAAGTAACGCTCTTTGTGGTATATCTTAATTGCATTTAATATTTGTATTCGATTGCAATATAAAATCCAGCAACTAATTTAGTTACTGGATTTTTTCATTTATTGTTAGTGTGTTCTGAAATAAGTAGATGGTAAGATAAAGTAATTACTATTTAATCTTAGACACTTTCTTGATATACAGGTACCCATCCCTCTATCGTAACAAATATACGAATAGCAACAACTTTACGATCATCAGAAAGCGTAAAATAATGAAGAATATTTTCTGGTACTGAGATTAAATCACCTGGTACTAGATGTACTTCAAAAAATCGTTGATCTGCGGACTGAATAATAAATACACCATGACCACTCACAATGAAGCGAACTTCATCATCAGTATGATGATGTTTTCTTTGGAAGTTCTTTAGAAGATTGTCTAAATTAGGGTTAGAATCTGACAAGGAGATTATATCAGATGCTTTGTAGCCACGACGTTTTGAAATGTCTTCAATTTCCATTTCGAAAGCTACAAGTATTTCCTCTTTTTCATCATCACTTAGAGCGAATTTTTCGCGAAGGTTTAAAGGAAGTTTCTCAATGTCCCAATGTTCGTAAATAACTTCTTGTTGCTCCAAAAATGAAGCTACCTCATTTTGTTCTTCAATTACTTTGTTTGTTCCTTGAATTTTAATAATCGCCATTAAGATCTTCCTTTCTTATTTAACATTTAATTGATCCAACGTTAGTTGATATTGGAATAAAAACTCACAAGCTTCTAGTAGTTTTTTTGCTTCGAAACCATTTACTCCCCATACCGTAATCCCGTGATTTCTAATCAGTACAGCTCCTTTATCACTTTTGACATGTGATTGGAACTCTTCCGCCAATTTTGGGATTTCTCCGAAATTATGAATGATTGGAATACTTAGAACATCATCTTCCTGCCAAAGATTAAACGCTTTGATAAGTTCTAGACCTTTAAAGTCAATCTTCCCAGATCTCCCGTATAATTCAGAGATAACATTATTTGCAACAGTATGAACATGGAGACTACAACCAGCAGTTGAATTATTGTAGACGGCACAGTGTAAAAGTGTTTCAGCTGACGGGCGGAGATCACTAACTTCAACTGAACTCCCTTTGTTATCAACAACTAAGAAGTCTTTAGAAGTTCTTTTTCTCTTATCTTTACCACTGGCTGATACTAGGAATTGGGTTGGGCTATCGTTTACTTTAATAGAAAGATTCCCACTTGTTCCCATAAACCAATCCCGAGTAGCTAACTCATCTTTTATATCTGCTAGTTCATTCCACTTCTCCTGAAGTAGTTTCATGACTTCACACCCAATCGTGTCTCGATAATCGTAATTACATCATGAAAGCTTTCATATTTTTCGTAAGGCAGTCTTAACTCTTCACATTTTTCAACGAGAAAATCTCTTGCAATTACTATGTCTGCAAGTTTAGCCGCTTCTAGGTCTGTTATTGAATCTCCGATAACTATGCTAGTAGCATCTTTAGGAAGACGATTTCGCATGATAGACGGTTTGCAACAACCGCACCCTTGACTAGGACAAGTTTCATCACATCCAAAAGGGAAAATAATTTTAATAGTATCTTCAGAAAAGTCAGCTATGTTGCAATAGATGTCTTCAAAAGGACCATATGGCTCTAGAAGAGGTTTGACGAAAAAATCAATTCCTCCACTAACTATGTATAGCTGGATATTGTATTTCTTTGTAAAGACCACAAAAGACCCAAAACCTTCACGAATCTGCGCTTCTTTAAGTACGTATGATATTACTTCATCCTTTAGTGAAGACGGCAGCAGTGAAAACATCTTTCTAACTCCCTCTTCAATTGAAATATTTTGTGCTAAAATATTATCTTTTATTGATTCCCATTCAGGTGGATTAAACTTTTTCATAATATGAATAATGTTGTCCTGAGTCGTTATAGTCCCGTCAAAATCACAAAAAATAGTTAGATTTTTCATTTGTCACTTCCCCATAATTTAAGTGCTTCTCTCAATTCATTTTGTTCTTTAACTACTTCCGACAATTCTTTACCTTCTAAAACAGCATCAATTGCTTGTCTGAATGCTCGTCCACCAGCAGCTCCTCCCGATGGATGTCCGTGCACACCACCGCCAGCATTAATCACACAGTCAATTCCATAATCCTGAACTAGTAGCGGGACTAGCCCCGGATGGATACCTGCAGATGGAACTGGAAAAGTTCGTTTAAAAGTAGATTCTTTCGTCAATTCTTCAGCAATTGCAAGGGCTACATCTTTTTCTAGAGCTACACTACCATATGGTGATGGGAAGAGTGACAAGTCCGCACCTAAATAGCGTGTTAACTTCCCGAGGAGTAGTGGATTTGATAGCCCGTAAAATGAAGAAGAAGTGAAAGCTCCACTAAACGCTGGATGCGCCATGATCGGTAATTGAATTTCTTTGTCTTCAGCTAACTCTTGCAGGACATCAAGTCCATACGTATGAACATTAAATAGTAAGGCATCAGCCCCTATCTCACTCGCCCTCTTCGCCTTCCCTCTTAGTTCAGATGTTCTCCCTGTTAAATTAATTGCATACAAAGTTTTATGTCCAGTTTCTTCATATACTTGTTGTAAAACTTTTCTACCTCTTGTAATACGCTGTTCAAATGGAGTATGCTGATTTTCAAATAAAATCTCATCATCCTTAACAAGATCAACTCCCCCTAAAGCTTGCTCTCGTAATTGTGCTACCAAATAATCTATATCCCTACCAATTACTCCTTTAAAAATACTCATAACCAGTGGTCGTTCATGAACATTAAGAATAGTACGAATTCCCTCAATCCCGAACTTAGGACCCGGAAAATTACTTCCTAGTTTCTTTCCAAATTCTAAATCTAGTAATTTGACTTTACCGTCTAGAGACAGCTTTCCGAAAACAGTCGCCAAGATTGCTGGTATATCTGACGTGAAATTTGCACTAGGATAAGAAATTTTCACTTCTGCTTTAATTACTTCCGGTGTTATTTGGTAAGATTCGTCTACAAACTCTTTTATTGATACGACAGTACCTTTATGTTTTTTTAATTGTTGTTGTTCGAGCATCGGTAAATCCGTCCAAGATCCAATTGTTAAACCAAGTGCAATTCCTTCTGCCTTTTTCTCAAAAGAACCGGGCTTTCCAAAAAGCTGATAGCATGCTGTTATTTCGCTCATGTTGAACTCTTCTCCTTTTGTATGTATTAAACTCAGTTTTAATTTAGTTGACACAAAAAAACCTCATCATAATAAGAAGAGGTTAACAGGATAAACGTCTTCTTATCTCTCAGCAATAAGCTGCAAGAATTAGCACCGTGTCCAAAATTGAATCGGTTGCCGGGTATCATAGGGCTTGTCCCTCCACCTGCTCTAAATAAGAATAATTATATTAAATTAATTTTAGGATAAGAAAAATTTTTACATTAAACTATACAAGTACATGTGATAATAAAAAGCAGAAATCTCAACCTTTGTATTTAGAGAGGAGGAGTCGTTATTGAATAAAATGCCCAGCTTTTCTTAAAAATGAATTTGTTTGATTATTTCATCAATTAGATTGATTGTCAATCATTTATCAATATTTTTATTTCCCCGGAAATAGTTCACAGAATTTTCCGCCAAATATAGAATTGCCATGGAATATAAATACGAAATGAGCATTTTACACGTCAAATAAGTTTTATTTAAATAAAACTTAGAATAAGAAAAGGTATAAGCATGAACTTTTGACTGATGCAAAACAGCTTCATATGAAATATGTAATTTATCACACTTACACTAAATAGAGGAATTGATTTTAGCTCCTTTTTCTTATAATTTCTGCGTAAGAAAAATAACATTTTGAAAAATGAAATGCTCTCAGATTAATTACTTCATTTGAATTTTATTATTAAGTTTTATAAACACCATTCAATTTTTTCATAAAAATATGAATATGCCTTAAGAGTAGACCCTTTAAATAATAAATTATATCCTCTTTAAGGGTAACTTAACCATTGCATTATTAATTACTTATTGTAAATGACTTGGTACATCAGACGTTTCTTTATTTATTGTTTCGGTAAAGATATTCTCTTGAGAAAACGTTTGGTTCCCCAAATTTATTTTCCCAGATTGAATTAATTGAATCAGGTTTTGTATATCTTCTTTTGTTGCAGGACGTTTTGATTCTTTTAATAAATATCCTAATTGTCCACTAGACTCAATTGTTGCAATTTGAACATCATTAATTGAAGAAACACCAGATTGCCGAAGTCTGGCTTCTAACTTATCTACCGGTAGACGGAGCTTTTTTAAGTTCTTCTCGTTTAAAACACCGTTTTCAATTACTGGTAATGCTTTCCCTGACAGTGTTGTTTCAGCTATGTCAAATTTCACTTGAAAGTATTCCGTAATTATTAGACTTAATACCAATACAGATGCTACGCCAAAAGTTGTCCAGAGCCCTCTACCTGTTACAGGCTGAATAAGCAATGTACCAATTCCTATCATTATTACTGTTTGAGGAATCGTCATCTGAGATATTGATTTTCTACCACTAACCCTTAGGATTAATGTACCAATTACAAAAATGAGAACTGTTTGCCAAATTAAATTTAGATCCATACTTAAACTCCTTTCCAATTCAGATTAATACATTCGTTGGAATGTTCTTCTATGTGGAACTATAAGTAAATGCCCATGACAGCTACATTTTAATAATGAAAGTTATAACACTTACACTACACAAATTGTGTCATGAGCTACTTTTATATTATCGTTTAAGAATCCGTGCGATTAAGTTGAGTTTTTTTGTATTTTATTTTTCGAAAATTTGATGAATTACTTCATTCGGTTGACTATTATTTAAATTTTTATATATACAGCTTGCTGGTTTATCGCGCAATGTTTCGGAGAAAGCAATTGCTAATTCCGCTTCACCCGCTACATGTATTTCACTCCAACCACGACTTTTTTTCAGCTGCTCTACGTTTGTACCCATCTCCTTATAGAATCTGTACAAGTTTTCTCTAAGGCGTGATTCTAAGAAGTCTACTTTACTGCTCCCAATTACATGTTGACCATCAGGGTCCATGTTTTTCTCTTCCCCCCATTCTTCAAGATTCGCATCAAATATGTAGACCAATTCGTCTTTGATGGATCCCATAGCAGTGTCGAATATGCGAACTTCCCCAAAGCTTGGCAAGATAATTCCTGCTTCCGGATATGCTTTATACATATATTCCATCTCTTCAAGCACTGGATGGTCTTCCCAATGGAAGCTTGATTTCACAGGGACTTGCACATAATAAACTGACCACAGTGGAGGGTTCTCTGATGCAAAAATCACGACTCCTTTGTGCAAATCATTTCGATTATCTCCGATTTCATCCATTACTTTTTTCTTGAGTTTCTTAAAAGATTTCAATTCTGTATCATTATTGGAAGCTGCTAAATACTTGTCTAAATCCTTCAATCCGTTTTTCAAATGAATTTTCCATGCACCATTCAACTGTTCAGGATCCCCTGGATTAGTGTTCAAATAAACACTCAATACACTTCTCTCACCACTGTGATATTCTTTTAAATACTGAATTTCTTCTTTCAATCCCATAAGTCATGTAACCTCCTTAAATTCCTCTACATTAAAAGGATGCCCTTTAAGCACCAAGTTTATTACGAATTCTTAGATACAAGTTATAGATAATTCTGTATCTCCAGAAAGGCTTTTCTATATTTATTAAAAGTCTAATGAAAGAAGGTGTCATTCATCTCCAACTCTTTTTTGATGAGGATTTTTGTAAGGCATTGTTAAACCGTCTAAGTTTTTCGCTTCATACTATTCATTTTTTAACTTACTGGCATTATCCATTAAATAACTTACAAAAGTATCGTCTCTAACTAGCCAGGCTCCGTGATTTCTTTTTAAGTATTTTTCACCTTCTTCAAAACTCACATAAGTCGTATCAATTCTTTTTTTATTTTGTTCAATCACCCAATCTTGATCATTGACTTGATATAGAAAAAAGACTTCATTTATTTGGTTTTTATACAGAGAACCAAATTTAGACCGTTTCAAGTTATAACGATTTCGTTTCGCGTCTTCTCTGAGAGGATCTATGTGAAACGTTCCAACCACAAACTTCTTGTAGGCTTCATCAGTCAAAGAACAACCCGAAGCTTTTTCGTGGCCTCCACCACCGAACTTACCTGCTACTTCAGATACATCAATATGGTCGTGAACCGTTCTAAATCCTAATCGTTTTCCTCCTATATTTAATATGGCAATATAGTCAAGATGCGGATACTCTTTACCAAGTTCATTTCCAAGCTCAGAATGATATGATTCCGCGTAAACGATACCGGCATAATGTTCACCGACTTTAGACTGAACAAGTTCTCGCCTCTTCCGGCGAATATAACGTTCAATTTTATTATCTTCCATATCAAGTATTTTCTTTTCAAACTCATCAAAAAAGAAATGTTCGCTTGTCATAAGTCGGCTAATCATTTTTTCTTCAAATTCTTCAATTGACACTAAAAAAAAGAGTGCATTTAGGCGCTGTGCTTGAAAATTCTCGTTTTTCTCCCATTCCCAAGTATCATACTGTCTAACAAGCTCTACAAATTCCGACACAGATCCAGTTGGCTCCATTAGTTGATGCTCCACAAGAAATTGATAAAACAGAGAAGTTGCTGAAGTTAATTTTCCTTCGTCATCTTCTACTACCACATGCCCCCATTCATAATTATTAAAATGAAGAGCCGTCTTATGGTGATCAATCAATTGAACCTTTCCTTCAGCTTGAAAAAATGTATTAAGCTTCTTTTCATTCGCTTCATTTACAGATAAATCTGTAATAAATAAAAATGTATCCTTACTATCATTTTCCAAAAACCATTCTACTTCACGATTAAGACTCGCAACAGAATTGTATCTTACCTTCACCTGTTTACCAAAAGCGAGCTTTGCTAAAATACCACATCCAACTCCATCCAAATCACTATGGGACAACAGTTTTTTCATGTTTTCACCTCAAAATATAGTATGGTTTCAAAAGGGTTAAATTATTGATTAAAGATGATGTTTTTTTACTCAATCAATTGAGATATGTTACTAAAATATTGAAACTTTTATATTTTTATGAATTTAACTCATAATAAAAGACCGCAATCTAAATGAAGATTAGATTACGGTCTTTTTATGTGAGCATGATAGTTCCCAGTTGTTTAGCTTACCTATCTTGTGTTCTTAGAACTTTGGAATTGTTAAGGATTAAAGCTAAGCTTCCTTTACCGTAATGCTTCCATTATCCGAGCTCAGCTGAATTAGCACAGAACCATCTCCGAAAATCATGTCCCTCGACTTCTCACCGAATACGCTTACTTTACCCCAATCACGATCCACACGAATTGTAGCATGTTCCGGTTTGTGATTCATCGTAAGTTCAATGCTACCATTATCAGTCTTCAAGCTGATTGGCCTAGTCAAGATCTTTACATAGCCTACAATTCTTCCATTATCCGTTTTTGCTTCAATCATTGCCTGTACATCATGTAACTCAATGCGACCATTATCAGACTTCGCGCGTACTACATCAGCCTTCACATTACTAAGCTCTAAACGGCCATTATCACTTTCTACTTCAAGTTCAGTTACCTGCACTTTCGTCAGCATAATACGACCGTTATCAGAAATCGTGCGAAGTTGCGTTGCGACTACCTGACTCAACTCAATGCGGCCATTATCTGACTCTATCGCCACAACCTCAGCACGCAATGAATGACCCTTCGTAGAACCATTATCATTATTCACTTTAATCGATTCATACATTCGAACCGGCAATTTTACCGACACTACAGGTACCTTCATTCCAATACCAAATGGGAAAAACCGACGTGACTGCTTTACTTTAATCATAAGTGTATCACCCATCACATCCATCGAAAGCAATGTTTGATTTGAATGATCTGACATATTCACATGTGCTATTTCGTCATGAGACGGTTCAATTGTCAAATGGCCATTCTCAATTTGCATATCCACTTTCCTATACTCGCCAGCCACCGGTAAATTCTCTGGAATCATGTCATCCTCGGTGTATGCTTTCAATAATTCAGACGCAATAAATTTAGACGTCCCAAGAGACTCTATTATTTCCAAATCTGTTTTGCCGTCCTTATTACCATTCGCAAAATACTCATTGAAATCACTAATAATATCCTTCAGTTCATCCGGCTTTAAGTTCCCTAATTCATTTTTTAATTCCTCTAAATAAAGCGATTTTTCCATCATACTTCCCCCTTGTCTAACAATTGATGAACCCCTTCAACAAAATGTTTCCACTCAGCAAGCTGATCCTGCAAATAGTTCTTGCCTTGCACCGTAATCTGATAATACTTACGCGGCGGTCCCTCTGTTGACTCAGACAAATACGTAGTAAAATATCCCTCTTTCGTTAAACGCCTCAATAATGGATACACCGTACCTTCCGATATTTCAATACTATCCGAAATCGCCTGCACCAACTCATAACCATAGCGGTCTTGTCGATCCACTAGAGCCAATACACACAAACTCAGGACACCTTTCTTAAACTGCACATTCACCCATCATCCACCTCCGGTACTATCTATTGAATAGTACTATATCATATCGGTATTAATTAATGAATGGTACCGGTTGTTTTTAATTACTTGACGAAGAAGCATTTATGAAGAAGCTGAAATCACACTCATTCAACCTACTATTTTAATTACTCTTAACACTAGAAAGTGAATTTCAATTATATTAAATGTCATGATTGAACTTTATCGTATTAAAAAAATGCCAACACAATTTATAATTGTGTTGGCATTTGAAACCTTTTTATGGTTGTGAATTTTCTGTTAGCCACGTATCAATAAGTGGATATGTTTCATTAATTGCTTTACGTCCGACAACAACTGAAACGTGACCTGTATCCATCAGATGGAAAGTCTTATTTTCACTTGAAATTTTAGCATTTAGCGGTTCTACTTGGTTTGGAGCAGCAATTACATCACGCTTACCTGCAATATTTAAAACGTTTGCTGTAATCTTACTTAATTCAACCTTCTTACCTCTTATATATAACTCATCATTGATTAGTTTATTCTCTTGATAAAATTCAGTAATCCACTGTCTATAAGCTTCACCTGCAAATGGAATTCCATCATTCAACCACTTTTGCATCAACATCCAGTTGTTTACGAAATTCTCATTATCAGCTCGATCAGCCAGACTGAGGTATGGACCATAGAAATTTGCTATTGGGTTTAACAGCTTGTTTCCGAAATCGATCATATCATGCGGAATCATACCAAGTGTGTCAACTAGTTTATCTACATTAAAATGACGTTTGTCTAACCAATTTGTAAATAAACCCGCATCTGTAAAATCAAATGGACTCGTCATGAATACTAAATTCCGAATTGGTAAGTCCGTATGGAGAGCAGCAAAAATTGAAGTCATCGTTCCACCCATACAGTAACCAAATAAACTGATTTCACTTGCGCCAGATGTTTGTATTACTTTCTTAACAGCACGCGGCATATAATCTAAAATGTAATCATCCAACTTCATATTTTTATCTTCATAACCCGGTGTGCCCCAATCAATTAAATATACATCGTGACCTTGATTGGTAAGATGTTCAATTAAACTATTACCAGGTGTTAAGTCCAATATATATGGTTTATTAATCAATGCATAAACCATTAAAATAGGAACACTATTCGTTTTCTTAATGGCAGGTTGATAGCGATATAGTTTAGCTTTATTTTTTGTCCAGATAAGTTCTTTTGGAGTTTGACCAACTTTTGGGTCCGGTTCATCCGTAAGAACTTGCGTCATACGTGTAAAGCGTTGGTAACTTTTCTTAACATCATCGGGCATTGTTTTCATCCATTTTTCTACTTCTTCAGTATTAGAATAAATCATTATTTTCCCCCTTATAAATAAAACTCATGTATAAGAGACTTCCTTTTCGGAAGCCCCTTTTACAAAGATATTAGTCCTTTTTTACATATATAAGCCGCCATTCACATTAATTGACTGGCCAGTTATATAGTCAGCTTGTGCAAGGAATAACACTGCTTCCGCAATTTCGTTTGTTTGCCCTAAACGTTTCATAGGTATTTTAGATACAATACCTTCTTTTACATTATCTGGCATTTCTCCAACCATTTCAGTTTCGATAAAGCCAGGACAAACTGCATTGACAGTAACACCATTTCTTGCAGTTTCCAATGCTAAAGATTTCGTTAAACCGATCATTCCAGCTTTTGAAGCTGAATAGTTCGATTGACCGAATCCACCCGCTTGACCAATGATTGAACTTATATTGATAATTCGACCATATTTACGTTCCAACATATGATCAATTACCGCAGAAGTTGTATAGAAAACGCTGTTTAAGTTTACATTGATAACCTCGTTCCATTGCTCATCTGACAAGTTACGGAACGTACGGTCTCTTGTAATTCCTGCATTATTTACAAGAATATCAATCTTCCCATAACGTTTTTTTACTTCTTCCATAAAATTCTTTACATCTTCTGGTTTAGAAACATCAGATTGAATTGCACAAGAAGTACCACCAAGTTCTTCGATTTCCTTAACAACGGCATCTGCACTATCAGTTCTTGTTTGATAATTGATTGCAACGAATGCACCATTTTTTGCTAAAACCTTCGCAATGGTAGCTCCGATTCCACGTGATCCCCCTGTTACAACTGCCACTTTCCCTTCAAGTGGTTTACGAATTGTATTTTTATTAGTTAAGTCCACTATATCCATTGCCATCAACATACACATCCATTCATTGTATTTATATTACAAGTACGTGAATTAATTTTTAATTCAATTCTTTCGATGTTTCAATGGGCTTTACTTTGCTAATTGCACCGGATGGTTTTATTTTACTGATTTCTACCGATTTTTCTTTGTTAATTGCTTCAGAAGGTTTTGCTTTCATAGCTGTATCAGCGTTTTTAGCTTTAGCAATTACATCATAGGATTTTGTTTTGCCGATTACTTCCAATGATTTTTCATTACCTATTAACTCGATTGCTTCAAGTACCTTATCCAACTTCATATCCAAATCTGTAACAGCTCTTTTTAACTGGCTAATCTCTATTGTCGGATCCAGTTTAGTCATTTCTGTATCGAATTTTTCATCAAGATCGTCAAACTTACCTTCCAAGTTTATTACGAGAGATGCTACATCCGCAACTTCACTCCGTGTAGGCATATTGGCTTGTTTCAAATAGGTTTCAGTTGTTTCTTTTGCAAGCTCCTGATATTTAAGATAATAGTTTAACGTCTCTCCCATTCCCTCAGAGAAAGATTCTTTTTTCAATGTTTCTTGGATTGCATCATTCCAGCTAGCTTCAGTTTGTTCATAAATTTTCTTCCACATTGTAAGTGGATCAAATGGCAACGTTTGTGACAAAATACTTCATCTCCTTAATATTTTCTATCTCAGAGAATATCGGTTCATTCCCTATAACTTAACTATACGAGACGTTGGATATTAAAGGAATATAAAGAAAGTACTAACTATTCTACCGTTTCTTTGTTTCTTCAACAGTACTCGACAGATTCCGCTATATTCCGAATGAACTAGTTATTCAATCTAAGATGTAGTGTCGCTGTTTTTCATGACGACTTTACTACTCTATGAAATTGGGTTCCAACATATTCGAAAAATTGACTTTAACTGAAGAATTATTTATCCGAAAAAAGAAATACAAATTTTTAAAAAATTTGTATTTGACAATTTAAACATGTAGGTGTAAATTACATGTATAGACATTTTATATGATTGGTTGGTGATGATTTATGGATTCAAAACAGGAGGAAAACAAAAATGATAAAAGTACCAATTTAGGTACTCCAAAAAATTTCCTAATTCCAATCATGCTATTACATTTACGCGATTGGAATTCACATGGCTATGAGTTAATGCAAAAGATCACACAATTCGGATTCGATTCAGTTGATCAAGGAAATCTTTATCGAATTTTACGACAACTCGAAAAGGATGCCATGGTTACATCTAAATGGGATACGACATCAGGAGGACCAGCAAAACGAATCTATACGATTACCGCAGCTGGTGAACAATATCTAGAGGTTTGGGCTAGCTCGCTTGGACATTACCAAAAAATGTTGAATCAATTTTTTAATTTATATAATCCTTTTTTTACTCCTTATAAATCATCTTCAAAAGATTCAGATGAGGAGAAATAAAAAACTTATTGGTACCAATGCACATTTGTTGCATGCAACATATAGAATGAACTGTTTCACGGTTACAATAAAAAGGAGGAATAATTATGAATACGAATATAACGACAATGACAAATCAGCAATCGATTAACGCAGTAGATTCAATATGGGATGGCTGGTTGAACAGTTTTAAAACGCTTCAAGGTTTTCAAACTGAAATGGCTGAAAAATCATTACAAGCTGTAGAAAACCAAAAAGAATTTATGAATACTACTCGCGGGGCGTTAAAGAAGATGGAAGAAGAAGAAACTAAAATAAAAGAAGAGTGGAAAACAAACTTACAAAGTACGTTGAATACAGTTGATAATAATCAAGGTAATCCGCTTGTTTCCACTTGGATGAATCAAATTGAGGAAATTAATAATTCCGTTCAAGCTCTTTCTTGGACACCTAGCAAAATTATGTTGGATTTATTCACACAATCACAGAATCAATTCGAGTCTAATATTAAAGAAGCTCTTGACCAACAACAAAAGGGTCGTTCTGAAGTGCTGAAAACAGTAGAGCAACTAACTGAAAAAATGAAACAAACTCATAAAGAACTTCTACCTACAGTTTAAATACAAGACGATTGAATTAGTAAGTGAACGAAATACCGAGTAACTGGGAGGAATTATGTGCTCACCTATTATGATTTAAAAATCGGTGATAAGGCCAGCCTTTCTAAAACCATTTCTGAATCTGATATTTACCAATTTGCTGGAATTACTGGTGACTTCAACCCTTTACATGTTGATGCTGAATATGCGAAAAAATCAATATTTTCTGAACGTATTGCGCATGGTATATTAACTGCTGGTTTCATCTCTTCTGTATTAGCAATGAAGCTGCCAGGTTCAGACACTATCTATTTATCACAAAATCTAATCTTTAGAGCTCCTGTTAGAATTGGAGACACTGTTATTGCTGAGGTAGAAATAATAGAAAAAAGAGATGATAAAAAAATCATTCGTCTTCGAACGCAAGTAAGAAACCAACGTGATGAGATTGTTATTGATGGTGAAGCTATCGTGATGAAATGAATTTTCTTGTTTACCGGCTACTCGCTTAACTTAATTCATTTAAAGTTGTTTTATAGCATAATTCCTCATATCTTTTGATGTCTATCTAATTTACATTGTAAGTGTTGGGAATATAAAAGATCAGCCAAGTATTCTATGGCTGATCTTTTATTGATGAAAAAATCAGCAAAATTCTGGCGTTTAAATGTAGCATTTGTTTGTTATTGAAATTTTCAATTATTAATAATTCTTCAGATTCTTTACCAATCGGATCTTGGTGGAAGAATTAACGAATCACAACTTCTTTTAAATAATTGGCGATTGACATCATGAACATCCCTTGGAGATAAGCTTTTGCGATTTCCACTTCCACCTGTCTCGTTGTTTATAGAATAATAAAAACCATATTTGCTATACTTATTTAATTCTTTCAGTACTTTAATATTTTTCTAAACTTCTCGTGGTACATAATCCAAAGCTCAAAATGTAATATGTGGAGTAACTGTTTCTCCATATTTATTGCCTGCTTTACCAAGTGGTGGTGTAGCTGCTGGTGAGAAGCCATACGCTTTGTATTCTTTATCTTTTGCATATCTTTCCGGATGTCCCCTTTACCTATTGGAATATAACTTCCTAAACGTGGTTCTGTTTAAAACATACCGTAATGATAATCAATACGTTTTCCTTCTACCACATCATAACCACCAAGGAATTAACCTACCTCAGCGTAGTATAGTGTTTAATAATTAAACAAATTTACTTGTTTCTCCGTTTGTTTAATACTTTATAAGCATTTCCCACAGTCTTGCTTTAATGATCCATCTTTCGTGACTTCGAGTTATAATAAAGACCGTTCCATTTTTCTAGCGATGAGTACCGTATCAGCTCAGCAAATAGAATGAATAAATCCTATATCATGGTTCTACTTTAAACTCGAATTGTTGTACTGAATAAGTTTACTCAATTACAGCCTTATTCTCCCGCGGTTGATTCAAAGAATTCCTTTTGATATAATAATAATAGAAATTGCGTACAAAAATAATGATTAGTTGGCGTGAATTCACCAACTAAGATTAGAAACCCCTCTTAACCTTTGACACCAGGATGGGTTATTTTTTTTGAGTAAACGACGGAAAAAAGCTAGGATTACGAACAACCCAATCTGGCCAACAATTCTAATAGACAAATTTCCCACATACACTCTATTCATAATCATACATATAATAAATTATAAATTAATCTGATTCTTTGATTGTTCACAGTCAATACATTTTTTCCAGATAAGTGTTAAAAGCTAGAAATATAGCAAGATTTCTTGATGTAGATGAAGAATTTCTGCTCGAGGAACTCGAAATCATCTAGTAGGAATCCTTAATTTCTGTTATCAGAGTTTTGCAGACTATAGTTGTAAATATGTAATTTTTTAATAGATAGGAGGATTCAGTGTGGATCAATTTGACCAATCTCTTGAAACATTAATTGAAGGCGCAGGTTGGTTAGCACCTTTACTTTTTGTTCTATTGCATTTATTTCGCCCATTTTTCTTTTTGCCAGTTATCGTTGTCTGTATAGCTGGTGGTGTATTATTTGGTTTTATAAAAGGTACTTTGTTATCGTTTATCGGTCTTTCTCTGATGAGTTTGGTTTCATATTTGCTAGTTATTAAATTTCCGAAGTTCCGTAATAAGATCACGCGACTGAAGGAAAAAATGTTTCCCGGTCAGACCATTTCCGTAAGTCAAGTCATGATTTTACGCATCATGCCATTTGTTCATTTTCATTTACTTTCACTTTATTTAATCGATATGGCTAAGTCATTTAAGGAATATATGTATTATTCTTTATTAGGACTCATCATGCCAGCTATCTTATATACGGCTTTCGGCAATGTAATTACTGAGTTACCTTGGTATTTAACGGCTATCCTTTTTCTTTTTCTGGGTGGTATTTATTTGTATATAGGTAAATTCAATAAAACTCGAAGCGAGGAAAATTGAGTTAATTTAAAGAAGAGAATTCTATAACATAGTATTTGACTACAAATACTATAAAGATATCAGGTTTCTGGTTCACTTTAGAATGCTACCAGAAGCTCAATAAAGTATAGAAAAAAAGCGCAAGTGAAAGGGCAATGGCCCATACGCTTGCGCTTTTTTCCCATAGGCATACCTACTGCGAGTTTGCGTCTTAACTACTAAATACAATCATTTTTTTTCTACAGGTCCAGTCCAAGAAGACATTCCTTCTGAAACATTTAATATCATAAAATCTTCATCAAATAAAATGCTACTTGCTTCTTTTGAGCGGTTTCCGCTTTGGCAAATGACTATATACTTTTGATTTTTATCTAATCCCTCAATATCTCCATTTTTTATCTCAGATAAAGGTTTGTTCAAAGAACCTGGAATATGTCCAGCTCCGTATTCTCCAGTTTCTCTTACATCTATTACTTTATATCCTTCTTCTACTTTTAGTGGAATATCATCAATGGCGATCGTTTCATAAGTAGCACTAGAACTACATGCAGTCAAAGTGAAAATGACAACAAATAGAAAAATAATGAATTTTTTCATAATACCTCCAATGTAAAAACAAACTAATGGCTTTGCCACTAATTCTATTTTAAGACTCTTATTCTAGAAGTCAATAAATATACCCTGCGGGGTTTAAATTTTTTTTCCATTATTTATTTATCACTTATGTAAATAGAATAAGAATTGATTTTTTGAAAATTGGTTCCTTTTTAATTTGAATTTAATTTCTGTTTTTCCTGCATTAATTGTTCTAACTTAGAAACTATGGTGTTCTCTATGGAAGATGAATGCAACTTAAGTGTGTTCACCTTATTTTGGATTAACACATGCCCTTCATAGAAAAACAACAGTTCATCAGCGATGTCATCAACGAAAGAAAAATTGTGAGTGGAAAAGATAATAGTTTTTCCCTTCCTTTTTTCCTCGAGTAAAAATGTTTTCATCCATTTAATCCAATAGGGATCCAATCCATTTGTAGGTTCATCCAAAATAAGGACTTTTTCATTTGATAATAAAGCCTGTGCAAAGCATAGACGCTGTTTCATCCCTTTTGAAAAAGTTTCGATTTTTTGATTTCTAACATCATATAATCCAACTTGTTTTAAGATCCTGCTGCATTTCTCTTCTTCTACATTTCTCAAGGCTCCCAATAATCTAATTGCCTCTAGACCAGTTAGGTTGGTAGGAAATTCCATATCGTCAGGCATGTAACTAAAACGTTGTACTCCCCACTGAATAGAACCAGTGGTTGGCCTGATGATATTTGTGAGCAATTTAATAAAGGTACTCTTCCCCGCACCATTTCCACCTGTTAATGCGACGATACTCCCTTTTTCAATTTCAAAATCGAAAGGATGCAAACCTATATTTCCTGTTTTATATTTTTTTGAAAGCTTTTTAATTTGTATCATATTATCAACCTTCTTTTCGATATAGAATTTTACCGCTAATAAAAATCGGAATAATTACCCAAAGGATTGAAATAAATCCGTAAATAATCATTCCACTAGGTGAAAGGAAAAAAGTTGAAAAATTAAAATATAGGGGTCCCAAAACTGTTGAATTTCCTGAGAATATTATAAATCCAATTCGAATCCATTCTGCTGGATTCGTGAATGTCAAAAAGATAATAAGATTTTGTAATATGATTCCTGAAACAACTGTTCCAATTGCCATTACAATATAGTCATAAATTAATAAAAAGAACGCCCAGATCCCTAATGCTAATGACAAACTATGAATGCGATTTTTTGATAAGCTTCCAACGAGTATAGATAATGCAGAAAAAATGGCAACGGTGAAGAAAGAAAGAATGATAAGTAGGAAGTCAAATGCTTGAAGCGTTTGCAAAGCTTGAACCATCATTACAAGCCCACTGCTAATAATTAACATGATACTAAATGAAAAGAATAAAGCGAAAAACTTTCCCCAGGTATAGGTACTTGCTTTCATTGGATATGTTCTCAATAATGAAAACCACCGTGAATCAACATCAGAAGAAATCGATAGAGCTCCGATTGACAATGTGAAAAGAGGTAGTAATAAAAGCAACACATTTAAAAAGGATGCAGAATATCGTGTAAATGATGTTGTGATAGGCAATGCAAACAGTTGAACAGTAGTGATTGTCAAAAGTAACACGGAAAGAAGCAGCCCAAAAAGTAGTAAAGAACGACTTCTTGCGATTTTTTTCATTTCAAAAAACACAAATACTTGTGCTTTATTCATACTCATGAACTCCCCACTTATGCTCTTGTAAGTCTTGCTGAGTTAAGAGTTTTCCTTGCCCTTCATTTTTGATAAACTGCACTGCTCTTTGCTCCGATTCAAATGCAAGAACTCCATAAGTCATGGGTGTCCAAAAATCTTTATGGTATACAAAGGAAGCCTTTGTTGTATCAATCCATTCATTACTTTCATAATCTTTAATATAACTTGCTCCAATGTCTGATTCTTGCTTATCAAGTATATATTGTACTAAACATCCTAAATCATCAAAAATTAACTTATCTCCATTTGTCAATATAGCTTGAGCTGCAAATTCTTCGTGTGTAATACTCATATTACACACGGCACAGGTATCCACTTCTGGTTGAATCGCACGTGGGCTCATGTCTTTAGACCCGCAGCCTGACAAGATCAGGACGACACAGAAAGTACAAAAAGGAATAAACGTGCGTATTAACAGTACATTTTTCTCCACAATAGCCAACCTCCTACTAATCCTGTACTCCCAATAATAAAAGGAATTACATTAAAATTTAAATAGATCTGATTATTAGACCTTTGAACAAATGGCTGATCATCACGTACAACGCTGTTATTTTCAAAGGGAAGCTTTCTTTCTATTTTACTAAGTGTTGCAACGGATGGAGATTCAAAGAAAAATTGGTACTCTTTTTGTTTAATCATGAGCTTTGCATAAGAATCATTTGATTGATAAGGTGAATCACCGTGGCCATCTAAATCTAAATCCACTCCGTCATAGTCATCCCAATAGTTTTCATTTACAATCGCTCCATTTTTATCAGAAACAGATGAAACAATATTCCCGTAGACTTCATTTCGTGATAATTGATTTGACGATGCATATTTAATAAATTGAAACCCCGTCTGATTTGAAGCGACAGTATTTTTTGTTATAGTTGAATTTTCAATGCTCTGAAATGATATTCCTACTTGATTTGATAAAAGTTTGTTTTTTGACAGATGGATTTGTTCACCTTCAAAAAGGACAACTCCAAAACCGTTATACTGATTTTGGTGTTCTATTATATTCCCAATAATGGCGGTATTGGAAGTCAACATATGCATGACGCCTGTCACATTATTGTGGAGGTGATTTTTAAATATTTGAGTTCCATTCGAATACATGAGATGAATTCCATATCTTGAATGAGAAATTTCATTATTTATCATTTTACTATTCACATCATTTTTCACATAAATCCCATCTTGAACAGATTCAATATTTGTATTCTCAATGAGAATTTCTTTAGTATAATCAAGTGTAATTCCATTTGACTTCGAAGAAAAATGACCTTCTCTTCCTAACAAAATAACTTGGTCAATTTTACTGTCTTGCACTTTAAACAGGTCAATTCCTTTATCCAATAAATTGAACGTCACATCTTTTATTAATATCCTTTTACTATTTGAAATTTTTATTCCTAAAGAATTTCCCTTCAAATTAGTACTCTTCATATTGATGTGATTAATTTGAACATCTTGTGTATTGTCAATTGTAATGACAGGAAAATCACCTTGACTGATAAGGATAACGTCCCCATTTCCTATAAGAGTGAGGGGTTTGGAAATGATGATTTTTTCATTGTAAATACCAGACTCAATGAAGATAGTGGTTCCAGATTCTGCGTTATTAATTTGTTGTTGAATTCCCTCTTCCGCTTCTATAGGTATTGGAAAAGTAGTAAAGAGTAGAAGTAAACTTGTTAGAATAAATGAAATCTTAGAAAAAAACAACCTCCCACCTCCTAAGCAAAAAGGAAAACCCTTCCCTAAAATCGTCATCTTTGAGAGTCACTGTTCTCATCTTTATCTTTGTTTTCGGGTTTGATTTCATTCATTTCGGTATTATCTTCACTTTTCATATCATGTGTTTCCTTACTTTCGAGATTCTGCATTTTTTCTATTTTCTTAATATGACGGTGACCTGCAACTTTATCAATGTCACTTATAGAAGAAAAGCTTGCTTTTTCGCTACCAAGTTCTTCTATGAAGGCTTGTCCACCTTCTTTATCCTCAAAAAATGCATAGCCGTAATTCATAGGAGTTTTTATTTCTGTCTTAACAACAACAGCAACATCTAATTTAATCCATTCAAGTGTGTGATAATCTCTTACATACTTTTCTAATGTACTATTATCGATTCTTTCTTGATTTAACATGCAACCTACATCGTCAAAAAATAAAGATTTTCCTTCCTCTGTGATTCCTTGGGCAGAGAACATTCCCATATCATGAGCTTTATTATAAACATCCATCTTACAATATTTACAAGTCGCATCTTCACTTGGCTCTGATAACACAACAGTGGTCTCGCTAGATTCGCTATCTTCAACCTCTATTTTGTCAGTTGTTATATTGTCATCTTGAGCTACGCAGGCTGCTGTAATAATCATTAGTAATAAAATAATACCTAGTAATAATATTTTTTTCATATTTTTCTCTCCTTTCATTCATAAAAAGACTTTAACATCGAAATGCGAAGTTTAAGTGAAGTCTTGCCTAATGTTTTTGACTATTACATGTCTTTCTTACTCCAAAAAACAAATATCCACCATAACTTTATTGATTATTATTGTGAAGTGTGTTTCAAATTACTGAAAATGCAATTAAGTTTCACATTTTCTAAAAGTATGATATATAAATTGAAAGCTAAAGTATATGCATTGGTTTTGAAAAGAGGAATTATGATGAGTATGGGAACAATATTAGTTATTGATGACGAAATTGCAATGAGAGCATTAATTAAATCTTTTCTTGTACCTGAGGGTTATCTTGTTAAGGATGCTTCCAATGGCATGGAGGCCTTAGAAATGATTTTTGTGGAATCACCAGATCTCATTATTGTCGATATCATGATGCCATTTATGGATGGTTACACTTTCACAAAAGAATTGAGAAAAACTTCTGATACGCCAATCATCTTTCTTTCAGCGAAAGGAGAAGAGTGGGATAAAGTGAAAGGGCTAAAGTTAGGAGCCGATGATTACTTAGTTAAACCCTTCCATTATGGTGAATTAATTGCACGAATTGAAACTGTGTTAAGAAGATCTTCTAAACATTATCGTAAAGTATTAACAATAAAAGCTGGTCCAATTACAATTGATGTTGAAAATCACCTTGCATTTTTAGATGGCAAAGAAGTTTCACTAACATTAAAAGAGTTTGGGTTACTTTCCTTATTGGTAACACATAAAAACAATTTAATTACACGAAACAACCTAATGGCAACGATTTGGGGACCGGAATATAGTGGAACTGAGCGGACTGTAGATACTCATATAAAAACTCTTCGCCTGAAGTTGAAACAACATGGGGTTCTCATAAAAACTGTTTGGGGATTAGGATATAAACTTGAGGTGTAATCATGAAGAAGGTAAAAGTTAATTTTAGTAAAAAAATAAATTTATTGTTTATTGGCAGTATAGCGTTTTCTGTCCTATTTTCATTTTTGTTTCTTCATTTTTTATATAAGGATCTTTATTTAAATACGATACGCCAATCCGTAGAGTACCAAGGTCAACGAACAGCTGCACATTTCCACTATGGGGAATTGTCAGATGTTATTATCGAAAAGATACAGTGGTATAATATCGTATCCGAATATGAGGTTATCGTAGTCAATCAATTGGAAGAGTTAAATAGTTCTTTTCCATACCTAATTGATGATGAAAACTTAGTAACCCAGAGTGACCGTGACATATTATTATCAGGTCAATCGATTATGAAAGAGGGCTACGTTAAGAAGTTTCAAAAAGAAGTAATTGGTGCAATTTATCCAATATTTAACGGTGATAAAGCCATTGGATTTATTTTTATTTACGTTCCTTTAGCTGGTTTATCACAAGTTTTCGGGAAAAGCATTCCTATTCTTCTTATTATTGGCACACTCTTTTTTATTGTTACTAGTTTGATTATTAATCGAGTTCGACAATCGCTCTTTCAACCCTTACTATCTATTCAAAACTTATCCAAAGAAGTGTCGAAAGGTAACTATAAAAATCGATTGCAAATTAGACAGATAGATGAAATTGGCCAAATGTCACAAGCTTTTAATGAAATGAGCGAAGCCTTGGAACACCAAGAGGAACGTAAAAGAGAGTTTCTATCTAATATTGTTCATGAAATTCGAACTCCACTAACCTATATCAATGGCTACACTGAAGCTTTACAAAATCAGCTATTCTCCTCTCCAGAAGAAGCTCGTCAATATTTGAATACAATTGAGCAAGAAGTAGGTAGATTAAAAAAATTACTTTCTGATTTAGTGGAATTGAACTATTTACAAGAGAATTTATATCGTTTTGAAGAAACGCCCATCGTTATTTCTCAGTTATTACATGATACATGTGACCTTTTTCGAATCCTTTCTAATGAGAAGAAGATTATTTTTCAATTTAATGTGGATGAAGACTTAATTATTTTTAATGATTCAAAACGAATTCAGCAAATTTTTTATAATCTAATCGATAATGCGGTTAAATATTCGAATGAAGAAACGATTGTTCATCTTACCCTTACTCAAGAAGACGATCAATTTCTATTTGAAGTGATAAATACAGGCTTCGCAATTTCAGAGGAAGATATTGAGCGTATAGGCGATCGATTTTTCAGGACCGATAAAGCTAGAAATCGACAAACTGGTGGAACGGGATTAGGGTTATCAATTGTTAAAGAAATTATACGAATTCAAGATGGTTCTTTTTCTATGACGAGTATTGAAAGTGGAGAAATTCGTGTATCTATCCATTTGCCCATTCATATCAAAAATATAGGAGGTATGGGAAATGAAATACATGAATAGAGCGCAGTTCAAGATTATTCTTATAATAGTAAGTGTTATGTACTTTTTAACTGGATGTTCTTCACTCCAAAATCAGCCCGATAAGCTTAACTCTTTTTCTTTTACCGATCAACATGGGGAGGAATTTGGTCTTGAAGATTTAAAAGGGGAAATGTGGATATCAAATTTTATATTTACTAGTTGTGAAACAGTTTGTCCTCCAATGACAGCAGCGATGGCGGATATTCAAGAAGAACTTCTAAATAACAATATGGATGTAGAAATTGTTTCTTTCAGTGTTGACCCTTTGATTGATACACCAGAAAAGTTAGACAAGTACCTATCTCAGTTTACTGATAATGATTCGAATTGGAAAATGCTTACTGGATATAAACAAGAAGAAATAGAAAAATTCGCTTTAGAAGAATTCCAGACTTTGGTAAATAAGCCCAGTGGTACAAGTCAGGTTTTACATGGTGTAAATTTCTATTTAGTTGATATTGATGGTGTCCTAGTAAGTGAATTCAACTTTACGGAGCCCGGCTTAACAGAGAAAGTCATAGAAGAGCTTAAAAATTATAAACCTTAAGTAAAACTTACTTTAAATTATTACTTGAACTAGTTATAAACTTTAAGGTTTAAAGCGAGCCTCAAACTCAAGTCTAGACTGTATGGCAAAATCCTTTTATTCTGCTCGTACATTCTTAAAGTACCGGTTGTCACTTTCTGGATTTATATTAATTAGGTTATGTTACTATAGGTTCACAAATCCGCTGTAAAATATGTTCAAGAATAAAGACGCCGATTAAAGTGACTTTTTCACTTCAATCGGCGTCTTTAATATAGTAGCCTCTAACATTTCAATTCCCAGTACATTTTGAAAATTGAATATCAAAGATTTACTGTTCATTAAAGCACTCAATGACTAAAAATAGTCCACCATAATGATAGTCTATTTTTGAAATTGACAAGTTGGATTGTTTTAATAATTCAAGTGTATCACGGTTTAAATGACATCCATCACAAACTTTTCTCCATAAGGGGGTTAGTAGATCTTGCGCTTTTCCTAAGTTTTTATTATTGACTCGTACATGTTCAAAGAGCAATATTTTAGCTCCGGGTTTACTAACTCGCTGGATTTCTTGAAGAGCCTTAATAGGTTCTGGAATGGTGCAAAAAACTAGCGTTGCTACTACTGAATCAAATGTATTATCAGAGAAAGGAAGTTTTTCCGCTTTGTCTAAATAGGTTTGTATGGGAATACCAGATTTCTTTATTCGTTTGTATGATCGTTTACTCATTAAAGGATTGGGTTCAATTGCGTCTATTTTTATAGCATTCGTATAGTAAGGAATATTCACTCCCGTTCCTGAACCTATTTCTAGTACCCTTCCCTTAGCTTTTCTTATTAATGTCGTTCTAATTCTTTTAAAATATGTATGTTCTAGTGGATTCATTGCTATATCGTAAATTCTCGGAAACCAATTCCCCATTGTATTATCACCTCTGAAATTATCCTTTCAGTTCACACTTGTTTTTCATAACACTAGGTGAAGCTTTAGGTACCTTTATATTGAAAAAACACTCGTATTCATCAACACCTGAAACATTATCAAAAGTTTTTTCTTGCAACTCCAATGCCATGAATGCCTCATCAGGTACTTCGAAAGGAGTTTTTATCCCCATATAGATACTCTGTTAGAGCCTTATTTTGCTGTATTTATTCCTTCACGAATTATAAGTCTTCCTATACCTTTGTATTAACACTTTGGTAGGACTGAACAAGAGCAAGTGCAAGTGATTTTGTAATTAGGCGTTTTTATGTAAAACTAATAATAATTTGTTCTATTCGAAATAGTTTCTTAAAATTAGTATGTGGGTTGTTTTCTTACATTTAGACGAAGATACCAGGAATATTGTAACTGCTGTTCAATAAGTAGGACTATTAATCCTTATAATTCTGTTGTCATTTCACTAGTCGCTATGATTTCTATGCCTTTAAGCGCTTGTGTTGCCAAGCGGTCCGCTTCTGCATTGGCTTTCCTAGGCACGAGTTCGAATTCAGCCTGAATACCGAGGTCTTGCAACTTTCCGTCAATACGCTCCGCCCATCCCGACAGGATACTCTCGGGCCAGTCCCCGCTCATCTGGTTAATGACAACGTTAGAATCTCCAAAAAAACGGACGGGCAAATGATGGACATTTAAGTGTTCAAGTTCCAATAGGCTCAAGTGGAGTGCGGCATATTCAGCCTCATTATTTGACACGAGATTCTCCATGGCTGCGTTCCGACGCAATCGGTACGACTTCCCACTTTGATCATAATAAATAACACAACCCAGTCCTGAACTGTTGGTTCCACGGTCGAAACCTCCGTCGAAATAGACCGTGATGTTATGGGGTTCGGTTTCGATACCTTTCAAGTAACCCTTCAATTCTTTGATTGTCCACATGCTGTCGAACTTGTCGATGAACATTATGTTTTTTGCACGTCCTGTCCGCTCCAAGTCCTCTGCAATCAGAAGTCCTTTAATTGCTAACATTTCTTCGGAAATGAAGACTGTTTCCTCCCCTTTTGGTGTTTTGTAAGTCCATTCAATTCGGATTTTCATCTCCATGCCCCCCCTGTATATGTAAGAATATGTACTTGTTATACCTTCTATTAGGCTCGACTTATATAATAATTATTTAACTGCTAATTGTCTATAAGCATGCAACAGTCGTCCTCAAGATATACCCATATCTTTGAGGACGACTATTTTAGTGTGCAAATTTTGCCAATCAGGCACTATCATTTTTTATTTTCCGAAAAAATCACAATTATTTTTTTGGTCATTACACTCTTGAATTCTTGCTTAAGATGCTTGGGTTTCTTGGTATTGATTAAGTAGTAAATCTAGTTCTTGACTGCATGCTACAACACTTGAATGTGTTAAACCAAAATGTTTTGCTTTATGATACATAACTTTCTTTTTCAAAGTAATTTTCCCTAATAATATTTTGCTTAACATACTTTTTCATCATTCCTCATTTTCAAAGTGGCCAATAGTATTGCACAAAGAATATCATATAACATTTGCCTATAAATAAATACCTAATTCTGTAAATGACATTAGTTTGTAACAGTATATATATTTCGGTAAAGTTTGTAATAATTAAGCGTCTAATTCCTCATCTCTGAATTTTTTAATTTATTCCTTTAGTAGCATTTACCCCAAATATTATAACCGATGAGTTGATTAGTCTATGCAGTCTTTTTTATATAAATTTAAGTAATTAAACATAGTAACTTCTTTTTGGGACAACCTTATAAGTAAGAAAAGTGGCATGAGGTGATTGTATCTTGATAATAGAAAGGTCGTCTGAGTGGAAAGAAGGCTTTATTGAAAGATTAGAGAATCGTGAATCATGGGATAATTGGTTACTTTACAATATGAATTACGAAGTAGTAAAAACGAACTTGATTACAGATTTTTCGGGTCTTCAATCGCCTAAATATTTACCCAATCTCACTCCCCTTGTTCATCAACTGGATGTAGCGGAAACGGTTATTGAAAGGATGAATGGCAAAGCTATTCTTGCAGATGAAGTGGGGCTCGGAAAAACCATTGAAGCGGGTTTGATCTTGAAAGAATATTTAATCAGAGGGCTTGTGAAAAAAGCTCTAATTTTGGTCCCATCTTCGCTTGTCAATCAATGGATAGAAGAACTGAACCAAAAATTCTACATTCCTGCCATGCAATATAAAAAGAATTACGATCTAAACACCTGTAATATTGTTGTCATGAGTATGGATATGGCGAAAAGAAGCCCGCATAAAGAAAGTATTTATGAGCAGAATTATGATTTGATTATCATTGATGAAGCACATAAATTAAAAAACCATAAAACGAAAAACTATGAGTTTGTTCAAAATTTAAAGAAAAAATTCTGTTTATTGTTAACTGCCACACCCATTCAAAATGATGTATTTGAATTGTTTTATCTCATTTCATTACTCAAACCCGGACATCTTGGGAATTACGAGACGTTTCAATCAGCGTTTTCTGCGAGTAAACACAATTTAGAACACGAAGAGTATTTAAAAGAATTGGTGAATCAAGTTATGGTAAGAAACAGAAGACAGGACACTGGAATCGAATGGACAAAACGTCGTGTTCAAACAATTCCAATCCAGTTCTCCAAAGAAGAAAGAGAAGTCTACGAGTTGATTTTAGAACTTAAAAATATTTCATCTGTATTTTCGGGTGCCTTCTCTATGATCACTTTACAAAAGGAAATGTGCAGTAGCAAAGAAGCTACATACTTGACCTTAAATAAAATGCGACAAAAATGCACTGAACCACAAGAAATTGAATACGTTGAAGGAATAATTCAAAAGTTGATGGTTTTAGAAATGAACTCGAAGGCAGAAAAAGCTTACGAGATCATTTCTGAGGCAAATGATAAGGTCATTATCTTTACCGAATATCGAGCCAGTCAAGCCTATTTGCAGTGGTATTTATATACAAAAGGAATAACAAGCGTCCTCTTTAATGGGAAATTCAAGAAAAACAAACGAGATTGGATGAAGCAACTATTTAAAGATAAAGCGCAGGTCCTTATAGCTACAGAATCCGGAGGAGAAGGAATAAACCTGCAATTTTGTCACCATGTTATAAACTATGATTTACCTTGGAACCCCATGAAGTTAGAGCAGCGAATTGGACGTGTTCACCGGTTAGGACAAGAACATGATGTTCATATATACAATCTAGCTATCCAAAACACAATTGAAGAAAATATATTGGACCTACTCTATGTAAAACTTGATGTTTTTGAAAAAGTGGTAGGTGATTTAGACGAAATTTTATCAGCTTACAAAAAAACCATTTGAGAAAAATATAGTAAGCCCATTCAAGGAGGATGTCCATGTATCCACAACAAATTCATGGCTATTTACAAAAGTTTTTCACAGAAAGTAATTGCCCTATTTTAAATAGTAATAACCATTTTATGACCGTTCAATTAACAGTTGATATGGATAAGAAAATTATGAACCGACCATTTTATTGGAGATACTTAGAAAATACAGATGGCGTGCCGAACCCAGCACAATTAACTTTCATCACCGATCAAAATCAGCTAGATGAAGACATTAAAGGTGAAGTGGTACACTTTGGTTCTCCTAGACTCAATCAATTGTTTCAAACAACTAAAGAGCTCGGTGCATATGTACAAATGTATGAGAAGGTCTTCAATCAATCCAAAATAAAAACCATTTTAACCCCATGGCTAGGCGTGAATTATAAGGTATCGTATTACAGCGATCAAACGAAAGAAATGTTTCACTCCTTAGGTATTAACTTAATTACAGGCAACCTCGTAGATGGTTTTCAGGACTGGGTTAATGGATTGGATTTAAATTCAAGAATGTCAGACGATGCCTTTAAAATAACGTATATTATAAAGCCAATTCGCGCCATGGAAAGATTAGATGCAGCACTAGAAAATATCATACAAGAAGATGATCATACATGGGCTGAAGAAGCAAAAATGAGATGGCATAAGGATCGAGAAATCTTAGAATACTTCTATGAAGGAATAGAAAACAAGCCCGAATGTTACGAGTTGGAGAAAAAAGCAATGCAAGAACAATACGAATCTAGAATTAAAATTGAAATTGTAAATGGTGGACTATTTTACTTGAAATGAATTTAACAGAGTATAAAATCAAACTTTAAATAAAAAAATAGAAAACTTAGAGTGTTAGCAGTACCAAGCAATCCCGGTCGCGCTCTTTTCTGCAGTCAAAACTTTTTGTGAGTATGTCCATCGCTTCCCTGCTACTCTACAAATTCTAAAAAATAAGTTTAGACTCCACTATTACAATAAATAGAGACAAAATTGCATCTTCAAGGTATACCTTCTCCTTTAATGCACGATTATTGGAGCAACTTTAGGGAAGAATAATCAGGTTGGATTTATTTTAATAATTGGAGGGATAAAGAAATGGCAAAAATTGCAGTAGAAGAACCCTATGAAGACGTAAAAAAGGCTTTAGAAGAAAAAGGTCATAACGTAACGATGTTCGTCACCGATGAAAATGTTACAGGATACGATTTAGGTGTCGTTAGGACTATCAATGAAGGTCATAATGACGAGTTCAATTTTCCAGTTGTGGCCATGTCGGGAATGTCTATCGACAATGTTGTAGAAGCAGTAGAACATCGGCTAAATCAGGTTTAATGGAACATAATTAAAAAGAAGTTCAATTATTTTGATCTTCTTTCTTTTTTCTTCCTATATAAACACATTTCATAATATCTGCTTCGTATACATCAAAGTCAGACACTAACAAAACATCTGTATATCTATTCAATTTGAAACAGTAAAGTTAAAAGGAGTTGCTAACATGGATGCAAAACGAGCTAAAGAAATCTCTTCTTCACAAAGCATGATAAGGGTCTCCTATAACGGGGAACCTATTTATATTGAACATGTCGATCAAAGCAACGGACTAGCAACAGTCCATCTCCTTGATGATCCAACTAGTAAACAAAGTGTTTCTGTTGCAGAATTAGCAGAGCAATAAAAGTTGATTCAAATTTCTTTCCCAGGTCTCACTCGCTAAACTAGTGTGTTTTATCTCCTATAGTTATAAAAAATTTGTAACGATTGAATAGTTTAGCAACCAAATACCGATTTTTATCTTTCAATAAAGCAGGCATCCATTCTCTGGATGCCAGCTTTTTCTGTTTAAATACGATTTTATATGTGTTGTATTACCGCATTTCCGGGAATCTTAACTTGATTAAACGATATAAATTCTCAGCTATTGCCTTACCAACTGCATAAACTGGTATTACCAGAATCATACCAACCAGTCCCGCCAAATTCCCACCAATATAAAGAAGGAAAATGATGGTTACGGGATGAACAGATAATTTTCTTCCCATGACATTCGGAGAAATTAAATTACTTTCAACTTGCTGGATAATAATGATGGCAATAATTACCCATAAAGCAGTCAACGGATCTTGAAAGAATGCCACAATCACTGCAGGAGATGCCCCTATTAAAGGACCTACAAACGGGATTACATTTGTTAACATCGCAATTAATGCCAAAATAATCGCATAGTCTACACCGATAATTAAATAAGCGATAAAGCTCAATACACCTACAAACAAACTGACGATTGCTTGTCCTTGAATATATGCGCTGAGGTTCTCGTCCATATCTTGCAGGATATTTCTTCCTTCATCTCTTGAATCATGAGGAAGAAAACTTAAAAAACTATCTGGAAGTTTATCTCCATCTTTCAACAAGAAAAAAAGAACGAAAGGCACAACAACTAAAGATGTCATTGCACTAAAAAAAGTTTTCATGATACCTAATACACTCGCTCCTGCACCTGACAAAGCTAATGAGAAATTGTCGGCAATTGAAGCTGAATCAAAATCAGATAAATATTCTTGGTCTTCTATATAACTCCACCATTGACTTGACAATGCTTCATCTATCCAATTTTGAACTTGGTGAACAATAGCAGGGAAATTATTAACCAAGTTTGTCACTTGGCTGACCAACAATGGACCAAGCCAGATCGAGAATCCAGTTATAAGTCCAATGAACGACAAGAAAATGAGGAGGATCGCTAAAACACGATGCATTTTTCTTGATAAGACATGGACGAGTGGACGAAATATATAATACAAAATCCCACCAATGATAATAATAGGTGCCAATGTAGAAAAGATAACTTGTATTGGATTAAAAATAAAAGGTACAAGAAGAGCTAAATTTATTACGATTAAAATAAGTACCGCACTATATAAAAAGCGAAACCATTTTGTTGTTAGCATACTGTTCCCCCTATCTGTTAAATATTATACAAATTAAAATTTACTTTAGTGATGAAATTTCTTGAAAACGTAATTGCTACTACTTGGTGCCTTTCCTATATATATACTACAATAGATTAAAGGTAATCTGCCTCTTTATATGAAGAAAGGTTGTTTAATTTATGAAACCAGTTAACAATATAACGGACTTAATAGGTGATACTCCTGTCGTCAGGTTGAATAGAATTGTGCCGGAACAGGCAGCTGATGTCTTTGTGAAGTTAGAAATGTTTAATCCAACAAAGAGTGTGAAAGACCGGGCTGCTAATAATATGATCAAAATGGCTGAAGAACAAGGTTTGATAAATCAAGGTGATACGATTATCGAGCCAACAAGCGGCAATACAGGAATCGGTCTTGCCATGGTGGCAGCAGCCAAAGGCTACAAAGCGATTCTCATACTTCCCGATAATGCGACTCAGGAACGGATTAATTTATTGAAGGCTTTCGGAGCTAAAGTAGTTTTGACTCCAAGTGAAGAAAAAATGCCTGGAGCTATCCAAAAAGCGCTAGAATTAAAAAATGAAATTCCTAACAGTTTTATTCCGCAACAATTCGAAAATACCGCGAATCCAGATATTCACCGGACTACAACAGCGTTAGAAATTTTGGCGCAAATGAGTGGCAAACTCGATGCTTTCGTAGCAACAGCTGGCACAGGTGGAACCATTACAGGCACAGGGGAGACTTTGAAAGAAAATATACCAAGCTTATATGTAGCTGTTGTAGAACCAAAAGGATCACCTGTATTATCAGGTGGAAAACCAGGTAAACATAAGTTGGTAGGTACAAGCCCGGGCTTTATACCAGATATTTTGAATACCGAAGTTTACGATGAAATTATGCAGATTAGTGATGAAATTGCCATTGATATGTTTAAAAAATTAGCTCGCGAAGAAGGCATTTTTGTCGGTCCTTCCGCAGCTGCAGCAGTTTATGCATCCATTGAAATCGCCAAACGTTTAGGAAAAGGTAAAAAGGTGCTGTGCATAGCTCCCGATACAGGTGAACGCTATTTGAGCATGAATTTATTCGATTGAAATATTTTTAATCATTAAAGAAGAGAAGATTGATTCCCCCTCTTCTTTTCAATTAAAATATTCGCTACTTTTTATGATCATTATTCTCCTTCTATCGTAAAGAATCGATTTCAAGTTCTTTGTTTATGTTTTCCGTAACAGATTTGTTACACTAATTTAAGCAAGTTAGTATTGATAATAAAGGAGTGTATATTATGCAAAATTTAAAAGGTAAAAACGCTTTAATTACCGGAGCAGGTAGAGGAATTGGCCGTGCAACAGCGATTGCTTTTGCTGCAGAAGGTATTAATGTTGGTCTTCTAGGACGAACAGCAGCTAACCTTGAAAAAGTGGTTAAAGAACTTGAAAAATACGATGTAACAGTTACGTACGCTGTAGCCGATGTAGCCGATAATGAATCTGTTACTGCTGCAGTCGATCATATCAAGTCAGAACTTGGCCAAATTGACATCCTAATTAACAATGCGGGAATTGGGAAATTCGGTAAGTTCCTTGATCTTTCACCTGAAGAGTTCAAAAGCATTATAGATACTAACTTAATGGGCGTCTATTATGTGACTAGAGCCGTTCTTCCAGAAATGATTGTGAGAGAATCAGGAGAGATTATTAATATTGCTTCAACTGCCGGCCAAAAAGGCTCACCTATGACAAGCGCATATAGCGCTTCTAAATTTGGTCTTCTTGGCCTTACGGAGTCATTAATGCTTGAAGTGAGAAAGCATAATATCCGTGTTAGCGCATTGACGCCAAGCACAGTTGCTACAGATTTAGCAATCAATGAAAATCTTACCGATGGCAACCCAGATAAAGTCATGCAGCCAGAAGATCTTGCTGAAATAATGGTTGCACAGTTAAAACTGCATCCACGTGTTCTTCTTAAATCTGCTGGATTATGGTCTACAAATCCTTGATTTTACAAATATAAGTTTCTTCAACACATTAAAGGACCTTTGGGGTCCTTTTTATATGTTGTGTTAAGCCTATTTTATTTCAATGCTACACTAGTTACTTACTCCATACCTTTACCCTTCAATAACCATTGTTTCCCAACCGTCATACGCTCCCTCAAACTTCTCTGCATTTATCCATATGTTCATCAATTGCATGGTAATCAAAAGAGTCTATCCTGGAAATGTACATAACATAATCGTCTCATCATCCTTTTCAGATGATCCTTCTTCTAGCGTGAACACTTCTTTTTTGACGGCTATTGTGAAGAGCTTCATCATTTTTTCATTTTGAAACAAAGCAATATGCTCTATCTTTCGCCGAACTTTTAACTTATCACCCAACCCTACTAAGGATTCTAATACATTGTGGACTATACAGATTAAATTACAATAAACAAGCTATCCTCGAAATCTACTGATTTCAAGGATAGCTATTGAAACTTCAAACACAATTGAAGCATTTGCATATTCAGTTTTTATTTTTTCTATTCCTAGACCAAATAACGACTGGAATCAGCAACAACGACAGGAAGCCACCAGCAAGTGAGAGGGTTGCGTAACTTGTAAATGCTACGACTATTCCTGAAATCCCTCCCCCAGATACGCCTGCCAAAGCTACCAATACATCTACAGATCCTTGCGTCTTTGCACGGGTGGATGGATAAGTTGAATCCACGATAAGCGCTGTACCACTAATCAAACCAAAGTTCCAGCCAAGTCCAAGCAGAGCTAGAGCGATGATAAGCATCAGCATGGAATCGGCAGGTGCAAAAGCAGCTACCAATCCTGCAGCCATTAAAGTGGCACCTGCAGCTATTGCCATGACAATTCGGCCAAGCTTGTCAACAAGTACTCCTGTGACAAGGGATGGGAGATACATAGCTGCGACATGGATGCCAATAACCAACCCTATATCACTCAAATCATGTCCGTGATGTAGCATATGTACGGGTGTCATAGTCATTATGGCAACCATTACTATTTGAGTAATGACCATTACCGAGGCTCCTAAAATGATTCCTCGTTTGTTGATTTCAAGTGTTTTAGAATCCGCGTTAAGAACATTAATATCACTTGTTTTCTGCTCATCGGCAATGGCTTGTGCAACCGTAAGAGGGTCTGGACGAAGTAAGACTAACAAGACCAATCCGGCAATAATGTAGGCTGTGGCTGCTAAAATGAACGGACCGGCTAAAGAAGGAACACCAATTGACGTAGCAAAGCGGCCCATTACACCAACCAAGTTTGGACCCGCAAAAGCACCGAATGTGGTTGATACCATTGCTATACTAATGGCTGTTCCTCGCTGCTTAGAACTTGCTAAGTCAGTACCTGCATAGCGCGCTTGTAAGTTTGTTGCAGTTCCGGAACCATAGATTAGCAGTGAAGCAAAAAGCAGGAAAATATTATTGGTTAATGCTGCGATCACTACTCCTATTGCCCCAATACCGCCAGCCAAGAATCCTGTCGCGAGTCCTGAACGACGTCCAAAACGTTGAGATAGTCGCCCTATAATTAGCGCAGCCCCAGCAGAACCAAGAGTAAACAGCGCAACGGGAACTCCTGCAAAACTATCAGTTCCTAGCATATCCCGAGCGAGAAGGGCCCCAACAGTTATACCTGCTGCAAGTCCTGCTCCTCCAAAAATTTGTGAAATGACAACAATTAATAACGTCCGTCGATATAGCTTTTGTTGCTTTTCTGGAGAATCAACGTAACTCTTCACCCAGTCTGGTTGACTTTTATTTACGACTGGATTATCAGGTTTCTGCGACACTACTGAGACCTCTTCTCCAAGGATATGTTTTTATATATTCAGTAATTGCTGTGATCATTATATCCTCCTAACTAATACAAAATCCCAAAATATTTTCATGATCCTCAATGTATACAAAGGAGGGCATAACTACTATTTCATTTTAAGTCTACCATTCTACAAGTCAATCAGTATACCCTGCGGGGTGTGATAACTCCTCTTTATATTCACTATTATAATATTAATTATATTTTTATAGAGTTATACTAGCGTTTCTTTCATTCGAGTTGCAATCATAATGCCTGCTAATAAAGGTAAAATAGCTACTAATCCAATCGCCCAACTAATATTTAGCATATCGGCTAATACCCCTGCTAACAATGCGCCAAATGCATACCCGCTGTCTCTCCAAAATCTAAAAACTCCCATTGAAGAAGCTCTCCACTCTGGATGAGCGACATCACTTATTGCTGCTGCAAAAGTTGGGTAAACCATAGCTGTCCCAATTCCTAGCATTAGTGCTCCTACAATCCATAAGGCATAGATATCAACAAATAATATCCACCAAAGGGAAAAAGCTTGAACCCACATCCCGCTAGCTATTAACCACTTCCGCCCAATACGGTCGCTTAACGCACCAGTAAATAGTTGGAAAAACCCCCATGCCGCTGGATAAATAGCTACGATAACACCTATTTGATTGAATGTTAATCCTGCAGATATGAAAAAGAATGGAAATAGCCCCCACGACATTCCGTCCTTTAAATTTGTTGAAAGGCCTGCAAAACTAATACTAGATAAGTTTTTATCCGTCCAAGTAGTCCTTTTAAATACTTCTCTTGAACTAATAACATCAGAATTTTTCTTTTTTTGTGCCTCTATTTGTAAATGCTTATTCGTGTCTTTAACAAATAAAGATAATAGAAATCCAATTAATACAATAACAATTCCCATGTAAAATGGTTCTGGTCTCAAGGAATAGGTTGAAGCAATATAACCTGAAATCACAGCCATTAAGGCAACCCCTACATAACCAGCAAACTCATTTAATCCGACAGCGAAACCTCTCTGGTTGCTTTTGGCTAAGTCAATTTTCATATTTAATGTCATGGACCAAGTCAAACCTTGGTTAATACCTAGTAATACATTAGCAAAGACAATAACCCACCACGCATGTGCAATGATTACAAGTATCGGGACAAACAAACCGATACCCCAACCTATTAGCAAGACTCGTTTTCGGCCAATTTTATCAGCAATTTGTCCAGCAAAATAATTTACTATTGCTTTTGAGAAACCAAAACTAATAATGAAGGACAGAGCAGCGCTTACAGATGTCAATCCAAAATGTTCTTCACCAATAATAGGAAGAATGGCTCTCTCCAATCCAACCATAAATCCTACGAATAGATTGATAATGATTAATAACGAAAATAAGACAATATTATTTTTTATCCCTAATTTTACTGTACCCATATTTATTCCTCCGTTGTAAAGAAAAACCTAAATATTATTAGGTTATTTTTGCCTTTATTGACCTTGATTAAGCGTTCTCTTTTTAATAAAATCATTTCTATAAAGAACACCGTTAGTTATAGATTAGAAATTTAATTAAGTTGATTTAATTTCTTCCACTCATGAACGCCTGCTTCTAATAAATAAGCTGTATAGCCTTGCTCTTTTAAAAATTCTGTGGCTTCGGTAGCATAAATACAATATGGTCCTCTACAATAAGCGATGATTGTTTTATCTTTTGGAAGTGATGCGAACATTTCTTTCAATTCAGTAATTGGAATAGATTTTGCCCTTGGTATATGCCCTGCTTCATATTCTCTTTTTGGTCGTACATCAATCAGTTGTGAATTATTTTGTTCTAAATAAGAAAAAAGATCTTCAATAGATATTGCTTCTATTTCAGAAGCTTTTGAAATGTAATCAACTCGCGTATGTTTAACTTCATTCATCTGCTTCTCCGTAAGTACTTTAATACTCGATAAGATACTATCAATACTTCCATCCGCTAATTCATAAATCACGTAATTTTTTTCTTTTTTAAATGAAACCAATTTTGATTCCAGTAAGGATTGAAGATGCTTAGAAGTATTGGCTACACTCATAGTGGTTTCCTTTGCCAAAACTTCAACTGTTTTAGGACTTTGTGATAATAAATCCAATAATTCAAACCTTTTCGGACTTGAAAAAGCCTTACTTACTTTAGTGAAATGACTATAAATAAAATCTTTAAACTCCCTATGTTTCATAAATTCACAACCATTCTATTCAACTAATTGGTTTAATAGTATATTAATTAATTTAATTTGTAAACAATTTATTACAATTACCTATAAAAGTACTCCTTTCCTTCCTCATTCCTACTCTTATTTGGATCAAGGCTATCATTATACAAATTCAACCTACCAGAAACTTGTGAAGAAAATGAAGTTAGGCTAATCGATGTCACGTCGTTGTAACTGTTCGAATAACACGCTACAAGATTCATTCTTTGGTCATTTTAAAGATGAAACGGAATTAAAGGAATTGTAAGACCCTGGAAGAAATACGACTAGAAGTGAAAAGTTAAATGACGTATTACAATCATTATCGTGGGCAATGGAATTTAAAAAAGATGCCACCTGCAAAATACAGACAACATCTTCTTCAATTTGCCTAGAGTTTTTATCAAAATGTCCTTTACAAAGTCCATCTTAAAATGCATAATCTTTTTTTCGTTTACAGAAAAAACAACTCTCTACAATTAACTTTGTAAATTGTGAAACGTTAAGAGAAATGATGAAGATCCATAGTATAGGTGTCTTTTTCTTCCCTTATTTAGTAATTACACTTTACCAAGTCAAACTCCATTTCGATTTCTACCGAATAGCATTTGCTATTTAAGGCGTCTTTCGACCTATTCTTTTCAAAATTCAGGGAATCCTATAAAAAATACTTTCTTCTTAAATACATAAATGATCTCACTAAAGATTAAGGAATTTATTAACGGGAACACTAACAATCTTGGGGGGATTATCGTGAAAAATAATGATGTAACCATACCAAATTCAGAAAACACAAAGGATAAAATTAAGATTATTTTAGTGCTGGCAATGCCAGCAGTGATAGAAAATTTTTTTCAGACGATTCTCGGTTTTGTTGATACTTACTTTGTATCGAAAATTGGTCTTGCTGAAGTTTCAGCAGTTGGTGTCACTAATGCTTTGCTAGCCATTTATTTTGCTTTGTTTATGGCAATTGGCGTTGCAGCTAATGTACGGATTGCAAATTTTATTGGAGCGAAACAGCCAGAAAAAGCCCGACATATTGCCCAACAATCGGTTATATTGGCTATTTTGTTTGGCATATTGACGGGGATTTTGACTATGTTCTTTGCAGAACCATTATTAAAGTTGATGGGAATAGAAGACAATGTGCTAGAGGCAGGGGTTATTTACTTTAAAATCGTAGCAATTCCCTCTGTATTTATGTCATTAATGTTTGTTCTAAGTGCGGTCTTAAGAGGAGCTGGTGATACACGTGCTCCAATGAAAGCCAGTATATTAATTAACATAGTTAATGGTGTGTTGGACTATATTTTAATTTTCGGGTTCTGGATAATTCCTGAAATGGGCATTACCGGAGCTGCAATAGCAACTGTTGTTTCAAGAATTATTGGTAGCCTCGCTCTCTTTTATTATATAAAGCGCTCTCCTGTTCTTGCTTTTAGAAAGGATTATTGGAAACCAGATAAACAACACATACGGGAATTAGTAACTCTCGGAGGGCCTGCTGCTGGTGAAAGGCTAGTTATGAGACTTGGACAAATCGTTTACTTTGGATTCGTTGTCGCACTTGGAACAAATGTTTTTGCTGCTCATCAAATTGCCGGCAACGTGGAGGTTTTCTCCTACATGATTGGCTACGGTTTTGCGACCGCAGCAACCATTCTTGTTGGACAGCAAATTGGTGCTGGAAACATTGGTGAAGCAAAAAAATACGCAGTCCTTTGTACAGGGATCGGTATTGGTTTAATGACTATTATAGGCGTTCTGCTTTTTACTTTAGGAGACTGGGCAGGCAGCATATTTACAAATGATACTGTGGTAATTGAAAATATAGGAACCTCTTTAAAAGTATCGGGGGTTTTCCAACCATTCCTCGCTTTACTACTTATTCTTACTGGCGCATTTCAAGGAGCAAATAATACTAAGTTCCCAATGTATCTGACAGCAGTCGGCATGTGGGGGATTCGAACATTACTTGTATATGTACTAGGAATACAACTTGGATGGGGACTTCTCGGTGTGTGGATAGCAATTGGAATAGATATTGCTTTTAGAGCCGTGGTCTTAACTATACAGTTCACACGTGGGAAATGGATTTCTGTTAAAAAGGATGCAGAAGATGAATGTCATCCTCAGACGTCAAAAGAAACTATGTCCGGATGCGTTAATAACTATTAAATAATATTGGAGGAAATTGTGATGGAACAACATCATAAAAATCATCTAGATACAACACTGGAAAGTGAAATTCAGGTAACTATTACTTATCAAAATAAGGTCATTAAATTGTATTTAGAAGATGATGAGGGAAATGTACCGGAATTAGAGTTTAATCACGAGAAACTACTACACCTTATTATTGTAAGTGAAGATTTAAATGAATATTTCCACCTACACCCTGTTCAAAAGAATGATCAAGCATTCGAAATCGATATTGCATTAACAGGTCACTCATATAAGGCTTTTGTGGACATTAAACCTAAAAGGAAAAATTACACTATTAAAGGGATTTCTGTGCCAACAGGTGAAAACATTGATACTCGTCAAAATATGAGTACTGGTTTAAATATAGATGAACAAGGGACAAAAGAGATTAACGGGGTAATAGTTGAATTCCAGCATGATTCATTTGAGACTGGAAAGGATATTAACCTTAATTTTAACATCAAAAACGCTATAGCTGAACCTTACCTAGGAGCATTAGGTCATGTGGTAATTATTGATGAAAAAGCAGAAAAATTTATTCATGTTCACCCCATTTCAAATGAGAGTACATTTTTTCAAACACAATTTGATAATCCGGGATTATATAAATTATGGGCTGAATTTAAATTTGATGGAGCAGTCACAGTCTATCCGTTTGTAATCAAAGTATTTTAACAGTAATAATTTCACTATTAAGTAAATTACAATAAATCATATAATCCTCCAATCGACCATTTTAAAATACTATTTAAAGTTTTGGTGCACTCTCCGTGGTAGAACAATTGAGAAGAATAAAAAATGGATTGGTTGGAAACAATATGTTAGTACAAAAAAATTTATAAGGAGATGGATTAAATGGGGATTCTTTCAACTACTCCAACAACGATGGATCAATGCATCGAAGAATGTTTGCGTTGTGCCCGTGCATGTGAAGAATGCAATACGGCCTGCTTGCAGGAACCAGATGTTCAAGCAAGAATTGCATGTTTGCAACACTTACACGACTGTGCTGACATTTGCTTTGAAGCAGCAGGGTATATGGCTAGAAACAGTGCAAATTCAAAAGCACTTTGCGCACTTTGTGCATCAATTTGCGAAGCGTGTGCTGTTGAATGCGAAAAGTTCAAAGATGATCATTGCCAAGAATGTGCTAAGATTTGCCGTTCATGTGCTGAAATATGCAGAAAAATGGCATCTTAGAATAAATCAGTATTTAATAATTGGATTTAAGATTCTTCTTAATAGAAGAAACCCAAATTCATACGAAGTTATTGGACATATAAGTACCAAAAACATAAAAACCACTATGCATTTATAATGCATAGTGGTTTTCATCTTAAAGATCCCCCTATTCAAGCTTTAGACTTGCCCTTTAGGTAAAATTAATTTATAAAAGTGAGCTCAAATATAACACAAAGATTTCTTGAACATCTGAGACAATTAACCCTATTTGTCATTATTGTTTGAATAGTAAAGGCTATTTCATTAACAAATGCGACTATTCTGGCTGGTTATTGGCATTAGGATTAGGGGTGAACTGCGGCTTAAATCCATCGTAAGTTACTTGCGTTACCATTCCTGCACTCGCGTGATGTAAATCATGACAGTGGAACAACCAGTTACCAGGGTTGTCTGCTTTAAAAGCCACAACATATTCATCCCCAGGTTTCAAATTCAATGTATCTTTAATAATCGGTGACCCTTGGACTGGTTTTCCATTTTTACTTAGTACTTGAAAGAAGTGTCCATGTAAATGCATCGGGTGATCATCTATCGTTGAGTTGTTCTCTAGTTTCACTTTTACGAGATCCCCTTCATTTACTTTAATATTTTCTGTTTTGGGGAAAGTCTTGTCATTGATGGTGTATACCATACCGCGTGAAGACATCCCCGTATTCAGGTCCATCGTATAAGACAAGTCATATTCTTGATCTAATGTAAATCCCCCGCTTCCCTCCTTGCCATAAGATGTCAAATCGAATAGTTTCAGTTTTTCCTGTTTATTTGATTTGTCTGTTGAAGCTCCATCAAAGCTCTCATATTTAATAGGCACTTTCATTCCATCAGTACCTTCCATATCACCATGAGACTCTAGAAGCCATTCACCCAGGTTATCTGTGGTGAATTCAATGTCATACCGTTCACCCGGTGCTATTGATATTAATTGATCTTTTATTAATTCTGGATCATTAATTTCTTGACCATCTGTACCGGTTACTTTAAATTCATGACCGTGTAAGTGAATCTTGTGGGACATAAAACCAGCGTTAACTAGACGTAGTCTCACTTTATCACCTTCATTTACAAGTAAAGGAAGAACATCTTTTCCGCTTTTTCCATTTACAGTAAATATGTCATACATGTTACCCATGTCATGGCCCATGCTAAAACGATCGGAGTCAGTGTCACTCATCCACTCATCTAATACTAGTGTGTAGTCTTTATCGACTTCCTCGTCATTTTTACCCTCAATAATAAATGAACCATAAAGTCCTTTGTCTAATTGATTAACTCCATCTTGATGGGAATGGTACCAATATGTTCCTGGAACAGTAGTCTTAAACTCATATATAAAACTATCCCCAGGTTGTACTGCATTCATTGTTACTCCAGGTATTCCATCCATATTATTTGGAACAGGAATACCGTGCCAATGAATTGTAACAGGATCTTTCAATTCATTTTTAAGGATTATTTTGACTTCTTCCCCTTCTTGAACTCTAATCTCTGGACCTGGAACCGAACCATTGAAAGTCCATGCCTGTATATCTATTCCTTCTGTTAGTGTGTGTTTACGTTCTTGTGCAACTAGGGTGAATTCATTTAATTCTATTTTTTCTGTGGAGACGGTTTGTTGCAATCCCTTAGTCGTTGTATCTTCATATGTTACTTCTCGTTCCTCATCCATATTCATATTATTATGATTCATGCCATTCATTGAATTTGAACATGCACCAAGTATTAAAATGAATAAGGCAATGCTAATGAACTGGATTAATCTTTTTATCATAGTTACACACCTCCATTTAATTAATTACTAACTAAAGACTACACCTAAAGTATGGAGAATTAGTGCAGATAATTTGATAGAGACTTTTATTTTTATGAATCTCCACAATTTATAGGATTAACTTCCCTCAACCTTATAGAACACCTCACGTTTTTAGTTATAATAGAAGAAAAAAATCTTTTCATACAAATATCATCAGTTTGCTCCTAGTTTGTTAAGTGTTTTCTCTGAACTTTTCGATTTGATTCGTAAAATTTTTGTCTTTCACCTAAGGATACTTGCGTGCATATACATATTTAAGAATCTGTTCACATACGAGGAGGAAATATTGAGTATGAAGGAGCAAGATTGTGCACCTCTTTTAGGGGAAAAATTCCCTACTGTAGAGGTCGAAACTACGTTAGGTAAAAAGATGTTACCTGGTGATTACGCAGGAAAATGGTTTGTGTTGTTTTCACATCCAGGAGACTTTACGCCTGTATGCACAACGGAATTTGTAGAGTTTCAAAGAAGAAGTGAAGAATTTACAGCGTTGAACACGGAATTGATTGGATTATCATTAGATGATGTTTTTGCTCACATGAAATGGATTGAATGGATTAGGGATAATTTTAATGTCTTGATTACTTTCCCAATCATTGCGGATCAGCTTGGTAAAGTGGCTCTGAGATTAGGTATGATATCACCAGAGCTAGGGTCTTCAACTGTTAGAACAGTCTATATCATAGATCCTCAAGGGACTATCCAATTAATGATGAATTACCCTCCTGTGGTAGGTAGAAACATCGAAGAAATATTGAGAGTTGTTCGTGCATTGCAAGTTGCTGCAGAATTTAAAGTGGCTACTCCAGTAGACTGGCCACAAAACGCTTACTTAGGTGATAAAGTCATTATTCCACCCCCACGAAATGTGATGGCTGTAGAGAAGCGTTTAGAGGAAGCGAAACAAGGCGACATTCAATGTTTGGATTGGTGGTTCTGTTATAAATCACTAGAAAAATAGAGATTTCGGAATGATTGGAATAACTGTAATACTTTAAATCCGATTAAAAGAATGTCACGGGAAAACAATAATAAAAGTCGAAATCTCTCAAAGATTTCGACTTTTTCTGATTTATACCTGATTACACTTGAAACTTAATTGTTTCGCTTAACCCCTGCTCTTCCTCTTTTTCTGACTTCAATCCTGCTACGGTATACGTACATCGCTTCCCTACTACCTTATGATTCAAATTGACCGATACTTAAAGGAAGATGCAAGTTCAGTCACTATCAGTATTACTAACTTAATTTCAAATCGATAGATAAGTAGATTTTTTCATATTGTCTAAAGGAATAATAGAAGTTCTATTAACATAGATAATAGAAAGTAGAAAAAAGGAGGAGAAATAATGAGCTCCATGGGATTTAAAAAAGGTAGTTATCAAGAGAGTAAAAGGTTTTCCAATTGCAATACATTTGAACTATTATTAATATTATGTGGTTTTATCACATGGATTGGTGTTGAGAAATTTAACTTAAATGTAATTGCAACGTTTGTTGTTACTTTTATTATTTCAATGATTCTATTCTATACTCGTCTTAATCATTTGCTTATTGTCATATTTTCAGTAGCTTGGGGAGTTGTAGGTTTTCAATTATTCCAATATTTAGTTAGCATTACTGGCGGAGAAATTACATTATCATATGTTATTGGTATCATAGGATTCATTTTAGCGTCATTAATAAGTTTTATAAAAAGGAGCATGGACAAGCAATATTACACTGATATAGAAGATGAAATGTAATGTAATGTGTATCAAGATCGACCTTGTAAACTTATCGAACAGAATTCCGAGTTGCTTTTATGCGCAACTCTTAGCACCATTACCTAACCTAAAGGAAAAAGAGGACGAGCGCGGCAAAAGCCCGCCATCGTCCTCTTTTTATTTAGGCAAGCCCGTTGTGTAAGTACTTACGTCTTTCCCTTACAACCACACTATAGATAAAATGAATAAATATAATAAACTACTAAACCATAACATAGCGTTTTTTACACTGTTTTAGGTACCGATTATTATCGTTGTCGACTTTTTTAGAGCCAGAATGTGTTCAACGATTAAAAAAAGATTAAAATAGAAACATAGGTTAACGAGAGGAGATTGACATACTATGAATATTTCAATAATAGGTGGAGGTCTTAGTGGTATCTTTGCTGCGAGAACACTTTTCGAACTAGGCCACAATCCTACGATTATAGAAAAAAGTCGAAGTGTCGGTGGACGCATGGCTACTAGAAGAGTCGGAATTGGACGTGCTGATCACGGAGCTCAGTTCTTCACTGTACGCTCGCCACAATTACAAACATTGACGAACGAATGGCTAGAGAAAAAATTAATCAAACGCTGGTTTGGGGATGACTTTCCAAGATATTCGGGGACAGAAGGAATGAATTCTTTTGTTAAAAATCTGGCTAATGGCCTGAATATTAAGCTTGATGAACAAGTTCTTCAAGTGAAGTCAAGTGAACTAGGGGTAACCATTACAACTCAAAATGGAAATGCCTATTTTAGCGACGCTGTTGTGATTACAGCTCCAGTTCCACAAGCGTTTCAATTGCTTCAAGAATCTTCACTCATCTTATCTAATCAATTGAAAGAAACGCTCTCTGCTTCAAGCTTTAAACCATGCTTTGTCGCCCTACTCACTCTTATTGAACCACTATCGATTGAAAAAGATGGTATCGTTTCAGAAGGATTACCACCTGGAATTGATAAGATCATAGCCAATGACCAAAAAGGTATTTCTGCTTGTCCTATTCTATCAGTTTATATGACTGGAGACTGGAGTGCGAAATATTTTGAGCAGCAAGATGAAACAGTGCTTGAACAAATCTTTGCCGCACTTACACATGATGTGATTGATACATCACTCATCGTGCGTCAACAGCTTAAGCGTTGGCGTTATGCAGAAGCAACTCATGTATATAAAAAGCCGTTTATGCAGCTTGATGACTTACCGATTTTCCTTGCAGGCGACAGCTTTTTGACTGAGCAGGACACAAGTGGCCGAACGCGAGTTGAAAGTGCTATTTTATCTGGAATTCATGTTGGAGAAGCGATTCACCGTGAGTTTTTAAAATGAATGAGGTAATACCTCTTCAATTTCGGGACATGAACCAAGATATATACAGAGTTGATTAATAATTTAATTTTATTTATTCCTACATTAAACTCATCTTTAATTTGATATATCCAGTCGCTTAGAAGGCAACCTGTAGCACCATAAACTAAAGAAAAATAGAGTTGAGTAAGGACACACTGCCACGGCTCAACTATTTTTCTGCAGGTATTTTTGTCGAGAGTGTACGATCTTCACTCCCTCCAATCTCACCATGCAGGTAACGGAATGACTAAATAGAGACCCTCAAATTAACTTAAAATTTAAGGGTCTCTATTTAGTGTTTGTATTTTCAACGGAAAACGGCACCATTTCAGATAACCATTTTACTCTTCTTGCGCTTCTTGTGCTTCTTGAAATGCCAAGGATACCTTTTCAAATTCCTCGTCACTCTCGATAATAGATAATTCCTCATCTTCTTCAACTCTTAAAAAGAAGACATCAATGTCTTCTTCCGATTCTTCTTGAGATTCTTCTGCGAAACTGACAGCAGCGTATTCTATTTCATCGATGCTTAACAAGCCAAGTACTTCAATTTCTTGTTCCTCATCTTTCTCATCAATCAACGTAAATATGTTACCAACCTCTATTTTTTCCATATTACTTTCCCCTCCATATCTTTTTATACTCCAGTTTTCCTATTTCCTTTAGTACCATTATTAAGCTTATTAAAACCATTTTCCCTTACTTATATTTGGTTTAATATGCCTATAATAGAACAACTCGTGCACTAATTGCAATCTTACTCCATCTTCGTTTTAGTCACAACAATTGAATATTCATGTAGTATAAGTAAAATTCACTTACCTAGTATTTCATACAAACAGGTTTTCATTCATATTCCTGTCATTTTTTTTCGTTATCAACTATTAGATATTTCCCTAACTTATAATTTCAAGTTTACCGGAGCACTTTCCAACATAAGTTGTAGCAGCTACCTAATGGACAAAAGGTCATTATGGCAAATAATTTGTAGCTCCATTAAACTAGTTAAATTAATGTTGACCTTCGCTTTAGGGGAGTACTTATTATTGAGCAGAACGAGAGAATGTGAGGTCAATTAAATGTATCGAATTGGATTATTTTCTAAGATTTCAAAAACGACCATCAAAACACTCAGGTATTACGATGAGATTGGACTTTTACAACCGGTAGCTAATCCAGCTTTATCAGATTATCGCTTGGAAGCAGATGTACTTTTCGATAGTCGATATCTCATCGGTGAAAGACCGGAATAACCTTCAGCAGATCCTCGACAAACTAGAGAGAGAAATCATGACCTCCGGTGACAAGCTTTCTCGTATCAAAAACTATAAGAACGAACTTAAAAGAGGTTTTACTATGAATTATCAGGTAGTAATCAAGGATTTACCCGAATGAATCGTTTACTCGAAGAAAATGCACATCTCTATTTATGACGCCTACTTCGAGTTAATTCCAGCCCTCTCCAACCCCTTAATGAAACTGTCATAACCTGAGTACGCCTTTATCGTTTATCTGGATGGTGAATATAAAGAAAATGATTTTCAGGTAGAATTTTGTGAGGCAGTAGAACATTTTTTGAAACCGGCACAATTACTTTCAAAAAATTGAAAGTGTCCAAGTCGTAACTGTCCTACATAAAGGATCGTACAGTAAACTTAGCGAAGCATATTCCTATGTGTTCAAAGTGAGTTTCACTAAAATATCCCTGCTGGCGCACCACGCATAACCCCGCCACAGCTCTTGCTGTTATTGTCATGTTCATCTTTAGTCCCTTTTTGCCCGTTTGAAAGAGCGGATAGATAAGTATTTCCAGGAACTCTCCTTCCATGAAGTTCTTTTTACCTCAGTAGCCAACCATCATAAACCCATTCATATACTTTGATTCTTGGGTCCCCTGTTTCAACAGCCACCTCTGATAAACATATGATACGACTGACGGAAGAAGACAAATCCCTTTTGATATTCCTCTATTATCAGATTTTAATATTCCTTCAGGTGTGAATAGAGTCATTTGAGTGTCGTCTGTAATTTACGAAATCCCTGATGATGATAGTTTCAAGTCTCGAAACTAAAAACTCTTTTCTTTTAAAGTTTTTATGATCTTAGAACAATTAAATTCAATGCTTGTACAATAAGGTGTAAAATAGAAAACAAACGCGGAAAGGCTTAGAAGAGGAGGACCCCATTTGAAATTATTTGCAGCTAGAGGATTTACCTTTTCCGTATCATTTTATGCTTTATTGCACTTTATTACATATTTCTATGATGATGCTGTCTTTTTCGTTTTTTTGATTTCTGTTTTCGGTATCCTCACTTTGATTTTTGCCTATTGGCTATTGCCAGTGAAAAATTTTCAACTTCAGCTATTTTTGATTATAATGTCTTTACTTGTGCTGTTTTTTACTAGTGAGTCAATGTGGAACGATTTAATTGAAGGCTTAACACAAATGCGAGATTTAATTGGACTATTGCTCATTGTGCCAATGATCAGTTGGGTATTAAAAGAAGAGCCTTATATAGAAGAAATTATGAGCTTTTTCCATAATCTGCTTAATAGAAGCCAACGTTTTTATTTTGGATTGATGGCTATGACACAAGTAATTTCTCACTTTTTGCTATTCGGATCAGTACCGATGATGTATCGTTTTATCGATTCTTTTTTGAGTGAACATAAAGATGAAGCATGGGAAAACTTTAAAGGAACTGCTATTTTGCGAGGCTTTGCTTTATCTACAATGTGGGTCATCAGTATTCCAAGTTTTATCTTTGCTGTAGAAGCACTTGGAGCAACTCTATGGAAGTCGATGCTGTTGGGCTTCATTTTCGCGTTTGCTGGAACACTGCTTGCTGTTGCTTTTTCCTACTTTAAGGAAAAGGATTACCATGCAAATTTTACAACGATTTTACAGCTAGAAATTGACAAAGCAGTAAAAAACTCTCGTAATAGAGGCTATTGGAATCGAGATGTAGCAGAATTTTTTTTCCTTTTTGTCTCGCTGTTTGGAACGATTTTTCTTGTCCATGAAATTTCAAAACTGGAATTTTTACTGGTCATTCCCATGGTCATTCTTGTTTGGACTTGTCTTTACTTTCTCATCAAAAGAAGAAAAAAGAGTTTCCTTACTAATAATACATTCTATTTGTCTCAAGGGATTGCAAAACAGGCTCAGCAATTCAGTATTTTACTGGCGGCTGGATTATTAATTTATTCCCTGAATCAAACTACTGTCGGACTTTACGTGATTGGCGGCATGAACTTTTTGACTGATATCGTGCCGGTAATCAATATTCTTTTCTTGATTCCATTTATCGTTATTTTCCTTGGATTTATTGGGTTAGGCCCGTTGCCTGTCATCGTCTTAGTAGCGGGGATATTAAATGGAGTTGAACTGCCTTATCCACCTGAATTGATTGTGCTGGCCATCACTTCTGGGAGCGTCATTTCAATTATTCTATCTCCTTTTGTCATGCCGGTTATTATTTTAAGCAGCGTGAATGGACTCAGTGGCATAAAGAATGGACTCCGCTTCAATTTAAAATTTGCTATCGCATTTTATTTTCTAGTGCAGGTGTTTATTCAAACTATAGTTCTTTTATGAATCTTGAGTTGAAGGATCTATTAGTCAAGTGACTGCACCGCCTAATTTTACCCACAAATTTACAATCATTCTAGTAATTGATTTGAAATTAAGCGATCATGTTTCAAATGCGCTCTCGAACTCAATCTGAAGCAATATAACCTAAATAACAAAAGAGGATGAGCGGGGCAAAAGCCTTCACTCATCCTCATTTACTATAGCCAATCATGCCGCGTCATGGGCGTCCTTCTCAATTGGTGTCAGCCATGTTAAATTTTGATATCAATCCGGATTAAGTTGAGTTTTAAATAACAGAAATTAATCTACACTCCTTAAGATTGCGTATCCTTTGTGTACTTTAATTGTTGCTATTAGCTCCCCTTTGCGTGCTTGGTCTTCTAACTTTGATCCAGTATCATCCTCTAGATAGTACTGCTCAATAGGAATTGACACTCTCACTTTACCCTCGTTAATGTATGGGGTTAGTATGCCTTTAATATAGGTACCTGATTTTGGCTTACTAACTGTTAAGCTAGTAACTTTGTGGGTTTCCGTTTCATTACTATATGCTAAGAGTATATACACTTTTAAGTCATCTTGAGGGTAACTACCGGTTGTGTTGTCTTCAAGTGTTTTGCGTAAAGACTTTTCGACAACATCAATCACTATGTTTTCCGCTTCGAAGTCTAAATCCACATAGTCGCCGTAGAACAAGTTACTAGGATCTACCGGTACTGTTTGTAGCCTTACTGTTTCGCCATAATAAATTGTAGTCAATGGCTTTACTGTCATGCTTAACAAAAGTATGACTGGAAGAAGAAGAGAGATTAAAAATAATTTATTCTTTGAGAGATTCTTCACTCTTAACCATCTCCTTTCTCCTTGTCTTTTCAAACCAGTAGCCTAGACCTAGTAATAATAAGCCCCCTATGATGAAAGCAATTGATTTGTCCATGAATGCTAGTGATAGATCTACATAGAAACGTAAGACGAACACACAGACAATTGCTACTCCGAACAGATTCTCTTTTTTAACAAGTGTCAGTGCATAGATTAGATAGAAGACTGAGAAAACAACTGACGCTATTAAAGCTTTGGAGTCTGGCGCATCCAAATAATTGCCTAAACCCTTGTAAAACATAGGAAACCATACATCAGGAATTGACAATATTAAAGCAGTTGGGAAATGTAGTATTGTCCCTGTTAACCTCATAAAATCTTTATAATCCGTATGTTGTATATAAGTTATGAGCATCCATAGTGTGAAGTAGAAAAGTGCTATGGCTGCAAAATTCTCATACTCAAAGTGATAAAATAAGAGTGCTGATAATATTAGTGTAAATGTGAAGTTGACAATGAATAATGGTTGTGACTTATGCATAATTACATGTCCTATATAGAAAAGAATCGGTACAGCCAATAGAGCTACATAAGGAAAACTGTCACGTTCGAATATAGGTTCGAATAAAAAGTGCATGGCAATGAATTGATAGAGTAAAACAAAGTTTGCAATCATTAGTTCAACTGATTTATTCATTACAAAATGATTTAGTGCAAAAAGTGCTGGAATAATGGCGATTGGTAAATACTTGTTCCAGTCATCTCCAAACATGAAGGTCATTTCAATAAATTGATAGAGAATAATGAAATTTACCACTTTTACATATATGTTGTTTCGCGTGAAATAGTAACCAAATGCAAATAATGCTGGAATGATGAGAATGGGTGCATATTCTAATAACCCATCTGCAAAAAGAAACTTTATTTCAATAAATGCATAAACAAATACTAGACTTGCTACTTTTAATATTTTATCTTTTAAAAACATCGCTAATGGCAGAATACCGATTCCCCACATTAAGAAGGCATCTTCTAAATTTCCACCTAAATGAAACATCTGTCCGATATAGAATATTTCAGCACCATATGCAAATGCCCCTATATAATAAAAGGCTCTAGAGAGATGCGGTTTTTTCTTTTCTAAAGTAAAGCCCACAACATAGAACACGATAAGCGTACTTAATAATATTAAAAATTTGAATGTCTTCGTAAGCTCTGACCAGTTACTCGCCACAAAGCTTAGAATGCCTAAACCTATTAGGATACCTCCAATGATGGATAGAATCTGTACTGCGTTCATTTTAACCAGTTGTGGTTGCACTTGTTTTGTTGGAGATTCGTATAAATCAATTAATTTATTCGATTGCCCTTTATCTAAATGGCCTGTTTTCTCTAGAAAAATAAACTCCTTTTTAAGAAACTCATAGGTTAACCTTGAAACTCTTCTCTTCAAATGACACCCTCCTTACTCATATGATAATATTACCATTTTTAGAGAATATTCATACACTTTATTAACTCAGATTCTTTTGATGCTTTCTCATACATGGTGAGTTCAAAAATTGTACAATTAAAGTTGTCCTTACTACGAGAATACATTCTGTATCTAGTTATGTAATTACTGATTTTACTAGTAATTCATGCAAATAAATCCCTACACGCTTATAATAGAAGAGCAAATACATACAATTTAGCACGTACAGGGAGCGTTAGAGAATGGATAAGTTGATCCGACTTTTAACCATTGATGACTTGTCTTATCTCGAAGCAATGGAAACTGGAATAAAAGATGATTACGTCATACGAATTTTCGAGAAACTAGTAACAGGCGACAATCGTCTATATGGATTGTTTTGGCGAGACAAACTTGTCAGTATTGGTGGATATACAATTTTTGAGAGAAGATTTGCCATGATTGGAAGAATGCGCAGTGACCAGCGCTACAGAGGAAACAGTTTGTCTTCACAATTGATGGTCCAAGTCATAGAAGACGTGTTTAAACTACCGGATATTCAATGGGTCGGAGCGAATACTCAGGAGGAAAATCTTCCAGCTCAACGTGTCCTGCAAAAACTTGGACTTATAGAGCATTCAACTCTCCAGGAAGCGACCACAAAGAATGTTTCCTCGCTTGAAAATGGTGCACGTGCGTGGCAGGAAGTGTACGATCTTGAGCGGAAAAAGATATGGATCAATCAGTTATACGTGAAAACAGGTGCTATTTTTCCATATGAATGCTATTACGCTTTCCCTGCTTCAGAGGAATTATTTCCTGAGGAAAAGCTGATGAAATGGTCCTTTTATGAAAATGAAACTGCAACAAGGGTGCTGATTACGAAAACCGATTTAAAAGATCGTTATTACCTTCATACGGTCTACCCGTGGAATGACCTAATGGAACAGGAAGGGCTATGGGAAACGATAGCTACAGCATACCGAAAGTTAGCTGATTATGTTGTATATGAAACCTATATTTGGATGGATTTAACCAAGGAAGCAACACAGTCCCTACCAAGTGACCATCCCTTCGTACTTCCCTCTTCCTGGATTTTATATGGAATAAATCGAGAGCAAAGAAAGACCTAACAAGTGACTTTTTCTGAGCCGGTCAGGTTTCCAGGTCTGAAGCAAATTTAATTAAAAAAAGAGGATAAGCGAGACAAAAATCCCTGCTCATCCTCTTTTTCTGCTGACCAACCTGCGGTGATGTGTGTCCTTCGTTTCACGGATTAAAAAGTAATCGTTTTTTCGTAGCTTGCTCATAATAATAAGTAAGTAGTTCAATTAACCTGGGCCTGTATGCCATTGCATTAAATGTAACTCTGTTCTGTACTATTATTTATGCATTCCACATTAGTTGAAGAACTGTAAAGTTTACGTAACGTTTACGTTAATTCCTCATATTGTTTCTTCGACTTACTTCTACCAATGATGATAATTCTAATTAGGTTTCCTTTAAATATTTGAATAATCACAAAGTTCAATTAAAGTCCCATCAGTTGATACGGGATTAACATAAATGAGCCTTCTTCCACGTGTGTTAGTACGTAGCGTGTCTTCTAGAAAACGAACTCCACTTTTACTTGCCTCGAGTACTGCTTTGTCCAAATCATCAACTCGATATGCAATATGATGCACCCCTTTTCCTCGTTGCTTTATAAACCGAGCCATTGGAGAGTTCTTATTGGTTGGTGCCAGTAATTCAATTACTTTATCATTAGTTCTGACAACAGCAACGTACACTTCAACTCCAGATGTATCACTTGTATAACGGTCCTCTAATACACCATTTAATACATTAATATAAAATGGAAGAGCGTCATCAATACTTCTAACGGCAATTCCAACGTGATCTAAAACATATTCCAATTTAGTACCTCCTATTGCCCTATCATTTTTATTTTTATTAATTATTATTCTTTAGTATTATTTTGTAAGAACAAAAATCATATTCATCAGTCTTATATCGTTATATTCACCTTTAGTTCGAACAATCATTGTTATAATATTAAATCAGCAATATAAACATTTTCCCTCTTCTTTTGATCTTGAATAAATTTCACTTATTCTTGTATAGAATCCACGATATCTTATTCGTTTCTATTCTGTTAGTCATGTTTTTAATTCTAACACTTCTGAATCTCCCCAGGAAGAATCCGTTATTACGACCATCCAACCATTAACTTCCCTTCTTCTTATCGTACCTTTCAGTATTCTATCAAATGCCTTCTATGTATTAACTACTTGTCCATCACAATTTATGTTCATTCTAACATGAATATCCAAATAAATTTTAAGATGATTATCTTTGTAACAAAACTCTTCCTTTTCTGAACACGGCACAAATGGTTTAAAACTCATCTGTCACTTAAGATGGTATTTTGCACTTAAATTATTAAACAAACGTGCGACTAAATTATTAGTATCAGTCTTTGTCATTGAGTCTAATATATGTAATATTTTATATTCAATAACAAAAAATTGGATTAATTAAGGAGAGGAGGGTTTTTTGTTGAAAGTGAATAAAGGATATAAAGGGAATTGGATAAGGTTTATTATTTTCACACTTGTTGTTGGTTTAATTGTCGGTATTTTCTCAGTTACTTCTGATAATTTACCGTATTTACCTGATGGTGTAACAACTCTTCAATTCGTCATTTCCTATTCGGATTAATGTAACATCCAGACCTACGACTGGATTCATTCAAAACTCCTCCAAAATATATTTGCCGGTACCCTAATCCTTCTTTCAATGTCATAGCTTTGCTTGTTAACCATCGGGTCCCAGCTAAATTATGTTTTTACAAGTAGGGGGCGAACGGTTTAGCTGACGAGATCAATGTCCCGCGGGCAGGGACGCTCTCCCCCGGCTACTGTTATAATAAGACCTTATCAAAAATGGTCACCAGAAATATATGGTTACGAACGAGGTAGGTTAGTTAAGAGCGTTGATAACTTTTGTTCAGATACATGCCACAATAGAATCTAACGGACAATTTTTATATACTTTAAATCAGGAAAAACAGCCTGCCACAAACGGACCAAGAACCAATCATGTATCGAATAATTAAAGCAAGTATATAAATATCAATTTTCTTACTAAGAAAGGAGAAAACACAAAACATAAAATCGTGAGGAGGCAACTCTTTTAAAAACACCTAATTAAACAGTTTTTAAAATAAAAAGCATTTAGGTTCTAGCACATAACACTTGTTATTCATTTTGTACATGGTAATAGTGTTTTAAAGTCAATTGCTGCATTTCATTACTTACCCTTGGAATAAATTCTCCTTGAGTTTGCATTATTAGATGGTCATACATCATCTGCATACTTACATTCTGATAGGCCATTTTTATGTGGATATTTTTGACGTTGGAATCTTTCATCATTAAGGCTGAATTGAAATTATCACTCCCCATAAGTTTCGCAGTAGATCTAGTATCTAGCGCAATATCCTTTTCATATTCCTCGAGCGTCTCAAAATCAACGTCCCAGTTGAAAGAATCCAATTTGGGTAAATGAACTTGATGTGTCTGACCAGGTTCAATAAGAGCCAGCATAGTTTTAACATGATTCCTTAATGTTTTTAAATGTAAGTCTAATAATTTTTTTAACATATGGTTTCGTACTAACTTATTATACATTTTCAATCTATTGATGACCCCTTCATGTGTAGTTAAATGTTCCGCCATTATTCCAAGGTCAACTGCAGGTAAATTCATTGGTTTATTAACCTCCTTTATACTCCCTATAAGATATTCATGAGGATGTGGTATGGTTCCTTAAATGACCATTGTTGTAAGTGGAATTGGATTTCACCAAAATAGGGAATAGTATAATACAACTTATGAATTATATTATTATATTCGCTATTAGTAAATGTTCGGCGTGACAATTAGGTAGAGATAAGATCCAAAAGACTATACTCAAAATAAACATATTATATGGCTCTTTCAACAATTAGGGGTGTCATCTTTATCGGTTTTGCACCTGTTTTAATTTTTATTATGCACTAAAATTATTAAACAAACGGAAATTTATAATCAACCCATGAAAGTAAAAGACTTAGCGAATAAGCCACCGCATTAATGATTAGCGCTGCAGCGAGTGAAGATTCCGGGTTGACCATTCGGGACGTAACCACATGAGCTATTCCAGCGTGGATGATAAAATTATATACCGAGACTTGGCGAGGTCCCTTCAGGCGGGTCATAAACAAAATGCTAAAGTAAAGAATCGTGACTCTTGAGAAAATTTCCAATGGATTTAATGAAGACCCTCCATTCCATAAAGAGTTCCAATATGAGTAATGGACAATAATTGAAGAATTCTCTTATTCTACTTTATGTTTTCCAAAACTCTTCTCAAAGACATCTTTCACTTTGCCCAATAATTTGCGCTTATTTTAAGTAATATTTTACACATCCAACTTTTAAAACCCAGCTACCTTCAAATGAGAAGATTGCTGGGTTTCTTAATTATTTACATCCAATTATATATAGAACCATTCGGATCTGCCTAGTAATAAAGTGACTGCTCATTGTTCAGCAATTGTGTCCTTTAACAGAAGTCTCGATTTTATGATAATCTAACAGGCATTAATATCGATTTTCAGTTACTGCCCCCTTATACGCCCTAATGACAGGGTTCTTTACCATAGACCGCAAATCACCATGATGTCAATGATTCTCCTAATTCAAATTCTCTTCTTTTATGATTTAAAAATATTGAATTATAGTATTTTGATATACCCTTCTGTTCCATGCACACGAATACGTTGCCCGTCTCTTATCAGCTTGGTAGCATTTTCGACCCCAACAACTGCTGGCAAGCCATATTCACGTGCTATAACTGCTCCATGGGTCATCAGTCCACCAACTTCGGTGACTAGGCCTTTTACGGATACAAACATTGGTGTCCAGCTAGGGTCAGTAAATGTGGTGACTAATATATCTCCATCTTCTAGATTTGCATCTTCCATGTTTAAGATGACACGTGCCCTTCCCTCTATAACTCCGGAAGAAACAGGTAGACCCACAATAGCTTCGTCAGGGAGATTGTCTCGTTTGTACTTACCTACTATGATTTCACCATCAGATGTGATAACACGTGGTGGAGTTAATTTTTCATATAATTTGTAGTCGCCTTTTCGTTTATTGATAATCTGGTAATCAAGTTTATTTGTGCGGACGACTTCGTGAAGCTCTTCAAATGTGAGATAGTATATATCTTCTTTTTCATGAATAACGTTGGTTTGTACGAGTTGTTCGGTTTCTTTCAGTAAAGCCTGTTTATAAACGAAGTAGCGATTAACCATGCCGTATTTTGGATATTCCCGATAACCGATGAAATTTCGGATCTGGTCGATCATTCGTTTTGTTTCTATGGCTTTTTGTTCACCATCCGGTAATTGCTTCAATCGATCCAATAACTCTTGTTCTTTTTTCAAAGCTTCCTGTTGCCCTTGCTCAAATTTTCGATTGCTAGCATTAGGTTCGAAATTTTTAATATTACTAAGGATCACTGGGACAAGTGTAGTCGGTTTTTCGCTCCAACGAGTTTTAGTAATATCGATTTCTCCGGTACATCGCATTCCGTATTTGCTGAGATAATCATATATAGCGTCTTGGGATTCCTGTCCACCATCAAACTTAACCAGTTCACTCAAAAAGTTATCATCTTTTATATATTGTAAATAATCGATTACTTGTGGATAAGGACGAATCACATCTGCGACATCCAAAAGCGCCAGACCCATTTCCGAAGTAACATTGTTGGGTACAGATTGAGAAAGCGTATCTGCTACGTTTTTTTCACCTAACCATTCGTTCATTTTTTCATTGATCCATGATGAAGCATTCATAGCAGCCATAATCACACCCAAACTTTGTGGGTCAAATAAAATCTTCTTTAATTGCTGTAAATCTTCTAGAATAAAATCAAATAAATCTAATCCAGATTTCGTTTGAATGTTTTGTTTTAACTCTTCTATCGATGTTTGACTACTCTTAATCAAATCAGAAACGATTGTCGGATTGTTTTCGTTTTGAAAACCCGCAGACGCCATAACTTTATTGCTTGTACTGGGATTCAGTTCTTTTTTATCATTTGGTAACGATTTTATAAAATTTCCTCGATCTATTATGGTCGTAAGTGCGTCTTTTATGAGAGGATCGGATTGTCCTAGGGCATTTATTAACATTTCTCTGCTAACAGGTGAAGCCAGATTATGTGTGATATCAACAAACAACCTTCCACCAGCTTTACGCATGGGCGCAAAAGTAGTTAACAGGAAAAAAGACAATCCCAGTGGTTTCATAGAATCGGTCATCATTTGTTGATGACCGACAGATACGTAAACGTGATTTTCTAGATCATTCGCTTCAGGGATCGGGTATAAAGTAGTGATTGGCCGACTCTGGACAATATAAAATATATCATCAACCAAACACCATTCAATATCTTGTGGGCAGCCAAAATGAGCTTCAATATGCCTTCCTATGCGTGCTAGTTGTAAAATTTGTTGTTCAGTAAGTGTTTGTGTCTTTTGCTGCTTAGGATCGATCTGCTGAGTCTCTGTTCCGCCTTTTTTTAGTCCATAGATAGCCAATTTTTTAGTTGCTATCATCTTATCGACGATTTTATCTTCTTTCACCTTATAGCAATCCGCAGATACCAAACCGGAGACAAGGGCCTCTCCTAGCCCAAAGCTAGCATCTATCAATAGTAGCTTTCTATTGGAAGTAATCGGATCAGCCGTAAATAAAATTCCTGAAGCCTGTGGGAAAATCATCCGTTGAATAATAACAGATATGTAAACTTGGCTGTGATCAAATCCGTTTTGGATTCGGTAAATTACTGCGCGTTCAGTAAATAGGGAAGCCCAACATTTACTGATGTGTCGCAATATTGCATCTCTTCCGATGATATTTAAATAGGTGTCGTGTTGACCAGCAAAGGAGGCAAAAGGAAGATCCTCGACTGTAGCACTTGAGCGAACAGCATATGCATACTCGAAACCAAAAGTTAAGAGACAACTATCGATATCTTCTACGATCCCCTTCTCGATCTCGATCCCCTCAATCAGCTCACGAATCTTCCTGCTAATTTCACTAATTCTTTTTCGTTCGTCCACTTTTTGAACTGCTAGTTGTTCCAGTAATTGATGAAACTCCTCATTTTTCTCAATGACTCTTTTATATGCCTCAGTGGTTACACAAAATCCCTCTGGTACAAATATTCCTTCAATCCTCGAACATTCGCCCAAATTCATCCCTTTGCCACCGACCACCATTTGTTTCGTTGTATCGATCTCCCCAAACTCTAGTACATATGGTTTCATTTCTTTACCTCCCATTTATCGCTCAATACAAGACGAATCATATGACAAAAATTGTTCATTTGCTCAACCAATTTGCTGTCTACTTTTTCTTGCTCCTGGCGAAGTTTCATGTTCATAACAAACCCTTCCTTTTCTACAGCACTATTAGTACGTCGGTCTTTTGCACCTGTTTTAAGTTTTATTTTGTACTTAGAATATTAACAAACGCCGAGGCTAATTATTAGTGTCGGTCTTTTTCATTTGAAATACAATATATGTAAGAATGTCAATTTTTAATTGGTATTTCTTTATTCAGATAAAATGGTGGGATAGTGTAAGAAGAGAATTTAGATTTTATTAAAAGAACTTGAAACGAAGGATTTAATAGAGATAGGATAAGTGTATTGCCTGTTGTGTTTAACCAATTGTCAAAACTGATATATCTAGTACTTAATTCATAAATGGACCAAAATAGATTTTAGGAAATCTATGTAATTCAGATAAATAATATTGTTAGGGAACATCATAAGACCCTATTCATGTCCAAGTTATAGTGCCTGTCTCCCCAATATATTAAAGTATAAAAACTTTAGAGAAGCGGGTAAAAGGCACTATGTTACTGTATTAAACTTATTATACGAACCACGGTTGATAGAGTTTAATATGACGTTCATTGTACCATTATTAACTCTTCTTCATACGTGTTGATCCACAAGAATAGGATTACCATCTGGGTCTTCAATTGTAAAACTTGCTGGCCCTATGTTTGATTCATCTGCTTCAGTCAGCATTTTAATTCCTTTAGCTTTAAGCTGCTTTTGAAGGTCTCGAATGTCAGTAAAGGAATCGAGATTATCGGCATTTTGACTCCACCCTGGATTAAGAGTCAGAATGTTCTTTTCAAACATTCCTTTGAATAACCCAATTATGCAACTTTCATTCTTCATAATTAGCCAATTTTGAGTAATATCCCCTCCTTAGACTTGAAATCCTAGGTCTTCGTAAAATGATTTTGATTTATTAATGTCTTTTACATTTAAACTTACAGAAAATGCTCCTAGCTTCATATTCCCACTCCTTATCATTTTATAATGTTCAGGTATTTTTTGATGTGGATAAAGAAAAATTCACCTAATTTAAGTATAAATAAGTAATTTGAAATACACAACATTCACCATATATTATAAGAGAAAGTGGGGACGTACGGAGCTGTCATGATACAGGTTATAATGAAAAGAAATATTTGTAAATAATTGAAACCTATAGTTTGTCGAAACGTAAATATAATTAATAATAAAAATCTGAAATAGGATACTGATATAGCTTTCACAAAGAGGGGGATGTTTATGTTCTTTTCACGTTGGACTCTTTTTCAAGGGGCTGTAGTTCTTTCTTTATTAATTCTTTCGATTACATTAGATTTATTCAAAGAAAAAATTTCAACTCTGATGTCATCGAGTTCTGTAATGCCAATGTTATTAACATTAGTACTTATTACTATCGTAATCAGCTTGTTTAGTTTATTTATGTTTTTTCAAACTAAAAAAAGTAATACGTTTTTATTACATCCTATATGGAAAAAAATGCATATAATTATATCCTTTATTATGGTTATATCGATAATTGTTTTCATTAGTTCTTTTCTTTTATTTCCTTTAGACGCAGTAGTACAAAATAGTCGTTGGATATTATACATAATCATTTACTATTTTCTGTTTTTAATGAATATTTTGGTTCTATCTCTAATTCATAAAACAATTAAAAGGAATACTTCAAATGAAAAAAAAATTGAATTATCATTTGTATGGACAATCTTTCTCCTCTTTGTAATTATCTTTCTTCTTCCTTCTATATAAAGAAAATTCAACTTATTGTAGAGAGTTGAAAAAATAATAAGTAGGTCTCCCTAGACAATAAGGCATTACAAAAAATTTGCTTCCTTCGAAGTAAAATGACAACTTTCATTGAATCTGGATGTTGCCATTTTTCGTATATACTTTATTCAAAAATAACAGCAGGATGATAGAAGACTATCAAAATAGTATTAATGATTAAGAACACCTTCAACATATTTTAAGCTCCTTTTGCTGTTTAGCTGGGGAAAGAAAACTATATCCCTAACTTTTCAGTCTTTATTAATCAATACAGTGAGAGTAATACTCACTTAAAGAGTGAGGTCTAAAAATGCCCTCAGCGTCTACATCACCCGTTATCTCAGAAACTTTAATATTTTCTAAATTTATCTCTAATCCCAATTTAGCATAAAGTTCTGAAAGATAATCACCATCTATTCGATAATTACAACTTACAACTTTATTTTCATATTTGGATGAAGAAACCCAGCAATTTTCTTACACAAGATTGCTGGGTTCCTCCGTTGTATAGATTTGGTCTGTTGCTGCTTCAGATAATTAGTCATATGTTAACTTAATACTTTTAATTTTGCCTGTATGGATTAATATGGTAACGTACTGGAATGCGTTAATATATCGTCCAACTCTTTTCCTATGAATGACATGAAGAAATTAAGTATCAGCCCTCCTAAACAGACGGTTAATAAAGTTCCTATACCAATTGGTTCATTCATCATCATTGCCATGATCAAGAATACGAGGTAAATGAATGTTCTCTAATAAAATAGATTGGTCCCAGTGAATTCTTGTATGTTCAGTTAATAGATCCAATGGAATCGTACCATTGATCAGGCTTTATCGAATTGTCCAATAAAAAAGCCACAGATCAATACCGATACCCGTTATATCTGCTGTTACCTACCCCTCAATTTCCGGTCATTGCTTTTTTAATAATGAATTGCGTCCAATCAATATGATAGCCAGTATGATTTCCCAACCTCCCACAGTGAGCCCCACGTTTATGGACACTCCTAACAAAAGTGCAACAAACAGGTGACGTTCCAAGGTCTGATTGTATCGTGAAAGAAATACCAATAGTTGATTGTAAAATTCCTATTACATAAAAAACGTATATCACTTTACTCGACCTCTTTATCGTTAATTTTGTTGCAAATGCAACAAGTTTGAGGTAAATTCAATATATTGTTTTTTATTGCATTTGCAACAAAAATATTTACTGAGGAGTTTTTTATGAAAGAGATTCTGCGAGAAATCGGCATGATAGCAAGGGCATTGGATTCGATAAGTAATATAGAATTCAAAGAATTTGACCTTACCAAAGGACAGTATTTATACCTTGTGCGAATATGTGAAAATCCAGGAATCATTCAGGAACAGTTAGTGGAGATGATAAAAGTAGACCGATCCACAGTAACTCGTGCTATCCAAAAACTAGAAATGAATGGCTTTATTGAAAAGAAAGAAGATCCACATAACAAAAAAATTAAAAGACTCTATCCAACTGAGAAAGGAAAAACTGTGTACCCTTTCATAAAAAGAGAAAATGATTATTCCAATTTCGTTGCATTAGAAGGATTTACCGAAAAAGAAGTAGCAACCACTTTCGAACTTCTGCAACGAATCAGAAAAAATATCGGAAAAGACTGGGGATTTGTAAAAAAAGGAAACAAGAGAAACTATTGATTAGCTGAAGGAGTGACTTATTCAAATGACGATGACTATAAAGAAGTGTACCCTTGAAGATTCAAGCGAACTTCAAGAAATCAGTGTTGAAACATTTAACGAGACATTTAAGGATAAGAATTCACCTGAACAGATAAATGCCTATTTGGATAAGGCATTTGATTTGAACCAATTAAAAAAAGAATTATCCAATAGTTCTTCACAATTCTTTTTTGTATATTTTAATAATGAAGTCGCTGGGTACCTTAAGATCAATACCTATTATGCCCAGTCGGAAGTAATGGGCGATGAATCACTTGAAATCGAGAGGATTTATATAATTAAGAAATTTCAAAAACAGGGGCTTGGAAAGAGCCTGCTTAATAAAGCGATGGAGATTGCCATGGAATACAAGAAAAAGAAAGTCTGGCTAGGAGTCTGGGAAGAAAATGAAAATGCCATTGCTTTTTATAAGAAAAAGGGGTTTGTCCAAACTGACGCCCACTCTTTTTATATGGGCGATGAAGAACAAGTGGACTTAATCATGACCAAAACACTCCTCTAACATTATTAGTAAGGCGGATTATCATGTATATTCCTAAATATTTTAAGGTCTTAAATTTTGACGAAATTCAGAAGTTTATTCAAATGAATTCATTTGGAACGCTCATTACCACAAAAAAAGGGAAACCCATTGCGACTCACTTGCCCTTACAGTTGATAAAGAAGGAGATGTTTACTATATAACGGGGAGTAATTGGTCTCTAGATACACTTGACTGGAGTGGAAAATCAGAGGAAGAATTATTAACGATTATGAATAGGGATAAATACCCAACTAGAATTGTCCTTCAGCACAACTTCCAAAATACCAAATTACAAGGTACAGTTGATACATTGGTTAAGGTGATGACGGGAATCAATCTGTTATTCATTGGGATTTAATTTCTATTCACCGCCCCGAATACGGAGGTGGAAAAATCTATTTTAATGGTCAATTAAACCGAAAAGTATTCAGCCGAGAACTGCATTATTGTTCCCGCACCCCACTAATTCATGAAGCCGTTGGCGTTCTAGCGCCATCGGTTTTTTTGCCATCATGAACACTCCACTTTAAACCTTCTTTTTTCATGTACTCTTATTTTGGACCGAGGGTGATCACTTTCGGTTCCAGTTGTTATGTCAACACGCAGTCCACACCCCATAAAAGGTCAGTTAAACAATCAGTCTCTTCACCCATTTTCGGGATTGCAGAGACTGTTCAAGCGTGTTGTTAAATACCAATTCATGGATTCACAAGTCAAAAATTTGTTCAAACAATAAATTATTTTGTGAATTTTTTCACAAAGACTAGCATTCTCGGAATAAATTCTGTATATTTATTATATTCAGTTTTAAAGGGATAGCAGAGGAAGAAAAAGAGGCTAAGGGAGCTCTTAATAGATAGTGTTTGTTGGAGACACTCCTGTAAACCAAATATCATAATACGATTAATATGGCTTATGAATGTAACATTTTCAATCTTATTATTTGTTTAATATTCTTATAAAAGGCTCAACTAAACACTGCTCATGATGTCTTCTATATTAGATTTGATTTTGGAAGGGGGGTGAATTTATAAAGAAAAACTTTAAGATATCCCACATGTTAGCATCAATTAATTCTTCTGAGAATTATTGTAGAACACAAGAATAAAATAATTTTCAAAGTAAAAAAATAGGAGGATTTTTCATGTGGGTTATTACACTCTTTTTAAAGAATGATATTAAGATGTACGAATTTAATAAAGAAGAAGAAGCAAGGAACGCTTTAAAGAATATTAAAGGTAGCAAAATTCTTTCCCAAATCATCTATTTTAATGATTCTCTATTTGCTTAAATGCTTGAATAAAAAGAGCTGAGCGTTGGGGCTCGGCCCCGCTCGGCTTTTTTTCCTTCTAGACTTTGGTTGTATGATCCAACTACCCATTCACAAGTATACTAAGAAGAATTAGTAGCTTGAATAGATATTGCCATGTTGTATGCATACTCAATCAGCTTCTGAGCACCGGGCTAAATATTTAGGTTCATTATCCCATATATGGTAATTTTTTGTTTCAACGAATTAAACTAACCCCCGAAACTATATCCGAATAGCGGACACTTATCATAATCCGATTTGGAGAATAGTTCCTTTATTTGTTTGTAATATTTTTTATCTTCCAAAACTCGTCCTGTCCTGAACACGACACTACTTCCTCTAAAAAACATGTCACTTTAGTCGAATTTTGCACCATAGAAAAAAGACTTAGGGTAATCTCATCGCTCATCCTAAGCCTCTTTGCCTGTTTATTAGGTGGTCAACATTAGACATATACTCTTTAAATCTTATTCGAATCTCAATAATAGTGAAATTTATTCACTTCTATTGAGATTATTTTTTAGTTTATCAAGCTGGGCTAGCATTCTTGCACGCAAATCCTCAGGATGAATTTCTTGTAAAAGGATTCCAAATGATAACAGATAGCTATCTAACCAGGGACCTATCGGGAATTGAGTATTAACTGTATAAGATCCATCTTGGTTCTTCGTAATCATATGGTCATCGAACTCGTCATAAATCCTGTGTGCTCCCTTAGAAGATATCCGGAGAGTTACAGGTACGGAAGAATGTGCAACTTGTGTCTCTGCATTTTTAATGGCGTTATGTGAAGGTTTAGGACTAAATGGTTGGTTAGTCACGGTTACTTCTCGCATCCGACTGATTTTAAAAATTCGAAAACACTTTTTCCATAAACAATAACCGGAAAGATACCAAGCATTCTGTTTGAATAATAATTGAAGTGGTTCCACATTCCGTTCACTTTTTTCTCCTTCTGAATTAATGTAACTAAAATGAATCACAAATTGATTGATAATAGCATCTCGTAATGAAGCGAACAGCTGTTTACTTTTTGGCCCACTTCCCCATGGAGAGAAATCAATGTCAATCCAGTTAGTCGTATCCTTTTTAAATAATCGAGATACCTTTTTTATTATTTTATCCGAATTCGGAAAATCAGTGACCACCAACGTCTGTAGACCAGTTAAGATGTCTTCCTGTTCATTACTTGTTAAAAGCGAAGCATTAAAAGAGTACCCCTCTAGCAAAGAGATACCTCCTCCTTTCCCTTTACTGGAATAAATAGGAATCCCAGCCCCACTTAATACGTCTACATCTCTATAGATGGTTCGTGTCGAAACCTCAAAATGCTCTGCTAATTCTTTTGCTGTGACAATTTTTCTATCTAATAATATATAAATGATTTCAAAATGCCTATTGATGGTCATAGAAATCCTCCCGGCAAGCTTTCCTTACATAAATTGTTTTTCCTTTTTCTCTAAGAACTGCTCTAAAGCTTGTTCGCTATTAATATCCATTCGTTCTGCTAAAATAATGAGCCACCAGATAGACTCACCAATCTTATGCATTAGTTCAGGTTTAGGATCGATGGCTGTTGCTGTTGGCCATCTTTCTTGGTGAGCCATAGTTAGACGTCCAACTAGCGCTGCATCAGTTAAAAATGCCAGCGCATCCTCCTCCACAGACCACTCCGTTCCATGATGTTTGTTCTCAAGTTGATGATATATCTTTCTAATTTGTAACGACCGATCTACTGTTTCATTAAAATTCATATCCAGTCTCCTCACTATTTTTTATTTGAAACATGATAAGCACATGTTTTAATATGATCATCTACCATGCCAATTGCTTGCATAAAAGAATACATTGTAACAGGACCAATAAATTTGAACCCCCTCTTTTTTAAATCGTTGCTGATTTGTTTGGATAGTTCCGTCTGAGCTGGAATCTGTGTATCCGCATCCCAGTTATTAACAATCTGTTTAAAATCTACATAGCTCCATAAAAAATTGGAAAAACTTTTAAATTCATCTTGTACTTTCAATATAACTTTAGCATTATTTCTAACAGATTGAAGCTTAGAAAAATGTTTAATCACATTATTGTGTACTTTAATATATTCTAAGTCGGCATCGGTTAGCTTGGAACAATAGGTAATATCAAAGTTGTGAAATGCTTCTTTGTAACTGTCTCGTTTTGATAAAACAATACTCCATGATAATCCTGATTGTGCACCTTCTAAAGTTAACATTTCAAAAATGTATTGATCTTCACTGTTTGGTACACACCATTCTTCATCATGATATGTTTGCATGAGCTGATTATTATTTGGCCATAAACATGTATGCATTATTTCCCTCATTTCATCTTTTTATTAATTTACCATTCTTAATTGGACAACAGTATGTCATATTTCAAAAAAATAAAATAACATTCACTTTTTTGTTATCACACAATAGAATCACTCATTTTAAAAATGGTTAGAAATCATATGTGAGTACATTGGATAATAAAACTTTTACGCTCATAACAAAATGGAAGCTTTCAGTAAAAAACCTGAAAGCTTCCATTTTCATATCTCTCGTATCGGAAACGATGCTTTTTGAAATATTTTATTTTCTCTTCATTTTGATGAAAATTTAATGCTACATGTGTATCAAAATATTGCTCAAAATCTATATTTCATTATCTACCGTATGGAATATTAATTTGTTGAAGTGTTAGTGTTCAGTAAATAAAAAAAGAATTAAAGAAATCTCCATTCCTACTAGTAATAATCTTATTCCATTATAAATTTCATTGCATCTAGTTTGTATCTTATTACCCTTTTCTATTGATTTAGCTCCTATTTTCAAGTGACTTCTATTAATGGGGCATATATAAACTAATTTAAATGTCCACCCCCTACATTCTATATCCGTTTAAGAGACCTTTTCATTTCTTGCCGTAAAGTGCAACGTTTCTACCATTAGCAAGGCACTTAGTGGGAAAATCACATGATTCGTTGAACGATTACTTCGTTCTATCAACACTCTTAACAAAAGGGAGCAGCACATAATAAAGCTAAAATCCCGTAATTAAGGTTTTCCACTCCACCTTCCATCATATAGCCTCCAAAAATCAGGTCGAATAATTAAGCTGTTCCATAGACAAGAATAAACACTCCCATAATACTTCCCACTACCATTCTAAAATTTATATTTACCATTATTTCCCTCCCTTTCTACTTTTGTTACGCTGGATATCAAAGAACTTTCGATGAATAATCCAGTGAAAAAATAAGCTCGTACCGGATACGTATATTAAATTCACTAGATTTTTTAAGTATATTTGATTTGTAAAAAAGAAATCAGATAATAAGAAGAATTTTCGTTCATTCGCATTTATAACTTTTCATCCCCTAGAAACTAGGTTGAATTAAAGGAACTTTTTCTCTACTCATTCGTACATATGGTAACCCCATTCTTTTGATGGGCAGAGTACAGAAAATCATTTTATAGAATATATATTAAGGAGAGTTTTGATGACACTATCTATTCAACAAGTAACAAAAAAGTATCTGGATTTTGTAGCCGTTGAAAAATTGTCTTTTACAATTAATAAGGGAGAAATTTTTGGTTTAATTGGTCAAAATGGTGCGGGAAAGACGACCACGTTCCGTATGATACTGGATTTGCAGGAGACAACAAGTGGGACAATTACATGGAAAGGGAAACACATCAATAGTATCAATCGAGATATTTTAGGTTATTTACCTGAAGAACGCGGAATCTTTCCTAAAATGACAGTTGAAGATCAATTGTATTTTTTTGGGGAACTACATGGGAAAAACAAAAATGAGCTACGCCCAGAAGTAGAAACTTGGATTAAACGTTTTGAGTTAGAGGATAAACGAAGATCCAAAGCAGAAACTCTATCAAAAGGAAATCAACAAAAAGTTCAATTAATTGCAAGTTTTATTCATCAACCTGAGTTTTTAATATTAGATGAACCTTTTAGTGGGTTAGATCCAGTCAATACGGACTTATTAAAAGGCGCTATTTTATCATTAAAAGACAAAGGGACGACCATTCTGTTTTCAAGTCATCAAATGGATCATGTAGAAGAGTTATGTGATCATTTATGTTTGTTAAAACGTGGTGTTTCTCTATTCACGGGAAGTTTAATCGATTTAAAGAAGCAATATGGAAAAATTAAATTGACTATTCGAACAGAAATTCCCAAAGAAGAACTGGAGAAATTGGAAGGCGTAAACTCTGTTCAAGTTGATCGTAATCAATACATTTTGACATTGAAAAATGAATCTTATGCTCAATCTATTTTTGATTTTATTACGAATGGTACATATATCGAAAAATTTAGTTTAGATTATTTGTCGCTAGATGAGATTTTTAAAGATAAGGTGGCTAGAGTTCATGTCTAAGTATTGGTTACTTGTGAAGCACTTATTTCGAGAAAAAGTGAAAGCTCCCTCATTTATATGGTCTATCCTTATCTATGTTGTAATTATTGGTGCAGTTATGTTTTCGGGAGATATCAAAGAAATGTTTTTCCAAGATGATCCACTACAAGTCTCAGTTATGAATGAAACAGACTTTGACATCCAATCATTATTTGAGTCAACGAAAGATGTTGAATTTTCATTTTCAGAAGAAAGTCAGAATGCCATCGAAGAAAAAGTCGAGGCTGGCAAATTAGACGCAGCAGTTGTAATATCAGATCAAAATCAACAGTTATCAACGGAGATCGCAACATTCGAGCCGTTATCGATGAATAATCAAATGACCTTATCAGCCTTGCTTCAACATGCAGGTAAGTTATATCAGGTTCAAAAAATGAATCTATCTGCAGAACAAGCTGAGAAAATTCTCCAATCTCAAACAGTAATTACGATGAAAAGTTTAAATAAGGAATCTGCGTCTAACAAAAGTGAAGATGAAAAAGCTGCCGGAGTAGGTGCTTCTTTCTTAGTTGGATTTTTAATCTATTCATTTATAATTTCATTTTTATCCATGATTACTACTGATGTGGCTTCGGAAAAAGGTTCTCGTGTATTAGAAGTTATGTTGGCAAGTGTTAAACCTGTCACTCACTTACTCGCAAAATTGACCGGAACCTTTTTATTAGCAATTACCCAGATGGTTCTTTTAGTAACGGTACTCGTGCCACTACTAATGTTGATAGACGATGGGTCTAAATGGCAAGTCGTGCTTGATATTGTAAATGAACTTTCCATATCATTTGTCATTTACTCCGTAATCTTTTTAATTGTATCCATCGCGATTTACTTAATTATAGGGGCTTTGTTAGGCTCTCTTGTTTCTAAAGTAGAAGAATCCTCTCAAGCGATGATGCCAGCTATGATGATGGGTATCATCGGATTTTACGTTTTGATATCTGGGATGTTTAGCCCTGATACGTTACTAGTTAAAATTTTCTCTTACATCCCATTCACTTCTGGTATGGTCATGCCACTAAGAATCGGTGCTACTGACATAACTACAATTGAAATAAACATTTCTCTATTCGTGTTGATACTAACCACACTAGTATTATTCATGCTAAGTCTGTCATTCTATAAACGGAGTGTCCTCATGTATAGTTCGGGAGGATTATTTACGAAAATTAAAAATATCTTTAAGATGACAACTTAAGTGTTTTAAGCAGTGTTAATTAAGAAGCTAGTCAGTAGATATTTGTCAAGTATTTTTTTAAGTTATTAGGTCATACTTATAAATCACTAGATTATTTCTTATCACTTGTGTACCACACATCACTTGTAGACCACTTATTCTAAAACACTCGAGATTAAGTGGTCTTTAGCCCTTATTAACGGACAGTTAAATAAAAAGGGACTGTTGCGATTAGATGACTTCGGTTCTGTGCGAGGCCACTGAAAAAGTCTATATAGTTAAAATTATGTGAGCCTTTCCCGATTTTTATCGAGAAAGGCTCACATTTTTTTGTATAATTTGTATACTAATTTCAGGTGGTGTCCCGATGATATCAATCAAGAATCTTTAAACCTTAGCCCATTTATGGCGATTTACGATATCGTTGTGCCAGAATAATATGCTATGTCAAATCAAAGAAATCGTCAACTTTTCTTTTGTGATCGGAAAATTGAAAACTAAATATTGTCTCGATAACGGTAGCAATGCAATGCTGACGATTCGCATGTTCAAATATTTATTGCTCAAATTATTTTTGATTTATCACAAAAGCACATGATAATCAAAAATCGGCGAAAGAATTTATAATGTAGAAATCAAAAAAATGTTCGAAAATCTGTCTATCAAATTGATGCATCCATTAAAGATAAGTTTCCATCAAAAACCACTTCTAACGAAGTCAAAGATGAATTAGATTGTGTCGCCTTTTAAATATAAAATAGTATATTTATTTAAAAACGTAGTTTTTCAGTGGCCACGTATTGTGCCGGAGTCATCTTATATAAGTCCCATTGTTTACGTATTGTTTTGTTATTCATCATATAGTCACCAAAACATACCCTCAGGTCTTCCAAACTCTGTGTTTCCTAATACATTATCCTTAAAATGGTCAAAGAATAACTCCACAGAGGAATTATCTAAACAGTAACCAAAACGCTACATGGATTGAACTAGACCTATTCCTTTCACGAGTTCTTGAGAATCTGGATGTGTGTAATAGAACCCTTGATTTGAGTAGATCATAGCTTTTGGATAAATGTTTCCCATTCTTCAGACATCATTGAGGTTAAAACGGTGCTCATTACTATCGGTATCCTCTGGACGCCTTGATCTTTAAATACTTGGTATTAGTAGTTAATTCTTTTTCACATGTAATTGGGATACTTGAAAAAACAACCCCGTAGAAAATCTCTACAGAATTGCTTTCTAACTGGTTGCACTTTATTTAGGTGTTCCATGGATATAACCAGGAGCTGTCTCTAATATTGGAGATTGACCTGTAGCTACAGGCTTAGCCTCATATTCAAACTGTCCCAACCCGTCCATAGAAGGACCAGAAGCCCAACGACCTTGTTGACTTTCAGCACCCTCAGAACAATTCATGAATTTATAGGCTACATCTGATTTCTCAAATTGGCGATCAAATGTATTTGGTACTACTTTACCTTCTTTTTCTTCTAACTCCGCAATCGCTGCCATCCACTGATTTTGATGCATCGTATCACGAGCGATTAAGAAGGATAGCATATCCCTAACTCCATAATCATCGGTCATTTCATATAAACGTACAACTTGAAGTCTTCCTTGAGATTCTGCGTTTAAGTTCGCTCTAAAATCTGCAAGCAGATTGCCACTTGCGATTGTATACCGAGCATTCCAAGGATATCCCACGCTATCATTTGGACTTGCGCCTAATCCATTTACTATCGCATGTTGAGGATTCATGCCTCCCATTACACTTGCAATAATAGGGTCTTTTGCAGCATTTTCTTGTTCTTCTATAGGTGCCTTATCCAGAAGCTGAGCAATCATTGTTGCCAGCATTTCTACATGTGAAATTTCCTCTGTCCCGATATCTAAAAGCATATCACGATATTTTTGTTCTCCCCGACAGTTCCAGCCTTGAAAAAGATATTGCATCATAACTGATATTTCACCAAATTGTCCACCTAACACTTCTTGTAACTGCTTGGCGTAAACAGGGTCGGGATTATTTGGCTTCGATCTGTATTGTAACTCTTTAACATGAAAAAACATTCAAAACACCTCCAAATTTAAACACAATTTTAAGTTTTCCCGGTTAATACAGTTTCATACGGTTAACTAAAATATTGATATGATATGTATAGTAGCTAGAAATTAGCCTAGGGTTCTTGGACTAGATTATATATCTGCTATTACACTTTCATTTATAGTGCCCACTATAAATTCCTTCAGGTTTACTAAATCCTGAAATATTTCGGGATATTACAAACCAGATTAATAAATTTTCTAGATACAAACGAAGAAGTGAAATTAGTCGTGTAGCAGGACCTCGAAATGGCCACACATAAAAAAAGCCCGATTCGATTCAGACTTTTACTGAAACATATATTGAATTTACTTCTTGCATCTCGAACAGAATGGAATCAGGGAATATCTAATGCGTTCGAGTCTGGAGTTACTAACTCACTCCTATCTCAGTTTGGTAGTTATACAAGCACCTATTGTAGTCGATTCAACGAAAAATTTATTGTGCTAAATAATATCGCCTTGGCAGATGAAAAAGTTATTGAAACCTTTCATGAACGCCCGAAGATGCAATTTCGGTGCTGCTTGATTGCCTATATAGTTTTCATCTACCCGATACTCTCACTCTTAATTAATTATCAAAATTTAATAACTTTCCTAAGAGTAGATTTAAACTAATTAAAAGTTTTCACTTATTTCATTAACCGGAGCGATTCTTCAACTGCGAGAGATCACTTATTCATTATTAAAGTCAGGGGCAGCTATGTAAAAAAATATTTACTCTACATTATGACAAGGTGAGAACCGTTGATATATCAATTTTTATAGAGGGAGTTTAGTTAGGAGCATTAGAGGAGATAAATATGGGTTTAAAGAAATTGTTCAAAAATAGATTTAGCTAACGTTTTTCTTGTATCAGGCTGTTCAAATACAGAAAATTATTCCATAATTAATAATAGTAAAGTTGTTCTTATTTCTAATGGTGAAGAAGGAAAAGCACTCGTTTTATGAATTTCTTAGTCTTTTCCTTCAAAAAGATTTAGATATTTGGATTTTCACAATCATTTCTAAATTATCAGTCCTCCGGTAATGCGTTAAATTCTTCTTTTTTACTTTCAAACCAAGTTTTCATAGATTCAGGGCTTTTCATGGTTTCTTTCATTTCATTCATTGCTGAAATATGTTTCTCGTCAGCTTTTTGAAACATCTCTGCACCATGATTTTTAATGATTTCTGCCATCTCTTCAAAAGTATTTGCATGAAACTCTTTGTTGCAAGCCCCACCAAGTTGTTTACAACTCATTGTTTTCATTGTTATCACTTCCTTAATTCTATTGTATTTTAAAAGCCAAAATATTAAGTGTTTTTAGTCTATCATACAATATGAATAAGCCAAGTTTATTTTTTATTTTACTGTGTGATGTCCTACCTATGGAACTACGGGGAGCGTTAACGAAGAAAAGCAATTTAGGCTTGGAGCTATTACCAACATCTTTATCTCACTTGGTTTCACCATTGAACAATATTTTACAACTATCTTGAAAAACATCGTAGCTACTGGCAGACTTTTTGTCGCCTGAACCAGTAAAGCAAATGAAAAATAAATAAGCAGAGCAGTGCCCAGCCAGTAAGACCAATACCTAAATACGGTTCATTAAAAATCCCCTCCAAAACCGATTAATCCTTCGAAAGTCGTGCCAATACAGATACCAAGATGGATCTACTCATTTCTGAAAGCTCTCAGTACCTCCATATAACATCTCAACCCATATTCCATCTAATTACTCCAAGGAATGCAACAATGGCTTACACCGATTGTGGGACTAATTTCTCCATCTGTTATCACTTTATCTATAACCGGAAGCAAAAGTTCTTCTAACTCATCTAGGTATCCGTAAACATTTTCCATCACTTGATTAGATTGGCGAATAATAAGCAGTGCGAATCTAAAATTTAGTAGATCTTCTCATATCGGTCTATATAGTGCAAAAGAATCAAATTAGAATTCCTTTATAAGTTGATCCATGTTACTTTTAATGAAATTTTTAAGGAATCTTATTTCATTCTCATAGGCATCCCTATATAACTGAAGGAAAAGTTCATCTTTTCCTTTGAAATGAGTCTAAATAGATTGTTTTTTTATCCCTACATCATCGGCAATCATAGCCAACGATGCACCTTCATAACCGTTTTGTGTAAAATGCTTTAAAGGAAACTAACTTAAGTTGTTCTGTTGTCAATTCAGATAATCATCCTTCCGAACGTACGTAGTTTCATTTAATATTTATTCTTTTTCGCGTCAATGATTATTTCCCCACAATATATCAATACAATTATTAGGAGTTAATAAACTTTCTTCCCCCATGAGAAACAGCTGCCTTTTAAAGGCAGCCGATGCTACAACCCCTTAATTTAATTATAGGCTTTAATAAAAAGAGAATACCAAAGGCAGGCTCTACTTCGCTGTTGTATCCTCTATAATCCAATCCACAGCACTTATTAAGTCAGGGAAAACAGCATCTGCAAGCGGATCATTCTTACCCAAAAATACTCCCTTTGTACCTGCCTTCTTCCCTGCGATAATATCTGTATCAGTGTCTCCTACCATGTAGGATTGGAATAAATCAATATCATCCTTTTACTGAGATCTGTAATTAATTTGCTGTTTGGCTTGCGACAGGCACAGCCCGATTTTGGTTTATGAGGACAATAAGCCACGTCATGAATAATTGCCCCTTCCTTCTTTAATTCAGAAATCATATGGTCATGTATTTTATTGAGCTCCGTTTCCTCCATGTATCCCAATCCAACTCCGCCTTGATTAGTTACTACAAATATGAAATCAAAGAAAGGATTCAATTTTTTAATTGCTTCTGGAACACCTGGTAAGAAGTATAGCTCATGTGGCTTATTTACAAATTTAACCCTATCCGTTAGCACTTCATTTATTACTCCGTCACGATCCAAAAATAATGCCTTCTTCATTCACATTCACACCTTTTTATATATTAAACCCCGTTCAAATCAGAACAAGGTTATGTGTATTTGTTGAATATCTCCAAAATTTCGTCCATCAATTTTGCGAATTGTTTCATTTTTGGATCCTGTTTAGAAATGAAATTGAATGGATTTTTCTCTTGTGTGAATTCTGAACCGAAATCTTCAATATAATTGTGGCTTCCTTATATTGAAGATATCCGATAATAAGTTGGGTTTTTTCACTCAGAATAGACGACTTTTATTTTTTTCAATCATTATGCTCGTGATCTGGGTTTTCTTAAAATTAAAACGATTATTATTACTAATAGGCTAACCACAATCGTCTCATATGCATTCTCTCTAATACTAGATCCTACTACCATTAACTCAGGGTTAAATAATAGTAAAATGATACCTATGCCAATCGCTTCAGCTAATTTGTTTATAGACGTTTTCATACGAGTTATTTCCTCCCTTCTTCTTTTCTCTTTCATATAGCAACTCAAGAAATAACCCTATTTCATATTTAATTTATATACTGTATCTACTATTTGTTAATTTTAAGGACAAGTCTATTAATATAACTATTAATTCAATAATGAAGATGGTCATTTGTTTATATTATTAGCAACTAATTCGACTTTTATACATACTTTTCAAAAATAATTGAATGTCACGAAATACATGTTAAAAACATTCATCCCCTTTTCTTAATCCTAGAACTTGTTTCTTATATTCCTTTTATATATGAATGGGTAATAGTTAATTTCTTTTTCATAATTTTCTCAACTTAATTGAACAGAATTTTCTGTAAATACATTAAATTCATTATTTTAAACCGTGCTTACTTCTCTTGAAGAATGAAAAGTTACTTTCCTTAGCTCATAAAAACAAGGCCACTCCTAGGAAAGGATTGACCTTGTTTTTGTGAATTTATAGTACTTAATGTCTAGTAGTACCTTAAGTTGAGTGTAACTCATTGTTAACAAATGAATCCGTTTTTCTGTCATACGAATCCAACAATACGAGCAGCTTTCCTTCTTTAAATTCAGCTCGTTTTGATCTGCCTCATCTTCCGTAATTCCCATTCCAATCATGTCACCTCCTACCGGTGGGAATGCTAATACGCTTATGTGTTCGTTCTTTCAATTGGCGTAAGGCATCTCTATTAATAGCATTGATGTCCTGTAAAAGCCTAAATTTAGTAATCAAGTTTGGTTACAACAATCCTGTACCTGATTGTATGCTGCATGCACTATTTATTAACATTTCCTCCGAATTGGGAATTAATCATTAATGGAATTAAAAACACTCTCTCCAAATAATTGGAAAGAGTGTTAAAGGGTTTAGTATGTGCACACCAATATTATCGTTTTTAACACTTTTTCAACATAAAAACAGCATTTATCTATGTGTGCCTCTTTCATCGAAGCACACATAGATAGTTCCCGTGTAAGATCTAATAATAATTGCTTTTCTGCTATGAGTTTCTCCTTACGAGTTAAATTTTCCGCATTTTGAATAGCAATACCAGCCATGTTCACAAATGCTTCAGCAGGAAGATATATTTTTTTCTCAAAAAAATTGTAAACATTCTAAAAAGCACACCCACAATCCCAGTCCCTCTCATAATATAAAAAAAGAGTCTGGAGGTGAATAAGAATGAGTAAAAAATATTTACGATGGTCCAAAGTTCCTTATGCTGGAGAATCAAGACCACCAGGTAATGCGGTTACTTCTAATGCAGGTTCTTGGTCATTAACATATTTAAAAAGAAACAGAAAAGGGGACTTTCTTAATCCAAAAGGAGTGAAAATGCATCTTCCAATCAAACATCCAGATCACATAGACTTTGAGAATGAATTAAAGATTGTCCAAAGCACACTTAGAAACCTCACGCCTATACAAGAGAAAATAGGTATATTCTATGGAACGGGTGTTCCGACTAAGCAATGGACCCCTGTTATTGATCGTTTAATTGATTCATATGGCGTCAGTCCAGTTTACGCTGCACGAATATTAACAGCTGTGCAGGGAGCTGTTAACGACACCATGATTGTGGTTTGGGATTATAAATACAAGTGGGATACGGCGAGACCCAACCAATATGACCATAAGATGGATACTATACTATGTACACCACGATTTCCAACCTATCCTTCAGGGCACGCTAGCATGTCAGGCTGTTCAGAAGTGTTGTTAAGTTATTTTTTCCCTGGAGAAGCAAAAAAATTACGCAAATTTGCTGAAGATGATTCAGTCAGTCGTTTATATGCAGGTGTTCATTTTCCAATCGATAATACTGAAGGGCTAAAATTAGGAAGGTTTATAGGAAAAGTGGTTGTAGATCACTTAAAGACACAGCGTAATCCAAATCATACACCTATTGATACCCCTTACAGAGAATACCGCAATGCAGATTTCTTTGCAGATGACTTTAATCAATTTATCCCTTATGATTTTACGGATGATTGTTCATCTCGAGTAAAGGGAAAAGACAAGGATAGAGAGAAATACAGTTACCGTGACTCTGACAAACTCAAGGACAAAGAGAAACACAGTTACGAAGGCAAAGATAAAATCAAGGATAATAGCAGAGACAAACACAAAAGTGTTGGCAGTGACACATACAAAAACCTTTACAGTGACAATAAAAGAGACATTGAGAGGTATAATAACAGACATGATGACGTATACAGTGACAAAGACAAATTCAAGGATATTGAAAGCAGTATTGACAGTGAAAAACATAATGATAAAGCAGAATCTTCCTCACACCAAAATCGTAGGAGTCCACATCCTTTCTTTAATTTTAAAAACCTCTTCTAAATGAAGAGGTTTTTTCTTGTAGACTTTACAAATCAATCTATTAAATTAGTTGACTATTGGTATGTGAATAGATCTCACTCTGCTAAGATTCATCGGGTCATATAAAACTTTACCATCAACCATGGTAAGCACGACCAGAATATCTTTTATGTCCATTTTATCAACTTTCAAAATACTGTCGTTTAAGACAACCAGATCAGCAAACTTCCCAACTTCAATACTCCCCTTGCTATTTTCTTCAAAACTCGCATACGCTCCATTCCAGGTGTAGGCTCGTATGGCTTCCATGATCCCAATGCATTGGTTTTCTCCCACTGACTGTCCTTTTATAGACTTTCTATTTAGTGCCGCGTGGATTCCAAGTAATGGATCAAGAAAAGTAACAGGAGCATCAGATCCAAAAGCAGCGATGATCCCTTGGTCAATATAGTCGCGAACTGGGTACATTACTTCTACCCTATCTCCATAATACTCAAGATAAGTATCTCCATTTACATACATAAATACAGGATTAGGGATAATGACTATACCTAGTCTTTTTATTCTTTTTTGTAAATCTAGCGGTGTGATCCCTGCATGTTCGATTCTGTGACGATGGTCCTTCCTTGGATGTTCTATTAACGCCTTTTCAATACAATCTAAAAGCATTTCTACTGCTCGGTCTCCTTGTGCATGGGCAGTAATTTGAAATCCTTTCTTATGAGCTTCACCCAATATTCTGTTTAACTCGTCTTGATTATAATAAACAATCCCATAATCATTTTCAGAATGTGAATATGGCTCACGAGTTGCAATTGTCGGTCCTATGCTACTGCCATCTGTAAACAATTTGGCTGGACCAATTCTCAACCAATCGTCACCCAAACCAGTTATAGGACCTGCTTCAATCATTTTAAGAACGAACTCATGAGAATTTGTCAAAGAACCTATGATTGCATAGACTCGTACTTTAATATCTTTAGAGTTTACAGCCTGTTGCATGATTCGAAGATTTTCCGAGCCATCTCCATATGCACCAGCATCATGAATACTTGTTACACCTGCTTTAATGAATTCTTCAGAGGCAAGCTTCATCCCTACTCTTAATTCTTCAGCATTATAACTTGCATATTCAAAGAGATTCATATGAGCATTTTCAATCAACTTACCAGTAAGACTTCCATCCTGATTTCTTTCAATGATTCCACCGGCAGGATCACTAGTGCCTTCTGTAATATTTGCAATTTCTACTGCTTTACTATTAGCAATGGACGTATGATTACATGTTCGAATAATGACAATCGGATGATCCGTTGAGATTTCATCAAGTTCTTGTATTGTTGGGTAACGATTTTCTACCAACTTTTTTTCATTAAATCCCCATGCACGAACCCATTGTCCTTTAGGAGTTACCATAGCTTTTTTTCTCAAATCGACAAATAGGTCGTGAAGAGAATGTATATGTGGTGCTATACAACTCACACCTAATAAGTTTGTTCCATAAATAGTAAGATGTAAGTGTGCATCAATAAAGCCCGGTAGTAACGTTTTTCCATCAAGGTCAATACTAGTTGTGTCATCTGAACAATATTGCTGAACTTCTCTGTTTGATCCAACAGCAATAATTCGATTGTCCTTTATCGCTACGCCCTCTACCACCCTATTATCGTGATCAATGGTAACAACTTCACCATTTATAAATACCAAATCGGCTTTCATCATATTCTCATCTCCCTAGTAACTATAAAAAAGAGTCATCGGCCTCATTTTGTTTGGAGGGAACCGACGACTTTTTTTACTCATCTTTATTATTTTGCATCTACATATTTTCTGACAACTTCATCATCTTGTGCTTTTGTTAAATAACTAACAGTTACCATTACAAGAACATTCGCTATTAATCCCAATATTCCTGCGTGGATTTCAAATGGTGTAGATTCCGCAACAAGTTGGAAGTAATAATTTACTAAAGTTCCTACAACAAGACCTGAAATTACACCTTTTGTCGTTGCGCGTCTCCAATATAATGCACTATATACACCAGGTGCAAACTGCACAATAGAACCATAAGCACCTAGTAAAAGAGCAATTAATCCTTGACCTCCGAATACAGTAATATAATAAGCGATACCTCCAATTACAAAAACACCAATTCTCATGATTAACAAAGTTCTTTTATCAGAAAGATTTTTCCATATATTCTTTACAACTCCATCCGTTACTTCTAATGAAGCACTATGCGTAATTGCATCTGCAGTTGACATGGCTGCCGCAAGTGCCCCGGCACCAACAAGTCCATAAAGCCATCCAGGTAAGTTTAATACCGTTGTGATTAAAAATGGTAACACCTGATCTGGGCTTTCTAGTTGTCCTGAATCTATTACTCCTCTAGCAGCAAACCCTACTAAAAGGAGCGGCACAAGAAACAAGGCAAAAATCGGGTAGGCTAGAACTGTTTTTTTAATTGTTCTAGGAGTAGTCGCGTACGATTTTGAAAACAAATGAGGCCACATTAAGAAGCCGATGACGGATACTAAAATGGTAGTTGTATAAGCCACACTCCCCATTGTTGACCCTGCTTTTCCAATCTGGAGGAATTCTGGTGTTTCTCTCGCAATCGTTGTAAACATCTCTGTTGTCCCACCGTGTAATTGATAGACGATTGTTAAACCTACAGCCCAAGAAATGATGATCATTAACAAACCTTGGAATACATCCGACCAAGCAGCAGCTCGTAACCCACCAGTTGCAACATAGATGACAACAATGCCGTAAGATACAAGTGCACCTAACCAAAATGGAATACGCCCCTCTGTCATTATGTTAAAAATAAGAGCCATACCAGACATCTGTGTTGCTAAATATTGAACGGATGCGAATAAAGCAATTAAACCAACAATAATTGCTAAAGTAGGGCTGTTAAACCTTCCTTTCATAAAAGCAGCAACAGTATAAAAATTATGCTTTTTCCCAATTCTCCCTATCTTTGGTCCAATAATATACCAAGGTAAAATTGCGAATGCTGTATATGTAATAATATATAGGGACGGGGCACCTTTTGAAAATGCCCAACCTGGAGCACCTAGAAATGAAAATGCACTGAACACAGCTCCACCCATTAAAAACCACATGACAAATAAATTAAGCTTCCCGCCAGCAACAGCAAATTCATTAAGTGAACTACTGTCTTGCCCTCTGCCCGCCATCATTCCCACAGCTAAAGCAATTACAAGGTAACCAATCATCATTATTAAAGCTATTTGCCAGCCTGGCATTAGACATCCTCCTCCTCTTCTTTATTATCTGGGTCAAGAGAATATAAAATTATCAGAGCCACAAAAGTAATCACAATCCATAATATTACCCAAAAAAATGAAAATGGTAATCCCATTACAATAGGTGTAGCACGGTTTCCAATTTCAAATAAGGGGAAAACTAGCATTAAAAATGGTAGTGTTGCAATCGCAATATAGAGTGTATAAAATTTTCGTGTACTCATACTCCATCTCCTTTTATGTATTTTCAAGGTGGTGAGTACCCACCCCAAGTTCCTTCTTTACCCTTTCAATCCTTCACCATTTTAAGAGCAGTTCGATATAATAGTTCAGTTCCTAACGAGATATCTTCAATGGTTGAAAATTCTTTCGGATTATGACTAATTCCGTCCTTACAGCGAACAAAAATCATTCCGTAATCACATACATAAGACATGGCTAATGCATCGTGAAATGGACCACTCATTAATTCAATTGCATGTAAGCCAATTTGATCACTTTCATCCTTCATTATCTTCATAATTCTGTCAGAACAATAGCGTGGTTCACTATTTGTATCTTCTGAGATTTTACACGTTAATTGATGTTCTTCAGTAATTTCACTTATTCGATTTCTTAATTGCTTTTCGATTCTGTGCCTACGTTCGATATCAATATCTCTTAAATCAATTGTAAATCTAACTTTCTCTGGAATGATATTACGAGAATCAGGGAAAATAGTCATACTTCCAACTGTTCCAACAGTTGGTGCACTAGCATCCTGACTAGCCAGTTCATTGAGTGCGACTATAACCTTTGCAGCTCCAACTAGTGCATCTTTTCGCATAGGCATTGGTACTGACCCAGCATGACCTGCGAAGCCCTCCAATTCCACCGTTAACCATAAAGGACCAGAAATACCTGTAACAATTCCTACTGGTAAACCTTTGTCTTCCAGAATTGGACCTTGTTCAATATGCATTTCAAGAAACGCATGAATACTGTCGACTGGGTATTGTGATTCTTTTAATTGCGTTGGATCACATCCAAATTGAACGAGTGCTTCCCTTCTTGTTATTCCATTTTTATCTGTACGATCTAATTCGCCTTCCTCTAATTTTCCGAGTATTCCTCTAACCCCGAATAACCCCTTATTAAATCTACAGCCTTCTTCATCTGAAAACGCAACTACTTCAATTGGCATACTTGGAACTATGTTTTTCTCTTTCATGGTTTGAACCACTTCAAGTGCACCAAGTACACCAATCACACCATCAAATCTTCCACCATATGGTTGAGAGTCAACATGTGAACCAATCATTAAAATAGGAGCCTTCGGATTTTCTCCTTCTAGCCGACCAATTAAGTTTCCAAAATCATCAATTTTTGCTGTTAATCCAGCTTCCTCCATCCAACTTTTCACGGTTTCAACAGCTTGTCTATCCTCATCTGACAATGTAAGTCGACAAACTCCTGTACCGGCGATTTTACCTATTTGAGATAGAATAGTTATTCTTTGTTCTAATCGATTTTTATTTATCGTTAGCGCTTCTTGAATTATCAAGTATTATCCTCCTTTTTAATAAGTTGATTATTCAGTCTTTACTATACATGAAAAATGTTATTAAAATCATGCTACATAATGGTTAATTAATAAAAGATTATCCATCTTATATTGTTTTTTGAGTGACTATGGACCTAGGTTATACGTTTTATTACTATTCAATAACTACAGATTAACACTGGATTTGCTAACTCTTAGGTTACTCACAGAGCATTGCCTATAATAGAAGTTCATTTAAAGCCGTGAATTACATGGTAAGCTTGCTTCTTCGCTCCACATGTAATTTATACATTTTGGTATACGACGCTGCTTTTCCAAGTACTTCACGGCTCATTTTAACCTTTTTTAAAACACTAATTATTAATATGAATGACGAGCGGTTACCATTTTCTTACGTGTGTAAAACTCGATTCCATCCCGTCCATTTGCATGGAGATCGCCATAAAATGATTTTTTATACCCTGAGAACGGGAAGAAGGCCATTGGTGCTGGAACACCTAAGTTCACACCTAGCATACCTGCATCGATTTCTTCTCTGAATTGACGAATAGCTTTCGCACTGTCCGTGAATAAACAAGCTCCGTTGGCAAAATCGGATTTATTTGTAAACTCAATTGCATCTTCGATTGTCTCCACTCTTACAATTGACAACACTGGGGCGAAAATCTCTTCTTTCCAAATTTTCATTTCTTGAGTTACATGATCAAAAATTGTTGGTCCTACAAAATATCCACCTTCAGAAGAGGAATTGTCGTCTCGTCCATCACGTAAAAGCGTTGCTCCTTCTTTTACGCCCGAATCAATATAACTAAGTGTTTTATCTTTATGAGAATCTCTAATAACTGGGCCAAGGAAGATATCTTCTTCCAAACCATTCCCAATTGTCATCTTATTCGATTCATCTACTAATCTAGTAACTAGTTCATCAGCAATATCACCAACTGCAACAACAACTGCACAAGCCATACATCTTTCTCCTGCAGATCCAAAAGCTGCATTTATAATATTTGTAACAGTTAGATCCATGTCTGCATCAGGCAAGACGATTGTATGGTTTTTTGCACCAGCAAGTGCTTGAACTCTCTTACCGTTTGATGTTCCTGTTTTATAAACATACTCCGCTACCGGCTGTGACCCAACGAATGATACTGCTGGAATATCGGGGTGGCTTAGAATACCATTAACGATATCATGTGCCCCGTGCACAATGTTAAATACACCTTTTGGTAGTTCTGCTTCCTCCAACAACTCAGCAAGACGATTGACCAGAAGAGGTGTTCGCTCAGATGGTTTCAAAATAAAGGTATTTCCACTAGCAATGGCAAGTGGGAACATCCAACAAGGTACCATCATTGGAAAGTTGAACGGTGTGATCCCCGCCACTACACCTAAGGGATAACGATACATACCTGACTCGATATTTGTTGCAATATCAGGAAGTTGATAACCCATCATTAATGTTGGGGCTCCTGATGCAAATTCAACGCACTCGATTCCTCGCTGAACTTCACCTAAAGCTTCATTGTAATTTTTACCATTTTCTATCGTAATAAGCTTTGCAAGTTCTTCTCGATTTTCAATCAATAATTGTTGATATTTAAAAAGAATTCTTGATCGTTGAGGAACGGCAACTTTTTTCCATGTAGCAAATGCTTTTTTTGCAGCTACTACTGCTTTTTCCAAATCTTCTTGTGTTGATATAGGAACTTCTGCCAATATTTCACCTGTTGCAGGATTTGGAACTTCTAAGTACTTATCTGTCGTCGATTTTACCCATTGTCCATCGATATAGTTTGAAAGAGTTTTCTTTTTAACGGCTAATTTATTCATAATCTTCCTCCAATTCTACTTTTCTTTATACCTAACGTAGTTTACACTATGTATATTACCGAAAATTCGGAATTGTTTCACTTTACATAAAGTATAGTCATTCATGATTTTTTTTAACTTTTTGGAGGTGCTAATTTAGATGACGGAATTTGTATTGACAGTTAAAGACATTTTAAATCGCGAGACATTTAATTTTGCTAAAGTCATAGCTGGTTCTAAAGGATTAACTAGACAAGTAAAGTGGACACATATATTAGAAGTAAAAGAATTTGAATCCCTTATTAACGGAGGGGAACTAATTTTAACGACGGGTGTTGGTCTTCAACTTGATTTACCTACTCAACATAAGTATCTAAAGAGCTTAATCGATAAAAATGCGGCTGGTATTTGTATTGAAATAGGTACCTATTTTAAAGAAATTCCGTTTGAGCTCACCCAATTAGCGAATGAGCATGACTTTCCCATAATAATTTTCGAGAAAATTGTGAAATTTGTTGATATAACACAGGATTTGCATACCCATATAATTAACCAACATCACCAGATGCTTACTCAACTCGATACATTGTCAAGGAAATTCATCGGGCTTTCTCTTGCTCCTAATGGCATTTTAAAAATCCTTCAAGAGTTGCACAACTACTTTCAGGAAGGTGTGCTATTCATTACGGATGATTCAAAATCGTATTATTATCCTTCAGAAATTGGGAATTTAGAAACGGCTATTCGTGGATATATAGAAAAATCTGAACTGGACAATACGGAGAAAATAACCCTTACCATCGATGATGACATATTTGCACTCATGCCAGTCAGAGGACTTGGACAAACTTGGGGATACTTATGTCTACAGATGAAACAACAATTATCCAATGAGCTTTTCTTTCTCATTTTAGATCGGGCTGCGCTAGCCATTGCGCAAATTCTATTGCGAATCAAGACAATCGAAGAACGACGCCAGAACATGGAAGACGAAATCGTACGGAATTTAATGAAAGGACGAGAATACGAACAGGACGATATCCATACTTATTTGCCAACTGCCAACAGTAAAATGTATTTCAGAATTTTTTTAATTCAAATGGATTTCCCAGAAATTAGTATCGTTGAAGAAGACTGGGAAGAAGTAAAGTTGCAAAGGGCTATGTTAGTCCGAACCCTTTTCAAGCGGCATGGTTTTTTCCCAGCGGTTTCTTCAGGAAAGTCAGAAATATCGGTAATCGCTTCTTTTATCGCCGATGATTGTTTAAAAGGAGAAACCGAAAAATTCTCGCAAATCATACGAAGTATCACAGAAATGAAAGAGCAAAGTTATCTGGATGGAAGCAGTTGCACATTTGGTATCAGTAGAGTGTATAAAGATCTTGTCCAAGTAAAAGAAGGCTATAAAGAAGCAAAAGAAGTTTTTAAAATGTACGGCTCCAAAATAACGAAAACCTACTTCTATGAAAACCTTGGCATTTACAGGCTGCTACTCACATTAAAAAATAGTGGCTATCTTGAAGACTATATAAATGACTATTTAAATGTTGTACTAGATTACGATAAAAAGATGGAAAGTACACTCTTTTATACTCTTTGTGTATATTTGGAATGCAATGGGGTTAAGAACGAAACAGCAGACCGTTTATTTATCGTCAGACAAACGTTATATAATCGACTTGATAAGCTAGAATCAATTCTAGGTTCAAAATTTATGGAACCATCGAACCGTCTGGCACTCGAAGTTGCCATAAAGGCACATCAGCTAGTCAATATTGAAGGGACTATCAGTTTTTCTCGATAAATTCTTACTTACCCTTTTCGAATATTTAAACAGCAATAATTTCTTAATTCACACAAAAAAACGTTTGGTGTGCAACCCACCAAACGTTTTTCACTTTATTAACTTATACGCGAGACTTACTCTCTTCGTCTTCCCATGCTGGTAACATATTATTTAACTTTCTATCTTCTCGGTAACCTAACACATATTCTGCCTGCATGATTGTGTGGATTTCACGCGTACCTTCATAAATAACAGGTGCCTTCGAATTACGTAAATAGCGTTCAACTGGATACTCATCTGAATAGCCATATGCTCCATGAATCTGAACCGCGTCATCTGCCGACTTATTTGCGAAGTCACATGCTTGCCATTTAGCAAGAGATGTTTCTCGTGTATTACGTTTCCCTGCATTTTTTAATTCCCCTGCTCGGTAAACGAGTAAACGACTCATTTCAAAGCCAGCTTCCATATTCGCTATCATCTGTTGAACAAGTTGATGCTTGCCGATTTCTTTACCAAAGGTCTCACGAGCATGACAATAACTTACACTTGCTTCGATACATGCCATAATTTGACCAACTGCTCCTGCGGCAACAGTGAATCGACCGTTATCGAGTGCAGCCATGGCAATTTTAAATCCTTCGCCTTCTTCACCAAGCAAGTTCTCTTTTGGTACTTTGACATTTTCAAAGAATATTTCGCCTGTATTTCCTGAACGAATACCTAGTTTTCCTTTTATCGCTTTAGAGGAGAAGCCTTCCCAAGTCCGTTCAACGATGAATGCTGATATTCCTTTATGTTTCTTTGTTTTATCGGCTGTGTATGCGAATACTAAGAAGGTATCAGCCTGATCACATAATGAAATCCAAGTCTTTTGTCCATTCAAAATGTAATGATCGCCTACTTTAACAGCTGTTGTTTGCATAGCTGCTACGTCTGACCCCGCTCCTGGTTCAGTTAGACCAAAAGCGCCAATTTTTTCACCTTTTGCTTGGGGAATTAAGTACTTTTGTTTCTGTTTTTCGCTGCCCCATTGTAGCAATGTCATGCTGTTTAAGCCTGTATGGACTGAAACGGCCGTACGGAAAGTAGTATCTCCACGTTCCAATTCTTCACAAACAATTGCTAATGAATTATAGTCCATGCCACTACCACCATATTGTTCAGGAATACAAACACCCATTAATCCAAGTTTTGCAAGTTTCGGTAAAATTGCCGGATCATATTTTCCTTGGCGATCCCATTCTCCAATATAAGGCATGATTTCCTTGTCAACAAACCCTCTTACCGTGCTGCGTAACATGTTTTGATCTTCTGAAAATGAAAAATTCATACAATGATCTCCCCTTTTATATAATTGATTTTGAACTCGATAAACGACCTAGTATTTCATCATTATGTTCGCCTGGATTAGGTGGATGGTGTTTCATGTTGACCGGTGTCCGTGAAAGTTTTAATGGACTGCCAATCATTTTTATCTTGCCTGCTGTTGGATGGTCATGTTCGATAAACATATTGCGTGCAGCCAATTGTGGATCATTTACTACTTGCTCTATGTTCTGGATCGGACCACAAGGAATATTATTAGCTCTGCAATCCATATGCCAGAAAGCGGTTGGTTTTGTTGAAAAGACCTCTTGTAATAAAGAGATCAATTCTTTTCGATTTTCCACTCGCTGTGGATTCGTCTTAAAACGTTCGTCAGTTGATAGATGTTGAACATTCATTATTTGACAAAGTGCTGAAAATTGATTGTCATTTCCGACTGCGATGACAATCTCCCCGTCTAACGTTTTAAATGTTTGATACGGAACAATATTGGCATGTTCATTTCCAAGTGCTGTAGGTGTCACTCCTGACATCAAATAATTACTTCCAATATTCACCAATGCACTAACGGCAGTATCGTAAAGAGAAATATCTAAACTTTGACCTTTTCCAGACCGGATCCGTTCTAGTAAAGCACCTTGAATACCAATACAGGCGTACAATCCCGTCAAAATATCCGTAATAGCTACTCCCGTTTTTTGAGGACCAGATTCTTTGTTTCCTGTGATGCTCATCAGTCCACTCATTGCCTGAATAATGAAGTCATAACCAGGTACATTTCTATCCGGGCCTGTTTCTCCAAAACCAGTTATTGAACAATAAACAATTTGTGGATTGATTTTTGCAAGAGCGTCGTAGTCCAATCCATAACTCTCCATAGTTCCTGTTTTAAAGTTATTGATGATTACATCACTTTCACTGACAAGCTCTTTTATGACCTGAACACCATTTTTGGACTTTAGATCAACAGTAATCGCCTTTTTATTGCGATTCGTACTCAAGTAATATGCACTTACACCGTTTTTAAAAGGGGGACCCCATTTACGCGTTTCATCACTCCCCCCAGGTGCTTCTACTTTGATCACTTCTGCTCCGAGATCACCTAAAATCATCGTACAGTATGGGCCTGCCAAAACACGTGATAAATCAAGCACTCGGATATTACTTAATGCTCCAGTCACATCTTCACTCCTTTCTTTACACAATACAAAAAGCCAGTTCAAAAAGACTACAGAAGCTGTAAGTCTAATTAAACTGGCTTTTATCTGTGAGTTATCATCCTTAAGGATTTTAACAGATTAGGCAGCAATGGCTTTCATAAGAAACAAGATCATGCAGTATGAACGTTTGAACGTTTCAACATGATTCATTTCATATAATAATATCACATTATATAATATTTGCAATATTAAAATTATTTATTCTTTATATAGATGTATGATTTGAAGAATTATACGTTTCATACTGTTTATATAAGTCTTTCAAAGCTGAAATAAGTGCATTTCCTGCTTTTCCTAAGTAATTATTTCTAACAGCTTCGATTGGCTTATCAATACCATCTTGCAAGCTAAGTCCTCTTAGTAAATGATGAACGAAATCCTGTCCATGTTGAGTTGCTAATGTACAGCTTGCTGTAATTATCACACCATATTGCTTATCGATTTCAGCTGTAATCGTCAACGTTTCATATAAATTTTGTGCAGCCATTCCTGATGGAAGCCTTGCATGTCCCGCAATAAATAAAGTATTCATTTACTAAGCCACCCCTCTGAGATAAAAGTCTCTGTGCCATCTATCTCTTTCCATTAAAGATAACACTTCCTACAAAAATAACCATAAGGTATTATTACTAATTTTCGCATTAAAATGCCATTCATGATAGCTTCACATGAATGGCACTCCCTAAGTTAACTTATTGCAATAGACACATACTGTGTTTCTAAGAAAGCTTCTATTCCTTCACGTCCACCTTCACGTCCAACTCCACTCTCTTTCATCCCACCAAATGGAGCTTGAACAGCTGAAGGTGCTCCATCATTCCAACCGACAATACCAAAGTTTAGTTGCTCGATTAAAAGAGTACCTTTAGCCACGCTGTCAGTAAAGACATAGGCAGCTAATCCATATGGAGTATCATTTGCAAAAGAAATTGCTTCTTCCATTGTTTCTACTTTTTGAATAGGTGCCACAGGTCCAAATGTTTCTTCCTGCATAACGATCATTGACGGATTTACATTACTAATGACTGTAGGGGCATAGAAAGTCCCTCCATTATTTGAAATTTCATTACCACCCGTTTCGATTTTAGCTCCTTTAGATAGTGCATCCTCAACATGATGGCTCACTTTTTCGAGACTCGCTTGATTGATTAGTGGTCCAATGCTCACTTCTGTTTCGGCACCATTTCCGACTTTCATCAAATTAACTGCTGCAGAAAATTTCTCTACAAATTCGTCATGAATACCTGATTGTACATATATTCGATTAGCGCAAACGCATGTTTGACCAGCGTTTCTAAATTTTGAAGCAATTGCACCTTTTACTGCTAATTCCACATTGGCATCATTTAATACAATCAACGGTGCATGTCCACCTAGTTCGAGTGATAATCGTTTCACTTGATGTGCACTTTGCTTAATTAAAATTTTCCCAACTTCAGTAGAGCCGGTAAAAGTAACTTTACGAATCTTTTCATTTTCCATTATAGCTTTTCCAATTTGACTTGAAGAGCCAGTCACCAAGTTAATAACACCTTTAGGAAAACCAGCCTCTTCACATAACTCCAACATTTTTATAGCTGTTAAAGGACTATCGCTAGATGGTTTAATCACAATTGTGCAACCAGCCGCTAAAGCCGGCCCCATTTTTCTAGTTAACATAGCAGCAGGGAAATTCCATGGTGTGATAGCAGCAACAACTCCTACTGGTCTTTTCCATACTTGCAAACGTTTATTCGTCATATGAGAAGGCAAGATTTCTCCATACACACGTTTTCCTTCTTCAGCGTACCATTCTAGAAAAGCTGCAGCGTAAATTACTTCTCCTCTTGCTTCATTTATTGGCTTGCCCATTTCTGCAGTCATAATTTGTGCTAATTCATCTTGATGTTCTACCATCAGTTCATGTAATTTTTTTAAATAACTTGCACGCTCATAAGCGGTTGTTTTTGACCATGTTTGAAATGCATCATAAGCAGCATCAATTGCTTGGTTTGCTTCTACTTCCCCACCAATTGGCACGCTACCTACAATTTGGCCATTGGCTGGATTTACTACATCTAATACTTCAAGATCTTTTCCAACCCATTCACCGTTTATATACATTAAATAGTTTTTCTCGTCCAATGTTTGATTCATTCAATCAGTCTCCATTCTTAAGTTCACTAGTATAAGTTCAATCTTCTTCAAGTATACGTTTTATTTCTTTATTCATATGTTCATCAGACTTGTCAGGCCCATACTTGGACATCGATACTTTATATAAAATTAAACCTATTAGTACCCAAACAATAATGATAATCCACTCATAAGGCCAAATAAGAGCAGAAGGCATCCCTGGCATATAGAGAAGACCTATTCCAAAAGACATGAATACGGCAATCCAACCAACTGCACTACCACCTCGAACCAGATACGGACGCTTCATATCTGGACGTTTTTTACGAAGAATAACAAATGATAGAGCCACCATTAACCAAGCGACAATTAATGCGAACCCACCTGCATCAACAAGCCATACGAGTGCAGGTCTTCCGAAGAATGGTGCTAATGTTGTTAATACCGCGATTAATAAAATTGCTTTATGTGGTGTCTTGTACTTTGGATGAAGCTCACCAAGGGATTTTGGAAGCATGCCTGCTTTGGCAAGTGCATAAATAGCACGACTTCCTCCTATATAGAAGCCGATCCAACTCGACAGTATTCCTCCTATTCCACCTAAGACAAGGACATTCCCCATCATTTGACTGCCTCCAAAAGCTTTCGCCATCGCATCTGCTGTCACCAAGTTGGAATTGGAAATTTCCGTAGGAGTTAATACGCGCGATACACCGATGATGATGGAAACATACCATGTAATTGCCAAGATGACAGAGAATATTAATAATTGGCCAATCCTTTTGCGTGGAAGATTAATCTCTTCCGCAGCTTGTGGAATTACATTAAATCCAACAAACATAAATGGGGTCATAATTAAAACAATCATGATTCCTGCAGTTCCTTTTTCAAAAAACGGCTTCATGTTCTCCATATTTCCTGCTATTGAACTTCCAGTGACCAATAATACACCGGATATAATGATGATTAAAGTTAGAATTGACATAATGATACTTGATAACTGTATGCCACGGTAATTGATCCAAGCAATAAGAATGGAGCCTATTACGCCTACTGCTACCCACGTAATATTGACATCCCAACCCGCAATTGTATACAGATAACCCATACTATAGTTTGGCACTAAATATTCAAAAACAGTGGGAAGAGCAACTGCCTCAAATGCTACAACGGATACATACCCGAGAACAACTGCCCAAGTTGTTATGAACGAAGCAGTCCTTCCCATTGCTGCGTAACTATAAAATAATTCCCCGCCTGTAAGTGGAAGGGCGGCGGCTAACTCCGCATACGTAAGCCCAACAAAGATAACGAGGAGACCACCAATTAAGAATGCTAAAATAGCTCCCATGGATCCCGCTTCTGTAATCCAAAGTCCAGCGGTTACAACCCAACCCCATCCAATCATCGCCCCTAAAGCAAGAGCAAGAACGTCCTTATTACCTAATACTTTCAACAACTGTTGATCTTTCATTTATTTTCCTCCGTTCAAGCTCATGATGTTTGCTTTAGAGTTTTAATAATTGACTTACTAACTCCTGTTTAACAGTCAATACAGACTCACGTAATTTTTCAATGAGTGTTTGTATTTGCTCTTTTGTAATTGTTAATGGAGGAGAAAAACAGATAATGTCAGAATCGTCATATGTGACAGCCCGGCAAATTACGCCTCTTTCATGTAAAGCCTCTATCACTCTCGGTGCCAATTTCAAATTTGGCGAAATAGGATCATGTAAAATTTCCATCGCTCCTAGAAGTCCAATCGTACGAACATCCCCAACAATTCTCAATTCCGCTTTTATCTCCTTCAAACCTTTTAATAGTTCCTCTCCCATCAATCTGGAGTTTTCAACTAGCCCTTCATGTTCCAAGATTTCGATATTCTTTAGCGCAACTGCTGCCCCAGTTGGATGTCCACTATACGTAAAGCCATGGAACAAGACACCCTCTGACTTCTCCTTCAACACTTCATGAATTTCATCTGATACAATGACACCCCCAAGAGGAAAATACCCACTTGTGACACCTTTAGCAAAAGTTATTAAATCCGGCTCAACATTCCAGTGCTCAATTCCGAACATTTTTCCAGTACGCCCAAAACCAGTGATTACTTCGTCAGCGACAAACAAGATTCCATACTCATCACACAGTTTACGCACTTCCTGGAAATAATCACTTGGAGGAATAAGAACACCGCCTGCTCCTTGAACAGGTTCCACTAATAATGCGGCAACCGTCTCTGGCCCTTCGTTCTCAATTACTTCTCTGATAGATGCAATTGATTTAATTGTCCCAACTTCATAAGGATTTTTAGCATGGGCAAAACCTGTTTCCATGTGTCCCGCCATATTCCAAAACTCTGGAATTCCAGTTGCACTAGTCGCACCAACCGCAACCCCATGATAGCCTCTCTTAAGCGAAATGATTTTATTTCGGTCATGTTGGCCTTGGATTTTCCAATAATGACGAACTAGTTTTATAGCCGAGTCATTTGACTCTGACCCTCCAGATGTGAAAAATACTGCATTTAATTTAGGTGGAGCAAGATCGGCAATTTTTTTAGCTAACATGATAGCAGGTTCATGACTGAACGTTGAAAAAGCTGAACTATAAGCTAACTTTTTCATCTGCTCCATTGCAACTTCTGCTATTTCTGTTCTCCCGTGTCCAATATTGACATTCCATAAGGACGACATAGCATCAATGAATACTTTTCCATCAATGGTTGTTAAATAAATGCCCTCCCCTTTTTCAATAATTAGTTTTGCCCCTTTTTCTTGTTGCAGTTGAATGGATGACGTCGGGTGAATAAAGTGCTTCTTGTCCAATTCGATTAATTCTTTCATATTCATATTCATTTCCTCCTCAATTTTTAGTAGTTTATTAAAATACCAAACGCTAAAAAATAAGCGAACACATACGTTAGGTACAGGTATTACTATATGTGCATTTCAATCCCAAACAGATACATAACATCTCAATTAGACAATGCATTATTAGTAGATTGAAAGTAGAACCTAAGTAAAAGATAATCCAACTGAAAGCGTCTTCATTGTATATATTTATTAGTGTCTAAATTAAAAAAGCCAATTATAAAGACAAGGGATAGTTAAATAAGTCCCGTCTGTATAACTGGCTTCTATCTACTTATAGCTCCATTTATACAATAGAGTCTGAAAGATTTGGCAGTTAGTTAATTTATTACTATTACTCTCAATATAACAATCAATTATTTTTCTGTCAATGGATTATGAAAATTCCGAATACATTAAATTAACTAAATATCCTATTTTCAACTAATTCTATCTTGTAACATACATAACCCTTTAACTTATTTAATAGTCTACAAATCAAAAGGTCCATTTCACTCAAGAAATGGACCTTTTAATATGTCTTCATTAATGAAGAGAAGCTCAGATTACATAAAAACACTCTTTTCTATCTGCTTCATTTTGTAGAAGTACCCTTTTTTATTCATAAGTTCTTCAAACGAACCTCTTTCGATGATTATTCCTTGTTCCATTACAATTATTTGATCCATCAATTCTAGTCCCGTCAAACGATGACTAACGAGAACAAGTGTATCGTGCTTCGCTAATTGGAAGAGATGACGATAGATGGATTGTTCTGCTAAAGCGTCCACCGAAGAAGTTGGCTCATCCAATAACCATAAATGTCCCCCTTTTAACATGGCTCTAGCAATAGCTAGTCTCTGTTTTTCACCGCCAGACAGATTCTCACCTTTTTCAAATACTAAGTCTTTTAAAGATAAGGATTCTAGATTTACTTTCGCTAACATTTCAACCATTTGTTCATCAGTTAGTCCATCTTTTGCGATAAGTAAGTTATCGCGTATCGTTCCGTAGAAGAAATGATTTTCTTGTAAAATGATATTTGTTTCTCGCCAAATATTTTCTTGGGTTAGCTTACTAATGGGAACTCCGTCTATCTTGATCGTCCCTCCATCTGCTTGATAAAACTTCATTAACAGCTGTAACAAGGTTGATTTTCCTGAGCCACTCGGTCCAACAATTGCTGTTTTTGAACCCTCAGGTAAGTTCAGTGAAACCTTGTTAAGTACCAGACGACTGTCAGTTGGGTAAGAAAATGTTACATCCATCATGTCAATCTCTAGAGATTTGGAACTAGTGATACTTTCCATTTTCTTTAATAGATTTTCTTTTTGTAGAGTAACGTCTGTAACAGAAAAGAGTCGAGTTGCCGCCCTTCTGCTATCTTCCAAATGACTAGGTAAAATAGCCATTGGCGTAGCATTTTCGAATACAGTCAATGAAATCATCATAAGCATCGCTAAAAAAATGCCATCTAATTGACCCTCAACCACTAAATAAGCACCCAATGCCAACACAATCCAGGAGACGAATAGCCCAGCAAACAGATTCAACGCAAGGTTGAACTTGTCTGTTATTCCCTTCCTTTCCTGCTCTTTGACGTAAGCATCTGATGATTTGATTAATCGTTGTTTTTTCCCTTCTAACTTCTGGTATATTTTCAAATCTCGGAACCCATAAAGTAGCTCAGTCACATCTGTAGATAATTCACCACGCTCTTCCCTGACATTGGATTCAATCGTTCTTTGGCGTACCGCGAAAAGTGCAGGTAAGATAAAACCTGTAAGAAGCAAACCAACGATTAAGGCGAATGCCACATAAATCGAGTAAAAGGTAAGGAATAAAATGGTACTTAAAAAGACAGTAATCAGAATAATTGGCGGGTAAAATACGCGTATAAAGAAATTTTGTAGACTTTCAACATCTCCTACAATACGCGCAAGTAGATCTCCACTTCGGTATTTTTGAAAAATACTCGGTGCCGACGGCTCAAGCCTTTCGTAAAATGAGACTCGTAAATTACTCAATATTGAAAAGGTTGCACGATGCGAGAAATAACGTTCCGCATATCGACTTAATGCTGAAGCTATACCGAAAAGCTTTAGCGAAGCCATCATGATTGTCAGTGTGTATAGAGGAGGGGAAAGAGCAGCTTTTGAAATTAAATAGCCACTTGAAGCAAAAAGACCAACTGCAGCAATACCTGCGATGAAACCGAAGAAAACCGAAAAAAGTATATCCTTTTTCTCAGTAACCACTAATTTTATTACTATTGCTATATCCTTCATTGCGTGTCGCCTCCTTTTTGAACCGACACCATATTACGATATTCTTCCACTGAATTAATAAGCTCTGTATGAGTTCCTTCAGCCCATAGGTTCCCATCTGTTAGGAATAAAATTTTATCCGCGTTCTTAATTGTATGAAGACGGTGCGCGACAGTAATGACGGTAGAATATTTCGATAATTCTTTTATAGATGCTTGCAGTATTTGCTCTGTTTGAAGGTCAAGACCTGTTGTCGGCTCATCAAACAAAATGATTGATGGTCTCTTTAAAAATGCTCTGGCAATGGCAATTCGCTGTTTCTCCCCACCTGAAAGTCCTCTTCCTGCTTCTCCAATAGGCGTATCATATCCTTGTTTTAGAGACTCAATCATTTCGGATATACCAGCTTTTTTAGCAGCCTCCTCTACTTCCAGTCGAGTAACTTGTCGGTTCCCACCAATTACTATATTTTCTTCAATTGTCCCGGAAAATAGGTAGGGTTGTTGAGAAATATAACTCAATTGATCAAACCATTCCTTTTCATTATAGTCACTTCGAGAACGACCATTGACGAGTATTTCTCCTTCAGTATGACCGACTAGACCAGCAATTACATGTAACAGCGTAGTTTTTCCGGAACCGCTCCTACCTACAATAGCCACTTGTCCATACGGAGGAATCTCTGCCTGAATATTTTTTAATGCAAATCTATTTTCACCGTATGTGAATCCCATTCCATTCAATTCAATTGATGGTGGAGTTGATTCGTACTTTGAGTTATTATCATCCCATTGCATAGCCGATTCGTTTTCAACCAATTCTTCCATTACTAATTTTGCAGCGCTCATACTGCTTCTTCCTGTATGAAATGCACTGCCTAAGTCTTTCAAGGATAAAAAGAATTCAGGCACCAGTACTAATACAAAAAATGCGGCAAAGAACGAAATGCTATCAAAAACAATGAGACGAAATCCAATTTCAAGCGCAATGATTCCAATGCTGAGCATGGAAATAAACTCGAGCATCAAGGAAGACAAGAAGGCAACCTTCAATACTTCCATCGTCGCATCCCGAAAATCGAGACTACTTTTGCGAATCCCTTCTTTTTGCTGTGCTGATCTTCCAAATAATTTAAGTGTCGTCAAGCCTTGAAGTGTATCTAAAAAACGCCCAGAAAATGCTGTCATTTTTTCCATTTGTTCATCCGACTTCTTTTTGGTTTTAATCCCAATAATGATCATGAAAATCGGAATAAAAGGAGCTGTAAACAGGATGATTAAACCTGTATACATATGCTGCGAAAATATAATGATCAACACTATTAATGGAACAATCATCGTTTGAATCATTTGTGGGATATACTTACTGAAATAGCTATCGATTTCATCAACAGCATCCATCATGACACTCACTTTTCTACCTGACTGTCCAGTAAGTGATGCCTGTATAGGATTTGTTGAAAAGTTATGTAACAATGTCATTCTGATGCCTCGTTTTACTTTTGACGCCATTTTCACTCCAGTCCGTCCATTTAAATAAATCAGCATGGCTCTTACAAAAAAGACAAGTAAAAGAGCACCTAATAATGGAATAACATCTTGAAATGAATGCCCTTTAAGAAAAATCTTATCGACAATCGTGACGACAAAGTATGCTTGCCCAATAATTGAGAAAGCTATCAAAATTGATATGATTACCAAAGTAACTATCGTTTTTTTCTCTGCATATGCTAGTTTTTTTAGCTGTTCCATAAACGTTTTTACTCCTACCTTTTAAATGATATGTGATATTTGAGTAAATTACATCACGGTTATAACATCTATTGTAGAAGATTTCAAATTAATAAGCGAAAGCGAGGACTTAATTTAACTGTGACAATATTGTATCCAAGAATTCAAAGAAGCTGAGTTTAACCTATTAAAAGGTTGAACCCAGCTTCTAGTATTAGCTCCACATAACTGACTGTCATGGACTAAATAATTAAAATAGCTACAGATTTCTTACTAGCGAACATTAAATAGGCTAAAGTAAGGAAAATTAATCATTTTCACTATTAAACCAATTGATAAATCCGTCCATATTTCTCTTCTAAATACTCCACTAAGTATGTCGCATTTAATCCCTCACCAGTTGCATCTTGAAGAATTTCTAATGGTTTCTTCATACTGCCATGACGATGAACTTTCTCCGTTAACCAATCTTTAATCGGTTCTAAATTTCCGTTTGCACAAAGGTCATCAAAGTGTGGAAGATCTATCAACATAGCTGATTTCAGTTGAGAAGCGTACAAAAATCCGAGTGCATAAGATGGGAAGTAGCCAAATGCCCCACCTGCCCAGTGAACATCTTGTAAAATCCCTTCCGCATCATTTGTTGGTCGTACACCTAAGTATTCTTCATATTTATCATTCCAAATTTGAGGAAGCTCTTCAACTTGCATATCTCCATTAAATAACCCTTTTTCGATTTCGTAACGAATCATAATATGAAGTGGATAAGTTAATTCGTCAGCCTCAATTCGAATGAGCGATGACTTGGATTCATTGATGGCTGCTAAGAAATCCATTACTGCAACATGACCAAATTGTTCAGGCGCGTATGCTTGAAGAGTTGAAAAGTTCTGTTCCCAAAACTTTTCGTTACGGCCTACAAAGTTTTCATAAAATAATGACTGTGATTCATGGATTCCCATTGATGTTCCAGTTGAAAGGGGTAATCCTTCTAATTCAGCTGAGATATTTTGTTCGTATAATGCATGACCACATTCATGTATAGTTCCGAAAATCGCTGTCCGGAAATCATTTTCATCATATTTTGTCGTTATTCGAACATCACCACGATTTAAACCGGTAGCGAAAGGATGTACGGTTTCATCTAAGCGTCCAGCGTTGAAGTCATAACCAAGCTGTTTTAAGATGTCTAAACTAAATTGTTTTTGCTTTTCTTTTGGAAAATATTTAAATAAGAAATCTGTTTTAGGTTGATTTGGTGATTCAGCTATCTTTTTCGCTAAAGGAACAATTTTATTTCTTAATTCACCAAATACGTTATCAAGAATTTCCGTCGTCATTCCTGGCTCATATTCATTAAGTAGTGTGTTGTAAGGGTTGTTATCTTTTACTCCCCAGAAAGAAACGAATCTTTTAGTCGTTTCAACGATTTCTTTTAAATATGGGAAAAATAAAGAGAAATCGGATTTTTCTTTAGCTTCTTCCCATACAGACTCCGCTTTTGATGTCAAAATCACAAAATCTCTATATTCATCTGCAGGAATTTTTTTACTCATATTGTATTCTTTTCTCATTTTTTCAACAGTTCGTTTTGTTATTAAATCCAAAGATTCTAAGTTATTTTCTAGTTCTACTAGCATTTCCGCTAATTCATCAGAAGTTTGCATACCAAATACTTCAGAAGATAAAGTGCCAATTACTTGTGAACGTTGTTCGATTCCTTTTTTCGGAGCACCAGTTCGTAAGTCCCAATACATAAGGCCAATCGCTTCCGAATAAGCTTGCATCTTTTTAACATAATTAATAAATTTCTCTGTCGTTTCCATGTCAAACCTCCTAAATACTAAAACATCTCTTTTATTTTATCATAAAGACTGAAAAGTTTTTCAATTAAACCAACAATTATTAGTGCGACCAACTTCTCATAAATGTACTTTTAATATTTAAGACTCTTCTTCATACCAAGGATTCAAGTGAATAAGAACTTCATCTACATCATGATGATTTTCCAAAATAATTTTCTTAATTTTGCGTGAAATATCATGTCCTTCTTGAATCGTCATATCCCCTGGAATACTAGCACGAATGTCTACAAGTATATAATGACCATGCTCCCTAGCCCGTAAGCGATCAATACGTTTTACCTCCGGAACTAAGTTAATTAAGTTAGCAAAGTCATTCAATCTTTCTTGAACTACGGTTTTTTCCATAAGTATATCTAAGGCTTCTTTACCAATCTCATAAGCTAGTTTGAAAACAAAAACGGATACAATAATACCCGCAAACGGATCTCCGTAAGATAGGATATGAATACTAAAAATATCGCCAATCAAGGAGAGACCAATCCCTAAAACTGCGGCAATAGAAGCATAAACATCGGCAAGATGGTCATACGCTGTCGCAATTAATCCTTTGCTATTAGTCAATTTTCCAATTCGAATTGTATACACGTATAAAACCTGTTTCCAGACAAGAGAAATGAAAGCTATTAGTAGAGCCAGGTAGCTTCCTTTGGCGGGTTCCTCGAAGAATGCAGAAATTGCTTCATAAGCAATATAAATTGCTGCCATTCCTAAAATTATCGCTATAATAGCAGAACTTATTACCTCAGCTTTGCCGTGCCCATAAGGATGGTCTTCATCTGCTGGACGTTTAGAAATACGCATGGATATTAAAGCAGCACAGGATGCTATAACATCCCCAGCATTATGAAACCCATCGGCAAGAAGAACTGGACTTTTTACAATAAAACCAACGCTAATCTTAAGTCCAGTTAATATAACGTTACTTATTAAACTAATCCACACAGCTATGATTGAAGCATTAGAATTGTTACCTTTGAACATAACTTGGTACCTCCACTAAAAGTTTTTCCCTTAGGCAACAAAAACCCTTGACTGTTTTCAGTCAAGGGTTTTTGGAAGACTATTTAAAGTTCGATTAATTGTAAGGAGAGTCATATCAATCACTCATTAAATTCAGACGTCTAAAAATAATAACATGGATATATCTATATAACAAGACGCTCTAGTTGGAAAGTTGATTAAATCATCTGGTTATGAATGTATTAATAAATTAAACCCAATTTATTTCAACAGGTAGAACATGAGAGAATGATGTACTCAATTGTTTTTCTTCATTAGATAGTAATAAATGAATCGACCCGTGATCGGCGGATGTGCGAATAAGACGTCCCATACCTTGTTGTAGACGAAGTAACATAAATGGCAACTCTACTTCTTCAAAAGGATTATTAGAGAATTTTCGCTTTGCATCAAATAAAGGATCATGTGGTGGAAATGGTAAATCAAAAATAATTACGCGCGTTAATGCTTCTGCTGGCAAATCGAGACCTTCCCATAAATGATAAGAACATAATGTCGAGATAAGACCTGCTTGGAAATCACGCACTATGGAAGATAATTCTCGTTCCCCTTCAAAAACCATGCCCAATCTTTCTTCAGCTGTTAGAGTGTGTTCAAAATTCACCATATCATGCTTTGATTTAAATAGTAATAGTGTTGGTTCCTTTGAGTCTACAAGTAACTCTTTCGCTTTTTGAGCTTTTGTCATATTAACTATAGAATGACCAAAAATTTTCATAACTTCATCGTAATCAAATGGTGATGGTACGCTAAACGAATGATATTGATCAATACCAAGCGCATCCGAAATATACGTAAAGTCCTTGTTTATGGACAATGTTGCTGAAGAGAATACCACTGGTAGTTTACTTGTAAATAGTTTTTCATTTAATATGTCTGTTACCAATCGTGGCATAATGACAAGTGTTTCCAGACCATCTTTTTCTTCTAACCAATCAACTGCATCACTCTTTTGAACAAATAATTTAAGAGAAAATACATATTGTTCTAAATACTCTTCAAACATACGAAGATCGTATTCGTCGATTGTATAAAGTTCAGACTCAAATACAAATTCTTCAAGAATTTGATCGACTAAGTTAACAATCTGACGTCCTATTTGCAGTACAAGATCGGTTTTCTTTATATGTAGACGTTCTCCTTCTTCTCCATATGCATGTACAAGCAATTCCTTAAAAAAGTCATCATGTGAATCTTGCAACTTTTCAAGCAAGCGTAATGTTTTTTCACGCACGCCATCTTGAGCAACACGATCAATTAATGATACAAGCGTTTGACTTTGTACTTCATACGTTAAAGCACGTTGAGCAGCAAATTCTAATAGATGACCTTCATCTAAAATAATCATTGAAGTTTCAGGTAGTAGAGGCATTTGGCCTTCACGTAAACGCGATTCCTTCGTCCAAACATGCTCCATTAAAAAATCATGTGAACAAATAATTAAATCTGCTGCTTCACGGTAATTTTGACGATGGATTGTTTGACCACAACGATTGCGAATATCACAAACAGCACATTGCTGAATTGGATGGTAATTCACTTTTTGCCAGTCTTCATCGTTAACGTCTGGAAAAGCGCTGCGTTCACCATATGGATGAACAGGCTGCAATGATTGATGACCATAAACAAAGTCAGGAATACCATCTTCAATCTCTAATAAAAAATCCTCATTATTCGTTTTTTGTTCATGTTCAAGTCTCTTTAAACATAAGTATTGGTCACGAGATTTAGCTAAACGAACATCGATATTCCAACCTAGTGTATCTTGAAGCTTTTGAATATCGCCTTCTTTTTTTACAAGTTGGTCGATCAGTGTTTCATCTGCACATGAGATTAATGCAGGTTTTCCTGTATAGCGAGCATATGAAATGGCAGGCAGTAAATAGGCGATGGTCTTTCCTGTTCCCACACCTGCTTCTGCAAACAAAACACTTTTCTCTTTTAGTGATTTTTCAATTTGATAGGCCATGAATATTTGCTCATCACGACATTCAAATCCTTTTTCAGGTAATTCATCATATAGGACATCTCCTATCCAATCACTGAGCGATTCGAAAAACGAACGGTCTTTGGATAGTGCAAATGGTAAATTTTCTTTCATATAAATCCCCTTTCAAACGATAACAAAACGGATAGGTTGACCTATCCGTTTCGTGTACTAATCACGAGGTGATTTTCTACCCCAATATTGATAATATTCTGTTTGAATAAATCCATTAAATAATTTACGTTTTTTAGTGGCTCTTCGTCCATATAATGTTTCAAAGTCTTCCATTGAAGACAACATATAAACAGACCATGATGGATGATCGTCCATTATACGTCCCAAATCATCAATCATATCACCTATGACATCGATGTCGCCAATACGCTCACCATAAGGTGGATTTCCAATCATCACTCCATCTAAAGAAGTGGATGTGAAATCTCGTAGTGGACGTTGTTTCCAATGAATTAAGTCAGAAAAACCAGCTTCAATTGCATTTTTTTTTGCAATATCAACCATTCTAGGATCAATATCAGAACCTGTAATATCTAAAGGTTGGTCGTATTTGGCTAAATCTTCTGCTTCTATACGAACTTCATCCCATATTTTTTTTGACATCCAAGGCCAGTCTTCGCTTAAAAATCCACGATTATACCCAGGTGCTAAGTTTTGTCCAATCATTGCAGCTTCAATAGGAATCGTTCCTGAACCACAGACAGGATCCACAAACGGTCTATTCGGATTCCACTTCGAAATATAAACTAGGGCCGCAGCTAGTGTTTCTTTTAATGGTGCTTCCCCTTGTTCTAAACGATAACCACGTTTATGTAGCCCAACACCACTTGTATCAATGCTTAGCTTTACAACATCTTTTAATATACTCACTTCAATCTTAAATGTTGGACCAGATTCATCTAAAAATCCTATTCGTTTGTGTGCTAACTTTAATCGTTCGACGATTGCTTTTTTAACAATCGCTTGGCAATCTGGCACGCTAAACAATGTTGATTTTACGGATTTCCCTTGAACAGGAAACGCTGCATCCACCGATAAATATTTTTCCCAAGGAATAGCTTTAGTTTGTTCAAATAATTGATCAAATGTAGTCGCTTTAAAGTCACCCGCAATAATTTTGACTCTGTCCGCAACACGAAGCCACATATTGGCACGTGCAATTGCAAGTTCGTCACCCTCAAAGTAAATTTTACCGTTTTCTGTTTTAGTTTCAAATCCTAATGCTTTTACTTCATCTGCCACAATGGATTCTAAGCCCATAGCTGATGTAGCTACTAATCGATGAGTCGTCATCTTCTCATCCTTTCTTTTACCTATATTTCATAAATGTTCTTCTCTATTAAGAAAAGCTCTCCGAATTAGTGGAGAGCTTGTACAATCAAGTATAACCAATTAGAAAACCCAATAAGCCATGTTTTGTTATCACGTACTCAAACGGCTTACGCCTCGTACAAGTGATTAGTAATCATCTATCTACAGACAAAGTCTGTCCCTCAATTCGTTTAATTCCTGCATGAGAGTGCCCCTACCATAATTTGGGTTTCTCGCTCGTGGGGTTTACCTCGTTCCACCTGAAACGTTTCCGAGTCAGCTCCGTCACTGTGGCACTTTCAGAGAACTTTGACCATATCCGAAGACTTAGGTGTTATTCCCGCCGTCAGCTTTTACACTGCCTTAGCTTATTTTTTGGCTAAGCACGAACATTACGGTCATCTCAGAACCGTGCGAGCATGGACTTTCCTCTACAACGTCTAGCGTTGCAGCGATTACCTGGATTAACTAAATGGTCTCCATATTATACTTGATTTGGATCAGTAAATCAATCCAATTATTAATGTTCAATTATTCGTACAACTTACTGCCAAAAACATGTTTCTCCAGGTTAGAAAGTCGTTTTAAAATATCAAAATTCGTTGTACCTGTTGTTGTTGGTGCAGCTTGACGTTTTGGTGCTTCTTCTAATTCGCCTTTTAAGCGTCTGTTTTCTACTTTTAACGTTTCAATTGTTTGCATAAAAGTATTGTAGTCTTGAATGACATCATCTAAAAACTGATCTACTTCATCTATTTGATATCCACGTACACCCTTTTTAAATTCTTTCTCTAAAATGATTTCTGGAGTTAATTTCGTATCCATATACATCATCCTTCCATTGTTACATGAGATTTATTATAGCATAAAGATCGTTTTAAAGGTCATTTGAAAATGTATTATGTGTCGAAATCTGCGCTTGCCCGGGAAATAGTCTGTTTATTTATTATGCGTTGTAAACGCTTATTAAATTCCATCTTTTTTCGGTCTTTTTGTAGTGGTTTCAAATTCTTAGTTTGATGTAAAAGTAGAACTGCTAATTCAACATGGCCTATTGCAGCATCAAAATCTTTTTTAACATGCTCTGCTATTTTCGCTAGTTCTTCATACGTTTTTATTTGCCACACATCAGACAAATTAGTAAGTGATTTCTCAAAAGCTTCGTATGCAAAATTCATTTGTTTGCGTCGTTTATATTCAAATCCTAAATAGTAAAAAGCTTGAGCAGCTTCACTCTTACTGTATTGGCTAATAATTTCTTCGAAAGCAACTTGACCTCTATCAAAGTCTTTTAAATCTGAAAACCACTTTCCAATATTTGTAGAGGAGACACTTGAATCATTATATTGGTCTTGTAAAATTAACTTAGTCGTATGAACATATAAGGTAAGTAGTGATAATATGTCCCATTCATTATGTTTTAGCACTTTTAATAGCGTGGTAGGATTTCCACTCTTTACTGCATCTAAATATATAATTGGAGCTAAATGACCAGGAATATCTCCCACTCTCTTGAATCCAAGTTTCTCTTCTTCAATTTGGACAAGTTTGAATTGATCGAGTTCATTTCGCCAAATTCTTCTCGATCCATGAAGTAAATCGATATGTACAGGATCCGCTAATCGTGGTAAATGTTCTCGATTTAATATCCACCGCGTCTGTAACTGTGGCCAGTCAAAACTTTTTCCATTATAAGTGACAACAGTATGGCCTGGTTTCCATAAGTTGGATTCATAAAGGAAAGCAGCTTCATTACTAGGGTCCGCTAACACATGTTGAGTCATTTCAAAATGACCCTTTTTCCAAACCAATTGTCCAATTAAAAAAATATAGGTACCTGTGCCTTTTAAACCTGTAGTTTCTGTATCAAAAAAGATGACTTGTTGTCCTTCTGTTGAAATGGGATGAACACCTTGAAATGAATTCCACAAAGCTAGTGCATCAAAGACTTCACTCAGTTTAATATCGCCATGAATATGGTCAAGATCATAGATAATCTTTTTCTCGAAAACAATACCAAATTCATTTTCAATAACTGTTAATCCAGCTTTTACCCACTCATCTGTATATTTTGGTTTTTGGGGAACAACAAAAGGAGTCAGCAATTGTGGTTTTACTGGCTTTTTTTTAATCAGCTTTTTCATTTGTAAAAGATTTTTTTCAAATGACATAGGATTCACCTTTTAATTGATTCTATTTGCAAATATAGGAGAAGCTTCAGCACTTCACCTTTTAAACCAGCTTCAGCATCTTGTGGCCCAATACACGCAGGACACCCCTGGTCACATGGACAAAATGTAACATGTTGTTCTACATGGGCTAGTAGTTCTGGCCACACTTCAAATACACGTTCACTAATGCCAATTCCCCCTGGGTAGCTATCATAAACAAAAAATGTGGGCAGTTCTGCATGAATTGATTTCACTTGTGGTACTACATGAATATCACGACGATCACATTGGACAAATAAGGGGATAAACGATGCAATAGACGATGCAGTTCCTGTCATAGCATCTGAAAGCATGGCTTCTGTCCATCCTTGTGGTCTTTCAAAGCTCAACCAACTTGAAGACGTATGTAATTCTTCTGGAGGTAGTTGAATTGGTCCTGACCCGATATTGTCATGTGTATCGAAACGGATTTTCTTGAACATCGTTGCCATTGCTATTATAGAGATATCTCCATAGCTTATAGAACCATTGTGATGAACTTTATTTTGGTCTTCACTCATCACTTTTAGTTCAATTGCTAAATTGGCATCTGTAAAATAATCAACGTCAACTTCTCGTACAAATGCTTTCTTTTCTTCCCAGTCCAATTTTTCTACTTGGAATTGAATCCCTTGATGTAGATAAATCGCTTCTTCATGAAGCAGTGTCATCGCACTATAACGATCCATTTCACCAATTACTTTTGTTGAAGCTGGTATGGTTTTATCAATTATTATGACATTTTCCTGTGATGCGGAGCGTAGACTGATTTCATGTGCTGGAAAACGATCACTCATCCAGTGCCATTTGTCTGAAGTTCTCACTAATATACCTTCTGCTTCTAAATAGGCAAGTAATTCTTGAATTTCAAACTCACCGTATTGTTCAGTCGTTTTAAAAGGCAATTCAAATGACGCACATTTTAAATGATCCATTAAAATGATTAAATTGTCAGGATGTATACGGGCTTCTTCAGGCGACTGTCCAAGTAAGAATGACGGATGATTTACAATATATTGATCTAGTGTAGTCGATTGTGCAACATAGATAATAAGTGCTTCATCTTGTCTTCTCCCTGCTCTACCGGCTTGCTGCCAAGCACTCGCAATATTCCCAGGGTATCCAGTCATTATGCAAGCTTGCAATTGACCAATATCTACTCCTAGTTCTAAAGCATTTGTACTAACCACAGTTCGGATGGTACCTTCACGTAGCCCTTTTTCAATCAACCTACGTTCAGAAGGTAAATAGCCTCCACGGTATCCTCTAATAGATTCATCATTTATTTTCTTTTTGTTTAACTCTTTTAAATAGGTAACTAGCATTTCAACTCGAACTCTACTTTTAGCAAAAACGATTGTTTGAATTTCTTCTTTATACAAACGCTTTGCCAAATCTCTTACTTCTAAGATGGCACTTCGTCTTACACCAAACGTTGGATGAACAATCGGTGGATTATAAAATATGAAATTCTTTTTACCTGACGGTGCACCGTTTTGATCGATAAGTTTATGAGACTCGTTAGTAAGCGATTCTGCTAATTCTTTTGGATTTGCAATCGTTGCAGAAGTACAAATAAAAACCGGATTACTTCCATAATATTGACAAATACGCTTTAACCGCCGTAACACATGTGCAACATGACTACCAAAAACACCTTTATATGTATGGAGTTCATCTACTACGATAAATTTTAAGTTTTCAAATAATGAAACCCATTTCGTATGGTGAGGTAAAATTCCCGAATGTAGCATATCTGGATTTGTTAATACAATGTGTCCGGCCTTTCTTACTTTTGTGCGAATTGCTGGCGAAGTATCCCCATCGTATGTGTAACTCAAAATATCTTGATTCATTTGTTCGATTAATAAATTCAAATCAGATTTTTGGTCTTGTGCGAGAGCTTTGGTTGGAAATAAATATAGAGCACGTGAAGACGTATCTTCTACGATTGACTGTAAAACTGGTAAATGATAACAAAGTGATTTTCCAGATGCTGTAGGTGTAATCGCTGTAAAAGATTGACCGTCTCTCGCGGTATCATAAGCTTGTCGCTGATGGCTATATAGTTGATTTATTCCTCTTTTTTTTAATGCTTGTTTAATCGAGGAATGCAAATCTTCCGGAAAATCCGCTAAAGAAGCCTCTTTTTCCTCTATAGTGTGCCAATGAACGATACGTTCTCTCATAACTGGGTCTTGCTTCCATTCCTTAAGAAGATCACTTATCTTTTGTTTCTTGATCAAGCTTTTCACCTTCTAGCTGTTGAACATGTATAAATGTTTGCAATGTATAACAAGTTGATTGTATCGACTGAGCAAATCTTTTTTTGCCTGTCTCTTTATAAAATGATTGAACAACATATTGATTGAAAGCTTCAATAGCTGCGTCAATTTGTTGGATTCTCATATGTTTTGGACGTTTATCATCAAGCCATATTCTTGCCTGTTCTCTCCATTCAATTAAAAAGGCATGCCACTGATCGGCATGAGGTTTAACTTGCGAAAAAAAATCTGGTGTTGAGTCCGTATTACGCATTTCTTGGTGACGAGTTAAACATGTTTGACTTTCTTCTAAAATCAATTTTGTGTGTTCGTTTAACTTCATTTAATCAGCCCCTTTATTACAGTTAATAATAACAAAAAAAAGTGGTTTTAACCACTTTTACGGGAACAGATATTCCATTCTACTAATTTTTCGGTTTCCTGTAATGCTTTGCCTACTCGGTACCCTTTATCGATAACAGTTTGCGTTTGAGTCGATCTTTCTTGAATAAAACGAGCTTCTAAAATATGCTCGACCAATGACAATTGTTCAATTAATAGTTCAATTCTTCTCATCATGCATCCCTCCAGTTGTTATCAAATTCTGCATTTAATGAAGAATTCCTTTCTCGATGACAAAACTAGAAGTATTATGCTAATACCTTTGATAATTCGACACACAAACTTGAAACCTTCAAGAGAGAATATCGTCTAGTAGTATGTGGTTATGATACACTGATACCCGAGGTGACGAGCTTGGAAATTAACTACCCGAACGGTAAAATTTACACTCCTAAAAAAAATAATAGTGAAAATCGTTCAAAAAAGGATTATTCCTATAGTAATAGGGGAAAAACGTTAGAGGATGAGATTAATGAAACGAATGACTACTACATGCAAAAAGGTACAGCCGTCATCCACAAGAAACCAGTACCGATTCAAGTAGTCAAAGTAGAATATCCATCCAGAAGTGCCGCTGTCATAAAGGAAGCTTATTACCGTACTGCTTCGACGACAGATTTCAATGGGGTCTGGAAAGGGCTACATGTGGATTTTGAAGCGAAAGAAACAAAAAATAAAACCTCGTTTCCTTTAAAAAATATCCACGCTCACCAAATTGACCACATGCGACTAGTCACAGAACAAAAAGGAATCACCTTTTTAATTGTTCGGTTTTCATTGATTAACCGCTATTTCATTCTACCATTTAAACCCTTGCAAGATGCTTGGAATGTAATGTGCAATGGTGGTAAAAAATCAATACCGTTCGACTTTTTTGAACAACACGCCTTTGAAATAGTCCCAGGAGCATACCCTCCGATAGACTATTTACAAGGAGTAACAAGGATGCTTTCAGAGTAATCTGTAAAGCCACGAAAGTGAGGCGTCGATCGTGAGCGAAAATATTAACTCTCGTGGACAACGAAGAAAAGAATTAGAGAAACAGAAGAAAAGCAAAAAGATATCTAAAATAGGTTGGATTAGACGCATTGTAGTTGCCATTTTTATCATCGGATTAGCGGGTTTATTATTCGGTGGAGGACTTTTTGCATTTTACGCTAGCTCTGCCCCAAAATTAGATGAAGAATCGTTGAAAGATCCAATTACATCCGTAATTTTAGATAAAAATGATGATGTATTCGCTACAATTGGCTCACCAGAAAAACGTGATTACGTAAATTATAAGGATATACCAAAAGGCATGGAAGATGCGATTTTAGCAACTGAAGATGTGCGTTTCTATAAACATAATGGAATAGATTTTTATCGTTTAGGTGGAGCAGTTCTTGCAAACATTACAAGTGGTTTTGGTTCACAAGGTGCAAGTACAATAACACAGCAAGTGATTAAAAATTCATTTCTTCAAAATGAAAAAACGTTAAAACGTAAAGCACAAGAAGCCTACCTTTCCTATCAACTAGAAAAGAAATACGAAAAAGAAGAAATTTTTGAAATGTACTTTAACAAAGTATTAATGTCCGGTAATATATACGGATTTGGTACTGCTTCAAATAGCTTTTTCGGTAGAGATATTAAAGATTTGAAGTTGCATGAGATGGCTTTGTTAGCTGGTATGCCACAAAGTCCAAACAATTATCACCCTTTTGATGACCCAGAGGCTGCAGAAAAACGCCGTAATATTGTGTTACGACTTATGGAACAACATGGAAAAATAACGAAAGCAGAAATGGAAGAACAACAAGCGATTCCTATTGCAGAAGGATTGTTGCCTGAAGAAAAACGTCAAATTTCTAAAGCAAATAAATATGACGCTTATATAGATATTGTAAAAAAAGAATTAGCAGCAAAAGGTGAAGATGATTCACTAAATTATGGAATAAAAATTTACACCACCCTTGATCCACAAGCTCAAGTTTCGGTTGAAGAAGCACTAGCTAGTGCAAACTTCCCTACTGAAAGCATGCAAGCTGGTATGACCGTACTCGATACCAAAACAGGTGCAATCGTCGCAGTAGGTGGCGGTAGAAATTATGAAAATGGAACAAATTATGCAAGACAAACCGATCGTTCAATAGGCTCCACTGTTAAGCCTATTCTTGATTATGGTCCTGCTATCGAATATTTAGACTGGTCAACTGGACACACAATTGTTGATGAAAAAATGACATACGCAGATGGGCAACAAATTCGTAATTTCGATGGTGATTATTTAGGTTCTATGACGATAAGAGAAGCATTATTTCGTTCTAGAAATATTCCGGCTGTAAAGACGTTTAATGAATTAGATGCAGGAAAGCGAAAAGAGTTTGCAAATAAGTTAGGCTTTACAGGAGATTCTCTTGATTATGAATCTGCTGCAATTGGTGGAACGTATAATAAAATTAATACAATGAAATTAGCTGCCTCATATGCAGCATTCGGTAATGCAGGGATTTATTCAGAACCTTACACTATTCGAGAAATTGTCTTCCGTGATGGAGAAACGAAAAAAACCTATAAACCAAAATCTACACCTGCCATGAAGGATTCAACTGCTTACATGGTAACTGATATGTTACGTGATGTAGTAAGTGAGCGAAGTGGTTCAACCGGTAAAGCAGCAAACGTTTCCGGACTTGATGTGGCTGGTAAAACAGGTACAACTAATTATGATGCAGATGAATTTAATAAGTATAATTTAAAAGATGGATCAGCACCTGATGTTTGGTTTGCTGGTTACACTTCAAACTATTCAATCGCAGTTTGGACAGGATATCATACACGAAAAGACGCAATTGATACAACTAATCAAAATGAACGTACATTTGCTCAAAGATTATTTAAAGAAGTTATGACAAATGTATCTACAGGTAATAACACAGCAAGTTTCAAACGTCCAAATTCAGTTATTGAAGCAACCGTTGAAGTAGGCACTTCCCCTCTTCGACTTGCAAGTGAATTTACACCTGCAAGCTTAAAGCGCACAGAATTATTCGTTCGCGGGTCAGAGCCAACACAAGTATCTTATGAATACGAAAAAGTTGAAGTCGATGCTCCAACAAAACTAAAAGCAGACTATAGTGAAGGCGATCAAACTGCTACCTTATCTTGGGACCATAAATCACCTTCTAAACGCGGCAAAAAAAGTAATCTTGATGTAGCATTTGAAGTTTCCTATGCCATTGATGGAGGTACCCCTACCGTTCTTCAGAGTACAAGCCAAAAAGGCTTAATTGTTACAGGGATTGCACCAGGAAGTACGTATACATTTACTGTTGTAGCAATAGCAGATAATATCAGAAGTTCACCAGCAAGCACTACTTTAGAAATTGATGCTGTTGAAGTACCTGAACCGGTTGAAGAAGAAATTTCAGAAGAAGATAAAGACGAGGAAAAAGATAAAGATAAAGAAAAAGACAAAGACAAAGATAAAGAAGCACCACCTGCAGAAGAACCAACACCTCCTGTAGAAGAGCCAACGCCACCTATAGAAGAACCAACACCTCCTGGAGATGGCGATGATGATTCTACTGATGAAGCAACAGACACAATTATAGATGAAGCAAAAGCAGCTTTATCTAATAGACAAAATAACTGACCTTACATCCTCAACTCCATAACGAAAAAAAAAAGCAGATCTGTGAAAAGATCTGCTTTTTTTTATTTAAATTTAATTAAATGAAGCTATTTTATTATTTCTTTAACTGGCTAATCTAGTTGATAATGTGGAATTCTACTTGAATTATTGAACTGCAAGAACAATTGAAAATTAATTGGATACCAACACTTTATTCATACGTTTTTTACCTTCTCTACATATTGATAAAAGTGGACACACTGAGCATTGTGGGTTTTGTGCTTTACAATGATAACGTCCGAAGAATATGAGTTGATGATGTGTACGCGTCCACTTGTCTTTTGGCGTCTTCTTCATAATTGTTTCTTCTACTTGGAGAACAGAATCTTTCCATCTGCAAAGTCCCAATCGTTTCGATACACGTTCTACATGCGTATCAACTGCTAATGCGGGGATATTAAACGCAACTGATACGACTACATTAGCTGTTTTCCGCCCCACTCCAGGAAGTGTTGTTAATAAATCTCGATTTTCTGGAATTGCTCCGTCAAATTGTTCTATTACCATTCGACTTAAGGCTTGAATGTTTTTGGCTTTATTACGAAATAGTCCAATTGATCGAATATCGTTTTGAAGCTCTTCTATAGGAACATTCAAATAGTCTTGAGGTGTTTGATACTTTGCAAATAAACTTGGTGTCACTCTGTTAACTAGCACATCTGTACATTGTGCGGAAAGTAATGTAGCGATTGTCAGCTCAAATGGATTACTATGAACGAGCTCACAATGGGCATCGGGGAACATTCTGTCCATTTCTGATAAACAGTACTCCCATTGAACTTTTGTTATCATATACTCACTTCCTTACTCTCGCTCTTCTAACCAATTATAAAAAGGAATTTTATTTGTTTTTTGTGGTTGCGTCGGTGCTGTTCTTTCCGGTACTGTTCGGAATTGACTTGCTTGTTTTTCGACGTCTTTCATGGTTTTGACGTTTTTCTTTTTCCATTCAAACAATATACGATCAATATAACGTAAACTCATTTTTTGACCAAGAACCGCTTCTTTTAATGCTGCGCGAATAAGCTCAGGTGATTGCTGATCTTGATCCATCCACATAGTTATGGTTTCACTTTCCATTGGTGAAAGAAAACGGCCAAATTCTTGCTCGAACAAGCGGAAAATCTCGCCTTCCTGTTCTTTTAGAGTTAGTTCTTTCTTAGTTGTTTTTTCGCTCAGAATATGGTCAATTAAACGATTCCATAATGCATGAAATGAAAAAGCCTCAAAGAGAATACCGTTTTCGTCGTATCTTTGCTGAATCGATAAATAGCCTTTTTGAAATAGTCTTTGCATATGTTGACTGACTTGATCATGGGAAAAATGAGAACGATCTACTAAATCATCCGGCGTTGGAAAATGGTTTCCTTTTTCAATAAAAGCTAGCATATGAAGAATGAGCAAAGCTTCGTCATCTTGTATATCACATTTTTTATACTGTTGAAAAAAGAGCTGGGAAATGGTTACATTTCCCTGCTCTGTCCACATACGGAGCCGATCTGGTTGTTGTTGTTGCATAACCGAACTCTCCTTTGTTTTTATTATGGGTATAAACGGTTTAACAGACGTGGGAATGGAATTGCTTCACGAACGTGCTCTGCACCACTAATCCATGCTACAGTGCGTTCTAGCCCTAGACCAAATCCTGAATGCGGTACTGAACCTTGTTTACGAAGTTCTAAATACCATGCATATGCTTTTTGATCAAGACCATGTTCATCTAAACGTTGTTTTAATAATTCGTAATCGTGAACACGTTCTGATCCACCAATAATTTCACCGTATCCTTCTGGTGCGATTAAATCCGCACATAATACAACATCGTCACGATCCGGGTGAGGCTGCATGTAAAATGGTTTAATACCAATTGGATAGTGTGTAATAAATACAGGTTTCTTATAATGTTCCGCGATTGCAGTTTCATGCGGTGAACCGAAATCTTCTCCCCACTTAATGTCATCAAATCCGTTTTCATTTAAGAATATAATGGCATCATCATAGGAAATTCGTGGGAACGGAGCTTGAATATGTTCAAGTTTTGTTACATCACGTTCCAAACGTTCTAATTCTAATTTACAGTTCTTTAAAACTGATTGAATGACATAAGATACAAATTGTTCTTGTACTTCTAAGTTTTCTTCAAACTCAACAAACGCCATCTCTGGTTCAATCATCCAGAATTCAATTAGGTGACGACGTGTTTTAGATTTTTCTGCACGGAAAGTAGGGCCAAAAGAAAATACTTTTCCTAGCGCCATTGCAGCGGCTTCCATATAAAGCTGACCTGATTGTGAAAGGTAGGCGTCTTCATCAAAATATTTAGTTTTGAATAATTCTGATGTCCCTTCAGGAGCAGATCCGGTCAAAATTGGTGGATCTACTTTTGAAAAGCCATTATCATTGAAAAATTCATACGTTGCACGAATTACTTCATTTCTTATTTTCATGATGGCATGTTGTTTGCGTGAACGTAACCATAGATGGCGATTGTCCATTAAAAATTCAGTTCCATGCTCTTTAGGAGTGATAGGATAGTCTACCGCTTCATGAATGACTTCGATTTCTTTTACTTGAAGTTCAAAACCAAACGAAGAACGGTCGTCTTTCTTCACTTCCCCGATTATATACATAGATGTTTCTTGTGATAATGATTTTGCAGTGGCAAATAATTCTTCAGATACCTCGGCCTTTACAACGACTCCTTGTACAAATCCAGAGCCATCTCGAAGCTGTAAAAAAGCGATTTTTCCACTTGAGCGTTTATTCGCTAACCAAGCGCCTAATTTTATTGTTTCACCTAAATGATTATGCAAATCTTGAATCATAATTTTTTTCATAAGTTCCTCCAGAAATTATAGCAAATCTTCTTGCCATTTTGATCGTACAAATGAATCTATACGTGCAACAGCCGCTTCAAGTAAGTCAAGCGATGTTGCATATGATAAACGAATAGTTGATGGAGCTCCAAAACCTGATCCTGGAATTACCGCAACATTAGCTTCAGTTAGTATGGCTTCCACAAATGCATCTACAGAGACGTAACCTGTCATGCGTGCTGCTTCAGAAACATCTGGTAATAAATAAAAAGCACCTTGAGGTTTTAATACTTTAAAACCTGGAATAGCAGTGACTTTCGGGAAAATAATTTCTAAACGCGATTCAAACGCTGCTCGCATTTCTTCAACCGCATCTTGTGTGCCAGTATACGCTTCAATTGCAGCATATTGAGATGTTGTCGCAGGATTTGAAGTAGAGTGACTTGCTAAATCCGTCATTGCTTTAATGATTTGTTTGTTACCAGCAGCGTAACCAATACGCCAGCCAGTCATTGAATGGGATTTTGAAACTCCATTGATGATTATTGTACGCTCTTTTGCATCATCTGAAACTTGCGCAATCGATACGTGTTGTGCATCTCCATAAATTAATTTTTCATAAATCTCATCTGAAATAATCCAAATGTTTGCTTCTTTACAGACAAGTGCAATCTCTTGTAACTCAGTTTCCGAATAAATCATACCGGAAGGATTGCTAGGGGAATTTAAGATTATCGCGCGTGTTTTATCAGTAATAGCACTTTTAATCTGTTGCGCTGTAATTTTATATTGTTGTTTTGCAGTTCCTTCTATGTAAACGGGAACTCCACCTGCAAGTTTGACTTGTTCAGGATAACTCACCCAATAAGGAATTGGAATGATGACTTCGTCTAATTCATTCAAAAAGACTTGGAAAAATGTATAAAGTACGTGTTTTGCTCCGATTCCAACTAAAATTTCAGAAGGTTCATAACTTAACTCTTGATCACGCTGCAACTTGTCAATAACGGCCTTTTTCAAAGCAGGTAAGCCACCAGCAGGGGTATATTTGGTCTTGCCCTCATTCATGGACTTAAGAGCTGCGTCTAAAATGTTTTGTGGCGTATTATAATCGGGTTCTCCAGCTCCAAGACCAATCACGTCAATACCTTGTTCTTTTAGATCTTTCGCTTTTGCTGTAATAGCAAGTGTCGTTGATGGCGTCAATGTGTGAACACGGTTAGCTAATTGCGGTTTCAAAATCGATCGTCCCCTTTTACAAATTTAAAATACGTTTCCACCATTTTCCGTCTTCGAAAAGTAAGTACACGTAATTTAACTTGTCATTTTGATTCAAAAAAGTAATTTCCCAAACCGCAGTGTCTTGCTCCCAACCAAGTTTAGTATGTAGCACTTCCTTCACTTCAAACTCATCTTGTACCACTGTCAAGGCTTGTTGTTTTGAAATCCCATTTTTTAGTATCACTTCTTCAATAACTAAATTTTCGCGATTAGTTGGGATAAAAACAGCTTTTTCTTCCCCATTTCCATCTTTTCCACGAACAGTAATATATATGGTTGATCCACTGTACACCATTGAATCCGACACTTCTTTTAAATTTCCCTCACTAACTGCTAGTAGTTCAGCTTTTTCTTTGACGTCTGCAAAAGGTTGTCCTGCTTTCCAAATGACAAACAAGCTGATACACAGACTTAGTGAAATAATAAAAACACTTATAAATATAATCCAACTTTTCATATTTGCACCTTACGTTTTATAAATTGTGAAAACGGCTTTCTCTTGATTGTCTTTCTCTAGTGCAAGTCCGAACATTAAATCTCTATGTTTTAAAGTGCGATTTAAGGCGTCTACAATTTTATACAAGTCTGATTGATAGTCAACCGTAACCGTTGAAATTATTTCAATTTTGCTTTCGATTCTAAACCCCTTCTCTCTTTACTCATACTTTCTCATTATACCAATGTTCTAGGTCTAAGACCATATCTTCTAATGATACTTTCTTTACCGGAATATCAGGTAAAGCTCTAATAAATTCTTTTCCGTACGACTTTGATTGGATACGCCGATCGAGCACAATAAAAACACCTCGATCTGATGATGAGCGAATTAATCGTCCAAAACCTTGTCGGAATCTAAGAATTGCTTCAGGCAATGCTAGTGATGAAAAAGAATTAATTCCTTGCTTTGTTAAACGCTGTGCTTGTGTTTTAAAGACAGGTTCATCTGGAGATGAAAATGGCAATCGCACCATGATAACTGCAGACAACGCATCTCCTGGTACATCGACACCCTCCCAAAAACTATTGGTACCAAATAGCACGGATTTTCGAAAACGTTGGAATGATTTTAACAACTTCATCCGACTACCTGAAGTCATGCCTTGTGCAAATAACATATACCCTTCAAGTAATGTTGTATCTTGAATTAGGTCAACTGTTTTTCTTAACATATCTTGAGATGTAAACAACACAAAACATCGGCCTTCCGTTACAAGGACAGTTTGAATGACTGCATCTGCAACGGCGTCTATAAAGTCAGATTGTGATACATTTTGAATATCAGGCATGTCATCCACAATAAATAAGTTTGCACCTTGGTAAAAATCTCTTGAAGCATTATAAGTTTTGATTTGCACACTTTCAGGAAGTCCTAATTTATTTACAATAAATCGACTATTTCCTGGCACTGATAATGTACCAGAAGTCCATACTATAGCAGCATTCCCTCGCCACTCATTAAATACTTCATCTACAGCATGTGTACTATTAATTGGCTTTTTATACACATGAAGACTACTAGGAATACTTCTTCGATCAAGCTCAATCCAAACAGAATATTCTTTCGGAGATGATAGAAAAATATCGATCCATTCTCCAGTTTTAATTTTCATTTCATTTAGCCAGTATTGCCATTCTGCTGTCACTAATTTGTCAACATGCGTTGAATCTAATAAACTTTTCGACAATCGGTCAAGTAGATTTTGTGCAATTGTAATCCATCTTTGGAGATACTGGTAAACCTCCTCTAATAAAGCATAATCGAGTGATAGCTCTTCAAGTAATATCGTTTGTTTGGAATGAGATTTATGTGTACTTTTTCCTCTAACATTTTGTACAAGTGATTGGACTGCTTCATCAAACTTACTACTACATCGAGCATAGATTCGATCTAGTTCTTCAAATGGTCCTATCGTGTTTACACCATGATTTTCTAAAACTTTCGCAAAAGAGGAAGTCAATTGCTCTTGATCGCGTGTCCCTAGTTGTCCAAATACGTATCTCCACTGAGTGTAAGAAAAGATTCGCTCTTCACGGGCATTCGCCGCTTGAACAAATTGATGAGCTTCATCGATAACAAACGAAGTAATTTCATTGGTCAACAGCGGCTCTAAACGATGTTTATCTGTAAATAACATCGCATGATTGGTAATGAGTAAATCTGCTTGATGACTTTGAGCTAGTGCATATGAATGAAAATCATGGTTACTTACTTCTGATGTTTTTATTGAAAATGCATTTTTCCGTACTTTGTCCAGAAAATATTGACCTCCACTAGACGTATTTAATTCGCCTAGATCTCCTGTTACTGTAGTTGTTAGCCACACTAACAACTGACAAATAGTAAATGTATCATCATAAGATTCATCTTCAGCTCGTAGTAACTCTTCAAATCGATGTAAGTCCATATAATGTCTTGCACCTTTTAGTATGGCCACATTTACTTTATTTTTTACGATTGCTTCTAATTTAGGTACTTCCACTTCAACCAATTGCTCCATCAAATGTGAAGTATATGTACTAATTAATACTTTCTTCCCTTGTTGTTTTGCATGGAAATAACTAGGCATTAAATAACTCAATGTCTTACCTATACCTGTTGATGCTTCAATCGCTATTTCATCTTTTGCTTGAAAGGTTTGCCATATGGAATCCATCATTTGAAACTGACCATCACGCTCTTTAAAGTCTTTAAGCCCTTCTGAAAAGAACAATCGTTTCTGATTTTTTGTTTCAGGATAATAAGTAGATGATTCAACAGGTCCAGGTTGGACTTGTTTTCTACGTAAAGCAATCCCTTTGTAGATATCCAAATCGTCTTTTACTATCATCAATCTTTTTTTCTGAAGTGCTTCAAAAAATAAAGAAGAACTATCATATTTTAGTTGGAACGACCTTTTATGGATATGTTCCAAGGTTTGAATAGGTAGTTTTTCAATTTCTTTCATACATTCAATAAACAGTTCAGCTGTTGCGTATGCATCATCGTCTGCACGATGTGCGTTTGTCATCTCGATGCCTCGTTCTAATGTGATATCTTGTAATTTATAACTAAAAGAAGTGGGGAATAGTAAGCGAGATAATTCAACAGTATCCATCTTTTTACCTTTCCACAAAGGAAATCCAATACGCTTAAATTCAGCTTGAACAAAAGACAAATCAAAATTAGTATTGTGAGCGACAAATATACAATTTTCAAGCATATCAAAAACGTCTCCTGCAACCTCTTCAAAAATAGGTGCTTGTTTAACATCTTCATCAGAAATATTTGTTAGATCTTGTATGAAAAAAGGAATTTTCTTGCCAGGTTGGATGAAGGTTGTATAGGTTGATTGTATTTTCCAATCTTTAACGAAAACAACAGCAAATTGAATCATTCGATCTCCTTTTACAGGAGAATGACCCGTTGTTTCAATATCAACGATGGCATAGGTAGGGCTTAACATAAAATATCAACTCACAATTTAGACTTCTTACAAAAAATTGTATCACAAAACATCTATTTAGGTGTAACTGACATGATACTAATACGTCTACAAAAATAGGAGGTTCTCTGAAATGAAATCATGGATTAGATATGCCGCCATTGGTTTTTAGTATTTTCACTAATGCTTGCAATGCTGAACCTGAAGTTAGCGTGGATAATGAAATTAAAGATGGTGACTCAGTAGGAATTGAACTAACAACACAAGTAAATGATTTCTTTAAAGGATTTGAAGGAGATGACAAAAAAAATTCATCATCGATTATGAAGGTCAAGTAAAAACCTATGAAGTTGCTGAAGATGCCTTAGGCGACTTTGATATATTAAAGAAATTGACAACATCGCGTTTTCTACAAAAATGGTAGATGGGAAAGAAATGATTGAAACATTGCGGTTAAATTACGGCTTGTTTTCTTTATATGAACCGACTACCTCAAGAATTAAAAATAAAGGGATGGACGAAGTTATTATCGTCTATCCCTTATTTTATATCATACTAGCGATAACTGAATCTAACTGTGTGATAGGGTTGAAAATCAAGAAACGGTTGATCTTTAAAACTATTTAAATATCACTTTGTAAATATAAAAATTTATGTGTTGCATGCATTTTGTTGACATCAAAACACCCAGATTAGAAAACCTTTTTCAATTAGTCGGGCCCGTTTTGAAACAACATCGATTCAATCGCTGAACAGGTTGTATGCTCCATTCACTCTAGATATACATAACATCAGGTCCTGTGGGGTACAATCCAACATTTTTTTCATCTCTTTAGAAGTTCATTAGAAAATTATTTCTTCTTTAATTAACCATTAGTTAAGTAAGACTTATATTATTCAAAGGAATATCTAAATACTTTATATATTTATTTGGTTCAACTTCTTGATAAACCCTTACAAATCTAACTTCAAAAGTTGGAAATGGACTAAGTTCTTTCTTTTTCTGCTAAATTACCCATTTCTCTAAGTTCCTTTTTTGATAGACCATAATTTGTTTTTCCCAAAGTCATATGCGGTACAAAGTCGTCAAGTTCAAAATACTTTTTAATTAAATCGTCGGAAAGAGAAATTTCTCGAACAATACTTTTATGTAGTTTACATAATTCATTTGAAGTAGTACATAAATAAAGAATATCATCACCAAAAAATTTTGGTTTACCCAGTGTTAGTTGAAAGGAATTAAAGTTAGCACATACTTCTTTAACTTTCCTAAGCCACATCTCATCTGAGGTTAATCCACCTTGTGCCTTTAGAGTTATATGCGGTTCGACAACATCTGTAATACGATTATTTTTCCATTTATGCTGAAAATCTATTAGTTTCATTTTGTATTCATCCAAAGGTACAATTCCAATAAAAAATAGCAATTAATATCACTCCCACAATATATCTATTCCTTCTTGAGCTATCTCAACCCTTTACTAAGATCTTCAAGTAATGCACCCCAAAAGTTTAATATTGTTAACTTAGCAATCTACCAAAGATTATAATGAAAATTAATACACCCGAAAAACCCATTGAAAAAATAAGAGTAAATTTACTTCTAACTATTGATTTCCATTCACTAACATCCTTTAATTTAATGAGTCCAAGAACAAACATTATCAATGCAATACCTAAGACAATATGTGATGGATGAGTTCCAATAATGGGTAAACTTAAATTTTGCAGATGATAGCGCAATTAAAAATACAGGAATACAAGTTAATGAACGTTTAAAAGACCATATATTAATAGTAATTTCACATACCTCCTCATTAAATATGAATATTTCAATTTTTTGATTCGGATTCTTAATAGCTGTTAATCCAACCTGACTCTATTACTTGAATTAAAGTTATTTATTTTTTATTTCTTCCAGTAGAGAAATAAACTTTTCATTCTGATCAATTATTGTTTGATTTTGCTTTCTTAATTTTGTGAAGTCGAACAAGTACACTAATAAGATTGCAACTATTAGAAACTCCATAAGTTCACCTCTATACTCTTTTTTTACAGTTTCTATCATTTGTGTGTAACTAACCTGACCAATGTCTATTCCTTAAGTTAAGTAATAGCGTTATCAAAGGCACATCACTGATCTGCAACTAAAGCATCTCGCTAGTTGCAGATGGTTTGTACTTTTAAAGCAACTTCTTTCGGTTTAACGTTTAAAGATGATAGTTTTTCAATATCTACCCATATTGGCAAATATGTACCTCTATCTCGTTTTTCACCGATGTATTCTTCTCCTTGTCCAGTTCCAAATGTCCCTTCGATAATCTCTGCCTAGAAAAAGTAATGTGTACCGTTAAACTCTACTTTTGTAAAACACTCACCAACGTTGACCTTATACACTTAATTCCTCAAAGGCTTCTCTTTTAGCCGCTATTTCAGGATTTTCACCTACTTCAATACCATCTCCAGGAAAAACATAGTAAACATTACCGTCCCGAATTCTTTTAATCAGCCCAACCTTGTTATTTTCTATTAGTACAACCGCACCTCTATCTCTCACATTATCCCTCCTAAAATCGCTCAAACCGTATTGAAAGCATTCGTTAGCTGAAGAAGTCTAATTAAAATTCAATATAAAAAGGCTGAAGTTTGTCATCTATACAATATTCAATTCTTTGCCTAAAATTTTTCCACGTGACCATATCCAATGCTTCATCAATAGGAAAATATCCTACTTCTAGACTCTCAGTGCTAGTTGTAAGTGCTCCTCCAATGGGTGACCCCAAAAATAATGTATTACAAATTGAACCACTAACATTTTGAAATACTCCACAAAATTTTGTTATTTCAATATCTATTCCCGATTCTTCTTTTGTTTCCCTTATTGCAGCTTCCATCAAGGATTCGCCTTCTTCAACCTGTCCACCTGGCATTTCCCATCCTCTTCTTGGTCCTTTAATTAATAAAATTTCTTTTTGATCATTTAGTACAATTGTTGCTGCTGAAACAATATGTTTTGGTGTCATGATCTCAATCTCCATTTCAATATTTGTTTTTATACAATCCAACTAACTTCTTTATAACAAGTGCAATGATATCGAACCTGTAATTCACCTTTTCTTCTCTTAATTTACGTTCATAATCGCCTTTTAATTTTAACATAAATATCCAATTAATATTTAACGAAATTTTTAATCAATTATAAAAATAAAAATCGAAACTCGTGATTCGTATAAAAAACAAAATAACACCTCAAATCGCAAGTAGCAACAGCGAATTGCGGTGTTATTTTATGTTCTAAAACATGTACAATCACCAATAACCTATTAGATATCATAAAAACTAAAAGAAAAATACGCTATATTTATTATTAAAAATTGTTAATATTATCTAAAGACTTTTTTAAAAACATGCTATTTTAAAGAAGGATGTTATCATTGCATAAAAAACAAACATTTACATTTTCGCCTAGCAAGCCACAAGAGCGTGGAGAATGAGACCCACTAGTTTGTGGTTTTCATACTTGTTGGCTCATGCGGAAAGTGCGGCCAGCACAAATGAACGATAAACATCATAGTAATTTAACAGAGATAAAATAGATCTATAATTTTTTAAAAATAGAGGTGAGCTATGTGAATGTTAATAATACACAAAAGAATTTAGAATGTTTAGGATGTGCATTGGCGAATCAAGATTTATTCGTTCATGTGGTTTATGAAGATGAGTTTGTCTGTTGTATTCTAGACCATGATCCTTTTAATGAGGGACACGGTTTAATATTACCTAAGAAACATTTTAGATATGTCGATGAATTTGATCCACAAACAGCCATTGCAATAATGAATGCATCTCAACTACTTTCAAAGGCTATAAAAAAGCTATATAATCCCGATGGTATAACGATTTGTCAAAATGGTGGAACAATTGATGAATTGTCTCATTACCATATGCATGTTGTGCCAAGATATGAAAATCAATCTTTTGCTCGTTTTTACACAGAAGAATCTTGGAGCAATGATGATCTTAAAAACAAGTTATTAACTACAAGGAATGAATTAACGAAAAAAATTGCTGAGGTATTATAGTACATTTTCAAAAAAACAACTTTTAAAGCATGATCTAACGTTGTTAAAAAGACCGCTAATTCAAATGCGAATTAGCGGTTTTTTTGATATATATTTTAAGGTTGGTATCAGAAAACTCGGAATAGAAAAAGTCACTTAAATGCTTCTCTTATTTGTTCATTACTTAAGTTGGAAACATGAAAAGAAGTTTTATTTATGATTACATGACGGTTGCTTCTGGCTCGTGGCTGATGATTTCTCGAATTGAATTGTTTTCATTCATAATCGCGACAGTTGGTTTATGCTCTTTAGCCTCATCGTTCATCATATATACATACGATAAAATAATTACGATGTCCCCTTTTTGAACAAGACGAGCTGCTGCACCGTTTACACAAATAACTCCGCTTCCTCTTTCCCCTGCAATTATATAGGTTTCAAAACGCGCTCCGTTATTGTTATTTACAATATGCACTTTCTCATTTGGCAACATACCTACAGCATCTAAAAGGTTTTGATCAATTGTAATACTTCCTACATAATTTAAATCCGCTTCTGTAACTACAGCACGGTGAAGTTTTGAATTTAACATCATACGTAACATCGTTTACTCTCCTTTACGATCCAACAAAATATTGTCGATCAGACGCGCTTTTTCGAAAAAGACAGCTACCGCTAATATAACTGTCGTGTCATTTGATACGTCAGTTGTCAGGTTTGGATAGCTTAACAATTCAACATAATCAATTTTTCCTGAAATGGCATTTTCAATGTGTTGGGTGGTAACTTGTTTAGCTTGTTCTATATTTTGATTCAACTTATACTGTTCAATTCCAAGTTGAATTGCTTGATGGATAATTGGTGCATGTGCTCGCTCTGCTTTACTTAAGAAAACGTTTCGAGAACTTTTTGCTAGACCGTCTGGTTCCCGAACTGTGGCTCCCCTGCGAACTTTCAGTGGAAAATTATAATCTCGGACCATTGTCTCGATAATCGCCAATTGTTGTGCATCTTTTTGACCAAAATAAACGGTCGTTGGTTCGACTAAATGAAAAAACTTCGTGACTACTTTTAATACACCATCAAAATGTCCAGGTCTTGAAGCACCACATAGTACATTTGCTTGAGCTCCTGCATGTATCGAAATACCTCCATCTTGTGGATACATTTCATTAACTTGAGGGAAAAACAATAAGTCTACACCAGCTTCTTCTGCCAATTTTGTATCTCGTTCTAAATCACGAGGATAGCTACCCAAATCTTCATTAGGTCCAAATTGTGCAGGATTAACAAAGATACTCATGACTACATAGTCATTTTCTTCTCTAGCTTGTTTAACAAGGGATATATGCCCTTCATGTAAGTAGCCCATAGTAGGGACAAAACCGATACTTTTGCCAGACACTCTTTGTGTCTTAATATATTCTTTTAGCTCTTTAATCAATTGCACTTGGATCATTATTTTCCTCCGTATAACTGCTGGTATTCGTCATCTTTCATTGTAAAACGATGTTCAACTGATGGAAATTCTCCTGTTTTAACTTCTTCTACATATTGGACCAAGCCAGCAGAAATTTCTTTCCCTGCTTGTGAGAAGGCTTTTACAAACTTCGGCATATGATGACTACCATACGTCACAGTGTCATGAAAAACTAGGACTTGACCGTCTGTTTCTGCTCCTGCACCAATGCCAATTACTGGAATTGAAAGTGTTTCAGTTATCGTTTTGCCAAGTTGATAGGGAATACATTCTAGAACGACCATAAAAGCTCCTGCAGCTTCACATGCTAGTGCATCTTCAATTAATTTTTGTGCTGCTTGTGCGGTTTTCCCTTGAACCTTATAACCACCTGAAACACTTGCCGACTGTGGTAGGAGACCCAAATGAGCTACTACAGGTATACCTGTACGTGACAATAATCGAATGACATCGATGACTTCGTCTGCCCCTTCAATTTTTAAAGCTTGTGCATTCGTTTCTTGGAATAAACGAATTGCGTTAGTGAGTGTTGTATCAAGTGAGCCATGGTAAGTACCAAAAGGCATATCGACAACTACAAAAGTATCAGGTGCCCCACGTCTCGTCGCTTTCCCGTGATGAATCATATCTTCAAGAGTTACTTGAACTGTTGAATCGTAACCAAGAACCACCATACCAAGAGAATCCCCAACGAGTAAAATCTCGACACCTGCGTTTTCAGCAAGTTTTGCTGATGGATAGTCGTATGCAGTTAACATAATAATTTTATTGTTCTCTTTTTTCATCTTCATAAATTCAGTTGTCGTTTTCATTTCCTATCTCCTCTCTTTTGAGAGAAAACCAAAATAAAAACCCTTCTGGCCAAAAAATGGACAGAAGGGTGGTTTAGGTAAAAGAATTGGTTTCCTCCGTCCCTGTCGATTAAGATCAAGGCAGAAATTATTAAATTTTATAATAACAAGTTTGTTCATCAGGTGCAGTTCTACTCAGATACTGCCCTTCGCATTTACTATAACAGAAATGAAATGCACATTCTATATTAATTCATTTTTGTTAATTTTGAATTTCAATATCCGCTGAATAAATTCCATGAATTTGTCCGTCGTCAGTTTTGACTTGTAAAACGCCTTCATTTGTTATGCCAAGCGCCATTCCTTCAATTGTTTGATGAATCATAATCGCTTTGATTCGTTTACCTAGTGTGCATGAATAACTTTCCCAAAGGATTTTTAGTGGTTCAAAACCATGCTTGACGTATAAATCAGTATAAATTTCTAAATGATGCAATATACGAGCCACTAGCTGTGCACGGTCTACAGGCTGTCCTGTGACCATTTGTATGGAAGTGGCAATGGATTGAATCTCTTGTGGAAAATCACTTAGATGTTGATTTGCATTAACACCAATACCTAAAATGATTGCTTGTACACGATCAATGTCCGCTTGCAGCTCAGTTAAGATTCCTGTACATTTCTTTCCATTGATTAGTAAATCATTAGGCCATTTGATTTCCGTTCTAACTTGACAGACTTCTTCAATTGCTCTAGTAACTGCAACAGCAGCAACTAAAGTAAATTGAGGTGCTTTGGTAGGAGGTATTTCTGGTCGAATGATTACACTCATCCAAATTCCTTTCCCTTGAGTAGATGTCCAAGCACGTGCTAAACGTCCTCTTCCTGCAGTTTGCTCTTCACAAATAACAACAGACCCATCCGGCGCTCCCGCTTGCACAAGTTGATGGGCGATTGGTTGAGTGGATGGACATGTTACTTGATAATGAATGTTTCGACCAAAACGCTTTGTCGTTAAATACTGATCTATTTTAGCAGCTTGCAATGAATCAGGTGATGACGTTAAGACATACCCTTTTTTCTTCACCGTATCTATCTCAAAACCTTCTGTTTCAAGTTCTTTTATGTGCTTCCAAATAGCTGTTCTTGACAATCCGAAGTCATCGGCCAATTGTTGACCAGAAATAGGTTGACCATTCGCAGCTAGTAAACGTTTTGTAATCTCATATTTAACTGTTGGATTCATTCAATATCCATTCCTTTATTTTGGTAGGATTGTTCACTACTTTTTGATGTAAAACAGCAAGTTCTATTTGAGTAAGTATTTCTTTAAGCCATGGTCCGCTCGGCTTGTTAAACCATTCCATCAAATCTTGTCCTGAAACTTCAAGATCTCTAATCGATTGAATAGGTAACGATAGTTTACGTTTATCAATTTCTTCAATGGGCATTGGTTGAATGTCACTTTGAACAACTCTAGATAACAATTCTGCATGAATAAGTATGTTTTTATCAAAGTGATATATGTCGTCAATTGAAAATAATCGTTCATAGCGTATTTGCGTCGCTTTGATTAATTGGTTAATTTGTTGTTTTAGATCTTTTGATAATTTAAAAATTCTAGCAAGTTCTGAACCATCAGGTGTTTCTTGAAGTAAACATAAAAACGTCCAACACATCAATACATTTTTAGGATTTCCTATTTGAGTCCATTTTTTATGAGTGAAAGGAAAGTCTCCTGGAAGTTGCTTTGCCAAGTTGCTCTTAACAAGGTAAATCATTCCTTGATCTAGATTCGTACTCATCCACATTTTTTCGAGTTCGGCAGTTATTCTTTCTACCGACACATATGAAAGATCGCTTGCGCACGATTTAATCGCATTAAGAGTGTTCAATTCAATTGTAAAACCTAGCTGTGCTGTAAACCGTATCGCACGAAGCATGCGCAATGCATCTTCTTTAAATCGGTCTATTGGCTCTCCCACTGTACGAATCAATCCGTTTTTTAAATCACGCTGACCTTCAAATAAATCGATGATTTCAAAACTCTCATTCATAGCAAGGGCGTTCATTGTAAAGTCTCTACGTTTTAAATCATCATCAAGAGAAAGTACGAACTTTACATCAGTTGGTCTACGGTGATCAGTATATTCTCCGTCTGTACGAAACGTCGTCACTTCTATTGGAACACGATTTTCTATTACGACTACAGTCCCATGTGCAAGACCCACATCTACAGTTCTCTTAAATATCGTTTTTACTTCGTCAGGTAAAGCACTTGTAGCAATATCAATATCATTGGCTTCTTTGTGACTAACAAAATCGCGAACTGCCCCACCTACAAATACAGCTTCATATCCGAGTTTTTTTAGTGTTTCAATGATTCTTATACCAGCTTGCCATTGTTCAGTTGTGAACATGTTGAAGAACTACTTTCTCATAAAGTTTTTCATACTGGGACACAATTAATGATGAATGGAATTTATGAGAAACTGTTTTGATAGCATTCTCTCTCATACGATTATGTAATTCTTCATTCGTTAATATTTTAATTGCATAACAAGCTACGGCTTCAGCATCATGTAAAGGAACGATATACCCATTATGACCGTGATTAATTACTTCAGGTATTCCCCCTATATTCGAGCCAATACAAGGAACACCACATGCCATAGCCTCTAATAGTACTAAACCAAAAGCTTCTTTTTCGGACAGTAACAGTTTTAAATCACTTATGGCATATAATTCAGAAACATTTTCTTGTTTCCCTAAAAATACAACATCCTTTTCCAAACCTAAAGAACTGACTTGTTTGATAATGTTACTCATTTCAGGACCATCACCAACGAGTAGTAATTTAGCAGGCATTTCTTTTCGAATATAAGCAAAACTTGAGATCACATCGCCAACATGTTTTACTTTGCGAAAGTTCGAAACATGAATGACCACTTTTTCATCCTCTTGTATGTTAAAGCAAGATTTTAAATTTGACGATTTATTTGGATAGTATTCACGTTCGTCCACAAAATTGTAGATGGTTTCTATCGTTTGGTCTGGTTGGATTAAATCATTGGTTTGATTTTTGAGAGAGTCTGAAACTGCGGTCACAACATCTGATTTCTCTATACCATAACGAATGGCACCTGAAAGTGATGAATCGTAGCCTAAAACACTAATATCAGTACCATGGAGCGTCGTAACAATGCCAACACGTTGTCCTGCCATATCACGCGCTAAAACTGCGCAAACCGCATGCGGGATAGCGTAGTGGACGTGAAGGATATCTAAATTTTCCTTTTTTATGACTTCTGCCATTTTACTGGCTAAGGCAATATCGTATGGTGCATATTGAAATACCGAATACTTATTTACTTCTACTTGATGAAAAAAAATATTTGGGACCACACGATTTAACCGAAATGGCATGCTTGAAGTGATGAAATGAATTTCATGGCCTCGCTCTGCAAGTAACTTTCCGAGTTCAGTTGCAATTACACCTGAGCCTCCTACTGTTGGATAGCAAGTGATGCCAATTTTTAATTTCTTCACGAAGTCACCTTCCTTTCTTATGAACGTCTTTCTTCTAGTAGTCGCCAATTAATAAATCCTTCTTGTAAACCTTTTAATAATACTTCAGCAGTTCCCATATTTGTTGCTAATGGGATTTGGTATACATCACATAATCGTATTAGAGCCGTAACATCAGGTTCATGAGGCTGTGCTGTTAAAGGATCACGGAAGAAAATCACCATGTCCATCTCATTTTTTGCAACCATAGCACCAATTTGTTGATCCCCACCAAGTGGACCGGATTGAAAGAGAAATACTGGTAAACTCGTCTCATCAATAATTCGCTTTCCAGTTGTACCAGTAGCACATAAATCATGTTCAGACAATATGGACATATATGCTGTTACAAATTGAATTAAATCATCTTTTTTACGGTCATGTGCGATTAAAGCAATTCTCATAAAATTCCCATCCCATCATTTATAAAATATTTTCTAGTCCGTAGACAAGTTCTTTTATCTCCATTACTTGATTAATTGAAAATGTAACACCCGACATAAAAGATTGTCGGTTATATGAATCATGACGAAGCGTAAACAGTTGTCCCTCTCCTCCAAATAAAATTTGTTGGTGAGCAATCAAGCCAGGTAAACGTACGCTATGTATTGGAATTCCATCATACGAAGCACCTCTAGCTCCCTCCAACGTCTCTTTTTCATTTGGATGGCCTTGTTTATGTGAAGGTCGTACTTCAGCAATCATTTGCGCGGTCTTATAAGCTGTTCCTGATGGGGCATCGAGTTTTTGATCATGATGCATTTCAATAATTTCAACATCGGGAAAATAGGCAGCTGCTAACGATGCAAATTTCATCATCAATACTGCACCAATCGCAAAATTTGGAGCTACAATACAGCCAAGTTTATTCACTTCTGCAAGTATAGTGCACTGTTGTAATTGCTCATCAGTAAAACCAGTTGTTCCAATGACTGGTCTTACATTATTTTGCAAACACAACATTGTATGTTCAAACACTTGATGTGGTGTTGTTAAATCCAGAAACACATCTGGTTTTATCGTGACAATCAAGCTTTCTAAGTTTAGGAAAACAGGAACTTCATAACTTGCTGGGAAATTAGGCGACTCACTTAACAAATCACCTATATCTTTGTGATCTAAAACTGCGACTAGTTCCATATTCTCATTATTCATTACAGTATGTACAGCTTCTTGACCCATTTTTCCACGTGGTCCACCAATCGCAACTCGAATCATGACTGTTCCTCCTTCAACGTCCAACGGTTTTTATCTCTAGAATTAAACTTGTCCATCACTCGATCATGTGCTCGTTGTATATCAATTTTCTCTGCATTTGCAAAACAAATGAGAACAAATAGTAAGTCTCCTAATTCTTCTTCCAAGCTTTTTTGCGCTTCAGAAGATTTTTTCTTTTTAATGCCGTGCACATGCTGAACTTCTCTAGATAACTCACCAAGTTCTTCTGTCATCCGAGCAAGCATTTCAAAAGGAGGAAAATAGCCTTCTTTAAATTGTCCTATATAGTCATCGACTTCTTTTTGTAATGTTTGAATCGTTTTTTCAGTTGTCATATGTTTCACACTCCTAACCCTATCCTAATAATAAGAAATAATGTTGTCAAAACACTTAGAATGAATGATAATAACGTAGTGTTCTTTTTAAGAAATTGAGGTGTTTGTATGCTTAAAGGTATTAAATTTAAAAATATCTTTTTCATTTTGCTAGGTTCAGCCATTTTTAGTTTTGGTTTTGTCCATTTTAACATTCAAAACGAACTTGGTGAAGGCGGGTTTAGCGGGATTACATTAATATTGTTCTTCGTCTTTAAATTTGATCCAGCATTAATGAATTTATTATTAAATATACCAATGTTTATTATTGGTTGGCGCCTACTTGGTCAAAAAGTATTTGTTTATACGATTATCGGAACTGTTTCTGTATCTATATTTATAAAGATATTCCAAATATACGAAATCAATATTCAATTACAAGACGATTTATTTTTAGCATCGCTATTTGCAGGCGTTTTTGTTGGAATTGGACTTGGTATAATTTTTAGATATGGCGGAACAACTGGTGGCGTAGATATTATTGCCCGACTCGCACATAAATATGTTGGATGGAGTATGGGGAAAACAATGTTTATCTTTGATGCAGCGGTAATTTTGCTTTCATGGTTAACATTTTTAGATCATCGCTCCATGATGTATACCTTGGTTGCCGTCTTTATCGGTTCTCGTGTCATTGACTTTGTTCAAGAAGCTGCATACAAAGCTCGTGGTGCTTTTATTATTTCTGAATTTCAAAGTGAGATAGGTGATCGAATTGCCAGTGATATGGATCGCGGAGTAACCGTATTAAGAGGCTTTGGCCATTTCACAAAAGCTGATCGCGAAGTACTCTATTGCGTGGTTGGTCGCAATGAAATTGTGCGTTTAAAAAATATTATAACATCGATTGATCCACATGCCTTTGTGTCGGTAACAGAAGTTCACGATGTCATGGGTGAAGGGTTTACACTCGACGGGCAAAAACGTCCGATAGATTAACATGATTGCGAAGCAAATCATTTTAGATAAATTCTTTACTAACTAATAATACAAAAAAACTCACGAAGCATGATAATCATGCTTCGTGAGTTTTTGGTTCTATTCTGAACGACTCATTCCTGTGTACATGAGTACTAAACGTACTAATTCAAGAACAGCAACTGCCGCAGCAGCTACATATGTCATTGCAGCAGCATTTAATACTTTTTTAGCATGTTTTTCTTCTTCGTTACGAATGACTCCATGAGATACAATTTCAGTCATCGCGCGACTAGAAGCATTGAACTCTACAGGTAAAGTAACAATTTGAAACACTACCCCTACAGCTAATAAAACGATACCTAATAGCAACATATTAGACATTCCTGCAAAAATACCAATCATTACGAAAATCCATGATGCATTTGACGAAATATTAGCAACAGGTACTAATTTATGACGCCATTGTAAAAACGTATATGCTTCTTTATGTTGAATAGCATGACCCACTTCGTGAGCAGCTATTGCTGTACCTGCTACAGATGCTTCATGGTAATTGTGAGAAGACAACGCAACAATTTTCGTCATTGGATTATAGTGATCACTTAGAAACCCTTGACTTTCTACAACTTTCACATCTTTCAAATCGTTTTGATCTAAAATTAAACGTGCTACTTGAGCACCTGTCATTCCAGAAGTTGAGCGTACTTTTGAGTACTTTTTATACGTGCGTTTGACTTTAAATTGCGCGTAAAGTGGTAACAATAGTAGTACGGCAAAGTAGAGCAAAAATCCCAAATCAACCATCCTCCTATTTCTATCTACTTATTATTTTATATGCTGATTAGGAATTGAGCAACTAATTCGTTTGCACATTCCGTGACGATTTGATGACCATGATTGCTAATAAAATACATGCAATTGACAACCAAAACGTAAAATATCCAATCGTCTGGGTAAATTCACTTAAACTGCTATATATCGGCATTTGTCCAAAAACATAGTCAATTACGTCATTATGAAGTGTCCAAATAGCAGCAATCAATAAATGGAACCAATTAAATTTATACATAGGAATATACAACACAGCTTGTAAAGCCATCGCAAAGTGACTAACAACAAGCATCCATCCTACGAAACCAATTGGTCCCGCTTCAAATTGCGTCCAAATATTCATAGCGACTGCCCAAAGACCATATTTTACTAAAGTAATCAACGCTAGTGCTTCTATTAGTTTAAAATGTCGTCCAATTAACCAACCGAGTAAAGCAATTGAAAAAAATAAACTTGCAGTCGGACTATCTGGAACAAAAATCAGAAATATAGGTTCGGTTATTTCCATCTGCCATCTATACCAATAGAAGCCGTAGACAGTACCTAGAATATTAATAATGAGCAATAACCACATGAATGGTTTATAAAATATTATGTATTTAATTTGAGTGAATAATGGATTCACTTTTACACGACTCCTTTTTCTAGAAATAGTGTCACTCTAGTTAGACTCCCTCAATAATGATGGATCCCACTCATTCATAAACGAGTTTCTTAGCTGGACACAATAACTACATGTAAAAAATGTTTTATTGATTAAACAGACTTTATGATAAAGATACTGAAAAGCTTAAAGCATCATCTAGTTTGACAGTATTGTTCAAAGACTGAATACAAAACATTATGTGTAGCCCGAAAATACTCATACTTTCTATCTAACAAAAAAAGAGCCAGTTTCCTGACTCTTTCTCGGTTTTATCATGGACTTAACTCATCAATAAATTTAGCTAATTCCTGTAACTCTTCATCAGTACCTTCCCAAAGGCCAGCAGCCATGGTACCTTGACCATATACCGCGATATCAGCAATCTCTTCAGCTGTTTTATCGGTTGTTGCAAGGGACGGTCCTAAACCACCTTCAAATGCATTACCGTGACAACCTATACAAGAAGCTTGTGAGTATATCTTATACCCTTCTGCTTCTGTGTCGAATTGTGCTTCTTCACGAATTTCACCTTGAGCTTTTGCTGCTTCCCAATCATGGTTAACAACTGATTCCCAAGTCAAGTAAATCATTGATGCGAGTGCAAGTAACATAAATGCCGTTGGTAACGGACGTTTAAATGCACGACGTTCTGGACCTTTGTCCATAAATGGCGCAAGTAATAGTGCACCAAATGCTAGTCCTGGAATTACAATTGCTCCGATTACATTAAATGGACCAGAAGCAAATTCATATTTTAGTAATTGATATAAGAACAAGAAATACCAGTCCGGTAATGGAATATATCCTGTGTCTGTTGGATCCGCTTGACGTTCAAGTGGTGATGGATGTGCAACAGTTAAGATTAAATAACCAACTAAGAAAACTGAACCAACCATCCATTCTTTCAATAAGAAGTTAGGCCAGAAAGCTTCTGTTTTGCCTGGATACTCGGAGTAGTCTTTTGGAATATTCGATTTGCGATCTGCAGGTATACGAGAATCCCCGACAAATTTCATTCCTTTTCCGCGATGCATAGTGTCCCCTCCTTTTAAAAATCATCAAAGACGCTGTAGCTTACAACGGTCCTGAAATACCTTGTTTACGAATCATGATAAAGTGTGCTGCAAGCAACCCAAGCAAAGCAGCTGGTAAGAAGAATACATGAATCGCAAAGAATCGTGTTAACGTTTGTGCACCGAGGATAGCTTCATCACCGGCTAACAAGGTTTTTATTGCGCCTCCAATAAACGGAACGGATGCGGCAATTTCAATACCTACTTTCGTTGCAAACAACGCTTTCATGTCCCAAGGAAGTAGATAACCTGTGAAACCTAAACCTAAAATAACGCCTAAAATTAACACGCCGACTACCCAGTTTAGTTCACGAGGTTTTTTATAAGAACCTGTAAAGAATACACGTAATGTATGAAGGAATATCATCACGATTACGAGTGAAGATCCCCAGTGATGCATACCACGCACAATTTCACCGAATGCTACTTCATTTTGTAAGTAGTAAACTGATTTCCATGCATTTTCAATATCTGGCGTATAGTACATTGTTAAAAACATACCCGAAAGAATTTGAATTACTGTTATGAAGAAAGTTAATCCCCCGAAACAATAAACGAATGCAGAAAAATGATGTGCAGGGTTAACGTGCTCTGGAACTTCATGATCTGCAATATCACGCCAAATAGGAGTAATATCCAGACGTTCATCTACCCAATCGTAAATTTTATTTAGCACTAACGTCGTACCCCCTTACTTTAAACTAATGTATTTGGTCGTGTTTTACCGATTTGTAACAGACCATCTTTTTCACGTGTTTCAAACTCATCCAAGGGACCAAGCGGTGGTGTACCTTTAATGTTTTCACCATTCTTTTTATATCGGCCAGCATGACATGGACAGAAGAATTGATCTTTATGATCTGGAGTTCCTGCCCAGCTTACCGTACAACCTAAATGTTTACATACTGGTGATAATGCAATTAATTTGTCGCCTTCTTTGTAAACCCATACAAAGCTTGTTACATCAGATGTATACCATCCATCCACTTGTTCAAATGAAAAGTCTACTCTTACCGGAACTTCAGTAAGCTCTGCTACTTTTTTATCTGTCGGTATAAAGTCTCCACCTTCAGCTTTTTGCAATACTGGATCGATTGCAAAACGAACCATTGGCATTAACATACCTGCAGCCATAAACCCACCAACACCTGTTAATGTGTAGTTAAGGAATTGACGTCTTGATACTCGATTATTACTCATCCTTTACCCCCCTCTAACTTTAAAGGTCAGTCCAACGGACATACTTATACAAAAAATAGTAAAACTAGGACAGTTCTATGATAGCTCAATAAAAAACGAAGGTCAATATTCCATTAGATGTTAAAGTGTACTTTGTGAACATTTCTTGAAGCTTATGTCGAAGAATCAGCCCAACGTTTTGCAAATACAGGAATTATTTGTCTTAATTGGTCTTCCAATACAGATTGACGCAATCTTTGATCCATATGTTCTAGTGGAATTGATGGCGTATAAATGACATTTAATGCGTTCGCTTCAGTTCCCCAACTCATGTCACTAGAAACAAAAAACAAATGCTTAAAACCCGCTTCTTTTAACATTTCAGACCACTCATTCCCTAATTGTTGCCTACTCGACTTAAGTGTATACGATACCGGAGGCAATAAAACTACTCTTCCTTTAAATTGATTTTCAATAAATACTGTAAGTGCCATTAAAAATTCGGCGCTTGAAGCATTTTGTTTAACTTGACTTGCTTGTCCATCAATTAATAATAATGGAATCACGGCAGTATCAATAAATTCCTTTTGATCTAAAAATACACTCACATCTTTTGAATTCCAGTACATATTATTCAATTCCTCTCAACAAAAAACTTCATCGTATATACGATGAAGTTAGGATTTAGATGATTCTTTCATTCCCCGTAGCAACTTAGACAATTCAAGAAATCGTTCTTTATCATTCGCATCTAAAGCTTCATCAATTTGTTTTAATATATTTTCTTCTCTAAAAGAATTCATACTTATTTTTAGTACTTCTTCTGCTATAAGACGATCTTTATCATTAATGTGCAAATATTTCGGCATAAATGGATTTTCTTCTAATACTGCTAAAAACTCTGAGCTTGGTGGGATGTTTGGGAAATTCAGTTGAATGAACATATCTTCGTTTGGATGTAAACGCAAGTCGTGAAATGATTTTTCAGCATCTGCAGTCATTAAGTTACCTTTATAAAAGCGAAAAGGCACGCCACCAGATTCTGTAACAGACATGACCATGGCTCTCGGACAGTAATGAGCTTCTTCTACAAAATGTACTTTTTGTAGTAAGTCATCATGACTTAATAAATAATTGAGTATCCATACGCATTCTCTTCGTTTCATTTGATATCTTTTCAAAAACCAGCGCACAAATTCTTTCTTTTCAATCACAGAAACAGAAGCGGTCATACTACTCCTCCTTTCACGACAAGGATTCAATCAAGTCTTGCCATCTTTCTTCATTTGGTTCCAAATAAAGTAATTGTTTACCTATTTCTAGGGCTTCATCTCGTTTTCCTTCTTCTAGCAGAAAATAAACGAATTTCTCCATGAAAATTGTGTCTTCCTTATGATCAGTATATGCCAAAGAATAAAATGCGTATGCACGTTCAAAATTTTCTTCTTTCGCGTAAGCTTCAGCTGCAAATGGGTATAAAGCTGACCAGTCATCTTGATTGGATGAAATCATTTCAACCAGTTCAATGACATCTTGATCTCTTTCTGCCGCATGTAAAAACGATACCAAGGACAATGTAGCTTCCATATATTCAGGGTCTAATACGATTGCCTGTCTTAAATGTTGTTCAGCATCCGTTGTTATGCCCATTTTTAAGGCCATTTTACCTGCGAATAAATAAAGTTCTTTATCATACTCATCACGAGTTAATCCTTCTAATATCGCTTCGTATGCTTGCTCATGGTCATCTAACATGCTATAAGCTTGCGATAGTAATAAGTGAGCTGAGAAATAATCTGGGTCCAATGTTTTTACTTCATTCAGCTTTCGAACTGACAGGTCATACTCTTTTGCTTGAAAAGCAGCATATGCGAGCCCAAACAGCAAATCAGGTGTAACTTGATGAGTTAACGATTCTTCATAATAAGGAATTGCATGTTCATAAGCGGCTCCCGCACTATATACTTCAGCTAAGCGTTCTGATAAACGGACTCCTGCAATTTCTTCAGTATGTTCTTTTAAATTTTCATATAAACGAATAGCTTCTAGATATTTCCCCATTTCTAATAATAATTCTGCTTTGGCAAAAATTAATACTGATTCATCTGGCAATAGTATAAGTGCTTGATTAATTTTTTGTTCAGCAGCTTCGTATAATCCTTGCATCTGATAATAATCAGCTAAACTTAACAGTGCTTGAGGATATTCATCTGTATGTTCTTCAATACTAGTAAGTAACAAGAGAGCCTCATCTTCTTCGTCTATTTCCATCAGAACTTGTGCACGATCAATTTTCAGCTGTGCTTCTTCAGGAAATAAAAACTGTAGATACTCTAGTACTTGTTCACCTTCTTTTAAATAACCAGCTTGAATTAGCATATTTGCAATCTCATATTGAGCTTCTGGTTCACTTGAAAGTTGTAGTGTTTCAATTAAGGATTGGACAGTTTGTAAATCTCCAGCTTCAATAGCTTCAATAAATTTTTGACTAATTTCCATCATTATCACCCGTTTTCTTTCTTATTCATACCATATGCTACATCACGACTATCTCATTCACAAGAAAAAACTCCCCATTAGCGGAGAGTCTCAAAAGACGACACGATTCGTAAATGGTCAAAGAAGTTTGGATAAGATACGGAAATACACGAAGCGTGTTCAATTTCGATTGGTTGTGTTGAAATAACAGAAGCAATAGCACCCATCATGCCGATTCTGTGATCGCCATATGATTGTAATTTCCCTCCAGATAAAGTGACGGGGCCTTTAATAATCATACCGTCATCAGTTGCCTCAATATCAGCACCTAATTTTTTTAATTCATGAACTACGGCTGCGATACGATCTGTCTCTTTTACTTTTAATTCCTCTGCATCTTTAATCACGGTCGTTCCATGTGCTTGGGTCGCAAGCAATGCAATGATAGGAATTTCATCAATTAATCGAGGAATTAGTTCACCACCGATTTCAATAGCATTTAATTTTGATGATTTAATCGTCAATGTACCAATTGGTTCTTCACTTTCAGAGTCATTTACCTCTATTTCTAAATTTGCACCCATTTGCTGAAGAACATCTACTATTCCAGTACGAGTTGGATTTAAGCCGACATGCTCTAAACGAATAGAACTTTCTGTAGCAATTGCCCCTGCCACTAAAAAGAAAGCTGCGGAAGAAATATCCCCTGGCACTTCTACGTGAGTTCCTGTAAGTTGTTGACCACCTTGCAACTTAATTACACCTTTTTCAGTAGTGATTTCTGCTCCAAACTGCCTTAACATACGCTCTGTATGGTCGCGAGACACTTCGGACTCACGAACAGTCGTTACTCCTTTTGCTCGGAGACCAGCAAGTAAGATAGCAGACTTTACTTGTGCGCTTGCAACAGGCATGGTGTAGTCGATTGCTGATAATTGCGTTCCTTGCACAGCAAGTGGTGTGAATTGCCCATCACTTCTCCCTGAAATTAGAGCACCCATTTGTCTTAAAGGTTGGATGACTCGTTTCATCGGTCTTTTCGCAATCGATTCATCACCAATTAGGACGCTATGCACCTTGGACCCCGCTAACATTCCAAGCATCAACCTTGTTGTTGTACCAGAGTTACCTGTGTCTAAAATATCAATTGGCTCTTTCCAATTTTCCATTCCATTGCTAGTGATGGTGACATTCGTACCACTTATTTGAATGTCTACCCCAAGCTTTTTAAAACACGAGATTGTACTTAAACAATCGTCACCGAGTAAAAATCCGTTAATTGTTGTAACCCCTTTTGCCATCGCCCCAAACATGATAGAACGATGTGAAATCGACTTATCCCCAGGCACGCGAAGAGAACCTTGAAGAGGCGATTGGTTAGCTTGCAATTTGATGGAATCATTCAATACACTCACATCCTTAATAATATATAAGAAATAATTAAAGTTCTGGTAAATTTCGCGAGTAATACTTTGGCTTACACGAAGTGGGTCATAAAGGATTTGTGAAAATGCTTTGCTTTGCATTTTGTGACGAGTAACCGCAGAAAAATCACAATGTTTCAAATTAAGACTTGGTGTGTATTCTTATGAAATATACGTTTCATAAGTTGTTTCTTGTTGTATGCTAATAGCTGCACGTTCGCGGTCTTCTGTCGTTTGAAAGCTAATCACTAAAATCCCAAACACGTCTTCACGTGTTTCAACAATACGTAAATTTGTAATACTGATTAAATGCTTCGCTAAAAGTCCCGTCACTTCTGAAATGACACCAGGGTAGTCAGGAACATCGATATGTAAATCAAATACAGAGTACATAGCACCTTGAGAAGTTATTGGCAATTCATCTCTTACGAATTTAGCTCTTGTAAAATAGTGTTCAATATTTTCGGATTTCGCTTCCATAAGCATCGTTTTAACTGTATCCATTTCACTTTGCCAATTATCTAGTTGTTTGACTAATTCGAGACGATTTTGAATCGTAATATCTCTCCACATAATTGGGTTTGAAGAGGCAATTCTGGTGATATCTCTGAATCCTCCTGCAGCAAGTTGTCTAGTAAACGGATATTCCTCGTTTTCACTGGATAATTGATGAACTAGAGAAGCTGCAACAAGATGTGGAAAATGGCTTACTACAGCTGTCATATGATCATGCTCTCTTGCATTAATACGCAGTATCTTCCCTTTTGTTGGTTGCAAAATAGCTTCAAGTGTTCGTATTTGGATTTCATCTTCATGCTCTACTGGCGTAATAATGTAGTAAGCATTTTCAAACAAATGCGCTTTCGCAGCTTCAATTCCACTTTTATGTGAACCAGCCATTGGATGTCCGCCAATAAAAGTGAGTCCAATCTCTTTCAGAGATTTTGCTTTTTCCATTATCATTTTTTTTGTACTGCCCGTGTCTGATAAGATAACACCTTTTTTGAGTTGCCAGTTTTGCACTTCATTCATCAATTGTATTGTGGCATTAACCGGTGTAGCAAAGATAATGACATCTGCCAATGCCGCGGATTCTTCTAGGTTGAACGCCATATCATCAATGACACCTAACTTTTTTGCTTTTCGTACTGTATGTGAATCCGCGTCAAAACCAATCACGTTCACTTCAGGATTTTTTTGAATCGCTAAAGCAAGTGAACCGCCAATCAATCCCAATCCAACAATTAATACATGCGTTGTCATGCAAGTACCTCAGCATCTTTTAATACATCTGCTAACTTCTGTAAGAATTCTTTATTTTGGTCATTTGTACCAATAGTTACTCGAATATATCCAGGTGTTCCAATCGCGTTTCCACTACGTATAATAAAGCCTTTTTTCAAAAGACCTTCGAAAACTAAATCAGAATCAGCTTTCACTTCAAGAAGAACAAAGTTTCCTTGTGTTGGGTATATGTGTAGTTGATGCTCTTTTGCAAACTTCTCTAATTGCTTTATGCCAGATTCATTTTGAATGCGACATGATTCAATAAATGATGAGTCTTGCAATGCCACAAGTGCTACACCTTGACTAATGGCTGCATTGTTAAATGGTTCGCGAACTGGATCTAATTTAGCAATCAATTCTTTTTGTGCCACCGCATAACCTACTCGAAAACCTGCTAGACCATAGGCTTTTGAAAACGTACGTAAAATAATGACATTTTCATGGTCTTTTATTAATTCAATAGAGTTCTTATAAGTAGAATCTGTTATGTACTCAAAATATGCTTCGTCCAAAACTATGAGGACTTCTTTGGGAACTTTTTGAATGAATTCTTCCAACTCATGTTGTTCAATTAGCATACCTGTTGGATTATTTGGAGAACACAACCAAACTACGGCTGTAGATTCATCTATTTGAAGAGCCATTTCTTGTAAATCATGTGCACCTTTAATCAACGGGACTTCACGAACTTCTGCACCTTCAATAATAGCGTTATGACGATATTGAGGGAAAGTAGGCGTGGCCATAACTGTATTGACTCCAGGTTGTAGTAACGCGCGAGAAATCATCATAATTATTTCATCTGAACCATTACCAAATAACAGTTGGTCTTCTTCCACACCTACTACATTTGCTAAAGCGAGACGTAGAGCACTTGCATATCCATCAGGATAAATAGCGTGATTAATCGATAGATTCTCCATAAATTCACGGACCTTTGGTGAACATCCAAAAGGATTCTCGTTGGAGGCTAACTTGACGATTTCATCTAGGCCAAACATCTTTTTCACTTCATCAATGGAACGTCCTGGTTGATATGGTTTCATCCCTGTTAATTGATTTTTCCACTGCATCGTCATTCGCCTCTACTTTCTCAAGTTATGCTTGTAATTAAATCAGGTCTAAGTTTCATTGCTTCATTCAAATATACATGATGAATGTCGCGTTGTGATTTTTCTGTATTGACGTGCATTAATATTCGAATACACTTCGTGATTGCGCCTGGTACATCCATTTCATGGGTACACATAACAGGTACATATGTCCATTCAGGGATACTTCGTACAGCTTTAGCTGGAAAAGTAGCAGCAATATCAGTCGTCGTAGAAACGACAACAGATGCTACATCTTCAGGTCTTATATTATTTTCTTTTGCCATCGCTAAAACTAGCTTTTCAGTTTCTGATAATATATGTGATGCCAAATCTTCTGGAATCGTTGTTGCTCCTCGAATGCCTCGTATCATTTGTGCACCTCCATACTCCATTTTCGTAATTGTTCATGTGCTAATAGTACTTCTTTAACTGACACGATTTCCATACAAGGTTGACCAATCTGTTCGAGTAATACGAAGTGAAGATCACCGAAAGATGATTTTTTATCTCGTTTCATATAACCAATGAGTGTATCTATTTTATGCTCTAAAACGGGGTCAAAAGAATAACCGAATGCGCATAATGCATCAAATAATTTACGCGCTGTGCCTTTTTGTAGTGATTGTACTTTTTCACTTAGAAGAAGTGAAATAACCAATCCAATTGCAACAGATTCCCCGTGCGTTATTTTCCCATACCCAGTTGAAGCTTCAATAGCATGGCCATAAGTGTGACCTAAATTTAAATATTTCCTAACCGATTGTTCAAACTCATCAGCTTCAACTATCGCTGCTTTTACTTGTATGCCTTTCACTAAATAAGACAAATACTGGTCATTCGAAATTTCATAAAAAGTTTGAAACGAAAATAACTCTTCTACCCAACGATGATCGGATATGAGTGCATGTTTAATTACTTCTGCCATACCAGATAAGATTTCTTTAGGAGGCAATGTGCTTAATGTTGAGACATCGAATAACACAGCATCAGGCTGATAAAATGAGCCAATCATATTTTTGCCTTGTGGATGATTGATTGCCGTTTTCCCACCTACTGCACTATCATGGGCTAATATGGTCGTTGGACATTGAAAAAAAGGAATACCTCTCATAAATGTCGATGCAACGAAGCCAACGACGTCTCCAGAAGCGCCTCCACCTAAAGCAAAGGCGATTGTTTTTCTTGTGCAGCCTACTTCAAGCAAAAATGAATGACATGCCATAAACGTTTCTACAGCTTTACTTGATTCTCCCGCTGGTAATTTGAATACATGCACAGCTTTTTTACTAATTAATTCAAGAGGCCTTAGTAAATTTTCTAAATGAAGTTTCGCAACCACTTCGTCAACAAAAATAACTACATGGTCAGCTTTTTGTAATTGCTTTTCATAAAGAGTTAATACACTCTCGTAAATATGTGAACCCACATAAACGTTATAGTGCTTATTTTTCGTGTCGATTGAAATGGTCTGCATAAATTAGAACTCCTTTGTATAAGCTCGGTGCTGATTAATCGAATCGACAAGTTGAGGCATTTGATCACTATGGAATTTTTCTAAAATCGCATTTGCAATTTCCCAAGCTACGACATGCTCAGCAACCACAGAAGCTGCAGGTACTGCACAACTGTCTGAACGTTCAATACTTGCTTTAAATGGCTCTTTAGTTGAGATATCTACACTTTGTAGAGGTTTGTATAAAGTTGGAATAGGCTTCATCACACCACGAATCACAATTGGCATTCCTGTAGACATACCACCTTCAAGTCCACCTAAACGATTCGTTGTTCTTGTATAGCCTTGGTCTTGATCCCACACAATTTCATCATGAACTTGACTTCCTGGCTTACGTGCCATTTCAAATCCCATGCCAACCTCAACACCTTTAAAGGCATTAATACTCATCACAGCCATTGCCAGTTTAGCATCAAGTTTTCGGTCATAATGAACATAACTTCCGACTCCTGCTGGCATACCCTCGACTATTACTTCAACAACCCCGCCAATAGAGTCACCGTTTTCTTTTGCTTCGTCAATTGCTTTAACCATTAACTTTGAAGCTTCTTGGTCAACGCAATATACGGGATCGGCTTCAACAATTTCTCGTATTTGTGAAACAGATAAACTTTCACTTTTCTTTACATCTGCTTTAACTCCACCAATTTCAGTTACATGGGAGACAATACTGATACCAAGTTCAGACAACAGCTGTTTCGCTACTGCTCCTACCGCAACTCGCACTGTTGTTTCACGTGCTGACGATCGTTCTAATACGTTGCGCAGATCTGTATGACCATATTTCATGCCACCTACTAAATCTGCGTGACCAGGCCGTGGACGTGTAATTTGACGCTTAACATCTTCTGGATTTAATCCTTCTACTAAAGGTTCAATGCCCATTACATGTGTCCAATGTTTCCAATCGTCATTTGTTACAACTAGTGCAATAGGAGAACCTAATGTCTTCCCGTGACGCACACCTGACGTAATATCAACTGTGTCTGTCTCAATTTGCATACGTCGGCCTCGACCATGTCCTCCCTGTCTTCTTTTTAAATCTTTATTTATCATTTCTGCAGTAATATGTAATTGTGCAGGTAAACCTTCTATAATGGCGGTCAATTGTGGACCGTGAGATTCTCCAGCCGTTAAATAACGCATAACGCTTTCCCCCTTCAACTCGCTAAAGTGTTTTAAAACACTATAACACAAATTATTTTGAATTTCATCGTTCATTTCTGCAAATAAATGTCCTAAATTTATCGTGAGTTAGATAGAAGGTTGATGTTCTATTAACAAAACCATAGGTTAAGGGTTTAATATTTGTTAAGTACTTCTAATCATACACCTTCTGAACCGTTTATTGAATTCTTGTTAATTCAACATAGACGTTTTTCCTTCTCTTTTTACATATATACATTATAGCGTCCAGATAATTGAGGAATTAGAAAAAGCAGTCAAATGAAAAATCATTTGACTGCTTTCTTTTATTAGTTAATCCAGTTGTTAGCATCTTTCGTGTAAGAAACTAGCTCTTCTTCTTTAAAGAATAGACCGATTTCGCGAACAGCGCTATCTGCCGAGTCAGAACCATGAATAATGTTTTTGCCAACTGTTACAGCAAAGTCCCCACGGATTGTCCCTGGAGCAGATTCTTTAGGGTTTGTAGCTCCTGTCATCAAACGACCAACAGAAATTACATTTTCACCTTCCCAAACCATTGCGAAAACTGGTCCAGATGTAATGAACTCAACTAGTTCGCCGAAGAAAGGACGTTCTTTATGTTCGCCGTAGTGTTCTGCAGCAAGTTCAGGTGTGATTTGCATTAATTTAGATCCAACTAATTGGAAGCCTTTCTTTTCGAAACGACCTACGATTTCGCCGATCAAGTTACGTTGTACGCCATCAGGTTTTACCATTAAAAATGTTCTTTCCATAATAAACACTCCATTTCAATTGAATCTTAGTAGAATTATCCCCACTTTACAGAGAACTTTATTCACCCTAAAAAATATTACCATTGTCTATACATTTGTTCAACATTTTAAAATTCACGTTTGCCCATATAAAGCGCGATATCCCTTAATGATTTTTTGGCAGGGGATGAGGGTAGTGCATCAATTTCTTTTAATGCTTTTTGTAAATACCTATTGCTAATCGCTTTTGATTTAGGAATTGCGTCTGATTGTCGAATTCTTTTAACCAGAGCAAGTCGCTCGATTTCAGTCATATTTCCAGAAATAGCATGTTCTAGAGCAGGTCTAAATTCGGGTGAATCCTTTAGAAAGAGAATCGGTAATGTAATATTGCCTTGAATTAAATCAGACCCAGCTGGCTTACCTAATTCTTTATCTGTTGAAGTAATATCCAAGATATCATCAATAATTTGGAATGACATTCCTACATAATAGCCGAATCGTTTTAAATGATTGGCGGTTTTCTCATCAGCACCTGACACTACAGCACCGAGATGACAGCTCGATGCAATCAATAAAGCGGTTTTTCTTTTAATGCGCCTAAAATAATCTTGAAGTCGTTGATCTAATTTAAATTTATCTTCAATTTGAATGATTTCTCCTACACATATCTCTACCATTGTGTAAGAAAGTATACGATGCGCTAATGGGTTTTTAATATTTGTTATGTATTCAAGCGCACGGGCAAAAATAAAATCGCCAGTATACATGGCGACTCGATTATTCCATTGAGCTTTAACAGTTAACTTCCCACGTCTCATTTGTGAATCATCAATCACATCATCATGTACTAGAGAAGCCATATGTATAAGTTCTAAAGGAACTGCGACATCTTTCATTTGTTGAATTTGATAATGACCAAATTTAGCTGCTAGTAAAACAAAAACGGGTCGCATCCGTTTTCCACCCGCTTGTAATAAATGAAGAGAAGCTTCATTGAGTAAGTCTGAAGACGAGTTTACCGCTTTTTCTAATTCTTTTTCAATGAGATCTAAGTCTGAACGCATTTCAGAATAGAGCATCTTCAACTTCATCTTTTCCACCGCAACTAACCTTCTCCCAATAATTAAACTTTTTTAATACCAATGTGTCTTGCGGCAGCTCCACCGCTATATGGCTTATATTCTACCTGAACAAATCCAGCTTGTTCGAGCATTTTTGCAAGTGCTTTCATCCCTGGGAAATCTTTAGCAGATTCTTGTAACCAAGAATATTCTTTGTAGCTCTTCGCAAAAAACTTACCAAAGACTGGCATCACATATTTAAAATAAAAACGAAACAGTTGCTTAAATACTGGCACATCAGATTGAGATGTTTCTAAACAAACAAACATACCGCCTGGTTTGAGAACGCGATGAATTTCTTTTAATACTTGCATATAATCCGGAACATTACGCAAGCCAAAACCAATCGTGACATAGTCAAACGTTGAATCAAGAAAAGGTAATTCCATTGCATTGCCATGGAGTAACTCAATTTGCGGAAAAGCTTTCACTTTCTCATAGCCAACATTCAACATATTTTGGCTGAAATCTAACCCAATTGCTTTTCCTTCTGGCCCAACCGCTTGTCCCATAGAAATAGTCCAATCAGCAGTTCCGCAACAAACATCGAGCGTTGTGCTCCCTTGCTCAACATTTATACGAGACATAGTGTCTTCACGCCATTTTTTATGTTGTTGAAAGCTTATGACTGAATTCATTTTATCGTAATTACCAGAAATCTTTTCAAATACTTCATGTACGCGTTGCTCTTTTGTTTTGGTCAAGACAATGTCACCTTTCTCTCATAACTGACACTTGCTCATTTAATCGTAGTCCATACAAATTCACTAAGAATTGTTGAACAGAATCGCTGAGTAGGCGAGATTGTAATAGTTCTTCCATCATTTCATTTTTTTGTGTTGCTAGTTCCTGATTCAATAATACAAGCCAAGTTTGAGAAAAACCAAATTCAAATTCACTTTGGGCTAAGGATTCTTGGAAACGAGATGCTTTTCCTTGTTTTACAAGTTCTAACTCATATGCAATACGATGAATTAGTAAACCGCGGCGAGCAAAAGGTTTATACATAGAAAAATCAAAATGATCATAAAACTGTTCCATGGATAGACTTTCTATCGTTTGGATAGTCTCCATCCACTTTTCAAAGGATTGCTTTACATCATCGTAAACAGATGCTTTTTTCTCACTAATATCAATAATTCCATTTGATAATGATCGAATTAATTCAATATTAGATAGCTTTGCTAACATTTGATAGTAAAGGCCACTATAATAATCCCCTGCTAAAACTGTTAATTGCTGACTTTTAGAAGATGCATTTAATTCTTTTATTTGATCATGTGCCGATAGAGCACTATAAATAACTGCTACTGAAATAGCAGACTTTTCATGTTCATCATTCCACCGATTCCCGTTTAGTAAAGGAAGCAGCAAAAAATATAAGCGGTCTTCGCGAAGATCCGGATCTCCCGCATGTTTACGAAGAGTCCGATGACGAACCTGTTCTAATATTTTTGTTTTCAATTGTAGGATTGTATGTTGAATGATTTGTTCGGTCATCGTACATGCTCCATTTCGCTATATTGCCGGTGTCGTATTTTGTCATTATAGCACAGCATGCCTAGTCATTCACTTAGACATAACCTATTTTTTAGTTTCACTAAAAATCGTGCCATGTGTTGTTTGTATTTCTGCTTTACCACGGATTTTCATTGCTGAAGTATGCTCAGTGAATTGTGCAACCATAACTTCACCACAATCTAATTTCTCAGAGTGATGAAACTTGGTGTCTGTCCCTCTTGTCAGACCAATTACGTTAACACCATCTTCTTCTGCACGAATTACAATGTATTCTGTTTGCGCCATTATACACTCTCCTTTATGAACCAAATTGTCTATATAATATATCATAGCATATCATATTTCCCGAAGTTTACATGCTCATTTCATTTGTATGAATGACAATATCTCACTACGTTTAACATGATCTTGTTCATAGATTCCACGCGCGACGGCAGTTACAGTTTTTGCTCCAGGTTTTTTTATTCCTCGCATGGTCATACACATATGCTCTGCTTCGATTACAACATAAACACCATAAGGTTTAAGCATCTCCATGATAGAATCTGCAATTGTGGAAGTAATTCGTTCTTGTAGTTGTGGACGTCTAGCAGTTGTTTCAACAGCTCGTGCTAATTTACTAAGACCCGTAACGACTCCACCTCTTGGAATATAGGCAATGTGCGCTTTACCGTAAAATGGAACTAAGTGATGTTCACACATCGAATGAAAAGGAATATCTTTAACCAATACTAATTCTTCATGTTCTTCGTGAAAGACTGTTTTAAAATATTCTTTTGGATCTTCATTCAATCCTGAAAACATTTCAGCATACATTTTCGCAACACGTTTTGGTGTTTCGATTAAACCTTCACGTTGTGGATCTTCGCCAACTGCTTCAAGAATCATTTTTACTGCTTCTTCTATTTTTTGTAAATTTACTGTTGACACGACGGACACCTCCTAATAGTTAAAACACACCTTAAAGCGCGCTAATTATGGCGCTTAGTATTCTTGAGTAAAGTAGTGGACACAAAGTGAACTCTTAATTCGCATCGTGTACTAACGGGGTTATGAAAGACATCTTATTACCTTTTATATATAAGTGAATCGTAGCACACCATTAAATGTTACGCAAAATCGTTTGATTCGTCTATATTTTTTTCGAAAAAATAACTTACAGCCAAAATAGTATAAGCTGAATTTTTCTAATACTGATATTTTTAAATTTTTTTTCAAAGTCTATTAAGAAATCGAAAAGCGTTCTTAAAAGTCTGAAAGCATAAAATTAAAAAAAGAACGGCTTTTGTGAAAAATTCACAAAAGCCGTTCTTATGTACGTGCAAACACGATTTACTTAACCGCGTCCTTAAGAGCTTTACCTGGTTTAAAAGCAGGTACTTTGCTTGCAGCAATGTCAATCTCCATACCTGTTTGTGGGTTACGACCCTTACGAGCAGCACGTTCACGAACTTCAAAGTTACCAAATCCAATAAGTTGGATTTTTTCACCTTTTGCAAGAGCATCTTGTATTGTATCAAATACAGCATCAACTGCTTTAGAAGAATCTTTTTTAGACATATCCGCCGCTTCAGCTACAGAGTTTACTAATTCAGTTTTATTCACACCATTCACCTCCTCTCAAAGGGGATGGAATCTCAATCATGTAAAAAGAGTATCATAACCAAAAAGGCTACGCAACAATATTCCTGCGACAATTGCCAAGTTAATGCAGAAAAACCATAAAAAAAAGGAGAAAAGGACTTTTCGCATAGGTAAATGCGAGGTCCTCTGCTCTTTTACAGGATAAATGTAACCATTCCACGATCGCCTTCATTTACCATACGTTCTATCGTTTCACGCATACGTTTCTTCGCATGTGTAGGAACAGCTTCTGTTTTAAAACGCATACTTTCTTTTAACATTTCGTGTAAGGGAGTTCCGAATAATGAAGTCTCCCATAACGCTTCACGATTATGATAATATGCCTCTTTTAAATCTTTCAATAGCTGTTGACTATGAAATTCAGAGCCAATTAAAGGTGAGAATTCAGCATCCATATCAACACGGATGATGTGCAGTGAAGGTGCTTTCGCTTTCATTCTTACACCGAAGAAATCATTTTGTTTAATTAATTCTGGAGCAGATGGTTGGAAATCTTGAACCGATGGTAATGAAACACCATAGCCACTTTCTTTGGCCATTTCAATGGCTTCGTGAAATCGAAGATAAGATTTTTTTGCATATGATGATTCTTTTACATATAAAAGCCAGTCTTTTTTCGTTACAATTGGTTCTTCCAAAAAGTCAAGATAGGCTGATTGAAATGCTTCATTAGTTAAATCAACTTGAATTGAAGCACTACCTTTCCCTGCATCTACTTCAATTACCTCGGCATGTTCAACATAAGGCTCTTTTGCTAAAAATGATGCTAAATCCTTAACATCACGTATTTTCGCAACTTGTTTAGACCATGACTCTAATGAATTTTGAAGAGATTGAGTTAAAGGATGATCACTTTCTAGAACATCCATCCATTCAGGTTTTAATAGTTCAAATGTGGTCACAGGAAATTCATAAAGCGCTTCTTTTAAGACGTGTTGAATTTCCTGGACAGTCATTTTATCAACCGCTGCTGCAATGACCGGCACGTTGTATTTGTCTTGTAACTCCGAGCGTAATTTACCTGTTTGTTCATAAGCTGGAAATTTACTATTTAACAATACTACAAATGGTTTGCCAATTTCTTTTAATTGACCAATAATTTCCTCTTCCACTTGCTCTAGAGCTGCTCTAGAAATATCATTTACAGAACCATCCGTTGTCATTACAATCCCAATGGTGGAGTGATCTCTAATTACTTTATCTGTACCAATTCGTGCAGCTTCTTGAAACGGAATTGGTTCGTGATGCCACGGTGTGTGAACCAACTTAGGACCGTTTTCATCTTCATAACCTTTTGCACCATCAATAATATAACCTACACAATCCGCCAGGCGAATATTAAAGCGGAATGCGTCATCGCCGACTTGAATACTAGTACCATGAGCTGGTACAAATTTCGGTTCGGCCGTCATAATTACTGGACCAGGAGAGCTCTGAGGTAGTTCATCTTGGGCACGAAGTCTGTCCACTTCATCCGTCATATTCGGGATTACTAAACTTTCCATTACTCGTCTGACAAAAGTTGATTTCCCAACTCGTACTGGTCCAACAACACCGATATATACATCTCCATTTGTCCGTTCGGCTATTTGCTGATATAGCTCTTCAGTCATATCATTGTCCCCTTTCCTACGCACTTTATCGTATGCACAAAAAAAACGTTTCATGCATATGCATGAAACGTTTGTCTTTATTTCTCTAATAAAAATTCTGGTTCATTATTTTCATTAACCGTATATGGAAGTGAATAGGCTGGAACAACAGGGTACTTATCAACAAGAAGATAGCGAATATCTTCTCCAGGTTTGACATCCGGATTATCTTGTTGAAGAATCCGGTTTAACTCAATCGAATAATCGATGTAAATGGTTCCATTTCCAATGGCAACTAATGGGAGATTCACATCTGAATATGGGCTAGGAACAGTTTGTTCATCTTCATAACCCATAATTTGATAATCTAATTTGTAAACATTTTCAGCTACTTTTCCAGCAATCGGACCGTAACCATTAACTTTAATTTGAACATTTAATTCTCTAATTTTTGTTGCAGAACGTAAGTCGACTAATTTGACCGTCGGGTTTTCTTCAACGTTCATAATTACATATTGAAATAAACCACCCTTTTCGTAGGCATTTGGTGGTATTTCACTTAAATATGTAGGTACAATTTTTTGGAAGTCGATTGGGTATTTAATGTATTGGTCAACTTCTTGTTCTCTCGTTTTTATAGGTAATAAACCACCTGAAGATTCTTGATATTTCTCAACAGCTGCTTGAACAGATGCCAATTGATCTTCATAAGGTCTTTGGCTCTCAACACTTATAGATTCAGGCAACATGCATCCCGACAACATCATTGTGCTAATAATACATACATAAACAAGTATTTTCTTCATTGCGCCACCTTACGACCTTCCAGTAGGACCGCTAAATACAATATAAATCATACTTAAAAATCCACTTATTAGAAGTACATACGCTACAAGTGCAAAAATAAACTTAATCAATCGATTATTTATTTTGTGTCTACTAATATAAATTAACCCCATAGAGATCATCATAAATCCCATAGATGCAAAAGAAACCCACATTTTATCTAATGATGACATAAATTTAACCACCCTTCACTGTCTCTCGACCCGTAATTATAGCACGAAAAAACAAGAGGTGCAGACCTGCTACCTCTTGCTTTGTGACGATTTAAAGATATTCAAATAAGTCTTCCATTTCATGCTTTTTGACGCGATCCATTAATTGATCAACCGCTTGTTTGGGATCGACTTTTTCAAATAACACAGCATAAAGAGCACTTGTTATTGGCATGGGTACCTTATGAAGTTTAGACAACTGGTATGCAGCTTTCGTGGTTCGAACACCTTCGACAACCATACCCATTTGTTCTAATACTTCATCTAACTGCATGCCTTTACCTAACATGTTTCCTGCACGCCAGTTCCTTGAATGGACACTTGTACATGTCACAATTAGGTCACCGATTCCTGTTAAACCTGAAAACGTTAAGGGGTTTGCTCCCATTTTAGTTCCAAGACGAGAAATTTCAGCAATACCTCTAGTAATTAAAGCAGCCTTAGCATTATCACCGTATCCTAAGCCATCTGATATCCCGGCAGCTAATGCAATAATATTTTTTAGCGCACCACCAATTTCAACTCCAATGACGTCTGAATTGGTATAAACACGGAAATAACTCTGCATAAATAAATCTTGTATTTTTTCAGCGCTCTGAATATCTTCACAAGCAGCTGTTACTGTAGTCGGGTGTTTTAAGACCACTTCTTCAGCGTGGCTTGGGCCTGATAGGACTACAATTTCTTGAATCAGATCAGAGGGCAATTCCTCTCGCATCACTTCAGATATTCGTTTTAAGGAATCAGGTTCTATCCCTTTAGAAACATGGACAAAAAGAATGGGCTCTTGAATCCATTCTTTGATATTACGACACACTTCACGTATACCTTTTGTAGGAACAGCCATCACTATTATTTTTCCATGTGTGGCTGCTTTTTTTAAAGATGAAGTTGCTTTCACTGTATTTGGTAATACTGTGTCAGGCAAATATTTTTTATTTGAATGGTGATTATTAATTTCATTTGCTTGGTCTTCACGATGTGACCATAACAAACAATTGTGACCATTTTGCGAAAGGACAATACTTAGAGCTGTCCCCCAACTACCGGCACCTAAAACAACTACATTTTGCATGTTAGTAACTCCTTTACTGAAAACAGCTTATGTTCTAGCACGAATTATAAGTCGAATTGGTGTCCCTTCGAAATCGAATGCTTCGCGAATTCGATTTTCAAGGAATCGTTCATATGAGAAATGCATAATTTCTGGTTCATTTACAAACACGACAAATGTTGGTGGTTTGATAGCAACTTGTGTAGCGTAGTATATACGCAGACGACGACCTTTGTCTGAAGGGGCAGGGTTTCTCGCTACTGCGTCTTCAATTACCTCGTTTAAGATACTTGATGTCACACGCATTGCATGGTTTTCACTGACACGGTTTATAACTGGTAAAACTGAATGTACCCGCTGTTTTGTGACCGCTGAAACAAAAATAATTGGCGCATAGTCTAAGAATAAGAAATGATCACGAATCAATTTGGTTGTTTTATTCATCGTTTTCTCATCTTTTACAACTTTATCCCATTTATTCACAACGATAATGATAGCTTTACCAGCTTCGTGAGCGTATCCAGCAATTTTTTTATCTTGTTCTTGAATTCCTTCTTCTCCGTTTAATACGACTAATACAACGTCAGAACGTTCAATTGCTTTTAATGCACGAAGTACACTATATTTTTCAGTGCTTTCATAAACTTTACCCTTTTTACGCATCCCAGCTGTATCAATGATGACATAAGGTTGATCTTCATATTCATATTGAGTGTCAATTGCATCTCGAGTAGTACCCGCAACATCACTAACAATTACACGGTCATCTCCTAAGAAACTATTCACTAAAGAAGACTTCCCTACATTTGGACGTCCAATTAATGAAAACTTAATGACGTTTTCAGGATATTCTTCTTCATCTTCTTCTGGGAAACTTTTTGCTACTGCATCTAATAAATCACCAAGACCTAGTCCGTGAGAACCTGAAATTGGGAATGGTTCACCGAATCCTAAAGAATAGAAATCGTAAATCATCGGGCGCATATCAGGGTTATCAATTTTATTAATTGCTAACACGACAGGCTTTTTTGTTTTATACAACATTTTCGCTACTTGCTCATCTGCAGCTGTAACTCCTTCTCGACCATTGGTCAAGAAAATAATAACGTCTGATTCCTGGATGGCAATTTCAGCTTGTGCACGAATTTGATCTAAATAGGGCTCGTCCCCAATATCAATTCCACCTGTATCAATAATATTAAATTCATGAGTTAACCAATCAGCCGCGCTGTATATACGGTCACGTGTTACACCTGGAATATCTTCCACGATGGAAACGCGCTCCCCAACAATTCGATTAAAGATTGTTGATTTTCCTACATTCGGGCGACCGACGATTGCTACTACCGGTTTGGGCATATCTATTACATCCTTCCAAATTCATCTCTAAAGTATTATACATAAGAATAGAGCAAAACGCTATGAAAGCTCGACATCTTGAAATGTGAAGCAGGGAAAATTATCTACGGAGATGACCATTGAATACATTACTGTGAGTATAACTCATACTTTAAGCAGGAAATTACGAATGATTTGATTATCGCTGGAAAGCTTAGAAGTGCATAATGACAACAACATATACATTCTTTTACACAAAAAAGACCTGATTCGTTTTTTAGGCGAGTCAGGTCTTTAGTTATTATTCACTTAATAATACCCAACTAAGTATTATATGAAGCAACATAGAAACAATCTTATCTTTTTAGTGAAAGCCATTAAGGTTTAACTTAACTTCATGTCTGATAAATTGTAATAATAGAGCCCAGTATAAATATGTCTATATCTCTCTATTATTTACGATTTGCATATGTATGTGTATCAATGCCTCGTTGCGATAAATAATGGTGCAAGTCACCTGAAATAATTAATGGAGATTGTTGTAACTCTTGAATTGAGTTTGCGCCAAGTGACACCATTAACATCGTCAAGTCTTCATTTATTTGCTTGATTTCTTCAATTGTCGCTAGTTCGCCATCATCAACTAATGTCTTTAATATCACTCCTGCTAACCCAACGGCAGAAGCACCGATTGATAAGCATTTCACAATATCAAGTGCATGTTGAATACCCCCAGAGGCTATCAAAGGAATAGTTGAATTGATGGTGGTTGTTTCTATAAGAGATGCCGCTGTCGGGATACCCCAGTCATTAAAATAGGTGAGTTTTCTTTGTCGCCGTTCATTTTCAATTGCAGCAAAGTTTGTTCCACCAAAACCACCAACATCGATGGCAGCGACATTCATTTCCATGAGTTTAATCGCAGCTTCACGTGAAATTCCAAAACCTGTTTCTTTTACAATTACAGGAACAGTTAATTCATTTACTAGTTGTTCAATTCTAGAAAGTGCTCCTTGAAAATCTCGATCCCCTTCAGGCATCGTCAATTCCTGGATGACATTCAAGTGGATTTGAATAGCATTTGCTTCCAACATATCTACTGCGCGTTTCGCTTGATCCACTGTGGCTTCACTACCTAAATTAGCAATAATCATTCCATTTGGATTTTCTTTTCGTACGGTCGCATAAGACTGGATTTCTTCTGAATTCTTGATCGCGGCCATTTGAGATCCTACAGCCATAGGTATATTCATTTCACGAGAAATACGAGCTAATTGACTATTTAACTCAGTCGTTTTAGCTCCTCCCCCACCAGTCATTGCATTAATGAAAATAGGCGAACCAAAAACGAGTTCGCCTATTTGAGTTTGCAAGGATACGCTGTCCCAACTGCTGTTGGGAAGAGCTTGATGGACAAAACGTATATCATCTAACCAAGTCGCTCTAGATTGCCCTGTCGACAAAGCATGTTTTATATGGTCTAATTTTCGTTCAGCTCTAGTCATTACAATACTCCATTATTTAAAATCTTTTAATTTATCACCAATAACATCACTAATTGAAAAACCTTTTGTTTCTTCAGGCATTTGGTAATCAGATCCTGAATATTCATTTTCTTTTTCTAGTAAATCTTTTATACTTAGTGACAATCGTTTATCTTGTTTGTTGACCTCTAATACTTTCACTTGTACTTCTTGCCCTTCTTTTAATACTTCGTGTGGCGTACCAATGTGAGAATGGGCAATCTGTGAGATGTGAACAAGCCCTTCAATTCCAGGGAATACTTCAACAAATGCACCGTAAGACACTAGACGTTTTATTGTACCTGTTTGAACAGAACCACGTGGTGCTTTATCTTCTATTCCTTCCCAAGGTCCAGGAAGTGTATCTTTAATTGATAAAGAAATGCGTTCGCTGTCACGGTCGACAGACAACACCTTCACTTTGATTTGTTGCCCTTCTTGAATAACGTCTGAAACCTGTTCTACATGCTCATGTGATAATTGAGATATATGAACAAGTCCATCCACCCCACCAAGATCTACAAAAGCACCGAAAGAAGCAATTCGTTGAACAGTGCCTGTTAGCTCATCTCCAGCATGAATGTGGTCAAGAACATTTTTCTTGTTTGACTCTTTCTGTGCTTCCACAACTGCACGATGGGATAAGATTAAACGGTTTTTCTCTTTTTCCATTTCAACAATTAGAAAAGTTAAAACTTTTCCTTTATAATCATCGAATGATTCTACAAAGTGATCTTCTACTAATGAAGCTGGAACAAATCCACGCAAACCAAGGTCAACAACAAGTCCACCTTTAACAACGTCTTTAACTTCCGCTTCAATAATTTCACCACTTTTAAATTTTTGCTCTAATGAATCCCAAGCTTCTGCAGCGTCTACTTTGCGTTTTGATAACACAAAATTGTCGTCTTCAACTTTTGTAATAATTAAATTTAATTCGTCACCGATGGAAACGGCGTCAGAAGCTTTTTCAATGTGTAAGCTTGACAGTTCACTAATTGGAATTATTCCATCAAAAGGTGCACCCTCAATTGTGACAGTAACTGCCTTTTCCTCAACTTGGGCAACCGTACCTTTTACAAGATTTCCTTCACGAAATTCTTGATTTTCCTGCAAGTTCATTTCCTCAGACATATAGCATCCTCCTTCACAACGTTCCACTCTTTATATTATGCGAATTCTTTAATAAAAACAAAAATTTGAACTTTTTAAAACAAAACAACATATTTCAAGATTTATTCTCATTTAATAACATTTGAATTTGGTTCATGATTACTAATGTTACTTCCTCAGCAGATGCCTTACGATCGCGATATGGTTGCATGATGATTGGAGCTCCATAAACTACTTTTAAACGCTTAAAGGCCTTATAAGGTCCTATAATGGCACAAGGAACAACGTCCGCTTCACCTCTAAGCGCAAAAAAACCAGCTCCAGAGAAACCTTTTCCGAGTTCCCCATTTTCACTTCTAGTTCCTTCAGGAAAAAGACCCATCACTTCACCGCCTTTTAAAATGGTGATTGCTCTTCTCAATGCTTCGCGGTCACTTAATCCTCGCTTTACTGGAAAAGCATTTAATTTCGGTAAAAGTGGCTTTAATATGGGTGCATTAAACAACTCTTCTTTTGCCATAAAATAAACCGGACGCGGTGCAGTTATTCCAACTACTGGTGGATCAAGAGCATTAATATGGTTCGAACAAATTAATACTCCCCCTGTTTCAGGAAAATGCTCTAACCCTTTAACATCAAAACGATAAATCGGATTTAAAATGGTCCTTACTAAAGATCTCGTAAAATGGTATAAGTTCACTTAGCTCATCCTCTCTTTTGCTAACTGAATAATGTATTTGGCAGCTTCTTGAATTGTTAAATTCGTAGTGTCCAAATAAATTGCATCTTTTGCTTGAACTAGAGGGGAAGCATGTCGTTCAGTGTCCATTTTATCGCGTTCTACGATTTCTTTTTTAAGCTGATCTACATGTGAGTCAATTCCACGACGTTCGTTATCTAACTGACGGCGTTTCGCTCGTTCATCGACAGATGCAGACATGAAAACTTTTAATTCCGCATCAACCAGAACATGAGTCCCGATGTCTCGGCCATCCATCACTACACCACCACTTTTAGCCATTATTAGTTGGCGATTAACCATTTCCTCTCTTAGTCCTGCATGTGAGGCAACAATGGAAACGGAAGATGTCACAATATTAGAGCGAATCTCATCTGAAACATCCTCGTCATCTAAGATGACAAGTTGTCCATCACTTGACGGTTTCAACTCAATTGTTGTTTCAAAAAGCAGTTGTGTAAGAGCCTCTTCATTTTCTAAATCTATGTGACGTTTGAGTACTTTATACGTAATTGCACGGTACATAGCACCTGTATCAATATATGTATAACCAAGATCTTCAGCCGCTAGTTTCGCTATTGTACTTTTGCCCGCAGCAGCAGGTCCATCAATTGCTATTTGTATATTTTTTTTCATTTGACCAACTCCTAAACTTTCTCACATATATTGTACCATAGGAAAACAGAAAAAAGCCCACTCACGTGAGCTTTCGTTTTGATGATTATTAAAATTCAGATGACTTAAATCGTGGCCACTTAAAAAGTTAATTTATTATTTCTTAGCATGGACTAGTATAGGTGATTTCCGTTCCAAGCGGATGCTTTCCGCGGGCGAGCACCAAGCCTCCTCGTCCGCTTACGCTCCCTGCGGGGTCTCGTCTGTCTAGCTTTTCCCGCCGGAGCCGCCGCCTCCCACTTTAATCACTTGTACACATACTTTCTTTCATCTAAAAAAAGTACCATAAATCGGATACTATATCGGGTACCGGTGCGAAAAAAATTCTTCATGCAATTGCATGAAGAATTCTATAAAAGCTGTAGGTAATGGGTTTCTAAAAGTAATTTTGAATAAATAATCAATCTTGTAAATAGTCATAGTTTAAGTGGTTCCACCCATGACAATAAATTGAGAAATTTTGATAAAGAATTTGAAGTGTATCATTTATTTGATAAATATAACCCGATACAATCATGAATAGTATCTAAATTTACAATGGGTGAGCACCTTTAGATGCTGAGCTGAATATATGCTGTTCGAGACTTATAGGTAATCCAAGACCAGCATAAATTAAGTCTTATATAAGATATGCGTCAAATAATTTTTCATATGATGCAACACTCGCTATCCTCGTTAAAGAAAGTTCAAAACCGAAGTGATAAATAGGTGGAACGGCTAGACGATTTGCCACCTTTTTTTCGAGTCGTTCGCTTCAAGCAAGGATTTTGCATACCTGTGTAAGTCACAAATCGAGGGAGATTGGTGTCTTTCACAGGTACGGGAATGTGTGTGAAACCTTTCATTTAAAGACCGTGGAGTGATTCTTTAAAGTTAGCTAGCATCTTCAGCGATACTTATTATAGAGTGTGGTACCAATCTAGTCACCCAAAATCAATGACCTGTGCACGTGAAGGTTGAAGGCGATTGACGGACGCACACCCGCCGCAATATTGCCTATCAGAAAGAAGAATCGTGATGTGACAAGGTCACAACACGATTCTTTTTGCACTCTAGGTTATGAAGCAGTGGGTTTGCCGTTCATAGCGAGCCGGATAGCATAGTCGATGCTTACTTCGTAACTCTCACTGCGCTCGTTTTCAAGTCTATATTCGAAGTAAACCAATTAAGCAAAGTAAGTACTACGAAAGAAAAAGGCAACGTTTCGTTCAAAATCGGCAAATTTTATAAACGTAGGTTTTCTCCTTAAATCATTGTTTTCTTTTCTCACATCTACCCAATTTTCCAACACATATTAAGTCAACAATTCAGATTTCAAAACTTCTCTAGTTTCAGTATCCACTAATATGCGGAATGTGTGACTTTGATCATCAGTTTGTTTCAATACTAAAAGTTCATAACAAAGTCTTTGTTGCAATTGTTTATTTTCAGTATAAGCAAGTCTTTCCTGTTCTACTTTTGCTTCAGATGTAAAAAATGTATTCCAATCGATAGCTACTATTTTTTGGTCAGGTAATTTTTCTTTTTGAATATATTCCATCGTATTAACACCTAAAATTTCACCATCATCCTTAGCTAATTTTAACTGAACCGCATCTGAATAAACGCGCGCATCGTTAACGGGATCTAATCTGACGAAAACTACATGCCATACAAGATGATTTTCTCTTGTTTCAACAAGCTCTAAATCATCAAAACCAAAAGACTTTACCGCTTCAATTGCTTTCTTTTTCATTTGTTCTTGCGAAATTCGATCTTCCCCAATAGGGCGTTCCACTAACAATGATAATAAATGACCACCTTTTTTGGTGAAATCTGCATAACCGGTTCGAATACCTTCATGAAATTGAATGTGATAGAAAGGATATGGAGCTTCAGATTTACTAGTAGACGTTACTATTTTTGCTTTAGTAAATTTAGGGAACATTTCTTTCATGTTGCTTACAACTTCTTGTTCAGTTTTTGGTTTTTCATCTATTGCTTGTAAGTCTTTTTTCTTTTGATCATCTGACTCACTTGCTGTCAATGGAAAATCAGCTTCCGAATACCCTTTTACCTGTTTTGTCATTCCACTCCATTGTTTTGAGGGCTGTGCAGTTTTTACCTCTTTTTGCCACTTAGAAAAAGATTGTTGTTTTGCTAATAATTCAGTCGTTGCATTTTGCCATTCATATGAAAACTCATCTAAATTTGCTGCTACATTTGTTGTAACTACTAGCCATTTATCATCTGCAACTTTTTCCTGACCCTTTAATTTCGCATACTCTCCTAGTCGCCCAAGATAATTCATCCATTCATTTGAAAATTCTCTCTGGAGAGGCAGTGAAGCGATATCACTTCTTATTTCAGAAGTAAGTCTCCAAATATCTTCCAGTGGTTGTGCTTGAGCAGCTTTGTCCTTAAAGACTGTCGAACTTTGCACGGCTTTTTGCAACTCACTTAGTTTTTCAGATGAATCGCTCAATCGATTTGTGTACTGAGCTCGCAAGTCAAGTGCTAAATCTTTTTCATTTTGTTTTGATGTATATAAAAATACGCCCATTATTATTAAGACAATTGTTAATACGCTTGATAAAATTTTCATGTCATTTCCTCCTCACATACAGAAAATATGTTTCCCTATTTTTTTAATTTGAGGTCTTGTCCAAATCCAATCACTAGTTGCAGTGTCAGGATTAAAATAATAAAGCGCATTTTCTGTAGGGTCCCAACCATTTAACGCATCAAGTACGGCTTCTTTTGCACGCTCGTTTGGTGTTAACCATATTTGACCATCAGCAACTGCTGTAAAGGCTAATGGTTGGAAAATAACTGCACTTATCGTGTTTGGAAACTCAGCATCTTCCAGTCGATTTATTATTACAGCTGCAACAGCAACTTGTCCTTCATACGATTCACCTCGCGCTTCGCCGTAAACCGCATTGGCCATAAGTTGTAAATCCTGATCGGAATATTTAGATGGTAATTGCGTTTGAACTGATTGTTTTGTTCCTCCTTGATTTGTACCTTTTTTCACTTGTTGCTCCAATGGAACATTTCCATAATGCGTGAATTGGTTACCTTGATTCAGTTGTTTTCGCACAAATTCTTTATGATAGGTCGACGAATTGACAAGTTTCGTTTTTGTATTCTGTCCCGCAACTCCATCTATTGGTAAACCGTATTGATCTTGGAAATTACGTAAAGCCCAGTAAGTCCCATATCCAAATTTACCATCTATCTTATTTTTGTATAAACCGATATATTGTAATCGAGATTGTAGTTCAATTACATCTTCGCCATACGCACCTAGTTCAATGACTTGACCAGAAAATGCTTCAGATCGATCAGGAGCGCTAAGTGATAATGTCATCAAACAAATTATGACAAGCCAGATAAACCCTTTATTTTTTCGCATACACACTCTCCTTTTTATTAGGATGGGAAATCATGCGATTTTTATACAAAAAAAAGAAACCAATTTAAAATTGATTTCACAAAATTTCTCTTATAGTATTACTTTTATTAAAATATTGCAGCGTCAATAAATGTGCTTGTTTTACTTTCGTTAAACCTAACCACCATAAGAACAACATAAATGGAATCATAAAATATAATGAAATCTTCTCAATTGCTAAGATCCCATTATATATCATATGTAAGCCTAGTGGTACAAGTAAGGCGACAAACAGGATTGGTTTTGATGAGCGGCTTACTGCAAATTTTGCACGTCCAAGATAATAACCCATTACAACGCCAAAAATGGCATGACTCGAAACAGGCAATAGAGCACGTAAGAATGCCGTATTTAGTCCATATGTAAATAAATATAAAATATTTTCAACCGTTGCAAATCCCAGAGATACACTTGCCCCATATAGAATTCCATCATAAGGGTTATCAAATTCAACATGTTTATAAATAAGCATAACTAAAATGAGCCACTTAAAAAACTCTTCAAGTACACTTGTAAATAGCACATTCCGCAAAAACAATGATTGAATTATATTCTCAAATTCAAACACATGTTGAATAAAGAGGATTGGAAACGTTAAAATAGCACCATATAGAAATGTGTGAAACAATGTTTTAGATGGCTCTGAAGAAATCTGATTACGCAAATAAAAATAACTAAATAATGCAAGTCCTGGAGCGATTGCGACAGATAATAATATAATCATGTTGCGCTCGCCTCCTTTTTGTAGTTTAATTATATCATTTTCAAGCTAGCTATTGGACATTAGGAGGAACATTGAAATGAAAAAAGTTATAGTAATTCATACAGGTGGAACTATTTCGATGCATGTTAACTTTGAGTCAGGAGCGGTCGTACCAGGAGATTCAAATCCCTTAACTTCAGAAATCGATAAATTGATGGAGTATGCTGATATACATGAAATTGAAGCGTTTAATTATCCTTCCCCTCATATGACACCGACGGAAATGTTAACACTGAAAAATATAATCGAACAACAGTTAGCAGAAAAAGAAGTGGCTGGATTTGTGATTACACACGGAACAGATACTTTAGAAGAAACAGCCTACTTCCTTGATTTAACAATAAAAAGCAATGTACCCATTATCTTAACTGGTGCCATGCGTTCTTCAAATGAAATTGGAGCAGATGGTGTTTATAATTTGTTATCTGCGGTTCGTGTAGCAAATTCTCAACATGCAATTGGTAAAGGCGTACTTGTTGTAATGAACGATGAAATACATACAGCACAAAATGTAACGAAAACTTCAACCAGTAATGTCTCTACATTTCAAAGTCCTCAGTATGGACCTATAGGATTGATTACTAAAACGGCCATTCATTTTCATCATTCACCCATTCGTCATGAAACCTATGATGTGAAAGACATTAAAAAGCGAGTGGCATTACTTAAAGTATATGCTGGAATGGATGTAGACTTACTAATGCATGTTGCGAACAATAAATATGATGGGGTAGTATTGGAAGGATTAGGACAAGGTAATGTTCCGCCGGCTATTGTGCCGGGAATTCAGCAGTTAATGAATCAACATATACCAATTGTATTAGTATCCAGATGCTACAACGGCATTGCTCAGCCTGTTTATGGCTATGAAGGCGGAGGGAAAATGTTAGAAGATATGGGTGTTTTATTTGCCCATGGACTTAGTGGTCAAAAAGCACGTTTAAAATTATTAATTGGTCTATCTGATTCTCGCATGACACATACTCCATCAGCAATATTCGAACATTAGAATTGATGTCGGTTTTTTGGATAGATTGAGAAGGAGGAGTGATTGGCGAACAATTCAAAGTGCGTCTGCATTGTCTTTGATTGCGTCAACCATGTCCTCTTTCGTCACCTTAAAATGTTTTCATTATTATAGAAAAGCTGTCCCTATTTCACAGCTTTTCTTTTTGTGTAATTGCATTTGCAATTACCTCTCCATGAAATCGACCATTTTCAATAAAGATTTCATTTGCATTATTGCCCGCCGCTAGAACACCGGCAATATATAAGTTTTCAACATTGGACTCCATTGTAAGTTCATTTAATAAAGGTCTACCTGAGACGTCATCAATTTGAACACCAGTTGTTTTTAAAAAATCATGATCTGGATGATAACCAATCATTGCAAACACAAAATCGTTTTTTAGGGTAGTCACTTCACCATGTTTGTAAATTCTTACTTCCTCTTGCATTATTTCTTCAACCTGTGATTCAAACATCATAGTAATTTCACCACTTCGAACTAATCCTTCAAATTCAGGTAATATCCAAGGTTTTATACTACTTGAATAGCTACTTCCTCTATAAACAACTGTCACTCGTGCACGAGCTTTATGTAATTCTAGAGCCGCATCGATACTAGAGTTTTTTCCGCCTATTACTACTACATCTGTGTCAAAGTATGGATGACCTTCTTTAAAGTAGTGACTGACTTTCGGTAATTCTTCCCCCGGTATCCCTAATAAATTAGGATGATCATAATATCCTGTTGCAATAATAACAATTCTTGCTATATATGTAGTTTTTGAAGTATGAATTTCAAACATATCTTGTTTTTTCTCAACTCGTTCTACCGTTTCAAATCGGTGAAGTTGTAAATTTTTTATTTTTACAACTTCACGATAATAAACAAGTGCTTGATTACGCTTAGGTTTACGTCCTTCGATAATAAAAGGAACTTCCCCGATTGATAGTTTTTCACTTGTACTAAAAAACGTTTGGTGCGTTGGGTAATTGTAAATAGCTTCCACGACGTTACCTTTTTCTATAATAATGGGTGAAAGCCCTATATTTTGTAATGATATTGCCGCTGCTAGCCCACAAGGACCTCCACCTACAATAATTGCATCTACTTTTTCCACCAGTTTACACTTCCTCTATTAAAAAAATCTCCTATCTTAGGATAGGAGAACGAAACGACTTATACAACTAATTAGCATATGTTTTTTCTTCTATCCACTTATCCCATTCGTTCATGTTAGGACCAATTATGTTTTGTTGATAAATTTTCTTTTTTTCAATTGTCATTGAATCAATAGCAAATCCACCAAGCCCTACCACTAAATTAGGAAAATCTATCTCTAAGGATTTTGATAATTCGAGAGTTTGTGAAAGATTACTTAACATTGTGCATGACATAAATAAAAATCGAGGTTTTACAGTTTGGATTACCACTGATATATCATCATCCTTAATACTGCTTCCCAAATAAATGACTTCATAACCTTTACGTCTCATATACAAAGTGAAGATTAATAAACCTAATTCATGCCATTCTCCAGGTCCGCATACAGCAATGACTTTCGGTAAAATCCCATTATGAGGGTAAGCATGCATAACTGCTCCAATTCGAGAACGTAAAATAGATGTGGCAAAATGCTCGTGCGCTGTAGTAATTTTTCCATCTTCCCACAATAAACCTACTTGGACTAGTAATGGAGCTAAAATATCAATTAACACTTTATCCATCGTAAATATGGTAAAAGACTCATCCATAAAATTTTGAGCGGAACGTTCATCAAAACGAAGAAATGCTTGTAATGTATCTTGTTGAAGTTGAGTAACCCTATTATCTTCTTGATGCGATAGCGGATGAGACTCATCTTTATTATCTTGTTCTAATAAGGATACCGCTTGACTAATTGTAAATCCGTCATTTACTTTTTGTGCCAACCATTTTAGTTTTCGCACATGGTTATCTGAATATAACCGATGCCCTACTTCATTTCGAATTGGCGCAATCATTTGATAACGTCTTTCCCAGGCACGAATCGTGCCTGGCAAAATGCCTACCATAGTTGAAACTGCCTTCATGTTATATTTCCCTTTATTATCTATGTTGTTTTGCATGACTAAACCTCCAAGAATTTCACATCTGCTGTGGTATCAGTATAGGAAATTTAGTGAAGATTGTATACGTTTGTGTATGTTTTAATGAACATTTGTAGAACTTTTATGTTTAATCGACAAGATATGACACTCTGCAGGAGCGCCATATCTTAAGGGGATTAAAGATGTTCCGAATCCATTACTTATAAGCGTGGCTTTATCTAGGTCCTTTATTAAGGAACCTTTTTGATAAAATCCCCATTTACCTAATCGGATCTGACCACCATGCGTATGTCCAGCCAACAACACATTTAATTTATACTTTTCTTTTACATTACTGAAGACAAAAGGGGTGTGGGAGACGAAAATTTTCATGTCTTCTTTGGGAACATTATTTAAACTTTTTTCAATATCTGCTAGTCCTGCAGATACATCGTCAATTCCAACAATCCACACTCGTTGTTTTTGATTTATTATGCAAATAGCTTGGTTTTCTAATATTGTTCCACCAACATTTTGAATATATTTACGGATATGTTGTTCTCCAACTTCTCGATCATTGTTGCCCCATACGTAATAGAGAGGTCCAATTTTAGCGAGACGTGTAATATTTTCTTGTATCCGTTTCAAAGGAACTCCTCTTTCAGCTAAGTCTCCACCAATAATTACTGCATCAATTTCGGAATCGATTTGTCTCATTAATCGATTTGGTATTGTTCGACGATGTATATCGGAAATGAAAAAGATACGAAAAGGATTTTGGTCAGAAAAATTAGTTAACTGGATGTCTTGACGACGTATATTTATCTCAAATGCTTTCTTTAACATGAAGAGGGACATGCTTAAAACTACACCTAAAATGGTTGCTAAATAGCGCATTTCTACACCTCTTTACTAAAATTAAAAAGAGGAGGGTTGCCCCATCCCCTTTTCTTTTTATTTTGAATTAATCTTCTTTTATGTGAAGTACCCGAAATCCAGACCGATCAAGTTCCTTTAGGAATTTTTGAACGTTATCACGTTTCTCGATTTTTAAAACGATACGTCGCAGTAACTTGTCTGATTCGTCGAATGTAACCAGTGAAATAACCGATTCATGAAACTTTTGAATAATGTCTCCCACACGAGCAATACGACCTTCTATTTCTATAGACGTAAACGTAATTCGGACACCAGGTTTATCCATTCCAAAAGCACTTCTAAATTGATTCATGGTGTCGTAGCGAGTCACTAAACCTAAAAATTGATTTTCTTCTACTACAGCAATAATCGGGAAGTCATTAAGTTGAATTAAGGAATTTTCAAAAACATCTTCAATTGATAAATAAATATCTGCACGCGTTACTATGTCCATTAAAGAAGCTTTTTTTAAAAAGTCCTCTTTTGTTAATCCGCTATCATAATATGCCTGGTACGCAAGATAGCGATTTAAAATTCCTTTATACAAGCCGTCTTCTAAAACAGGCAGTGCGTCAATTTGATTTTTCTCTAATAACGCTAGTGCGTCTTGTAAAGACTCTGATGATTGGATCGAAAAACACTTTTCTTTAGATATCATTACACTTTTTGCAAACATACTGTCACTCCATTCTATCTTGAATATTACCCTATTGTACAAAAATTCCTTGTATCTTCTTTATAGTACCTCATTCTACAAATTTCACTAGTATTATTTCATTAAATTTAAGGAAGGACCAATGCTTGACCAGTAGAAATCGAATTTGAAGTGAGCCCATTTGCGGATTTAATTTTCTCGACAGCATCAGCTGAATTGTAATAATTCATAGCAATACGATATAGTGTCTCACCAGGTTGCACCACATGCGTTTTTGCAATTTGAGGTGTCTCTTCTTTAGGCTGTTCTACTGCCGGTGTATCTTCTTTAGGTTGTTCTTCGGATAGCTTTTCTTCTTTAGGTTCTGCTACTTTAGAAGTGTCTTCTACTACTGGCTCTTCTTCTTTAGGTTCAGTAGTTTCTTCTTGATTTTGTGTATCTTTGTTTTCAGAAGTCGAATCCGACTCAGTGTCTTCTTTGTTTTGTTCAAATTTAAATTGGCTATTTTCTAAAACAGTTGTTTCATTTGAGTTTGGCTCATAAAAAGCAAAAACATATATTAAAATTGAAACAGGAATTAAAATAAAGAAAAAGAACAAAATTGGTAACATTAAATTTGTTTTTTGTTTTGTTTTCTTCGGAGCCACATTATTCGAACGTCTTGAAGTTCGTGTATTTGGCTTTTCCTCATCATTTATTTGAATTGGTTTTCGATGCTCGTCAATTTTATTTTGATAATCATTTTTATTCATTGATATAAACTCCTATTCTACGTATCGTCTTTATTTATTATGACGAAATTTGTAGAAAAAGTAAAATAAACTTCTATTCAATTCCTTTGAATAATAACGATATTCTTTTTTCCCATGATTGTAACTTCAATTCGCGTACGTGTTCCTTTGAAGAATCTATTAACTCTTCTATATTCAGTCCACATTTTGAACAACAATTTAGTGGCTTTGAATTCAATTTCTGACCAAAGAATTCAACAATTTGTTGTCTGATACAAAGCGAATTCCATAAAATATCTTTCATTTGAAATATTTGTTCCACTTTTTGCTGTTTTAATTGCTGTAAAATCTCAATTGTTTCGTTAATTTTTTTTCGAGCCAGCCAAAAAGTTAATATTCGTACATGTGTTTCTGTTAGCAAGCCTTGTGATATTAGTTGGTTGGGGTTTAATCCTTTTTTTATAGACTCATCAAAAAGTCTAATATGGGATTCATCAGGAAAATCGTTAGTTGTAATGAAAATTGAAAGATCCTCATCATCCTTGGTATAAAATAAAATTGCTAGTGAATCTGAACCGTCTCTTCCTGCTCTCCCAACTTCCTGTGCATAATTGGCAACTGATGATGGAATATGATCATGGATGACTTGACGGATATCATCTTTATGGACACCCATTCCAAATGCATTTGTTGCACATACCCAATCAATCTCATTGTTCAAAAATTGTTGTTGGACGAACATACGATCAATTTGATCCATTCCTGCATGATAAGAGGCAATCCTGAATCCTTTGTCACTTAATTTTTGTGCATACACATCTGCTTTTCTTCTAGATTGAGTGTAAATAATCCCAGGTCCTGAAAAACTTTCAATTTGCTTTAATATTCTCTCGAATTTATTTTCTTGAGAATCTATTTCCACAGCAGCATAGTGAATATTTGGTCTATCTAGTGATTGTATATGAAGGGTAGGTTGTTGCATGGTCAAGTGAGTACTTATGTCTTCTATTACATGTTTTGTGGCTGTAGCAGTTAAAGCTAAAATTGGTGGTCGACTAATGTGACTTAACCACTCACCTAAACGTAAATAATCCGGTCTAAAATCATAGCCCCATTGTGAAATACAGTGAGCTTCATCGGCAACAATTAGTGAAATTGGCATGCTTTGAAGTTTGATTTTCACTTGCTCTTGCATTAACATTTCAGGAGATAAAAAAATGAATTTATACCTTTCTAATTGCTGTAAAAGCGTCTGTTTTTCATTTGGTGTCAAAAAAGAATTAAAAGCAACTACTCGTTTTTCTCCTAATTTTTTTAATTGTTCCACTTGATCTTGCATCAGAGATAGTAATGGGGAAATAATGATTACGCAAGATGGCAGTATATATCCTGGCAGTTGATAGCAAAGTGACTTCCCCATTCCTGTAGGTAAGATTGCCACAACGTCTTCTTTGTTAAGAATACTTTCTATGATTTCTTGTTGTCCTGCTCTAAATGAAGCATAGCCAAATTTCTCAAATAATACTTTATGAAGATTCAATGTCAATTAATTCACCTCTACCGGCTAATAATAGCCTTAACTGAAAGTACGAAAAGTTTGGAAAAACTTCCTTTAATGTTCTTAATTTATTTGTTGATTGATTTTTAACTTCTTGAATTAGCATTAAAATATCCTCGTTTTCAAAAAATAATTGAATCGAAAATAAAGGATCATTCATCGCCATTTCCACGAAATGATCTTCTATTGTACTTTTTTTCAAATGCCGTAGTGAAATGATCTGATCAAAAGAATAGCCTTGTTGATGAAGGTCAGCTGTTCTTTTAGCTGATTCTGTTAATGGTGTCGTCGGCTTAATTCCTTCACTCATCTTAGACAACAGTACCAACATGTTATTTGTTGAAATTTCATCCAGTAAGATATGTAAGCTTTCATTTAATAAGATTTGGAGGTCAACTTGTTCTTCCTTCAATTCTTGAGATAATTGTTGCCATGTAACACCACTAACTCGATACCCAGATAATCGATGACTTAAAATTGTCACATGTATATTTGATAGATTATCAGAATGGAAAACTGTCTTTAACTCTTGATAATAGCTTCTGATAAACTCATCAGATTTGTAGGGAAAACTATGTAAATATTGTCGCACCCAAGAGTGAATCTTTTCATCTTTTTGTACAGGGACGAATGATAAATTTTCTGCATTTACATGTGACAATGTTTGTGTCACAAGTGATAAACGTTGAAGAAAAATTCGTTCATTACCTCTAAATAACCAACCATTTAACTTAAGTGATGGCATTTCGTATAGTTTCTGTTTCCCTACCTCTGTAATTTGAGGAACAGACATTTCATTTACAGTTATCCATCCTATTTGAATCATCTGTTGAATAACTTGATCGTAAGATTGTTTCGTTAGTTTAGGAAACAATGAAAAATATTTTGTAAGATTATAGACCTTAACATCTTGGATTGTTTGACCCGAACGTTTTCCTCTAATCATATGAAAAGGGGCTGCAATTGTCCTCTCTTTGTTAAATCGATCGACCATATGTAGGATTATTTGTTTAAATAGCATAGGACATCCTCCAATTTATGAGTATTTAGGTTGAAAATTGAGGCGAAAATGATTAGAATAGGAATGAAAGCTTTTTCAAGCGAACGGAGATAAGGGAGAGGTTAACATGGCGAAGTATACCATTGTAGATAAAGATACATGTATAGCTTGTGGCGCTTGTGGCGCTGCAGCACCTGATATTTATGATTATGATGATGAAGGCATTGCCTTTGTTATTTTAGATGATAACATGGGAACAACTCAAGTTCCAGATGAACTCGAAGAAGATATGCAAGATGCATTTGAGGGCTGTCCAACAGACTCAATTAAAGTTTCTGATAAATCTTTTGACGGCGATGCATTAAAATACGAATAAAAATGTGGGCTGTCTAAAAGTCATTTAAAATGACTTTTAAACAGCCCTCTTTTTATATTTAAAATGGCTCAGTTAAACAACTCTGTTTATTTCCGTTAGAGGTCTCTAAACCTTCTCGACGCAAGAATACCTTTGGTCCTGTTTCTGTTTCTGCATAGCACATATAAATGACTATTGAATTGTATTTTTATTCAGTAGTTATTTTGTGTCACGCTCACCATAACATCCTACTCCTACATTTCGGGTTATTTTCGCAACTTACTTAATAGCGCTGCAACTATCCAATTTCCCCCTAATTAAAGTGTGAATTTTACCAATAAACTACAAAATAAAGACCTGATTCACATTTTTCGCGAACCAGGTCTTTATTAAACTATGATTCTATTTTAAGAGAATATCGCTCGTTGGTTATCCAACCACGTTTTCATTGTTTTGAATAATAAGATGACCACAGCAGATAGTAATAGACCTTTAATTAAATTAAATGGCAATATACCTAGTAAGATTGTATTGCTTAATGCAGTTCCAGTCATTGCAGGCATGTTTAAGAAATATGTGTACATCGGTAAAAATAATGCGTAATTTAGAACGCTCATTCCGATAGCCATTGCGAAAATTCCTGCAATTAATCCAATCGTTAAGCCTTTTGTAGTTGATATTTTACGATAAACCAAATAAACAGGTAGCATAAATAATATGCTTGTAGCAAAATTAGCCATTTCTCCTACCGGCACGCCTGTTGGGCTTCCACTGAACATCCAGTACAAGACATTTTTAAATAACGCGACTAAAATCCCAGCTACAGGACCCATTGTTATAGCAGCAATTAGTGCAGGCACATCGCTAAAGTCGACTTTCAAAAAGGCTGGTAACGCTGGTAATGGAAAATTAAATAGCATTAAAACAAATGAAATACTACTCAACATCGCAACTGCAATCATAATACGCAATCTGTTGTTCTTCATATGACTCTCTCCCTTTGTCGATTCACTCCACAAGAAGAAAAGTTTGTTCGTTCAAGTCCCATCAAAAAAACCCATAAGCCGTTATCGCTTAGGGGAGTAGAAAGGCGCACTAAAATAGGCGTCTCGTTAAATGACAGAACGAAAAACGACCGCACCTTCACCTTCTCCCATCCAGACTATACTGTCGGCTTTGGAATCACACCAAATCCTACCTTACGGCTCGCGGGCTATGAAGAATTTCTTCAATTACCGCCGATCGGGAATTTCACCCTGCCCCGAAGATGAATCATTATTAAGTTACATTCTATACTATAAGAAAAAAAGATTCATTTGTAAACTACTTGAGCCTACAAATGAATCTTCTTATTACCAACTATATTTATTTAGTCCTACTGGTTGTTCCAGTGGTTGAGTAAAATTAATACCGATCCATTGTTCCTCAATAACATTATCTAATTGAATTTGAACATCAAAGGTAGCTCCAGTTAAAACGAAACTTTCGATCATTTGAGCTGTTTGCTCTTGTGATAAAGAATTTAACTCAAGAGGTTTACTGAACTTAATATGAAAAACCCCTTGAATTTCTTCAACTGTATAAGTAACTGACATTGGAACCACGTTCGCAAAGAAATCATTTGGAGGCGTTTTTAAGGCAACCAGTGCGTCCAATGCATTGTTGTATGGTTCACTTAGACTCGGCACCATATAGACCTGACCTGACGGATCTGTGTAAGGGTAAACCGCCGTTTTGTAGAGGCCATTAGTAAGAACCGTAGGTGTTTTCTGACCTACTTGATCAAATTCAGCTTGACTGCCATCTTCATTTTGATGGTTAATTTGGGTAAAACCTTCAAAAGTGAATTGAAGTGATAAATCATAGGAATAAAGAGCTGCACTTGCAAGGTCATAATCATGTTCTTTAGGTAATCGGTGAACAAGTTGATCTTGGTCAATTTCAAACGTTCCCTTATATGGGTGATAGTCAGTAAAACCAAGGTCTTCTTCATTGATGTCAGCTGCATATTTCTCATATAATTGCAGCGTATTTGGCGTTTCGTTCCCAAAATCTTGTTGAATTTGATCATTTGGAATTAAGAAACTGACGGGAACTACCAGTGCATCTTGAGAAACTAAACCAATTTTAAAAACTGTATGATTTTCTACATCACTTGAATAAGCAGAAGTTAATAATGATTCAACTGGTGCTTCTGCAGATTTAGCCATCTCAGTTTCAGAAGTTTCTTTATCTGACGTACTATTAATAGTAGCGGACCCTTCCGCTGACTCATCAGTAGCTTTTTCTGGTATGGACATTTTGCTTTCTTCACTTGTTACACGATCCATGTCAGCAGAACTTTCGCTCTCTGCACTACTGTCAAATGCATTTTGAAGTTCGCTGTTTGGCTGGTTAAGAAGCGTTGCACCTAATAAGGTCAACGTAATTAAGGCAGCAACTGCCACAGCTGGTGGTAGCCAGATTTTACGTTTCTTTAGCTTACCTTCCGCTAATCGCGAATCTTGTTGTAATCGTTTTAACACTTCGGCTTTCGAACGTGTGTCTTGTTGCTTAGGCACTTGGCTGAGTAACTGGTCAATCTTTTGTTCACTCCATTTATTGTTGCTCATCGTGAACTTGCCTCCTATCCGAATGCCCAGATAAGCGATCTCGAAGTTTATGAATCGCTCGATGTTGAGTGGTCTTTACTTTACCTTCCGTCCATCCGAGCACTTTTGATGTTTCTGCTATGGATAGATCTTGGAAGTACCTCATAATGATGACCATTTTTTGATCGCCTGTACATTCATCTAACGCGTCTAATAATTGTTTCATTTCATCATTCAATTCAGCTAGTTCTTCAGGGAGAGCATCACTTGATTTCAGCTCTTGTTTTTCCCAATCAAAAAAGTCAAGAGCATGTCGCTTACGAACGGACGACTTTCGAAAGTGATCAATTGCTACATTTTTTGCAATTGAAAATAACCAAGTTTTCTCTGTACTTTTACCTTCAAAACGGCTAAATGCTTTTAAAACACGTACATATACTTCATGCATTAAATCTTCGGCAGTCTGTCTATTTTTCACCATATACAATAAGAATTGAAAAACATCTTGATGGTACTGGTCATAAAGCCTGTGAAAAACGGAGTCATTCATATACTCCCCCCCGTTCTATTAATTTGTCGTTTCAGCCAGCAAAAAAGTTACAAGTGTTTGATTGGTAACATAAAGGTAAATATAGTTCCAACATTTTCTTCACTTTTTACAGTAATTTCGCCATCATGTGCTTCTACCATATTCTTAGCAATTGCAAGACCTAAGCCTGTCCCACTCTTACCTCTTGTTCTTGATTTATCAGCTTTATAAAAACGCTCAAATACATAAGGTAAATCTTCCTTAAGAATACCTGACCCTGTATCTTCTACACTAATTTTAACGAATCCATTAAGTTGTTCTACAAGGACTGACACTTTTCCTTCATTAGGAGTATGGCGAATGGCGTTATCAAGTAAATTGGTTAATACTTGTTCAATCCGGTCTTCATCCATATCAGCTGTTAATAGAGGAGAAACGGTAGTTTTAATAGTTAAATCAATAGAAGATTCTTTCGCTACTTGAGTAAATTTCTGAGTAATTCGTTCTATTATTGGAGTAACAGCTACGTTTACTTTATAAAGCCGCATTCGACCTGATTCCATTCGTGCTATATCTAGCAAATCTGTAACTAGTCTACCCATACGTTGAGATTCTTCATAAATAATTTTCATCATTTCATCTCGTTCATCTTCCGTAGCCACCACGTTATCTAGTATTGCTTCACTATAGCCTTGTAGCATAGCAATTGGGGTTCTGAGTTCATGGGAAACATTTGCGATGAAATCAGAACGTAATCGATCCAGACGATGCTGTTCTGTCATATCTCTTAGTACTGCAACCGCTCCACGTATTGAATCTCCGCTATATAAAGGATTTATTGAAATGGCATAATAACTACCTTCCATTTCAAGTTCTTCGTTAATTTCTTCTTCTAAATGAAGAACATGATCAAGCATATGATCCATTTCAATTGGAATTGGTTGACCTTTGTCTGTATCCATACGGAAAAACCACTTTTGTAACAATTTTTCAGCTTGTGGATTGCTGAGTAAAATGGTGTGATCTCTATTAAAAGTAATGACGGCATCAGTCATCGATGTTAAGATGCTTGATAATTGCTCTTTTTCTTGATTAATAACTTCTAAATGATGTTTTAATTGACGCCCCATTTGGTTGAATGCCACAGCCAACTGACCAATTTCATCATTTTGAAGAGACGGTAATTTTGTGTCAAAGTTTCCTTTTGACAATTCAAAAGCAGCTTCACGCATTTTACGTAGTGGAGAAGTAATTCGTGTTGATAGGAAAAAGGCAAAAAAGGTAGTTAGTATAAAGGCAATGAATGCTGATAAAAAAACGATTTTCGTCGTTTCTTTTGTTGTTTTATGAATGACGTCTAAGCTTTGATAAATAAAGACAGCACCATGTACTTGATTTTCTACATTTAATGGAGAAGCTAAAACGATAAATGATTCCATTTGATTTTTATTCTCTAAGGACGGTAATATCATTTCCTTTATTATAGGTTGTGATGACTTAAAGACATTACCTAGTGTTTTATCATTAATAATTTGTTGTTTAATTTTTTCTTCATTTTCACCCTCATGCAATGTCAACGTTGCTTCGCGAGGTTCTTTAGCAATAATTGCATTTGTTTCTGGGCCAAGTATGCCAGAAATTATATAGAGAGATGTATCAACATCTTCGTGATCATCAACAATTCTAGCAATTGTATTTGCTTCCTGACGCAATGAAGCTTCGGCTTGTTGACTATGATAGTTTCCTAAAAACTCAAGCATCAATATAGTAATGATAAACAACACAAACGAAACGAGAAGCAAAATGGTTACCCAAAGCTTCCCGACAACGCTGTTCCATATTCTATTCATTACCAACCTCGAATTTGTATCCTACGCCCCATACTGTAACAATCATTTTTGCAGATTTTTCAGATACACGATTTAATTTCTCGCGTAATCGTTTGACATGCGTATCGACTGTACGTAAATCTCCAAAGAAATCATAATGCCATACTTCTTTTAGTAATTGTTCTCGATCAAATACTTTATCTGGTGTTTTTGCTAGAAAATACAGGAGTTCATATTCTTTAGGTGTTAAATTTACTTCTGTTCCATCTGCAGTCACTCGATGTGCGTCATGATCAATCGTTAAATGTGGGAATACTACTAAGTCTTTTGAAGTTGTTGACGTTGAAATTGACGAAATTGTCACTGAGCGTCGTAAAACCGCTTTCACTCTAAGTACTACTTCACGTGGGCTAAATGGTTTGACGATGTAGTCATCCGCGCCTAATTCAAATCCATCAATTCGGTCCGCTTCCTCTCCTTTAGCAGTTAATAGTAGGATAGGTGTCGTTTTTTGTTCACGCAGTTCAGCAATGACTTCTAAACCATCTTTTTCAGGCATCATCACATCTAGTAATATACAGTGATAATCTTTTTCCAATGCCATTTCTAATGCCACTGCTCCATTTTCTGCCTCATCTACTTCATATCCTTCACGCTCTAAATACATTTTTAATAAACGACGAATACGGTCTTCATCATCTACTACTAAAATTGCAATATGTTCTGACATGTTGGTTACCCCTTCCGTCTTATCTTTACTAATTATTGTACAATTACATGTTCTATAAGGAAAGCGGAGAAGCCCACTCAAACTCGATGCTGGTGATGGATATTAGTATTAGAAAAAACATTTTCTATACTAAAATTATACTTAATTATCATTAAATGAAAGAAAAGCCCTTCCCTAAAAGGAAAAGGCTTGTCTATTATGCGTAAGAATGCAAACCAGCAATTATTAAGTTAACTGCAATTAAGTTAAACATAATAATAATAAATCCGATAACCGCTAGCCACGCAGATTTTTCACCTTGCCAACCTCTAGAAAACCGAAGATGCATGAAAGCTGCATAAAACAACCAAGTAATGAGTGCCCATACTTCTTTTGGATCCCATCCCCAGAACCTAGACCATGCTTCTTGAGCCCAAATCATCGCGAAAATAAGCGCTCCAAGCGTGAACACTGGAAATCCAATAGATACAGCACGATACCCGATTTCATCCATTAATTGAGAATTAGCTTTTTGAGCAAATGGTTGTAAAACTGCTGAAATAGGTTTACGAATGATTAAACGAATTAACCCATATAGCACTGTACCAAACAGCAAAGCCCAAGTCACAGTAGTTAATTTTTTCGCATTAACAATTGGAGGCATTTCTGCAAGCGGCGTCATCGCAGCAGGGGTCAGTGATTCATACTCATTCATACCAAAAATCGGTGGAGCATTATAAGTCATTTCACTCGGTTTTTGTTCCTTATCCACATAAGTAAATGATGCTTCGTAATCCATTAAAGTAAATGTTGTTGTGGAAGCAACGAATCCTAACGTTAAAATTACTGTGAACATTACAGCTTCGAGCCAAAAACTTTTTTTAGATTTTTTTGTGATATCTACATTTTTCAAAAGGTAAATTAAACCAGCGACTGCACTTATTGCTAAAATCGCCTCACCCATTGCCGCGGTTATTACGTGTATCGTTAGCCAATAGCTTTTTAAAGCTGGAATTAATGGATTGATATCACGAGGAAACATACTTGCATACGCAATAATGATAATCGCAATTGGAAGTGCAAATAATCCAAGGATAGGCGTTTTATAGATGAAATAAATTAAGATAAACGCCCCTACAATCATCATGCCAAATGCTGTTGTAAATTCAAATAAGTTACTTACAGGAGCATGTCCTGCAGCAATCCATCGCGTAATGAAGTAAGCCAAGTTAGAAATAAATCCGACAATCGTAATTGTAATCCCAATACGTCCCCATCGTTTATCAGAAATTGACGCTTCTGATTTTATTCCTTTTACTGCACCACCGAAAAAAAATGTTGCGATTAAATAGCAAACAAATGCAAAAAACAATAAATTCCCACTAATCGAGACGAGTTGTGTCATGACGATTTCTCACCATCCTTTTTAAGCTCTTGTGCTTCTATGTCTTGTTGATCAATGTATTGAGGAAGTTGCGCAACTTCAGTTACCTGATCTAACTCTTTTTTAACGCCAAACCAATTTTTGTTTGTATGAGCAGCAACAAATAAGTGCCCATCTTTACTTTCAAGAATCCATATTCGACGGTGATTGAAGTAAGAACCCTGTGCTACTCCAATCATGAATATTAATCCACCAAGAGCTAATATCCATAATGTTTTATCCTTACGAATCGTTAATCCTGAAATATCACGTGTATCTACATTTTGAAATTCAAGTTTATATTCATTGTCACCAAGTGGTTCCACTGTTTGTTTAATCGCAACAAAACTGGTTTCTCCTTCAGGTGTTTCAGGAGTGGTCATTTCCACTAAAAATGCTGGATTGTTTGGAACTGGAGATTTTGTTTGGGGCTCTCCATTCTCAAACCCGGAAAAATCAGGATAGTACCCTCGTAGTTCTACTGTTGTACCATTACCTAAATCGTATTTGGTTTTCGGGTCAACAAGGTCAACAGATAGATCACCCAGAGATTCGCCACTAGATTTATTTACTAAATTAAAGTGCATAGTGCGTAGTTCATCTAAACGAAAATCCATTTGATAAACTGCAAATCCTTCAAACTTCAATGGCTTATTTACTTGTATGGAACCTTTTTTTACTTCTTCTAAATTATCAGTTTCACCTGGTAATGAACCTTCTGGGTTTTTAAATAACACAACATCAGTTTGATAGTTGGATGCAATCGTTCCTACTCGATCAATCGCATCACCAAACACTTCTTTAGTTTGATCTTTGTCATATGTTTCTAAGATAAATTCTTTACTTTCTAGGTAATAACCAGGAGCTTCAGGGATGGCGCGTGTTTCACCCTCTCTGAGCCACATCGTTTCATCAACATAAAATCCAGGTAAGGCACGTAGCATTACAGCAAACAGGAAAATAATTAGTCCTACGTGATTCACATAAGGACCCCATCTAGCAAATCTTCCCTTTTCGGCTAATAATGCACCATCTTCACGCTTGACTTTATAGCGGAGTTCTATTAACTTTTCTTCGCTCTTTGTTAATGTTTCGTCACCCAAAATATTGTCACCATGAGCAAAAAGTCGTTGACGTTTCATAAAGCTTTCATGTCTGGTCGTACGTTGTTTCTTTAATGATTTATACAAAGGAATGACACGGTCTAAACTTGCAACAATGAGCGATATACCAAGCATACCTATTAACGTTTGGAACCACCAAGAGCCATATAAATCTGATAAACCTAACTTATTATAGATAGTTCCGAAAGTGCCGTATACGCGCTCATAATAGGCTGCTATATCTGCAGATCCTGTCGCTGGGACGTACAATACTTGAGGCAATATTGTCCCAATTGCAGCTGCCACTAAAATTAGAATAATTAGAGAAATGCCGATTTTCACACTCGAAAAGAAATTCCAAATTTTATCTATAATTGTTTTATTATAAGTTTGAGATCGACGAGCAGATCCTTCATATCGCATGTCTGCTAATTTTTGATTCTTTGCTTCAATGGTGAGTGCCCGACCACAGTTCCCACATAACACTGTTCCTTCTGGATTTTCATGCCCACAAGCACACATGATGTTGTTCATATGATTGACTCCTTACTTCGGACTGATCTGCTCCATAAAATTAGCAATGTCCTGTTCTGTCATTTCTCCACGTAAGATTTGCTCTATTTTCCCATCAGGGTTGATTAACAATGTTGTCGGAAGAGGGTTAATGTTATAAGCTTCCATTACACTTTTCGTTTTATCAATGACTATTGGGAAATTTAAACTGTACTGATCAGCAAACCGTTGTACCTCGAAGTCAGACTGTGCAATATTAACCGCCAAAATTTGAACACCTTTATCTTTATAAACTTCATATTGGCGATCCATCGCAGGCATTTCTTTCACACAAGGTTTGCACCATGTCCCCCAGAAATTCAAAAAGACACCTTGTCCTTTATAATCTGACAAGCGATGTACTTCTCCATTTAAATCAACCAAAGTAAAGTCTGGTGCATCGTCACCAATGCCAAGTACTTCAACTTTTTCTTTGGTAGCATTAGTGTATATGGTGTATACAATTGCGACTACAAGAACTGATAATATAACTGTTCGTAAAATAAATCTTTTTTGTTTCGTCTGAGCCATAATCTTGTACCTCCTACACGACGAAATAATAATTTTAGTATAACAAAGAAAACCGACTGACTGGACGCCACATTTGAAGGGTTTGTGAACGTTTTACGATCCAGATTATGACCCAATTTTACCTGTATCTGCCATTACGCGTAATAATTTTACTTCATGAGATGTTAATTCGCGTGATTCACCTGCGTTTAAACCGTGAAGTCCTAGGAAAGCAAATCGTTCACGTTTCAACTTTTGCACTGGGAAACCAATCGCATCAAACATGCGTCGTACTTGACGATTTTTTCCTTCATGGATTGTGATTTCAATAATAGCTTTGCCGCCTTGTTTTGGATCAGCAGATAGTAACTTCACACGTGCAGGGGCTGTTTTACCATCTTCTAAATCAACACCGCGCTCAAGTATACGCAGTTGTTCTTTACCCGGTATTCCTTTAACTCGTGCTACATATGTTTTATCAATTTTGAATTTAGGATGCGTTAACGTAAATGATAAATCCCCATCGTTCGTCATGATCAAAAGGCCAGATGTTTCATAATCTAAACGTCCAACAGGAAATAATCGTTCTTGAATATGTGGAAATAAATCCGCAACCGTTTTACGTCCTTTATCATCAGTTACTGCCGAAATAATACCCCTTGGTTTATATAATAAATGATAAACTTTTTGTTCTTTCTCTAGCTTTACTCCATCTACTTCAACTGTATCTGTAGACGATACTTTCGTTCCTAGTTCTTTGACAACTTTTCCATTTACTTTTACTTTACCATCTAAAATTAGCTGCTCTGATTTTCTTCGTGACGCAACCCCAGCATGTGCTAACATTTTCTGTAATCTTTCCATACTTTTCACCTCTTAGATTTATTCCTATACTCTGTGAAAATTATGTCACACTTTCACTCAAAACAAAAGAAGACCGCTTAGTCTATAAGCAGTCTTCTTCATTCATTCCGCTCAATATGTACATTTTGTGTGAGTATGGTTTTTCCGTTTAATTGTACTTCCCATCTTGCATTTTTTTGTAAAGCTTTTGTTCGGTTTAAAAATACTAGATGAGATACTTGTTCATTCTTCTTTTTTAAAATATATGCTGGTTGATTTGTTTTAATAATCAACCCTCCAGGTAAATCATAAGAACCTTTTTGAATGACTTGCACTCTATCATATTGTGTAAAGACATTCTGTGCAAGTTGCTTATGCATTTGCCAATCGTTTGATTGATTTAATGTGACCACAATGACTTCTTTTTCTCCATCTTTAAAATAGGTTGCTAGCGTTCTACCTGCCGCTTTCGTATATCCTGTTTTCCCGGCAATTGCAGTAGATTCTAAGCGAACAAGTTTATGTTTATTTTCCCAATAAATCCCATTTTGTTTATAGTTAGTAGTGGATAATATCGTTTTCAACTCTTTGTTTTCCATCGCAATCTTTAACATAAGAGCTGTATCATACGCTGAAGAAAACTGTTCTTCATGGTGAAGTCCAGAAGGATTTTGAAACTTGGTATCTTTCATTCCCATTAGAATTGCTTTTTCATTCATTAATTTCACGAATCCGTCTACTGATCCGCCAACATGTTCCGCTAGAGCTACAGAGGCATCGTTACCAGACCTTAACATTAATCCGTATAACAGCACATCTACAGGTGTATCCACACCCGCTTTCAAGTATATTGACGACCCCTCTTGCGAGGATGCTTTAGTAGAAATTTCTGCATCTTCTTTTATATTGACTTCGTCTGTCACAATAACTGCTGTCCACATCTTCGTTAAACTGGCAATTGGTAATCGTTGGTGTTCTCCACTTCCAGCAAGTAAGCGTCCTGTCTTCGCATCAATCACAGCATATGAGGACCCTCCTTGGGCTTGCGTAAACTGAGGGTAAATTGCACCTAATAAGATTAACACTACCAATAAAATTACTTGTTTTCGCAAATAGTAGCACCTTTCAATTGTTATTCTTTTTGTTCTCCAAAAGCTTCTTGAAACTTCGTCATAAACAAATCTGTTTGGTTATCTTCTTCGGTAACTTGCGACTCAGGTAATGGTGGTAATTCATTTATATCATTTAGACCAAAAACATTCAAAAACTCTTTCGTTGTCCCGTAAAGAATAGCTCTGCCTGTTCCTTCTGCTCTACCCACTTCTTGAATTAAACCCTTTAAACTTAATGTATATAAAGGTCTTTCACTTTTAACTCCTCGCAAATCTTCAATTTCAATACGTGTAATCGGCTGTTTGTAGGCGACTATTGCTAATACTTCTAAAGAGGCTTGGGAAAGTGGTTGACTAGTTGGATTTTCAATTAAGCGTTGTATCGTACTAGAATTTTGTTTTTTTGAAATTAGTTGATATGTACCCGCTAATTCTTTTAATTCAATTCCTCGATATTCAGATTTCACATAGTCTTCTTGTAATTTTGTTAATGCTTCTTTTACGTCTATAGATGTAGCGTCTGTTAAACTCTCAATTTGTTTACTTGATAGCCCCTCGTCTCCCGTGACAAAGAGTAGACTCTCTATTTTACTCATCAATAGGCTCAAATGATTCTTCCTCCCATCGATCATGTAATAGTTTAATATTTAAATCATCAAAATTTTGATGTTGTTCAACTCGCACCATTTGTCTTTTCATAAGCTCAAGTATAGTTAAAAATGTTACAACCAACGTGGTTTTGTCTTCTGAAGGAAACAACTCAGAAAACGAACAGCTGCCTCCTTGGGACTTCAATGTATCAAAAACACTTTTCATTTGGTCCTTTATGGAGAGTTCATGTCTAGTAATTTTGGTAGCTAAAGGTGCTCTTAATATTTTTCTTCGCATCATTTTTTGAAAAGCACCTAACATATCAAATACATTTAATGGTTCGTCAAATGCAGCCAGTTGTTTTGTTGTCTGATAGTCCGTTAAATCACTAGGTGCTCTTGTAAACACTTGAGCACGGTGTTCCTCTAATTGTTGTAACTTTTCTGCTGCTTCTTTATACTTTCTGTATTCGATGAGTCTATTCACTAATTCTTCACGTGGGTCATTCATATCAAGAACTAATTCATCATCATCAATATCCCCTTCGTGAATTGGAAGAAGCAATTTACTCTTTATAACAAGTAACGAAGCCGCCATGACTAAAAATTCACTTGCTTTATTTAACTCAAGCACTTGCATGGCTCGAATATGTTCCATGTACTGTAAGGTTAAGTCAGCCATTGGAATATCATAAATATCAATTTCCAAACGATTGATTAAGTGCAATAATAAGTCGAGAGGACCCTCAAAAGCGTCCAATTTCACTTCATAAGACATGTTTTAGGTCACCCATTCATTTAGATTCAAATTTTAGTATAGAGGAAGTGTGAGAAGAATGCATCCGTTGTTTCACCCACTTTTTACGCAGTTTATCACGTATTTTAATGCGCATGAAGATTATTTTGAATGTCACGAAGTATTAGAAGAATATTGGAAAGAAATTGCACCTAGTGATAAAACGCATCCACTTACTGCATTGATATTGCTAGCAACAGGTATGTATCACTGGCGAAGAGATAATTTCATCGGTGCCCAAAAATCACTTAAGAAGGCCCTTGAACGTATTCAAGCGAATGCTTCAAATGCTTTTTATGATGGCATTCATCTTACACAAGTGGTGGATGATCTTCATGAGTCGATTGAATTAGTACAGCAAAAAAAATCATTTCGGGCATTTAAAATCCTGATTATTTCTCCTGAATTAATTGAAGCTGTCGACAAACAACCATCATTAGTTCCCCTGGTGGGTGATAATCTCATACACAAGCATATGCTTCGAGATCGATCTGAAGTACTTAAAGCCCGTGAAGAAAAAAGAAGGAACAGACATTAAGCGTCTGTTCCTTCTTTCTTTGTTAGGCACTTATCTAAAAATGGTTTTGTTGATTGTGCTGCAACTATTTCTGTACAAGGGAGAAAATGTTGCACTTTTGACACCATTTGTTTCCCGATACCATCACCACGATGCGAAGGATTAACAGTAATATGTTGCACTAAACATACTTCATTAGAAGTCTCGACACCTATTAAGCCAACGAAGTCCTCTTCTTTTTTCCACAAAAACAAATGCCAGTTTGAATTGATTTCATAAGTAAGAATAGTTTCTCGTAGTTTTTTAATATCTTTTTCTTGAGGCATAAAAGACAATAAACCCATGGCAATTTTTTCACTATTTTTTTTATAACGTACTAACATAATTAAATCCCTCATTTTTGATTCCGTTTCAACACCATTGACTATGCTACATCATTTGTTAAAAAAATTCAACTAGAAATCCATTTTTTAACATTTTATAGGTCTGGTGCTAAAAACACCCAATACAGTGCTCCCCATACAATGCCCATGACTAGTATAAGAATAAATAGTTTGGAGTTGTTGCTTTTCATGATTGCATACCCATATTCTCGCCTTGTAAAGAACAGTCTAATCTTACCAGATCTTCGTAAGTTTCACGTTTAATTACTATACGATGTTGTCCTTGCTCAACGAAAATAACAGCTGGTCGTGGGAGTCGATTGTAGTTACTAGCCATCGAATACCCATATGCGCCTGTACAGAAAATAGCTAGCGTATCTCCCGCTTCAACTTTAGGTAAAGAAATTTTTTCAATCAACTTGTCACCAGATTCACAACATTTTCCGGCAACCGTATATGTTGTTGTTGAATCAAAATTCATTTTATTTGCAACCGCTGCGTCATATTTCGCTTGATATAAAGCTGGACGAATGTTGTCAGACATTCCACCATCAACGGCGAGATAATTTGTTAATCCTGGAACTTCTTTTTGAGAACCAATTTTATACAAAGTTATACCTGCGTCTCCAACTAGGGAACGACCAGGTTCAATCCAAATTTCGGGCATTGGGTAATTTTCCTGACCAATTTCTAATTGAATAGACTTGATCATATCTTCAACATAAATTTCAGGTTTAAGTGGTTTGTCTTCTTCAGTGTAGCGAATACCAAAACCGCCACCTAAATTTAGGACTGAACAAATAAAACCGGATTTTGTTTTCCAGTCAAGCATTTTAACAATTAATTTTTTGGCCGCCAATGAAAAGGCCGCAGTATCAAAAATTTGGGACCCAATATGACAATGCATACCTAGCAAACTGATGTATGAATCATCTTTAACTGATTGGAACGCTTGATCCGCTTGCCCATTGTGCAAGTCAAATCCGAATTTCGAATCAGCTTGTCCAGTTGTAATATAGTCATGCGTATGAGCTTCAATACCAGGAGTTACGCGTAGTAATATATTAATATTTACTTTTTTATACTTTGTCAATCTCTTTAGCTGTTCAATTTCGTGAAAATTATCGACAACAATACAGCCAATTGCTGAATCGAGTGCGAAAATTAACTCCTCGTCACTTTTATTATTGCCATGAAAATGAATACGTTCAACGGGATAACCTGCACGAATAGCCGTAAATAATTCTCCTCCAGAAACTACATCTAAAGATAGACCTTCATCAGCAGCAAGTTGATACATTGCGATACTTGAAAAAGCTTTACTTGCATACGCTACCTGAGCTTGAACACCAGCTCGCTCAAATGTTTGAACGAATGCTCTCGCTCGTTCTTTTATTAACGCTGTATCGTAAACAAATAAAGGCGTTCCATACGTTTTTGCTAATGTCACTGCGGACGTTCCGCCAATTGTTAGTTGTCCATGTTCGTCCACAGACTGTGTTCCATATAAGTGCATCATCATCTCTCCCAGTAGTTTTTCAATATATGAACTTTACCATAGGAAAAGACTCTGATGCAATGGAGGGATTATGAACGTTTGCGATTAGGTGAATGTGTAACGAAAGGTCTAAGTGCTCCATTAGAAGAAGGGAAGCGAATCATAATTCGAGCTAACGCTTTAGGGAAGAACGGTACCAGCGGCCATAAGTAAGGTACCCCCATTGGTTTAATTGAGACTAAATACATAAATATTAATAAAATTCCTATGAAAAAGCCATTGGTCCCAAATGTTGCTGTAGCAATCAGAAGCATATTCATAAATATTTTAATAGCCACTCCTAATTCATAAGATGGTAAAGAAAAGGTTAAAATAGCTGCAACAGCTGAATACAGCACCACTTCTGGTATGAATAACCCAACATCAATTGCAATTTGACCAATAATAATTGCCGCAACTAAACCCATCGCTGTAGAAAGAGGTGTAGGTGTATGAATAGCTGCAAGCCTTAAAAATTCAAGACCTAAACTCGCAAAAATTATTTGAAGAAAGATTGGAACTTCTCCAATCTCTTTTGGACCAATAAAAGTCATAAATTGTGGGACATGTCCTGATTCTTTCACAAGTAAATACCAAAATGGTAAGAATAATAAACTTAAGAAGAATCCTGATAAACGCATCATTCGCACGAATGTTCCAACCAATGGTGCTTGACGAAATTCTTCTGCATGTTGCAAATGGTGAAAAATCGTTGTTGGAACCAAAATGACCGAGGGAGATGTATCCACCATAATGGCAATATGCCCTTCTAATAAATGTGCAGCACATATATCTGCTCGCTCTGTATAACGCACGAAAGGAACAGGATGGAATTTTTGCTTAAATATCCATTCTTCTAGCGCTTTATCTGCCATTGTTAACCCATCATGATGGATTTTTTCCATACGTTTGCGAAGGAATTCGATATGCTGTTCATTTGCAAGACCTTTTACATATGCGATGACCGTATCCGTTTGGCCACGTGTAGAAATTTTAGTTAATTCAAAACGAAGAGATACATCGCGAATTCTTCTTCGAACTAATGCAGTATTTTGTAAAATATTTTCGGTAAAACCATCGCGGGAACCTCGTATTACTTTCTCATTGTCAGGTTCTTCGGGTTGTCTCCCTGGATACGAACGAACATCGATGGTGAAAACATAACCATCAGACGTCACAATACCTAGCTGGCCGCTTAATACTGCAGACAGCCAGGCATCTTTAGAGTCATAGATAGTCACCGAATGATAGGGGAAATAACTATTCATCGCTTCGATTTCATTGATATCGGCTTTCCGTTTCACTTGAGCTTGCGTGCTCTGAGTTAAGGTTAATATTTGTGTAAGCATCATCGAATCAATTAAACCATTCATATAGACAAGTAATGAAGGAATCGACCAAATATGTGCATGTTTAACACCTACATCAAAACTTTCCCCTTTTCCAAACTTTGAATAAACAAAGGATTCAGCATCATGAATATCGGTGAAAAGTGATTGATTTATTGAAATCCATCCTTTAATGTCGCTTGATTAGGCAACATCCAACTTTTAAGTTGCTTAAGTATTTTCTTCTCTAAACGGGATACTTGCACTTGCGAAATTCCAAGTCTTTCAGCAATGTCGCTTTGCGTACAATCTAAGTAGTAGCGCAAATATATAATTGTTTGTTCTCGTTTTCCTAACCTTGATAAAATATCTCGCAATGGAATATGATCAAATGACCTCTCTGAGCGTTCGTCACGCAACTGATCCATTAGTGTTAGTGCATCACCTTCACTCTCGAAAAGCTGCTCATGTAATGACGCAGGATCTCTCAGAGCATCTGATGCCAACACGAGTTCATCCATTGTGACATCGAGCTTTATTGCAAGCTCAGTTAACGTTGGTTGACGCTCATGAAGTCGGATAAAATCATCAGTGGCATGACGAATTTTAAAGCTAAGTTCTCTAATTGATCGACTTACCTTTACCATTCCATCGTCCCGTAAAAACCGTTGAATTTCCCCAATAATCATCGGAACTGCATATGTTGAAAATTTCACTTCATAAGACAAATCAAATTTATCTACTGACTTCATTAATCCGATACAGCCTATTTGAAATAAATCTTCTAAATCCGCCCCCCGTGATGCGAATCGTTGAACGATTGACCAGACAAGTCGTGTATTACCTTCTATCATGGTTTGTCTAGCTATTTTGTCTCCTTCTTGAGACAGAAAGATCAATTCTCGCATTTTTTCTTGAGTCAACAACACGGATTGTTGTCCAATAGGCGTACTCATCGTTCACCTAGAACGAAGTTAGATTGTACAGGTAAAAATTCTTTTGTAAAGGTAATCGCAGTTCCTTTCTGAGGCTCTGACCATACCGCCAAATGATCCGCAAAACTTTCCATAATAGTGAAGCCCATACCAGAACGTTCACTTTCTGGCTTTGATGTATAAAGAGGTTCCATCGCTTGTTCAATGTTTGGAATTCCTCGTCCTTCATCGCTTATCGTCATTGTAATGGTTTGTCCATTCCGTTTTGCTCTAATTGTGACAATTCCTTCGCCATCTTCGTCATAGCCATGAATAATGGCATTCGTAACCGCTTCTGAAACTATTGTTTTAAACTCACCTAACTCATCAATTGTTGGGTCTAGAGATGCAATAAAACTCGTCATCACCATTCGTGCTAGACCCTCATTTTCACTTATGGCAATAAACGATAACGTCATTTCATTGTCCATTGAGAATGCCCCCTAATTGTGCGATCGTTTCTTCTTCTGTTGTTGTCCACACATATGAACCTAATCCGGAATATTGAAAGATTTTCTTCATCGTTTCGGAAGGATGTAAAATGACTGTTTGTCCATTAGAAGGAACAAAGTCTCTCATTCTCCCTAAAATTAGTCCAATTCCTGCACTGTCCATAAAATTCAAATCTTGTAAGTTCCATATGATGGCACGAAGCGTTCCACTGTATAAAGTCTGTGAAATTTCGTCACGGATCATTTGTGTAGCATGATGGTCAAGCTCACCTTTTAAACGAATAATAGCAATGCCGTCTTCGACAAATAGTAGTTGATGTTTCATCTAGTAACTCCTCCTTTCCGTGACTATTCGAGGTGAGCTTCAATAATTCCTTGTCACTGACAATTAAAGGTAAAACATCTTATTTATCGACATAAATCGCAATATTCTATTCGCTATTAGTATGGAAAATCTTTCATCTATTTAAACATCAATAATAAAAAGGTTTTACTTTTTAGAATAAAATTTGAAATTACTTTTTGACCAATTCTTAAAATGAGCGACAACATTTCACAAACACAACTGACACTTCAATAACGTCTCATTAGCTATGCAACAATTGATAGAACATGTTTCCAGGTCACGTTCAGACTCCTTCCCTGCTGCACCTTTGTATATAGAAAAAAGAGGTGGGCTTGTGACTGTGTCACGTAGCTCACCTCTCTTTTCAGATCATCTTGCGTCGGGTGTCCGGCCTTCTCTCCATCATACCTTGAACGCTCCCAGTTAACTTTATTTGGTTTACTAGAGAATTGATACTTTCTTTTATGTAGAATACTTGGCCGAAGATAATACTTTGGCCTCTTCCTGCATATTATATTTTCATGATTTTAATTAACACTCCCTTTAGGGAAATACAAACAGTGACTTTTATTAATACCCATTACTCTCACAGGCTTATTAATAAAATTCAGGCATCTTTCTTGATTTGCTTGGTTCAATGAATGTGACGATTCACTAGTAAAACAAATTTGCTCTTTTGTTATTTTAATTTTCATGGGAGTTTAATAAGAAATAGATTCATCATTTATCAGCTAAATAATCTTCAAGTAAGACGAAAAAGCGATTTGGGCTTTATTTCTTTTCCAACATAGAGCAAATAATTACATCCAAAAGCTCCTTTGCAAAATGTTGAATATAATATAAATAATCTTATTTTAGACTGAACAATGGGAGTGAAATAATGGGAGCAATAAATGGGAAGGAATTAATTGACCGTTTAGACCAACTGAATGCCGAAATATGGTTTGATGGAGAAAGGATCACTGGAAAGATTTCAGAGCATCCTGCTTTTAAGGGTATTCTGGAGACAAAAGCATCTTTGTATGACCTGCAGCTGGAGCCCCGTCTTTTAAACGAATTGACATTTATTTCACCTGATACCAATGAACCCATAGGAATTTCTTATTTGCAACCTAAAACAAAAGAAGATTTAGTAAAGAGAAGAACAATGATGGAGCATTGGGCAAGACAGACCAAAGGGATGGTGGGGAGAAGTCCAGATTATCTAAACTCAGTTATAATGGGTTTTGCATCTTCTGCTCCATTTTTAAAGGGAAAGGAAAAGTGTTTTCCCGAGAACATCCATAATATTTACGAAACAGCCATGAGTAAAGACTTAACATTCACTCACACATTTGTACCCCCCCAAGTGAACCGTTCATTATTTAATTATTCCTCCTCTAAGGAACCCATATCAGCTAAAGTGATTGAACAAAACGAGCAAGGGTTAGTCATAAAAGGGGCACGTCTCCTGGCTACACAAGGAGGCTTAACTGATGAAGTCCTAGTTTTTAGTACCCCAAGTCTCTTCTTGCAAGAAGATGAATCATTTGCTTTCTCGATTCCTTCCAATACACCAGGATTAAAATTCATCTGCAGGGAATCTTTTGTTGGTGGGGATTCTGCTTTTAATCATCCACTTAGCTCGAGATTCGAAGAAATGGATTCTCTTGTTGTCTTTGATCATGTTCTAGTCCCATGGAACCGTGTATTCTATTATGGAAACATTGAAGCATCAGCCAACTTCTTGTTAAAAAGTTCCTTTCATTGTTTTGCATTACATCAAACCGTAACTAGACAAATTGTTAAGTCAGAATTCATGTTAGGTCTTGCTCAACTAATTGTGGAGACCATCAACGTTGGCGAGTATCAGCATATTCATGAAAAGCTATCAGAATTCATCATTGGACTTGAAACGATGAAGGCTCTTCTTGAGAAATCTGAGCAAGATAGTAAATTAGATGAATTTGGGACGATGCGTCCTCATCTGATTCCTCTTCAAATTGCCAGTAATATCTTTCCCAAAATATATCCACGATATTGTGAAATCATCCAATTAATCGGTGCCAGCGGTATGGTGACTTTACCCACTGAAAAAGCAATTAATTCTTCAATTGCCTCAGATATACACCAATATCTTCAAGGCTCAACCAAAACGGCCGAGGAGCGAATAAAGGTATTTCGATTAGCATGGGATTTAACAATGAGTTCGTTTGGCACAAGACAAATTCAATACGAGCGGTACTTTTTTGGAGATCCTATTCGTTTATCAAGTGCACTTTATAATACGTACCCAAAGGAGCAATACGTAAAAACAGTCTGTGAATTTCTTGATATAAAACATTAGGGTTAAATAGAGTTTTCTTATAGAGAATAGCTCGGAAGTTACCAACTCAACTTTTAATCGCACTCGCTTCTTCTTTTTTTTCGTTTGCGCAGCAATATTTCAGAAAATATACAGCTTTTGGTTGATTCTCTTTCCCTGACGTTCATCTCAATAGAGAAGTATATTTCAAGGGATCTTTTTTACCAAAATGAAAAGGAAGAAAGGCATCCGTATTTGAGCGACAAATTCTCATATTGGACGGTAAACTCCTGATAAATAGTTCACAATCGCCACGGACTCTCAAAAACCAGCTCAATGGACAATTAGGGCACGAAAAAAAGCGATCTCCGGAGAGACCGCTTTTTTGTTATATTATTGTGTGATGATTTCTTCAATCAAATTAGGTGCTGTTGTTGGTTCTTTTGAGAATTCAATATATTTGTGAAGAATGGCTAAGACGTTTTCAATATTCTCAGAGTTAGAATGGATTGTTGCAAGTGACTCGCCTTCTTTAACTGCGTCGCCTACTTTTTTATGGAGCACAATTCCGACTGCTAAATCGATTACCGAATCTTTTGTTGCACGTCCTGCGCCTAGCAACATTGCAGCAGTACCTACTTCATCAGCTTCGATACATGATACATATCCGCTTTCTTTTGCTGGAACTTCGAACGTGAATTGAGCTTGTGGTAACAATTCCGGTGAATCTACAACTGCTGGATTACCACCTTGTCCCTCAATGAAACCTTTTAAGATTTCAATGGCAGAACCATTTTCAATTACTTCACGAAGCATTGCACGAGCTTCATCTAGATCCTTCGCTTTCCCGCCAACAACAACCATTTGGCTTCCTAGTACTAAACAAAGTTCTGTTAAGTCTGCTGGACCTTTTCCACGTAGTGTATCAATAGCTTCTTTGACTTCTAACGAGTTACCTATAGCAAATCCTAAAGGTTGGCTCATATCAGAAATAATAGCCATTGTTTGGCGTCCTACGTTGTTGCCGATTTGAACCATTGCTCTAGCGAGTGAACGTGCGTCTTCAACGGATTTCATAAACGCGCCTTCGCCCGTTTTCACATCTAATACAATGGCATCTGCACCTGCAGCGATTTTTTTACTCATGATAGAACTCGCTATTAATGGGATGCTATTAACAGTTCCTGTTACATCACGAAGTGCATATAATTTTTTATCGGCAGGTGTTAAATTTCCACTTTGACCAATTACCGCTAACTTTAATTCATTCACTTGTTTTGTGAATTGTTCAGTTGTTAACTCAACATGGAAGCCTTCGATCGCTTCTAATTTATCAATCGTCCCACCAGTATGACCTAAACCTCGCCCACTCATTTTTGCAACGGGAACTCCGCAAGCTGCAACTAAGGGTCCAAGGACAAGTGTTGTTGTATCGCCAACACCGCCAGTTGAATGTTTGTCTACCTTGATTCCTTCAATTTCAGATAAATCAATTTGATCCCCCGATTCAACCATTGCTAATGTTAAATCTGCACGTTCACGATCTGTCATGTCTTGGAAATAAATAGCCATTAATAACGCGCTTACTTGATAATCGGGAATATTTCCATTCGTATATTGCTCAATAAAAAAACCGATTTCTTCAGTTGTTAGTTCTTCACCATCACGCTTTTTTTCTATCAAATCGACCATTCTCATGAATGTTCACCTATCCTTTAGTTTAAATGTGAAAGAAAACTGCGCCCAAATTTCGGCATTGGTACATTAAAGTTTTCGGCAATTGTTGCCCCTATATCAGCAAAGGTTTCGCTAAGCGGAAGTTCTTTGCCTTCTACAAAACGAGGGGAATATGCTAATAAAGGTACATATTCACGGGTATGATCTGACCCTGGGAAAGTTGGGTCGTTTCCGTGATCTGCTGTAATAATTAACAAATCTTCGTTCGTTAATGCGTTTAACACTTCTGGCATGCGAGAATCGAATGCCTCTAAAGCTTCGCCGTATCCAATTGGATCCCGTCGATGTCCATATAACGCGTCAAAGTCAACCAAGTTCAAGAAACTAATACCACGGAAATCTTTATTAACGACTTGGGATAACTTATCCATGCCATCCATATTGTCTATTGTTCGTAATGATTCAGTTACACCTTCATCGTTAAAAATATCCGAGATTTTGCCGATTGCAATAACATCGTAATTGGCATCTTTTAATTCATTCATTACAGTGCGTTCAAACGGTTTCAACGCATAATCATGACGATTTGTTGTGCGCTTAAATGTTCCAGGTTGACCTTTAAATGGACGAGCAATTACACGGCCCACTAAAAATTCTGGTTCTAATGTAAGTTCACGTGCAATTTCACAAATAGAATATAACTCCTTTAGAGGAATAATTTCTTCGTGAGCAGCAATTTGCAAGACAGGGTCAGCAGATGTGTAAACGATGATTGCACCGGTTTCCATATGTTCTTGTCCTAACTCATCTAATATTTCAGTTCCACTTGCTGGTTTATTGCCAATGACTTTGCGTCCAGTTTTTTCTTCTAATGTTTTAATTAATTCATTAGGGAAGCCATTTGGATAGACTTTAAATGGCTGAGTGATATTAAGACCCATGATTTCCCAGTGGCCAGTCATTGTATCTTTTCCTACAGATGCTTCTTTCATTTTCCCAAAGTAGGATGAAGGTACGTCTATAGGTTGTATGCCTTGGAACGGGCGAATATTAGAAAGACCCATTTTCTCAAGGTTTGGCATCTTAAGACCATTCATTTTTTCTGCTATATGACCTAATGTATCAGAACCTTCGTCGCCGAAAGCTTTGGCATCTGGAGCTTCGCCAATACCAACTGAATCCATGACAACGATATGAATTCGTTTAAATGATTTGTTTAACATACATATCCTCCTTGTACTTCAACCGCTACTTCTATCTTAACAAATGTTTGGAAAATATACACGTCAGACTTCTGACAAGCTTTCATAGATTATGCACGAGGATGAAATTGTTTATACACATCTTTTAATCGTACTTTACTAACATGCGTATAGATTTGAGTTGTTGAAATATCTGCATGTCCAAGCATTTCTTGAACCGCTCGCAAATCCGCTCCATTTTCTATTAAGTGTGTGGCAAATGAATGGCGCAAAGTATGTGGCGTTATTTCGTTTTGAATTCCCGCTTTCATGGCATGCTCTTTCATTAATTTCCAAACACCTTGTCTCGTTAACCCTTTTCCGCGTTGATTGACAAATATGACATCTGTTCGATGTGTTGTCTTGATCAATTTTGGACGTCCTTCTTTTAAATATTCGTTACAAGCAGCCAAAGCTGTTCGTCCTAATGGAATAATTCTTTCTTTACCACCTTTACCGAAACACCTGACAAATCCCATGGTCAAATGTAAATCCTCCAAATTCAATGAAATACACTCACTGATTCGCATGCCGGTTGCGTAAAGTATTTCTAACAATGCACGGTCTCTTAATCCTTGAGGTTTCCCTAAATTTGGCGCAACAATCAATTCTTCTACTTCTTCAATCGATAAAATTTTTGGTAGTGTTCGATCCATTTGTGGCATCTCTAAATGCACAGTTGGGTCTGAGTTGGATACTTTTTCTCGTAATAAAAATTGATGAAACGAGCGAATTGATGAAATATGACGTGCTAAAGTGCGAGACGAATTCCCTCCCACTTTCAATAACTGTAAGTGGGAAAGAATATGAATTCGCTCTACGATATTTAATGTGGTTATATTTTGAACTTTTGAAAGATCCTTTATATATGCTTTAAGATCTCTTTCGTACGAACTTAAAGTATTAGATGATAATTGTCGCTCCACCCTTAAAAAATGAAGATAATCTGAGACTGCGTCTTGCATTTCTTTCACTTAAAACCCTCCTAAACGTAAAAAAGGATAGCAATCTGCCATCCTTTTGTTTTAGATATTTTCTTTCAATCAAGGTAAGTAATGTCTGACTCTAAACGCAGGAAAGCGAATCCCTTATGTTATCAGAAAGCCAGATTTGCACCTTTCATTCTTCTACCACTAATGTCTATCTAGAGAAACTCTTTTCGTTATTATGCTCAATCACGATTCATTTTCATCATGTTTATCATGGCAACGCCAGCATATCCCATGAAATGTTAAACGGTGGTCTTTAATTTGAAAATTCCATCTTTTTTCAACTACATTTTCCACATCTTCCAGCAAGTCTTCTTGGATTTCATCCACGGCTCCACATTCAATACATACGAGATGATGATGGAAGTGTGCTGCGCCTTCTTGTCTCAAATCGTATCGTGATACACCGTCTCCAAAGTTAATTTTATCAACTACTTTTAGTTCTGTTAGCAGTTCAAGTGTGCGATATACTGTTGCTAGTCCAATATCTGGTGCTTTATTCTTAACAAGAAGATAGACATCTTCTGCGCTCAAATGATCTTCTTCATTTTCAAGAAGCACTCTTACTGTCGCTTCACGCTGTGGCGTCAGCTTATAGCTCGCACCATGAAGCTGCTTTTTTATCCGATCAATCCGGCTCTCCATGTGACGCCCCCTAACTAACTTCATTATACCAAATTGGGCTTTCTCTTTACAAGATAGAGAAAGCTATAATGATAATTATTATAATCTATATAGATTATAAACCATGAATGTAAGGAAGGACAAACAATTCAAGTCCAATTAAGACGATATAAATAAGACTTAAGAGTCCAATCACTTTAAAACTGCGATTATTATTCAACTGTTGAGAAGATGGTGGTGGAACAAGCAAAAATCCAATTAGGAGCAATAAAGAACAATAGATTAATTGAAAAGGGAACCACCATAGTGCATATGCCCAAAACTCCGTTTCTTGTGCAATTAAATAACCTGAACTAATTCCCCAAAAAACAGCTCTCATTGTCCCTATTAATAGAATCATATATTTTAGAATAAGGTGAGTTGCAAAAAGAAGAAATAATAAAATGGTTACGAGTTGCGGAAGAATTGAATCAAATCCATTAGGAACATAATCATTTAATAGTCTGGGATCGATCCAAAGGATGACTTTTTCAACTTGATCATAAGGCATTTTTGAATACAGCCATAATCCACCTAAATAGCCGATGACGAGTAATCCAAGTAAAAAAATTAATGGGAAAGACCGAGTCAACATCCGCCACCTACCTTTCATAGATTAGCTTATGCGTGTCCCGGTATCATACATTCATCTTTTTTGTAAATATTCTTTTGCCCATAAAACACTATAGGCAGTTTTGGCATCAAAAATTTGTCCATTCTTCATCATTTCTTCAGCTTCTTCAATGGTTGCTTCAACCACTTCCACAAATTCATCTTCATCAAGTGCCGCCGCATTTTCAATTTTAGATAATTCTTCTGCTACAAATACATGAATGATTTCATTAGCAAATCCTGGTGAAGTTGCAAACGATTGAATATGGGTTAATTTCCCGCATGCGTAACCCGTTTCCTCTTCAAGTTCTCTTCTTGCCGTTATTTCTGGTTGTTCACCTGGCTCTAGTTTTCCTGCTGGTGTTTCAATTAGTGAGCGTTCGAGCGCTTTTCGGTATTGTTCAACAAATACTAATTTACCTTCAGCAGTTATTGGTATAATTGCAACTGCTCCAGGATGTTTTATTAATTCTCGTTTCGAGGTTTTACCATTTGGTAGTGTCACTTCATCTACTCGTAATGAAATGACTTTCCCGTCATAAATAGGTGTTGTTGAAATAGATTTCTCTTCGTATTTTTTCATGGATGCCACCCTTTCTAGTTGTCTATTTGCAAACACAATTGTACCATGTATGAAATGAGGAGGATGACTATGAAAAAACGTGAACTTGGACAAAGCGGATTATTTGCATCCGAAATCGGCCTAGGTTGTATGTCACTTCCAACTAACAATGGCGAAGCCCAAAAAATTGTGGATGCCGCTATCGACCACGGCATTACGTATTTTGATACCGCAGATTTATACGATAAGGGCGAAAATGAAGTTGTTGTTGGCCATGCATTAAAAGGAAAACGTCATAACATCTTGCTAGCTACCAAAGTAGGTAATAAATGGCGTGAGGATGAAGCTGGCTGGACTTGGGATTCATCTAGTTCATATATTACTAAGCAAGTAAAAGAAAGTTTAACAAGACTGCAAACAGATTATATCGATTTGTATCAATTACACGGTGGAACGATGGAAGATAATTTAGAAGAAGCAGTCGATGCTTTCGAATCATTAAAAAAAGAAGGGCTGATTCGTGCGTACGGAATTTCCTCCATTCGCCCGAATGTAGTCAATCGGTTTTTAGAAAAGGACCAAGCAAGCTCTGTTATGATGCAGTATAGTATGTTAGACCGCAGACCAGAAGAGTGGTTTGAATTGATAGCTAGTCACGGAGCCTCTGTTGTTACACGTGGTTCACTTGCTAAGGGATTGCTTACTGCCGAAGCAATGAAACGCGTTGGAGATTCTAAAGACTATGGTGAGTATAGTAAAGAATTATTACTAGAAACCTTATCTAAGATTGGTAAACACACAGAAGATTTGACTGGTCTCGCTCTAGCGTTCGTTTTACAGCATAAACAAGTGGCAGCAATAGTTGCCGGTGCTAGTTCAGAGAAACAAATCACCAGCACTATTGACGCATATCACCGATCAATTTCAACTAATGATTTAGAACAAGTAACAAATATACTGAGAGATGATCGATATAAAGAACATCGCATAAAATTGGGTTAAATTAAGATAATTCTTACTAATGACATTCACTGAGCATAAATATTTTCCAGGTAGTTTGGTCTAACGTAAGGGCTGGCACTTGGAGTGGACAGATACTTTAATCAATTAGATGAAAAGCGCCAAAGAGAAAAAAATCTCTTTGGCGCTTTTCGATTAAAATTTATTGCCATTCATTCCGTAATCATCTAACAGTTCAGCGAATGATTTGTTCTTCTCTTTTTGTTTTCTATTGAATTGTGCTTGCGCTTCGCGTTCTTCTTCTTGATTACGCTCAGCATCTTGTAATTGTTTTTTTGCTAGTTTTAATTTTTCTACTACATCATTTTGAAGTTGGTCGGCTAACGTGTTCCCTTGCTCTCGCTCTGAGCGGTCAGGTTGTTTATGCCCCTGCTGTTTCTTTTTTGCCATCATTATTCACCTTCTACCTTATGCTCTTTTAACAATTGTAGCGACACCTTGACCGCCACCTATACATAAAGTGGCTAAACCTGTTTTAGCATCTTGCTTAGCCATCTCATGAAGAAGTGACACGAAAATACGTGCACCACTAGCACCGATTGGATGTCCTAAAGCGATAGCTCCACCGTTAACATTTAGTTTTTCATGATCGAAGGCAAGCTCACGATCAACTGCTATCGATTGTGCAGCAAAAGCTTCATTCGCTTCTACTAAGTCAATATCTGCCATTGAAAGACCTGATTTTGCAAAAACATTTTTAACAGCTTGTACAGGGCCAATTCCCATCACTGAAGGATCAACACCTGCAGATGCATTTGCGACTATTATAGCAAGAGGAGTTAAGCCTAATTCGTCCGCTTTTGCTCTAGACATTACAACAACAGCTGCTGCTCCGTCGTTAACCCCTGAAGCATTTCCTGCTGTAACGCTTCCTTCTTTTTTGAAGGCTGGACGCAATTTGCCTAATTTTTCTACTGTAGTTCCACGTTTTGGGTATTCGTCTGTATCAAAAACAATCGGATCCCCTTTTCGTTGTGGAATTTCAACAGCTACAATCTCTTCTTTAAATTTCCCTGAATCAATTGCTTGAACTGCACGTTGTTGAGAACGAGCAGAGAACTCATCTTGTTGCTCACGAGAAATTTCATAACGATCACATAAATTTTCTGCCGTAACGCCCATATGGTAGTCATTAAACGCACACCATAAACCGTCAGAAACCATACTATCCACTACTTTTTGATCGCCCATTCGGTATCCTTCACGAGCGTTCTTTAATAAGTAAGGTGCTTGACTCATATTTTCAAATCCACCCGCCACAACGATGTCAGCATCCCCAGCAATAATGGCTTGAGTAGCTAAATGAACTGCTTTTAATCCAGATCCACATACTTTATTTATAGTCATAGATGGTATCGTATCAGGAAGACCTGCAAAAATAGCTGCTTGTCTTGCTGGATTTTGACCAAGGCCACCTTGTAGGACATTCCCCATGATAACTTCACTCACTTGATTTGGTTCAAGTCCTGCTTTTTTTAATGCTTCTTTTATTACAAGCGCACCTAACTTTGTAGCTGGTACGTCTTTTAACGCCCCTTGGAATGAACCAATTGCTGTACGAACAGCACTTACGACAACCACTTCTATTGTTGACAATGTAAATTCCTCCTAATTTGTTGAAAAATAAATTTGCTTGCACCCCTATATCATTATTACAATAGACTAAAGGAGAGATGTTATGTTTAGTTTACCAAACAATGTGACAATAATCGAGGTTGGCCCACGTGATGGCTTACAAAACGAGAAAAATTTAGTTTCTACTGAAAACAAGCTCGCATTTATACACGCACTTCAAGCATCCGGAATTCAAGAAATGGAAATCACTTCTTTTGTTTCACCTAAGTGGGTACCACAAATGTCCGACGCAGCAGAAATAGTTGAACTTGTTCAAAAGCAAGGTAGACAATTCGTTTTAACACCTAACTCAAAAGGCGTGGAAAGAGCGATTGAAGTAGGCGCAAAAAGTATGGCTGTTTTTGTTGGGGTAAGTAATTCTTTTAACATGAAAAATATAAACAAAACGACTGCTCAAAGTATGGCTGGATTAAAACCAGTTATTTCAAATTTAAAACAACAAGGATACTTTGTTAGGGCTTGTATCTCCACCGCATTTTATTGTCCTTATGAAGGTAAAATAGCCATTGAAGACACCTTATCACTATGTAAAGAGTTTGCAAGCTGGGGAGTTGATGAACTTAGTGTAGCCGATACAATTGGCATGGCGAATCCACATGAAAGTTATTCGTTATTTTCTCACTTAATTAAGGAAATACCAAATGTATTAATGACTGCTCATTTTCATGATACAAGAAAAATGGGGATAGCCAATATATATGCCGCACTGCTCGCTGGCGTTTCTCGCTTTGATACTTCAGCTGGCGGTCTTGGTGGGTGTCCTTTTGCACCTGGAGCTACAGGTAATGTAGCAACTGAAGATGTGGTGAATATGCTACATACAATGGGAGTTCAAACAGGAATTAATTTGGATCTATTATGTGAAGCGGTATCCATTATTGCCCCTTGTGTTTCAAGACCAATTGATACGGGCATGTTTAGATTATACGAAATACAACAACAAGCGTAGGAGGAATACCTATGAAGCGTCGCATTCTTTGGATCACCAGTATTCTTACGAGTATTATGACTGCAGGAGCGGCGGTTTTTGGTTTTATGATAACAAGCCGGTTAATGTATTTGAAAAAAAAGGACGATGCATTTATATTAAACCGTGAGATTACTGCAAATAGATTTAACGAAGCTTGGTTTAATGTTGTCAGAAAGACTGAAAAATGGATTGCTAGTCCTAATGGTTATCCAGTAAAAGCAATCTTTTTAGAGCCATTGGACACGAATAATTATGTTATCATTTGTCACGGTGTTACCGAAAGTAAAATTAATTCCGTTAAATACGCACGACTCTTTGAACGATTAGGTTTTAATTCTGTAGTTTATGACCATAGACGACATGGTGATTCGGGAGGTAAAACAACTAGTTTTGGCCATTACGAAAAAATGGATTTACAAGCGGTCGTAAAAGCGGTCAATGATCACTCAGGAAAAGATGCGATTATCGGCATCCACGGTGAATCTATGGGCGCAGCAACAACTATATTATATGCAGGTACGCTTCAAGACCATGCTCATTTTTATATCGTCGATTGTGCTTTTTCTGACTTTACTGATCAACTACTATATTTGATGAAAAAACAAACGCCACTTCGCTCAAGTCTAGCCATTAAACTAGCAGATGTATTTTTACGCGTACGTGATGGCTATTCAATGAAGTTAGTGTCTCCTCGAGAAGCAGTAACGCGAATCAATAAACCAGTCTTATTCATTCATAGCTTACTTGATGATTTTATTCTTCCAGAAATGACCAAACAACTTTACGAATTAAAAAAAGGCCCAAAACAATTGAAACTATTTGAAAAGGGCTCCCATGCACAATCGTTCAATCAAAATTCAGAAGAATATGAAAAAACAGTTGCGGACTTTTTAAACACCTATAATTTAATGCCAAAAGCATAAAAATAGCACTCTTAGCGAGTGCTATTTTTATTTTTGCATTTTATTCATTTGATTCATCATTTGTTTAACTTGTTTTTCAGATGGTTTACGTCCCATTTGAGCCATCATCATTCGAAGCATTTGTTCATTAATTGGTGGGTTTTCTTTTAAGTACTTCATCATATATTTACGCGCAGCAAAGAAACCAATTGCAGCTCCAGCTACTAGCGCTAGAATAATTAATGAGATTGCTAATACTAAATTCAATGTTGTCTTCCTCCTTCTCGGTGTATAACCAGAGTTTATATCTCCAAGAAGGATTATACAACAAAACCTTTCTTCTTACTAGACGAAGTCTAGAATTTCTGTAAATGAATGAATAGAGCCAATCTTAATAGGCTTTAACCAACCAAAAGATATCTCTTCTTGTTGAAATGCCATGTAACAATCACTTGAATCTGATAAACCCGCAAATAGATCCAAATCGAGCATATGAGATCCCTTACACCAAACATGTAAACAGTAAGGATCGATTTTCATATGTATCGAACCTTTTAGCGGATGTTCAAGTAATATTTTGTTATCATCTTGTTCTTTATGCGTAAACAAACGGCTCAGCTTTTTATCCAAACTCTTTTTGATTAATTCTTCATCAATTTTCTCACATACATAGGTCATTTCATTATGTTCTTGATCACTTTGTACATGTTCTTTCCCTAATAATTCTTGTAACATCTTTTCTCTACCTAATACGAATGGTTGGTAAGCTTTCTTAATATGAAAAATTTTATATGTTCGCATATGATATACCCCCATCTTTTAATTTAGTATAAAGGGTATTCATTGCTAAAGTTGTCGAACTGCGACCGTTCTCCATCACTATTATTGACAGAAAAAAACAAGTAGTGGCGAATGCACACTACTTGTTTTTTAAATTAATTATTAAGTAAAGATTTCACTCGCGCTACCACGTTTTCTGTAGAGAAACCAAATTCTTTCATTACAATCTCCCCTGGTGCACTTGCGCCAAAGCGATCAATTGCTAAAATACTACCTTCATCGCCTGAGTAACGTTCCCAACCGAATGAAACGCCCATTTCAATCGCTAAACGTTTTTTCACGTTTTTTGGCAAGACGCTATTTTTATATTCAGCATCTTGTTTTTCAAAACGATCCCAAGAAGGCATAGAGATTACAGATACTTCAATTCCTTCTTCAGCTAATACATGTTGTGCATCGACTGCAAGCGAAACTTCAGAACCTGTTGCTAATAATAGTACGTCTGCTTGTTCTTTATTCGCAGGAGATACCACATACGCTCCTCTAGCCACACCTTCAGCTGCAAGCTCTGCAGTGTGCTCAAGTACAGGTAAGTTTTGTCTAGATAATATTAATGCAGTTGGAATAGATTTAGATGACACAGCTAGCTTCCAAGCTTCAGCCGATTCGTTAGCGTCAGCAGGACGGATAACTGATAGATTCGGCATCGCGCGTAATGAAGCCAATTGTTCAACAGGTTCATGTGTAGGACCATCTTCACCAACAGCAATGCTATCATGTGTAAATACATACGTTACAGGAAGTCCCATTAAAGCTGATAGGCGCACAGCTGGTCGTACATAGTCGCTGAACACGAAGAATGTTCCACCAAACACATGTAAACCACCGTGTAAGGCCATACCGTTTAAAGCAGCACCCATAGCAAATTCACGAACACCAAACCAAATGTTACGACCTTCATAAGAGTCACTAGAGAAATCACCAGCACCTTTAATCGTCGTTTTATTTGAGCCAGCAAGATCCGCGCTTCCGCCAAAGAATGATGGGACAGTTTTAGCGATGGCATTCAACACATCACCAGAAGATGCACGTGTTGCAAGTGATTTTCCAGCTTCGTATACAGGAATTTCAGCATCATAGCTTTCAGGAAGCTGTCCTTTTATTGCTAGTGATAACTGTTCTGCAAGTTCAGGATACTCTTCTTTGTATGAGCTAAACAATTCATTCCATGATGCTTCATTAGCTCCTCCAAGTTGCTCTGCCGCTTCCTTGAAATTAGCATACACTTCTTCAGGCACATGGAAATCTTCTTCAAATGTCCACTTGTAGCTTTCTTTTGTTAATAACGCTTCATCTTTACCTAATGGCATCCCGTGTGCATCAGATTTACCTGATCGATTTGGAGATCCAAAACCAATAACCGTTTTAACTTCGATTAGAGTAGGCTGACCTTTATGGTTTTTAGCTGATTCAATTGCATTTGTTAAATCTTCAAGTGAGTTTCCATCTGCTACATGTAAATAGTTCCATCCGTAAGATTCAAAACGTTTTTGGATTTTTTCCGAGAATGATTTATTTAAATCACCATCAAGAGAAATGTCATTGCTATCGTAAAGAACAATTAATTTATCCAATTGTAAATGACCAGCAAGTGAAATAGCTTCTGCTGCAACACCCTCCATTAAGTCTCCATCACCACATAGAGCATACGTGAAATGATCTATAACTTCATGGTTAGGTTTATTGTATACTGCCGCTAAATGGCGCTCTGCCATAGCCATACCAACAGACATACCGATACCTTGTCCAAGTGGACCAGTTGTTGCTTCTACGCCTGAAGTATGACCAAACTCTGGATGACCTGGTGTTTTAGATTCCCATTGTCTGAAATTTTTAATCTCTTCCATTGGAAGATCATATCCACCTAAGTGCAATAAGCTATATAGCAACATTGAACCGTGGCCAGCTGAAAGGACAAAACGATCGCGATTAAACCAAGTAGGATTTTCAGGATTATGACGTAAATGCTTTGTCCAAAGTGTATAGGCCATTGGAGCAGCACCCATTGGTAACCCTGGATGACCTGAGTTTGCTTTTTCAATTGCATCGATTGATAACGTACGAATAGTATTAATGGCTAACTGATCTAAGTTTTGAGACATGTTTAACATCCTTTCTGAAACAGAAGTTTTCTTCTCCCTTTAGTTTAGTCAACTTTTGACGAACTGACAATGGTTAATGAAATGTTGGTTTAATTCAGAAATTTCTTTTCTTTTATTGCTTTCACTTTTTCAGGGGTTACATCATTACCTTCTGGATCTATAACTGTCACGTTTTCAATCGTATTTTTCATGGATGAACGAAACGTTTCTAAATATTCTTTTCGTAATGACGTTTGTTCTTTGGCTTCCTCGAGTGTAAGACCAATTGATTTAGATTTTTTTGATAGCTCATTAATTCGGGCAATTTTATCTGAAGATAACATTAGTTCACACCTTTCTTTTAATAATCTTCTTAAACGGTATGCAAAAAAGACTCAGAGCGCAAGTATTTAGCCTCCAAGTCTTTCTTTATACTCCGTATACCTTCGATGGACGGTAGCTTTACTTACAGGAAAACCGAATCCTCTTAAAGTTGATGCAATTTCTTCATATGTTAAACCATTTTGGCGTAGTTTCACGATTTCTTCTATTGGGATTTCTTTTCGTTCTCTACCTTCAGGATTACCTTGATTTTTAAGGTTCTTTTCGGGTTTAAATCCATGTACAACAGCCCTTCTCATACCTCTTCGAATTTTTGCATTATGCAATTTCCGTTGGTATTCTTCTACAAGGGCTAAGATTTCGAGCATCATCGTGTCCATTTCATTTAAACAAATAGAACCACCATCATTCAAAGAAATTACTTGAACATCTAATTTTTTTAGCATATGTAAAATGGCCATACGAGAATTGCCTCGCCCTAAACGAGTCTCATCTTGAATAAAGACTGTGGTTATTGAATGTATTTTAACAAAATCTAGCATATCTAGTAAACCTTCACGTTCGACCGAGTAACCACTATGTTGGTCAATAAACACATCTCTTACAAAGTATTTTTGTACTTGAGCAAAATGACGCAACTCTTCTTCTTGCCTAAGTAAAGAAGATTCTTGAGCTTCTTTTTCAGTACTTACACGGCAGTATATAACGGCAGAATTAGTGTTTCCCATCACTTTATATCACCAGCATATTCTACACCTTGATCTGATGTATATTGATAATCACTGGTTGAAATTAAAAGAGAGTCACCTGCTAGTATCATTTGTGTATTTAAGTTATTCGTGATCATCACTTTTGTAATCCAATCTTGTTTTGGTGTGTCCCCACGATATTTATCGGATAACGTCCAGAGCGTATCTCCCTCAAGTATCAAGATTTCATTAAAAGATTCCTCTTTCTCTATTGTAAAAATAACAAAGCATAGTGTACAACTAAAGATAATACCTAATAGTAATGAAATAAATGAATTATTCTTGACCCAATTCATATGAGTTCCTCCTCTAATCGAATGTCTGTTCGCAAATGTATATCCTCACTATAAACCGAACACACGTTTCTTGTCAACAATAATTAGAACCTATGTTTGCATATATTACTAGCAATTGTTATACTAAACTTAGTTAAATGAGGCAAACTATTAGGTGGAGGTGAACTGGTTGAAAAAAGTATCTAAACGACAAGAAGATATATTGGCTTTTATTAAAGATGAAGTTCGAAGAAAAGGATATCCGCCATCTGTAAGAGAAATTGGGGAAGCTGTAGGTCTTGCATCTAGTTCTACAGTTCATGGTCATTTAGCACGACTAGAAAGCAAAGGATTAATTAGACGGGATCCTACCAAACCAAGAGCTATTGAGATTTTAGAGATTGATAACTTAAATGATTTAAGACCAAACGTGATAAATGTTCCATTAATAGGTAAGGTTACTGCTGGATTGCCTATCACAGCTATTGAAAATATTGAAGAGTTTTTCCCACTGCCTGAAACATTCGGAACTTCAGAAGATAATCTATTTATGCTTGAAATCATGGGAAATAGTATGATAGAAGCTGGCATTTTAAATGGGGATTACGTTGTTGTAAAACAGCAGCAAACTGCAAATAATGGGGATATCGTTGTTGCTATGACTGAAGAAGACGAAGCAACAGTAAAACGCTTTTTTAAAGAAGAATCATATTTCAGACTTCAACCTGAAAATTCCTCTATGGAGCCAATTATTGTTGAACAAGTGTCGATTTTAGGAAAAGTTGTAGGTGTTTATCGTCATATCCACTAAATAAATTGAAATCCTCTTACACGCAAAGTGTAAGAGGATTTCAATTTATTATTAATAACTATACCATTTCGTAAAATTATGCTATAATAAATTTGAGCCGATATCACGCCGACTGACATTTCCATCTTCAGTCGGCCTTTTTGTGGGTTTTTTTCTACTATTTAATCCGTTCTTCCTCACTTTAATTATTTTAATCCTTTATCTTTTAAAAATTGAGTATTTCGTCTTGCTTTAAAGCGTACATCATTGTTTTTCCACCAAGCCCAAATGGATGCTGCAAATGCGATAAAAACAGTAACCGTCACTTCAGTTTCTTCATTAGTAAATGGCAAAGGACTATAACCTTTCATTACCAAATACTGATTTATCCAAGCTAATAAAAGGATAACCGTCCGAACAAGCATGATCTTGTCAAACGGGGCTTGATTCTTCTTTTCACTCAATTACCCTACCTCCTCCTCCTCCTTTGCTTACTTTATTTTATGTATTAAGGTTTTAAAATAGTATTGATTTCATTTTATTTTTTTAACCTTTAAAATATTTATACGATTTTTCATAATTGAGTCAATTTAATAATGAAAAATCTAGGAATAAAATCCGAACAAACTAGATTTCCGCTCCATGCGGACGCTTTCCGTGGGGCACGACTTCAATTTCCTCGTCACTGCGTTCCTGCGGGGCTTTCAGTTCGTGCTAGTCCCACATGAGTCGCCGCATTGCGCTACAATCAACCATACTTGACTAAAATAAAAATTAATATAAAAAGCAATTAAATGTTCGTGTTTATTATAGAATTGAGGAGTTATGAAATTGACTCGATTAATTAAAATTGAAAAAACGAAAATCGTCCCTACAATGAGAGACGATTTTCGTTAGTCCTTATAATTCATATTTTAGCTTTATCAGCTTTTTTAATTTGCTTACTTCTTAACTGGCCACAAGCAGCGTCAATATCAGCTCCCTGTTCATGGCGAACACCGCAGTTAATTCCCTTTTTCTTAAGCGCATTATAAAATGCAGTAATTGCTTCAGGGGTACTTTGTTGGTATTGCCCATGTTCATCAACCGGGTTATACGGAATTAAATTAACATAAGAAAGATGACGCTTGTTTTCAAGTAGTTTCGCAAGACCCCAAGCTTCTTCCACATGGTCATTAACGTCACGCAAAAGAATATATTCGAACGTAATTCTTCGGTTCGTTTTTTTCAAATAATAATCAATTGCATCCATTAGTTTTTCAATTGGATATGCTTTATTAATCTTCATAATACGTGTACGCAATTCATTTGTCGGTGCATGAATTGAGATCGCCAAATTCACTTGAAGTCCTTCATCTGCGTAATCGTAAATTTTCGGAACAATTCCACTTGTCGATACAGTAATGTGACGAGCACCTATTGCAAGGCCTTTTTGTGAGTTAACAATGTTTAAGAAGCCCATTAAGTTCGTGTAGTTATCAAATGGCTCGCCGATCCCCATTACGACAATATGACTTACTCGTTCTTCTTTTTCCAATTCATCAAGATGTTGTTGCACTTTCATGATCTGCTCAACGATTTCACCTGCTGATAAATCACGGCTTTTCTTCAATAATCCACTCGCGCAAAAACTGCAACCAATGTTACATCCTACTTGAGTAGTAACACATACTGATAAACCATACTTAAATCTCATTAAAACTGTTTCAATTAAATTTCCGTCTTCCATCTTAAATAAGAACTTAATTGTTCCGTCTGCTGATTCCTGTTTCACACTTTCTTCAAGTGTATAAAACACAAAGTTTTCTTCAAGTAATTCAATACACTCTTTACTGACATTATTCATATGTGAAAAATCGGTAATTCGTTTAATATATAACCAATCCCAAATTTGCTCAGCTCGGTATTTTTTTTGTCCGTTATCTAAAAGCCACACTGTCAGCTGTTCTAATGTTAATCCAAAAATAGATTTTTTCATTTTGATGCCCTCTTTTCATAAACCAAAATCAGTAATATTCATTCTACTAGAAACAACCATACATAACAACTGACTGAATTTTCAAAGCATAATTTCGTAACAATTAATAGGAAAAGCCAACTTTTCCTATTTACAAAAAAAAAAATACTAATCGTGTTTATTATTATGAACTCAAATTTAACGTTTATTCGTTAGTGTGGATATTTTTGCATATCCATTCTTTATTTAGTGACGAGCTACGCCCTCAAGGTAAAAAGAGGTATTCTTACAAAACACAAAACCCCACTATTTAAGTAGGGTTTTGTGTTGACAACTATATAATTACCTTAAATATTAATACATTTTCAAATATTGTTCGCGTTCCCATGGGTGTACAGATGCTCTAAACATATCCCATTCAATTTCTTTGGAATCTACGAAGTTTGCATAAATATGCTCACCTAACGCTTCACGAATTGTTTCATTTTTTTCAAGTTCTATTAAAGCAGCATATAAGTCGGCCGGAAGATCTTCAACCCCATTTGCACGACGCTCTTGTTTGTTCATAACATAGATGTTGCGGTCAACTGCTGGAGGTGGTGTTAATTTATTTTTAATACCATCAAGTCCAGCTTTCAAGATGACTGCCATCGCAAGATATGGATTAGCAGCTGGGTCAACTGAACGTACTTCTACTCTAGTACTTACTCCACGAGAAGAAGGAATACGAATAAGTGGACTACGGTTTTGTGCAGACCAAGCAACATAACAAGGTGCTTCGTACCCTGGCACTAAACGTTTGTATGAATTAACCGTTGGATTCGTAATTGCTGTAAAGCCTTGTACATGCTTCAAAATACCTGCCATGAATTGATAAGCTGTTTCGCTTAATTTCAAGTCTGCATTCTCATCATAGAACGCATTGTCTTTACCATTAAATAACGACACGTTCATATGCATTCCTGATCCATTGACACCGAATAATGGTTTTGGCATAAATGTCGCGTGCAAACCATGTTTACGTGCAATGGTTTTAACTACTAATTTAAATGTTTGTATATTATCACAAGCTGTCACTGCATCTGCATATTTAAAATCAATTTCATGTTGTCCTGGAGCTACTTCATGGTGAGATGCTTCGATTTCAAAGCCCATCTCCTCTAATTCTAGAACTATATCACGACGGCAATTTTCTCCTAAATCCATTGGTGCTAAATCAAAATATCCACCAGTGTCATTTAGTTCAAGTGTTGGTTCACCACGTTCATCTAATTTGAATAGGAAGAATTCCGGTTCAGGTCCTAAATTAAAATCTGTAAAACCGAATTCTTTCATTTCTTTTAAAACACGTTTTAAATTACTGCGTGGATCTCCTTTGAATGGTGAACCATCAGCTTTATTTACGTCACAGATTAAACGAGCCACTTTCCCTTTTCCAGTAATCCACGGGAATACAACCCACGTGTTTAAATCTGGAACTAAATACATATCTGACTCTTCAATGCGGACGAATCCTTCAATTGAAGAACCATCAAACATCATTTTATCATCGAGTGCTTTTTCAAGCTGGCTTACAGGTATCTCAACATTTTTAATCGTTCCAAGAATATCTGTGAATTGTAAACGTATAAAATTAACTTCTTGTTCTTTTACAAACTTATGAATGTCGTCTTTAGTGTACTTGCTCACTTCTTGTCACTCTCCTATAATTTTAATTTATAATTGCTCGCTTTAATGATAAAAACGAGATAAATCACCTTGTCTTAAAGAAGCCTTTTGCATTCTTCCTGCCTGTTGCATTTCAACACGCAAGAAACTTCGTAGTTCCTTGTCTGTCATCTGGGCTTTCTTTTCAGCGATGAGGGGCTGGTTTTTCATTTCAAATATTTTTTTAATTCCAGCCATATTAATGCCTTGCTCAAGAAAATCTTTAATCTCAAGTAAAGTGTCGACATCAATTAATGAAAACATCCGTCGATTACCATCTGTACGTGCTGGGTTAATTAAATCATGATCTTCATAATAGCGAATTTGTCTGGCAGTCAATTCTGTGAGCTGCATGACAATGCTAATTGGGAGCAAGGGCATCGTTCTTCTTAGTTGTTGACTCACATGACTCACCTCCGCTTTCACAATTCTTATCTTACATTATGTAAGGTTTCGTGTCAATAATATGTTACATTACCTAACACCGAAAAATATTCTTAAATCAGAAATATACACCTTATTTATTGAGCGGACTATCTTGAAGTTGAAGAACAGCAGAGAGGATCGCAAACTTAACATGTTCATAGGTTAATCCCCCTTGGATATATACTGTATAAGGAGGACGTAATGGTCCGTCAGCAGTTAATTCAATACTTGATCCCTGAACAAAAGTTCCTGCTGCCATGATGACATCGTCCTTATAACCCGGCATATATGCAGGTTCTGGAGAAAAATGAGCATTTATTGGAGAATTAGCTTGTATAGCCCGACAAAATTGTATCATTTGTTGTGCCGTTTTGAATGATACAGACTGTATTAAGTCTGTCCGCTTTTCAAGATAATGAGGTGATGTATTCATCCCTATTTTTTCGAGCATGGCCGATGTGAAAATTGCTCCTTTAACTGCTTGTGCCACAACATGAGGCGCTAAGAAAAAGCCTTGATACATATCTCCTAATGTATTTAAGGAAGCACCTGCCTCGCCTCCTATACCAGGTGAAGTCATTCGATAAGCACACATATCAACATACTTTTTCTGCCCTGTTATGTATCCCCCCATTTTCGCAAGACCACCACCAGGATTCTTAATAAGGGAACCAGCCATTAAATCAACCCCTACATTCGTTGGTTCAAGCTTTTCTACAAACTCACCATAACAATTATCAACGAAAATAATTGCTTGTGGTTTAATGGAGCGAATTTTTTTTGTCATTTGTTTAATTTGATCAACAGTAAATGAAGGACGATTAGCGTATCCCTTTGAGCGTTGAATGGCAACCACTTTTGTTTTTGATGTAATCGCTTGCTCTACTTTTTCCCAATCAACATCACCGTTATCTTGTAAATCTATGTGTCGATATGAAATATTAAAGTCTTTTAAAGAACCGGTGTCATGCTCTCCACCATCAACAATTGCTTGTAATGTGTCATATGGTTTGCCCGTTATATATAGTAATTCATCTCCAGGTCGGAGCACGCCAAATAAACTGATGGTTATTGCATGTGTTCCTGAAATTATTTGATGTCTTACAAGCGCAGCTTCAGATCCAAATACTTCAGCATACACACGTTCTAAATTATCCCTTCCTTCATCATCATAGCCATATCCATTTGAAGGATGTAAATGAAAATCACTTACTTGATGTTTTCTAAAAGCTGTAATGACTTTTTCCTGATTGAAGAAAGCAATACGATCGGCTGTCTCATGTTGCTCTGATACTAGTTGTTCAATATGTTTTGCTTCATTTAATAAGTTCGTTGTTAATACTGATTGAAACGTCATAATTTATTCCTCAATTCTTCTATTTCCTTATTCTATCTTATCATACCTATTTAAATAGAATATAAAACCAAAATAGTTGTAATAGCATATATATCTGCTATTATTATATCGGTTCTAATGAATTTTGGAGGAATGTCAAGTGGCTTGGGAAGTGTTAAGTATTATTGGAACAATTGCATTTGCTGTATCAGGGGCAATTGTTGCTATGGAAGAAGAATATGATTTGTTCGGTGTATATTTACTCGGAATTGTGACTGCCTTTGGTGGAGGAGCAATTCGGAATTTATTAATAGGAGTACCCGTCTCAGCACTATGGGAACAAGAAATGATGTTTCAAATTGCCCTTTTTGCAATTACAGCTGTCTTTTTATTCCCACTGAAATTATTAAAACATTGGAATCGCTGGGGGAAATTCTTCGATGCAATTGGACTTTCTGCTTTTGCAATTCAAGGGGCATTATTCGCTGTACACCTTGGACTCCCTATAAGTGCAACCGTTGTCGCTGCAGTATTAACAGGTTCAGGAGGCGGGATCGTTCGTGATGTCTTGGCCGGACGGAAACCACTTGTACTTAAAAATGAAGTGTATGCAGTATGGGCAGCAATTGCAGGTTTAGTTATTGGTTTTGACCTTGCTACAGACGATATTTCGCTCTATATTTTGTTTGTATTGATGACTGTCTTACGAGTTGTCTCCTACTTATATAATTGGCGTTTGCCATTTCGTTCTTTACTTGAAACAGAAAAAGCAGATTAACTCGGTTCCGAGTTAATCTGCTACTTTTCTATATTTCAACTTCACCTTGCCAGTCTAACATACCGCCAGACATGTTCGTTACATCAAACCCTTGACCTTCTAGGAATTGACAAGCCATTCCACTACGTCCTCCAGAACGACAAATAATTACGTATTCCTTCGTTTTGTCTAAATCTTGGTATTTGAATTCTACTAATCCTAATGGAATATGTTCTGCACCAGGTATTATACCTTTAGCAACTTCATCCGCTTCGCGAACATCAATCATATGAACTTTTTCACTAGCTTCTAGCTTTTCTTGTAATTTTTCAGGTTGAATCGTTTTCATTTTTAATTCCTCCAATAAGTGGTTTATAATAATATAATATACCCCCACAGGTATATTGTCAAATGACTTGTTTATTGGTTAAGTTTCATCCATTGTTATTACTACTGATTTTGCAGGTACGAATGTAGAAATGGCGTGTTTATAAATGAGTTGCTGTTTACCATCAGATTCTAATAACACCGTAAAGTTATCGTAGGATTTGATAATTCCTTTTAACTGAAAACCATTTAATAAAAATACAGTAACAAATATACTATTTTTGCGAAACTGATTTAAACAAACATCTTGAATATTTATTGGTTTCATAATTGTACTTCCCCCTGTATGAACTAAATGTGTGGTGCGTTTATTTAATTACTTTTGATAGTATTCGCTTTTAATGACCAGATTCCTGCATTTCATTTATTATTTTTGAAAGTAATTCAGACATGTTGACATCAGGTTCAATCCATGTGATTGGAAATTTATTACGGAAGTAAGTGAGCTGACGCTTTGCATATCTTCGTGAATTTTGTTTAATTTGTTCAACCGCTTCTTCTAAAGAAATACCATTTCTAAAATAAGCGTATATCTCTTTATAGCCTATTGCTTGTACTGCTTGTACATCTATAATTCCATTGTCCCATAGTTGCCTGGCTTCACTAACTAAGCCCTGCTCAATCATATTACTAACTCGCATATTAATTCGTTCATACAATTGTTCTCGATCAACATGTAAACCTAAAATCACATGGCGATACATTGATTCACGACCTTGATTTTGAGGATTAGCCGATTTAGTAGTATCAGAGTGCTCGGCAATTTCTAAAGCACGTACAACTCGACGCGTGTTATTCGGATGAATCACTGCCGCACTTTGAGGATCAATTCGTTGAAGCTTTTCATGCATCGCTTCAGGTCCTAGTTTTTTTAGTTTCTCATAGTATGCATTTCGAACTGCTTCATCCACACGGTCTTCCGTAAACTGAAAGTCGTATAAAACCGATTGTATGTATAGTCCTGTACCCCCTACGAGAATTGGCAACTTTCCTCTTGTTCGAATTTCAGCTATTTTGGCTCGAACCAATTGTTGGAATTCAGCAACTGAAAAAGAGTCTGTTGGCTCTTTTATATCTAGTAAATGGTGAGGAATGTCTTCCATCTCTTCCGGCGTGATTTTTGCTGTACCAATATCAAGACCTTTATATACCTGCATAGAATCCCCATTAATAATTTCTCCATTCAACAATTTGGCAAGTTTAATGGACAACGCAGTTTTTCCAGATGCAGTAGGTCCAACTATTGCCAGTACTTCTATATTGATCATTTTTTCTCCATCCATTTCATGACGAGATTAAAAGTATCTTCTTTTCCAATATCGTGTAATAATTCATGCCTTTTATCTTCTACTAACACCACAGTAATATCAGTTAATCCTGCTTTTTTATATTGTTTGGCAACTATCCACAGTTTTTTTCCGTTTCTGCTGACAGGGTCTATTGTTCCAGCTATCATTAAAATTGGTATGTTTTTTGGAATACGCTCAATTTCTATGTTGTCATGAATGATACTGAGTCCATTGATTAAATCGATAAAAAGTTGGTTACTCGGAACAAACCCACACAAAGGATCCTCAACATATTTTTGAACTTCTGATTGATCAGAACTTAACCAATCGAAATCAGTTTGCGATTCTTTAAATTTTCCATTAAAATTACCAAATGTCATTTTATTTAGAAAAGGATTCTCAGCTTGCTTTCCTTTGATGAGTGCAAATCCTTGCGCAAAAATTTTACCTATTTTACCAGTTAAACCTGTTGGTCCATCCGTTCCTGATAGGACAATTTTTGATACAGACTGACCGTATTTTTGAATATAGCGCCTCCCAATAAATGAGCCCATACTGTGGGCAAAAAGAATTGGACTTTCACAAGTTATATCCTTACGAACAGCTTGTAAAACTTCCCTTACATCTTCCGTCACTCGTTCAAAGCCATCCTTATTGGCAAAAAATCCGAGTGGACTTTGTTTTTTTCCTGTTTGTCCATGCCCACGATGGTCATGCCCAGATACCATATATCCTTTTTCCACCAAAATATGAGCAAACTCTTCATAACGGCCAATATGCTCTGCCAAGCCATGTAATATATGAACATGTCCAATTGGTGAATCCTCTGGTTTATATACTTCTGTATAGATTTCATGTCCATCTGACATTTTTACATAATAAATACTTTTAGCCATCAAGAATTCTCCTCTCGAAATGATGTTGTTGCTTTAATTTGTTTATCCAAATCAAATCGATAAAAATCCAATTGGTTTTCTGAATATCCAAGTTGTGATTTCATCATTTGACACACTTGCTCTTTATATTCATGTACTTCTTCAATATTGAAATATAAATTACCTGTTCGTCGAACAAAAAAATCAGCTGGAGTACATGCCATTTCATATTGGATAGCATAATCCAGCCTTGAAGCTATAGGTAACGGCAATCCATAAGTATTGTCTTTGTGAACAACTGCAAAGTCATATAATTTGTCAACATTCGTTCCATAAAAGGCTGCAAGATGTTGAGCTTCATCATATGTTAAGCCATATTTTTCACCTTCAAGTGCTTTCTTTTCAATAAAGGATATAAAACATTTAGAACCTCCAAAATCCCCACCAGACAATTGAAGATGTTTTGTAACAGAAGGTCCAAAAGAAGAGACTCTGCCGTTTCTCTTTACACGCTCAACGACCAATTCAGCCATTTTTCTGTACCCAGTTAACTTACCTCCAGCTATTGTAACAAGTCCACTTGCAGACTCCCAGATTTCATCTTTACGAGAAATCTCTGACGGATTTTTTCCTTTTTCATAGATAAGAGGTCTGATACCTGCCCAAGTAGATTCTACTTGCTGTTGAGTTAATTGGATGCTTGGGAACATAAAAGCAATTGCATTTAATATGTATGTGACATCCTCACTCGTCGCAATAGGATTTTTTGGATTTTCTCCATAAAAAGTATCTGTCGTTCCAACGTATGCTTTACCATTTCTGGGTATCGCAAACATCATTCGACCATCAGGGGTATCAAAGTAAACGGCTTGTTTTAAAGGGAAAACTGATTGGTCAACTACCACATGAACACCTTTTGTCATATGAAGTTGTTTACCATTTTCAATTGAATCCTTTGCACGAACACTATCTACCCAAGGTCCCGTCGCATTGACAACATTTTTGGCAAGAATGGTTGCAGTTTCACCAGAAATTTGATCCACTACATCAACTCCAATAATTTTACCTTGTTGGTAGACAAATGATTGTGCTTTAACATAGTTTACGCAAACTGCACCTTTTTCAGCCGCCTTTTTGATTACTTCAATCGTCAATCGAGCATCATCCGTTCGGTATTCAACGTAGTAACCAGCTCCACGAAGTCCATCAGTTTTTAGAAGGGGCTCTTTTTTCTTCGTTTCCCCAGTTGATAACATTTGACGTCGTTCAGCACGTTTTACTCCAGCTAAAAAGTCATACACTCTAAGCCCAACAGACGTTGAAATCGGTCCAAATGTACCACCTTTGTGAAACGGTAGGAGCATCCATTCAGGCTCTGTTACATGAACTGCATTTTCATAAACGATTTCACGTTCTCTACCCACTTCAGCAACCAATTGTATTTCAAATTGTTTTAAATAACGAAGGCCACCGTGCACGAGTTTTGTAGAACGACTAGAAGTACCTGCAGCAAAGTCTTGCATTTCAACTAACGCAACGGATAGTCCTCTCGTTACTGCGTCAAGAGCAATACCCGCTCCAGTGATTCCACCACCAATTATAAGTAAATCAAATTCAAAGGTATTTAAAGTTCGAATAATTTTTGAACGTCCTCCTGCTGAAAGCATCATGCATCTCTCCTCCATTTAAATAGACGTGTTGCTTCTACTACTTTTTGCCAACCGCCGAGTTATTCTAGAAATCAGGCATATGCACTTTTCACCAGAAAGCTTCCATTCACAACTATTCATTTAAACTTGAGAACTATTAACCCAAAATCCATTTAACGGAAATTTAAGGTATATTTTCAAAAGAAACTTTATCCATTAATTATACTATTTTTCCTGTTTGAATGTACAAAAAACGCACCATTCAATCGGGTAGAACTAATAATGATGCTTATATTTTTCTGTAGTAATATTTAGAACCCTTTTACTAACTACGTTACATAAAAGTAATTGAGACCTTAATAATAAATATATTTAGTTTATTGCTGTTGCTTAAACGAGTTTATTCGCATATAGTTGTTCTAAGGAAACTTTTTTTCGGACGGGAAATATTTTATTTAAAATCATATGATTTGAACAATAGATTTATTATTAGGAGGAATTAGTTATGGCAACAGCAATAGCCGTTAACGATTTATTTGTTTCGTATAACGGTACCGAGGCTTTAAAGAATGTCAGTTTTACAGTTGAGGAAGGTAAATTGGTTGGTATTATTGGACCAAACGGTGCAGGGAAATCGACTTTGTTAAAAGTTTTATTAAATCTAATAAAAAAAGATAACGGAAAAGTTGAAATACTAGGAAAATCGATTAAGGAAATGAAAACAAAAGTTGCTTATGTTCCTCAACGAAGTAATATCGACTGGGATTTTCCGATTACAGTTATTGATACTGTATTACTCGGTACTTATCCAAACTTGGGCATCTTCAAGCGTCCAAAAAAAGAACATAAGTTATTAGCTATGGAGTGTTTAGAAAAAGTAGGGATAGCAGAGCTTTCTAAACGTCAAATAGGAGAACTTTCAGGTGGACAACAGCAAAGAGTATTCCTTGCTCGAGCATTGGCACAGAAACCTGAGATGTATTTTCTTGATGAACCGTTCGTAGGTGTTGATGTCACTAGTGAGGAGAAAATTATCTCGATATTAAAAGAGCTTCGAGATAACGGAAAAACTGTAGTCGTTGTTCATCATGATTTAAGTAAAGCCAGTGATTATTTTAATGAACTAATTTTGTTAAACAAAGAGCTAATCGATCATGGGGACGTTGAAAAAGTATTTCAACCACAAGTCTTAAGTAGAGCATACACAAATCAATTTCCTACATTGATTGGAGATGAGGTTAAAGTATGATGAATTTTATTGAAGCGCTCATCCATTATGGGTTTTTACAAAAAGCCTTACTTACATCCATTATGGTTGGTATTATTTGTGGGGTAATTGGATGCTTTATCATTTTAAGAGGGATGGCATTAATGGGGGATGCAATCTCGCATGCCGTACTTCCTGGTGTGGCATTGTCTTATATTTTGGGTATAAACTTCTTTTTTGGAGCTGTATTCACTGGATTAATAACAGCGTTAGGTATTGGGTTCATTAGTAATAATAGTAGGATTAAGAATGACGTATCAATTGGTATCATGTTCACAGCTGCATTTGCATCTGGGATTATTCTTATTACATTTATGAAAAGCAGCACAGATTTGTACCACATTCTTTTTGGAAATGTACTCGCCGTACGTCCATCTGAAATGTTGTCAACTCTAATCATTGGAATCTTCATTCTTGTTAGTATTTATGTCTTTTATAAGGAACTTCTTGTTAGTTCGTTTGATCCAACGATGGCAGCAGCATATGGATTACCAACTAAAGTTATTCATTATTTCTTAATGGCACTTCTAACATTAGTAACAGTAGCTTCTTTACAAACAGTTGGTATTATTCTAGTTGTAGCAATGCTTATTACGCCGGCATCAACTGCTTATTTATTAACAGATCGGCTGTGGGTAATGCTCTACCTTTCCGCTGGAATCGGTGTGTTGTCAGCCATACTCGGATTGTATTTTAGCTATACCTACAATTTAGCATCAGGTGCGACCATTGTACTTGCTGCAACTGTTTTATTTATTCTGGCATTTTTATTTTCACCAAAACAAGGCTTAATATGGCGCGCAATTAAAAGTGCACGAAAAAGAGAAATGCATTCACAATCATAAATTATATTGGGGGATTAAGATGAAAACTATAAAATATGTTACAGGCATCATGAGCATCATATTGCTCCTACTTATTTCAGCGTGTGGAAAAGATGATGAAAATGCTAATAAAGATCCTAACGAACAAATCCATGTCATTGCTACCTATTCAATTATTTACGATATTGTTAAAAATGTGGGTGGAGATCGAGTAGAGATTCATACGCTTGCTCCAGTTGGTTCTAATCCTCATGAATATGATCCGCTTCCAAAAGATGTTCAACTAACAACAGATGCGGATGCCGTATTTTACAATGGACTTAATTTAGAAGCAGGAAACTCTTGGTTTGAAAAATTATTACTCACTGCCAATAAAGGTGAAAAAGACTCACCTGTGTTTCAGATGAGTGAAGGTGTTCAACCAAAATATTTGACCACTAAAGGGAAAGAATCTGAAGAAGACCCTCATGCATGGTTAGATATTCGTAACGGAATTAAATATGCTGAAAATGCTAGAGATGGATTGATTAAAGTTGACCCAGAACATGCAGATGTATATGAAAAGAACGCTAAAGCATACATTGAGAAACTTGAAACTCTACATCAGGAATCAGTTACGCGTTATAACGAAATTCCAAAAGAACAGCGTCTTTTAATTACAAGCGAAGGTGCCTTTAAATATTTCTCTGAAGCTTATGATTTTGATGCAGCTTATATCTGGGAAATTAATGCTGAAAATCAAGGATCTCCAGATCAAGTGAAATCAGTAGTTGATTTTATTAATACGAAAAAAGATGCTGTATTATTTGTTGAAACGAGCATAGATCCTCGTAGTATGGAAACAGTGTCTGCTGAAACTGGAGTACCGATCTACGGCAAAGTCTTTACTGACTCCATAGGTAAGCCCGGTGAAGATGGTGATACGTATATTAAAATGATGGAATGGAATATTGACACGATTTTTAAAGGCTTGACTGAAAAATAGATGTGACTGAACCCTTACGAATAATAGTTACTATTTCCCTTGTAAAATTACGATTAAGATTCCACATGTTATACTTGTAACTTGTTGGACGATTTTACTGCTACTATTTCTTCCTGCAAGTCATATATAATATTAACAATCGAATTGAGAAGGTGAACCTAATGATTGAAATCAAAACATCTACATTAAGTGACGGAGAATTAAATCGTGGCGTTTTTGCAAAACGTAATATCAAAAAAGGCGAACTCATTCATGAAGCGCCTGTTCTCCCCTATCCAAATGAACAACATGAACATGTTGAGAAGACGCTTTTAGCGGATTATGCTTTTGAGTATGGCATAAACCATACTGCATTGGTATTAGGATATGGCATGTTATTTAATCACTCGTACCAACCAAATGCAATGTATGATATTAATTTTGACAATCATACTTTTGATTTCTTTGCTTACAAAGATATTAAAGCTGGAGAAGAAGTATTGATAAACTATAACGGAGAAGTCGAAAATGATGACCCATTGTGGTTCAACGAAGAAAATGAAAACCCAACGAATGACTAGCAATTGCTAGTCACGTTGGGCTTTTTTTAACTTCGGTATGCTTTTAATGTAGTTTTTAATGAAGCAAACGTCCCTATTGCAGCGGCACTATAAAAAAACCCCATAAAAATTCCGGCTGATAAATTATGAGGATGACTAATAAATATTGAAATGATCATTCCAATGATTGTTGCACTTACAGGAATGTGTTTAGAAGAAATAGGCAACAACACCTTGAGTACGATTACCAATATCATAATTACCGGGATTGCCCAAACAGCATCCCAAATATTTGTATGTATAATCGGGAACTCGGTCATTTGAAAAATCTCCTTTTTGCGTGATGGTTATTAATTATAGACTTTCCATCTTCTTTAAATTTAAATCGCGATTAGTTTTTAACTACCAATTAAATAATGAACAATAGAAAGAGATGTAAAACTCTAAAGAGAACTTTAATCAGTAATTAAAAACGAAAGCAAATTAGCATCGCTTTTAGCGGTACTTATTTGCTTTCGTTTCTTTTTCTGGTTTGTTCAACTTTTTCATTTTTTTTATTTACAATGACAATTTTCTATTATTAATAAGATGATCTTTGAGAAAGTCAGAAATGAAAAGCACTGCAAATTGCATAGTTAATTAGAAGAATATTTTCTTGATTTTTAATACTTTGTACATTTATATATAATTTATAACTTTTTATTGGCGTCTGTTATGTTTACAAATAATGTCTTCTCATTAACGTTCCTTGTCAGCCTTACTTTCGCTATGCGAAAATCTTTTAATAAAAAATCGGAATTTTTATGTAAAATTCACAAATTAAAGATAATTGAAACTTTTTTGAAAATTCGCGCGTATTACAAGTGGAGGACTTTTTTCTAATAAAAGATTGTACATTTTCACAAACAAGTCATCAGTTCGAATAATGGATTTGCAGATTCAGAGTCAAACTGGAATTAGAAAATGGGTTTCGAAAACGATAATGAAGCACATCGTATATCTTCCTGGGTACCCGTTTTTATATTATGGTATAACCATTTTTTACTTTCTTTACTTATAAAGATTATTATAAATTAAAAACAACATTGAAATGCGAGAGATGGTAATTTCTTAAATAATAATAACAACATTTACTGAATTCTTAATTTAATAGTAAAGGAGCTGGAATTTTGAAGATAATACCAATTACGCTATTTAAATACTTATTCGGAGTAATTGGAATTATTTTAATAAGCTGTACGCCTATTCTTTTTACACTTAACGGCTCTTTCGATATACAATTATTTTTCACAACTTTCTTCAGGGTTGTAAAAGATTTCTTAAACCCTTCCGAGAGGCAAGTCAGCTTCTATCACTTTTATGTCAAAGGACCTTATATTTACTCAATGCTGATTTTGGTCGCTTCTCTACTATTATCTCTAATAATTTCATTCGTTTTGTCATTTATTACACTTTTAACTAAGGGATTTATTAAAAAAATTCTGCTGCAAATAGCAAAAATTCTTGAGTCATTTCCAGATTTTTCATTTATATTTCTTATTCAAATTGTAGTTGTTCAAGTTTATTTAAAAACCGATATTCTTATATTACAATTTTATAGTTTGGGAGATAACTTGGTATATATCGCCCCTATTCTTTGTTTATCTATTCTACCTACTCTGTTATTTTTCAAGCTTTTTATCTTGTTATTTGAAGAGGAGTGGGGAAAATCTTATGTTGAGCTGGCCAGGTCAAAGGGATTAAGTAATATTGAAGTTTTACTGAAACATTGTACTTCAAATGTGTTGAAAAGTTTATTTTTCCAGTCTAAATCAATTGTTTGGCTCAGTTTATCTTCCTTGTTAATCATTGAATATCTTTTTGGTATCAATGGGATTCTTTATTATTTGAAGACTGATTTCAGTCCTAGTGGTACAACTTTTATTCTTTTATCAATATTTACTCCGTTCTTCCTCTTCTATTCAGTAGTAGAACGTATCGTGAATAGAGAGCATATAGAAAGAAATGTGATATTCAATAATTTCAAGTTATCTATGATGAATTTTCAACAAATTCAATCTTTAAATATCTTTAGAAAAAAAGAATCAAGACGTGGAATATCAGAAACCTTGAAAATAGTCAGGATAAATTTATTTAAACATTTAACTATTAAGATCCCAATTTTGATTGTATGCGGGCTTTTATTAACTAGTTTGCTGTATTTCATTTTTTTCAACGACAAAATAGATCAAATCAATTATATTTATAATGAAGAAGGGGAAATGCTAAGTATGGCACCGCACCCCCCTTCATCCAATGTTCTATTTGGTACAGATCCATTTGGTTATTCAATACTTCAACAATTAATAGTAGGTATCAAATACACCATCCTAATCACATTAATCATTGCAACTATACGAATTGTATCAGGTTATTTATTTTCAATCCTTTATGTGTTTTATTTAAATAATAAATTTAGAGTAGCCATTAATTCCATTGCGGATGGTATGCATTTTTTACCACTAACTCTATTAACATATATTTTACTAGTTCCAATACTTATTAACAGTACTGGAGTATGGGAAACTACACTTATGGAGCGATTGATTTTACAAATTATGATTATGTCCTTCGTTGTTCTACCAATAACAACAACTTCCATTGGAAATGAAATGAATGAAACATTAAAAAAGGAGTATGTTCAAAGTTCAGTTGTAATGGGGGGATCGTTAATTTGGATTTTAATCAAACACATTAATCCTCAGTTATGGCCAAAGATTCTTTTACTCTGGACACAACATATTGTACAAGTGCTTCAAATGTTTGTACATTTAGGGATTCTATCCATTTTTGTTGGAGGTGCAACATATCAATCTAGCGAATTAATACTGAACATATATGAACTTTCAGGGATGATTTCCATTTCCAGAGAAGTTTTTATGACGAAACAATATTGGATGATTCTTCCTCCGTTGTTCACCTTTATGATATTAATATATTGTTTTAATACTATTGTGAATGGAATTTTAAAGAAATCAATATACCTCTCTAAAAAGGGTTAGAAAGCGTTTCAAAGGTTAATTATTCGTTCTCGGACAAATGATACTCAGCAAGTTCATTATTTACATTCGTTTAATAAAATTTGCTATATCATCTCCATTACATTTTTAAAGTAGTTATGTTATTGGCACGTCAATTAGTTACATTACACCTTGTATTGTAATGACCAAATAATTGTCAATTAAGCAACGAAAAATCCACTTTGTATAATAAGAATATTTATATATCAATAAAAAAAGGACTGCCAATTCAGATGCGAATTGATCGTCCTTTTTTGTTGTATTTTAAAGTTTTCACCTCTCAAGAGAACCCACTATCCTAAAAAGTAGTCTTTTCTTTACATAACCCGTTTAAACATTTTTTCAATCTCATACGTGGAAAAATGAACAATAACAGGTCGTCCATGTGGACATGTAAATGGATGTTCAGCTTGTCTTAAATCAAATAGAAGCTTCGTCATATCATCTTTTGTTAAAAAATGATTGGCTTTAATTGAACGTTTACAACTCATCATAATAGCTGCAACTTCTCGTAACTTTTTAACGTCCGCTTTTCGACCAGTTAGCACTTGTTCCACTAATTCTTTAACAATTTCTTCTTCAAAACCTTTTGGAAACCATACTGGGTGATCTCGAACAATAAAGGTAGTAGGACCAAAATCTTCTAGAGAAATCCCGACATCTTCTAGCTGATTAGCATATTCCTTTAAATGTAAAGCTTCATCTGCAGAATAATGCATTGACAAAGGAATGAGCAAAGACTGTCTTTCCCCTGCTTCGACCTCTCCTACTTTATCACGGAAAAATTCATACTTAATTCGTTCTTGTGCCGCATGCTGATCTATTAAATAAAACCCGTCTACACTTTGAGCAACAATATACGTGCCATGAATTTGTCCAACGATATCAAGTTCTGGGAATGGCTCTTTAGAGGAAACAGCTTGCATGTTTTCGATTGGTGGAATAAATGGCTCTTGATGGTCCATCTGTTCTTTTACCATTGATGTGTCTGATGTTTTGTTAAAGGTGTGCATCGATCGATTTTCTGAATAAGTTGGTTGGACTGGTTTTGACTTCCAGAGATCCATTTGTTCACTTGATACGATGGCTTTTTTGGGTTTTTCGGCAATTTCCGGTGCTCTCATTAATGATCGAATCGTGTTTCTAATCGTGTCTTCGACTAATTGTTGCAACTCTTTTTCTTTGCTCAATCGAATATGTTGTTTTGATGGATGCACGTTGACATCCGTCAAATAAGGATCACCAACGATATTCAATATGACAAGCGGATACCGTTCTATTGGTAAGAATGTGTGGTATGCATTAACAATCGATTGTTGCACGCTATAATGCTTAACCCATCTACCATTTACAAAGAGAGTAAGGTAATTTTTTGATGCACGTGTGATTTCTGGTAAGGAAGCATAACCATGGATACGGTAATCAGATGATTCACCTTCAAAAGGTATCATTTTTTTGGCAATTGCCATCCCATAGATTGCAGCGATTACTTGTTGTAAATCACCACGTCCATTCGTATGAAGTAACACTTGTTCACCGTGGCTTAATTTAAACGCAATAGATGGATAACAAAGGGCCAATCGATTAATTAAATCGATGATATGTCCAAGCTCCGTTTGAATGGTTTTCATATATTTCAATCGAGCTGGTGTATTGAAAAACAGTTGGGATACTTTAATATCCGTCCCTTTACGAAGTGCTCCTGCTTGCTGTTTTTTCACATGACTACCTTCTATTTCAATACTTGTCCCAGTAGTAGAACCATCAGAAGTCCATAATGCCACTTTAGATACAGAAGCAATACTGGCAAGTGCTTCTCCTCGGAAACCCAGTGTTCGTATACGGAAAAGATCATATTCATTTGCTATTTTACTCGTTGCGTGTCGTGAAAAAGAAAGAATGGCATCTTCTTCATCCATCCCGCTCCCGTTGTCTGTTATATGGATCGTTTGTAACCCCGCTTCTTCTAGATATATATCAATTGAAGTACTACCGGCGTCAATTGCGTTTTCCACAAGTTCTTTAACAACGGAAGCAGGACGTTCTACAACTTCACCCGCCGCTATTTTGTTCGATAAGGGTTCATCCATTAAGCGAATATGTCCCATGGAATCTACTCCTTTCACACAAGTTTATTTACCGATTTTTTGCTGTAGTTCATATAAAAACTGTAGTGCTTTCATCGGTGTTGTTCCTGTTATATCTATCTCTCGAATAGATGATAGTACACCATCTGTTATGGGTTCTTTTTTTATCTCTTCAGGTTGTTTTTTAGATTCTTGGAAAAAGGTTAACTGTTCATTTACTGTAGATTGCTTGCCCTTACTTTCATGTTCTTTTACTGTCTCCAGCTCTTGCAGTATCTCTCTTGCTCTAACAATAATTGGTTCAGGTAACTGTGCAAGTTCTGCCACATGGATACCATAACTCTTATCAGCCGGTCCACTTTTCACTTTATGTAAAAAGACTACTTTACCGTTCTGCTCTATAGCCGCTACATGTACATTTCTTAGTTTATCTAAGTGCTTTTCTAATTGAGTAAGTTCATGATAATGAGTTGAAAACAATGTATTTGCACGAATTTCTGTATGAATGTATTCCATCATCGCTTGTGCGAGTGCCATACCATCATACGTAGATGTACCACGACCAATTTCATCGAACAGTAATAAACTGCGCTCAGTCGCATGAGTTATTGCGTAAGTTGATTCAAGCATCTCTACCATGAATGTACTTTGTCCTGCTGCCAAATCATCTGCTGCCCCAATGCGCGTGAATATTTGATCCGTAACAGGTAGTAAGGCTTTCTCAGCAGGTACATAACAGCCCATTTGCCCCATAATGACGGTAATGGCCACTTGTCGCATAAATGTGCTTTTACCAGACATGTTAGGACCTGTGATTAACAACATGTTTTCTTCTGATGAAAGAACACAATCATTTGGTACATAATGTTGTTTGTTCATCATCTTTTCAACTACAGGATGACGTCCATTGACAATTGTTAAGTCCAATCCATCGTGGAATGTTGGTTTTGTTAAGCGATAATGATCTGTCACTTCAGCAAAACTTGAAAAGACATCAAGTTCACTCACTTTTGCCGCGAGTTTCTGAACTTGAGGTATATACTGTTTTACTTGTTCGCGAACATCTACAAAAAGAGAATATTCCAAAACTAAACTTTCTTCTTCTGCCGTTAAAATAAGTGATTCTTTTTCTTTTAGCTCATCAGTTATATATCTTTCTGCATTGGCTAAGGTTTGTTTTCGTTCATAGCGCGTCAAATCAGCTAAATGAATATTGGATTTTGTAATCTCAATATAGTAACCGAATATGCGATTATATCCAATTTTCAAGCCCTTAATTCCTGTACGTTCCCTTTCTTTAAGCTCTAGAGCTGATATCCAATCTTTTCCGTTTTTCTTAGCGTAGCGAAGCTCATCCAATCGAGCATGAAAACCGTCACGAATGATATCCCCTTCTTTGACAGAAAGTGGAGGATGGTCAGAGATCGCCTCTTTAAGCATATTTAAAAGTTCCAAACATTCATCTAAATTATTCGCTGCTTTTATTAATGCAGGTTTTGCACTTTCTTTTAATTTCTCTTTAATAAGAGGAATTTGAATAAGCGATTGTCGCAATTGACTTAAATCGCGACCACTTGCTGTACCAAAAGAGATACGACCAATTAATCTCTCCAAATCATACACTTCTTTTAGGGTTTCTCTAATATCGGCGCGAATGAAATAGGCTTCAAGCATTTCTGTCACAATTTCGAGTCGCTCTTCTATTTTCGTGCGATTTGCTAGCGGTTGGTGTAACCATTGCTTTAATTTTCGTCCCCCCATCGCGGTCATGGTTTCATCTAGCAGCCAGTATAACGACCCTTTTTGGTCTCCACCTCGAATAGATTGAACCAATTCCAAGTTCCTTTTTGAATGAAAATCAATTGTCAAAAGTTCTTCCCGCTCCTGAAATTTAAACGGCTGAATGTGATCTAGTGAACGTTTTTGAGTTCGATGCAAATAGGTTACAAGTCGATGACAAACACCATGAACATCAATTGGGTTTTGTTCAACAAACAATTTATTTGTATTCAACTCAAGCTTGGTTTCTTCAATAGATAATAAAATTGAATGTGCTTCAGCTAAATCTGATAAAAGAACAAATAACTGTTCAGGTACAACGAGCTCTCGAATTGATAATGCTTGTAGTTCTTGTATCAGGTTTTTTTCTGTTCCTGTCAATATAACGCTTGTACCTTCGCCAGTCGATAAATCTAAATAAGCATAGGCATAGCAATTTTCGTCAATTTCTTCTGCTGAAGCAATAAAATGATTAGTTTTTCCGTCCATATTTTTGCCTTCAATAATTGTACCAGGTGTGATTAAACGAACAACTTCACGTTTCACTACCCCTATAGCTTGTTTTGGGTCTTCTGTTTGTTCACAAATCGCTACACGATATCCTTTTTGAATAAGTGTTTCTATGTAATTTTGTGCGGCGTGGTGAGGAACTCCACACATTGGAATGCGTTCTACGCTTCCCCCCGCACGACTAGTCAATGTAATTTCAAGAATTTGAGACGCTCTAATTGCATCTTCAAAAAACAGTTCATAAAAATCACCTAAGCGGAAAAACAAAAAGGCATCTGCATACTCAGATTTTACTTGTAAGTACTGTTGAATCATAGGTGTATAATTGTTCATGTCAAAACCTCTTTCGGATACTAGCTATTCTTTCATTATACCAAAAACAACAGAAAAAAAAGCCGGATTAGGAAATCCGGCTTAAGAGGATTCTTTCGAATCATCATATGATGATGTAGAAGACGAAGAACTTTCATCTTTATAAGACCATTCTTCTTCAACATCTTGTGGTTGAACTTGAATACATACAGTTGTTTCACCAACGATTTCTGCGTGTAGCTCTCTTTCTACTGTTACTTTAAATTGTTCACCATCAGATGTGATAACGGCTTCCGTACAATTTGGTTGTTGAGCTACACGTAAATGTACATCTTCAACACCATGTGTATCTTCTTCGCGGTAATGCAGTTTGATACGTTCTCTGTAAGGCACAGTCTCTGAAAAAACAGAAGTTTTCGAATGCTCGTGATGAGCATACCACACATTAATGTCATACTTCCCTGTTACTTCAACGAACTTGCCGTGCTTTTTCGCCTGGTGAGTGTGATTAATAACCCAACACCCTAAAATGCTTGAAGGGTTATTTGGTGGACGTAATGTTTCACTAGCTTCAGCTCTCTTTTTCCCTTTCGCCACGACTGCTTTCGTCACGATTTGACGGATATATTTCAAAGCCATCCTCCTTCGTTCGATTCCTTTTCATCATATGCAGGATGTGCCTAATAGGTGAAAAGAAAAGCGAAGACCATCACATTAGCTTTTGGAAATTAAGAGCCCTTAAAGACAACCGACTCAAATCATCTACGTGTAGAGATTGAAAAATACCTACTTTCATTTAACAACAATTGTTGTGTTTAAATCATTGGTTTTCTAAGCCGTCTTATAAAGGTAGCCGGGTTAGTTGAACAACTATATTTAATTTTATTTCACTGTCAATGTAACAAAACATAGGAGTTAATGAACACCCTATATTTACAGTGTTTTCTGAGGTTTGACACTTTTATTAGTGTTCAAGAACTCGTTCAATAATCTAAGTTCACTAACCTATACGAAACTAAGTTTGGGTACACAATTGAATGTCTTCTAAGAATGAAATGCTAATTCTACCGTAAACTAAAAGATGAGGTGAATTTCTGTGAAGAAGATTTCGGTTTTAATATTGACTGTCTTATTTTGTATAGCCCTTTCATATGGCATTAAAGCTAAAGCAGATGATTACGGGTTTGAAAGAGGCTATTCAGAGATCGGTTATAAGGAAGTTAATATAGCCCTGCAAGAAAGCAAAGATCATTTTAATCGTAATATCGTATTACCAACTCAACTGCCCCCAGTTACATTCACTCATAATTTTGGCAGATTTAATAATTTAGAAGGTGATGCGAATGATGGATTCGAAATTACCTATATAAATAAGGATTTGACCCAAAATCATTATCAAATTCGAATCAAACCCGTCAAGTACAAATTAGAATTCAGAGAAGAGCAGATTGACCAAATAATAAAATTAAAAGACAAAAGTACAGCAATTTACAGTACGAAAAACCCACTTAATCTTCTAGCTTTCGAAAAAAATGGATGGCAGTATATTTTATTAATAGATAAGAGAATTTCAGACAAAGTAACAAAAGAGGGCTTAGTGGAAATCGCAAATTCTATAAAATAATCAATTGGGATCCTATCGCTGAACTGGTTTATTTAGAGCATGCATCACAGGTTGACATAACACCCGTTCACGGAAGTAGTTAACTCATTACTCAATAAGAAACAGTTTGATTTTAATTTTCATGGAGTTGAAGAGAAATTATTAATATTTATCTCTAGATAAAGCTCTAACTAGTAAAATTCCGGTAAATACAAAAATTACAGTTCTAGTTATTTCTATTTGAAGTAGGGAAAATATCGGTGGATATAAGGTAGTTCCAATAATAGGATAGAGTATGTCAAGGGAGAAAAAAGCGAAAATTAACAGGGAAATAGAAGGCACAATTAACCAGTTTAATTTAACTCCGTTTTTTATAATACTTAACAATTTACGCCATTCAATAAGAACCCCAAACAAAATACATAAAAGTGTAACTATGTCATTATCAAATTCAGTTCTGATAGGAATACTTGCCATTGAGTAAAGAAGGAAAAATCCAATACTAGTTAATAAAATATAGATACCTATTTTTCTTTTCACAATAACTACTCCCTTATTAATTTTTTACACAAAAAGAAAGCTCCTACTTGATAAGGTAACTTCCGAATTCTGTCAAATTAGCAAGCATATTAAGGATGAAATCATCAATGTCAAAACTCTCTCTTCTTGTAACTAATTGTAATACTTCAATAATAAATAACAATCTAATTATTGAAAAAGAAAATACACTTACTGGTAAATGATTGTATCCCTTATACACCCCAGGTTGACATAACACCACTTCTAGGAAGTTCCCCTCCACTAGCAAACCCTTACCACTCCTCACTTCTTCTCCTTTTCGTTCACCCATCTTTTATACAGACAATATACATCGTTGAGTTAACGGGCTTTTGGCGATTTCCCTTTTCACGTCCGATGAATAAATATCCACTTGATTTTGAAATGAAATTGGACATCTGAAACTAGAGTAATGATGAATCCATCACTCTCTTATTTCTAGCCAATTATAGAATGGCACTTTTGGGGCAGGTGTTTTAGGCTGATGTATCGGTTTTGGTACATCATATTGCATAGCTTTAGCCAATCCAGCCGTAAACGCAGCGACTACTTGGTCGTATCTGATGCCTTCACTCACTCGCTTAGCCATCTCAATGAGTTTCGCTTTCATGAATGTTTTAGGTGTTGCATCTGATCCCATACATAAAGCTAATATGCCTTTTAAGGATTCAATTTGTTTAGATACAGGTAAAATGCTGATGAAATTAAATAACGCAATCTAGGTTTCCAAATCTATTTTAGGCACAAAGCTTTGCACCATGGATTAAAGAATAAACAGCCTCAAAGGTTTGATGAAATTGAGTGATTGAAAGTTTATTCCTTTATATTTTATTTATTATATAAAAAACTGTTTCCTAAAATGCAAGGAAACAGTTTTTATACATAATTATTATTTGAGACTACTAGGCTTGGTATTTTGGACTCTAGAACCCGTTTCTCCTTGAAGTAAATCGCCTTCTGTTGATTCAATGATTTTATTTGTAACATTGTTTGAAATTGTATTCGCTACTAATTGTAATAAGTCATTTACATCGCCTTGCGATTGTTTAAACTCTTGAACAATTGGGATCTCATCAATTTCTACTTCGATCTTCTCAATTTTACCTTCGATTAATGATAATGCTTTTTCTTTTCCGTATTGTTGAAAATTAACTGCTTGTTTTTGAAGACTTTTCAAACTCGCAATTTTTTCGCGAATCTTTTGATTTTCATTAATTTGTGCTTCCGCACGTTTGAAGAAATCTACTTCTTCAGTATGTGAAATCATCTCTGCGATTTCTCTTGCTTTTGCAATAATATCATCTTTTGTGTATTTCGTTGTCATAAGACACCCACTTCTTGGCCAGCAACGACTTCAATTAATTCGCCTTCTAGTGACCATGTTTTTGTTTTCGTAATTTTCACCATTGCAAGTTTGCCAATAATCTCATTGGGACCAGCAAAATTAACAAGCTTACTCGTTCTTGTATAACCCGCAAGGACGTCTGAATTTTTTCGGCTTTCACCTTCAACTAAAACTTCAACAATTTGCTCATTGTAAACGTGCATTGCTTTAGCTGACAAATCATTTACAAGATTATTTAATCGTTGTAGACGTTGTTTTTTTATATCCATTGGTATATTGTCTTCCATTTTTGCAGCTGGTGTACCCTCACGTGGTGAATAAATGTAGGTAAATGCATGTTCGAATCCAACTTCTTCATATAAAGACATGGTTTCTTCAAACTGCTCGTCCGTTTCATTTGGAAAGCCCACAATAATATCCGTTGTTAATGCAGCATCAGGTAAAGCTATTTTAATTTTCCGAACTAATTCCAAATATTGTTCACGACTATATTTACGAGCCATTAGCTTTAGCATACTTGTTGAACCTGATTGAACAGGTAAATGAATATGCTCCACCAAATTACCACGCTTTGTTAGAACTTCAATCAAATAATCATCAAAATCACGAGGATGGCTAGTAGTAAAACGAATTCTTGGTATATCAATTAGACGAAGATCGTTCATTAAATCACCTAAACGATACGTAAGATCATTAAAATCTTTACCATACGCATTTACATTTTGACCTAGTAAAGTGACTTCTCTATACCCTTGAGATGCAAGCTGCCTTACTTCTTGGATGATATCTTCAGGTCTGCGGCTTCGTTCTTTTCCGCGTGTATAGGGTACGATACAATAAGTACAAAACTTATCACAACCATACATGATATTAACCCACGCTTTTATTTTACCACGGCGAACTCTTGGTAAGCTTTCAATCACGTCACCTTCTTTTGACCACACTTCAATAACCATTTCCTTTGACAGATATGCTTCCATTAAAATGTTCGGTAAGCGATGAATATTATGCGTGCCAAAAATTATATCTACTTGATTATAAGTTTTCAAGATCTTATTGACAACAGATTCCTCTTGAGACATACAACCACATACTCCTATTATTACATCTGGATTGTCGCGTTTTATTTTTTTGTAGTGGCCAAGTTCACCAAACACTTTATTTTCAGCGTTTTCTCGAATAGCACATGTGTTAAGCAAAATGACATTAGCTTCTTGGACGTTGTCTGTAGAAGTGTAACCCAGGCTCAAGAAAATACCTGCAATCACTTCAGTATCATGTTCATTCATTTGACATCCAAATGTTCGAATGAAAAACTTTCGTCCATTTCCCATCCCTAAAAAATCAGGATCAATTACAAAATCTTTATGATAAGTTATATCTTCTTTCCCGCGTTTCTTTGCTTCCTTTAATGAAGGTGGTACGTAAACAGATTCGAAATACTGGCTATAATCTTTTTCGGTTTTATTTTCTACTTCTTTCACTTGTGAGTTATATAATCTCTGTTCTTCATTCATCAGAAAACTCCTTTCATCCTAATCAATACTCAGACGAAAACTGCATTCCTCTATTATACTGAAAACCTATTCATTCCTACAAGGTAGTAGGTTCAATTGTCGGTATTTCGACAATAAAACAAGATTTTCGTAGACAGTTAAATTAATACTAAAATATCTAAAACGCGGTCGACAAAATTTCGGTTCACATTAAATTCTTCAGTAAATATGTTTATCACTAAACCACTTTTAAAAAACCCAACCTCTATTGAGATTGGGTTTGTTTAACTGATAAGAAAGAATAGCAATTGAATGATACTACACAAGCGTAAGCCCGCAATTGCGTTTGACACTCTTGTTGGAGACAGATTTTCTAGATTATTTCTCCCGCGGTTACTCTTCGCAGAAGAAACTTACTCCTACGTTAGGAGTCGGTCTCTTTTGACCTGCTACACTTCGGTGTCAGCGTCGAGCTTAAGTGGCGCTTTCCGCCTTTAATACTATACTCGTGTACGTTTTTCAACTAAAAGCTTAATCGCTGTTCGGTCTTCACCACCAATTACGATATCTGTAAATGCTGGCGAACAAATTAAATCGGCGCCACTCGGTGCCACAAAGCCACGTGCAATTGCAACTGCTTTTACCGCTTGATTCAGTGCTCCTGCCCCAACTGCTTGCATTTCTGCATACCCTTTTTCTCGGATGACTGCAACTAATGCACCTGCCACTGAATTCGGATTAGATTTTGACGATACTTTTAATGTTTCCACTACGATTCCCCCTTGTCCTTGCTGACCGTTGGACGATTAAACTGTCCATAAATCACTTTATGCAAGTTCATAGAGATATAGAAGAAGTTATCCTCTGAAAGGATAATCTTCATTTATATAAATACGTTCAAAAGAATTGGCTTTTCCTGTTTGGTTATCTAAATCAACGAAAAATGCACTGATTACAGAACGTCCAGACTTCGGCACTTCAAAACGTGCTGGCATATTAGTTTGGAATCGGTATAATACCTCTTCTTTTTTCATTCCTAGCACACCATCATATGGACCTGTCATCCCTACATCAGTAATGTAGGCTGTACCTTTAGGAAAAATCCGAGCGTCTGCAGTTTGGACATGTGTATGGGTCCCTACAACTGTTGATACTTCTCCATCTAAGTGCCAACCCATTGCAATCTTTTCACTCGTTGCTTCTGCATGGAAATCAACAAAAATTAATGGTGATAGTTGTTTCGCTTCTTTTACAAGTTCTGTCGCTTTTTTAAATGGATCATCATGAGGTGGTAAAAAAGTACGACCATGCAAATTAATGACCGATAACGTATGACCATTTTTTGTAATGGTAGTCATTCCTTTACCCGGAGCTTCATCAGAAAAGTTAGCTGGACGAATTAAATAATCGGTATCGTCTATAAAATCAAAAATTTCTTTTTGATCCCATGTATGATTCCCCATTGTTACGACGTCTACCCCCATGTAAAGTAATTCTTGAAATAATTTCTTTGTAATTCCACGTCCTGATGCTGCATTTTCCCCATTTGCTATGATGACATCTGGTTGATATTTCCTTTTCAATCTTGGTAAATAGTCTTCTACGGTATCGCGTCCAATTGATCCTACGATATCTCCAATAAATAATACTTTCATTTTCATTCCTTCTTTCGTTTCCAATAAAAAAAGGCTTCAAAATGAAGCCCTTTTTTACTTATTTTGCGTATTCTACCGCTCTTGTTTCACGAATTACTGTCACTTTAATATGACCTGGATAATCCATTTCTTCTTCAATACGTTTTCGAATGTCACGCGCTAAGCGATGCGCTGTAATGTCATCAATTTGCTCTGGACGAACCATAATACGAATTTCGCGACCAGCTTGAATAGCAAAGGATTTTTCAACACCATCATAAGACTCTGAAATTTCTTCCAGTTTCTCTAAGCGGCGGATGTAATTTTCTAAAGTTTCACTACGTGCACCCGGGCGTGCTGCTGATAATGCATCAGCTGCAGCTACAAGTACTGCAATCACAGATGTTGCTGGTGTATCACCATGATGAGAAGCAATACTGTTAATAACTACCGGATGTTCCTTATACTTCGTTGCAAGTTCAACACCGATTTCAACGTGGCTACCTTCGACTTCATGGTCAATGGCTTTCCCGATATCATGTAGTAATCCGGCACGACGAGCAAGCATTACATCTTCTCCAAGTTCAGCAGCGAGTAAACCTGATAAAAACGCAACTTCTTTCGAATGTTTCAAGACGTTTTGTCCATAACTTGTGCGATAACGCATACGGCCCATTATCTTAATTAAATCCGGATGTAAATTATGAATGCCAACATCAAATGTCGTTTGTTCACCGATTTCACGAATTTGCTCATCGACTTCACGTCTAGACTTCTCAACCATTTCTTCAATACGTGCTGGATGAATCCTGCCATCTTGGACTAATTTTTCTAGTGCCAGACGAGCAGTTTCACGACGGATTGGATCAAAACCAGAAAGAATAACTGCTTCAGGTGTATCATCGATAATTAAGTCGATTCCTGTCAATGTTTCTAGCGTTCTTATATTCCGGCCTTCGCGGCCTATGATACGGCCTTTCATTTCGTCATTCGGCAAGGTTACTACTGATACTGTCGTTTCCGCTACATGGTCTGCAGCGAAGCGTTGTATAGCTAACGACAAGATTTCACGAGCTTTTTTATCAGATTCTTCTTTCGCTCGCGTCTCAGATTCTTTCGTCATCACTGCGATGTCCGTTGCTAGTTCATTTTCTACTTGTTTTAGAATAATGCTTCTCGCTTCTTCACGAGTTAATGCAGAGATGCGCTCAATTTCTGTTTCTTGTTTTGCAACTAGTTCAGCTACTTTACTTTCCATCTGCTCTACTTGCTGTAGTCTTTCAGTCAGAGCGTCTTCTTTGCGCTCTAGACCCGCGTCTCTTTTGTTAAGAGCATCATCCTTACGATCAAGGTTTTCTTCTCTTTGCAAGTACCGATTTTCCTGTTTTTGCAGTTCAGACCGGCGTTCACGAATGTCAGATTCTGATTCAATTCTCAATTTGTGAGTTTCATCTTTTGCTTCTAATAGTGCTTCTTTTTTAAGAGCTTCCGCTTCGCGCTTCGCCTCATCTACGATGAGAACAGCTGACTGCTTTGCACCAGTCACTTTTGAATCGTTCACATTTTTAATTAAAAAATAGCTAACACCGACACCGACGATAAGACCAAGCAAAGCGGAGATAATTTCATACATTTTGAACACCTCCTCTTGCTATTTCATTTACATGTTTAGTTGGCTTATATATGGAGTGGTCCAATATACTGCCAAATGTTATTCATTTGAGAGATTATACAAGCTTAATTGTATAGATGTAAAAATACTCTGTCAAGGATTCCAAGTGCTAGTAAAAGAAAGTAGTCTACCTAAATTTACGGTAGACTACTACTTATTCCTTATTTTTTGTCTAATGACAATTCAAACTCTTCATTTTCTTCTTCTTCATCATGAGCACCAATTGTATATGCAGTTGCCATCATTCCATATGCAGCTCTGATTTTTTGAGCAATTTCATTTCGAGTTGCATGATTATCTTTTAGGTATTGTTTTGCATTTTCACGACCTTGACCAAGACGGTCATCGTTATATGAATACCAAGATCCACTCTTATTTACAATATCCATCTCCACACCTAAATCGACTATTTCACCTTCACGTGAAATTCCACTACCATACATAATATCGACTTCAGCCGTTCTAAATGGAGGTGCTACTTTGTTTTTCACAACTTTTATTTTCGTTTTATTTCCCATGAAGTCATTTCCAGACTTAATTGTTTCTGCACGACGAACTTCTAAACGAACAGAACTATAGAATTTAAGTGCACGACCACCAGGTGTAACCTCAGGATTACCGAACATAACGCCCACTTTTTCACGGATTTGGTTAATGAAAATTGCAGTTGTTTTCGATTTACTAATTGCACCAGATAATTTACGCAATGCTTGTGACATTAGTCGAGCTTGAAGACCTATGTGGGAATCGCCCATTTCCCCTTCAATCTCCGCTTTAGGTACAAGAGCTGCTACAGAGTCAATAACGATAATATCAACAGCACCACTTCGTACAAGTGCTTCTACAATTTCTAAAGCTTGCTCTCCTGTATCTGGTTGTGATAATAATAATTCATCAATATTAACACCCAGATTTTGAGCGTAAGTAGGATCAAGTGCATGCTCTACATCAATAAAGGCTGCTTGACCACCTGCTGCTTGTGCTTCTGCAATTGCATGTAAAGAAACAGTTGTTTTACCAGAACTCTCTGGTCCATATATTTCAATAATTCGACCTCGTGGGTATCCACCTACACCTAGTGCAACATCAAGTGTTAGAGATCCACTAGAAGTCGTCAATATTTCACGATCAGTTTTTTCTCCAAGTTTCATAATTGAACCTTTACCGAATTGTTTCTCAATTTGTTTCAACGCCATGTCTAATGCTGCTTTACGATCGCTCAAGAATGGTTCCTCCTTTAATTTCAAACACAAATTATCTTCTGTCTCTACTATACTTGGTCTATGAGAAATACACAAGAAAAAAGCGAACGTTTATTCTGTTTTAATTTTAACAAAATCAGATTTTGAATTTAAAAAACAGTATAAAATCTAATTTTTATACCTAATCAAGCCTTGAAAATTTAATTATACCTACTTTTCTTAAAATAAATTTTCTTCTTGCCGGAAACCCTAACTAAAATTGCTAACGTCACAAGAGACGCTAGCAATTTTTGTCAGACACTTATTAAAAAGATGTCCATATTCGACACTTATAGCAAAGAAAGATTGTCTCACGTCACACTTTTATAACTTCCGGAATAACTTTTCAGGACTAGAGCGTATTTAATTCAACCTTCTAAGTGGATAGCAGTTGGATTAAATAATGAAAAGTTCGTTTTACTGCACGTAAACGATTGGTATTTCGCATATCGCTTAAATGCAATTCATGTGTCACAACTTCATCATTCGGAAGAATAATCGCAATCCAGACAGTGCCAGCTGGTTGATGATCATGTTCACCTGGACCTGCTACACCGGTTAAGGCTACCCCAATATTCGTTTTGAACATTGTTTTCACTCTAGTTGCCATGGCTGTCGCACATTCTTCACTAACAACACCGTATTGCTCAATAATTTCTTTTGAAACGCCTAGTTGGTTCATTTTTGAATCAGCAGTATATGTAACAACGCCACCCACTAATGTCTGGCTAACTCCTGGAATGGCAGCTAGTTCAGATTGAAACAATCCAGCAGTTAAACTTTCTGCTACAGATATAGTCAATCCTTGCTCAATTAATAGTTTCGTTGTACTTGATGCTAGAGATTCATCATTGTAGCCATACAAGTAGTCACCTACACGAGAAAGCAAAAGTTGTTCGGTTTCATGAATTAATCGCCAAGCTTCTTCTTCGCTTGATGTTTTAGCTGTTACACGTAAAGTGACTTCGCCATCAGAAGCAAGAGGTGCAATCGTAGGATTTGTTTGAGTTTCTAATAAATCCATGATTTGTGTTTCTAGTTCTGCTTCACCAATTCCATAGAAACGCAATACTTGAGATACGATAATCTCTCCATGATTTAACGTACTAGCTAATAATGGTTTTGCTTCGAATTGAAACATCGGTTCCATTTCTTTCGGTGGCCCTGGTAGAAGAATATAAATATGTTGATCATGTGAATAGAACATTCCTGGTGCCATACCGTTATGATTCGCTAATACTTTACAACCGTCTAAAACGAGTGCTTGTTTTTTATTATTTTCAGTCATTGGACGATTGACACGTTGAAAAAATGCTTCAATGGATAGCATAGCGGTTTGATCCATAATGAGCTCAGTTCCTAGATGCTTTGCAATGGTTTCTTTAGTCAAATCATCTTTTGTTGGTCCAAGTCCACCTGAGAAAATGATTAAGTCTGCACGCGACTCTGCAAGCTCAATGGCTTGTTTTAAACGCTCAGCATTATCTCCTACTACAGTGTGATAATACACATTTACACCAAGTTCAGCTAATTGACTCGAAATGTAACGAGCATTTGTATTCGTAATTTGACCTAATAATAGTTCTGACCCTACAGCAATAATTTCAGCATTCATTTTCAATCACGCCCTTATTTAGAATCCAGTAATACACGGCGGTTCGCATAGAAGTAATCCCATCCAGACCAAATTGTAAAGATCAATGTCACATATAACATAATCGTAGCAAATGGTATGGAGAACATTTCAAAAACAATGTTATGAAGTAACAATGCAGAAACTGCAATAATTTGTGTCCACATTTTAATTTTGCCTAATTGCTTTGCAGCTACAACTTCTCCTTCATTAGCTAATATTAAACGAAGTCCTGTTACAGCAAATTCACGACTAATAATTATGATAACTATCCAGGCAGGTGCAAAACCTAGTTCAACTAAAATAATAAGAGCTGCGGAAACCAATAATTTATCTGCAAGTGGATCTAAAAACATGCCCATCTTTGTGACTAAATTATGTTTACGTGCATAATATCCATCGATAAAGTCAGTGACTGCTGCAAAAATGAAAATTATCGCTCCAATTAGATGCTCCACGGGTAAAGTTGCCCCTAAAAGGGTAAGATCTCCCCAACCAAAATCAATAAGCATAAAGGCTACAAATATTGGGATCATTATTATTCGTGAAACTGTAATTTGATTAGGTATATTCATTATCTGTCTCCTTTCGATTCAAAGAAAATAGCCATCTTGTTAGAGATGACTATTGCTGATTAGAAAATTGAATCATCATATTTTGAGTAAATCTATCAGTCGTTGGAATTCCATATTCTACTTTTTCATCATTTATAAATACATCAATTTGTGGTGATGCACCAACTCGAATACGAGCAGTTTGAGCGTCACTTAAATCTAGTGTAACTGTTTCACCTTCAGCTAATTCACGACCTAACATTTCTGCTCCAGATTGATTTTTAACACCGACCCAAGCTCTTCCGCGCGCGACGATTTTCAGTGAAAATGTATCCGTTTCGGAAAGTGTATAATTGGTTGTTTCACCGTCGATTTTGCCCATTTCAATCGTTTGTGTTGGTTCTACTACTTCAACGGGTTCTTCCTCGATTGGTTCTTCTTCTGTTTCAGAATCTACAGCAGAAGTCTCATCTTTTGTTTCAGGTTCTTCAATTGACACAGGTTGGTCAGTTTGCGTCTCTGTTGGATTATTGTCCTTCATCATTAAGTTTTGATATAATAGCCAAAAAATTACGATACCAATAATAATGATCACTGCTACCGTAACCATCGGTAAAACTTCGCCCATGCGATTAGAAGATTTTGTTATTGATCTGCGTCTAGTAGGAGCAGATGTCATTGTTTGTTGCATTTCTTCACTAGAAGTAGAAGGCAATTCTTGCTTATACGACTCTAACAATTCATCAGAATTTAACCCTACTGCATCAGCGTACTGCTTAATAAATGCTCGAATATAAAAAGATCCGGGCATCATACTATAATTGCCTTCCTCTATACCTGACAAATAGCGTTTTTGAATTTTAGTCATTTCTTGTAAATCTTCTAAGCTGTATCCCTTTGCCAATCTCGCCTCTTTCAAACGAGTTCCTAATTCAGTCAATTAAAACACCTGCCTGTTAAAAATTAAAACCACCGAAGCCTTCTACATTACCTCTTTCAGACATCATCTGGTTTTTTTCCATGATTTCGTACGTTATTACTTCATCTGGTTCATGTCGCAATTCAATTATGTAATCAAAGTCTTCAAGTGAATATTCTGACTGTTTGATGAACATATCAGGATGTTCAACTACTTTAATTGTAGGAAGACGCATCATTTCTCGCACTAATTGTAAATGGCGTTCATCTGTCGATTGTTTAGTAACAATACCATCTAAAATAAATATGTTGTTATCGTTATATTCATCACCAGCTAATTGATTTCGAACGGTTTGTTTAATCATTGTCGACGATAAAAACACCCATTTTTTATTCGCACTAACACTAGCTGCAACTACAGATTCAGTTTTCCCTACACGAGGCATACCTCGAATACCGATTAACTTGTGTCCTTCTTGCTTAAATAACTCTGCCATAAAATCTACGAGTAAACCTAGTTCGTCCCTAACAAAACGGAATGTTTTGCGATCATCCACATCTCTTTGTATGTATCGTCCGTGTCTAACTGCTAAAATGTCACGTAATTTCGGTGTTCGCAATTTTGTAACTCGAATTGTATCCATCGTAGAAACAATTAATTCAAAACGTTCAATTTGCTCTTCATTTTCTGCACGGAGTAACATTCCCCGTCTTCCCTGGTCTACACCATTAATGGTGACGATGTTCACACGAAGCATTCCGAGCAATGAAGCAATATCTCCGAGCAATCCTGGTCGGTTTTTTTGTATTTCGTATTCAAAATACCATTCACGCATATTGTAACGACCTTTCTGCCTAACATATTAAAGAAGCAGTTTTTTATTTCCCTTAAAAGACATATATTAATTAGTCTTCTAAATAGATGACGCTGTTAAACTGCTCTAGGTTCTATCATATCTGATTTTTGTACGTAAGAAAAGGAAAAAGAAAAGAAGGACGTATGTCCTTCTTTTCTTTTATTGCACATTTTTTTGTTGAACTAATTTTACAACCATGTTCGCTAAAGAATGTTGTTCATCTTCTGAAGCCACTGACCATAAGTCAGCAAGTACACGTTCTTGCTCATTTTTCGGATCCACATTTTTAGCTAAGTAATCACCGATTTCATATGCTGTAGATTGAATAGCTTTTTTAGTCATTCCAGTAGATTCGGCATTCATTACATTTGTACCTAGAAAGTGGGTCCATTTTTGCCAGTTTTCAAGCAAAGCCATGTTCATTCCTCCTTTTCACATGTAGTATGTGCAATAAAAAGAATTTATATGTACCAACCACCATTAACGCTTAGCACTTGTCCTGTAATATAATCTGCTTTTTCGCTTGTTAAAAAAGACACCAGATTTGCCACATCTTGTGGCTTACCAATTTGCTTTAAAGGAATGTCATTTTCAATTATTTCCCTCTCATATTCATCAAGTGATTCGTTCATTTTAGTATCAATATATCCTGGAGCAATAGCATTCACTCTAACACCGGAAGAGCCAGCTTCTTTTGCGTATGCTTTTATAAATGCATGTTGTGCGCCTTTAACCGCTGAATAGACGGTTTCTCCCGCTGCACCTGTTTCTCCCCATATCGAGCCAATAAAGACAATATACGAAGTATTAAACCTTCTTAATTTTGATGCTAATTGACCGATAATGAACATGGGTGATTGCACATGTGTTCGCCAAACAGATTCCATATCTTGGAGAGAAGTATCTTCAAGTAATTGATACAGAGCTTGGCCAGATGCAAAAATAATTGCTTGAACTTCAAATAGTTGTGCTAATACATTACTGACATCTTCATTACGTCCCAGGTCAACTTGAAAGACATGAAATTCTTGTTGCGGAAAAAGTTCTTGGAGATGTGTATATAATTTTTCTACAGCAAGTTTATTTTCATGAAAATGTAAGTACAAGCTCCAACCTTGAGTAGACATTTCCAGCGCAATAGATTGCCCTATTTCACCAGATGCTCCAAAAATGCAGGCGAATTTCTTCAAGAAATTTCTTGGTCTTTCTTTGGAAGAACTGAAAATACTGTCTGTTGTTCTTCTCCTTGAATAGAAGTGAATGCTTGTTGTAAATCTGCTACAGTCATTTGCTCTAATACTGGAACTGCGTCAAATAAATTCATCTCATTAAACGTGTAACGTGTAAATTGATTAGCAATAAATTCAACGGAATTTAATGCACGCAGAAAATAGCCGATTTTTTTCTTACGAACTCGATCTAAATCCACTTGACCAAATGGCCATTTTTCTTCAACTTTTTTCAGTTCTTTCTTCACACCTTCTATCAATTCTTTAGGTTTTGAAGTATCTGATCCAATAATTGCAAATCCAAAGCCTTTTTCAAGTGTAAAATCAAATGCATATGATTCATCAATCCAACCTTGTTCATATGCTTCCACATAAAAGTCTGAAGAACGTCCAAATATTAATTCAAGAGCTAGTTGAATGGCCATTTCTTGCTTCATCATTGTTTCACCTTGTAGTGATGTCTCTTTCGCTTTTAAGCCCACATAGACTTTTGGTTTTTGAACATCCATGTACAATTTATTTTCTTTTATTGCCACTTCTATTGGTTCATGTGGAAAAGAGCGTTTTATTGGTTGTGGTTCCGCAAATTCTTTTTTATTCTGATTTTCACGAATATATGTCATCATTTCATCTGGATTTACTGCACCTACCACAAACAACAACATATTCGATGGATGGTAAAATGTTTCATAACATGTATACAAATGTTCAGCTGTAATCTCATCAATGGATTCAATCGTACCTGCTATATCAATTTTTACAGGATGATCTTTGTATAAATTTTCTATCGTCCCAAAATATAAACGCCAATCAGGTTGGTCATCATACATTGTAATTTCTTGGCCAATAATGCCTTTTTCTTTTTCAACAGTGGCTTGCGTAAAATATGGTTCTTGCACAAAATTTAATAAAGTCTCTGTATTTTCATATAAGTGATCCGTTGCAGAAAATAAATAAGCGGTTCGCGTAAACGAAGTAAATGCATTGGACGAAGCACCAAACCCACTAAACGTTTGGAAAACATCACCGTCTTTTTTTTCAAACATCTTATGCTCTAAGAAGTGGGCAATTCCATCTGGCACTGTAACTTCTTCTGATTCCCCGGGAGGCACAAAAGTACTATCAATCGCACCATACTTTGTTGTAAAAGTGACAAATGTTTTAGAGAATCCTTTTTTCGGTAAAATATAAACTTCTAAGCCATTATTCATTTTTTCATGGAATAGCTTTTCGTCTAATTGTTTAAAGTGAAGCTCATTCATGTCACTGTTCCTCCTTTCCGGACAATAAATACACAATTTGTTTATTTATTGACCTCGCCATATCTTGAATATCATCTTTAGTAATTGACGACCAATTTCGGACTAAATTTTCGACTGAGAATTTTTCATCCAGGTCTTTATATTGATCGAAAATCTCGATTTGACCTCGTGCAGAATCAAGTGCCTCTTTTATTTGATTTTTCAACATCGCAACTGTTTGGTCTATTTCATTTTGTGAAATTTCACCTTTTTTCATTAAATCAAGCTGCTCATCAATTAACCGTACAGCTTTTTCTTGCTTACTTGCGTCAATCCCAGCTAACACAAAAACAAGACCATAGGCTGAAGAGAACGAACTTGACACATAATAAGCCATGCTCTCTTTTTCACGTACATTTAAGAAAAGTTTTGCGTGAGGATAACCGCCAAATATACCATTTGCAATTTGCATTTTCGGGAAATCAGGATGGCTAAACGTCACAGGTGTTTCATAACCAATATGCAGTTTTCCTTGCTTCATATCTTGGAATTCGTTTACATAATTTTCCTCAACAGTCGGATGTTGAATATTTTGATGGGGTACTTTTTGCTTTATATCACGTGAAATAAATGGAAATGCTTGTTTTATTTTAGATGTCATTTCTTTAACGTCGACGTCGCCAACAACATAAATGTTTAAATCATCTTCTTTAAGCATTTTATCGTATGCTTCAAATAGTGATTCTTTTGTGATAGCGGAAACATCACTAATTGTTCCATTTACACCAATTGACGCTGGATGATTGGGACGCATAAGTTCAATTAATCGATGTTGTGCATAGCGAGTTTTATCATCGTAAAGAGACTCAATACGTTGAGTAACAGAATCTTTTTCGCGTTTAACTATAGATTCTTTAAATTTCCCTTGCTCGAAATTTGGTTGAAATAAAACGGTTTGCAATAAGTTAAGCACTTGATCTAACACGCCATCTGTAGACAAATAATGATCATTAACGGACTCAGCGAGCAAGGTAATATAATGATCGCTGCCTTTTTTACTTGAATCCAAGTACATAATCGTACCGTAAAGTTCATCTAAATGACTTCGAAATGCTGGGTTTGATGGGTAGAGTTCATTACTGTGTAACAATACATTTGCAAGTACCGAGCGTTCTGATGCGGAACGATTTGTTAAGGCCTGTTTAAATTTAAAAGCAAAATTTACGGTTTTAAATTGATCAGTTGGACGAATATGTAAATGAATGCCTTGTTGTAACTTTATAGATTGAAACATTGAAATCCCTCCTATATCTCTTTAATATGCCGAATCCTTTCTTTTACTATACATGGAGCTCATAAATGATTGCAATTAAACACTATAAAAAAAGACTAAGCAAATGCTTAGTCTCAAAAATATATGATTATCTTTTGCCTTTAATATACGAAGTACCTAAAGCTTTTGGCGCATGTGCTTTCCCTATGAAACCAGCTAAAGCAAGAATTGTTAAGACATACGGCAAAATCAATAAGAATACGTTAGGAACATCTTCAATAAAGGGTATTGAACCCCCGACAATACTTAGTGCTTGTGCAAATCCGAAGAATAATGCCGCTCCCATTGCTCCAAGTGGATGCCACTTCCCGAAAATTAAAGCAGCAAGAGCCATGAAACCTTGTCCATTAATAGTTGAGTGACTAAAGTCTAGTGAAATTGATTGAGAATAAATTGCACCACCAATACCTGCTAAACCGCCTGAAATCATCACGGCAATATAACGCATACGTGTGACATTTATCCCCATCGTATCAGCTGCCATTGGGTGTTCACCAACTGCACGCAGGCGTAATCCAAAAGGCGTGAAATATAGTACGACCCATGCAAGAATGGCAATTACAATTGCTAAAACCGAAGTCGCATAGACATTTTGGAAAAACATCGGTCCTAAAACTGGAATGTCTTTTAAAAATGGGATGTCGTCACGTAAGAAACGTTCTTGTATAAAATCCGTTTGTCCTTTTCCATAAATCATTTTAACAAGGTATAGGCAAAGAGCTATAGCCAACAAGTTAATAGCTACACCCGAAACAACATGATCTGCTCTAAATGTTATAGAAGCAACTGCATGTAATAGAGAAAATAATGAAGCAACTATCATGGCAGCTAAAAGTGCCATCCATGGTGTACCTGCACCAAAAATATGAACAAATGATAAATTAAACAAGATTCCAATAAAAGCTCCCATGACCATGAGTCCTTCTAAGCCGATGTTAACAACACCCGAACGTTCAGAAAACACACCACCAATGGCGGTTACAATTAGAGGAGCCGCATAAAAGATTGCAGCAGGAACAAGGAAATATAATACTTCTAATAAACTCATTACTTCGCCTCCTTATTCTTACTGAAGCGTTGTACAAGTAATCGGATAACATAACCTGATGCTACGAAGAAAATGATAATCGCAATTACTATCGATACGATTTCCTCTGGAATACCTGCTTCATTTGGCATATTGGTTGCCCCATATTTTAATGACCCAAACAATGTTGCACCAAATATAATACCAAGAGGTGTATTCGCTCCAAGTAATGCTACAGCGATACCGTCAAACCCAATTCCTGTAAATCCACCTTTAACTGAAGCAAACCCAAATGTACCCAGTGCTTCCATTGCCCCACCTAAACCAGCAAATGCACCTGAAATAACCATTGCTAGAATAATATTTTTATTGACATTCATCCCCGCATATTCGGATGCATGTTGATTTAATCCAACTGCTTTTAATTCAAACCCAAGTGTTGTTTTCTCTAAAATAATATACATTACCAAAACCATTACAAGTGCAATAATTATCCCATAATGTAAACGAGAGAAATCTGTCATATTCGCTAAAAAATCTGAGCGAAGTGAAGCATTTGGATTAATTGGACCGGTATTGTCTCCCCCATCTGAGATAGCACGTACTAATGCGTTTGTTGTGTGAAGAGCAACGTAGTTCATCATGATGGTGACAATTACTTCATGAACCTTAAAACGAGCTTTTAAAAGGCCTGGGATGAATCCCCATAATGCACCTGCGGCTGCGGCTGCGAGAATTGCGAGTGGCAAGTGAATCATTTTCGGTAAATCAAAAGCTACTCCAACATAAGCAGCTGCAAACCAACCCACAATTAATTGACCTTCAACACCAATGTTAAATAGCCCAGTACGGAAAGCAAATGCTACAGCTAAACCAGCTAGAATATAAGGCGTAATTTGGCGTATCGTTTCACCCATAGTATAGACGTCTCCAAAAATCCCGTTCCATAAGGCGGAATACCCTGCAATCGGATCGTATCCACTAACTAGCATGACGATAGCTCCTACAAGTAAACCTAAAATAACAGAGATTACAGGAACTAGAATGTTAACAATACGATTAGACATGCGAGTCGCCCCCCTCTTTTACTTGATGAGAATGAGCTACCTTGTTTGTTTGACCTGCCATTAATAAACCAAGTTCTTGTTCATTCGTTTCAAGAGGATCTAATGTGTCTACAATTTGACCTTCATAGATAACTGCAATACGGTCAGAGACGTTCATTACTTCATCTAATTCAAATGAAATTAACAACACAGCTTTCCCTTTATCTCGTTGTTCAATTAAACTGTGATGAATAAACTCAATTGCACCTACGTCTAAACCACGTGTAGGAAGTGCAGCAATGAGTAAATCAGGATCTCGATCAATTTCACGACCGATGATAGCTTTTTGTTGATTACCACCTGATAATGCTCGCGCAGGCTCATGATCGCCTTGTGTTCGAACATCATATTTCTGAATGATTTCATTTGCTTTTTTCGAAATGAGTGAATAATTTATAAACCCTTTTTTAGAAATAGGTTCTGTATAATACGTTTGCAATGCAATATTGTGTCCGATTGAAAAATCGAGAATAAGACCATGTTTATGACGGTCTTGAGGGATATGTCCAATACCAGATTCAGTTATTTTACGTGGACTCTTCCCAGTAATTTCTTGACCTTTTATAAAGACATGGCCACTTTTCACTTTACGCAATCCAGTAATTGCTTCAATTAGTTCTGACTGTCCATTGCCATCAATTCCTGCGATTCCAACGATTTCACCTTTTCGAACATTTAAGTTAAGACCTCTTACCTTTTCAATTCCTCGGTAATCAGTGACAAACAAATCTTTGATATTTAATACATCCGTTGTTGGGTTCGCCAAACCTTTAATCGTTTTAAATTCTACTTGACGTCCAACCATTAGGGAGGCGAGTTCATTTGGGTTGGTCTCTGCAGTTACTACAGTACCAATGCCTTTACCCTTACGAATAATGGTCACGCGATCAGAAACTTCCATAATTTCTTTTAGCTTATGAGTTATTAAAATAATAGATTTTCCTTCTTCAATCAAACGACGCATAATCTGAATTAACTCCGTAATTTCTTGAGGGGTTAAAGATGAAGTTGGTTCATCAAAGATTAATATCTCCGCTCCTCGGTAAAGCGTTTTCAAAATCTCTACACGTTGCTGCATACCTACTGAAATATCCTTAATTTTTGCATATGGGTCTACATCTAGACCATAAAGCTCTGACAATTCTTGCACCTTTTTAGCGGCAGATTTTGCATTAATCATTCCCATTTTCGTAGGTTCACTACCGAGAATTATATTTTCTGTAACTGAAAACTCTTCAACTAACATGAAATGCTGATGAACCATCCCTATGCCAAGACTATTGGCGACATTTGGATCCGTAATCTTTACAACATTTCCATGAACACGGATTTCTCCACCCTCAGGTTGATATAGACCAAAGAGTACATTCATCAAAGTTGATTTTCCTGCACCATTCTCGCCAAGAAGCGCATGAATTTCACCTTTATTAAGTTGAAGGGTAATATTGTCATTAGCTACGAAATTCCCGAATTCTTTACGGATATTTAGCATTTCAATAACGGGTTCCACTATATTCACTCCTTCGGCAATATCGAAATAAAATAAATTAATACAGGAAAGGTTTCCAATGTAAAACCTTTCCTGTATTAATTTAGAAAGGGTAACAAAAACATCATAAAGACTGAATAAACAGTCTTTATGATGACTTATTCAAGTTAATTATTACTTTACAGTATCAGAAACTTCGATTTCGCCATCTGCAATTTTCTTCGAATACTCATCAATTTGTGCTAATACATCATCAGGAATTGCTCCACGAGAATCTGCTAGACCAACGCCTTCTTCAGTTAAACCATAAACAGTTGTTTCCCCACCTGGGAATTCGCCATCCATAGCCATTTTAGAAAGGTTTTTAACAGCCACGTCAACACGTTTTAACATCGATGTTAACGTAATGTTCGTGTCGCCAACAGTACCTTCTTCATATTGGTCAGAGTCAACACCGATTACCCAAACATAAGCATCTGGATTTTTGGTTTTTAATTCTTTTGCTTCAGCGAATACCCCGTTACCAGTACCACCTGCAGCGTGGAAAATAATATCTACACCCGAAGAATACATACGGTTAGCTGTTGTTTTACCAAGCTCAGCTTTGTCAAATGCTCCAGTGTACTGAACATCAACTTCAATGTTAGGGTCTACTGCAGCAACGCCTTCTAAGAAACCAGCTTCAAAACGCTCGATTACAGGAATTTCCATACCACCTACGAAACCGATTTTTTTCGATTTAGTCATCAACGCAGCAGCAACTCCAGCAAGGTAAGAACCTTCTTGCTCTTTAAATAATACGGATGCCACATTTGGCTGATCTACTACTGCATCAATAATCGCAAGATGTGCATCTGGTTGTTGACCAGCAATTTCATTTACAGCAGCTTCCATTAAGAATCCAATGCCGAAAACTAAGTCAAAATCACGACGTACTAATTTGTTTAAGTTTGTGTTGTAGTCAGCGTCAGAAGTTGATTGTAGATAATCAAAGCCACCATCGCCTTTTTCAAGACCATTTTCTTCGCCAAATTCTTTGATTCCTGTCCAAGCTGATTGGTTGAATGATTTGTCGTCTACTCCACCGATGTCAGTAACCATTGCTACAGAGAAATCAGAAGTTTTTGTTTCTGTCTCTCCGCCCTTTGTTTCCGTACTCTCATCTTTAGCAGTACCACAAGCACCTAAAATCGTACTAGCAGCTAATACCATCGATAAAGCCAAACCAAATTTACGCTTTGTCAATTTGAGACCCCCCAAAAAATGTTTTTTCATATTAGCAGGAAATTTACTGTTTTACACCCTTTTACGCACTACATGGAAACTGAATTTGTCAGCCCTAAAATAGTTTTTTGAATATAATACAACTTGCTCTTTGTCATTAAAATGTGATTGTTTAAGAACTAGTAACGCCGTTTCAGAACCACACTCTAAAATCGGTGATGCTACTTCATGGAAACCTGTTGGATCAATAATAGCAACGGCATGAGTTACACGGATTTCCCCGGATTCCTCAATTGCTGCAAAGATCGAACCTTCTTGCCTTTTAAAAAAATCAGCCGGCAAATACTTTGTAGGTACTTTATCTACACAATAAACAACAGGTACACCATTTGCTGTTCTTACACGTTCAATTGTAATGACAGTCTCGTCTTTATTGCAATGTAAGCGTTTTATATCTTCATCAGACGGAAATGACTCCGTTGAACTTAAATAAATAGTTCCGGGTTCCATTCCCGCAGTACGAATCATAGAAGATATACTTGTTAAATGTTCAATACCTGAAGTAAAAACAGGTTTTGGATTAACAAATGTACCTACACCATGACGTCTAACGATGATATTTTCTTCTTCCAACAGTCTAAGTGCTTCACGAAGTGTTGCTCGACTGACTCCAAGTAATTTGGCCAGTTCAAATTCTGAAGGAAGTTTTTCCTTCTCTTTAAACACACCTTTTTCAATATCGCCTTTTAGACGATCGATCACTTGGAGATACAAATGACGACTATCTGCTTTTATTGTCATACGAAACACCACCAAGAGTAGAGATCAGACATCTGATGTAAAACTTTCCTACTAATCAGACATACTATACCACTTTTATTTGTGTAAATAAATAGATTTTTGTGTAATTCTGAAAAGTTTCGTAAAAATTTTAATTTAATTGTAATCATATTGTCATATTAAGTTATTTCATCTTGCTTTGCTTGTAGTACTTGTCGTGGTTTGCTACCTTCATAGCCACCGACTACTCCTCGCATTTCCATTTGATCAATAATACGTGCTGCTCTCGAATATCCAATACGGAATCTTCTTTGCAAAAGAGATACAGAAGCAGTTTGCATATCGGTCACTAGTTGAACAGCTTCATCATATATATCGTCTGTTTGTTCATCTAATGGAACTTCTACGATTTCTGTTGGAATCATTTCTTCTTGATATTGGGCCTTTTGCTGTTCAATCGCAAAATCAACAATCTTTTCTACTTCTTGATCAGATAAATAAGCCCCTTGTACGCGAACAGGTTTTGAAGCACCTGCTGCTAAAAACAGCATATCACCTCTACCAAGCAACTTCTCTGCTCCACCCATATCTAATATGGTCCTTGAGTCAATGGATGAAGATACCGCAAATGCAATTCGAGAAGGTATATTGGCTTTAATTACACCCGTTATGACATCAACACTTGGTCGTTGTGTAGCAATAATTAAATGAATACCAGCTGCACGAGCCATTTGTGCTAAACGAGTAATAGAATCTTCCACATCATTAGATGCTACCATCATCAAGTCAGCTAATTCATCCACAATAACAACGATATATGGCAACTTCGGATGTTTCTCCTCATTCACTTCATTCCATTTTAAAATGTGTTCATTGTATCCTTCAATATTTCGCATCCCTGTATGTGAGAATAAATCATAACGACGTTCCATTTCTGAAACCACTTTTTTGAGTGCCTGAGAGGCTTTTCTCGGATCAGTCACGACAGGTGCTAATAAATGAGGTATGCCATTATAGACATTCAATTCGACCATTTTAGGATCAATCATCATCATTTTAACTTCGTGCGGTTTCGCTCGCATGATAATACTGACGATAATCCCATTGATACATACACTCTTCCCACTACCAGTTGACCCAGCAACAAGTAAATGAGGCATTTTATTTAATTCAGCAAGAACCGCTTGTCCCGTGATATCACGGCCAAGACCAATCAATAATTTCGCTTCAGCATTGTTGTTTTCTTTTGCTTCTAATACTTCACGTAAACTCACGATAGCCACTTCTTTATTTGGTACTTCTATGCCAATCGCAGATTTGCCGGGAATCGGTGCTTCAATTCGAATATCACGTGCGGCAAGTGCTAAAGCTAGATCATCACTAAGACTAACAATTCTACTTACTTTAACTCCTGCATCAGGCAACACTTCGTATTTAGTAACCGCTGGTCCTAGATGGACTTGTGTCACACGTGCTTTAACACCAAAGCTATGAAAAGTCTTTTCTAATTTTTTGGCGTTTGCTTGAATTAGTGAATATTCCCCACTTTGATCACTATACGGTGGAGCATTTAATAAAGTGACAGACGGTAATTGATAGTCTTTATTTTCTAAAACTGTTTCAGATACACTATCAAAAGCTTTTTCATTCAATTCTTCTGTTTTCTTAATTTCAGGCTGAGGTTTAATTTCTACTATTCTTTCTGCACGTTCTGTGAATGCGGAAATAATGGGCGAAGCATGTTCAATTTCGGTTTCTTGATGAATTGTTGCCACTTCTTCCTTTTGTTGTGCCGAAGAAGGTACGTTTTGCGATTTTTTATTCTTGTCACTTCTTGTTTGAATTTTGGGTGAAGCAAGAGCTTTATCTTTTTTCTTTTGCGCTCTCATTGCCATCCAATTGTTTTTCCATTGTGGAATTTTACTTACTAAATATGGCACGAGTGCTATTCCTGAAAGTAAAATAAAACCAATTATTAATAATAACCAAGCCGCTATTGTGGCGCCTCCTGCATCAAATAATACGTGGAATGTGGCGAATAGAAACGCACCTATCATACCCCCACCTAAAGACTGTTCACGACTTACAATCCCATTACTTTCAATTAAGATTCTCCACGTTTCACGAAGAACTGAGTCGCTTACTAATGCGCCACCTTCAAATAGTTGTTCAAACAATACCAAGTGACTAAAAATTGTCATACTAGCTAATATACTTAAAAAGCCTGTAACGATTCGGTTATTCAATCCAGGTACCGCCTGTTTAATCATCATGATAAGTGCAACTACAATACATAAAAATGGTACTGCAATATGCCAATTTCCAAAGAAAAATCGGGCGATAGACGACAAACCAAATCCAACATAACCTAATTCAAAAAATGTAATAATACCAAGTCCAATTAATAATAAGCCTATAATTTCAAAAACAAGTGGAAATTTAGTGGTTGTGGGTTTCTTTTTTGTCATTACTTTCTTCTTTTTTACTGTGATACCTTTCACCTTCTTTCATTGAGTAAAGAAAAAGGATTTCCTGCCTATATATATGGCGAGGAAATCCTTCCGCTTTTTCACCTTAATATTCCATAATAATCGGGATGATCATAGGACGTCTTTTCGTTTGTTTATATAGATACGAATTTAAGGTGTCACGAATTTCTTGTTTGATATTTGTCCACTCAAATGTTTCTTTAATTACATATTTTTCAACAATTTTCTTCACGAGTTGTGCTGACTCATCCATCAATTGTTCTGACTCACGAACATAAACAAATCCGCGTGATAAGATTTCCGGACCAGAGGCAATTTTCTTTTGTGCACGGTTTAAAGTGACTACAACGATCAAGATACCATCTTGTGAAAGTAGTTTACGATCGCGCAACACGATGTTTCCTACATCCCCGATACCAATTCCATCGATTAAGATGTTACCAGCTTGTACACGTCCACTCATACGCATTTTCCCACTCTTATACTCAACAACATCACCTTTATCAGCAATAAAGATTTGATTTTTCTCTAATCCAGTAGCTTGCGCAAGTTTAGAGTGAGCCATTAGCATGCGGTATTCACCTTGAATAGGGATGAAGAATTTTGGTTTCATTAAGTTTAACATCATTTTTAAATCTTCTTGACTACCATGCCCAGATACATGAACTTTTTCACTAGCAGTCAACACCTTTGCACCTGCTTTAGCTATGTGGTTCATCGTTTTAAACATAGCTACTTCCATACCTGGAGATGGCGTGAATGTAATTAATACCGTATCTGTATCTTTTAATTTAACATCTTTATGATGTTTTCTAACCATTTTATCAAGAGCTTCTAATGGTTCCCCTTGATTACCTGAAACAATAATTATTACTTCATCATCTGCATAATTTCCGATATCTTTAATCGGAATTAGTGTTTCTTCATTTATCTCTAAGTACTCTAATCGCTTACCAACTTCAAATACGCTTTCCAACGTTTTACCCACTAATGCAACTTTGCGACGGGATTCAATTGCGTTGTCAAACACTTGTTGAATACGAATAAAGTTTGAAGAATATACAGAAACAATTATACGACCTTTTGCACTATGGAAATTCTCAGATAAATGTTCTTCAATGACAGATTCAGAAGTTGTGTGGCCAGGTCGTTCTGCTTCAGTTGAGTCTGACATTAAAATAAATACGCCTTCTTCTCCAAGACCTGCCATTTTGGCGATGTCTGGACGATAGCTTCCTTTTGCAGATTGGTCGAATTTGAATTCACCAGTATGCACAATTGCTCCTTCAGAAGTGTGGAAGACAATTCCTAAAGAATCTGGAATACTATGCGTTGTATGGAAAAATGTTACGTGTGTTGATTTAAAGTTCATACGGCTTTTATTTGTTACTTCAAAGAATTTGACAGGTTGAGCTGCTGGTAATTCTTTTAAATGCTCTTTTGCTAAGGCAATTGTTAGACGAGAGCCGTATACTGGTGCTTGAATCTTATTTAGCAAATACGAAATGGAGCCAATTGCATCTTCATGTCCGTGCGTTAAAAAGATACCTTTTATTCGCGCTTTATTTTCTTCTAAATACGTCACGTCCGGAATAACTATATCAATTCCAAGCATTTCATCTTCAGGAAACATTAGTCCACTATCTACTACAAATATTTCTTCATCAATCTCTACTACATACATAGCTTTTCCGATTTCCCCAACTCCACCGAGAGGGATAATTCGAATGTTTTCATTTATTGTTTTTGTCACGTGCTTTCCTCCTAAAAATTAACCCGATCAACTTCCACTAGTATTCATTATACGGGACGCATGACAACAGTACAAACAAAAAAAGGTCAGTCCATTACTGACCTTTTAAAATTTATCTAAAGCTCTGCTGTTTTTCCTTATATTGTGACCAAACTTGATCGAAATTTTGTTTTTCTTCGTCTATCATATCAACCAGTGGTAATCGAACTGAACCTACATCTAAACCCAATTTCCCCAATGCATATTTAACTGGAACTGGATTTGGTTTTGCAAAGAGCGCTCGAATTAGCGGTAATAATGCATGGTGAATTAAAGCAGCATCTTGATGTCTTCCCTCTTCAAAAGCACGAATTAATTTTTGCATATCTGCTCCAACCACGTGGGAAGCAACGGAGACAACACCTGCACCTCCAATGGATAGTACAGGTAACGTTAACCCATCATCTCCACTGTAGACTGCAAAATCAGCATGACTACCAGCAATAATATCTGACATTTGTTCTAAGTTGCCACCAGCCTCTTTAATAGCTTGAATATTTGAGATTTTACTAAGCTTCAATACTGTCTCTGGTAACATATTGACAACAGAACGACCTGGAATATTATAAAGTAAAACAGGCAATTTAGTTTCATTTGCTATCGCTTTAAAATGTTCAAACATACCACGTTGATCAGGTTTATTATAATACGGGGTAACAAGCATAATACCATTTACACCCGCTTCATCTGCTATTTTCGTCAAGTCAATCGAAGCTTTCGTGCTGTTACTTCCAGTACCCGCAATTACAGGAATACGATTATTTACCGAATCCACCGTAAAACGAATTAAGTCCGCTTTTTCATTATCAGTTAATGTAGGTGATTCCCCAGTCGTTCCACAAACCACAACCGAATCAGTCCCAGTAGCAATTAAATGTTCAATCAGTTTTGCGACCATTTCAAAATGAATGGACCCATCCGGTAAAAAGGGTGTGATCATCGCTGTAGAAACGCGACCTATATGCATAAGCAACTCTCCTTTTAAATAATACCGTCTTCAATCAATACTTCTGCAATTTGAATTGAGTTAAGTGCTGCACCTTTCAATAAATTGTCTGCGACAATCCATATATGAAATCCTTTATCATTTGATAAATCTTTTCGAATGCGACCAACAAATACCTCATCTTGCCCTTCCGCAAATAACGGCATTGGATATTCTTGTTTTGCAGGATTATCGAGAACTTTAATCCCTTTCGCTGATTCCAATACAGAACGGATATCAGATACACTGACTCCTGCTTTCTCTACCTCAACAAAAACAGATTCAGAGTGTCCTGAAACGACAGGTAGACGAACACATGTAGCAGCAACTGAAAGATTTGGCATATGCATTATTTTCTTTGTTTCATTGATCATTTTCATTTCTTCTAACGTATATCCATTGTCGTCAAAAGTATCGATTTGTGGAATGACATTAAACGCAATCGGGTAATGTATTTCTGCACCTTTAACTGGTAAAACTTGAGCTTCTGAAATTTTTGTTTTCCCAAATGTTAAACTTTGTGCTTCTAACTCATTTATTGCAACTACTCCAGCACCTGATACTGCTTGATAAGTAGATACGATGACATTGTTCAAACCAAATGCATCTTTTATAGGTTGCAAGGCACATACCATCTGAATCGTTGAACAATTCGGGTTGGCAATAATACCAGTGTGTAACTTGAGATCTTGTCGATTCACTTCTGGAACAACAAGCACAATATCTTTATCCATACGAAATGCACTCGTGTTATCAATGACCACTGCACCGCGCTTTACAGCTTCTGGTGCAAGTTCTTTAGAAACTGAACCACCTGCACTAAATAGAGCAATATCAACGCCATTAAAGGCTTCAGGCGTGGCTTCTTCAATGGTGTATGACTGCCCTTTGAATACAATAGATTTTCCTGCTGAACGTTTGGATGCTAAAAATTTTATATGTTGAATTGGGAACTTTCGTTTCTCTAGTTGTTCCATCATTTTTTCGCCTACTGCACCGGTTGCACCGACAACAGCGACTGTGTAACTTTTAGACATGACACTCACTCCCTCTAGCCAACTAATTGGTTATATTGTCGGTTATTGTATCATAATCTTGCGGTAATGTGCATGAAAATTAATCCGATTGTTTGTGTTGGATTAATAGGGGTTGAAGTTGTTGGTGTGCAATGGCTTGAACAATCGTAGGTACAATCAAGTTAAAGTCGGAGATAAGAGAGTTTGGTTTTTTATAGGGATCATCTTGACCAAATGGGATGAAATAAATGTGTTTAGCATTTAATAACCGCATCACGTTGACCCCGTTTAATCCAAGTGCATCGTTCGTTGAAATGCCAATGACGACGGGTCGCCCATTTCTAATCGTTGCTTTCGCTGCCATCAAAACAGGTGAATCAGTTGCTGCATTGGCAAACCGACTAATAGAATTTCCAGTCATCGGCGCTATCACCATACAATCAACAGGCGCTTTCGGTCCCAGAGGCTCTGCTTCTGCAATTGTTGATATTACTTTTGCGCCAGCAGCTTCTTCGATTTTCCGTACCCATTCTTCTCCAGTGCCAAATCTTGTAGCAGCTACCAAAACTGAATGTGACACAATTGGCACAACTACTGCTCCTTGTTCTCTTAAAACAGTGATTTTCGGCACCACTTCCTCATACGTACAATGTGATGCAGTTATCCCAAGTCCAATTCGTTTGCCTTGTAACACACCGTTCCTCCTTCTACATTTTTTGCTGACTCAGTCACACATTTAAAAAGTAACTTTGCAGCGTCCTCTTTTAAAAACTGTCCTGGTAAAGATGTATAAAGTTTATATTTATGTGAATAGTCCCCTTCCAAAGCTAAACAACCTGGTGAGGACGCAATATCATAAAATCGTTGGCATGTTGTTAATAACGAATGATAGCCTTGCGTTAACCATTTAGCAGGTATTGTATTAATGAAAATTGACTGATCACATGTGATTCCATACTCCAATTTTCTCGTTTCATATCCCATCGCCTGTGCTTCTGCTAATTGAACCGAAGATCGGACAACAATTAGCGGATGAGCATCCATTCGCTTTAGCTGTGTTGCAAGCAATTTTGCGACGCGTCCGAAACCTGAAATCATGAATTGTTTACCAGCAACCATTTCATGTTCTTCTAAATAATATGCTGCAATAAAACCTTCTGCAGTTAACTTTGCATTTAACCAAATAAATTGTTCATCCTCAAGATATGGTTCAACATCGAGCTCGCTTGCTTCAAAAAAGCGTGTCCATTCTGGTGATAGTTTTCCTATAAAACATTTTTTTACAGTTTTAAAAAATTCTAATCCAACCGAATCCGTTACAATTTCAAGCGGTTGAATTGGAAGCACCAAGATATCTGGTTGAAATGATAATAAATCTCGCTCTACTTGATAACTCCAAGCTTTTGTTTTTAAAAATAACACATGGACATTTAATTGTTCCAATAAAATTGAGAGCTTTTCCATGCGAGGATCAGTTCCAATAATGCACCACTTAAGCACCGTCATAGTGATTTTTCCGAATGCAGGTGAGATGTTTTTGTAAAGAGAATACGATCTTCACCAATAAGTGTGATATCTTCCCAAGCGATATACATGTTTTGGTTTACTGATTTTGTTTTAAATGGTCTGTTTCCTAGTTCTTTTAGTATTAGAAATCCAATAATTTTCCCACTGATTGGTTCAAAAAGTAATTCAGTATCTGCAAGTAACCCAAATCGCTTGCCATCTTCAATTTGAATTAATTCTTTCACTGCCATTTCTGAAAGCAACATATGACTCCTCCTCCATGTTCATCTCCTTAAATATATGCAAAGAAAGAATCACATGTTCACAAGAAAAGTGAAGTAGGATAATTTAGGGCGACTCCGATGTGAATCTGCTGAATCGAAAAGTTATTTTCAATTGAAGGGTGTGAGACGCAGGTGCGGTCATCCCGTCAGTATTTCTGTTAAAAGTCATCGTACTGATGCAAAAGGGGCTATAGCCAGTACAGATATAATTGGTCAAACTGATTTAAAATTAACTACTCTAAGTTTTAACGGTATTGGTTATTACAAATTTATAGAAAATAGTATTACAATTAGATTAATCTCATTTGTCTCAACAACAGCGAATGTCTCTTACAGAAGAAAAAGATATTCATAATAGGAAGATAAATTATGCGGTATAAAATACCTTTAAAGTATTCTATTTATCTCTTGCCTTTATGTATCCTATCGGCCATCTTGTGAAGATTGCTCCTGCTGAATATATAGACACATCTATTTTCTTAACACAGCACTCTTTATTGGAGCTTTTGTCTCTTTCATGTCTTTTATTGAAAAGAAAAGGCTTTTAGAAATAAATCGCACATTGAACTGACTGCTGTTATTGAATTGGATTATTATTAGATTATCTAATGGTATATTACCTGAATAAATTCAAAAAAAGGTATGTCATCTTTGTCGATTTGTATGTTACTTTTTGGATTTCTTCTTTTCCCGCCTTATCCTATTACTTTCTATTATTTTTTCTTGAATCGTTCAGATTAACTTGTTTTAGAGGAGCGACGATTGTAGTAACTATTAAGTAGTTAGGAATTATGCAGCATAGCGACTACAGTATTCTATTCAAAAAAAAGACAATCACAGTGGATTGTCTTTTTTTGGCGTAATGATTGAGACTGCAGGTTTATTAGCAAATATTTCTGTCACTAACTTTTGTACTTGATGAATGTGTACTTCATCAATTGACTGCAACACTTCATCGTACGTTTTATGTTTTTTGAAAATTAATTCATTTTTGCCATTGCGACTCATTCGGGCATTTGTACTTTCTAATCCGAGCATTAGATTGCCTTTTAATTGCTCTTTCGCATTGTTTACTTCTGTATCTGTTACACCTTCGTCCACCACTTTTTGAATGGTTTCAAAAATGGTATCTTGCAGTTTCTGTAATTGATTGTTCGATGTACCCCCATAAATTTCAACTGATCCAGAATCTTCAGAAGAAGAATGATACGAATATATTGAATAGGCTAATGCCTTTTCTTCACGTACTTCTTGGAATAAACGAGACGACATATTGCCGCCTAATATATTATTCATTACAACTAAATCATATATATGCTTATCTTTAACACCCAACCCTGGATAACCAAGACAAATATGACCTTGTTCTGTTTCACGTGACTTAAGTGACTCACCTGGACTGAAAATCGGAATAGACATAGAATCTCTCTCAGATAGTTTAGAGCTTGGTTTAAATTGTCCGAATAATGAATCAATGTAGTCAATATAGCCTTCTTGAATATTTCCTGCAACAGAGATAACTATATGTTCAGGTCGATAGTGGTGATCCATAAATTGGTGAATTGAATCTTTGTCAAACGTTTCAAGCGATGATTTTGTCCCTAAAATAGATGCACCTATTGATTGGTTCGGATACATTACATTCCATAATTGCTCATGGACATCATCGTCTGGCGTATCCTCAACCATTAATATTTCCTCTACCACGACTTGACGTTCTTTATCAATTTCCAGTTCATCAAACTCCGAGTGGAAAAACATATCTGCTAATACCGAAATCGCATGCTTAGCATGATGATCTAATACCTTTGCATAATAACATGTTTGTTCTTTTGAGGTAAATGCGTTCACATATCCGCCAATGCGATCAAACTCTTCAGCAATTTGACGAGCTGTGCGTGTCGCTGTACCTTTAAAAAGCATATGTTCAATAAAATGAGTTAAGCCATTTTCTTCAGGTTTTTCGTGTCTCGATCCAACATCAACCCATACACCAACAGCGACTGATCTAACATGTGGAATATGTTCAAATACTATACGCACACCATTTTGACTTGTTCTTTTTTGTAGCACAGTAACTTAATCCCCCATACTCTCGAAAAAAAAGATTGCCATACATCAGTTGGCAACCTTTTTTCTTTATTTATAATTTATTACTTATTATTTCTATTTATTAGGCTTGTTCTAATTCAGCTGCTTCTTTTTCTTCTTTAACAACAATTTTACGTGATAAGTTCACTCTGCCTTGATTATCAATTTCGATAACCTTAACTTTTAATTCGTCATCAAGTTTCAGAACATCTTCAACTGATTTTGTACGTTCTTCTTGAATTTCAGAAATATGAAGAAGGCCATCTTTACCAGTGAAAATTTCTACAAAAGCACCAAATTTCTCAATGCGTTTCACTTTACCCATAAAGTATTCTCCAACTACAGCAACTCGTACAATATTTTCAATAATTTCTTTTGCTCGTGCAATCATCGCTTCATCAATAGAAGAAATATAAATTGATCCATCTTGCTCTGTATCAATTTTAACGCCAGTTTCATCAATAATTTTATTGATTTGTTTTCCGCCTGGTCCAATTACATCGCGAATCTTATCAGGATTGATTTTCACTTTGACAATTTTAGGAGCGTATTTAGATAGTTTCTCGCGTGGTTCAGAAATAGTTGCGATCATACTTTCTAGTATATGCATTCTTCCAATTTTAGCTTGTGTTAATGCTTCTTCTAATATGCTACGTGATAATCCGTCGATTTTAATATCCATTTGAAGTGCAGTTACACCTTTTGCAGTTCCTGCTACTTTAAAGTCCATATCTCCTAAGTGATCTTCCATTCCTTGGATGTCTGAAAGTACTGAATAATCATTACCGCGCTTAATTAGACCCATAGCAATACCAGCTACTGGCGCTTTTATAGGTACACCTGCATCCATCATCGCTAGAGTTGATGCACAAATACTTGCTTGAGACGTAGAACCGTTAGATTCAAGAACTTCTGAAACTAAACGTATTGTATATGGAAATTCTTTTTCGTCAGGAAGCACTGCTTTTAACGCTCGTTCTCCTAAAGCACCATGACCGATTTCACGGCGGCCAGGTCCACGCATTGGACCTGTTTCCCCAACACTAAATTGCGGGAAGTTGTAATGATGCATAAAACGTTTTGATTCTTCAATTCCTAAACCATCAATAATTTGAACATCGCCTAATGCACCTAAAGTTGCAATACTTAGAGCTTGAGTTTGTCCACGTGTAAACAAACCAGATCCATGTGTGCGAGGTAAAATACCTGTTTCAGATGAAAGTGGACGAATTTCGTCTAATTTACGACCATCTGGACGGATTTTATCTTCAGTTATTAAACGACGAACTTCTTCTTTTACCATTTTATCAAGAATTTCTCGAACTTGTTTAAGTTCTGCATTATCTACTTCTCGTTCTACAAATATTGCTATTACTTCATCTTTAACTTCGTTGATTGCTTTTTCACGTGCATGTTTTTCTTGCACTTGAATTGCGTTAATTAGTTTTGATTCGCACATTGAGCTAATTTCAGCAGAAAGTTCAGCATCAAGTTCGTACAATTTAATATCTAATTTTTCTTTGCCTAAAAGAGCTGCAATTTCTTCTTGTAATTCAACCAATTTAATAACTTCTGCGTGACCGAACATAATGGCTTCTAACATAATTTCTTCTGGAATTTCTAAAGCACCAGCTTCCACCATGTTGACTGCATCTTTTGTTCCCGATACGATTAAATCAATTGTGCTTTGTTCCATTTGAGCTTGAGTTGGATTAATCACGAATTTATCGTCAATTAAACCGACTTGAACACCAGCAATTGGTCCTCCAAAAGGAATATCAGAAATCATTAAAGCTAAAGATGAACCGAACATTGCAGCCATTTCTGATGTGCAATCTTGGTCAACTGACATGACAATTGAAATAACTTGGACTTCATTACGGAAACCGTCTGGGAATAATGGGCGTAGAGTTCTGTCAATCAAGCGACTTGTTAAAATCGCATTTTCTGATGGACGGCCTTCTCGTTTAATAAATCCACCTGGAATTTTTCCTGCAGCGTAAAGACGCTCTTCATAATTGCAAGTAAGTGGGAAGAAGTCAAGTGGTTTTGGATGTTTAGAAGCTGTTGCTGTTGCAAGAACGGTGGAATCGCCATAACGTACCATCACAGCACCATTTGCTTGTTTAGCAAACTTGCCTATTTCTACTTGTAATGGACGACCTGCCCATTCGAAATTAAAAATTTGTTTTTTGTTCATTGATTGAACTCCTCCCACACTAAAAATATTGTAAAATTTAGTTGTATGTATCATTAGTAGTGTATCAAAAAAGCAATTATTATGCGAAATCTTTTATAGTGACAGTATGAGTGGATTATTAATAGGAAATTTTTTTCGAACATAAAGAAAAAGCGGGACGTATCCCGCTTTCAGTAAAGTACATTTTATCGACGTAAACCAAGTTTAGCGATCAATGCGCGGTAACGTGATACTTCGTTTTCACGTAAGTATTTTAACAAGTTACGACGACGTCCAACCATTTTGAATAGACCGCGACGTGAGTGGTGGTCTTTCTTGTGTGTACGTAAATGACCATTCAAATTGTTAATGTCTTCTGTTAATACTGCGATCTGAATGTCTGCGGAACCAGTGTCGCTTTCATGAGTACGATACTCAGCGATTAGTTCATTTTTGCGTTCTTGTGTAATTGCCATTCTGGTTCACCTCCAATTCTCATAATATCCCCAATTACCGAGCAAACGTTGGTGATTCGTATTGCCGAGCAACGGTTTAGCATATCTCTATGCACCTATGAATATTATCACATTTCATACAATTCTGCAACTCTTAATTTAACTTTTGAAGAAACGAAATAGCCGTTTTTTTATCTTTATTAATTTGTTGTTTTAACGAATCAATTCCATCAAATTTACGTTCATTTCGAATATGGTGATACCAATCAACATTGACCTCTTCGCCATAAATATTTCTATCAAAATTAAACAAATGTACTTCAATCGTTAATTTTTTTTCATCAGGTGATTTAAAAGTAGGTTTATACCCCACATTGCAAACGCCATCAAACCATTCATCTTGCACTAACATCCTAACAGAATATACACCAGTTGCCGGAATGAAAGATCCTTCTTTTGCTTGAATATTCGCTGTTGGAAAACCTATTTGGCGACCTCTCTTGTCTCCATGAACGACTATACCTGGTATTTGAAAAGGTCTACCGAGTAATTCATGAACTTTTTCCATGTCCCCTTCAGTTAATGCATGTCGGATACGTGTCGAACTGATTTTTATACTGTCATCTGACTTTTTCTCAACGACTGAAACATTAAATTGGTTTTTGGCTAATTGTTTCATCACGTTCATATCCCCACTTCCAAAAGCACCAAAAGTGAAATCAAATCCCGCCGTTACATGGGTAACATTTAATTGATGAATGAACGTTTCAACGAATTGTTCAGGCGTTAATTGCGCGAAATCAGACGTAAAGCGAACTACGAATGTTGTATCTACTCCCATGGACTCAAGCAATTCTAATTTTTGGTCAAGTGGAGTAATATAAAACACTTTTTCGTTGCGCTTGCCAAGAACAATCGAAGGGTGTGGGTCAAATGTCATTACTGCTAATTTCAATCCTTGTTCTAGAGCTTCTTTATTAGCATGATCAATAACTTCTCGATGACCTAAGTGAACTCCGTCAAAAAAGCCGATTGCTAAAGAAAAAGGACCAGAAATTATGGAATCACTTATATGACGTGGGTATGATAAGTGTACAATGTTCATTTGGCATCTCCTTCTTTACCTAATCGATTAAACATTTTTTCAGGCTTCATCTTTCCTTCTTTTGAAGGATGTTTAATATACACAGCAACTGCTTGAGCATCTACCGTATAAACGATTCGCTGATGATCATTAAGTGCCTCAATCGCATCTAATACTTGTCCATTTTTAATGGCTTTTTCTAAATTACTAGGCACTTCAAATTTCGGCATATCTTGCATTGCATAATCTAAATCATATAATTTATCAGTTAATAATTCGTTGTCAACGAGATCTTGAACTTGTTTTAATGTCAGACAATCAGTAGCTGTAAATGTTCCAGAATTCGTTCGCACTAAATTCGACATATGAGCAGGATACCCTAGCTTTTCACCAATCTGAACAGCAAGTGTTCGAATATATGTTCCTTTGCTACACGAGACGCGAATTCTAAATGAAACATGTTTCCCTGAATATGAGTCTTCTTCACTTAAAAGTGTTAGTTCATAAATTTTCACTTGCCTTGTTGGTCGTTCAACCGAAACTCCAGCTCGTGCATATTCATAAAGTTTTTTCCCATTTACCTTAACAGCTGAGTACATTGGAGGAGTTTGTTCTATTGTACCAGTCAAGGCTGTTAAAGCAGACAGAATATCCTGTGGAGTGAAATGTTTGTGCGAATCATTTGATTCTACTACATCTCCATCTGCATCTTCAGTTGTAGTAGATGCACCAATCGTCACTTCAGCTTCATAAATTTTACCTGCATTTGTAAGATACTCCGCTACTTTTGTAGATTCTCCTAAACAAATAGGTAGAACCCCTTCCACACTTGGATCAAGAGTTCCTGTATGGCCGATGCGTTTCATTTTTAAAATTTTACGTAGTTTAAAGACGCAATCGTGGGATGTCATCCCTTTTTCTTTCCATAGCGGAAGAATGCCATTTTGCATTCGTTCCAACTCCTTTAATGAGTATTATGTAGTTTGTAAATAGTAAAGAAGCCTGCTAAAACTAAGTTTCGCAGACTTCTTTTGGTTATTTAATTTCTTCATTTTTGATTTCTTCAATCTCCACTAAATCAGTTTCGATTTCTTCAACCTCAACTTCTTCAGTTTTGATTTGTTTAAGTAGGTTATCGATCTTATTCCCGTAATCGAAAGACTTGTCAAGTTCAAACATAAGTTCTGGTGTCTTACGTAATCTAATTCTTTGACCGATTTCGGTACGGATAAATCCTTTAGCTTGCACTAAACCTTTTAACGTTTCGCGACGTTTTTTATCGTCACCGAGAACGGTAATAAAGACAGTTGCTTGTTGTAAATCACCAGTAACTTCTACATCTGTTACTGTGACAAACCCAATACGCGGGTCTTTTAGTTTACGAGCGATTATTTCGCCTAATTCTTTTTTCATTTGTTCTGCTACTCGATTTGAGCGATTCGCCATGATGGCTTCACCTCTGTTCTATCTATAAATGTTCACGGATAGTTTCCGTTCTTTCCCACTCTGGATTAGACTCCAAGTAATTAATTGCGTGGGTGAGTTCACGGTCGCTTGCATCGCTTGAAGAAGCTACACAGACAATCGCAATACGCGTCCTTTGCCATTTATCTTGATGGTCTATTTCAGAAATCGATATGTTAAACTTTTGCTTCGTTCGAGTAAGCATACGCTGTAGTACAGCGCGCTTCTCTTTTAACGAATGGGACGTCGGAATGATGAATTCACACTCCGCATACGAAATCATTTGCGTTTGATCTCTTCCATTACGAACGATTCAATAATGTCGCCTTCTTTGACATCATGATAGTTTTTCACAGTTATCCCACATTCATACCCTTTTGCAACTTCTTTTGCATCATCTTTGAAACGTTTAAGTGAATCTAATTCACCTTCAAATACGACAATGCTGTCACGAATGACACGTACGCCACTATCTCGGGCAATTTTACCTTCAATTACATAACTTCCGGCAATTGTTCCGATTTTCGTAACTTTAAATGTTTCACGTACTTCAGCTTGACCAATGATTTTTTCTTGGAACTCAGGATCAAGTAAGCCAGTCATTGCAGCTTCAATTTCTTCAATTACTTTATATATAATGCGGTGTAAACGAATGTCTACGCCTTCAGCTTCTGCTGCACGTTTTGCATTGATATCTGGTCGTACATTAAATCCAATAACAATTGCATTTGAAGCAGCTGCAAGTGAAATGTCAGATTCTGTAATCGCACCAGCACCAGTGTGAATAATTCGTACATTTACGCCTGCAACTTCAAGTTTCATTAGAGAAGCGGCCATAGCTTCTACAGCACCTTGAACGTCAGCTTTAACAATAAGGTTTAACTCTTTCATTTCACCTTGTTTCATTTGGTCAAATAAGTTATCAAGAGTTACACGAGTTTTTTCTGAACGTTGTGCTTGTATTGCGGTAGATGCACGTGATTCCCCTACTTGACGAGCCGTTTTCTCATCAGCAAAGACTACAAAACGATCTCCAGCTTGTGGTACATCATTTAAACCAGTAATTTCAACAGGTGTACTTGGACCTGCTTCTTTAACGCGACGTCCTAAATCGTTGACCATCGCACGTACTCGACCATAAGTATGACCAACTACAATTGGATCTCCAACTTTAAGTGTTCCGTCTTGTATTAGAAGTGTAGCAACTGAGCCACGTCCTTTATCAAGTTGAGCTTCAATCACTGTCCCTATTGCACGACGACTAGAGTCTGCTTTTAGCTCAGCTACTTCTGAAACTAATAGAATCATTTCTAACAAGTTATCAATACCGTCACCTTTTAGTGCTGAGATAGGAGCGAAAATTGTTTCTCCTCCCCATTCTTCAGAAACTAATCCGTGTTCAGTTAATTCTTGCATCACTCGTTCAGGATTAGCACCTTGCTTATCCATTTTATTCACTGCTACAATAATTGGCACTTCTGCGGCTTTTGCATGGTTAATCGCTTCAACTGTTTGAGGCATAACACCATCATCTGCTGCGACTACCAAAATCGTAATATCAGTTACTTTAGCTCCACGAGCACGCATTGTTGTAAATGCTGCGTGACCAGGTGTATCTAAGAACGTGATTTTCTTGCCGTTTTCCACAACTTGGTAAGCTCCAATATGTTGTGTAATACCACCAGCTTCGCCAGCAGTTACTTTCGTATGACGAATAGAGTCTAGAAGAGTTGTTTTACCATGGTCAACGTGACCCATAATGGTTACAACAGGTGGACGTTCTTTTTGAACACCTTGTACTTCTTGTTCAGCTTCGAAATATCCTTCTAAATCCGAAATATCAACACGAATTTCTTCTTCAACTTCAACACCATAATCTGTACAAATTAATTCAATTGCATCTTTATCTAATTCTTGGTTAATTGTTGCCATAACACCAAGCAAGAATAACTTTTTAATAATTTCAGAAGGTTCTCTACCTAACTTTTTCGCTAGTTCGCCAACTGATAATGATTCATAGAAAGTGATTTTCTCTGGTAATTCTTTTTCTTTTTTCGGCACTGGCGGTGCAACTGGTTGACGATTTTGTTTCCCTTTGTTTCTTCCACCAGCCCGGTTACCAGTTCCTGGACGGTGATTTCCTCCACCACCTGGACGGAATGATGACCCCGGAGCACGATTTGGACCAAAGTTCTTTTCTTTCGTCTGTGCGCCTTGTTCTTGCTTGCGACCTTCACCTGAAGTTGTTGTCACAGGTTTTTGCTTATCACGTGATGGAGTACTAGTACTCGTTACACCACGACTTTGACCTACTGGTGGTTTTGGACCAGTTGTTTGCGGACGGTTGGCTTGAGAACTGCTACCTTGAGGACGGTTACCTTGATACCCACCGCCTTGTGGACGATCTCCTTGTGGCTTGTTACCTTGATAGCCACTGCCTTGTGGACGATCTCCTTGTGGCTTGTTACCTTGATAGCCACTACCTTGCGGACGATCTCCTTGTGGTTTGTTACCTTGATATCCAGTTCCTTGCCCTTGAGGACGATTGCCCTGATACCCACTACCCTGTGGACGATCTCCTTGTGGCTTGTTACCTTGGTACCCAGGACGATCTCCTTGTGGCTTGTTACCTTGATAGCCACTACCTTGTGGACGAGTACCTTGTGGTTTGTTACCTTGATAGCCAGTACTTTGCGGACGAGTACCTTGTGTAACATTGTTACCTTGAGATGCCGGTTTTTGAGTTGAAGTCGTTGTTGTTTTTTTATAGACAGAGTCTAATTTAGAAACAGCGTCTCCTTCTAATGTCGACATATGATTAGTTACATTTACTTCTAGTTTAGTTAATTGATCAATAACTTCTTTACTTGTCTTATTAATTTGTTTTGCATATTCATGAACCCGTAATTTGGTCATTAGGTCACCCCCGGTTAAATTCGTTGAGAAGTTCAATCAGTTTTTTTGCGAAACCGTGGTCATTAATTGCAAGTACCACTCGCTCCGCTTTTCCTGTTGCATGTCCGAGATCTGAACGATCACCGAATACATGTAGCTCAACGTTGTAAGAATTGCATTTATCTTGAATTTTTTTCATTGTGTTATCTGAAGCATCTGTTGATATAATAACTAGTTTTGCACGGTTATTACGAATATCTTTGACCACTAGTTCTTCACCAGAAATCAACATTCTTGCACGCACGGCTAGTCCGAGAAGTTGTAAGATTTGTTGCTCTTGTTTCATTTCATTTTCTCTCTTTCAATCACAGTTAACAATTCATCAAAAATGCTCTCTGGTATTTTTGCTTCTAATTGGTTATCTAGGACTTTGCGTTTTTTCGCGATTTCAACAGCTTGTTTAGTTTTAGAAACATATGCACCACGACCAGACTTTTTACCAGATAAGTCGACCGAAACTTCGCCTTCTTTTGACCGTACAATTCGAATCATTTCTTTTTTAGGAAACATTTCACCTGTTGCAACGCATTTTCTTAAAGGTATTTTCTTTTGACTAGACATCAAAATTCACCTCTTCGTTTATTCTTCGTTTTTGTATAAATCAAAGTTATCTTCACTATTTTCTTCGTACTCTTCATCTATGCTATCTTCGTTTTCAGAGGAATAAGTTGAAGGATAAATACCAAGTTCACGAGCATCTGTCTCACTCTTAATATCAATTTTCCATCCAGTCAATTTAGCAGCTAAACGTGCATTTTGACCACGTTTACCAATTGCTAACGATAATTGATAATCTGGAACTACTACAGTCGTCGATTTTCCTTCTTCATTTACTTGCACATCCAACACTTTAGATGGGCTAAGTGCATTGGCAACAAAAATCGCAGGATCTTCAGACCACTCTACTATATCAATTTTTTCACCATTTAACTCGTTTACGATTGTTTGCACACGTGAGCCTTTTGCACCTACACATGAACCTACTGGATCTACATCTTGATTATGAGCAACAACTGAAATCTTAGATCGATCGCCAGCTTCACGAGCTATTGATTTAATTTCCACGATGCCATCATAAATTTCAGGAACTTCCATTTCAAACAAACGACGAAGTAATCCTGGATGCGTGCGTGAAACAAATACTTGAGGCCCTCTTGTTGAGCGTTCTACTTTGGTAATAAACACTTTAATGCGTTCATGCGGATGGTATGTTTCCGTTAGAATTTGTTCATTGACGGGTAGCACCGCTTCAACTTTCCCAAGTCCCACATAAATATTACGAGCATCTAAACGTTCAACAATACCATTTACAATGTCTTCTTCACGGTCAACATATTCTTCATAAATCATACCCCGCTCTGCTTCGCGGACACGTTGTGTCACAACTTGTTTAGCAGTTTGTGCAGCGATACGGCCAAAGTTTCTAGGCGTTACTTCCTGCTCCACAATATCACCAAGTTCAAACGCTGGATTTATTATTTTTGCTGCTTCCAATGAAATATGTAGACGGTCGTCTAATACTTCTTCCACAACATCTTTGCGTGAAAATACTAGCATTGTTCCTTTATCCATATTCAGATCAACACGGACATTTTGTGCTTGGTTAAAATTACGTTTATACGCTGTTACAAGCGCCGCTTCAATCGCTTCAATTAAGACATCTCGTGAAATTCCTTTTTGTTTTTCAAGAGCTATTAAAGCATCTAGCAACTCGTTTGCATTTGCCTTTGACTTTGACTTAGCCTTTGCCTTTGCCATTTCATTTCACTCCTACATTCACATTATGCTGAGAAATTGATCGCTAAACGAGCGAAAGCAACTTTCTCTTTTGCAAGTTGAACTTTGATTTTTCTCGTTTTTATCCGAACATCTATTTCTAAACCTTGTTCGTTATAAGCAGTTAAGATTCCTTCAAATTCTTTTAAACCATTTACCGCCTCGTAAGTTTTCACATGAATATATTGACCAATTGCTCGTTGGTAATCACTCTCTTTTTTCAATGGGCGTTCAGCCCCAGGTGAGGAAACTTCTAAAAAGTAGTTTTGTTCAATTGGATCTTCTGCATCTAACATTTCACTTAGTCGTTCACTTACAAGTGCACAATGTTCAATGTCAATGCCACCTTGTTGTGTATCTACATAAATACGTAAAAACCAATTACGACCTTCTTTTACGAACTCTGTATCTACTAGTTCTAGATTTAGTTCTTCAACAATGGGCGTTACAAGCTTTTCAATTTCTTTTAATATAATGCTCATACATGCCTCCCGCCACAACTTATTTTCGACATAACAAACAGAAAAGAGTGGGAAATCCCACTCTTTGGCCATAAATCTATCAACAACTTGTTATGAAAATCATACCATACGAACACTCACAGTGCAAATTACATCTAGAACAGTGACAATTGATTTGCATCTGGCATTCCATCTAAACAACCGAGTAAATTCATGTACTCAAGTAACGTCTTAGAAACACGCCCTCGCTGTCCTAAATCTTCTTTAGAAAGAAACTCACCATTTTTACGAGCTTCAACAATTGTTTTCGCCACATTAGTTCCTAAGCCAGGAATAGCATTGAAAGGAGGTATTAATCCCTTACCATCTATTACAAATTCCGTTGCCTTTGATTCATATAAGTCGACTTTTTTAAAGTGGTATCCGCGTTCACACATTTCAAGAGCAATTTCCATTACTGTCAGTAAGCTTTTTTCTTTTGGCGCGGCATCCAAACCTTTGGCATTAATCTCGTCTATTTTTGCACGAATTGATGCAGAACCTTTTGTCATAGCGTGCAAGTCAAAGTCCGCTGCGCGAACAGTAAAGTACGCTGCATAATACAGGATTGGAAAATGAACTTTGAAGTATGCAATACGAACGGCCATTAATACATATGCTGCCGCATGGGCCTTTGGAAACATATATTTAATCTTTTTACATGCATCTATATACCATTCAGGTACTTCGTTTAAACGCATATCGGCTTCAAACTCAGGAGTTAAGCCTTTCCCTTTACGCACCGATTCCATGATTTTAAATGCGAGTGACGGTTCTAGACCTTGATAAATTAAATAGACCATAATATCATCTCGACAACCAATTACATCGGATAATTGACATGTACCATTTTGAATAAGTTCTTGTGCATTCCCTAGCCATACATCTGTCCCATGAGATAAACCTGAAATTTGAACAAGCTCAGAGAATGTTGACGGTTTCGTTTCTTCTAACATTTGACGAACGAAACGTGTACCAAACTCAGGAATTCCTAAAGTACCTGTCTTGCATCCAATCTGTTCTTGTGTGACCCCTAGTGATTCAGTTCCACTATAAATTTTCATGACTTCAACATCATCTGTTGGAATCGTTTTTGGATCGATCCCTGATAAATCTTGTAACATCCGAATGACTGTTGGATCATCATGTCCAAGAATATCTAGTTTCAATAAATTATCGTGAATAGAATGGAAATCAAAGTGTGTCGTTTTCCACTCAGAGTCTTGCGCATCAGCAGGGTATTGAATGGGCGAGAAGTCGAAAATATCCATATAGTCTGGTACAACGATTATTCCACCCGGATGTTGACCGGTAGAGCGCTTGACCCCAGAACATCCTTGTACGAGCCGATCAATTTCTGCACCGCGCATCGTTAAGTTATGATCGTTCGCGTAACCTCGTACGTAACCATAAGCTGTCTTCTCAGCAACAGTACCAATCGTACCTGCCCTGAATACATTATCTTCACCAAAAAGAACTTTCGTATAGTTATGCGCAATAGACTGATATTCTCCACTAAAATTTAAATCAATATCGGGAACTTTGTCTCCTTTAAAACCAAGGAACGTCTCAAACGGAATATCCTGTCCATCTTTTTTGTATGGCGTTTCACATTTTGTACAGATTTTATTTGGTAGATCAAATCCCGAACTCACGGAACCATCATCAAAGAATTCAGCATTTTGACAAGATGGACAAATATAATGTGGAGGCAATGGGTTTACTTCTGTAATTTCCATAAGTGTTGCTACAAGTGAAGAACCTACAGAACCACGTGACCCTACTAAATATCCATCATTTAAAGATTTTTTAACTAATTTGTGAGAAATTAAATATATAACTGCAAATCCGTGACCAATAATTGATGTCAGTTCTTTTTCAATTCGCGCTTCAACAATTTCAGGAAGTGTTTCTCCATAAATTTGTTTGGCCATATCATAGCTCATCAAGCGAACTTCTTCATCAGAGCCTTCAATCTTAGGTGTATATAAATCGTCTTTAATCGGTTTTATTTCTTCAATTCTTTCTGATATTTTATGACTATTTTCCACTACGATTTGCTTCGCTGTTTCTTCTCCTAAAAAGGCAAATGCATCTAACATCTCATTCGTGGTTCGAAAATGAACTTTAGGTAACCTATGACGGTTTAGCGGATTGGCTCCACCTTGACCCCCAATTAAGATTTGTCTGAAAATCGCATCATTTTCATTTACATAATGAACGTTACCAGTTGCCACAACAGGAAGTGCTAATTTTTTTCCGAGTTTAATCATTTTCCGAATAATATCTTCAAGATTCCATTCATCCCGCACAAGTTCGAGTTCAATTAAATGTGCATAAACTTCTTTTGGCTGAACTTCTAAATAATCATAGAACTTCGCAATTTCTTCAACTTCTTCTGGAGACTTTTGCATTAATCCTTGAAATACTTCTCCTTTTTCGCAACCGGATCCAATTAATAGCCCTTTACGGTGCTTAACTAAAACGGAACGGGGGATGCGCGGAATACGGAAAAATGTATTCATATGAGAAGAAGAAACAAGTTTAAATAAGTTTTTTAAACCCGTTAAATCTGTCGCCAATAATGTGCAGTGTGTTGGACGAGCCCTCTTGTATGAATCTCCATTGCCTGTTTGGTGATTAAATTCATCATGATAGTGAATGTTTTTTTCTTCGGCTTCTTTTAATAAATTTAAAAGTAAATACCCTGTTGCTTCAGCATCATAAATCGCTCGATGATGCTGAGTAAGATCAATATTGAATTTTTTTGCCATCGTATTTAAGCGATGGTTTTTCATTTCTGGATGCAAAAAGCGAGACAATTCCAATGTATCAATGACTGGGTGAATCGTTTTTTCTAGTCCACATTTTTTATAACCTACATACAAGAATCCCATATCAAATGAAGCATTGTGGGCGACCAAAATGCTGTCTCCAATCCAGTCATGGAATTGTTTAATCACTTCTTCAATGTCTGGAGCATTTCTTACCATATCATCCGTAATGCCTGTTAAATTAATGGTTGTTGCAGACAACGCATGGTGTGGGTTTACAAATCTTTCAAATCTGTCTATTTCTTGGCCGTCCTTTATTTTCACAGCGGCAAGCTCAATGATGGTGTCATATACGGCAGACAGTCCTGTCGTTTCAACGTCAAAAACGACATAAGTTGCATCTGCTAATGCACGATGCTCTTCCTCATAAGCAATAGGTACACCATCATTCACCATATATATTTCTAAACCATAAATAATTTTAATTCCATACTTTTTCCCAGCTGCATATGCATCCGGAAAAGATTGTACAACTGCATGATCCGTAATGGCTACTGCAGGGTGCCCCCACTTGGCCGCTTGACTTACTAAAGCATCAACTGAAGATACTGCATCCATTTGGCTCATTGGGGTATGCAAATGCAATTCAATTCGTTTTTCTTCCGTTGGAGCTGTATCTTTTCTAGAATCCACTTTAATTTCCATGATATCTTGTGCCATGACTATCAAGTCACGTACAAACGTGTCATTTTGAACTGAACCGCGTACTTTTAACCATGTCCCTTTTTTAAGTAAGCCCATGAGCTCAGCATCCTCTTTATCTCGCGAGAACATTTTAACAAGAATCGAGTCAGTGTAATCTGTAACTTTGACTGTTAATAAAGAACGACCACTACGTAGTTCTCTGACTTCAACATCAAATACATAACCTTCAATTGTAATACGACGTTCTTCATCCTGGATTTGCTGAATTTCAATAACTGGTTCATTGGCTTTAATTGGAGTTCCAAGTTGGAATGGTCCATTCAATGTTGCACCAGGATTTGCTTGACGCTCTTTTTCACGTTTTTGCATATCTGCTAACGCTTTTCTTCCAAGTTCATCTTCTTCTTTTTTCCGTTGCTCCATGAAAGCCTGTTGTTCTTCTACAAGCTCAGCCTTTTCCTCGATTAATTTAAAATCAATAGGAAAAACAGGGAACCCAAATGAAGAGTAAACATCTGAAATTCTAGTTGCATATTTATTTTTTAATGTTTGGAATTCAATTTCATGTTCACATGTAAAGAGGATAGTTTGTCCATTAAATGATGGTATTTGTGATTGCAATCGATTTCTTAGTGGTGGTGACATGTCGGCAATTTCTTGTAAAATAAATGGCCAATAGGCTGCGATTGTTTCTGCATGGACTTGTGGATGAGCGCATGTAAGTGTTAATTTAATATCCGCAATGCCCGCGAATTTTTCTCGTAAGCGCATGTTAAACAACTGAAACATATTAAATGGCAGGATTTTCTCAACTTGAATTGTAAAACGCCATACACGTTCTTTCTTATGTACAGTCAAACGATTCAAAGAAGCTTCTTCAAAATGAAGTTGCTGTTCATCAGTAGTAAGTTCTAACTGTTGTAACAATAATTGTAATCTACTTTTGGCATCTTGTTCGTTATTCATAAGCTATGTCTCCTTTCAGAATTAAGAAAAAGAAAGGAAGACCCAATTTCAAGGTCTTCCTTTTGATTAATTGTTTAGAGACGAAAAGAAAGTTTGTAGATGGTCAAGTATCTCTTCATTTTTCCATTCAAATGTTTCGCCAGTTTTTCTTATTTTCACTTCGACTAAACCTTCTACTGCCTTTTTACCAACTGTAATTCGAATTGGTAATCCAATCAAATCTGAATCGGCAAATTTAACTCCCGCACGTTCGGGACGGTCATCATATAATACATCGAAGCGATTTGTTTTTAATAGTTTATATAAATCATCCGAAAGGGTCACTTGAGCGTCATCTTTCATATTAACAGGTACTAAATGTACATCATAAGGCGCGACGACACTCGGCCAAATGAAACCTTTATCATCTTGGAACTGTTCTGCGACGGCAGCCATTACACGAGAAATACCAATACCATAACATCCCATAATATAAGGCTGCGAGCGACCATTATTATCTAGGAACGTACCATTCATTGGCTCTGAGTAAGTTGTCCCAAGTTTAAAGACGTGCCCCACTTCAATCCCTTTAGCAAAAAGGATTGTTCCTTTACCGTCTGGAGATGGATCCCCCTCCATAATAAAACGTAAGTCTTCATATTGATTTACCACAAAGTCCCGTTCAGGATTAACATTCACTAAATGGAAACCAGCAACATTTGCTCCACATATTCCGTTACGAATTGCAGCAACTGCATGATCAGCAATTACTTTTACACCATCTGGAAGATTAACTGGTCCAAGTGAACCAACTTCGCAATTTAGTATGGTTTGAATCTCTTCTTCAGTTGCAAACTCCACTACTTTAGCTTGTAATACATTTTTCACTTTAATATCATTGACTTCGTGATCACCACGTGACAATACCAACACTAATTCTTCATCTACTTTAAAGACTAGTGTTTTTATACACTGTTGTACTTCAACATTTAAGAAAGTAGCTACTTGCTCAATCGTTTTTTGATCTGGAGTCTCTACTTTTTGGACTTCTTTAATTTCTTCAGTTGGCGTTTCATAGGATACTTTCACTTCAGCCATTTCAATGTTAGCAGCAAAGTCCGATTCATCTGAATATGCAATGGTATCTTCGCCTATCTCAGAAAGCACCATAAATTCATGAGTATCTTTCCCACCGATAGCTCCCGAATCTGCAATTACCGCACGGAAGTTTAAACCTAGACGTGAGAAAATATTTGTATATGCTCGAACCATATCTTCATATGTTTGATCTAAACTTTCACGAGTTGCATGGAAAGAATAGGCATCTTTCATAAGAAATTCACGACCGCGAAGCAAGCCAAAACGAGGACGTTTTTCATCACGGAATTTTGTTTGAATTTGATACAAAGTTAAAGGTAGTTTTTTATACGACTTGATTTCATCACGCAATAATGAAGTGATGACTTCTTCATGTGTTGCACCTAAAGCAAATTCACGATTATGTCTATCTCTTAATCGCATTAATTCAGGTCCGTAAGAATACCATCGTCCAGTTTCTTGCCATAGTTCTGCTTGTTGCATTGCAGGCATTAATACCTCGACACCGTTTATGGCATCCATCTCTTCTCGAACTATGGTTTCTACTTTATGTAGCACCCGTTTTCCAAGAGGTAAAAACGAATAAATGCCGCTTGTATTTTGACGAATAAACCCTGCTCGTAGGAGCAGCTGATGAGACTTAACGTCTGCATCAGCAGGAGTTTCACGAAGTGTAGGGATGAATGTAAGACTTTGTTTCATAAGTAAGTATGCTCCTCAAACAAATACGTATTTTAATTAAAAGAAAAACCGTTGTATATCATTCCAAGTAACTACGACCATTAGAACCATAAGTAACATAATTCCTACGAAATGGACCATACCTTCTTTCTGACGATCCACTGGTCTCCCTCTTATTGCTTCAAACAAGAAGAATAACAAACGACCACCATCAAGTGCTGGTAATGGAAGTAAATTCATAATTCCTAAGTTAATACTTAAAATTGCTGCCCAATTCATTAAGTTAAAAATCCCATATTGAGCAACTTCTTCTGTTGCTTTATAAATCCCTACTGGTCCAGACAATGCATCTATCGTAAATTGACCAGTTATTAACATTCCAAGTAGTTCAAAAATCTTAACCATCCAAGTTACAGTTTGTTCTGCACCATAAGCAACTGCTTTCAATGGATTTTTTTCTACTGGACTTTCATATAAAACACCAATCTGTCCAAAAGTCTCTCCATTTTGTTCGATGGCCTTTGGTGTGATAGATGACTGAATAACTTCACCATCTCGAACGAATTCAAATGTTAAAGGCTGCTCTGCACTTGCTTGTATTTTTGAAGCAAGTTCTTGCCATGTAGCAATTTTTTCTTCACCGATTTTTGTTACTAAATCACCTTTTTGCATTCCTGCTTCAAGAGCAGGACTATCTTCATTCACGCCTGTAATAATAGGTTCATAAGTTGGAATTCCTTGTATTAAACCAATCGTTAAAAAGATGAAAAACGCTAATATAAAGTTAAACAATGGACCTGCAAAAATTGTCATTGCACGTTTTACAAGTGATTTCGAATTAAACTGACGATCATACGGAGCAATTAGTGTATCTTTGCCATTCTCTGTAATAACCGCTTTTCGAGAAACACTGTATCTTACTAGTCGTTCTTCTTCATCATAGCCTTCAATCCAAAGTCCTTTTTCCAAATCAGCACGTTCTGTTTCCAAAAACAACATATCTTGTTGTTGTTTATTTTGATTTAAAACGATTTTGATGACTTGTTCCTTTGAGTTTAAAACTAATCCTACTCGGAATCCGGGTTGCAATTCAACCGAATCCATATCTTCACCAGCCATTCGTACATAACCACCCAGTGGTAGTAAACGAAGCGTATAAAGAGTTTCACCTTTTGTGATTCCTACTATTTTCGGTCCAAAACCTACTGCAAATTCTCGAACCATAATTCCTGCTCTTTTGGCAAAAATAAAGTGACCAAGTTCATGAAAAAATACAAGTGAACCAAATATCAAGATAAAAGCAATGGTTGTATCCATAAAGTCCCACCTTTTTTACAGCATATTGCTGTCATCAATCTTTTAATATTTTACCATGTTTTGAACAGCTTTTCTCGTATTAGCATCAACGTGTAAAATCATTTCTAAATCAGGCATGTTTATAACCGTATGTTTGTCCATTACACGCTCAATACAGTCTTCTATTTTCAAGAATGTTATATCCCCATTTAAAAATAAAGCAACCGCTGCTTCATTTGCAGCATTTAATACCGTTGTCATCGAACCACCTGCTCGACCTGCATCATAAGCAAGTTGCAATGCATGAAAACGCGTGAAGTCCATCTCTTCAAAATGAAGTTTGCCTATTTCAACAAGATTTAGACGTTTTGCCTTTTTTCTAGGCAGTCTATCAGGATAAGATAATGCATATTGAATGGGCACTCGCATATCGGGTGTTCCTAGTTGTGCCATTACACTCGTATCTTGGAATTCAACCATTGAGTGAATGATGCTTTCTCGATGTAGCACTACGTCAATATCATCGTAAGGCATATCAAATAATACTTGTGCTTCAATTACTTCTAATCCTTTGTTCATCATCGTTGCTGAGTCAATTGTAATTTTGGCTCCCATCGACCAGTTGGGATGGTTTAGCGCGTCTTGAATCGTTACGTTTTTAAGCTCACTTCTTGTTCGATCTCGGAAGCTTCCACCAGAGGCAGTTAATATTAATCGACTAACTTGGCTTCTTTTTTCCCCATTCATTGATTGAAATAGTGCTGAATGTTCACTATCAACCGGCAAAATTATTGCATTGTATTTCGCCGCTGCAGCCATGACAAGATGTCCTGCAGTTACGAGCGTTTCTTTATTCGCTAGTGCAATCGTTTTTTGTTGTTTAATCGCCTCTAAAGTTGATTCTAATCCAATACTACCCAATACAGCATTGACTAGTACGGAAGCATCTGGGTGTGTAGCGACGTCAATCAACCCTTTGCTACCATATGCAAGTTCAATACTAGGAAATTCCTTTTTCAGGAGAATTGCATCATTTTCTTCTTGAACTGATACAAGTGTAGGTGCAAATTCCAGAATAATTTCCCTTGCTTTTTCTACATTTCGTCCCGCAGAAAAAGCCACTAGTTTAAATTCTTGTGGATGTTCTCTTATTATGTCAATTGTTTGAATACCAATCGACCCTGTTGCTCCTAATAAACTAATATTCTTTGTCATAATTAATAAAACCCCTTAACCAACAAAATGCAAGAAATGTAGAAGTGGTAACACAAATAATAAGCTATCAAATCTATCTAAAACCCCACCATGTCCAGGCAACAAATTACCTGAGTCTTTTACATTGTAATGACGTTTAAGTGCTGACTCAACTAAATCCCCAACTTGCCCAAAGACTGAAGCTAAAATCGTCACTACAATAAGAACGATATACGATGAACTAATTGGTGAGATCCATTGAAAAATGACTGCAAAAATAATAGCTACAGCAATTCCTCCATAAAATCCTTCAATGGTTTTATTAGGAGAAATTTCAGGCCACAATTTATTTTTACCGAATTTTTTACCTGTAAAATATGCTCCTGAATCCGTCGTCCATATGATTAATAACGCAAAAATAACAAATTGAAGGCCATTTTCGACTAAACGAGTCTCTATGAAATAGAAAAATCCTATTCCAACATACAATGCCGCTAAAATGGAAAATGCAGCATCTTCAAATGTAAAACGGTTTTTTACAACTACAGTATACGTCAGTAATAAAAGTACAGCCATAAGTGCGAAATCTATTTTGGTATACCCAGTAGTTTCTACTAATAGAATGGACCATTTGCTTGGTATTAAAAAGATAAATAAGGCGAATAACGAGATAAATCCATGAACTGAAAAAATCGAAAGACCTTTCATTCGTAAGATTTCAAATAGTCCTACTGCTGCCATTGCATAAACGAGCAGTGTAAATGGAAGACCGCCTAGTACAACTATTGGAATGAATAGTCCGGCGGCGATCACACCTGTAATCATACGTTGTTTCAATTTGTATCTTCTCCCTTCAATCCTCCGTAACGACGATTTCGGTTTTGATAACTATCTATTGCATCTAGTAAGCAACTTTCATCAAAATCTGGCCATAAAGTATCAGTAAACCAAAACTCTGTATACGCCAGTTGCCACAACATAAAGTTGCTAAGTCGGACTTCTCCACTGGTACGAATGAGTAAGTCCGGTTCTGGTAAATCACAAGTCATTAAATGTTGCGAGATTAATTCTTCATTTACATCACTATATGTAAGTGTTCCTTCTTGTACTTGTTGCGCAATTTTTTGCATGGCTTGTGTTATCTCTGCACGGCTACCATAGTTTAAAGCAAAATTTAGTACTAATCCTGTGTTTTCTTTTGTTGCTTCCATTGCTTTGCGTATAGCATTTTGCGTGTAAAGAGGCAGGGTATCATTTTCACCCATCATGATTACTTTGACATTTTGCTCAATTAACTCCGGAAGATACGTGCCTAAAAACTCCTCAGGTAAGCGCATAATGAAGTCCACTTCAAGCTTTGGCCGTTTCCAATTCTCAGTAGAAAATGCATACACCGTTAGCGCACGTACACCTAAGTCATTAGCAAGTCGTGTAATTTTACGAACCGTTTTCATTCCCTCATGATGACCAGCAACTCGAGGAAGAGCACGTTTTTTAGCCCATCTCCCGTTGCCATCCATGATAATGGCAATGTGAGATGGAATACACTCTTTTTTGGAACGCGAAATTCGTTCCGCCAGCGATTGATTTTGTCGTTCGGCTTTTCTCCGAATGAGTTTATGTAACATGTTAAGTCCTCCACTTTACGCACTTATCGGAATGTTGTCTCTCTCATCATATCAAAAAATGGCGAGATTTTCTCCATTCAAGTAAAAAAAGACGTTCCTATTGGATAGGAACGTCTTTATAGTAAAAAAGTTCAAACGTTTACACTTCTAAAATTTCTTTTTCTTTGTCTTTCGCTACTTGATCAATTAGAACAATATGATCATCTGTTAACTTTTGCACATCTTCTGAGAATCCACGTAAACCATCTTCTGTGATTTCATTTTTTTTCTCTAACTTTTTTAATTCATCATTTGCATCACGACGAATATTACGAATACCAACTTTTGCTTCTTCTGCTTCTTTTTTAACCAGTTTCACCAAGTCTTTACGACGTTCTTCTGTCAATGCAGGTATGGCAATACGTATAAGCGTGCCATCATTAGTTGGAGAAATTCCAAGGTCTGATTTTTGTATCGCTTTTTCAATATCACCAAGAGCTGTCTTGTCATAAGGTTGAATCGTCAACATACGTGCTTCAGGTGTAGCAATCCCAGCAATTTGATTAATGGGCGTAGGTGAGCCATAATAATCGACAAATATTTTATCTAATAACGATGAACTTGCACGACCTGCACGAATCGTCGATAGTTCACGACTTAACGCTTGAATCGCTTTTGACATTCTTTCTTTTGTGTGATCAATAACTTGTTTAGACATTACTTATTCCTCCTAACGATTGTGCCAATTTTTTCACCTAATACAACACGTTTTATATTTCCTTTTTCCATAAGCGAGAATACTATGAGGGGAATATCATTGTCCATACATAGAGTCGATGCAGTAGAATCCATTACTTGTAAACCTTGTTGAATAACCTCCAAGAAGGATAATGTATCGTATTTTACAGCTTCACTATTTGTTTTAGGGTCGTCTGAATAAATACCATCCACATTATTTTTACCCATTAAAATAATATCTGCTTCAATCTCAGCTGCACGAAGAGCCGCTGTTGTATCTGTAGAAAAGTATGGATTTCCAGTACCAGCCGCAAAAATAACGACTCTTTTCTTCTCCAAATGTCGAATCGCTTTTCTACGAATATATGGTTCTGCAACTTGTCTCATCTCAATTGATGACTGAACGCGGGTTTGAACGCCAGACTTTTCAAGCGAATCTTGTAACGCTAAAGAATTCATAACTGTAGCTAGCATTCCCATATAGTCCGCAGTAGCTCGGTCCATACCCATTTCACTACCTATTTTACCACGCCAGATGTTTCCGCCGCCAACGACAACAGCAACTTCTACACCTAACTCGACAACTTCTTTAACTTGTTCAGCAACAGATTTAATAATTTCTGGGGAAAGACCAAATCCTTGCTCTCCAGCCAAAGCTTCTCCACTTAATTTTAAAACGACTCTTTTGTATTGTGGTGCACTCATAGGTAGCCTCCATTACACTTTTTTCTCGAAAAATAAGGAACACAAGTTCGTGCTCCCTAGAGTTAATCAGTTATTTAATTCAGTTTCATTAGTTGCCTTTGTTAACTTGACTCATTACTTCTTCTGCAAAGTTATCTTGGCGTTTTTCAATTCCTTCGCCAACACTATAACGTTCAAAATCAGTAACTGTTCCACCCGTTGATTTTACAAACTCTTTAACTTTTTGATCTGAATTCTTAACGAATGATTGATCAAGTAAACAAATGTCTTCGAAATATTTACCAAGACGGCCTTCTACCATTTTAGCTACGATATTTTCTGGTTTGCCTTCGTTTAAAGCTTGCTCAGTTAACACTTTACGTTCGCGGTCAACTTCATCTTCAGAAACTTCGTTACGAGAAATATATTTTGGATTTAAAGCCGCAATGTGCATTGCTACATCTTTAGCTGCTTGAGCATCAGTAGAACCTTCAAGTGTTACAAGAACACCAATACGCCCACCCATATGTAGATATGGACCAAAAGCATCTTTGTCTGTTTTTGTATGAACTACAAAACGACGTAATGTGATTTTTTCACCGATTTTTGCAATGGCATTTGAAATGTAGTCAGCAACATTTAAACCGTTAGACATTGTAGAAGCAGTAGCCTCTTCAACTGACGCAGGTTTAGTAGCTAATAAATGTTCAGATAATTCTTTTACTAATGTTTGGAATCCTTGGTTTTTTGATACGAAATCCGTTTCAGCATTCACTTCAAGTAAAACAGCTTCATTGCCATTTACTAAAATTGAAGTTGTACCTTCCGCTGCAATACGGTCAGCTTTTTTAGCTGCGCTAGAAAGACCTTTTTCTCTTAGGAAATCAATTGCCGCTTCGATATCACCGTTTGTTTCAACTAACGCTTTTTTACAATCCATCATACCTACGCCTGTTTTTTGACGTAATTCTTTTACCATTTGTGCTGTAACTGCCATTTTTATTTCCTCCTATCAAATTTCAATTAATATCTTTTTCTCAAAAAAAGGCGATAAGGGGTTTAGCCGCTTATCACCTTTTAAATACGTGAAATTACTCAGCAGCTTCAGCTGGAGAATCTTCTTCACCTTGTCTTGACTCAAGTAACGCATCAGCCATTTTACCAGTTAATAATTTAACGGCACGAATAGCATCGTCGTTTGCAGGAATAATATAGTCAATTTCATCTGGATCACAGTTAGTATCAACAATTCCAACTATTGGAATGTTTAATTTAATAGCTTCAGCAACAGCAATACGCTCTTTACGAGGGTCTACGATGAACATTACGTCCGGTACACCTTTCATATCGCGAATACCGCCTAAGAATTTAACTAGACGTTCGTGTTGTTTTTTAAGTTTAACAACTTCTTTTTTAGGAAGTACTTCGAAAGTACCGTCTGCTTCCATTTTTTCGATAGCTTTTAAACGATTAACACGTTTTTGAATTGTACCAAAGTTAGTTAATGTACCACCCAACCAACGTTGGTTAACATAGTACATACCTGAGCGTTCTGCTTCGTCTTTGATTGCTTCTTGTGCTTGTTTTTTCGTACCAACGAAAAGAACTTTACCACCATCAGCACCAACTTGACGCATGAATGCATAAGCTTCTTCTAACTTTTTAACCGTTTTTTGAAGATCGATAATGTAGATTCCGTTACGTTCAACAAAAATGAATTTTTTCATTTTTGGGTTCCAACGGCGTGTTTGGTGACCGAAATGGACACCTGCTTCGAGTAATTGTTTCATAGATATTACTGACATGTTTTGTTTCCTCCTGATATGGTTTTTTTCCTCCGCATTCTTCAACTAGCGCTCAAGACCAAAATACTATTAAGGACCACTTGTCGCTATCCAAATGCGTGTGTAATGACACCAATCGATAATATACCATAATTAAATTAACCTCGCAAGTGTTTAAACGAAAATTTTATTATTTCTATAAACTCATAGCGTTATTAGAAGAAAAGATTCGAATTATGCAGAGTCAAATCCTTGTGCATTCGCTTATGCAACATGGTTCCAATCATACTCATAGCATCCTTTGATGTACCTCGATTTAGAGAATAAAGAGAGTTGCGCTTTGTGACTTCGTCACTTCGCCCAACCCTCTTTTCTTAGATCATCCTGTTAGCTGATGTGCATACTTCGCTGCATTATACCTGGACGCACAGAAGAATGATGGTTTGGTCAACTAAAGAATCGATGCTCCCTTATAAGTAGATATTCGAACGAAGATGCAATTTCGGCCTCTTTCTTCTTTTTTATTTTCACCAAAAGTGACACATACTATACATATAAATATACACTGCAGACGCAACCATAATGTTCTCCCATTTAATGACTGCGCCTAAAACTAGAGTGTGATATGTGATGAACGAAAATGCTTCAGATAGAGCGATCCCCCCCTCTGTTTGAGTGATAAGTTTTGTACAATCGATACGGACTCTTTAAATTCTTCTCATTAGCCAAGTTAACTAACAGATACAAGCACTCTCAACCTAGTAATCAAAACATGTATTTGTACTATATCCATGAACACCCTGCCATTGTAGTTCCAATACAAAAAAACAACCACAAAGACCTAGGTCTTTGTGGTTGTTTTAGCTTGTACTTATTTAAGTTTAAGTTGAGCTAATTCGTTTAAGAATTTATTGTTTAATACTTTGATGTATGTTCCCTTCATTCCTAAAGAACGAGATTCAATAACACCAGCACTTTCTAATTTACGTAGAGCGTTAACGATTACTGAACGTGTAATTCCAACGCGGTCAGCAATTTTAGAAGCTACAAGCAAGCCTTCGTTACCGTCAAGTTCTTCGAAAATGTGTTCAATTGCTTCAAGTTCACTGTAAGACAATGAGTTAATAGCCATTTGAACAATAGCTTTGGTACGAGCTTCAACTTCAATTTGTTCTGATTTCTCACGTAAAATTTCCATACCAACAACAGTACCGCCATATTCACCAAGGATTAGATCATCGTCATGGAATTCATTTTTTAAACGTCCAAGAATTAATGTTCCTAAACGATCCCCACCACCAATAATTGGAACAATCGTTGTTAAACCGTCTTCGAATAATTCGCGATTCTCTACTGGAAATACAGAGTGCTGATTGAAAACATCTAAGTTAGAAGATGTTTCATTTACGTTGAAAAGATTTTTTGTATATTCTTCAGGGAATTGACGTTCTTCCATCATTTTAATCATACGTTCGTTTTCAATTTGTTGATTGATTTCAAATCCTAATAATTTACCCTTACGGCTAAGGATAAACACGTTACATTCGATAACACCGCTAAGTGTTGTTGCCATTTCTTTAAAGTTAACTTGCTTACCTGCTGATGCTTGAAGCATCGAATTAATCTTTCTTGTTTTTCCTAATAAATTCATGAATGTTTCCTCCTAATAATGTTCGAAGCTATTTATTAAATATTCTAAAGGTTTTTAATTGTTTTGCATATAGATAAAATTCAATTTACAAAATAAATTGTGACAAATCTTTGTTTTTTACGATATTTAAGAGTTTTTTGTCAACATATGTCGAAGTAATGTCGATATGCGCGGGTGAAATTTCAGAAGCTTCAAAAGAAAGCTCTTCTAATAACTTCTCTAAAATCGTATGCAGACGTCGTGCGCCTATGTTATCGGTTTCTTGATTTACTTCCGTTGCAATTTCAGCAATTCGCTCAATTGCTCCATCGGTAAAATCGAGTGTAACTCCTTCGGTTTCAAGCAAAGCTTTATACTGACGAATTAAAGAATGATCTGGTTCTTTTAAAATACGAACAAAATCATGTTTCGTTAATTTTTCAAGTTCCACACGAACAGGGAAACGTCCTTGTAGTTCAGGAATTAAATCAGACGGTTTTGCAGAGTGGAAAGCTCCTGCAGCAACAAAAAGCATATAATCTGTCTTCACAGCACCATATTTCGTTTGCACTGTAGATCCTTCTACAATCGGTAATATATCACGTTGTACACCTTCACGTGAGACATCTGCAGAAGAACCGCTTCCACCTTTACTTGCAATCTTATCTATTTCATCAATAAATATAATGCCTGTTTGTTCTGCACGTTCAACTGATTTTAGAGCCACTTCATCTGAATCAATCAATTTATTCGCTTCTTCTATCGTTAAGATTCGACGAGCGTCTTTGACTTGTAAGCGACGTTTCTTCTTTTTCTTTGGCATTAAGTTTGCTAATGCATCTTGCATACTTTGCCCCATATTCTCCATACCTGAACCTTGGAATGCATCAAACATAGATGGAGACTGTTCAGTAACTTCGACATTCACCCATTCGTCTTCTAACTTTCCATCTCTTAAATCTTCAGTAATTTGAGAGCGTTTTAAACGAATATCTGTGTCATCAGTCGCTGGTTCATCTTGTTCTGCTTTTTGTCCAAATAGCATTTCAAATGGGTTTTGATTATTATTAAGTTTCTTTTTTAGGGAAGGAACCAGTAGTCGAACGATTGCATCATTTGCTAAACGCTCCGCTTGACCTTTTACGCCTTCAGTCATTTCTTCCTTAACAATTCGCACGGCAGCTTCTGTTAAGTCGCGAACCATGGATTCCACATCACGACCTACATAACCTACTTCTGTAAACTTAGTTGCTTCTACTTTAATAAATGGTGCGTTAGTTAACTTTGCAATTCTTCTCGCAATTTCCGTTTTTCCCACACCAGTAGGACCAATCATCAGAATGTTTTTGGGTATAACTTCATCTTTCATCTCTGTAGATAATAAACTTCTACGGTAGCGATTACGTAAAGCTACAGCGACAGATTTTTTAGCTTCTTTTTGCCCGACGATAAAACGATCTAAATGTTCAGTTATTTGCTTTGGTGTCAATTGTTGTTTAGTCATTCGTTTAACGCCTCCACAATAATTTGATGATTTGTAAATACACAAATATCTGCAGCAGTAGTAAGTGCGGCTTTTGCAATTTCTTTTGCATTCATTGTTTCACCAGCATATTGTTTTAACGCACGTCCAGCTGCTAAAGCAAAATTCCCACCTGATCCAATAGCTAAAATGCCATCGTCAGGTTCAATCACTTCACCTGTACCAGAAACTAATAAAAGTGACTCTTCATTCATGACTAGCAACATCGCTTCAAGTCTACGTAACATTTTGTCACCTCGCCATTGTTGGGCAAGTTCGACAGCAGCTCTTTGTAAGTTGCCATCATACTCCATCAATTTCGCTTCAAACATTTCAAATAGAGTAAAAGCATCAGCAACGGAACCTGCAAAACCTGCAAGTACCTGACCATTGTAAATACGTCTCACTTTTTTTGCTGTATGTTTCATGACGACTTGATTACCTAACGTAACTTGGCCATCTCCAGCCATCGCAGATTTCCCTTTATGCTGAACTGCAAATATCGTGGTTGCATGTATTTCTCCCAAGATGTTCACCCCTCTTTAACTCATCCTTTTATTATGCTCTAGGATGGGCATTCATATAAGTTTTTCTTAAATGTTCTTTCGTTACATGTGTATAAACTTGAGTCGAAGATAAATGACTGTGCCCGAGCAGCTCTTGCACTGTTCGCAAGTCTGCTCCATTGTTTAGCAAATGTGTAGCAAATGTATGTCTCAACATATGCGGATAGATTTTTGTATGCAATGACGCTTTCTTTACCAAGTCGCTCAGTATATATCTTACACCGCGCGGCGTCAATGGTTGACCACGCATATTCGTAAAAACAAAGTTGTGTTTAGATTGTTTCATTAACTTAGGACGTGCCTCGTCCATAAAGTGTTCCAATGCATCTTGAGCAAATTGACCAAACGGTACATATCTCTCTTTACGACCTTTGCCCATCACACGTAATATGCCAAGTTGCTTATCAATATCGAATTCTTCTAACGACGTTAGTTCACTCACTCGAATTCCCGTTGCATACAACAGTTCCAGAATCGCTCGGTTTCGAAGTGACATATGATCTTCGCCTTCGGTTGCCTGAAATATTTGTTGCAATTCTTCTTCATAAAAAAAATGAGGAAGTCGTTCCTCTTTTTTTGGATGATATAACGAGCGAAAGGCTTCTTCTTTTAAACCGAATTCTCGGTTACAAAACTTAAAGAAAGAGCGAATCGCAGAAATTTTTCTTGAAATAGACGTACGCGAAAGAGATTCATCGTACAGCTTTGTGACATATAGTCTTGCGTGGATGTATTCGACGTCATGTAGATTATTTATTCCTTCAGACTGTAAAAATCCGAAGAAGTAGAGAAGATCTGATTCATATTCACGAACAGTGTGTTCTGAATAATTTTTTTCAAGTTGAATGTAGCTTTTAAATTGTGCTAATGCATCTGACGGAGACATTTGTGTTTTCACTCCCCTGTATTTAAGCGTAACCACTCAGCCTATTATATGACACTAAAAAGCGTAGAAGTCATAGATATACTGATTCAGACGTTGGAATTATCTGTTTCAACGAGTTTCTATAGCAGAGCCGGATACTGACTTAAACAGCTTGTTAGGAAAACACTATAAAAAATGAATCGTGTAAATTTAAATTAGAGACAAAATAAAAAGCCTCTAAATTATAACAACAATTAGAGGCTTTCAGCAATTATATCGAATGTGAATTCATAAAATTCCGAATTGTCGCGAGTGCTCGATCACTTTGTTTTTGCCCTCGCTTTTCTTTCGTTTTATAGCGATGTGGTAAATTAGGAAACAAGCCAAAGTTGACGTTCATTGGTTGAAAGTTCCTTGGATCTGCTTCAGTAATGTATCTAGCCATACTGCCTAGTGCTGTTTCTTCTGGGAACACTAATAGCTCTTCCCCAAGTGCTAATTTTGCAGCGTTAATGCCTGCTAACAAGCCACTTCCAGCTGATTCAACATATCCTTCTACACCTGTCATTTGTCCCGCAAAGAACACTTGATCATTATTTTTCAATTGATATGTTGGTTTTAATACTCTTGGTGAATTAATAAATGTGTTGCGATGCATTACACCGTATCGAACAATTTCTACATTTTCTAGACCAGGAATTAGCTGCACAACTTCCTTTTGAGGACCCCATTTTAAATGTGTCTGAAAACCAACAATGTTATACAACGTACCCGCTGCATCATCTTGACGAAGCTGTACTACGGCATATGGGATTTTCCCAGTCTTTGGATCTTCAAGACCTACTGGCTTCATTGGGCCAAATAATAACGTCTTTTTCCCGCGTTCAGCCATAACTTCAAATGGCATACACCCTTCGAAATAAATTTCTTTTTCAAACTCTTTTAATGGCACGACTTCGGCAGAAATAAGAGCATCATAGAAACGGTCAAATTGCGGTTCTGTCATCGGACAATTAATGTAAGCTGCTTCTCCTTTATCATAGCGAGATTTCACATACACTTTGTCCATATCGATGCTGTCTTTTTCAACAATTGGAGCTGCTGCATCATAAAAGTATAAATATTCTTGACCTGTGAGTTGTTGAATTTTCTCTGCTAAAGCTGGAGTAGTTAATGGTCCCGTGGCAATTATTGTGATGCCTTCAGGAATTTCAGTAACTTCTTCATTAAACACTTCAACCAGCGGATGATTTTTTACACGTTCAGTTACATAGCCCGCAAACTCATGACGGTCAACAGCGAGAGCTCCTCCTGCTGGAACAGCACATTGATCCGCGGCTTTCATAATTACTGAATCTAACATTCTCATTTCTTCTTTAATTACGCCGACTGCATTGGTTAATGTGTTCGCACGTAAAGAATTTGAGCAAACAAGCTCAGCGAACTTGTCCGTGTGGTGAGCTGGCGTTTGTTTGATTGGTCTCATTTCGAATAATCGAACTCGAACACCTTTTTTTGCGATTTGCCACGCGGCTTCACTTCCAGCAAGGCCTGCTCCAATTACATTGACAACTGTCAATTTTTACACCAACCTTCTATTTATCAAACTTGTGTATCTTCTTTATAATCACATTTTGTACATTGAATCTGAATGCCTTTTTTCAATTTCTTTTCTACTAATAATTCGCTACACTTTGGACAAGGTCGACTAATTGGTTTGTCCCATGACACGAATTCACACGTAGGGTAGCGGTCACAACCATAAAAAATACGTTTTGTTTTACTCTTCCGTTCTACAACTTCGCCTTCTTTACATGTTTGACACTTCACGCCGATATTTTTCACAATTGCTTTTGTGTTCCGACATTCTGGGAAGTTGCTACATGCCATGAATTTTCCATAGCGTCCTAATTTAAAGACCATTGGAGAATTACATTTTTCGCAATCTTCTCCAGCTGGTTCATCTTTAATAATGACTTTTTCCATTTCTTTGTCTGCATATGTCACATTTTTTTCAAAGTCCAAATAGAATTTATCGATAATATGAACCCATTTTTCTTGTCCTTCTTCAACACTATCTAGGTCTTTTTCCATCTGGGCAGTAAACTCAATGTCTATAATTTTAGGGAAAAATTCTAAAACAAGCTGATGTACAATTCCACCAAGTTCTGTTGGAATAAAACGTTTCGCTTCCATTGTTACATAACCGCGTTTTTGAATTGTATCAAGTGTTGGCGCATAAGTTGACGGTCGACCTATACCTAACTCTTCCAATATTTTAACGAGTCTGGCCTCGGAAAAACGTGGAGGTGGTTGGGTAAAGTGTTGTTTTGGATCGATATCAAGCTTCTTGACGAAATCGCCTTTTTCCATTTCAGGTAAAATTCGATCTTTCTCTTCGGTTTGATCATCGTTACCTTCAACATATAATTTCATGAAACCAGGGAATTTTACTTGAGAACCATTTGCACGGAAAACTACATTTTCATTTGTTAAATCAACTGTGACTGTGTCAAGTAAAGCAGAAGACATTTGACTTGCTAGGAAACGTTCCCAAATCAGCTTATATAAACGTAATAAGTCTTTTGAAAGAATAGTTTTAAGTTGATTAGGTGATCGTAATGCACTAGTAGGACGTATCGCTTCATGTGCATCCTGAGATTTCTTAGACTGCTTAATTACTACTGTGGAAGTGTTTACGTATTCTTTCCCGTATTCACCTTCTATATATGACTGAGCATCTTTTTTCGCAGTATCAGATATACGAGTAGAATCCGTACGCATATACGTAATTAAACCAACGATTCCTTCTTTTCCTATATTTAATCCTTCGTAGAGTTGCTGAGCGAGCATCATTGTTTTTCTTGCGCGGAAGTTTAACTTCCTTGCTGCTTCTTGTTGAAGAGAAGAAGTTGTAAAGGGCAGTGCTGGATTACGTTTACGTTCTTTTTTAATAACACTTGTAACTTCAAACTTGTCTCCTTTTAGTTTTGTTAAGATTTCTTTTACTTGGTCTTCATTTGTAAGCTTTATTTTTTCAGCACCATTACCGAAATATAGAGCGTCAAAGGATTTTTTTCCTTTTTCGAAACTTCCTTCTATTGTCCAATATTCTTCTGGCTGGAAATTTTTTATTTCATTTTCACGATCAATAACTAATCGCAAGGCAACTGATTGAACTCGACCAGCTGAAAGACCCTTTTTGACTTTTTTCCATAAAATCGGGCTAATATTGTATCCAACAAGTCTGTCCAAAATTCGTCGAGCTTGTTGAGCATCAACTAGGTCCATATCTATAGGACGAGGATTTTTAAACGATTCTTTAATCGCTTCTTTAGTTATTTCATTAAAAACTACACGACAATCTGATTCGATATCAATATTCAATGAGTTCGCGAGATGCCAAGCAATTGCTTCACCTTCGCGATCTGGATCGGCTGCGAGATATATTTTCTTCGCTTTTTTAGCTGCTGATTTTAATTCCTGTAAAACTGGGCCTTTACCACGAATCGTGATGTACTTCGGTGTATAATCATTTTCAACATCTACACCCATTTGACTACGTGGTAAATCACGAACATGGCCAAGTGATGCTTTCACTTTATATTTTTTGCCAAGGTAACGTTCTATCGTTTTCGCTTTGGCTGGCGATTCCACAATCACTAAAAAATCCGACATGTATGTGCCTCCTTATAGAGGTTCCTTATATATTAATAAAAGAAATACCTGTTGCAAAATGTATAACAGTTTCTATAATATTGCAACCATTTTTCATTTCAAAGTCATTTTTGAAATAATCTACTTTGTAATTCTTCTACAATTTGAAAGCCATTCCAAACTGGTTTAGCACCTTCTAGAAGAGACTGATTGGGTCCTAGAGATAACATAGATGTAATGGGTCCTGGTACACAATAGACATCTTTCCCATTATCTAAAGCATGTTGAAGTGTAATAACTGTACCACTTTTTTCTTTCGCTTCCGTAACGACGACTGCTTGAGAGAGTCCACTTATTATGCGGTTTCTCATAGGAAAATGCCACTTTTGAGAAGTAACATAAGGTGGGTATTCCGATAGAGTTAAATGATGCTTTTCCATAATATTGTAAAGTAGTAGATTTTCTTTAGGATACCGGTGAAAATGACCATGTCCTAATACACCAATGGTCTTCCCACCGAGTTCATGAGTTAACTGATGAGCCATTGCATCTGCACCTTTTGCTAGTCCACTAACAATAACCATATCATGCTTAACTAGAGGTGGCAGTATGTATGCCATCGCATCTTTAGAGTAATCTGTTGCATCTCTTGCACCGATAACTGCAACAAAGTAATTCATTAATAAGTAATCTAAACAGCCTTTCGCATAAAGAATGGTTGGCGGATCATACAGTGTGCTTAATTGTTTTGGGTAATTGGGATGATTAAATGGGAGTGGTGTAATGTTGTTCGTCTTGTACGCTTGAATAAGGGGGGTTCCAAGCGCTTTTACATATGCAACTTTAAACTTTTGGGCACGATCATAGGTCAGTTTCAGTAACTGAGATAGTTGATGGATGTTCATACGTTCACATTTTTCTAAATCAGGATCAACTTGAAGTAGGGGCTTCAAGCGATTAAGTGGAATTGGCATTACGTAATGAAGCGCCAGTAACCGATGGTGAAATGATTGATTATCCATACCTTTCCTCCTTTATATTAGAAAAGCGCAAAATGCCACTTTAGATCGCCTCTGACTCCGATGCAAGAGAAAGGTTACTTGTGCAACGAGTAATACCAGTTGTGAAACGGAGGTGCGAGATGGCATTTTGAGCTAGTTGGAATCTTACAATAAGATTCTTGAATATTATGAATTCTCATTCCTTTAAAAAAGAAGCGACACATCGGTAGATGTGCCGCTTCTCTCTATTTTAATGTGTTTTACACGCATCGTACAAGCCTTTTTCTTTAATCACTTTGATTAATGTTTCACCAATAACAGATGGAGTAGCTGCAACTTGCATTCCTGCAGCGTTCATTGCTTTGATTTTGTCAGCTGCTGTACCTTTACCGCCAGAAATAATCGCACCGGCATGGCCCATACGCTTACCTTCTGGAGCAGTTTGTCCACCAATAAATCCTACTACTGGCTTCGTCATGTTAGCTTGAATCCACTCTGCAGCTTCTTCTTCAGCAGTTCCGCCGATTTCACCAATCATAACTACAGCATATGTGTCTGGATCGGCATTGAAAGCCATTAATACATCTATGAAATTCGTTCCGTTAACTGGGTCTCCACCGATACCTACAGCTGTACTTTGTCCAATACCTTCTTCAGAAAGTTGGTGTACTGCTTCATAAGTAAGTGTTCCAGAACGTGAAACAACGCCTACATGACCTTTTTTGTGAATGTATCCTGGCATGATACCAATTTTACATTCGTCAGGTGTAATAACACCTGGGCAGTTTGGTCCGACTAAACGCGTTTTCTTGCCCTCCATATAGCGTTTTACATTTACCATATCAAGAACAGGAATATGTTCAGTGATACAAATTGCCATATCTAAATCAGCATCTACTGCTTCAAGAATAGCATCTGCAGCGAATGGTGCTGGAACATAAATAACGGACACGTTAGCGCCAGTTGCTTTCACAGCTTCTTCTACTGTATTAAAAACGGGTACACCCTCAACTTCAGTACCGCCTTTACCTGGTGTAACACCAGCCACGATTTTCGTGCCATACTCTAGCATTTGCTTTGTATGGAAAAGAGCAGTTGATCCCGTGATACCTTGTACAAGTACTTTTGTATCTTTATTAATATACACGCTCATCTTTTGTCCCTGCCTTTCTTAGCCTACAAGTTCAACAATTTTTTGCGCGCCATCAGCCATAGAGCCAGCCGCAATAATGTTTAAGCCAGATTCATTTAATAATTTCTTACCAAGATCAACATTTGTTCCTTCTAAACGAACAACTAAAGGTACTTGTAATCCAACTTCTTTAGCAGCAGTGATTACGCCTTCAGCTATAACGTCACATTTCATAATTCCACCAAAGATGTTAACGAAAATACCTTTAACATTTTTATCTGAAAGAATAATTTTGAATGCTTCCGTTACTTTTTCAGCTGTAGCGCCGCCCCCAACGTCAAGGAAGTTAGCGGGTGATCCGCCGTAGTAGCTAATCGTATCCATTGTAGCCATAGCTAGTCCAGCACCGTTAACCATACATCCGATGTTGCCGTCTAAAGAAATATAGCTTAAATCATATTTAGACGCTTCGATTTCTTTTGCATCTTCTTCATCGTAGTCACGTAATTCTAAAATGTCTTTATGACGGTATAAAGCATTTGCATCGAAGTTAAACTTCGCGTCAAGTGCCATAACATCTCCGCCACCAGTTACAACTAGGGGATTAATCTCTACGATTGCTGCATCTTTTTCGACAAACACTTTGTACAAACCAAGCATGAATTTCACAGCTTTGTTTACTAATTTCGCAGGGATATTCATTTTGAATGCCATACGACGAGCTTGGAAGCTTGTTAATCCAACAACTGGATCAATTAGTTCTTTAAAGATTTTTTCAGGAGTTGCATCAGCAACTTCTTCGATATCTACTCCACCTTCTTCAGAACCCATAAGAGTTACACGAGAAGTTGAACTGTCAAGTACTAAACCTAAGTAGTACTCTTTCTTAATGTCGCATCCTTCTTCAACAAGAAGACGCTTAATTTCTTTTCCTTCTGGACCAGTCTGATGTGTAACCAGGACTTTGCCTAGAAGTTCTTTCGCATACGCTCGTACTTCATCTAAATTCTTCGCGATTTTAACACCGCCAGCTTTACCACGACCACCTGCGTGAATTTGAGCTTTCACCACGACAATGTCTGTGCCTAATTCTTTTGCAGCTTTTACTGCTTCTTCAGGAGAAAAAGCAACTGTTCCAGTTGACACAGAAACACCATATTGTCTGAGGAGTTGTTTACCTTGATATTCATGGATATTCATCTAAAATCCTCCAATCAAACTTCAGTCAAGTAATTTACTACCTTAACCATTGTATTAAACCTTCCAAACAAAGTCCACATAAGACTATAAGTTTGTTATAAACAATATATATTCGGAATTTTTATCGACTCATAGATTTTACAGGTTCGAAGGTTTTTCGATGAATAATTGTTGCACCATATTGTTTTAAAGCAGCTAAGTGGTCTGACGTCCCGTATCCAGCATTTTTCGCAAAGTTATATTCAGGATAGACTTTGTCGAATTCAATCATTAAGTTATCACGTGTCGTTTTGGCTAATATCGATGCAGCAGCAATTGCTAAACTTTGTGTATCCCCCTTAATAATAGAATGTTGGGTAATTGGGAGTGGAAGTGTCATTGCATCAACTAATAGCATATTAGGTTCTAACGATAGACTTTTGACAGCTTGCGTCATTGAGGCTTTGGTCGCTTGATATATATTATGTTCATCAATCTGTTCAACTGGTTGAATATGTATTGAATAAGAGAGTGCATATTTCTTTATTATCTCTGCGTAATTATTTCTCTTTAAACGCGACAATTGCTTGGAATCATTAATTCCAGTGAGTTCAATTGGATACTCTCTAAATATGACCGCTGCTGTTACTACTGGTCCAGCAAGAGGTCCTCTCCCCGCTTCATCAATACCTGCAACTAAATCCATTTTATTATTCTTATAACTATCATCAAAATGGATTTTTTCTAAATGATTCAATTGAAGTTGTTTTTCCTGTTCCATTCGTTTTTTCCAAGACGTGACTAACTTTTGTACACCTGCGCGACTGTCATTTGTTAGTTTATTCGTCCATTCATTGTGATTTGAAGTTTGTTTAAGCTTTTCTCCTATTACTTTTATTGTTTCCATACTTTTCACCTCTTTTATTATTTCATGAAAAAACCTTTTTTACCCGAAGGCAAAAAAGGCTATTGTTTTAAGAGATTAGCTACTATTCGTTTTTTCAAGTAACGAGCTAGATGGCACTTTTCCTTTTCTTAAGAGGTTGAAACCAGCTCTTCAACAATATCAAAAGTCAATTTCCCAAGATGTTGCCCCCGGATATCACGCACTATAAGTTCAGCTACTTTTTCGTAATCGATTTCCCCGCCACCCGAAAAAACACGTCTAAGTTTTCCAATGTGATCAAAGGTTTTCACTAATTCTTCATCTACTTCAGTTATTTTATAGCGTTCTTCCAAACGTTTCGGATAGTTTTCCGCCAAAAAATGCAAGCCGTATACTGCCAAATCTTCCATGTTAATAATTGTATCTTTAATTGCACCTGTTAACGCTAATTTATAGCCTACTGATTGATCTTCAAACTTTGGCCACAATATACCAGGTGTATCTAAAAGATCAAGTTCTTTCTCTACTTTAATCCACTGTTGTGCTTTGGTTATTCCGGGCGTATTCCCTGTTTTCGCCAGATTTTTCTTAGCCAAACGATTGATTAATGTGGATTTCCCAACGTTTGGAATTCCAACAATCATCGCACGTATTGCACGAGGTTTAATTCCACGAGAACGCATACGCTCCCATTTTTCAGCTAACAGTTCTTTTGCTGCGTTTGTTACTTGCTGTAACCCTCTACCTTCAAATGAGTTAATAGCTACTGCACGATGGCCATGGTCTTCAAAATAGCGTATCCACTTCTTCGTTTCAAAATCATCTGCCATATCAGCTTTATTTAATATTAATAACCTTGTCTTTTGCCCAATTACTTCATCAATCATTGGGTTTCTTGAAGAAAGCGGCAATCTTGCATCTATTAATTCAAAAATAATATCAACTAACTTTAATTTTTCCGTAACTTCTCTGCGGGCTTTCGCCATATGACCCGGAAACCATTGTATGGTCATGTCTTATCTCCTCCTGTGTTACTTAACAAGTCCCATTTCATTTGGTGGCCAAAAAATAAGGCTAGTACTGCCTATTATTTCCTCCATTGAAATCACACCAATAAGTCTACTGTCTTTACTATATCTTCGATTATCACCCATGACAAACACGTATCCATCAGGAATTACTGTCATTTCAGTACGTTCTTCAAGTGTAAAATCTTCTGTTAAAGTACCTTCATTAATCTCACTTTTATAAGGCTCTAAATAAGGCTCAGGTTGTGGTTTCCCATTTATATATAATTGATCATTTTCATAGGCAACATGATCTCCTGGTAAACCAATTATTCGTTTTATATAATCTTTTTGCTCAGGTGCATGAAAGACGACAATATCATAGCGATCAGGTTCTCCAACTTCATAGCCAATCTTATTTACAATCATGCGGTTTCCATTTTCAAGAGTTGGCATCATTGATTCACCATCTACTACAATTGGTGTGAATAAAAAATACCGGATGAAAAAGGCAAGTCCAAATGCGATAAGCAATGCTTTTGTCCATTCCCAAAATTCATTCTTCTCTTTTTTGGTTTGTTCCATCTTGTTGCCTCCTAGCTTCAATTACACTTATTGTACAAGCATTTTTAAAGACAAGCAAAAAGAAAGAGAGCTTGATTTCCAAGCCCCCTTTCTGATTTTAAAAATATTATCTAATTTCTTTAATACGAGCTGCTTTACCACGTAGTTCACGAAGGTAATACAATTTCGCACGACGTACTTTACCACGACGAAGAACTTCTAGTTGAGTAATTTTTGGTGTGTGTACAGGGAATGTACGTTCAACACCTACTCCATAAGAAATTTTACGAACTGTGAAAGTCGAGCTAATTCCGCCTCCACGACGTTTAATAACAACACCTTCATACAATTGGACACGTTCACGAGTTCCCTCAACGACCTTTACGTGTACACGCACAGTGTCACCAGGACGGAATTCAGGAAGATCCGTACGAAGTTGATCTTTAGTAATTTCAGAAATAATGTTTTGCATAGTTTTCTCTCCTTAGACAGATGCTCGTGCCAGCGACTATGGCTGCAGCGGAACACCGTAATTCGGCACTTCACATAGAAGTACAGTGTAAATTGTATCATATTTCTTTAAATCAAGCAAGGCAATTTAAATGTTAGTTTCTTTTTCCCATTGAGCAATCAACTTTTGTTCAGTAGGCGTTAGTTCGGTATTTAGTAACAACTCGGGACGTCTACTCCAGGTTCGGTATAAAGATTGTTGTCTACGCCACTGATCAATATGCGCATGATTTCCAGAAAGCAATACACTGGGCACTTTCATTCCTCTAAATTCTGCAGGCCTTGTATACTGAGGATGTTCAAGTAATCCTGTCGAAAATGAATCTTGCACAGGTGACTCACCGTTTCCAAGGACTCCAGGTAGTAATCTAACAACACTATCGATTACTGTCATTGCTCCTAGTTCTCCACCAGTTAAAACAAAATCGCCAATTGAAATTTCATCCGTCACCAAATGTTCTCTCACTCGTTCATCATAACCTTCATAGTGTCCACACAAAAAAATCAGTTCTTCTTCTTGAGCTAGTTCTTCTGCTTTTGCTTGTGTAAATCTCTCACCTTGTGGACACATTAGAATAATTCGAGGTTTAGTAGATGTTGTAGTTAATGCCTCTACGGCTCGGAATAAGGGCTCCGCTTTTAATAACATACCTGCACCCCCACCATAAGGATAATCATCAACCTGATGGTGCTTATTGCCCGAATACGCACGGAAATCAGTTACTGAAAGTGAAACTGCTTGCTTTTCTTGTGCTTTTTTTAAAATCGATGATCCGAAAACACCATTAAACATCTCCGGAAACAACGACAACACATGAATGTTTATCATGACAATAAACCGTCCATGACCTCAATAACTATTTTCTTTTTATCAATATCGATTTCTTTTACTACATCTTCAATATAAGGAATGTAATGAGCTTTTCCTTTTGTTGGAGTAACAGTCCAAACATCGTTTGCCCCAGTTTGCAAAATATCAGTTACAACACCAATTTCTTGACCAACTAGGTCATAAACAGTGCAATCCATAATTTCATGGAAATAATATTCGTCGCCTTCTAAATCAGACAATTGATATTCAGTAACCTTTAAGATTCCATTGCGAAAACCTTGTACCATTTCAATCGTCAAAAATCCTTCAAACTTCAATAGATCAAAGTTTTTGTGCTGACGATGACTTGTTACTGTTAACACAAGAGGTGTTTTAGTATCTCCTAAAAATAAAGATAGCTTGTTACCAATAGCATAGCGTTCTTCCGGGAAATCTGTAGTCGAAATAACACGAACTTCTCCAAGAATCCCGTGTGTGTTCACAATCTTACCCACATTATACCAATTCAATAAAATCACTCCTTTATTAGAAAAGCGTAAAGCAACACTCTAGCTCGACTCTGACGGTGGACGGAAGTCTAATTACCCGACATCGTGTCGGAAAGACACTAGACTGTTCTAGTGTCCGAAGCCAGTATGCCATAATGGCTTCATGACCATCCGAGAAGGGCTCAAAGCGGAATATCTATCATTTTAATGTACAAAAAAGGAAGGAACCATGAGCTCCCTCCTTTTCATCTTAATCTTGTATATCAATATACGTCTTCTTTTTGTGGTGGCTGCTTGCTGCTGAATAAACAATAGTACGAATTGCTTTCGCAACTCGTCCTTGCTTACCAATTACTTTCCCCATATCTTCAGCATTGACAGATAGTTTGTAGACAATACGGTTTGCATTTTCGTCGAGTTCAACTCGAACTTCTTCCGGATAATCAACTAATGGTTTAACAATTGTTTCAATCAGCTGCTTCATCATGCTGCCCCCGATTACTTACTGTTTTTTGCGTTATGGTATTTCTCCATAATTCCTTGTTGAGAGAACAAGTTACGTACTGTATCAGATGGTTTTGCACCATTTGACATCCATTTCAACACTAATTCTTCGTTGATTTTAACTTCTGCTGGATTTGTTAATGGGTTGTAAGTACCCACTGTTTCGATTTGACGGCCGTCACGTGGAGCACGAGCGTCAGCTACAACAATACGATAAAAAGGAGATTTATTAGCTCCCATACGTTTTAAGCGAATTTTAACTGCCATTTTAAATAGCACCTCCGAATAGTTTCACACAAGATAATATATTATCAAGGATTTAATTGTTTGTAAAGTGTTTTTTCTTAACACCTCTAAATTTAATTAAAAAATCATTTAAAAAGAGAATCCAAACCTGGCATTTTCATCTTTTTCTTACCTTTTTGCCCCTGCTGCATGTTCGTCATTTGTTTCATCATTTTCTTCATGTCTTCAAATTGCTTAAGCAATCTGTTCACATCTTGAATAGATGTACCAGAGCCTTTTGAAATGCGTTTTTTACGACTTGAGTTTATGATACTAGGCGTCGTTTTCTCTTGAGGAGTCATTGCATAAATAATGGCTTCCATGCGCCCCATCTGTTTTTCATCAACTTTAGCATTTTCTAACCCTTTGATTTTACCTGCACCTGGTAGCATTTTAATAATGTCCTCTAAAGGACCCATTTTTTTCACTTGGTTCAGTTGATCAATAAAATCATCAAACGTAAAGCTTTGTGTTCTGAATTTCTCTTCAAGTTCTTTTGCTTTTTCTTCATCAACATTTTCTTGCGCTTTTTCAATCAGCGACAACATGTCACCCATCCCAAGTATTCGAGATGCCATTCGTTCTGGGTGGAACGCTTCAAGTGCATCCATTTTTTCGCCCATCCCAACAAATTTAATTGGTTTTTGAGCAACTGAACGAATGGATAAAGCGGCACCACCACGTGTATCACCATCAAGTTTTGTTAAAATAACACCCGTAATGCCGACTGTTTCATTGAAATTTTGTGCGACATTAACAGCATCTTGTCCTGTCATTGAATCAACGACTAAAAATACCTCATCAGGCTCTTTTAATGCGCGAATATCTTTCAATTCTTGCATGAGTGCTTCATCGATGTGCAAACGCCCAGCTGTATCAATGATTACAACATCATTATGGTCTTCTTTTGCCTTTTCAAGTGCTTGTCGGACAATTTCCACTGGGGATACATCTGTCCCTAGCGAGAAAACAGGGAATGATAATTGTTTTCCGATAGTTTGTAGCTGTTGAATGGCAGCTGGGCGATAAATATCAGCAGCCACTAATAATGGATTCCGATTATATTTCTTGCGTAAAATATTTGCTAATTTACCAGTAGTGGTCGTTTTACCAGCACCTTGTAAGCCGACCATCATAATAACAGTAGGTGGTTTGTTGGCAAATTGAATTGGACTTTGATCGCCACCCATTAATTCTGTTAGCTCGTCTTTTACGATTTTGATAACTTGTTGACCAGGTGTCAAACTTTTCATAACATCTGCGCCAACAGCACGTTCACTTACTTTTTTGACGAATTCTTTGACAACTTTCAAGTTAACGTCTGCTTCGATTAAAGCAAAACGAACTTCTCTCATCATTTCTTTTACGTCTGCTTCAGAAACTTTACCTTTACCTTTAATGCGTTGGATCGTTCCTTGCAGCCGCTCGGCTAATCCTTCAAATGCCATACGTGCAGCCCCCTAATCCGATTCTTTTAACATCATAATCAGTTCATATGCTCGCTCTTTAATGACTGGTTCGGCATAAATCACTTGTTGCAATTGATTCATTACAACTTGACGTTGCTGAAATTTTTCTAATAATCGTAGTTTATCTTCATACTCTTCTAACATAGCTTCAGTACGGCGAATATTATCATAGACAGCTTGTCTAGAAATACCATATTCGTTAGCTATTTCACCAAGGGAGTGATCATCTAAATAATAAAGATGCATATAACTTCGTTGTTTATCTGTCAGTAAAGACTGATAAAAATCAAAAAGAAAATTCATACGTGTCGTTTTTTCAAGTAACATTATGATTTCTCCCACCTAAAGTTCTCTACCTGTATCATATCGAGCATTCAATAATGCGTCAAGCATTTTTACTTGTCTAGTTAAATTAATTTTCTTCTTGTTCTATTCCATCTGCGAATAATCCATATACATATTTTTCAGTATCGAAAGGTTGCAAATCATCCATTTTCTCACCTAGTCCTACAAATTTCACAGGGATGTGAAGTTTGTTGCGAATCGCCAAGACGATTCCACCTTTTGCTGTACCGTCAAGCTTTGTTAAGACAATACCTGTAACATCCGTAGCCTCTTTAAATGCTTTTGCTTGAACCAATGCATTTTGACCTGTTGTTGCATCTAGCGCTAGGAGCACTTCGTGAGGTGCACCTGGTACTTCTCGTTCAATTACTCTGTGAATTTTTTGTAATTCATTCATTAAGTTTACTTTATTTTGCAAGCGACCAGCAGTATCACAGATTAATACATCTACACCACGACTTTTTGCAGAACGTACAGCATCATACATAACTGCAGCAGGGTCAGAACCTTCAGATTGCTTAATGACTTCGACACCTACACGATCTCCCCATACTTGCAATTGCTCAATTGCACCTGCTCGGAATGTATCACCAGCTGCTAACATCACGGTTTTCCCTTGTTGTTTTAGGCGATGTGATAATTTCCCAATAGTTGTTGTCTTCCCAACCCCATTTACTCCTACGAATAAAATAACGGTTAATCCATTTTCTTGAATAAGAAGTTCGTTCGATTCCTCTTCACCAGCTTCATAAATCTCGACTAACTTCTCAGAAATGACAGATTGAATACCTGCTGTGTCTTTCATATTTTTACGTTGCACTTCAAAACGCAGTGCATCCATTAATTCCATAACAGTTTCAACCCCAACATCCGCTTGAAGTAATAAATCCTCTAACTCTTCAAAGAAGTCTTCATCCACTGTACGGTATTTAGCGACTAAATCATTTACTTTCGAAGTAAATTGGTTACGTGTTTTTGCTAAACCATCTTTAAATTTCTCGGTAACAGAAACTGATTCACTCGTTATTGTAAATTTCTCTTTCATTTTTTTAAAGAAACTCAAGCTCTTTCGCTCCCTTGTGTGACCAATGTCGGTTCATCCTCTTGCATTTTTACAGATACTAGTTTTGAAATTCCAGATTCTTGCATTGTAATACCATACAACACATCCGCACCTTCCATTGTTCCTTTACGGTGGGTGATGACAATAAACTGTGTATCATGGCTAAACTTTTTCAAGTACTGACTATAGCGAACGACATTCGCTTCATCTAGTGATGCTTCTACTTCATCTAATATACAAAATGGTACTGGACGTATATTTAAAATGGCAAATAACAAGGCAATTGCGGTCAGTGCACGCTCTCCGCCCGAAAGTAAGCTTAAATTTTGTCGTTTCTTTCCAGGAGGTTGAGCGATTATTTCAATACCTGTCTCGAGCATTTCAGATGGATTTGTCAATACAAGATCTGCTTGACCACCACCAAATAATTCTCTGAAGACATGGTTAAATTGCGCACGAATTGCATGGAATGTATCACTAAATCGCGCTGTCATTTGTTCATCCATTTCTTTGATTGCTCCATACAAGGTTTCTTTCGCATCTATTAAATCTTGACGTTGCTCTGTTAAAAACGAGTGACGTTGTGAAACACGTTCTAATTCTTCAATCGACGCTACATTTACAGGACCTATTTCTTCTATTGACTGTTTGAGCAATTTCACTTTTTTACGAGACAGGTCTTCTTCAAAAGTATCCATGTTCGGAAGTTCTATCTCTTCAATTGCTAAATGATAATTTTCATCAAGTTGCATAAGTAAAGTTGTTTTTTCAATATCCGATCGATTCAACTTCATTTCCGAAGCTCTCAAGGCATCCAATTGTTGTTTGTGTAAATGTTGATTTTTTTTCAACTGAAGTTCAACTTGTTGAAGTTGTATATGAATTTGTGCGCGCTTCTCTTTGCCATTTGCAATACGGTGTACAAATATTTCCTTCTTTTTCACCCATAGATTCAATTGATTCTCAATCTCTTCAGGCGTTGGTCCCAGTTGAGTATCACCAGATTCATACCACAGCATTTCTTTATTAGCATGATCAAGTTTTTGTGAAAGTTTTTGCATTTTTTCTTGTAACTCTGCTACGGTTTGCTCTGCAACTTTCGTTTGTTCTGTTAATACGGCTTGTCTTAATCGAAGTTCAGCCATTTGTTCGGTTAATTGGTCACGTTCACTTAAATTTTTTGACTTAAGATTGGTTAAAAGATTAATTGAATCATTGATTTTATTTAATTCTTCTTTTAATTCTAGTAATCGCTTCTGCGATTGAATCTTTTTCGATTCTGCTTGTTGGTGACGACTTGATACGTCTTTTGTTTCAGAATTAGAGATAATCGCTCTTTCATTAAGACGTTTAAAAGTCGTTTCAAGTTCGCGTAAATTAGAACTATATTGTAATTCTTGAACTCTTCTTTCTTCGCCTTCAGTTCGCATACTTTCAAGTCGCTCAGATTGATTATCAATTGCTTTTTTTAAAGTAGTTACTTGATTTTCAGCTGTTTGAATTGATTGATCCATTCCTTTTAACTTCAGTGAAAGTTCATCTAATTCAGCTTTTCTTGAAAATACAGAAGACTGTTGCTTTGTAAAACCACCAGTCAATGAACCGCCAGCATTGACAATATCTCCGTCTAATGTCACTACACGGAAACGATATTGAACTGATTTCGCAATTTCTGAAGCACCTTGTAAATCCTTTGCAACAATTACATTTCCGAGTAAGTTGTCTACAATTAATTTTGAAGAATTATCAAAAGTAACGAGTTCATCTGCCGTTTGGATAAATGAAGGATGACTCGCTATACTACGCAAAGAATCTGATTGAATTTTTCTGGATTTCATGACCGTTTTTGGTAAAAAAGTTGCTCGTCCAGACTGCTTATTTTTTAAAAAAGCAATAGCTTTTCGCGCATCTTGATCTGTCTCTGTCACTATGTGTTGCATCGAACCACCAAGAGCAGTTTCAAGAGCTTTTGCATAGGTCGGCTTCACTTGAATAAGTTCTGCGACTGCACCTGTAATACCAGTAAGTTTGCCACTTCCCCGCGCAACCAATACTTCTTTAACACCTTGGAAGAAGCCTGAAAAGTCTGCTTCAAGCGCTTCTAATGATTCTTTCCTCGCCTTTAATTGCTGCTGAAGTTGATACGCTTGGTATAACATCGACTGTTTAGATTCTACTATATCTTTTTCTTTAGAAAAAGTTAGTTGAAGTTCTTTATAATTAAATAGCTTTTCATCTATTTGACTTCGAATTTGTACTATCTGTTGTTTTAATTGTATCTTTTGCTTTTTAACTTTTGTTAAGTCAAATGTGATTTGTTCTAATTCATTCGTCACTTTATCTTTGAATTCATCTTGCTGGAGAAGCAGTTGTTCAACATGTTTCAAGTCATTTTTGACTGTAGCTTCTTCGTTCAACAAATCGATATAAGTCGATTTATAATCTTCTATTTCTATTTCAATTTCAGCACTTGATTGTTTTAGTAAATATTCTAATTGTTTAACTTCATTTTGAACATTTCGAAAATCATTTCTAGTTTTAGTCTTCCCCAACTTCTTTTGTTCCAACTGGATAGTTAACTGAACCTTTTCTTCTTCGAGTTCAGAAATCGTTAATCTCAACTTTTCAATTTGTTGGTCCATATTTTGACGTTTTTCAGCCATCAATTGTTTGCGACCATCCCAGCGTTCTACTTCCGAACTAGCTTCAACTAACGATTCTTGTGCGTCATCAATTAAACAATCATGTTCAGTCAATTGACCTCTAACTGACTGTAGATTAAGTTCCATTTTCCCGATGACGTTTTCAAGTTCTTTTTGTTGTTGTTCGAAAATATCAATTTCTTGTTTAACAACATGTAATCGCTTTTCAACACGATTTAAATCGAACGCAATTAACCCTATATCAACTTCTTTTAATTCTTCAGACATACGTAAATAATCGGTAGCAGAGGACGCTTGTATGTGAAGCGGCTCCATACGATCATCTAGTTCATGTAGAATATCCAATACTCGGTGAAGATTGTCATCTGTTTCAAACAGTTTGTGTTCCGCTTTCTTTTTTCGCAATTTGTATTTAAGGACTCCAGCTGCCTCTTCAAAGATGGACCGACGATCTTCAGGACGACTATTTAAAACCTCATCCACACGCCCTTGAGAAATAATGGAAAAGGCTTCTTTACCTAATCCAGAATCCATAAATAAATCTGTAATATCTTTTAAACGGCATGATTGTTTATTTAATAAATATTCACTATCTCCTGAACGAAACACGCGTCTCGTGACACTAATTTCGTTGTAATCTAATGGTAAGCGTTGATCTGAGTTATCTAGAATGAGTGTGACTTCTGCAAAATTAAGTGGTTTTCTGGACTCACTACCTGCAAAAATCACATCTTCCATTTTAGCTCCACGCAATGATTTTGCTGACTGTTCACCGAGAACCCATCGAATGGCGTCTGTAACATTACTTTTCCCACTACCATTCGGTCCAACTACAGCAGTAACACCCTGGACAAAATCGATGCCAATTCGATCCGCAAACGATTTAAATCCAATGACTTCAAGTCGTTTTAGGAACACAATTAGCCCTCCTGTCTACTTTCAGCTTGGCTTTCTAAATGTATAATTGCCACTTGAGCTGCTTTTTGTTCAGCCTCTTTTTTAGACTTCCCTTTTCCTTCACCTAGCTCATTGCTTCCAAGTCGAACGCTCGAAACAAAAATTCGGTTATGGGCTGGCCCTTTTTCATCTACTATTTCATATATTAATAACCCGTTATTCATTTTCTGGACTATTTCTTGCAATTGACTCTTATAATCCATCACATGCGAAAAAGCACCGCTTTCGACTTTTGGAAAGACCACTTGTTCTAAAAACTTCACAACAGGTTGTAAGCCTTGGTCTAAATAAAGTGCTCCAACAAAAGACTCAAATACATCCGCAAGAAGTGCTGGGCGTGTTCGACCTCCTGTAATCTCTTCTCCCTTACCTAAAAGTACATATTTTCCAAAGTTCAAGTCATTTGCAAATAAAACGAGTGAGGGTTCACATACGATTGCCGCACGTAATTTAGTCAATTCACCTTCGCTCATGGCAGTAAACTTTTGAAATAAATACTCAGAAATAGACAGTTCTAGAACAGCGTCACCTAAAAATTCAAGTCTCTCATTGTCCGTGTAAAGTTTCCGTCGATGCTCATTCACATAAGATGAATGGGTAAATGCTTGAAATAGAAGATTATGATCTACAAATTGAACTCCTAATTCTTGTTGTAAGATTGCAAATGATTGTTTAACTGTTTCGGAAAATGTTCCATTTTTTTGAGGTAACCCTCTACGTTTATCCATCATCTATATAATCTGCCTTTCTACAGTTTCTATGGTCTAGTTTACCCGTTTGTTTCCCTTTGTGCAAAAAGAAATAGAGACGCAGAAGACCATTCAAGTTGAATGTCCTCCACGTCTCGCAACGGAATAATTGCTTATTCTTGTTTGCTTTCAATAAAAGTAACTGCACTTCCTACAGTACTGATTTGTTCAGCATCTTCATCCGAAATCTCCATATCAAACTCATCTTCTAATTCCATAACAAGTTCTACTACATCTAGAGAATCAGCACCTAAATCATCACGGAAAGAAGCTTCCATTTTTACTTCGCTCTCGTCTACACCTAAACGATCTATAATTACTTTTGTTACGCGCTCTATTACTGTTGCCACTAAAGTCACCTCCCCTCAATGATTATACAAAAAACCACTCCAACTTCATAGTGGTAATTACATTACCATACCGCCATCTACGTGAAGTGTTTGGCCCGTGATATAGTTCGAATCTTCAGACGCAAAAAATACAACAGCTTTTGCGACGTCTTGTGGATTTCCTAGTTTACCTAAAGGGATTTGAGTCAGCATTTGCGTTTTCACTTCTTCAGGTAATTTCTCGGTCATCTCCGTTGTAATAAACCCTGGTGCTATTGCATTAACATTAATGTTACGACTTGCTAATTCTTTAGCTGTTGTCTTCGTTAAACCAATGACACCTGCTTTTGCAGCTACATAGTTAGCTTGACCTGCATTCCCAGAAACGCCGACGATAGATGAGATATTTATGATCCTACCGGCACGTTGTTTCATCATTTGACGAGTGACAGCTTTTGTACACAAAAATACGCCTTTTAAATTCGTGTTGATCACATCATCCCACTCATTTTCTTTCATACGCATCAATAGATTGTCACGTGTGATTCCGGCATTATTTACTAAAATATCAATGCTTCCGAAACGGCTCATCGTTTCAGTAACCATGAATGATACACTATCTGCGTCACTGACACTTGCTTGAACGGCAAATGCTTCGCCACCGCTTTCGATAATTTCATTAACTACTTCTTCTGCTTTTGCTTGGCTACCACTATAGTTAACAGCAACCCTAGCGCCTTCTTTAGCTAAGTACTTTGCTATTTCTGCTCCAATTCCTCGTGAAGCTCCAGTGACGATTGCTGTTTTACCATTCAATTTCCCCATTACTTCCACTCCTTTGATGCTGCAATCACTTGATCTATTGACTCTAAGTCATATGCTGCATAAATAACTGCAGAACGATCTATTTTTTTTACTAATCCACTCAAAACTTTACCTGGCCCACATTCGATAAATGTGTTGACACCTAATTCCATCAATGCACGAATCGACTCTTCAAAACGTACAGGAGAATATAATTGTTGAACAAGCAATTCTTTCATTTCTTCTGATGTGGTTACAGGACTTGCAGTAACGTTAGAAATAACAGGCACATCTGTATTATGCATTTCCAATTGATCCAAAGCGTCTTGCAACTTCGAGGCTGCTGGACGCATTAGTTCCGAATGGAAAGGTCCACTTACCACAAGCTGGATTGCACGTTTAGCGCCCGCTTCCTTGGCTTGCAAAGATGCTTTCTCTACACCTTGTTTTGTTCCAGAAATAACAATTTGTCCTGGGCAATTCAAGTTAGCTAATTGAACCACATCTCCTTGTGATGTTACAAGGTCCGTAATTTCTTTCAACACTTCTGACTGCATACCTAATATCGCGGCCATAGCACCTTCGCCAGCTGGCACAGCTTCGTTCATGTACAAACCTCGCTCATGGACAATCTTAACGCCATCTTCAAAGGACATGACACCTGAAGCTACAAGCGCCGAGTATTCTCCCAAACTATGACCAATTGTATAGTCAGGTTTTAATCCGGCCGCTTGAAGAATTTCAGATATCATTGTACTTGTCGTTAACAGTGCAGGTTGGGCATTGTATGTATAGGTTAATTCTTCTACAGGTCCTTCTATCATGAGTTTAGATAGGGCGAAACCTAATTGTTTATCCGCTTTATCATAAAACTCTTTATTTCCTTCATTCGCGTGAACTAGTTCACTTCCCATTCCAACAGCTTGTGAACCTTGTCCTGGAAAAATAAATGCAATCTTGGTCATTGTGTTTTGCCTCCTGCTATTGTTGAATGGATGGTTCCGCATACGTCAAATTCAACCATTGTACGGGCTTGGCGGATGGCGTTCATTACTGCAGTTGCATTTGAAGAACCATGCGCTTTTATGACTGGTGCTTTTAAACCAAATAGAGCAGCTCCACCATATTCGGTATAATCCATTTTCTTTTTGAGGCCACGTAAATCATCTTTTACAAGATAAGCTGAAATTTTCGACTTCGTGGAAGACGCGTACACTTCTTTTAACATGCTAAAGAAGCTAGCTGCGGTTCCTTCGATTGTTTTTAATACCATGTTGCCTGTAAAACCGTCTGTTACTACGACATCGGCTACTCCTGAAAGCAAATCACGCGATTCCACATTACCTACAAAGTTGATAGGTGCTTCTTTTAGCTGATTAAACGCCGTTTTTGTCAACTCATTGCCTTTTGTTTCTTCTGTTCCAATGTTCAGTAAGCCAATACGTGGAGAGTCAATACCTCTTACTTTCGCAGCGTATATACTACCCATAATTGCGAATTGCACTAAATGTTCGGGCTTAGCATCCGAATTAGCACCTAAATCCAACATCACAAAACCTTGTCCATCAATTGTTGGTAATGTTGGAGCAAGGGCAGGTCGATCAATTCCTTCAATTCGTCCTACAATGAAGAGCCCCGCCGCCATAAGTGCACCCGTATTCCCTGCAGAAACACACGCTTGTGCTTCGCCATTTTTCACAGCTTCAGCCATGCGCACCATAGAGGCATCTTTTTTTCGACGAATTGCTCTTACAGGTTCATCGTCGGATTCTATTTTTTGTTCTGTATGTATAACTGTTAACCTCGCATGTGGCTTTACAAAAGGTTTTACTTTTTCCTCATGTCCAAATAATAGAATGTGAATATCATCAAATTGTTCAAGTGCTAAAAAGATTCCTTCTACGATTTCTTTAGGAGCGTGATCTCCTCCCATAGCGTCTACAGCAATTTTCATTTCGTATCACCTTTACTTGGCTCATTCGTTCGATACATTTCAAATTGTCCTTCAAAAACAATCTCGTTTTCAACAGTTGAAATGACTTCTACAAATGTGCGATTTTTTTCTTGATCTTTTAGGATAACAATTGCTTTCGCAATGACCCGATCTCCGAGTTTAACTGGTTTTACAAAAGATAAATTGGATTTTACCGTCAATGCCAATTCATCCTTAATGACCGCAACTGCTAAAGAGTTCGCTTGTGCGAATAAATGATGACCTCGTGCAATTTGATTTCGCTTAAAGATATGTTCTAATTTTACGTCAAATATGGAAATAGCACGTTTATCGAGTTCAATGTCTACCATTTCTCCAATCAATTCATGTATAGACAAAGATTGAAGCTCATCTTCAAATGACTTTGAAGCTACATGTTTGATCCGTTCACGCAACTCAGGTATTGAAAGTTCTAAACGGTCTAAACGGATTGTTTGAACACTGACTGAAAACTGGATTGATAGTTCTTCATCTGTAATAAACGGATTATTTTTTATGGTCTCAATTAATAGTTGTTGGCGTTCTTTTTTTGTACGTTTCATAGTTCACCATCCGATATTAGCACTTGGTACTAATATCAGTATATAAACACAAGAAAAAGAATGCAAGGATTGTCTGTAATTTCATAGTTAATAAGTGCATCAAAAGACCGTTTAATGGAATTCATGTATCACCAACGTCGTCTTGTTACCGTATTTGCAAAGTTGTCTTGAAGTATCAGGCTTACAACAACGGATGCAATGACTTCTGTTTTGCTCCTGCGGTTACTCGTCGCCTAAGAGATTGCATATAGGACGCAAATGGTCTTTGCAGACTTCATTCTTTTTAAATATCAACAGTTATTTTCAGCGTCCTTTTAATTAATCTGGGTAGTCATGCACACTTATTAATCTATTCGTTCTCCATTTAATGCACCTGACTGTTCTAAGTAAGTACGTAAATACTTGGTCTCTTCACTTGTCCAAAATTCATCAGATGCAAGAAATTTTTCAGCATCTTGTCTAGCTGTTTCTAATGCTCGGTAGTCATGAACTAAGTCTGCCATTTTAAATTCTGGAACCCCACTTTGTTTGCGACCGAAAAAATCACCCGCACCTCGAAGCTCTAAATCTTTTTCAGCCAACTTAAAACCATCATTCGTTTCAGTCATTGATAACATTCGTTCTTTACCATCTTCCGATTTTGGATCAGCTAGTAAAATACAGTAGGACTGTTCTGAACCACGACCTACACGCCCACGTAATTGATGAAGCTGGGCTAATCCAAATCGTTCGGCATCATAAATAACTATAAACGTAGCATTGGGTACATTAACTCCTACTTCTACAACAGTTGTGGACACGAGCACTTGAATTTGCCCTTCACTGAATGCTCGCATCACTTCATCTTTTTCAGTTGAATGTAAACGACCATGCATAAGGCCAACATTAAATTGCTGGTGGAAAATGGAGGATAATTGTTCATATACATCCACAGCGTTTTGAACATCGAGCTTTTCTGATTCTTCGATGAGTGGACAAATTACATATGCTTGGTTACCCGCTTTCAATTCTACAACCATGCGTTTAATAATTTGATCAAATAGTTCCTTTTTGACCCAATGGGTTTCGATTTCTTTTCGTCCAGCAGGCATTTCATCGATGATTGACACATCCATTTCGCCAAATGCTGTAATTGCAAGGGTTCGCGGAATTGGTGTGGCAGTCATAAATAATACATCTGGACTCATCCCTTTGTCTCGTAATACGCGTCGTTGTTCAACACCAAATCGATGTTGCTCATCAGTAATCACGAGACCAAGTTTCCGAAATTCTACATCTGGTTGAATTAAGGCATGCGTCCCAATTAGTAAGTCTATCTCACCATTTTGGAGTTGCTCATGTAGAGTTCTACGAGCTTTTGTTTTCGTAGAACCAGTTAACACCGCGATGCGAATGCCCATTGGTGATAACCAATCATGTAAGGACTCGGCATGTTGTTCAGCTAAAATTTCTGTTGGAGCCATTAATGCCCCTTGAAAACCGGCTGTGATCACTGCGTACAATGCTATTGCCGCTACAACCGTTTTCCCAGAACCTACATCGCCTTGAAGCAATCGATTCATTCGATGAGGTTCTTTTAAATCTTTACAAATTTCATTAACAACCCGCTTCTGAGCAGCTGTTAACTCATAAGGTAAAGTCGCTATCAAGTCTTTTATTTTATGGATATCGTAAGCAATTGCTATGCCCTTATTTTGTTCTTTACGTACTTTTTTAATCGCTTGCATCTTCAATTGAAACAACAGTAACTCTTCATAAACAAAACGTCTACGAGCTTGTTTAACATGGTCAGCATCTTTAGGGAAATGAACACCTTGAAGCGCTTCTTGTACAGGCAACAGTTTGTAGGAATGTCTTATATTATAAGGTAATAACTCTTGTAAATCCGATTCTACTTCTTGCAAAGCTTGATGCATAAATTTACGAAAGGTTTTTTGATGGAGGGAGCCTTTCAAACTATACATAGGCTCAAAATCAACATTATCAGTTTTAGGACCTGCCGAGTAATGAGACACACTAATGGCTTGACGACCACGATCCCATTTACCAGTAACCGTTATCGTTTGCCCGCTTACTATCTTATTTTTCAAATATGCTTGGTTAAAAAATACGACTTTTATTAAATGTGGTCCTACGAGTAGACGAATTTGTAATCTGGATTTATTTTTCCCTAAAAAAAGAACGGAAGGCTCGCTTTCGACCCTTCCTTCAACTGTAACACGTTCATTATGTGGTGTTTCTGCAATATTTTTTAATCTAAAATCTTCATGACGATATGGAAATGTCATGACTAAATCATGCAAGGTCAATATCCCCATATCGGCAAGTGTTTTTTCCGTTTCGCCACCAATGCCCTTTAAGCTACTAACGGACTGAAGTGCCTTATTAGACACCTTTTACAAAATCCGCACCAAAAATTCTTTCAGCTAGTGCTCTTCCTGTTGGTGTCGCCGCTAAGCCACCTTGCGCTGTTTCTTTTAAAGCAGTAGGCATCGTTTGACCAATTTTATACATAGCATCAATTACTTCATCACATGGAATGCGACTAGTTACACCTGCAAGTGCCATATCAGCAGAAACTAATGCATTTGCAGCACCCATTGCATTGCGTTTCACACACGGAACTTCAACTAAACCCGCAACCGGATCACAAACTAGTCCAAGCATGTTCTTCATTGAAATGGCAAAAGCCTCAGAACATTGCTGTGGAGTACCTCCAGACATTTCTACAATGGCAGCAGCAGCCATCGCAGCTGCTGAACCAACTTCTGCTTGACATCCACCTGCAGCACCCGAAATAGACGCGTTGTTTGCGACAACAAATCCAAATGCACCTGAAGTAAATAAATAACGAATCATTTCTTCACGTGTAGGATTTAATTGATTTTGAACAGCAAATAAAGTACCTGGAACCACTCCTGCAGAACCTGCAGTAGGAGTTGCACAAATGGTTCCCATAGCTGCGTTCACTTCGTTTGTTGCGACAGCTTTACTCACAGCATCAATTAATAACGCCCCTGAAAGTGTCTTTCCTGTTTTCATATAGTTGTGAAGAAGTACCGCGTCTCCACCGGTTAATCCTGATGTCGAATGAACACCTTTTAAACCCTTTTCCACCGCTTGTTCCATGACAGTTAGATTGGTATCCATTTGCTTCATAATATCTTCACGACTTCTTCGGGTAACCAGCATTTCTTGTTCAATCATTAACTCAGAAATCAATTTATTTTCAGTTGTCGCTAATGCGACTAACTCTTTTACATTACGGAATAAAAATTTCATGTAATACCCCTCCTCAATCTGAGATTTTCGTTACCTGAGTAATATAAGGCAATAACGCAATTTGTTGTAACACATGCTCGTCGATCGGCTCATCGACTTCAATAACCATTAACGCCATTTGTCCCTGTTCTTTACGGGAAACTTCCATATGGCCAATGTTGATATTTTGTTCTGCTAAACAACTTGCTACTTTTGCAATACTTCCCGGCTTATCATCGTGTACGACTAAAATTGCTGAATGATTCCCCGATAATCGAAGAGGAAATCCATTTAATTCACTAATCTCGATTTTTCCTCCGCCAATTGAAATACCAATGAGTTCCATTTCGCCTGATTCGTCACCTATTACAAGACGTGCCGTATTCGGATGTTCAGTATGACCGCTTTCTGGAATAAATTCAAAACTTAGGCTCGCTTCTTTTGCAAGGTCGAACGATGTTTTAATGCGTTCATCAAACGTATCAAAACCTAGTAATCCTCCAATAATCGCGATATCCGTACCGTGACCTTTGTATGTTTCAGCAAACGAACCATATAAATAGATCTTTGCCCACTTCGGTTGTCTACCAAATAACTCGCGTGTCACAAGACCGATTCTTGCCGCACCGGCAGTATGTGAAGATGAAGGTCCAATCATCACTGGACCAATGATATCAAAAACTGAATTAAACTTCATTTTGATGACTCCTTTTATATGAATTTTACATTTATTTCATAACACAAAATAGTATTAATAAAAGTATAACGTAAAAAGTGAATTCGCTTACATTTCCATTCGAACAGAGGCCGTACGGGCTGGGTTTTACAGCTAGATACTTTCCTAAAAAAACAGTGAACCTTTATCGATTCACTGTTGTCGTACCTATTCGACTGATATTATATAAGGATACAGTGGTTGTTTTCCGTTGTACACTTCTACATCTGCATGTGAATATTTTTCTTCTACAAATGCAGCCAATTCCTTGGCCTCTGTTTCTGTAACATCTTCTCCATATATAATTGTAATGATTTCTGCATCTTCATCTACTAAGTCATGGAATAATGATTTTGAAACATCAACTAGTGAAGGTGATGCAAGAATAATCTTCCCTTGCGATATAGCCATATAGTCATCTTTTTGAATTTCGACACCATCAATTGACGTGTCACGAACAGCAAAAGTAATTTGACCTGTTTTGACATGTGCATATGCCTCAGTCATTGTCGTTTTGTTATCTTCAACTGTAGCTTCTGGATTAAATGCTAAAATGGCTGCTAGACCTTCAGGTACTGACTTAGTTGGGACAACGGCTGCTTCAATTCCAATCACTTCAGCGGCTTGTTGGGCAGCCATTATGATATTTTTGTTATTTGGTAAAATAAGAACTTTTTCAGCTCCAATAGATTCAATCGCTTTAACGATATCTTCTGTTGATGGATTCATCGTCTGACCGCCAACTATTACTGCACTTGCACCTACACTTTTAAGAAGATCTGAAATTCCTTCGCCCATCGCAACCGTCACAATCGCATATGGATGTTTTTTTACAGGTACAGACGTTAATACGTCCTTTTTATAATCGTCTCCAACAATTTCAGAGTGTTGTTGACGCATATTGTCAATTTTTATTTTAATTAGGTCACCGAACTTTTGTCCGTAACCCAAACAATTTCCAGGTTGTTCAGAGTGAATATGTACCTTTGCAATTTCATCATCAGAAATAACAAGCAGTGAATCACCAAACTGACTTAATCCTTCACGAAAATCATGTTCATTAAAAGGATTTTCTGCCACTTTTTCTGGCATGAACTTCACCATAAACTCTGTGCAATAACCGAACTCAATATCGGCTGTATCCATAAAACCTTGAATCTTTTTATGGTGTTCTGCACTTACTAGATCATCCATAGAATAAGAGGACGTTTTTTCAGGTAGTTTTTCACCTTTCATGGCAGCAATAAAACCTTCGTAAACGTATACGAGTCCTTGTCCACCGGAATCCACAACCCCTACCTCTTTTAAAACAGGTAATAAATCTGGTGTTCTCTCTAGTGATGCTTTTGCTTCTTTCAGCAATTCTTCCATTACCACTATTATATTATCTTCATGTTCAGCTACTTCTATCGCTTTTTTCGCTGAATCTTTTGCGACTGTTAAAATAGTACCTTCAACTGGTTTCATGACTGCTTTATAAGCCATATCTACACCATGTTGGAAAGCATGAGCAAAGTCTTTTGCAGATAACGTCGATTTCGTTTCAACATCTTTCCCAAATCCACGGAAAAGTTGAGACAAAATGACGCCTGAGTTCCCACGGGCTCCCATTAATAATCCTTTTGAAAGCGCTTGAGCTGTTTTTCCAATATGAGCAACTGCATGTGCTTCTGTTTCTTTTGATCCAGAAGACATTGACAAGTTCATGTTCGTTCCCGTGTCACCATCGGGAACAGGAAAGACATTTAACGCATCCACATAATCTGCATTTTGGAATAAGTGATGGGCACCCATTTTCACCATTTCTGCAAATTGAATTCCGTCTAAAGACTTCATATCCTACTTCCTCCTCTTATGGGTTCGTAACACGAACTCCTTGAACGTAAATATTTACTGATTTAACAGCTAGGCCTAATGTTTTATTTAGTGTGTATTTTACTTTCGATTGAACTTGATATGCTACTTCCGATACTTTTGTACCATAGCTGATAACAATGTACATATCTATGTGAAGATCTTCGCCATTCTGACGTACAAGTACACCTTTAGAGAAGTTTTCTTTACGTAAGATATCAGTTAAACCATCTCGAATTTGATGTTTTGTTGCCATTCCAACTATTCCATAACATTCAATCGCTGCTCCACCCGCAATCTGGCCAACGACATCATTTGAAATATCAATTTGTCCGAATTCGTTTTTCAATTCAATTGACATAGAGAATGCCTCCTTATAAGTCCTTTTTGACTACCCTTAATTGTACTACATAATGAGTTGTAATAAAAGTCAACGTTAAGATTCTCTTAAAATCGTCTGCCAAGGTATTTCCCTTGAAAGAGAGATGTAAAAGTTATTGCTACGAAAATTACTTTGTGATATAATCCTAAGGTATGTGAAATATATCGAACTGAAAAAATTATTTCAGCTTCTTTGTTGAGGAGGAAAAATAAATGCCTAAAGTATGTGTAATTTCAGGGCGTAAAGCTCGTGCTGGTAATGCTCGTTCTCACGCAATGAACAAAACAAAACGCACTTGGGGAGCTAATTTACAAAAAGTTCGTATTCTTGTAAACGGTACTCCAAAACGTGTATGGGTTTCTGCGAGAGCACTGAAATCTGGAAAAGTTGAGCGCGTTTAATCTTCGTGCTTATAAAAAAAAAGCCAGACTGACAATTGTCAGTCTGGCTTTTTTTCATTTTTCTTCTTTTTAGGTTTGTCTTCTTTATCCATCCATCCCAAACACATTCTTGCAAAACCACTAACTGCTTTCGGTAATCTAAAGGTATAAACACGCATGCCTTCACTCCTTCTCATTGATCTGAGCTTCGTATTAATAAACATATGCCAGATGAAAAGGAGATAGACCCATGTTCGTCCAATAGTTGATTACTTGTAAATCGTGAACTACCTATATTTATGGTTTCATTGCTCACATTATATTTCATGCCAGTTAATGTTATTTCTTCGACATTTTCATGAAAAGCAAAAAAAGACATAAATGGTAATTGAGGATTTGTAGTTAATTTTATGATACCAGGTGTTAACAGACGCATTTCATTCCATTTGTTACGTACGATAAATTGAATTCCAGGATTGTCCTTCTGAAATCGATACACGCTGTTGAGTACCGAAATAAAATGGTCCAAACGCCCTCCTGTTACACCTACTAAGACGACTTGTTGTGGATCGAAATCAAGTGAGTGTATGAGTGCTAAATCTGTATCCGTTTCATTTTTATCCACAGATGCTACTTTTACTGAAGCCACTCGGTTGGTTAAATCCAAAAATTCTTCTGAAGATAGTGAATCAAAATCACCAACAGCTACAGTTGGAATAATGCCTTCGTTAAGTAAATACACTGAGCCCTTGTCCGCTCCAATAAAAACAACTTCATCAGATAATTTGTAGGGCTCAAGGGGGGCCAATTCATCAATTGGCCCCCCAGCGCAAATCACAACCGTTTTCATGTAAGGATCGCTCGTTCGCCTGCTTCTTGAATGTCTTGAAGAGCTTTTGAACGGTCTTCTTTACTATAGATAGCTGAACCTGCAACAAAAATTGTTGCGCCTGCTTGTGCACAAGGAATAATAGTGTCTTCATTAATGCCACCATCAATTTCAATTTCGATATTCAAGCCTTTTTCTTTAATGATTGTCGAAAGTTTTTGTATTTTTGGTATAACTGAATGAATAAATTTTTGTCCGCCAAATCCAGGATTAACCGTCATAAACAGTACCATGTCAATGTCTTCAAGTACATGTTGAATGGATTCAATAGGTGTATGTGGGTTTAACACAACACCTGGCTTTACACCAAATGAACGAATTAGTTGAATTGTTCGATGCAAGTGAGGACATGCTTCTACATGAACTGTAATGTAATCAGCACCCGCTTTTGCAAATGATTCAATAAAATCATCTGGGTTCTCGATCATTAAATGTACATCTAAAGGCAATTTTGTCACCGGTCTTAATGCTTCAACAACAATCGGACCCATTGTAATATTTGGCACAAAATGACCGTCCATAACATCAATGTGAATCAGTTGTGCACCAGCTTGTTCGACTTCTTTTACTTCTTCAGCCAATTTCGAAAAATTGGCAGCTAAAATTGATGGGGCTATTTTAATCATATTAATACCTCGGCTTTCGCTCATTTATTTCGTCTAAAAACTTAACATAATGTTTGTATCTGTATGCTTTGATTTCACCAGATTGAACCCCCGCAAGAACTGCGCATTTCGGTTCGCTAATGTGTAAACACTCTCTAAATTTACAACTATCAGACACTGCTCGGAATTCAGGAAAACAATAAGATAATTGTTCTTTATCTATTTCATCAAAATCAAATGAACTGAACCCTGGAGTATCAGCTAACAGTCCTTCACAAACCTCAACGAGTTCAACATGACGAGTTGTATGTTTCCCACGGCCAAGTGCTTGTGAAATGATACCTGTTTTCAAATTTAATGAGGGCAACACTGTATTCAGTAATGTCGATTTCCCCACACCAGACTGTCCAGCTAAAACACTAATTTTCCCTTTTAAGACTGGTGCGATATTCGCAACCAATTCTTCGTCATCTTTGAATGTTTCTATTATTTGATAACCAATTGCTCTGTAATCATTAATAAACGGTCGAATTTTTGCCATTTCAGATTCAGTAATTAAATCCGTTTTAGTTAAACAAATAATCGGTTCTACATTAAATGACTCTACGACAACAAGAAAGCGATCCAACAATAAAGGATTGAAGTCGGGTTCTGTTAACGAAAACACGAGTAAAGCTTGATCAATATTAGCGATTGGTGGACGTACTAGTGCATTCTTCCTTTCATGAACAATGGTAATTGTCCCGTCAGAACTACCTTCCACTTCATAATCGACATAGTCTCCAACGAGTGGATTCACTCCACGATTTCTGAAAACACCACGCCCTCGGCATTGTATAAACTGTTCTCCATCTTGAACATAATAAAACCCGCTAAGCGCTTTACGTATTTGCCCTTTTGGCATCGTATTCCTCCCTAATTGATACTGTTATACTCTATGATTTCATCTTCTATAACTTTTGAGTCTACCATAATTCGGTATGCTCCTTTTTGACCTTCTTCAATTTCTAATTTAATTTCGTGTAATTTTGTTTCTGTAAGAACAAATTCCTCAACAGGTTCTGTCAAAGTATGGTTCTGATCCTGAAGATAAATACGAACGAGTTGTTCAACATCTGGTTCTTCAGGTTCATAAGGAATTTCGACCATTTTCACAAAGGTTTTAATTTGCTTAGCTGTTTGGCCTTTTGATAACACAATTTCGATCAAGCTACCCGGTTTAAGCATTGTTCCTGCAACTGGCGTTTGAGAAATGACAAATCCTCCAGGTACGTCCACAGAAAAATCTTCACTCACAATTCGAATGTTAAATCCAGATGATTTAGCATAGTCATTAAGTGTTTTTTCGTTATATGCTTTTGTTAAATCAATGACGCTAATTAGATTAGGACCTTTACTCACTGTGAATACGAGTTCGGTTTCATCAGGAATAATATCACTATCTCCTGCTGGTTTTTGAGAAAGAATTCTACCTTCAGGTTCATCTGAAAATTCTTCTTTTGTTTCAATGGAATCAAAGTTTTGTGATGCTAATAAATCCTTAACATCATTAATATCACGTCCTACGTAATCAGCTAGATAAACTAATTCTTTCCCACTTGAGACTACGAACTCAATTTCAGTTCCTTCATCTCTTATTTTTCCAATTTGTGGAATAGTACGGATAACTTGACCTTCTTCAATGTCTTCAGAAGATTCTTGAGATTCATTTCCAGCAATCAAGCCTACATCTTCCACCATAGCAATCGCTTCGTTTAAAGGCAATTTTTCAACATTAGGTACTTCAACTTTATTTGGTCCAAAAAGTTGTGGGAATGCGAGTATTATAGCTAAACTTGCCAGTATGAGTAATGAAACTATCCCTAAAATCCAAGGCCATTTTTTCTTTTTCTTTTTTTCTTCAACAACTGGATTCGGTGATGAAGTATTTTCTTTTGAGAGTTTCTTAGTATCGGCTAATTGATCGTAGCTGCCATCTTTAATAATAGGCATTGCTTTGGTAGCACCATCATCAGTTGGAATGGCAAATGCCTTTTCATTTGCACGTTCTTCAGATAATACGTTATTTAAATCGAATTCCATTTCTTCGACAGTTTGGTAACGATTTCGAGGATCTTTTGCTGTCGCTTTCATGACCACATTTTCCAGACTTTGAGGAATACTAGGTACAACAGCTCTTACTGAAGGTGTTTCAGTTTGTAGATGTTTTAATGCAATGGATACTGCTGATTCACCTAAAAAAGGAAGTTTTCCTGTAAGTAATTCGAACAACACGATACCTAGTGCATAAATATCTGATCTTTTGGTTGCCGTTCCACCACGTGCTTGTTCAGGAGATAAATAATGTACAGTTCCTAAAACCGAATTAGTTTGAGTAAATGATGTGGCACTTAAAGCCATTGCAATCCCAAAGTCTGTAATTTTGACATGATGAATTCCATCCATCAAAATATTTTGGGGTTTAATATCTCGATGAACAATTTGATTTTGATGAGCGTGGCCAATTGCTGAAGTTAATTGTTTCATGATGTTCACTGTCTCAACTGGTGAAAGTGGTGCAGCATCTACAATATAATGTTTTAATGTTTTACCTTCCACAAACTCCATCACCAAATATTGCAAGTCCTTATCTTCACCGACATCAAAAATATTAACAATATTAGGGTGGGTCAGACTAGTTGCGGCAAGTGCTTCTCGTTGAAATCTTCTATGCAAATCGTCTTCATTTGAAAAATCATATCGCAATACTTTGATGGCTACATCTCGATCAAGAATCATGTCGTGAGCGAGGTAAACATTGGACATGCCCCCTCCACCAATCATTTCGAGAACTTTATATCGTCCACTGATTCTTTTGCCTACGAGCATGTCTACACCTCCTCTTTTGTATTGGTAATTAACACGAGAGAGATGTTATCTTCTCCACCTTTTTTATTTGCGAGATCTACTAGTTGAGTGCCTTTATCAAGAACGGATACATCTGTTGACATAATTTTTGTCATGTCATCAATCGATAATTTATTACTTAACCCGTCTGAACATAATAGTAAGTAAGAATATGTAGGAAACATTAATGAAACAAAGTCAGGCTCAATCGTTTTTTCGGTTCCTAATGATTTTGTAATTAAATTTTTCCTTGGATGACTTTCTGCTTCCTCTTCACTAATTTCTCCATTTTCAACTAAAATGTTTACATATGAATGATCTTTTGTTAATTGTTTCATTTTTCCAGCGTGCCATTCATAAGCACGACTATCTCCAATATGACAGAGTACTTTTTGTTCGTCAGTTAATACCGCCGCTAAAAATGTGGTGCCCATTCCTTGGCAATCTTCATGCGTTAAAGAATAATCAAAGATCAAGCTATTAATTTTTTTTACTGAGTTTGAAAACCAATGTTTAATAGTTTCTTCTGAAGAAAACTGTTCAGAGGTGGCACTATTAAAGTATTCACCAATTTTAGTGACAGCCATATTACTTGCGATATCACCTGCATTGTGTCCACCCATCCCATCAGCAATAACTCCTAAACGGACAAAATCTGATCGCACGATAACTGCAGCACAATCCTCATTTACCGAGCGTTTTTGACCGATATCACTTAATACAGTGTATTTCATCAATTGTCACTCCGTTTCTTGTTGACGCTTCTCTCACGAAGTTGTCTGCAAGGCGCATCAATATCAGAGTCGTATTCACGACAGCTTGTTTCTCAAATCAGACAAGTCAATGTTGCTTCTTTTACAACATTGACTTAATAATTTCTTCTTTAGTTCACTTCGTTAGAGTGTTTCTCTTTTTTTCGTAATGCAGCAACAAAAGAGCCATCGCTGTTAAAATCCTGTGGGAAAACGTGTATCATACCGTTTGTCGTTAAATGTTGGTATGCTTCAGGTAAAATATTTAATTCTTCCAACTCCATGTCTGAATGATTGGCAAGAAAGGCTTGAACAGTTCCGATATTTTCAACTTCATCAATCGTACAAGTACTATATACAATTAAACCACTTGGCTTCAATAACTTATAAGCTTCGTCAAGTAGGCTTAATTGAATTTTATTCAATGAAGCAAAATCTTCTTGTTTTTTGGTATACTTTATATCCGGTTTCCGACGAATAACACCTAGCCCGCTACACGGTGCATCTACAAGAATACGATCAAATGAATGTTCATCATATTCATGTGTTAATTCACGACTATCCCATGTACGTGTTTCAACATTTTCAAAACCTAATCGAGTTGCTTGATCAGAGATAAGTTTAACTTTGTGAGGATGTAGATCAACGGAAACTAGAGAACCTTCCCCATTTAGTTTTTCTGCAATATGCATTGATTTACCACCTGGTGCAGCACACATGTCTAACACACGATGACCCGGTTCAACTCGCAGTGCATAAGTTGGAATCATAGAACTTTCATCTTGTATGGAAACAACGCCATATTGATAAGCCTGAGTTTTAGCCACTTGACCTTTTTCAATATGAAGACATTCAGGAATTACTTCGCTTTGGCGTGCCACAATACCTTCATCTAATAACATATCAATTGCCTCTTGCACGGAAATGCGAGTCGTATTTACTCGCACAGTATGTGCAGGAGGGATATTATTTTCAAAAGCCATTGTTTCGGCTTTCTCAAAACCAAATTGTTTAACCCATCGTTCTATTAACCATAATGGATGACTTGCCGCAATTGATAATCGTTCAATAGGATCTACTATCTCATCAGTTGAACGAACTCCTTGACGTAAAATCCCTCTTAAAATCCCATTCACTAAGCCTGCTGTGCCTTTATGACTTCGTTTTTTGGCAATTTCTACTGCTTCATTTACAGCTGCATGATTTGGAATACGATCTAAATAATGGATTTGGTAAAGTGAAAGACGCAATAATTGTCGCACCCAATCATCGAGTTTCCCTTTAATAAATGGTTGTAAATAATAATCGAGAGTCATCTTATGCTGAAGTGTCCCATAAGTAATTTCCGTTAAAAGTGCACGGTCTTTTAGTTCAATATCATATTTTTCAATTGTTTGATGAAGTAACAAATTGCTATATGCTTGATTTTTTTCAATAGACATTAATATTGATAATGCCGCGTCACGTACATTTCCATTCCACATTCGGTATGATTTATTACTCATTGAAACTGATCCCCAATCTGTAATTTAGAACCAGTGCCTCGCAGAAACTCCTCGGCAGACATTTTTTTCTTGCCAGCTGGCTGTAATTCTGTAATTTCAAAGGCTTGTTCGTTGCCTGTTTGTACAACAATTCGATCCACCTGTAACTCAACCACCGTCCCAACAGGTTGACTATAGCTTTGTTGACTCGGCTTCCCCCACCAAACTTTTACTGCTTCTTGTTTTAATGTGGTATACGCAACCGGCCAAGGATTGAGACCACGTACTTTATTATAAATATCTTGTGAGGGCTCATTCCAATTGATACGTTCTTGCTCTCTAGAGATGTTGCGAGCGAAAGTAACAAGACTTTCATCTTGCACAGTTCGTTCATTGGATTCGCTAAGAATCGTAGGCAATGTTGATTTTAGCAAGTCACAACCAACGACACTTAATTTTTCAAATAGAATTCCTGTTGTATCGGAAACTTCAATTGCGATTGCTTTTTGTGAAATAATATCACCAGCATCTAATTTTTGAGCCATGTACATAATTGTAACACCCGTTTGAAGTTGGCCATCCATAATAGCTTGATGAATAGGTGCTCCTCCACGATAAGCCGGTAGCAAAGAAGCATGTACATTTAAACAGCCATATTTTGGTGAATCTAACAACTCTTTCGGAAGTATCTGACCAAATGCAGCTGTTATAATGATATCCGGGTTTAAGGATAAAATTTCGTCTAATTGTTGTGAACCTTTCAGTTTTTGAGGCTGCAAGACAGGTAATCCAAGTCGTAAAGCTTCTTTTTTGACCGGAGTAGGCGTTAACAACTTCTTGCGTCCTACAGGTCGATCTGGTTGAGTCACAACAGCTAAAATGGAATATCCTTCTTCATATAGCATAGTCAAAATGGGTACTGAAAAATCAGGGGTTCCCATAAACACTAGAGAAGTCATAGTAACTCCTCTTCTTGTGCTTCAAGCTCAGCAAGATCAACGACACGAAGAATTTTTGAATCAAATAAAATCCCGTCTAAATGATCAATTTCGTGTAAAATAGCTCTTGCTTCATAATCCTCTGCTTCTAGTTCGTACCATCTACCGTCTCTTTCCTGTGCTTTCATTCGCACATAAAACGGACGCTCCACTTCACCATACAATTCAGGGAAACTAAGGCAACCTTCTATCTCAATAACAGATCCTTCTGTTTCTAAAACTTCCGGGTTGATCATTTCGATAATGTCTTCACCTTCGCCAAGATCAACAATCGCAACGCGGATAGATTCACCCACTTGTGGAGCTGCTATTCCAATACCATCTGAATCAACCATTGTGTCGTGCATATCTTTTAATAAAGTAGCAAGATTTCGGTCAAATTTAATCACTTTTTTTGTCTTTGTAGTTAATATAGTACTTGGATGTTTTACGATTGTTCTAATAGTCAACTGTCATTCCTCATTTCGTTTATGCTCACATGATAGAAGAAGGATTCAGGTCAATTGACATCAAAATTCCTTTTTTCATCCAATCTGTTCGGTAAATACGTGTTAATTGCTGTAACACTTCCGGGAGCGTAGGTTCTTTTTTGTATTTTATCAAACATTGGTAACGATATCTATTTTGTACACGACTAATAGATGACGCCGTAGGACCAATAATCTCTGTCGAATTAGATAAGTTTTCTCTGAGCCAATTCGCTGTTTTATGTGCGTATTCCGCTGTCATCAAGACATCTTCATGCGTGATTTGAATAAATGCAACAAAGGTATAGGGTGGGTAGGCAAATTGTTTTCTATTCACCATTTCTTGATTATAAAAAGGGACAAAATCATGATGTTTTGCAAATTGAATCGCATAGTGTTCTGGGGTATAGGTTTGAACAATAACTTGCCCTTCTTTATCATGTCTTCCGGCTCGTCCACTAACTTGTGTCAATAATTGAAATGTCTTTTCAGCTGCTCGAAAGTCTGCTAAGTGAAGAGTTGTATCCGCAGATAAAACACCAACTAACGTGATGTTCGGGAAATCAAGCCCTTTGGCAATCATTTGAGTACCAAGTAAAATGTCGGCTTTCCCATCTCCAAATAGTTTTAATATATGTTCATGTGATCCTTTTTTACGTGTTGTATCAACATCCATACGAAGAACGCGAGCGGTTGGAAACAAACGCGCAATTTCTTCTTCTACTTTTTGCGTGCCTGTGCCAAAAAATCGGATGTGATCACTTTTACACTCCGGGCATATGTTTGGCACTTGTGATTCTTCTCCACAGTAATGACACTTTATCCGTTCTTGATGTCTATGATAGGTCATGGAAATATCACAATTTGGGCATTCTACCACCGTCCCACAATCACGACATAAGACAAAAGACGAATGTCCACGTCGATTTAAGAACAAGACCATCTGCTCTTGCTTATCCAACCGGCGACGAATAGATTCTGCTAATTCCAAAGAAAACATGGAGCGGTTGCCGTTTTTTAGTTGTTCGCGCATATCTATGACTGACACTTCAGGTAAAGCCTGATCCCTAGGCCTTTTAGTCAAAGTTAATAAACTATAATTCCCTTTTTTAGCACGCGCATAAGATTCAAGGGACGGAGTAGCACTTCCTAAAATGACTGGACAATGGTGATATTCGCTTCTCCATATCGCTACATCTCTTGCATGATAGCGTGGAGAATCGTCTTGCTTATAGGTACCTTCATGTTCCTCATCTAAAATAATCAAGCCAATATTTTGAAAAGGGGCAAAGACCGCTGAACGGGCACCTACTACCACTTTCACTTCACCACGTTTAATCTTTCGCCATTCATCATATTTCTCTCCAGTCGATAAACCACTATGCAGTACAGCAACTAGGGAGCCAAACCGTTCTTTAAAACGATTGGTCATTTGGGGGGTAAGTGAGATTTCCGGTACCAAAACGATGGCTTCTTTTTGATCGTGTAACGCGCGTTCAATTGCTTGTAAGTATACTTCTGTCTTTCCACTACCTGTTATGCCATGTAGAAGAAACGTTTTTGCTTCATGTTTATCATATGAAAAAATGATTTCACTCAATGCGAGGTGTTGTTCATTTGTTAAAGAGTGCTTTGCCGATACATTAATTGTTCTATCTGCATATGGATCTCGGTATACTTCTTCTAATTCTAGAGTGGCTGCGCCTTTTTCCATTACCGCCTGTAACACAGCATTTGAGGTATTTAGTCGTTTTAACAAATCAGTTGATACGATGCGTGTCCCGGCATAATTCATCATCCATTTGACAACATCTTTTTGTTTCTTTGCTTGGTTTGATATATTTAAATGAATCTCTTGTAATTTTTTCACATCTGATTCAATTAAAATCATTCTTACTTTTTTTACAGCGGTCTTTTGTTTGACTACCGTTTCCAATGCTAGAATATTTTCTTTTATTAATTTCTTAATAGTCGTTAGCAATTCCTTAGACTCATCGACCTTTAACTCAACACGGTCTTTTTGTTGGAACATTGCTTGAATACTTTGAGGAAGTTCAAAATTGTGATCCACAATTTCAAGAATTTTTTCGTATTTGGCACGTAATGCAGATGGTAACATAACTTGAAGAGCATCAATTTCATAACATAATGTGTGCCTTCTCAACCACTTTGTCATTTCGAGCATTTCTTGAGTCAACACTGGTTCGATATCTAAAAGTTCACCAACCGGCTTTTGTTTTTCCACTGGAACATCGGTTTCGCTTTTAATGGCTGTTACAAACCCCAAGACTTGCCGATTTCCAAAAGGCACTTTCACACGACTACCACTTTCAATTATTGTTTGAAACTTCTCAGGAACTGCATAATCAAAAGGTCGATCAATTGGATAAGCCGCAACGTCAACAATGACCTCAGCGAACATGTTGTACTTCCTTTTCATGAGACAATATCGTTTCAAACAATTGTATAGCTAACTGTTTTTTCGTCATATTATCAAAATACTGTACATAATTTTCTTTACCAATTAACACGACTGTATTTGTATCTGTTCCAAAACCGCTATCAGCTTGCGTGACGTCATTGGCAACAATATAGTCCGCATTTTTCTTAGACAATTTATCTTTTGCATACACTTCTATGTTGTTTGTTTCTGCAGCAAAACCTATCACTAGTTGCTTTGTTTTCCTTTGGCCAAGAGTCATTAAAATATCGATTGTACGTTCGAGTTCGAGTGTTGCATCGCCTGCTTGTTTCTTCATTTTCTGATCATGAATAGTTTTTGGACGATAGTCTGCTACTGCAGCTGTTTTGACCACAATATCTGCATGATCATAATGATATAACACCGCTTGCAACATTTGTTCTGCACTTTCCACATGTTCAACTTTAACACCATGTGGAATCGGTAAAGAAACCGGACCTGATACAAGAATCGTTTCTGCACCCATTTTCACAGCTGCTTCAGCAAGTGCATAGCCCATTTTTCCAGAAGAAAAATTGGTCAGATATCTTACAGGATCGATTCGTTCACGAGTTGGTCCTGCAGTAATAACTACTTTCTTTCCTTTTAACGGCAATTCAGTTGGTAGGAAGAAGGATTCAACTAATCCCACGATTTTTTCTGGTTCTTCTAATCTTCCTTTTCCTACATACCCACAGGCTAGAAAACCTTCTGAAGGTTCAATAAATTCATAGCCATCTTCTGCAAGTGTCGCAATGTTTCGCTTCACTGCTGGGTGATCGTACATATGTACATTCATAGCTGGTGCTATCCATACCTTAGCTGTTGTCGCTAGAAGTGTTGTTGTCACCATATCGTCACCAACTCCATTGGCAAGCTTTCCTATGACATTTGCAGTTGCAGGAGCCACAATGACTAAATCTGCCCAATCTGCTAAGTTTATATGAGCGATGACCCCAGAATTTTTTTCATCAAAAGTATCTGTATAAACATCATTTCGAGACATCACTTGAAAGCTCAGCGGCTGCACAAACTTTGTCGCAGATTCCGTCATGATGACTTTGACATCCGCTCCCGATTGCGACAATTTACTAACGAGGGCAACTGCTTTATAAACTGCAATACCACCAGATACGCATAATAAGATTTTCTTGTTTGCTAGCATGAACATTCTTCCTTTCTCAAACAACAAACTCCCAAAGCATCTATCTGTCTTAGGGAGTTTTCTTTAGTTAATAATCAGTATTAAATTTCGTCTTCGTAAATGGTTGCTGCATCTTGTTCTTCTTTCGTCAATGCACCACAAGCCACTTCTTCTAATGCTTTTCCAACATATTTTAAAGATTGGTAAGAAGCTAATCGTTCTCCGCCCTCTTCTTGCAATTGGCGCGCACGTTTTGATGCTAAACTTACTAATGTGTATTTTGAATCTATTTTACTTTTAAGTGAATCGACTGATGGATATAACATTAATATTCCCCTTTCAACATGGACAGATATCTTTTTTCAACACGTTCTCTTCGGCAATGTTCAGCAGTAACAATCGCATTTACACGATCGCATGCTAAATGTACCTCGTCATTTTCAACGACAAAATCGTACAAGTTCATCATTTCAAGTTCATCTCTTGCTGCCAAACAACGTGATGCAATCACATCATTTGTTTCGGTTCCTCGACCTACTAAACGCTGCTCTAATTCTGAAAGACTTGGTGGCGCTAAGAAAATAAATAAGCCGTCAGGTACTTTGTCACGTACTTGTGATGCACCTTGAACTTCAATTTCTAAAAATACATCTCTACCTGCATCGAGCGTGGCGTTCACGTAATCTAATGGAGTTCCATAATAGTTCCCAACATAAGATGCGTATTCTAATAAACGACCTTCTCCGATTAATTGTTCAAATTCCTCATGGGATTTAAAAAAATAATCGACACCATCGACTTCGCCTTCACGGGGCTTTCTTGTCGTCATTGAAATCGAATATTCATAATTTGTGTCAGGTTGCGAAAATAATTCTTTTCGCACAGTACCTTTCCCAACACCAGATGGTCCTGAAAGGACGATTAATAATCCACGTTCTTTTCGCATGCAATCCCTCTTTTTATCTATTCGGCTTGTTCTATCACACGTGTCACAATAGTTTCGGCATTAACAGCAGATAGAACCACATGCTCACTATCCATAACAAATATAACACGAGTTTTTTTACCATAAGTTGCGTCAATTAGAAATCCTTTTTCTCTTGCTTCTTGAACGAGACGCTTAATTGGCGCCGATTCAGGTTGCAAAATGGAGATGATTCGTTCAACTGCTACCACACTACCGTTTCCAATATTAATAAACTTTAGATTTGGCACAGTCTTTCCTCCTATTAGATCTTCAACTTTCTTTGTTACACACTTAGCTAATTATATCACAACCCCCTAATAAAATGATAAGATAGAGCAAAACGTTTTGAAAGAGGAATTACTTATGGCATTTGATGGTTTATTTACAAAAGCAATGACTCACGAACTTCAACATTTAGTATCTGGACGTATATCAAAAATACATCAACCAAACTCACAAGAAATTGTGTTGCAAATTCGTGCTGGCGGTAAAAATAGCCGATTGCTTATTTCTATTCACCCTTCCTACTCACGTATACATGTTACAAATGAAACAATTGATAACCCTTCAGAACCACCCATGTTTTGTATGCTACTTCGAAAACATCTAGAAGGTGGGTATATTTCCGCTATTTCTCAACTTGATATGGATCGTATAATCATTCTTCATGTAGAAAGTAAAAATGAAATTGGTGACGATATGGTACGAGAATTACATATTGAGATTATGGGAAGACATAGTAATGTAATTTTAATAGACCCTGTCAGAAATCTTATTTTAGATAGTTTAAAACATTTATCGCCATCTGTTAATAGTTATAGAACTATATTACCTGGTCAACCGCATATCGCACCTCCTAAACAAGATAAAGTAAATCCATATACTGTGGATGAACCATCGTTTCAGTCATTATTAAATTCTGAGGATCTATCCCGCGAATTTCTATCGCAACTTGCTGGATTTTCACCTTTACACGCAAAAGAACTCGCTCACCTTGTTGAAAATAGTGGTGGACAGTCTAGCTACGATGTATTCAAAAAGTTTCTAGATGAATTTAACAAAAAAAATCCAACGGGCATGTATTTAGAAAGCGGCAACAAGGCCATTTTTTCAAGCGTGGATTTGGCACATTTAGAAGGCAACAAAACACCTTTCAACTCCCTTGGAGAATTACTAGATAAAGTATACTTTGCACGAGCTGAACGTGACCGAGTGAAACAACAAGCCGGTGATTTAGAACGCTGGTTACAAAATGAAATTGACAAATTAAAATTAAAAATGAAAAAACTTGCAAAAGATAAAGCAAACGCTGAAAAACTGGAAACATTCCAACTTCATGGTGAACTTTTAATGGCAAATTTGTACTTGCTTGAAAAAGGGATGAAAGAGACTGAAGTGGTAAATTACTATGACGAAAATAATGCTGTTGTAAAAATTACATTAAGTCCAAGAAAAACACCCGTTGAGAATGCACAAAGTTTTTACACGAAATACAATAAAGCAAAAACAGCATTATTAAAAACACAACAACAGCTTGATAAAACAAAAGATGACATTGATTATATTGAAATGTTGCAACAACAAGTCATGCAATCTTCACCTCAAGACATTAATGAAATTCGTGAGGAACTTGCTGAACAAGGTTGGATGAAGGCAAAATTTACTAAGAAGAAGAAAAAAATAGTTAAACCAACACCAGAATCTTTCGTGTCTTCTACAGGATTGCCAATTTCTGTAGGAAAAAACAATAAACAAAATGATTATTTAACATTTAAAATTGCAAACAAGTCGCAAACTTGGTTCCATACGAAAGATATTCCAGGTTCACATGTCGTGATTCATGAAAATGAACCCGATGAAGAGTCAATTTTAGAAGCTGCCATGTTAGCAGCATACTTCAGTAAAGCGCGTGATTCATCTTCTGTGCCCGTCGACTATACGGAAGTTCGGCATGTGAAAAAACCCAACGGTGCAAAACCAGGGTTCGTGATTTATTTTGAACAAAAGACCGTCTTTGTCACTCCAAGTGAGGATATTGTAAGAAAACTTCGTAAATGATTCAACACAAAAGCCATCCAGTTAATGCGGATGGCTTTTGTGTTGATTTTTTATCTTCTAAACAGAGATATTTGAACATTTTCGATTGTTTACGTGACCGCAAATAATGTCCAAAATCAAAAAAATGTTAGATTTGTTCTAGTAAGAATCGTGGTTTCCATTTGATACCGAGTCTGTGTAGGAGAAACCAATGTTCGTTAATTTAAGGCTTACAGGCAAGCCTTTTACTATAATCGAGTCTGTGAGAGTGTCACGAACAGGAAATTGGCTGCCGTTTCTCCTAGCTATTCCGCTGCCTTTCTCTAACAAGCACATCGATAATTTCTGTAGTTAATAGTGTTTTCTACACATTGTCTATTACCATTTTCAGGTTATTTCAGATTGCACTTTTCGGCCAATATATACGTTAATCGTAAATTTAATAGTTTACATAATAATATTATTTGCTTTCATATTTTCACTATTACAACGTGAACCTTTATTTTTACAACGTCACTGAGCTTAGTATAAAAAGTGTACAGATGAAATCCGAATTCCTTATAATAGAAACATCAAAAAGGAAGTGATCGGAATGGGAAATCATCATACACCTGAGTACAAGGAATATGTAGCAAAACTCATCGTAGAAGAAAATAGAGTGGCAAAACAATTATGTCGTGAGCTGGATCTTTCTGTGGGAACAGTCGCTGGTTGGGTAAGGAAATATAGAGACAAGAAGAATGTTACTGTTACCCCTGATTTGGTTACTCCTGCGGAGTTAGAAAAGCGTGAAACTGCTTACGAGAAGAGAATTCGAGAGTTAGAGGAAGAGAATGCAATTCTAAAAAAGGCTATGCACATCTTCACCAAAAACCAGATGTAATTTTTAAGTTCATTCATGATCAGGAGACAAAGCATTCTGTTGTGAAGATGTGTAGCGCTTTGAAAGTATCTAGACAAGGATATATAAATTGGAGAAACAGAATGCTTAATCCAAATTTAGAAAAGCAGGCGATTAAAGACGAACTTCAACATAAAATCGCGCAATCATTTCATGAAAGTGGAGGTACTTATGGTAGCCCACGGGTGCATGATGACTTGTTAGATTGGGGCTACTCTATCTCACAAAAAAAGGTTGCCAACACGATGAAGGAAATGGGATTATGTGCCACAGTTCCAAGTAAATTTATGGTAACAACCGACTCGAATCATGACCAACAGATTTATCCCAATATCCTGAATAGACAGTTCAGAGTGGCGCAGCCAAATCATGTATGGGTTGCGGATATTACATACATTTGGACAAATGAAGGCTGGCTCTATCTGTCGAGTATTATGGACCTCTATTCACGTAAAATCATAGGCTGGGCACTGGATTCACATATGCGTAAAGAACTTCCTATGCAGGCGCTCAATATCGCTCTAGGTTCTCGAAAAATAACTAGGGAACTTATTCACCACTCGGACCGCGGAGTACAATACAGTTCTCACGCTTATGTAGATACGTTACTCTCGAATAAGATTCAAGTTAGCATGAGTAGAAAAGGCGATCCGTATGACAATGCATGCATTGAGTCTTTCCACGCTACCATCAAAAAGGAATTGGTTTATCGAAGAAAATTCAAGACCCGTGAAGAGGCTCGTAAGAGCATAAGCTCTTATATTGTAAGCTTTTACAATGAACGAAGAAAACACTCAACTCTTGGCTATTTATCACCGAATAAATTTGAACGGAAATACAATTTATTTGCACTGGAAAACATCTGAATTTTTAGGCATACCAATAGGTGATGAGAAGATAAAGTTCGTCTTTTTGAATTTTATCTTCTCATCACCTTCACCAAACGCAGTGCGGTAGCTATTTGAGAAATCCGAATTTCATCAATTTTTGCTGTACACTTTCTTGACAGAAGTCCATCACCTTCCATAATTACAACGTGAAAGTTAATAATTACAACTGAGCAAATGCTCACTCTAGAGCCATAGCGAATATGATATAGGGGGTGCCACGATCCGTAAGTCGATAATCCCTATTCTATTAATCGTAAAAATAGGATACCCGTGCGCTTTTGCACACGGGTATCCTATTTTGAGTCACTTCTGTATGACAAAATCGTCTTACTATGAAGTCCTTTTATTTATAATTGTCCGTGCTTAAGTTTTTGGTGCCATTCGATTAGTTGAGGTTTGTCTTCATCGCTTATTTGCTTTGCGACAGTTGCCTCTTCGATCAACGCATCAAAGTTGGTCAAACTGACGTATGGAATTCCTGCTTTTTCAAACAATTCATCCGCACGTTTTAAATGATAGGTAAAAATACAGACAACACCCAGTACTTCACAACCTTGTTTTTCAAGAGCATGTACTGCATCAATGCTGCTACCACCAGTGGAAATCAAATCTTCCACAACAATTACCTTTTGACCAGCTTCGATTTTCCCTTCAATTTGATTGCCTCGACCATGCTCTTTTGCTTTCGATCTAACATACACCATAGGTAAATTAAGTACATCACTGACCCAAGCGGCGTGTGGAATCCCAGCAGTCGCTGTCCCAGCGACTACATTTGTTTCCGGGAAAAACTCTCGAATGTTTGTCGCTAATGCTTCGGCAATTTGCTTTCGAACAGTTGGACTCGACATCGTTAAGCGATTGTCACAATAAATAGGTGATTTGATTCCAGATGTCCATGTAAATGGACTTTTAGGACGGAATTCCACAGCCCCAATGGATAATAATGCTGCTGCTATTTCATGCTGTTGACTTTTCATTCATTAGCCTCCCATTGTTGTTTCACTATTTTATAAGTTTCTACTGGGTTTTTAGATTGTGTAATAGCTCTTCCTACTACTATATAGGACGAACCTTCTAATCTCGCTACTTTTGGTGTAGCAATACGAATTTGATCATGTCCTTGTCCTTCGTGTAAGCGAATCCCTGGTGTTACACGAAGGAAGTTTTCACCGCATTGATTCTTTATGTCTGATGCTTCTAAAACGGAACAAACAACTCCATCTAGGCCAGCTTGCTTACAAAGAGATGCATAATGAAGAACTGAATCATGTAAAGTGGTATTTATTTGTTGCTCTTCTTTCATTTGTTGCTCACTTGTTGATGTTAATTGTGTCACACCGATAATTAAAGGTCGAGATTGCCCGGTGAGTGTACCAGCTTCTAATCCCTCTAGTGCACTTTCCATCATATGTAGGCCACCTGCGGCATGAACATTAACCAAATCAGCTCCTAGACTTGCAAGCCCTCGCATCGCCGACTTCACGGTATTAGGAATATCGTGCAATTTTAAATCCAGAAACACATCATGTCCTTGGTCTTTTAAGGCGTTGACAATCGTAGGGCCTTCTTGAAAATAAAGTTCCATACCCACTTTGACAAATAATTTTTCATTAAAAGGCTGTAAAAATTGAAATACCTCAGCTTTAGTTGCAAAGTCAAGCGCAATGATTGGATTGTGGTTGTTCATCGGTGACTCCTCCCTATTAGCTCAGAGATATGATTTAAACCTAACCAATCCAACTTTTCAGGCAATTGTTCGATAATAGTTGGGCACACAAATGGATCTACGAAGTTTGCTGTTCCTACTGCTACAGCACTGGCTCCTGCAGACATAAAATCAATGACATCATCAACTGTCGTAATCCCACCCATTCCAATAATGGGAATGGATACTTGCTTACTCACTTCATAAACCATTCTTAGTGCAACAGGCTTAATGGCAGGTCCTGATAACCCACCTGTGCCATTCGCAATAACAGGTTTACCGGTTCTCGTGTCTAATCGCATGCCTACAAGTGTATTAATCATCGTGATACCATCCGCTCCAGCTGCTTCTACAGCTCGAGCAATTTCCCCTATATCTGTTACGTTTGGAGACAATTTTACATAGACAGGCACTTCAGATACTGCTTTTACAGCTGCCGTAAGTTCCGCAGCTATTGTTGCGTCCGTGCCAAATGTTATTCCTCCACATTTAACGTTAGGACAAGAAATATTTAATTCAAGCGCATAGACATTTTTTGATTTAGAAATATGTTTGGCAACTTCAACATAATCTTCCGTTAAGGTACCAGCAACATTTGCAATAATTGGGACATCGTATTGCTCGAGCCATTTAAGTTCATTAGAAATCACTTTTTCCAAACCTGGATTTTGAAGACCAATGGCGTTTAACATTCCAGATGATGTTTCAGCTACCCGAGGAGTCGGATTTCCCATGCGTGTTTCAAGTGTAGTTGCTTTAATCATAATGGCACCTAATTTTGATAGGTCATATAGCTGTGCGTATTCCTTACCAAAACCGAAGCAACCTGAGGCCGGCATTATGGGATTTTTTAATGATAATCCTGGCAACTCTAATGTTAATCTACTCATATTTGCACCACCCCAGCAGGAAATACAGGTCCATCACTACAAACTTTTACGTAATCGACTGCTGTTTGATCCGTTGTTTTACATACGCATGCGAAACATGCGCCAAGGCCACAGCCCATACGTTCTTCAAACGATAAAAATCCTTTTTTATCAGGATACATATTTTCTATAGCAACAAGCATTGCCGTAGGACCACATGTGAAATACGTTGTAAAGTCTGGTTTTAAATCACCTAACACAGTTGTCACAAACCCTTTATGACCTCTCGTCCCATCGACTGTGACAATATGTGTTTCGCCAAGTTCACGAAAGGCTTCTTCATAAAAAACAACGTCTTTTGTTTGAAAACCTAGTACGTGAATGGGCTTAACTCCTTTTTCAACGAGTTTCTTAGAAAGTTCATATAATGGAGGCACGCCAATTCCCCCTCCGACTAATACCACAGTTTTACCAGGAGAGGCTTCATGGACAGGAAAACCGTTACCAAGTGGACCAAGAACATCCACTTCTCCTCCGATACTTCTTTGGGAAAGAATTGAAGTACCTCGTCCTTCTGCACGATAGATAATAGTGAATTGCAATATATCGCGGTCGATAGAAGCAATGCTTATCGGTCGTCGAAGTAATGGCTCATAACTATCTGAAACGCGAATGTGGACAAATTGACCTGGACTTTTCATATCGTTCACAAGCTGTCCTATTAACGTCATTTCGAAAATGTTATGGGCAATTTCTTTATGTTTCACGACACGCATACGCTCTTGTCGAATCATTCAAAAACCCCCTGTTTCGGCATTTCTTGTGCTTGGAATGTCATCGACTCAATAACGCGTAACATTGCTTCTGCAGTATCAAGTGAAGTCAAACAAGGGATACCATTTTCCACAGATTCTCTTCGAATACGGAAACCATCACGCTCAGGTTTCTTGCCTTTCGTCAGTGTATTAATAACAAACTGAGCTTGTCCTTGTCTAATCACATCTAGCAGTGTTTGCCCTTGTTCACCGATTTTATTAACTATACTTACTGAAATGCCTGCTTTTTGTAAGGCCTCAGCCGTTCCACCCGTTGCTAAAATGCTATAACCAATAGAAGTAAATCTTTTAGCTAGTGCAACAGCTTCATCTTTATCTTTATCCGCTACCGTCATTAAAATTGAACCATGGTCTTTAATTTCCATTCCAGCTGCAACTAAACCTTTATATAGTGCTTTTTCTAACGTACTGTCTTTCCCCATGACTTCTCCAGTAGACTTCATTTCTGGTCCTAGAGTAATATCAACACGACGTAGTTTCGCAAAACTAAATACTGGGACTTTGACAAACACGCCTTTCGGACTTGGTGCCAGGCCATTTTTAATGCCTTGTTCAGGAAGCGATTGCCCTAAAATTGCCTTTGTTGCTATTTTTGCCATCGGTATATTTGTGATTTTGCTTAAAAATGGAACTGTTCGACTCGATCTTGGATTCACTTCAATAACCAAGACTTCTCCTTTTGAAATAACATATTGAATGTTCAACAAACCAATAATATTTAATCCTTTAGCTAGTCGTGTTGTGTAGTCAATCAAAGTATCGATATGCTCTTGCGTTAAATTTTGTGGTGGATAGACAGCTATGGAATCTCCTGAATGGACACCAGCTCGTTCAATATGTTCCATAATCCCAGGGATACAAACATTGACACCATCAGAAATGGCATCTACTTCAATTTCTACTCCTGTTAAATATCGGTCTACAAGTACAGGATGTTCAGGACTCGCTTGCACTGCATGCTCCATGTAGTAACCAAGTTCTTCTTGGTTGTAGACAATTTCCATAGCACGTCCACCTAAAACATACGAAGGTCGAACGAGTACAGGGTACCCTATTTCGTTACCTATTTTTATTGCTTCTTCTGGTGAAATGGCCGTTTTCCCCATCGGTTGTGGAATATCCATTTCATGAAGAGCGCGTTCAAATTTATCGCGATTTTCTGCTCGATCTAAATCTTCTAAAGATGTACCAAGTATTTGAACACCACGCTCTTGTAATTTATCAGCTAAGTTAATCGCTGTTTGCCCACCAAATTGAACGACTACTCCTTTTGGTTGCTCTAAATCAACAATATGCATCACATCTTCAATCGTTAACGGTTCAAAGTAAAGCTTGTCCGATATCGAGAAATCAGTGGATACAGTTTCTGGGTTGCTATTAATAATAATCGCTTCATAACCCGCTTCTTTAATTGCCCAAACTGAATGGACCGTTGCGTAATCAAATTCTACACCTTGACCGATACGGATGGGGCCAGATCCAAGTACAATGACACTTTCCTTATCTGTTTTTACCGACTCATTCTCATCTTCATATGTGCCATAAAAGTAAGGTGTTTCTGACTCAAATTCAGCAGCACATGTATCAACCATTTTATACACTGGAATTAAGTTATGTTCCTTTCTCCAATTGTAAATTGCAAGTTCATCGGTGTTCCATAACTTAGCAATCGTGAAATCCGCAAATCCCATACGTTTTGCTTTTTTCGTAACATCGTAATCAAAGGGATGCTCAGCAACATCTTTCTCGTAATTCACTATATTTTGTAGTTTATTTAAGAAGAATAAATCAATTTGACTCCAGTCATGTATGGTCTCAATAGTCACACCACGTCTTAAAGCCTCACCAACAAAGAATAATCGTTCATCTCCTGGTCTACGAATACGTTTTTCAATCCACTCATCGCTCATTGATTCTGCATTTTTTAATTCTAAGTGGAATTGACCTGTTTCAAGAGAACGAATAGCTTTTAAAATGGCCTCTTCAAACGTCCGTCCTATTGCCATAACTTCGCCCGTTGCTTTCATTTGAGTACCTAAGTTTCGTTTTGCAGACTCAAATTTATCAAACGGCCAGCGAGGGATTTTTGCTACGACATAGTCTAGTGCTGGTTCAAAACATGCGTATGTTTTGCCAGTTACCGGGTTCATCATTTCATCTAATGTTAAGCCAATAGCAATTTTTGCCGCTAATTTTGCAATGGGATATCCTGTCGCTTTTGAAGCTAAAGCAGACGAACGGCTAACCCGTGGATTTACTTCAATTATGAAGTAGTTAAAGCTGTAGGGATCAAGAGCTAACTGAACATTACAGCCACCTTCAATTTTCAATGCACGGATAATTTTTAATGACACATTACGTAGCATTTGATATTCGCGATCTGAAAGTGTTTGACTAGGTGCAACAACGATTGAATCACCTGTATGAATACCTACCGGATCGACATTTTCCATGTTACACACAACAATGGCATTATCCTTTGAATCTCTCATTACTTCATATTCAATTTCTTTGTACCCTGCAATTGATTTTTCTAATAGGCATTGCGTAACTGGGCTATATTTAAGTCCACTTGTCACAGTATCCTCAAGTTCTTCATCATTGTGGCAAATTCCTCCGCCTGTTCCACCAAGCGTAAAAGCTGGGCGAACAATAACTGGATATCCAATGCGATTTACAAAAGCATAGGCTTCTTCTAAGTTATGGATAATGTCACTCTCTGGAACAGGTTCATTTAATTCATTCATTAATGTTCGGAATAAATCTCGGTCTTCTGCTTTGTGAATCGCTTCTAATTTGGTTCCCAATATTTCAATGTTTAATTCATCCAAAATACCTGACTGATCTAATTCAATAGCCATATTCAACCCAGTTTGTCCACCTAGAGTTGGAAGCAATGCATCTGGGCGTTCTTTTCTAAGGATACGACTTACAAATTCTAGAGTTATGGGTTCGATATATACTTTCTCTGCAATTTCTGTGTCTGTCATAATTGTTGCCGGGTTGGAGTTAATTAAAATTACCCGATAACCTTCTTCTTTTAAAGCCAGACACGCTTGTGTTCCTGCATAGTCAAATTCAGCGGCTTGTCCAATGACAATTGGACCTGACCCGATTACTAATATAGTTTTAATATCTTGGCGTTTAGGCATGTTGTTTTTCTCCCTTCACGTTCGTGTGCATTAACTCAATAAAGCGGTCAAATAAGTGATTTGAATCTTCTGGTCCCGGTGAGGCTTCTGGATGGTATTGCACAGTAAAAGCAGGTACATCTAGATGTTTTAATCCTTCAACAGTTCCATCGTTTAATGCAATATGGGTTACTTTTAGACGCGTACCTTTTAAGGACTCAGGATCTACTGAGTAGCCATGGTTTTGTGAAGTTATATCCGTTCGACCCGTTTCTAAATCTTTGACTGGATGATTAGAGCCTCGATGGCCAAATTTTAATTTAAATGTGTCTCCTCCACTAGCAAGAGCAAATAGTTGATGGCCCAAACAAATTCCGAAAATCGGAATCTTGCCAATTAAGTTTTGTAGCATTGTAATGGCTTCTGGTACATCTTTTGGATTTCCAGGTCCGTTCGATAACATAATTCCATCAGGATAGATGGCCATAATTTGTTCTGCGGTTGTGTTATAAGGAACCACTATGACATCACAGTCCCGTTTATTTAATTCACGTAAAATACCATGTTTCATGCCAAAATCAACTAGCACCACACGTTTACCTCGTCCTGGACTTGGATAAGGGCTTTTCGTTGATACTTGATCGACTTGATCTGTGCGGAAGGTCGTGTTTTTTAACTTAGCCACTACTTCCTCTACATTTACTTCTTCACCTGCAGCACTTAAGAGACCTTTTACAGAACCTAATTCGCGGATGATTCGCGTTAGTTTGCGGGTATCAATACCTTCAATTCCAGGAATATCTTTCAAAACAAACAATTCATTTAATGTTGCATCGCATCTAAAGTTAGATGGCGTATTAGCAAGTTCACGTACGACCATTCCTTTTATTGCTGGTTCAATTGATTCAAAATCATCTCGGTTAATTCCGTAGTTTCCTATTAGCGGGTAAGTCATTGTGACAATTTGGCCACAGTATGACGGATCAGATAATGTTTCTTGGTAGCCAGTCATACCAGTTGTAAATACAACTTCACCTTCGCTTGCTTTCGTGCTACCGAAAGCTGTTCCATTAAATACATCGCCAGTTTCTAAAATGAGGCTTCTATTCATCATTATTTCTCCTCCTGCCAAATTACGTTTCCTTCAAACATCGTCATTACCGGCCATCCTGTGCATATCCAATCTTGGAACGGTGTGTTTTTACCTTTTGAAACAAATTGTCCGGTGTCTATGTTTTGTTCTTTCGTTAAATCGATAAATACTAGGTCTGCTGACTCGCCCATATTTAAACGGCCATATGGTAAACCAAAGACATCTGCAGGCTTTTGAGTTAGCCAATCAATTAATTGAGTTAAAGTCCATTTACCTGTCTTGACAAAATGTGTATACAAAAGAGGGAAAGCCGTTTCTAAGCCGACAATTCCAAAAGGAGCTTGTTCCATGCCACTACCTTTATCTTCAGCTGTATGAGGGGCATGATCCGTTGCAATAAAATCAAGTGTGCCATCTTCTAATCCTTTGATTAACGCTTGTAGATCTTCTTTCGCTCGAAGAGGAGGATTCATTTTCCAGTTCGCATCGTTTCCAGGAATATCGTCTTCACAAAGTAGTAAATGATGTGGACTTACTTCAGCAGTTACTCGAATTCCCGCTTTTTTTGCGTCTCTTATAACGCGGACTGATTCTTTTGTACTTACGTGGCAAACATGATAATGTGCGCCAGCTGCTTCGGCAAGTAGTACATCTCTAGCTATATGAACGGACTCTGCTATTGCTGGAATCCCTTTTAAACCAAGTTCTATATTTTTCGTACCTTCATGCATTACCCCAGCGTAAATGAGTGTATTGTCCTCACAATGGGCAACAATTGGCATATTCAGTTTTGCCGCATTTTTCATTGCCTCAAACATCATTCCTGCTTGCTGAACACCTACACCATCGTCAGTAAAAGCGAATGCACCGTGTTCTTTTAAAGCAGCTAAATCTGTTCTCTCTTTTCCAGCTTCACGTATTGTAATTGATGCATAGGGAAGTACACGAATCTTAGCGTTTTCTTTTATAAGTTGATTAACATGGTTCAAGTTTTCTATTGTATCTGGTACTGGTCTCGTATTGGGCATTGCACAAATTGTCGTATATCCACCTTTTGCTGCTGCATCTGTTCCTGTTTTAATCGTCTCTTTTTGTTCGCCACCTGGCTCTCTTAAGTGCACATGTACGTCAATAAATCCTGCAGAGACAAAATACCCTTGACCGTCGATAATTTCATCTACTTGAGGTGTTGTTTTCGAATTCACTTCGATAATACGTCCATTTTCAATTAATATGGAACCCTCTTTTAATTCATTTTTATCATTTAGCAATTGTATATTTTGAATAAATTTCTTCATTACATTCTCTCCTTTAATACAGATTCTAGTATCGCCATACGGACAAAGACGCCGTTTTGTATTTGCTTAAAAATACGTGATTTATCGCTTTCAACTAATTCACTTGCAATTTCCACATCTCGATTAACTGGTGCAGGATGCATAACAATTGTTGATGGCTTTAACTCTGCATAACGCGCAATCGTTAAACCGTATTCCTTATGATAAAGTTCTTTTAAAAAATCATTTTCTTTCCCGTGCCGTTCGTGTTGAACACGTAGTAACATGACTACATCCGCAGTAGGCAAAACTTCTTCCCAAGTTGAAGTAGCATCAAAATCTCCTTGCCACTCTGGAGGACAGATGAATGTGACATGGGCTCCTAGTTTCTTTAGTGCTAGTGCATTTGATTTTGCCACACGGCTATGGGCAATATCTCCAACGATTGTCACATGAATGCCTTCGAACTTTCCAAATTCTTGTTTAATCGTATATAGATCTAGTAAGCATTGCGATGGGTGTTGACCTGACCCATCTCCAGCATTAATAATGGCTAAGTTTAAACCTGACATCAATTCTTCATAAAACTGATCTTGTTCATGTCGAATGACTACAGCATCTACACCTATTGCTTCCAATGTCCTGACTGTATCATACATGGTTTCCCCTTTTAAGGTACTTGAAGTACCCGCTTCAAAAGGTAATATATGAAGTCCAAGCTTTCGTTCAGCCATTTCAAAACTCATTTTTGTTCGTGTACTCGGTTCAAAGAACAAATTCACCACAGTAAATTGTTTATTAAATTGGTGAGATGGATTTTGCTGAAATTCTAATGCTCGATTTAAAATAGTGTCAATATCCTTAATTTCTAAGTCATTCATGTTTAATAAATGCTTCACTTTATAGCCTCCCTAGTTCTTTGTTTAAAGATTGTGTTCAAAAATGAGCCTAATATCTTATCGGACTTTTTGAACACCCTCTAAAGAAAACCTCTCAACAATGTTGAGAGGTTTAAGGGTAACCTAAGTAAAGATCCATTTTATAATGGAAATTTAACAGTTGGCTTCCCTTTACCTGCCTCTCTGGACTAGGTATTAAAAGGATTATTTTTCAATTTATTGTGCACTGTCTTCTTCGATTTCAACTACTTCTTGAGGTCTGCCTGGCAATACAAGATTTAATATGACACCTACGATTGCCGCTAAAGCCATACCTTCGAGTTCAAACGTATCTGAAAAGTGAAGTTTAGCTCCACCTATTCCAATAACTAATATGATTGAAGATATCACCAAGTTTCGTTTATCTCCAAAGTCTATTTTGTTATCCACTAACATACGTAGACCTGAAGACGCAATGATCCCAAACAGCAAGATTGAAATCCCACCAAGAACAGCAGTAGGAATAGTAGCAATCAATGCCATAATTTTACCGAAAAACGAGAATATTATGGCTAAAATAGCTGCGCCTGCAATTACGTATACACTATATACTCTCGTAATTGCAAGAACTCCGATGTTTTCTCCATACGTCGTTTTTGGAGGACCTCCTATAAGTCCACTTATAAACGTTCCTAAACCATCACCTAGTAATGAACGATGCAAGCCTGGTTCCTTTATGTAATTTCTATTAACAATTTTCCCTAACACAAGTTGATGACCGATGTGTTCAGAAATGGTCACAATTGCAATAGGTACCATAAGACCGAGTAATGTTGGTGTTACGATAAATTCATAATCAATTCCTGGTAGTAAGAAATCTGGTGCGCTAATCCATTTTGCACTTAATACAGTTGAAAACTCCACAATGCCGATGAATAAAGAATATATATACCCAACAATGATTCCGATAAGAATTGGCATTAAACTTAGCATACCTTTAAAGAATAATATAGTTATAACTGCTGCCGCTAATGTGACAAGTGCTGCAGAAAAGTGCAACATGCTGTATTCTTTTATCCCATCTCCATTAAGATCAAAGTTCATGGCTAGGTCGATTGCAACTGGTGATAACGCTAAACCTATGACAATAATGACTGGTGCCACAACAATTGGTGGTAATAATTTCATAATCCACTTATAACCTGTTTTCCAAATAACAAGTGACACGATGAAATACACTAGTGCGACAAACAAACTTCCTATCATTGCACTACCAATACCCGATATTTCAGTTATTGCAAGTATCGGTACAATAAATGCAAATGATGAGCCCAAATAAGCTGGCACTTGAAATTTTGTTACAAACATGAAAATTAAAGTAGCTATTCCGCTTGTTAAAAGTGCGATAGCTGGACTTAATCCAACTAACTGTGGAACCAAGATAGTTGCACCGAACATGGCGAACATATGTTGAATACTTAATGTGGTTAGTTTTCCTGCTGATGGTTTATCGTGTATGTCTAAAACCGTTTGTGAATTCGTCATGTTGTTTTTCCCCACTATCTATTCTTGTATCGTTACACTATCTTCATGATCAGTTTCGAATAATCGTACGACAATTCGTTCAAGACTTGCAGTAGGAATGTTTTTCCCTACATAGTCTGCACGAATCGGCAGTTCTCTATGACCTCTATCAATTAAAACAGCTAATTGAATTTGGGCTGGTCGACCTAAGTCCATCACTGCGTCCATAGCCGCTCTAACTGTACGTCCTGTAAAGAGAACATCGTCAATTAATATAACTTTTTGATTGGTTACCACGTGTTGAATATCAACTTGCTGAACTAGAGGTTCTTTATTATTGTTTTTCAATGATAAATCATCTCTATAAAGCGTGATATCAAGTTCACCTGATTTAATTGACTTGCCTTCGATTTTTTCTATCTTTTCTGCTAAGCGCTTTGCTAAAAACGCTCCACGTGTTTTAATTCCAACTAAAATACAAGATTCAATTCCTTTATTACGTTCAATAATTTCATGTGCGATTCTCGTAAGCGCTCGATTTATTGCTTTTTCATCAAGAATATTTGCTTTTTCAACCATAATAGATTCTCCTTTTCCCCAAAATAAAAACCCTCTCGTCCAAAGTGGATGAGAGGGTGTGAATGTAGAAAAATAAGTCGTATTAAACCACACAGCATGTGCTTTTATACGTTTCGCTTGTACCTTCCCAGCCTCTCTGGACTGTTCTTAAAGGTGTTCTATTAAATTTAGCTATATCATCAAAAAAGCTAGTTCCAAGCATGAGATGCGCTCTTCACTTTTTATAAGTATAGATTTACTTTTCTTTGCTGTCAACGGTCGTTTTCATTTCCTCAAGCAAAGTCTTGAATTCTTCAGGTAGTGGAGCTTCGAATTCCAAATACTCTTCAGTGCGTGGATGTATAAATCCAACAACACCAGCATGAAGCGCTTGTCCGTTAAATTCGATCGTTTTTTTCGGTCCGTATTTAGGGTCTCCAGCTAATGGGAAGCCAATGTATTTCATATGAACACGAATTTGATGTGTACGACCTGTTTCTAAACGACATTCAACTAACGTAAAGTTGCCAAAGCGTTCGATTACACGAAAATGAGTAATTGCATGTTTTCCTTTATCAATTACTGCCATACTCTGACGATCACGAGAATCGCGACCAATTGGTGCATCAATCGTTCCTTTATCGTGAGGAATATGACCATGCACTAAAGCTGTATATTTTCGAGTAACAGTTCTTTTCACCAGTTGATCCACTAATGAAACATGGGCTTTATCATTCTTCGCAACCATTAATAAGCCTGATGTATCTTTATCAATACGATGGACAATTCCTGGACGCAACACTCCATTGATGCCAGATAAATCTGTAACCTGATGCATTAAACCATTAACAAGCGTCCCTGATGTATGACCAGGTGCAGGATGTACGACCATACCACGAGGTTTATTCACAACAAGGACATCTTCATCTTCATAAACGATCTCAAGATTTAAATCCTCTGCTTCAATATCTAATGGTTCAACGTCAGGTACAGTAACAGTAATAACATCATTTAGTTTTACTTTATAGTTTGGTTTTGCTGTTTCCCCATTGACTAAAACAGCACCATCTTTTAACCAAATTTGAATTTGGCTACGAGACCAATCTGCTTCAAGTGTAACAAGGGCTTTATCGATACGTTCACCTTTTTGTTCTTCTGAAATTGTATACGTAAAATCTTCCATTTATTCACCTTTTCTCTTTGCAGCTTTTTCTGCTTTTTCTTCTAAAAACAAACCGACCATGAGCATCACGACGCCAATGCTTAATGCTGCATCTGCTACGTTAAAAATCGGGAAATCATAGTTAATAACAGGGATGAGAACATCTATAAAGTCAACAACTTCACCGCGGAATAACCGATCCATAAAGTTCCCTATAGCGCCTCCAAGTAATACCATTAAACTAAGTTGAAATAATGGTTTTCCTTTTGCTTCTTTATGAAAGTAATACAAAATACCAATGATTACGATCACTGTGACGATTGTAAACAACCAAATTTGACCTTCCAACATTCCCCATGCTGCTCCACGATTACGATGTGATAGTAACGCAAATGTTGGCTCAGCTAATACAATTCGTTCACCTAGTTCCATATTTTTTACAACTAACCATTTTGTCCACTGATCAATTGCCACAATGACAATTGCAACTAAATAAAAAATATACACGCATGTTCCTCCATTACGCAAGCATCATAACTAGTTTACCACATAGTTCAAGCAATCAGAAAGAGCTGACCAAAAGGGCAGCTCCATTTTTTATACGTAAAACTTTTCAACCACGTCTGCACAGCGCGGACATAAAGTTGAATGTTTTTCATTTTCGCCTACTTTAGTTGAAAATGACCAGCATCTTTCACATTTTTCACCTTTAGCTTTTGTTACAACAACAGAAGCTACATGAAGATCTAATGCATCTAGAGGTGCATCTTCTTTTAATCCTGCAAGCGAAAAGTCGGATACAATAAAGAACTGTGCAAAATCAACTTTATTGGTATCAAAAGCATCTAATAATTCTTTTTTTACGTAAACCGTAACATTAGCTTCCAATGATTTACCGATTACTTTTGCATTTCGCGCTTCTTCTAATGCTTTTAATACATCATCGCGTACGAGCATCAATTGTTGATACTTCGTACGAAGAGCTCCAAACGATTCATGAGATATCGCTTCAGGGAAGTCCGTTAATTGAATGCTTTCTTCTGTTTCATGTGTCAAGAAGACCCAAAGTTCATCAGTCGTATGTGGCAAAATTGGTGTCATTACTTTCAATAATGAAATCAACGTATCATACATCACAGTTTGCATAGCACGACGATGTAAATGATCCTGTCCTTCAATATAGACAACATCTTTCGCAATATCTAGATAGAATGAACTCAAATCAGAAGAAACGAAGTTATTGACTGCGTTATAAACACTAGCAAAGTCATATTTATCGTAAGATTTACGAACCGTTTCAATTAATTCTTGAAGTTTCATGTACATATATTGATCCACTTCACGTAAGTCTTCAAAGGCTATGCGATCTGTCTGAGGATTAAAATCTGATACTGTACCATGTAAGAAACGGCATGTATTACGGATTTTACGATACACTTCAGCAACTTGCTTAAAATTCGAGTCAGAAACACGAACATCAGCTGTATAGTCAACAGAAGCTACCCATAGACGAAGAATGTCTGCACCTAATTGATTCATAACTTTTGCAGGATCAATGACGTTGCCTATAGATTTACTCATCTTGCGTCCTTCACCATCTAGCGCAAATCCATGACTTAGAAGTCCTTTATAAGGAGAGTGTCCATTAATTGCTACACTTGTTGTTAAAGATGAGTTAAACCATCCACGATATTGATCAGACCCTTCTAAGTAAAGATCTGCTGGGTACTCTAAATCTTCACGTTCATCTAGCACGGCTTGGTGGGAAGAACCTGAATCAAACCAAACATCCATAATGTCCGTTTCTTTTGAGAAACGACCATTTGGACTTCCTACATGAGTAAAACCTTCTGGTAACAAATCTTTTGCTTGACGTTCAAACCAAACAGTTGACCCATGTTCACGGAACAGCTTGGATACATGAGCAATTGTTTCTTCTGTTAGGATTGGCTCGCCATCTTCTGCATAGAAAACAGGGATTGGAACACCCCATGCACGTTGTCGAGAAATACACCAATCTCCTCTGTCTCGTACCATGTTAAACAGACGTGTTTCGCCCCAGGCTGGTGTAAATGATGTATCTTTAATTGCTTGTAATAACTGGTCACGGAAGGCTTCAATTGATGCGAACCATTGAGCAGTAGCTCGGAAAATGACCGGCTTTTTCGTACGCCAATCATGTGGTGCAGAGTGAGTGAAAAACGTTAATTTTACTAATGCACCAGCTGCTTCTAATGCCTCTGTAATGACTTTATTCGCTTTATCATAGAATAACCCTTCAAACCCTGGTGCTTCAGCCGTCAATACGCCACGGTCATCCACTGGTGATAGTACTTCAAGACCATATGTTTTACCTACTTGGAAATCGTCTTCACCGTGTCCTGGAGCTGTATGAACGCATCCTGTACCACCTTCATTTGTCACATGTTCTCCTAACATCACAAGAGAATCACGATCATATAAAGGATGTTTTGCAACCATTCGATCCATTTGCTCGCCTTTGATAGTCTGAACAATTTCATAAGATTCCCATTCAAGCGTTGTCGCAACATTTTCTAGTAATCCTTTGGATATAAGGTAGCGTGCGCCGCTTACCTCAACGATCACATAATCAAATTCTGGATGTACGGAAATGCCTAAGTTAGCTGGAATTGTCCAAGGTGTAGTCGTCCAAATGATAATTTTTGTTCCTTCTGCAATTATCCCTTTACCATTTGTAACATCAAAGGTTACATATATTGAAGGTGATTTCTTGTCTTGATATTCGATTTCAGCTTCAGCTAAAGCTGATTCACTTGAAGGAGACCAATACACTGGTTTTAAACCTTTGTATATATATCCTTTACGAGCCATCTCACCGAACACTTCAATTTGACGAGATTCATATGCAGGTTTTAACGTAATATAAGGATTCTCCCAATCCCCACGTACACCAAGTCTTTTGAATTGCTTGCGTTGACGATCAATTTGCTCATAAGCATATGTTTCACATAAGTTACGGAACTCGGCTATCGTCATTTCTTTACGATTAACACCCTTGTTTGCTAACGCTTGCTCGATTGGCAGACCATGTGTATCCCAACCTGGAACAAATGGTGCGTAAAATCCAGTCATCGACTTGTGACGCACAACCATATCTTTTAGTACTTTGTTTAATGCGTGCCCCATGTGTAAGTCTCCGTTTGCATATGGAGGACCATCATGTAAAGTAAAACTTGGTCGACCTTTTGTACGGTCTAATACTTTTTTATATAAATTCATTTCATTCCATCGTTCTTGCATAACTGGTTCTCGTGTAGGTAACCCCCCACGCATTGGAAAATCTGTTTTAGGCATTAATAATGTATCTTTGTATTCCAACTAAAAAACCTCCTTAATTAATGGTTCAAAGCTCAATTGCATGGCTATCTAATTCTTGTCACAAAATTTACGGCTTTAAAACTTTACGATACCTTCATTACCTACTGAAGTTGTCATTTGTAAAATTTAAACGTTCATAACTCAAAAAAACTCCTCATCCCAATAAAGGGACGAGAAGTTTAGACTCGCTGTACCACCCTAATGGCAACATTTTTTGATTGCCAGCTTAGATCACATTAACGGTGCGAAACCGAAATCACCTACAAAACCTAGTTCAGTGATTTAACTCAAGAGTGATTTTCTTTTGTTTGCAAAGTGTTCGAGCTTTCACCATCCTCGAATCGCTAAACTATGCCTACAAAATACTGTCTCTTTCAGCGTTTTATCAAATATTATTGCAATATGTAAATATTATAGGGAATGATTCCGAAATCGTCAAGTAATGCTTAATCCTCTTGTTTTGAATTTAATCCTTCTAATTCAGTAGTATCTATTTCATATTGCATCAAATGGTCCCAGTCATCAGTGTTGATTAAATCAAGTTGTGCTTCCACCAACATTTTAAAACGGTTGCGGAATACTTTTGATTGTTTTTTCAAGTCTTCAATTTCAAGCGCAATTCGACGTGCTTTCGTCAAAGATTCATTGACAATACGATCAGCATTTTTCTCTGCTTCTTTGACTATCAATTTTGCTTCTTTTTGAGAGTTTCTACGTAATTCTTCCGCAGCTTCTTGAGCAATAACAATTGACTTTTGTAGTGTCATTTCAATAGTAGTGAAATGGCCTATACGTTCAGTTGATGTTTTCAGTTTCTCTTCTAATTCTTGTTTATCTTTTATCAAAAGTTCGAAATCTTTTGTCACTTGTTCCAAAAACTCGTTAACCTCGTCTTCGCTGTAACCTCGGAATCCACGACCAAACTCTTTGTTATATATATCTAGTGGTGAAAGTGGCATTGTAAAAAATCTCCCCTTTATTACTTACATCGTTTCAAACTATTATACCTTTCATTGTCATCGTTTACAGCAATAATTCGAATTTCTTGAATTATTTTCACGATTTTGGCTCGATTCGACTAATTTGAAGTCGAATTTTATCTTTTTTTGTGCGTCCTTCAATTAAACCAATTTTAATTCGTCCATATCCTCTAATAGATAATAGATCTGATTCATGCAGCTCAAATGATGGTTGTTCGCGGACGGACCAATTCACTTTTACTTTACCACTATGAATTAGCATCGAGGCTTTTTGTCTAGAGACATTAAATAATGAAGCTATTATGGTATCAATTCTCATCGAACTCACAGTATGAGTTTCTTCTACCCACACATCACTATTTTCTATATATGGATGATCAAGCGGCAATTCTTCCACTTTTACTTTAGATTTACCAATCGAAGTAATATGCATGCTAACAAAATCCGCTACTTCTGATGCTACAGCAAATTCAATCCGATCATCATTTACACGAATATCACCAAATTTTGAACGATCAAGTCCTAGTGACATGAGTGTACCTAATACATCTGGGTGCTCTAGTTTAATGAATTTTGATGGGTATTTAATTGAAAACATAGTTATGCCATAGTCTTCGTTAGTTGCAACAAAGTAAGATGGTGATATAAGCATGCGTTTTCGTTCGGCTTCAGAAAATTCACCAAAGACGGAAGTTAAAACCTCGTCATTTTGTCCAATTAAAGAATTAGCAATATATTGTTGTCTTGGATCTAAAAAATCGGTCAATTTCGGAGCATAGCGATCTTGGGTTTCTCGAACCCACCCACTAACTTGCTCAATAAATGGTTGTTCATCTTTGCGAAAATGTTGGAATACTTGTTCCATCTGTTGTTCTTCCTTTCAATGTTAAAAAAAGTCCCACAAATGTGAGACTAGATTTTATATATAAGATGTTAGTGAAAGCAATCCTGACTGGGCTAATCTTAAAACCAGTATACCCACAAGTGGGGATAAATCAATCATACCAAGTGGTGGGATAAAGCGTCTGAATGGTTCTAAATATGGTTCGCAAATTTTTTCAAAAAGGCTACCAATACTCGATTCTTTTATACTCGGTACCCATGACATAAAAATATAGATAATGAGTAAAATCGAATATAGTCCAATTGCTTGATAAATAATGTTGATAATTAAATCCATATGAATTAGTTACACCTCAATTATTGTATATCATCATAAAAATAGTCCGAAATCGCTCCATCTACTTCGACAGTATCAGGTGCACATAAGAAAATATCCGTGCCAATACGTTGAATATCTCCGCCTAAAGCATACACGGTTCCACTTAAAAAATCCACAATTCGGATTCCTTGATCTTTTTCAATACGTTGTAAATTTACGACAACAGCCCGCTTGTTTTTTAAATGCTCTGAAATATCTTGCGCTTCTGCATAAACACGAGGTTCAACTAATATTACTTTTGAAGATTTTTGTAAGTTTTGTAGACTTACTAGATTTGATGAATTTGAAGTTGAGTTTGATTCTATTTGAACTCCTCTTCTTTCTTTTACAGTTTTACGAATTGTAGGTTGAGACATTTGTTGAAATTCATTTTTGCGGTTATTTGTTTTTGGAGCTTCATTTTCATCTTCTTCTTCCAAGTAAAAAAAGTTTTTAAATTTATTTTTCATACTCATATAACATCCTCACTTTCGTCTCCGACTAGTGCTGTACCAATTCGCACATATGTTGCACCTTCTTCTATTGCGATTTCAAAGTCATTTGACATACCCATAGACAATTCTGTACACGGAGCATACGGATAATTGTTGCTAGCAATTTTTAACTGCATGTCTTTTAATGATTTAAACAAAGAACGAATGACTTCGTCGTTTGCAGTGTGCGGTGCCATCGTCATTAAGCCGATAACTCGTATTCGATCATGTTCATTTAACGATTCAATAAATGATTGTACATCTTTTAACTCTATGCCATGTTTCGCTTCTTCTCTTGAAACATTGACTTGAACGAAGCAATCAATTGTGTGATCCGCTCTTTTTTGAATCTCGTCAGCTAAACTTAGTCGGTCAAGTGAATGCAATACAGATATACTATTAATAACTTGTTTCACTTTTCGTGTTTGTAAAGAACCGATATAATGCCAACGTGCAGCTGTTGTAATTACTGCTTGTTTAGTTAGTAAGCCTTCTGGTCGATTTTCACCAAGATGATTTAGACCAGCTTGTAATGCTTCTTCAGTACGTTCAATTGATACAGACTTTGTAACTGCTACAATATGAACATCCGAAATAGAACGATTGACTCGTGTGCATGCTTGGTAAATTTGATTTTGTATTTGTTGAAGTTTATGATCAATTCGCATTTTTAAGAGTTCCTAACTTTTAAGTATCGATGTTGTCTCTATATTGTACCAATCAAGCGTTAAATATTCAATTTTTATCCGGTTCTGAGCCTCTAGATTGTACGATAACTACATCTTTTCCAATGACTTTAATATCTGATAATCTGATTACAGTAGTTGGACGATTTCCAGAAAATAATTCTAACATTTTTTTAGGTTCTGCTAGGAAAAAAGATTCTATTACTCCTTTTTCTTTTGATATTCGTGCATCATTAACATAACCGAGCATTTTTCCATCACTCGCTTCAATAAATTCTTTTTGTTGGATATCGGTAAATTTCATTGATTATTCTCCTTTTATACAGTTTATGTTTCATAAATGAAAAAAAGCTTTTATTCTTAAAAGGAATAAAAGCTTTTTTTGTATTATTTTTTACTAGCTACATATTCGCACTTAGAGCGGTGATTCTCTTAATGTGAATCAATATTGTATTGTTCTTGAATGACACGAATCGCATGCTTCTCAAGTCTAGAAATTTGTGCTTGTGAAATACCCAATTCTTTAGCAATTTCAGTTTGAGTCTCTCCGTAATAATAACGCTTAGCCAATATTTTTTGTTCACGAATATCTAACTTACTTATACTTTCTTTAATAAATACATAACTCGACCAGCTTTCTTCGGATACTTGCTCATCTCGTAACTGATCAAGCATGAAAACTGGATCTCCACCGTCATGATATATTGGTTCTTGCAATGAGATAGGCTCTTGAATTGCATCTAAAGCAAATAAGATATCTTCACGAGGTATTTCGGTTAACACTGAAAGTTGTTGTAAAGTTGGTTCATGTAAATTTTCTGTAATAAACTGTTCTTTTGCTCTCATCGACTTATAGGCAATATCACGCAAAGATCTCGATACACGAACTGGATGATGATCACGTAAATGTCTTTTGATTTCCCCGATAATCATCGGGACTGCATACGTGGAAAACCTTACATTGTGTTTTAAATCAAAGTTTTCAATTGATTTTATTAAGCCTATACACCCTACCTGAAATAAGTCGTCTGCTTGTTCTCCTCTATAAGCAAATCGTTGAACTAAACTAAGGACTAATCGTAAATTCCCCATTACTAGTTCATCTTTTGCAAATTCATCACCACTTTGCAATCGTATAAAGGTTTGTGTCATCACTTCGTTTGATAAAACAGGTAGCTTTGATGTATCCACACCACATAATTCTACTTTTGTTCGTATCATACCTTTTCCTCCGAACTGTTCTACACTGTGATACTTTTAAGTGTGTCCGGCTCGAAGGAAAGTATGCGTAGTTTTATAACTCCAATTTCATCCATTATGAAGTCGGTTGGTTCAGCTCTAATCGTAAGTCATGTATTATTTTCTTTTCTAAACGAGATATATACGATTGTGAAATACCAAGCATATCTGCTACTTCTTTTTGAGTCATTTCTTCTTGACCGTTTAAACCAAAACGACACTCCATAATGTATTTTTCACGTTTTTCTAATAAATTAATAGCTGAAAACATAAATTGTCGTTCGATTTTTTTCTCTACATCCTCCGTAATTATATGTTCATCTGTCCCTAAAATATCAGACAGTAGTAATTCATTACCATCAGCATCTGAATTCAATGGTTCATCAAAAGATACTTCTGATTTCAAGCGGCTCGTTTTTCGAAGATGCATCAAAATTTCATTTTCAATACAGCGTGAAGCATACGTAGCGAGTTTAATCTTTTTCTCTGGGTTAAAAGTTTCAATCGCTTTGATTAAACCAATTGAACCAATACTAATTAAATCTTCAATATTTGTTCCAGTGTTATCAAAACGTCTTGCAATATATACAACAAGCCTCAAATTACGTTCTATCAATGTATCACGAGCAATTAAATTACCATTCATAAATGCTTCAATCGTTTTTGCTTCTTCTTCACGATTCATCGGATGTGGTAATGATTCACTACCACCAATATAATATGTTCCTTTGCTGCGCCATTTACTCCACAGTCCAATAAGTTTGTGCCAAATTCTGATTAACAAAACAATCGCCCCCCTGATTAGCTGAATAATGTTGAAGCATGCAAAATTACGTCTGATTGGTGTGGAAAATGTGTGCTGTTTTTTGTAAGAACAACATAACATGGCCCCAAGGAATGCTCAGTAGTTGTTTTTAACCGAATATGATCCACTTTAATACCAATCGCCCAAGTTGACTGTTTTTGGACAGTTTGAAGTCTTATTAAGCGTAATTGAGACCGAAATGGCAATGGAATATCTTGAAACTCTTCAGTTGAATTCCCTTCAAACGAATGTAAATAATTCCATAATTCTAAAGGGATGAAAGATTTCATTTTTTCAGCAGATATAAAGTGAACAGGTTTACCGGATAATGGTTCAATGCAAAGGTTTCCAGTGTCCGAGTATGAGGTAAGTTGAAATTCTTTTTGAAATAAGCTAATCGTCACTTGACCCATATAAGAATCTTTAATTGCGGTTAAATTAATACGAAACCAATTCTTTTTAACCCCTGATAAACTAAAAACTAAAACACTTCCGGCAATCACTACGAATACATACCAACTGGCATTTGCTAAGAGCGGTTGAATTACTGTTAATAGACCACCGGCAAACAAAGCACCAATCAATATGTTTGCGGCTGCAAGTAACCAATTTGATCGATTCAACCCAAATGCAATTGTTGTCATAAAAATAAATGTAACTACAATTGAAAAGAAACTCCCTCCAAACAGGACGATACTTACTCCACCTAAAAATGCACTGATCCATAAACGCCAAGATTTTTGGTGAAATGAACCCATTTTGTTTGAAAAAGAAAGCAATGAAAAATTAATCAAAGTATTAATCGAAATCAAAACTTCAGCATACATTTTCTCACCTCCTATAATTACGGTAACACTTATCCAATGCAAAACCTGTCATTTCTTGTATCATTATTGAAAAAATCTACGACAAAAAAGCCCATCTCTTGTAGCGTTTGAGCTACTAGAAATGGGCTTATTAATGCAATTCACGTTCACTTTCCAGTGTTAGAGCAGAGCTAAAATCGTCTACTACACTGTTATGAACTAGTTCCTTTTTTGACGATTACGTAAGAACGTAGGGATATCTAATGTTTCCTCATGTTGTGGAGTTTGTTGCTCTCTTCGAGTTGGTTCTGGTTGTTGATATGAAGGAGCTTCTTCACGTCTTGATTCACGAGTTGGTGCTTGTTGTTGTTGCTGTGGTGCCGCTTGTTGAGAACGACCTGCACCAAATCCGCTACTTCGAGTAGGACGTGGAGTGGGTACAACATCGTTGAAACCAGTGGCAATTACTGTCACAATAATTTCATCTTTTAAATTATCATTTATTACAGAACCAAAAATCATGTTTACATCTTCATCAGATGCTGAAGCAACAATGTCAGCAGCTTCTTGAACTTCAAATAAACTTAAGTTTGACCCACCAGTGATATTCATTAAGACCCCTTTTGCTCCGTCAATTGACGTTTCAAGAAGTGGACTTGAAATAGCTTTTTTCGCAGCTTCAGCAGCTCGGTTTTCACCAGTTGAAATACCAATACCCATAAGTGCTGACCCTTTGTTTGACATGATTGTTTTCACATCAGCAAAGTCTAAGTTAATTAGTCCAGGAACTGCAATTAAATCTGAAATACCTTGAACACCTTGACGAAGTACATTATCCGCTTCGCGGAATGCTTCTAACATAGGCGTATTTTTATCGACAATTTCAAGTAATCGATCATTTGGAATGACGATTAATGTATCAATTGCTTCTTTCATAGCTGTGATACCAGTCATTGCTTGGGTCGAGCGTTTACGACCTTCAAAAGTGAATGGACGGGTAACTACACCAACTGTTAAAGCACCAATCTCACGTGCGATTTGAGCGATCACAGGTGCAGCGCCAGTTCCAGTTCCACCACCCATACCAGCAGTCACAAATACCATGTCAGCTCCTCGTAAAGCTTCTTCAATTTGTTCTTTACTTTCTTCAGCTGCTTTTTTACCAACCTCAGGATTTGCTCCAGCCCCAAGTCCACGTGTTAATTTTGCACCAATTTGTAACTTCACTGGTGATTTTGATAAATTCAATGCTTGTGCATCTGTATTTACTGCAATAAATTCTACACCTTTTACGCCGTGTTCAATCATACGGTTCACAGCGTTATTTCCGCCACCACCGACACCAATTACTTTGATAACGGCAAGTTGATCTAAACTTGTATCAAACTCTAACATCGCATTTCCTCCTTAAATCACAAATAGTCATTACATGTATTATTCAAAAAACTTATCGATGAACTTTCGAGCTTTCCCCATTACACTTTCTTTGTCTTCATCTTTTGGATTACTTTGCTTTTGTTTTTTAGGTGTTGCTGTACTTTGTTCAGCTTTTTTTGATTGACCAAGCGCATTCCCACCTAATCGGTTAAAGAATTGATCTTCCTTATGAGCGTAACGTATTAAGCCAACCGCTGTCGCGTATCCAGGCTCACGTACACCTATATACTCCGGAGTGTAAAGTCTTACACGAGTTTGTAAAATATGGCGAGCTAATTGTGAAAGTCCCTCTAATTTTGCAACTCCACCAGTAATAACTACTCCACCAGGTAAATCTTGAATGCCCATGCGATAGAATTCTTCTAATACTAATTCAAACAACTCTTCTAAACGAACACCTATAATTTCAGATATATATCTCTGACTATATTGTTCTTTTATATCTGCACCAATTACAGGAACTTCAAACAATTCATCGTCAGATGCATCGTCGTAAAAGGCATGTCCATATTGATGTTTAATTTTTTCAGCTTGCTCTGTTGGTGTTTTCAAGACAATAGATAAGTCTTTGGTCAAATGATCTCCGCCGACAGGCAACACGGAAATATTTGTTAAATGACCGTCTTGGAAAATACCAATTGTTGTTGATCCTCCACCAATATCAATAAATGCAGTACCATGATTTTTTTCATCTTCTGATAAGGCAAAATATCCAGAAGCGAGAGGTTGCATATAAATTTCACGAATTTGAAGACCTGCCCGCTCAACACAACGCAAAACATTATGTAAGATTGTTTTTGATGTCGTCAACATCGTTCCATCCATCTCTAAGCGGATACCAATCATGCCACGTGGATCTTTAATTTCATCTAAGTGATCCACAATAAATTGTTTTGGCACCAGATTAACTAATTCTCTTTCGGGTGGAATTGACATTACTTGAGCTGAATCTATTACTCTTTCTAAATCTTCATCGGTAATTTCACGATTCTCACTATTTACTGCCACCACGCCTTTTACATGTTGCAACATGGCTTGATTAGCAGGTATTCCTAATACTACTTCGTTTATAGACATTCCGATCATTCGTTCAGCTTGATCAATAGCTTTTTTTATTGACTGCACGGTTGCATCTATATCAACAATTGCACCTTTACGAATCCCATTTGACTTCACATTTCCTACGCCAATCACATTTAAGGTTCCGTTCGCCATTTCTCCGATAAGGACTTTAACTGATGAAGAACCAATATCAAGAGAAACATATAATTCTGTCTGATTCAATCCGAGGCACCTCCTTCAACAACTCTTTAATCATCATTCTATTGCATTCTATCAAGCTTGTCTAAGTAAAATCATTAAAAGTTGTAAATTTTCCTTCTATTCGACTGTTTTTTAGTCAATAGTCCCTTTTCTTTCCGTCCATTTTGTTAACAAGATCCGTCTAATAACTGCAATATTTTGGAATAGACGTACACCGAATGCAAAAATTGCGGCTAAATACAAGTCAACACCTAAGTGAACACCAAGAAAAGCTAGTCCTGCTGCAAGTGCAATATTAAAGAAAAATCCCGAAACAAATACTTTATCGTCATAAACATGTTGTAGTTGAGCGCGTATCCCTCCAAACAAAGTGTCTAGTGCTGCTAGGACCGCAATAGATAGATAGTTTTCATACACAGAAGGGATTTGAATATCAGTCAGTAATCCAAGTGATATCCCCAAGATTAAGCCAAGTAATGGTAGCCACATAAGTTAGTCCCCTTCCGATGTATTTTTTAAGTAATTATTTTTAAAAGTTTGATCGAATGCTGGAATTTTAATTTGATTTTGTGGTTCACCTATCGTTAAGTATAAATTATCAATAAAAAAGTCATCCATAATCATAGAAGATTGCAAATGATTGTAAAGTTTCTCTGCGTCTTCTGAGCTGTCTGTTCCGATTAGAATCTTAAAAGGTGGCGTTTGCACGTTAACACTATTGACAGTTGTTTCTCCATTGATATCTCGAATTGGCGAAGATTGGATAATTCGTTTGCCATCAATTGAAACATAGTGTCCATTGAAGCGATTAATTTCATTTAATAAACGAACAAGCAAATCTGGTGAAATACTCGTTACACTTTGACCAAATGCGACTGCTTCTAACGATGGTTCAATGATTAACTCTAACCCCGGACCAGTCACTTCGGTTAACCCAGCTTTTTCTCTTAATGTTGCCAGTGTATCATTTAATGCTCGTGCAGGACTTTCAGATTGTAAGTTGTCGTATTTCGTAATCATTTCGTTAATGTCACGAATTTTAGACAGCAACTCAGAGTGCAACTTTTTTTCAGTTGAAAGTTCTTGCCTGATTTCCCAAATATCACGAGTATCTCGTGATTCAGGTTTTTGTACAGTATTGTACTGAACAGCAATCATAAAGCCAACAATTAATAAGATAAACGTGAAGCGGGCATAAACACCTAGTTTCATTGAGCCGCTCCTTCCTTCCAAGTGCCAACTTTGTAACTGCTATTGAATATGTCTAGTTCCAAGCGCCACCCCACCCCTAAGCTTCAGAACCTCAGACGAAAGTAGCTTTCGTATCGGTTCTTCCAGCGCCGGGGTAGAGCTAGATGGCGCTTTACGCCTTTCAATGTTATAACGCGGGCATTTGTACTTTTGATTTTTTTTCAATTGTTACTACAATATTATCATTAACTAATTGGTCTAATACTCCACCTGTAAGTTGGAGTGATGGTACTAAAACTGATGGATCACCGATTGCTTCGATAATGAATGGTGCTGGAAATTGTTGTCCATCTACAGTAATAACAGGGCCGTTACATTTAATATACGAATTTGCATGAAGTCGTTGACCATTAATAGTGATCGCTTCTGCTCCTGATATTTTCAATTCATTTAACACTTGAAAGACATGACTTTCGTGGACGATATAGTCATTCGGATTAACTGATGCTGGATTATATTCTGCATCTTGAAGCTGCACTTTTACACCTTCACCTGTAGCCGGAAGCATGCCCATCAATAGTCGTAAATCTTCAGCCTCACCAACTAAACTCTCATATTGTTCTTCACTACCCGAAAGAGACTTTTCAATTTCTCTTACTTCAAGTTGTCTCGTTACTAGTTCATTCTCCAATTCTTTATTACGTTCTTTTTGGTGAATTAGATCTTCGCGATAGCTTTCCTCTTTTTCAAAGTACTTGCTACTGTCAGATACTCCACTTAGCTTCTTGCTGCTAGATAAACTATATGAATAAGCTAAAATAAAACCTAAAACTAAACAAACTAAGGAAAAAATAATACGTTTGTTGACAAGTGATCGAGTTTGTTTATTCTGGAGTTTCTTCAATTTCCTCCTCCTTAGCTTGCGGATTATACACATCTAAATATGTTTGGAAAAATGAACCCACTTCAATATCTATGACACCTTTTTCAGTTTTACCAATTTGTGCAATTATTGACGGGTAATAGTTCATTTTATCAGCAAATGACGAAATAACGGCTCTTACTTCATTTCCATCGTTCATAAATAGTCTAATGCGATAAGGATCTACTTCTGAAGGAGTAGATTCAATTTGAGATATCATGGATAATACTTCACCTTTTACTTTGGCAAGTTCTTTTACCATGCGCATTGTGATTTTTTGATTCTCAAAATCACTTAATAAAGGTGCATCCAGCGGTGCAATTGTCTGATCAGATTGAAACACTGAACCATTCTCAAGCACGATATCATAACCAGATTCTGATTGAATATACGCTGATTTTTTCCATTCTTTCACAACTATAGTTACGGAAGTGAATCCACTTCGTTTGACTCTCACATCTTGTATCCACTCGTTTTTTTGTAATTGTTTTTCCGAGTTGCTTGTCCTAACTTCCCACATTGATTGTCCATTTTGTATACCACTTTGTTCGATATAATCATCACTGGACGCTAAATCTGCTCCAATAACAACTATCTTTTGTACATGACTATACGGAGATTGAAAATAGAGGAGACCAAGTAAAGTTAGCAAGAAAATAACGAGTAATAACGTGAACTTGCGATTTGTTCTCTTTTTCCGCCGCTCCCTAAGCGTTGGTATTCGGTCTTCAATATCGATAATCTTATCCACGTTATTCACTCCTTTCATACTCTATATGTCTTTTGAAAAACGAAGAATGAGTCCTACTATTAGCCAAGTTGACAATAGTGAAGAACCACCATAACTTATAAAAGGCAAAGTCACTCCTGTCACAGGAAATAACCCAACGACAACACCAATATTTAAAAATATCTGGAAGCCAATCATGGACTGAAGTCCTGCTATTGCAAAAAAACCAACTTTTGTAGGCGCAAGAATAGCTAAACGGTAACCTGTGTATAAGAAAAGTATAAACAAACTAATAAGAATTAAGGCACCAAAAAATCCCATTTCCTCTACAATTATAGAGAAGATAAAATCATTTTGAGGTTCAGGTAAATATAAAAACTTTTGCCTACTGTTACCAAATCCATGCCCAAACAAACCTGATGGACCAATAGCTAGAAGGGATTGAATGCCTTGAAATCCACTGTTTAACGGATCTGCCCAAGGATCAAGAAATGCATATATTCGCTGCAATCGATAGGGTGCTGATGCGATTAAACCAACAATTCCCAGAACACCAATTACCCCAATACTAACAAAGAAGCGCATGGGCAAACCAGCAATAAATAAAAGAGAAAATCCACCTACTATTAATAAAAAAGCAGTTCCAAAATCAGGTTGCACTAAAATGATACCAGCTGGAACTAGACAAATAAGTAACGGTCCTACAAAGGACTTAGTCTGGAGCTTTGTCCCTTTTGCTAGAATACATGCCAAAAATCCTATGACTGAAATTTTCACGAATTCAGCAGGTTGCAAACTAAAACCAGCTATTTGAATCCAGCTCTGCGAACCATTTCGAACTACACCAAGACCTGGGATATAAACAGCAAACAATAAAATTATGGATAAAATATAAGCACTTAACCAAAATTTATGATTATTTATAAAATTGGCTTTCAAAATTATCCACGCACATAACATCCCTAAAGTCCCGTAAAAAAATTGTTTCCAGAAGAATGGTAGGCTATCTTCGTAATGGACTTTCCCCCAGTAGGAACCGGCAGAATAAACAAAACAATAACCAATAACGGTTAATAGTAAACTCGTAAACAGAAAAATATGTGTAGGTTTTTTCTGCAGTTTTGGCATCCTTTCATCTGGTATTTATATTATTTAATTTGAAAAACAGCTTTGATAAAATCGTTTCCTCGCAACTCGAAGTTTGCATACTGATCCCAACTCGCACAAGCAGGTGATAGTAAAATAATATCATTAGGTTCTGATATAGCTGTTGCCACCTTCACTGCTTGTTCTATATCATCTACTTTTTTCAAATAATCTACACCGCAGGATGCTGCAAATTCAACGAGACGACTACTTGTTTCTCCAAATGAAACTAAAGCTTTCACATGCTCCATATAAGGTCGCATTTCTTCAAATGAATGTCCTCGCTCTAAACCACCAGCTATTAAGATTACAGGCTGTTCAAATGCCGCTAGCGCACTTTTGGTTGCTAACGTGTTTGTTGCTTTTGAATCATTGTAGAATTTACGTTTCTTCCACTCACGTACGAATTGTGTACGATGTTTCACTCCTGTAAAGGACGTCAAGACATGCTGAATTGTTTCTTTTGGACAACCCATTAAAATAGAAGTCGCAACAGCAGTTAGTATATTTTCAAGATTATGCTCTCCAGGTAATGCAATCGATTTTCTCTCTAAATAAGGTTCACCCAGCCAATAAATAGTTGTGGCGTCTGCACTTATTCCTTCTGCTCTTCTACCTTTAGTTGTAAATGGCAAAAGTTTTGCCTTTGTGAGTTCTGCATATTTAACAACAGCAGGTTGATCGGCGTTATAAATAAATAAGTCTTCATTCGTCTGATTTTTAGTTACCGCAAATTTTGCATCCGCATAATTTTCAAACGTACCATGGTAATCCAAATGGGATTCATACAAATTAATTAGAATCGAAATTTTCGGTTGGAATTTATTAATTCCCATCAACTGAAATGATGAAAGTTCTGTTACAATCACGTGATCAGCTTGGGCATCTTCAGCAACTTTACAAGCAACTGTTCCTATATTCCCAGCAATTAAAGGTTTTTGACCACCTTGATTTAACATGTGGAATAGCAAAGTCGTAGTGGTTGTTTTACCATTCGAACCTGTTATCCCAATAAATGGAGCTTCACTAATCAAGTAAGCTAATTCCATTTCTGTCCATACAGGAATCCCCCGCAATATAGCATCACTAACAATAGGATTATTATAAGGAATACCTGGATTTTTAATTACATATTCAAATCCTTCGTCAAGTAAATCCTCTGGATGTCTTCCACAAATAACCGTAATGCCCTTACTTAATAAGTTCTGCGCGTCCGGACTTTCATCAAAGGGCTTTGCATCATTAACTGTAACAAATGCGCCTAATTTATGAAGCAGTTCTGCTGCCGCAACACCACTCTTTGCAAGTCCTAACACAAGTACTTTTTTTGATGTGAATTCAGAAATGTTATTCATTTATAATACCTCCAGCATAACTACGATAAAAGCTGCTAGGAAAGAAGTTGACCAAAAGACAACAACTATTTTCCATTCAGACCAACCTGACAATTCAAAATGATGATGGATAGGACTCATTTTGAAAATTCGTTTGCCTGTTGTTTTAAAGCTGATAACTTGTATGATAACCGATAACGTTTCGACAACAAAAACCACACCAATGATCACCAGCAACAGCTCTTGTTTAACTAAAATAGAACCCATTGCAAGGGCACCACCGAGAGCAAGTGAACCTGTATCACCCATAAATATTTTTGCCGGATTTGCATTAAATATTAGGAACCCAAGAAGTGCTCCTGTCACAGCAAAAGCAAATATAGCAATATCTTGTTGTTGATAGATTAAGGCTAAAACGCCTAATGTAGTAAATGCAATTGATGCTGTACCAGAAACAAGACCATCTAGACCATCCGTTAGATTCACAGCATTTGAAAATCCAACAAGCCAAAAAATCATAAAAGCAATATACGCTATCCCAAGATCAATCGACCAGTCAGTAAAAGGTACACTAACTGTCGTTTCAAATGGTCCTTGTATAAGTAACATAAAAGAAGCAATAGCTATCACAATTTGCCCGATTAATTTTTGTAGTGAAGTCAATCCTAAATTTCGTTTTAGGGCTACTTTAATAAAGTCATCTAAAAACCCAATAAGACCAAATCCAACAAACACTAAAACTAAAACAATCGTTTGTGTGGTTAACATTTCTAAATAAAAGGCAACTCCTAGTGTTGTTAAGACTATAGAGATAATAAAGACAAATCCACCCATAGTAGGAGTACCTGCTTTTTTCATATGAGATTGTGGACCTTCTTCGCGGATACTTTGACCAAATTTCATCCGTTTGATTACCTGAATAAAAAGTGGGGTTAAAAGAACCGTAAGTAAAAAGCCGATTCCTACAATCATAAATGTTGTTACGAGTGTCATGTGTAATCTCCTTAAAATAAACGATTGTATTCTTAATTTCTATTATTCACCTAAGTATAAATGAATTGTACCGTCTATAGACAGTAAACTTTCTGCTTTGGGTATTTGGGATACAATTTTTGTCCCTGTACCATGCCATTCAATTTTAAAGGGCTCTTCTATCATCACAATTTTGCTTTTCTCTTGCCCGACGAGTTCAGGAACTCTTCGTTCTATAGAATCTCCCCATCTATACTCTTTTTGGATTTGATCTTTGTTGTAATTAAATCCAATAAAAGGCGCGCTATCTTCAAGAATTTCCCCTACAATAGGTGCTGCAATAACTCCGCCAAATTGTACAATATGTTTTGGGTTGTCTATAGCTACATAAACGACTATTTCAGGGTCGTTAGCAGGCGCGAATCCAATAAACGATACAATGTACTGTCCTTCAACGTACCGACCATTAACAGCCTTCTGTGCGGTACCTGTTTTTCCGCCAATCCTCATTGTATCACGAAAAGCATTACGTCCTGAACCATTTGCCACAACAGATTCTAATGCTTCCCGAACTTTTTTTGATGTATCTTCTGATATAACTTGTCGTACTTTAGTTGGTTTATTTTCTTTTATTACTTCGTTCGTTTGTTCATTATAAATCCTTTTCACTACATATGGTTGAAACAAAGTTCCACCATTGACAGCTGCTGAAACGGCTTGAACTTGTTGAATTGGGGTCGTCGATATTCCTTGACCGAATGAGGTAGTCGCATGTTCAACTGGTCCATAGGCTTCTTCAGAGAACAAAATACCTGTGGACTCTCCAGCAATAGATGATCCTGTTTTTTGCCCAAAACCGAAATCACGTATATATTTCGACAGCTTCTCCCGACCAACACGTTGACCTAGTTCAATAAAACCTGGATTGCATGAGTTTTCAACCACTTCTAAAAAGGATTGCTCTCCATGTCCTTGTCGTTTCCAACAACGTAATCTTGTACCCTCTACCATTGCATAACCAGGGTCGTAGAATGAATCCTTTTTCAAATCCACTTTTCCTTCTTCAAGCGCAGCGGCAAGTGTAATAATTTTAAATGTTGAACCCGGCTCAAATGTCATAGACACTGGCAAGTTTTGATTATAAACGCTCGGACTTACTTTAGCATATTGCAAGGGATGAAAAGTAGGAAAAGATGCTATAGATAGAATCTCACCCGTTTTCGGGTTCATAGCTATTCCCATAGCTTGGTCTGCATCATACTTTACCATGGCTTGGGAAAGGACACGTTCAACAACCTCTTGAATATCTAAGTCAATCGTTAAATCTACTGTCGCACCATCAGTCCCTTTGCCCCATCCGTCATTCACATGAGGCAATGAATTCCCTTTAGCATCAGTAAATAAACGTAATGTCGATTGTTTCGATGTCAAGTATTTATTATATTGAAATTCAATTCCTGCTAAGCCTTGATGATCATATCCAGTAAACCCAATAAGACGTGACAATAAATCATCATGTGGATAATCACGCACATAATCAACACCTGCATATAAGCCAGGAATTTGCATTGATTGTACTTCAAGCGCTTTTCCAAGTTCAATGTTCTTGCCTTCAGGTGCCAATTTGATTAAAAATGTTTTTTTACTCATTTGCTCGATTAGCTTTTTTTCATCGATATTTAAAGCCACGCTTAGTTTGGTTGCAGCACTTTCAACATCTTCGTTTTGAGCAGGCATAAAATAAAGTGTCGGGGCAAGCTTACTCCCAACAATCAATTCGCCATCACGATCTCGAATGTTCCCTCTGGTTTGTGAAAAAGGTATTTCTCGATCCCAATTCTCTTCTGCTTTTTGCGTGAGCCATTCATACTGAAAAAACTGCATAACAATTAGTTTCCCTACTGACGCGACACTTAAGCAAAAAAATAATAAAACCATTGTCCGAACTCTAATTTTCAATTGATGAGGCACTCCTGCCTTCATATATCCACACCTTGTTTTATATCAGCGTATGATAGAAAAGGAGTGCCTATTCACTGTTTAATCTTCAGAAGGTGTTTGTTCTTCATCTTCTTCTGTTTCTTTTTGGACATTATTATTGGTTTCTTCTGGCGTTTGTAATTTAATAACAATTGGTGTTTGTTCTTTTGACACTGTCCCTTTAGTGACACTTTGACTTACAACATACCCATCTCCGATCACTTCAATGTTTAGTCCAGATAACACTTGATAAACTAAAACATGTCGTTTTGACCAATTTGTAAAATCAGGAATCGTTATAGGACCATTAGTTTTTAACATAACTAGACTTCCAGGAAGAGTTTCAGTACCTGAAGCAGGGAATTGTTCTTTTACTTTGCCAGTTTCACCAATTAAAACTGGATTTATTTTTTGTTCAACCATTTGATTTTGGGCAACGGTAACATCTTTCCCCTTAACTTCTGGAACAGTAACAGTAGGGATAGATTTTACTTCTTCAGGTTTAATATTCATGTACTTTAAACTATTTTCTGTAACGGATCTAAAAATCTCCGATACAGGCATAGAACCAACTTCATTCACTTCTAGTTTAGGTTTGCTCACTGCAATGTAGACAACAAGTTGAGGGTCTTCAGCAGGGGCCATTCCAATAAATGAATACAAGTAACTATTTGTACCCGATAAATAGTTCCCTTTACCATCTGGTTGTTGAGCAGTACCGGTTTTACCTGCAACTGAATAATCACTCAGTTCAAACCTTTTAGCAGTTCCATTTTCAGACGTAACAGTTGAAGCTAATAGCTCTCGAACTTGTTTTGCGGTTGCAGCAGATATAGGCTTGCCTGCTTCAATTGCTTTATGATTACTGACTACTTCTTTAGTCAGAGGATTTACCACTTTATCAATAACATAAGGTTGCATCATAATACCATCATTGGCAATTGCTGTTGTAGCCTGAATTATTTGCATCGGTGTAACAGTAGACCCTTGTCCGTATGTGGTTGTTAAACGGCTGATAGGATTATCTTCAATGATTTTCCCTGAAGCTTCGTTAGGTAGGTCAATACCTGTTTGTTCCCCAAAACCAAATTTCTTCACATATTCTACAAACGTTTCGCCTCCTAAACGTTCTAGTAAATAGGCCATCGCCACGTTTGATGAACGTTGGAATCCTTCTAAATAAGTAATTGATCCCCATCCCACACGATTATGATCACGGATAATTCGGTCATACATTTTATATTGACCAGATTTGTACCAAGCATTCGGTTCCCATTTTCCTTCTTCAATTGCTGCAGCTACAGTAAAAGCTTTCATAGTAGATCCAGGTTCAATCGTATTTTCGATTGACTCGTTTAACCAGTTTGTCGTCAAACCTTCACGTGTTTCTGGGTCAAAGGACGGACGCTGACTCATACCTAATATTTCACCAGTTTTTGGGTCAGCTACTATTGCGAGCATTTTTTCTGGTTGGTATTCTTCTTCCACCCGACTCATTGCATCTTCTAAAAAGTTCTGCACTTTTTTATCAAGTGTGACATGAATATTGTAGCCATCTTGTGCAGGTGTTACCATCTTTTCTGAGTTCGGTAACAAATACCCCCACAAATCACTATCATATTGCACTTTGCCGTTTTTCCCTGTTAGTTGTTTATTATAAATCGATTCAATTCCCATTTTCCCATTAGTTTTAAATGATAAATCTTCTTGTTCCTCTTTTACAGCAAATCCAATTAAGTGAGAAGCAAATATACCATTTGGGTAAAAACGTTTTAAATCTCTTACAAAGACAATTCCAGGTAAATTCTGCTCCGAAATTTCCGTCATGACTTTATGACTAATATCACGACCGCTAGAACCAAATTCTACTTGGTAAGGGCCTTCTTTAGATAAGCGTTCCACTAATTTCTCTTTGGATATTGGTAAGTATTTAGCTAGTACATCAGCTGTTTTATCCACATCATTTACATGTTTTGGTTTCTTTGCATTTGTAGTAGCTTTCGGACTTATAACAGCTACTAAACGATAACTTAATGTGTCTTCAGCGATTACTTCATTATTTCTATCCACAATTTTCCCGCGACTTGCATTAATTATTTGTTCTCTTTCATATTTAGCGGCAGCCTTAGCAGCTAGTGCTTGGCCATCTGCTTCTCCCGTGACTTGGATAAAAATTATCCGTGACAACAATAAAAAAAAGAGCCCTCCGTAGAACAAAAACATCAGAAAGGCTCCCCATTGAAATCTAAATTTCATTTTCATTGTCCCTGTACTACTTTCACATTTTGCTCGTTAAGTTTGAAACCAAGTCCTTTTGCTTTGTCCCATATACGTTCATATGTTGAAAGTTCGCTTACTTGAATGGACAAATCTGTATTTTGTTTTTTCGTTTCATCAATTTGTAGGTTAATTGTTTGTATGTCTTGAGTTGAAGTGTGAATACTTGCTTGCGTTTGTAAAATCATCACACAAAATAGTGCAACTACAGATACAAATAGGACAAGTAGAATTTTTTCACCTTTTGTTACTTTTTTTCTATTAGATTTAATCTCGGGTTTGAATCCAGGCTGCGGGTTAAAGACAGGCTGCTTTATGTAAGTAGATTGTGTTCTAGCATGCATTGCCATCTAATCACGTCCTTTATCAATTATTTTTTCAACAATTCGAAGCTTCGCTGATCGAGAGCGATTGTTTTGCAGTAATTCTTCTTCACTTGGTAAAATAGGTTTTCTTGTGATTAACTTTAAAATTGGTTCCATGCCCTCTGGAATGACTGGTAAGTTTGGTGGTAACTCTGGGTATGATGCCGCTTCTTTAAAAATGGTTTTTGTAATACGATCCTCCAGTGAGTGGAACGTAATTACGCTGATTCGCCCATTTATTGCCAGCATTTCAATAGCATCTTGAAGAGATTCTTCGGCAGCCCCAAGTTCATCATTAACTGCTATACGAATGGCTTGGAATACCCGTTTAGCAGGATGACCGCCTTTTCTTCTAGCTGGAGCTGGAATGCCATCTTTAATTAATTCAACAAGTTGGCCTGTTGTTTCTATTGGAGCAAGTTCTCTCGCTTCTTCAATTTTACGAGCGATTCGTTTAGAAAATTTTTCTTCTCCATAACGATAGAAAATTCGAACCAAATCATTAAATTCCCAGTCGTTAACAACATCATAAGCTGAAAGTGTTGCTGTCGTATCCATTCGCATATCTAGTGGTGCATCATGGTTGTAACTAAAGCCGCGTTCTGGTGTATCTAGTTGTGGTGAAGATACACCTAAGTCGTAAAGAATTCCATCCACTTTTTCAATACCTAGTGCATGTAATTCTTCTTTGATGTCTCGAAAATTTGCATGGACAAACGTTATTTTATGGAGATGGTCTGCTAATCGTATTTTGGCGTTATCAATTGCTATTGTGTCTTGATCAAAGCAAATCAATTTCCCTTGATCACTTAGTTGTTGTACTAAATATTCACTATGTCCTGCTCCGCCTAAGGTACAGTCGACATATATCCCATCTGGACGAATGTTCAATCCGTCCACAGTTTCCTGAAGTAATACAGTAGTATGGTTAAACAAAGGATCGTCCTCCTCTTTAATATCAAAATTTTGTGTTGCCATTATGCCGTAATGCCTCTATTCGTTGTGTCTAGCTCTGCAGGTTATACCGCGTGCCCCTTTATAGGGTCATGAAGACGTTGCTATAAAATTTCTTAGCACTTAATTTTGCGACGAACCGCAGGATTAAGTGTCGCGGTTTTAGCCTTCAAACGTTATATATCAAAACCAATCATATTTTCTGCTAAGTCATTAAACGAATCTTCAGATTCATTGAAATAGGATGTCCAAGCATCTTTCGCCCAAATTTCAATTCGACTTGAAACTCCAAGTACGATACATTCTTTTTCCACTTTTGCATGAGCTAATAAATTACTTGGGATATTAATACGACCTTGTTTATCAATTTCAACTTCCGTTGCGCCTGAAAAGAAGAACCGTGTGAATGCACGTGCATCTTTTTTTGTCACAGGTAGAGCCTTTAATTTTTCTTCGAGTTTTCGCCATTCATTCATAGGATAGCCGAATAAGCAGTTATCAAGACCACGTGTAATTACAAATGTCTCTTCTAGGTGCTCGCGAAATTTTGCCGGAATTATAAGTCGGCCTTTCGCATCAACACTATGTTGATATTCTCCCATAAACATGTTACTCACCCCACTTATTGTCATTAATGTACCACATCCCCCCACTTTCCTCCACCAGTTTTTTAAAATTTCTTACGATACACCAAAAAATGTGATAATAGTACTTGTTGAAACGTCTAAAAAACCTTTTCCCCCATAGAAAAAAGCCGTCTCATTAAAAATAGACGACTTTTAATATTAATATGAAAGTATTGTATGTTTCCCATTAAATTCGAAAGGTTGTGAAAGTAGCTCCTCAATAAATGTTGGACCCACTTCATTCAAAAATAGCAACGGACTAAACCATCTTTCTTGTAAAGTGTACTCTGGAAAAAGAATACCCTCGATATGATTGTACTTTCGTATCTTCACTCCATGACGTAACAAATCCGTATCTTCTATTTTTCTACTCAAATAGGTAAACTGCTTGTCATGAAGTTGTAAGTTTTTCTTTGTTAATACATTAAGTGGTTTATCTTTTGCTAAATGATCTTCTAACTTTTGGTATTGTTCAATTAACGTAAGCTTCATTTCTTGAATCATTTCTTCAGCAACAACATCTTTAATGTCATTCATAAATGCTTGTTTGTGAGCCTGTAAATCGTTATTAAATACACTTTCCACTCGGAGGTCTATCTCATCTAAATAGCGCGAAGACTTTCCATCTACTAGTGTAATAGACAGACGTGGGACCATGACGGGTAACTCCATGTCAAAATGTTCAAACATGGTCTTAAATGCAGCCCAATAGGCTAATTCCCCCGGACCTCCAACAAACGCTAATACCGGAAACACCATTTCCTGCATGAGAGGTCGGGTAACTACATTATTACTTAAGCGTTCAGGATTTTTTTTGGCGATGTCAAGTAATTGTAGTTTTGAAAATTGATAGCCTGCTACTTCATTTACAAATACTCCATTGTGATGCTTCAATAAGAAACGCTCCCCATTTTCAACAATAAACAAGTTGGCACTATCTTTTGATGCTTGAATAGGCTGACCATAACCTGATTGTTGAAAACTAGTTTCTTGTTCTACAACTAGTGAAGCAATTTCTTGAGCATGTTCAATCATTTTCACAAAATATGGAGATTCATATTGACGAAGTGGTTGGTATGCTGCATCAATTAACAACAAACCTTCTTTTGCAAAAAAATCATGCATCATCACTGTGAAAAATTCGCTATAAGTAGACACTTGTTGTGCCATTTTTAAATATTTTTGAAGCATTTGTTTTGTATAAGTCGTTTCAGTAAATTGCTTAAAGACATCACGAATGAATAATTGTAATTTTTCAACTTCCACAGCGGAATGAGAAGCCATTTGCTTTCGATTTGGTCGGTCATTATACGTATGTTTTTGTAATTGTCCATGATTTGGAGTGAAAGTAGAGTTAATTTCATCTAAGTCATGGTCCTCTCCAGCAATCCAAAAAACTGGTATAACTGGAATTCCTAAAGCTTCACGTTGCTGTTTGGCTAACAACACAATTGATATTGCTTTATGTATGGAATACAAAGGACCTGTAAGTAATCCCGCTTGCTGACCGCCAATGACTACTAGGGCATTTTTTTCTAACTCTCCCAAGTGTAAATCAACTTTATCGCTTTGCGGAAGAAACGCCATGTATTCGCGTATTACTTTTGTCAGTTGACCTCGGTTTACTGGATGGGATTTCAAAGATAATGCTCGATTTTTATATGAATCCTTATTGGGTAAAAAATGGAAAAAATTCAAAAGTTCTTTCTTTTGATTATGGAAATCCACTAGGAAAGAACTACTATTTGGTTGATCAATTTGGTCGAATTTCAATGTGGTAAACTCCTTTTGCGTCTAAATACAAACCGATTATATCATTTGACGACAAGACAGGAAAAACAAACGACTTATAAAGAATTAATTTAAGTACTTTACTAATCTCACTATCAGACCTAAACACCACACTGCAAAGTAAGTGAGAGTCAGAACTAAAAACAGAAATCTCCATATTTTTTTAATTAGAGGGAGTAATTCAATTTCATTTTTTGATTTCCAATCAAGAAATGTTAATATGACGCTGATGATTAACGCCATTGCGACTAAGCTTCCCCTTGTTTCGATTTGAAATAATGACTGAATGGCAATTGGAACAGTGAAGAACAGTAAGAAGGTTGTCACATCCGCTGCATGTCCAAAAGCTATTGAGGATTTACCTGTTCCTTTTCTTGAGATTATGAAGACTATTAAAAACATGACTATAGGAAATACTAATAGAAAACTGATAACGGATTGAATAATATTACTCAAAAGATTCACCTTTTTCATCAAGAGCTAAAACTAAATAATATAGTGTTCTTAAAAGAGGTAAATCTCTCTCTTTAGTTGCAGCCATTTGCAGTAACACCCCTACAATTGATTCAATTTCACTTTTCCGATGATTTAGTCGATCTTGCAGCATAGAAGAATAATTTTGTGATGTTTTGACACAAAGTTCCTTTACGTCTTCAAAAGTAAGCGTTTGTGAAATTTCTGGAAAACTCAACAGAATTTCTTCAAATATAGACTTCATTAGATGAAAAGCATGACTATTTGTAATCAGTTCCCCATTTTTTATTTGTAATATCGCGGTTATTGGATTTATACAAGCGTTCAAAACCACTTTTCGTAAAACAATAGTATAAGCGTCCTCTACCATCTCACTTTGAAAGAAAGAAGTTTGAAAGATTGATATATCTATGGGTGCCTTCGATGTCATAATATGAGGGGCAATTTTTGTTAACCCTACTCCTTTATGAAGAACAGTAGTAGCATCTTGCTTCACGGCGCCATGCTCAATGGTAGCTATGTATATATCTTGATGTTTTAATCGATTAATCCATTTAAGATGAGCAAGTCCATTTTGAACAAATACCAGAGTTGTAGATAGTGATAGCGATTGTAATTCCTTTTCTAAGTTAGTTAATTGATGAAATTTAACTGCAACTATCCATAGAGCCTCTGTAGGTGCTAGTCTAAAATCTGTAAAAGCCTGGACTTGTGTATTTACTTTCTCTCCATTTGGTTGAATTAGCGTAATACCTTGTAATCTAAGCTTCTCAGCCTGCACGGTTGATCTTGTTATGTATGTAATTTCATGATTTCTCTCACTTAAATATGAGCCAATAAGTAAACCAATGGCACCTGCTCCAACAATGACCACTTTCATTGCACAATCAACTCCTACAACTTGTTTAATATATTATTCATCCAAACAATATCCACTCAGAATATACTGATATTTTCTATCATAAGTCTAAACCACAAAAAAAAGAAGACCTATTTGCATAGGCCTTCCTTTTGCATAGTAAGTTCCTACTCTAGCTCTTGACCTGTTTATACTGGATAAACAGGATGTTTACGAGGCGGTTGAGGAATATTTTTCGTACTATAGGCTTGGAAACGCATCGCAAGAACTTCACGTAAATTACTTGGTGCAACAATCTCATCAATAATCAATTCAGATGCTAATTTATAGATATCAATTTCTTCTTTATATTCTTGATGTTTTTGTTGAACAAATTTCACACGTTCTTTCGGATCTTCGATTGCCTCTATTTTGTTCGAGAACACAGCATTTACGGCTGCTTCTGGACCCATTACTGCAATTTGAGCAGTAGGTAAAGCGATACAAACATCTGGTTCAAATGCTGGACCAGCCATTGCGTATAATCCAGCCCCGTAAGCTTTTCTTACGATTACTGAAATTTTTGGCACTGTTGCAGAACTCATAGCCATAATTAGTTTTGCGCCATGTCGAATAATTCCAGCACGCTCAACTTTTGTTCCAATCATAAATCCAGGAACATCTGCTAAGAACAATAACGGAATGCCAAACGCATCACATAAATTAATGAATTTCGCAGCTTTGTCAGCAGAATCTCCAAATAATACGCCACCTTTAGCTTTCGGTTGGTTCGCAATAATCCCGACAGCTTGTCCTTCAATTCGCGCAAGGCAAGTAATAATTTCTGGAGCAAATAATTTCTTCACATCAAAGAGTGAGCCTTCGTCAATTAATTGATCGATGGCTTCATACATATCAAATGGTGCATTTTGATTTTCCGGAATAATTTCTTCAAGTGTGCGACCTTCTTTATTAGCTTTTGGTTCTACCATTTTCGGCTTCTCAGTAAAGTTTGCTGGGAAGTAAGCCAAATAACGACGAGCTTCAGAAATAGCTTGTTGTTCACTTGTTACTAATACATCGCCACAGCCACTAACGGAACAGTGCATGCGAGCGCCGCCCATTTCTTCTAACGTAACTTTTTCACCGATTACTTTTTCTGCCATACGCGGTGATCCTAAATACATAGAAGCATTACCTTCAACCATAATGACGATATCACAAAATGCAGGAATGTAAGCTCCTCCAGCTGCAGATGGTCCGAATAGTAAACAGATTTGCGGAACAAATCCTGACATTCGCACTTGATTGTGGAATATTTTACCTGCACCGCGTCGGTTTGGGAACATATCTAATTGATCCGTAATACGCGCTCCAGCTGAATCGACAAGATAAAGCATTGGCACCCGCGTCTTCTCTGCTATCTCTTGAATACGAATGATTTTTTCAACAGTACGAGATCCCCATGACCCTGCTTTAACTGTTGAATCATTTGCCATTACACATATTTGTTGTCCACCGACTTTGCCTGTTGCTGTTACGACACCATCCGCTGGAAGATCTCCCGCTTCACAGTTTGCAAAACGACCATCTTCTAAATACTCACCATTATCAAAAAGTAACGCTAAACGATCACGGACAAATAATTTATTTTGTTCGACCATTTTTTCATGATATTTCGAGTGACCACCTGCGAAAATAGTCGTTAGCTTTTCTTCTAAGCGTTCATTGTATGTTGTTTTCTGCGTCAATTATATTGCCCCCTTTGTTTCAATCTCACATACCCCGAGTGAGTTTTATTCGAATGTTACAAGTACGTCGCCTTCATTTACGAAGTCGCCTATTTGAGCATTAATTTTCACAATTTTACCTGCTGTTTCTGCTTCAACCGGAATTTCCATTTTCATTGATTCTAAAATCATGACAGTTTGTCCTACCGTTACTTCTTCACCCTCTTGAACGATGATATTAAATACTGTTCCTGCCATTGTAGATTGAACTTGTTTCATTTTATTTCCTCCTTTTGTTGTTCGAGCCATTGCGGCAATACCGCAGTAGTATAAGTTCCATCTTGGAATGCTTTTGCTCCTAAAAATTCTTGGAACAAAGGTACATTTGTTTTAATACCTTCAATCGTAACAGATGAAAAGAATTTTTGTGCTTTAATAATCGCTTCTTCTCGTGTTTCAGATTGAATAATTACTTTTGCAATCATTGGGTCATAGAAAGGTGTTACTGTATTTCCTTCTTCATAACCTGCATCAATTCGGATGTCTTCTGTTGATCCCCATTGAAGTTTTTTAATATTTCCTGGAGAAGGGAAGAACGTTTTTGGATCTTCAGCATAAATTCGAAACTCAATTGCATGACCTTTTGACTGTATATCTGCTTGATTAATCACCGGAAGGAGCTCGCCCTTAGCGACTATTAATTGCCACTCTACTAAATCAAAACCTGTTACTGCCTCAGTCACTGGATGCTCAACTTGAAGTCTTGTATTCATTTCTAAGAAATAGAATTGATTCTCTTCATCCACAATAAATTCAACAGTCCCTGCATTACGATAATTTACTGCTTTAGCAGCATCAACTGCCGCTTGTAATAATCGTTCGAGAGCAGGTTTCGGGAAATTCGGTGAAGGTGACTCTTCAATCACTTTTTGGTTACGACGTTGAACTGAACAGTTTCGTTCAAACAAATGCACAGTATTACCATGTGTGTCACCGAAAATTTGAACTTCAATGTGACGTCCGCCAGAAATATACTTTTCTAAGAAGACGACATCATCTCCGAAGTAAGCCTTTGCACGTGTTTTCACGGAAACAAAGTTCTGACTGAGCGCTTGTTCATTATCACAGCGAATCATACCGATTCCACCGCCCCCACTGCTTGCTTTAAGCATGATTGGGTAACCTATAAGTTTAGCTTCTTGGATGGCCTCTTCAAGCGTTTCAATACCATCATCAGTACCTGGCACTACCGGCACACCTGCTGCTTTCATCGTTTGACGAGAACCAATCTTATCGCCCATAGTATCTATTGTTTGTGGATCTGGACCGATAAAAATCATGCCAGCTTCTTCAATCTTACGCGCAAAACTTGAATTCTCTGACAGTAGACCATAACCCGGATGAATAGCGTCAACCCCTTCACGCTTAGCTAATGCTAAAATATCATCCACTTTTAAATACGATTGTTGCACTTGGCTTGGACCAATTAAAAATGCTGAGTCTGCTTCTTTTACATAAGGTAAATCAGCATCTGCTTCAGCATAAATTGCTACTGTTTCAATATTTAACTTTTTACATGTTTTGATAATACGTCGTGCAATTTCTCCCCTGTTTGCAATTAACACTTTTTGCATTAGTTGTCCCCCTAAGTTATTCGAACATTAAGTTCCATCTACCTTAGTCTATACGAAAAATGAAAACTATTTCAAGTTTTATTAAAGAAATATTCAAACTAGCAAAAAAATAAGCTGTTTCTTTAAAGATTTAATCTTTAAAGAGACAGCTTTATGAATATGCTTTAGTTTTTTTGATGTACAAAGGGACTTTCTAAACACACTCGCTGAATTTGTTGCACATATGTTTTCAACTGAGCATGTTCTTTTTGTAGTCTATTATGCGCTTCTAATAATTCATCATAACTAGACATCGCTTGCTTTAAATGTGTATGCATTGGATGTTGATATTTTTGTTTGGCATTATTTAAGTCTTGTCCATACGTATGTCTTAAAGTTTTATTCCATCTAAATCCACAAGCCTGTTTTGTTCGAGAGAGTTTTTCAGCAGCTACTTCAAATGCATAAATTTGTGTGCCACCATTTTTTACTATTTCCAAAACAGTAGTTACTAATTTTTGGTCATCATCAGGAGTCCATTGATCTTTTCTTTTCACTTCATTCATATCATCTTCACCTCGCGTTTTTTCTACTATATGACGCAAGGAAAAAAAATAGAAGTCGGTGAACAATCTATTCAAGTTATTTTCGTTTCTTTAAGAACTTTTGAACAGCCTCATGATGCTCATCAGCTGCCCATAGCTTTGAACAAGTTTTGACTTCTTCTTTTATTTGCTCTAGTAGCTTTTGCTCAGTCCATTTACGTATTAACATCTGTTTATAGGCTCGGTGAACAGATGCTTCTACTTGTTTCATCTCATGCACAAACGTTTCTAACGCTTGTTCTTTGTTTCCGTCGTATAGTTGCGTTGCCCAGCCATTATCTAAAAGACTATGCGCAAGTAAAGGTTTCGCTTCACATAACATTTGCATAGCTATATCTTGCCTAGCTAATTTTTCAAATAAATATGTTCCGCCACCCCAACCACTAGTAATAGCAAGGGTCCCTTGAATAAATCCGGCTTTTGCGTGTGAGGATACTAATCGGAAGTCACATGCTGTGGCAATTTCACAGCCACCTCCGACCGCATGTCCATTGACAAGTGCAATGACAGGCACAGGAAGGGTCGCGATATTATATAGGGCAGTCGCCATTCGGTTAAGCATGGGAAAAGCGTCTTCCTCTGTTTGGAGTCCGTGAAAGATAGACAAATCTCCTCCAGAACAAAACGCTTCATTACCTTCGCCTGTAATGACGACAAATTGTATAGTTGAATCATTATGTACAGATGTAACTAGACTCTCAAATCCAGCAATGACTTCGTGATTTATTGCATTACGAACTTTAGGTCGGTTTATGGTGAAACGTAAAATATTTTCCTCACGATTTATGGTGAATGTCATGTGCAGTAGCCTCCTAGTAAATAGAGAAAAAGACTACCAGAGAGCCATGGTCTCTCTGGTAGCCTTTATATTGAACAAATACTGAATTATTTGCTCATTACTTCTTTCCCTTTGTAATATCCGCATGATTTACAAATATGGTGAGCCAATTTTGATTCATTACAGTTTGGACAAGCTACCATACCAGGTAGGGATAATTTGAAATGCGTACGACGCTTTCGTTTAACTGCTTTAGAAGTCTTTCTAAACGGTACAGCCATTGTGGCACCTCCTTACAGATCGTTATTCGTCTGTTTGATCAAAATACTTAGCTAAATCAGCAAGTCTAGGATCCGATTTTTTAGGTTCATTTTCTTCTTTCACAGACAATTCCTCTTCTGTTAAGTACGACCAGTTTTTGCCGCCAGGAATCGGTAGATGGTTAGCATCTTCCTTAAACACTTGAAAAGGAATTTCGACTAGAATTAATTCTTCAAGTACAGGGTCGACATTTACAACATCACCTTCTACATAATGAATTTCTCCATCGTCTACCTTATGTTTATCTGACCAACTAAAAAGCTCATCGGTTTGAATATCAAACGGATACTCAACATCTTCCCACGTTCGAGAACATGGTAAAGTTAGGATGCCTGTCAGTTGAAAATGACAAGTCATTTGCTCTGCACCGAATGTGCAGTGCCCTTTTACATGAACGGGTGATATTTTCCGGATGTCCGGGTTACGTGTCATAACATCATCCAATAGAATCGTTTCATCAATTGGCATCCCGTTATGGCGATATTTAGATAGTTGATGAATTGCCCATTTCATTCGTTTATCACCTCAAGACAACAAAGTTGATTATATAATGCAGGAAATTAGATGTCAAGATAATTTCTTGTCACCCCAATTTTTGACCCGTATAATCAATAGTAATGATAGGGGGTCAACATCTTGAAAGCAACCGGTATAATCGTTGAACATAATCCGTTCCATAACGGACATTTATATCATATCAAAGAATCAAGAAAAAAAACAGCAGCAGATATTATTATTGCGGTCATGAGCGGAAACTTTTTACAACGAGGAGAACCAGCACTTGTAAACAAGTGGACACGAACTGAAATGGCCTTAAAGGCTGGTGTTGATATCGTGATCGAACTCCCTTATGTATTTGCAACCGCACAAGCGAGCGACTTTGCACGTGGTTCAATTGATTTATTAGAAGCTATTGGGTGTGATGATTTTTGTTTTGGCAGTGAAGAAGGTTCTATAGAACCCTTTGCTCACTCATATGAAGTAATTACTACACATCAAGAGGATTACCAAAATTCGATCAAACAATACATGAAGCTTGGTTTAAGTTATCCAAAAGCGTTAAATGAGGCTTACACTGAAATAACAAGCAACTCAGAAATAAATTTTGTGGACTTATCAAAACCAAACAATATTCTTGGCTATCATTATTTAGAAGCAGCATATCAAATAAATGCGCATATTAAGCCTGTTACGATCCAACGTGTTGTAGCTAATTACCATGATGATGTAGAACACAGTCAATCAATTGCAAGCGCTACAGGCATACGTAAGGCTATTTTCGATGATGGTTCAATCGAAGCATTGGCAAACTTTATGCCACAAACATCTCTTGAACATTTATTAAACTGGAAAGATTCAATTGGTGTATTTGGTAGCTGGCAACAGTTTTGGCCTTTACTCCGATTTACGATCATTCGTTCTTCTGTAAAAGAACTTGCCACATACGCAGAAGTAACAGAAGGAATAGAGCATTTAATTTACGAAGCAGCAAAGAAATGTGAGACATTTGAAGAATTTATGGCATGTGTGAAATCTAAAAGGTACACCTGGACACGTATTCAGCGGATGCTTACACATATTTATACAGGTTTTACGTGGGAAGCTTTACATTCACATAAAAAACCGACATATATTCGAGTTCTTGGCATGACACACAATGGACAGAAATACCTTAATCATAAGAAAAAAAACCTTTCATTGCCTCTCGTTAGTCGAGTAGCTGCAATAAAAGATTCTTTATTAGATTTAGATATTCATGCATCGGATTTATATCATTTGGGACTACAATCAAATAAAATTAAGCAGCCCGCTGGATCTGATTATCGAAATCCACCCATAATTATTTAAAATTATTTTTTCGGCTCAAGTTCTTCTATAAATTCAAGTGCATCATCTACGGTTTTGACAGGCACGATTTTCATCTTCGTGCCTATTTTTTCAGCCATTTCTTTAGCTTCTAAGTAATTAGAACCTAAAGAAGGATTTTTTTTCAAAACTTCCTCCGGTAACACATCGTCTGGCGCAAAGAAAATCTCTACATCCGCTTTATCAGCAGCAATTACTTTTAAATCAATCCCACCTATACGACCAACTTCACCAGTATCTTTCATTGTGCCTGTTCCAGCCATAGAATAGCCTTTTGTCAAATCTTCATCCATTAACTGATTTAAGATTTCAAGTGTAAACATTAAGCCGGCTGAAGGACCACCAATTTCCTCTGATTTAATCTTCACTGTCGGAGAAGTAGTAATTTCTTTATCTTCACTAAATGAAATACCAAGACCTGCTCTACTTTCATCAGACGGAATTGGTTTTAATTCAATTTCGATTAACTCCAATTTTTCATCACGCTTTATTTTTAAAGTGATGATTTCCCCTACATTTTTATCATTCAAATAGTCAATTAAACTTTGTTGGTCACTACTTTTAATGCCATCAATTTGCATGATTCTGTCACCAGCTTTAAGTAAACCGTCGGCCGCTCCATTTGGTAATACATTTAATATAAATATACCTTTAGTAGTTATTTCATATGGTTTTCCTGCTTTTTCAAATGCAATTTGTATCGCATTAAATTGTGATTGTGACATGAGATGCAATTGACGAACCGTATATTCTTCATCATCTTCATCGGGATTTCTCACATGATTTGACTGCAATATTTTTTGTTCATCAGATACTTTAGCCCATGCATATGTAAATGGTGTAGCTTTTGCTAAACCTATGGTCATTAAACTCATAGATCCTTCATCATCTTGGTCCCCATCTTGCACAGTTACTAACGGTTTTAGAGGATAAGCTCCTCCAGGTTTTGTGATGTAAGCATCAACAGGATAAAAAGTAGCGCTTACTAGAAAAATACAAATCAAGAAAAAACTAATCGTACTTTTCTTTGGCATGTTTACTCACCTCCATGATGACAAGCATTGTTTATGCATATATATAGTTTAGCACTTTAACTTTACTTCTGACAAAACGGTTGAAACGGGGTAATCTCACATGCTACATAAAACCAATCTATTCATTTGTTGGTTTCTAATGATATTGTTTATCTTTATGCCTGAAATAACTCATCAAGGTGCACAACTTGGCATCGAAGTTTTTTTAAAGCGTCTGTTACCATATTTATTACCATATTTAGTCGTCTCTCAATGGTTGTTGTATGAACTTTACAAAAAAAATAAATGGCAATCTCATGTGGGCAATAGTATCAAAATATATACAATCGGTGCTTTTGGTGGTTTTCCGACAGGTGCAGCTACTATCTCAACACTTGCGCAATCAAGCATGATTAGTAAACGTCACGCTAGTCACTTACTTGGCATTTGTCATGCACCTAGCCCAATGTTTGTTGTAGGCGTTGTTGGTAGTCAATTTCTTTTATCCGTCAATACAGGTATTTTAATCTTGATAATTCTACATAGTATCAATCTCATTTTTTTAGTATTTCTTCATATGTTTATTCCCATGCCTACTCTTCCAAAAAATGACCAAGTGGCAAAGTCTGTTTCTTCTCCACTGAGTGAAGGCATCCATCAAGCTTCTTCTATTTTACTCTTAGTAGCAACTACAGTTGTATTCTTTACAACCATTAGTACGGTTATCAGGGAAAGTATGACATTTATTTTGGATGAAATACCCAATCAAGTAACCGTTATCATTTATTCTTTTTTTGAAATGACAGCTGGGCTAGAAATAGCTCACCAATTGTTTCAAATGGAGTCACTTTTTCCTCTTTTAGCTGTCTCCATTCTTTCCTTTAACGGCTTGAGTATACATATGCAAATTTTTGTTTTGGCAAAATCAGCTCAACTGTCGTTAAAACCATATGTTATGTACCGTTTGTTCCATTTTCTTTTATTTGTAGGAAGTTGTTTTCTTTTCCTTTAAATAATATCAAGGAGTTTGCTATTTATTTAAATCCAAATTTCATTTTCAAAGCTACTTCCACTTGTTTAGGTACTAATTCAGAAATATTTCCACCATATTTAGCAACTTCTTTTACAATGCTTGAACTTAGGAATGAATATTGATTATTTGTCATGATAAAAAACGTTTCAATTTTTTCATTAAGAACTCTGTTCATTGACGTGATTTGCATTTCGTATTCAAAATCTGAGACAGCCCGTAAACCTCTGACAATGGCATGCGCATTGACACTTTTAGCATATTCTACAAGTAAACCAGAAAAAGAATCAACATGAACATTGGGTAAAGAAACTGTTACTTCGCTAATTAATGCCATTCTTTCTTCAACAGTAAATAGTGATTTTTTAGATGAATTATTTAATACGACCACATGAATTTCATCAAAAACAGATGCACCTCGCTTAATAATATCTAAATGACCAAATGTTATGGGGTCAAAACTCCCTGGAACCACTGCAATCTTAGTCATTTCTTTCTCCTTCTTCCTGTCGATAAATAGAAATAATTGTGCTACCATATACTTCTTTTCTAGTCAGAGTAAACGATCCGTAATGACTTTTAAGGTCCACTCCTTTTTCATGCTCACATAAAATGATGGCATCTTCTGTCAATAAGTTTTTATCTACGAACTGTTCAATTAATTCATAATAGCCTACTTTTTGATAAGGTGGGTCCAAAAAAAGCAAATCAATACGAGCTTGTCTCTTCTCTAAAGCTTTGATTGCACGAGTCGCATCTGCTTTATACACTTCCGATTGGTCTTCTAATTTACACTTTTTTAAATTTTCATAAATTACGGGTATGGCATGTGTGTCCTTTTCAATAAATATACATGTGTCTATGCCACGACTGAGCGATTCAATGCCAAGGCTCCCGCTCCCTGCAAATAAGTCGACAGCAAGTCCACCATCAAAATAGGGTCCAATCATATTAAAAATCGATTCTTTCACTTTATCAGTTGTTGGTCTGGTGCCTGTTCCTGGCACCGCTTTCAAAGGAAGCCCTTTGCGTGTTCCAGATATTACTCTCATGAAGTCCCTCCTTGTCCGATTCGCCGGTATTCATATAGGCATGCCTATTTTTTTCGTATGCTTCATGGCTAATGCCGTGATAAGATGATTGTATGGAAAGGATGTGTCATTCTCTTATGATTCAACGCTTTATTGAACTCGGAGAAGGTTATAGCGATATTTATGAATGGATGGAATTACTTGAAACAAATGAAGATCGTTTTCACAATGTATGTATTTTCACATCAGTTTTAAAGGACGTCAAAAAATTAAGTGTTGCCCTTATTTTAAAGCCAGCAAGTGAAAGCAAATTTATGCCTATTTACTTCTGTCGAGAAGGTATTGAATATTCACTCGAAAAAACGAGCAAACGAATCCAATTAGTCGAAAAGACGATGAAGGAAAAAAATTACTCCCCACACCGTCTAGAAGTTAAACATTCATCCTATTTTGCAGAACCAGCTTTGTATCATCAGTATTTAACAGGGGTACTGAGATTGCATCATATATTGCCACCTCTAAGCTAACTTATAAGCCAGTTTTGTAATCATATTCTTTCGCTTTATCTGGTTTAGAATTTTCATATTCAGTTTTCACAAAAGGACGGTAAGATGGGCTGACTTCTTTAACAAATGGAAGTTTCTGTAACTTCGTTGAAATTGTTTCAATTTGATCGAGGTCGCAATACATTACAACATACTTTAGTTTTCGAGAAATATATTGAACATGGCCATATTTTCTCAGCGATTTCGCTTGTTTTAAATGATGCACATATACAATTAGTCCTTGTCGGTCATTCATGCGAGTTCCCTCTTTTCTTACTTAGAAGAATACCATATGAAGGAAAATGTTCGCAACTGCTTGAAGCTTGCCAATTTATTTAACGGGATAAAAACTGTTAAAAATTCAAATTTCATCTGTTGATATGATTAAGGAGAAAGGCTTCAAAAAAGATTTATTTAAAATTTGCAAAACATGAGGTTTTCTAAATTTCTTAGATAAAATTTTGTAGGGAAGTGAATGCTGTTAAACTTGGAAAAGTTGGAAAGCGTATTGCAAAACTCGTTACAGGAAAGCTAACACAAAAACATTTAATTATTTACATGCTATTTACATAGAGGTTCTTAAAACCCATCTTTGTTGATCTAGCTAAAACTACCCAATTCTTTCTCTGGTGAATTCTAGCTAATTGGCATACACCCACTTTCTAATTGCTATAGTTTCCTTTATAATAACAAAAGCAATATTTGCATGAGGAGGAATTATGTATGGGAAAGAAGACAAAAGTAGCATTTGCAATAGCAGCAGCTGGTGCCGCTGCTTGGGCAGGCTCTAAAGCTATCTCAAAACCTCAAAAACGACAAGATAAAGTATCACTGCAATACGAACATCCAATCATCTTAGCTCATCGTGGTGGCTCTCTAATAGCCCCTGAAAACTCAATGGTCGCTTTCAAAAAGTCAGCGGAACTTGGTGTCCACGGATTTGAAATTGACATTAGACTAACAAAAAATGAAGAAATCATAGTTTTTCATGACGAATATGTAGATCGTACTACTGACGGTTCTGGACGTGTTGCTGATCTGACACTTTCTGAACTAAAGGCTTTTGATCTTGGTTATCAGTTTGTTAATGACCATCAAGAATTTGAGTATCGTGGTCAAGGTGAAACAGTCATTACGCTACGAGAATTGTTTGAAGAGTTTCCACAAATGTTGATTAATATTGATATGAAGGATTCTCCTGAAACATATGAAGGTAGTTTAATTCCCTCAAAATTATGGCGATTAATTGAAGAACTTAACGTTCAAAATCGTATTGTCGTCACAAGTTTCTATGACGAACAAATCGACAGATTCAACTTATATGCACAAAATTCTGTAGCTTTAGGTGCTGGCGTAATAGAAGTTCGTAAAGCATATTCTGCGTTTACAAGTCAATTTGGACATTTGTATCATCCTCGTGCAGACGTAGTTCAAATTCCAGTAAAATCTGGTGTTTTCCCTTTAGATAGTGAAGGATTTATTCACTTCTTAACCAACTTAAATGTATCTGTTCATTACTGGACCATTAATGATTCTCAAACAATGGAAAGACTATTACAATTAGGTGCAAAGGGAATTATTACAGACCGACCCGATGTAGCATTGTCATTGCTCCCTGACAATCTTGCATAAGAAAAAGGATGTGCGAGTAAAAGCACATCCTTTTTCTTATGGCATTCAATCCTTTAAAACAGTTTAGACTCGAAGCTTTTATAATTAAGCTGAACAGCCGCAAGAACCACCAGTTCCACAACTTCCTGTGCTACAAGATGATGCAGTTGTAAAGAATGGATTGCTTACTGGGACCTCGACTGATTCAGATACGGTTTTACCTATTAGTAAGCTGACTCCATCTAACAAATCTTGCAATTCGTTTTCAGCTAGTTTTAAAGTGGCAACGCGTTCATTCATATCGAGTGCGCGTTTTTGTACACGAATAGACTTCATCACTTGTTGATAGTCAGGATGATACCTTCCGAAGCGTTGAACATCTTCATACTGTTCTTTTAAACGAGAAAAAGTAGCAATTTGTATTTTTAATAAGTCATCTGTATAGACTTCAAAATATGCTTCTTTAAAGCGTTCAGCTTGTTCGGAGGATAAAATCATCTGAGTTAAACTATCCCCTTCATCCAGGATGTTTGCCCATTCTAATGTCATCATCATCGGACATTCCCCCAATCTATTCTAATCATAACAGATTGACTGACGAAATTAAATCAACTGAATTTGCTAATATTTAGGTACAATGAAATGAAAGAACAGCTATTTACGCAATTTCAAATTATTATCAAGTAGTCCACAAACGAAGATTTACTCATAATTAACAATTGGATGAATGGCTTTAAAAAGAAACAATCTGGGGAACTATCCTCCTATTTAGAAACAGGTTTACATATGGAATAAAAGTTGACTGACGATTTCTGCATAGTAATAAATCCAATGCAAACCATTCACATTCACTACGGAAAGAATTTACTACAGTTACTAGCAACAGCGACAAAAGGTCATTTACATCGTGCTGTTTTTTTTCATAAAGTCCGAAAAACGTTAGCTATAGTTGTTGATGATCAAGGAAAATCATTGCTATTGGTACAACTTCATTTTTCGCTATTCCCAGTAGAAAATGAAGATAAAATTGTACGAACGGTTAATTCATCCGAAAAAGGAACAATATGCTTACCAATGTGTTGTGTAGCCTCATGCCCCTTCCCAGCAATGCATAGTAAATCTCCAGGCTGACATGAGCGCAGTGCCTGTTCAATTGCAGTCGCTCGATCAATTTCTATATGAATTCTATTAGATGGCGGTAAATCTTTAATGATTTGCTGACAGATTTTTAAGGGATCTTCTGAACGAGGATTATCCGATGTAACCCATAAGTTCTGCGCGTAAAGTGCTGCAATTTCACCCATTTCACTACGTTTAGATTGATCACGTTCGCCTCCACATCCAAATACAACAAGTAGTCTCCCTTGCGTTATTTGCGCTGCGGATGAAAGAAAGTAATTCAAAGCTTCGGGCGTATGTGCATAATCAATGACGACTTTAAACGGCTGATTGATGATAAATTGAAATCTACCTAAAGGTAATGTTAATTGTGGAAGAAAAGGAATAATCGAGGTCATTGGAATACCCATTTGCCTAACAGTCGCAATGGCTGCTGCAATATTTAATATATTATAAATTCCCGTAAACTCCACTTCAAAGGAAACTTCTTTTCCTTCATCATTGACCTTCAAGTTCATCGATAACGGTTTTAATTCCTCTAACGATATATGCTGCTTTCCAAACCATTTAAGTTCCTTATTACTTCCTTTCCCGATTTCATACCAAAATGGATCGTCTTCGTTTATAACTATTTTATTTGCCAACTGCATTAATCTGCATTTGGCTTTTCTGTAAGCGTTTACTCCTTTGTGATCTTCTATATGATCATGACCAATGTTTAGAAAAACACCTTGTTTAATTGAACAATGGTCCAATCTATGTTGCTCTAACCCCATTGAAGACGCTTCAATAATCACGTGAGTTATGTTCATTTTTAAGAGTCTCATAAAAGTCTCATGTAGATAAGGTGCAGGCCATGTCGTTAATCTCGGGAATTCTTCTTCTACTTTTTTACCATCAATAGAAAGTCCGAGAGTCCCTATCACAGCAGTTTTATATCCAAGAAATGTGAGAATTTGACCAATTAGGTGACTTACAGTTGTCTTTCCATTCGTTCCAGTAACTGCTACAACATGTAATCTTTCTGAGGGATTGCCATGGATGCGAGAGCTCGCATGTGAAAGAAAACTTCTTGTATTTGGCACAATTCCAAAGGCAACATCCTGGCTCCCCCGATCATCTTCCCTCTCTTCCGATATGATACAAACAGCACCATTTCTTATAGCTTCGTCTATATAGCTAGCTCCATTGGCATGTCTTCCTTTAATCACAACAAAAACATCACCTGGTTTCACGTCTCTCGAATCATCTTTGACGCCGTTTATCCATTCGTTAATTGACCCATGTAACCACGTACACGGCCAGTCTTTTAATAACTCAGCAATGACAAATGCCATAGTACCCCTCCTACACAAAATTAAATTGACGGAATACATTACAGTCAAGGTAAGTTCATCGTATGTAAGAATACGGGAAAGTGACACTCATGAAAATAAGGAGAGGGTTAAATGATTGTCCAGAAATTTGGAGGCATCGCAATGAGAGATGCTGCATCACGTGAAAAATGTATTCAACACATAAAAGAAGGTTTATCAAAATACAAATCCGTTATAGTGGTCGTATCGGCAATGGGACGCCTTGGAGACCCTTATTCAACCGATACGTTGATTCAAATATCAGACGCATTTCAAACAGCACCTGAAGCTAAGGATGTTGCAGCAATATGTGGAGAGTTACTATCCTCATCCGTATTATTTGCAGAATGTTTAAAACAGCAAATCCCTTGTCAATTAGCATATGGATTGCAGGTAGGAATCTATACAGATGACCGATTCGGAGATGCTTCAATTATAAAAACAACCAATGAAGGCATTGAAGAATTACTTCAAAGCGTCCCTTGTGTCATTGTTCCCGGATTTCAAGGAATTACGACAGATCACCGTTTTACGACACTTGGACGTGGAGGTAGTGATTTAACTGCAATCGTGTTAGCCTCTATGTTGCAAGCTAAGGCAGTCGAATTTTATAAAGATGTACCTGGAGTTATGTCGAGTGACCCTAAAAGTTCAACAAAAGTTCAAAAATTGTCACATGTCTCCTATTTAAAGCTTCAACATTTATGTGAGACGGCCAAACATCCAATCCTACAAAAAAAGGCAGTGGAGATGGCTGCTAAACACCACATTCCACTGCATATACGTCCTTTTGGTTCTTCTGAAGAAGGAACCTGGATAGATTCCACCATTTACTGATTTTCCTGATCATTAATCTGTCGCTTTAAAAAGTTTTGGGTATAGTACTTGCCAAATGTACCAACACCTAAATGAGTAAAATCTTCTTTTAGTAAGACTTTTCGATGTTCTATTGAATTGAACAAACTATGCACAACCTCAGCTGAATCATAATAATTTGAGGCACTATTTTCAGCTGCACTGTCATATGCAATTTGCGCATCATCCAATCGATTTTCTAAATTCCCAGAAGCAGAAGACTGGTTTGAAAAATAGTTTTGCATCGCCATATCTTCACTATGTTCCCTTGCAACTAAGCTTAGAGCCTCGTCTTCTTCCAAAGTAGGAATAGAATGCCTTGAGCGATATACATTTGTCAACTCAAATATTTGACGTTCATTTGATTCATCAATTAATTTCTGCATGGCTGTTGAAGGAACCGATGGAGCTAGCGAATCTCCTTTATAGGTCATTTCATATGGTTGATGAAGTACTAAAGTCCTTGGATCAGTAAATCGAATTGCTTCTACTTCTCCATCCACATTGTCCACATAAATTTGTGCAAATAATCCATCAAATTTCACTAATAATCGATTCCTATTATCTAATTCATTGATTGAAAATATATAAACATTTGAATCAATTTGTACGGAGATTTCCGATTCAATAATGGTAAAGCGATATAATTCATCAATCGTTTGTCCAACTTGGTAAGGTGAAGCATCCAGATTTTCTCCAGCAATGTACACTTGATTTATAATACCTTTGGATATACCTACCAACATAAAAGTAGTGAGTGAATTGTTGTAGACCCACCAATCATAGCCAAAAGCGGATGGCTCAATTCGATTGGGTTCACCAAAAGTGTCGATCAGTTTATTTGTTTTTTGACCTACAAATGTAGAAAGTCCCTTATCTGGTCGAGAAATCGTATCTGTTCCTGTAAGAGGAAACAATTTTTCTTGTGGCAATGCTTGACCAGTTGAACCCGGAGCTTCTAGTAATTCATTTTCTTGAATAGTTTGATCCGAATAAAACATGACAGTTAAGATAATTGCTAATATAATTAAGGTTCGAACCAATACCTTCAATAAGGACAGCTCCTAACTAAGAAATTGATAAGCCTATTATATCAGTATAAAACACTTTGACACAATGTTGCCATTGCAACAACCGAGAAATTACACTATTATTAAATGGAGTTCGTGACATAAGGTAAGCATGTAAAAGGAGGACGATTGTATGTATTTTGAAAACACAGGTATAGAGAATACAGCAGCAGATTTAGAATTATTAGATGAAATCATGTTAAACCATGGTCTTGTACGTGAAGGACAATGGGATTATGAACGTGTTACATATGACAAGAAATTTGAAATTAAAGAAGGTACATTCTACTTACGTATTTTCGGCTTCACAAAAAATGGAGATGTTGGTGCTCACGATGCGATCATCACATTGATGAAACCAGTTGTTGGTAAACACTATTACCCACATGGGGTTGAGTATGGTGACCAAGAAGTCTTTCCGTCACATCTAGTAAAATCATGTCAACAAACATTAAAAGCTGTTAAAGAAGACATAAAAGCATTTGAAATCCGCTTATAATAAGACGCTGAAGAATATTTTTTCTTCAGCGTTTTTTCTTTGTCTGTTCAAATGGTTAGATGTTGTTTATACTTAAATTATATGGACAAATGAGGTGTTGCGAATGCCAAAATGGATTACAAAGAAATTTTTGATTATTGCTTTAATGATTTTATTACTAATTGTCTTCATTACGTTTGTACTCCCTCTTGCAATACCAATTCTGTTAGCGTTATTGACAGCATTCTTACTTGAGCCTGTAGTAAAATGGAGCAAAGAAAAACTTAAATGGAACCGAAAACCAGCAGTCATTACAGTATTCATTTTATTTTTGGTCATTATTACTGCTATTTTATATTTAATTATCACCCAATTAATTGGTCAGATTATTCAATTCACTAAATTTGCACCTGATTACTTTAATACATTGACACTTGCTTGGATGAATGTTCAAAGTAAATTATTTAGTTTTACACAAGGAATGCCAATTGAAGTTGTTTCTTCGATTAACAAAGAATTAGATCAGTTTTTAAAACTTATGCAAGAAGCAATTTTAGCTTTTGTTAGCTATGAAAGCATTACCAATTTATTAACAGGTATTCCAAATTTCTTAGTCAGTTTTATTGTATACATAATCACATTGTTTTTATTTATGTTAGATTTAACAGATTTAAAGAAAATGGTATTTCGACATTTAACACCCGCAACTGCTGAAAAAGTTCGTTTTATGACTTCTCGATTAAATTCTGTCGTATTTGGTTTAATAAAGGCACAGTTCCTAGCAAGTTTATTTATATTAGTGGCTAGTTTTATTGGTTTGTTATTCATTGCACCTAAATATGCCATCGTGATGTCCCTAGTTATTTGGATAATCGATATTATTCCTATATTAGGTTCAATTGCAATAGTTGGACCATGGGCCTTGTATCAATTTGCTACTGGAGACATTGCGCTTGGAACAAAATTAGCAATTTTAAGCCTAGTGTTGCTAGTCATTCGTAGAGCTGTTGAACCAAAATTAATGGGCTCTCAAATTGGTTTGTCCCCTCTTGCCACACTAATTGCTATGTTTATTGGATTACAACTCTTTGGCTTTTTAGGTATATTAATCGGACCATTTATCGTCATCATTTTCACAACAGCTAAAGAAGCAGGCATAATAAAAACGGAATTTAAATTATAAAAAAGTACCAACCTCTAATTATTATTAGAAGGCTGGTACTTTTTTTAAAATCCTAAAATAGCTTTAAAAACAGAAGTTGTTTCTCCACCATGGTATATAACATAGAGAAGTAAATAAACTGCTACTCCTGTAATGGCTGTAAAAAACCAAATAATACTCGTTATTGGTCCAAGCTTGCGATGTCTCGTTAAATTATTTTTATATCCAGCCCAGATTGTGATTAGACCAAAAACGGCACCTGTTGTAGCAAGTATTATGTGAAATACTAAAAAAATTGTGTAGTAAATTTTATATTCTTCAGGGCCACCAAATGCCGTATTTCCAACGAACACTGTTCTTGACGCGTAGATAATGAAGAATGATAGTGCGGCAATAGCTGCGGCAAACATTACTTTTTTATGGGCTTCAATTTTCCGTTGTATAATCAACGTCCAACCTATAGCCACAAGAACTGCACTTAACACAATAAAGAAGGTACTAATTGTCGGTAATAAAGGTAAACTCATTTAATTTTCTCCTAACACTCACTAAAGTATGAAAGTTAATTATTTGTTTGCTGCAAAAGCTTGTCGATCTAACAACGCTTTATTGGTAATCTCTTCTGCGTTATCTTGTTCAGATCGATACCACTGGAAGAACACCATCGCTAAGATTACTCCATAAATCACTTCTTGAATCATTTTCATAATTACGCCACCTAATTGCTGATCTTCGATGGCTGGCATACTTGTAAAAAGTTCTGGACCTGATAATGTCAATCCTGACAAAACGGAAGCAGGAACACATAACTCCATTGCTTTTAACCACGCCTCTCCACTTGTATAAGTTGCATACATCGGTTGATCTGCAAAAATGATTAATGCACAAGCAGGAGTAATTAGAATTGCACTACCAATTATATAGCCAATCTTACTTAAGCCATGTACCTGATGTTCGCCTTCTAATTTATTCATAATTGGCCACCATAATAAAATGGAGGATATAAATAGAATTAATGTAAATAGACTATGATAAATTTCATTTTGTTTAACCACATCAAAAATGACTGGAATATGATAAAACGAGAACAAACCACTAAATACAATTAAAGCTAATAAGGGTTTTGTAAAGAATCGAAACATAGGTTTAATAAACCGATTGTCAACTACTTTCCGCCATATCCAAATTGGAATTCCTGTAATAAATAACGGAGGAATTAACATTAAGAGTAAGGCCATCTGCGCCATATGAACAGAAAATAAAATATGACCTATCAAATCTACTGGTGATCCCTTCACAATGTAAAGTAATCCAATAGCAATCACAAAAGCGCTTGCTTCTTTTTTACTCAAAGCTTGACTACCTTCAAACAGATGTCGTTTTTTGATAGTAATAAAAAAGTACATAGCAATTAAAACTATGGTTGATAATATGAAAAACGGACTCCACAAAGCTTGAAATCCAAATATACTTAAAGGCATCGAATATCACTCCTTTTTCTTCAGTACCCTTATTATAAATCTCCAGCTCCATAACATCAATGAACGAACTATGAACAATTCACCAAAGATAGCGAGAAGCTCCTATTAGCTTTATGTTTGGCAGTCTGAATAAGTGAATGAATGTGCTACTTCACTTCATTGTGTCCCAATCTTAATAGTCGAGTGGCGTTAGACATAGTTATCAAAGTATGAATCTATAGTTCAAAAAAACTAATTCTTTCTCATTCCACAAAAAAAGAGCGAAGAAAATGTTATTTTCCTCGCTCTTTTCAATTATTAAATTTACCACCAAACAATTGTTAAAAATGTTAAGACCGTAATGAACGCTATGATTACACCAGTGTATAAGAACAACGTTGTAGTACCATGGCCTTTTTGGCTCATGTGCATGAAGTAATACAGTTGTAAAACTACTTGCACAGCTGCTAATAACAAAATAATTGGTACAACTAGGTATGCAGAGAAATCAGCATAGACTGCCGTGAATGCGATTAAAGTTAAGAAAATCATTATCGCAAACGTCGTCACTTGTCCACGCATTTCATTTGCTGAACGGCGACGGCTATACTCATACTCAGTTTGATTTTTTACATGAGTGTTTACATCGTGTCCCATATTAATTCACCATTCCCATCAAGTATACTACCGTAAAGATAAATACCCAAACGACGTCAATAAAGTGCCAGTATAGTGACGCTGTGTAAAACTTAGGTGCATTGTAAAGATTTAATCCACGTTTTGAATTACGAAGCATTAAAAGTGTAATCCAACCTAGACCAATTAAAACATGCAAACCATGTGTTCCTACTAATGTAAAGAACGCTGTACCGAATGCACTTTGAGTAAATGTAAATCCTAAATGTACGTAATGATTAAACTCATAAATCTCAAAAGCTAAGAACGCTGCACCGAGTAAAACGGTAATCATTAACCAAGCTTGCATCGATTTAAAATTATAGTTTCTCATGTGGTACATCGCGTAAACGCTTGTTAAAGAAGAAGTTAAAAGTAACATTGTCATGATAAATACTAATGGTAACTCAAACAACTCTTGGGTAGTAAATTCCATACCACTTGGCCCTTTATTTTTAAGAGCCAAGTAAGTTGCAAATAAACTTGCGAATAGCACAGTTTCGCCACCTAGGAAAAGCCAAAAACCTACGAATTTGTTTTTCCCTTCAAGTGTTGAGTGTTCTGCATGTTCCGGCCACGATTGTGGGGTGTACTTAGTATTTAAGTCCATTAGTGTTTACCCCCTTTGTCTTTCATTAAATCTTCTTTATGAACGTGATAGCCAAGATCATCTTTCAATGAACGAGTAGCCATTGCTGAAAAAGTGATGATTAACCCTAAGATTAATACAGGAACTGCCCATGCTTGTTCTCCATTGTATAGAGCACCAAATGCACCAACAAACAATCCGAATGACATAATAAAAGGAATAATACTATTGTTTGGCATATGAATATCGCCAATTGGTTCTGCATAAATCATGCCTTCTTTATTGCCTTCTTGTTTTTCAATCCAATAAGTGTCTAAACCACGTACTAGTGGTGTTTGTTTAAAGTTATAGAAAGGAACTGGTTGTGGGATTGCCCACTCGAGTGTACGACCATCGCCCCAAGGATCGCGGCCAACAAGTTTATTTCTCGAGATTGTCATAATGATATTGACAACTAAAACAATTACAGCAACTGCCATGAAAATGGCGCCTATTGAACTGATTAGATTAAATAAATCCCATCCTTGATCTGCTCCGTACGTGAACACACGACGTGGCATCCCAAGTAAACCTAAGAAATGTTGAATAAAGAATGTTAGATGGAATCCAATTAGGAATAACCAGAACGTAACTTTTCCTAATGTTTCATCCAACATCGTATTGAACATTAACGGCCAGTAGAAATGTAAACCAGCTAATAAACCAAGTACTACTCCACCTATAATAACGTAATGGAAGTGAGCTACGATGAAGTAAGAATCATGTAATTGATAGTCTAAAGGCGCTGAAGCTTGCATAATTCCCGTTATACCACCAGCTGTAAATGAAGGAATGAACGCAAGCGCATATAACATGGGAGTTGTAAATTTAATACTTCCTCCCCACATGGTAAGAAGCCAGTTAAAGATTTTAACCCCGGTAGGAACAGCAATCGCCATTGTAGCTACTGAGAAAATCGCATTAGCTGTTGGTCCCATACCTGTTGTAAACATATGATGAGCCCAAACCATGAATCCTAAGAAACCGATTAATACAGTTGCAAATACCATAGCAGAGTAACCAAATAAACGTTTACGAGAGAATGTTGGGATAATTTCAGAGAATATACCAAAGGCAGGTAATGCTAAGATATATACTTCAGGATGTCCGAAAATCCAGAATAAATGCTCCCAGATAACCGTATTACCCCCCATTGTATGATCGAAGAAGTTTCCTCCAAACATTCGGTCAAAAATCATAAAGAATAGCCCAACAGTAAGTGGAGGGAAAGCAAATAAAATTAGTGCAGATGCCACAAATGTAGTCCATGTAAATAGCGGCATACGCATATAAGTCATCCCTGGCGCACGCATGTTAATGATTGTTACAAGGAAGTTAATTCCGGCGATTAACGTACCACCACCTGAAATTTGTAACCCTAAAGCATAAAAGTCAATACCATGACCTGGAGAGGCTATAGATAAAGACGCATAAGACGTCCATCCTGCATCAGGTGCTCCACCCATGAACCATGATAAGTTTAAGAAAATTCCACCAAAGAAGAACATCCAAAAACCTAAAGAGTTTAAAAATGGAAACGCTACGTCACGCGCACCAATTTGCAGAGGTACAACAGCATTCATAAACGCAAATAAAAGTGGCATAGATGCCAAGAAAATCATGGTTGTACCATGCATAGTAATAATTTCATTATATAATCCTGCACTCAAAAAATCATTATCCGGTTTTGCAAGTTGGATCCGAATAAGCATTGCCTCAATACCACCGATAACGAAGAATATTCCACCGGCAATGAGGTAAAGGATGGCAATTTTCTTATGATCAACGGTTGTTAAATAGTCCCAAATTACTGAGCCAATTCCTTTTTTCTGTGCGACTGAACTCACAACTTTAACCTCCTTTTCATCAATCTGTAGAACATCAATCTTCTACAGTTAGTCCCATTAAGTATTCTGCCAGAGCTGTGAGCTCTTGATCTGAAAATTTATTACCCTTATTAAGTTCTTCAGGTTGAGGCATTAAGTTACCTGGTTTGTACTCTTCTGGATTGTTGATCCAATTTTTAATATTATCTTCAGTGTGATCCATAAAACCAGCTACACGGTTACGATCACCAAATGTTGCTAAGTTTGGACCAACACCACCTGCTGAACCTGCACCTGATACAGCATGACATTGGATACAACTAGTGTTGAAGATTTCTTCTCCTTGCTGTGCAACTTCACCTTCTAGTGTTTGCTCCTCAGCAGAAGCTTGCATATTTACAACCCAAGCATCAAAGTCCTCGCGGTCTAAAGATTTCACTTTAAAGTCCATTAAAGCATGTGAAGGACCACAAAGTTCCGCACATTTACCATAGAAAACACCATCTTTAAGACCTTCTGAAGAGTTATCAAAAGTTAAATAAAATTGGTTTATGTTTTCAACATTAGTATCTAATTTACCACCAGCCGCTGGAATCCAGAATGAGTGTTTTACATCAGCAGCTTTAAGGTTAAAGTAGACCTTCTCTTGTGTTGGAACAACCAACTCTTGAGCTGTTATAATCCCTAAATCCGGATATTCAAATTCCCACCAATAAAGATTCGCTTCAACATTTACAGTTACCGCTTTTTTATCACCATCTTCATCCACTTTTTCCATACCACTTACATCTGCTAAGTTATATGTGTAGATTACAGTTGGCACTGCCAAAATCAATAGTAAAACGATTGGAATGATCGTCCAAAGAAGTTCTAGTTTGTGACTTCCTTCTACTTGAACTGGAATTAAATCTTCGCCCACTTTAGAACGACGAAATTTGACAATTGTAAGAATATATACAATCGTTACCACAATAATAACAAGTGTTACAATTGCTCCTGAAATTAACAATAAATTATATTGATCTCTACCGACTTGTCCCGCTGGATTAAGTGTCGATAAGTGCTCTGCACCGCATCCAGATAAAAAGACCGTTAAAGCTGTCAGCAGTGAAAAGAGACGCCACTTTTTGATCCCTTTCATCATAGCTTAATCAAACCCCTCTTTCGTAGTTATATTCTGTCTAAATTGAACGGTGGTTCTATTCTATATGAATTCTGTATTCAAAGAAAGAATCCCAAATGTTAGCTGAAAATCGAGAAAATAATCATAGAAACGAACATAATAGTCATGTAATTTAAAGAATAAATAAACATTCCATTTGCCCATTTTAAATCATCTTTCGCTTTAAAGCCTTTTAAAGAAAGTGCTAACCAACCAAAATTTAACACTGTTGCTAGGACGAGGAACCATGTCCCAAGTTGCATGAGTAGAAATGGGAGAGGGAAAAGCACTAGAATCCAAAGTAGCATTGAGCGCTTTGTATACGCGAATCCTTTAATAACTGGCAACATTGGAATTCCTGCTGCCCGGTATTCTTCCGTTCGTTTCATAGCAAGTGCATAAAAGTGAGGTGGCTGCCATACAAACATGATAAGAAATAGTGCAAGTGCTCCCCATCCAAGTGATGGTTCAACTGCTGCCCATCCAATAACAGGTGGAATTGCTCCAGAAATACTCCCTACTATTGTATTACTAACATGTTTTCTTTTTGACCACATGGAGTATAAAACAACATAACTGATAATTCCAGCTAGTCCCCATACTCCAGCTGAAACCGACGCCATAAATAATAAAATCTCACCAACAACTAAAAAGGTTATAGAAATAGATAATACAGCTATAGGTTTAAATCTACCGGTCACCGTTGGTCTAGATTTTGTTCTTGTCATAAATGGATCAATGTCACGATCGATAAAGTTGTTCATTGCTCCAGAACCAGCAATAATAAGTGCTGCACCAATAAGGGTGTAAAGCATCAAATTTATCTCATCTAAAAAGTGACGGTTTGAAAATTGAAAGGCTAACCACAACCCTGTAAAAGTTGTCACAAGGTTTGAGTTTACAATTCCAATCTTGATTAAAGCAAGAAAGTCCTTAATAAATGATGTTGTTAGCGGGTCTGCATCAGTTTCTGCATTAATCGAGCGACCGTTTGACATGAAATTACCCCTTTCAAAGTTGTAAGCATATTCCGCTACCCTTACTATATCGAAAAACTAACATTAATTCTATAAGTAAGTTGAAATTCGATAAAAATCAAAGTAGTTTAAACTAAAAGTCACTCTACATATCTATAATAAAGCATTTTAAGGAAAGTATTGTGAATAGAAAGGGAATACTTTATGAACAATTTGTGAAAAGGGCCATCTCATACGATGAGATTGTGGGCTAGACATTGTATTTTTGCATTTTCTTAGCTATTATCAAACATGCAGGTATTGTATTTTCGTGACAAGTATAGGCAAAGTAGGTGTCATTCATGCAACAAAGTAAATACTTAAAGTGGTTTGCTGTTGCTGCAACAATTGGTATGTTGCTCATTCTTCTAGGCGGCGCACTTGTGTCAAAAACTGACAGTGGTATGGGATGTGGCAGAAATTGGCCCGGATGTAATGGACAATTAATTCCAGATGTAATCACTCCAGAAGTGTTAATTGAATTTTCTCACCGGGTTGTTACTGGCTCTGTAGGTTTTCTTATCCTAATATTATCGGTATGGTCATGGAAAACTATGAGACATATACGAGAAACTAAATTATTAGTCTTCATGGCTATGTTTTTCTTGATTTTACAAGCCCTTATTGGAGCTGCACAAGTTTTATGGGGACAAGGTGACTTTATTTTAGCACTTCACTTTGGAATCTCCTTAATCTCTTTTGCTTCTGTATTATTGTTAACACTACTAATATTTGAAGTAGATCGAAAATTTGATGCGGATAAATTACGCATTGGGACCAAGTTAAAATGGCATACGATTGGTGTAACCTTATTCTCGTATATAGTCGTTTATACAGGAGCTCTCGTTCGACATACTGACTCTAGTTTAATTTGTTCTGATTGGCCAATGTGTCAAAATGGTAATTTCTCTTTACCTTCAAACCTGTATGAATGGGTGCAAATGGGCCATCGAACTGCTGCGGCAATGATTTTTATTTGGATTTCTATTATTGCTTGGCATGCTTTTAAACATTATAAAGATCAACGAGTGTTGTTTTATGGATGGATGATCGCTTTTATTATCGTCTCACTTCAAGTCTTGTCAGGAATGATCGTCGTTTTAACTAAACTTAATTTATACTTTGCTTTACTCCATTCTCTATTGATAACATTACTATTTGGTTTATTATGTTATATGATCTTACTGCTATCACGTAGTAGTTTTAAAAAGCAGAAATAAAAAACGGTTCCGCAAAAATTGCGGAACTGTTTTTTTGTTGTCACAGAGCAGAAAAATAAAAACACAGATTGCACCATTATGGGTGCAATCTGTGTTTTACTAATTACTCTTTTTCCATTTCAATTAATAAATCGCCTGTCGCAATAGACGAGCCAGTTGAAACGTGAATTTCTTTAATAACACCATTATATGGAGCTTGAACAGTTGTTTCCATTTTCATGGCTTCTGTAATAAGCAAATGATCGCCACGTTTTACACGGCTACCATTAGCTATGGCAACTTTTAAAACAGTTCCAGGCATTGTAGCACCGATATGATTTGGATTTGCGACATCCGCTTTCGGTTTTTGCGTAACATCAGACTCTATCGTCATGTCTTGTATAATAACTTCTCGAGGTTGTCCATTTAATTCAAAATAAATGACCCGATTACCATCTGATTGTGGTTGGCTTATTGAAACCATTTTAATGATTAGCGTCTTGCCTTTTTGAATTTCCACTTCAATTTCTTCACCTAATCGCATTCCATATAAGAAAGTTGGCGTATCAAGAACAGATACATCTCCAAACTTTTTCTCCATAACTGAATATTCATCAAACACTTTAGGATATAACGCGTAAGCAAGTACTTCATGACTATCTACTGGACGATTTAGTTTATGGAAAAGTTCTTCTTTTAATTCATCAAAATTAACAGGTTCTAATAATTCACCTGGGCGAACTGTAATAGCTTCGCGATCTTTTAAAATCACTTTTTGCAATTCTTTGGGGAATCCACCATAAGGTTGTCCAATATAGCCTTGGAAAAACTCGATTACTGAGTCAGGGAAATCAATAGTAAGTCCTCGTGATAGCACAGTTTCTTCTGTTAGGTCATTTTGGACCATGAATAGAGCCATATCCCCTACCACTTTGGAAGAAGGAGTAACTTTTACCACATCACCAAACATTAAATTAACGACTGAATACATCGCTGTCACTTCTTCAAAACGTCCACCAAGTCCCACTGCTTTTGCTTGTTGCTGCAGATTACTATATTGTCCACCTGGCATTTCATGCACATAAATTTCAGTATGTGGGCTCATCATACCAGACTCGAATACCTGGTAATATTTTCGTACATCTTCCCAGTAATTTGATAATTGTTCTATTTCTTTGATGTTTGTACGAATTTCTCTTTTAGCACCCTTTAAAGCATACGTAAGACTGTTTGCACTAGGTTGTGAAGTCAATCCAGCCATCGTTCCAAGTGCAGTATCGACGATATCTACGCCCGCATCAATTGCTCTTGCATATAAATAGATACCGTTCCCACTTGTATCATGAGTATGAAGATGTATTGGCAATGAAACTGTATCTTTTAGTTCAGAAACGAGACGATATGCAGCTTCAGGTTTTAATAAACCTGCCATATCTTTAATTGCTAAAATATGAGCACCTGCAGCTTCTAGTTCTTTGGCCATTTCTTTGTAATATGAGACAGTATATTTCGCGCGGTTATCATCTAAAATATCGCCAGTATAACAAATAGATGCTTCTGCAATTTTACCCGATTGTCTTGCAGCATCGATAGCAACTTCCATCCCTTTAATCCAGTTCAAGCTATCAAAGATTCGGAATACATCGATACCTGACTCAGCTGATGATTGGATAAATTCACGAATAACATTATCAGGATAGTTTTTATATCCAACAGCATTTGCTCCACGTACAAGCATTTGTAACAGTACATTAGGAATCATTTCACGCATTTTTATTAACCGATCCCATGGATTTTCTCTTAAGAATCGATATGCAACATCAAATGTTGCCCCACCCCACATTTCAAAAGAAAAAGCATCATGCATACCTCTCGCTGACTGCTCAGCAATTTCGTACATGTCATTTGAACGTACACGTGTAGCTAGTAATGATTGATGGGCATCACGGAAAGTCGTATCGGTTATTAACACATCTTGTTGTTCGTGAATCCACTTAACTAGTCCTTCTGCTCCACGTTCAGTTAGGATTTGTTTTGTCCCAGGTGTTGGTGGAACTAATAAATCAATTTTTGGTTTTCTTGGAACGGTAAACACCGGCTTTGATGCTTTTTCTATTCCTGGGAAACCATTCACTGTTACGTTACCAATATAATTTAATAGTTTTGTTCCACGGTCTTTACGAAGTGGGAACAAGAACAGTTCTGGTGTTGAATCAATAAAGCTCGTATTAAAATTACCTGTAATAAAGTTTTGATGTTTAACGACATTCCCTAAAAATGGAATGTTCGTTTTAATGCCACGAATCCGGAATTCTTGTAAATTGCGGTCCATTTTTGCAGCAGCTTCTTTAAACGTTTTGCCCCATGTTGATACTTTTACAAGCAAAGAATCGTAGTATGGTGAAATGACCGCACCTTGGAAGCCATTACCAGCATCTAACCGAACTCCAAAGCCTCCACCAGAGCGGTACACCATTAATTTCCCTGTATCAGGCATAAAATTATTTAATGGATCCTCTGTTGTCACACGAGATTGAATCGCAAAACCGAATAACGGAATTTCTTCTTGAGTAGGCATCCCAATTTCTTCTTCAAATAAGGATGAACCATCTGCAATATGAATTTGAGAATGGACGATATCGATTCCCGTCACCATCTCTGTAATGGTATGTTCTACTTGAATTCGCGGATTCACTTCGATGAAGTAAAACTCATCTCCTGAAACCAAAAATTCCACTGTTCCAGCGTTTATGTACTTTACATTATTCATTAATTGAACCGCTGCATCACAAATACGATCACGTAATTCTTTTGTTAAGGAGTTAGAAGGAGCAATTTCAACTACTTTTTGATGTCTCCGTTGAATTGAACAATCACGTTCGTACAGATGCACCAAATTGCCGTGCTTATCCCCTAAAATTTGAACTTCTATATGTTTTGGCTTATATACAAGCTTTTCAACGTATACTTCATCGGATCCAAAAGCAGCTTTTGCTTCTGATTTTGCTCGCTCGTATCCTGACTCAACATCGTTCACTGTAGGGACACTTCGCATTCCGCGACCGCCTCCACCTAAGGACGCTTTAATCATTAAAGGGTAGCCATATTCTTCGCCAAATGCTTTTACTTCTTCTATGGAGTGAACAGGTCCGTCAGTCCCTGGAATAACGGGAATCCCAGCTAATACAGCTTGGTGACGAGCTTTTACCTTGTCTCCGAACATATCTAAATGTGTCGACGTTGGACCAATAAAAATGATACCCTCTTCTTCGCATCGTCTTGCAAAATCTACGTTTTCAGAAAGGAATCCATACCCAGGATGAATCGCATCAGATTTACTATCTTTTGCAATTTGTAATATTCCTTCAATATCTAAATAGGCATCAATTGGTTTTTTTCCATCTCCAACTAAATACGATTCATCTGCTTTGTACCGATGGAATGAACCACTGTCTTCTCTTGAATAAATTGATACGGTACTCAAGTTTAATTCGGTACAAGCACGGAAAATACGGATGGCAATTTCTCCGCGGTTAGCTACTAATATCTTCTTAATCGTCTTCATTATGAAACGACACCCCTTAGCTTCGTATTTTTTCGTTTTTGACAAACATTGAGACATTTAACAATATTCCCATAGCTAAAGATAACAAAACAATGGACGTTCCGCCATAACTAATAAACGGAAGTGTAACTCCAGTTAGAGGAATTAAGCCTAATAGCCCACCTAAATTAACGAATGTCTGAATTCCAATTAAACTTCCAATACCAGTGGCAATCATACGGGCTTGTGTATCTTGCGTACTTAAAGCAATAGAAAAAGCACGTAATACGATAAAACCTAGGCCTCCAATGACGATAAATGTACCAACTATGCCTAATTCTTCAGCAATAATTGCCATGATAAAATCTGTTTGCGGCTCAGGCAAATAACCTAATTTTTGAACTGATTGACCCAATCCTAGCCCTTTAACTCCCCCTGCACCAATCGCTAAGTATCCATTAACAACTTGAAACCCAGCGTCTAATTCATACTCAAAAGGATTCCAGAAAGCTTCTAAACGTTCTACTCTTTTCGGTGTTATTAATTTATCTCTTACAAGATATAGAATCGGTGAAACTAATAGGATTAAACCGAAAATAATACTAAATAATTTTACAAATGTTTTAAAAAGGATACCACTAGCTGCTAACATAGAAACACAAACAAATAAAATAATACCTGCAGTCCCCATATCCACTTCACTTAAAATTAAGAAAAAAGCAATGACTAAGATGGTTACAGGTGGAGCAATTGATTCATTTATTGAATCCAACTTCCCTTTTGATCTTTTATTCGTAAAAACACTTGCGAAATATAAAATTAAAATTATTTTCGCTACCTCAGATGGTTGTAAACGTATAGGGCCTAGTATAATCCAACTTCTTGCACCATTTACTAGATCCCCAATAAAATGAACACTAACCAGTAAGGAAAACATGACGAAAAGCATGATTGCCATAATCGATTTACGTCGATAATGTTTGTAAGGTATGAAAGCTGCGATTAAAAAAACAGGAAATGCAACAAGCAAATTTAAGATTTGACGCTTATAAAAAAAATCAGGTTCATAGCCATATACATTGACTGACCAAACCATGCTAGCACTATAAATCATTACTAACCCAAATAAACATAAGAACATATATGTAATAAATAATGGGTAATCAAAGTTTTTAATATAGCGTTTGATATATGAAATCATTTGGAGAAAACCCTCTTTTTCTTTTATCTAGCAAAAAAACTCAAACACATATTGAGTTTGAGTTTTTTACTTATTTCTTTGTATAAGCATCATGCATCAAAGATAATTCTTTTTCAAGTGTAGAAAGAAGTGTTTTTCCTTCTTCACGTTCCATAAGTCCTAGTTTGACGGCAAAATCAATTTCTTTTGAGAGGCCAAACATTTGTGTATCTAAGACTTCTTCGTAGAGTGGACATTGTGGCAGTGTTAAGTGATTCATTTGAACCTTAATCAATTTCGCTATTTTTTCTCCATCAGCTTTTAAGAGTTCAACAGCCTTTTGCTGGTATAATTGTTGTGATTTAGTATCCATGAGGACGCCCCCATTACCTAATATATTATTAATAAAGTGTATCTTTCTAGTAACAAAATTGCAAGTATCACATCCAAATTGTAACTTAAAAAACTTAATTCTTTTTTACCTATAGGCAAAGCGTTATACTAGGAGAGGTTACTCAACTAATAAGGAGGCATAATTTAAATGGAAACGATTATTCCACTTAAAGGCGAAGTGAAATTTAAAATAACTCTGGATCCAGCAGTGTGGATTTTTGATGATCGACGGATTGATCTGGATACATTTTTTACGGAACAACATATTGAGATAGATGAGTTGGATGAATATACAAAGAAAGTATCAGCTCATTGGTCCCGTGAAATTATGGAAGGTGCAACTTTTCCACCAACCTTAAAAACCGAAAAGAAATATGAGAGAACAAAAATGTTAACAGGTACATTTGGTATTTATTTAAAGCATTTTTTACAAAATGCTGAAGTTAAAGAGGGTGCTACATCTGTAGTCTTCGAAACTGCAACTGGCGAAGAATATTCTTTCCCACTTGAACAAGCAGACTCACTTATTTTCAAGTATAGTCAAGATGGTAAACCTTTGAAAGAAGATGGACCTGTTTATGTCCTTCTTGCAGACGGATCTAACATGCACAACCCCATTAAACATGTGAAAGCAGTTCGAGTAGATTAGGAGGTTAGTCCGATGCGTGTAAAGTGTGTCATTTGTGACATTATTAATGAATTAGAAGATGATTCACCTCAAGCAAAAAAGCTACGTAATCGTCCAATTCATACGTATATGTGTAATCCCTGCCATGAACGGATTGAAGAGAAAACACGTGTAAGATTAGCGACTGGGAAATTTGTGTTCTACAAAAGCTCTCGCAGAATAGAAGAAGATTTTTAAATGACACGTCCTACTATCTTGAAGGCTTTGTATTTAGGCGTCGTTAGTGGCATTTTACTGGGCTTATTATTAAAATTAATTGAATCTATCACGACTGTTCGCGTTTATACGCTATTATTAAATATAGACTTTATACCAATAATTGGAGGTATCGCGTGGGGAGAGACTGTTGAATTTATCTTTCACGTACTGGTATCGATCGTTATTGCTTTTATTTTTGTATATCTGGTAATTCGACTACGTATAGAAAAATCTTTTACAAAGTTGCTTTTTTTGAGCTTCATCCTTTGCTTACCTACATTCTTCTTGTACTTTCTGCTAAGCTCTCTTGCTATAAAAGAAGTGCCTGCATGGAATGACTGGCTCGCATTTACTTACTGGTCAGTGGCACATTTATTTTACGTTTGGGTGTTGCCAGTTCTCTATAAAAAGATGTGAAAAAAGATCGAATGCTGTTTCTCGATCACCAGCATTCGAACTTGGTTTTACCTTGGTCGCTTTGGATTTCAAAATGTCTGCCCATCTATAACCTTTAAATAAAAGACGCTGCTAGAAGTGACAAATCACTTCAAGCAGCGTCTTTCGTATGTATACGCAATCTTCCGGTGTCTTTGCATGACTTACAAATTTATGCAAACTTTCACTTTAATTGAGTCAGCGATAAAGTTATTAATTTTGTTATAAAGCCTACTAAGTGCTTGGAAAAGCAAACAAGCGGTAAGTGTTCGTTATTTTTACAGAAGAGTTACTAATGCAGTTTCCATAAGATTGCTGATTTTCATTCTCTATGTGCAGTTCAATGTCCACAATACATAGTCGTAGTCGAGCACAATGGCAAAAAGTTTATATTTTATCATAAATAAAAAAGAGAAACACTAGCTTGCGCTAGCGCTTCTCTTTTTTTCATTGTGCAGACGTATTTTATATAATATTAAAATCATCGCCGCCACTATTAGTCCTTCTACAACGGGTAAGAAAAAGGCTAAAAATGTAAGCATTAAACATCCTAAAAGCAAAAAGATATAAATAACAATGTTTTGAGACAATCTTAACTTTTTTGCGAATCCGAGTTTATAAACTAACACAGATAGTAAGAAGATGACAAGATACAACGCGTATCCTGCCATATTGTAGTTCGGAAGGAATTCATAAAGAACACGCGCAGTTGGGTACATCTTGTCATAGACAAATTGCTGTTCGTTCAAGATTTCTCAACCTTTCTATCACACTCAGCCATTTTCAGCTGTTTTAGTTTTTTTCGTTACACGTTCACGTTCAGCTTTATCAAGCACTTTTTTACGCAAACGAATCGATTGAGGTGTAATTTCACAGTACTCATCATCATTTAGGTATTCAAGAGACTCTTCTAAAGTCATGATACGTGGTTTTTTTCTAGTTGTTGTTGCTTCTTTATTTGCAGAACGAATATTGTTGGCTGCTTTCATTTTTGTAATATTAACTGTTAAGTCATTATCACGAGTATGTTCTCCAACAATCATTCCTTCATAAATTTCAGAGCCTGGTTCAGCGAAAATTGTACCACGTTCTTCAATTCCTAAAATTCCGTATTCAGATGCAGTACCTGTTGACATTGCAACAAGAACACCTTTACTACGTCCACCTACACGACCTTTTTGCATTGGTTGGTAGCTATCAAATGTGTGGTTAATGATTCCGTATCCACGTGTTAACGTCATGAAATCAGTAGTGTATCCGATTAACCCACGAGCAGGAACCATAAATACTAAACGTACTTGACCTGAACCGTTATTAACCATATCAAGCATTTCACCTTTACGTTCACCCATTGATTCAATAATTGAACCAACATGTTCTTCAGGTACATCAACTTGAACACGTTCAACTGGCTCACAACGAACACCATCTATAACGCGAACGATAACTTCTGGTTTCGACACTTGTATTTCGAAACCTTCACGACGCATGTTTTCAATCAAGATTGATAAATGCAATTCTCCACGACCAGATACAACCCATGCATCAGGAGAGTCAGTTGGATCTACGCGAAGTGAAACATCTGTTTGAAGTTGAGATTGCAGGCGCTCATCAATTTTACGAGATGTTACCCATTTTCCTTCACGGCCAGCAAATGGACTGTTGTTCACTAGGAACGTCATTTGAAGAGTTGGCTCATCAATGCGTAAAATTGGTAATGCTTCAGGATGTTCAGTTGGACAAACTGTTTCTCCAACGTTGATATCTTCCATTCCTGATACGGCAATTAAATCACCAGCATGAGCTTGTTGAATATCAATACGTTTCAGACCCATAAATCCAAACATTTTTGTAACTCGGAAGTTTTTTGTTTTTCCGTCTAATTTCATAAGAGTTACTTGTTGTCCTAATTCCATTGTTCCACGGAAAACGCGGCCAATACCGATACGTCCAACGTAATCGTTATAATCTAAAAGAGCTACTTGGAACTGCAATGGCTCTTCTTTATTATCTACAGGAGCCGGGATTTTTTCGATAATTGCATCATAAATAACTTGCATGTTTTCTTCTTGATCTTCAACGTCAGAAGAAAGACTTGCAGTACCATTCATACCTGATGCAAAAATAACTGGAAATTCTAATTGATCGTCATTTGCTTCAAGTTCAATGAAAAGTTCAAGAACTTCGTCCACTACTTCTTCAGGACGTGCAAAGTCACGGTCAATTTTATTTACAACTACAATAGGTTGTAAATTTTGTTCTAGTGCTTTTTTCAATACAAAACGTGTTTGTGGCATACAGCCTTCGTATGCGTCAACGATTAGTAGAACACCGTCTACCATTTTCATTATACGTTCTACTTCTCCACCAAAATCAGCGTGGCCAGGCGTGTCAAGAATGTTAATCTTCACATCTTTATATTGGATCGCTGTATTTTTAGCTAGGATTGTTATACCGCGCTCACGCTCGATATCACCTGAATCCATGGCACGCTCGTCCACATGTTCGTTTGAACGGAAAGTACCAGATTGTTTCAACATTTGGTCAACTAAAGTAGTTTTACCATGGTCAACGTGGGCAATAATTGCAATATTTCTTAAATCGTGACGTAAATTAGTCAATTTTTTCACTCCAGATTCTTTTTTCGAGTCCTTAACTGTGTTATTATAGCACATGTTATAACTGTTTGTCAGATTTTCTATTGATAAATTATTATTATTATTTGGAGGCACATTCCATGAAAAATATTAAATGGGTATTTGTACTATTTTCCCTGCTAGCTTTATTATCAATGTTTGCCATTGGAATTTCTGTTGGCTTACGCAGTGTTCCAGGTATCCTTGCTAGCATATTATTACTTATTGTAGTAATGGGATTTGGCTTTAAAACAAAAAAGAAAATGCGCGACAAAGGATTATTGTAACAAAAAGCGTAAAGTGCCACTCTAGCGAGCCATGATGACAAAAGCAAGAAATGGATTTCTCCATTTCTTGCTTTTTATTATAAAAAAATGTTAAATATTGCTGTAGATATTCCGAAAACAGCTATGCTTTCTTAGTGCGAGCGCAAAGAGTCCTCGTCCTCAAAGCCAACTGAATGTTGGTCAGATGGCTTTGTAACGGATATCAACACTATAGACAGAGCCTATTTTAAAGAAATGTAATTACTTAGTAAAGTCTCATGTATACTTTTTCGAGCTACTAGGAAAGTATCTTGTTCTAAAAATTTTAGTGGCTGACCATTTAAATTTGTCGCAACCGCCCCAACTTCTTGAGCGATAACTACTCCTCCCGCTATGTCCCAAGGAGATAATCTCAAAGAAATATAAGCATCAATCCGCCCTGTTGCGACATAAGCAAGCTCAAGTGCAGCAGACCCGTATGAACGTATTCCTCTAACATCTTGAACAAGTTTAATTAGACCTTCATTATCAATACGACGGTTCGGTATAATCCAATTTGGACTTAATCCAATAATAGCTTCTGAAATTGTTGTTGATTCCAAAACCGGAATTGGTTCATCATTTAAATAAGCCCCATGCCCTTTTTGTGCACTATATAACTCATTGTGAATAACATCATATATGTAGCCTAATACTCCAACACCATCTTTATATATACCTAAAGAAATAGCAAAATTTCTTTGTTGATGGATAAAATTCATTGTGCCATCAATTGGATCTAACATCCATACGTAGCCATCTAATGCACTGATGTTATCACCGAATCCTTCTTCACCTAAAATCAAGTGTCCTGGATAATCTTTGCGAATATGATGAATAAAATATTGTTCAATTTCTTTATCAATATTGGTTACTAAGTCATTAGCATCCGATTTAGATTCAATAGCAAGTTCGCTTGAGAATGAATGGCGTATTTTTATTCCAGCTTTTTTTATTAAATCCTTTGCATAGTAATCTAGCATTTGATGTTCCAATGGATTAGCCGCCTTTCTAAATCATTCGTCTTCATTCCTTATTATAAACAAAAAAACACCTGGTGTCAGATATTGACGACCAGATGTTTACCAGTAATTACTAACTTTATATTTAATGTAGCGCATGTAATGCCTTCAACTCCGAATGAATTTCGCCTAGTCTTAACTTACTCTTATCAATTTCTTTTTGGTTTTCTTTTTGCATCGCATCGAACAAAGAGGCAAGTTCATAGTCAAGCTCAAATTTTAAACCGAGAATTAATTTCTTTTCTAAATCTTCTTTGCGAACTATATGGACAACTTGTTTCATGGTCTTACACCCCTTTTCTATTTAATCTAAATATTCTGATTGCTTATTATAACTTATGATACGATGATGGGTTTGTCAACTAAATAAAGCTACTTACATGATTTTTCCCCAATTTTTCATTAAACTAAACATAGGAAATGCGAAAGGTGAAAATAAAGTTGAAAAACAAATAGTAAAAGTGCCGATTTTGGGGTATTTGAAATAGAAGGTTTAGAACATCGTATGCAAGCATTGATTGAAAAAGTCCGACTAAAATCCAAAGAAATTAGTCATACATACGCTGCTTATTTTTCATATAAAACCGGAGATGAATTTTATCCTCACGTCGCATGCTAGACGTTCTGTAAATCCCCCTAAAAATTCACGTAACATTTACAAGGAACACCATTCGCTTCCACCAAATAAATATTAATAAGGAGTTTATCATTATGAAATTCAACGGTTTTACACAAAATGATTTTGATACATTTACAATTGAAGGGCTTCAACCAAGAATGACCGCAATCCAAGAACGAATTCAACCCAAGTTCCAAGCGATCGGACAACCGTTAACCGACGACCTTTCAGCAATACTTGGAAATGAGATGTTTTTGCATATCGCCAAGCATTTACGTCGAAGCGTCAATCCCCCTAACGATACTTGGTTGGCGATAGCAGGAAATAAACGGGGATATAAACAACACCCGCATTTTCAAATCGGGGTATATGACGACCACGTTTTCGTTTGGTTGGCGTTTATATACGAATTGCCAAATAAGTCGAATATCGCAAATACATTCTTGAAGAATTTGAAAACAATCAAGTCTACCGTTCCTAATGATTACGTCGTTTCATTAGATCATATGAAAAAAGATGCCATTTCATTAAAGGAAATCGACTTAAAAGAATCGCTTGAACGTTTTCGTGACGTCAAAAAGGCGGAGTTTCTAATTGGGAGACACTTTGCGGCAAATGACCCGATACTATCGAACGGAAACGAATTCTTCGACGTTGTAAAAGAAACATTTGAAACACTTCTTCCCTTATATAAATTATCGTTTAAATAAACTTCACCGATAAACTAAAGTCTTTTGACAGTATTGAGAAATTTCATCATTACTTCAATACCATATTGTTGATTAATTCCTTTTATTATCAGAATGAATGTTTAGTTAAATTCACTTAAAAAACAACGTTATTTGTACTTTCATTTACTGTGTGGTTTAAACTCAGATTAATAATTGTAAATAAAAAAGGAGCAAGGGATTATCTCCCTGCTCCTTTTATAATTGCGCCTGCAGTTGTCTCTTTCATTTTCTTAATGATTGGATAACAAATATATCCGCTTTCTTTTTCAAAATCTCGAAAGTAAGTTTTCTCTTCTGCAATAGATGGAACAATTTCTTTAAATCGACGATACTTTGCCATCAATTCTTCTCGTTTAACTCCTTTTTCATAAGCGTGTTCAATTACTTCAAAAAATTGGACAACATCTACAATTTCATTCGTTGACCAATCTTTTGAAAATGGATACGAAAAACTCATTTTGTTTCACCCTTTCCCTAGTTCCATTTTACGCGCAAGTTCTCTGCTTGAGTAATCATACGCGAAAATAATTCTTCCACAGAAGGGACATCTTCTATAAGGCCAGTTACTTGGCCAGCCCAACCAAAACCTTGTGATTCGAGACCTTCATATATATATTGTTTGTTAGCTTGACCACTAATATACTCTTTTAATGCTTCATACGTCGGTGTAGAAGCTTCAATTTCATGAATCTTTTCTGTCCACGAGTTAACGAGGACTCTTGCAGGAGCACCTATCGAGCGTTTAATAACCGTCGTTCCCGTTTCACTGCTATTTAGTAAAGCTTGCTTATATACCTGTGAGGCGTGAACGCATTCTTTTGTAGCGATAAAACGTGTTCCCATCTCTACGCCTTCAGCACCTAATGCAAGTGCGGCCATTAATCCACGTCCGTCTCCAATTCCACCTGAAGCAATTACTGGGATAGACACAGCATCCACGACACGGGGTACAAGAACCATTGTGCCAACATCGTCACGCCCTAAGTGTCCCCCACCTTCTTGCCCTACAACCATTACAGCGTCAGCACCAAGTTCTTCTGCTTTTTGCGCTTGTCTAGTTGCTGCTACTAAGACTAACTTTTTAATAGCAGTTCCTTTCAGCTGATTAAAAATAGCTGTAGGATTACCGCCAGTCATCGATACAACTGGTACATTCTCTTCAATTGCCACGTCAAGCATATGAGAAAACGGACGTCCTTGCTCTCCAATAGCGAAATTAACACCAAACGGTTGATCGGTTAGTGAACGCACTTTATGTATTTCTGTTCGCAGTGCCTCTGGTGTCTCCAGACTCATTGCAGTAATTTGGCCAAGTCCACCAGCGTTTGACACAGCTGCTGCCAAATCGGCATATGCCAGATATGCTAATCCTCCCTGAATGATTGGATATTTAATATGTAATAAGTCTGTAATGCGTGTTTGCCATTTCATTTAATAAATTCCTCCTATCTTCTACATACTGTATTCGTCTTAGTTATCAAAATTCCTTTATAATTTTATAGTCATCTGCTATTCATAGTGCTATAATTCACTTGTTTTTATTATTAATTATGTGTTCAAAAGGAAACCATTAAGAAATATGACTGCTATTTTTAATGAACTTTTGTAACACTCTCTTTAAGAAAGTTGAGGTGTGCGATCAGTGTCACAATTAGAAACCCCTTTATTTGATGTCTTGCTAAAACATCGCAATCGACATCCTATTCAATTTCATATTCCAGGTCATAAAAAAGGGAATGGCATGGATCCTGCGTTTCGTGAATTCGTCGGAGAAAACATTCTTTCCATTGACTTAATTAATATTGCTCCACTTGATGATTTACATTCGCCAAAAGGAGCCATAAAAAAAGCTCAGGAATTAGCTGCAGAAGCTTTTGGTGCTGACTTTACATTTTTCTCAGTACAAGGAACAAGCGGAGCCATTATGACTATGATTTTAAGTGTATGTGGGCCTAACGATAAAATTTTGGTGCCAAGAAATGTTCACAAATCAATAATGTCTGCAATTGTATTTGCTGGTGCGGTTCCAGTATTTATTCACCCAGAAGTTGATCCAGATCTTGGGATTTCGCACGGAATATCGGCAGAATCTGTGGAGAAAGCTCTTGAAGCCCACCCAGATGCTAAAGCTGTTCTGGTGATTAACCCAACATATTTCGGAATAGCGGCAGATTTGAAACGTATTGTTGAAATTTCACATAGACGTGAAATCCCAGTATTAGTCGACGAAGCACATGGTGTTCACATTCATTTCCATGAATCATTACCGATATCTGCCATGTCAGCTGGAGCTGATATGGCGGCAACTTCCGTACACAAACTGGGTGGTTCAATGACGCAAAGTTCCGTCTTAAATGTACGTGAAGGTTTAGTTTCTTCTAAGCGTGTACAATCGATATTATCAATGTTAACAACAACATCTACATCGTATCCAATTTTAGCGTCGCTTGATACCGCTAGACGTCAATTAGCTATCAATGGACATGACTTATTAACAACGACGATCCGCTTAGCTAAAGATGCACGAAAACGTATAAATCAAATCCCTCACCTACGTTGTGTAGGAAATGAGATATTGCGTACGTCAGCAACTTTCGATATAGACCCTACAAAATTATTAATTAGCGTTAAAAATTTGGGTATCACTGGGCACCAAGCGGAAGAATGGATGCGTGAAAATGCCAACATTGAAATTGAATTATCTGATCTTTACAACATTTTGTGTATCGTGACAATTGCAGATTCGAAAAAAGAATTAAACTTACTCATAAATGCACTCCAACGTATGGCACTGGCATTTGATTCAGAAGCTGCAATTCTCGAACCTTTTGTAACCATGCCTGATATTCCACTGTTAGCCATGACGCCACGAGATGCTTTCTATGCAACAACAGAGGTTGTGTTGTTTGCAGAATCAGTCGGACGTATATCAGCTGAATTTATCATGGTTTATCCACCAGGAATTCCAATTTTTATTCCAGGTGAAATTATTACTGCAGATAATATTGCGTATATTCATATGAATATCGAGGCTGGATTACCAGTTCAAGGTCCAGAAGACGATGAATTGAAGTTGATCCGAGTCATTAAAGAGCATAAAGCTTTTTATTAGATTAATTAAAAAAAGGCTGAGCTTCCGTTTTTGCGGATCATGCTCAGCCTTTTTATTAGATACTGTGAATAGGAATTGTATATTTGCACTACATTTATTGCTTATTCATATTAATCAATAGTTACGCCTTGAATTGTTGCTGGGTCAATCATTTCGTAACCTTTACCTCTAAGTCCTTCCACAATTCCTTTTAAAGCAGCAGCGGTCCATACACGATCATGCATCAATAAGTTTGCACCTTCCGTTAAGTACTCACTGTTGACCATGATATCGGTTAAAGTATCAGCATCTTGGTATTTCGCTTCCCAATCGTAGCCGTAGGTCCAATTCATTAACAGCATGCCTTGCTCTTTCACTAGCGCTTTGCTGAAATCTGTATTCACTCCAAATGGCGCACGGAAGAATTTTGGTTTTTCACCCGTTATCTCTTCGATTGTTTCATTTATTTTCATGATTTCTACTCGTTGTTGCTCTTCAGACAAACTCTTTAAATTTGCATGCGTTTGTGTGTGATTACCAATTGCAAAGCCCATATCATAAATCTCTTTTAATACAGCTTTTTCTTCATCGGTATCTACAAAGTGTCCATTTATGAAAAATATTGCTGGTGCGTTTAATGCTTTTAACGTTTTCGCCATTTCTAAAGACCGTTTGTCTGGTGCATCATCAATAGTTAAAAGCACTACTTTTGATGGTGCATCAGCAATTGGTTTAAACGACCAATTTGCTTTATTTAATGCATATAAGGGATCGGCAGTAGCTGATGCAGGTGACTCCTCTTCAATAACTTCTTCACTTGCTTCTTCCTCTACCTTTTCTTCTTCCTCAACTTCTTGTTGTACAGGAGCTGATGCGGGTGTTTTTGTTTCTGATTCTGTTTCCCCACATGCCGCTAACATTAATGCTAACAAACTCAAAGTCATAAATTTTATGTATTTCATATGTATCACCATAACCCTTTCGACAGTCATTTTAGCATAATTCCCATAAATATTTCTAGATATATTATAGAAAACAAAAAAACCGTACAGCAGAATTGCTGTACGGCAACAAGTAATTATTTAGATAAAATATGAATCGGATGACCCATTACAACTTCAGCAGCTTCCATTGAGATTTCTCCCAATGTTGGATGCGCGTGAATTGTCATGGCAATGTCTTCAACCGTCATGCCCGCTTCAATTGCTAATGCAAGCTCAGCGATCATATCAGAAGCACCTTGACCAACGATTTGAGCACCAAGCAGTAAACCATCAGATTTACGTGAAACAAGCTTCACGAAGCCTTCAGGAGTGTTTAATGCTAATGCACGCCCGTTTGCTCCGAATGGGAATTTCCCAGCCATAACTTCAAAGCCTTCTTTTTTAGCTTGCTCTTCGTTTAAACCAACTGTTGCTAGTTCCGGATCTGTGAAACAAACAGCTGGAATGGCTAAATAATCCACTATAGAAGTTTGTCCTGCAATTACTTCAGCTGCTACTTTACCTTCATAAGAAGCTTTATGAGCAAGTTGAAGTCCTGCAACCACGTCACCAATTGCAAAAATATTTTCGATGCTTGTACGAACTTGTTTGTCCACTTCGATCAAACCACGTTCGCCCATTTTAATACCCAGTTCTTCAAGACCCATCTCATCCGTGTTCGGACGACGACCAACTGTTACTAATACATAATCCGCTTCGACTTTCTTCTCTTCGCCGCCTGCTTCAAATGTAACAATTACACCAGATTCTGTTTCTTCAACACCTTTAGCTACTGCCTTAGTGACAATTTCCACGCCTTTTTTCTTCAAGCCTTTTTTGACAATTGACGTCATTTGCTTTTCAAAACCAGCTAAGATATCGTCTCCGCCTTCAACAATAGTTACTTGAGAACCAAGGTTTGCATAAGCTGTACCAAGTTCAGTTCCGATATAACCGCCGCCAATAACGACTAGTTTTCCTGGAATTTCAGTAAGACTCAATGCAGTTGTAGAGCTCAAGACACGTTTAGAAAACTTGAATGATGGAATTTCAACTGGTCGAGAACCAGTTGCGATAATCGCATGTTTAAACTTGTACGTTTGTGATGATTTTTCGTCCATTACACGAACCGTGTTTGCGTCAACAAAGTAAGCTTCACCAAGAACAACATCCACTTTATTTCCTTTTAATAAACCTTCAACTCCACCCGTTAATTTCTTAACGACACTGTCTTTGAACGCTTGTGCTTTTGAAAAGTCGATAGTAACTTCAGATGCTGTAATCCCCATATCATCTGAGTGTTTTGCTTGTTCAAAACGGTGACCGACTGAAATTAACGCTTTTGATGGAATACAACCAACGTTTAAACAAACGCCACCAATATGTTCTTTTTCAACGATTGTTACTTTTTGGCCAGTTTGAGCTGCACGAATTGCTGCAACATAACCGCCAGGGCCTGAGCCAATAATTAGCGTATCTGTTTCGATTGGAAAATCTCCTACTACCATTTTTTACGCCTCCATTAATAAAAGTTCTGGATTGCTAAGCAAACGTTTAATATTATTTAATGCGTGCTGAGCAGTCGCACCGTCGATCATTCGATGATCAAAGCTCATAGATAATGCTAACACAGGAGCCGCTACAATTTCACCATTTTTAATGACTGGTTTCTCTGCAATACGACCAATTCCTAGAATAGCAACTTCTGGATGGTTAATAACTGGAGTGAACCATTGTCCACCAGCTGAACCAATATTCGTAATTGAACATGAAGCACCCTTCATTTCAGCAAGTGATAATTTACCATCACGTGCTTTGCCAGCAAGTGTGTTGATTTCATCTGAAATCGCAAATACTGATTTTCTGTCTGCATGTTTAATAACAGGCACCATCAGACCTTTTTCGGTATCCGCAGCAATTCCGATATTGAAATAATGTTTCTGAACAATTTCACCAGCTTCATCATCTAATGAACGATTAAATTCTGGGAAATCACGCAATGTGCTTACCAAAGCTTTTACTACATAAGGTAAGTACGTTAATTTTACATTTTTTTCCGCAGCCAAGTCTTTGAACTTTTTGCGATGTGCAACAAGTTCTGTAACATCAACTTCATCCATTAAGGTCACATGAGGTGCTGTATGTTTTGAGTGAACCATTGCTTTCGCAATTGCTTTACGGACACCCGACATTTTCTCACGTGTTTCAGGGAATTCGCCTTCTAATGTCTTCTCTACCGGTTTAGCTGCTTTTTCATCTTTTTTATCAGTAGCTGTTTCATCATTCTCAACAACAGAATCTTGGGTCGTTGAATCAGAAGATTGATCACCATTCATAAACGCTTCAATATCTTCTTTCATAACACGTCCATTTTTTCCTGACCCGTTAACTTGAGAAACTTCCACGTCATTGTCGCGAGCAAATTTACGAACAGAAGGCATCGCAATTATGCGACCATTTGGATCTTTTTCAGCTTTTGGTTGAGCTTTTGATGAATCTGCCGCTTCTTTTTCAGGAGCTTGCTCTTTCGCAACAGAAGTCGCTTCTTTTTCTACTGTTTGACCATCTTCTGCAGTCGCTTGAACTTGAGCTTCTGTTTTTTCTTCTGCTTTAGGCTCGTCTTCATGATCACCTTTAAACTTTAGGTCTTCATACCCTGGTGCGTCAATACGAATTAATACTTGTCCAACTGTCGCAACTGTTCCTTCACCTATAAGGACTTCTTCTACTTTCCCAGTAACCGGTGATGGAATTTCTACAACTGCTTTGTCATTTTGGATTTCACATAAAATATCGTCTTCTTCTATAGTATCACCTGCGGTTACAAACCATTTAACGATTTCACCTTCGTGTATACCTTCACCGATATCTGGTAATTTAAATTCAAATGCCACAAAAATCACCCTTTCTGTTGATAGTGTCTATTAGAATGTTAATACTTTTTTCGCTGTTTCAATAATGTCTTTTGAGTTTGGTAACCATACTGTCTCTGCTTGAGAGAACGGGAATATAGTATCTGGTGCAGTTACACGAAGAACGGGTGCTTCTAAACTTAATATCGCACGCTCGTTAATTTCTGCAACAACATTCGCTGCAATACCAGCTTGTTTCTGTGCTTCTTGTACAACGATTGCACGTCCTGTTTTTTCAACAGAAGCAATAATTGTTTTAATATCTAATGGTTGTACGGTACGTAAATCAATTACTTCTACTGAGAAGCCTTCTTTTTCAAGCTCTTCTGCAGCTTTTAAACTTTCGTGTACCATAGCGCCATACGTAATAATTGATAAGTCTTTTCCTTCGCGTTTTACTGCTGCTTCGCCTAAAGGGATTGTATACTCTTCTTCAGGTACATCTTCACGGAATGATCGATATAATTTCATATGTTCCAAGAAAATAACAGGATCATTGTCACGAATTGAAGAAATTAATAGGCCTTTTGCATCGTAAGGTGAAGAAGGAATAACTACTTTCAAACCTGGTTGAGCAGCCATTAAGCCTTCTAAACTATCTGCATGCATTTCTGGAGTATGAACACCACCGCCAAAAGGTGATCGTATTGTAACTGGAGCATGGTATTTACCCCCACTACGGAAACGCATACGAGCTAATTGACCACTGATCGAATCCATTACTTCAAAAACAAAACCAAAGAATTGAATTTCAGGAACAGGACGGTATCCTTCTAATGATAGGCCTACTGCTAGACCACCAATACCTGACTCTGCAAGAGGTGTATCGAATACACGATCTTCCCCAAATTCTTTTTGTAAGCCTTCAGTTGCACGGAATACTCCGCCGTTATTTCCAACGTCTTCACCGAAGACGAGGACATTTTCATCATTTTTCAGTTCATTACGGAGTGCATCCGTAATTGCTTGAATCATCGTCATTTGTGCCATCGGTTACTTCGACTCCTTCTCTTTGTAGATTTCATATTGTTCTTTTAAGTTAAATGGCATTTCGTCGCCATACATGAATTCCATTAAATCAGTTACTTTTTGTTTTGGTGCAGCATCAGCTGTTTTAATAGCAGCTTTAATTTCTTCTTTTGCCTGCTCAATTACTTCGTTTTCTTTTTCTTCATTCCAAAGCTTTTTAGCTTCTAAATACATACGAAAACGTACAATAGGATCTTTCTTTTCCCATTCAGAATCTGTTTCAGACGTACGGTATCGAGTTGGATCATCTCCAGCCATTGTATGAGGTCCATAACGATAACATAAGGCTTCAATCAATGTTGGTCCTTCGCCATTCACTGCACGTTCTCGCGCATCACGCGTTGCTACGTATACTGCTAATGGATCCATTCCATCAACTAGAATACTTGGAATTCCAGCCGCAATCCCTTTTTGTGCAATTGTTTTCGCAGCTGTCTGTAATTCACGTGGTGTTGAAATAGCAAATTGGTTATTTTGAACAATGAAAATTGCTGGTGAACGGAATGCACCTGCAAAGTTGATTCCTTCATAGAAGTCTCCTTGTGAAGAACCACCGTCACCTGTATATGTAACTGCAACAGATTTTTTACCGCGTTTTTGCATACCAAGTGCTACTCCAGCAGCTTGGACGAATTGAGCACCAATAATAATTTGTGGCGGGATTACTTTTACGTCTTCAGGAATCTGGTTACCCATGAAATGGCCACGAGAGAATAAAAATGCTTGAGAAAGTGGCAAACCATGCCAAATCATTTGTGGTACGTCACGATATCCAGGAAGGATGAAGTCCTCTTTTTCAAGAGCAAAGTGTGATGCAAGTTGTGAAGCTTCTTGTCCAGCAGTTGGTGCATAGAAACCCAGACGTCCTTGACGATTTAATGAAATCGATCGTTGATCAAGAATACGTGTGTAAACCATTCGTCGCATTAACTCAACTAACTCATCATCCGATAAGTTTACTTCAGCATCTTTGTTTACGATTTCGCCTTCTTCGTTCAAAATCTGAAACATTTCAAACTTTTCTTCAATCGCATGAAGTGTTTCTACTGGGCCTAATTGCTTGGCATTTTTTGCTGCCATGTTAACACTCTCCTTTAACTAACTGTATTAAAAAATCATTTATAATCAAGTGATACAATGTCCATTCTTACCTAGTATACTCAACTTTAAATTGGTGGTCAATCATGTGTAACTCTAGTGAAATAACAACTTACTGTTTATTAAATATTCACTCAAACGAAATCTGTACTAGTACAAACTGGCATCTGTACTATAAAAGATAACACTTTTGAAACCCATCATTTTACATAAAAAAAAGACTTCACTTGGAAGTCCTTTCACTTTTCATCTAAAGCATCATATATTGAAACTTTCAATTCATTTAATTCTATTGTGGCTTCGTTAAATTCATTAATTGAAGATTGTACAATATCATTTTGTTCGTTTACTTTTAATACTTGTTCTTGAAGTTGAGCTTGTTCCGTTTCTTCATCTACTAGCATATCGTAGAGTACAGTTTGTAAGTCAGTTAATTTTTGATACTCTTTACTAACAACATCATGTGCTTGATAACGAGTTTCTATTAATGATTTCAAATCAATTAATGTCGTTTTTATTTCTTCTTCCTTTACCTCATCTATAAGACTATCAAATGAAGATATAGAAGCGAGTGCACTTTCAATCGATTCGTTCTCTTCATTAAGTAAAGTCAACCTTTCCATTAAAGAAGATTTTAGTTCCTCTACTTTTATTGACACTTCTTCTTGTTGTTCTTGTGTCAATTCCATGCTTGAGTTAAAAGTACTTTGTTCTTTCTTTTCTAAGACAGTCAATTGTTGTTGTGCGTCTCGATATCCTTGCTCTTCTTCATATATTGTTGCTAATGTTTCTGATAACTTTTCTTCTGTAGTTACTCCTATAGAACATGCTGAAAGTATTATCGAAGTGGAAAGAAAAGTGCCAATTACGATTTTTTTCATTAAATAGCCCCCTAAACCTTTTTATACTATATCCTCTCAAGGAAGATATTTCAATATTTCTAAATTCTTCTTTTCATTTGCATGGATGCCATCCTTCGCTATACTTAATAGATAGTAACTATTGGAAAGGAAGACTTGAATGTTTGAACTAAAAGATATTATCCGCGAAGGACATCCTACTTTGCGACAAAAAGCGCAGGAAATAAAATTTCCTTTATCAACTGAAAACGCAAAATTAGCACAGGACTTACATGATTATGTAAAGAATAGTCAAGATGCAGATATGCTTGCCCGTTATGATTTACGTCCTGGTATTGGTATTGCTGCACCTCAAGTCAATATAGCGAAGCGAATGTTTGCACTTCATTTGCAAGATGATGAATCTAAGTTAAGTTTAGTTGCCATAAACCCTAAAATCATTAGTCACTCGGTCGAAAAAACCTATATTACAGTAGGCGAAGGCTGTTTATCTGTTGATCGAGTTATTGAAGGATACGTTCCTAGATATGCACGTATTACTGCCAAAGGCTTTTATCCAGATGGAAGAGAATTTAAACTACGCTTAAAAGGTTTATCTGCAATTGCTTTTCAACATGAACTTGATCATTTGAACGGTGTGATGTTCTTCGATCGTATTAATCAAGAAAATCCATTTGAAGAAATTCCTAATTCAGTCCCATTTGAAAAGGAAAAATAAGATAAATAATTTTGAGGTTCCTAGTTATTGGGAACCTTTTTACCTTTTAAATAAGATTTAAATAATTCATCGCGTTGACTAAACCATCATCATCCACGTGAGTTGTCACATAATTAGCGCGTTTTAGAGCTTCTTCGTGACCATTTCCCATAACAACTCCATATCCTACCGTTTCTAACATTTCAATATCGTTTAAACCGTCTCCAAATGCAATTGTATCCTTTATATCAATATTGAATTTTTGACATATGAACTTAACAGCGTTTGCTTTTGACGCACCTTTAGGCAAGATGTCAGCAGATACACGATGCCACCTTACAAATTTCAAGTGAGGGAAATCTTCTTGATACGCTAGTTCTTCTTCCATTGAACAAAACAGCAGTGCTTGATAAATATTGTTGTTCAAAATAAAATTTTCTTCAAAATTAGGATGCGGAAATTTTAAGCTGTTCATACTTTCTTCAATTTGTGGATGATATGTAATAGATGAAATCATTTTTTCAGCATTCATATATACCATAGGATGATTATGTTCTCTTGCAAATTCTGAAACCAATTTTAGTTGAATTGGATTAATTTCATTGTGAGATATAACTTTATTTTGATAGACAACATATTGACCATTAAAACAAATGTAAGAATCAATCTCTAACTCTTTTAAAACTTCTTGAATCATAAATGGTGCACGTCCGGTAGCAATAACCACTTCATGCCCCTTATTCCTTGCTTCAAAGACGGCTTCCTTCGCCTTTATTGGTATTTGTTTATTAGAATCATACAGTGTTCCGTCTATATCAAAAAATAAAACTTTTTTCATTCCTTTCATCCTCTCTATTGCATGAATTGTACTAAAGACAAGTACTCTTTACAAAAGTCTAAATTTTCTGTATAATAGGAGCAAGGAGTGATTTGCCCATGTTAAAGCGTCTAAAAAGGAAATTATTGAGACGGCTAGGCGGCATACTCGGGAAAAAACTAATTGCATAATTATTTGCCCTGCTAATTATAGTAGGGCTTTTCTTTATTTTAAAACAGGCTCGTGATAATATAAAGAGAGTGAAATTATTATGAACGTGAAAAAGGAGAGCAAAACATGATTTACAAAGTATTTTATCAAGAAAACCCGCTTGAAGTGCCAGTTCGCGAAAACACAAAAAGCCTATACATTGAAGCATCTTCTGAACGTGAAGTTCGCTTCGCATTAAAGGATCGCAACTATAATGTCGAATTTGTTCAGCTACTTGAAGGTAATCATTTAACCTATGAGCAAGCTAACGAAAACTTTATAGTGGAGAAACAGTAAACTATATGAAATTTGTTAAGAATGACCAAACAGCGGTTTTCGCACTAGGCGGACTGGGCGAAATCGGCAAAAACACATACGGTATCCAATTTCAAGATGAAATAATATTAATTGATGCAGGTATTAAATTTCCAGAAGATGAACTACTTGGAATTGACTATGTCATTCCTGACTATTCGTATCTCGTGAAAAATGTAGACAAAATTAAAGGTCTATTTATTACACACGGTCATGAAGATCACATCGGTGGTATTCCTTATTTACTAAAACAATTGAATGTGCCTGTTTACGGCGGAAAACTTGCGCTTGGTTTGTTACGCAACAAACTTGAAGAGCACGGTCTACTTCGTACAACAAAAATGCACGTTATTACGGAAGATGAAATTATTAAATTCCGTAAAACATCTGTTAGTTTTTACAGAACGACACACAGTATTCCAGATGCATTTGGAATAGTTGTTAAAACACCATCTGGAAATATAGTTCACACAGGAGATTTCAAGTTTGATTTCACACCTGTAGGAGAACCTGCTAATATTACCAAAATGGCTGAAATTGGTCGTGATGGCGTGCTTTGTTTATTATCAGATAGTACAAATGCAGAAGTACCTGAATTCACAATGTCTGAGCGAAAAGTTGGAGAAAGCTTATCGGAAATATTCCGTAAAGTAAATGGACGTATTATTTTCGCAACGTTTTCTTCTAATATTTTTCGTGTACAACAAGTGGTAGAAGCTGCAATTCGTCATGGTCGTAAAATCGCCGTATTTGGTCGAAGCATGGACAACGCAATAAATATTGGACGTGAACTGGGCTATATCATTGCACCGAATGAAACATTTGTTGATACACAAACATTAAATCGTCTCCCAGCAAGTGAAGTGATGATTTTATGTACAGGTAGTCAAGGTGAGCCTATGGCGGCTTTGTCTCGTATAGCAAATGGAACACATCGCCAAATTCAAATTCAACCTGCAGATACGGTTATCTTTTCCTCTTCTGCAATTCCAGGAAATCGCAGTAGCATTAACCGTACAATTAACTTGTTATTCCGCGCAGGAGCAGATGTCATTCATGGCTCATTAAGTAACATCCATACTTCAGGGCATGGTTCCCAAGAAGAACAAAAATTGATGTTACGATTAATGAAACCTAAATTCTTCATGCCTATTCATGGTGAGTATCGTATGCTAAAAATACATACGGAACTAGCTATTGATTGTGATGTTAAACCAGAGAATACATTTATTATGGAAAATGGCGATGTCTTGGCACTAAGCCAAAACGAAGCAGCAGTTGCTGGTCGTATCCCATCTGGTGATGTATACATTGATGGTAGTGGAATTGGTGATGTTGGCAATGTTGTATTACGTGATCGTCGCATTTTATCTGAAGAAGGTTTAGTTATTGTTGTGGTGAGTACAGATCAAGAACGTCAGAAGATTGTTTCTGGACCAGACATCATTTCTCGTGGATTCGTTTATATGCGTGAATCTGGAGCAATGATTAATGAAGCTCAACATATGTTAAATCGTCATTTACAAAAAACAATTCAATCAAAAAATATTCCTTTTTCTGAATTGAAAAGTGAAATTGTAGATGTATTAGGACCATATTTATATGAAAAAACAAAGCGTCGTCCAATGATTTTACCAGTTATAATGGAAGTTTAATAACAAGAAAAAAGCTGTGCAGCTATCACTTATTGTGATAAACTGCACAGCTTTTCTTATGTTTGTTAGACACTATCCACCACCAACCAAGGTCCCTATTACGGGCAGAAATCACAGGTGTCGATCTATAAGTGGCCTGCTTCGCTTTTCTTTAGTGTCTAGCTCCGCAGGCCAGATCGCACCTTAGCTTCAGAAACTCATGCGGAAACAAGTTTCCGAATCGTTTCTTCCAGCACCGGTGTCGATCTATAGTGGCCTGCTTCGCTTTTCTTTAGTGCATGGCTTTTTTTTCAAATCGGATAATATCTGCGTCTGCCCCGATAACAATTAGAATATCATTAATAAGAATTTCTTCATCCGCTTGCGGAGATACGAGAATATCATCTCCACGTTTAATCCCTACGATGTTTATACCATATTTCGCTCGAATATCAAGATCAATTAATGTTGAACCAGCTAATAGTTCATTTGCCTTAATCTCCATTATGGAATGTTCATCAGAAAGTTCGAGATAATCCAAGACATTATTTGAAATCATATTATTAGCTATACGAATTCCCATGTCACGTTCAGGATGGACGACTTGATCAGCACCGATTTTACGTAATACTTTCTCGTGATAATCATTTTGAGCTTTTACGGTGATTTTATTGACACCGATTTCTTTTAACATAAGAGTAGTTAGTATGCTTGATTGGATATCGTCTCCTATCGCTACAATTACATGTTCAAAATTACGAATTCCGAGTGATTTCAAGACTGATTCATCCGTTGTATCAGCGACCACGGCTTGTGTCGCAATTGATGCAAATTCATCAACACGTTCAGCAGATTTATCGATGGCCATGACATCTGCACCTTGTTCAACAAGCTCTCGAACAATGCTTCCACCAAATCGACCTAAACCAATAACTACGAATTCTTTCTTCATCCTTCAACCTCCGTTATGCAACGATTGCACATAGTGTATCACAACTTTGAAAGACGCTCAAATTCAATTTAACACGTCTTCAAATTGGGCCATTACAAGGTGGTGATAATGACCACGGTCTTTCATTAATGAATCATGATTTCCTGATTCAAGTACGCTACCATTTTCCAAAACTATAATCTGATCTGCTTCACGTATTGTAGATAAACGATGTGCAATAATGATTGCAGTTCGATTTTTCAAAAGAGTGCGCAATGCCACTTGAATTTGAATTTCCGTTTCTGTATCAATGGATGCAGTTGCTTCATCTAAGATAATAATTCTTGGATTAGCAAGAATCGCACGAGCAAATGATAACAACTGTCTCTCACCAACGGATAATATATTCCCTCGCTCTTCTACTTCAGTATCGTAACCTTTAGACAACCGGTCAATAAACCCATTCGCTCCAACAGCTTGTGCAGCATTTTTCACTTCTTCATCTGTTGCATGTGGGTTACCAAAACGAATATTCTCCAGAATTGAACCTGAGAAAATAAAAGTTTCTTGTAACACAATACTGATTTGTTCACGTAAATCACTTAATGATAAATCGCGAATATCCACCCCATCCATTTTAACAACACCACTGGTTGGATCATAGAAACGTGATACTAAATTGGCTATCGTTGTCTTACCAGAACCGGTATGTCCAACGAGTGCAACTGTCTTTCCAGCTTTCATTTCAAGTGTAATTCCATTTAATGCCAAGCGGTTTTTTTCATAACCAAATTCTACATGCTCAAATTCAATAAGTCCTTTTAATTGATTGATCTTTTGGGGATTTTCTTTTTCGTGAACTAATGGCTGTTCATCTAAAAATTCAAAAATACGTTCAGATGATGCCATTCCCATCAATAGTTGACTATATACCATACCTAAACGTGAAATAGGCTCCCAAAACATACCTAGATAAAAAGCAAAAGCGACAAAAGCTCCAAGATCTAGTTGACCATTTTTAATCAAGTAAGCACCGTATAGTATTAATACCACGGATCCAATTGCATTTGTTATTTCAACAAATGGACGGAACAACGCGTTCTTTTTCGTTGCCACACGCCATGATTCGTAACTTTCTTCATTAATTCCATTAAAGAAAGCCATGTTTTCATTTTCCTGTGTAAATGATTGTGTAATACGCATTCCTTGAATACTTTCATTCAAATGCGAGTTAATTTTCGATTGTTTCATACGCACATCTTGCCAAGATCGACGAATATTTTTACGTAACGTCGTTGATATGAAAAACATCAATGGCAAAATAACGAGTACAGCAAGCGCCAGTGGTGGGCTTAGTGTAAATAGAATGATGAGAACACCAGCAAGGAGAAGAATATCCATTAATAAATTAATAACACCATTTGTAAAAAGTTCTTGGAGCGAGTTAATATCATTCATTATTCGTACTAAAATTGAACCTGCAGACCGCTGATCAAAAAAACGATGTGATAGCCATTGTACATGCGTAAATAAATGTTTTCGCAAATCGTAGATCACGTTTTGACCAAGTTCATTCATCCACCTTATTCGAAAACGATTGGCAATGGTATTAATAATATATAATACCGCAATTGACCCGACAAGAATCCAAAGCATCTGACCATCTTTGTTTTCTAACGCTTTATCGATAACAAATACACCAATCAATATGGGTATAAGAAGTCTAATGAGGGTCGTAATCGTAACAGCAATAAATGCTTTTGGTAGTAATGAACGTGAGTAAGGTTTTACATAAGTAAATAAACGAGCGAGTTGGGACCAATTAAATGGTGCATCAATTACATCATCCGAAGAGTAGCGGAATCGTTTTAAAACACTAGGATTAATTTTTTTTGTCATTGTGATTCCGCCTTTCTATGCATAAATATTTTCGAGTTGGTCCTTGTATTGAATTTCATAAATTCGTTTATAAAGCCCGGGTTGTTTAATTAATTGCTCATGCGTTCCACGTTGAACAATTTCTCCATGTTCAAAAACGATTAATTCATCTGCATGTTTTACAGATGAAATTCTGTGAGCAATAATAAATGTTGTTCGACCCTTCATGACTTCATCTAATGCTTGTTGAATATGAAGTTCTGTTTTCATATCTACAGCACTTGTCGCGTCATCGAGTACCAATATAGCTGGATTTTGACATAACGCTCTTGCGATTGCTATCCGTTGTTTTTGGCCACCTGATAAACCTAGACCCCGTTCCCCGAGCATCGTATCATAAGCTTCTGGTAGCTCCAGTATGAATTCATGTGCATTAGCACGTTTTGCTGCATCCATGATTTCATCTATTGAGGCATCCGGTCTTCCATAAGAAATATTAGCTTTAATGGACGAAGAAAATAGAAATGACTCTTGTAATACAAATCCAATTTTTGAACGTAATGAAGTTAACGAATAGTCATCAACAGGGATACCATCAATCTTGACCGACCCTTTTGTTGGCTCATAAAACCGGGTTAACAATTGCGTTAAACTTGTTTTTCCTGAACCAGTCGCACCGATTAAGCCGACACGCTTTCCAGCTTCTACAGTCAAATTAATATCCTTTAATGCAACTTGGTCCTCTTCACGATATTGGAGTGAGACATGGTCAAAAGTTACATGACCTTTCATACCTGAACCATCCACTGCATTTTCTTTAGATTGTATCGGCTCTGGTGCTTCTAATACTTCTAATAAACGTTCTCCTGAAGCCTTTGATTGAGAAAATAAATTGACAGTAAAACCTAAGTTCATAATTGGGAAAATAATGTAGCCAAGTAAACTATAAAATGCCACAAGTTCTCCGACAGTCAATTGCCCACCCATAACAAGGAATCCTCCATAGCCGAATAAAAAGACAATGCTAATATTACCGAGAAACTCCATCACAGGAAAATATTTCGCCCAAATTTCAGCTGTGTATAAATAACGACCTTTATAATCACTATTTGACTCATTAAACTTTCCAATTTGAAATGATTCACGTGAAAGTGACTTTACAGTATGGATGCCACTAATATTTTCTTGGACATTCGTGTTTAACTTTCCGAATGATTTTCGAATGTCTCGAAATGCAGGATGTACGAGTTTATCAAAACGAAACACCGCAACAATTAATAATGGCATCGCAGCCATGGAGACAAATGTTAATGAGACGGAATAGTAAAACATGACACATAACGACACGGATACAAGAAATATTAATCGAAATAACTCCACAAATCCGAATGATAAGAAGAAGCGAAAACCCTCGACGTCTGCAGTTAGTCGTGACATTAAGTCACCCGTTTTCGCATTATCATAATACTTGAATGGTAAACGCTGTAATTTTGCATATAACGCATTTCGCAACTCGTAAACTGAACGTATCCCGAACATATCACCTGTATATTGTCCTATATACGTGGCAATTCCTTTAATAATCATTAGTACCATAAAAATTCCTGCTAGTGCCCAAGCTAAATCATATTGCTCTCCCTTAATAACACGGTCAATCGTTTGTTGCAAAATGATGGGATACGCAACAGTGATCACCAACGTAATGAGAAGCATGAACAAGGACCAAAAGAATAAATGTTTATTTGGCCAGTAATATTCTTTCAATTTTTTGAAAGTTTCCAAGTTTTTTTCCCCCTAATCAAAAGACATAGTATTAAATATATCGGATTCCGAAATAAATGACTACCCCCTTTTGACTGATATTTCTCTTTAATCTAAATTTAAGGTGATTTACTTGGAAAATAGCTATTAATTATTTAGAGTTCACAGTAAAAATTAAAAGATATCAACGGTTTACTAGAAAGCAAATTTAGTTCTCTTTCCTTAAGTATATTTTCCCAATAAAAAATACCACAACTCTAAGAATTGTGGTATTGCAAAACCTTATATATTTTCTAATACTATTATGCGTTGCGCATTTCATCTAGTACACGATTAACACGTTTTTCAAGCATTTTCATACCACTTCCACCTGCTTGGAAGTGACGCAGTTGACCGTCTTTGTCGAACACGTAGTAAGCTGGTACATATTGATTGTCAAACTCATCTGTTAATTTCATCTCGTTATCAATGTATATCGGTTGCGTAATATCATGATGTAACGCGACTTTTTTTATTTCGTCTAAATCCATATCTTTTTCTGATCGTGGCATGTGAACAGCAATTACATTTAATTCGTCTTTGTATTGATCGCGAAAGGCATTGACCTCAGGCATTGCTTCTTTACAAAGTCCACAACTTACAGACCAGAAATGTATGAGTGTCGGTTTACTTCCGATTAATTGGTTTCTTGAGACCTCTCCATTTAACCAAGTGGTTGCGCCTGTTAGGTTAGGCATAGGTGAACGTAATTTCATCTTTCTTCCTCCTTTAAGCTTAAAAGTAAAAATCCCCACAGCGTATCGTATGCGTGGGGAATCTTTGATGTCTAATTAAAAATAGTATTCACAGTCTATTTTTGAAATGCAAAATTACAGTGTTTTTTGACCTGGGCGCCAGTTTGCTGGACAAAGACCACCAGTTTGAAGGGCTTGTAATACACGTAGAGTTTCATCTACATCACGGCCAATATTGTTATGGAACACAGTTTGATATTGCATTTCACCTTCAGGATTGACGATGAATAGTCCACGAAGCGCAATTCCTTCTTCTTCAATTAACACACCATATTCACGAGAAATTTGGTGATTTGTATCTGCTGCTAATGGATATTTAAGTTCGCCTAATCCATTATCTTCACGAGCTGTGTTAATCCAAGCTAAGTGTGTGTGAATAGTATCAGTTGAAACCGCAATGATTTCAGTATCTAAATCTTCGAATTCGTCAAAACGATCTGACATCGCAGTTATTTCAGTTGGACATACAAACGTGAAATCCATTGGATAAAAGAACAATACTGTCCATTTATCTTGTTTCATATTTTCTTCCAAGCTTACTTTGCCGAAAGACTTATCTGCTAGCACTGCTTCCATTGTAAAACGGGGTGCTTGTTTACCTACCATACGTTCAGTCATGTGAAAACCTCCAAGATTTTAATTTACCAACGATTTATATTCGTATTAGCACAATTTCTAGAATAACAAAATCTTACCTGCAAATCAATTCAGCGGTATTAGACAATACCAGGTAAATAGTCTTTTCGTCCAAATCGTGTCTATTAGTTAGTATGGATTGTTTTCAAGAATTATATTCTTAAAAAAAAGACCTAATCGGCCTTATGATAAAGGTCGCTTAGGTCTTAACTCACAATATTCGCAAGTGGGATCTGTACATGCCTCTTCTCTCCAAGCATTGCAAGGCTCACAGTAACAAGCATCGAATTCTTTATGATAAGACAAAGGTTCAAAACAGTCATTGCAGTAATCCATGAGTTCGTCAATTGCAATAACACGATCATCAACTAGTAAAAATGTTCCTTCTATTTGTTTCTTTTTATGTTTTCGTACTTTTGGATCTAAAAATAACATCATCGTTTTACCCAATACCGTCACTCCTTCTAATCTTAATGGTACCATATAAATCGGTTAGAAAAATGGAAAAGGCTTTGAAAATGATTCATCTGTCAAAAGCGTGATTACATGTTCTTTCATTTCAATAGGTAAAATCCATAAGAGATATAATAAGATATTCCGGAATTTCTAAATAAATCACATTTGCAATAAATCAGATAATATATCGGCAGGTTTAATGAATGGCTTTTCTTTAGTTTTGTGTTAAAATTTAGAGACTCGAAACAGTTAGAGATAGAAAGTAGGATGTAAAATGGCGAGTAAGTCTAATCGCTTTGCATTATATGTGTTAATGTTCAACATGTTTATTGCAATGTCAGGAATCGGACTAATAATACCGATTATGCCCGAATACCTTGGAACGTTTGGTGTTGCTGGACAAGCACTTGGATTTTTAATTGCCATGTTTGCTTTTTCTCAATTTCTTTTCTCACCACTTGCTGGTGATTTATCAGATAAATTTGGCCGCAAGAAATTAATTATTATAGGTCTCATTATTTTCGGTTTATCTCAATTGATGTTTGGGGCAGCTACAGAACTTTGGATGTTATTTTTAGCTCGCTTTTTTAGTGGTGTAGGTGCTGCCTTCCTCATTCCTCCAATGATGGCGTTTGTTGCTGATATTACAACTGAGGACGAACGTGGCAAGGGGATGGGATTACTCGGTGCTTCAATGTCTCTCGGGTTTATGATTGGTCCTGCAATAGGTGCTTTACTAGCAGAAGTTAGCATTCATTTTCCTTTTTACTTCGCAACTGGTGCATCTTTAGTTGCAGCAGCAATCTCCATGTTTGTTCTTCCAAACACTAGGCCTGCAGTCGTCAAAACGAGTATGCCAATCAAACGTGAAAATTTGTTAAATCAAATGAAACGATCAACGACAACTCCATACTTTGTCATGTTAATTGTTGTACTAGTTTTCTCCTTTGGTCTCTCAAATTTTCAAGCAACGATTTCATTGTATGTTGATAAAAAATATGGATTTACACCTGGTGAAATTGCTGCCTTAATTACAGTAGGCGGTTTTGCAGGTGTAATAGTCCAAACGTTTGTCATTAATAAATTGTTTAAGCGTTTTGGCGAAATAAAAGTCATTTTAGTGAATTTACTTGTTTCTGCTCTTGCAATGATTTCTGTTCTTTTTGTGGATGGTTTCTGGCCAATTTTAATCGTCTCAAGCGTTTTCTTTACAGCCGCTTCATTACTAAGACCCGCAGTGAATACGTTGATTTCAAAACAAGCTGGCAATGAACAAGGGTTTGCAGCAGGTATGAACAATGCATATATGAGTTTAGGCAATATGGTGGGACCAGCTCTTGCCGGAATCCTATTTGACATCAATATGAGTTTCCCTTATATCGCAGGTACGTTGATCTTAGTCATTTGTTTCTTTATTGCCACTTTATCTTATAGAAAATCAACAATCCCAATTCCATTGTAAAAAGGTTGTTCCTAGAAGTGTAAACTTCTGGAACAACCTTTTTAGCGTTTCTTCTTCCTTTTTAAAATCTGAGCTACATTCGTTTCATTGGTAGTTGAAAGTTGCTCAGGTCTATCTCGTTTCCATTTACGTGAGAGCATTCGCCAACCAAATCGTCTTAGCGTAATATCAACAAAAAACAGGAGCATGGCAATTAGAACTAGCCATTTTTGTACGCTCTTACTCTCTGAGCTTTTATAATCTATATCACGCATGGCTTGTTCAGGATTTGATATGACTTGACCACCTGTCCGACTGGCGATATTTTGCAACAGCGCTTTATTTGGTGGCTGAATTTTATACTCTTCACTATATGGGATCGAGATACCAGCTTGATACATACTATTTTGTTCATTTGAAATTCTTAGGAAAATCAGGCCTGGATCTGCATCAAATGAAACTCGGCTTTTACCAGGAGCAACAGGCTCAGATAAAGTGTCAATTTCTTCTCCCACTTCATTGACAGCCACAATGTCTAAATATGCCAAGTCTAGGCCGGTAAATTTCAGTTCCTCCACCGAGCGATATAGACAATATTTTTTCTACTGCTTGTTCTTTATTTGTTAATGTTTTAGCTTCGATTATTTCCCAAGGTTTATCATCAAAGGCAATAAAGCCAAGCGTATCGTCTTCACGTTTGTGTGACTCGAAAAATATGTTCGCTAATTAATCTTCGATGAACATTTTTTACAGACGCTATTATATGATCTCGGCTGTTCATGTCCTACCCCTCCTTATTTTGGTCGATTCATATTAACACGTAATTTCTTAATAGAAATTGTAATGGCTGTTGCTGCTAATACTACATAAAAAATAGTGAATCCTGCCCATACCGGAAAATCAATTTGCGTCAATTCAGTTACAAATTCCTCAGTTGTTGGATTTAATAAAGTGAAAATTAGAATACCCGGATTAATACTTGCCCAAAAATGAGCTATTGGGGATGGACTTTGTATGGCTCCAGTACCCATCATGTTTACTTGTACAGTGATCATAAAGAAAAAAGCAGTAACGATTGATAAGAAAATCATCGTCCCATACGTCGCTATCATTGCGACAATTGTTTTCCTAGTGATGGTAGAGAACATGACACCTATGCTTCCAACGGTAATCATCGTTAAAAGAAAGAATAAAAATATTAAACCTAATTGACTGGGAGATATGCCTCCAAATAAGAAAACTAAACTATATATTGGTAATCCGGCAACTAACATTAGCAACAAAAATGCAATAGATGAAGACAATTTACCAAGAATAATCTGCATTGAGCTTTGAGAAGTTGTTAATAACATGTTCAACGTTTGTTTTTCTCTTTCCGTACTGATTGTCCCTGCTGTTAAGCCAGGCGTAATAAACAAGATAAGACCTAACTGAATATACGTTAATAAGCCAAATAAGATAAAACTTTGGTCTGGTTTAAAAAAGCCCGTACCGCTAAACGAAGTTGTTAAAAAGATAAAGCCGAAAACGAAAATGCTCATAGCAATTAAATAAAACAAAATACCTGTAAAACTTTTAAGCGACCTGAAGCGGAGCTTTACTTCTTTAACGAGAACAGGGTTATTTACATTGACTCTCATACAGTCTCCACTCCTTTTGTAATTTCCATAAAGACATCTTCTAAATCAGTTTCTTGTTCAGCAAATGATAAAATCGACAAGCCCTCTTCTAAGGCATGTTTTAATAAACGCATTTGATCATCTTCTGTACCACGATATTTAAATGTGATTATATGTTTTTCAGGAAACTCTTCAATCCCCGTTACAAAAGGGTCTTCTTCAAAGTATCCCGCTGCTCGAGTTGTTAACCCTTTTAGTTTGACAGTAATAAGCCGCTCTCCTTTTAGTTGCGCTTGTATATCTGAAACCGAGCCGTGAGCGATAAGCTTTCCACCATCAATGACACCAATTTCATCACACATTTCTGCAAGCTCTGGCAAAATATGAGAAGAGATTAGAATAGTTTTACCCATTCCTTTTAATTGTTTTAATATTTCACGCATCTCTACACGAGCACGAGGATCCAAACCTGATGCGGGTTCGTCCAAAATCAATACTTTAGGATCATGAATTAAAGCACGAGCTAAACACAAACGTTGTTTCATCCCTCTGGAGAGTAAATCTACATACTCATATCGTTTATGAGACAAGTTTACAAGTTCTAATAGTTGTGGAATGAGTTCTGCTCTTTTGTCCACGGAAATCCCGTAACTAGCACCATAAAAGTCCAAGTATTCATCTGCTTTTAATTGATCATATACTCCAAAAAAGTCAGGCATATAACCGATTTGTTTACGTACTTCATGCGGCTCAGTTTTAATACTTTTCCCGTTGATAAACGCATCGCCGGCTGTCGGTTGTAAAAGTGTAGCAAGTATTGAAAATGTCGTGGATTTGCCAGCTCCGTTGGCACCTACAAATCCAAAAACAGTCCCTTCACTTAAAGTTAAATTTAAGTCATCCAATGCATAAAATGCACCATATTTTTTGGTAAGTCCTTTAATTTCAATCATTTTTGGACCTCCCCTTTCAAACGCAATTCTGGTAAACGCGTATACTCATCTCCGTTAGAAGATTGTTTATTCACTTTAAACTGAACTTTTCCTTCAGTTGTAATGTATTGATTAACATTTTCACTAATCATAAATCTTCCGCTTTTTACTTCTTCAAATGCTTTCGTAGAAACATTATAAATCTCGACGGAAATTGAAGAAGTATCTGTATTGGCAAGTTGTAATTCAGTCCAATTGACTAGATCTAACGGAATATTAGTCGGCATATTCAATTCATATCGGTAAGATCCATTTTCCATCATCCACTCAAAATTACTTTCACCCATTTGTTCATAATAAGATGATGATTCTTCTGAACTAACTTCAATTTCAAATGAAGTAGCTGGTAGTGTAAATTTTCCAGCGAAAATAGTCTCCGGTGTAAAAGGTTGATACACAACATTAATTGCTGACATCTCTGCACGTGAGTCTGTTAATTTGACAGGCACAATAGCATCTTCTGTATGTGCAACAATGGCAGGTTCAGTTGATTGTTCACTGGTCATTTGAGATAATCGAATTAAACTATTTTTTCTTTCTTTTGGTAAATCACTTGCTTTCATCATTTGCGATGAACCCATGTATTGTGAACCTGACGCAGAAGCAATAGGTAACAAAATTGCAGAACCAATCGATTCATTTACTTGGATGGATTCATTGGGTGCTAAATCACCAAGCACAATCATTTTCGTGCCTGACCATATTGCTACATCTTTTAATGCAAATGGAAACTCGTTTTTTATCGATCCACGAACAATCCCACTTTCCACTGTTAAGTCGATTGCAAAATTTCCGACATCCTTAATTTTGGACTCGCCTAATATAGTCGATACAGACCAATATCCTACGTCACGTATGGTTAAATGATTTTTATTTGCACTTTCTTGCAAAATAGAAGTTGCCTGTACACTCCCATTAGATGATGAAAAAGAATTCATTCGTTTAGTTGCCACCATTGTTGTCCCTGTTTCAGCTTCGAAAGTAAAATTACCACTGCGATTAGACAACAAAGATTCTAAATAATAACCCGAAAGACTAGCATCTTCTTGAACTTCATATAAACTTACTTGTTGAATCTGAGGGCGAACAAGACGATCTTTTGCTCCGTATGCGAAAATTGACGCTGATGCCAACACAGAAATAGCCGGAATAATCCACCATGCATGCTCTCTCTTATCTTTCCTTTTCAATAAAAGATATAATAATGGCCCAACCAAAATAATATAAAGAATAACAATTGCAATCATGAATGGAGTTGACACTTGGAATGAAGGGAATAATTCATTCGTTTGTCCTACTTCATAAGTCATTGACTCTTTAATCCCTTGATTTCCATAACTCATGTTAATTGGTGTTACAGAACCTACATTTGCTTTTTTTATTAATTCATTTATAAATGTTGTAGCATTATCTTCTTTTGAAAATGGTTCATCTCCAAGTGAGAATGAAGTTTGAATAATTGCACCTTTTCCAAGCGTTTTTGATGCTGCGAGGGGTTGATTTTCTGATTGCATTAACAAACGAGACTCAGTATTTAATGTTGCTTTGAACGCAGGGATATTTTCAGCAAATTCTTTTTTATTTGCAAAACTAGCTAGGACGTCTTTAGAAATTTCTGTACGCTCATCCATTAAAGTAAGTGGTAAGTGAGAAGATATAAGACCTAACTCAGCAGCTGTATTGTCTGATGCGCCTACAATAAAAACGCCACCAGTTTGAATCCATTGTATAATTGCATTTTGCGTATTTTCAGGTAAATCGGCTAATACAAACTCATCTACTACTAAAAAATTGGCAGCACCATAGGCAGCGGTTGTTGTAGGGAAGTCAAAATCTTTTAATTGCGCAAGGTGAATGACTTGTGTGTCTGACATATTATTAAGTTTTATTGTAGAAAAAGGTTTTAAACGATCTGCACTTTCGGTAAGTGTTAAAATAAAATTCGAAGAAGGATCATAAAAATTAGGTTTTATATTTTTATTCCCTTTGTATTCAACTTCTTTACCTTTCTCCCAACTATCTTGGTAAAAATAAAACATTTGTGTGCTAGTTCCAGAATAAGTATAGTCTTCTGATAATCCTGGTAAAGACAAATTAAGGGTTTTCGTTTCTCCTGAACCAATCGTAAAAGGAATAGCTTTTGCAGAACCAACAGTATAAGACTCCGAATAATCAATGACCAGGTCGCCAGAAAATTCATCGCCATTATTCACGACTGTTATCGTGAGCGGAAACCCTAGACCATGCTTTGCTTTATTTTGGAATCCCGCTTTAGCTTGTACATTTAATTGTGGTGCAGCGGTGGCTTCTATTAATGGAACAAAACTAAGTAGTACTAATATACTTAACGCGAAAAACCACCGAATACTTTTCTTCATATTTCTTCCCCCTTGTCTATATATTAACTAGTACGAAATGGCTACGTATAAGTTCCGAAAAATCAAAAAAATCATGATAACTAAAATTTATCATGATTTCAAAGTGAACGTATATCATTTAATCTTTTTTGTCTTTTGGTAGTTCGTCCTTCGCTAACTGCTCAATATACTTAGTAATAGATTTTGGAATCGGTACACCGATATGATAAAGGTTTTCTATAATTGATAGCCCCTCCATTCCAATATAAAAATAAATAGCGATTGTTTTGAACACTGGAACATTCGAGGTTGTTAGCAAATCTAACCAATTCGCTAGAATAATAACTAACATAATAGAGGCTTTTCTTAGGAATCCTTTGAACCCCATTTTCGAGTTGAGTTTGCCTTTAATGAGCGCTTTGATTACCCCGGTAACAATATCTAATACCATAAACACAACGAGTATTGTCAGCAACATTTGCCATCCCCCAATTAAAAACATGAACCATGTTCCTAAGACTGAAATGATAAATAAGCTTTTTTCCACTATAAACACCTCCTCAAAATTTAAAAAGTGAGCATATAAAAAAGCCCCTCTTTTGAAGGACTTCGAGCATGTATTCGGCATGTGAAATCCGTACAATTAGTTGGTTATTTATTAGCCATAAATTTATTGATTGATACCTGTTATGGTCAAAAACGCCAACTAAATTATCCTTCAGATTAGTATATGATGTTGAGTCTAGTAATGACGCTATTATTTCTAAATTAAAACAACTTTAATTCTACTTAGGTAAAGAACACGAGTAATTTTTTATAATATTTTGCGAATTTCGATTTTCATAATTAAAAACCTTCATTTTATATTCAAACATAAAATGAAGGTTTTTTTTATTTAAAATTGAATTTATTTAAAGAGAGCGTATATATGATTCTGCAAAAGGGACGAGATAATCAATCACTTTTTCATCTGGATTGAGCTTGGCGTTGTGTAAACCATATGAAGAATCAATACCCGCCCAAAATAACAAGCCTGGAATTTCTTGTAAGAAGAATCCGAAGTCTTCACCTGTCATCGCCGCATCACATAGTATAGAAACTGTTGATTCATCTAGCTTAGCAAACGACAAAAACTCTGATGTAATATCTGGAGTGTTGAAAACTTGATAATATCCTGAACCATAGTCAATTTCAACTTTACATTCAAAAGCAATTTCGGTCGCTCTACTCAATGCTTCAATTCTATTTTTCACCGTTTGCATCGTTTTCGCATCCATCGTACGGATCGTTCCTTCTAATCTTGCGTGACCTGAAATAATATTTTGAACCGTCCCAGAAGTCATCTTACCAATCGTCACTACTGCTGAATCAAGAGGATTGATGGAGCGACTAACAATAGTTTGAAGTTGCATCAAAAGACTAGCAGCAGCTATTGTCATATCTTTTGTTCGGTGTGGAAATGCCGCATGTCCTTCAACACCATGAAGATCCATAAATAATTCTGACGTATTCGCAAACAATAAGCCGGGACGAGTTGCAATAGTGCCAACAGGATACTCCGGAGCGACATGGAAAGCTAAAATCACATCCGGTAGTAAATCTTGATGGTGTTCTTTTAACCACTCGCGCATTGGCAGTGCTCCACCTGGACCTTCTTCAGCAGGTTGGAAAAGGAAAACCATTGAATCGTTAATTGGTGCTTTATTAATTTGTCGTAACAGTCCTAGTGCGACTGTCATATGTATATCATGTCCACATGCATGCATATACCCTTCATGGGTTGATTGAAAAGATAGAGAGGTCTGTTCACTTATTGGAAGACCATCCATATCCGTTCTCCATCCAATCGTTTTCTTTGGATTTAGACCTTTAACATGGACCACAATGCCTGTTCTCCACTTCACAATTGTTAAACGTTGTTGATTTAGCGCATGAATTTCTTCTAATAAATAGGCTTGTGTCTTAAATTCTTGAAAACCTATCTCAGGAATTTGATGTAATTCACGTCGTATTTGTTGAAGAGTTTTCATCATCGTTTCCTACAATTGACGAAGTTCGTGCATAATTTCAGTTTTCGATTTCGTTTTATCATCAATTTCTTTAATAACTTTAGCTGGCATTCCAGCAACTACCGTATAAGGAGGAACATCTTTTGTAACAATCGCGCCGGCTGCAACAACTGAACCTTTTCCAATTTTCACACCTTCTAAAACTACAGCGTTGGCACCAATAAGAACATCGTCTTCCACTATTACTGGCATAGCTGAAGGAGGCTCAATCACACCTGCTAGCACGGCGCCTGCACCGATGTGACAGTTTTTACCGACTGTAGCTCGTCCTCCTAAAATAGCACCCATATCAATCATCGTTCCGTCGCCAATTACCGCTCCAATATTAATAACAGCACCCATCATAATAATACAGTTATTACCTATTTCTACTTGGTCACGAATAAAAGCACCTGGTTCTATACGAGAGTTAATCCCTTTTAAATCTACTAATGGAATCGCAGAGTTACGACAATCATTTTCAACGACCATGTCCGTAATTCTATCTTTATACGTAGCTAAAGCTGGTTCAATTTCAGACCATTCACCGAATAACACAAGTGAATTTCCTTCTCCAAACACTTTTGTATTTTCACCGAAAGATATCTCTTTTAAGTCTTTACCATTTACATAAACCTTTACAGGTGTTGATTTTTTAGCGTGTTGAATATAAGAAATAATTTCGTATGCATCCATTTGTTTCATAAGTTAATAATCTCCTTTTCTATTGCAAAATATGGTCCTATTGTACAGGAAAGTGAGTCACAATACACGTATTTAATCTGAATAATCATGCAGTTTTTTTGCATGTTCTTGCACAACATCAACAAAAGCCTCTACTTGTCGTAATTTAAAGGCTGAGTCATAGCCTATTAACCAAGTATCACGCGTCAATTCAAATTCTTCTGCTCGATTGGTTAAGGCAATTTTATTAACTTTTTCTAACCCATTTAGTGTAATTGAAGGTAATATCGCATAACCAATTCCATTTAACGCCATTTGTTTGCATGTCTCAATTTGATCTACTGTTATTTGACGCCTTGGACTTGAAGAAAAATGCCTTTGCCACCATGCTTGAATTTCTTGGTAATAGTTTGAGTCACTTTTAAATTGAATAAAAGGTCGGTCAGTTGACAACACATCTTGAACTTCTTTCAATTCTTGGTCTACTAAATAAAGAGTATCACGAAATAAGTGAATTTTTGTACCTTTCCACTCTGTATGGCCTCTGACAATCCCAATATGTGCTTCTCCATCGTAAAGGGCTTTGACAATTTCTGAGCTCCATCCTGTAATTAGAGAAATCTTTGCTTCAGGGTACTTCGTGACAAAATCTTTTAATACCATAGGCAACCAATTTTGGCCAACAATAGAAGCGCAAGCAATTTTCAATGTTCCATGAACCTTTGAGGTTAATGAATGAATGATTTCAAAAATTTCTTCTTGCTTAGCAATGCTATCAATAGCAAATTGGATCACAATTTCACCAGCAGGAGTAGCTGTAAGTCCTTTTTGAGATCGGAGAAATAGCTGTGCACCCCATTCTTTTTCAATTGATTGAAGACGTTGGGATAGTGCAGGTTGAGACAGGAAAAGTCGTTCCGCAGCTTTTCTCATATTGCGTTCTTCTGAAAGAATTTTAATGATTTGTGATTCATTTGTTGTCACCCATTTCACACCCTTTACAGAAGTCTTCAGTTCATAATCTTGGTAATCCTTTATTAAAAGAAAAAGAAGATCTCGTATAGAGACCTCCGCTTATTGTTGCAACTACTAATTATTTTGATACATATGTTTTTTTAGTTGTTTTAATACTACTCGTCTCGTTAATATACCTAAGAATGTTTCCTCATCATCTACTACGCATAAAAAAGGATGATTGATTAAAAGGTCTAATCCTTTTTTAAACTTTTCGTTAATATGAATGGAAGGGACAGGTGAATGCATCACAACGTCGACTTTTATATCTGGCAAACGTTCATACTCAATGTGATCTAATCCTAATATGGCATCAGTAATCATTGAGGTGCTAACTAACCCTTTTAAACGATATTTAGAGTCTAATACCGGGATAGATGAATATCCTGTTTTGGTTAATACTAAGAGGGCATGTTCTGCACTATTTCCTACTTGCACATGTGCAACTTTTTCTGATGAGATAATGAATTCTTCGATATGCATTTCAAAAAAATCTCTGCTTGTAACCGAAATCATACACTTCTACTCCTTTTTCTGTTCAACTAACAAACAGCATACTACTCTATTATCATATCATATTCTTTTACAAAACATAAAAGTAAACGTTTTAATCATAAATAAAACTTCTTCACCTAATAAGATGAAGAAGCTACATAATAAGCTATAAGAATTGTTACAAACACAAGTGCAGTCAGGTAAACCCAAATAATTGGATTTAGTACAAAAGGATGTTCTTTCATAGTTTGTGGAATTGGTGAATCATTTACTTCCTGCCGTTTCCTATCAAACACCATAATTCTCCAAGTTGCGTAAAACCCAATCCCGCTTATAATGAAAATTACGAAAACCAATGGCCACGCCCATATACCCATAATAAATCCTACCCTTTCATTGAAGTAAGCTTAGTATGGGTAGTTTCAAGAATTTTAAGCTTAAAATGGGAATTTATTTAACCACTGACCGCCATCCATTGTGACAATTTCACCATTCATGTAAGCTCCTTTTTCTGAAAGCATAAATGCAGCAAGATCTGCAATTTCTTCAGGACGTCCAAGTCGACCAAGTGGTACAGATTTAAGTGTTCGTGCAGCTGCCTCTTCAGATTCCCACAGTTTTTCAGCTCCACCAGTTCGTTCAATAGGTCCCGGTGCTATCCCGTTTACGCGAATGCCGTACTGAGTTCCCCATTCAACCGCTAACGTTCGCGTTAATGACATTACGCCTGCCTTCGCAGCAGCAGAGTGAGCAACACCTGCTCCTGCATTCCACGCATACGTTGCTAACATATTTAGGATAGATCCTTTTGACTCTTTTTCAATCCAGTAGTTTCCGACTGCTTGTGAACAATAAAACGTTCCATTTAAAACAATGTCAATTACTGACTTCCATCCATTTGGTGATAGTTTTTCAGCATGGACAATGAAGTTACCTGCAGCATTGTTAACAAGTCCATCAATTCTTCCAAACAGCTCGTCTGCATATTGAACCATTGCCTTTACATGCTCTGGTTCACGGACATCCATTTGAAAAATGCCTACGTGACTAAAATCATGAGAAATTGCTTTTTGAGCAGTTTCCAAACGTTCTAAATCACGTCCAGTTATGACAACGTTTGCTCCTTCTTCTACAAAGCGTTTCGCCATGTAAAAACCCATTCCACTTGATCCGCCAGTAATAATAATTGTTTTATCTTTTAATAACATACTAATTCCCCCTTTTATATTTCTGAATATTCATTCATATACTTATTATGACATTACTATTGTACAAAAGTATATAGAAAGGGGGAGTAAATCTTTATTCTTCATCCTTAGAAACTCGATAAGCTAACTTTAGTAATTCTTCTTGACTGTTTATCATATTCTCATTATTTTTAGGGAAATGATAAAGATATTCTCCGTTTTCATCTTGCTCTCTTGATTTCGCAGTATCTTTCATTTGGAGTAAAATAAGGTTCATAATTCGTTCTTTTATATCCGAATCTAATATGGGAAAAAGAATCTCAACTCGTTTAATCATATTTCTAGTCATCATATCTGCTGATGAAAGAAAAACAAGGTTCTCTTCATTATGATGGAACCAGTAGATCCTAGAATGTTCTAAGAAACGACCTACAATGCTAATAACACGAATGTTTTCACTTACGTTTTTAATTCGTGGACGTAAACAACATATTCCTCGAATAATTAAATCAATTTTTACTCCTACAATTGAAGCCTCGTACATTTTCATGATTAATTCTTTATCTGTTAAAGAATTCATTTTTGCACGTATGTATCCGTTTCCGTGCTTTTGATGAAAAGCAATTTCTTGATCTATCAATTTAATAAATTCATCTCTAATATCAAAAGGAGCCACAACTAAATGATTAAAAATCGGCTTTTCTGTATAGCCACTTAAATAATTAAAGAAATTTGTAGCATCTATGCCAAACTTCTTTTTTGTTGTAATAATACCCATATCTGTATAGACTTTTGCCGTTTGGTCATTATAATTCCCTGTCCCTAAATGGACAAATCTTTCAATACGGTCGTTTCGTTTCCTAACAACTAATGTGATTTTGGAATGTGTCTTTAAATTGTGCATGCCATAAATTACAAGGCAACCAGCTTGTTCCAATTCTTTTGCCCAATGGACGTTTTTTTCTTCATCAAATCTTGCTTTTAGTTCCACTAATACCGTCACTTGTTTTCCATTCTCTGCTGCCCTTTTTAATGCATGAATCATTGGAGAATTCCCACTTACTCGATATAAAGTCTGTTTAATTGCAAGTACGTTTGGATCGTCTGCAGCTTCAGAGACAAATTCCAATATCGGTGCAAATGATTCATAAGGATGGTGGAAAAATAAATCTTGTTGTAAAGCTTTTTCAAATAAATTTTCATCTGATTTTAAATCAAAAGGCGGTTGAGGAATAAAATTTTCAAACAATAGCTTTTCTCGACTAACTTTTATTTCACTAACAAAAGAAAATAAAAATGTCAGATCTATTGGACATTCCATCTTATATACATCCTCATGATGTATATCAAGTACATTCAATAAATAATTTAGTACTTCTTGATCAATTTCATTTACTCGAACTTCTAAACGACTTGCTGAGCCCCACTTTCTTTTTTTTAACTCTTTTTCAATTTCTACTAGTAAGTCTCTTGCACCTTCTTCATGTATGGTTAAATCTGCATTTCGAGTCATTCTAAAAGTATTGACTGATTTCACTGAATAGCCATAAAATAACGTTTTTATTTGGTTAATAATTAAGTCTTCCAAATAAATAAACGAATCACCTTTGCTTTTAGAAGGGACTTTAATCATTCGTGTTAAAACAGAGGGTACTTGAACTATTGCCACTTTTTCTTGAATTTCTTCTTCAACTTTTTGTTCTAGAATAACAATAATATTCATTGTTTTACTTAACAGAGTTGGAAAAGGTCGATATGCATCTACAGCTACTGGTGTTAAAACTGGAAAGACATGTTCTTCAAAGAATAGTTGGGTAAAGTTTTTTTGTGATTTTGATAACTCTGCCATTGTTAATACTTGAACATTTTCGTTTTTTAATTGTTTATATACGAGTTGCTGATAAACTCGTGACTGTCTTTTGACTAACTCTCGTGTTTTATGACTTATTTTTTTTAGCTGTTCTTTTGGTGTAAGCCCTGCTTTGTTTTCAGGTTTTTGAAATTCCACTCTTACTTGATCTTGAATTCCAGCTACGCGCACCATGAAAAATTCATCCAAATTCGAACTGAAAATCGCTAAAAACTTCAACCGTTCCGCTAATGGATTTCGTTCATCTTCTGCTTCTTGTAGTACACGTTCATTAAAAGCTAGCCAACTAAGTTCACGATTGTTATAGTACTCAGGTTTATCAATATCAAGCAAAGAAGGTCGCTCAGTCATAAGATTCTCCATCCTTTACAATAAATTGTATGTTGACTTCACATTTACATAATCGTTCTAGGTGTTTCTTTTGTTTGCCCGCTTGATATTCTTCGGCCATTGCATTTCCATCAACATATATCTTCAACTTTACACCATCTTTAGAAGATTCCATTAAGACATCGTTAACAATAGAACGTTTTGAACCATTTAAACCATAAGCAAATTTCAAAATAGCTCCCAAATCGCGCAAATGTTTTAACTCATTTTTATCAATCCATTGTTCAAATGGAGCAGCGTAACGCTTAAAATTTTCTTTATTTTTATAAGAAGCTACTAGTGCCAATTTCACTCGATTTAAATGATCTAAACCATCAATAGAGCGATTTGATAAAATATAAAATGTATGTTGACTTGCAGATTCTGCGTCAATATATTCTCCTAAATAAAACAATGCTGCTGCTCTTTTTAGTAATTGTAAGCTACCTGGAGACTCTTGAATCATTTTATTCTTAGAGCATGCTAGATAAATTTTTTGCGCTAAAAATTGGAGATGTTTAGCCTCTTGTTGATTTATTTCATATTCTGCCGCTAAAGCATCACAGCTATGCTCAAAAACCTTATTCTTATCTAGCGCTTCTGGATTCGTATATAAAACACGGTTTAACATGATACCTTCTCTCAACCCTTTACCACTGAACATGAACTCATTAGCTTCGACCACCTTCATTAATGCTCGGAATACTTCAAGTGCTGGTAGAATAATATCCGCTCGGTCACTAGATAAGCCGTCAATTTTTTTCAAATCGGAAAATGATAAGTCAGACAATGTATCGCTTAATATATTTACATCATGCACTTTCATTTTATATTGATGTACACTTGAAATTGGGTATTGTTTTCGTTGTTGATCAATTTGCGCGATATTTCGTGCACTACCACCAATACCGATAACGGGCAAATTCAGGCCACTAAGCCAAGGAAGCGAACGAAATTGAGCTTCTGCAAACAATGCTAATTGTTTTTTTTCAATGAATGTTATTTTATCTTCCTTCATAAATTGTTGTTGAAGAGTAACAACGCCAAAAGGGAAACTATGTGTTTTTTGCAATTTTTTATTGACAAAATAAGTTATTTCCGTGCTTCCTCCACCTATATCTATCGTAACGGCTGACTCATTTGGAACAGAATGTGCGACTGCTAAAAAACCAAAATACGCCTCTTCTTCTCCAGTTAATACATCGATTTCAAAATCAGTTTGTTCTTTCATACGGTTAACAATTACAACTTGATTAGTTGCTTGTCGTATTGCTGCTGTTGCCGTTGCAAGTACGTCTTGTACATTATAATCTTTTAGCATTTGTCTAAATGACTTTAAGATTTCTTCTAAAAGTTGAATACCTTCTTCAGACATTTCTCCATTTTTTTGAATATATGTACGTAATCGTGCCACTATCTTTATATTTTCAAATTCTCGAAGTCCTCTTTTTTGATCATAAGAATAGATTACTAAGCGAATTGTATTAGATCCTATATCTATAATAGCTGTCTTTTTTTTCATATTTTTTCACCTTTTCCATATTCTTTTCTTTTTTCCTATACAAATTGGGAAGGAATTGGTATGATAATAGTTAATTGAATGCTCTGAATTTTTCTTAATTCTAGCTTTATTTCTTTATTTTATAAGATGCGAAAGGTGGGGTTTCATGAAACCAATTAAAACTGATGAACAACTTGCTTCAGCTATATATTCAGTTAATCGTCATGCTAAAACAGCTACAGATAACAAATATCTTTATGAATTAAAAAGGCTCACTATTGAAAAGATGATTGAAACCGGACGTGCCAAAAAATTGGGATTACACTTTGTAGAAAAACCTCGATATAGTCAACAACAATCTTCTGTATTAATTCAATGTGCTGATTATTATTTTCATTTACTGCCCAAAAAAGAAGATTTTCAAAACCTTACTCATTTAGGTCATTTAGATGAAAACTACCGTAATCCACAAAGAAGAATGAGTTTAAATATGGCTAAACAATTATTAAGTGAGTATACAGGCCTACACCCATCTATCGTAAAGAGGAACCCCTCACTTGCTTCCACTTCAAAGGCCAAAACACAGCCAATAAAAAAGAAATCTTATACTTTTGGTAGCACATATTTAGATTAATTGATAGTAACAAACAGCCGGACACGATTAAAGTGTTCCGGCTGTTTATTTGTTTAAGTATCTAAACAGAACTGACTTTTGATAAATCTTGCTTTACACGTAAATGAATGATTAGTCCTATGACGGTCATTACAATCAATGTGGATAATGCAATTCTACTTGCAAGTGGTCCATAATCTTGTAATTGATACGTTATAGTCCCGTAAATTGCTGGTCCAATGATTGAAGAAACTTTACCAGAGAATGCAAACAAACCAAAGAATTGACCTCTCTTGTCATCTGGTGTTAATTCAATAATTAATGTACGCGATGTAACCCACATCGAGCCCAGAGATACGCCGAACATACTGCCTGCTATCCAGAACATCCACTGTTCTACAGCAAAAACTGCAACAAATAATGAAACAATCATTAAAACAGCGACAATCGTTACAGAATTTTTGGCTCCAATCTTTTTTGTAATATAACCAAATGCAAAAGATCCAATTACGGTGGATATCGTAGACACAAGGTATAAAATAATGAATTGTCCGGATGAAAAGCCGACAATCACCGTTGCGTAAATTGCCATCATGGCAATTGTTGTTGCGATTGCATCGTTAATAAAAAAATAAGCAACCATAAAAGTAAAGACGGGTTTGTTTGATTTCATGTCCTTAATCGTTTTAATGATTTCTTTATAACCGTCAAAGAATGATCCTTTTACTCGTTTATTTTTAGGTATGGGTGTATCTTTATTAATAAAAAATAATGGTAATGAAAACAATAAATATAATATGGCGGTTGGAATAAATGCTTTGTGAAATTCACCCTCACTGACTAGTAAATAAACAAGCAATCCAACAATCGTCCCTATATAGCCGACTGCCACTCCGAATCCTGAGATCAAAGGCATTTCTTGCTTTGTTCCTAAATCACTCATCATCGAGTCATAAAAAACAAGACTTGAGTTGAAAAAGAATTTTGCTATAACGAAACTTATAACGACCAATGCATAAGACAGTGGTACTCCCCACATAAGTGCATCCGTTTGAATACCTCCAAAAACCCCCATCATAAAAGTTGCGATGATTGAAATGGATGTAAACCATACAATGAATCGTTTTTTGTAACCTGTCCGGTCAATCCACACACCAAACAATGGAGAAAAAATAACTAAGAAAAAACTGGCAACTGCATTAGCATATGATACAAACGTACTTGCTACTTGTTGTCTTGCTTCGCTTGTTCCAATAATTTCATCTGTGTAAAACGGGAAAAATATAGTGTTGATATTGGACGAAAAAATCGTATTTGCAAAGTCATAAAAAGCCCAAGATAAAATCGGTAATGCTAAATAAAGAGCCAATGGACTCCGAGGAGCAGTTTCTTGATTGTCCACTCTTAACACCCCGCTAAATTTTTAATCTATTTGTTGTAAGCTTTTATTAAACTTTGTGTACCTTCATTTTCAAATCCTTGTTCTGCTAAATTTTGATACATTGAGTAAGCCATTTCTAAACCTGGCAATTGGAGACCCATAGTTTTAGCTTCATCCAATGCAATACCCATATCTTTAATGAAGTGCTTTATATAAAATCCTGGTTCAAAATCATCTTTTAACATACGAGGTGCCAGATTTGATAAGGACCAAGATCCAGCAGCCCCCATTGAAATTGACTGTAAGACCGTTTCTGGATTTAGCTTTGCTTTTTTAGCATATGTGATTGCTTCACATACTGCAATCATATTAGAGGCAATGGCAATTTGATTAGCCATTTTGGTATGTTGGCCTGCTCCTGCATTACCCTGATAAACAATATGCTCTCCGAATAGCTTAAACAAAGGGGAAATAGAATCGAAGACTTCTTTATCGCCACCGACCATAATAGATAATTTCCCTAATTTTGCTCCAACATCTCCACCTGAGACGGGTGCATCAAGTAAACTCATACCATATGTTAATGCTTTTTCATAAAGTTCAATAGCAAGGGTAGGTTTAGATGTAGTCAAATCAACGACAATTAATCCTGACTTCCCGTTTGCAAATATTCCTTGTTCACTGTAAAAAACTTCTTCAACATCGGATGGATAACCAACCATAATAAAAACCACGTCAACTTGTGATGCGACTTCACCTGGGGATTGAGCCCACTTTGCACCCATATCAATTAAATCTTGCGCTTTTTCTTTTGTACGTGTAAAAATTGAAACTTTATGCCCAGAAGATAATAAATGTTTTACAATACTTTTACCCATAACTCCTGTACCTATAAAGCCTATATGTTTTTTTTCAATCATATGTACCCTCATCCCCCAATTTCTTGATTCATTATCTGATGTCTCTTAGTTTACCAAAGTTCCTACATATAAGCATCGGAACATTCCGAAAATGAGGTTATTTATTTGTAATGAACATTAAGCAGTTAAACATTTGTAAGACTTTATGTATCAAAACCATTTTAATTTGGCGGAAGTCTTAAAAGATTGTTATCAAATTACAATTTTAATGTATCTATAGCACATGCAGTACCCGTATTCTATATTTTAGAAACTTGAATGACTTACTTAAATCCTCTGTTAACTTAGATTAAAAGAGAAGTATACATCACAGTAGGAAGAACCTCTATAAACAAAAAAGTAGGACACATTCCTCTCGGGAAAGTGTCCTATAAAAAGGGGGAAATGAGAATGTTGCTGTGTTCAAATATACTTTCCCCATATTTCAATTTCTTTAAACCTATTTTTAAAAATATTTTATTGAAAGCTTTATTAATCAAAACATTGTACTTGATTCAGAATACATTCCTATACAGTTTGAAACGAGCAATGATTCTTCAGACCTGGTAAGTAATGAAGTAGATCTCCTAGTCAGTTACTTTTATTATTAGGTATCTTATAGATTTTTCGAGTACATAATATATTTGACGCTCATACAAAAAAACTAAGCAAGTATCGCTTAGTTCTAGAATAAGTTCACTTTTATTTTATAGGGAGATTTTCAAATGATATGCATTTAATAGTTGATCCAGCTTTTCACTAAGATGGATAGTGTTAACGTTTCCAAAACCATTTTCAAGCGCGGATTGAATCATTTTCTCTCTCGTATGTTCTAATTCCTCAAGAATTAATTTTGGCACGGTATTCCTCCCATTGCATATTCATATCACCATATATTATACACTTTTCACAAATTCTTTAACACATCTTTATTTAGATGAAGAACGAAATTTTATCAACTTCGGGAATTTGCTTCGTATGTATAAATAACAAACCCACCTTGTTTTGCAGTACCACGGAAATGCTTAAAGTCTTCTCGTTGAATTAGTACTTCTCGAAATTCAAAAAATTCTTCTTTTTCAATTGAAATGGAGGATACAATCCCCTCCCTTAATTCATCCAGCTGTTGTATATATGTATTCATCAAATATCTCCTTTATTTATAAAAACTAAAATGATTTTAAGATGTTTCAAAAAAAACTTTACGGCAGAAAAAATATCATGCAATATTGAATGTAACTTGGTGAAAGTGCTAAAAGTCTAAGGATGGTAGCAGATATATGAATAAATAGTTGTTAACATAAACGCTATAAAGTAGTATACCTTAAAGAACGAAACTCTTAACCATCTACATATGAGAATAAAAATATAATTTACTGGAGGTGTAAATGTTGAATATATTAGCTCCTCATCTACGATGGACTGCCTTACTAGTTGCAGTCTATGTATTACTTTTCTTCGCGTTTTCAAATGAAAAAATTTTTTGGTATATGTATACGTTCACAATGCTATTATTTATGGCCTTATCATTTGTTCTCGGTAAAATAGAAGACGAAGTGCAGACATGGGAGTACTTAGTTTTTGGTATTGGATATGGTACACTCACTTATGGTCTTATCGCAATTGCTTATCGTTTCTTCTTCTTATTTACTGATAAAGCAGTGATTTCAGTTGAACAATTTTTAACTGACTTTGGACCAACCTCAGTTTGGCACTATATTTTACTAATACTAATAATCATACCAGGGGAAGAATTATTTTGGCGCGGTTTTATCCAACAAAAATTAAAAGCTTATATGAGCCCCTTCTTTTCCGTTTTGGCATCTTCAATACTTTTCGGCTTATCTATGTCTTTTAGTGGATTTTGGTTAGGCGTGCTTGCTGCAATTACTTCTGGGTTGCTTTGGGGATTCTTGTATGAGTGGAAAAAAAGTATGCCGCTTATTATTATTGCTCATATTACAATGACCGTCCTCCTATTTCTAGTATTACCACTCAATTCTTGAAACAAATTACTACTACATCATGACTACCACTTGAAGGGGGAATATTTAATGAAAAAAACATGGCTTTTATTTGCATTGCTAACACTCGTTATATCCATGCTTGCTGCATGTAACTCAAAAGATGAATCTACTAGTAAAGATGAACCTAATACGCAAGTTGAAACTGAAGAAACAAAGGATGTTAAAGTAATTCCAGAAGAAGATGAAAACGAACAAGAACAACAGGTAACTGAAGAAAGAGGAACAGATAAAATACTCACTTATTTAGTAAATGGGGAAGTAAAAGAAGACACGGCGAAATTAACTGAGAGCGACGAACAAAATTATTCAATATACAAAGTAGATGGATTTAGCTTAACAGGGGAAGAACCTAATAAAGATTCTCTTTTCTTAGAAGAGAACTCCGCAGTGTTCATGCGAATAGAAACTATTTCAAAGGATGAAGCATCTTATGAAATAATTGCTAACAATATGAAAGAAACAATGGCTGCTGTTACTTTTGGTAAAGAACCCTTGCAAATTGGCGACAAAGAAAAATTACCTCAAGGTGAAGGCATTTCAAATCAAATTGGATATGAAATGACTGCAGAAATAGGTACCGTTACAGGAATTGTTTTTGAAAAAGAGAATCTTATTGTTCGATTAACAATTTTTGATAGGAATGCTTATAATCTAACAGATGCATTCTTAAAAATGGGCGAAACAATAGCAGAAAAACAATAAAAATTCCGGCTCAATAATTGAGCCGGAATTTTTATTATTAATATGATAAATCTTTAATTGATAAGCCTAACTTCTTTAATAAAACGATGGCTTGATCTTTTTCATCAGGATTAAGAGCAGACATTATCTCATGCAACTGTTTTTCATGCTCTGGAAACAGCGTAGCCATGAAAGCTTCTCCTTCAGTAGTAATTTCAGCAAACGTTATTCTACGGTCTGAAGGACAAGAAACACGGTTTATGAAGCCTCTCTTCTCAAGCTTATCGATAACATACGTAATTGATCCACTAGCAAGTAAGATTTTATTACCTATTTTTTGCAAAGGTTGTCTGCCTTTATGGAATAACAACTCTAACACCGCAAATTCAGTTGGATTTAACCCATTCTTTTGAAAAAATTGATTCGTACTTTCATGTATTGCTTTATGTGCTCTTGAAAGTACGATAAATAACTTTAAGGATTGTGTTAATTCTTCAGATTTCATTCATATCACCTTTATTCCCATTATCTCTAATTAAAACTAGTATATAGGGAACATAAGAACTTTGTCAAAATGATAATAAATAGTGTGTCTTTCCTAAAGCGTATAAGATGTCCCATTGTCCTATTTTTCCATTGGAGTTCGTAATTTTAATAAGGTATTTTTTAATTGTATATCAGAAAACTTTTGCAGCTAGTTAGAAGACTTTGCATATTGTACATCATGTATCAAATTCACTTCTAATGAATCCATTGGATAAAGTGGGAGAACAAGATTAAACGTAGTCCCTTGATTAATTTCACTTTCAACATCTATATATCCTCCGTGATCTTCAATTGTTTGAACTGCATGCGGAAGACCTAAGCCAGTTCCTTGTTGTTTAGAAGTATAAAAAGGCAAAAAGATTTTATGCATTTGTTCTGCAGTTATACCTTCACCTTGATCTGTCACTGATACACGAACTTGATTATTTTCAATTAAAGTTTGAGTTATCGTGACTTTTCCTCCTTTAGGCATCACTTCAATTGCATTTTTTAAAATATTCATAAATACTTTTTTTAATTCATAAGAGTCTCCTAGAATGCAATCAGACCCCTGATCACATGAAACATACTCAAACTCTATGTTTTTAAGTATTCCTTGAGGATGCATAAAATCAACAACTTGTGAGATTAGTGATGATAATGAAATAAAACGAAAAGATTTCTCAGTTGGCTTTGATAACACTAAGAATTCATTGAGAATAGATTCCATACGATTAAGTTCACTATCTATTATGCTAAGATACTGGCTACCTTCTTTAGTTACTTGATGTGACAATAATTGAGTAAATCCTTTTAGAGAGGTCATCGGATTGCGGATTTCATGTGCAATACTAGCAGCCAATTGCCCTAGTGTTGATAATGAGCGCAAATGTTCTATTTGCTTTCTTAATTGAATCTTTTCTGTATCATCACAAATGACAGTCATATATATATTTACGTTTTCATTAAAAATGGAGATTACATGATAAAACTTCTCTACAGCACTCTCATCAAATTTAGATGCTATCATCTCTGCAGAGCCTTTAGATAATAATGTCTTCATATATTGAATTGCACCAGGTTTTGAATCAGGTAACAAATCAAATAGTAAATTAAAATTTCCCCCTACAAATTCACTTGAAGATTCTTCAAAAAAAGTATCAATTTTTTGGTTAACTTCAATAATTATGCCTTCAACAGACGTCAATATTAATCCGTATGGAGCATGTTTAAAAATAGATTCATACTTTAAAAAATCTAAAACGTTTCCACTAGATATAATTTGCTCTTGAGATTGTTTAAAACGAATAACATACTGGAAATTCGATCGATCATAGCATCCTTCAAAATGGAAAACATTTTCACATGAGTCTAATAAGTAAATTTGACATTTTGCAATAGTTGAAATTATCGCATCTTGTAAAAAATTATTCCAAATCATTAATGATGACTTGTCCATTTTTTTTTCGAGTTCAGCGATCTTGTGACACGAGAAAAATTCTCTAGCCACACGATTCATTTTTAAAATTCCTTTCCCTTTTTTATAAGTTATAACTGAATCTTTATCATCGTAAAATAAAAAATCGAATACCTCCGTTATATTATCTTTAAACAAGTTAATCACCTCTCTTAACTAATTTTTATTTGATGATGTTCCATGTCTATATTAAGATAAGTAAATTAATTAGAATATTGCAATTAATTGGATTATTTCATATTAATTAGTCAAATAGTATAGGTCGTTTGATTCATATTGTTAGAAACGTCTTTCCTTGGTAAAATAGATTGAGCCAAAAAAAGGAGAAGGTTATATGAACATCGTCTTAACAACATTGAACGCTAAATATATTCATACAAACTTGGCATTGAGATGTCTAAAAGCAAGTGTGCAGCCTGAATTTAATCCAATCATTTCTGAATATACAATAAAAGATCCTGCATTCAATATAGTTTCAGAAATTTATTTAAAGAAACCAAAGGTTGTCGGTTTCAGTTGTTACATTTGGAATATTGAAGAAACGATAAAGGTCGTACGTTTACTAAAAAAAGTGAGTCCTGAAACTATTATCGTTTTTGGAGGACCTGAAGTATCATATGATTCAAACTATTGGTTAAGACGTATTGAAGAAATAGATTATATTGTAATGGGTGAAGGTGAAATTTCATTCAAACAGTTGCTCTTCTATGTGGAAGGAAGTATTCCTCTAAAAGAAGTACCTGGGATTTGTTATATGCAAGACAATAAATTCATGCTTCATCCACAAGGTCCAAAAATTGATCTACGCGAAATGCCATCACCATTTCGTTTTGAAGACGATATCCCTCATTTATCTAAGCGGATTACCTATATTGAAACGAGCAGAGGATGTCCATTCTCGTGTCAGTTTTGTTTATCATCGATAGAAGTAGGCGTAAGGTATTTTAATCGTGAAAAAGTAAAAGAAGACATCCGTTACTTAATGGCTCACGATGCAAAGATAATAAAATTTGTTGACCGTACATTTAATATCAGCCGCAGCTACGCAATGGAAATGTTTCAATTCTTAATTGATGAGCATCGACCTGGCGTTGTCTTTCAGTTCGAAATCACTGCAGATATTATGCGTCCAGAAGTCATCCAATTTTTGAACGATAATGCTCCTGCCGGTCTATTCCGTTTTGAAATCGGTGTCCAATCAACAAATGATTTAACAAATGAACTTGTAAAAAGAAAGCAAAACTTTGCTAAATTAACTCGAACTGTGACCATGGTGAAAGAAGGGGGAAAAATAGCCCAACATTTAGACTTAATTGCTGGGTTGCCTGAAGAAGATTATACATCTTTTAAACAAACTTTTAATGATGTATTTGCCATGGGACCTGAAGAATTACAGTTAGGTTTCCTTAAACTTTTACGTGGAACGGGACTACGAGTACAAGCTGAAGAGTATGGTTACGTATTTGTTGACCAAGCCCCTTACGAAATCTTTGCAAATAATGTTTTGAGCTTTGACGATATGTTACGAATAAAACAAGCTGAAGATGTTCTTGAAAAGTACTGGAATGATCATAGACTCGATAGAACGGTCGACTATTTGGTGAGTGAAACGTTTAAAACACCTTTTGATTTCTTTCAAGATTTTGGAACGTATTGGGAAGAAAAAGGATGGTCAAGGATTGGCCACCAACTTGAAGATTTGTTTAAACGACTTGATGAGTTTTTAATTCAAGATGGTCGTGCAGATATGACCATAGTGAAAAGTTTGATGAAACTTGATTACTTAGAACACCATCAATTCCAACCACGTAAACCTTGGTGGGATAAAGAGATGGCAAAAGAAGATCAATCAGCAATATATAGGAAAATTATTCAAAACCCGAATCTTGCTGGAATACCGTTTGCCGAACTTCATCTTCATGAACGAGAAGTATATAAGCAAACTTTACTAGTTCCATTCTCTCTTGATTTAGATGAACTTAAACAAAAACAAGTGGTTTCAAAAGAAGGATATTTATTAACCTTCTTCAAACCTGGACAAGCACCTCAATTTTCGTTTATAACAAAAGAGCAGGTATCCTGATTTCAGGACCTGCTCTTTTTTTAACCTATAATCACACGTTCTTTAGGATAATGATATTTCGTCTTTGTGGTTCGACCACCAATTGTGAAGAGGAATGATATCAAACCAACACGACCTACAAACATTAAAATCATAATAAGTGATTTGCCGAAACTCGATAATTCACTAGTAATTCCCAGAGACATTCCACATGTACCAAACGCTGATGTTATTTCGAAAACAATGGCTGTAATCGATAAAGTTGGTTCTGAAATTGATAATGCAATTGTTGCAAATAACACCATAAAAATAGCTAATATGATAACTGCAAATGATCGAAACACGTCGATTAGTTGAATTTCTCGATTGAATATTTGTATTTCATTTTTCCCTCGAGCAAAATTAATTAAGAAAAGTATCGCGATTGCAAACGTCGTCGTGCGAATTCCCCCGCCTACTGAACTTGGCGAAGCTCCTATAAACATCAATGCACTCATAAATACATTAGTACCTTGCGAAAACTCTGTTATATCAAATGTAACTAGACCACCTGATCGAGATGACACGGAGTGAAATAATGCTGTAAAAAATGCTTCATGCCATGACATTTCACGAAATGAATTAAACATTTCTAGAGCTAAAATTACAACCGTACCAACCAAGAGCAAAATTCCAAATGTTAGTGTTGTAATTTTTGTAAACAATGAAAAACGAAAATTCTTGTTTTTATTAGATAAAAAAGCTTTCATTTCGATTAAAACAGGAAACCCAATTGCACCTAAAATAATTAAAAACATGTTTATGATTTGCACAAAATAATCGTTATGGTAAGGAATCATTGATTCACCAGTGATATCAAACCCACCATTTGTCGTTGCAGAGACAGATGCAAACAACCCTTGTAAAAAAGCTTCTGAAAATGTGTCATAAAATTGAGTAAAGTACACAGTCAAAAGAAGCGCACCAATCAATTCAATGAGTAATAATAACCTTATGATTTCTATAATTAAGTTGACGACCCCGGACAATGAATGCTGGTTATGGTCAATCATAATTAATTGCCGTTCACGCAAACCAATTTTTTTCCCAATAAGTAACCATACGAACGTACCGAGAGACATGATGCCGATGCCTCCAAGTTGAAGGATGATCATTAACATAGCAATTCCAAAAGTTGTGTAGGTTTCTGATATGTTTAATACAGAGAGTCCTGTAACACTAACAGCACTTACAGAAGTAAATAAGCTATCAATAAAATTTACTTGAACTCCTTGTTGATGAACTCCAGGTAAATTTAATAGTCCCACTGATATTGCAATTGCTAGGAAATAATAAGAGACGATGGCTTGAACAGGTGTTAATTTTCGTATTCCACGAAAAATAGGATGCATAAAAAAATTCAAGTCCTTTCAAAGACGCTGTCGGTCATATGCTTATTCTAAGAAACTTTAACAAAAAAAGAAAGAGGAAATCTATTTTTTTACAAAAAAAAAGTACTTCTCTTTTCGAGAAGCACTTTAAATTAATCTGTTTATCGCATTATTTTCTTAGTATTTCTATTTCTATTCTCATTTTTTTTATCTTTATTTGTGTTTATTTTTGATGATTTCATCTTATTTCCATCATTTTTTATTTTTTTATTCGTGTGAATTTCTTCTTTTTTCAATTTAGTTTGTTGATTAGATTGAACGTTTACTTTATTTTCATTGGGTTTCTTTAGTTCATTCGATTGTTCTTTGTCGCTAGGCTTTTTTATGTCCTCTTTACTTTTGTTACCTTCCTTTTCGGACTTCACAGTTCCCTTTTGATTATGAGTTTGATTAACCTCACTAATTGGTGCTGTTCTTTCATTTACGTTATTTCTGGTGTGAGCTGGTTTAATTTTAACATTTTCACTTTCCTTACTTTGTGAATTGCGTTGTTTATTTTCCTTTGAATTTTTTTTCTCTTTTTCCACTTCGAGTTTATCATGATATTGTCGAACAGAAATACCTTCTATTTTTGCAATTTCACGATCAGAAGTAGAAGCATTGATCACTTTCACATTTTCTTTTGTCATAACTTGACTGGTCGAAGTGGAGACTGCAGTTGCAATTACTTTCCCTAAAGTTTCTTGATCTACTTCATTTTGATAAATGGCAGTAATGTTAATCTTCTCATTTTCCTCAATGGATTGTGATTGATTAATAATTCGAAGCATTACCCATGACAATGGTTTGCCTTTCCAAAAAGAAATATTACGTTTAAGAGCTACTCCATCTTCATTAAGGCCATTAAATAAATAAACTTTTCCATTTTTATCTATCCCAAGTTCTATACTTGGATTAATATCAATTTGAACAAAAGCGGAAACTGTTGATTGAGAAGGCAGTAGTATAAAGAATAATAGAATGGTTGTGGCAGCAATAGCAAACATTGGAGTTGTCCACTTTGTTTTTAATGAGATTCTTGGATGCTTCACTTGATTATAAGGTCGAAAAGATGCTTCTTCACCTACTTGGACAGAACTACAAATAGGAACTCCTTTTATAAAAAGTCCATCTGAAGTTAAAAAAATACTATAAGTAGCTTTTGTCTCAAACACAATTCCTTTTTGAGTATCCATCATGGCATCCGCCCTTTTAAGTAATCTTTAATGTAATGCAAATCGCTTTTTAGTAAAATGACAAGTGCCACAATATACTTGCGATGCCGTTCTAATGTTTTACGAGATACATGGACTAAACTTTCAAGATCTTTCATTGGTAATCTTTTTTTAGTTTGTAATATTTCATAAAACTCATCTGTTTCAACTATTATTTGAGCTATCTGAATAGCTGTTTGACGTGAATCTTCGTGTGAAGGAGAAACTTTAACTAATTCTTGGAAACTTAATCCAAAAGGTTTTAATAAAGATTCATACACTTTAATTTGGTGTTTTCTTTCTTCTTCCTGCTGCTTCGCTGTAAATTGTTCAAATGAATGAGAAGATTCTAAGATTGCAAATGAATCCTGATACTCTTCGTGTTCAGCTGTCATTTGACCTAAACTAAATTCTTTTCTTTTAGATTCTTTACGAATATAATCTATCAGTTTACGCCGAATCAGCAGGTGCGCGAACGTTAAAAAAGAGGCATTCTTATTTAATTCAAAATGCTCGATGGCTTCATAAAAGGCATACATCGCAACACTATATTCATCATCTTGTTCGCTAATATAGCGTTTACATACAAATGAGGCTGTTTTTTTCATAAAAGGAGTATAGGCTAAAAGAATTTCATGAAGAACTTCATTGTCCCCATTTTTCGCTTGTATTACTAGTTCTTCTATATCGATTTTTGATTGTTTCTTTGAAAATAGTCCTTGAATTGAAGCTAGTATCACAAGCTCACCCCATTTTGCACAATAGTTAAGTCCTATCGATTGTACCGGGTTCTTGTAAAAATGAAAAGTCATTTTGCGTTTCATTTTGTTAACAATTTATTTACGACATCGGAAAGATTTTTCATGTTCTTCAGACTATTCGAAGAGTTACCATATATTTATGGGGGTAAATAAAAAAACAGTTATAAATCAATTGATTTATAACTGTTTTAAAAATTTCTATATTTTTTTATTTTCATAAAATATTTATTAATTTTTCCTTCTAAGTCAAAGTTATTCTCTTGATTTCTTTCTAAATTTCGTCATCGCTAATGTATTACGATTTTTCATTCGTCCAGCGTATAGCACACCTACAGTTACTAAAATTATCATCGTCCACGCAATAATCGGATTAGCATCAAAGTATTCTTTTAAATAAAAGCGTTCATGAGTAATCATTCTAGCTGCTGTAAAGGCTAATACACCAGATCCAATATAAATAATGATTGGGTATTTATCAATGACTTTAATAAATAGAGTACTTCCCCATACCATAATAGGCACACTAATAATTAACCCTATTACCACCAATATGAAATTACCATGTGCAGCCCCGGCAACAGCCAGTACATTGTCTAAACCCATGATTGTGTCTGCAACAATAATCGTACCTATTGCTGACCATAAGTTTGTTGATGCTTTATGACCTTCTATTTCACTATCTTCAATTAACAATTTATAAGCAATCCATATTAAAATAATTCCACCAGTAACTTGTAATCCTGGAATTTTTAATAGCCAAACAATAGCCAGTGTTGCTAAAATTCTTATTACAACTGCCCCGACAGTCCCCCATATGATGGCTTTCTTGCGATGATGCTCTGGTAAGTTCTTAGCAGACATCCCAATAACAATTGCATTGTCTCCTGCTAAGACTAAATCAATCATAATAATTGATAATAATGCTACTAAAAATTCCATTGATAATAATTCCATAATTCTCTCCCTTTACCATTTTTCTGAAAACAAAAAGACCTCTGCCTATAAAGGCAAAGGTCTTGCTAAGCTCATTATTTAAATGGCTATCATAGCCGATGGTAAATACCATGTATTGACGACTATGAAGTAGGTTTCCCTATAGCTACTCCCCCTTGACAAAAGTCAAAGTCTATTAAGTTTTCATGTTTTTTAATTATAGCATACTCTACAAAGTTGTAAACAACATACTAGTTAATTTTAATATGATATTGTTCTTCTTTTTTGTGTATATTATAAAATGCAATCATAGACGGCAAAGAAGAAATAAAATCAGCACACTCAATCCCACTATCCTTTAATAACGTATCAGCGAATGTGGTGTCAAACTGTGCTTCCCAAGTTAAATAATCCAATGTTTCTATTTCCACCCCTAATCTTTTTCTCAAGAAGTGTAATTGAAGACCTGTTTTTGCAAGCGCTAGTGGTATCCGTCCTTGAGGCAATTTTCCTGTCACTATTAAGACCATTTGGCGATACACTTCTTCTACTGGATGTGGGTTTGGATCGGTTATATGAAGAGTCTTTCCAGATGCTAGTTCATTGTCACAACTATAAACTACTGCTTTAATTAAAAAATCTATAGGGACTACATTAATAAATGATTGAGACCTCCCGACATATGGAATTATTGGAAGTTTTCTTAAGTTATCAATCATATTGATGAAGAAGTAAGGACCATCAAATTTAATCGTTTCTCCTGTAACAGAATGTCCTCGAACGATTCCTGGACGTATAATTGTTATTGGAATGATTTTTTTCAATTTTTCAACGAGTACTTCTGCCTCGTATTTTGTCTCTTCGTAATAATTTTTAAATGCCTTTGGTCTAATCAATTCTTCTTCACGTAATATGCCTTCTCGTGTTCCGGCTACATATGCCGTACTAAAATACATATATCTCGTTATTTCCGGTAATGTTTGGACAAAATTATTCACCATATTCGTACCATGAACATTCACTTTCCAAGCTGCAACTCTAGGTACAGCTAAATCATATAAGGCCGCAAGATGCCAAACTGTATTAATTTCTTTATAAAGTGTTTCGAGATCATTAGGTGAAATTCCTAAGTTAGGTAATGTGATATCTCCTTCGATTAATCTGATCTCTACATCGAACGGCACGTTCATGCTTTTTTTGACAATTTCTTTTCCAAGTTTCATTTGAGAAGGTAAAACAACTGCATAGATGGAATTAACTTTTTTTTGATTAATCAATTCTTGCATGATTTGTCGAGCGATAAACCCTGGAAATCCAGTAAATAGTGGTGTTTGCATATAATCTCCTCCGAAACTATCGTTAATTGAATAATACAAAAATTATCATTAAAAAACAACGTCTATTTTTTAATAATAGACGTTGTACGTTATTATTCTTCTTTTTTTGCATGTCGACGCGTTTCTCGGTCGAATAAACTATAAATAACAGGTATTACGTAGAGCGTTAATAACGTCGAACTAATAAGCCCACCAATAACGACAATTCCCATTGGTTGATTTATTTCTGTTCCTTCACCAATTCCAATTGCTAATGGTATTAACGCAAGAATTGTAGTAAGAGCAGTCATTAATATAGGTCTGACTCGATCACGAACGGAAGAAACAATGGCTTCCATTGAAGAATAGCCTCTATTTTTACGTTGATTAATAAAATCAACTAACATAATCCCATTATTTACAACAATCCCAACGAGTACTAATAAGCCAATTACAGCTGTAATGCTTATTGGTGTTTGGGTAATAAACAAGCCTAATGCAACTCCAATAATCATAAGTGGCACTGAGAACATAATGACAAATGGATATTTAAACGATTCAAACTGAGCTGCCATTACGATATAAACAAGCACAATCGCAAGCACAACCGCAAGTAACATATCATTAATTGCACTTTCAAAAAGTTCTCTGTCCCCACCAAAAGTAATATCTACTTCTTCAGGCAACTTTAATTCTTTAAGCACTTTATCAACTTGTTTAGACATCTCCCCTAGTGAGTATGTTGATTCATATTTTAATGTAAAGTTTACTGAACTCGCTTGATCAACTCGTCGAATAGAAATAGGTCCTTGCGCAATTTCAATTTTGGCTACATCTTGAAGTTCAACAAACTGACCTGAAGGCGTACGTAATTTTAATTTTTTGAGCTGTTCAATGCTACTACGATCTTTTTCGTCGTATTTTACAAATACACCGTATACATCATCATTTTCAGAAATGATTTGTGTAGCAAATGCTCCACGCGTCACCGTATTTACTGTTTGTGCAATTTGAGCTGGAGCAAGTCCATTTTCAGTTGCTGCTTCTCTATTAATAGTCATTTGAATTTCATCAATCGTCTCTTCCAAATCATTCGTAATTTCAGTGACTGACTCAAGTTCACGTAATGATGTTTGAATCTCAGTAATGGCTTTTTCTAGTCGTTTGTTATCTGAATCTGTTGCTGTAAACGATAGAGAATTTGGTGTAGAACCTGCAGCTGTTTGTAAGTTAAAATTAACCTCCGCTTGTTCTCCCACAATTTTTTTCACTTCCGGTTGAACTTCATCAACAAATTCAAATACAGATCGTTCTCGCTCTGCTAAAGGAACTAGCTTCACATACATTTCTGCTCTATTGGCTTGGGATGATCCTTGTGACTGCCCTTGCTGAGTTCCACCAATTAGACTGACGTATACGTCTACTTCATTTTCTTTCTTTAATATATCTTCTATTTTTCCTACTACTTCTTTTGTGGCACTCACTGAAGAGCCATTTTCTAACTCCACATCAACACTTACAAACCCTTCATCTGTCGCAGGTAAAAATTCAGTCCCTACTTGGAATAAACCAAATGCCCCCGCTCCTAGCATGACTGTTGTGATTAAGATTACAATGAGACGATGGCCAAGTGCCCATTTTATCGTACGTTCAAAATTATTATAAGATTTTGAACGTCTTCTCTTCGCTTCAGAGTTTCCTCTAGGTTTTTTTAACATACGACTCGCTAGCATTGGTATAACCGTCAAAGCCACTACCAAGGAAGCAAGCAAGCTAAATGATATCGTTAACGCGAATTCTTTGAAAATCTGACCAATTAATCCAGTAATGAAGATTACTGGAACGAATACCGATACTGTCGTTAAAGTGGAAGCCGTAATTGCACCTGCCACCTCTTTTGTTCCTTCGGATGCAGCGGTTTTTGAGTCTTTACCCATTGCCAAATGGCGTTCAATATTTTCAATTACGACAATTGCATTATCAACCAACATACCAATTCCTAATGCAAGAGCCCCTAATGTCATAATGTTAAGCGCAAAATCGGCAAAATACATTAAAACGAACGTTACAATGACCGAATATGGAATGGCGATTCCAATAATAATAGGACTTTTAATTCCACGTAAGAAGATAAATAGCACCAACATAGCGAAAAGGCCACCGAAGGCAAGAGAAGAGCCAATATTACCAATAGCTAGTTTCACATAATCACCTTGGTCAAATAATATATCTGCTTCTACCCCATTAAATTCATCTTTTTGTAATAGTTCATCGAGAGACTTTCTAAATGATGTTGAAACATCGGCTGTATTTGCACCAGATTCTTGTAGGACAGACATCAATACGGCTGGTTGCTCATTCGCTCTAGTTTCTGTCGATGTTTCTTGCTCAGTTAATTCAACCTTCGCAACGTCTGCAACAGTTACATCCTCCCCATCTAATGGGTTGACAGTTACAACAAGATTTTCAATATCTTCAACTGTTGTCAATGTGCTCACAATTCGAGTTGTTAATTGCTTGCCATCATCTGTTTCAATTGGATCACCAGGAAACGAAATATTGTTAGCTTGAATTAATTGTACAATATCTGATTGCGCTAATCCTTTTTCTTCCAGTTTTTGTTGATCGAGCAATATCTGTACTTCTTCAATTAACGCTCCAGATACATTGACACTTGCTACTCCATCCGTACGACGTAATTCTTTTTCTAATTGTTCCGCAATTACACGAACGTCTCCCGCATTTTCAGGTGCACGAAGAGAAAGTTGTATGACTGGAAACTGTGCAGGGTCAAATTTTAAAAATCGTGGTTTCTGTGAGTCATCTGGAATTGGTGTTTGATCAATACGTTGCATGATATCCGCTTGCACATCTTTAATATCAGTCGTCCAATCAAATTGTAATAATATAAAGTTTGCACCTTCTTGAGAAGAAGATTGCAAAGTTTTTATGCCAGGTAATGTTGATAAACTTGTTTCAAGTGGTTTTGTCACTTTTTCACTTACTTCAGTAGGACTTGCCCCAGGATAACTAGTCACAACAACACCAATTGGTGGATTCAGCTCTGGAATCAAGGTGACAGGAATTTTAAAGAATGATACTGCTCCTAAAATGATGACTAAAAACATAATAACTGTTGTAAATACGGGGCGTCTTATTGAAAAATCGCTAATTTTCATTTAGTAAATTCCTTTCCTACATAAACCTTTATATCTATAATATGCGTTACGCCCAGTTACTTCAAATATGAATCGTCCATAAAGTCGCAATGACACAATATTGACAATTTTTATCCAATGATACAAAATGTGAACTCTCAAAATGACAGAAAACAAACCTAATATAATAGGTTGTACAATATATCGTTGGTGAAATAAAAACTAAAAAAAGCCTGATACAAGCTGATTTCCGTTTCGAGCGGACGCGTTCCGTGCGGCGTGCGGTGAGCCTCCTCGTCTCCCAAAAAAATCAATGCTCCTGCTACTCGTCGCAAACGAATTGTGCACAATTCGTTTCCTGTGGGGTCTCACCTGTCACGCAATTCCCACCGGAGTCGCCGCTCTGCACGGAAGTCCGCTAAGAGAATATAAGAAACAAGTGAGATTCCTTGTAGAATAAAAGTCGACCAAAACCATCTTCCAGGAGGGAACTCACTTGTTACAGGCTATGTGAGTGTCATCAAAGAGTTATTTCCGCAAGCGAAGATTATCATTGACCCATTTCATCTAGTTCAATTAATGAATCGCTCTATGAATAAATGTCGTATTACTATGATCAATAAACCTAAAACAGATTCTTATGATAATAGTAAGAAATACCGTCGCCTGAAGCGTTAATGGAAACTACTCCTTAAAAAGAATCTGAACTATCCGGCATAGAATATAAATACTACCCATGATTCGGGCAACGCTTAGCGACAAGTATTGTAGAAGAAATGTTAGCGTATTATCCAGTATTAAAAGCGAATTATAGGCTCTATCAAGAACTTATAAAAGCTATGTCTGGTAAGAATTTCAAGGGATTAGAGACTTGTTTAACTAGATTTGTTTCACCTTTAATTTCAAGTTTATAAGCTTAAAAACGTTAAGAAAACATCTTCCGTTCATAGAAAACAGCTTTATTTACCTTACAATAACGAAAGAATTGAAGGAACTAACAAAAAAATCAACGTATTGAATCGTGTCGCTTATGTATATAGAAATTTCCAGAATTACAAAAACCGTATTATTTTACACCTTAAATTTAAACCAGCTGATAAACAAAGCGAACAAAAACAATGCTCAAAAGCAGAATAATCCTATTTTTAATCATTTCACTGGATCAGGCAATTTATATATTCTTATCTAATTTTAACGTTCAATTTCAGTTGTTTGGAGTGCAAGATGGCGAGAAAACATGTGCTCCTGCGCTTACTCGCCGCAAAGATATTGGACGAATGACAGTTCGTCCAATCGGGAAAAGTGCGAGCTGAAGATCCTAAAGGAGCACAATGGAACGAAGGCTAAGTACGCCACCTCGTGTGGCAACGCCTACGTGACCAACATCCTGTTGGCCTGAGGAGGCTGAAGCCGTGCCCGCGGAAAGCGTCCATCTGTTTCTGTTTCTGCATCGCTTTGCTAGCTTCGAAACATGAAATTGAGCTGCATCGCTTTGCTAGCTTCGAAACATGAAAATGCGTTGGAACGGAAAGCAGCGGGATACTTGACTAATCATAAGAAAAGACTGTCTAGAAAGTCAGTTTTACTGACTTTCTAGACAGTCCCGAGACAAGTAAATAATTCAATTATAGCCGACTAAAATTCTTCACCAACGTCATTTGACAAAGAACCATTATTCTCTTTTTCATTAAGCAGTCTTTTTCAGTGGCATCCACAATACGGCTGATTTTTATAACAAACTATACAATTCGATATTATTATTTTTATCTAGGAACCAGCGCATGGCAAAATCATTCTCAAACAAAAAGACATATCGATCATATCGATCACGTACGAGCATGCTTCTTGGACTTGACATAGATTCTTTTACATCACTTTCATTTTGAATCCAACGTGCAATTTTGTTCCCAATAGGTTCCATACGGACTTCCACGTTGTACTCATTTTTCATCCGATATTCGAATACTTCAAATTGTAGTTGACCAACAGCCCCTAGTATCACGTCTTCCGTGTGTAGAGTTTTATAATATTGAATCGCACCCTCTTGTACTAACTGCATAATCCCTTTATGAAAATGCTTAGATTTCATGACATTTTTCGCTGTAACACGGACAAATAATTCAGGTGTGAACTGTGGTAACTTCTCGTAATTAAACAATCTCTTACCACCCACAATGGTATCGCCAATTTGATAACTTCCCGTGTCATGCAATCCTATAATATCTCCAGCTACTGCTACCTCAACTGTTTCACGATCATCAGCTAAAAATTGTGTCGATTGAGTTAATTTAAAGGTTTTACCGGTACGAGATAAAGTGACGGTCATTCCACGTTCAAACTTTCCTGAAACTATACGGACAAATGCTATACGGTCACGGTGAGCTGGATTCATATTCGCTTGAATTTTAAAAATAAATCCTGAGAATTCATCTGAGACTGGATTGATTACTTCTTCTGCATCAGTTTTACGCGGTTGTGGTGTGGGAGCAAATTGTAAATATGTTTCTAAAAATGTTTGTACACCAAAGTTTGTTAAAGCACTTCCGAAAAAGACAGGAGTCATTTTTCCAGTCTTAACTTTTTCATGATCAAAGTCATTTCCCGCTTCATTCAATAACAGAATATCATCTAAAGCTTGTGTGTAATAAGAAGTTTGTTTCATCGAATGTTCGCCGGCTAATCCACCATTTTCATCTAAGGGTAAAAAGCGGTCTTTTTCTTCTGTACGGAATTGCTCAATACGGTTATTATGACGATCATAAATACCTAAAAATTCTTTACCCATACCAATAGGCCAATTCATCGCATACGATTCAATGCCTAGGACTTCTTCTAACTCTGCCATTAATTCAAGTGGTTCCTTGCCTTGACGGTCTAATTTATTAATAAATGTAAAGATAGGAATTCCACGTAAGCGACATACTTTAAATAATTTAATCGTTTGCGCTTCTATTCCTTTTGCAACATCTACAATCATTACAGCACTATCAACCGCCATTAAAGTACGGTATGTATCTTCACTGAAATCTTGGTGACCTGGTGTATCTAAAATATTGATACGGAAATCATCATAATCAAATTGCATAACAGAAGAGGTAACTGAAATTCCACGTTGTTTTTCAATTTCCATCCAATCTGATGTAGCAAACTTCCCTGTTTTTCTAGCTTTCACTGTTCCAGCGTCTCGAATGGCACCACCAAAAAATAGCAGCTTTTCTGTCATTGTCGTTTTACCAGCATCAGGATGTGAAATGATTGCAAATGTTCTTCTAGCTTGTATTTGGTCTTGAACTTTTGGTGTCATGATTAGGTATTCTCCTTCTTTTTTTCCTTTACTATCATATTGATTTTTTCAATTAATTACAAGTACACTAAATGCCGAAAGAACCGATCAGCAGATCGGTTCTTTGTTACGATGTCTAGCTCCACAGATAAACATTTACCACAGACGACTACTAATAGAGGGATAAAAACGCATTTCATCCTTATAAAGTCGGAGCGTTCAAAAGCTTATATTGCTTTCTTAAGAACGAGATGGGGAATCTTGAAATTTCACCTTGCCTGCTAATACAGCAATATCTCCATCACTATGCGGATATTTAGTACGACCAATGATTTGATAATCTTCATGGCCTTTACCTGCAAAAATAATGATATCTCCAGGTTCTGATATAGATATTGCATGTTTTACAGCCGCTTCACGATCTCCAATACATGCATAATTTTTATGGAGCATGCCTTTTTCTAAATCGCTAAGAATTGACTCATATGATTCATCACGAGGATCATCTGTCGTTAAAATAACGTAATCAGCAACTGAAGCTTTTAGTGCCATTACTGGTCGTTTAGAACGATCTCGATTTCCACCCGTTCCGACTAAAAAGATAAGTTTATTTGTTTTGTAGGGTAATACAGAAGAAATTGCCTTTTCAATCGCATCAGGTGTATGAGCATAATCGATAAATATGGATATTGGTAACTCATTATCTAATCTCTCCATTCGCCCTTTGACTGGAGGAATTTGTTCAAGTTGTTCAAGAATTTCAGGTATTGAATATCCTTGTGTATATAATGCTGTCGTTGCTGCTAAAGCATTATATACATTGAACTCACCAAGTAAATTCATGCGAACTGGGAAAATACCTTCTGGAGTACTCATTTCAAATTGTGTGCAATTGGATTGAAGTTGAATATTACTTCCTTGAAACTGTGCAGGTTGATGAATGGCGTACGTCCATACTGGATAGCATGTCATTTCCTTTAACCGTTCAGACCACAAATCATCCGCGTTCACAATTGCATGTTTCGCACGTTGTAAGTCTTGTCCTAATTGGGAAAATAATAACCCTTTCGCTTGTCCATATTGCTCCATTGTTCCATGAAAATCTAGATGATCATGCGTTAAATTAGTGAAGATCGCGACATCAAAATCAACACCAGCTAATCGACTAAGTACCAATCCGTGAGAAGAGACTTCCATAATCATCGTTTTACAACCTTCACTTTTTGCCCGGTGAATCATAAGTTGTGTATTCAGTGCATCACTTGTTGTATTTGCAGAATCATAAAGTTGTCCATTTAAATTAAAACCAATCGTTCCAGTTAAAGAAGAGTTCTCTTTTAACCCTAGTAGTATATTATGCAAAATTCCACTCACACTCGTTTTGCCATTTGTTCCGGTAACCCCAATCATCGTCATATCTTTTGAGGGATAGCCATAAAATTTTGAAGCCAACAACCCTATTGCTCGCGTTGTATCACTCACAACAATGCAAGCAACACGGGTGTAGTCTAGTTCAAGATATTTTTCTGAAACAATTATTTTTGCTCCACTTTCAATTGCTTGCATGGCGTAATCATGTCCATCCACGGTATATCCTCTTATACAGATAAAAACACTTTCAAGTTGTACACTTCGTGAGTCAACTGCAATAGCGAACACTTCTTTAGGAAGTATTCCGTAGATTTCTTTAGCCGGCAAGCAACTGATTAAGTCCGTTGACTGCATTTGCTTTCCTCCTATTCTGTCTCCATTGGAGAGAGCACATAAGCTTCTAATAGTGCTGCAGAATGTTTCAATGAATCTATATGTGTTCGTTCAAAAGCATGTGACGATTCAATTCCAGGTCCGAACAAGGCATGCTTTACATCGAAACCTGCACGTAATGCAGAGGAAGCATCTGAACCATAATACGGATAAATATCTAGTTTGTATGCAATATCATGCTTTTTCGCAAGTTCTACCAATTTACGTGTAAATTCATAATGATATGGACCAGATGAATCTTTTGCGCAAATAGATACGGTATATTCATCAGATGTTTGACCATCTCCAATAGCACCCATATCTACAGCAATATATTCAACTACTTCAGATGGAATATTCGAGTTCCCACCATAACCAATTTCCTCATTATTTGAAATATAGAAATGTGTAGTATTTGGAATTTTCAAGTCATTTTCTTTAATTGAAGCAATCAGTTGTAATAATAATGCCGTACTTGCTTTATCGTCCAAATGACGTGATTTAATGAAACCAGAATCTGTTTCCTCGAATCGTGGATCGAATGACACAAAGTCGCCTACTTCAATTCCTAGATTTTGAGTTTCATCTGCGTTCAATACTTTTTCATCTAATCGAACTTCAATATTTTCTACACTGCGGTCTGCTGAACCTGCATTTTTGTAAACATGTACAGACGTTTGATGCATAAGAATAGTTCCGCGCACTTTCTTACCAGAGGCAGTATGTATGTAACAATATTCGCCTTCAACAGAATTCCACTTAAAGCCACCAATCATTGACAGTTTAAGTCTACCGCTTCCCTTAATTTCTTTTACCATAGCACCGAGTGTGTCTGTATGGGCTGTTAATAGTCTATGTCTAGACGTATCTTTACCTTCTATAGTTGCAATTAGGGCACCTTTATTCGTTTGTTTATAAGGTACTTGCAGATTATCTAATATCGAAGCCATAAATTGCATAATTTCTTTTGTATATCCCGATGGACTTGGAATTTCTACAAGTTTTTGAAGTAATTGCACCGTTTCTTTCTCTTTAAATGCGCTTGACATAAAAAACCTCCTATATATATATAAATATCATACCAAAATTCAACATGTTCTGACACTGCCAAATCATGTATGATAAAGAAACAACTACTTCAACTACGAGGTGAACAATGGACAAATCTCTACTCTTAATAAAACGCAATCACTTGTTTATCGATTTATTTGCAATTGGCTTACTTCTGCATACTATATCTAGTTTGTTTTTTCCTTACAAATTTACAACTTCAATCCCATTTATCGTTATATTATATTGTGGGTTGTTATTCTTTCTACGTCGAATAAAAATAAATAATGAAATGTTGCAAATCCTCATTTTAACAGGATTGAATGGATATATCTTATATATAAATATAGATTCACCTTATTACATACATATATTACTTTTTGTTTATCCACTATTCGTGGCTTCATTATACCACTCAATCATTCCAAGTTTAATTCTTTTACCGGTAACCTTGATTGAAGTCATCTTTTTATTTAATACTTACTTTACTCGTTTTGAAGGTTCTATTGAGTTTGCTGATATATATGTTCTCTTATTTTTAATGGTATTAATGAGTGTAACAGCTATTATCCATTCGCACTTTATAGAAAAATCATGGACCGAAATGGAACAACAGCAAATCACTTTAGAACGTGCTCTCGACTCAAGAGATGGCTATTTGCAAATGTTTTTTGAAAATGCTAAAGATGGTATTGCTGTTTTTGATTTAGATGCTCGAATCATTGAAGTAAATCCTGCCTTTGAATTGTTGTACGGATGGAGTCGACAAGAATGTATTGGCAAACACATTCCTCTTGTCCCCCCTGAAAATGCACAAGCAGCAAGGGAGAGAATAAAAAAAGTATTAAAAGGTGAAAGTTTATATTCATTTGAAACGAAAGATATGAAAAGAAATGGTACCTTCTTTGATGCTCAACTAACGCTCAGTCCAATTTATGATAAGAGCGGTGAAATGGTCGCAATGTCTGTCATTACACGTGATATTTCCTTTCGTAAAGAAGCTGAAAAGCTTATAGTACAGTCAGAGAAGTTGAAATTAGCTGGAGAGATTGCTGCTGGCGTTGCACATGAAATTCGTAATCCAATGACAGTGATTTCAGGTTTTATTCAAATGATGAATGCTGATGATCAACACCCATATCAAACCTATACAAAATTAATTGAGTCGGAACTTGAACGGATTAATTTAATCATAAGTGAATTTTTAATTCTTGCAAAACCCCATGTTAGAACTACTAAAGAATTTAATTTAGAAAAAACCATTCAAGACATAGTTGTCTTGTTTAGCCCTGAACTTAATTTAAGAGGGATTGTCTTAACAGAATCAAAGAGTGTTCCAAATGTGGTTGTTGTTGGCGAACAAAATCAAATTAAACAAGTGTTAATTAATATTATTAAAAATGCAATTGAGGCATTTAAAAAAGAAGGGTCTCTTCACATCTCTACAGAATATGAAAATGAAGATTTTGTGAGTATACATATTGAAGATAACGGAGAAGGAATGACTCAAGAAGTAATTAATCAAATCTTTGAACCATTTTTCACCACTAAAACAACTGGTACAGGACTTGGTATGATGATAACCCAAAAAATTATTCAAGAACACGGTGGGAAAATCAGTATTAATAGTCGTTTAAACAAAGGGACAGTAGTTTCTATATTCTTACCCTATAAAGAACGCAGAAAACCAGCGATATCCAATTAAAAGGAGATCGCTGGTTTTTTTAATTATTCTTCATCATTGTCATCATTGTCATCATTGTCATCATTGTCATCATTGTCATCATTGTCATCATTGTCATCATTGTCATTATCTTGTTTAACTGATAAAACAGCACCGGAATTTGCATCCACCTTGACCTTTACTTCTTTATTTCCATCTTTAATTTCAATTTCATAAAACGATAAAGAATTTTCTCTTTCAAGTTCAACTTCAGTCACAGATCCAGTTGCTTCTTTTAGTGCGATTTTAATTGCATCTGCTGTTGTCACAACTACTTTAATTGAATTTATTTTTGAACTATCGTCATCATTATTATAGTCGTCTTCCATGTCATCTGTTGTCTTGTCTTTCTTCAACACTTCACCAGTAAACGCATCTAGATCTAAATCATATTCAAACCCATCTTTTTTAATTTCAACTTCATAAATAGTACGAAATGAATTTGTTTCGAATTCAACTTCTGACACAGTGCCGTCGACTACTGTTAGGGCTTTTTCAGTAATTTCTTCTTTCGTTAACATATTTGCCTGCTTCTCTCCACTCACACTTACTTTGTCAAAGTTTTGATTTGCTCCAGCTACCATTACGATACTTCCAAGTACTAGTACTCCAGTTATTATCGAGACAGCCATCCATTTACTCTTCAAGTTTTTCATTTTTATTTCCTCCTTTGTTTGATACTTTCATGTTAACTTACCAACATGAGAGAACTCGGAGAGAATTATGAGAAATTAATGAGAAATTTAATCATCATCTGAATCGTCATCGTCATCGTCTTGATCATCCCAAGTAACAGATAGAATTTCACCTGACACTCCATGCACTTGAATGACGGCTTCGCGATCATCTTCCGATTCAATTTCAATTAGATAATAGCCACCGTCTGAAGTTTCTTCATACGTAATATATTGAACTTCTCCAGTCAACTGTGTGTTTGCTTTAATTATTGCTTGATCTTTGCTAATCAGAGCTTGCTCTGCAGTCGTTTGCTTTTTCTTGCTATCTAAAATGCTTCCTGTTACTGCATCGATCGTTAAGGTAATCAGTGTTTCATCTTTTGCAATGTCCACAGCATAGAATGGTTGCTCCATTTCACTGCTCAACACCATGCGTTCGATCGTCCCTTCATATTCGCGGGAAACAATCGATTGAATGTCCTCTTTAGTCTTAATAGGAAGCTGCTGTTTAGTAGCTTGTTCGAGTAGTGTAATCGAAATAATATCGCCTTTTGAAGTGTCTGCAACAATCTCATATAAGCCATCTCGACGGTTTATTTGTGCTATATAACGGTCATTCTTTCGAATTAGATTAGAGATGGAATCTCCATACATTTGTTCAATACGAGATTGTATTTCTTCTTTGGTTACTATTTCTTCTTCACTGGTCAATTTCCACATGTAAACAGCGCCTCCTCCAACTATAATAATTGTTAGTAAGAGTGGAATAAACCATTTTTTAGTGAAAAATGTCATGAGTACGCCCCCTTTCTACTAAGGGTATTAGATGAACATTAAAATTCAATGAGAATCCGTTTATATTTTAGGTAATTCAAGCGTTACAGTAGTTCCTGCATCTATATCACTTTCAATTACCAGCTTAATCTGAAGACCTTTTGCTATTTCTTTAGCCAGTGACAATCCTAAACCTGTGCCACCCGTTTTACGATTTCGTGCCTCATCAACTCTGTAAAAACGATCAAATACATGAGGAATAGCATCTTTAGGAATGCCTATACCTCTATCGGTGATCGCAATTTTAATCAAGTTGGTAGTCTCTGTCATATGCATATCAATTTCGTCTTCGCTATACTTTCGAGCATTATCTAAGAAAATAAATAACAATTGTTTTAACTTTTGCTCATCAGTTTTGTAGGTAATTGTCTCAAAATCCGGGTCTATAATTAAATTGAACTTGCGATGATAAGCTTGCTTCATCGAACGAAGCGTCTGATTAATGACTGGTAGTAGTTCAATTGTTTGTCGACTGATTACCATTTCTTCGTCATATCGAGCTAGTTGTAACATTTGTTCAATCATGTCACGCATACGAACTGATTCTTCTAAGATGGCTTGCGTTGCTTCTTGTATTATTTTTGGGTCGCTAATCCCTCGACGATTAACAAGACTTGCGTAACTTTCAATCACTGTTAATGGAGTCTTTAGTTCATGCGAAGCGTCTGACACGAACTGTTCTTGTTTTTTATAATTTCGTTCGAGCAATTTCATTGTATCGTTAAATGTATATTCGAGATGTGCAAGCTCATCTTTACGATCATCCTTCGTTTTTATTCGCTCATAGTTCCCACTATTTTGAATGCGTTTCATTGTTCCAATTAATTTTTGTATGGGTTGAGTGACAATTTTTCCGAGCACAATACTTGAAATTAGAATTGGAATAGTTCCTACTAGCGTGATGCTAATTAATATTAGTTTTAATTCAGTCAAATTTCTTTCGACATCTGTTAACACTTGAATAATTTGCAATTGTGTAATCGCACCTGAACCATCAATGATTGGTACAGATAAGGTCAACATTTTTGTTCCGTTAATCGTTTTAACTTCGTGTATTTCCTCTGTAACTGATTCAACCTTCACTGCAACCACCTGATCTGTAGTATTTACTGCTACCTCTATTTCACCTAAGGTATTAACAATTCTCACGCCACCATTAGCTGGAGAATAAGCACGTAAAACCGTAGCAGGATTTGTAGATTCAGTCATTTGACTTATAGCATGAACTAAACTTTCAGATTCAGTTCGTAATTGTTGCAGCTCTGTTTCATACGTATTTTGGCTATAAATATAATAAATTCCAACGTTCGTAATAACTAAGATTAATAACATTAATAGCGTTGAGTATAGATGAATTTTAGTTTTTAATTTCATCTCTCTGCTCCTTTAACACATAGCCTACGCCTCGTACAGTTTGAATATATTTGTGTGTTTCATTGAAATCAATTTTCTTGCGTAAATATCGAATATAGACATCAACTACATTCGTCTCCCCGTAATAATTGTAGCCCCATACCGAGTCCAGAAGTTGTTCACGCGACAACACTTGATTAGGATGTTTCATTAAATGAAGCAATAAGTCGAACTCTCTTGGCGTTAATTCAATTTTACGTTCATCTCTATTTACTTCACGTGTTTGTTCATGGAGAGTTAAGTCTTTGAAATGGTGATTGAACAGATCAGGTACTTCTTTAATAGCCAATTCGCGTTTTTTTAGTCTTAGGTTAGCTCGAATTCGCGCAAGTAATTCCTCCATTTGAAAAGGTTTCGTCACATAATCATTAGCCCCTAGATCAAGGCCAGACACTTTATCCTCGACACTATCTTTAGCGGTCAATAAGATGACTGGAACTTGTGCTTCATCGGCTCGTATTCGACGTAACACATCTAGACCCGACAACCCTGGTAGCATCAAGTCAAGTAACACAAGATCCCACGATTGCTCACGATATATGATTAACCCATCCGTACCCGAGTATGCAATGCCTGTTGTATATCCTTCAAACTCTAACTCTAATTGAAGAACACGGGCGATATTCTTTTCATCTTCAATAATTAAGATTCGTTCACTCATAATGTGTTCTCCTTCTACTTTTTATTTCATTCTATCAAAAAAGCAAAAAAGTCGCTCTCCTTATCGGAGTAACGACTTCACAAGTTTCACTTTATTTTTGTATGGTGGAAATACAAGATTTAACGGTATTTTAGTGCTTTTCTTTAATATCGATTTAGCATGTGTAAATGCTTCGAAACTATATTTTCCATGATAACCATTCATACCTGAAGAACCTACTCCGCCAAACGGCATATGAGAACTTCCTACATGCGAAACTGTATCATTTATGCACCCTCCACCAAAAGGCAGTTCTTCTAAAAAGAATTGAATGGCTTTGTCGTTTTCACTAAATAAATATGCAGATAACGGTTTAGGTAGTTTTCGTATTTGTCGAATCGCTGTTTCCAAACGCTCATACGTTAAAATCGGTAAAATAGGGCCAAATATTTCATCTTCCATCGAAGGGTTATTCCAAGAAACCCTATCAAGTAAGGTTGGCTCAATATACAGATCCTCTTCATCCATATTACCGCCTGCAACAATGTGTAGACCTTCTTGGTTAATTAGTTGCTTTAAGCGATTAAATTGTTTGACGTTAATGATACGTCCATAATCAGGACTAATTTGTGCATCTTTCCCGTAAAAATCTTTTATCGTTTGTGTTAATAATTTAATGAACTGATCCTTCACTTTATGATGGACAAGTAAATAATCGGGAGCCACACAAGTTTGACCTGCATTGACAAACTTGCCCCATGCAATACGTTTTGCTGCGACTTCTAAATTCGCTGTGTGATCAATAATTGCCGGACTTTTACCACCAAGTTCTAAAGTTACTGGCGTTAATCTCTCAGCTGCTGCTTTCATCACTACTTTTCCAACGGCAACACTGCCGGTAAAGAAAATGGTATCAAATGGCGCATGAATAAGTGCTGATGTTTCTTCACGTTCACCCTCTACAACAAGAATATAGTTAGGTGTAAACGCTGACTCTATCACTTTTCGAATGACAGCTGCCGTATAAATAGCTGATTCTGAAGGCTTCACAATGGCACAATTCCCACCGATAATTGCTCCAATTAACGGTTCCATAACAAGTTGGAATGGATAGTTAAATGGACCAATTATCAATGCAGAGCCATATGGTTCTCGTACAATAAAACTTTTTGCAGGCTGTAAATGAAGTGCTGTTTTAACTGATTCTGGCTTCATCCAATCGTCCAAATGCTTAGTCATAAAGCCTATACTATCAAGTACAAACCCTACTTCTGTAGCGTATGCTTCAAATTCACTTTTGCGTAAATCTTTATATAGTGCTTGAATGATTTCTTGTTCATGTAGTTGTATGGCCTGTTTTAACTTACTTAATTGTAGTTTTCGGAATTCTGCTGATTTCGTGGCACCCGTGTAATAATAATCGTGCTGCACTTGAATCATGCGTTCTACGTCTTGAGCCGTGAAATTAATGTTCATCACTCCCGTCTTCTATTTCTTTATTGTATCGGGTGGATTCATGTCACGCAAAAATAGACACCTATTAAATAGATGTCTAAATTATTTACTTATTTATTTTTGTATATATGATTTTAATTAACAAATGCTAAGCTTTTTAAATTAATAATTCATCAATCCATCGTTGCACAATTAGTCCTTCTTCAAATGACACAAGTGATTCTTCACGACCATTTTTTGCATCATGACACGCATCCCATAACGTTTTTGGTTGTTCATTTAACTCAACTCTTGTTTCAGGTTGATCAATCTCACTTACCCATAGCTCTGACCAATTTTTTATTGTCATTACTTTTTCAGTACCAATGACCTTAAATAGCAGTGTTTCTTGTTGTCCCATTCCAGATAAACCATTAACAACTATTGGGATACCTGAATCAGTTTGACCGATTGCCGTTGATCCGATTTCACATAATTGTGGATCTGCAGGATAGATGGTTTGATGAGCTGAAAAAGAAAATTTCCCGAGAAGTCGATACATGATTTGAAAGTAATGTGGAAATACTTCTCTTATAAAGCCACCTTGAGCACGTGAACCAATCCAAGGGTTTTGTTGCCATTTTCTTGGCCAATGTGGGAAGTATGTATGTAGTTCAACACGAATTATTTCTCCAAGGGAGCAGTTAACTACTTCATTCATTAATGTTTGAATAGCTGGGCTGTACATAAGAGGGAAATGCATCGCCGTTAACACATTCGTATTTTTTGCACTCTCTACCATTAACTTCCCACTTTCAACATCGTGTGCAAGTGGCTTTTCAGATAACACAAAACAACCTTGATTAGCGGCTTGCACAGCAAGTGAGGCATGACTATTAGGAGGTGTACCAATATATACCCAGTCAGGTTTAGTCTCATATAATTCATCTAAAGAACATGCACTTGGTAATTGGTACTTATCCTTCATCTCTTTTAATCGTTGGACATTTTCATCGAACACACTGACAATTTTACAATTAGAATTTGCTAAAAGTTGTTGAATAATACGTTCTCCTATAATTCCAGTACCTATTATTGCAAATGTGGTTTGATCCATAATGGAAACTCCTTCTCACTAATAATTTTTTTACTTAATAAGATGAATTTATATGAAAAATGGTTTATAATGTGGACATATTAAAGGTAAATAATTAACGAATAATTAAGATAATTAAAAGGAGGTAATTGACGTGGTTAAAACAGAAATTTGGTGGGAACCTATTTTTTCAGGGAATTTGAGCTTAGGCATTAACAAAGAACGCTTAAATGAATTAGAGGAAGAGTCATTTATTTACCTTAATACTACTGAAGATGTCGAAACAAAGGAACAATAAAATAGATGAAATATCTGATACTTTTTTACAGCTTCCCCTTTAAATTTTAGGAGAAGCTGTATTTTTTTGTTCAAAGATATAAAACATGAAATAGTAAACAAACGCACTAACCACTGCTAATATCGCAATGATCATAAATGTCCAAAAGAATCCAAACCATACGGTCATAGGAATAGATATCGGTGCAATCATGCGTCCCACTGTGTAGCGAAGACTTGCTGCTGCAAAATATTGCCCACGCATATGTTCAGGAGCCAACTTCGAAATAAAGCTCTGTTGAATACCTACAGTCATTAGTTCACCAAACGTAAAGATTGCCATTGCCAAAATGAAAATCCAAAACGAATCAAACAATGAAAAAACAACCATTGCAACAGCATATAAAACAGATGAAACAAAAAATATATTTTTTTCTTTAAATGATATGACCAATCTTGTAACGGCAACAGTTAATAAGGCAACAAGTAAACCATTCTCTGAAATAAGAAGGCTAAAGGCCAGCTCTCCTGTTAGTTTCACTTCACTTCCAAACCAAGTCCCTAGAGTCTGATTTCCAATAACTTCTTTTACGTAAATAGGCAATAATAAATCTAATTGCATAAAGGTTTGTGCGCTTAAAATTCCAGCTATGATGAAAAGTAAAAATAATTTGTCTTTCAATATTACCCCATAATCTTTTACTTGCGTTTGAATGGCGTACATAAAACCTTTTGACGTATTGTTTATTAACGAGTCGGAATTAGATGGTTTCGTTTCCTTGGTAAATTTGATTAGTATCCAAGCTAATAAAATGCATACTAATCCTGCAGTCACCATTAATCCAAATCTGTAACTAAAGAAGAAAATCCCGCCAAGTATTGGTCCTATAACTACTGCAATATTCATGGAAGTATAAAAAACAGCAAAGACTTCACTGCGATGTTCTTCAGAGACCACATCGGCTACCATTGCTTGACTAGCTGGCCAATATAATGATCCAAATACGCTAGCTATTGAAAATGCGATAAACCCTAAACTTGGCGAGTCCAAAATTGATGAGTTTGCAAGTGCAAATAAGAAAAATGCACCGCCCTGTCCAAAAGAAGACAAAACCATCATCGTTCGACGACCATATTGATCGGCACAATAGCCTCCAACTAAATTAGCTGCTACTGAAAAAACCTGCGACAAAATTAATAATAAACCAGCTGTCGTTTTGCCGAATTCTTCCGCAAAATAAATAGCAAGGAATGGAAAAAACATCCAGAACGTTATGTTCATAAACGCTTCTCCAATTAGCCTTGCTTTTAAACTCCGATCCCAATCTCTAATTCTCATGATGTCTTCTCCCTAAACTTTCATCTATCTATTACTTTTATTATAGTGTAGCACTGTGACTAGTTTCTTTGACATACATAATTAGTCTGAGGTTATTCTATACTTCTCCACAAATAAAGCGATGCGTAACTTAAATAAGGTGACCAATCGGGAAAGTGAGCTGCAATCTCTTCAGCTTTTGGTTTATCGGGAGTTGCCCAAAGTTTTTTCAATGCATTTTGAAGTCCTATATCTGCAAGTGGGAATAAATTTGGTCTTCCTAAACCAAATAGTAAAAAGCTACCTGCTGTCCACGGTCCGATTCCACGGTATTTGACCAGTGTTTGCGTAATTGTTTCATCGTCTCGTTGAGCAAGGGCTTCGAGATTGAGTTCGCCACTAGCTATGGCTTGTGACACTCCGATCACGTATTCTGCTTTTCTTGTACTAAATTGTAGTTCTCGTAAATGTTCAACTTGAAGTTGTCCTATCACTTCAGGTTGTGGGTAGAACCAAACACCTTCTATTTGCTCACCAAATGTATGAACGAAACGAGTCGTAAGTGTATGGGCAAATGATAAATTTAATTGTTGATGTATGATGCTTTTCATTAACGTCGCATATAACGAAAACTCTCTAATAATGGGTGTTCCTCTATGCTCTTCAAATAAAGAAGCTAAATTGGTGTGGGCGAAATGAGCATGAATGGGCTCGAGTGACCGATTAAAATGAAAAATTTCTTTAATGGTTTGTAATTGTTGTTCGTTAGTTGTTCCTTCTATTAGAAATGTTGGAGATTCTGTTGTTCCTGTGGCCTGAACTTTATGGACCTTGCGCTCTCCAGTCGTCACAAGAACATATCGTTCTCCTTTATTTAAAGATATCAAAGGGTCCATTGAAAGGCGGTCGAGTACACGACCAAAATCATACGTGAAGTTTAATTTGATATATTCTGTCATGGTCATATCCTTTCTCTTCGGTATATTTGACTCATACTTATATGATAAGATGAATTGATGTTAAATAGCATGGTGGCAGTTTAGTTTTTTTAGTTATTTCTTATCATGTGGTAAGTAATTAGAAGTCCTGACTCTATTAACAAGTCATGGTTGATGATATTATATTTAAATTAAAGTATAACTGAAAGATTGAAACTGTAAGTATAAATTTAATAGATATATCTAGCGGGAAATATTACACTCTTGAAAACCGACTCTCTTGGTTTCGAAGCGAGTTCCAGGATTCAAAATATTTGGGGATAAAGAAGGAGAACTTTTCATGCAAGTACTAGTTTTACGTTTTGATTACAAATTATCTACACAATTAGAACATACTATTAAAGACTTATTAATCGCTTCAAGTCGAATTAAAGAAACACCTCTACCACCTCATATTAGCTTATTTAATTTTGAACATATTAACCCGCTTGTTTTAAATGAACGAGTTAAATTATGGATTGAAAAACAAAAACAACTTGATATATCTTTATCATCCCTGGGATTCTTCAAACAACAAGGTACATTTTTTGCAGCACCAGTGGTCACTAAAGAATTAGAGTTATTTCATCGCGAACTATTTTCTCTAATTTCGAATTTACATACAAATGTAATTTCTCCATACTTACCAGGTAAATGGGTTCCTCATGCAACGTTAATTAACAATGTGCCACTAACCGTTTGGGGTCCATTATTTCAACGTGCAGGCTTGTCTTTTGAAACACTAGTCGGAAAAGCCGTGGCTATTGAATGTTGGACGGTTGCAAATGGTAGTGCACAAACAGAATGGACTCACTTTTTACAGTAAGTAATTTGAAATATTCTTTTCTAGATCATTGACTATTATTCTGTGAACGTTATAATAGAATTTGTCCTAGAAAAACGATCTTGTAGCTCAGCTGGGAGAGCGCCACCTTGACAGGGTGGAGGTCGCTGGTTCGAGCCCAGTCGGGATCATTGGGTGCCAAACCCACAGGAAACCTTTAGGAACAAGGGTTTCTCCAAAAAAAGCATCATCTCTTCGGAGGTGGTGTTTTTTTCTATTTATTTATGAATTGGTGTTAAACCGAATGATATATGGTGTTATTCGAATATAAAAAAGTCCCACTCCATGAGCAGGACGGACTAGTCTAAAGTACTCCAAAACCATTCCAACGTTCTAAAATGATACCTATCTTCTACATTTTTTATTAGAAAATGTTATTATGTTCATCCACAGTTATAACGACATTTCCTGTCTTATGTCCTTTTTCGACATATCTATGAGCTTCAACTATTTCTTCAAACGCATAGGATCGGTCAATAACCACTTTTAACTTCTCCGCCTCAACAAGTTCTTTGAGGAAGTTTAGAGCTTCGGAACTTTCAGGTGAATTTTGACTCAAGATTATTTTTTTGCTAGTTGTCAATTTAGTCCAAAGCATTGGAACACTTGGTAATGGTACAGTGATGTTTAGATAGGTTCCGTACTTTTTTAACGATTTCATACAAGCTGAAAACGAGCTCTTGTCTACCGCTTCAAAGATCACATCATACATCTCGCCTTTTGAAGAAAAATCTTCTACAGTGTAATCAATTACCTGATCTGCTCCCAGAGATTTTACCAATTCTAAATTCTTAGTACTGCATACCCCCGTAACATTTGCTCCAAAAATCTTGGCAATCTGAACTGCAAAAGTTCCAACACTTCCTGAAGCTCCACAAGAACCTTTTGGCCACTTTGAATATTAGCTTTTCTAAGAAAATACAATGCTGTTCGTGCTCCGATGGGAATAGCAGCTGCTTCCTCAAAAGTGATGTTGGTGGGTTTAAGACTGACTGGTCCGTCTTCTGGCAGACACTTATATTCGGCATAAGCACCAAAACCCACTAGTGAAGCAGCAAAAATCTGATCACCTTTCTGAAACAGCTTTACATCTTTACCTACTGACTCTACTCGTCCAGCTAACTCCATCCCCAATATCTCTTTTTTGGGTTGTCTGAAACCAAGTGCTATTCGGGCTGGCAACCAAAAAGCGGGAGGCACTTCGTGACCGAATATCTGCTACCGTTACGGTTGTCGCTTTTATTTTTACCAGTATTTCATTATTTTTAGGTACAGGTTTTTCTACCTCTTTCAGTTGAAGAACGTCTGGGGGACCATACTTTGTGTATACAATTGCTTTCATTAATTCTCCTCCAATTCGTTGTAATCATTAATATTTACAAATACGAATAAATAGAACAGATTTCATTCTTCAATAATTGTTCTTAAACTATCCTGCTTTTATATTTCATATTTCACTTTCATTACGTTATGTATAGAAAAAGCACACTACATGTGAGTGCGCTTTACTACTTACAATAGAGTTACATCAGAATAACGGAGTATAAAGCCCGTATTAAATTTACTTTCATCAAAATGAATTAACTTATGCTTTTTTAAATTTTTATAGCCGTAATACCGATCTTCAGTGTCCTTAAACCCGTCTCCCTTATATGGGAGTTCTGTTATTTCAGGTTTGGTTGCTTTAAATGCTTTAATATTAGCAAACAACTTAAATTCATTTTCAGACAAAAAACTGAAGGTTTCTCTATCTACCATTTTCTCTCCTCCTTTCTTTCATCCATTAATTCTACAAAAGACGATGGATTCCTTTAAAATGAAAAATTATTATTTAAGAAAAGCACATCTCGATTTGTAGTGCTTTCGTAAATATATTTATTTCGTTACAGCATTCGTGGATGACTCTACTGTGTATTTACGTTATTCATTTTCTTCCTGTAACTATATTATTTGTGCATTTAGTACCTCTTTTTCGACCTTGAGCTTCCCATTTTTGCTATGCTGGATTACTTTCTGAATGTCTACGTTCATGTATAATCCCTACTTGTCCATTGCTCAAAAAAAAGACGACTAATTACTATACGCAGAAAAAATTGAATATTCCGTTTCTTGGTGGTATATTATAAACTACTAAACTTACAACGTCACTTTATAATGCCGACAAAGGTGAATTACATTTTGAAGAAACTTTTGTGTCCATGAATAAATTTCACACAAAAGGACCCAAAACTTTGAAAGGCATAGAAGGAGGTATTTTCATGCTTACAAATCATCTGGATTTTAGATTAGAGCCCCAAATTCAAAAACTATATGCGGAGCATAAAAAACGATCAGAGAAAATAGATTGGGGGTATCATGAATTTTTGCCATGGGACAAGGCTCAAGATTTTCGCAGAGTACCGTGGGACTCAAGTCAAGTTACCTTACCTTCAAACATTATCACCGCTGTGGAAACCGCCCTATTGACAGAAGTTAATCTTCCCTGGTTCACTTCACATCTAGATCAAACCTTTAAAGGCCCGTTAACCGTTGTCCGAGATTTTGTTCATACATGGACTGCCGAAGAAGATCAACATTCCAACTTACTTGAAACCTATCTACTAATCACGCGTAGTGTGGATCCAAAACGTCTTCACCAACTACATAAACAAACCGTTGAAAGCGGGTATAGCCCAGACTATACGACACCTTTTGAAACAATGGTTTATACAACCATGCAGGAACTTGCGACGATGGCCTTTTATACAAATGTCGCAAAAGTAGCCAGAAAGCATGACAGCGAGCTATCTACTCTTCTTTTGCGCTTATCAAAAGACGAAACGTTGCATTACGCTTTTTATCGCGATGTCATTAAATTTCATCTTCAATTAGAACCGAACTATTGTTATTACCTTGGTCATGTCATCCGTAATTTTCAAATGCCAGGTGCTGTCATGCCTGATTTTGATGACCGAATGGCGATTATTGCAAAAGAAGCAAATTATGGTCCATTAGAATACTTTGATCAAGTTCTTGAAGTCATCATCGACTATTGGGATATCGAAAATTTAAGACCCATCGCACCTGAAGCTGAAGCGGCTAGGGTCGATATATTAAAGTACCGAGATCGCATGAAAAAAGTCAGAGACCGATTTTACAAAAAGAATAAATAAAATTAAGTAAATAACATACAAGTTACCCAGGTCCTCCACCGTTCTAACATTAGAATGGTGGAGGACTTTTTCAATTTTTAACTAAGAAAATAATTATTATGGGATACTATTTGTTTTCGTTAAAAATAGAAAATAGGGGCAATAATAAGTTGTAAGATTCTTCTTAGAAAATGGGAGACGGATTATTATGACATTACAGTTACTAGAGATATATGCTCCAACGCACTTTTTGGATATGGAAGAAATTAAGGGCGAATTCCCTGTTGTCTCCTTTTGGATTTCCGATGAATTAAATGAAAAGAAGCTAACACGGATACTTGTAGAAACAAATGATGTCGAACTAATCCTTAATTATTTGGAGAAATTGCCCGGCGGAGAGGATACATATCAAGTAATGTTGCTACCTGTACAAACGTATCTTCCTAGGGAAAAAGAGAAACAAAATGATAAAGAAAAAGACTTACAACGAGCGAGCCGCCACGAATTATATGAGGCTGTTGCGGAATCTAGCCATATGAGTATCAGCTATATGTGGTTTATTCTTTTCTCCTCAGTTATTGCAGCTGTCGGCATTATAAAAAACAGTCCTGCCACTGTTATTGGAGCTATGGTAATCGCCCCTATTATTGGTCCTGTAACCGCTGTTTCTTTTGCGTCAGTTCTCGGCGACTTTAAGTTAATTCGTCAATCTGTACTGACGGCATTATTTGGAATAGGTATACCCATATTGATTTCTACTGTATTTGGTTTTTTCTTCCTACCACCTATATACAGTAATGAGTTTCTATCAAGGACAGACATTCAAATTATTGATGTTGTTGTTGCCCTCGCCTCAGGTGCTGCAGGAGCGCTTTCTTTTATTAAAAGAAATGAAGGCTCACTTGTGGGAGTTATGGTTTCAGTAGCATTACTACCACCTGCTGTCGTATTCGGTATGACTCTCGGCACGGGTAACTGGGTAGAGGCTGTTGTACCGTTTATTCTATTAATGGTCAACATTAATTCGATACTTCTCTCAGCTGTGATTGTATTTTGGTTAAGTGGCATTAAACCAAACAATTGGAAGGATTTACAGAATGCAAATATCTCGAGAAAACTTTCTCTCCTATTTATTTCAATCATCTCAATTGTACTTATAACTGCAGTTATTTTTATAAACTTCGTCTAATACTTACTCAATACTTACAAATTGGTAATCGACCACTAAGCTGTAGTTTAGTGGTCGGGTATCTCAAAAAAGACTAACCCAATTCTTTTATTTCAGGTTTGTTGAAAGTTGATCAACAAAGCATCAGTCTATGTACATATTTTCTTTCATAATTAATTGGACAATTGTCTTTTTCACTTCAAATAATATTTGATCCCATTTTTCATTTAAAGTCTGGCTTATGCCAATATGGAATGATATTTCATAAGGTTCCACTCCAATAAGAAACCCTTTAATTGTCTCTCTTTGTTGATACAATACTTGAAATAAATGAAGATTATGTGGTGAGATATCTAGTGTTTGATGTTCATGTAAATTAGCTAGAGAATAAATTGAAATTTCTCCAGTTTCTTTACCTGAACAAACAGCATCGAGAATAATAGTAAATGTGGCCTCTTCGATTTTTCCAATACAATAATCAATATCTGATTCCCCAATTAAATAATGAATGTTTGATGTTTGATCAAGTTTCTCCAGTTCCTCCACAAGAGAAATTCCAATACCATCATCCATCATTAATTGATTGCCAATGCCCAATACGATAATTCTTTCCATTAAAACACCTTTATCGTTTTTACTTGTCTTCCTGGACTGTATACATGAGTTGCACATGACATACACGGATCAAAAGATCTAAGAATTCTTCCAATCTCTGCAGGTTTGTCGGGATTTTGAATAGGTGTACCTATTAACGCTTCTTCAGCAACACCTCTATATCCATTATTATCTCGAGTAGAGAAGTCCCATGTTGAAGGAGTTATTATTTGATAAAATGATAACTTTTTTTCTTTAATTTCAAGCCAATGCCCAAGTGCGCCTCTCGTTGTATCGACTAAGCCTCTTCCAGCTGCTATTTCAGGGAGTTCATATTTTTTTTGTACGTCTACTCCAGGAATAATTTGCTGTAATAAGATCTTCATGATTTCTGCTATTTTCTTTGCTTCAATTGCTCTAGCAATGGTTCGATCCATAGCTGAGATTCTATTGTCATACTCCCCACTTAGTATTAATCTTGCCAGTGGACCTACCTCAAAAGGAAGATGGTCGTATCTCGGCGCTTTTACCCAAGAATATGCTTTTTCTTTATCCATATCTGGCTCTGTTACTGCTTCACTTGGTTGATTCGTGCTTTTTTTTGACGTGTACCAGGAATAATCAATTTTTTCCTGTATTTTTTTTTCATCAAATGTCTCCAGAGATCCATTTTTCGAGACAAGTGGATCAACATATAATGTACCCAGATCTTTATAATTGTTAAAAGAACCATATGTTAGAAGATTACCGTAGCCTTTTCCTAGGTGAAAATATTCCTGATAATAGTGAGCGATATCATATACATCTGGAATCATTTTTTCATCAATAAATTGAGTAACTTTTTGTAAAATGGAATCAATATGAACGACTTTTTCTGCTGTTGCCTGAGTTGAAATACCGCCAATAAAGACCCCATGATTATGGGGAGCTTTCCCCCCTAATACTGCTAGCATTTGATGCGCAAGACGACTTATTGGAAGTGAATCAAAGTAGTGCTGTGAAATACGATCATTTATTGCTTTTGGTAACCTGAAATCGTCATGGTCTGATAGTAAAAGAGGATTTTGTTCAATCTTTACAAAGTCTGGAACGGTGTACTGATAGAAATGGCGAATATGATTTTGTAAAAACTCGCAGCAATGAATAATGTCTCGTAAATATCTTCCTTGTTCCATGGGCTTAATGTTTAGGGCATCCTCTAAAGCTAATGATGAGGCCATGGAATGTGCGGCAGAACAAATACCGCATATTCGTTGTGTGAAGTATACTGCATCAAATGGATTTCTTCCTACTAGCATTTGCTCAAAGCCTCGAAATAAATTCCCTTTCGTTTTGGCTTCAATTACTTGATTATTCTCTATGGTTACATCAATTTCCATAAACCCACTAATTCTAGTCAAAGGATTAATAATAATTTTTCTACTCATTCTTCACCACTTTCGTCGTATCGTAGCTTATGAATGGAGCCATTGCATCTGGAAAACCAAATTGAGCACAACCTATGCAAGGGGTGTCATCTCCAATTGGCCAGTTCACATGACCATTCCATTGCCGCGTTGGACAATCAACCCTAGTAACTGGACCACGGCAACCAAGCTTAAATAAACAAGTTTTATCTCCTAATTTCTCGGCAAAAATACCTCGGTCAAAAAATGGTCTTCTAGGACATCGGTCATGAATAAGCGAACTATAAAACATTAATGGTCGATCCATGTTATCGGTTTCTGGTTCCCCGTAAAGTAAGAGATGAGCTAATGTCCCTAAAAACCAATCTGGATGAACAGGACACCCTGGCAGTTTAATCATCTTCTTTTGAGGAAGAACTTTTTGTAATCCTACTGATTGTGATGGATTTGGTTTCGCTGCAGATACACCACCGTGAGTTGCACAAGCACCTACCGCTAAAATATGTGATGCTTTCTCTCCAAACATTGTCGCTGCCTGAAGACCAGTTAGTGGTTTGCCTTGCCAACTCCCAATTACATTGTATAAACCGTTATTTCTTAAAGCTACAGCACCTTCAACTGCTAATATATAGTCTTCATCCAGCGTATTCATCAGTTTCTCGATGGCCTGTTCTCCCTCGGACGCCATTAAACTATTGCAATAACGAATATTCACCATTGAATTTAATGTATATTCAAAGTCCGGATTTTGCCCATTTAACAAAGAGATGATATTTCCAGAACATCCATTTAACTCTAAGTAAACTAAATTCTTTTTCTTAATGAGCCCTTTATTAATATTGTCGATGACTGTGTTTGTTAATCTTGAAGTAATCGCTTCATTTGTCATTGGTTCTGGTGGTAAAATATGTGGTTTCATTTAATTTAACCTCCCTACAACTGGTAGTGTAGCTAAAATCGATTGTTGCCCTGCATGGCAAGATGCAAATTCTCCAGTATAATCCTTTCCTGCTGTTAAACCAAAATGACTAGCGGCTGCCCATGCCCTGTTGTTTGTCACATCATAAACAATTCCATCTACCGCAATATAAGCAGCTCTGCCATTTTTCCCATCGTAGTTAGCTAATTCTTCTATTGTAAAGGTACGTTGATTGGCTTGCTGAGAAGGTAGGGTAGGTGAGGGTGTGATTGGTGGAATTTGTAGTTGATTTGTATTCCTCGAATTAACAGGTGTTAGCTGTTGTAGAGGGGTAACATACAAGTTAGAAATGGCTTGATTAGCTAACAACTCACTTATAAAATGGATGGATGATTGTGTATCCCATAATCGTTGTAGAAGCTGTTGTTTCACTGATGAGTCATCTTGGGTAGAAAGTGTATAAATATCTTGTCGTGCCTGAGTAACAAGATTATTCATTTGTAGCCTGAGCAACTCAATATTTTGCAATTTGTCCTCTCCTTAAGGCTGATACATCTTATTCTATGCATCAGACTTAAGAAAATTAACAAATTCTAGGCAATAGCATACCCGTTAGTCGGTGAAGACGCCTCGTTGTTCCCATAGGGGTTTTTAATAGCAGTTTTCCAGTATCTACATTACTAGAAGTAATATGACCAATAATGCTTGCATTCTGTCCAAATACATTTTTCCTCATTATCTCAAGTGCTTTATGTTGATTAGTTGGGTCTATAATCAAAACTACTTTCCCTTCATTTGCTAGATAGAGAGGATCAAAACCTAAAATGTCACAGGCACCTTGAACATCATTACGTATCGGAATAGATACTTCGTCTAATTCAACAATAAAATGAAAATCTTCACATAGTTCTACTAATGTTGTGGCTAATCCACCTCGCGTAGGATCTCGCATTATTCTAATACCTTCAATTTCCTCTACGAGTTCTTGAATGAGGTGATTTAATGTTGCACAATCACTCTCGACATCGGTTAACAAACCATGCTCTTGACGTGCACTGAGGATGGCAATACCATGATCTCCTATTGTGCCACTTATGATAACAGAATCGCCTTCTTGGATAGCTTCAGGTTTTAGTCGATGCTTCTCTTGAATCCATCCAATCCCAGTAGTATTAATAAATAAACCATCTACACTACCCTTTTCCACTACTTTTGTATCACCTGCAATGATTGTCACTCCAGCATTTTTGGCTTCTGCTGCCATACTTTCAACGACCTTTTTTAATTTAGGAATCTCAAACCCTTCTTCAATAATAAATGCAGCTGTTATGACGTGAGGTATTGCTCCACATACAGCTAAATCATTTACTGTCCCTGTAATGGCTAACTTTCCTATGTTTCCTCCTGGAAAGAAAATAGGCTTGACTACGTAACTATCAGTTGAGACAGCGATCGTTTGTGTAGGACATTGAACAATGGCAGAATCAAGTTGTACCTGTTCAGAATCGCCAAAAGATTTAAGAAATACATGTTGTATGAGTTGGTGAGTTAATTCACCGCCTTCCCCATGAGCTAAACTAATTCGCTGAACCAAGTTCTATTCCTCCCTCATGTATTGATAATGAGCTGCACAGGTTCCTTCTGTAGAAACCATACAGGGACCAATCGGGTTAGTTGGTGAACACGCTTTATCAAACAAAATACACTGTTCAGGTGTGATTAATCCTCGAATAATCTCACCACATCGACATTTTGTTTTTCTCGGCTCTTCTATAACTACCTTAAACTTCTTTTTCGCATCAAATTGAGCGTATTTTGCTTTAAGGACTAATCCACTATTAGGAATCGTGCTCATACCTCGCCATTCCTCGTCATAAGGTTCTAAATATTGTTTTAGAAAGTTTTGAGCAACTAGATTCCCTTCATTTTTCACTACATATGTATAATCATTGATGATATCTACTTTTTTTTCTAGAAGAAGCTCTAGCAGTTTATACATACTACTAAGTAATTGTACGGGCTCAAATCCAGTTATTACACCTGAAATTTCATATTCTTCAGCTAAAAAATTGTAACTCTGTTTTCCTAAAACGATGGAGACATGCCCAGGTAAAATAAACCCATCAAGTTTAACTTCACCTGAATCAAGAAGGACTCTTAATACAGGTTCTACCAATTTCGTTGTCATCCATATGGTGAAATTCTTTAACTCCTTCCTCTCTGCCTCGCGAACAGCAAGAGCAAGTATGGGAATGGTCGTTTCAAATCCAATCCCTAAAAAAATGACTTCCTTATCAGGATTTTCTTGTGCAATTATCACACTTTCTAACGGGGAGTATACGACTCGGATATCCTTACCTTCTGTTTTAGCTTTCATCAAGGTGAACTTGGAGCCTGGCACACGCATCATGTCACCAAAGGTACAAAGAATTCTGTTAGGTTCTTCAGATAATTGAATCATGGCATCAATCGATTTTTGATCAGTGACACATACCGGGCAACCTGGCCCAGCAATCAGGCCTATATGGTCTTTTAATCTAGCTTTTATTCCCGTTTTGGCAAACGCCATGGTGTGTGATCCACATACTTCCATAAATATTGGAATTCTACCTTCTTTTTCTTTAAATCTTTCCGCTAACTTAATAACTGCTTCAAGCGAATGACGAGCAATTGTTGGATCAGAAAAAATCTCCATGTTTACCATTCAATAATTTCCTCCATTCTTCCATACTTTCTTTTGCAAATTCTTCATCGACTATGGTTAATGCCTGTCCTGCATGAAGTAACACAAAATCATCTTCCTTAACTTCAGGAACAAAAATGATTCCCACATACATTCTAGAACCCATAACATCGACTAAAGCTGTATGGTCTTCAATTTTGACTACTTGTGCAGGTACTCCAACACACATATAATTTCACCACCTTTAGTTAAATATCCATTGGCACTTTATTAACAGCATGAGATGCAATTATTATTTGTCCTATCGATAAGCCACCATCATGGCAAGGTACGTTTTTATGTGTGTAGACGTTAAAGCCTTCAATTTGAAGTCGTCTTTTAATCTCCCTAACTAAGTAGATATTTTGAAATGATCCTCCAGAAAGTACTACCGATTTATTCAATTCAGGTCTATTTTCAACTAGTTTTTGAACCGTTTGAACACAACAAGAAACGATAGTTCGATGAAAGGTTTGAATGATTTTTGTATTGGGATGGTTGTTTAATTTGTCTTGAATGATTTGATAAATCATTGGAGACAGGTCGAGCTGAGTTTGGTTTTTACTGTTTGTTTCTAAATGAAATGAATAACTCTCATCCGATTCAATTTGGGGTTCATCTAAAGCATCCGATAATTTGATTGCAGCTTCTCCTTCATAAGTAGACGTTAAACAAACCCCAAGAATGGCACTGATCGCATCAAACAAGCGGCCACAAGTACCTGCCATGGGCGTATTTATGTGATTGTTAATCATGCTTTCAATTATGTGAATCTCATTTAATTTCTCAGGAAATAGTTTTGTAGACCATTCTTTTCCTTGTATTGGCCAGTAATAAAGTAACATTCCAACTGCATTTCTCCACGGTTCTTTAACTGCTTTCTCTCCTCCTGGAAGAGGGGTATATTGTAAATGCGCAAGACGTTCAAATGAATGTCCATTTCCATATAAAAATTCAAATCCCCAAATGTGTCCGTCTTCCCCGTATCCTGTTCCGTCTAATATAATGCCTAAACAAGGCTCCTCTAGTCCGTTATCTTCCATACAAGACACATGATGAGCATGGTGATGTTGAATGGGAATCACTTTACTTTTCAGTTTTTCAGCAATTGAGTTAGATGCATAAAAAGGGTGTTTATCAACTGCTATATACGGTTCTTCAACTCCAAGCCATTCTTTAAAATGATGCAGTTGCTCTTCAAAGGAGTGAATCATTTCTTCGTTTTCTAAATCACCAATATGAGGACTCATCACTATATAATTTTTCTTTCCAACTGCAAACGTATTTTTTTGATTTCCACCTAAGGCAATTAGTTGATCCACTTTTGCATTTGTTTCCAAAGGGTCAGGAACGAATCCTCTAGCACGCCGAAGATATAACGTATTTTCTCCATTGCATTGAACAACAGAATCATCTATTGGAAAATGTATATTGCGGTTATGTGTTAAAAGAAAGTCACACATTTCTTGTATGTTAGGTAAAGATTCATCTTTATAGTGAATAGGAAGACCAGAAGAATTAGCACTAGTCATCACCATGCATTCCAACCCACTATTCTCAAACAACAAATGATGTAAAGGTGTGTAAGGCAACATAATTCCAAGAGTAGATAAACCTGGTGATAAATTTTGTGGTAATAAACCATCCCTTTTTTTCTTTAACACAACAATAGGCATTTCTGGGCTAGTAAGCATTTCCACTTCCTTGGTAGATATATTACAAAACTTTCTTGCAACATCCACGGACTTTGCCATTATAGCCAATGGTCGCTGCGGTCGTTTTTTTGTAAGTCTTAATTGGTCAATAACACGCTCTTGATAAGCATCACAAGCTAAATGGTAGCCACCTATTCCTTTAATACCTATAATCTTTCCTTGTTTTAATAGATCAACTGTGTGATTAACTGCTCGTTGTTGTTCAGTTAAGGATTCTCCTCTTTCATTATGAAGAGTAACGGTAGGTCCACACACTGGACAACAAATTGGTTGAGCGTGGTGTCGCCGATTCAATGGATTTTCATATTCTTTTCGGCAAAGATGACACATTTCAAATTCTCTCATCGTTGTATTGGGTCGGTCATAGGGAAGGCTATCGATAATGGTATAGCGTGGTCCGCATTGAGTACAATTTATGAATGGATATTGAAAACGTCGATTGTGCGGGTCCATCAATTCTTCTAGACAGTGTTTACAGATAGCAGCATCCGGAGACATCCAAGGAACAGCATCACTACTTATTTCACTAGAGATAATAGAAAACTCTAGATAGCCGTTCAGAGGAATTTGATTAATGCGTATTTCATTAATTTTTGATAATGGTGGTGGGGACAACTCTAATTCGTTTACCATGTCACTTACCTTTTTTTCGTTTCCTTCTACAATGATAATTACACAGCCAACGTTATTTTGAACTGTCCCTGTAAGGTCATACTTTATTGAAAGTGAATAGACAAAAGGACGAAAACCAACCCCTTGTATTCGTCCCGTCACAATTATTTTTAAGGCTTTACGCATTGTAGGTACGCATCATTTATCCATTTTATCCAGTCTTCAATCCCTTCACCAGTCTGTGCGGAAAGTTCTAGTAACTGAGCTTGAGGGTTGATTGCTGCTAAATCTTTTTTCGCTTCTTCTATGCTGAAAGAAACATATGGAAGGAGGTCAATTTTATTAATGATGGTTATATCTGTACGTCTAAACATCACTGGATATTTAGGGATTTTATCATTGCCTTCCGGTACACTTAAGACAACCACTTTGTAGTCTTGTCCTAAATCATAACCGGATGGACATACGAGATTCCCGATATTCTCTATAAATAGGATGTCAATTTGATTTAGGTCAAATTCTGGTATTATTTTAGCAATCATCCTTGCGTCAAGATGACAGCCTCCAACCGTGTTTATTTGAACCGTTTTTATTCCAAGCAAACGTAATCGTTGTGCATCCCGGTCTGTCGCTAAATCTCCCTCAATGACAGCAATTGTAAATTTATTTACTAAATATTTTACTGTTTCTTCGAGTAATGTCGTTTTACCAGCACCGGGAGAACTCATTAAGTTAATGACAAGCGTGTTATTTTTTTTGAAGATTTCTCTATTTAACTTTGCTACTACATTGTGATCTTTTAATACATCTTCCCGAAGATTAACTTTCATGTTCATCACTTCCTTCGTATGATTCAACTCTAAATGTTTCACCAGCAATAAGTAGACAGTTCGGGTGTCCACACATTGGACAAAGTGCTACCCTGTAGTCAGGTTCAAACTCCAGCTGACAAGATTTACATTTTGCTATGGCCAACTCACGTATAATATGTAATTCCGTTCTTACATCAATAAAGCTTATTTGATCAGTTCTAAAATATAGAAAAGCTAACTCTAGAGCATCAGGTAATACATTGGATAAATCTCCAACAATCACATCTATTTTACTCACTTTATTAAAACCCTTTAATCTAGCATCATCAGAGACGAGATTAATAATCTCCCACATAAGCGACATCTCATGCATTGAGATCACCTTCCATTAAATAGTCTTCGTAAATTTTATGCTTAGTTTTACTAAAAAGAACTAAAAATAGTAAATGCCAATTATAGTCAATTTGCTCTTTTTATTTCATACTTTATATCGATTCACAAAAAAATTTGGCGAGTAAAATTAGTTGGTTTATCACATTTCAGCTTAGTCTTTATATCAGCTCTTAAAGAACACGTTAAGAAAAACCAAACAAAATAACCTTTTTTGTCTATCGGCCATCTCGTATTTTATCCTTTATGCCATGGTGTATTCCTTCATAGTTTGGGGCTGTAACTCAGCTAATTTATTGATTTTTCAATTACACTATATAAAAAAGAGTGACCGAAATTACGTCTTCGATCACTTTTTATACATTTAGTGAGAATTCTTTCATTAACCAAATTCAAAATCCGGTGCCCAAGGTTATAGGGAAGTAAAGGACGAACACTCACCGCAGGATTTCCTGTTGGAAGGAGAATGGCAAAGAATCCTTAAATATAAAAAATAGAGGCAAAACCATCCATTAAGGGACTGGTTTTGCCTCTATTATTTAAAAATGAACAAACAGGTCTGCAGATACAGCTTCATTTAAAATCCATTTAATCGGAACTTGTTCAGCAGGATAAATAAAGTTAGACTCATCATCAATATCTAAATCAACAACATATAATTGAACTCCCATTTCAACCGCAATTTCAAGCATCTCATGAATAGTAGGAACATTAAAATCATGTATAGCATTTGAAAGATATTCGATGCCTTCAGATGGAATAGGAATATATCTTTTATCCAAGATATTTACACCACTTCTAGAAAAGGCTAATATAACATCTGCTCCTGAAGAAGCGGCTCCAACTGCAATATTTAATGGAGGATACGCTGACTCTAGTTCGTCATGAAGTGCTAATACAACTACTTTTTTTGATTCCATGATATATGATTCCCTCCTTCAATAGCTTAGTACGGCATCAGCCGTATAGGCTAATTCCAAAAAGGTCACAACTCCAGCAAGTTCAGCTCCATCAACAAGTTCTAAACCATCTGCAATTAAGACATTCATCTGACATCCATACAATTTGATTCCTGATTCTAAAGCAAGTTTCAATAATAAAGCCAAATCGGTGCCATGGGTTCGATCCAATTTCTTTAAATAACGTTGATCTAAAACCCTAGCACCATCAAGGTCAAAAAAAAGGACCACTTCATTATGTTGCTTGACCATTTCAATAGATTGCTTTAATACATAGGTTGCATTTGAACTTAACGACACAAAATAAATGAATTTCTTGTTTGCCATACAAGCCCTTCTTTCGATATTCAACTATTAATACGAACTCAATTAGTTTTCGAAATTATAAAATGTCTATCCATATCTTTATAGCTGTTCCAAGGATTAGTAATGCCAAAGTGACTTGTAACACTTTTGTATTCATTTTTTTCCCTGCCATTGCTCCTAAAGGTGCAGCGATTAAACTAGCAACTACCATGATAAATGCCGGATAATAATCCACTTGTCCTGTAGTAATCTTCCCAATAGTAGCACCAATAGATGAAATAAATGTTATGGCTAATGAAGAAGCAATCGTCATACGTGTTGGAATTTTTAATACAACAAGCATAATAGGTACTAATATAAATGCACCTGCTGCACCTACAATCCCAGCTCCGATACCTACAACCCCAGCAAGTGTAGCTGCAAGCCATTTATTGAATTTCACTTGATCTAGAGGAGTATCGTCAAGTCCCTTTTTCGGTATAAACATCATAATTGCAGCGATTGCAGCTAAAATACCATAGGTGAAATTAATGCCATCTTCGCTCATAAATTTTGATCCGTAGCTACCAATAAAGCTACCAATTAAAATACTTGTTCCCATGTAAATAATTAGATCTTTATTTAAATAGCCGCCTTTACGGTATACCCAAACACCGCCAATTGTCGCAAAAAACACTTGAATAGCACTTATCCCAGCAACTTCATGGGCACTAAATGCCGCTAAACCAAGCATTGGAGGAATGTATAAAAGCATTGGGTATTTTATTATTGACCCACCAATTCCGAGCATTCCCGATATATAGGACCCAATAAATCCAATTAAGAAAATGGTAATGATAAATCCTAAATCCATTATTTTACCTCCTTCAAGGAAAAGGAACCCAAACTGGATTCCTTCATTTCATAAATTTTCACATAGTATGACTTTATCGAACTGCACAGCGATTTGGTCCAATTTCCATTTCACGTTGTTTCTCATCATCAGGGCTAATAATTCCCATATTTGTTTGACGAATTTCTTGATAAGCATTTGGTTGTGGTGGTAAATTTTCTGTCACTAGTTTTCTAAATTCATTTTCATCTTTAATATTTAAGCCATGATTTTTTTCAAATAATGTTCCCAATTTTTTAGATACACTACCATCTTCATTTAATTCATCAATGATCATGAAATGCGCTGGAAGAACGATTAAATCCATAGATAATTCTTTGAATCGTGTATAAAGACTTTCTCTAAGATCTACTACCCAATCTTCAGCCATTCCAGCTAAATCTGGTCTTCCAATTGAATCAATAAATAAGATATCTCCTGAAAGCAAGAATTTATCATCGACTACAAACGAGGTTGATCCAATAGTATGACCTGGTGAATACAAAGCATGAATATTAATCGTTGTATCTCCTATTGTTACATCGTTCCCATTTTCTAATGCTTGATAGTCAAATACTACTTCTGTTGCATCTTTTGGAGGCAACCAGTATGTTGCATTTGTTTTTTCAGCAATCACGCGTCCACCAGAAATGTGATCAGCATGAAGATGTGTATCAAATACATGTGTGATTTTTGCCCCAATGCTTTCGGCAAATTCAAGATAGACGTCAGTCATTCTTGTAGAGTCAATAAGTGCCGCCTCACCATTTGAGACTACCATATAAGATAAGCAACCTTTACCAATACGTACGAACTGATAAATTTCTCCACCATCTTCAAGATTCCCAACTTTAACTGGTTCTAAATGTTCACTCCAAGCTTTCATTCCACCTTCTAAGTAGGATACCGTTAGTCCTGCGTCAGATAGCATCTCTGCAATCATCATAGAAGATCCGACTTTTGCACATACAACCAAGATTTCTTTGTCAGTAGGAATATCATTCATTATTCCCTCAACACCATCAAGTAAATCAAAGTACGGTATATTTAGAAATTCAAAGTTTTCCCCTTCAATTTTCCAATCTTGAAAATCACTTTCATTGCGAACATCTAAAATAAATAATTCTTCTTTATTAAATACTTTTTTCGTTACATCATGTGAAGTTAGTATATTTACAGTCATTTTTTAATTACCCCCTATGGTATATTTTCTTATAAAAAATAATATTAGAATGTCAACGTTACGTCTGCATCTTTAGCAAACTCTAAAAATGTTACAGCTCCGCCTACTTCAATTCCATCAACAAATGCTTCTTTTTCTAGACCCATTACATCCATTGTCATTTGGCAACCAATGAATTTAACACCCATTTCTTGTGCCATTGCAACCAATTCTGGAATGGCTGGAACATTAGCTTTCGCAAAACCTTCTGCAAAATGTTCTTTACCCTCAGGCATTTCAAGTTGTTGATATGCTTCTGTATGAATTAAGTTTAGCCCTTCAAATGTGAAGAAGATAGCTACTTCTTGATCTGTTGCAGCTGCTGCTGTTGCGATATTAAACACCTTGTATGCGTCAAACAATCCACCATTACTTGCAATAATTGCTACTCTAGTCATTAAATTTTCCTCCTAATTTTTAGTTGTTTATACTAGTTGTTTCTCCAGACCACTGACTCATTCCTGGTACTACATTGATTATATTTGTAAAGCCATTTTCTGCTAACTTTTGTGCAGCAAAATCACTTCTATTTCCAGTACGACATATAACAAAGATTTCGTCTTCTTTGTTTAATTCATTCATACGACTTTCTAATTCACCCATAGGAATAGAGAGTGAATTTGGAATATGGTCAAATGCATATTCTGCCGCTTCTCTAACATCAAGAACAACAATTTGATCATTATTTTTTAATTTATTATCGAGTTCTTCATTATTTGCCACATTTGGATGCTTACGTTCATTTGTTTCAGCTCCTGATGACTTTCTTAAATAATGCTTTAATATAGTTCCTTCTTCTATCGTACCTAAATATTGATGCCCCGTACTGCCTGCCCAAGCTTTAAGATCAGCTTTTGATCCCTTATCTGTTGCTAAAACTTCTAAAACCTGACCAGCCTCTAAAGCATTCATTGCCTTTTTTGTTTTCACGATAGGCATTGGACATGCTAATCCTTTTGCATCTAAAATTACATTTGCTTTTAAGTTATTCAAATTAAAACCTCCTGTTATTATACCTTCTGGGGTATTATTAAATTTAAAAAATTTTAAACTACATTACCTTCCCAAGAAAGCATTCCGCCGGTCATATTCATGACATTAAATCCTTGAGTATCAAGGAACTTAGTAGCACGGCCACTTCTAGCACCTGAACGACAAACCATTATATATTCTTTTGATTTATCTAGCTCATTCATACGTGATTCAATTAACCCTAATGGGATGTTAACTGCTCCTGAAATTTTTCCAGAAGCTGCTTCATCCACTTCGCGCACATCGAGGATATTTATAGACTTCCCTTGACTTACTACTAACTTAACTTGTTCTGCAGTTATTTCTTTCATGGTATAGTCCTCCTTACGTTTTTTGTTTATTTCATCGCCACATTACTTACCATACCCTTTTTAGCTTATATCAAAATCACCCTAAATCAAGTAATTGAGATATATCCTAAAACGGTTTATATGAATAAGTTAACATTTCCTTCTTGAGCGTCAGCTAAATATGCAGCTACACCAGCATATTCAATGTCGTCTAATAATTCAACTTGATTTAGGCCTAATAAGTCCATCGTCATTGTACATGCCACTAACTTAATTTCTTGTTCTTGTGCCATTTCAATTAATTGAGGTACAGTCAACGCATTATGCTTTTTCATTACATCTTTGATCATCTTCGGTCCGAAGCCTGCGAAGTTCATTTTTGAAATGCCCATTTTATCTGCGCCTCTTGGCATCATTTTTCCAAACATTTTTTCCATAAAGGTTTTTGGAACCTCTATATCCTCATCTTTACGTAATGCATTTAAACCCCAAAACGTGTGGAAAATGGTTACCTCATGATCATAAGCTGCTGCACCATTAGCAATAATATATGCCGCCATCACTTTATCATAATCTCCACTAAATAATACAATCGTTGTTCTTTTCTTTTCAGTCATGTTTTGTCTCCTAAATGCTTATTATTTTCTCGAAAATTAACCTTTTTTGATCCAAAACTTTAGAACTTCATTTTCTTCCTCGTGTTTCATTAATTCATGGCCACCAGATTTAGCCCAAGCTGTCAAATCATTTTTTGCGCCTTTATCTGTTGTATGAATTTCTAATATTTGACCACTTTCAAGTTCATTTATTGCTTTCTTTGTTTTAACGATTGGCATTGGACATGCTAACCCTTTTGCATCTAACACTTTATCTACAGTCATAGTCATTTTATATTCCTCCAATAATAGTTTTCATTAATTTTTCTTACCCCCCTGGGTATATTACTAGAAAAAAAAAAAGAAGTCAACCCCTACATTTTATTCAACACATTATACAAGCAAGCATCTGCATCTGCTATTCTATTTTCCTCGTCTGCATTTCACCATATTTTTTAAAATAGATGAAACTACGTTTCACGTATAAAATTTATTCTAACTCTTAGTCTCTAAGATACCCTTATATGTATATTCATAGCAACACAATAAAATACATACGAAAAGTTGACTCTTGCCCTATTTCTACGATCTTTGAGTCAACCTCGTAATTATTCTGTCGGGATAATCAAGCTACTAACAGCCATTAAATACTTTTACTTATACAACTAATTAATCGGTCTTCTATATCTTTAGCAAACTGCTCCATTTTGTCATCGTTTAACATACTAATAAGCGACGTTGGTTTTGGCATGCCTATTTTTGTTTTCCCATTACTTTCATACACAACAATTTTACAAGGTAAAAAATATCCCGCCATTTCATTTTCAATTAGTACTTTTTGTGCTTCTTGAGGATTACATACTTCCAGTACTTTAAACTCTTTTTCAAACTCAAGACCTTTTTCTTCAAGCTTTTCTTTAATATCAAACATCCACAAAATACCGAATTTTTCTTCTTTTAAGTTTGTTTCTAAGGCACTAATTGCCTCCTCAACACTTTTCTTTGTTTCAACAGTATAATTAAACAAATGACTACCTCCTTTAAATTTTTCGTTCTTACCGTATATTATCATAATTATTAAAATAATCTCCAGTAATCTATACTAACTGTTGTTAACGAAAAATTCTTCAAATAAATGAGCTGTCCCAAAAGTCATAGAAAGTGACTTTTAAGGGCAGCCCTCTTTCATATAGTTTGGGAATGTGGCATTTGCACACAATCTCTTAATAGTAGTAGGAGTCCGACAACTGCTTTTTAATAGCAATAAGTAAAAACATAAAAACAGGTGAAGAAAAACGACTCGTTTTCCTTCACCTGTTTTATTTTAGGGACTTATTAGACAGCCCCTTTTTTGATTAACAACAAGCTTAAGAAGCTTTCCATACTCCCCGTTCCCACTTGTCAATAAATTGTTCAAACGTAAGACCGTAACGTTCTCTAATCTTATGATACACAAAATAATGTCCTAAGCTTTCGATCAAACGATCCTCCATCTAATTCACTCCTTTTATCAAACTTAATTTACTTACTACATAATATTCATGTCATGGTTACATTAGTTCAATTAGTTTTATATTTTCAGTATGGTCGAAAAAACTATCTTTCATTACAGTTAAATCAAAAAAGATCGTAGTGGATTCAACATCCATTACGACCTTCTTTTGATAATTAGTAAGTTACACTACTGGAATTGCTTTTTTCTTATCATGACTCTTATCTCTAGTAAAATATTGAATAGCGAATAATGATAGGAACAAAGTTAAACCGATCGTATCTGATATTCCTTCTGGATAAATAAGGAGTATACCAGCGCCGACAGCTAAAATACGTTCATACCATTTCACTTGACGATACCAGTAGCCAATCATACCGGCTCCTATGGAAATCATACCAGAAATTGCAGTAATTAATACCCAAATCAACTGTGGAATCGTGGTATCAATCATTAATAATTCGGGTGATAAAACGAACATATACGGAATGATAAATGCCGCTATGGCAAGTTTTGCTGAAACGAAACCTGTTCTAATTGGATCGCCACCGGAAACTCCAGATGCTGCAAATGCAGCTAAAGCAACTGGTGGTGTAATATCAGCAACAATACCAAAGTAGAACACGAATAAATGTGCAGATAATGCAATTGCTATAGGAACCGCTGCCCCTTCTGGCAAATCAAGCATTAACAGCGTTATGACAGCTGGTGCTGCAATGGTCGATGTTATGACATAGTTTGCTGTCGTTGGTGAACCCATACCTAGAACAATAGCTGCTAACATGGTAAAGAATAGCGTTAGTAAGATATTCCCACCTGAAGCTGAAACTAATCCGTTTGCTAAACTTAAACCAAGACCTGTTTTCACAACAACTCCGACAATAATACCTGCCGCTGCAGTTGCTGCTGCTACCGCAAGAGCTGTTCGCGCTCCATCTACAAGAGCTTCAATCATATCCTTGAAACTAAGACGTGTAGCTTTATTAAATGCACTAACAATTATGGTCAATAGAATACCATACAACGCAGCGCGCATCGTTGGTACTCCATTTAGTAAGAAGAAGATAATTCCGACAATTGGAAGTAATAAATATATTTTCTTTAATACCGCTTTACGATCTGGCATTTCTTCCTTTGACAAACCACGTAAACCTAAACGTTTTGCTTCAAAATGCGTCATAATCCAAATACCTGTGAAATATAATAGTGCTGGAATCGCTGCTGCCTTTGCAATATCCCAATACTGAATACCACCGATGAATTCTACCATTAAGAATGCTGCAGCTCCCATAATTGGTGGCATAAGTTGTCCACCAGTTGATGCAGCCGCTTCTACCCCACCGGCAAATTCTTTTCTATAGCCAAGTTTTTTCATCATTGGGATTGTATAAGAACCTGATGTTACTACATTTGCTACTGAACTACCTGAAATTGTCCCTTGGAGTGCACTAGAGAAAATCGCTACTTTAGCTGGTCCTCCAATTAGGTGACCGGCAAAAGCTACAGCCAAGTCATTAAAATATTGTCCTACACCCGTCTTAACGAGGAAAGCACCAAAGAGCAAGAAGACGAATATGAATGTTGCAGATACACTAAGTGGTGTACCTAAAATACCATCCGTGGTAAAGAACATTAATTGAACCAAACTTTCTAAATCTTGTCCACGATGAGCCAAGAAGCCAGGGAAATATGGTCCGAAAAATGCATACGCTAAAAATGCTGTAGCGATAACAGTAATTGGCATTCCTACAGCACGTCGCGTTGCCTCGAGCGTTAATAATACTGCTAATATACCGACAACTAAATCGAGTGTTGTTACATTTCCAACACGATAGTATAATTCATCGGCCATAATTGGCCAATACGAGCCGACACCAATTGAAAGAAGAGAAAGAATGTAATCATAAAAAGGAATTCTCCTCTTTGTTTTGTTCCCTTTTTTTATGGCAGGGAACAGTAAAAAGATAAGTGATAAAGCAAATCCTAAATGGATGGACCTTTGCAAGTAGGCAGTGTACTGCCCAAAAATAGCTGTATACAATTGAAATAATGAAAAGGCTAATAGTCCAAAGAATACGACTTTAAGCATAATTCCTTGTAAGTCCCGCGTGTTGGATTCGGGGTCATACTTTTGTAATATTTGTCGTTGCTCTTCAACAGACAGTTGTTCAAACTGTTCGCTATGTTCAGTACCGTTCGTTTTATCGCTCACGAAGCCTCGCTCCTTTCACTTGATCAACAAGTGACAAACGTGCTACTTGGAAAGTATACGTTTCGCCTCTCGTTAAATAGTTTTTTAAATTATATTCATAATCAACATAACGAAATGCTAAATCACGTTCAATATCTCCCACATGTAAATCAAATGAAGGAAAAACTTGTGACATATTCGTTATGTAATACTTACCCTCTTTTTCGACAAAGTTCTCTCCTTTTCCTGCTCCAGATGGCATACCAATTGCAAAATCTTCATATTCGAGGGATGAAAGTTGAATATTATGTCTTTTAGAAACTTTATATGTTTCTAAAACATCTGATAAATGAATAGAATGCGTATATCGAATTTGGAAACTCTTCTCATTTTGAAGGGGAAGATAGGCAACTGTATGAGTTGTCCGTTGCTCGAAGAAGACAAAACTCCATTTATAAGGGATAAACGCACTTAGGAGAAATATGCTTATCATAATTACACCAAAAGAAAGGATTGTGCGTTTTTTCATTTAACTCATCCCGATTCTTGAATAAGAATAAGAACGATGAAGCATAATGCTTCATCGTCTAGTTATTACAATTATTAATAGAACGCTATGCGCTTTTATTATTTACCAACGCCAGCTTCGTCGAAATACTTTTGTGCACCAGGGTGAACATCTATATCGATTCCATCTAAAGCTGTTTCAGCTTTAATGAATTCACCTTTTGGATGCATGATTTTATCTGTATTTTCGTAAATTGCTTTTGTAATATCGTACACAAGATCCTCAGGAAGTTCGTTGCTTACAGCTAACATAGCAAGAACTGAAACTGTTGGCACTTCTTCAGTCATACCATATGTTCCTGCAGGAATTGTTTCCTTAGCATAGTATGGATATTTCTCAAGTAACTCATCTGCTTTTGCGTCTTCTACAGGTACGATAACAACTTCAGATAAAGCGTTTAAGCTTTCTACTGCTCCTGTTGGTGTACCAGATGTGATGAATGCTGCATCAATTTGACCAGACTGTATACTTTCTTGTGACTCACCGAAATCTAAGTTTTGTGCTTGTATATCGTCCATTGTCATGCCATGAATTTCTAATAATTGCTCAGCATTTGCAAATGTTCCTGACCCAGGAGCACCTACAGATACTTTTTTCCCTCTTAAATCGTCATATGATGTAATGCCGGTTTTAGATATTGTTACTAATTGAACCGTTTCTGGATATAACGCACCGATTGCAGAAATAGAATCGATTGCATCGCCTTCAAACATAAACTCACCAGCTGTAGCATAATAAGCGATATCCGTTTGTACGAATGCAATTTCTGCTTTCCCATCTTTAAGCGCTGTCATGTTAGCAGCAGATGCTTGAGATACCTCTGCAGTTGTATCTACGCCTGTTTCAGTCTTAATAATTTGTGCAAGAGTTCCACCTAGTGCGTAATAAGTACCAGTTGTACCACCCGTAACGATGCTTAAAAACTTGTACTCTTCTTCCTTTTCACTGCTACCATCACTATCACTACTGCTACCACTGCCACACGCGCTTAATACTAAAGCTGCAGATAGTCCCAGTGCTGCAAGAATTCCTAGTTGCTTTTTTTTCATATAATTTACTCCTCCTATAACGATTTGTTTGTATCAACTATTATTTTAGCACGAATTATTAATAGTTTGTCAAATTGTTGTAAGAGTCAGAAAGACTTTATTCCCAACTTATTAGGTAGTTGCGCCCTCAACTTTAGACTCAGGTGCTGTTTCGTCTGGTTCAATATCAGCAAAAGTCTCATGATTCTCTTCTAAATCACGTGTACGATGTGCAATTCTAGAGGAAGCACATGCAGCAATACTTGCCACTAGATCGTCTAAAAAAGTATGAATGCTACTGCCTATTTTAGTGTCTAACTTTTTAATAATACCAATTTTATTTTTGTCTAAATGTCCAAAAGTTGTTACTGCAATACTGCCGTATGTATATGCGGCTCCCAATGCAATCATTTCATCTACACCGAACAACCCTTCATCTGATTCAATAATTTGTTGAAGAGGATCTGATAACATTTTCTTCTCCGCTAATTCATCAAGTTCAATACCTACTAATATAGCATGTTGCATTTCTCTCTTTTTCAAGACACTTTCAACTGATTCTATGCAATGTTCAATTGTCAGTCCAACATTGTACGGAACTTGCATTTCGAAAACGATTTCTGAAACCTCTTTTATGGTAACTCCGCGTCGTTTCAATGCTGATTTTGTTGCTTCGTATACTTGTTGAGAGTGAATTCTTCCTTGATTGTTATCCATAATATCATCTCCATTTCTTATAGTGGTTATTCAAGAATATACGTTCTACCTGCATTATGATACAATTTCTGTAGCAAGATTTAGAGGAGGTCATGTACGATGTCTAAAGGTACAATTCAAGACGTTACACTTTTTAGTGACGCCTTACAAGAAGATATGCAATTGCTGATTTATTTACCAACAAATTACTCACCACTTTATAAATATACCGTGTTAATTGCATCTGACGGGAAAGATTACTTCCAATTAGGACGGATTTCACGTGTTACAGACGAACTACTTGAAAACAAAGAAATTGAAAATATAATTATTGTTGGTATTCCCTATAAAAGTGTAGAAGATCGCAACAAGAAATACCATCCATCTGGAGAACAACATGATGCTTACTTACGTTTTCTTGCTCATGAGCTTGTTCCTTATTTAGATAAAGAATACCCAACCTATCAAATAGGCATGGGCAGAGCATTGATTGGTGATTCTTTGGCAGCTACAGTGTCTCTTCTTGCTGCAGTAAAATATCCGAATATATTTGGAAAAGTTATTTTACATTCTCCGATGGTGAATACAGATGTTTTATCTAAAGTCGAAAATATTCGAACACCTCATTCTCTCTCTGTTTATCACATTATTGGTACAGGTGAAGATAAAGTGAAATTATCAAATGGGAAAATTGAAAATTTCCTGAAACCAAATCGAGATTTGAATTCCTTGATGCAAGAAAAAGGGTTTTTGGTGTTCTATGACGAATTTATAGGAGACCATACTTGGAAGCATTGGCAGCCAGATATCAAAAGATCGATTAAAATGAATTTCAGTCTATGAATTTTGAATGCCTAATTTATTAATTTTGTTATAATAAGAGTATGCACTTACTCAACTAAGAAGGAGGTTTTTCAGATGAAATACGGAGTCGTTGCATTCCCATCTAAAAAACTACAAGATTTGGCAAATTCGTATCGAAAACGTTATGATCCACATTATTCACTCATTACCCCTCACATGACACTTAAAGGTGTCTTTGAAGCAAGTGACACTGAAATTGAAGTACTATCAAACAGTATCAGAAACGTGGTTCAACGTCATAAACCATTCACATTACACGCAACTGGTGTTAGTTCTTTTGCACCAACTACTAATGCAATTTATTTCAAAGTTGATAAGACTGAAGCATTAATTAATTTACATGAAGATTTACACAAAGAGAGTTTAGGACTCAAAGCAGAACATACATTTGTTCCGCACATTACAATTGCACAAAAAATGTCATCAGGTGAACATGATGATATATATGCTCAATTAAAAATGGCTGGTCTTAATCACGATGAAACAATTGATCGCTTGCATTTGCTATACCAACTTGAAGATGGTTATTGGACGGTTTATGAAACATTCCGTTTGACTGGAGCTGAAAACTAATTTGATTACAGCAAAACGAGTGGAAACAGAAAAAGAACGTGAAGATGCTTTTCTTATTCGTCAAAAAGTATTTGTTCAAGAACAAGATGTTCCTGTGGATTTAGAGTTAGATGAACATGATCAGTCCGCAATCCATTTTGTCGCATATGACGGTGAAGAGCCAATAGGTGCGGGACGTATTCGGGTACCTGAACCGGGTATTTCAAAAGTGGAGCGAGTGTGCATATTATCGCAATACCGAGGTAAGCATTTAGGTAATTTGATGATGGAGAAAATGGAATTTTATGCGAAAGAAGCTGGATTAAAAACAGTTAAACTAAACGCTCAAAGCTATGCCATTCCATTTTACGAAAAACTTCACTACAAAATTACTTCACCAGAATTTTTGGATGCGGGTATCCCTCATCGTGCCATGCAAAAAGAATTATAAAAAGTTGTTCCAAAAAATAAAATAGTTGTCTTCTTAAACCTGAATTATCAAAAAAAGCACTTGTTCATAATTGAACAAGTGCTTTTTTTATTCATTTTTCTGATTCATCATTGAAGCTATTTCATTTAAGTTTAGCTTATTTCCTTTTTGAACCACCGAATTCACAATTTTTTCTTCTAAATCTTTTGTTATTGGTTTTCCAGCAATTTTAGATACTTTGCGAACAATTTTTTGTACTTGTTTTTCATCTGAAAAATCTGCGTACTGTATTGCATTTGCTAATGCGAAAACTTCATCCATAGACACACCAGTTTTTTGCTCAATTTTCTTAAAAAATGAGTCGTTCATTTGTTTCCCTCCTATTTTACATAATAGCTACTTACGATGATGAATAGGATAAATAGCACAATAATAAGAACAAATGTTGACCCTTTATAAGAGCATGAGTTGGATGTATTTGTGGATAACCATCGTAAAAACCGCAACTTTCTACTATTCCCTTACCTACCATCCCATTCGACCTAGAATATGCAAATAGGTAGAAATGAAAAGGGCATATACCTCAGGAAACTTTCCCTTTTGATTTAAAAAGAATTGCGCCAACTACACCAAAAATAATGGCAGCACTGATTCCTGAACTTGTCACTTCAAACATACCAGTTATTACACCAATAAAACCATGTTTTTCTGCCTCTTGTAAAGCACCATGTGTTAGTGCATTACCAAAAGAAGTAATTGGGACAGTTGCGCCCGCTCCAGCGAAGTCAATGAATGGCTCATACAAACCAAATCCATCAAGGACAGAACCAATAACCACCAATAAACTTAGTGTATGCGCAGGTGTCAATTTCGCTACATCGAAAAGAAGTTGTCCTACTACACAAACAAGTCCACCGACTACAAAAGCAATAATAATAGAAGAGATCATATTGTCACCTCAATCCATCGTCACTTCAACAGCATGGGCAATACATGGAATGGTTTCGCCCTGTTGAAATGATAATGGGGATAGTAAAGCACCTGTTGCTACTAATAAAATTTTCTTCCATTTCTTTGACAATAACTCTGCGTATATAGGTCCAAGGTAAACGGAAGCCGAACAACCTGCTCCACTTCCTCCTGATAAAAATTTATCATTGTTGCCATAAAATTCAGCACCTGCATCTCTATAACTATCGACAGGATAAGTAGAAATACCACTTGATTTAATTAATTCTTGCAAAATGGCATAGCCATTTTTCCCTAGATCACCGGTCATAACAAAATCGTAGGATGTATCTTTATTTTGAGATAAATGTTGTTGAATTGTGTCAAAAGCAGCCGGAGCCATTGCACTTCCCATATCCAGTGGGTCTAAACACTCACAATCAATTACTTGTCCAATCGTAGCAGAATGTATATACGGTTTTTCGCTTTGATGTGTAGAAAGAATACCATAACCTGCCCCAGTGACAGTCCATTGACCTGTAGGCGGCTTTTGAGCCCCATATTCAATGGGATAGCGAAATTGTTTCTCGACAGCATTGTGCTGACTTGCGGCACCAAATAATATTCGCTCCATATGATTTGTTTCAATAAAAAAGCTAGCTGTAATAAGTGAAGAAACGCTAGTTGCACATGCAGAAAACATTCCCATAAAAGGAGTAGCCAGTGTACGAGCTGCAAAACTAGAAGGTGTCATTTGATTAACCAAATCTCCAGACAAAAACAAATCAATATCTGGTGCCTCAAATCCACCTTTCATAATTGCCAATTTACATGTTTCCTCAATTAATTGTGCATGTCCTTTTTCATTCGTTTCCTGTCCGATTCTCTCATCTTCATAAATAAGGTCGAAATTTTTAAGAAATGGACTTTGTTTTTCTAGAGGTCCTACTCCTACTGCTGTTGACACGATACTTGGCTTAGAAACAAATTGGACCGTTCTCGCTTTTACCAAGAGATAACCCCCATTTTAACAAGACTAGTTTTAATAAGCGCGACAACAAATGCAGAAAACACACCATAAACAATAACCGCGCCTGCAAGTTTAAACATGTTTCCACCTACACCAAGAATGAATCCTTCTGACCTATGTTCAATCGCAGCAGAAATAATTGCGTTACCAAATCCAGTTACTGGAACTGCTGAGCCTGCTCCACCAAACTGTCCAATTTTTTTATATATCCCTAAACCTGTTAATATCATTGACATAAAAATCAACGTTGCTACAGTTGGATTACTAGCTGTACGTTCAGTAAAAGAAAAAAAATAAATATAAGTTAAAGTAATGATTTGTCCAATCCCACAAATAATTCCTCCTACAAAAAAAGCTTTCAAACAATTCTTTACAATTGGTCGTTTTGGTGCCATTTGATCCACCGTTTGTTGATAGGAATTAACATCCATTATGTTACCTCCTTTGACAGTGCTTGAATGTCGTCTAAATCTTTTTTCAAGTCTTCCATAGTTGGTTTTTCTTTAATGATTTTCTCTAGTTCCCACGAAATTTTTAAATCACTAGATACAAAAACTTTATGGTCTGGAAATAGTGATTTGACTTCCTTTTCAAAAGACTTTGTAATTTTCACTTTTTTGAATTTTGATAATGGTTTTACTTGTATGGCAACCACAAGTTGATGATCAAAAAAAACGACATCTGCATCGTTTATATTTTGATTGTCTTTAAGAGCTGTTTGAATCAATTCAATTTCTTGTTGATCATCTTCCACGTGATAAGTGGATACTTGCGAATCGTTCGAACAACCTGTTAGTAATAGTAAGACACAACTTACCCACCTGAATTTTTTCATCAATTTATCACCTTTTATCTTTATTATGGTTACTATTTATTATGGTTACTATTCAAAAGTTTATACACAAATTGATTTAGCCGCCCTGTTGTATGAACACAACCTACATACAGTATAAAGACTTAAAAAGATTGGGAGGTGAAAAAAATGGGATGTGAACGTAAATATGAATCAACAACATCATCCATTGAAGGTATTACAACAGGTAAAGGTAGATGTATCTGTGACGTAGTTCGTGCAATTAAAGACATTCAAGATGCTGTAGTGGACAACGACTGTCCGGAATGTCCAACTAATTGTTTCCTTGAACCACTAGGTGGATTAGTAAGTCCAGCACGTCAACAAGCGGATACTCGTGTATTCATGCTTTTGACAAAAGATGGTACGCCTTTCAAAGCTTTCTTCCGCGATAATGACTACCATGACTGTGATTGCTTCTCTGTATTCTTCCGTGTTGAAGACATATTCGATGGTTGCTGTGCAACTCTTCGTGTATTAGAGCCAGTAGATCGTCATAAAAAAGAAGTAAATCTAATTAATGATTGCGGTACTAAATTAAACTTGAAGAAAATCTGTGAAGTAAGAAATTTCCGACTTTCTGATAGCTGTATTACAGTTGATTTAAACTGCTTCTGCGGCATTGAATGTGTAGCTGATGTATTTCTTGGTGTATGTGAATAATTAAATAACACTTCAAGCGTGCAGTGTCTAACAAGCCCAACTTCCATTCAAAAGGAGGTTGGGCTTAATTTTTGTATTCATATAGTTTGTGCGGATTGTTAAGAAATATATATGATATTTTTTTCAGGATGCAAAAAAACTTATGTGGTAAAAATGTTTTAAACACAAAAATCATCCATTATAAATAAATGGATGATTTTTGCATAAAAGTTTAAATTCGAACAGGAAGGATTTTCCCCCGCCACCAAATCTCTTGAATATCTTGAATTTCAACTGCTACTAATTCACCTTCAGGTAATCTAATTTGAACGCTTTGTAGATGTAATGCATCAACAGCTCCACAAATTTTTTCACCATCTTTAAATTGAAAGCACAGTGGTTTGTAAACATGTTTTGCTAAATCTGTTTTCAAAAAAAGAAGCCTTTTCCACATCAACGGATCAATTTCGACTGCTTTTGCTAAAGGTTCAGGGAAGATTGAAGTACTTTCTTCTTGCCATCGAGAAACTTTTGGCACATGCCGATATACAGGCGGACCATGGACAAAAAGGAGCGGATCATTTTCCAATGAAACATACACACCCTTTTTGAAGTAGTTTATGCAGTATGTTTACAATATGTGAAAACCACTGTCACAATGAATCGTTTCGCCTGTGATTCCACGAGATAATTGACTAAATAAAAATAATGCAGTATCGCCAACTTCTTCTGGCGTAGTGTTGCGACGAAGTGGTGCACGCTCTTCAATTTCTTTTAAGACGCTGTTAAAATCGCTTATACCTTTTGCAGACAAAGTGCGTATCGGGCCTGCTGAAATTGCGTTTACACGTATGTTATATTGTCCTAAATCAGCTGCTAAGTAGCGTACTGACATTTCTAGTGATGCTTTTGCCACTCCCATGATGTTGTAGTTAGGTACAACTTTTTCTCCACCTATATACGTTAAAGTAACGATGCTACCACCTTCAGTCATCAATGGTTTAACAGCTTTCGCTACGACAGTTAATGAGAAAGCGCTGATATTATGTGCAAGTAAAAATCCTTCACGAGACGTATCTGAGAAATTCCCTGCTAATTCTTCTGTTTTTGCAAATGCGATACAGTGAGCTAAGCCATCAACTTTACCTACCTGTTGCCCAATTGTTGAGAAACATTTCTCTACATCTTCGTCATTTGTTACATCACAAGGAAGTACGAGTTCATGTTTCCCTTCTAATGTTGCCACTAAATCACGAACAGACTTTTCAAATCGTTCCCCAGCATAAGTAAAAATAATATTTGCTCCCGCTTTATCTAGTGATTGTGCAATTCCCCAAGCGATACTTCTTTTATTTGCTACACCCATGATGACGTATGTTTTTCCTTGTAATGACAAAGACATAAAAAAATCCCCCTATTAATTCTAATTATTAATACCTGGTACTAATAATACATCACAAAAAATAAAAGTGCAAAAAAATAGTAGAATAATAATAGGTAATTTCGTTTCCGGGTTAATGAAAATATTCCATACATATTTGCATGATACTTTTATTGAGATAATAGCCTAGAAATAGACTCGTCGAATAGAAAAAATATCGCTCCATTTCATTTTACACAACCAGAAAGACGGAAGTCCTTATCTGTCAATCTGGAACGAATTAACGTCAACCTAGCAAGTCAATCCATACTTTTCATATAAAAAAACTTTAAAAAAGTGATGAGAGCACTTTTTTAAAGTTGAGAAAGAAATATAGTTGCTAAACCTAAATATATTAAAATACTAATAATGTCATTTAGTGTTGTAATAAATGGACCTGAAGCTACCGCTGGGTCAATATTCATCCGGTGAAAGAGAAGTGGAATAAATGATCCTGACATGGTCGCGACAAAAATGGAGCCGAATATTGCTGCCCCGACTAGAAGACCAAGTAATAGGTCTTGTTGTAAGAAATAGACTATTCCTACACTGAAAACCGCACAAACTATTCCTGTTATAAGACCTGTTCCTGCTTCGCGCATTAACAATTTCATTTTACTTTGTTCCTCGATATCGCCCGTTGCGATACCACGGACTGCAACAGCTAAAGCTTGCGTACCACTATTTCCAGCCATTCCTGCAATTAATGGAATAAAAACAGCTAAAATTGCTACTTGATCTAAGACTCCTTCAAATATTCCCATCAAACTTGCCGTAAACATTCCTAAAAATAATAAAATAATTAGCCATGGCAGTCTTTTCTTTGCCGCAGTTAAAGGTCCTTTATCAAACGTGTCCATTTCTGAAACGGCAGCTAATTTCGAGTAATCGTCATTCGCTTCTTCTTCAAGAACATCTAAAATATCATCTACTGTGATAATTCCGAGTAAATGATTTTGGAAATCGACAACTGGAACTGCTAAGAAATCATAATCTTTAATCATTCTTGCTACTTCTTCTTGATCTTCACTTACCGATACACTAACCACTCGATCATTTTTAATCGAACTAATTAACGTATCCTCATCCGCAATAATCAAATCACGTAATGACACTACACCAGTTAATTGATGATCATCATTTACGACGAAAAGATAGTATATTATTTCTGCTTCAGGTGCAGCATTACGTAAGATCATCATCGCAGATCGAGCGGTCGAATTTTCTGGAATTGCCACATACTCGGTCGTCATAATTGAACCAGCCGTGTACTCTTCATAGTGGAGTAAATCTTTAATTTCTTGAGCTGATTCATCATCCATTATAGTTAAATAGCTGGCAACTTGATCTTTACCTAACTCATTTAAAACGTCTACAGCATTATCCGCATACATTTCAGATAACATATCTGCTGCATACGTATTATCCATTTCTTTTAAGAAGGGTTCATATTCATCATCATCGAGTTCAATTGACTGGAAAATCTCGGACATTTCTTTTGGAGAGAGATACTGATAGATAATTTGCCTGCTGTCAGGACCCACCTTTTCAAAAAATTGTGCCTGGTCATACGGATGTAATGATAAAAACTCTTCTCTAAATGAATCAACTTGGTGTTCATTTAAAAATGTTAACAATTGTTCGGCATCTAAGTTATGTTCTTCGTTATTTTTACGATCGTCAATCATGTATGCCCCCTCCTTTCCTATATGTTTTCATTTCTACATTGTTTATTGTTTTTGTTACACTGTTGATATTGCCATATTTTCTTTAAAAGAGGTGATTTATATGTCGTATGACATCATTGGAGATATACATGGTTGTTATGATGAACTAACTGGATTACTAACTAAACTAGGCTACCAAAGGAATTCTGGTATATTTATTCATCCGCAGGGACGTAAGTTGGCATTTGTTGGAGATGCAACTGATAGGGGGCCACAATCACTAGCTGTCTTAAATTTATTGTTTGCTATGCAGGATGCCAAGCAATTATTTTATTCCCCGGGAAATCACTGCAACAAACTTTACAGATTTTTTAAAGGTCACCAAGTACACATTACTCATGGTTTAGAAACGACTGTAAACGAATTTAATTTATTGCCTAAAGATAAACGGGAACAGTTTAGAAAAAGATACATCAATTTTTATGAAGCACTCCCATTTTATCAGCAACTCGACAACGGTCAGCTTATTATTGCTCATGCTGGAATTCGAGAAGATATGATAGGTAGACCACTTCAAAAAAACATCATCGTTTTTGTCTTGTATGGCGATATTTCTGGCCAAAGTCTATCGGATGGCAGACCACTTCGCAAAGATTGGGCTAAACAATATAAAGGATCTTCTTTAGTCGTATATGGTCACACACCAACAAAAGAAGCACGCTTTAAAAACCATACCGTTAATATCGACACGGGTTGTGTATTTGGCGGGAAATTAACTGCACTTCGTTACCCTCAACTAGAGATAGTATCTGTGCCTTCTTTGCAACCTTATGTGAAAGAAAAGTTTCATGATTTTGGCGATTAAATAAGCAATTTCTTCATATCCACAGGCAATGAACTCGTAAAGGTCAATAGCTCACCTGTCAGGGGATGTTTAATTTCTACAGATGTACAGTGAAGAGCTTGACGGCTAATTAAATCGATTTTACCTCCATACAAATCATCTCCCATAATTGGATGACCTATATGTGCTAAATGTACACGTATTTGATGCGTTCTTCCTGTGTGTAGTAGACACTTCACATGCGAAAAATGCGTATGTGGATAAATAACGTTGACATCTGTATGAGCAAAAAGACCATCTTCACGAACTTCACGCTCAATAATGCTACTTCCTTTCCGACCAATTGGTGCTATTATTTCTTGAAAACTTTGAACAATCTTGCCATGAGTGATGGCTTCATACGTTTTATTTATCATATGAGAACGATTCATGATGTGATGGATATGTCGATTTTTCACTAAACACACTAGTCCAGAAGTGTCCTTGTCGAGGCGAGTCAAGATATGAACAGTTGAAGGAATTGACATTTGTTCATAATAATAAGCAACATAATTTGCTAGTGTTCCTGACGGATGTTCCCTTGAAGGAATCGTGCTTTGACCAGGTGGTTTATTAACAATTAATAAGACATCGTCTTCATAAACAATATCAAGTGATCCTTTTTGGCGAATTAAACCTGAGCTAACTTCTTCTAATGGGAAAATAACGGTTATTACATCCCCTATAGCCAGTGGATGTCTAACCGTTTTTTCATGTCCATTTACAAGTAAAGAACCACCATCAAATTTAATTGACGTTAATGTACGCTTGGATATCCCCCACTTAGATAGAGCTTCGCGCAGTAAAATTTCTTCAGTTGAATTAAATGTAAGTTGGAATTGTTTACACATCGCTATCAATAAACGAATCATGAACCCTTTTCCAAAATGGGAAAGGACGGAATCTCGCAAATCGTACTTTCTCTTTTGCAACACGATACTGAATTGATTTGACGTCTTTAAGTAACAATTGTATATGATCAATTGTTACCATAAAGTCAGGGGCTTTTACTGGTTTTAACACACATGTATGGTGAGCAGGCAAAATCAGGGGCGCGCCCACTGTTCGGAAGACACGATTATTAATGGATGCCATCTCCGTTAATTGCATCGCTTCTAATGACGGATGAATCACCGCGCCACCAAGTGCTTTATTGTAAGCAGTACTTCCTGAAGGTGTTGACATACAAAGACCGTCTCCACGAAAACGCTCAAAATGACTATCGTTAAGTTCCACATCCATCACTAATGTCACGTCAGGAGACTTAATGGTACTTTCATTTAATGCTAAATAAACACTTTGGTCATTATTACTACGATAATTAATTGTCGCTTCAAGCAATGGATACTCAGTAACTTGGAATTCTTTCTTAGAAATCGAAATCACTAATTTTTCTATTTCAGAGGGTTTCCAATCGGCGTAAAATCCTAAATGCCCAGTGTGAATTCCAACAAATGCCACAGTAGACAATTGATCACGATATCTATGAAAAGCATGAAGTAAAGTACCGTCTCCGCCAATTGAAATAACGATATCAGGTGCATCTTCATTCCAAGTAAGTCCAAAATCAGTTAAGTATGTTTTAGCACGGTCCATTAGTTCGTTTGAGTGTTCATCATTACGTGATTGGATGGCAAATTTCATGAACGTCTCCACCTACTTTCTCTTTGAAGGGAAATTTACGTTTCCAATCTCTTTATATTCACTAAAGTATTTTTGTGCTGCTTGGATTTCATCTCGTATGAGTGACATTTCTTCATCTAACCTAAATGCGGCTTCAGCTGCACTTTGCAATCTATTTTTTATTTCTTCTGGAAATAAACCTTTGTATTTGTAGTTTAACGAGTGTTCTATAGAAGCCCAGAAATTCATTGCTAACGTACGGATTTGAATTTCTACTAATATTTGAATTTTTCCATGAATGGTTTGAACAGGATATTCCACAATCATATGATAAGAACGATAACCACTCGGTTTTTCATGTGAAATATAATCACGCTCTTCTACGACTTTTATATCATGACGATGGCGCAGCAAATCGACCACAGTTTCAATGTCGTCAACAAATTGACACATAATACGCAAACCTGCAATATCCTGCAGTTCGTTTACTAAACGCTCGGAAGGCTCAAATGCAAATCCTTTTTCAAGTGTTTTATCGTATATACTCGCAATAGGTTTTACTCGACCAGTAATAAACTCGATCGGTGAGTTTGTATTTTCTATTTCATATTGAGTACGAATACCTTTGAATTTAATTTTCAATTCATCTACTGCTTGTTTATAAGGCTCTAAAAAACGTTCCCATTGTCCCATAACGAGTCCCCCTTGCCATTACTTTAGTGATTCACTACCATTATTCACTGTGCTAAAAGTTGTTCTTTAAACGCATCCTCAACTGAATTTGCAAACTCTTCACCATAATTATGATTGCCTTCAATATTAAAAATGAGCATGTTTAATTCTGCTCTAAAATTATCTAATGAAATTTCCGTTTGTCCCCAGGCTAATACTGGTTCTTTATCTGCTGCAAGTGACGTTGCAAGAAAAGGCCAAACCATCTTCGGAAATTGGACATAAATATACCCGTCTGTATCATCCATTAAATAAACAAAGGCATTTTTATCTGAATCAGTAATTAACTGTCCACCCGCTTTTACTTCTTGGCCTGTTGGGTCTTCTTCTAAAATAAATCGAATATTTGAACCATTTTGAATACCACTAATTACTGTATAAGTTTTACGCATTTAAGATCTTCCTTTCAATCTTTACTTACCCCATATTTTATCACAGAGTCTCATATGTTGCAGTTTGCAATTTTTTTAGGATAATAATAACTAAGGCGGTGTTTTTTCAATGACCATTCAAAAAGAAATTGAATTCAAAAATCTTTTAACAAAAGAAGAGTTTGATCAACTATGTAGAGGTTTTGGCATTTCCAAACAGGATTTTCATTTACAGACAAATACTTATTTTGATACACCAGATAATCAGTTCCGTGACGCTTTCATTGGATTTCGATTAAGAGTCCTTGAAGAACGCAATGAATTGACCTTAAAATCACCAGGTGAAAATGTTCATACAATGATTGAAACAACTCACCTTATTTCTTCAAGTGAGCGAAATGAAATCCTACTTTCCGGTGTAATAAAACCTAGAATTTATAGTGAATTTCAACTATTGCCTGAGCTTTTAGTTGCATTTGGTACACTTCGAACCGAACGAGCAGAGATACCTTATCAAGATGGGTTGTTGGTATTGGATCGTTCTGATTATTTGGAGCATACCGACTACGAAATAGAGTTTGAAGTAACCGATTTAGAAAAAGGACAACAAAGCTTTAATAAATTACTAGAGATTTATCAAATTCCAAAACGCCAAACTTTAAAAAAAATTGCACGTTTCATGACAAAAGCTCAACGTAAATAACATATAGTATTAGTCAAGCTTTCAATTACTTCAATTTATATCCGTTTGATAATTGACTCAACTAACACAAAGTATCCAAATTACAAAATCGATTTGTTTGAGAAAAATACGTGAGGTTGATAGAATGAAATGACAGCGAAAGCAAAGGAGTTCTTATTATGACCCGAAAACCTATCATTCCTTATGAGGAAATTGGTCCGGATTTATTGTCGCAACTAATTGATGTATTTTACGGAAAAGTCGCGGCACACCCAAAGCTTAAGCATATATTTCCAGAAGATTTGACGGAAACTGCTCGTAAACAAAAACAATTTTTGACACAATATTTAGGCGGACCTAATATATATTCACAAGAACACGGACATCCCATGCTTCGTGCAAGACATATGCATTTCCCAATTACACCTGATAAAGCTCAAGCTTGGCTTGAGTGTATGGCTCTTGCCATGGATGAAGTGAAGTTTGAAGGGAAAATTCGCGATGATTTATATAATCGACTTGTACTAACGGCTCATCATATGACGAACCGGCCTGACCAAGAGGAGGAAATCGTGTGAATAACTTGCAGATTCCGCCCGAAGCGATTGTTTCTACGAGTACAACAAAGCCAATAGAGCTTTACGCGTTTATCGATCCACTATGCTCATCATACTTTGATTTACAACCGATTTTGCGAAAATTGCAAGTGCAGTATAATCATTATTTCACGTTACGCGTTGTTCTTAGTACAAAACTTTCTAGCCTTAATTCAACTTGTAACAGTGTTACCATAAATGATGACGATTTTACACATCCTGCTCTTCCATCGGTAGCAATTAAAGCTGCTGAACTTCAAGGAAAACGAGCAGGAATGCGTTATTTACAAAAGCTACAAGAACAGCTATTCTTAGATACAAAAAATGTAGCGACCTATTCCAGTTTATTGACAATTGCAGAACAAGCACAGTTAGATGTAGAAGAATTTAAATCTGATATTCAATCTAAAGAAGCTACACGCGCATTCCAATGCGACCTCTATATCAGTCGTGAAATGGAAGTCACCGAATCTCCAAGTATGGTATTTTTCAATGAACATATTGAAGATGAAGGACTTAAAGTATGTGGCATTTATTCTTACGAAGTGTACGAAAAGATTTTAGCTGAGATGTTGAATATTGAATTATTTCGGCAGGAACCACCAACGCTTGATGAACTATTTTTACGTTATCATACATTGTCTACAAAAGAAGTAGCTTCCATTTATGGTGTTACACATTATGCAGCAGAACGCGAATTAAAAAAACGAATGTTACTTCAACAACTAGAAAGAATTCCATTAGCCGATACTAATCAATGGAGACTCAAAACTAGTACAAAATAAAAGTAAAATCTCACTCTAGCTTTAGTGCTAGTAGTATGAAAGACACTTTATTATATTTAAACAAAGAAGCGCCTCTCCAATTATGGAGAGGCGCTTCTTTTCACAAAGGGGATGGGAGAAATGCTCACGTATAAACAAAGGGGTGTATGTTTGTATGTGATTTATTTCACATTTGAATGATATCATGACATAACAAATAAATCAATCATTCACAATCTTTTTATGAAATTATATTCTAATATATACTTTAAGCGATAGATTAGTAAAATAATATTACGCAGTAAATATTATTTTGAAATATCATTCAATTAAAAAAAGATCTCCATCCAATGTCGGATGAAGATCTTTTTTTATTTTAGTAATAAACTTTCTAGCTCTGCTAACTTCTGTTCAAATACTTTACATGCCTCTTCGATAGGAGCAGTCGATGTCATATCAACTCCTGCTTTTTTCAATACTTCAATTGGTGTATCTGAACAACCTGCTTTTAAGAATTTATTGATATAACGATCCACTGCAGGTTGACCTTCTGATAGAATTTGATTGCTTAATGCTACTGCAGCACTATATCCCGTTGAATATTGGTACACATAATAGTTATAGTAAAAATGCGGGATTCGAGCCCATTCAAGACCTATTTCTTCGTCTATAACAATGTCATCACCAAAGTATTTTTTATTTAAGTCATAATAAACTTCTGTTAATTTATCTGCTGTTAACGCTTCCCCTTCTTGATCCATTTTATGAATTAGGTGCTCAAACTCTGCGAACATTGTTTGACGGAATACTGTTCCACGGAATCCTTCTAACCAATAATTTAATAAGTAAATACGTTTTTGCTCGTCATCGACTGTTTTTAACATATATTCATTTAATAATGCTTCGTTACAAGTTGAAGCCACTTCGGCAACAAAAATCGAATAATTACCATAAACAAATGGTTGACTCGCACGTGAATAATAGCTATGCAAACTATGTCCGAACTCATGCGCAAGTGTAAATAAGTTATTTACATTATCTTGCCAGTTCATTAGCACATAAGGGTTTGTCCCATATGATCCAGATGAATAAGCACCTGAGCGTTTGCCTTTATTTTCAACAACATCTACCCAACGATTTTCAAGTCCCTTAGTAGCAATTGATGTATATTCCTCTCCAAGAGGCGCAAAGCTTTTTAGCATGATGCCTTTTGCTTCTTCATAAGGAATTTCCATTTTCACTTCCTTTACAAGTGGCGTATATAGATCCCACATATGCAATTCATCTAGACCTAATACTTTCTTACGTAAAGACACGTAACGTTGCAACAAGTGCAGGTTTTTGTTCACAGTGGTAATTAAATTATCATACACTTGTTCAGGAATTTGATTTTCAGACATTGCTGCATGACGAGCAGACGTGAAGTTGCGTATACGTGCATTCACATTATCGCGTTTTACATTTCCAGAAAGAGTAGATGCAAAAGTATTGCGAAACTTCCCATAAGTAGCATACATTGCATGGAATGCGTCTTCACGTACACGACGGTCTCCACTTTCTAAAAAGCGTGTATAGCGACCCTGTGTTAATTCTAGTTCATCACCATTCTCATCTTTTATTGAAGGAAATTCTAAATCAGCATTGTTTAACATACTAAAAGTTTCAGAAGATGCATTCGTAACTTCAGAAACTTGTGCGAGCAATGCTTCTTGTTCGGCTGGCAATACATGCGGACGCATTTCATTAATTTCCTTTAGCACTTGTTTGTATAATTGTAATTCTTCATGTTCATTTACATAACTCAAAACAATAGATTCATCTAATGCTAAAATTTCTGGTGTGATGAATGATAGGCCAGTTGATACTTTTACAAGTAAGGTTTTAATCCTACTATCCATCGCTTGATAATGACTATTTGTTGTATCTTGATCGTAACGCATATGTGAATATGTGTATAACTTATAAATTCTCTCTGACACTTCATCTTTAAACGCTAAGGCATTGTATAATGCTTGTGCTCCATTTCCAAAAGTTCCTTTGAAAGCTTCTGCTTTTTCTGATAGTTCACTTACTTCTTTGTATTCAACTTCCCAGACTTCATCACTTGAAAAAATATCTTCAAGCTTCCAAGTTAATTCTGTTGGAACTTTCTCGCGCGTTAGGATTTTGTTTTTACTATCTGTTGACATTATTAGTTCCTCCTTAAATCATTTAATTGAAAAATCGAATAACTACTATATTTTCTCAATTTTCACAACGTTTTGCAACTATTACTTCCTCAAAGTGGTCTAGTATTTTAGAGTCACTAATAAATTGTTCAGAAATAGATTCATTGATATTAAAATTAATTACTTGGAGAAAACGACAATAGCGTCTGACTACTAATTTAGCTTTTTCTAGATGAAAAACTTTACATTGCGCTAAAATAAACGATTCAATCCACAAGTCACTTATATAATCGATATCCCTATGTTGTTGATTGGAAAGTGTGTAAATTAGCGCTAACTGCCATTCAACAAGATGATTTTGAATCGTTTCTGATTCAGAAATTGGAAATCCAATATATAAAGGCAAGTTTTCTGGACGTAATTGCTGCTCATAGCAATGTTTTAATAGTCGGTCTTTTACACCATGTTTATTCATTCGAATTCGAGTACGTAAAAATCTATTCCTTTTATGTTGAAAAATGCTCCAGTATTGTTTGCTCTCTGTCAGAGTGAGTGGTTTTACTTGAGCAAATGGAAACGTTTGTTGCTTAGTGGATAAAGAACGAATTTTCGCGATAAATGAAGTACCACTAATATGCATTAAGTGACTTATATATATGAATTGGCAAGTTGTTGGATCGTAAGTCAGTATGGTAGCCCCAGAAATTGACTGGATTCCAATAAAATTTTGAATAAATTTAGAAATTTTTAAATAAGTAATCCCTATTTCGTTTATTTGAATATTTAAAGGTGTACGAAGCAACCATATTGAACGAGTCTTTATCTTTAAATAACCTTGATTTCTTTTTATTACATCATCAATTGGCATCACACTACATTGAAATTCAACCGCGTATATTTCTTTATTTCTTTTCACTAACAAATCTGGACGCTGTGAAATTTTTGGTAAATAAGCTTCAACTGAAACGTCACATCCTACACGTGTAAAGAATTCAGCAAGCTGTTGTTTTCCAATTAAATGAGTGGGAGATTCTCTTTCTGAAAATGAAGTTAAACAATTGGTTAATACAATATGTGCGAAATGGGGGATCACGACTTTGCCGAGTTTCAAGCGAAGTGATGTTTCGCATTGGGGACAAGTAAAGTGACTTGTGTTTCGCAAAAATACTAATTGTTCTCTTGTCATTTGTCTAGTAACGGTAAAAATTTCTTTGTTATCTTTGTATGCAGTTAATATATACACTCCTCCTTTTTGATTATTTTACGAATATTCCGTTATAAAGGCAAGAAAAAAATCCTCCCGTTAAGGGAGGATTTTAGCTAAAGTATTTTTGAATTTGCTCGAACACTTCATCGGCCATGATTTCCTTACCGTACTCTTCCAATCGGTGTACGGTTATACTCGATTTTGCCGTATATTCAGAAATCATACTTATCATGTTTTTAACTTCTTCTTCATCCATTAATTCATCGTCCGCTTTGACGTATAGGTAGTAACGTTCTTTATAAGCGAATAAAGAAGTCGCTACATATGATGGCAATTTAACACGCTTCGCTAATGGTATTAAATCTTCAAAATCACTTACTTGGAATGTAAATTCATTTTGAAGTTCATTTGAATCAGTAAAAGGACCAGTAAATTCATCAAAAGATCGTTCATCTGATGAACTTTCAGACATATTAGAAAAGTATTGACCCTTTTCATCAACTTCAAATGGAGATTCGAGTTTCTTTCCATCACGATTAATTTCTGCTCGAGTTACTGTTACTTCGAGTCCTTTTTCCATCGCATGAACTTGAATCCATAATGGTCCTTCAACTTCAAAGTCTGATTCATCATTTATTTCATCCATCATTTCCCAAAAGAGTTCTTCACTTTTATCTCGATTAAACCAAATTTCATCTCGGCTGAAGCCTCTTTTTTCAATGTCGATGTATGAAATGTAAAATTTAACTGTGTTTTCATTAATCCGTTCTATATCCATTTTACACATCTCCCTTCGATAGCTTAAAAGGGATTCCCCTTTTTCCAGCAACACTTCAAGCCGCTTACCGATACAGTGTCTATTTCTATTGTATGACGGTCCAGAGGAAAATGAAAAGGATATGCTCCTACTCTGGAAAAATACAATTAATTAGCATTGTAGTAGAGTGGGTAAAGTAAATCAAGTCGAAAAAAGAAAATGACTGATCATTCTTCTCAAATTACCGAAGAAGAATCAATCAGTCAATTTTCCAATCGAATTTAGTTAACCATACGTTGAGCTTCGAGCAATTGATAAGCACGAACTTTTCGAGGTAAAAAGCGACGAATTTCATCTTCGTTATAACCTACTTGTAGGCGTTTTTCATCTAAAATAATTGGACGACGTAATAGTCCAGGATGCTCTTGAATTAATTCATACAAACGTTGAAGTGGTAAACTTTCAACATCAACATTTAATTTTTGGAATATTTTAGAACGAGTAGAGATAATCTCATCCGTTCCATCTTCAGTCATTCGTAAAATTTCTTTGATTTCGCTAATACTTAGCGGTTCAGAAAAGATGTTACGCTCAGTATATGGAATGTCATGCTCTTCTAACCATACTTTTGCTTTTCGACATGATGTACAGCTTGGTGAAGTAAACAATGTAACCATCATAGGAACACTTCCTTTCAAATGTGTAAACAAGTTCAATTTAACAACTTTAATTATATTATTAAAACTTCTAATTTAGAATCACTTTAATATAGGTTAATGTTTTTTATTATACACCATTTTTAAATAATTTAAAATAGAATATGAAGAAAAAGTCAAGTAATTTGAAAAGAGACACATTTTAGCTATAATATGTAGTAAACAAGCGGTATTACTAGTGCTCTATTGTTCTCACTTTAATATACCCGCAACAACTACATTTTAAACACCTTGAAATAAGCTTTTTAAATTCTCAATTAGAAAATGAAAATGAAAATTAAATTTGTCCCTTCTATAAATAATACGTAAATAAACGACAAAAGGTTTCATTAATAACAAAAAAAATCCTCTTCTATAAAAAGAAGAAGGATTTTCATTGTTTATGGTGTGTAATCAACACCCGGAGAATAACGATTACCTGCATTCCACAATAAATATTCTTTTATTCCTGATTCATTTAAAGCTTTAATTTGTGCTTCCACTTCGGTTGCACCGTATTTTTTATAGTTACCTGCCCCTAAGTAGGAAGCTGTAAAATCTTGGATCCAAGGGCGAGATATAGGTGGATTTTCAAGTTTAGCTAAAGTAGCATTTTCAACTTTCGCATACTCTTTTACAAGCCTATAAGGTTCTAAGTCTGGTTTCGCAATTCCAAAATATGATGTCCAATGACTAGGATAAATCATAGATGAAATGACATCGACATTTTCAGAAATTTTGCCGAAGTTTTGTCCAATACCAGGCGCTTCAGGTAATGTAGCTGCATATCCAAAAATATCTACAGAAATTTTCACATCGTATGGTTTAAGCTTTTCACGTGCATATGCAACAAAATCCGTGACCGCTTGTACGCGTCTTTGAACAGCATCCAAGTCAGAATTTTCATATTCACCCATGCTGAACTTGACTTTATCCACTCGATTTTCAAATCCTTCTGGGAATCTAACATAATCAAACTGAATTTCTTGGAAGCCCATCTTTGCAGCTTCTATTGCTACCTCTACATTGTAATCCCATACTTCCTTCATAAATGGATTAACAAAAGCTTCTCCTCGTCTATTTTTCCATACGCCAGAGTCATCAACAAAAGAAAGCTCAGGTTTCGCATTCGCGAGTGCCGTATCTTTGAAAACAACTACTCGAGCAATTGGGTAGACTTTTTTTTCTTCTAAAATTTCTAACATCTCACGAGGATTTTTTATGTAAGATTTTCCGATTTCTAGCGGTTTTAATGGAGAATCTTCAGCTGGCATATATGTAAGTTCACCAAAATCATCTTTTATGTCAATAACCATAGCATTTAAATCTGTGGTATCCATTAAATTTAGTAAATCCTTAAATCGTGCACCACCTGCTGAGTGACCAGTTACGTATACACCACGAATGGCATCTGGATAAGTAAAAGCTAAACCTGAGTCAAAACGAAATAATGTTGAAGCAGCAACTATGTCTTCATCGACAGCCGTAAATCCATATGTACGTTCTGTAAAATCTTTAGCACTTTTAAGTTCGTCAGCAAAGACCGCAGTAGTAGGAAAAATTAATGTAGCGACTATTGCACTTGAGACAATCCATTTCTTAAATGTCATATTTTATTTACTTCCTTTCTATTCTCTTCCATTTTATCAATTAATCGTACACAATTAAAGAACAAATTTTAATAAAAAAATAAATGAGGCATTCCCGCTAAATAGGAATACCTCATTTATTTGACACGAAAAATTTCAATTAACAACTCATTTGAAAAAGAACATGTTATACACCAGTACCTGAGGTTAATTTTAACGCGTTAAATTCACGTTCTGAACAGAATACAAAGTGTCCAGGTGTTACTTCACGCATAGAAATTTCTTCACCGTCTTGATAATTATGAGAAGTTGCATCATACGATTTACGTACGCGCGTACGCTCATAGTTTGGATCTGGAAGTGGAATTGCTGATAACAATGATTGTGTATAAGGATGTAATGGATTGTTATACAAATCTTCAGCAGTTGCAAGTTCAACTAATTTACCAAAATACATAACCCCAATACGATCTGAGATGTATTTAACCATTGATAAATCATGAGCAATAAACAAGTATGTTAAGCCTTTTTCTACTTGTAACTCTTTTAGTAAGTTAACAACTTGTGCTTGAATTGATACATCAAGAGCTGATATTGGCTCATCAGCAATGATGAACTCAGGATCCACAGCAAGGGCACGAGCGATTCCAAGGCGTTGACGCTGTCCACCAGAGAATTCATGTGGATAACGGTTCGCATGTTCTTTATTTAACCCTACGGTTTCAAGTAGTTCGTGAACACGTTCTTTACGTTCTTTGGATGACTTGACTAAACTATGAATGTCTAAACCTTCAGCGATTATATCCATTACTTTCATACGTGGATTTAAAGACGCATAAGGATCTTGAAAAATCATTTGCATTTTACGATTAAATATTTTTAATTCAGATTTCGTTTTTTTACCATGAACATTAACTCCGTCAAAAATAACTTCTCCTGCTGTTGCATTATAAAGTCGAATAATAGAACGCCCGGTCGTCGATTTACCACAACCAGACTCTCCAACTATACCAAGAGTTTCACCTTTGTAAATATCAAAACTAATATCATCAACTGCGCGGACTTCATTTGCTTTACCTTTGTTGAAATATTGTTTTAAGTTTCTTATTTCGAGTAACTTTTCAGCCATCACTTTGTACCCCCTTCATAATAGCGGCTACCTGGAAACTTTTTCATACGTTCAATAATAGCAACTGGAGGATCTACTTGTGGAGCCTCCGGGTGCAACAACCAAGTAGAAGCAAAATGTGTATCGCTCACTTTAAATACTGGAGGAGCCTCCACTAAATCAATTGCAAGTGCATATTCACTTCGGAGTGCAAATGCGTCTCCTTTTGGAGGATCTAATAAATCTGGAGGTGTACCTGGAATTGCATATAATTTCTCCTCAGCTGTATCAAGAGACGGCATTGAGCTTAGTAAACCCCAAGTATAAGGATGTTGAGGATTATAGAAAATTTCATCAACTGTTCCAATTTCAACAATACGTCCACCATACATAACAGCAACACGATCTGCCACGTTTGCAACAACGCCAAGGTCATGTGTGATGAATATAATCGAAGTATCAATTTTCTTTTGCAGGTCTTTCATTAATTCAAGTATCTGTGCTTGAATGGTTACGTCAAGAGCTGTTGTTGGCTCATCAGCAATCAAAATTTGCGGATTGCATGCAAGTGCAATAGCAATTACGATACGTTGACGTTGACCGCCAGAAAATTGGTGAGGAAATTGTTTAATACGCAATTCAGGTTTAGGCATACCAACCATACGAAGTAGATCAATAGCAATTTTTCTTGCCTCTGATCTACCAACGCCTTGGTGTTTTAACAACGGTTCTGTAATCTGTCTGCCTATTGGCATCGTAGGATTTAAAGAAGTCATAGGATCTTGGAAAATCATTGAAATATCTTTTCCACGAATTTTTTGCATTTGTTTATCAGTCAGCTTCGTTAAATCTTTTCCGTTAAACAAGATTTCTCCACTTTTGAATTCTGAACTAGATTCTGGTAAAAGACGCATAATCGCTTTTGTAGTTACTGATTTCCCAGAACCAGATTCACCAACTATTGCTAACGTTTCCCCTTTTAGCAAATCAAAGTCAACTCCACGAATGGCTTTAACTTCTCCTGCAAAAGTATGGAAGGAAAGCTGAAGGTCTTTTACTTCTAAGATTTTTTCCATTACGCTTTCCTCCCTTAGTCTTTCATCTTCGGATCAAGTGCATCACGTAATCCATCACCGAGTAAGTTAAATGCAATCATAAGTAAACTCAAGACAATCGATGGGAATAACAGAATATGCGGTTGAAATTGAATCAACTTGTATCCATCATTGATTAAAGTACCTAGAGATGCTGCCGGTGGTTGTAAACCAAGTCCGATAAAGCTTAGGAAAGCCTCGAAGAAGATGGCACCCGGAATTGTAAACATTGTGTTAATGATGATAATTCCTAAAATATTAGGAAGTAAATGTTTAATGATAATACGGTTATTACTTGCTCCTAGCGTTCGAGCTGCTAACACAAATTCTTGATTTTTATGCTTTAATACTTGTCCACGGACAATACGTGACATTCCAATCCAACCGGTTATAGTGATAGCAATAATGATGGCGGTAATACCAGGGTCTAAAACCAAAATCATTAAAATTACGACAACTAAGTTAGGTATTCCATACAATATTTCGACAACACGTTGCATAATATCATCTACTCGACCACCGTAATATGCAGATACCCCACCGTAAATAACACCGATGACCATATCAATTAAGGCTGCCACAAACGCGATAAACAAGGAAATCTGTGTACCTTGCCATAGACGTGAGAACATATCTCGGCCTAAACCGTCCGTACCGAACCAATAATATACATCAACATTTTTCATTTCATATAAATCGACTTCTTTACCACCCAGAATTCCAAACCCATCCATAAATCCAAGATTTTCAAAACCTTGAACTTTAGGTGGTAAGTTCGCATGTGTAATTGTTTGCACTTCACCATCATGCGGACTCAAGTAAGGGCCTACAAAAGCCATAACTACAATTAACACTAAAATGATCATACTAACAATGGCTGCTTTATTTTTACGAATACGCAACCATGCATCTTGCCAAAAACTTAAACTTGGTTTTGCTATCTTTTCTGCATGACTACTATCAACGGTAACTCTATCAAAAGATCCAGAAGGTAGGTTTTTAAGATTCTGTGTCATTAGCTTTCCCCTCCTGACAAACGAATACGTGGATCGATTACACCGTAAAGTATATCGACTACTAAAATAACAAAAACTAAGAACACAGAGAAGAACAATGTTGTTCCCATGATGATTGAGAAATCACTCACCATGATGGCTTTCACGAATTGTTCACCAATACCAGGTATAGCGAATATTTGTTCTATTACAAGTGAACCTGTTAAAAGTCCTGCTGCTAATGGTCCTAAAACCGTCACAAGAGGAATTAGTGCATTACGGAATGCATGTTTAAACGCAACTTCAAAACCGTTAGCACCTTTTGATTTGGCTAAGGTTATATAATCAGAACTAAGCACTTCAATCATTTCAGTGCGAATAAATCTTGATCCAACAGCAAGTGGTCCCATTGCTAAAGCTATTGACGGCAGTACACTGGACATCCAACCATCATTCCACAATGCAACTGGAAATAAACCCCATTTAACTGCAAGCCAATATTGTAAAAATGTCGCGAAGACAAAGGAAGGTATAGAAATACCAAGAATAGCAATAAATGTACTACCGAAATCCCAGATGGTATTCTGCCTTAATGCTGAAATCATACCTAAGATGATTCCTATCGCTAATCCAAGAATCAAACCTTGTGATCCTAATAAGAAAGATGGCCCTAAACGACTAAGGATTAAGTCTGTGACACTAGCCCCTTTAAACTGGAATGAATTCCCTAAATCTCCTTGCGCCAAATTCAGCATGTATTTTCCGTACTGAACTGGTAGTGGTTGATCTAAACCATACTTTGCCTCCACTACCGCAAGTTGAGTAGAAGTAAGTTTCGGAGCGGAACTTATAGGGGAACCTGGAAGCGTTTTCATTAAGAAAAATGTTGCTGTCGCAATCAGGAAAAGAGTAATGAACATATAAAATACGCGTTTTACAATATACTTAGTCATCTTTGCACCTCCTATATGTTTCTATAAGTTTTTCAAACTAATTTTATGAATAGACAATTTTAAATTGTCATAATCATATTATATCTCATTTAAAAGAGAGAGTATATGGTCATACCATACACTCCCTCTTTATGAGATTTTCAAACTCGAAACTAAAAGATTATTTACCTTCGATGTAAGCCCATTTGTAACTATAGTCTCCACCAAATGAGTGAGTAACAACACCCTTAACATATGGTTTTACAAGAGACATTGTTCCACGTTGGTAGATTGGTCCAATACCGAAATCTTCTTCAATAAGAAGTTTTTCAGCTTGTGCCATTGCGTCCCAACGAGCTTCAGGATCCATAGCTAGTTCGCCAACTGATGAATTAACTAACTCATCAAATTTAGGATTTGAATATGACATTTTATTGTTACCACCATCAGTTAACCATAAGTTCATGAATGTGTAAGGATCTTGGAAATCAGGTCCCCATCCAGCAACTTGAATGTCATAGTTTTGAGCAGTATCAAGATCTAAACGAACAGCAAATGGTACTTCTTTAAGTGTAATTTTTAGGCCTTCAAGGTTACCCTCTAATTGAGATTTGAAGTACTCATCCATTTTTTTAGAAAGCTCAGTGTCTCCACCTAGAATTTCTAAAGTTACTTCAGTAACACCTAGCTCAGATAAACCTTTTTCCCATGCTGCTTTTGCTTCTTCAGCATTGAATTCAGACATTTCGCCGTTGATATCACGGAAGTCTTCTCCAGCTTCATTGAAAGAGAATGCTTTTGGTACTAAGTAGTTAGCTGGTACAGAACCATTAGCTAAAACTACATCTACTAAATCTTGTTTGTTGAAACCTTTTGTAATTGCTTCACGAATATTAACGTTTGCAAGTGGTGTATCTTTACCGTCACGTTGTTGGTTATATTTAAAATAGAATAATGTTGTTTCTAATTCTGTTACTAAATCAGCATCTGCTGCATATTGCATTGCATACTCACCAGAAAGAGCAGTACGATCTTTTTCTCCAGTTGTGTACAAGTTAACTGCAGTAGCTGTTTCTTTTACTACGTCATAGTTAATCTCAGTAAGTTTTACAGTTTCTGCATCCCAGTACTGATCATTTTTAACTAACTGCCAAGATAAGCCAGTGCCATCCCAAGCTTCTAGAACGAAAGGTCCGTTAGAAATTAGGTTATCTGAGTTTGTAGCATAATCAGCACCTTTTTCAGTAACGAAGGCTTCATTTTGTGGTAAGAAAGTTCCAAATGACATTAGAGACAAGAAGTAAGGTACTTGTTTTTCTAATGTTACTTCAAGAGTTTTTTCATCAACTGCTTTAACACCTAACTCAGTGTATTCAGCTTTTCCTTCAGAAATAGCAGTAGCATTTTTAACTACTCCACCCATCATGTATGGACCGTATTCAGATGCAGTATCAGGATTCATCGCACGTTTCCAAGCGAATTCAAAATCTCCCGCTGTTACAGGTGATCCGTCAGACCATTTTGAATCACGGATTGTGAAAGTGTAGACTAAACCATCTTCAGAAACTGTAGGCTCGCTTTCAGCGATTGCAGGTACTGCTACGTTTTCATCATTCAAACGGTATAAACCTTCGTTTACATTGTTTAAAAGGTCAAAACCAACAGAATCTGTTACTAGTGCAGAATCCATTGTTGGAATTTCAGCACTCATGATTAAGTTTAGAACTTGAGCCTCATCTACTTCTGTTGCTGGTTCTTTGTCGTCATCACCGTTTGGTGCTGGTGTTGCTGCATCGTCTTTGCCACAAGCAGCTAAAAATACACTAAGTACTAACATTAGGCTTAACAGCCAAAAAAACTTGTTGTTCTTCACTAAGTTGACCCCCTTGAATTTTCTTAATAATTGGTACAATCCTTATTATACATATTCTGAAAAATCTGTACAGTCTTTTTTGCAAAGTTTTTTACGGTAATATAACAAAAAGATTACAATATCATGACAAAACAGTTGATATATAAGGTTTTTCATTAATTCAAATTATTTATTTCGTAACACCAAATTTTGATTTATTCTAGCAATTATTCTACAATATGTAGAGGATTGAGGTGAAACAAGTGAAAACTAAATTGATCTTATTTTTAATTTCTCAAATTTTCATTGTAACAATTGTGTTTCTTTCTAATAAAGGACTAAGTTTAACACCATATATTAATGTATCCTTTTTTGTCGGTGGAATAATTGTTTTTATTGGCTTACTGATTTATGTCGTTTCTAATGGTTTTTTTGATATATTTACATTGAGTATGAGAAAAGTTTTTACAACAAAAAGAAATTCAGAAGTTATAGAATCGATGCGTTCTCCCTCTGAATTATTAGACTTTTCATACAGACCATTTTTCCAACTAGGTGGGTCTATTTTACTTTTCATGGCGATGGCTTTACTAATTTATTATATGTAATTAAACCACTTGATTTTTGAGTTTCTTCTATAATATAATGACTTTAAATATACTAGTTACAGGCTAAGACGAAGAGTAGTACATTTGAACGGGAAGCTTAGAGAGTCTGTGGTTGCTGAAAACAGATCTTCCTTTCAAAAAGAATGGACTTCCGAGCTTATTTTGCGAAACTTTTTTAATTAAGTGTAGCCTAATACGTCCCTTCACGTTACGAAGTTAAAGAGGCCATTAACTTTTGGCAATCTGGGTGGTACCACGGATTCACACATCATTCGTCCCTTTACAGGGAGAGTGATGTGTTTTTTTATTTCAACACAAATATTCGCTTAGAAAAGTCCATAATGTCTCTTCTAAGCAGCCACAAAAATGTTTCTTATGTCACAAAATAGATGATGTAAGAACATTCATATTTTGAAGGAGGAAATTAGATGAAGAAAATCTTTTCAGGCGTACAACCTACTGGAACAGTAACACTAGGAAATTATATTGGTGCGTTTCGTCAATTCACAACTTTACAACATGAGTATGACTGTATTTTTTGTATTGTTGACCAGCATGCCATTACGGTTACACAAGACAGATTAGAACTTCGTAGAAACATTCGTTCTTTAGCGGCTCTTTACTTAGCGGTCGGTATAGATCCTAAGAAAGCTATTCTATTTATCCAATCGGAAGTACCTGCGCATGCCCAGGCAGGATGGATGATGCAATGTATCTCATATATCGGAGAACTTGAACGTATGACACAGTTTAAAGATAAATCTACAGGGAAAGACGGAGTGTCTGCTTCCCTATTAACCTATCCTCCTCTTATGGCTGCAGATATCATTTTGTACCAAACGGATATCGTGCCTGTAGGAGATGATCAAAAGCAACATGTAGAACTAACACGCGACTTAGCGGAACGCTTTAACAAGAGATACAATGATGTTTTAACAATTCCAGAAATCCGTTTGCCCAAAAATGGAGCGCGTATAAAGTCTCTTCAAGATCCAATGAAAAAGATGAGCAAATCTGATCCAAATAAAAAATCAACTATCACTTTATTAGATACACCTAAAGAAATCGAGAAAAAAATAAAAAGTGCTGTAACAGATTCTGAAGGAATTGTTGCATTTGATGTTGACAATAAACCTGGAGTTTCAAATTTACTAACAATAGAAGCTGCATTAACTGGCGTATCTATTGAAGACTTAGTTACAAAATATAATAATGTAGGTTATGGTGATTTCAAAGCATCTGTTGCAAATGCCGTTATAGACCACTTAAAGCCTATACAACAGCGTTACGAAGAGTTATTAGCTTCTGATGAACTAGATGTTATTTTAGATGAAGGTGCCATTAAAGCACATGCTGTTGCCTCAAAGACTCTTAAAAAAATGGAGAACGCGATGGGCTTGGGTAGAAAACGATAAATGTCAGCAATATAAATGAGCTTATGAATAATGCAAAATCAGGTGTCTGGATAATAAATGCCCAGACACTTTTCCATGTATACCCGAACGATAAGTAATTTAAATATAAAAGAATTTGTAAAAGACTCATTACAATGCATATGTAACTAATTGTAAAAAGTAGCCATTTCATTAATACAAGCACCCTTTTACATTACTATATGTCACATTCAGTGTTTGTAAGTCTAATTAGCCCTTTTTTATTGCGTACAACTTCAAAAATATAAACTAACGTCCGTTACTTAAAACTGCGATCATACTTACTAAAGCTTAATCAAGGGAATGTAAAGTAAAGCTATTTAAAGACTTACATAATAGCTATACCGATTTCTGTACTGAAAAAAATTAGTTCCATTTTAATTCCACAAAGAAACCCCGCATCTAAACATTCGTTTAGATGCGGGGTTTCTATTTTTTGATTTTATTTAGAAGATTTAGCAGGATCTTCAGAAATTAATTCAACTTTGTTCCAATCAAAGACATTAGCGTAATCAATACCGTAAGCTTTTACGCTTTTGTTAACTGGGCGTAATTCTAAACGGGTTTGAGTTGGTATGATTGGAGCATTTTCAGACATATATTCTTGCCATTCACGAAACTTATCTGCACGATATTCAGCATCGAAAGCTTCTGGAGAGTCGATAGCAGTTAATAGCTCTTCTAACGTCTCAGAAGTGTAACGGCTAAAGTTATATTGAGCAGTCTTAGAGTATAATCCTGCTGGAGATGGGTTCGTACCTGTTCCCCATGCAGCCATGAAGATATCGATTTCTGGGTCATCACCTTGTACTTTATCGTAGAAGCTGTTGAATTCAATTGTACGACCTGTTGCAAGAGTCACATTTAAACCAACATCTTTCCAGTTTTGCATGTAGAATGATGCGATGTCTTCTGCGATATCTCCACCAGACATTGTAGCGAATTTAATTTCAAGTGGTTTGCCTTCTTTATCTTCACGAAGTCCGTCACCATCAACGTCTTTATATCCAGCTTCATCTAATAATGCATTTGCTTTATCTACATCGTATGTGTAACCTTCTAATGAATCATCATAGAATGATTGGAATACTGGTGGAATTAATGATGTTGCACGTTCACGTAAGTTATTGTAATATACTTCTGAAACTTGTTCAACGTCGATTGCATAGCCCATTGCTTGACGAAGTTTTACATCGTTCATCTTAGCATCTTGGTCCATTGCAACTTCGCTCTTATCTAAATCATATTTACCAAGTTTGAATCCAATGTATTGGTAGTAAAGTTCATTACGAGCAAGAACTGTAAGGTTATCAAAATCTTTAATTTCTAAATACTTGTCAGTGCTAAAAGTATTAGCAGTCATATGATATTCCCCTGTTTGTAATGCAACAGAGATTGAAGTTGTAGGAACAGTTTTCACTAATACACCATCAAGTTTCGGAACACCTCTCCAGTAGTTTTCGTTTTTCACGAATTGTACTGATTCACCTGGTACGATTTTATCAAATTTGAAAGCACCTAACGTAACAATGTTTTTACGTACTGCGTCAGACTCAAGTAAATCTGCAACCGGAATATCTTTTAGGATATGGCTTGGTTCAGCAGAAGTCCAGATTCCGTCACCACCACTGAAAATAGCTGGAGATAATTTTGTAAATGAAATTTCTAACGTCTTTTCATCCACTTTCTTTAAACCTGAAATTGTATCAGCTTTGCCATCATGGTAGTCAACAGCACCTACGATGTTTTGGAAATCAACATCATAACGAACCCCTGTGTAGTCTGGAGAACCGATAATTAAGTAAGGTTGAATTAAATCTTCAATTTTAAGTGGTTCACCATCAGACCATTTAACACCGTCTTTGATGGTAATTGTTACTTTATTATTGTCTTGATCAACTTCCATACCAGCGATACCTTCGTTAGTTAATAAAAAGTCACCATCTGTTTCAAAGATTGTGTTACTTGCGAAATCCATGATATCTGCATCATATGCATCTTCATATAGAACTGTTGAGAAAATCCCTTGGAAAGGTGAGTCATTTACAAGAGCCACTTTTAAAGTACCTCCTTCAATCACATCTCCTTCATTTTCAACATCTAACGGGAAACTCCCAGTATCTACCACTTCTTCACTTTCTTCTTTGTCACCATCTTTTGCTGGTGAATCTTTTCCATCTGTCGAGTCGCCTTCTCCGTTACATGCACCAAGTACAAGTACGAAAGCTAAAAGTAATGCTAATAATGTCCAAAGCTTTTTGTTCATTCCATTTCCTCCTTTTTTATCTCATGTTCTATATATCAAACGTTAACCGTTTAATACCACCATTAATTAGGTATTACCCTAAGCGTTGCTTCGCATCGGCAGATCGACGAATAGCTTGACCTACATAGTTAATTCCCAACATCAAGAAGAGAATAAGCAGTGATGCTGGTAACCAAACCCACCACATTTCCTTAAGCACCAACGGGTTGACCGCATAACTTACTAGTGTCCCTAAACTTGGTGTAGATGGAGGCAATCCGAACCCTAAGAACGAAAGACCCGTTTCAATTCCAACATTTCCTGCAAAGTTCAACGTTAGTTCCACAATTAATATGGAGCTAAGATTTGGCATCATTTTTTTGAAAATGATGGCCGCATCACTTGTCCCCATTGTTTTCGAAGCGTTTATATAGTCTCTCCGACTTTCAGAGAGTGCCTTGCTTCGAATCAGACGAGCTGTGCCTGGCCATAAGAATACACTGACAATCAAAATGAAAATTGGAATATTGTATTTTGGTACGATGGTAACAAAGACAATAATGATCATCAAAGATGGAATTGTAATAAAGAAATCAATGATTCGCATAAAGATGTTGTCTATCCAACCACCAAAGTAACCTGTAGTCAAACCAATCATGATTCCAACTACACCTGTTAATAAAGTTACCGCCATGGCAATCGCGATTGAATTACGTGCGCCGATTATCAGTTGCCCTAAAATATCTCGACCACCTTGGTCAGCACCTAACAAGAACTTGTCTCCAGGTTCTGCGAATTTATCTCGTAAACTAACGCGCATCATTTCTTGTTGATCTATTAACAGGGACCAAATGAAAATCCCGACAATCACTACTACTAATGCGATAAGAGAAAACATCGCAAGTTTATCTTTTTTAAATTCACGCATGATTACTTGAAATCCAGTAGGCGGAGAGCTTTCTGGATGTTCAGATTGAATCACTACATTTTCTGTCTGCTCTTTCATGTGAGTACACTCTCCTTAACCATTATTTTAGTCAATCTATCCTAATTCTTGGATCTACAATACTCATAATAATGTCGGATAATAGACTGCCTAATAATGTTAAGAATCCGTACAGCATAACCAATGCAGTAATTACACTATAATCACGTCCAGAAATGGATTGAATGAATAATTGTCCCATTCCTGGATAGCTGAAAATGGTTTCAATAAAGATGGATCCGCCAAGTAAGCCAGTGATAGTAAAACCTAGAAATGCCGCGATTGGTAATAAAGAATTCCGGAAAATATGTCGTGAGTACACTTTATTTAAGGGAATCCCTTTACTACGCGCAGTACGAACATAATCTTGAGACTTTGCATCTATTACTTCTGTACGTAAATATTGAATGACACCAGTCGTTCCAAGAATGGCATACGTAATGGCTGGTAATAGAAGATGATAAAATTTACTCCAAATATAACCTAATGAACCATTATCATATTTGATATCAACTGTTCCGCTTGTAGGGAACCATTGTAGCTTGTATCCGAAAATATATAAGAAGATAAGGGAAAGAACGAATACCGGAATGGCATAACTAATAAAGCTATATAGAACAACCGTTTTATCTAAAAATGTATTCTGATAGCGCCCCGCTAGGACACCTAGAGGAATGGCAATTACATATAGTAAAAACACACTCACTAAAGCTAACCACAATGTATTAAGTGCTCGATCCCCTATAAGGTCCGCTACCGCCACTTTATACGTATAACTTTTTCCAAAATCACCTTGGACAGCATTCATCATCCATATACCATATTGTTTATACCATGGGTCATAAAAACCTGCTTGTTGACGCAATTCTTCTATGCGAGCAGGGTCGGTATCAGGTGTAACCATTCCAGTAAAAGGATCTCCTGGCATAAATTTAGCCATAATAAAGATTAATAGACTTAAAGCTAATAATTGTGGAATCATGAGCAAAATGCGTCGAATTATCGTTTTCCACATATTATATAACCCCCTCTTTGCTTTCCGACATCGCTACTTCATGCGTATCAGAAATTGGTTGAAGGTCATACACGCGACCGTTTTCATCAAAGTATTGATGATTATCAATTTGGTAATTTTTCTCTACATTAATTCGTTCTACTTTACGTTCTACTCTACTTGAAGGCTCAATGGTAGGAATCGCCGATAATAATCTTTTTGTGTAAATATGCTGAGGCGTTTGATAAATATCTTTCTTCGACCCAGACTCTACAAATCTTCCTTTATACATGATGGAAACATGGTCACACATATGTTTCACTACTCCAAGATCATGCGATATAAATAAATAGCTCAATCCCAATTCATCTTGTATATCTTTCAAGAAGTTTAATACTTGTGCTTGTACTGATAAATCTAGAGCCGAAACTGGCTCATCCGCAATAATGAGTTTTGGGTTAGTGGCAATCGCACGAGCAATACCTATGCGTTGCTTTTGTCCCCCAGAGAATTCATGAGGGTATTTCACTTTTGCATCTTCAGGCATTCCTACGATAGCTAATAATTCATTAATTTTTCTCTTTTCTTCTGAAACAGAGAGTTTTAAAAAGTTCCTGATAGGTTCCGCCAAAATATCTTGCACGCGTTTGCGCGGATTTAAACTTGAGTGTGCATCTTGGAAAATCATTTGAATATCACGATTATACGAAGAGTTACGTTGGCGACGTTTATTGGTCACATCTTTTCCTTCGTAAATGATTTTACCCGATGTTATTTTCTCAAGACCGATAATGGCTTTGCCTGTTGTGGATTTACCACACCCTGATTCGCCTACCAGACCATATGTCTTCCCTTTTTCGAATTCCATATTAATGCCGTCAACAGCATGTACATGATCAACAATTGTATTAAAGAAGCCACCACGAATGGGATAGTGAATGCGCAAATCTTTTATTTCCATAAAACTCATGTCAAACTTCCCCCTCTTCACCTTCAAAATGAAAGCGATTCCAGCAGGTACATCGAACAAAATGTCCTGGTGCTATTTCATGAAGTTGTGGTTTTGTTTCGTGTGCCTCTTGTGGAATCCAAGGAATTCGCGGGGCAAAGCGACAACCCTCGCGTGGTAAATTAACTAGTGACGGTACTAAACCTTGAATGACTTCTAATTTTTCGTTATCACTGTGTGTTTGTGGAATTGAGTTTAATAAAGATTTTGTATAAGGATGGATAGGATTATTGAATAACTCTTCAACCGGCGCTTCTTCAATGATTTGTCCTGCATACATAACAGCTACTCGATCGGCCACTTCTGCCACTACACCTAAGTCATGAGTAATCAAGATAATGCCTGATTCAGTTTCAGTTTGTAAATTTTTAAGTAAATCTAATATTTGAGCTTGTATGGTTACATCTAATGCTGTGGTTGGTTCGTCCGCAATAATGATGGATGGCTTACAAGATATGGCAATAGCGATAATTACTCGTTGACGCATGCCACCTGATAGTTGATGTGGAAATTGTTTCACGACTCTTTTTGGATTTGGAATCCCAACTTGATTAATAAGTTCAATTACACGCTTTAATCTTTCAACTTTCGAAAGTTTTGTGTGATAGATCAAACTCTCTTCAATTTGATCACCAATACGCATTAAAGGATTTAAAGCAGATAAAGGATCCTGAAAGATCATGCCAATATCGTTCCCACGTACCTTATTTAGTTTTTCATCTGTCAGTTTTGTTAAATCAAAACCTTTAAACTGTATTTCACCAGTTATTTTAGTGTTATTTGGATCATGGAGCCCAATAATAGAAGTTGCTAACGTACTTTTACCGCATCCTGATTCTCCAACTATCGCTAAAATTTCATTCTTTTTTAAATGAATGGAGACTCCATCCACAGCATTAAAATATGTATCTTTAATACGAAATCCAGTATGTAAGTCGGTTATTGTTAAAAGCACTTGCGATGTGTTCAAACTAATACTCCTCTCAAGTAAATACTAAGATGCGGTAAAATTTACTCCTTCTTCCCAAAATTCCAATTCTTCTGTTAATTGTTCATCTAATAATAAATACTATTACAGAAATATTACTACGGCAACATATTTTTTTAGATTTTCCTGTTTTTACTTTATTTTGTAATTACTTTTTTTGAATAATGTTAGGAGTACCAAGGTTTAGTACGGAATCCGTAATAATAAAAATAATTATTATTTTTCATTGAAAATTGTAGTTTGTAAATTCAAATGCTTCTACTAAAGAATAGAATTAATTCTATGCTTTGCAATAATAGTGTGGAATGGAGAAGGAAGAATTCTGAAGGATAAGAGTAGGTCATTTGTAAAATCGTTCAAATATTTAGTAATTTAAGGGGTTCAAGCATAAAAAAAATCTCCTCAAGAGAGGAGATAAATGTGGTTATATTTTTTTAAATAGTAAGCTTGCATTATGACCACCAAAACCTAGAGAATTGCTCATTGCGTATTCAATCTCTTTATTACGTGCTGCATTCGCAACATAATCCAAGTCACAAATTGGATCTGGATTTTCTAAATTCATTGTTGGAGGTAAAATACTTTCGTGTATAGCAAGAGCTGTGAAGACTGCTTCAATCCCACCAGCTGCTCCTAGTAAATGTCCTGTCATTGATTTCGTTGAACTCATAGCAAGTTTGTAAGCATGTTCACCAAATACCGATTTAACCGCCATTGTTTCAAATTGATCATTATATGGAGTACTTGTTCCATGTGCATTAATGTAATCCACTTGTGAAGGATTAATTCCAGCATCTGCAAGCGCTTGTTTCATTGCTCGAGCAGCACCTTCCCCATCAGGAGCTGGTGCTGTAATATGATGGGCGTCACCTGTTGAACCATAGCCAATAATTTCAGCATAAATTCTTGCACCACGTGCTTTAGCATGCTCATACTCTTCTAAAATCACGATACCTGAACCTTCACCAATTACAAATCCATCTCGGTTTGCATCAAATGGACGTGAAGCAGTTTGAGGATCTTTGTTAAGTGACAGAGCAGTGTTTGAACAGAATCCAGCAACTGACATATTCGTTACAGGTGCTTCAGCTCCACCAGAAATCATCACATCAGCTTCCCCACGTTCAATTACTTTAAACGCATCACCTATTGAGTTAGTACCTGATGCACAGGCTGTTACTGTACATGAGTTCATTGCTTTTGCTCCGAAATAAATGGATACTTGTCCTGCTGCCATATCAGGAATCATCATAGGAATTAAGAACGGACTCACTCGACGATAACCGCGGTCAAGAAAATTACGGAATTGTGCTTCATACGTTTCCATCCCACCAATACCTGATCCAATCCAAACTCCCGTACGAAGACCAAGTTCAGGGGTTAATTCTAAATTTGCATCTTTCATGGCCATAATAGAAGCGGCTAATGCAAATTGTGTAAAGCGATCCATTTTACGTCCTTCTTTACGATCTACATACGCTTCAATATCAAAATCTTTTACTTCAGCTGCTACTTTTGCGGGGAAATCATCTGCATTTACACGTGTTATTGGTCCAACACCAGATCTACCTTCTTTTATACCTGCCCAAGTCGTTTCAATATTATTACCAAGCGGAGTTACCGCCCCTACTCCTGTTATTACAACACGACGCTTTGTCATGATTATATTCTCCCTTCAAGTTAAACCTAAAATATGTAGCCATTATTATTGTCTTTCTTCCTATATAAATATGTTCAAAAAAAAATAACTGGAAATTGTAGGATTAGCATAGATTTTTCTCACAAAATAAATTAGTTGGAAATTATTTGGAACCTCTTTATAAAGAGGTGATTCCAAATAATATCCAATTATTAAACCATCTCATAAAATTTTTTTCTTTCAATCTTTCATAAAAACTGCAGGAATAACTATCTATTTACCCATTTTCAAGCAGATTGCACCCCATGTTAATCCTCCGCCAAAGCCTACAAGTACAACTACATCATCATCTTTTACTTTTCCTGAGAGAATTTCTTCTTTCAGAGCAATTGGGATGGAAGAAGATGACGTATTACCAAACTGCTTAATGGTTTTAGACATTTTTTCTTCAGGTAAACCGAGTCGTTGTCTAGAAGCCTCCATAATACGAATATTTGCTTGATGAGGAACTAAGAAATCTACTTCTTCTTTTGATAGACCCGCTTTAGTTATAACATTTTCTGCTGATTCTCCCATTTGACGAACGGCAAATTTAAAGACTTCTCGACCATTCATTTCAAGATGAGGTCCGTTTTGTAGTAAATGTTTCCCACCAGAACCGTCTGCTCCAAGTTCGAATGATAAAATACCACGTCCTTTAGAGACTTTACCAATTACAGCTGCGCCAGCTCCATCTCCAAATAATACAGCAGTATTACGATCATCATAGTTTGTGATTTTTGAAAGTTTTTCCACACCAACTACTAAAACATATGAATATACACCCGACTCAACAAATTGTTTGGCTGTAACAACTCCATAAATAAAACCTGCACATGCTGCAGAAACGTCCATTGCAGCAGCGTTTTTAGCTCCAATTTTATCTTGAACCATCGTAGCTACACTTGGAAATGGCGTATCTGGTGTGACAGTTGCGACTATAATTAAGCCGATTTCATGTGCTTCAATTCCAGCGTCTTCTAGTGCTTCTTTTGCTGCTTCGATTGCCATATCAGAAGTATTAACATTATCGTCTGCAATTCTTCGCTCTTCTATACCTGTACGAGTACGAATCCATTCATCAGTTGTATCCATCTGTTTTTCCAAATCAAAGTTTGTAACAACTCGCTCAGGCAGATATCTTCCTAATCCAATCATTCCCACATCCATATTTCACCCTCATTTCATTTGTTATCTTCTATTAGTACCTGGTAACAATTATAACGAATTTCGGTTGGTATTTCAATACATCGCCACGAATTTGCCAAACTTCTTCAGATAATTCGAAAAGATACTTTGTCACAATTGGCTCCTATGATATGATGGTATTAATAAATAGTCTGCTTGAGGTGAAATCACATGAAAATTATTCTTACATTAGTTTGGTCTTTTTTACTTATTACAATGCTGAATTATGTAGTTAGTTCAGTTGCAAATGTTCCTTTTGATTTTCTATTAGGCGTATATATTTCGCTTGCAGTTACCGTAATTATTTATATCATTGCTGCGATTATTCCAAACGACCCAGTGGTTACAGAAGATCATTAATACCCAACAGCGTCACTCTAGACCGGCGCTATATTCATTTAAAAAAGGTTTCATCTGAAGTAATTACTTCAGATGAAACCTTTTTTTATTTCAAATTAACTTCTACTGAACCATTTAATACGGTTACATCAACCATACTACCTGGTTTTAATTCTCCACCGAGTAACGCCTTTGCTAGAGCTGTCTCCACATGTCGTTGAATAAAACGACGCAAAGGTCGTGCTCCAAATGCTGTATCTGTTCCTTCAGCCACTACCCAATCAATTAATTGTTGTGAAAACATTACGTTGACTTCCTGTTCTTTTAGTCGCTTCGCCAACTGAGCTAAATACTTCTCTGTAATTGCATTGAAGTGAGACTCGTTTAACGAATGAAATAAGACGATTTCATCCATCCGATTCAATAGTTCTGGTTTAAAATGTGATCGAAGGGCTGACATCACTAATGATTCTGCTTGGTCTCCACCTTCTAGTAAATACTGAGAACCAATATTTGATGTCAAAATGACAACCGTATTAGAGAAATTGACCACTCGACCCTGACTATCTGTTATGCGTCCATCGTCTAAAAGTTGGAGCAAAATATTCGCGACATCTGGATGAGCTTTTTCAATTTCATCAAGCAACACCACTGAATATGGATTACGTCGAACCATCTCTGTCAGTTGACCACCTTCTTCATACCCAATGTAACCAGGAGGTGCTCCTATAAGACGTGATACACTATGTTTTTCCATATATTCAGACATGTCAATACGAATGAAATGATCTTCTGAATCAAATAAATTTGCGGCTAATGCTTTCGCAAGTTCTGTTTTCCCTACGCCTGTTGGTCCAAGGAATAAGAATGAGCCGATTGGTTTTGATGGATCTTTAATACCTGCTCGAGCACGCCAAACTGCTTCTGTTACAAACTGCACTGCTTGATCTTGACCAACTACACGTTCTTGTAGCGTTTCTTTTAGTCTGAGGAGTTTATCTCGCTCTCCTTCAACAAGTTTTGTCACTGGAATTCCGGTCCAACGGGAAACAATAGATGCGATTTCTTCAGAAGTCACTTCTTCACGAAGCAATCGGTTGTCTGACGACGCTTCAAGAGCTATTTCGAGAGCAGCTATCTCTTTTTCGAGTTTCGGCATTTTACCATGACGAAGTTCTGCCGCTTTATTTAAATCATAACTATTTTCTGCACTTTCTAGATCGCGACGATGAATGTCCAGGAGCTCCCGCTTCTTTTGGATGAATTGTAATGACTCTTTTTCTGTTGTCCATTGATTGCGCATTTTCTCAGTTGAAGATTTTAAAGAATCTAGTTCATTACGTAAATTAGCTAAGCGCTGTTTACTTGCTTGATCTTTTTCTTTCATTAGTGCTTGTTCTTCAATTTCAAGTTGCATCATTCGACGCGTCACTTCATCGAGTTCTTGTGGCATAGAATCAATTTCAGTACGAATCATTGCACACGCTTCATCGACTAAATCGATTGCCTTGTCGGGTAAAAATCGTTCTGTTAAATATCGATCAGACAATTGTGCTGCAGCAACGATGGCACGATCATGAATACGCACTGCATGATGCAATTCAAAACGTTCTTTTAATCCTCGTAAAATAGAAACGGTATCTTCAACTGAAGGTTCACGAACTAATACTTGTTGAAAACGTCGTTCTAATGCTTTGTCTTTTTCGATATTTATACGGTATTCATCAAGTGTGGTTGCACCTATACAATGTAACTCACCTCTCGCCAACATCGGTTTTAACATATTCCCTGCATCCATTGCCCCTTCAGTTTTCCCAGCCCCGACAATGGTATGAATTTCATCAATGAAAAGAATGATACGCCCTTCACTTTCTTTTACTTCTTTTAACACTCCTTGTAAGCGCTCTTCAAATTCTCCTCGATATTTTGCACCAGCAATAAGAGAAGCCATATCTAATTCATAAATATCACGTTCTTTTAAGCCTTCTGGTACGTCTTTACGCACGATTCGCTGAGCTAATCCTTCCACAATGGCCGTTTTACCCACACCAGGTTCTCCAATAAGGACTGGATTGTTTTTTGTTTTTCTTGAAAGAATTCTGATGACATGACGTATTTCTTGATCACGACCAATAACAGGATCCATCTTGCCTTTTCTAGCTAGTTCTACTAAGTTACGACCATATAATTCAAGCGGTCTTTTTTGTTCTTGTTGTTGTTGCATATACACTACACTCCTTTGTTTGACCAATTTTGACCTTTGAATTAATTATACATTTATTGGAGAGAAACTGTAAAGAAAATTGCTTTTCATTGAGTAATTTGCTTCAAGATTGGTTTATTCCGCTACAACTAAGTTTTAATCGGCTTCGTGACTGATTTAATCCGCTACAACTGAATTTTATTCGGCTTGACGAGCCTTTTATTCGGCTTCAACGCCACTTTAATCGGATTCACCCATTTACTACCAAAAAAAGCCCCACTTACTGTGAAACTAACAGTAAGTGGGGCTTTTAATTATTGTTTATCTTACACCGAGTGCCATTTTTGCGTAGCGGGACATATTGTCTTTCGACCATGCTGGTGTCCATACTATCTTGACATCGACTTCTTTTACTTCTGGTAAATCATATAAAGATGTTTTGACCATATCGACAATCATTGGTCCCATTGGGCAACCAAGTGACGTTAATGTCATTGTTACTACTGCAAAGCCGTCTTCTGTTAAATCTACATCATAGACAAGGCCGAGGTTTACAATATCAATACCAAGCTCTGGATCGATAACAGTTTCTAGTGCACCCATCATACTATCGCGCATATCTTGATCCATGTTCATACCCCTTTCTAACTATTCTATATCCATCATAACAAATACAGCTTATAGAGACAAATAGTGTGCAACGAAATCGGTCGCTGCAAGCATACCTTTTCTTGAAACGGCATGACTCGCAGTTTTATCAGTCATAAACTGAAAACGTTGTGGATCATGATCATACAATTTCTTTTGTGAGTTATAGAAATTAAATGTCGGTTCATACTGAACTACATTGTCTTCCTTGCCATGCCAGAAGAATACAGGACGACCATTTAATGCATCCGGATTTAACGTGATGTCGAATCCACTTAATGTTGCTAACATTTTCTTCCTTTCAGCATCCGTAATTGGCAATTTAAAACCGCGCGCCTCATATTGAGACATTTGAGCCTTTGCTAAATGTACATAGCTCGGAGAACCCATCATAACAGCGGTTGTGTCAATCCAAGGATAAACATTTAAACAGCCTAATGTGACAATGCCACCCATTGACGTCCCAGCTAGTCCAATTTTCGTGTCATTACCAATTAAGTTTCGTTCAACTAGTTCACCACGTAAAAGATTCACCTCTTCAATAGATGTTAAAGTAATTTCCCAAAAGCGTAATGACAGCTCTACTTCATCTAGTGATTTTTGTCGTTCGCCATGTAAATGCGCATCGGGCAATAAAACACGTAACCCTTTCTCCGCTAATTGGTAGGCATAATGTAGATTATGCTCCTTTGCACTAGTGAAACCATGAAGAAAAATCACGACTGGAACTTGTTTTTCTATTTCCGATTCTCTATATACGTGTAATAGTGGAATATTTCCCCACCGTTCATTTACTACTTTCATGTTGCCCACTTCCTCTACATCTATTACTTGTTATCGTAGCAAAGTAATTGATAAAGTTCAAAATTCAGGTTGGATATTTTTGACTAAGAGATGGTTGTGACGATACAATTTACTTTATAGAAGGAAAGGAGTCATTTTATATGCAACCTCATTTAATTGTTTTAGATTTAGATGGTACCTTATTAACTGATGATAAAGTCATTTCAGAAAAGACTTTACAAACACTATTTAAAGCGCGAGAACAAGGTCATGAAATTATGATTGCTACAGGTAGACCCTACCGTGCTAGTGAAGTTTACTACCACCAATTAAAATTGCAAACACCAATTGTTAATTTTAATGGAGCATTTGTGCATCATCCAACTGACAACAAATTTACCTCCATTCACGAACCCATTAAACTCGAGGTAGTGAAAGAAGTCATTGATGCTGTTCACGATTATAAATTCTATAATATTGTGGCAGAAGTCATGGATGATGTATATTTACACTACCATGACGAGAAATTACTCGATGTATTTAGCTTTGGAAAACCCCATGTGACAACTGGAGACATTCGTAATTATTTAAAAACTGACCCAACTAGTTTACTTATTCATGCAGAGGAACATGAAGTTCCTGCGATTCGAAAGCATTTGCATGATGTACATGCTGAAGTAATTGATCATAGACGGTGGGGTGCACCTTGGCACGTAATTGAAATTGTGCGAAGTGGACTTAATAAAGCGGTTGGACTTTCACAGGTTTCGAAATACTTTAATATTCCACAACAACGAATTATTGCGTTTGGTGATGAAGATAATGATTTAGAAATGATTGAATACGCTGGAACAGGTGTTGCGATGGGAAATGCCATTTCCCCACTTAAAAATATTGCTAATGAAATTACAGGCACAAATAATGAAGATGGTATTTCAGAGTTCTTAATTGAGCGATTAAAATTGTCATTATAATAGAGATACAGGGGGATTTAGATGAGAATATTTGCAGATAGTGCTTGTGATTTACCGAAATCCTTTTATGAAAAAAATTCAGTCACCTTGATTCCATTACGTGTTCATATTGATGAAACAGAATACTTAGATATCACGACAATTGAAGCAAAACAAGTTTATACAGAAATTCGCCAGGGGAAACAACCAAAAACTTCTCAAGCTTCACCAGAGCAATTCTTGACGCTTTTTGAAGAGTTGGCTAAGTCCGGAGAAGAAGGACTCTATATCGCTTTCTCGTCACAACTCTCTGGTACTCATAATACAGCGGTCATGATTCGCGAACAGGTGAAAGAGGATTTCCCGAATATTAAATTAACGATTATAGATTCTCAATGTGCTTCCCTTGGCTGTGGATTACTTGTAAAGGAGGCAGCACGTCTAAAATCTGTAGGTGAACCATTAGAACGAATAGAGGAAATCATTCGTTTTAAAGCAAAGCATATGGAGCATTTGTTTACAGTTGAAGATTTAGATTATATGGCTCGAGGCGGACGTGTTTCAAAGACGAGTGCGGTCATCGGGGGATTGTTAAACATTAAACCCCTCCTTCAAGTGGAAAATGGAAAGCTGGTACCAATCGAAAAATTAAGAGGCCGTAAAAAAGTAATGAAACGCATAATTGAGCTTATGGAAGAGCGCGGCGAAAAACTTAGTGAACAAACTATTGCCATCTGTCATGGTGATGATGAGGCTTTTGCACTTGAAATGAAATTATTGGTGGAAGAAACGTTCCATCCTAAGGAAACTGAAATTCATGTAATTGGCTCCGTAATTGGTGCTCATACTGGTCCCGGAACGTTAGGTGTATTCTTTTTAAATCAATTACAACCATAGAAAGGAACGTGTAATGATGAAAAAAATCGTTGTCATAGGGGCAGTTGCTGGTGGTGCGACTGTCGCTTCCCAAATTCGTTTTTATGAAAAAGAAGCTAAAATTGTTATATTCGACCAGGATGAAACGATGTCTTATGCAGCGTGCGGAATGCCTTATGTTATCGGTGGAGAAATTAAAGAGGCCGATGATCTTCTTGCCACAACACCTGAAGAATTTAAAGAAATACGAAATATTGATGTACATTTAAAACATCGTGTAACGAATATTAATCGACAACAAAAAGTGGTAGAAGTATTAAATTTAGAAACACAACAAACTTTTGAAGAATCGTATGATTTGCTTATTTTATCGCCTGGAGGCACACCGATTGTTCCGAAAACGACTGGATTAGAAAGCACCACTATGTTCACATTACGAAACTTTAGCGATATGAAAAGAATCAATCACTATATCACAACAAAAAAACCAAAGAGTTGTGTCATTGTTGGTGCAGGATTCATTGGGCTAGAAATGGCAGAAAATTTGGTTCAACTAGGTTTGACTGTTTCCATCGTAGAAAAATCACATCAAGTAATGAACATACTAGATATTGATATCGCAGAAGTAATTGAAAAGGAACTACAAGACCATGGTGTTACAATTTATAAAAACAATTTCATAAGCAACGTGTCAAATCGAAACATTGATCTTGATTTAGGCGAAAAACTTGAAGCCGATTTTATTTTAATGTGTATCGGTGTCGCTCCAAGTACAGACCTAGCTGTAAATGCTGAATTAACAATTGGTAAAACTCGTGGAATTGTGACGAATGAATATTTACAAACTAACGATCCCTCTATTTATGCGATTGGTGATGCTGCTGAGAACATAGACTTTATTACCGGAGATGCTAAACGTGTACCTTTAGCCTGGCCCGCTCATCGACAGGCTTACATTGTGGCGAAGCATATTTCAGGTGAAAAGATTCCTTTTAAAGGTTTATTAGGAACATCCATTTGTAAAGTATTTTCTCTGTCAGTAGCATCTACAGGATTAAATGAACAAACACTAATTGTTAATCAAATAGACTATACAAGTGTCAGTCAAAAATCACTTTCGAATGCTGGCTACTATCCGGACCATTCGAAAATTTTCTTGAAAATCCATTATGACCCATCCTCACGTAAAGTCTTAGGTGCACAAGTAGTTGGTGGAAAAGGTGTCGATAAACGTATTGACGTCCTAGCAACTGCTATTTATGCAGGGCTTACAGTCGATGATTTACAAGCACTAGAACTAGCATATGCCCCTCCCTATTCAGCACCAAAAGATCCGATAAATATGGTTGGATACCGCGCAAAGTAAGAAAAATGGAAAGCGCTACTCTAAGCCTACATCGCTGAAGGAAAGATGAAATGCGAAAATAAGCATTTCTGACCTCATACCACTTGTAGCTTAAAATAGCTGCGCTCAATTCGAAAGAGCATTTCGAAAAAATTCATACTTTTTTATCTCTTGAAAAATCGCTTGAGACATAAACAGTCTCAAGCGATTTTAATTTAATTATTCTTAGTATCGTGTTTTTGTTGCTTTCCTTTTCTCCATACGAGATAGATAAAAGTTAAAAATAAGATATTAGCTAAAATGAGCGCTGCTATATACCCTTTGTTCAACCCTTTTTCATCAGTCACTGTGTAAAATTCTGCGATTTCCCGATCTAATACAAGTCGATAATTGCCATCATCTTTTTGTCTTAAGACATCACTTTCAAATAAACCACGAAGCTCTTTATTATCACCAATTACTTCTTTTGATAAAGTAAAACTCTGAGTTTTACTAGAATTATTAATTACGACAATCCAAGTTTCTTCTTCATTAGAACGTTTATAAATCATGAAGCCATCTTCATTATGCAACATTTCCATCAAGCCAGTACGAAGAGCAGCTGATTTATTTCGAAGGTACTGAACATCTTCGATAAATTCAATTAATTCTTCATCGGTTTTAAAGTTATAAATTGGATGTGATTCAGGCGGCTGTGCCCCGTTTACTGCAATTTCAGACCCGTAAGTCATCACTGGAACCCCAGGAATCGACAATAAAGTAGCCATTGCCATTTTCCAGCGTGTTGGTGGAAACATATTCGCTTCTGTCGCATCCATTGTAAAACGTTGAGTATCAATTGAGTCGATTTGTTGAATAATTGGTTCTCCAACAGATGTCTGTGCCATTTGAGATGTCTCTTGATCTACAGTTTTAAATACATTTCGATGCATTTCTTCTTGATCATTCAACACTTTCGCATCAAAATTCGCATCACTTTGTTCATTGCTAAGTACATATAGGTCTTCATTTTCTTTTTTAAGTGTTTCAATCACTGAATTTAAAAAGTTCATGTCTACACCTTCAATTGACGTGAAACGAATTCCATCAATATTATACTCTTGTACAAATGTTAAAGCTGCCTCAATTATCGCTTGTTGTGCATCTTCATTTGTTAAATCCCAAGAAGTCGTACCATCTGTATTGTTGATGACCCACGATGCGTTGTTCGCATCAGAAGCTAAAACGTGTTCAGAACTTACATTTTGTATAGGGAAATCAACAATGATTCCCATTTTCTCATCATGCATATTATCAATTAATGTGTTAAATTCTTCAGACGTCCCAAAATGACGTTCTAACATGCCGTAATCTACTACACGTTTACCATCATATGTATCACTAGCAAAAACTGGCCCAACTGATACTAGTGAAAAACCCATTCTTTTGATGTGACTCAACTTTTCCGCCACACCCATGAAATCTCCACCTGCAAATGCTCCTGGTATTCTTGTATCTACTTCAAAATCATTTTCCATCGTTTTATTAAAGTATCGATCAACTAATAAATCATATATACTTTCGTCTTGAATGGTATTTCTTGCTTCTGCATGTGTATTTAGCGGAACAATCAAACTTATAATTAACGTTAAAATAATAGTAGTGCTTATCCATATATTTACCTTCATGTGAGGTCCTCCTCTAACGAATCTTCATTCGTAATTTTACCAAACAGAACTGAGACTCGCCATGTTTTACAAAGAATTCACATAAATATAGGTCAAACCTGTGAAAATCATGTGCTAGATATAATCATTGGCTATTAAAATTTGATAATCATTATATTCCTATTAGAAATTGGACTCGAAATTCTCCAACTTGCAAGACATTTTTCCAACTAAGAAGACATTGCTCACTCTAAAAGTATCTAAAAAACCATCTTATCTACTTTCAGATAAGATGGCTTCAGTAATTCTACATTTAAACCTACATGCTAGCTAAAAAGTTAAAGCCCATTGGTAATTTGAAACCTAAGAACATTGTGATAAACAAGAAGACAAACAACAAAATCCAGAACATAGTTGTTGGCTTGTGTTTTTTCGAGCGAACTAAAACCATTTCCATCATCCCGATGACCAAAATGCCTCCAATTAATTTCAATCCATAAAGCATTCCCATATCGAAGTTCATGCCTTCGATGAATAATGCAATACCTGTAATGATGATGAACACATAAAATAATCGTAACACCATATGAGTAATTTTTTGTCCTTTACTGCCGTTTGTTAAAATAGCAGCGATAAGGAACAAAATAATGCCAATTGCCCAAGTGGCAATGTGTAAGTGTGTGCTAGCTAAAAAATCCAAAAATCTCACCTCATCTAATCTAATTAATAGTTCTAATCTATCCTATCATAAGTCGAGTTCTTACAGAGTTATGAATAAGCTAGCTTGTTGACCATTCCATGAACACTGTGTATGTTACTCGAATCGATTAGATAACGTCCCGATTCCTTCGACCGATATTTTCACTGTATCCCCTGCTGCTAAAAACTTAGGAGGATTAAATCCTTTTCCAACACCAGAAGGGGTACCAGTTAAAATCACATCACCTGGTTCAAGCGTCACGAGAGCAGAAATTTGTGCGATTAATTCCTCTACAGAGAAAATCATATCTCTCGTATGCCCATTTTGACGCAGTTCATCATTCACTTTTGTCACAATTGATAAACTTTGTGGATCAGGTAATTCATCTTTCGTTACTATATAAGGACCCATAGGACATGAGCCTTTCAAACTTTTCCCTAAGAAAAATTGTTGATGTTTCGATTGAAGATCACGAGCTGTTAAATCATTCGCAATGGTATAACCAAAGATATGGTCATACGCTAATTTCTTTGGAACATTGTCACCTTTTTTACTAATTACAACGGCTAATTCCCCTTCATAATCAAAAGATGAAGTGACGTTCGAATGAACAGACAATGTTTCTTCATCAGCTGCAATCGTAGTAGGTGATTTTGTGAAAATCATCAAATTTTCTGGAGCTACTTCTAAACCCATTTCTTTTGCATGATCTGCGTAATTTCGCCCGACACCAAAAATATTTTTAGGTGTACGTGGAATGGGTGACAGCCATTCAATACTTGAGAATGTCCGCTTAAATTGAGTTGGTTCTTCAGACTTCGATGCCGCTTCTGCAAGCTTTCTCATTTGTTCTACAAAATCCATCCCGTTCGCAATTCCTTCAACAATTGTTGTTGGAAAACTTGGTAATACTTGAAGCGTGTCTTGTATGGCTAAAACGTCCCAAACAGCTTCTTCCTTTTTAACCTTAGGACCAAAACTGATTTGACCTTCAAAACGATAAGATAATATTTTCATACAATGACACTCCTTCTAAAAAATGAATTTGTTTAATTCAGTTTACGACACTTCATCATTCTTTTCATCGTTTTTATTTATTTTTTTGCCATATGTTGCTCTTTTCCATATGATTTCGACAGGTCCTTGATTAAATTTAGAGAACCATATTTCAGCAAAAATCAGTTGAATGATAAAGATTCCAATTGCCATCCAGGTTCCTGTCACTAAATCCATTTTTCCGTAAAAACCTAATCCGTAAGAGTAGAATATCGTGGTCGCAATTAAAGACTGCGTTAAATAGGTAGTCATTGACATGCGTCCTACTTTTGCTATTGGGTTAAATAGTTTTCGGAACATAGATAATTGGCAGAGCATCGTAATTAATCCCGCGTACCCAATAGCTACTAATGGGCCTCCAAATATATCTTGAACATACATATAATAAAAATTTGGTTCAATAAAAAATGGCAGAACTTTAATCGCATAGCCTACGACTAAAGTTACTAAAGTGAGTACAAACCAAAACGGTAACTTGTCAGATGTACGTTCAATTAATTTACTCTTCGCAGCCACTACTCCAAGTAACATATAAGGCAAAATGGTAATGCCAATTAAAAACAATGCGCCAGACTCAATATTTGCATAACTCCAATCCGCAGCTCTTTGAGCAAATATATCTGTCCAAGAACCTGTACTAAATGCAACGACTGACGCTTCCATTTCTTGTATGCCTGAATAAAAAACTCCGTCTGAAGCTACATAAATATAAGTTAATAACGCAAGTCCCATATTTGGAATAGCGTATAGCGTAAGTGCAATCACCAGTAACCAAACACGCGACAGTCGTAATAAAAAGATAACAATAAAACCACTAAGTGCGTAGGTAATTAATATATCACCAGACCATAAAAGAAAAGCGTGAATAATACCAATAATGAACAACACACTTAATCTACGTATACCAAGTGCAATAAACGACATGCCTCGTTCTTGTGATTTAATAAATTGCATGGTTAATCCATAACCAAACAGCATCGCGAACAACGGATAAACACTCCCTTGTAAGGCGATGTCTATCCATTGAAATGTATCTATATCACTCGGATCTGTATACCAAGTATAGGGATTTATGTAGTAATAGGGTGTATGGAAAGCTAGCATATTGACGATAAAAATACCAAGTAACGAGAAACCTCTCATCATATCAATTGCTATTACTCGTTCTTGTAATTCAGTAGGTCGAACCTTCACAATTAATCCTCCAGTACAATTGTCTGATCAGAGTCAAACAAGTACAGTATTTTCTCTTTGATTGTAATTGATAAAATATTCTCTATCGCTTGTTGATATAGCGCTAACTGTAATCCATAGCGATGATGCATTTCCCGTAAAATGGCTGCTTCTGTTATGAGTACACCTTTAATTTTATCTGTCTTATAGTCAAGAAGTATCCATTCTCCATCCGCTTCTTGAAATAAACAATCTGCGATTCCTTGTAATAATTGAATGTCACCATCTTCATCTTTCAAACCATAAGTAAATGGTACTTCACGCAATTGTTGTGAAGCTTGACGTAGGCGAGAAGCAATTGGTGAATGTAGAAATGCTTTAACTGCATCTACTTTTATTGCTCCCGCTTCGTTTATAGTTAACAACTGTTTGTCTGCAAGTTGGTGTATAAATCCTTCAATGGCTTTGTTCGTAGGATCTAAATGAATGTCTACATGTTGCATCGCCGTGTGCATCGCTGTCCCGATCTCTGCACTTGAAAGTTTGCGCTCGCCTTGTTGTAGAAAAGCTGGGCGTTTGTAAATGCTAGAAATAGCCTGTTGTACTTGACTAGGTCTAAAAAATTCAGGTTCATCTTCTTTGCGCAATTGATCGAGTCGCTTCAGCTCACTTACCGATTGTTTCGAGCGTTTGGTAATAGATCTCTCATGAGAATACACCGCATTAAACCGACGCTCTACTTCTGACAGCATATCTTTAGAAAGCACTTTATCTTCACTCGTAGTAAGTGATTCCGAAGGTTCTTCTAGTGCGTTAATTTGACGTAAGTCCTCCACAAAGATTGACTCAAATGACCACTGTGATGGATGTTGCATCACATGTGTATGTGACTGTCCTTGCCACAATGCAAAGTCGTGATGTCTAGCTACTGCAGGTCCAATCCAATCTAAAAAACCTTTGGCCCGTGAACGAACATACTCTGGTAACATATGACCTTCAATACTCGCGATATCTTGCCACTTACTTATGGATTTTTCTACATCTTTGACCGTAGCAACAAGCATGAGCTTTTCTTTTGCCCGTGTCATGGCTACGTATAAGACACGCATTTCTTCTGATTTCAACTCCATTTGTTTCTTTTCTTTTATTGCTAAAAAAGGAAGCGATGTATAAGAAATACGTTTTTCTGGATCCACCGCTTTTACAGCTAAGCCAAATGTTTGGTCAAATAAATATAACTCATTAAAATCCATTTGATTAAAATCTCGTCCTAAACCAGCAATGAATACATATGGAAATTCAAGTCCTTTAGAAGAGTGAATGGTCATGAGACGGACGACGTTCTCTTTTTCACTCATAGCACGTGCAGTCCCTAAATCATCTCCACGCTTTTTCATTCGGTCAATAAAACGTAGAAAACGAAATAACCCTCGGAAAGAAGATTTCTCATAAGATAATGAACGGTCATGCAACGCTCGTAAGTTTGCTTGACGTTGCTTACCTCCTGGCATCGCACCAACCATTTCGTAATAATGGGTATCCATGTAGATCCGCCAAATTAAATCCGCTAATGACCCTCTACGTGCCAAATCACGCCATTCTTCATAATGTAAGAAGAAGCGTTGTAATTTTTCAGCTGTAGCCTGGTTAATTCCACTACCACCAGAATGCACAAAGTTTTTAAGTGCCTCATAAAACGGCTCTTTCGGTGCAGATAGACGGATTTGTGAAAGTTCAGATTCAGTTAAGCCGACAAATGGTGCCCTCAGAACAGATGCTAATGGGATATCTTGATACGGATTATCGACTATTCGCAATGTATTTAACATAATCATCACTTCGAGTGCATCAAAATAACCTTTGGATAGATTCGCATATAGTGGAATTCCAGCTTGTTTAAACTCTTCAGTTAAATCAGCTGACCATGTCATCGATCTCATCAGAATGACAATATCGGCATATTCGAGAAGACGTTCATTTTTTGTCCATGGATCCATCACCATGGTTTTATCATCCATTAATTTACGGATTTTACCGATGATATAGCGTGCTTCCGACTGTGATTTTTTTAATTCTTCCAGTTCTTGAATCTCTTCATTCGCTTCTGATTCTTCGCTTACCAATTCTTCTTGTTGCTGTGATAGAAGGGTAAGCTCTACTGCAGACTTTTTATTAGGGAACGGAGCTCCTGGTTTTAAAGCAGCCGCTTCATCATATTCAATTTCACCAACACGCTCCCCCATGATTTGAGAAAAGATAAAATTAGTCGCGTGTAAAATTTCCGGACGACTTCGGAAGTTGGCATTTAAGTCGATTTTGACGCCTGTATGTAAAGCCTCTGTTGTAAACGTCAAATACTTTGCCAAGAATAGCATGGGTTCTGCTAAACGGAAGCGGTATATCGATTGTTTTACGTCTCCTACCATAAACATATTGCCATTTGCTGCAGTTCCAGTTTTAACAATTTGTAAAATGGTTTCTTGCAAGCGATTCGTATCTTGATATTCATCCACCAACACTTCTTTAAACTGCCCCATTACATCTTGCGCAATGTTTGAAGGAATGAGCTGACCATTTTCTTCCTTGGTCAAAATTTGTAGAGCAAAATGCTCAAGGTCTGAGAAATCAACAATTCCTCGCTCATTTTTAGCAGCACGGTACTGTTCACCGTAGGCAAGAGTTAACTCGACTAATGTTTTGAGAATCGGATGCATGAGCCTCATTTCTTGGAGTAATCGCTCGGGTCTCCGTGTGAAATAAGCATCTTTCACGCCATTCACGCGTTTCTTTAATTGATCTCGCTTGTCTTTTGCTTTTTTAATGAGTTCTTCATCAAAAGTGTCTTTCGGAATGCGAGCTGCTGTAGCAAATTTTATACTTTGGAAGTAGTCAAAGGTCGATGTCCATGGCTGTGTAGAGATACGACGAATTGCTTCTGCAATCAATAGTTGATCTTGCTCTACTGTGGTCCCGTAAGGAGCGGGACCTGCCGGTTGCAAGGCCAATTGACGCATTTCTTCCGTCATACCGTAAGCTTCTTCAAGAGTATGCTGAATGGTTAATTTAAGCGCATCGATAAATGGGAGGTCATCTATTTCCATATTGTCAGGTACATCATAATTTTCTGGAATCGCCAGTAACCATTTCTTAGGTTCAGGGTGAACACTAGCAGCAAAATGCAATTTATCAATCAGTGTTTCAATCATTTGATCGTCACGGTCTGTCGTAAAACTATCCACTAGTCGGTATATCTCTAGCGGATTATCGGCTTTATATGCAACTTCCAAAACCTCTGCTAATACGTCGTCACGAATCAGTGCAGCCTCTGCATCATTTGCAAGTCTAAATCCTGGGTCCAAATCTAGCACATACGCGTACTGTTTGACGATGGATAAACAAAATGAATGCAGTGTGGAGATTTGTGCCTTGTTTAACAAGCTTAGCTGTCTTCTTAAATGGTTTGATGTCGGATCTAAAGCGAGTGCTTTTTCTAAAGCTTCCGCCATTCGATGACGCATCTCAGCTGCAGAAGCGTTGGTAAACGTTACAACTAATAATTCATCTACATCAATAGGATTTGTTTGTCGGATCATTTTTCGAATTAAACGTTCAATAAGAACAGCAGTTTTTCCTGACCCTGCGGCTGCAGATACTAGGACGTCACGCCCTTCTGCAAATATGGAGCGCCACTGAGCATCTGTCCAAGTGACGTCTTGTGGTTTAGTGGGTATCAACATGTGGCGTGACCTCCTCTTTAATTCTTTGCGTGATTTCTTCAGGTGTGGCAATTGCTAGTTTACGATACTGTTGGTCAACATCAGTTGGATCAAACTGACACACACTTCGGAAATTACAATAGTCACAAGCTGTTTTATCTTTCATGCGATAAGGTAAAACGCGTGTATCTCCTGACAACATGCCATCTCCAGCTTGTTGATGCTTGGTTCGTACAAAAGTTCGCAGGTTTGCCAAATCTTCCGCAGACACGACTTTCGAAAAAGCTTTTGAAATGGACCCATCTTTATTAATTCGTGCTGGAATAACTTTAGATGTTCCGGAAATTTCCGTATCCATTTCATTTAAAACATGTGCATCGTCGACTAGTAAGCCACGCATTTTATATTTCTTAAACACTTCTTCTGCTAAATCCATGTCAGATAGTTCCTTTGCTAATTTCAACATAGGGTTATGAACATGAACATATAACACACCAGCTGGGTCTGCTTGCTGTCCTAACCAAATCATGGAGTTTGATACAGCAACGTCCAAATACGTCAGCATTTGCAAAGAAATGCCGTAGTACACATCATTTAGATCAAGCCCTTTAGCGGATGATTTGTAATCGACTATACGGACAAACTGCTGCCCTTCAATAACTGCAGCATCCACGCGATCGATTCGTCCGCGCATTTTCATCATGTGACCATTTTTAAGTGGAATTTCAAGTGTTGGCAATTCTTCTCCTGGACCAAATCCTGCTTCGATAGCAATGGGTACAAATGTTGAAACACTCGCATGATCTCGCAACGTCGTCATCGTTCGTTGTAATATTTGAACAAGCTTGCGTTGAATGTATTGGTATCTTCTTGAACTTAGTAAAATTTGATGCACGAAGTGAGGTGAAATCGCATCAACTGCTTGTCTCGCCAAATTCCAAGCTTGAGTAGTTGAAAGTTGAGCCCAAGTTAATCCAAGTCGCTGCGTTTCGTCTGCAATCCATTTTAAAGAAGCATGGAATAAATCTCCGATTGCTGGTGCTTCGAGCAGATATTGTCCACGTTCTTCTAAACGCAATCCATATGTCACAAAGTGGGCAAAAGGACAACTGTAATATTTCTCAACACGAGAAACACTCGATGTAAATGAGTCACCATATAAAGCATTTGTAGTATCACGATCTAAACGTTGTGCTTTTATTGGCTTGGCAATTGGTTTTATGACACGCTCGAAAATACTCTGCCAAAATGGATCGTTTTTATAATATGAAGCAACAGCTAGCCATTCTTCTTCTAGGTTTCCTTCTACTGTCGATTGCTTTAATTTCGTTGCCATAAATGGCAGAGTTGTACGTGGGTGTTGAATGTAATCAATGGTACTTTCTTTTAACACGGCTGGATCAATAACTGCGACTTCAACTTCTATATTCGGTAATAATTGCTGTAGTCGCTTAATGTAAGTAGATGGCAGTAGTGCTTTGCCTTCTTCATCAGCCACTGCATAAGACACAAAAAGTTTTTCAGAAGCAGTTGTCACAGCACGGTATGCCATATACGATTCATCCATCAGACGCATTTTAGACGTTGGTGCAAGTTCAAATCCAATTTGCATAAACCATTCTCGTTCTGTATCTGACAGTAATCCTTCTTGTTCTAAGCGCTTTGGAAATACACCGTCATTTACACCCACGACAAAGGCTGATCGAATATTAGACAAGCGAGATAAATCAACCGTAGCGACTGTTACTTGATCAAGTGAAGGTGGAATGCGAGAGAACTCCAGTGTGTCAAATCCTTCTTCAAGTAGACGTAGACTTTCTTTAGGTGTTAAATTTTCATCACCAAACATCAATACAAATTGATCCAATACGTCTATCCATTGTGACCAAGCTTGATCATGTTCAGTTGCAAGCAAGAGATGACCTTGTTCATTTTCATGATCTTTTAACACTTGTAACTTTTCGTAAACTTGTAGACTTTCCATCAATTCAAATAGTGCTTGTGCTACTGACTTTCCTGTCTCACTCACTTTAATCTTTTTAGCAAACTCTTCAAGTGGGTTTAACACGAAATCTCGCACAGCTGTTATGTCCGCTTGGATAGCTCGTTCTTCATCGGTTTGTGCTTTTGAGTGAAATTCGAGTCCTCGATACTTTTTGACGAACCAGCGTCGTTCATCTGTCCATCGTTCTCCATAAATCCCTTGAGATATAACGAAGTTCTCTAAGCGATCCGCACGTTCACGCCAAATCTGTATATTTGATTGAAGAGGGAAAAATAAATCTGTTTTTATCGCTCTAAACATAGGTTCGTATTGGTAGTCACTCAAAACCGCTTCAAATGCAGAACGACTAAATTCAATTAATGGATGATGAAGCATCGCTTTTTTCCGGTTAATGAATACCGGAATATCGTATTGTGCAAATGTGGTTTCAATTAGTTCATCATAGACCTCAGCTTGTCTATAAAGAACGGCGATGTCTTGATAGCGCATCTGTTCATCTCGCACGAGTCGTCTAATATGTCTTGCTACCGCATGAATTTCTGCGCGACGGCTGTCAGCTTCAATCACATGGACATGCTCATGATCATCTATTGCTGGAGCGGGATAGCTATGTAAGTTCGCTTCGATATGTTTTATTTCATTGTTTTTAAATCGTTTATTTTCACTTAAATGGACAGATAGTTCAATTGAAACAGAGCTTTCTCGAGCCATTTCTTTTAATCGTTCAGCCGTTTTTGCGGCACCATGAAAAAGAGATTGGTCATCCATTAAATCTTGTATTTCATCATCTAGTGGAAGCGCAATGGTAACGCGTTTCGCATGTTTCATCAACTCGCCTAAAATTTCGTACTCTCGCGAAGTCATGGTCACAAAACCATCCACATAAATATCAGATTCAGCAATAATTACGGAATCCCGAATCTGCTTTGACAACAAAGCATAATACCCTTCACTATCTATATACGCAGTTCCGAGGCGTTCTTCTAATGCTCGAAGTAAAACGGACAAGTCATGAGTTTTGTCTTGAAGTGTACGAGGGGCATCCATTTGCTTTAGAGATTCTTCAAGTGAATGCAAGGTGTCATAATCAAGACAGTAGCGAGTAAATTCCTTTAATAACATTTCCATTTGATCCGTAAAGCCTCGTTTATTTGCAGCTTGTTTAAAGAGCGATAATTCTTCTTTATGTTCTTCTAGCAATCTACGAATTAACATACGGTAGCCAAAGCCACTTATCTCTTGTCGGCTGATTCCACCAGTTTCTTGCAATACACGCCAAGCGAGCCTTTTAAAGGTTGTAACTTGCGTTCGAATAATTCCGTTTACTTGCCCAGTTGTCGATAATGCTGATTCAGTGGAAAACGACATTTGATCAGGTACGACAAAGAAAATAGGTGCTCCAAGTGGATTATTCATTGACGCTTGCGCAACTTCATCTCTTATTAGTTCAGATTTCCCTACACCAGCTCGTCCAGTTATCAATCGAAGTGACACATGAATGCCCCCTTTTTTAGTATTAGTTCAAACATGCTATTCAGCAGCAACATTATGTCGCTCCTACTTTAACAACCTTTTTCAACAAATAAAAATCCCGAAAATGTTCTACCTCTATTGTACATAACTACTGTGAGAGGTGGAAATTATTCGGGATTTTTACCAATAAAATTAATAGTTGCCGTTTCAAGAGGCCAGTATCTAGCAACTACTTTTCCGACGATGTCTTCTTTTTTTACAAACTTAAAATAACGACTATCCAAACTCTCTCTGCGATTGTCACCTAGTACAAAATAAGAATTATTCGGAACACGAACATTTCCTGTTATTTCTTTAAGCGTGAAATTTTCTGTCAAACGTTCATCTGGATTATGATAGGCAATAAATGATTTTAAATATGGTTCTTCCACACGTTTTTTATTTACAAAGAGCATGTCATTGTCATACGAAATTAGATCTCCTGGTATTCCAATCACCCGTTTTACATAATCTTCATTTGCGTCTGTATGAAAAACTAACACATCTAAACGATTGATGTCTCCAATTGAATAAGAAATTTTACTCACTAATACTTTATCTGAACTTTGAAGTGTAGGGTCCATCGATTGACCAGAAACCGAATAATTTGTTACAACAAATGAGCGAATGACAATAATAACAATTATTCCAATAACAATTGCTTTAGCCCATTCCCAAGTCTCCTGTTTCAACGTATTCAAATCGTGGGCCCCTTCCTCTCTTGTCGCTCTTTTTGAATCATGCGAAAGTCTGCTTCCACTCGAGCATTTAACCTATTTTCAATTTGTTTACCTATAAGCCATAACAACACAATAACCGCTACTACAATAGCTGTTCGAATAGGTTGTGTGATAAGTGCTTTTATGTCATAACCAATGAAACTAATTGTTAAAATCATCACAAATTTCCCGGCCAGTAATGCCCATAAATAGGTCTTCTTTTTCATGTCAGATAAGCCTGCTACAACATTAACAAGCGCTGATGGTGAAAACGGAAAACATAGTAATAAAAATAGTGGACCAAATCCATTTTTTTCAATCCACTTAATTAATTTTTGAACTCGTTCATGTTTAGTCATAAAACGAAGAAATCGTGCACGACCATATTTCCGAATAATGATAAAGACTAAGTATGAGCCAACTGTCGTACCAGCCCAAGATAATAAAAAACCTATCCATAAACCATATGCGCTAGCATTCGCAAAAACAAATACAAATAGCGGTAAAAACGGTAAAAATGCTTCTAGGAAAGGTAATAAAAATCCGATGATAGGTCCAAGTGATCGATATTCTCTAGTCAGTTCTAATAAATTTTCAGCTGTTAACCAATCGAACATTGTTCCTCATCCTCAAAGTAGTAGTTGTCCATCAGTTTTCCCGAGACTAACATTCATCAAACATCCTGATAATGAATGATCATATGTATGATTGACAGTGTGTCACAGGTATTCACATATTGGTGAGTTTGATTTCCTGCAAACACCAGTGTGTCTCCCTTTTGTAAATGCACTGTTTCAGTTTCAAAAATTATATTCATTTCTCCATCGACAATCGTTAACGACTCTTCTACTCCCTCCATATGAGGAATACTTTCGTATGAACATTGAGGGTCTAACTCAATTCTGTAAAACTCCCATCCACGTTTTGGATCATATGGAATAATTGAAAAGACTCTATACCGTCCATCGTCTTCAGTTAAAAACGGAATCTCTGAAGGGGATATTTTTTTTGACATAGATTTAGAGGATTGGAGCAAAGAGGAAAAGCTAATCTTTAAGCCATTCGCAATCTTCCAAATTGTCGATACTGTTGGGTTTGACTCCCCTTTTTCCATTTGTGCAAGCTGAGCTTTACTGACATTTGTTAATTTCGCAATATCATCTAAACTCATGCCACGTTGATGTCGAACTTTTTTAAGTTGCACACCTAAATTACGACTCATTTGTTTCATACCCTCACCTCTTATTGTTTATTTTATCATACAGATGTATAATCTATTAAACATTAAGGAGGAAAGAATGCAAATGACATTTATCAATGGAATTAGGGCAGGTTTAAGCATTGCCATTGGCTACTTTCCTATCGCCTTAACATTTGGCTTACTCGCGAAAACGACCGGCTTATCTATGTGGGAAGCAACTGCCATGAGTATGTTTGTTTTTGCTGGTGCTGCACAATACATATCATTAACGCTAATCTCTACAGGTGTTGACCCTATTTTAATCGTTTTAAACACGTTTGTCGTTAACATTCGTCACTTTTTGATGACTGCTTCACTAAATGAAAAAATGCAACCAGATGCGCGTTGGAAAAAAGCCATCTATGCATTTGGTGTGACTGATGAAACATTCTCAGTCTTAGCCACGCAAAAACAAAATAATATTAGGACGACATATGCAGCAGGAGTCATTGTGATTTCATATGGCAGTTGGGTTGTATTTACAGCGTTAGGTCATGTAATTGGTGCTAATTTACCAATGTTCCTGCAAGCGTCAATGTCGATTGCCTTATATGCGATGTTTGTCGGATTATTAGTTCCTTCGATGAAAGGCAATCGTAAAGTAGCTTTACTCGCTTTGTTTGGCGCGCTCATTCACAGTGTTCTGTACTTTAGTGGGTTGCTTTCAACTGGTTGGTCCATTTTAGTGGCAACCCTTGGTTCTGCGATTTTAGTTGAGCTTTTGTATGCTAAGAAAGGACGTGTCGTGTAATGGAGACTTGGTATTGGTGGATGTTAATTGGTATGGCTATTGTGACCTATATTCCACGTGCTTTTCCGTTAACCTTTTTAGAAGGACGTAAACTGCCTCCAATAGTTACAGGAGTATTAGGGAATATTCCATATGCTGTATTAGGAGCTTTAATATTTCCCGCTATATTATTTGTGCAAGAAGGAAATTTTTTGTTCGGATTAATTGGCGCCATTGCAGCCTTTGCGATTGCATTTGCAGGTGCCAATGTAATCCTTGTTGTCATGGGGTCAATTGGCGTACTAGCGGTTTATAGTTTGATTTTTTGATATGTCAGTGGTGCATGAGCGAAAAAAAAACCGAGCAAACTGCGGCCGGTCCTTTTAAGAAGAGTAACCATAGTAGCCTGTTGATTTCCACTACGGTGGACGCTTTTCGCGGGCATGGCTTCAGTCTCCTCGTCATTGCAAAAACATGTGCTCCTGCAGTTACTCGTCGCAAAGCGTCCGCCTGAAACGGAAATCAACTATATTAATGAATCATTTTTTTGTCCAAAACACCTGAAACACTGGATTTATGGAACTAAAATTACTTTCTTATCTTTAAAAAAAACGACGGGATTTCCCGTCGCCTAATTAGTTCTGTTTACTTTTTAGTGCAACACGCTGTTCTAGGTTGATCGAGTTACGTTCCAGGTTGATGCTATGACTCGCCTTAGTTGTACAAAATATTACCGCCTCGACGATAAATCGTGAGAGCTTATACTCTTACTGCCATTGACTCATTCCGCCACGAACATTCACTACATTTGTAAAGCCGGCTTTCTTCAATATGCCAGCTGCCCGAGAACTCCGCATTCCACTTTGACACAAAACAATCGTTTCTTTTGAAGCATCAAGTTTTGTTAATTTTGATGGCAATTGGTCTAGTGGGATATTCTGGAATTGAGAAATATGTCTTCCTTTATATTCGCCAGTCGTTCGTACATCTACAAACTGTTTTGATTTTTCGTTAAGTATTCCACGTAATTCTGTTGTGGAAATCGTTTTAACACCTTTTGCGGGTTTCATTCTCCAAACAATAAATGCGACAACTATCGCGATAAGTATCCATTCCATTAACTTTCACTCCTATCTACTTCTCATGAGTAACTGAACAGCTTGCTTTACATGTTCATCTGAAGGATGACCTTCGGCAATGCTTGTCCGTACACAACGTTCTAAATTTTCACTAACAATTAAACCGATGGTCCGGTCAAGTGCACCTTTTATTGCACTCAATTGAGTCACGACATCTGTACACTCTCGTGCATCTTCAAGCATTCGAAGAACACCATGCAGCTGTCCATCTACTCGATTTAAACGATTTGTAATTTGTTTTGAATAATCCATTGGTGTTTCGCTCCTCTATAAATAATAAAGAGGGCGTTTGCCCTCTATATTAAGCTCTAACAAGTTCCAATACACGATTAGGATCAAACCCTAGAACCCATTGACCATTAATATTTGTTTGTGGTACACCCATTTGTCCAGTTGTTTCTACTAATTTTTGTGCTGCTGCAGGGTCAGACTGAACATTCACTTCTGTAAATTCGATTTTATTTTGTACCAAGAAATTCTTCATCATGTCGCAATATGGACATGTAGTAGATGAATATACCGTTACTTTTGATTTCACTTTAAATTCCCTCCTAAATTATGCTCTAATAAATGCATCGTAGCCGCCAATCATATGTTTTACATTCGTATACCCTAGAGATTTCAAGACACTTGCACCTATTGCAGAGCGTGCTCCACCTTTACAATTCATTAAAATTGGTGTGTCTTTATTTAATGTTGTTTCACGAAGTTTTCCTAAGAAATGATGGTGTGCCCCTTCAATATATCCTTCTTTCCATTCGGTATCATTACGAACATCCATCACATAACCGTCTGGCATTTCTTGTTTAAACGTTTCAACTGAAATCGTTTCATATGTTGTTAAATCCATTTCTTTTAATAAAGATGGATCGATAAACGCTTTTATTGAATCCAAGTGAATCGATTGGAGGGAAGCGATAATTTCTTCACGATTTTCTTCCTCCGCAATAATCACCATTTGCTCATCGTAGGACACTAACCAACCAGCCCAATTTGTAAAAGATTTATTAAAGGGAATATTAATAGCACCTGGGACAAGTGTATTCTCCACCAAATTTGATGGGCGTGTGTCTAATACGAAAACAGATTCGTTTTGTAATTCTCTTTCAAACGCATCTTTTGAATCAATAACAGAAATAACATGATCAACTATAATTGCAGGTCCTTCTTTATTCACTTTTTTCATTTCTTTGAAATAAACCGGCGCTTCTGGTTGATCTGCTAATAATTCTTTAACAAATAGCTCTTCCGTTTCTTCTTTCATCGCCCAGTTAAACATTTTTTCATAACCTACTGTTGAAGAAGGAACCGCTCCAAGTGATTTCCCACAGGCTGATCCAGCTCCGTGACCTGGCCATACCATCATGTAGTCAGGTAATTGTTTAAATCGTTGTACTGATTTAAACATAGCATGTGCACCTTTTTCTGCTGTATCTGCAATTCCTGCAGCTTTTTCAAGTAAGTCAGGACGACCAATATCACCAACAAATACAAAGTCACCAGTGAAGATTCCCATTGCTTTAGTTGAGCCACCCCCACGATCGGTTACGACAAATGAAATACTTTCTGGGGTATGCCCAGGGGTATGCAATACCTCAAAATCAATGTTACCAATTGAGAATAATGAACCTTCTTTTACCATCTCGACATTTACCCCTTCGGTATATTGGTATTTCCAATCCGCATCACCTTCGTCTGATAAATATAATTTCACACCTAAATCATGTGCTAATTGTCGAGAACCTGAAACGAAATCAGCATGTATATGAGTTTCTGTAGCAGCTGTGATAGTTAATCCTTCTTTTATTGCAACTTCAATTACTTCGGAAGAATCACGCGCGGGATCAATAATGATTGCCTCACCAGTTCGCTGACATCCAACTAAATAGGAATACTGAGCTAATTTTTCATCAAAAAATGACTTTAAAAACATAATTAAACCCTCCAGTTTTTTAAATGAATTCTTTATTATTTATAATATACCACAGGGGGTATATTTGTTCAAGTGATTTACTTACTATTAGTTGTCTAAATTATTATTGCCATAAAAAAAAGCCTTTACACCAGAGTGTAAAGACGTTTTATTTAATTTTTGTAACGCTTCATCATACGTGATGCATACCAAAATCCAAGCGTTAAGGAAATCACATCAATGACATACAATAGCCAATTATGTGTATACCCCGCATAAACTGAAGCTGTAATAAGGGCTATAGTTAAAAATAACGAAACAATATGCGAAAATGTGATTCGTGTAAATAACACTACTAGTAACCCTGGTAAGAATAAAGCTAAAATAATTTTAGTAAACATAGATTCCATTGATGTTCTCCTATCTTACGACCAATAAACCGAGACGATGGTGGTCGTGACGATAAATAACATGTTGGCGCAATCGTACTTCTCCTTGATGATCAAGTACCTCAAGTCTACAATGTGCTGCATTTATTTGAATCGCTTCATATAATTCTTGTTCATTTGTAACTGATTGTCCGTTTACTTTGCGAATACACTCACCAATAACAAGCCCCATCTTATCAGCAGGTGATTCAGGTAAGACGCCAGCAATCATAACCCCTAAACTTTGAGGAGCAACTGCATAATTTCCTTTTCGTTCCTTTGTATCAAAGTAAATCCAAATGCCGATACGTCCCAAAGCACCAATTGCTAAACTTACAACTGCCATAATCGGCATCCATATTGCCAATAATGATAAACTAATAATCATTATTCCAACAAGCATAACTGCTTTTCCTATTTTAGGGAATAAGTTTACCGGAAGGGTACTTCTAGCTTTCTGTTGGAATCCAATTACAATCGGAAATAACACGAAACCAAATGATTCACTGCCTAATGTAAATTGAGGCCAGTATGGAAAAAAATCTGGTATTACATTTCCGGGTACTATTACTAATATAGGAATCATCCATAAGCGTTTTGATAAATAGCTAGCGACTGTTAAACCACGTGAAGACTTTTCTAAAAATGGTGAGGCAGATTCGGCAGCTGTTTTACGTATGAGTAGACCTTCTACAATAACTGCCGCACCAATGATGAAAGCAACAGGCAACGACACACTAATCCAATTGATATTTGGGAACCATTCGAAATTTAAAACAGAAAATGCTACATCCATTTCAAATCCAATCCATAATGCACCTATAGCAAGCGTGCCAGCTATAACTGGTGATCCCACTTGATACATGAAAAGCACGACAAAAAGCACACTTATAATACTATACGCTACAATCCAATCTGTAGTAAGTGTTAGACCAATTCCAATACTAAGTATTGATAAAACTAGTGCGTAAATCCAAATATCGGAGAACATTGTCTTCGCTTCTGTCCATCCCCATAAGATACGCGTTCGGAAAGATCGTCTTTCTCTTTTTACTCGAACGTAACCTAGAAGTATTGCGAATAGAATCGCAACATAAAACAATGGGTTAATAAATAACTTGCCGAACCCTTTTACTATTTCTAATCCTACTTCTTGCCACATAAAACGAAACACCACCCATTCAACGGTTCGTACATTTCTTTCCATTGTAACAAACCGTTGATGGAATGCGTATAGGTTTTTTCTACTTTTGAAGAGAGTGGAATAAATAGCCTAAAGACATTTGCAGTTGATTGTCATGTTTCTTGCTTTTTTTATAGGTCAAAATCGTTTCTCTAAGCTCACGATTAAACAAATTGTCCATTGTTGCCTCGGACTTTAATTTCTTCTCTTTTTTAAAAGCTAGCACAGCTTTTGCTGTATCTTCATCAAAATATCCATCTTCTCTTGAAATAGAATACCCAAGTGCTTTCAACACCTTTTGTCCGTACATGATATCTTCATGAAAATCTCCAACTTGATAAGAACCGCTAATTGGTAGGGGTTCCATCTCGTAAAGTTCGCTTGCTTCAACTTCAAAGTCTGCTTGAATCCCAGTGCCATGAATCCATTGTTGCTTCGGTGTTAACCATTTATGCGACGATAATTTCACTTCTCCACCATTAGTTAGTTCCCATGTTTCTTGAACAGTGCCCTTACCAAAGCTTTTTGAACCTGAGATAAGTGCACGTTGGTTGGATTTTAATGCACCACTTAAAACTTCACTTGCAGAGGCACTACCTTCGTTTTGTAATAACACAATCGGAATCTTATTCATGACTTTTAAATAGTCATCTTCTTCCGTTACTTTTACTGATAAAGGCTCAAGTACACCTTTTGGATCTTGCATGTATGCATAAATTTGTCCGTTTTTCAACATCGTTCCAATGACTTGTTCAACGCTATGTAAATATCCACCTGGATTGCCTCTAACATCTATTAATAAACCATCAATACCTTGTTTAACTAATGTACGAGTTTGTTTTTCCCATTCTTCTGCGGTTTTTTCACCAAATAGCGATATGCTGACATAGCCAATTGAAGATTCATCTTGCTCGATACGCTCACTTGTAACTGTATGAATTTGAAGGGATGATCTTATCATATTTAATTCCATGTGCCGATTATCAGTTTCTCGAAATACAGTTAGAGTAACACTTGTTCCTTTCTTACCTTTGATTGCAGAAAGTAATTGACTTAAACTCTTACCTTCTAAACGCTCACCATCTACTCGTACGATTTCATCATAAGGCTTTACTCCAGCTTTTTCAGCAGGTGATTCTTTCATCGGCGTAACTACAATAAAACGTCCTTTATTTTGAACAATTTCCAACCCAATACCAACGCGCTCGTCCGACAGTGATTCACGATGCGATTTGGCTTCGTCTTTAGTCATGTATTTGCTGTATGGATCTCCAATGGTTTCGGTCATGCCTCGAAGCGCACCTTCAATCAGTTTATCTCCTTCTACCGAATGAACTGAACTGTTCAAAATTCGTTCATAGGCCTCATCAATTGGCGCCATACGACTAATTGGAGTGCTTGCCTTATCTTTTTTAGGTGCCCAAAAAATTAGTAAACAAAGAATCAAAATAACAATAAAACCAAATAAAAAAAACCGGCTTCGTCTCAAATAATATCGCCCCCTACTACTTATCTTCGTTTAAGTGTATGAATAAGTAGGCGGCTATACGACTTGAAGATGCCAGATTTATAATTAATCTAAGTTTGAAACGAACTCTTTCATCATTTTCTCATCCATCGGTCCAACGATTTTGTTTTGAATTCGACCTTTTGTGTCTATCATATAGGAAGTCGGAATAGTGATGGCTTGATACATTTCTCCAACTACACCTTTTTCATCCATTGGAATTGGAAAAGTTAATCCGTAGTCTTTAACAAACTCATTCAACTTATCCACACCACGATCCAGGCTCGTTAAATTAACCGCTAAAATTTCAACATTTGCGTCTGTTGCATATTTTTCGTAGTAATTTTGCATATGAGGCATTTCTGCCTTACAAGGAGGACACCATGTTGCCCATAAGTTAATGATAACTTTCTTGCCTTTTAATTCTGAAAGACGAATTTTTTTTCCATCAAGCGTGTTTAATTCAAAATCCGGGGCAATGTCCCCTTTATTTAATCCTTCCTTAGTTGCCACTTCCACCATATCAATGCCACGCTGTTTACTCGAATATGATTCTTCCTTGTCGACATTATTTTTTACAAATCCAGCCATAACAATTGCAATCATACCCCCGATTATAATCAGGCCAAACATCTTTTTCGTCATAATTTCCCCCCCTTTAGTTTATTGTGCTTATTCGTTTTATAGTAGACCATTACAAAGGAAATCACGAATAATCCTGTGACAAATAATGGTGTTTGAAACATACCAAGTGGTTGGATAAGTGAGACAAATATATGTACACCTAAAAACAGGAGAGTTAATTGTATACGCCAAACACTCGATATAGACGCTTTCAACCAAGTTAGAGTTGTAAATCCAGCAAAAAGCACCACCGTAATGACTTTTTGCCAAAGCGCTGTTTCATTTAATAAAACCATTATAAATTGATACAAAGATTGTACCATTACTAAAGCAATCAGCATGGCAACTAGTTCCCTTTCAGGCCAGTCTTGTCGTCGAAGTAGCCATAATAATCTAGCAAGTGCAACAATCAAGCCAATAAATAAACCTGTTGTTCCTCCATTGAAATACAAAATTGAAAGTGGAAAATCGATAATCATATCAAAATCAGTAATGATAACACTTAATTTCCAAGCTAGTAAAAAAAGGATTGCTGTATCCGAAAACCACTGCTCTGTAACTTTTCCGAATATGCGCCACAAAACGATTCCTGTAATAAGTATCGCCAAAATAACAGCTATCCATGATGAAGGGACTGTTAGCGACTTAATAATATACCACTCGGTTACTGGCATCGACAATCTACTCCTTTTTATATACCCTATATCGTATAATACTCGATTTGGATTTTTCCGCAAGCATACTGTTTGAAAATCGACTTGTAATTTGAGTTGAAATTATGTCTCTTAAATAATTGTATCTAATCAACCTAACGCTAAGTGGCAACAAACAATGATCACATTTACTAACGTATATGCCGCCTTTTCGGTTCGTTCAATCGTGGGATAACGAATACTAGATAACTATCCACCGTGAATGGTATAAATAGAACGAAATACGAATAATAGTCGTTTGTATAGATATAAACTAAAAAGTGTTCACTCTCAAAAACAACATGAGAGTGAACACTAGAATCTTTATTTAAAATGATACATATCGTATCGGGTTTACAGCATTTGAACGTGCTCCATTCCATGGACCTACGTGAACTTCAAAGTGTAAGTGTGGCCCTGTTGAACGACCTGTACTTCCCATTTTGCCGATTACTTGTCCTTTTGAAACAGCTTGTCCAGAACTAACATTAAATCCATTTAAATGTGCATAAACGGTTGTGAAAATTTGACCATCAATCGAATGGGTAACCATGATTACATTTCCGTAAGTCCCCATTGGTGCTGCGTATGAAACAACGCCGTCTGCTGCAGATAAAATCGGTGTTCCAGGGCTATTGGCAATATCACTTCCATAATGAAACTCATTACCAGACCCAATGTTACGCCCGCCATATGTAGATGAGAATCGACCAGCAGCAGGACGTGTCCAATTTCCTGAAGATACAACAGGAGCAGGAGTTACAACTGGTGCTGCAACGGATGTTTTGCTACTTTTATTTGATGCTGTTTTTTGTCTACTTTGTTCTGCCTCTTTTTGTCTAGCTTGTTCTGCCTCTTCTAGTCGTTCACGTTCTTCAGCTTCTTTTTTCTTGCGGGCAATTTCAGCTTGACGGGCAACTTCTATTATACGTGCTTGTTCTACTACTATTTTACCTTCAACGTTTTTGCTAATTTCGTATACATGATTATGTTCATCTTCAAGTTCAGTTTTTTCTTGTTTAAAAGTCGCTTGTTCTTTTTCTAGTTGATCTACTAATTTATCTTTAGAAACTTTTTGAGAATTAAGACTTGCTTTAAGATTTAGTAAGTCGTCGCGGCTTTGTTGTTGTTTAGTAAGTTTTTCTTCAACTAAACCCTTTTTCTCGTCTAGTGAATTTACATCAATCGCTTGCTCTTCAATAATTTTCTGATCAGCATCCATAAGTGTATTGACAGCAGAGAAACGGTCAATAAAATCCGTAAAACTACTTGCACCAAGTAAAACGTCCAAATAATTTACAGAACCGCCACTTTCTTGAACTGCACGTAGTCGTTCTTTTATTAGTTCATCACGTTCAGCAATCTTTTTTTCTAATACATTAATAGATTCGTGTAATTCATCAATTTCTCTATTAGTTCGTTTAATGTCAACTAGTAGACTATCAACCTCACTATTTGTTTCATTAATTTTATTATCAAGAGTTTGAATTTGAGCATGTATCTTTTCTTGATTAGTTTGATTTTGAGATATATCGCCTTTTTTCTGGATAATTGATGAATTCAATTGGTTCTTTTTTTCCTCCAATTGTTTATGCTCATTTTGCAAATTATTTAATGAGTTCGCCAATGCAGTAGGTTGTGTCATGAATATTGAACACCCCAACACTGTCACTATGGTTACTAACAAAAACTTAGATTGTTTCTTTCTCATGTTCGGCCCCTTCCAAAATCGTGTTATACGCGTAAAAACTTTCGAACTGACATAAAACTTCCCCATATGCCAATAAAAATTCCCATTAATAAAATGAGACCGTTGACTTGGTACAAGAATGGAGTAAGTGGTAATAGATTAAATAATTCACCTTCTAAATATGGTTGAACTACTCTATATAAATTGTAATAAAGTAGAGTAACGAGTGTGATAGGTAAAATCGCACCCAATATTCCAATCCACATTCCTTCTAACACGAATGGAATTCGAACAAACCAATTTGTAGCACCAACTAGTTTCATAATTTCAATTTCGCGACTACGAGCTAAAATTGTAATACGAATAGTGTTTGAAATTAAAAACATTGCTGTAAATAGTAAGGCTCCAATCAAGACTAAACCTACATTTCGTGCACCATTTAAAAAACTAAATAGCTTTTCAATCTTTCCTTCACCATACTCTACTGAATATGTATTATCGAGACGATCAATACGTTCGGCTACTTTTATTGTATCTTGAGGGTCTAAAGCTTTCACATAATATGCTGCACGGAGCGGATTATTTTGATCCGATAACCCCATATTTTTACCGAAGTCTTTAATTAAGTCTTTAAGTTCATTTTCTTTTGTTGAATAAACAACAGATCCTACACCATTTACTTTATTAATATCAGTTTCTAATTTACTAACTTCGTCTTCTTCAGCAGTAAGTTCAACTAATACTTTTATTTCAACATCTTTCTCTAAATCATCTGCAACTTTATTTAAATTCATCATGATCATGACGAATACGCCAACTAAAAGTAAAGTAACTGTCACAGCGCTTGCTGATGCAAAAGTCATCCAGCCATTTCTACTTAAACTTTTGAAACTCTCACGGAAATGACGTCCTACAGTTCTAAATTTCATAACCGTAGTCACCTCCAAGTTCATCACGAACAACGAGCCCACCTTCAACTGCGATAACTCGATGTTTAATGGTATTTACTATTTCCTTGTTATGAGTTGCCATAATAATGGTTGTGCCTCGACGATTTATTTCTTCAAATAAATTCATAATATCCCATGCAGTTTCGGGATCTAAGTTACCCGTAGGCTCATCTGCAATCATCACTTTTGGTGTATTCACAATAGATCGTGCAATCGAGACACGCTGTTGTTCACCACCTGAGATTTCAGTTGGGAACATACGAGCTTTATGTTTAAGTCCTACTAAATCTAATACTTCCATTACACGTTTTCTAATGACTTTTTGTGGTTGTTCGATCACTTCTAAAGCAAAAGCTACGTTTTCGTAAACATTTAAGAGAGGTAATAATTTGAAATCTTGAAAGACAACGCCTATTTGACGTCTTAAAAGCGGTACTCGTTTTGACTTTAACTTTGCTAAATTAATTCCGTTTACAACTATATCTCCGCTCGTTTGACGCTCTTCTCTATACATCATTTTGATGAAAGTCGTTTTACCAGCCCCACTAGGACCCACAACATAAACAAATTCACCTTGTTTAATTTCTATATTAATTCCATTTAAAGCAACAATACCGTTCGGATATTTCTTGTATACATTCTTCATTGAAATCATATGTTTGTAACCACCTATATTTACTGATTGCTGCCTACTATTTTTTCCGGCAATATTATTATAACAAGAATTACGACAATACTTCATTACATTCCTATTACAAATTTCTTGTATAAGTCTATGAAATCTTAGAATATGACTAATTTCTTAAAAACAAACTAATAAATGCATTTTTATTAACCAAAATTAAACAATCCCCCCCCCCATTATCCCTAATCATTCGACGTATTTTCACAAAAAAAAAAAAACCAGTGCTGTAACCAGCATTGGCTTTTCCTATTATTTTTTAGTTGATAACCATTCTGCAACTACTTCTGCTTCTGCACCCTCAATTATCTTAGGTGGCATTGCCCCTTGTCCATTTAGAATCACATTTAAAATTTCTTCTTGTGAAAGACGAGAACCAACATCATTTATAGCTGGCGCATTTCCTTGCCCTTCTAAATTCCCACCGTGACAACTAATACATTTACCTTCTGCAATTTTTTCAGCATCTTGAGATTCAACTACTTCTACATCTTCACCTGTTGGTGCTGCCGTATCGTCTTCGCCACCACATGCAGCAAGCATTAATACTGACCCAAAAATAGCTGTTAATAATTTCTTGTTCATCCTTTTCCCTCCTTAAAATAGTTATATTATTACACTTAAAGTATACCAAATTTAGGCACGTTTGAAACCCTCACCGACTACTTCATAGGCATCTGTTACAATGACAAAAGCAGCTGGATCAACTTTTTTTACAACTTGTTTCAATTTCGTGAATTCTGTTTGATAAACGACTACAAGTAAAATTGGACGCTCTTGTTCCGTATAACCTCCAAATGCTGAAAGTCTTGTCACGCCGCGATTTACTTCATTATATATAGCATCCCTAATTTCTTCTTGTTTATTCGTGATGATATATACCATTTTGGATTGGCTAAAGCCAAGTTGAATGATATCAATGGTTTTTGTTGTAACAAATAAACCAATTAAAGCATATAAACCTTTTTCAATATCAAAAACAACGGCCGCTGACAGTACAATCAGACCATCAATTAACATGACGCTTCTTCCAAGTGTAAAACCCGTATATTTCGCAATAATTTGTGCAGCTAAATCTGTTCCTCCTGTTGATGCACGACCTCTGAAAACAATACCTAAACCAACACCAACAGATATACCTCCAAATAATGCACCGAGTAATGGATTTAGTGTTGCAGGTTCCCAACTAGCTGTTAATAATACAAATAAAGGTAAAGTGAGTGTACCTGCTAGTGAACGAGCACCGAACTGTTTACCAAGAAAGATAACACCCGCAATAAACAAAGGTATATTAAAGGCATATTGCACAAAACCTGGCTTCCAATCAAACAATCCATATAATATAGTACTGATCCCACTAACCCCACCAGACGCAACTTCATTTGGTAATAGAAACACATTGAAACCAACAGCGATAATGGCTGCTCCAATGATAATGTACACATATTCTAAAACCGCAGCTACCCACGGATGTTGTTCTTTTTGTTTATTAAGATTCATATAAATCCTTCTCTCTTCATAGAAAATTTCCCAATAGAAGTATAGCAGACAGCTACAGAAGTGGGAAGTTTAGCACAGTAAAGTGAAGATCAATAATGACCATACTAGAACTTCGAAAATTTGCATGAATTTTTATTCACTTCAATAATTTTTCAACAAGTATTTGTGGCCTCAACTTGGACTTTGTATTGAAAATGATTTCACGAAATGACAGTTTTTCATTGTTAAAATCAAATCCTTTATCATAGCTGTCAAATTAATTAACTGTTCTCTCAGAACAAAAAAAAGCGAGCACCCTTCTTCCTCGGTTGCTCACTTTCTCTATTAGTTCATTCTTGATCGTAAATATGCATTGACAAATAAATCGATGTCACCGTCCATAACGCCTTGAACATTACCACTTTCTGCACTAGTTCGGTGATCTTTCACCATTGCATACGGGTGGAATACATATGAACGTATTTGACTGCCCCATCCAATTTCTTTTTGCTCTCCACGAATTTCAAGCATTTGTGCTTCTTTTTCTTCAATCTTCAATGCATATAATTTCGCTTTTAACATAGTCATTGCTTTTGCTCGGTTTTTGATTTGAGAACGTTCCTGCTGACACGTTACGACTGCGCCTGTTGGCAAGTGAGTGATACGTATGGCAGAGTCAGTCGTATTAATATGCTGACCACCTGCACCACTTGCGCGGTACGTATCTACTTTCAAATCTTCCGTACGAATATCAATTTCTATTTCATCATTAAATTCTGGCATGACTTCACACGAAACGAAAGAAGTGTGACGTCTTCCTGACGAATCGAAAGGAGAAATCCGAACGAGGCGATGAACACCTTTTTCCGCTTTTAAATAACCGTAAGCGTTGTGCCCTGTAATACCAAGTGTGACAGATTTAATTCCCGCTTCGTCCCCAGCTAAGTAATCCAAGGTTTCCACTTTGAATCCTTTTTTCTCAGCCCAACGTTGATACATGCGGAGTAACATCGAGCCCCAGTCTTGAGACTCGGTACCTCCCGCACCTGGGTGCAGTTCTAAAATTGCGTTGTTTTTGTCATATTCTTCACTCAGTAACATTTGCAATTCGAAGTCATTCATCTTCGCTGTGAATTCTTTCATTTCATTGGCAAGTTCTTCGTGCAATTCTTCATCTGCTTCTTCACGTAATAACTCAAGCGTCATTTCTAAGTTTTCATGAACCTCTACTAAATCATTAAACTCATTAACGATTTCTTTCAACGCATTGCCGTCACTAATAACGGCTTGAGCTGCATTTTGATCATTCCAGAAATCAGGCATTGACATGTTTTCATCTAACTCTGCTATACGAGCCTCTTTGTTTTCTAAGTCAAAGAGACCCCCTAAAGTCTGATAATTTTCCAGCTATTCTATCTAATTCATTTCTTACATCTGATAATTCCATCATTATTATATCCTCCGTTGTTTCACACTGCACCGTGACAATGTTTAAACTTCTTGCCACTGCCGCATGGGCACATTTCATTTCGTCCGACAGTTGCTTCGCTTCGAATAGGCGATTTCTTAACGGTACCACCATCTTCTTTCGGGTTTACTGCCTGACCTTTTGCCACTTCTTCTCGTTGCAAGTTATTACGTATTTCAGCTTTCATGGCATACTTAGTCACGTCTTCTTGAACAGAATCAACCATGGCTTCGAACATTGTAAATCCTTCGTTTTGATACTCTCGAAGAGGATCAATCTGTCCATATGCACGTAAATGAATTCCTTGTCGCAACTGATCCATCGCATCAATATGGTCAATCCATTTTGAATCAATCGAACGTAGTAAGACAACTTTCTCAAATTCACGCATACGTTCAGGCGTCATTTCTACTTCCTTCGCATTGTAATGCTCATAGACAGCCGTTTTTAAGTAATCGACTACATCATTCTCTGACTTACCAGTTAAATGCTCTTGAGTTACAACTCCCTCAGGCAATAGGTTTGCGAAAGTGAAATCTTCAAGACCTTTCAAATTCATATCGCCTTGCTTATCAGGAGAAACGTGAGCAGCAACTGCTCGCTCAATTACATCATCAATCATCGTTTCAACAAGACCACGCATATTATCTGTCTCTAGTACTTCTAAACGTTCTTTATAAATAATCTCACGTTGTTGACGTAACACATCATCATATTGAAGCAAACGTTTACGTGCATCGAAGTTATTTCCTTCTACTCGTTTTTGTGCGCCTTCAACAGCACGTGTCACCATTTTAGATTGGATCGGCGCTGTATCATCCATTCCCAGACGCGTCATCATTGCACGCATATTGTCTGAGCCAAAACGACGCATTAATTCGTCTTCCATTGATAAATAGAACTGCGTTATACCTGGGTCTCCTTGACGACCTGAACGACCACGAAGTTGATTATCAATACGACGAGATTCATGACGTTCTGTACCAATTACTGCTAAGCCGCCAACTTCGATCACGCCTTCGCCTAATTTAATATCCGTACCACGACCCGCCATATTTGTTGCAATCGTAACGGAGCCTTTATGGCCTGCTTCGGCAACAATTTCTGCTTCATGCTCATGATTTTTCGCGTTCAACACGCTATGACGGATTCCATGTTTCGTTAACAATTTTGAAATTATTTCAGAAGTTTCTATTGCAACAGTACCTACCAAGACAGGTTGACCTGCTTTATTGCGCTCTGCAATATCATCTGCCACTGCTTTATATTTACCTTCCATTGATGAATAAATTAAGTCTGCACGATCGTCACGAACAATAACTCGATTAGTTGGAATGACAATAACATTCATATTGTAAATGTTACGGAATTCTTCTTCTTCCGTTTTTGCAGTACCAGTCATACCAGAAAGTTTTTCGTACATCCGGAAAAAGTTTTGGAACGTAATGGTAGCCATCGTCATGGATTCATTTTGAATCTCTAGGCCTTCTTTCGCTTCTATAGCTTGATGAAGACCATCAGAATAGCGTCTACCTTTCATTAAGCGACCTGTGAATGAGTCAACAATTACAACGCTATCTTCTTGAACAACATAATCCACATCATTGTGCATACTAGCATGTGCCTTTAATGACTGATTAATCGCATGATTTAAACCAACATGCGTCAACTCAAACAAGTTATCTATTCCAAACGTTTTTTCAACTTTTTCAATACCTGCTTCAGTTAATACAACGCCTTTAGTCGACTCATCATACGAATAGTCTTCTTCTTTTCGAAGTGCGCGAACAAGTGCATTTGATTGCTTATAAAGTTGAGCAGATTTTGCAGCTTGCCCTGAAATAATTAGCGGTGTACGTGCTTCATCAATTAATATAGAGTCAACTTCGTCAATTACTGCAAAATAAAGAGGACGTTGAACATGTTCTTCTTTGTACAACACCATATTGTCACGTAAATAGTCGAATCCTAGTTCATTATTTGTCGAATAAGTAATATCAGCTGCATAAGCTTCTCGTTTCTCATCTTTATTTAAACTGTTTAAATTTAACCCAACAGTTAAACCTAAGAAGTTATACAATAGACCCATTTCAGCAGCATCACGGCTTGCTAAATATTCGTTTACAGTTACAACATGAACACCTTTTCCAGTGATTGCATTCAAATAAACCGGCATTGTGGACGTTAATGTCTTCCCTTCACCGGTTTTCATTTCTGATATATTTCCTTCATGTAGCGCCGCAGCACCCATTACTTGAACATGGAAAGGGTACATCCCTAGCACACGTTTCGATGCTTCTCTAACTACTGCATATGCTTCCGCTTGAATATCGGCTAATTCAGTCCCTTTAGCAAAAAGACTTTTAAACTCATCAGTTTTAGCACGTAACTGTTCATCAGTTAATGCTTCTATGTCTTTTGCAAATGTTTCAACTTGATTAGCAACTTTTTCTAATCTTTTCAGATCACGCTTATTTAAGTCAAATACCTTATTTAATACACCAAGCATTAGATTCACTTCCCATTTAGTCTCAAACTTTATTTTACCACTGCTCTTATAGTGGTGCAAATAACGGACTTCTCTCTTTCATCTACTATAAACATTTATATTTTGATTTTTATTAGGTCTTTGCACCAATTGTCTTGTAATACTTTTAACTAATACACTCACAATAGATTCATGTTAACCGGTTCTTGATATAAGACAAAAAAGAAAGCCCAAGTAAATGGACTTTCTTTTTGTTCATAAAAATTAATTTGTTTCGATTAAACCATACTTACCATCTTTACGTTTGTAAACAATATTTGTAGCGTTCGACTCAGCATCTGTAAAGACGAAGAAATTATGTCCTAGCATATCCATTTGCAAAACCGCTTCTTCTTGATCCATTGGTTTTAATTCAAATTGTTTTGTTCGAACAATTTGGAAATCCTCTTCATTTTCATCCTTGAACGCCGCTTGTTCAGGAGACTGGAAATTAGCAAAGAATGTACCTACTCCTTCACGTTCACGGAACTTGCGATTAACCTTAGTCTTATGTTTACGAATCTGACGCTCTAATTTGTCGACGATTAAATCAACTGCTGCATATAAATCGTTATGTCTTTCTTCAGCACGAAGCGTTAGATTCTTCATTGGAATCGTAACTTCAACTTTTGTTTGACTATCATTATAAATTTTCAAATTGACATTTGCGTTCGCTTCAACTTCTTCAGCAAAATAACGTTCTACTTTATTAATTTTACTTTCAACGTGCTCGCGAATCGCAGGAGTTACCTCAACGTTTTCACCGCGAATATTAAATTTTAACATGTAAACTCCTCCTTTAATTAAGGCTATGTAAACCTTATTCTACATATCCCCTCTTAACTCCTGCTACAAACTAAAATATTTTTCGAATTTTGTCGAAAGAAGTCTTTTTTTCAGATAATTACGCACGAATAAGTGTCACAGCGATTACTCTTTGAGCACCGGATTTCTTCAAAGCATAGGCGGCATGATGCAGTGTGGTGCCAGTTGTATACAAGTCATCGACTAATAATATGTTCTTATTTTGAACGTCGGTTGTAACTGAAAAAAATAATTCTGAAGACATGCGATCTTTTTTCGATTTTCCTACTTGTGAACGATTTAGCGTCTTTGCTAAAACATGTGTAAACGGAACATTTGCTGCAATAAGCAATTGATCTACTTGCGAAAAAGTTCTCATCAGCAACATTTCCGGATGAAGTGGAATGGGTACAATTAGTTCCTGAACTTTATTTAACAATTGAAAATCAGAAACAAAGATTTTTGCTAAGTCCACGTCAAGCTGAAATTTATATTGTTGAAATACTTGTTTCATCCATTCATTGTAGATGTAAATTGATTGGACGGAATCAAGAGCTCCATCATATATTGTCCCTTTCCACTCATTTTCACTCTCTCTATCCTTCATTTTTTCAAATTTAGACAAGCATTTTTCACAAATTACATCAGGCTCTTTAATTAATAAAAGTTTCCTCCATGATGCTTTTTCCGAAAATGAAGAGGAACAAATTAAGCAAATCATAATTTTGATCGTTTCTCATTATGTGCTTCTATCGTTGCTTTAGCCTTATCCATCGCAAAAGAAATTCCATGATGAAAAAAAACTATATCTCCACCAGGATGATCAACAGAACGACCAACACGTCCACTTATTTGAATTAACGCGCTACTAGTAAATATCGCTTCATCTGCTCCAACAACTGCTACTTGGACATTTGGTATAGTAATTCCTCGTTCCAGTATGGTGGTTGTAAGTAAACCACACACTTTCTTTTCTCGAAGTTGAAGTACCTTTTCTTTTCTATCTGGATCTTCTGCATGTACAGCTCGGATATCTTGGTGCATCTGCTGAAATAAAGGTAGCGCACGTTCCATTAAGGATATTGTTGGAAAAAAAATCAGAAACGGTTGATCTTTTTTGAGACATTGTTGTGTCCACTTCTCTAACTTTCGTGAAAGTTCCCCTTTATGCATATGCTTTCTATAGTTCCATAATCCGACAAAACGAGGTACCGGCAATAAAAAACCATGAAAGCGCTGTGATATTAGCGAGATGTTGACAGCTTGTCCTAAAAGCTCATCAGAAGGAGTTGCAGTTATCGTATGAACAACAGCGTGTATCTTTTTCGCTTTTTGTACGGCAAATTGTAAGGACTTATCCACCGTATAAGGAAAAGCGTCCGCTTCATCTACAAATACAACGTCAAAGGCTTCTTCAAAACGCAATAATTGATGAGTTGTTGCCAAAATGAGTTGAGCATAGTTTGTATGTTCAGGTGATCCACCGTATAAAGCATGGATGATGGTTTGCGGAAAGACTTGTTGAAACCTTGGAACGAGTTCGAGCACCACATCTGTCCTCGGTGTTGCTACACAAACTCGTTGACCTTGCTTAAGTAAATCAAATATTGCTGGGAATAATAGTTCCGTTTTTCCAGCTCCGCACACCGCGTGTATTAAATGGCTTTGATTTTTATGGATACTATTCATCAACTCTTCTGAAGCTTGTGCTTGTTGAGGAGTTAAAGTCCCAGACCACCTAAAGTTGTGCTCCAAAATTGATTTGATTTCTGGTCCTGTCCAAGTAATTAACTCGGTGCAACTACTGACTCTTCCCATACGAATACAATGTCTACAATACAAACAAGTACCGTTACATTTAGCACAGTGAAAAGCTGTCAACTGCTTGCTTGCGCAACGTCGACATTGACGATGGATTTGTTTACCTTGGGATAGTTGATTCGACTGAATGCCTTTGTGGGGAGTAATGAAACCTTTGTCAATAAAATTATCGATTACAGATGAAGAAAAAGGGGTATGTTCCTTCAACCAAATTCGACCTGATAAAAAAGCTTGTACGTCTTTCATGAGCATCCCTCCAATATGGATTGAACTCATTCCTATCCACTTATTTTAACCAAAAAAAAACCCCGCGTCTATGCGAGGTTTATGAATAGTTATTGTGCTACATCACCGATGAAATAAACGCTAGTCACACGCCAGTTTCCATCCTCTTTAATAAAAACGGTCACTTGCCGACCTGTTCGGTCAAGCTTTCCACCAGTTGATTCTTGCTTAAGTGAAATAGAGAGCGAAGCATAAACTTGTGCTTGATTTTCATTATATTTAATAACCGTCACATCTTCAGCCGTTCGATTCACTTCATATTGAGTAAACGTTTCTTTTACGAACTTTTCTTCTCCCTGGTAATCAAACCCTTCAGGTTCAGTTGCGATTACAGACATATATTTCTCAATATCCTCTTCATTAAAAGCAGTTATATACAATTCAAATACTTCTATTAACGATTTTTTCTCTTCTGCAGGTACATTTTGAGCTTCCTCAATATCAGTTCCCACCATTTCAAACCCAACATCAGATTTCGCTTGATCCTTCACTTCATGTTCCAACGCACTATTTTCACTCGTGGATTCACCATCAGATACTGAACCAGTTTCATCACTATTTTCTTTACTCGCACAAGCTGACAAAAGTATTGAAATCATCACAAGCATGATAATATATTTAAATTTCATTATGTTCGTGCCTCCTACTAGGTTATTGTGTCATAAAATTTGAGACCTAACAATTATTATAACCTCTTTCAAAATATAGACGACACTGAAGTTGTGAAAGTTTCGTGGTGAATCTATAGTATTGCTGTTGCCTATCGAGCGACCAATAGAATGAGATGATATGGGCAATTATTTATTACAATTTGCACTAAAAGTGAGGGGATTAAGTGAGTCGACATCTTTTTGTACAACCCGGAGCAGCATTGTATCAACCTGGATAGTCATTCTAGCAACCTGGACAACAACTTTGTCAACTTGGAGCCACGTGTGCCGACGCTTTACAGTTTGGCGAGGATATTTAAAGTAAGTCAAAATTATTTTGTACAACCTGGAAAATAAATACTCAATTTACTTGCTAACATATTGGTAGAAATGATATTTTTCGTTATCTCCCAAAAAATTAATAAGGAGTGATTTTTATAGACGAAAAACGTGCAATGCCTGACTCACTTAACGTTTACTTCAGGTTACTTCAGCGCATTCCGGTTCACCATCCACTCTATGTGGAAATAGAATCAAGAATTAATAGGATACTTGTTGGTTACAATGGTGAAGCTTATGTAGATTATTTTTTGAAGAACATTGAATTCCCTATAAGATATGCAATTTTAAAAGAAACTAATATATGGTCTTCCCCAAGGTCAATGGTCCAACTTGATACACTTATTATTACACCTAATTTCATATGTATTTTAGAAATAAAAGCAATTAAAGATAAAATAGCATTTTAGCAAAATCCTGCTCAATTAGTTCGTGAATTAGAAGGTGTTCAAACTTCATTTAAATGTCCGGAAGAACAGTTAAAACGCCTCGAACGAAGGTTAGCCTTTTGGATGAAATCAAATCAAATCAATCTACCTATAATCAGTTTCATAGTACTTGCATTCTCAAAAACACATGTAAGTTTGCCCCCAAAAGAATAAAAAATTATTATGGGATGCGATATAGGCTCTTATATCGAAGATTTATTTACATTACCCTAATGCTATCTCAAAAGAAGTTTACTCAACTTATTAATAAAGTGAAACAAGCACAAACGAGATTTCCCCCAACCCCACTGATAAATATTATCCCAATTGATTATTCCCTTATAAAAAAAGGACTTATATGTCCTAAGTGCTCGTTATGGATTGACAGTCTATTTAAATGTCCAACTTGTAAAATATCTAGAAAAGTAATGATACTTAATGCTTTAGAGGATTGGTTTTATTTGATGAAGCATACAATGACGAATAAAGAATGTTTAGACTTTCTTAAGTTAAAGGATAAAACATATGCATCACATATATTAACCAGATCACAATTGATACCAAAAAACAACGGACGTTATAGGTACTACAAATTAGTAGATGATGAGATTAACGTCATTAGAAAAGTGAGTAAAAGGAATTCAAGAATAATTTAAGTAAGAAACAAATCTACTTATCTGAGTTTATTAAAGTGAGTCGACGTCATTTTGTACAACCTGGAGCTCCATTCTGTCTACCTGTATGTCCATAAGTTCAACTTGGACAGCGTCTTCGTTAACCTGGAACAACACAATGCATCACACCTAACCTAAAAAAAATCAAAAAAAAAAAGCCTCTCACAAGGGCAAGCTTGCGAGAGGCCACTAATACGAATTAACGTACTTCAACCCAACCATTTTTAATGGCTGTGACTACGGCTTGTGTACGATCATTTACGTTCATTTTTTGAAGAATACTTGATACATGGTTTTTTACAGTTTTTTCAGAGATGAACAAAGTTTCACCTATTGTTCGGTTACTTTGACCATCTGTTAATAATTGAAGAACTTCGCATTCACGTTTTGTTAATAAGTGGAATGGTCGACGAATTTCTGATTGATGGAATGACCCTTTGTTTTCACGTTCGCTTAAGCGTCGGAATTCTGCAACAAGATTTCGAGTTACTTTTGGATGTAAATAAGAACCGCCAGCAGCGACAACTTTAATAGCTTGGATGATTGCATCTGCATCCATCTCTTTTAACATGTATCCAAGAGCACCTGTTTTTAGAGCGTGCATTACATAAGATTCGTCATCGTGTATGGACAGCATAATAACTTTAGCTTCAGGATATTTCGCCAATAACTCGGCAGTTGCTTCCACACCATTTTTGCGCGGCATATTAATGTCCATGAGCATTACTTCTGGTACATATTGTTCATACAAGCTTAGTGCATCACTTCCATCATCACCTTCAGCAATCACTTCAAATGAATCTTCAAAATCTAATATACGTTTTACACCTTCACGGAATAATTGGTGGTCATCTATAATTACAATTTTAGTCATTGTCATTTCCTCCTAATGTATAAAACACACACTTCTATGTTATTCCTCATTTAATGGAATTTTAAACTTCATAATTGTTCCATTGCCAAGTGAGGATTTAACAATCATCTCACCCTTTAATAAATCAATACGTTCTTGCATTCCAATTAATCCAAATGAGCTTTCTCGAACGAGACGTTGGTCAAATCCAGTTCCATTATCTTTTACAGTAACTGTTACCATTCTAGGAGTCCATTCAACATCTACCCAAATGTTTTGACATTTACCATGTTTCGTCGCATTTGTTACGGATTCTTGTACTAAACGAAAAACAGCAATTTCAAAATTGGATATGAGCCTTCGCTGTTCTCCATGTGAACGGAAGTTAATTTGGCAACCAGTATTATATTCTTCTATATTCATTAAGTATTTTCTGATGGTTGGCACTAGTCCTAAATCATCTAAAGCCATTGGTCTCAAGTCATAAATAATTCGTCGCACCTCTGTCAATGCAATTCGAACCATCAATTTTAAACTCGTTATTTCAACTAAAGCTTCATCTATTCCGTTTTCTCGGTATGTTCGTTCGATTAAGTCTGAACGCACTAGCACATTGGCCATCATTTGAGCAGGGCCGTCATGTATTTCTCGAGATAATCGCTTACGCTCTTCTTCTTGTGCTTCAATAATCTTTAAACTAAAATCTTGTTTAAGTTTGGCTGTCTCTAATGCTGGTCCCACATTTTTCAAATCAGATGTTAAGTAGTTGGTTACTACATTTGCTTGCCCAGCCAGTTGATCCGCATGCAAAATGGAGTCGTTTAATTCATTTAAACGACGTTCTAAATCATCTCGACGTTCGTGTAATTGACGATCTTCAGTTCGATTAATGGAAAGTTTAATTTGCAAATCATTTGCTTGTTCATATGCCTCTCGCACTTGCTCTTCTGTAAACGTGTTAAAATGCTTGGACACATCACCAAGAGTTTTACGAGAAATACGTGTTTCTTCTACAAGCAAATCACCTTCTATTAAAACAGCAGCTAATTTTGAATGAACAATCTCCAATTCTTTTTGCATCTGTAATAAGCTTTGGCGATTTTGTTCGCTTATAATAAAGATATCGTTTTTGGAACGGTTCATCGTTTGAACCATTTGACTGAAAATATGATTTAGTGAATTGATATCTACCTTTTTCCCAGACATCAGGTAGTCTCCTTTTTGTTCAAGTAACTGTTGGAAGAATCACGATCCAATCATTTTTCTTCTCTACTATAGTATACGCCATATATGTCAATATTCCTGCAATGACTTGATTAATTATATCACTATATACATAAGAAATTATTAAAATTACATGACAACTAGATGTCATTAGGAGTGAATCAATTTGAGAAAAGATTATTTTACTGTAAAAGGGTTAGGCGAATCAGAATTGATTATTCAAAAATCCCGTTTCCTAACCTATGTGAACCGTGCTGAATCGGAACAACAAGCTCAAGCATTTATTCAAGAAATTAAATCACAACATAAATCTGCCAATCATAATTGCTCTGCTTATTTAATTGGAGAGCATGATTCTATTCAAAAAGCTAATGATGACGGGGAACCTAGTGGAACTGCTGGCGTTCCCATTCTTGAAGTATTAAAAAAACAAGGATTGAAAGATACAGTTGTCGTAGTAACAAGATATTTTGGTGGAATTAAATTAGGTAGTGGCGGCTTAATCCGTGCTTATGGCAAAGCAACTACTGAAGGTTTACAAGCATCCAGTATTGTGGAACGACGTCTTCACCTTTTAATGAAGGTATCTGTCGATTACTCGTGGCTTGGTAAAGTTGAGAATGAAATACGTAACTCCACGTATCCATTAAATCGAATAGATTATGCAGAATCTGTGGAACTATTTCTATATGTCCCCGTATTAATGGTAAAGTACTTTTTCGATTGGATAACAGAAATGACGAACGGACAAGCTAATATCAAACAGCACTCACAAGATTTTCTCGAATTCGACATATAAAATAACAAATCCTTTTACGGTTTTAATAAATCATTGTATAATGAATAGGAATGTAGTCAATTACACCTAACCAGCTACAATTGGCTTATTGTACATGTAGGATCATTTCCTACTCAAAGGAGAATTAATTTGAATCGACAACAATATAAATCGTCTAAAGGATCTTCATCAAATAAATCACTAATCATTAAAATCTCACTCTTGTTCATTACATCGTTACTTATTTGTATTACGGCTTACGGCATATTCTTAGTTAAAAAAGCGGAAAGTGCAGCCGATAGATCTTTAGAAAGCATTAATCGAGACAAATCTAGTTTGCGAGATGAAAAGGTAGAGCCTCTGGAAGATAATATATCTATCTTATTTATTGGTGTTGATGATAGTTCAACACGTAATCAAGGTTCAAATACGCGCTCAGATGCGTTGCTTGTTGCCACTTTAAACAATGAGAGTAAATCAATTAAACTTTTAAGTATTCCTAGAGATTCTTACGTTTATATACCAGAAGTCGGCTATAAAGATAAGATTACACATGCCTATGCATTTGGACAAACAGAGGCCACAATAGATACAGTAGAAACCATGCTTGATATTCCTATCGATTATTATGTACGATTGAACTTCGATGCTTTTATAGATATTGTTGATTCTCTTGGAGGTATCGAAGCCGATGTTCCTTATACATTAGTAGAACAAGATGCTCAAGATAAGAAATCAATTAACCTTGAAAAAGGATATCAAGAATTAAATGGAGCGGAAGCTTTAGCCCTCGTGCGTACTAGAAAAAAGGATAATGATATCGAACGCGGAAAACGACAACAAATGGTTTTGGAAGCAATAATGAAAAAATCAGTTTCTGCTTCTTCATTTACAAAGTATGGAGATTTAATTGATGCCGTTGGTGATAATATGAAAACAAACATGACTTTTAATGAAATGAAATCAATGTTTGAATATGGTAAAAACGGTATGCCTTCTATCGAACAGTTAAGTTTATTAGGGGCTGACGATACGAGCACTGGTATTTATTATTATCAGTTAAATGAAGAAAGTCTTGCGGAAATTAAAGACACCATGCAAAATCACTTAGAATACGAGTACAATCCAACAGAGTTAACTTCTGAAGATGAGACTTCGGAGTATTCAATTGAAACAGATGAACGCACCCACTCACATTCACAATCTGAAAGTACCGACCAGCCTTAATTGGCCACTGAAAAACATACGTTTTTAATATTTATTTAATTGAAAAAGGCGACATTTCGTTCGATTTGAACGAAATGTCGCCTTTTCTTTCGTATTTCTTACTCTGCTTCCTTCAGTAAGGGCATAATTCGTTTGAGGTTTACGGCAAATATCACTATGGCTCATTGCATCTTCATACCATATAGACCTGCATATGATGCTACATTTACTCGTGTCGATGTTTAAACTCACTATGTTTTTCTGGAAAATAAATGGGAAAACTCTTGACTAATGGTAAGAAAGCTTTCATGTTCCTGCATCGCTACGCTAGCTTCGAAACATGAAAGCGCGCAGCAACGGAAATCACCTACACTAGTCCAAAAGCAAAGAAATTATAAATTAACTTTTTCAGTAGACTCGCCATAATGAACCCCACATTCATCTTGAATGTGGGGTTCATTATTTATTTATTAGTTACCTAAATATTTATCAAGTTCAGCCAAGACGCTATCAGGTACTGCTAATTTACCACCTAATACATCTACGTACTCAACTCCAAGTTTTTGTAAATGTTCACCAAGTTCTGGAGTAACATTTTTACCAACGATATATACGCCAGAACCTTCTTTAGCCGCTAATACTCCACCAGCTAAAGCATCCGCAAAGTTTACACCAGTTGATACATATACTCTCTTAGTTTCATCTGCAAAGAATTTTGAGATGGCAACTGAAGTAGCATAACGTGAAGAACCAGAGATACGGTGACCGTTTGGTACAGAATTTAATACACTGTCGTTCACTGCTAGTTTACCACCGATCACGTAAGACTTCTCTACGCCAGCTTTTACTAATGCATCTTTTGTAACTGCTGGTAACGATTTGTCACGTGTTAATAGGATTGGCATACCTTGCTCAGCCGCATAGCTAGAAACTGACAATGCATCTGGGAAGTTTAAGCCACTCGCAATTACAGCAGTATCGTATTTACCGAACTTGCTAGCAATTTTAGCAGCTGTTTCATAACGGTCTTTACCTGAAATACGCTCAACTACAATTCCTGATTGAGTTAATTTCTCTAAAACGTTTTTCGAAATCGCAGTTTCGCCACCAAGAACAACTACTTTAGAAGCGCCTAAACGTTTGATTTCATCATAAGTTGAAGCGGGTAATGAACTTGTTTTAGAAAGTAACAATGGACCACCATTCAGATGTGCTAATGGAACACCAGCTAATGCATCCGCATATTGATCTCCGCGAGCTAGAACAACTGTTTCTGCTGATTCCCAACCTTTTTGGCTTACTTTTACTGCAGTTTCATAACGATCTGATCCTGAAATACGTTCAGCACGTAATTCTGATGCAGAGCGATCAACTTTAACTTCTTTCGTCACTTTATTTCCAGCAGCATCTTCAACAACTACATTGAATGAATTTACACCTTTAGCTAAATCAACTGTTACTGCTACTTTTTCATCCGTAGGTGTAAGGAATTTCGTCTCATCAATGAATTCACGGTTAAAGACAACATCTCCATCCACAGTTACTTTAGCAGCGTTAAAGTTATCTTTAACAAATATGTTGAAATCTAATTTCGCAACATCATTATTTACTACTGATGGAGCGTCATGACCAACCGTTGGTGCTGTAGTGTCAACGTAGATAGGACGAGCAATTTCAAACGCGTTGCCATTTACATCGACTGCTTTGATCTTAATGTTTTTGTACCCATCTGTAGTAAAGGCTACTGTTGTTTCGAAATTGTAAACTTTTTTCTCTGCGTCATAAGTAAACGCAACATCTTTGCCTTCAACAGTTAGAGTTGCAAGAGCTTCATCCTCCACGGTACCTTTTACTAATACATTTTTCGTATTGTAAAGACCTAATGCAGAAGGTGTCGCATCGCCTAAGAAAATAATAGGTAAGTTGTCATCACCAATTACGTTACCTTCATAACCTAAATTGTATGCGTGATCGACAGGTACTACATCAATCGATTTTACATCTTTTGCTTCATATCCATAATCACCTAAGTTAACTTCCGTTTTAGATGCATCTAGATACGTTTTGCCAGTTACATCTACACCATTAATGTAAAGTGCATAGAATGCAGTACCGACACCTTCATCTGTAAATTTAAAATTAGCTACGTTAGTTTCAGCGTTATATGAGATTTCAGCTGTTGGAGCAACTGTATCTACATAAACCGGTAGTTTAGTTGACTGCCATTCAGCATTTTCATAGTCCACTTTAGCTTTAAGCTCGTAGTGGTATAAACCATCTACAACTGTTTCATTTTTAACTTTACCGTCCCAAATACGAGATTCATTGTAAGAGTACCAGCTACCAGTTCCACCATTGTAGTAGTTTTTGCGAACATCTTGTTCTTTATTAACTGAACGTAATTGATTCGCACCAGTGCTATCTAATACATTTGTTTCAAATTCTTTTGCGTTACGTAGTAAAGATGGCAATGCAAGAACATCTTCCATTAATCCATCGTTATTTGGAGACATTACATATACTTCTTTTCCATCTACTTCAATCGTGTCTTGGAAATAGTTACCTTTGTCATTTAACATATTCGAGAAATTATTGAATTCGAATAGGTCTTGATAGAATTTATCGTCACCTTCAAAATCGTCAACGATCTCTGGACGGTCCCACTCACCATAGAAGCCGATATATGGAACGACTAAATCAGGGTTTGTTACATCTTTACTATTGAATTTCAAGAAACCTTCAACGAATACGTCTTGTTCAATTGCTTTGAAGATGTCTTTTCCATCATTATTAAGTCCTGGAACTTTAGCGTCTGTTAAATCGATTGAAACCGTAACATCCACTTTACCATTTGCAGGAACTGTAACTGTTTCTGGTGCAGATACTTTCACGTCTTTTAAGTCACCAGACTGTAATTGGTTGTAGACAATTTCGCCATATTCTTCGAATCTATCAGCAAGTACTGAAGTGTCTACATCATACTCAACAGCTTTATCTGTTAAGTTTTCAGCTGTAACAGTCATGGTGAATGTTTTGCTTTGGAAATCTTTTACGTTTACTTTTGCTTCTCCAGTAGTTTTATCCGTTACGACAACTGGTGTGTTAACTGCAGCAAACAATTGCATCATACCTGCACCTTGACGTCGAGGAGAAACTTCACTACCGTCTAAACCTGTTGTAATATCAGCAGTGTTCATTAATAATTTTTTAGCCAAACGTGTACGTTGATCAGCTGTGTAACTGTCAAAGCGCGCATCACCTTTAAGGTATTGTTGAATTAATGCTGCACCACCTGCCACGTGTGGTGCCGCCATTGACGTACCGCTCATAACCGTATATTTATCGTCATTTACTGTTGAGTAAATATTTCCACCTGGAGCTGAAAGTTCTGGTTTGAACTCTAAGTCTGGTGTTACTCCCCATGAAGTAAAGTCAGTTGAACGGCCTACTTCTGGATTTTCTTTTTTGTCAGTTTGGTTTACACCTAAAGTAACAGAACCACCATCCTTAAGAACTTCTTCAAGCGCTAAACCTTCAGCACGTGTTGATTTCATAAATGGAATATCCCAGCCACCTTGGTCTTTGTAGAACACTGTAGATGTTGAGTTATATACGACAATTCCTGCAGCACCAGCTGCTGCTGCATTAATCGTTTTATCGACAAATGTGAGTGCACCACGTTCAACAAGTACGACTTTGCCTTTAACATCGATTCCATCGTAGTCTGATTTAGCTCCTAATGCAGATTGATTTCCTGAAAACGCTTTCAAACTTACTACTTCTACTTCTCCAAGTGTTGTCCAATCATCTACACCGAAACCAGTGATTGATTGGCCATCACCTGATAATGTATGAGTAAACTCATAAACTAAGTTTCCTGTTGCTGCAACTTGCACTGTGTCTTTGTTTAATCCAGGTGAACCAACTAAACCATAATCCGGATTTTGATAATATGGATTATCATATCCGTAGCCGATTGTACCTGAGTTACCCGCTGAAACAGATGCCACAATTCCATTTGCAACTGCTTTAGATATCGCTAAATCTTCTGCACTGTTTTCTTCATAGAAAGAAGAAGTTGAACCTAAACTCATGTTCAATACATCTGCACCTAATTTAACTGCATCATCAATAGCCGCTAAATAAATATCAGAGAATGTTGATGGGAAGTTCGGGTCATTACTGAAAACTTTCATACCAAGTAGTTGAGATTCTGGTGCAACCCCTTTGATACCACCGTTAGTCGTATCTCCGTTTGCTCCAACAGTACCAGCAACATGCATACCATGCATTGATGCATCAGGACCGAGATCCTTAATCGTATCGTTTTGGTCATAGTAGTTATATGCAAAAGGAACTTTAGGCGTATAGAATTTACCAGTCAAACCTGAAGCCGTAACTTCAGCAGAAGTAAGTTCACCTGATGTTGTATTGGTTAACACAAAATCCTTATGATCTGGGTCGATACCAGAGTCTATAACGGCCACAATCATTCCTTCACCTTTATACTTAGCGTCAGCCCAAGTTTGATAAGACTGAATAAAGTCATGACTTTTCGTCATATCTGGCGTAACTTGTGGTTTTTCGTATTCATTCGCTAAATAAACTTTTTTTACATTCGGTAAACTTTCAATTTTCTTGACATCAGCAAAGCGAACTTGTCCACTGAATCCGTTGAAAGTAGTTGTATAGTCAAACTGTGCATCGAAACCGATACCTCGAGAAGAAATTGTGTCTTTCAATGACTTATGAGCCTTTTTAAGACTTGAATCAATTTTTGCTTTTTCTGTAGAAGATAATTCTTTGTAGAGTAAACCTTTTTCAGTTGCAACTTCAACAGCAGAAGATCCCTCTACTTCGACAATAACGCGAACTTGATCGTTTTCTTTCAAATTAGCTTTTAAATCTTTTTTGTTTTCGAACTTTTTCTCCGAAAGTTGTTTCACAAGCTTTGCTTTTTCATTCGATAACACATTTAGCACTTTTGAATCTTTTTCAAGATTCGTACTTGGAGCTTTTGTGGTAGTTTGTGCCGAGACAAAAGAAACGTTGCTAAGTACAAGACCTGTTGCTAAAAATGTAGATAGATACTTTTTCCATACTTTTGAACCATTTACCAAAATAAATTCCTCCCTAGAGTTCCCTATTTGCAGCAGAGAAAATAAAGACTTTTTATTCAGTTTTATATTCCTCGCATTACAAATCATACCAAATGGACCTTATCATGGTCAATCTATTTTTTGATAATTTAATATATTGAAAACCGCATTGTAATCAACGTGTAACTTAAAATTTATAGTGTTAAAGCTTAGAGTCTGTTAAAATTAACAATGGTAACTAGAAGGAATATAGTATCTTGTTCGGAGTGAACTTATTGAAAAGAAATCTAACCATATCTGGTTTATTGCTCATATTAGCAACCCTCATATTAAAATTTTCAGGTCTTTTACGTGATATGGTTTTGGCCTATTATTTTGGAGATTCTAATGAAGCAAGTGCGTATTTAGTGGCATTTATATTGCCGAATATTTTCATTTTATTTTTTGCAACAGGAATGAAAAATAGTTTTGTACCGAGTTACATTTTAGCGACAATAAATAATAAATCTGAACATCACTTTTCACAAATAATGCGAGTTACTACCATATTTGGACTAAGTGTCACAGCTATTGGCATTGTATTCTCGCCAATTATTTTGCCCAGAATGTATCCTGACTTTAATGCTGAAACAATACAGTTAACCATTACCGTAGCGACTATCTTTTTTGTGTCAATAACCTTCTCTGCAATGAATTCTGTGTATGAGGCATATTTGGATGCAGAAAGTCGCTATTCAATTTCTGTTTTCTCACAAACCATTGTGATCACATCGTCCATATTATCAGCGATATTATTCTCACAACAAATAGGTATTTATGCTTTTGCATATGGTTATTTAGTTGGAGCAGTTCTCTCATTTTTAATGAAGAAGTTTTTCTTTATCCCAAAAAATTCTCATACAATTGGTGGCAAGCTCGATAAAAACGAGATCAAACCATTTGTTATGATTTTTATTCCAGTAGGTATTACAGTAATGGTTGGTCAAGTAAATCTCATTATTGATACCATTTTTGCTGGACAATTTGCAGAACAAGCTGTCTCTTATTTAAATTACGCCAAAAATATTGTACATTTTCCACAAGCCATAATTGGTGTTACGATAGGAACCATTATTTTCCCAGTCCTTTCGAAGGCAGTAGCGAATAAAGATAAGCAACAGTTTAACCGCAGTGTAGAAAAAGGATTAATACTTACACTCTTCTTAATACTTCCTGCAATTGCAGGAATGATGCTATTAATGGAAGAATTAATTGAGATTATATATCAACGAGGGGCCTTCACAGCTCAAGCATCGTCGGCAACCGCTACTGTCGCTTATTTTTATGTTGGTTCTGTGTTATTTTTTAGTTTACAAAATACAATTAATAAAGCTTTTTATGCAAAGCAAAATGGACATATTATTTTGCGAATTAGTATATTTTCAGTTTTCCTAAATATTGCACTTAACTTCCTATTTATATATTGGTTAAAATCGTATATTGGGATACCGCTAGCATCTTCAGTCATGGCCGCAGTTTATTTCGGTTTAAATATTATAGTCTATCAGAAAACAGAAGATCGCTTGAACTGGACGTATTTAATGAAAAGTATAGGAAAAATAGTACTCTCTTTAGCATTAATGGTTGCTATTTTAATGTTGTCGAGTACTTTGTTAAAAGATATGCATCCTATAGTAAATATCTTAAGCACGAGCATTATTGGAGCAATCGTTTACCTGAGTTCCAGCTACATTCTTAAAATTGACGTGTTTTCTGATGTAGTTAAACGATTTATGAAAAGGAGAGTGTAAGGGAATTGAAGAAACTACTCGTCAAAGTATTGAATCCTCTAGCAATTCCTTTAACAAAAAATATTTTAAAGAGCTTTTACAAAGGCAATCTTAAGGTTACTAATCTAGAACAATTAAAAAACGTTGTCGTATTTTCACCACATGTTGATGATGAAACAATTGGGCTAGGAGGCACTATTAAAAAGTACACGGATCAACAAACAAAGGTTCATGTTATTACAGTGACAGACGGTGGGAAAAGTAATCGACACGTCAATAACTTATCGGCCATGCGTAAACAAGAATTAAAAGTAATCCAACCTATTCTTGGTATTTCATCACTTACCTTTCTAGATTATCCAGATGGTCATGTCAATCAAGTCCAGTCATCGGAAGACTTCATAAAAGTAATAGAAGAGTTCAAGCCTGAAATTATTTATACAACTAGTTTTGTTGATGCACATACGGATCATACTGCAACAGCTCATTTACTTGCCGACGCATTAAAGACAGCTAACCATCAACCGAAGATGGTACGTCAATATGAAATTAATTGTCCAGTCCCTCCCGAATTTATTAACTGCGTGATTGATATTACAAATGAAAATAATGCGAAGCAGCAAGCGATAACATATTTCAAATCTCAAGTAATTGCATTTGATGGATTTATCTTATTATCAAAACTCAAATCATCAATTATTTCAAAAGGACCATCAATCGTTGAAACATTTATTGAATCTTCTGTTGCCGATTTCATTAATCAATCAGACTTACTGAAATCGAATAATTTATTAGATTTTTCACATGATTTTAAACAAGCGAATCGCAGTTCAACATTATTACTTGCAGTATTTAAAAATTTAGAAAGAAAACGAAAGATTTATCGACAACTTCAGAATCTTTCCTAAAATGGAGGCCACCATGCGACAGAACTACACCAAATATTTACCTTATACATGGCCAATTATTATGGTCATTTTAATATTAACCGCTTATAGTATGAACTCAGTACTTGGTTATTTTGTTTCTATAGTACTTTTTATTATAGCTTTGGCTAGCCCTAAGAAAGCCATATTATTACTATTTTTGTATGTACCACTTCGACCGTTTCTAATTGAATTAAATCCGGCCTTACGTTTAGCAGGAGATTTGATGATTGTAGGAGCTTTTCTACATGTAGTCTGGCAATCTCGCTATAACTTACGCTCTCTATTTTCATTTCAGCTCTTTGAATACGGATACTTTGCATTCTTAGCGATTGGTTCAATTTCAGCACTTTTAAATAATATTGGATTTATACCAGTCATTCTCCAGCTTCGAGCATTTATCATGTTTTACTTAATTTATTACATCGTAAAACGACTTGATATTAGAAAAGAAGATATTTTACAAGTCTTGCATGTTTTTATATGGACAACTCTTTTGATTCTCGTACAAGCGTTGACAGAAAAACTATCCATAAGAGGGTTATTCATGCCAGAAGCATGGAAAGAACTTCCTCTTTCTTCTAAAAATAGGGTTCGAGTTTATGGAATGCTCGGCAATCCCAATGTTTTAGGTATTTACCTAGGTTTTGCTTACTTTATATTCTACTATGCAAAGAAATATATTTTACATTATAACAAAATATGGATGCAAATTTTGCAATACTTCACCATTGGCATTTTTGTCTTAACATATTCTAGAGGAACTTGGATTGGTTTTTTAATCATCGCTGTGGTGTATGTTCTTGCTTCACATAATTTGGCGTTAATTAAAACGATAGTCATTCAAGTGGCTATTTCTCTCGTTGTTATTGTCTTGCCAATTAACTTTGTTACTAACTTGATAGAGAATACTTCCATAGGTCAAGAAAAAGTACAAAACATACAACAATTTGATGTCGGTGGTAGCTCAGGCTTCGTTGATCGTTTGGGAAGTACATTTAATGATGATACAATTACAGGCAGTCAAAGTTCGGGACGTCTATTTATTGTAAAAAAAGGTTTTGAAATCTTTAAAGATTATCCAATTATTGGTACAGGATTCTCAACTTTCGGAGATTCTTCGTCATTGTCCCGAATTTCCCCTATTTTAGTTAAATACGAAATTGATAGAAAGTTCTATTCAGACAATCAGTACATTCAAATTATTGTTCAAACTGGTGTTCTTGGTGTGATAAGCTTTACAGTATTCTTGCTAGGTATGTTATACGCGCTATTAAAGACAAAACGCTCAAAATTAGCTAAATTAATGATTGGTGTTGTATTCGGCGCATTCTTTATGGGACTTGTTTATAACTTATGGGAAGCAGACGTGTTTACATTGGTATTCTTTACTTTACTAGCCGTCTCTTTAAATAACCAGTCTCGATTCCAGTCAATTCATGAAGATCTTACAAGGGGTTGAATAGATGATTCGTTCATACATTGCGGGTGATGAATCAGGCATTAATACTTTGTTTGAATCCGTTTTTCAAAAAAAACGTTCCTTGACCGAGTGGCAATGGAAATTCGAAACACTTAGTTCCAATTTTCCAATCATCATTGTCGCTGTAGAAGACAATCAGATAGTTGGACATGCAGCATGCCTATTGTTTGACGCTGTTAACGTCGATGGGATGCCCATCATAATCGGAGAACGAGTTGATATTATGGTACATCCTAATTACCAAGGACTTGGAATCTATTCTCAAATTGTTAAAGAGCTAATAAAAGAAAGTGCGAAACAAAATGCAGCATTTTTATACGGGTTCCCAGCTGAAAAAGCTAAGAATATCTTCATTACGATTGGTCAAGCTACAGATTTAGGAAACATCAATCGATACGTTTCCTTGAATCTCCCTTCTTTACGAAAAAATAAACAACACCAATTGATGAAGACGTTACCCGAATTTGATTTGGTGAATATGTCCAATATAGATTTTGACTCTACAATTTATGTGAAACGTTCAAAAGCATTTCTAAAAAATCGCTTTATTAAGCATCCTTCGATTGACTATTATGTATATCAATCAGATTTATCCTATGTAATTTACAGAATTGATCGCTTAAAATCAATCATTCCAATCTATTCAATAGTAGATATTTTAGCTGTAGATGAGGTTGCTTTGTTAATAAATTTTAAAAAAGCTATAGGTTTTAGTGTTGTCTCAACTTGGGGAATTCCAAACACCCCATTAGAGAGAGCACTTATGAAAACCGGATTTAGCGTTCAATCGAGTCCAATGCCATTTGTCGTGAAAACGTTAAAAAATCATGATTACGGTCAAACTTTTAACAACTGGCGTATATTACAAGGTGATGTAGATTCTTTTTAAATATCTACTTATACGAAGTTGATTAATAAAATAGAGGTTTAATTGTAAGATAAAGATAAAAACAAGTTTTTTTTCAGCTCATATTATACTAAACATATTTTAATTCTTGTACAAGTAGACAAAAAAACCCGATGACAATTTCCTGTCATCGGGTTTTTTTGTGGTTCTATTATTCATAAATTTCGTAGTATGTGTCGTCAGAAACTGCAAGTTTACCACCAGTAACGATATATGTTGCTGACGGATTTCCGTCTATATATTCTTTTACTTCAGTAGGAAGCCCTGCAAGACCAACTAACAATACCGGTGCATCGTATTTCGCTGCTAAAACACTACCTGTAAGAGCATCAGCAAAGCCACTACCGCTTGCTACGAATGAAGCCCAAGCCTCACCGTGAAACGTTTCAGCTACAGCAACCGATGTTGCATATCGTGTTTTACCTGAAACACGAGTTGGCGCTGGTAGAGCGTTTTCAACTGCTTCGCTAACTGCTAATTTACCACCGATAACATAAGATTTCTTAACATTAGTTAATGCAGCTTTTGTAGCTGCTGGAATACTATCAGTTCGTGTTAAAAGAATTGGTGTTGATGATTGTGCAGCGTAAGATCCAATAGATAATGCATCTGGGTATGTTAAACCAGATACTACAATTGCTTCTTCAGGTGTACTAAGTTCACGAGCCACTTTTGCAGCTGTTTCGTATCGGTCACCACCTGCAATCCGGCGAACAGAAATTCCTATATCATATAAACTATCTACTACTTCTTTAGAAATCGCTTTAGATCCACCCATGATAACAACTTTCTTCGTACCTAGACGTTTTAATTCATCTACAACGCTCGCTGGAAGTGAATTCGTACGTGTTAATAAAATTGGTGAATTTAATTGGTATGCTAAGGGTCCTGCAGTCATCGAATCAGCAAACTCATCACCACGAGCAATTACAACTGTTTCAGCCGAACTAAATCCAGCTTTTGAAATTTCTACAGCTGTCTCATAACGACTCTTACCAGCTAAACGTACTTGATTAATACGACCTTCACGATCACCATTAATTGTATCGAGACCTTGAATGTAGTTAATGAATGTCTCCCAGTCAGCATTTCCTGGCTCACTTACTTTTCCAGTGTCATAGGCATCTTTAAACATTGAGTAGCCATCTCCACCTTTAGCAGTGAACGAGTTAGTAGCCACTTTATATGTTTTTTCAGAATCTAAAAACGTTAAGTTGCCTTCTTCATCTTGAACAAAAGCAGAAATGACACGACTACCTGCTTCTTGAGTGTTGTCATAATTAACAACTAAACCTGCAACATGTAAAAATGCACCTGATTCTTTAGGTGATTGACTAACACTATGCTCAAGTGCTGAATAAATAGCATCACCTGGTAACTCCATAATTGCCAATGAATTTCCAAATGGCATTACTGTTAGAACTTCACCAACAGTTATATCTCCTTTGTTAATTGAAGCGCGGATTCCACCACCGTTTTGAACAGCGATAACTGTATCTTTATCAATTTTTTTTGCAGCATCTAACATTCCATCTGTCATTAAGTTTCCAAGATTTGTTTCACCAGTGCGAACATTTCCACGTTCACCATCTAAGACAGAAGTTGTGGAAACACCTGTTGATTCATTTTTCACTTTTTCTATTTCATCTGAGTAAGGCTTTAATTTAGCTGCAGCATCCGCATCCTCGGTAGCATCTGATACCGTGTGTAGTTTAGATGTGTGGCTAGTAAGTTCTCCAGTTTCATTAAATGTTACATTTAATTCACCTAATAATTTATTGTATTCATTTGCTTGAACGATTATCGTGTTCGCAGCGTTAGCACGATCAATTAAGCGACCCCCATCAAGTTTAGTGTGGGTGTGACCTCCTACGATAATATCAATATCAGGTACTTCAGTTGCTAATGTTAAATCGTTATCATAGGCATCATCAAAACCTAAATGAGTTAATGCAATGATCTTATCAACGTCATTTGCTTGTAAATAAGCAACTGCTGCTTTAGCTTCTGCAATATACTCAGTAAATTCTACAGATTTAGGACTTGAAATAAACTCTGTTTCTGCTGTTGTCAAACCGAATATTCCCATTTTTTCTCCGTCAACTTCTTTAATAATCCCATCAAAAACCTGACCTGATTCATCATTTCCACCAAATCCATTAGTTTGTAAACCTGCAAATAGTGGATCTGCTGTAAATGAAGTATTTGCACTAATTATAGGAAACTCTGCATTTGCCACAAAATCTGCTAATGCTTTATGGCCATCTGAGGAATCCCCTAAATCAAATTCATGATTTCCAAAAGTCATTGCATCGTATTTCATCATATTCATAAACTCTAAGTCTGCTTGACCTTTGAAACTATTAAAGTATAAAGTTCCTGAGAATACATCACCAGCATTTAATAATAAATTATTGGGGTTTTTTGTACGTAATTCCTTGACCAATGTCACTGTCTTGGCGATATTGTCTAAATTAGCATGTGTATCATTTGAATGTATAACGGTTAATGAAAAATCATCTCCTGCTTTAACTATTACAGGATTACTAAAACTAAATAAGCTTGCTGTTAAAATAGTTGAAGATAAAATTGATATGAACTTTTTATTCATTTTCCACCATCCTATGTTTTTTTTAGGTTTTCAGACCTATATTTAGTATAGCAAATATTACAAGTTTAATTGTAAAAACTATGTAATTACTATGTAAAATTTAGATTTGAAAGCGCTATCATCAAGGTATATTTTAACAATTTATTGGGAAAATTTCAAGCGTTATTAAAATATATTTTCCTAGTAATCTAGAGTTCAACATCATGGGGTTAAAACAAGATTGTTAGACTGGACTTCAGTGGCTTTATATTTTGCTTATTTAGGATGGGCGGAAGGGAACAGTTATTCAATTTATATGCTACATCCTTTGCGATTAAATAAAAACAATTGGAGAACAAAAATTCTATGTTCCTGTTACATAATACGGGGGAAAAATCCTGAATCTTAATATCGCAAAGTCTTCTATCTTGACATAAATAATGGACCATTCAACTCTAATTAGTTTCACTGAATTTATCGTAAAAAATACCCATTTTGTCTAGTAAAAACGGGTATTTTTAATTATCATTCTAAACTTATTCTATTAATCCTATTAAATCTTCAATGTTTTCATTATTTATCTCATATTCTATATTTCTTTGAAGTAAATTATTTTTCTTCACTAAAATTAATTTGTCAACAATCGGTACTTTCTGCTTACCTAGCTGTTGCAGAAGTTGCTTAGTATACAATAAATCATAATACGTAACTAGGTTATAGTCTCTACCACTAAAAGTTCCATTTCTATTAAGTTGATAATTCACTTCGTTAGCATCGTCGTTTATCCAAGCATCCCCTGTATCTATCAGAGCAGCTAACTGTAAATTTGCAGTAGATAAATAAGATACATTTCCAGTTTCTATGTAAGCAAAGTACAAATAATTCATTAAACTAAGTGCATGATTTAATGATACATGTGTCAACATTTTATTGTTCAAATCAAAATAGTCAATTAAATATAAACCATGATCCGTAGGAATTGTATAGCCCTCTTCGACCATCTTAAGTAAAAAGTTTGCATAAACTTCTATATTTTGAGCATAATTTTCATAGCCTAAAATTTCAGCTCTCCGTAACTGACTCCTAAAAATGTTATCGTTATGTCGAGAATCCACATAATTCGAGCCAATATTATATTTTTTTTCAAGCCAGGTACTTGTATAATTCGAATACCAAAGTCCATCTTTGCTTCGTGAATCTTCGAGTGATTTAAACTGATGTCGGTTCATGTTTTCAAAAAACCGACTTGATTCTTTTCCAAGCTCTAACGCAGAACTTCTTCCACTTTGACGAACTAATGAGTGGACAAATGCATCTGGATGAGCAGGGAAAATTGAAGCTAATCCATGAGATAAAGTTGCATTCGGAGTAATCCATCTAAATTCATCTACGCCAATTTTGTGTGCATTCGTTAGCTCTTCTTTACTAAATAAACTTACTTCACTCAACATTGCCCAAGTGGAAGCGCTACTTTTATTGGCTTGAACATGTATTTCCAAACCATCTTTTGTCATATTATAATTATGTGATTCTTCTAAAAACTGATAGACAGTGCTCGTTTCATCATTTTCTTCGTATGTGTGGGTAAGGTTTTTATACATTACTTGAGCACCCATTAATAATGAAATTTCTTTTGTTTCTATATAGGTTAATCTAGTTGATAATGGATCAGTATTCTTCCGGTTTTTCCTAAATGAGTATAATTCTTTTATCGGTGTATTTATCATTTCTTCCTTTAATATTGCTGATGATTTCCCTATATTTACACTAAAAACATTGTCATTTTTGGGTGATTGGAAGTCAACAAATAGTAGCGAATCTCCATTAGGAAACTGTCTTTCAGTGACTGACACCTCCCCAATTATTTTATTGATATTTGTAATACTAAAGGTTTTAATAACATCCTTAATATCATAAATCGTTGTGGTTTGGGTGGCAATTTCATTTAATGTTCCTTCAGCTACAGAGTATGTTAAAGTATTCAGCTCGTCTACTTCATGTTTTTTTTCATTCACTTGTTCTTCTGATATCGGTACAAATTGAGGCCAACCCATTACAAGAACGAAGGCAATTATCAAAATTGATACTGTGATAGATTTTGTTTTTATTGAGAGGGATTTTTTGTACCGTTTAGACTCTTTCATTCATGATCATCCTTCTTTATATATATTTCCTAGTCTCTCTAGCCTATAACCCATTTTACTAAAGTGCAAACAAAAAGTTGCAGTCCTTTAAAAGAAGACTGCAACTAATCATTTTACTCTATTCGATTCATTTCCATTACGTATGACGTCTTATTATTTCCATTTGTCGTAATAGTTTCTTCTTTAATAACACCTAGACCTTTACCAAAGTAAAAACGTGTAATCGTTTGTTGTTTGGATACATCAGATACTATTGTTTGCTCAATGACCATGACGTCCTTATAAGTTCCAGCAGGTATCTTCAAGGTTAAATCATCTTCTACGACTTTCCATGCTTGAGGACCGGTTTGTTCGTTTAATAAGTCGATATATACTTCAGGAGCTGATGTTGCTTCAAAATTATCAATAGTCACATCTTCTACACCTTCAGCATTATTAAAAAGCATAGTTAATTTCGTCGGTGTCCATTCGGATATTTGTTTCGTAACTACGTCTCCAAATGTAATGAACTCTAGCATGCGATTGCCTTTAACTGCCTTCACTTCACGGACGATTTCAAACTCTTCAAGTAAGAATGTTTTTTTGATTGCACGTTTTGGCATATATACCACAAGACCTTTATTTGCCACAACCTCATTTTCACTAGTCGTGTCATCACTTACGCTGTCTTCCTCCGATTCATCTGCAGACTCTTTTGGTTGTTCTTCAACAACTTCTGTATCATCAACCTCAGTGATCTCTTCTGCAACCACCTCTTCTGAAGCTTCATTTTCTTTAGGTTGCGTAGTTTCGGGTTGTTCCTTTTCTTGTTCATTCGATTCTTTTTTTATATCGTTAAATTTAAATGAGTTATCATCCGAACATGCTGATAGTATCAGGACTAATGGCACTATGGCCAACCATTTCTTCATCGGATCCCTCTTTTCGCTTTGTTATTTAAGTTGATCAATTTCAGTTTTAACTGCAGTCGGCACAATGCCACCTGTGTAAAGTGATGTCTTCGTGACGCGTTGTGCTAAATAAGACGTTAAAGTTGGTCGTAACGTTTCAGAAATTGAATTGCCCACTAAGAACAATGGTGCTTGATACTTTCCTGATAAAGAAGATGAGACTAAAGCATCCGGATAGTTTGTACCCGTTGATACGACAAATGTAGGTGATTTAAATGTTTGACTGAAATGCTCAATAAGTGCTGCATTTGTACCATATCTGTCTTTTCCAGATAGTCGTGTAACATAATCGGAACCTGCACGCTCTTTAATTTTTTCCTCGAGAATCTTAGAAACGGCTAAAGTACCACCGACGATTACTGTCGGTTTGCTGTAAATTTGATCGTTTATTGAGTCTGAATAGGTTGTTCCATTGCTTAATACAATATGCCAACCTTGCGTTACCGCAATACTTGTTGCAGCTAATGCATCTGGGAAGTTGCTCCCTGAAGCAATAAATATCCCATTAGCTTTTGGTAATTTATTGTTAATAACTGAATTTGTTTCATAGCGTGATTTCCCAGCTAAGCGTTCAACTTTTGCCTGCGGAAGCGCTGTTTGTAATTGACTAGCAACTTTAGCTGATAAAGCAATTTCTCCCCCGACTAAAACAATTTGATTGGCACCCAATCGTTTAATTTCAGCTAATACGTCTGCGTTTAAATTACTAGCAGGATTTAATAAAATAGGTGCATTGCCATAATACATCGCAAGAGGACCAGCTGATAGTGCATCTGCATATTCAAAAGCAGTTGCTAAGACGACGGTTTTTTGTGTTTTTGTTGAATTGAAAGCGTTTGGATACAATGTTTTCGAAACTTCAATTGCAGTTAAGTATCTAGATTTTGCAGAGACTGTTTTGCTTACAGCTTTTGGTGTAATTAGCGTTGGATTCGTGTAAACGACAACTTTTTTCGTCGTGTCGTAGACAGTAGTTCCTGGCCATAAAGCGGCATAGTTTTGGGCTAATGTCTTATCGTAGAATGCTTTGAGCGTGCCATTGTCTTTATGACGCACTTCAAATGCTTGTGGCACGATAGATGACCATAAAGTGAAATTCGTTTCTGAATTTTGAAGTGTTGCTTTTGTTAAAGATTCAGCTGATGTTTCTGCTACCACTCGTTGGTAGTGTTGATTAATGACTACTTTATTTGCATCTAATACATCGAATTTTTTAGCAATGTAATTGGACCATCGAACTTCAGCTGTAGGATGATGAACAACACGTGTATTTCTATATTTGCTTGCGAAAGTAATCGCTTCTTTCTCAGTTGAAAACTTCGTTTGTGTCAATTCAACAGATGGATGATACACACGATAATCGGTCGTCGTGTTATCGAAAATTGTCGTTCCTGCTCTTTTATCAAATACGGTTACATTCGTTTGTGTTTTGGCATATGTTATGGCTTCGTCTTTTGTATTGAACGTTTTAATGACGACATTTTTACTATTCTTCACTTCGAATATTTTGAAGAACTTATCCACTCCATCAGCAAGTGCCACGGCAATCCCTTGTTGGAATTTTGCTGTTTTCACTTTACTTTCTGCAATCGGGTTGGACATGTATTCTACTTCCGAAAGAATAGCTGGTACTTGAGCATTTCGTGTAACGTAAAGACTTTGATGAACAATTCCTCGTCCTTCAGAATTCGCACCCGAATTAATGACACTTGTATGTGTAGTTTGTGCTAAACGTCCGCTTTCGACAGAATATTTTAATTGCAATGGATCTGCTGGATAGTTAGAGTCTTGAAAATTCTTGTTATAGTAATACGTTTCATAGCCTGAATATGTTGGCGATGACGATGCGTTATGGTGAACTGAAACAAATATAGAGTTGTCGTTACGACCTGCTACCATACTATTTGACAAACTCGTTCGGGCTTTAAGGTCTTCTGCTGAAGATGCATTAGAAAAATGTTTATCCGTCGTTCGTGTCATTTTAACTTCATAGCCACGAGCTTGTAAAACGCCTCGTAGTCGTAAAGATACTTCTAAGTTTGCTTGTTTTTCATAATAGCCTGTTTTAGAACCCGAATAGCCAGTAGTTCCGCCATACTTCCCGCCGTGACCTGGGTCGATAACGATTAATGGTTTCATGACTTCTGCTGCTTGAGTTGATACCGGAATACTAAGGACAATTAATGCGATACAAATAATTTTTATGAGTGCTTTAAACAATGTTTCGTTCCCCGCTTTCTATTTCAAAAAAAATTAGGAAGGGTTGCCCCCTCCATTTGCAAGTGTTATTATTGTATAAAATTTTTATGGTATTCTCGTTCATTAAAGTACTGTGTCGAGCACTATACGCCTGCACACGTGACCTTCATGAGGTCAGATAGACGAATTGTTCGCCTTTCATCCTTCCAACGCAGGTATTGAACTAGAAGGCGCATTCTGCTTTTCTTACTTAATATAATCTTTTGCTTGTTCAATACTTATTCCTTGATAATAGAACTCAAGAATTTCTTCTGCTGTTTTCCCAGCTTTACTACGTCCATAAGCTCCATATTGACTCATGCCGATGCCGTGGCCATAGCCTGTACCGTTTAAAGAAAATTCTTTGTTGACTGTGTCGTTTTTCACTTTAAAGTCTGTGCTCATCAAAACAGTACCGCCTAATAAGTAACGTAGTTGTGGTCCAGTAAGCTTGAATTCAGTTGTGAACTTCTTAAGTGTTCCGCCAATATATTTTGATAAGCTGTATTTCATGTCTTTTGACACAACCGATTCGCCGCCTAAGTAAAATAGCGTTTTTGGTTGTTTGACGGTATCAAGATATTCAACCGGTAGTTTATTTGGATCCGGGTGTAGCAATAAAATAGGTGAATTTTTTTTTGCAGAAAGAACAGAACCTGCTAGTGCATCAACGAACGAATATGCATTACCGATGGCAAGTGAGTCACCTGGCATGACAAATTTTTTGTTGATGGCAATACTCGTATCCACTCGGCTCGTTCCGAATGTGCGGTCTGTCGCATATCCTGCTTTTTTCAACGTAGTTTCAACACCTGATGAAACTACATCTGCCCCGCCAATTAAGTTGGCAGTCGTTGTTCCACTCGATTTTAAGTAATCTGCAGTAGCTTGAGATAACTTCGTGCCTTGTTGAATGATGATTGGCATTTGGTTACGTGCAGCATAAGGACTGATAGATAATGCATCTGACGATTTTTCGTTGCCAGTTGCAAAGAATACAGAATTTGTAGTTCCTCCGACAATTTTCGCGATTTCAAGTGATGTATCTGTGCGTGACTTTCCTGCAACTCGCTTAAATTTATAACCCATTTGTTTAAGTTCAGTTTCAACTGCAGGTGAAATGGCAATTGTTCCGCCGAGTATATAAACTGTTGCTCCCGGGTTTAAAGTTTCTTTCAAGTAGTCTTTTACAGAAGCTGGCAAAGAACTAGTCCGTGTTAATAAGACCGGTGTATCCAGTTTGTAAGCTAATACCGATCCAGCAAGTGCATCTACTGGTAAGTCCCCTCGTCCTAATACCGCATGATCCCGTTTACCGGTCCATCCTCTTCTCGCAATTTCAACTGCTGTATCATAACGTGAAACACCAGCAAGCGTTTCTGATTGGGCACCAAGCTCCATCGAATAATATAAGCTGTTGTCTAGGTTCGTATTACGTGCAAAGTAAGATAAATTAAAGGTGATATCTTGTACTTTTCCGGTATTTGTATATTCTGTTGTATTAATACTATTAATAGAATCGATTTTGATAGATTCTATCGTTGCATCAATTGCTTTTGCTTCCTTTAACGCTTGCAATTTAAATTTTGAAAAAGCTGTAACACTCTTTGGTGCATTTTCAAGTAGATAGTTGTTTTCAGATGTTGTACTCCACCAACTCGCAGGATTTGTAAAGTCTATGTCATCTGTGATAGTTAATTGCTGTTTTTTAAACTGTAACGGTGCAGTCCATTTGTATTGATCATATGGATCATTTTGTGAGGTATTTATGTATGGTAGACCACTTGACCAATATTGTTGTGGCAATTCCGTTTGTCCTCCATTTGAAGCAGAGAAGAATGCTGTCACAAACCCTTTGGAACCATTTGATTTTTGATACGTCATAATCATGCCTTTTGTAGAATCCACTGCTGATGTTGTGTATTGATTAGCACTTACATAGTTTGGTGAGTGTTCTGCATCCCATACAAATCCTTGGTATACTTGGAAATTTATTGTATCATCAATTTCAAGTTGACTATTGCCATTCATTTTTGCAAATATGTATGAACGTGCTGCTACAGCTTGCGCACGGAGTGCTTGTTGACCACCAGTTGTTCCCCAACTTGCAGGCATTTCACCAGGTAAAACACCCTTTAAATAATCTTCAAAGCCAAGATGATTTATTGGCTGTAAGTATTGAGAATTAGAAATAGTAGTGAGTCCAAATATAATGGTTCCTATATGAGGTCTTTTAATTGTTGATTTCATATTCTCAAGTAACACAAAGTTTTCATTCGCATATACTTTTGGTTCAAGTGTGAGAATTGTGAGATTGTTTTTTAGTAATTTGGATCCTTCATAAAGTGCAATTTTCGAATTTTGGATTGCTAGTTTATATGTCATGTCTTTTTTAAGTACAATGTTGGTGTCTTCTTTTAAGACCGTGTCTCCTTTAGGGATAAATTGATACGTTTTTGAAGGTCCTAGATTATTTGTTAGTTTCACTTTAACAATGAAATTTTCTGTATCTGACGCTGCATAGACAGGGGTAGAAAAATTGAATATATGTAATATTGTAAATATTAACGTTATGGATAAAATCCATTTTAGTAGTAAATTAGACATTATTCTACATCCTTTGTTTTTATTTAATTATATAAGAGAAAAAGCTATTTTTCTATCAATTTTCTATAAATGAATCTATCTACCTTAGCAACTAGTTAATTTCAATAATAATTAAATAATACGTGTATAAAGTCCTGTATACTTCACAGAGAAAAGCCTACTAAATTTGCATTTAGTAGGCTTTTTATCTACTTATTATTTAAAACGGTTATAGCTTGTGAATTTATCTTTCCAGTAATAATCGGTCACTTTGTTAATTTGAACTCGATCTCCACCAGCATGAATAAATGATCCATTTCCAATATATATGCCCATATGTGAGATGCCTGCTTTATACGTATTTGAGAAGAATACTAAATCACCTGGTTGTGGAGATGATACTTTATTTGTCATGCTATAGTACCCTGATGTATTAGTCCGAGCCAATTTAATACCCGCTGCATTGTGTACATAATAGATATATCCCGAACAATCAAAGCCGGATGGAGTTGTACCACCGAATACATATTTTGTACCTAAGTATTGTTTGGCTTTTTCAACTAGTTTTTCTCCACTGCTTTGTTTTGGCGCTGGTGGTGGTGTTGGTTTTGAAACTGGAGCTACGACTGGCTTTGTTGCGCCTAATGCGTAAGTAGATACAGCTTCTTTTCCACCAACAACTTTAAGTGATTTCATTTTTTTCTCTTCAATAACTTTTTCTGTTGGGACAGGTAATTTGTCTTTCCCTACTAAAAGAACAGGTACTCCTTGTTTTGCTGCGTACACAGATCCAGTTAATGCATCTGCATAACTTACTCCTGAAGCGACTAAAGGTGTAGTGTCTGTTGCAGGGTAAAATTTGTCTACAACGGCCTTAACTGTGTCATAACGACTTTTTCCTGCAATACGAATTGCACTAGTTTGTTTTAATTTCTTAAATACTGTGTCGTTTATTGCAAGTGATCCACCAACTACAATATAATTTGAATATTTTTGCTCAAAACGAATGTCTGATGCAGTTGTTAATAATATTGGCATTCCTTTTTGAGCTGCGTAAGCTGCAATCGCTAAGCTATCAGGAAAAGATGATCCGTTTACAACAACTGCCGTTGAACCGCCTACTTGTTTCGCGATTTTTTCAGCTGTTTCAAAACGACTTTGACCTGCAATACGTTCAACATTAGGTGTAACTGAATTTAATTTAGATTCTACTGCAGCTGAAATTGTACCAGTTCCGCCAAGAATGATAGTTTTTTTCGCGCCTAATCGCTTCATTTCGGTAATCACATCTGCAGCTACCGATGACTTTTTCACTAAAAGAATTGGTGCATTTAATTTTTTAGCAAGTGGTGCACCAGCTAATGCATCTGGAAAGTTTTCGCCTGAAGCAATGATGACGGTTTGTGAACTGCCATTTGCCCAACCTTTTTTAGAAACTTCAATAGCTGTATGATATCTACTTTCACCCGAAATACGTGTGAAATCTCTAATTGTTTCTCCATTGGCTTGAACTTCACTATTTGCAGCAACAAAAGTAAAGGTAGCTGCTAATACTATTGAACCTAGTATTTTACGAATTTTCATATGTATCTATAAACCCCTTTAATATTCTAATATTTAACTAATTTGATTCTATCATTCAATATGTTCTCTAAACATTACAGTTTCATGACATATTGTAACAAACATGTATCAAAAAAAGCGAAGTGCATATGCACTTCGCCTTTTTTCAACATTTAAATGTCTTATTTTTATTGTTAGTTGTTTTTATAGCGAACAAAATTTAATAAGGGACGATAATTTTTTCCTGCCAGACCAATTAGTTCCACAACTATTTCAATTGCCACGAACATCAATGAAATGATCAGGATTCCTCCCCAAACCGTTGCTTGAGAAAAGAGAATTCCCGCTCCACCGAACATAGCCGCCATCGCATAGATTAACAAAACTGCTTGTCGATGTGAAAATCCGGAATTTAGTAAACAATGATGCAAATGTGATTTATCAGGTGCCGATAGTTTCTGTTTCGTTCGTAGTCGACGAATGATAGCAAAGAATGTATCAGATATGGGTACACCCATAATGATAATGGGAATGGCTAGTGAGATAAATGTAATACCCTTAAAGCCTAGAAGTGACAATACACCAATCATGAACCCTAGAAATAATGCACCTGTGTCACCCATGAAAATCTTGGCAGGGTAAAAATTATAAAACAAAAATCCAAATGTACTTACAGCCAGCATCATGGACATGGCCAAAACGAACATATCTCCCATAATAAACGCCATAATAGACAAAGTAAGCAAACCAATAGTTGAGACGCCAGCTGCTAGACCATCTAATCCGTCAATTAAATTAACTGCATTAGTAATACCGACAATCCAAAGAATAGTTAAAAAGGAGCTTAAAAACCCAAAATCTAACACTCCACCGAATGGTAAGTTAATAAATCCAATTTCGATATCCCCCAAAAACACAACAATTCCTGCGGCAATTAATTGTCCGCCTAATTTAATAATAGGTCGTATATCGTACAAATCATCCAAAACGCCTGTGATCACAATGATAAATGCGCCGATGATAATATAAATAGCATCCGGTGATGCGGGTTGATAGATAAAATAACCTATAATAAAAGCTAAAAAGATAGCTAAACCGCCAAGTCTTGGCATAATTCGCACATGAACTTTGCGATGATTCGGTTGGTCAACTGCGCCAATTTTAATTGCGAATTTTTTTATTAATGGTGTAATTACTAATGACGCGATAAATACACCTATTAGTGTAGCCAAAAACATGATTCTACCTCCTTGCATATATCGTGCACTTACTCGCCGATTATATCCACATTATTATAGCATGTAAATGTTAACTTCTAAGACGAATTCTTTCTACTATACTTAACAGTACCCGATTTTAACAATTGTAACCATTCTATAAGACGTTACTTCTATCTATTTAGTTTCACTTATCATCATTTCATAAGATTGATAGAGAGAATTTTGTAATTGTTCGTTTGAGAAGTTTGCTTTCGCATGCACATTTAATAAATCACCCATCTGTTGTAACGAATTATTGGCTTTTGCTGCTATCGATTCAATTAAAGCTTGCGCTAACTCGTCTACACTTTTAGGCTTTACAATCCATCCGTAATCTTTGTTAATAATTAAATCCCTTACTCCCCCAACATCCGTTGTAATAATCGGCGTATGAGCGTTTGCGGATTCTAACAAAACGAGTGGAAAACTCTCACTATATGAAGTTAATAATGATACGTCTGCTAACGCCAATAGTTGAGGTATATCATTTCTAAATCCAAGTAATTTAATATGATTTGATAAATTACTTTGTTTAATAAGCGTTTCAATTGCACTTCGCTCAGGTCCATCACCTATAAGTAGTAGTTTAAAGTCTTTAATCGGCTTTAATTTTTCAATTGCATTTATTAATACGGCATGTCCTTTAACAGGATGTAATCTCGCAATATGGACAGCAACAAAGTCTTTTTCAGTTAAATTATAATGGGCATTGAGGTTGCTTATATCCTTGTCATAGTTAACATTTGTGTAATCTATCCCATTAAAAATGGTAGAAATTCTTTGTTCATCGACACCGTATTCTACTAACATCTCTTTAAAACGAGTAGAAACAGCAAAAACATGATTGGCTTTCTTAATCGCTCGACGATTTAAATACTGAAAAATAAATGCTAGAGGTTTCGGTTGATGCAAAAAATCGAGTTTTGGGTCACTATGTACAGTAATTGCCCAGTGGACATTTATTTTAGAAGATAGATTGTTCATAATAAAATTAGCACGCGGTCCATGCGAATGAACAATTTCAATGCCACGTTGTATTATATGTTGATGTATTTTGTTATTTACTGTGAGGTCTAAGCGACTCTGTTGTTTTATTACGGTTACATGGATTCCTAGTTCTCTCGCTTGTTGTGCAAATGCACCATCAATTAACAGCAAAAGTTCTGCTTCAAACGGCGCATTGTGAAATAGTTGAAGTAGGTGCTTTTTAGATCCACCCGTTTCTCCTCCACTAATTATGTGTAGAATCTTCATTGGTTCACCTCCAATTAACTGTGTTGTTTACGAGTACGTCTTCTACTAGTTACCACTTTCGCTAAGAACAAAGGCAATGCCCATTGACGTTTTATTCGAGATGGTTGCTTTATTAAACGGTACAACCACTCCGTTCCCGTCTTAAGGAATAATTCAGGTGCACGTTTTACATGACCACTAAACACATCAAAGCTACCTCCAACTCCTTGGAATACATTGACATGTAGTTGTTCCATATTGTTTTTGATAAACAACTCTTGCTTAGGACTGCCAAGTGCAACAAATAAAATATGCGGTTGTACTTCGTTGATTGTTTTCATTATTTGTTGTGTGTCATTAATATAGCCATCCAATGTTCCTGAGATAATCAATTTCGGGTATTTTTTTTGAATATTTCGAGCTGCTTGATTAACAATTTCAGGCTTTGCACCGTACATGAAAATTTTCCATTCATTTTTGTTGGCTAACGCTAATAAATTTCCCATCATGCCAATTCCTGTGACTCTGCCTTTAACGATTCCACCACTTAATTTTGAAGCAATTGAAACACCAATACCATCGGGAATTTGATATGTTGATTCATTTAATAAGTGGCGAAGGTTTAAGTCTTGCTCAGCCATCATTATTTTTTCGGGATTAATCGCGACTATACGGACTTTTTGAAATCGTTTAATATCATCTTCTATACGACTCATTAATTGTTGTTCGTTTAATGTTGTGACATCTACACCCATTATATTTTCTTTCATATATCAAAACCTCCAAAACAAAAAGACATTCCTATAGGGGAAATGTCTCTTATCATTTTTTTACTGAACAGGGTTGCCTTTTCCATCACCAAGTTTATAGACTGTAAAACCTGCGTCTTCCCATTGCTTTCGATCAATTGCGTTCTTTGTATCGAGTACAATTGGGTGGCTCATTAATTCGGCAATATTATGTGGATTAATTTTTGTGAAATAATCATGATTTGTCAAAATTACTACGATATCAGAATCTGTAATGGCTTCATCAAATCCTTGTGTTTGAGAAGGGACCTTGTTTTCTTTAACATGCGGATCAAAGGACACTAAATCAATGTCTTCATGCGACAATTGCTCAACGATTTCCATAGATGGACTTTCACGAATGTCATCAATATTTGCCTTAAACGTTAAGCCCAATACGGAAACACGAGGGTTGTCTATTTGATTTAATCTAGAAATTTCAAGTATTTTTTCAACTGTAAACTTTGGCATTCCATCGTTAGTTACACGAGATAAATAAATAATTTTCGCTAATTCACTTTGTTTTTCGACTAAAAACCAAGGATCAACTGCGATACAGTGACCGCCAACGCCGGGACCCGGATAATGAATATTTACACGTGGGTGATGGTTTGCAAGAGAAATAGCCTCCCATGCATTAACTCCAAGATTTTCACTCATTTTAGCCAGTTCATTGGCAAACGCAATATTGACATCTCTGAATGTATTTTCAATGACTTTCACCATTTCAGCTGTCGTTACATCTGTTATATGGAATTCACCTTTAACAAAACTTTGATAAAATTCTTTTGTACGCTCTGCAGATTCTAAGTTAAAGCCACCAATAATTCGGCTGTTATTTACTAGTTCTTCAAATACTTTCCCTGGAATTACTCGTTCAGGGGAATGGGAAATAAATAGTTCGATTCCCATCTCTAATTTACTTTGCTCTAATATAGGTATCATTACGTCCATAACAGTACGAGGTGGAACCGTAGATTCAAGAACAACTAAATCACCTTTCTTTAAAAAAGGAACAATAGAAGCTGTCGCTGATTCAATATATTTCATATCAGCCGTTTTTTCAGCCGTGATTGGTGACGGCACAGCTACAATAAACATGTCCGCCTCTTCAGGAGTAGTAGATACAGTAAAAGTCCCTTGTACTAGAGCATTATTTAAATATCCTTGAAGACCTGGTTCTTCTATATGAACTTGACCTTTAGATAATAAGTTAATTGCACGTTCACTTACATCAACACCGAGTACTTGGTAGCCGTGATTTGCAAACATCACTGCTGTAGGTAATCCTATATAACCAAGACCAATAACACATATTTTCTTCATTAATATTCGCCTCGATTTTTTTATGTAGTTAACACTTAATCTATATATTATATCCAATTTCCCGATAAAAAGACAGCATGTCTAATGTCCCCGATATGTGAATTACTTGTATTCTTTAGCTTTATCTAAAATTATAAAGATTTATCTATTCTTCATTCTTTCTGCACAATTTAAACGTACTAGAAATAGTGTCCCATAGCAAGCTAAAGGACATGTTACTATATTGGTTTTAATCAGTTATTCGAGGGTAATTACCTGGAATTAGTTTTCGTTATTTCTAATAGTAGCGTTTGATCTTTAAAGATCTCACACATATCTAAGTCACTTTGAGAATCAAGAAATATTCCTGATTGTTTTAATATGCCCGTTCCAAGGTTTACTTACTGGAAATAGAAATGTAAACCTTGGTCGAGCTGAATAATAAAGGTTTTATATGTTATTTTTTATCTATTTGACTTTCTTTCGATGTATATTGATCCATTAAACCATCTGACATATTAAGTATTTCTTGAATGTTAGTCGTATTTTTATCAATGTATGTCATATCTAAATCGATTCTTTTCATATCTTCTATATCATAAAAACGTTTTGGAAAGCGTGCATTTTCTGCAATATAAAAATGGTCATTATTAATAAAAGATCCAGCTGGTAAATAGTAACGCATTCCGAGTAAATTGTTCTTATATTGGAATAGATTTTGTCCCAAAATTGGTGTTTTGATTTCAATTCCTAATAAATTTAAAAGTGTCGGCATCATATCTATTTGGCCACCCAGGTTCGTATTGATCGTGTGATTCTTAAAAACTCCTGGTACTGTTATGATGAACGGCATCGTAAATCTGTCTTTTAATGAATATGGTTTTCCTAATAATTCAGCCATTAAATTATTATCTTCCGCTGTCATGGGTCTGCCATGAAGACCCGAGTGATCACCGAAAATAGCAATGACAGAATTTTCATAAATACCTTCGTCCTTTAAATTTTGAATAAAACGGCCGATTTGTTCATCAGTGTAACGTACTGATTGTAGATAATTCCCTACATAAGAACCTTCGTAAGAATCAGGTAGAGTTAACAATTCATCTTTAGCCGGCATTTTAAAAGGTGTATGGCTCGTTATTGTCATAATATTTGCATACATTCGTTCGTTTTGACTGACTTTTTCTTTCACTTGTTCTGTGACGAAGTCAATCAGAATGGAATCTGATGGTCCAAAACCAATAACGTCTTCATTAGGAATTTCTTTGTCAGTGAATACATCTTGGAACCCAAGCACTGGATATAAAACATCGCGGTTCCAATACGTAATATCATCTGCATGAAAAGTCATAGATTTGTATTCAGCTTCATGTAAATAATTCACCATAGATGGATAGGATTTACCTGTAAGGAAATTAACTGTAGGTTCTAGCCCTTTAGGATATAGAGATGTATGTAATAGCCATTCAGAATCTGAAGTATTTCCTGCTCCAATTTGTTGAATAACATTTGTGAATTCTGTACTTTCTCCCAATAATTGATTGATATTTGGTGTGATTTCTTGATTATTAATTTTCTCACCAACAACAAATTCTTGCATAGATTCTACTTGAATCACAAATAAATGTCGCTCTTTTGCTAAGCCAAAACTTTTATGTTCTATGTCCGGCAAGTACTTATTGTTCTTCAGTTCAATGAATTTAGGGTAATCAAATTCTTCTGTCAGCTCTGATGCTTCAATAAATTCATCTTTATTTCTCAAATTTCGTTGCATCATTTGTGAAATTTGTGTATTCAAATACCCGTATTTTTTTGAAGAAACAGATATATCATAAATGGTTTCATTGTAAGTTATTGATTGAATGATAATAGAAAAAACGACTGAAGTGACAATGATTATGGTATTTAATCGTGTAGCTGTGGGTGTCTCCATTTTCTTGAAAATCGCAATAGCGACGACTAAAATAAAGGTATCTATGAAATAAAGTAAATCAGTGTAAGCGTATAAATATGGAAGGATTTCAACTATTGACCCTGCTTGATTAGTTTGGCTTAAATCATAATAAGAAGGAACAATTAAAAAATACCGCTCATACCAAGTAACCAAAATCATGAGAATTGAAGTCAGTAAATTAATACTAATTAGATAAGGAATTGGATGTTTTTTTATAAATAACAAAACTAGAAAGTAGGGAATTAACCATATGAAAGATTCCCGTAATAAGTTCATAAGTGACATATCATCAAATAACTCATATCGGAAATAAAACACTTTAGTTATGACCATTATTAGTGTTGTAACAGTAATTAGCAGGGTTGATCTATTTTTCATGATTCTCAAAATCTCCTTATGAAAACATAACAAATTTTATTTCAATATGATTATTTTTCTTAACATGCGCTCTATATCCAATTTACATTCTTAACAATTTTACCACTTAACTTACATTTAAGACATCTAAAATATTTTATCACAAATATCTTTTTCATTTAAAAGAATTTTAATATCCCCCTCGAACAAATTTAGAGTATTTGATAATTTAATAAAAAGGAGATGATTTTTTATACAATTAAAAATAGAATTATCTACTAAAACTAGTAGCACTTAAAAGGTTACATCGTCGCATGTCGATAAATCACCCCCAATATATCGATGTCAAACGAGATTTGTAATGCCGATGCAGGCTATGTTAGAGAAGATTTTATCGACGTTCTTTCAAGTATTCATTTCCCAATCCCCCACTTGTTGTCCTCCAAAATTCTTTTTCTCAAAAAAATATTCCATCCTCCCAGATTGACATCCGTGTTTTTACATCTGCTTATTCCCTAATAAATCAACATGAGTAACAAAAGTTTTTACTACATGGTAAAATTCATCATCATATAAAATAATATTCGTGAAAAGAACTTCTAGGAATTTTCCTAGAAGTTCTTTTCACACGATATATTGTGCGGATAAAATTCCGCGAATACGGGATAAACGACAAACCCCCTCACTTCAATAAAAGTGAGAGGGTCATTTTGAATTATATTTTTTCACATAGTACAGATTTAATCATGTTTTCGAGAATTTGAGGTACTTCTACGAAGGCGCTTTGCATTTGCAAGCGTTCGGTACGTCTGTGGGCATCTTTTCCGAATGGGCCAACGTTTAACACTGGTGCTTGAAGCTCACGCATTTCATTAAATGGAATGGTGTAGGTATCTCCCCAAACAGGCGTGTTGGCTTCAAACACTTGCCATCCACCGCTATTATCATCGTAGTTCACATAACTTAAGTCGGAAATACCGTTAAAGTAATGAATACGTTTTATGGATCGATTAAAATTTCTAGCTCCAAATTCTTTGACAAATTTGACACATTCTTCTACTAACGGATTATTGCTTGAGTTAACCGCTGGATAGTATGGAGGTGCGTAAAGTAAAACCATTGCTGGGGCTAGTTCTTGGCAATGTATCATTAGAGTATCTATAATGCGGAAAGATTTTTCACGATCATCCATTTCGTAATTTTCGCTAACCGTCATTTTTACTGTTTGCACATACTCCTCGCCGAATTTACTAACAGCATGCTTTAATAAATCATCATATCGCATGACGCTTATATTTCCCACTGGCCTTACGCCTTCACGAGAACAAATCATTTGGTAACTTGCATTACATTCATCTGCTGCTTTAATAGCGACTTGTTCGAATAAATCCATGATTTCAGCTGCATTACGTTTCATTAAGAACACATTGTATAATGCAGTAGCTCGATATGGAGTCTGTGCAGAATACTCCATTTTCAAGTCTTTTTGTTGGAGTGACACGGGTAAAGGCATCTTTTCACCTAGAACGGTCTCTTGGAATATAGGATTGTATTCCATATGTTGAGTTAAGAAAGCAGCAATATAGTTTGCAGAGATACCGCTTAAAGGCTCGCCCACATGTGTTTCCATTCCATAAAAAAAGGCGGACGGCATGATTTTACCAATTGATCCTGAATAAAGATAATATTTATCGTCACCAGGTTGTTGCGCGAATACTGGCTCACTATTTAGAAAAAGTTTATAAGAAAGGTCGTGTTGAGTGCGCAACTCAATTAATTTTGATACTGCCGCTCTCATCCCTAAACTATTCGTCTCTTCATCCGGGACAGTCAATAAAATGAGGTTTATTGGCCACTGTTCTTTACTCGCTTTTTCAATTAATCCCATGTGTAAAACAAGACCCATTTTCATATCCATCGTCCCTCGACCGAATAAATAATTGCCCGATTCTAGGTCAATACGTGCTTCATCTGGTAATTCGTTCTTCCGCTCAAAAAATGCTTTTGTTAACATTTCTGGTTCACATGCCAATATTTCCAAATCTCCATATTCTTCGGTATTGACTGTATCAAAATGGCTTAGTAACACAATTGTTTCCTTTGCCTGAGGATGTATATATAATGCTGTAAGAAATTTCCTACCCAGGTCAGCATCTGTCAGTTCTATTTGTTCTGGATGAGCTTGAAAGTAAGGAATATCTTGCAATTTCGATTGAACTTTGAATGGAAATTCACGCTCTCCATCTGATAAAGTCATACTTTTCCAACTAACCACTTCATTTAGTAATGCACGAAGGGCTTCTGGTGTTGACCACATAAGTTTTGTCATGATGCTAATCTCCCTAGTATGAATTTTACTGTAAATATAGACGTCTTATTTGATGTGCGTTTGAAAAGTATCGATGACTTTAAAATCATGCACTTTAAACTATTTTCCCAACTACTTCTTTTCTTAATGTTGCGATGTATGCTTCCATACGATCCATGCCTTTAACTAGCACAGGCATTGCATACGCGTAAGAAATCCGTATGAAACCTTCACCATATTTACTAAATGCACTACCTGGAACACAAGCAACTCCACCTTCTTTTAGAAGTCTTGTTGCAAATTCGAATGAAGGTAAACCAAATTCTTTAATAGAAGGAAAAATGTAAAAAGCACCGTTTGGTTTAACAACATTTAGCCCCATAGCTAGTAGACGAGTATAAATATAATCTCGACGTACCATGTACTCTTTATTCATTTCAGCAGGTACACTGCTACTTTTTCCAAGTGCTTCAATCGCTGCATATTGGCTTGGTAATGGTGCACATACTGAATTATATTGGTGAATTTTAATACAATGTTGGATGAGTCCTTCAGGTCCTAGCAAAAACCCTATGCGCCAACCAGTCATAGAATGCGATTTTGATAACCCATGAATAATAAATAAGCGATCGCTTAGTTGTGGATATGATGCGAATGAACGGTGTTGTCCTTCAAACGTATTTTCACTATAAATTTCATCAGATAATATATATATTTCATGCTCTTTTAAGACATTTGCTAATGCATCCATTTTCTTTGAATCAATGGTGACACCAGTTGGGTTTGATGGGAGATTAAATAAGACCGCCTTCGTCTTCTCTGTAATTAACCCTTTTAAACGCTCGGGATCAGGTTCAAAGCCTGTATCGGAAGTATCAAGATACTTTATCTTTGCGCCGCACATCGTGATAAGTGGAGCGTACCCTGGATAGCAAGGCGCCGGCAAAATGACTTCGTCTCCGTCTTCCAATATCGTTCTAAAAACAGCGTCGATGGCTTCGCTTGCGCCAATCGTGATGATGATTTCGCTGTCTGCTTTATACGTGAATTGATACTTTTCAGTGAAGAATTGACTGACTGCTTTCCGCAGTTCAATTAGCCCAGCGTTATGGGAGTACCCCGTTAAGTTGTTCGTAATTGCAGTAATCCCCGCTTGTTTCACGCGTTCTGGTGTTGGGAAGTCTGGTTGGCCAATGGTTAAATTGACTGCGTCAGGATAATGAATAAGTTGATTGGAAAATTGGCGAATACCTGAAACTTCAATCTTAGTAATGCGTTCGTTTATTGTAAGTGGCATTGATCTTTAACCCTCCTCATAGTAATGAAGAAATCTTCTTTCAATATTATCCATATGTTCGTGCATGGCTTTTCTTGCAGCGAGCTCGTTTTGTTTTTCAAGAGCAGTTATTATATCTTGATGTTCTCCGCTCGCTTCCATTGCAGAAATAGGGTATGTATTTGCAAGAATTAAAAAGGCACGATTGACACCTGTATTAATAGTATGAATCATTTCACACAACTTTATATTAGGATTTTGATCAGCGAGTAGTAAATGAAATTCACAATCAAGTTTAATAAAGTCATGAAAATCATTATTTTCAGCTGCATTTTTTTGAAGTTTTAGGTTTTCTTTTAAGTTTATTAAAAATTTCGGTGTCACATGTTGAACTACTTGCTCCACATTGTAAGTTTCTAGTAATTTACGCACTTCCATTTGATGAAGTGCATCTTCTTTTGTGAAGGACGAAACAGTTGCAGGCTTACCTGTTTGTAAGATGACCAATCCATCAGTTGCTAATCTTCGAATCGCTTCACGAAGTGGTGTCCGACTTATCCCAAGTTCCATCGCAAATTTTTCTTCTGGCAATTCTTCACTGGGGGCTAGTTTACCTAGTAGTATATCTTTACGAATTAAATCATATGCTTGATCCGCGAGCGATTCAGGTTTTTTGATTTTTCTCAACGTGGTTTCCTTCTTTTCAAAAATTATTGTATTCTGTATACAGTATATGCGGATTATAGCTTAGAAAGCTCTTAATGTATAGTGGAGAAATTTAAGAGTCGATTATTATTTGCATTAGTGGGAATTTTCCAGCTAACAGCTACTACCTGGCAGCAATTCTCAGCTCTAATTGATGTATATGTCTTCCAATTGTTGTGCGTTCTCTTCTTTTATAGCTATAATCTAGTAACGATATGCTTCTTCTGAATACTTTAGATAATCTCCGATATAGTGCGCTGACAGCAACATATACTTTGGCGAACCAAATAACACGATGTTCGTATGTTCAAATTATGTGGTTCACGTGAATTCGTGAATACTATATAAGTGTGGACGAATATCAGATAATCCTCTATTAAATTTCCCGCCAGACAACTCAAAGTTAATCTCTGATATCCCAACGTGAGTAAGGCATAATGCTAAGATGCCCTATACGAGCCACAAATTCGCGTATTTTTGGTTAGGACTGTCTTCCGTTCATTTTTATTGTATTTAAGAGTGTTTGGTAATTGTGTCTTAAAATAAAATACAGAATGTTTAATAATTAAGAATATTTACTATATATCTGACTTACTTTAAAAAAATGTTGTAAACTAGGAGATAGATGTATTACTAATTGGAAGGAGGTTTGAATAAATGGACTTTCCAAAAGAAGAAGTTGGTAAGCGTATAAGAATTTTACGAAAATCGCGTGGATTTACTGCGGATGATTTAGCGAAAAAAATAGGGGTCAGCCAAAGTATGATTTCTCAAATAGAGCGTGGACTAGTGTCTCCTTCTTTGGACACCTTATGGAAAATGAGTCACTGTTTAAAATTGCCAATTTCCGCTTTTTTCGAAGAAGATAATCAACAACATGTAACTGTTTTCCGTGAAAATGAGCGTTTTGAGTTGAAAAAGATGCGTCCAAATATAACTTATCAACCTCTGTCACCGAGTAATGGCAAAGAAATCAGCTTATTCAAATTGATATTGGATCCTGGTGAAACTTTGGATAACCCATTAATGTTTCATATGGGTGAAGAATGCGGCTACGTACTATCTGGAACTATTCGTGTAACAGTGGACGGTCAATCATACGAGCTTCATCAAGGGGATAGCATTTACTTTGATAGCAATCTTCCACATAATTTTGTAAATGTGAGTCCAACTATCTCGACAGCTATTTGGGCCATGACACATCCTTTTGAAACTTTTCTGAATCCCACTCGTATACATAAGTAATGGATTAATTAGGAGGTATATTATTATGTTATTAAAAAACCCTGGTATTGCCGCGGTATTAAGTTTCTTTTGGACCGGTGTCGGGCAAATATATAATGGTCAAATTGTGAAAGGCTTAATTTTAATTCTCGTGCAACTTATCAATTCAGCCTTAATGTTCGTATTAATTGGATTTATTACCTTTCCGCTTGTTTGGATTTGGGGAATCTATGACGCTTACAAAGTTGCAGATAGAATGAATAAAAACGGTTCATACTAACCACTCCCATTTTGGGGCCACTGCTTTCGTTTTTAAAATTTGTAAGTATGTTTAAATTAAAAAAGGCGACATTTCGTTCTATTTTGAACGGAATGTCGCCTTTTCTTTCGTATTTCTTACTCTGCTACCTTCAGTAAGGAAAAATTCGTTTGAGGTTTACGGCAAATAGCGTCATGGCTCCTTGCATCTGCACAACGATATCGTAAATCGCCTTGGGCTAAGGTTTAAAGATTCTTGAGTGGAAAGGCGGGGGCACATTCTGTGAGATTTTAAACAGAAAAAGGAACCTCTCCTTTTTTAAATGAAAGAAAATATATATATGAATGATTGAAGTGCAAGGCGGCTATTCTTAATTTTTCTTTCTAAGTAGTAAAAGATTCTCTTTTTGTTTGTGTTGTTTTATGTAGAAAATTAGGAAAGGGTCTAACCTCTGTACAGGATAGACCCTTTCCTATTCGACTCAATTTGAGACAGATTTCTTTAATTTATGCTTTCTCCACAAGTCTTCCGCTGCACCTGAACCAAATATCACTCCTGTGACGATAAAAACAAGTCCAAATATATGTCGAATTGATATGACTTCATCTAAAAAAATGGAAGCTCCTACTAATGAAAAGAACGTATTTAAGTTCATAAAAATGGCAGCCTTTGATGGGCCTGTTTTACCAACTGAGTAGTTGAAGAGCATATGTCCAACTGCTGTTCCAATTATTGCACTACCAAAGAAAAGAGCCCAAAATATAGGCTGAACTTCGAAAAATACTTGAATTTCACCTGGTTCTTGGACCAAGCTAATGACAAACAATACGAATGAGCCGATTAAGAACATATAAGCAGTGAGCAACCTTGGATCCAATGTTTTTGCAGCTTTACTTATGACCAAATAACTAACTACTTGAGCTAATATCGATATGAACACGAATACATCACCAAAAGATAAACCAGATGCCCCTTCTCCAGCTGCTAATACTGTGGCACTGACGCCAAATAAACCGAGAACAACGCCAACCCATTGCAATCTTGAAGGATAAACTCGCATGATTAAGGATACTAATACAGCGGTTAACACGGGACCCGTCCCTAAAATTAAACCAGCATTCGAACCAGATGTCATGGATAATCCAATTGACAAGAAGTATTGGTGTAATACGACATTAAGGAGTGCCCCCACGAAAATAAATTTCCATTCTTTTTTCGTGGGTTTTCTCACAAGTTTCATCGCCGTTAATATTGTAAACACAGTTAGACTTGCTAAAAATATACGAAATGCAGTCATGGTAACAGGACGCACTTCTGAAACTAAATATTTTACGGCTGGTAAATTAAAGCCCCATATGAACATAACTAAGACGAGAATTCCATAAATTTTCCATTGTTTCACTTGGGTCTTCACCTCATTAACTATTTCGTAATACGAAAATCAATACAGTAATCTTAATACTTTACCTCACTAAAGTAAATGAATTCATTTTTATAAATGGTTTTTGTTACCATTTAATGAAAACCAAAATTTTAGGTATTTAAACATTCTAAAAAATTCATTGTAGGGCGAATGTAACAATGAAAAGTTTTCAATTTCTTCTATAGTTGCTAAACATCTTTATTGTAGGTGCTTACCTTCTATTAAAATGAATGTTGTTTTATTAAACAAAAAATCCATTTAACTGGGTGAGTTAAATGGAATGTTTAAAGCAATATTGATAAATTTTAGCTGTGACGAGACAATCTCCTAAAGCATCATGAGCATTATGCTCAAGTTGCAAATACTGAGCTAATGTTGTTAATTTGTGATTAGGTGTTTCATTAAATACTTTTCTTGAAAGTTTTAATGTATCAATAACTGTATATGTAGGTAATTCAACTTTTTCTTCTAGAGCATATAAAAAATTCATATCAAACGATGCATTATGAGCAACAATCGGTAGATCCCCAATAAATTCAATTAACTCGTTTATTACACTATCAATCTTTGGTTCATTTTTCACCATACTATTTGTAATACCAGTTAATGCCGTGATACGTGTTGAAATCGACCGCAATGGATTAACAAGTTGATTCATAATGCCAATTTGCACATGATTTCGGAATTTTACAGCTCCGACTTGAATAATTTGATCTGCTCCTGGTCGTAATCCCGTTGTTTCAAAATCAAGTACTACATAATCTTTTGCTTTTTTCACGGAAGGAATATATTTTTTCAGGGGTAAAGTACGCTTTGTCGTAGCCCAATACTGTTGACGTGTTTTTCGTCTAAGTAGCTCTGCTGCTCGATCATCCATCTTGTATTCCTCCAAATCTATTAGTTCTTATAGTCTATCTACTATAAGAACTATATACCCAAACTAAGAAAAGCGCAAAGCATCTTCTAATCACCGGTGCTGGAAATGTCTGAAGCTTAGGTACGAGATGTCACATTGTAGCTAGACATAACTATATGAAGTCCGTTTGAAAAACTTATAATTTTAAATACCCCCTAAAAAGGTAAACATCTATTGACGAATCATGAAAGATTCATTATGATGTTTTTATGTTAACTAAAATATATTACAAGTTTACAAAAACATTGGGGGATTATATGTGAGAAATGAAAATTTAAAAATGTTAATTGTAACTGCACTTTTTGCAGCGATTATCGGCATTATGGCACAGCTAACTATACCACTACCACTAGTTCCAATTACCGGGCAAACACTTGCCATCGGGTTTGCGGCAACTATTTTAGGAAAACGGTATGGTACGTTATCCGTACTTGTTTACATCATGTTAGGAATTGCGGGATTGCCTGTGTTTAGCGCTATGACCTCAGGCCTTGGTATAGTTTTTGGTCCAACAGGAGGCTATATCATCGGATTTATTCCAGCAGCCTTCATTATAGGTTGGTATTTAGAACGTTTTGGGTTTACCGTAACCCATGCCATCATTGCTAATATTATGGGGACGGTCATTACATTAACGTTTGGAGCGGTTTGGTTAAAATTCATTGCAGAGTTAAGTTGGACTGCTGTTTTAGCGGGCGGGGTTACTCCATTTATTATTGTGGGAATCATTAAAGCAGTAATTGCTGCAACAGTTGGCATAATAGTACGTAACCGTTTAACATCCGCAAAGTTATTACCGGTTGTCATTGCATAAATAAATAATTATTTAATTAAATCTAACCAGCTATTTTAAAAGTGTATCTACTTTTAAAATAGCTGGTTTTTTGGGTGGATCTGTTCAATTGTATTGCCCGGGAAATAATTGGGTTGTTTTGTCATGTACTAGTCGAATTATGATAATCAAATGATTAGTACATTAAGTAAATAATCATTTGTATTATCCCGTATTTCCGGGGGATATTTCTTATTGGTAGTCATTTATCTGAAATTCACGCAAATATATCAATCTAAAAATTGATAAGTAAAAGAATGGTATCAGCCTCAAATGTAACGAAACCTAACAATTAATTCCTCCTTTGTTCATTACTCTCTGTTAAGTTTAGAATTTTCTCGCATTTGTCACAATTTTGTTAGTTTAATTTATATGCATCATGTATAATTGTTGATTGTTGCTACCGTATTAAAAAGGAGTTTTTTAAATGAAATCACAAAATACTCTAACTATTGGAGAGAATATAGTAGTTGGTCTCATGTTATTTGCATTATTTTTAGGTGCTGGAAATATTATCTTTCCACCATTACTTGGTCAGTTATCTGGGGAATCATTAATACTTGCTATATCTGGTTTTCTTATTACTGGAGTTGGATTGCCATTACTGGCTGTGATAGCAGTAGCAAAATCAGGCGGAGACTTACAAGGAATTGCAAGTAGAGTACATCCACTTTTCGGATTAATTTTCACCATTGTAGTTTATCTCGTAATTGGCCCACTTTTCGCTATACCTAGAACTGCAACCGTTTCATTTGAAATTGGCGTTGCTCCTTTTTTAGCAGAAGGCATTTTACTAGAAAAATGGCCATTAGTCATCTTTAGTATTTTATTTTTCACTGTAACCGTATTATTCGCTCTTAATCCTACTAAGCTTGTTGATCGCATCGGAAAAATTTTAACACCGATATTAATTACGGTCATAGGATTATTAACGATAAAAAGTATAATTACGCCTATGGGTGAAATTGGTCCATCACACGGTGCTTATAAAGAAAGTCCGTTTTTTGAAAGCTTTTTACAAGGTTATTTAACAATGGACTTTTTAGCAGCCTTAGTATTTGGTATTGTTGTTATTAAAGCTTTAGAGAATAAAGGAGTCCATGATAAGAAGAAATTAGTCAAAACAACTATTTTTGCTGGTTTTATCGCGGTATTAGGGTTATCTCTTGTTTACATTGCATTAAGTTATATTGGGGCAACAAGTATCGATGAGATTGGTATTCAAGAAAATGGCGGTGCAATTTTAGCATTAGCTTCTGTTGAATTATTCGGGAATTTCGGCAAAATCATTTTAGCTATGACAATTATGTTTGCGTGCTTAACGACTTCTATTGGATTAGTTGTAGCTTCCTCTCAATTCTTCGAGAAAATAATACCTAAAATATCTTACAAATTGTTAGTCTTTATATTCGCTGGATTTAGTGCAATTGTTTCAAATGTTGGGTTAACTCAACTTATTAGTTTCTCAATACCTGTCTTGTTAGCTATTTACCCGTTAGCAATTGTATTAATGTTTCTATCATTCATTGACAAATCTTTTGATCGATCACCGATTGTTTATCAATTAGCATTATTATTCACTAGCTTTATCAGTATTTTTGATGGGCTAAAAGCTGCTAAAATAACTTTCCCTGTTATAGAAAGTGCATTTAATTACCTTCCACTATATACACAAGGAATCGGTTGGCTGATACCCTCTATTATAGGTGGTCTTATTGGTTTCATCATATATAAATTCAAAAAATAAATATTACATTTAAAATTATTTTTTGAAAAAATTATATAATTTTTCACACACAAAACCCGTTGCAGTCTCTATGAGTACTGCAACGGGTTTAATCTATATAGAGGGGGTCTCTAGTAGATGTAGTTAAATTTGAATTTTATTATAAAATTTTGTTGTTTAATGGCATTTTACTACGCAATTTTTCAGGCTCAATACGTTCTTCATATTGATCAGTTTTTATATCTTCTTGCTCATCTTCTCCTGATTGTAATTCATTATTGTTAGAGTTATTGTCTAAATCTTCAGATCCAAAAGCTGCAGGACCTAAATTTGGATCAGCACCTGGTGATTGAAAACCAAAACGTTGCTCATTTGAAATTTCATTATTAGTTGGACGCTTATTTTGTATCATTTTCTCTTCTTGCATTGAATGTATACTATGATTTTCATCTTTAACCAAATAAGGATCGGTAGAAAAAGTTTCGCCACGCTCTAAACGATCTTGAGGATCGTCAAATTGACCATCTGTTTTATTTACTAAATCATTTGCTGATGGTTCGAATCCTTGCTCTTTAGCGTATTCACTTTGTGGCTCCGTTTTTTCTTTTACATGTTGGTTAGTACTCGCATCATTTCGAGTTGTTTCTTTAAAATTAGGTTCGCTTTGTTGAACTGGTCGTTCTTCACCTGGATATGGTTGTTCACTATTTCTTGAAGAATCAAACACATTATTCTCTACTTCAACTTCATTTAATTGTTGATTTGCGAGGACATCTTCATTTGGCACTGCTTCTCTGTCTGTGTAAAGAACGAATCCACCATTAGCCACGTCTTTCGAGTAGCGCTCTGTTTCCCCATCACTTAAATCTAATTTACGTAATCCTTCTTTAATTGCGTCTTCACCAGTAAACCATGATTTAAATTTATCTATCATCGTTCCCGCTTCGTGTGTTGAAACTTCTGAGTGACTATTCAATGTACTCATGTGTGAGCGCTCTTTAGAAACAACATGAATATCACTTTCAGAATATCCTTGTTCTTTTAATTGTTCTAATTTCACATACATTTGTTCTTCTGATAAAGCTACAACAATTCGACGATTTGATTCTAATTTCATGGTGTTACCTCCTAATAATTTTTAGTATACATACTATCTACCCTTTCATTAATTTGAGTTAAACAATATTTAGAATAATTAATCAGTATGTAATATAAGCCAGAAAAGCAGGTTTAAATTTAATAAGATTGTCTTTATTGTCATTTAAGTGGTTTAATATCGCTTTTGGATAAAAATATTAATTTCAGACAAAAGAGACTGACTTAAATTGTCTAAAATTACTAGACAATTTAAGTCAGTCTCTATATAAAAATTGGTAGAGCATGAGATATCTTTGGAATTAATAGGTTTAGTCATTCTAGTGAATTATTTTATTGACTGTTTTTACTTATTATGAATTAGCAATTGTTCTTGTTGTAATGTCGGTCCGGCTTTTAGTTCACGCTTTAGTGCCCATTCTCGCGTATCATGAGCAGTCTTCGATAATGGTCGAAATGTTAATCCATTTTTTACTGCCTGTTCATTTTTCACAATGAAGAAACCTTCTGGATAGTCGATTGAAAATGGCATCCAGAATGGATATCTTCGGGATCCTAAATCTTCCTTTTCTAATACTTCATCTGAAATCCACACTTTCTTAATTACTTCAGTAGAAATTTCATCAATAAAATTATTTAACGAAAGAGGATCAGAAGCAGCATTAAATGTACCTGATTTTCCTTCTTCCACCATCTGTACAATCCACTTAGCCATATCTCTTACATCAATCCATTGAACTAATCGATTAAGTTCATCGCCGCCCGGTATAGCCACTTTACCTTCTTTTGTTAACCGTTTAGCGTAATATGTAAATCGGTCAGTCGGATCATGTGGTCCTACAATAATACAAGGTCTAATAATTAAAGCACGCTCTTTAAAAATGTCGTTAACCAATTGTTCACACATAACTTTTAACGGTCCATATGTGTCTCCTGTGACTTCATCTGTTTCGATTTTTTGTGTGAAAGTAGAACTCAATTCATTAGGTCTACCATTTTTATAATCATCATAAACAGAAATGGTTGAAATAAACATATATGTTTTTGTTTTATTTTTCAGACTGTCAAGCATTGGTTGCAAATCTTGAGGCGAGTAAGCACAAGTATCAAACACTACATCCCACTGCTCTTGACCTACTAATTTTGCATCTATCCGACGATCACCTTTAATATGCCTTACGTCTTTAAACACTTCAACATTCGTTTTCCCACGATTAAATAATACTACCTCATGTCCTTTTTCTACCGCGGCTTCAACTAAATATCTTCCAACAAAAGAAGTTCCACCTATCACTAAAATTTTCATTTTACTTATCCCTCCTCTTTATTAAATTCTTTGCAAATAAAAAAAATCCTTTAAACTTTTTTTGTAAAGCATTGCTTATTGTTTTTTAAGCATACTAAATTTATAATGGAGCAAATCATTAGACACCTGAGAATGCACGGGGCAAATAGTCGTATTTTGTCGAATTGTGCTATTGTTTCCTAACGTGTAATGGTACACTTAGACTTATCTTATTGAACAAAAAGGAGCATTTTATGGATATTCAATGGACTCAACTTCCTCAACTAAATGCACTCCATGTATATGGACCTACTACTCAAGATACTGCTGGGATTGTATACGATTCAAGAGATGTAGAAAATCAGTTTGCCTTTTTTTGCATTATTGGAGAAGAGACAGACGGACACTTTTATATAAATGAAGCGATAGAAAATGGAGCTACAACTATAGTTGCTTCTCAAAAATCAATAATTGAAGGTTTTACCTCATCTTACTCACACATTTCTTTTGTCCTCGTTGGAGACTCTCGTGAAGCATTAGCTTATACAGCTATCGAATTTAATCATCACGCCTCTGACAAGTTGTTTAAAGTGGGAGTTACTGGTACAAATGGTAAAACAACAGTCGCTTCGTATGTGCGGAATTTATTTAATTTACTTAGAATTCCTTGTGGTATGTTAGGAACTAATGGCATATTCACTTCGAAGGAAATCCTGCATATTAAGAAAAGCACACCTACTACTCCAATGTCTTCAGATGTACAAGCAATCTTTAGCGAGCTTTTAAAACGCGGTGATAAAGCGGCTTGTATGGAAGTATCTTCTATTGCCTTAGATCAATATCGAGTAGGTGGGTTTGAATTTGATGTAGCCATTCATACAAATATTTCAGAAGAACATATGGAATATCATAAAACGTTCGAGCATTATAAAATGTGTAAACTTCGCTTATTTACGCAAGCAAAAGCAAGCATTGTAAATTTGGACGACTTAGGCATGAGCGAAGATATTATTCGAGTATCAAATGGTTCGATTTTAACTTACTCTCATAATACAGACTCATATGCGGATTTAATTTGGACAAACATCCATCATTATACAGGTGGCATGTCGTTTGATTTAATTTATCAAGGAATCTCCCATCGCATTAGCACCCCAATTTATGGGGAATATAATGTAGGAAATTTAGTATCTGCTATTGGAGCTGCTTTATTAGCTGAAATGGCAATTGATGAAATTTTATTGGCTTTACCAAAAATGGAACAAGTCGATGGTCGATTTCAAGTAATTCACGGTCCAGATAACCGAAAAATCATTTTAGATTACGCACATACACCTGTAGCATTAGATGCCATACTACATGCCGTCAAAAAATTACCTCACAAAAAATTAATTACATTAATCACAGGGATTGGTATTCGTGATTTTTCTAAAATGCCGAAAATGGCAAAAACTGCTGAAGGTAAGGCTGATGTTTTAGTCGTAACGGTTGATCACCCTGGCTACAATGACCCTTGGAAAGTGGTTGATGCGGTCCTAAAAGGTTTCACAGAACCATACTTGCAACAAGTACTGACCGCTCCTTCTAGACATGAAGGGGTAATAAAAGCTTTAGAAGCAAGTCAACCCGGTGATATTGTTTTACTAACTAGTGGTTGCATTAATGGTTCGCAAATTGTCCAAGGTGAATATATTCCACACTCAGATGTAGACATTATTAACGATTATTTTTACAATACAAAATTAAGTGTATGAAACCCTTCTGGCACATTTGCCAGAAGGGTTTTTGTTTTTGTGGGCTGTTGCATTATAAGGATATCTGGCATTCATCGTGGGTTATCTCATATTCACAATATTTTATCTGATATTCGCGAACACTTATCTAATATTCACGTTTGGCGCACACAATTTGATCGTGAAAGAAAGATGTCACTTGGGTCCTTGATATTGGCAGATGCTAGACATAGATGCCTTGAATGAAGAAAAAACCTATTTAAGCTTATCATATAAAGAAGAGCTTAAGGCAATTGCCTTAAGCTCTTCTCAATACTATTATTCTAGTGATTTCCTTTTCTTAGCAGCGTTAATATATGATTTAAATAGACGCTTTGATGGTTCATCGTCAATTTGTGCGAACTCTTCAGGATGCCATTGGAAAGCAAATACAAAGGAATGCTTAGTACTTTCAACACCTTCAATGATGCCATCTGCTGCACGGGCAACGATTTTTAAAGGACTTTTCACTTCATTACAAGCTTGATGATGGTATGAATTCACTTTAAATTTGTCTTCTTTTAGCATTTTGTACATACGACTATCTTTTTCTACTTCAACAGGATGTGATCGATGTGTTCTTTCAGCTTGTTGTTTATGTTGCATGACGGGTTCTTCACGTTGGGAGTGAATGCTTTGATAAAGTGTTCCTCCAGTAGCTACGTTTAGCATGTGCAATCCTCTACATACACCAATGTATGGTTTGTCCAATTCCAATATTCTCTGAATTAACGCATACTCCATTGCATCTATTCGTGGAGCAATTTTACCTAAATTCACATGAGGTAACTGGTCATAATAAGCAGGATCGATATCCTCCCCACCTGTTACAAATAATGCATCTATTTGTTCACACATTGCCTCTAAATCTTCTCCTGGTATTAGTGGAATTAACAAAGGAATACCTCCAGCTTGCGTAATTGCATTGGGGTATACGGGTGGCATAAAGTAGCTACCATCTTCTAACACTTCTGCAGTAATACCAACGATTGGTTTCATCTATAATCTCCGTTCTATTTTTAAATTATCCTGTATCAGCAGAATATACCCAATTCATCTAAACTAAAAACATCACTATGTAGTAAATTAAATTTTAATAAAAGTGAATTTTAAGCATTTAATTAACTTAAAGTATACTTATTCGACAATGGAACTAAGGTTCTTTGTCAAATGACGTTGGTCAGTAAAACTGCTTTATTACGGCAGTCTTTTATTATGTAGTTTTTCAAGTATCCGTTGCTTTCCGTTCCAGATGGACGCTTTCCGCGGGCACGGCTTCAGCCTCCTCGTCGCGAAAAACACGCTCCTGTGGGGTCTTCAGCTCGCGCTTTTTCCGCTGGAGTCGCCATCTTACACTCCAAGCAAATAAAATTTCACGTTAAAATTGGATAAGAATATATAAATTGCCTGATCCAGTGAAATGCATAAAAGTAGGATTATGTGGCTGAGCGTAATTGTTTTTGTTCGCTTTGTTTATCAGTTGGTCATAATTTAAAGTGTAAAATAATACGGTTTTTGTAATTATGGAAATTTCTATATCCATACGCGACACGATTCAATACGTTGATTTTATTGTTAATCCCTTCAATTCTTCCGTTATTGTAAGGGTAAATAAAGCAGTTTTCTATGAACTAAGATGTTTTCTTAACCTTTTTAAGCTTGTTCTCATATAACTTGAAATTAAAGGTGAAACAGATCTAGTTAAACAAGTCTCTAATGCCTTGAAATCCTTATCAGACATAGCTTTTAGAAGTTCTTGATAGAACATTTCTTCTACAATACTTGTCGCTAAGCGTTGGCCGAATAATGGGTATTATTTATATTCTAACTCATAGTTCAGATTCTTTTTTAAGGAGTAGCTTCCAGTAACGCTTCAGGCGACGGCATTTCTTCCTATTATCAAGAGGATATTTTTTAAGTTTATTCATGATAGTAATACGACATTTATTCATAGAGCGATTCATTAATTGAACTAGATGAAATGGGTCAAAGATAATCTTCGCTTGCGGAAATAACTCTTTGAAGACACTCACATAGCCCGTATTCATATAAATCGTTACCGTCTCTACATTTATGTTTCCTATATTCTCTTAGCTGGCTTCCGGGCAGAGCGGCGACTCCGGTGGGATTAGCGTAACAGGTGAGACCCCACAGGAAACGAATTGTGCACAATTCGTTTGCGACGAGGAGGCTCACCGCACGCCCCACGGAACGCGTCCGCTCGGAACGGAAATCAGCGTGTATCAGGCTTCTATTAGTTTCATAGATATTCACAAAAAATGACATTAGTGAAATTCCATCCCATTCTCCTGTTTTATCGAGAAGTGGATTTTATTCACCAACGTCATATATTGAACAACCGGAACTGAAAAATAAACAGCCAGCATTTTAATCATAGTAAGAAAACTCCATCATTATTATTCAATGAAGGAGTTTTCTTACTAAGTTATTTAAACCTCATTTTAAGTGAAAAAAAGAGAAGATTTGACCTTTTTAACCAATTCATTAGACGTAACGAACATGCTTTTTATAAGATTTTCCTTCACGGAAACTCTTTCTCCCTTTATCACTCATACCAAGATAAAATTCACGCACTTCTTCATTCGCCAATAATGATTCGACTGGTCCTTCTAGTGCAATTCGTCCATTCTCCATAATATAACCGTAATCAGCTATGGATAACGCAACATTAGCATTTTGTTCAACGACAAGAATAGACATACCCTCATCCTTATTTATTTGTTTAATGTTTTGGAAAATTTCTTTTACAAGTAAAGGTGCAATTCCAAGAGACGGTTCATCTAATAGAAGCAATTTCGGTTTGGCCATAATGCCTCTTCCAATGGCTAGCATTTGCTGTTCTCCACCAGATAATAAGCCCGATGCTTTATTTCTTAATGCTTTTAATTTAGGGAAATAATGGTAAACTCTATCTATATCATCCTTAAGATTGTTTCGGTCTTTTCTTGTATAAGCACCTGCCATCAGGTTTTCTTCTACACTTAAATGTTTAAAAACTCTTCTACCTTCAATACATTGAAAAATACCATTTCTTACAATTCGATCTGGGTCAATTCCATTAATTTTTTCGCCCTGAAACTCTATTACACCATCTGTAACTTGTCCGCCTTCTTTACTTAACAAACCGGAAATCGCTTTTAACGTTGTTGATTTCCCCGCTCCATTACTACCTAAAAGAGCAACAATTTTACCATCAGGAACTTCAAGTGACATTCCTTTTACTACGAGAATAATTTTCGAATAAACAACTTCGATATTACTAAGACGGAGCATATGTCAACCTCCTTAAATTAGAAATATAGAGAGAACACTAGAACAAAATGCCTCTCTATAAAGAATTATTTGTCGCTAATACCAAAGTATTCTGTAATGATTTCCCACTCACCATCTTTAAGTTGACCTAAACGAATTTTATCAGTACCAGCTTGATTATCAGGTGAGAAAGAAACATCTGCTCCTAAACCATGTAATTCGAAATCTTGAATTGATTCAATTGCTGCTTTCATATCTGTACCTGTAACATCACCATCAGTTTCAGCTATTGCAATTTTCATCGCTTCAGCCATAATACTTGCCGTTGCCCAACCTTGAACGAATTTTTGGTTAATATCTTCAACTGTTTTACCTTTTGAATCTAAATACTCAACAATTGGCTCCATACCTGGAAGATCTTCAGTTGGGAATGCATGTGTTACTACACCAATAAAGCCATCTAATACATCAACCCATTGTTGGTTGTCTGCTCCAGCAGGTATCAATCCTTCTCCTGCAGTCCAGTTTAACCCCATAAATTGTGTTTTCCAGCCTAATGATTTCGCATCACGTACAACATTTCTTGTTTGACCCCATGTATAGTTAATAATTGTATAGTCCGGTTCCTCATTGCTTCTTGACCAAGACTGAAGTGTTGTTAGAGGATCTGTATCACCAAGTTCAATTAATACATCCGGCGTAATTTCTACTACACCATCTAGATTTTCTTTAGCATAGTCTTTAATATCTTGAATCGGTGATTCAGAGAAAGGATGCCCTTTATGATAAACTAACGCCACTCTTGCAGGTGATTCACCTTTATGATTTTCTTCAATCCAATCAAGTATTGCACGACCTTGATCAGAATAACTTGCTGCAGTTAGATAGTTATAACCACTTTCATTTCCTGTATCTTTTAAGTTTTCAGAATACGATGCTGAGAAAAATGGTATTTTGTCATTAATGATTTGTTTTCTAAGTGCTTCTGTATCCGCAGTACCCCATCCAAGAACAGCCACCACTTCATGTCGATCTCTTAATCCTTGATAAACTTGTTGAGCTCGACTAGTATCGTAGGCGTAATCTTCACCAATAAAGTCAACTTTATAGCCATCAATTCCACCCTTAGAATTTAAGTTTTCAAAAAATGCTCTTTCTCCTTCTGCATATGGAGCTCCTACATCACCAGTAGCACCTGACTCATCAAATAGTCCACCTAACTTAATAACTTTATCTCCTGATGATTCGCCACCAGTCTCTGAGTCTCCATCGCCACAAGCTGCTAGAACACCCATCAAAAGTATTAGACTTACAAACGTCAAGCTTAGCTTCTTCCAACTATAAAATATTGACAAATTAATTCCCCCTTATTATATATATACTCAAAATCTCATGTAGAGATTTTAAAAGTAAAACTACTTAACATACTTATTCTTTAGTAGAAAATGGCCATAACCGGAAGTAGTTTTTAATATTATTCCAAATGTGAACTAAACCACCTGGTTCAAAGATTAAAAATAATATGATGACTAATCCGAAAACAACTTCACGGAATGATGAAAGTAACGAATGAGCATCTGGAATAAATATAGTTAGATACTCTACCATGTAACCTAGCCCTACTGGTAATAAAGTAATAAATACGGCACCTAATATGGCACCAAACACACTACCTAATCCACCGATTAAAATCATAGCTAAGTATTGAATAGAAACTTGAATACTATAAAGTTCTACAGTGACAATCATTGTGTAATGAGCAAGTAATGCTCCCGCAATTCCCACAATGAAAGAACTAATAGCAAATGACATAACTTTATAACTAAATAAGTTAATTCCCATAATTTGAGCTGCAACATCTCTGTCACGTACAGCTAAGAATGCACGTCCTGTACGTGTTCTAAATAAATTAAGTGCATAAATCGTAGTAAATACTGCGACGATCAAACACAGATAGTAGTAACTGTTCTGGTCATAAAACGAAAATCCTCCAATTGCCGGACGTTCCAATACCATTCCTGCCCCACCACCAGTTACACTCCAACTACTAATAATCCAAAGAATAATAACTTGAGCTGCCAATGTGGCAATAGCTAAATATAAACCTTTAAGTCTAAGCGATGGTATACCGAACATACCACCGATGATTGCAGTGATTAATCCAGCGAGTGGCAGTGATATCCAAAAGCTCAAACCATATGTCGTTGTAAATATGGCAGAAGTATAACCACCAACAGCTAAGAATGCTCCTACACCTACTGAAATTTGTCCTGTAAAACCAGTTAAAATATTTAGCCCTATAGCGCCAATTACTGCGATAGCACATAGTGTAGCTAAACCAATAACATAATTAGAAGCAAATAGTGGAAATAAAAACAGCAATATGACGATAATTAACATCCTTATTTTCACACGTCGAACGCGAAATAATTCCATGTCTTTACTATAACTTGTCTTGTAATTTCCGCATTCCATTACAAATGGATTCTTCATTCCGTCACACCCTTTCAATTCCACCTTTACCAAATAGACCGTATGGTTTAATCATTAAAATAATGATTACAACGATAAATGGTATTACTTCCTTTATCCCTCCACCAATAATTGGTTGGAGATAACCTACTGATAAACTTTGCAAAATACCAATTATAAAGCCTCCAACAATAGCACCTGGAATGCTATCTAATCCACCTAAAATAACAACAGGAAGTACAGTTAGACCAATCACTGTCATAGAAGCATCTACACCATTGATATTTCCTAATAGAATCCCACCTACTGCGGCTACAAGTGCAGCGATTCCCCATGTGATGGCATATACCGATTTAACACTAATCCCCATAGATAGCGCTGCCATTTGGTCATCTGCTACAGCACGCATAGCAAGTCCCATTTTAGAAAACTTAAAGAATAATGTGAATATTGCAAGTAAGATCATGACAATAATGAAAGACCACATATAGATTGGTGAGATGATAATATCCCCAATTCGAATTAGTTCAGACGAAAAGATAGGTGGGAATGATTTTGTTTGGTGTCCCCAAATCATATGGACAATACCACCGAGCAAACTAGCTAACCCAATCGTAGCCATAATGACCGATATTACTGGTGCATTTGTTAATGGCCTTAGAACCACTTTTTCAACCGCCATTCCTAACAAGGCATTGAACACAAGTGTTAGTACAAATGCAATTAGAAATGGTATTTTATAAACAGCAACTAATGTAAGACAAATGTAGGATCCAATTAAAACAAATTCTCCATTTGCAAAGTTTAAGGCATCACTTGCTTTATAGATAAGAACAAATCCTAGAGCAACTAACGAGTAAATACTACCAACAACAACGCCTGTTATAAGCATTTGCAAGAAAAATGTCATGCTCTAAGTCACCTCCTGTTCTATCTGTGTGATTTTTGTATCGTTAACACTTATTCCACTTTCTACCCCGTACAGTTCATCTATTACATATTGGTATTTTTTAATAACAAAATTTCTTCTTACCTTTCTAAGTCTAGTTAATTCTTGATCAGCTGTACTTAGTTCTTTATCAAGGAGAACAAAATTCCTTACTTGAAGATTTTCAGGAACCGCTTTCATAATAATTGAAACTTCTTTTTCAATAAGATTAATTACATCAGGTAATGCTGTGAGGTCAGAATATTTCGTGTAATTGAGTTGTTTCTTTTCCGCCCATCTACCTACGTTATCGATATCAATATTCACCATAGCTACGATGTAAGGACGATCTTTTCCGATGACAACTGCTTCACGAATATAAGGGCTAAGTTTTAGTTTATTTTCAATAAGAGCTGGAGAGATTTTTTTACCTTCTTTTGACTGGAAAACGTCTTGCATACGATCAACAACATATAAATGACCATCATCACCGATGTATCCAGCATCTCCCATATGCGTCCAACCACCATTAAGCACGTTTTTAGTCAATACTTCATTGTTATAGTAACCTTGGAAAACACCCGGACTTTTGATTAAAATTTCACCCTCCTCAGAAATTTTCACTTCTGTATCAGGAAGTGGAACACCAACGCTATCCAAATTTATATCTCCATTACGGTGTGCAAAGGCAACTCCTGACAGCTCAGCTGAACCATAAGTTTGTTTTAAATTAACACCTAGTCCATGGAAAAATTCAAGTACTTCTGTCCCAATGGAACCTCCATTTGTATATGCGCTTTTTACTCTTGCTAAACCTAAATGATCTCGAATGGCACTAAAGATTAAATAGTCTCCAAGTGTATACATAAGCTTAGTACTGAAAGATACAGGTTTATTATGAAGCTTTGCTTCAGCCATTTTATCGCCGTAGGGTTTAAATAAGTCGTAAACTTTCTTTTTAAACCAACTAGATCCTTGAATTCGTAATTTGAACTTAGAGAGTATGTTTTCATACATTCTAGGTGGAGCAAATATCACATGTGGTCCTATTTCTCGTAAATCGCCGCCAACCGTTGATGTTTCTTCTGGAAAGTTTAGCGTTGCTCCATGAAGTAGAGACATTGTGATATTCATAACTTGTTCACCTATCCAAACTAGTGGAAGAAAAGAAAGATAGTCATCGCCTTCTTTTACTGTTTCAATTTTCGCCATTTGATTAGCTGAGGAAATTAAGTTTTGATGCGATAAAAGAGCTCCTCTAGGCTCTCCAATTGTTCCAGATGTATATGCGATGATTGCAGTGTCATTAGACTTACCATTAGCAATCAGCTTTTGAAATTCATCGGGATTCCTATCATCATAGATTTTCCCATGTTCTTGTAAATCATGGATATACATTAGCTTAGGATGTTTATAGTTTCTCATCCCTTTAGAGTTATAGTAGATGATTTTCTCGATAGCAGGTATTTGATCTTCAATACTTAATAATCTATCAACTAGTTCTTGATCTTCGACAATGACAATTTTCGCCTCGCAATGATTTAACATAAAGGCAAATTCTGAAGGGGTGGACTCTTGATAAACACCAACAGCAATACCACCAACACTTTGTGCTGCTAATTCGGCATAAAGCCATTGTGGCTTATTTTCTCCAATAATCGCTAATTTATCGCCCTGTCTAAAATCTAATGAATGAACTAGACCTACAGCCAAATCCTTTACGTTACTATAATAAGAAGCCCATGTTATTTCATTCCATATTCCCAAGTACTTTTGTCTCATTGCAATATCATTACCATTATTTTCCGCTTTGTTTAATAATAGTTGCGGCAACGTTTTCCCAGTCATTGTTTCATTGCCTCCTCTTAACCAGCTTCTTCTTCCCCTAAATAAGCCTTAATTACCTCTGGATTATTTTGAATTTCTTCTGGTGTTCCAAAGCCAATCAACTTACCAAAATCTAGTACAGCAATATGATCAGATAGATCCATAATGACGCCCATATCATGTTCAATTAATACAACTGTCATTCCTTTTGTTTCATGCATATCGATAATGTAACGTGCCATATCTTCTTTTTCACTGCTGTTCATTCCAGCCATTGGCTCATCTAGTAAAATCATCTTTGGGTTAAGAGCTAATGCTCTCCCTACCTCTACTCGTTTTTGAAGCCCATATGATAATGTGCCTACAGGAACGTTACGAATATCTTGCATTTCAAGGAACTCAATTACTTCCTCCACTGCATGTCGGTGCTCAACTTCTTCTTTTTGTGCAGCACCCCAATATAAACCCCCCGCAAATAGTCCTGATTTCATATGAATATGTCTACCAAGTTTAAGATTATCTAACACTGACATATGAGCAAATAGTGCAATATTCTGGAATGCACGTGCAATTCCTAGTCCAGTTCTGTTATAAGGTTTCATTGTTAATATTTCTTGATTTTGAAATTTCATAGATCCTTTTGTTGGTTGATATAGACCACTAATACAATTTAGCATACTCGTTTTTCCAGCACCGTTAGGTCCAATTAATGAGAAAATTTCTCCTTCTTCAATGTGGAAACTTACATCATTTAATGCTTTTACTCCTCCAAACTGAAGTGAGAGATTTTCAATAGTCAACATGTTGTTCATCTTTTCTCCTCCTTACTTTGCCTTCTCAAGTAAAGCGTATATTCATTGTACAAATGAGCGACCGCTCAAGTCAATATAATATTTCGAAGATTCTAAATATATTATTAATTTAATATATTACTATAGGATTTATAGCTAAACTGTACTAGTTAAAATATTACGGTTTACACTGTAAATCCCTAGAAAACTAGACATTCTCGAGACGAATTATGAAAGAAATTAGCGTTTAATAGAATATCTTGTAATAACAAATGTATTTATGACTTACATTGTTAGTTATCTGGTAGTAAATTGGCGATCTTTTACGAAACCAATAATCATCAAATTGTGTCCAAGTTATTAAATTACTGCAATAACTCCCTTAAAGTTTGAGAATGCTCTAACCTCTCATTTGAAACAATTATTGGATGGAAGCCCCCTAGTTCTACTAAATCTTTATCATTTCCACGGATAACGATATAAAAATCTTCAAATTTTGTTGGACGAATCTCGTCAATTTGTAGCGATTTTTCTTCATAAAACATATTAATTTCTACTTTAGTCGCTATAGAAACTTCTTCTTTATCTTTATTTTCAACTAAGTCATTGAAAACTGGCTCTACTTTCTCTGGAATACCAATAAAATGATTTACTAATTTTTGCAAAAGATTAACAACTTCAGACAATCCAATTAACACGATTCCGATAACTACATAGGGAAACAAGACTGAAAACAGGATCGAAAAAGAAAAATTATTACTTATTTCATCAAATTCATTGATGCTTTCAGTTCCACCATTACTTATTGAGGTTACAATCCCGGTAAAAACTACTACAATTCCAGCAATGAACAAAATATAATGGATGCTATTCTTTTTGATTTTCACCACTCCTTTATCTCTATATTTCTACAATACCTGCATAAATTCCTGCCAAATTATGTTATAATTTTATTTAAATATACCCACACAAGAAATGGTATACTGGTTCATATTCTCTGTTCTTTAAGTAGACTGCAATAACCATCACAAGAATTCTTATATATGTAATATCTCTTAATGCTTGTAATCGGTATTATTATAAATTTGACAAGAAAGTTGTGGTTCTTTGACATTAACTACACAAGCCATTGTAAGAGAAATGACAATTGATGACATCTCATCATGGCTCGATATGAGAACTTTATTATGGCCACACTGTCCATTAAACGAACATAAACAAGAAATAATTGAACAACTGAATTGCCCACAAACGTTTCAAGCATTTATTGTAGAAGTTCAAAATGAGCATGTTGGTTTTTTAGAGGCAAAATTACATCAAAATGTACATATGCGTTTTGGGTTAGCTGGCTATATGGAAGGTTGGTTTGTAAAAGACTTGTACCGAAAAAAAGGTTTCGGAAAGCTAGTAGTTAATGCTGTTGAAACGTGGACGATCAAAAAGGGATGTCATCAAGTAGCTTCAGACACAGAAGAATTCAATGAAGGCAGCATCTTTGCACATATGAAATTGGGTTTTATTGAACAATTCCGTGCAGATGGTGAAGTGAAATTTTTGAAAACATTGTCAAGCTAGTTGAAACGAAAAACATTATAGTATGTATCAATTTAGTAGATGCTCCCTACTTGGGTGGCAAAAGGTTCACATATTACTAGAATATCTAATCTTTTTGAACATTCCTTTCGTTTTCTTTCTATAGAATAAAAAGAGGTGTGTAGGATGAAAACAATTATCTTGATTTTATGTGTAACAATGAGTTTATTTACATACACCACAAATGTGGATGCTCATGCAGACTTAGCATCAAGTTCTCCCGTTGATGGAGCAGTACTCAAAACTTTACCAAATGAAGTCGTCCTTACATTTAGTACAACAATTGACAATCAAGTATATAAAATGGATGCGCAAAATGAACAAGGTGAATCGGTAATAAATGGAGAATCTTCCATAAACCCTGCTGGTGATGAATTATCAATTTCTCTTTTAGATACAACTGACGGTTTAGTCACCGTAACTTATTCGGTGATTTCAAAAGATGGTCACCCAATTGAAGGAATCATTTCTTTTACCATTGAAACTGAAGAACAACTAACCTCTTCTGAAACCGAAGAGAAACTGTCAACTGACGCATCATCTAATGGCACTAGTGAAAATAAACAAACAGATACTCCTACAATTATTGAACCACAACAACAAGTCCCAACTAAGTCTTTAAATGAAATAGATGAGCAACCGTCGATGGATATGGTTTCTTTAGCCGACAAGATGGAATTCACTACCAATAAAACCGCTACTCCCCTTTCATCAATCATTAAATCAGCATACTTACTTGCACTGTTAGTACTAACGGGTTCTTTGTTATGGAGATTCAAAGGATATAAAATCCCTTATTTGGCGCAGATGCAATTGATTCATCTAGTAATGCTAGCCCTTTTCACATGGTCTCAGGCTCGTAACTTTACACGCGTATTTGAAGGAATACCATGGCAGGATTTATTTCTTCAAACAGAGGTTGGACAATTTTGGACAGCAGCTATCATAATTACTGTTTTAGGTCTTTATATTGTTGGACGTAATCGATACGTTGATCTCGCATGGCTATCGGGAATTTTAATAATAAAAAGCCTAAACAGTCATGCAATTGCTACTCAAATTCCTATTGTGACGGTTAGCTTAAACTTCATTCATTTACTTTTTTCAGCTTTATGGATAGCAGGATTATTTTATGTCATCCTTTTATGGAAAAAGAGTATGGCACAACCATTCATTTCAACTTTCTCTAAAATGGCTTTACTTAGCATAATTATCTTAACTATTACAGGCAGCATTTACGCATGGCTACTAGCACCATCCCTTTCTTCACTATGGACGACTGAATGGGGATACTGGTTAATCACGAAAATTGTCGCAGTGATTGGTGTCTTCATCCTAGGAAGTCTTATTCGTCAACATATGAAAAAAACTGGCTCCCTTAGCAAACGAAGTTACTTATTTTTTGATAGTGCTTTAGCTATCATCATCCTGATAATTGTAGGCGTTTTAACACAACTTAGTTCATCAATTTAAGCTTAAAGTCCAACTCCATTCATTATTTATGAATACGCTAAGTTGAATAGAGGTGAATTCATGGACGAGCAAAAAAAACGTAAATGTTGTAATTGTTCAACATGCAAAGCAAGACGAGGTCCTAGAGGATTCACCGGTCTTCAAGGATATGCAGGACCACCAGGTGAACGCGGTGAAAGAGGACCACGAGGCTATATGGGATTTCAAGGAGCACCTGGAGCTAAAGGTGATACCGGCTCTCAAGGAGAAACTGGGTTACAAGGGGATATCGGACCTCAAGGGGACCCGGGTGTTAATGGTGATACCGGCTCTCAAGGAGAAACTGGGTTACAAGGGGATATCGGACCTCAAGGGAACCCGGGTGTTAATGGTGATACCGGCTCTCAAGGGGATACTGGGTTACAGGGGGACATCGGACCTCAAGGGGACTCGGGTGTTAAAGGTGATACCGGCTCTCAAGGAGAAACTGGGTTACAAGGGGATATCGGACCTCAAGGGGACCCGGGTGTTAATGGTGATACCGGCTCTCAAGGAGATACTGGGTTACAAGGGGATATCGGACCTCAAGGGGACCCGGGTGTTAATGGTGATACCGGCTCTCAAGGGGAAACTGGGTTACACGGGGATATCGGACCTCAAGGGGACCCGGGTGTTAATGGTGATACCGGCTCTCAAGGGGATACTGGGTTACAAGGTGATATCGGACCTCAAGGGAACCCGGGTGTTAAAGGTGATACCGGCTCTCAAGGGGAAACTGGGTTACAAGGTGACATCGGACCTCAAGGGGAAACTGGGTTACAAGGGGATATCGGACCTCAAGGGGAAACTGGGTTACAAGGGGATATCGGACCTCAAGGTAAAAAAGGTTTACAAGGAAAAACTGGATCTAAAGGTAAACCAGGGATATCTGGCGGAATTGCAGAATTTGCCCATATTTACAACACAGACATCCAACGTTTATCAAAAGATGAATCTCTCAAATTTAACTCTAATGGTATCCTAACCGAAGGCTTTTTGCATAATGAAGGTGAAGGAAGCATTGTCGTTAAAAAAGCTGGAATTTATGAAATTATTTTTCAAGTGTCTGCACGCCACCAAAATCAATTCACTCTTTTTGCTAATGGCGTAGCTATTCCTAATAATACTTTCAGTTCAAATATCGAGAACCCACAAAATAATGGCTTGACCATCCTTTCATTAGCCTCAAACAGCGAACTCACTTTACGAAACCTTACTTTAACAACTACCTATATAGACCTACAAACAGATTTAGTTAGCAATGAAATCCTTGTAAATGCTTCTTTGACAATAAAAAAACTTTCTTAATGAATTAACGACTGAAATTCAGATAAATGGAACTGAGTACGAGAAAGCCCACCGAAATAATTTTTCGGCGGGCTACTCTACTTATTTTGTTGTGCTTACTAAATAAAATTCGTTAATATCTTTATAATATTTATTTAGTGAATGAGTCGAAACCTCATACCATTCAGCAATCTCTTTTATACTCCAGTATGGACCTTCAAATAATTCATGTTCTTGACCAAAGCGAATGGCACCGGCTGCGACCGCTCCTTCTTTTCTTGCATTCGGCTGATTTGTAACTAAATAATCTTCAATAATACTAACCAATTTTTCGGGATTACGATTTTGTTTCTCTAGTCTTTCCATTACTTCAATTAATATTCCAGCTTCAAAATCTGTAAATTCCCCACCATCATAACCATTTGACCCAAGCATTTCCCAGAATTCAATGAGGTGATTTTGTAAGAACTTAGATGACTCTTCATTACTCGTAGCAGAATTTTCCTTGGCAAATGATGTGATTGAATCATGATGATCAGTTGGGAGGAAAATTAAACTTGAAACAGCTAGATAGTGATTTTCTTTTAAGCTGATATCAGGTAGCCTAAAGCAGAAAGCATGTACACCTAAAGGAACAGGCTTTTCACTTTCACGTTTCAAATACAGAGTTTCATTTGTAAATATGTCTTTTACCAACATAAATTTCAGTTCCACACCAACCACTTCTCCAAGGAGTACGGTCGGTGTTTTCCAATGTTCTAACACCTCGACCACAGCTGGTCGAACTGCTCTTTTCTGTTGTTTTTCAATATAATTTAGCCAAATTTCAGGTTTATTATGGAAGAAGAATTCATCAATTGCAATTGCTTCAATCATTTCTTCAACTAAGAATTTGTCTAACTTAGATTTCCATTCGTTCATGACACTTAGCAAAGCAGGTAAATCTTTTCGTTCTGGATATTCATCATAAAATAATTGTAGTAGGCGATCTAACTCTTCTGAACGTACTTCTTCAATAGAGACCGCTTGTTTACTTTCGCAACACTTTTTATATTTTTTACCGCTACCACATAGGCACGGATCATTACGTCCTATCATATAAAACACGCCCTTAATTAATAAAGTTTACATCTTAGTGTAGCATGCATTTCGCCTTGAATACAGTCGACGAGGGACTTGGGACTTATGGATAGAGAGTAAAAAGAGACTTCAACTGAAGCTGAAGTCTCTTAGTATTTTTCTACTTCTCATATGTTGTTGTCCATTTTAGATTTTACAATATAGCAAACTACAATTAAGAGGATTTATGATTGAAAGGACACTTGCCTGTTAACGGCTCAACGTCATCTCCAATAAAGAACTGCTTCCATTCATTATGATGAGGGTCGCCAAAATGGCTTATGTCCGGGTGCTTTGGCAATTCATCCCACGCTTCCACACGTTCACGAACTTTATCACGAGACATGATGCCTCCTTTTTCAGTCCCTTCAAGACCTTGAAAAATTTTACGAGGTTGGAATCCAAGAACCATAGAGTTCCCCAAATGACGTGTCTTTCTTTGCTTATAAGCTGGTGCATTGGCAAACACAAAAATTGGTTCTCCATGAAAGCGGAAATCCCACATGTGATGCTCAGGGTCACGAGGAGCATTTTCGGGCCATTCTACCGGGTCTACTTTATGTAAATACTGTAGAATATCCCAAAACTGTTTCCGATATTGTTCTAGATTACCTTCAACTTTAAATGGTTCTACAAATACAAATAAACCATGTCTTTTATGCTTTGGATTTTGAAATATGTCTAGAAATCCTTCCAAGGTTTTCGGTAAATTGGACCAGTCATCTTGCGTTATAAAGCCATAACGTAATTCTCCTTTTAACTCTCCACCCATTCCAAAATGACAAGGAAATGTTTTATCGGTCACTATGTTGTGAAATGTTTTATATTCATCGATCAACCATTTAGGTAAATCTGTTCGAGTTGAAAAGTCTTCTTTCGTTAATAGAGCTTGTTGTTTTGTTAACATTGAATCTCCTCCACCACACATTTTATCATTATACCTAGACCATTGAGAACTAATTCGATCCGTTTAATTAGAGACAGTTGTTCTTCATCTTACGTATGCCCAAGTGCTTCTATCCCTATAACAAAGCAAAGACACAAATCGGTGGACATTTGTGTCTTTGTTTAGGAAAGTCTTTTTTTTATGGGCTCATCAAAATGACTCCAACTACTAATTAATTTACCACAAGGGTTTCGTGTTTCATCATTTCAAATCGGGCTCCAAAAAGTCCAATGGCCTGCATGGAACTTTGAACATTTTTTATATAATACCTTGCCATCTTAAAATTACTTCTGCAATTAATGCTGAACCAATAAAAGTTCCAAATAACACCATGATGGCTACTATGATGCTCCGAATTCCGAGTTTACGGAAGTCTGCCCAGTTAGAACCAATCGATATTCCCGCATATGCCAAAATGGGTGTAGCCAATGCCAATATACTAACTTTAGAAGTCCATTCAACGATAAAATCTGAACCTGGTACAAACGGTAACGATACAAGTATTCCGATTACCCCAATATATCCAACAGCGGGTATATTCCCTGGAATCAATTTTTCCAAAATAAGACCAGCTACACTTATCATGATTAATATGATTAAACCAGGAATCGCAACCCAAGGAAGCACGTCATAGCCTAGCCAATTTCCCAAAGCTGCTGCAATCCCGAAGATGCCTAATACCAATGTCCATTCTGTTAAATGTTTAAGCATTCGGGTTGCCCCCTTTTAATTTCCGCACTTTCCGATTCATCATAAGAGAGTAGAGTTTTTCAGTCAAAGGAAGTCCAATAAAAATACTGAAAAATAAACCTGTTCCTAGTGACAGTAAATTACTGGCACCTGCAAATGCGACAATTTGATCTTCCATCTCAGGATATGCGACGATAAGAGACCCGCTTGCTGCAGCCATCATACTGCCGCTTCCGACTCCGGATGCCATGGCGAAAGATAACGGATGAAGAGGTGTAGTAGTCGCTAATAAACCAGCGATTAACCCTAAAAATACTGCACCAAATACCGTACCAAAAATATAGACAGCCATTACTCCACGTGCTTCTGCTGATCCAAACCCAAATTTATTAACAATCAAACCTACATTAGGCTCACGGCCTATAGAATGAGTCATACCGATACTTTCACGTTTAAAACCTAAAAGGACTGCTAATGGTAATGCAAAAAATATAGTCCCTAGGTTCCCTAATTCTTGCAGAAGCAATGCAGGTCCAGCTTCAATCAATGCCTCTATTTGAGGTCCAATCGAAACACCGATTTTCGCAATGAGTAAAGTTACTCCGAGGACAATCAATGGTTCAGCATTTTTCGCCATCTTGTCACTAACAAGTGGTGTAAAAAATAGAGCCAATCCAATAATAAATGCATAAACCATCGGTAACAGTAAAATAACACCTGGACCAACTTTAAATGCAAACTGTCCAATAGCTTCCGTGACACATACAATTATCAAAACGACTGCATGCAAACGCCAATCCTTCACAATAGCTTTCAAATCTGCTTTCTCCATCATTTTCCCCACTTTCAAAACCTTTATTTGTTTTTTTAAAGATTAGACAGACACCATTCGGTAATTGATCAGGATATCTTCAAATATAGTACTTGTTCTTTCACACTTTTTTTACAATTATTCACCTACAATTCCATGCACTTTTCAATGGCTTGTTTTAATACATGAGCACTGATGGTACAGTCCGTTAAAGTTGTCCATTCAGCAGGATTATGACTTACACCATTCTTACTTCTAACAAATATCATAGCCACTGGAATGAGCGCACCTAGCATCATGGCATCATGTCCCGCACCACTAACAAGATATTGTTTTTCAATCTTCATATCATTAAATACGCCATTAAGCATTTTAGTCATTTCTTCACCAATCGGTACTGGAGGTGTGCGCATTTTTTCAGTTATTGTCACGTTAATATTTCGAGATATGGCAATCTCTTGTGCTTTATTTACGATGTTAGAAACGATTTGATCTCGTGTTTTTTCATTAATGTCACGAATATCTGTGATCAGACTAACTTTACCTGGAATCACATTTGCTCCATTCGGTTCTACTTGAATTTTACCAACCGTAGCTACACTAGTTGCACTTACCATGGAAGGAGCTTTTTCAATGTTTAAAATTAATTCTGAAGCTGCAGTTAATGCATCTTGCCGATCATCCATTGGTGTATTGCCTGCATGTCCTGCTTTGCCCTCAAACACAAATTCAATCCAAGAAGGACCTGCTATACCTTTGACAATTCCAACAGGTAAATTCGCATTCTCTAACTTTTTCCCTTGTTCAATATGAATTTCTATAAATCTCTCGATGCCAAGATTAGTTCGTTTGGCTTTAGTAAACCCTTCAAGTGTTTTCCCTGTGGTCGCTAAAACTTCTTCAAAAGTTAAGCCATCCTCATCTTTTAATGTCACTTGATTATTCATATCTATTACACCAGTCATTGCACGACTACCCGTTAACCCACCACTAAACCGCGTACCTTCTTCATCTGTAAATACATAAACTTCATAAGGTTTCAATGGAATAATCCCATGCCCTTTCCAAGCCTCTACCACTTCAAGCGCAGCAATGACACCTAGTGGACCGTCAAAATGACCACCTTCAGGGACACTATCAACGTGAGAACCAGATGCAATTGAAGGAATATTAGTATATTGTCCTGCAATTCGTCCAACCACGTTTCCGGCACCATCTTGTGTTACCGTCATTCCAGCATTCTTCATCCAGTCCATCACAAGCACTTTCGCCTGTTGCTCAAGTGGCGAAAAGCCCACACGAGATACACCATTTTGAGAAGTTAGTCCTATTTTTGATAACTCATGTAATCGTTTCGCTATTCGCTCACCAGAAATCCCATTTTTTGACCATGTTTGATCGTAGTCAGAAAGTAAAGCTTGTTGTAAGTTATATTGTTCAGTCAAAATTTATTTCCACCTTTCCTGTATCTATGGATAATCTTATTTTTGGTGTTCCTGAAAAACTAAAATCAAGAGTGTTATTCACAATTTAAGGGTAACTCCCTTTCACTTTCTGATAAAACTGAAATACAAGTCATAATACCTTGCTTTAAATCTTCATATGACCAACTTGGTATATTTCCGTGTTGAATGGCAAGTTCATGAGAAGCTGGAATATGAATGAAACCACTTGGTACCCTTAGTTTATTTGTAGCTGTGTAATGAAGTCCTTCATACATCACGTTATTGCATAAATAAGTGCCTGCAGTATTTGAAATTGAAGCAGGATAACCTAACTCTATTAATTTCTCAACCATTGATCGTATAGGTAGTGTCGATAAGTACCCCGCAGGTCCTTCTTGTTGAATCACTTCGTCCACAGGGGTATTCCCTTCATTATCCGCTGCACCATCTTTAACATTTATCGCAATTCGTTCGGGTGTGATTTTATTACGACCTCCTGCGAGTCCAAGTGAAATAACTGCATCAGGCTTTATATCTTTTATCAAATCAATTAATTGACTAGCTGAAGACTTAAAATCTACCGACATCGTATTACCTACAATTTGATAGTCTCCAATATATTGTCCATTTAATTCTTCCACTATTTTCATCGTTGGATTTACTGTGAAAGACAAGAATGGTTCAAAACCTGTCAATAATAAAGTTTTCATCAAATTCACCTCACCTTTATCAGTCCATTGTAACGTAGTAATTTAATTTATCTTGATGTGTAAATAACTTGGAGGTGAAGACAAAGTTCATTTTCGAGCCAGCTGGAAGGTCCCTAAAAACGTTTAAAAAATAAGCTGAACAACTGGTTCGTTGTTCAGCTTTTTCAATACATTTATACAGATAAACTTTGTTGTTTTCTAGCGCTCAATACGTTCAGGGTAATCATTATAGCTACTCCAATAAAATCAATGATATCCGTAGAACCTTCTGGGAATATAAGTAATATTGCACTTACACCTAATACTAATCTTGATATGATGTTTATTTCCTTTTTAAAATACCCTTCTACAGCGGCACTTAGTGCTAATATCCCAATAATTGATGTAAGGACAATCAATATAATTGCACTAACTTCAGGCAAGGGGAACTCTTTAGCATTTGTTGCAACTCCAGTAGTATCAATCATCAACATGGCCGGATTATAAACAAATAAATAGGGAATGATAAAGCCAGCTATAGACAATTTCAACGCCTGGAAGCCAGTTTTCATCGGATCTCCACCTGATATTCCAGCTCCCGCAAATGCAGCTAACGCGACTGGTGGTGTAATATTCGCGAAAATACCAAAGTAGAAAACAAACAAATGAGCAACTAATATTGGAATATCAAAAGCAGCTAAGGCTGGTGCTGCCATGGTTGCTGTAATGATGTATGCAGGAATTGAAGGTAAACCCATTCCTAAAATCATTGAAGCTATCATCGTGAAGAATAACGTTAAGAATAGAGAACCTGCGCCTAAGCTTGTAATAGATGAAGTCATCACCGTTCCAAAACTTGTTAAAGTAACGACTCCGATGATGATCCCAACAACCGCACAAGCAGTCATTACAGAGAGCGATTGTCTTGCACCGTCAGCTAATGCATCTAATATATCGCGTGGATACATACGCGTTTCTTTTCTAATCATACTAACAAGAATCGTTAATAGAATGGTATAAAACGCGGCATACCCGATTGGCATTGATATATACAAGAAGTACACCAGTCCAAAAATCGGTAACAATAAGTGCCCTCGTGCTTTTAATACTTCTTTTACTTTAGGTAAATCAGCTTTTGGCACACCTTGTAAATTATCACGTCCCGCTCGATAATGCACCTGTGCAATAACACCTAAGAAATAAAGCAATGCTGGTAACAATGCCGCTAAAGCAATAGAGCCATAGCTAACACCTGTGGTTTCAGCCATAATGAACGCACTAGCACCCATAATTGGAGGCAATATTTGTCCGCCGATAGAAGCACTTGCTTCAACAGCTCCAGCAAAGTTTTTCGAGTACCCAATTTTCTTCATTAATGGAATGGTAAAAGCTCCAGTACCTACAACATTGGCTACTGCTGCCCCGTTAATACTACCCATAAATCCGCTAGAAATTACGGCAACCTTAGCAGGTCCTCCTCTTTGAGCACCCGCTAACGCTAATGATAAATCATTAAATAATTGACCCATTCCAGATTTGGACAAGAATGCTCCGAACAAAATGAAAAGGAAAATGAATGTAACGGAAGCACCGATTGCACTTGAAAATAATCCTTCCGTTTTCAAATACATTTGCCCAAAAATATCAGCTAAATCATATTGACGAGTCATTAAGCGTGAAGGCATCCAACTTAAATGACTGACGAATGTGTAACCCAAGAACACTAATGCGAGTACAGGGAGAATGAGCCCAGTAATCCGTCTAGCTGCTTCGAGCACTAGAATAACTGTAATGATAGACATGACAATATCGGTTGTATTTGGAATACCACCACGTGTGGTCATAATTGCCGTGTACTCTTTCAATAAATAGACTGTTGAAGCGATGGATGCTGCAAATAATATCCAGTCATACCAAGCTACTTTGGTCCTATCTTGCTTTTTATGAGCAGGATAAATTAAGAATACGAGTGCAATTCCAATGGCCACATGAATGGAACGAGCTTGTAGTTCAGGCATTGGATTATATGTAATGTACAAATGGAAAAGTGAATAAGCAATAGCCACCGCAGTAATAAACCACGTAATACGTTTATTCGTGATTTGACGTACAACAGATTCACGGTCAAATTTCTCTAAAACTTTTTGTCCATCTATAGCCGGATCAGCTGTAATTGATGCTTTTGGTTCTAAACCCATGCCGAACACCTCTTAATCTTTCATTTTAAAATATTCCACCAAGGGAGCAATTTACTCTCCAGAAGAACTTCTTCGTAATCATCGACAAGTTCATATAAAAGAATTTCTTTAGTATCAAAATAAATAGTTGTTTTCACTAAATCCGAAACCACGAGTAAAATGTCGTCCATTTCCCGATTAATGGTCATGTGAACATAACCATCGTCTCGTATTTCTACTAATCCATCACTTGGAACACCAGCACCAAATGTTTTAAAAGCTGTACTAGTTAATATGAATTTGTCACTATTAACTCTATATGATTCGATCCATTCTTCTTTTTCAACCGAATGAATCCACTGAACATCAAAGGTCTTTTCATAAATAAAGAGCGTGGAATTAGGGAGTGTAATCTGAACAAATCGTAGTGGGAATACTACAAATAGTAATAAAAAGAAGAGGAGCACCAATAAAAATGGACCCCTCAGTTTCCTTTTATTGTTCGTCATAGTACCTTTGTGCACCCGGATGTACTGGCGCTACCATGCCTTCTTGCGCTGCTTCTAATGAAATATCTGCAGCTGCTTGATGGGCATTTGTTAAACCTTCAAGACCTTCAAAGAACGATTTAGTTAGTTTATACACATCATCATCACTCATATCAGAACGTACAACTAATGCATTCATAATTGCTGCTGTTGGAATGGCTTCTTCATTTCCGTAAGTTCCTGTAGGAATATCAAGAGCTACGAAATACGTTTGATCTTGTGCAATTTCCTTGATTTTCTCAGGATCTACAGGTACTAGCATCATATCTAAACCTTGTTCAAGCTCCATAAGTGAAGCATTTGGTATACCGCTTGTTAAGAATGCTGCATCTATTTTACCAGATTTCAAAGCATCCGCTGCTTCTGCATACCCTAAGTAATCTACTTCGACATCGTCATATGTAATTCCGTGGCCTTCTAGTAAATTACGTGCATTTACTTCAACACCTGAGTTTTGCGCACCAACTGCAATACGCTTACCTTTTAAATCCTCAAACGAGTTAATGCCTGTTTTTTTAGATGTCACAATTTGAACGTAGTTTGGATAAAGGGATGCAATTTGAGAAACATTTCCAACTTTTTCATCAAAGTTTCCTACACCTTCAACCGCTTCACTTAATACGTCACTCATAACAAATGCCATTTCAATTTTCTCTTGCTTGATCAAATTAATATTTTCTACAGACGCACCAGTTGTTTGTGTTTTTGAGTTAACTCCTAACTCACTTGAGTATAATTCTCCTAAAGCTGTTCCAATAATGTTATATGGACCCGAAGCTCCTCCAGTTGCAATCGTTACTAAATTCGAATCTAGACCTTCAGAACCTTCACCCTCCGAAGTTTTTTCACCCTCATCTGCACCACATGCTGCTAAAACTAAACTTGCAAGTAGTACAGTCGCTAAGCCTTTTACTAATTTTGTTTTCATTTATAATTTCCTCCCTTTTCCGTATATAAAAATTTCAACAAGTCTAATTATACATAATTATCGAAACATTTTGGCTGTTAAAATGAAAAGGCTTACTAATACGTATTAAATAAACAGAAAATATACTTAAAGTAGAGTAATTCATACATTAAGAACCAATTAAAGGAAAAGGTAATTGTATCCATATTACAAATCCCCCCTAAATACATATCATCCACTGCAAATGACAAAATTCTTGCACGTTCAAATTGTGTTTATTACGTGAATACTAAATAAATATTTATGAAATCGAGATATATACCCGTGAATGCAAGATAGATCTCTTGGGACTCTAGAAAAAAGAAAAAACCTTCCACACAATGTGATAATTTTTACTTACTTATTTTTCCAATATTAATTATCTAACATGGTATGTATGACTTTTGACTTTTATCAATTAAATAAAAAACCACAACCCCATTAGGAGTAGTGGTTTTCCTCTCTATTTATGACTAGCAACTAAAATCCGCCTCGTTCATCTACATTATGATTATGTTGACCATCACGTACTTGAAGAATTTCTTTTTCTTCCTTGCTTAACTTTTCTGGTTGTTGAATTTGAGCATTTACAGGTTGGTTCTTAGGTTGCTTTTCATCATGTGTTTCATTCATTTTACATCCACCTCTCCATATTAAATTCATGTCTTTGTTGTTCTTTCCCAAATGAACAAACTTATAACAAAAAGATTAAATAATTATATTGGTGAATAGTGCTATAGACAATTACTCAGCTTATTCCGTTGTCAAAAAAATCTAGTCTTTCACGAAAATTTGAAGTTCATTAAATTCGATTCCATTTTTAGTAATCTCCGATATTGAATAACTCATATTTTCTTTCATCAAATTACTCATAAAAGCTACCCAAAAACTTGGTAAGATGATGCATTTTTGTTCTTTATTAATCGACTTAAATACATGGTCTTCCCAACTATTGTATAATTCAATCACAATTCGTTTTTCTTGTTTAGAAAACATGGTTATTTTAACATTTCCCCACCCTGCATTGCGGTGAAAGTCGCTGAATTCAATTAAAATATTTTCTAAATCACTTCGCCCTGCATAGGATTGGCTGACCAAATAGCCCAAACGATAACCAAAGATTTCAAGAACCTCATTACTTTTCTCTATACCTGCAACTTCATCTAATGTCTTTATTAAGATTTCAAGAGTTTTATTCCACATAATGATAGAAGGCTCATCATTGAAGGTCAATAAACCTTCATTATTTTTCCAATTAAATTCATCACTATTTATTTTAATTTGTGAAATTGATTTTACCATTCTTTAAACTCCCCTTACTCCATTTTTGTGTCTTTATGCCTATTCACATTAAAATTTAATAGTCTTTTATATATAGTGTAATGTAATTGTTCACAATATTCAAATTAAACATTGTGTTTTCATGCAATTAAAAAGGTATACCATTCTTTAAATGGTATACCTACATTTTGGATATTGACTACAACTCGTAAACTTTCCGGTCTTTCCCGATTTCTCAATTAGTTCATTATTACATTTAGGACACATGTTTCGCTCTAGTTTGGCATCTCTAATTTTTCGCTCTTGTTTGATCGTTTGAACATGTTTTTTGGCTATATCTTTATTCATACAATTTGCTTTTCGAATCATTTCAGCCACTCTATGAACTGAATCAGTTGACATGCCCACTACTGTTTTCGAGTTTATTATCCTCGGCAATTGTTGTGAATGTACCACATGGATATCCTCAGATATAATATCAATTTTCTTAAGCGTTCCTCTCTTACTAAACGCAACAATTGAAAAGAATGGTCCAAAATAATCTTGGAGATGATGTTCCAAAAACTTGATGTGACCATAATTTTGGTGAATTGGATTTTGAAACCTGTATTTACTCTTAAATATGGTTTGCGTCCAAAACTTGCTATGTTCTGAACCAAAAATCCATCCTTTATAGTTCTTTGTTTCCACAACAAATATTCCTGTCCGTCCTATGATTACATGATCAATTTGAGTAGTATTCCCATCTTTCTCCAACATAATGTTATGAAGAACTTCAAACTCTTCTTTTTTCAACTTCTTTAATATAATTCTTACACTTAATTCCCCCAAAAAACCTTTCACTTTTGGAGATTTCAATACAGCCGATACAATGATAAGTAAAATTAATAATATTGGAAATAGCATCGCTATAGGCACCCCCATCTTTATTATGTGAACTAATTCTCTCACAAAAAGGGAATTTGTGGTAGCCTACTTTTAGTTATTTCACAATTATAACTAATCTTTACTTCCATTAATTTGATATTATTGTAGTCTACCTATACCTATTATTTTACTTTAGAATATAAAGTGAATATTTTAATATATTTACTTAAATAATTGACAAGTTTTCATCGGTTCCCCAATTTTTCGCAAACCCCAGGTCATTTCCAAGTAAATATCACATAAAAGAGCCAAGTGTTCTCCAGATACCTCAGCCATTTCAAGCGCTATAACACTTTCGTAAACTACGGCCATCCGCTGAGTCATAGCTTTGGCTTCAAACTTCTGCATGTCTTCTTCTAAAGAAGCAAATATATTTAGGTCAATTTGTAATTCATCCAACACTTTTGCAACTATTGGTTTTAAAGAACTCTTTGATATTTTTTCGATTCGTAATTTCATTGTTGATATAAATAACGTATGTGCATTGAATTTTCTTACTAATCTTACAAACTCTAAACCTAATATGTTTGCAGTACCTTCCCACACTGTTAAAACTTGCGCGTCTCTTAGCAATCGTGGAGTCACAAAATCTTCGATGTAACCATTTCCTCCATGCATTTCAATAGCTTCATGGGAAAAATGTATTGCTTGTTCAGCTGATTCTTTTTTCATGATCGCAATAAATAATCGGTTCAATATTAGTTCTTCTTCACTTACTTCTTTGGTAGCCACACGGTCATATAACGTAATTAAATCAAAGACAGTTGCAAGTTCAACTTCCATTTTTGCAGTTAATTTTCCTAACGTATCTTGCACCATTGGAAAAGCTATAAGTTTATGACCGAATGCATCTCTTTGATGTGCATAATCGGAAGCCTCATTTAAAGCACGTCTCATAATTCCAAGAGATGCAACGGCATTACAAATGCGTGATAAATTTAGCGCTTCCATCATATATTTTAATCCATTCGCTTTGTCCCCAACGACATATGCAATGGCCCCTTCGAACTCTATTTCTCCACTAGGTACTGCCCGAACACCTAACTTATCTTTCAATCTACGAATAGAAACCCCGTTTAAAGAACCATCTTCACGACGCCAAGGCACTGCAAAAAGTGTCAACCCTCTTGAACCTTCTGGGGCACCTTCAATTCTGGCAAGTACCATTGCTACACCAGCCATTCCCACATTCGAAGCAAAGTATTTCTCACCAAATAATTTAAAATGCTCTCCATCACTTACAGCTTTCACAACGTTTGCGCCAACATCAGAGCCACCTTGACGCTCAGTGAGGAATGTAGCACCTTCAAACAAGTCATCGTCTCCAGTTGCGGTAACATGCGGCAAAAACCGTGATTTTAACTCATCATTTGCATATTGTTCCAGTAAAAAAGCCGTCGCCATCGTTAACGTTACCGGACAATAAAACCCCGCTTCGGATTGAGACAATACATAACCTTGAGCAAAACTGTACAAGTAGTTCCCCTTACGACCCACTTCAGGAATTTCTTTATGTACATAGCCAACAATCCCAGTTTCATACGTTTCCTTCACCGTTTTTTTATATCCTTCATTGACCCATACTTCTGAAACGTTTTCCCCATAGCGATCAAATTTCACTAAACGCGGTTCACCTTCACGATCCGTATGTCTCGCACGCTCATCAATTTCATTTGCCACAACTGCACCAAAGTTTGTTAGTGATTTATGGGCATATGAAAACATATCAGGTTGTAGCCCATTTCGTAAAATCTCATGAAGCGTTGTATCTGTCGTGTAAAAATTACGTGGATTCATTTACTCCCCTCTCTCTCTCAGCGGTTGTTTTAAAATCTTTCCTGATGCATTTCGTGGAAGAGCATCGACTTGCTCGAACAATTTTGGCACTTTATAAGAAGATAACTTTTCTTGTGCAAATGCTGTCAAATCCGAAATAGACACTTCTCTCGTACCTGAAAAGTATGCTTTTACCGTCTCTCCCCATACAGGGTGTGGTATGCCAACCACAGCAACTTCATTCACAGCTGTATGCGATAGCAAGACATCCTCAATTTCTTTCGGGTACACATTAACACCACCAGAAATAATTAAGTCTTTCTTTCTATCAACTATAAAAATGTAGCCATCTTCATCAAATCTTGCTAAATCTCCAGTTTTTAACCAACTTCCATCAAACGTAGCCAAAGTTGCCTCTTCATTTTTGTAATATCCAAGCATCGTACCTTCACCTTGCAAATAAATTTCCCCGACTTCTCCAATTGCCACATCATCTCCATTACCGTTAACGATACGAAGTTCAGTAAACAGAGCAGCCCTTTTTCCAATACTCCCTGCCTTTTTTGCGTGTTCGTTTCCTAGTAACAACGATCCACTAGGACCAGCTTCCGTTAACCCGTATACACAGACGAAATTTTCAGTATGAAAAGAACTCTGAAGAAATTCAACTTCGCCTTTTGAAAGTGGTGCTCCTCCATAGACCCACCACTTCATCGATGACAAATCTGTTTGTGCAATAGCTGGTTCTTTTGCCGTTAACATATAGGCAACAGGCGCACCAAAGAAATGAGTCGTACGCTCTAATTCAACCGTTTTTAATAGTAATTCTGGCGTGAATGTTGGAGTTAGGACATGCGTCGCTCCGACAATCATCCCTGCGAGCAAGAATAAATGAAGAGGTGCTGAATGACTTAGTGGCATCATAACCAACAAACGACTCTCAGGCTTTACTTCCAATTCAATACAAATCATTTGAGCAACTGTTAACACATTTCGATGGCTAAACAATACCCCTTTTGGTTGTCCCGTTGTTCCGGATGTATACAAAATGGTGGAAGGATCATCATCTTTTGATGTACATTGCAGCTTGAAACTCACCTTCATTTCAAGTAATTTTTCAAATGAATCCCATTTTCCAAATTGTTCTGACGTCTTTATCAACACTAGATTAGATTGTAACGGTTTCACCATAGCAAATAACAACTCATGCACAACCAACGCCTTCGCATCTGAATGATCTAAAATATACTCAATTTCAGATAATGTAGACTTCGCATTGATTGGAACAATTACACCACCTAAACGATGTACTGCAAAATATGTCACCACAAATTCAGGAACATTTGGCATAAAAAGAACCACTTTATCCCCAGCGGTAATCCCTTTTGACATCAAACCATGTGCCATACCCTCCACTTGTCGATCCAACTCTTCATAAGTCAATCGTTTTCCCATTCCTATGACCGCCTCTACAGTCGGAAATTTTCGTGCATTTCGCTCCAATATAACAGATAAATTCATTGTCAATTCCCCTTTATGTTTACTAGTTTTTTCGAAAACTGATGATGCAGCAATTCTATTTCTGACTTCATCTCTTGTAAATCGTGAATCTTAACATCAATTTCAGCCAACCGTTTATTTCCGTATTCAATAGTTCGCTCTAGCTGTCTTACACCCGTTCGATCTTGATCAAATAACAATACCATTTCTTTGATTTCCTCCAAATTAAATCCATATTGCTTGCCACGAACAATTAACTTTATCTTTGCACAATCAGATGGTCTAAAGACACGAATATTGCTTTCTGTTCGCTTAGGGATTAACAAACCAAGCTCCTCATAATAACGAATCGTTCTAGTAGTCACCCCAAACTCTCTCGCCACATCGGCAATACTCTTCACACTAACTCCTCCTCAACTCGCATATTTTAATTTATTTTATCATTTACGTTAACGTTAACTGCAAACTAATATTTGAATTAATTGAAAAATTATCTGCTCTTTCTATAGAAGAAGAAGCGTTGTTAAAAAACACTTTATTTGGAAATGGGATTTAAGATATTTAAATCCGTTTGTTGTCTAGGATATGTCCTTTTCGTGTGATGATAAGTGATGAGAAAAGAAGTGAGATTGCGACTAGATTAATTGTTGGATCAGCTATTGGGACAGGGCAGCAATCGTACCACTCGTCTTTTATGCAGCACCATACCTTGCTCGACTCGTCGAAAATTCACTACTGGAAGTCGGATAAAGAAATTATTGAAGTCTCTCAATCTATCGGTGCAACAGTTCCTCAAATCAACTTCAAATTTTTTATTACCAGAAGAATTAAGCTCACTAATTCTAGCCTTCCGTACATAGGATTACATCGTAGGCATTGAAAAATACCAATATTCGGATATAATACTTGTGACATTTAACGATTACGTTCAATTCCAACATTCGTCTCACTAGAAGAACTATTAAACTACAAAGACTTTTGGAAATAATCAAAGCGTCTATAACGGACACTTTATTTGTTATTAGTACAAACATCTCTATAGAAAAAAGGCGACCGAAAATACCATTTCGATTGCCTTTTTACATACTTTAAAACCATATTTGGATTTTGGCTACATCCTTCGTTACAAATTCCAGTATTTCTCTATTCCAACTTGTGCACAATTTTTCCGACTTAGCATTAGCTCACGATAAAAATCAAGAATACACTCAATATTTCCCAAACAATTTAGTCTGGGTACAACTAAAATGGAAAGTATATGCTATTTATTATAATAATTACATAAATTAAAAGTTTTTTTAAAAACATTTTGTCTTTATCCAGAATAAGACAGGTGAATTCCCTCCTTTTGGACTATAATTATAGTAGATATTTTTATAGGAATTTGGTGAATCTTGCAGTTTATCGTCTAATACACTCGAAATTACATAAAAAAATAAGTATAGAGAGGTGATACAGTTGCCAACTAACATTGACTCATACCAAGAAAATTTAAGACTTATTGAAGAATCAAACCAAAGATGTAGATCATTAGGATTAGACCCAACAATTGTTCCAGAATCTATTCAAATTAGCCAAGAGCAACTGCAACATATTCAACGAGAAACTCTTGAAACATTAAAAGTTGTTGAATTTTTTATTCCTGAATTTTTAAATATGGTGAAAGGAACCCCCCTTCTAATCGTGGTGACCGATAATCAAGGCATTGTTACGTATATCGAAGGAGACAGTACGATTAAAGATGTCATTAAACAGTTTGGGTTTAGAACCGGCGTGCAATTTACAGAGAGTTACAATGGAACGAACTGTATTAGTCTAGCACTCGACCATAACAAACCAGTTGAAGTAATTGGGCCTCAACATTATCATGAATTTCTTAGTCAATCCGCTTGTTATTCTGTACCATTTAAAAATCATCGTACCGATGGAACATTTGGGACAGTTTCAATCATGACTGCTTTAAACTTCCAAGATCCATTGCTACTTTCATTACTTTCTATTGTTGGTAATAGTATTGAACGTGAAATCCAACTGCGAGAACAAAATAAAGACTTGAATGTATTAAACCAAATGGTAACTGAATCAGCGCAAACTGCCATGATTTTAACAGATCAAGTTGGACGCATAATGGAATTTAATCCATATGCTGAAAAATTGACTGGTTTAAAACGAAAAAACGTTCTCAATCAACCCGTTCAAGATTTAGCAATTATCGGTGATTGGATAAAAAAAATAATTCAAACAAAAGATAGATTCTCTGATTTAGAAGTTATATTCAATAATATCGATTCCTCAAAAGAAACCATTTGTTTGTTCGATGGTAGACCGATTTACAGTGAGAATAAACATTTTATTGGAACAGTAGGTAGCTTCCGTGACATCACAGAACGCTATGAAAACCAACTTCTTATGAAACATCACGCGCATCATGATGAACTAACCGGGCTTCCCAACAGACGCTATTTCCAAATGTATGTAAATAGTATTCTCGAATCATCACAATCACATGAAAATATGCTGGCAGTTTTCTTGCTAGACCTCGATCGCTTTAAGTTAATAAACGATACACTTGGTCACTCAAAAGGTGATACGTTACTTGTGGAAATTGCACAACGATTAAATGACTATTTACTTAATAAAGGCAAGCTATTTCGTATGGGAGGTGACGAATTTACAATTGTCTTAAGTGCGAGCCAAACATTCGATGACCTAAAAAATATTGCTGATGACATTATTGAAATTGTTCGTAAACCTTTTGTCATTCAAGGTCTTGAATTTCATATAAGCACGAGTATCGGCATCGCCATTTACCCGAATGACAGTTCAGATGTTACTACTCTTTTCTCACATGCTGATAATGCCATGTATCGCGCAAAAGAACGAGGTAAAAACGGCTATTGTTTCTACAATTCAGACATGAATGAAGAGTCGATGAAAAAGCTGACTCTTGAAACGGAGCTCGAATTAGCTATTAAAAACGATGACCTTGTGCTTCATTATCAACCACAAATCGATTTACAAACCAATCAAATTATTGGAATGGAAGCTTTACTACGGTGGAATCATCCGCAACTTGGTCTTATTCCACCATCAGATTTCATTCCCATTGCTGAAGAAATGGGTTTAATGGTCATTTTAGGTGAATGGGTCCTTTCTCAAGGTTGTAGGCAAATGAAAACTTGGCATGACCAAGGGTTGACATCACTTAAAATTTCCATCAATTTATCTCCACAAGAATTTTTAAAACAACGTCTCGTTGATAAAGTAAAACAAGTATTGCTGGATACTGGACTTACACCGAATTGCTTGGAACTTGAAATCACAGAATCCATGACAATGGATGTCATTCGCTCTACCTCAATTTTAGAAGAATTAAGTGAACTCGGAATACAAATTGCAATTGATGATTTTGGTAAAGGTTTCAGTTCACTAAACTATTTAAAGAATTTCCATATTCACCGCTTGAAAATCGACCGTAGCTTTATTCATGACATGATTAGTGGACCAAAAGACGCGAAAATTGTAGGCACAATCATTTCAATCGCTCACGCCCTTAATCTAAAAGTCATTGCGGAAGGTGTTGAAAATGAGGAACAACTTCTCTTTCTACGCAATTTAAATTGTGATGAAATTCAAGGGTTCTATTATAGTAAACCTTTACCTGCAATTGAAATTGAAAGAAAATATATACTAAATTCTTCTAGAGGTGTCATTCAACTATGAAAACAGTCGCTACACTACTTGTCCAACATTTACAGTCATTTCAAGTTACACACGCATTCGGAATCCCTGGTAAAGCAGTCGTTCCACTTCTCCTTGCGATGGAAAAGAGCAATCTTGAGTTCGTTTTAAGCAGACACGAATCTGGTGCTGGCTTTATGGCAGGTGGTTATTCACGACAAAACCATACACTCGGGGTTGCAATCGGCACTTCAGGACCAGGCGGCACAAACTTGCTGACAGCGGCTGGACAAGCAAAGGCCTTTCACTTACCCGTCCTTTTCATTACAGGTCATCCATCTGTCAAAGAATCGGGGCGCGCAATGGGTCAAGATTCTAGTATCTTTGGAACAGATCTGGTCAAAATGTTCGAACCCGTTACCCTATTTAGTGCGAGAGTCGAGCGTGGTGACCAATTTGAGATGTACTTTCAACATGCACTTGATCATGCATTAACCGGACGTAAGGGACCCGTTCATTTATCTATTCCTGCAGATGTACTCATGCAAGAAATTGAACCATTCACACTGTCTTTACCGAACCTAAAACTTCCCGTATCACCTTACATGAATGAAGTGAAATTCTTACTTGAACAAGCAAAAAAACCTCTCCTTTTCCTTGGGAAAGGTGTACATATTTCACGAGCTTATGATGAAGTAAAGAATCTATCGCTTCAATATAATCTGCCAGTCATCACAACACCTGGAGGAAAAGGCACGATTTGCAGTGATCATCCAGGTTACTTGGGACCATTTGGTTTAGGTGGAACGCAAGCCGCAAGTGACTATATGAATGATGGTGTCGATTTATTAATTGTCGTCGGAACTAAACTTACCGACATGACTTTACCTGGATTTACAAAAGCTATGTATCCAAAACAAGTCATTCAATTTGACATGGAATCTACGTTTGTAGGCAAATCAATACCAGTTCCAACCTTGTCGGTCATTGGAGACGCAAAAGTTAATATACAAGCGATTCTTGACCCTGCTTTCCTTGAAACCGCAGCAGCAACTATATTCGTTGAAAAAGATAAAATATACGTTCTTCCTCCAACTGATGAAAAACTGTCAGCCGTTACTGCAATTAACTTAATGCGCAAACACTTACCAGCAGAGACCATTCTGTTTGGCGACGATGGCAGTCATACTTTTTACGCAATCCAACATTTTGATATTGAACAACCAGGTACATTCTTTTCGGACGATATTTTTGGTACAATGGGTCATGCAATTGGATACGCAATTGGGGCAAAATTTGCAAACCCTCAGCAAGACATTGCCTGCTTAACAGGGGACGGTTGTATGATGATGCATGGTTCAGAAATTTCTGTTGCCGTATGCCATGACTTACAAATTCCATTTATCGTCTTCAATAATGGTCGTCTCGACATGGTTGATAAAGGAATGCGCTACAACTTGGGACGCTCAGTGGGTACAGTTTATGAAGCTCCTGCAAACTTGAGTCTATTTGGAGAATCACTTGGTGCAGCAGCATTCCGTTGCTTTACAGCACACCAAATCGAAGAAGCACTTGTCTTTGCAAAGACCTATAATGGACCAACTGTCATTGAAATAATGGTAGATCCTGAAGAAATTCCACCCACTTTAAAACGTGGCTAATTCACATACAGGATTATCAATAGATTAACTATGGTTTAGCATGCCAAGCACATGACATAACCTAAAGAATTACAGAGACTAGCGATGTGAATCTTTCACATCGCTTCCTTTCTATCAGGCAGGTAATCATCTTGCATTAACACCCAACCTCCCCTCTCTCCCGACTTTACGCGAAGAGTTGATATAGGATGCGAATTTCAGATAAACACTAATGAATTTAGATATACACAACTGAATACATACGAAATAAACCACCTTGAATTCTAGATATTCACACGCGTAATGAAGACCTTCCCTTTCCCTCTAACTTCGTGCAAGTTGACCAATAGTCTAGTTATCCTATAGGATTAATTATAGAAAAATAGGAGGACAATTATATGACTAAAGTTTATATACTTCATGAAAACAGTGAATGGACCGTCCATTTAACAAAAAGACTTGAAGAACTAAAGGTACCTTATGAAGAATGGCATCTCGATCAAGGTATAGTCAATCTTACTGAGGCTCCACCTGAAGGAATTTTCTACAATCGCATGAGTGCCTCTTCCCATACGCGAAATCATCGATACGCACCCGAACTCACTTCCGCCGTATTAGCGTGGCTTGAGCACCATGACCGTACCATTTTCAACGGTAGCAATGCTCTTAGACTCGAACTGAGCAAAGTTCTCCAGTACACTGCATTAGAAGCTTCAGGAATCAAGACTCCGAAAACCATTGCTGCTGTCGGCAAAGAACAAATTATTAAAGCTGCGCATGAATTAGGAGAAACCTCCTTTATTACCAAACACAACCGTGCCGGCAAAGGTCTTGGAGTTCAACTCTTTCACACAATTGAAAGCTTACGAACATATATTGAAGGTTCAACTTTTGAAGAACCTGTCGATGGAATCACTTTGATTCAACAGTATATCCAAGCACCACAACCCTACATTACACGTTGCGAATTCATTAATGGTAAATTCCAATATGCAGTAAAAGTCGACACTTCAGAAGGCTTTGAATTATGCCCTGCAGATGCTTGCCAAATTGACGACATGTTCTGTCCCGTTGGTGAAACGGAATCAAATTTAGAACAACCGAAATTTCAAATCATCGAAAACTTTAATGAAACCATCATTGAAAAGTATGAGCAATTCCTTAAACAAAACCAAATTAAAGTAGCCGGTATAGAATTCATTCGTGACTCAAATGGTGAATTCTACACGTACGACGTTAACACCAACACTAACTACAATGCCGATGCCGAAAAACTAGCCGGTAAATATGGTATGTTGCAACTAGCAATAGCCTTAAAAGCAGAACTTGAAAAAAACTACACCAAAGCCTAATTTGGTTAATTGACAGAAATAAATACCCCTTTAAGAAAATGCAGCGGCCTTGAATAAACGGTCGCTCTTTTGCTGTTGAATTCATTAACATGAATTTACATCTCCTGTAAGTACGTCACAGTTGTGCCCGGTACACCGTTTCACATATTTTTGTATGCTTCCCATAGGCATACCTAGGTTACTACTCATCAATTCGTGATAAACTAAAAACATCAGAACAGGAGTGATTACTAAATGCGCGTAGCTATTTTTGACTTTGACGGAACACTGTATCCACAAGAAACCTATAAACTGATGATGAATTATCTAAAGAAACATCCTATCCATTCAACTAAATATCAACCTTTTTATCGAGCTCTCATGAAGCCTTATCTTGCCTATAAAATGAAAATATACCCTGAAAACAAAATGAAAGCAAAATCGATGCAACTCTATTTAGATGCCTTAAAAGGTTTGCATCAACAAGAAATAGAAACATATTTTGAAGACATGTCAAAAGAAATGCGCAACGAACTTAACCAATCAGTTGTCGATCGCTTACAAAAGCATCTAATTGAAGGAGATCATGTCCTGCTCGTATCCGGTGCATTCACGCCTATGCTTAACGAAGTAACGCGTGACTTAGCAATTCATAACGTAATTGGGACAGAAATACCTATGAGTAATGGCATATTAGACACTAACAAAGCCATTTACCATATTCAAGGTGAACGCAAAAATGAAATGATTGAAAAAGCACTACAAGGACTAGATATCGACTGGAAAAACAGTTCAGCATATGGCGACAGTATTTCAGATATAACTGTACTTGAGCTCGTCGGCAACCCAGTAGCAGTCCGTCCCGAATCACGCCTAAGAGCAGTCGCAGAAAAAAGAAAATGGGAAATCCTCTGGTAGCACTTAAAGCTAAAAGAGTCTGGTAGCCCATCACCGGTGCTGGAAGAAGCGAATCGAAAGAGCTTGTTGGTCTGTTCAACTTGACACGACGAAAAGTGGAGAAGCCCATTTAATCCTCTAAACCATTTTTGGAGTCTGAAATGGAGCCTGAGAGCTGGATTACGGAGTTAGACATAAAGAAATGCGAGAGCGATAAGGACTTATGGTAAAATAAAATAAAAAAGGAAGTACTTATTATGAAACGCTTTAGCTTCATCATTCCCATCATGTTAATCGTCGCCATACTTGCAATGTGGATCTTAAATAAAAATCACTCACAAGTCCCCTTTGATACACGAATAATAATCGCAGCTGGCGGGTCTATTGTATCAGGTATCGTTGCATTCTTTTTACTCAGAAATGATGTTCATAAAATAGATTCAAAACCAATTGAACCCAACAAAAAGAAGCGTTAAATACTTAAGGACTTCTCTCGAGAGGTGCAAAACACGAAATCAAGTCCCAAACCTCAATTTAAAACGAAATGATTTTAGCATCGCTTTTAGCGGTGTTTTTTGTTATTTTATTACATAAATACAAAATATAGAAACCTGTGATACACTTAGTTTATCTAAGTTCACTAAATAATCATATTTCTTATTCAACTAACGGAAAACGATTATGTAAGAACGATTAGAAAAGAAAAATTATTACTTGGGGGTATGAAAACATGAAAAATTCAGGAATACTTTTAGTTGGAATGTCTTTATTAACATTAGCATTGGTAATTGTTTTATCAAGAGTTGCTGAAGCAATATTTGTAATTAGTAAAGTTGATATAGGGCACGTAACACCTATTTTCGTTTATGTTCTAATAGGTATCGTCTTTTTATTAGGACTAATTTCTATATTAAATAAACAGAAGTAAATTATCCGTTTAAAGAAACGGATAATTAGTTGAAGAAGTCATCTACAATCTTTCTCGATTAGATTATATTTGATTCAGTCGACTTATCAAGTTTCAATCATTAACCTGCCATACCCATTTCGATACCTTTCGATGACAATATAATTAATGAAATACAACAACATGATCGTTCTTCCAAACTTTAAAAATATCGTGACAATTTCAAGCATCTCTATTGATTTAAATGAAATTAAAAAAACACCTTATCACATACATGCGATAAAGTGTTTTTGAAATGTTCATCTATTTTTTAGCTGCTACCTGAGTTACTTTCGCCACACGTTTTGCACCCATATATTTTGAACCCCAATAGTACGGATCGTTAATTTTCGCTACTGAAACGCCTTTACTAGATGAAGAGTGTGCGAATTTCCCATTACCAATATAAATTCCTGCATGAGAAACGCCTCTACCTGAGGTATTGAAAAATACTACGTCACCAACTTTAAGATTTTTCTTCGCAACTGACTTGCCAGTTGCATACATACCACCAGTTGTTCTTGGCAATTTAACTCCAACTTTTTTATAAACATAACCAACAAATCCTGAACAATCGAAGCCTTTAGTTGAAGTACCGCCATAAACATATTTTGTTCCCATTACTTTATTTGCAACTGATGCAACTTGCGTAGATTTAACTCCATTTGCTGCATCTGCTAGATTAGCAAATGGTGCAATTACTAAAAATAAAGCAATTGTTAACATTGTTATGATTTTAAACAACTGAGATTGACGCTTCATAAGATAAATTCCTCCGGTTTGGGTAATAATTATAGTTATCTGTTAAATTAACTATTTTTATATTACCATGAATAAAATTTAAATTATTTTACAGTTATATTACAAGTTCATTACGAATTACGACAAAATAAAGACATGATGTAACAAGTTGTTATATTTCTAAGAAAATAGCATACCCCATAAATTTCTCGGAAATAGGTAGAAAAAATTCTTATGCAGTAGAGGATAAATTAACGAATTTTTTCAATCGTCTTTATACTAATTAACGATAAATTGTATGTACAACGTAATTATTAAAGAAGTGTCCATTGTTCTCTACTAAGAAAGCTACCTATGGCATTTGAAATTTAGATATACTCTATCGACTTTAGAAATCCACCAACGAATATAAGAAAATAACTTAACTAATAGTCTAGATACCTCTCTCCCCTTTTAACTGTTAAAATAGAGACAGTAATTAAAAACTAAAACTAAAGGAGAATTCCATGACAATTAAAGTAACTTACTCTGGTGATTATCAACAATTAATATCCCCAGAAATTGAAGCAAAACTAAACGTGATTCATAACAATATGCAGAATAAAACGGGTCTTGGCTCAGACTATTTAGGTTGGTATGATTGGGCAAGTCGTATGAACGAGACGTTCCTTCAAGAGATTCAACAGACGGCAGACCGTATTCGTCAAAATTCAGATGTACTTGTTGTCATCGGCATTGGTGGCTCTTATTTAGGTTCAAAGGCTGTCATCGAAGCATTAACTCCACATTTTCATACAAAACCTGAAATAGAAGTGATATACGCAGGACATCATGTTAGTGGAGAGTATTTAGCAAAACTCATGAAATATCTGAATGATAAAGAGGTAACAGTAAATGTAATTTCAAAATCTGGTACAACAACAGAGCCTGCTCTCGCGTTTCGGTTCCTACAAAAATATATGGAAGATCGCTATGGTGAAGAAGCTGTATCTCGTATCATTGTCACAACAGATGCTGAAAAAGGCTCATTACTAAGTTTGTCAAAAGAAAAAGGATACCAACGTTTTGAAGTTCCTGCTGACATCGGTGGACGCTATTCTGTATTAACAGCTGTCGGATTGCTGCCAATAGCTGTTGCTGGCCATTCCATTCGCGACTTAGTTAAGGGTGCATCTACTGCAGAAAAAACATTCAAAAAATTTGACATGAACTCAAACGTAGCTATTCAATATGCTGTAATTCGTAATCATTTATATAATCAAAACTATTCAATTGAAATTTTAGCTACATTTGAACCTAAATTAGCGTATTTGCAAGAATGGTGGAAGCAACTATTCGGAGAAAGTGAAGGAAAAGAACAAAAAGGTCTATTCCCAGCATCCGTTTCGTTTTCTACAGATTTACATTCTCTTGGACAATACATTCAAGATGGACAACGTATCCTGTTTGAATCATTCCTTATTATAGAAGAAACAGCCACTGACCTCTCTGTATTCACTGCAGAAAATAACGGAGATGAATTGAATTATTTAAGTGGTTTGACGTTAAATGAATTTAACTTAGCTTGTTATGAAGCGACTTCAAGTGCTCATTTATCTGGTGAAGTTCCACAAATAGGGCTTACCATTAAAGAACTTAATGAAGAAAATATTGGCTTCTTGTTGTATTTCTACATGGTCTCTTGTGCGTATAGTGCCTATCTATTGGAAATCAATCCCTTTGACCAACCAGGTGTAGAAGATTACAAAACAAATATCTTTAAAATTCTACAAAAGCCAGGATTTATTTAACCCCAAATGCTTAAAGAACCACTTTCAAATAGTACTTTTAACTGAAGTTTTAAAAGCGACTGCACACTACGGTGGCCACGGAAAAACTCGCGTTAAAAAATCCATTCGTAGGTGAGATTGAAAAAAAGGCGAGATTTCGTTCAATTCTGAACGAAATCTCGCCTTTACCTTGTGTTTTTTTATTTTGATTCCTTCATTTAGTTCATAATGAGTGAGATTCACCGCAAATATGGCTTATACAGTGCGATTAAAAAGAAAAGTCACCCAAAGCTCGGTAAATCAAGTTTGGGTGACTTTGATAAACTAAGTGTACTTTTTCAGTGCCATCCACAATAAGTGACAGTCGCTTTTTACGTACATCTCAATAGAAGTAACATCAGTTTCCTCTATGAGACCCCTCCTATCAAATTGCGATTCGGAGGGGTCTGTTACAAAATTACTTCATTTGATAAATTCTTGTTTCATATGGAGCAAGTTCTAAGTGCGTCTTAGCATCATGACTTACAATTTCTCGATTTGCTAGTAGCAATCTAGAATACTCAAAAGGCATATCTGAAAGATGTGAAACCTCTACCTTTTTTGTAGATAAATTCGACAAAACAATGACTTGATCGTCACCTAATGTGCGTGAATACGCATAAATTTCTGGATGGTAAGGAAGCAATAAATCATACGTACCATACGTAAAGACGTCATAAGATTTTTTCAATTGAATCATTTTTTTATAAAAATGATAAATCGAATGTTTATCCCTTAACTGATCTTCAACATTAATCTCTGCAAAGTTTGGATTGACGCCAATCCAAGGTAATTCACTGGAGAAGCCAGCATTTTTTTCAGACGACCACTGCATGGGTGTGCGTGCGTTATCTCGACTTGAAGCCCAAATAATGCCCATTATATCTTCGTGCGAGACACCTTCACTGCGCTTTGCCACATATAAATTTTTAGCAGCAATATCATTGTAATCTTCAATCGATGAAAATTTGACATTGGTCATTCCAATTTCTTGTCCTTGGTAAATGAACGGTGTACCTTGCATGAAGAAATACATGGAAGCCATTGCTGTAGCACTCTCATACCAATATTCTTTATCATTTCCCCATGTCGATACGGATCGAGCTTTGTCATGATTTTCGATAAATAATGCATTCCATCCCTTATTCTCAAGCCCTTTTTGCCAACGTGATAATACTTCTTTTAACGCGACAATATCGAGAGATGTTTTCTTTTCTGCATCCCACAAACCGAGATGTTCGAATTGGAAGACCATATTAAATGAACCATGCTCTTCACCGACCCACAGATCAATTTCATCTACCCCTACTCCATTAGCCTCGCCTACGGTCATAATGTCATATTTAGCAAATGTTTCTTTTTTTAACTCTTGTAAGAAAGGGTGAATTCCGTTGACATTCATATATTTATCCCATGCCAGTACAGTGGGTAATCCTTGTTCATTCGGCATATCTGAAAAGTTTTCATCTTTTTTTATATGACTGATTGCATCGACTCGGAAACCATCAATACCTTGATCTAGCCACCAATTAATCATGTCATAAAGCGCTGTTCGCACATCCGTATTTTCCCAGTTTAAATCCGGTTGTTTTTGAGAAAAAATGTGCAAATAGTATTGCTCGGTTAACTCATCATATTGCCAAGCTGGTCCACTAAAAATACTTTCCCAGTTGTTTGGTTCTTTGCCATTTTTGCCATCACGCCAAATGTACCAATCACGTTTCGGATTGTTCTTTGATGATTTTGATTCGATGAACCACTGATGCTCGTCACTTGTATGGTTAATAACCAAATCAATAATAAGCTTCATTCCACGGACATGTACTTCTTGTAGTAACTGCGTGAAATCTGCCATCGTGCCAAACTCATCCATAATATCTTGATAATTACTAATGTCATAGCCATTGTCATCATTTGGAGATTTGTACATCGGGCAAATCCATATGACATCAATCCCTAATTCTTTTAAATAATCTAATTTTGAAATGACGCCTTGTAAATCACCAATGCCGTCTCCATTAGAATCCATAAAGCTTCGGGGATACACTTGATAGACAATTGCCTCTTTCCACCAGTTTCGTTTCATGGCTCGACCTCTTTCATTTTTAAAAGTTAAACAAACACAAATTACGTGTCCATTTACATTTTCTTGACGTGATTGTCGTTCTAATAAATGTGATGGGTTAATTAAATTTTTTCCCCTAAATCTTAATAAGATTACCTAATATTATCTCGATTGTGGAAACGTTTGCACAAAAACACAATAAATATGTCATACATGATGAAAACGTTGAAATTAAGCCCTCTTAGCACTTAAATTAATCATTTTCATCATGAGCCCTCTCATATCACAAAAGTAAATTAATTTAACCATTATTCGAAATCAATTACTTAATTCGTAGTTCGCTATCACGATCAAAGAAATGTCCTCTTTCTAAATTAAACGATAGGTCAATTTCATTTCCTGGTTGAACGGGGTTACTAGAGTCTAAACGAGCAACAAAATCTTGACCTTCGATGCTAGAGTACACCATTAATTCAGCACCCGTAAGTTCAGATACATCTACTTTCAAGTTTAAAGTCTGGTGCCCATCTGAAACTTCATTGCTAATATGTTCCGGTCGAATACCTAAAATTAATTCTTTTCCATCATATCCTTGATCTTTTAAATACGCTAGATGTGATTCCGGAACCTTAAGTGAAGTATTCCCTATTACGAACATGCCATAAACTAATTTTCCTTTGAAGAAATTCATAGAAGGTGAACCTATAAAGCCTCCTACAAAAACGTTATCAGGTTTATCATATACTTCTTTGGGTGTGCCAATTTGTAGGACTAGTCCATCTTTCATTATGACAATTCGAGTAGCCATTGTCATTGCCTCAGTTTGATCATGAGTAACATAAATCGTTGTTGTGTTAAGACGTTGATGTAATTTTGCAATTTCAGCACGCATTTGTACACGTAACTTGGAATCAAGATTTGATAAAGGTTCATCCATTAAAAATAGTTTTGCATCTCGAACGATAGCTCTTCCAAGCGCTACACGTTGACGTTGACCGCCTGATAATGCTTTCGGTTTACGATCCAAGTAAGCTTCTAAACCTAATATTTCTGCAGCATTTTGTACGCGTTCTTTAATTTCTTCTTTCGGAAATTTACGCAATTTTAATCCAAACGCCATATTTTCATATACAGTCATATGCGGATATAATGCATAGTTTTGGAAAACCATTGCAATATCTCGTTCTTTTGGTGCCACATCGTTCATTCTCTTGCCATCAATATAAAAATCTCCGGAAGAAATATCTTCAAGACCTGCAATCATGCGTAATGTAGTAGACTTCCCACATCCTGAAGGGCCAACAAAAACAATAAATTCTTTGTCTTCAACTTCTAAATTGAAATTTGATACAGCTAAGACATTTTTATCATAAACTTTTGATATATTTTCTAATACTAGATTTGCCATTTTATCCACAACCTTTACTTATTTTTTGAATACGCCATCTTTTTCATCAGTTAGCACAAGTAAAGCTGCACCTAACATTCCTGCTTCATTGCCAAACTTCGCTTTTTTCACTTCTAACGGTTTTAACAATAAAGGTTCCAGTGCAGTCAATAAGAACGACCACCAGCTATCTGCTGACTCTGAAACACCACCACCAATAATCACACAATCCATATCTAGTACAGCCTGGAGTGAACTAATGACAATAGCCAAGTCATTCGTGAATTTTTTGGTAATTGCTAATGCATCGCTATGACCTTCAATTGCAAGTTCGAACATTCGGTTTGGTGTAATTAACTTATTATTCTCATCAACTATGTTCATCTCAGCAATAGATCTTCTTAGAGCAGTTCCAGAAACATATTGTTCACTACATCCCGGACGACCACAACTACATATATGACCACCTGGATACAAAATCATGTGCCCTACTTCACCTGCACCGCCATGTGTTCCGTTCATAATTTTCCCATCTATAACAAATCCGCCACCAAGTCCCGTACCAATCGTTAAACATACGGTACGACGATAACCTCTTGCTGACCCCAAACGAGCTTCTGCAAGTCCTGCACAGTTAGCATCATTGTTTACTTCAACGTAAAGCCCTGTTGCTTTTTCTAAAAGTGACTTTACTTCTGTTCCCTGCCAACCAGGTATTGTTCCACTTTCAAACGTAATGACGCCATTTTCTGCATCAACCATTCCTCTTGTGCCAATTCCAATTGCCTGGACGTGTGTATGCTCTTTTAAAAACTGAATAATCTTATTTTCTAAATACGAATAAAGAGGAGTTTCTGTAGGAATTTTATGATCTTCCACTACTTGTCCATTCGAATCGACAATACCCATTCGAATTTTCGTTCCCCCAATGTCAATTCCTAAAACTTTCATTAACGCTTAACCTCCATTTTGCTAAATTCTTTTAAACAATGAAGTTATCCTTTTATCATACATGATTTTAGAGATTCGTCTATATTTGATTTTTCGAAAAATTTACTTTTAATCAATTAATAAGTAATTTCCATAAGCTTAATAGTCTTTTCAAAGATTTGATTTTTTTCCTTTACACTGTATTATGGAGCGTATATTATCATGATTCCACATGTAATTAGACTTTATAGTGGTGTCAGACTTCGAACGAATTTAATTACACATCAACGGTCGTTATGTCCATTCTATCAATTATCCTCCATCTTTCAAAGTCAGAAAAAGACACCTCAGTGACAAATTTCGTCTCTGGGTGCTCTCTCGATATTTTCAGTTCTCATTAAATAAATCGATTGAAAAAAAACTGAGATGGAAGATTTACATTAAATCTGTTAGCGTTTCAAACTCTTTAATCGGATCATTTGATTCGTTATAAACTTTTTTAAAGTTCAATTGAAGTGTTGCAACAACTTCGATTAGCTCAGGATCAAACTGTGTTCCTTTTCCATCAAGTAATTGCTTAAACGCTTCTTCAAATGATATTTGACTACGATATGATCGATTGGAAGTCATCGCATCAAAAGCATCGACTATCGCTAAAATTCTGGCACATAGCGGAATATCTACACCTTTTCGTTTAGTGGGGTAGCCATTACCATCCCACCGTTCATGATGATAAAGAACTCCATCTTTAAGTTCTTGTAAACCTTCAATTTTTTCTACCATCCTTGCGCCTACCACTGGGTGTGTTTTAATGATGTTAAATTCTTCAGCAGATAATTTTCCGGACTTTGTAAGGATGGTTTCTGGGATATTAATCTTTCCAATATCATGCAGTAATCCACTTAATCTAAGCTTTCTAAGCTCTTTTTCGTCTTGATATTGCGGTAAATTCTTACCAACTTCGATCGCATATTTACTAACTCGTTCACTATGACCAAAGGTGTATAAATCCTTCGCTTCTATCGAAACAATAAAACTATTCACTACTTGTTCAATGGTCTTTTCCATTGACTTTGTAACGATATCAACTTGTTTTTTATAGATAATTTTAAAAGTATTTAAAAGAAAAAAACTAAAAGTCGCCAAAATAATATACATCAAAATACGATTCGATATATCAATACCATCTGCAACATATGTACTAATAGGAAATTGAACAGATAAAAGTGTAAGTAGTAGTCCTCCAATTACAGAGTAGTAGAGCAAAAGTTTGCGCTCACCATAAATACCTGCAAGTAGGGGCATGATTAAGAAAAAACTCCACGATTCTGTATATCCTGATCCAAAGTATAAACAAATAATTAAGCAAGCACAATAAATTAATAAGAGGAATTGCTGAATTATTGAATTAATTTTGACAAGATATGTTAAGACAAAAAGAGTAAGTAGAATACCTAAACAAATTAAAAGTATTACAATATTTGCTCGTGAATAAGGCATATCAAATAGTTCAAATAATATATTCCATACTGTGCTCATTAACAGAAAAACAGCAATAATTTTAACTAAGGTCTTTGTGATTTTTGAACGATGTTCATGAAAGTATTCATCTAAAAGTTGTTGTTCAAATTCTACCATTGTTCTGTACTCCCTATCTTTTTTATGAATATATATCAATTATATCATTTCTCACTTAAGTTGTAATAATATAGCTTTCCTTGTTTTATTTTGTAAAGAATATTGACAATTTATGATAAATTTTGTCTCTTCTTATATAGTTATAAGGTACAAACTATATAGTTAAAAGGAGATTATTTTTATGGAAACAGTTGAAAAGTATCATTATGGACTAGCAGTTGGTCAATTACGTGAGGAAGCTATCAAATTACATCGAGCACGCTATAGTGAAGTCGGCTTTCTCCAGGAAGATGAGCAAGATCCGTATGAGTTGAATTCTCTTTATATCATAGCTCAGAATCATAATGTAAATAAAACCGTTGGCGTTACAAGATTAATCTTTAAAGCATTGTTAGAATTACCTACAATAGAAAACTTTTCTATTTATGATTTAGAGTTAAAAAAGCTTCAAAAACTCGAAAAAAATTGTTTTGCTGAAGTCAGTGCATTCACTAAAATGCCGCAACATGAAGTTGGAATGGATATCATTCGAACCGTGTTTCAATACTCACTTCAGCATGCCATCACTCATTGGATTTGTTGTATTGACGAAAGAGTGTATAAATATTTAAATCGGGTGTTTGGCCCAGTATTTAAAGTGATTGGAGAACCACAAGTATATCTTGGTTCTGTCACAATTCCTTGTGTATTAGACATTCCAGCTGGAACACCAATTTTTAAGCAGACAAAACCCAAATTGTATGATTTTTTGTTTATTTATGAAAACCAAATCATGGAGGTGTCGAAATAATGATTAAAGAACAATTCAGTCGAAACCTTGGCATTATGTCAGAGAGTGAAATACAAAAGCTACATGACACAAAGATAGTTATAGCAGGCTGTGGTTGCATTGGTGGATTTTCCGCTGAATTATTAGCAAGAATGGGCGTAGGAAAATTAGTTTTAGCAGATCCTGATGTCTTTGATGTTTCAAATATTAATAGACAATGTGCTGCCAGCTTTAACACAGTTGGACAACTCAAGGTCGATGCATTAAGTGATCACTTATTGGCTATTAATCCAGAACTAGAAATCACTAGATTTACGAAAGGCGTGAATGAAGAAAATATGGATGAATTTCTCCAAGATGCTGATTATGTAATAGATGCAATTGATTACTTCTGTTTTCCAGATGCTATTGCCCTTCATCGAGCCGCTCGAAAGAAAGGATTATATATTATTACAGCTGTAGCATTAGGTTTTGGAGCTTCGGTATTAACTTTTGCACCTGATGGCATGGACATTGAAGAATATATTGGTCTTCCAAAAAATCTGACCATCGACCAAATAAAAGGAATCACTTTCCCTGCATCTCAATACGCAAGTTACTTACCTAGCTATGTAACTGAAGAAATGATTGAAGAATTTCTAACGAAAAAAACGATACCAACAATAAGTGTCGGACAAGCTTTAGGACCAGGTTCCTTAGTATCACACTTAGTATTGCACTTACTTGATCGAAAAAAACCGGTAATCGTTCCCGAGAAATTCCAAATTCAATTTGAATAATGGTTCTACTAATTTTTTTATTATGTCACTAAAATTTTGAGTAAATGAACATACAAAATCCAGCAACGCTAGCAGTTGCTGGATTTTGTATGTTCATTTTAAATTGCATGGGTACTATTTAGGATTCATTTAATTATTTTCACATCATTTAAAAAATTAATATTATTTTGACTCTCCCTAAATTAGCCTTATCCTTCAGCTTCAATAAAAATGCAATGACTAAATCATAATATTACATTGATAATTAATAGTAAAAAAAAGAATCTTAAAAAGCCTCTGCTTTAGATTCTCTTTTTAACATATTAAGTTGTTATATATTGGGTTTAAAAAATCTGTTATTCCACTAATTATTAACTTATATGCCTTGGTATTTATTAAGCAAAGTATCGAGTTCTTGACTGCATGTTACAACACTGGAATGTGTTCGACCAAAAAGATTGGCTCTCATATACATAATTCTCTTTTTTAACTTAATTTGAGTTAACAAGATATCTTGGTGCATATTTTTCATTAGCTCTCTATCCTCCATACTATATTAATAAGTCTTTACCCAATATCGAGATACAAGATACATCATATATGATTCTTGATGTAGTAATTTGTCACATTGTGAAAAAATACATAAGTTCATAAATTCGTCACATTTATGTTGAATTATATTTTTAAAGTTGTTTTTATTAAATAACTTCTTTATGAATATTTATTCGTTTTTCATATATTCTCTATACTCGTTTCATACACCTTATTTGGATTAACAACAAAAATTTTATATAAAAAATACGCTAATAAAATTCCTAATAAATCTACACCAACATCAAAAAGTCTGCCGTTTCGATTAAAATGCAGTTGAAGAACTTCCGTAAAGACTGCATAAACACTACATAGTATGATTGAAATTCCAAATCGTTTAATCGTGGTTAACACTAAAAAATAAAGCAAACCAAATGCAACAATATGACCTATTTTTTGAATTACATAAAACTCATTTGAAAAATGAATGTCACTTGTAATTAGCAAGTCACGATAGTTCGGTGTTAAGTTCATATTGAAGCTTACTAATTGATCATATAAAAAAGCATGTGCGTCTGAAGTACAGCCTGCCATTAAAATGAATATAGCCCAAATGATAAGTAAGTATGGTGCTAAAAACAATTAAATAGTCTCCTTTCTATTAATTCTCACATTCCCATTAAAACGTTTTTTTTGGGGAACTATAAAGTAGACCAATTAAATCTCCTAAGTGCTGTTGCCTAAAATATATAAAAAACCGACAGTTTTCACTGCCGGCTTTTGTTTTATGAGTTTTGATTACCTTTTAATTGTTGTTGGGCTTGCGCTACTAATCGCTTCGTAATTTCTCCGCCAACGGAACCGTTAGCACGCGATGTTGCGTTTTCGCCTAATTGCACACCAAATTCTTGTGCAATTTCATACTTCATTTGATCTAAAGCTTGTTTGGCACCTGGTACAGATATTTTATTACTTGAATTGTTGTTAGTCATTTCGCTCACCTCCTTGTTACATATAGAATGTCCGATTTTTCAAGAATCATGCGCGAAACTAAATTATTGATTTTAGAGTTAATTAAATTAAATCATAATTGTTTCATATCTAATTAAGGACCTGTGACAAAAAACAGAGCAGGGTGAGAATGTTATCAACCAAAGCCTCGTTATCTGTCACGCCTTCAGCACAAAAAAATTGCACACAACTCGATTTATTTATAAACACAACAGAATATGTTGTAATTAATTTCGATTTCCAGAAAATAAAAACCTTCTGTAAATAACAGAAGGTTTTCTCTCACATTTTATTTTAAAACTACATGTTACATTCTTCTTTTTCGAACAACTATTTCCCCGGTGACGACTTTTTCATTAATCACTTTTACTCGCTCCTCAATAATTGGTACACGAATTAACTCTTCATCATCGGACTCAATTGGAGGTGTAGGACTGTCAAAATAAATGTGTTCTACATATATTTCATCTTTCGTTACACTTGTACTCTTCCCTTGTTCTTTTTCATTCTCATCATAATAAACTTGCACGTCTTCAGGTTGAATATGTTCTAGTGAAGTATATAACTCTTCATTAATTAATTTCTCCGTATGTTCATCTAATGCTTGATCTTGCATCGTCACTTGAGTTGGAACGTATTCATTGTTCTCATAATACTGCATGGATTGTTCTTCGTTTGAAAAATCAGCAATATCTGTATCATCGGTATAAGGTTGACGTGGTACATCTGCAGTAGCAAGTACCATTAAATCTCCTTGCTCTATCTTCCGTACATAAGTTCCAACTTCATCTTCCTTGATTCCAGCAGACTTTAATACAGCTGCCACTCCTGAATGTTTCGTATCAAAATCTAACGCATAGAAAACTCGACCAAATAATCCAGTGCTTTTCGGCTCCAGTTCACCATTCTCAGGAACCTCTTCTAATTGAACGCCAGTATCCCTTACAATCGCTGAAACACTCGCAGGATCCTTCGCTAATATAAAAATTGTATTCTTATCATGCCCTAATTTTTTTAACTTATCAATCTCTAACATCGCTGCTTCTTTGCTATTATAAACTCCAACAACTCGTTTACTCATCTTGAATCCCCCTTTTTTCCTTCAATTAATCCTTAATCCATTTATACCCTTCATCAGCCAAATACTAAACAACCCCTATGTTAAGAAATTCATCGAAGGTCTGAGATTGATCAGTGCAACGCCTTTTTTGCTAAAAAATAATTAACATTATATTTCTATTAGTATCTCGTTTGAAGAAGCAATTCAGACGTTTCCATGCACAGCTCTTCAAATTACCCCCTACATAGACAAGATAACCCCTTTACAGTATCTTGATAAAACCTTAACAAAAATGGTATAATCATTTACAAAGTGTTTACATCTATTAATGGAAATCAAAAGAATAAGAGGTGAAATCTTATGATGCATGATAAAGTAACGATTGTGGATGTGCCTATTGATAACTTAACCAAAAATAGACTACTAGATGTGGTTTACAATGAGATCGAACAAAAACAAAAAAATATATTCATTGTAACTGCTAATCCAGAAATCATCATGAGTGCTAAGAAATCGAAATCTTACCGAGATTCCATTCTAAAAGCTGATTTTATAGTACCTGATGGTTCAGGAGTCATGATGGCCTCTGAAATATTGCAACATCCCTTAAAAGAAAAAATAACAGGTTATGACCTTGTCCATACATTTCTATCTTATGCAAGCGAAAAACGAAAGTCTGTTTACTTCTTCGGTTCTCAAGAAGGTGTAGCTGTTGACGCTGCTATCAATGCAATTAAACTTTATCCAAATATTCGAATTGCAGGGACTAAAAACGGCTATTTAGGTTATGGACAAGAGATTGCGGAAGAAATCGCATCAACAAATCCTGATTTCGTATTTATTGGTCTTGGCGCTCCTTTACAAGAGAATTGGGCTGCAAAGTATAAGCATTTATTTCCTAATGCTGTTGTAATGGGTGTTGGCGGTAGCTTTGATGTTTTAGCAGGCCATACGAAGAGAGCTCCACAGTTTTGGCTTAATCATAATTTAGAATGGATGTACCGCTTAATTACACAGCCTGTTCGTAGTAAGCGAATGATTAAATTACCAATTTTTGTAGCTGAAGTTTACAAACAAAAATGGGCGAGTCGTAAAGTTTATGTGAAACGTGAAAGACATATATAAAAAAATCCTGTAAACATCTTTTGATGTTTACAGGATTTTTTCTTTTTTCAAAGATTGCCTATTAAGGGCATCTGTTCGGTATTTCTTCTTCTCTGTTTTAGTTAATGCTTGATATTCGGCCAAAAACGATTCGTAGTGTTTTAAAACTTCACTAGCCTTACCATATTCTTTCACGGTCCCAAATTCTAACCAAATTATTTGTTCACAAAACTTTTTCATTTGGGATATTGAATGACTGACAAAAAACATCGTTTTACCTCTCGCCTTAAATTCCATCATTTTTTCAAGACTTTTCTCTGCAAATGCTTTATCTCCAACAGACAAGGCCTCATCAATAATTAAAATGTCGGGATCTACTCTTACAGATATGGAAAAACCTAATCGAGATTTCATACCACTTGAATAAGTTTTAACAGGTTGATCAATAAACTTCTCTAACTCTGCAAACTCAATGATTTCTTCTTCCATATTTATGATTTCTTTTTTGGAAAAACCAAGCATTAGAAGTTTAAGTTCAATGTTTTCTCTTCCAGTTAACCCTGCATCTAACCCCGCGTTAACGGCAATCAAAGCCACATTACCTTGAATTTTAATTTCACCTGTTGTCGTCGGAATTACACCTGCGATGATATTCGCAAGTGTGGACTTTCCAGAGCCATTAATACCAACAAGACCAATGATTGACCCTTTCTCCACATCAAAAGAGACGTTTTGTAGAGCAAAAAAATCCTCGCCATATTCTTTGTGAGGCATTATTAAATCAAGAATACGCTCCGATTTTTTCTTATAGAGTTTATATCTCTTATATACATTTTTAACTTCGACTGTTTTTAACATGCATGTCACTTCCAATTTTTATAGGAAATCAATAAATTGACTTCTGAATTTCACGTGCAAATATGAACCAATTAACAAAGTTAAACCCATTACTGCAATAAAATATAAGGTGTATAGAGGGTTTTCAATAAAATACCATCCTTGACCAAGCAAAGAATAACGATACCCCTCTATTATATAATAGAAGGGGTTTAACTTAACCCAAATCTGCCATGATTCTGGTAACAACGTCGGCGGCCATAAAATTGGTGACAAATATAAGAGCATACGCATGACCGACTGTAATAACATCTGAACATCACGTGCAATAGTTGTCAATGTAGAAGTAATAAGCGATAGACTAAATATGAAGACTAATACAGCTGCTATATATAATGGCAGTTGAAGATAGTATATGGAAATTGGAAAACCCATAAACTGTAACAAGATCATTCCTAGTGCTAAAAGCAATAGATGAGGATAAAATTGAGAAAAAATAACATAATTCGGAATTACACTCATTGGAAAGCTCATTTTAGACAACATCCGAATCTTGCTATAAATCGATTTGGATGCTTTCATGACACTTTGATTAATAAAGAACCACACCAGAATGCCTGCAAACATCCATTGGAAATACGGAATACCATCGATTGCTTCTCGCTGACGAATTCCAAAACCAAATACGAACCAATAAATTAAAATTTGAATCGTCGGATTGATAATTTCCCAAGCAGCCCCTAAGTAATTGCCGCTCGTTAAACTCCGTAATTCATATATAGATAATCTTCTAACCAAATAGAAAAATTGAAATTGTTCTTTTAGAATCTTTATTACTGATTTCATTAGAATTCATCACCTACTCACTTTTTATCACACACTATTTCAAGAAAGCTTGTACCACACGTTTAGTAGCATGACCATCCTCTAAAGAAGAAAACTTGGTTTTAAAGGATTTGAACGTTGGATTAGATTGAACATTAGATTGCTCAAGTTCATTTATCGCTTGGAACAGCTCTTCCTCTGTTTGAACGATTGGTCCTGGAGCATCTTCTTGAATATTCATATAGAAACCTCTAAGTTCATCCCTGTACGTCTCTAAATCATACATAAAGAACACAATCGGTCTATTCAATATGGCGAAATCAAAGAATACAGATGAATAATCTGTGATTAAAAGATCTGCACTTAGATAAAGCTCGCGAATATCTGGATAAGAAGACACGTCGTAAACAGTTCCTTCATGTGCAGAGAAATCAAAGTTTTCGGCTATCAAGTAATGCATTCTTGACAATAACACCCACTCGGAACCAAATTCTCTTTTCCAGTTTTCTAAATCAAATTTGAAGTTAAATTTATATTTCCCTTTTTTATGAAATTCATTATCGCGCCATGTTGGAGCATAAAGCATAATTTTCTTCTCTTCAGGAATTCCTAATTTTTGCTTCAAACTTTTTACCACGTCTTCTGAAGGAATAGACAAGACATCATTTCGTGGATATCCTGATTCAATGACTTGTCCATCATAGTGAAATGCTCTTTTGAAAATTTCTGTTGAATACGCATTTGGAGAAACCAGGTAATCCCAGTTTCGAGATTCGTTAATAAAGTTCCTTTTATACGTATCTGTTTTAGTTCCAGGCATGTGAATTTGTTCTATATCTAGTCCAAGTTTCTTTAATGGTGTCCCGTGCCAAGTTTGAACGTATACTGTTCCTTCAGGTTTAGGCATCCATCCTGGTAAACGTACATTATTAACCCAATACTTTGCGCGAGGGAATGTTAGAAACCACTGTAATGAAAATCGAGTAACATATGGAACCTGAAAATCATCGAATAATTTAATGGATTGTTTGTCAATACTCCATAGTAACTGGTAATCCTTATGCTGCTCTTTCATGTACTCATAAATGGCACGCGGATTGTCACTATACTGTTTCGCATGGAAACTTTCGAACATAACCAATTTCTTCTTTTTAGGCATCCATCCCATGACAACAAAGATGGAACGAAATACTTTTAACAAGAACTTGCTATTTTTAAGATTTTTTAACATAATAAAATTCCTTTTCAACATAGTGTACTCTTTAGATTTAGGAACAATAGATGAAGTCATATGTCCTCGGGAGTTAGTTCCAATAATATTAACTTGATCATTATTTATCGTATAATCCAATATTTTTGATTTTCCAGGACGTAACTTTAACTTTAAATTATGCAAAATTGTTTTTTCATTTCCTAAATAGACCTTATTCTCAACTACATTATTTACATTTAAAGAATCTATTGGTACTTTATAAAAACCATATCGTCTAAGAAACCGGATATTAAAAGGTCGAACAAACTTCGTAATCGATTTTTCATTATCTCCGATATAAAGATAATCGTACCTTCCACTCGCTTTGTATGCATAATGTGTATTTCGCCCAAAGATATAAAGGTTTTTCCCAACAAATCGTGATTTCATATTCGGATAAAAGCCAGAAATTTTCATTGGGTTTGTACGAGTCAAAAAGACACCCGCCAATTTATTATGAAGATAGTATTTTGAACCATTGATAGTTAAAATCCCTAATATATGCCTACCACGAAGTTTTTCTGATTGATAAATATCAAATACTCTCGTGCCTTTTGCAGATATTTTTTTAAAGTCAATACTTGCACAATCAGTTTCAAAAGATATCTCAATTGAATTTGGACTGATAAGTTTAATACCTAACCCAAACTCACTATCAAAAGAATCCACAGAGAAAATAACTTTTTTCGTGATTAATTCTTTTCTAAATAAATCATAAATAATAAATTGATAATAGGATGCGTATTTTATTTTTGCTATAGTTAAATAACGAAATTCAATTGTAGTAAGTTCAAGTTCAACAGGGTAAACATAAATAGAGGGATCCTGTGTTACAATATCGTGGATACTAAATAAAAAGTGACCCTTATTATTAAATATGGATAACGAAGTTTCCCCAGTTTGTTTCAATAACAATAAATCAGAAAAAGCTTCTGTAATCATTTCATGCGAATTTTCTGTAATTTGAAATTGTTCATTTGGGACATGGCTAACAGTAGTTACCATAATATTTTCAGATTTAATATAAATGATAATGTCCTGATCAGTTAACGTTTTCTTTAATAATACTTGGTCTTCTAATGGATACTCTCCAAGAATGAGAGGTTTTACATCATTTACATGATCTAAATACAAATGAAATATAGTTCCATTTTCTGATAAGGTAAATTCGATTTTATGAATTGAATCTTCTAATAGTAGAATATTGTTACTATATACTTTCATTATATCGGTCCTTCTTTGCTTTATATTTTCAATAGCTATAAAAAATGATAACATACAATATGTAATCATAACATTTTAATAAGATTAAGAAAATAGCCTTATATAGGAGTGAATCTAAAATGAAAAAAGTAATTACATATGGAACTTTTGATTTAATTCATCACGGTCATATCAATATTTTGAGAAGAGCGAAGGAATACGGTGATTATTTGATCGTTGGATTGTCTTCGGATGAGTTCAATTCACTTAAAGGAAAAGCAGCTTATTATTCCTTTGAAGAACGAAAAATGATTTTGGAAGCAATTAAATATGTTGATGAAGTAATTCCTGAACATAACTGGGGTCAGAAAGCAGACGATGTACAAACAAATGACATTGATCTATTTGTTATGGGTTCTGATTGGGAAGGTAAATTCGACGAACTAAATGAACATTGTGAAGTTGTTTACTTACCAAGAACTGAAGGAATTTCAAGTTCTAAGATAAAAACGGATTTATTTAACAATAAATGCTAAAGGAAGTTATCATTTCTTTATATTTATTCCTTTTTAAAGTAATTTTTTCTGTATATAAATTTCTTCCATTGCAAAATAAAACTGTTTTCCTTTCATCATTTGGGGATAATGCCTTTTTCGTTGCAAAAGAATTAGCTCATTCAAAAAATCATTCACTTATCTTTTTGAATCAATCTCGCTGTAAAATTGATTTTTCTACAATTCCTACTGACAAAAAGAAGATATACGCGTTTGAAACATCAAACTTGCTACATACATGTCTATCAATTTACCATTTGGCCACTTCTAAATATGTATTCGTCGATAACTATGTAGGTGTATTGTCTACAATAAGATTTCGAAAAGAAGTCAAGTGTGTGCAATTATGGCATGCAACTGGAGCCATTAAACGATTTGGATGGAGCGACCCCACTACGAATGAAAGAAGCGAACTAGCGAAAGAAAGATTTCAAAAAGTATATAATCAATTTCAATATATCCCAGTCGGTTCAGAACAAATGGCTCAAATATTTGCTGAATCTTTTCAGGTGAATCAAAATCGTTTTTTATTTACAGGTGTTCCGCTAACTGATTTTTATTATGATGAAATCGCCAAGAAAAAAAGTTTGGACCGCGTTATAGAAACTTATCCGATAATCCTAGGGAAAAAAGTAGTTTTATATGCTCCAACTTTTAGGAAAGACTCACTGGAAAAAATGGACTTGCAACTTGAAATAAATGAATTTCTCGAAAGACTAGATGATAATTATATACTTCTCATCAGATTGCATCCTTCTGTTAAAGCGTTGACGCCTATACCTACCCATCCTAGAGTCCTCGTTGTAAGTGCTTATCCTTATCTCAATGAACTATTGGTAGTAAGTGATATCTTAATTTCGGATTATTCCTCGGTTCCTTTCGAGTTTTCACTATTGCGTAAAAAAATGATTTTTTACACATACGATTTGGATTCATATGATAAAGAACAAGGATTATGGGCAGAAAATAGTCTATATTTTCCTGGTCCGATTGTAAAATCGACAACGGAAGTTATCAATCATATTTTAGATCCTGAAATTGATTTTGAAAAAATCGATCGTTTTAAGAACCATTGGAACACCTTTTCTTCTGGCCAAGCATCCAAATCTTTAATCTCAGTGGTTTATAAAGAAAAGGCTCTATAATACCTTTTCAATAAAAAAAAGACAATCCTGTCCATGCGGATTGTCTTTTTTAATTTTACTTAATGACCAATTTAATTACGTATTTTTCGTTCTAAACTGCAAATAACGTAATCTACTTAAAGGGTTTTGACGTTGGCCTTTGCATATTAAATAAAACCATGTAGTAAGCATAATACCCCCAATAATATAACTAACAAACACGAGCGTTGCTTTTAATGTAAGCAAATAACCATTTTTATAAGTAACTTCAATTAATTTACTCCCTGTATACGCCTCAATAATAAGTGGAGCGAATGTAACAATGAACAAAAATGAACCTAAGAAGGCTAAAATTAAGCTCCAAATTTTATATGGTTTATACCAACTTACCAAAAGCATAATTCCCGCTAATCCTAATGTCAGCCATCCAAACTCTCGAAAATAGGTAAGCAGTTCACTCATTACGAAAGACAGAATTAATACACTTAAGATTGAAAGAACTGTAATGGACATTAACGCAGTTAAACCAAAAATTTCTCCAATTGTTTTAATGATGCTATTTCTTTGCTCTGGTTGATTTCCCTGTTCCCATTTTACAAAGCCATATTGCCCACTTTCCAATCGTTCCTTTTTCTTTTCTCCAAAGTATTTTATTGTTTTTTTATATACTTCAGTAAATTTGTGTTTTTGCTCAGTACCTTTTAATTTCTTTTTCCATAATAGTACTCGGTAATTTTCATACTTCATTAGTTTCCCTCCAAAACCTTTTGTGAATCCATTTCACATTTTTAGACATCTGATTTATACATTCTATTCAGTAGCAATTGCAATAAGAATAAGGGAGGGATTGTAGTATGAGTGTAAAAAAATTCAGCACTCAGTGTCAGTGCTGAAATCATATTTGTATTTATTATAATTAAAATTACGGTGTCACATCAGTTTTTTAATAATTTTCGACTGAGGATAATACTTTACTATCTTAAATGACCTTTTTTCCGCATACTTTTTGCATGAGTAGCAAAAAATCATGCGAATTCCACTACTATTTTCGTATTTAATCAAGGAACTCTCTTGATCTTTACAAATCGCACATGATTTTTTCCATAATTTGATCATGAAATTCAGTCCCATTCTTCTATATTTTTTAATAAGGCTCTTCTAAATACGAATCCAAGTCTTAAACCAATTTAAATAACTATTACTAGGTATTTAGACAGTTATAAAAAGTGATGTATATTTTAAAAAAATATTAATTTCAAGACTATTTATCTATCACTAAGTACTTTTTATCTATAACTAATTATATATGAATCACTTCCATTTTTAAACAGGAATTTTTGTCATTAATTGTCGAATAACGTTTAAAAGAATCTGACAAGTTACTTTTACATCCATATAGTTGCATACACTAATTTGTTTAAGTAGTTACAGGACTTTTCACATATACTTGTTTAAACAAAAAAACAACAACTATAACGCAGCTGGATTCATATTTTTGTCGTTCATAGTGAGCCATTTCTTTTACAAATTGAACTCAAATATTAAAGTTTCTTATACGCTCGTCTATCGGCATACTCTCTACAAGCATTGCATACTTTCAGTACCTTACCTGTATCATTTTTATACGTAGTCAATGGTTTTATTTTACGTTTGCAAATCGTGCAAGACTTCTTGAAATAGTTAAACATCCAAATACGCTCCCCTTTATTATGTATGGTATTCTTTCAATCAATCAAATTACCAAAAATTAATTTTAGCCTATTTATTTATTATTATATTAACAAAATGTAATATAAATCCCCTACGATGATGTACTTTTTCCAAGCGGTAAAAAAATATCTCAAGAATTATATACATGATTATTCCTTTTTAAACTCAAACTAATACGAATCTACTTTACAATTATGAGGAGGAATTCTTTTGGATACTAAACGAATAAAACAAATCGTCTCTTCACCTAAAGAAATTGAGGTAACATACAATGGCGTATCAGTTTGGATTGACCAGATACATGAAAACGGTGAACTTGCGACAGTTCATTTAAGACGCTCTCTAGAAGAAAGATCGGAAGTCAATATAGCTGAGCTTAAAGAAGAAATTCGATAAGAATAAGCGTATGGTTTGTAAACGAAAAAATTTTTTTCTTCAGTGAAGATGATTTCTGTATAGCACAGAAATCATCCTTTTTATATTTCATTGATGTGATACAGGGCTTAATCTCTGTCTCATCTTTGAAATGACCAAGAAAAAATGCCTTTTCTAAAGGGAGCGATGGGTGAAGATTCAATCTAAGGATCTCTAAGTCCATTAAATCTAGCACAAAAAAACCCAGCAACTTTGATAAGCTGCTAGGTTGAAATGCATATTGATTAGTTGGATGAACCCTATGACCAGTGTTTCCTGATTATTCACTTATCCAATTCTTCATATCCCTTAAATATTGTTCTACATTATTCTCTGTAACACTTAGATAAATTTCACCTTCGCCTTCCCCGGTTTCTAATGAGTGAATCATTTTATCGCCAATTTCAGGATAAAAGTGATAGAAGTCCATCCACTGTTTATCGTTTTGAGTTAAGTCATTTTGCATATGAAAAGATTTCACTTCACCAAACACCTCAACTATTTCGCGAATAGAGCGTGCGTAAGCATCAAAGAAATTCGGATTGCGTAAATATATTTTCAAACGATCTTCATGCGCCATGTCCGTGAAAATAACAAATTTGGAGTCTTTATTTTCTCTTTTAATCTTCAGCAACTCGTCTTTGTAAAATTCGTTATAAGCGAAATCAGTCGTATAGTTTGTTTTATCATATCGACTTTTAAAATCTTCTTTTGCTTTTGATAATCGATTATTTGGATAAGTTGTTTTTACTTGGTTGTCTCTCGTATACGATCTTTGCAGAGGATAAGCATTTGCTTTTGATGCATTGTAATTTACCAATGATTTGTCTAATGTGTCTTTTGAGAAGAGCACTGTATAATCTAATACTCGATTTTGAGCTTGTTCAAAAAAAGTATCAGGTTTTCCCATCGGCGGTTGGACATTCGCATAGTAGGAATGTAACGATAATTCAACATAAATGTCATTTAGTACGCCATCATTTATTTTTTTGGCAAAAGCAATATAGTCACTGTATTCGCTTATATGCATGGAACTTAATCCATAATTAAAAACTTCATCGTGCTTAAAGCTGTTGGTATTCATATAAGTCACACGGCTTGAGCCAATAAGTAACGAACTAAAAGATTGACTATTATTAACTAATAGATTCGTTTTTTGTAATCGTTCATCAAAGCCATTTTGATAATCATTATGTGCATGTGCATGTTGGAAATTCCAATAAGGATCTACATAATAATTGAACCCCATTACACCAAATACAGGGATGAGAACAATCAACATGCTCACCAGAAAAAGATTGAACCATTTTCGATAATTCAAATGAAGACACCCCTAAAAATTAAAATACAAAAATTCACTATTCTTATGAAGAATATACGTAACAAATAATACAGCAATAATACAGACATTCACTAGCAGTAAGGTAGATACTTTAGGTTCGAATTTCTCCAATAATTGAATTGAATTCGGAGCCAGTAAAGATACTGCCAAAAATAATAGAAGAAAAGGCACTACAAACATAGGATTCGTTAACCAATGGACACCTAAAAACTCGAAGGTTTCCCATGTAGACGCGAATGCAAGTTTTTGATTGAATACATGAAGAATACTTTGATCCAAAGTAAACATTTTCCCAAACAACGTATGAGCTTGTCCTAAACTTTCCGCTCTGAAGTACACCCATGCTAAGTTAATGAAAGAGAACGTAATAAACCAAGATATTACGAATGGAAGGACAATTTTGGTTTTGCCCCATACTCTTACAATGATGGATGCAACCCCATGTAAAGTTCCCCAAACCACAAACGTCCAGCCTGCACCATGCCATAAACCACTAACTGCAAAGATGATAATGATATTTAAATATGTTCGATACTCGCCTTTTCGATTACCACCTAACGGGAAATAGAGATAGTGAGTTAAAAAACGGCTAAGCGTCATATGCCAACGTTTCCAAAATTCTTGGATATTTCGAGACTTATATGGTGAGAAAAAGTTTATTGGTAATTTAATATTAAACAATAAAGCTAACCCAATAGCCATGTCACAATAACCACTGAAATCAAAATAGAGTTGCAACGTATATGAAAGAGAGGTTAACCAAGACTCTACAAACGTCAATGTTTCTACATTCGCATAACCTTCATTTGCCCACACAGCAAAAGTATCTGCAATTCCAACCTTTTTGAACAATCCAATTGAAAAAATAAAAATACCTTTTACTATGTTACTCAATTGAATGTGATATTTACTTTTATCGTTAAACTGAGGAATCATTTCATGATGATGGACAATTGGTCCTGCAATTAATTGAGGGAAAAAGGTGACAAATAATGCATATGTCATAAATGAATATTGTTTTGTCTCCCCGCGATACGTATCTATAATAAAGGCAATCTGTTGGAACGTGAAAAAACTTATCGCTAAAGGCAATAGTAAATTCTGTAAAGCAATATTCGTTTCAAATAAGAAATTTGCATTCTCAACAAAGAAATCATAGTATTTAAAATACCCTAATAACAAAACGTTGCCTAAGACGCCCAAAAACAATAACAGATTTCGAGAAAATAAATTTTTCGAACCATTCATTATAGTTCCTATTAAAAAGTTAAAAATCATAGAACCTACAATTAAGAACAAATAAACAGGATTCCAAAAACTATAGAATACAAGAGAAGAAATAATTAAGAGAAGTAAAGCCATTTTATGTAAATTTATTTTATGTAATCCAAAATATATTAAAAACACTACTGGCAAAAATAATAACAAAAATTCAATGGAATTAAAAAGCACTTTATTCACCCTTATTTCTAGTAATATAACTTTTCTATTATATTCAAAACTATCATTTTGGTCAAACCTTGATTCGGCTTCAATTAAGACGAAACGCTCCTACTTTATTCATAAAGGTTCAACCTAGCTCTACTTCGATGGCAGAAAAAACTCATTTTAAATTTTTCGTTTAACATGGAAATTTTTCTTTTTTTCCATCAATATATGTTAATTTCCAACTGCGATACTCATACTAAAATCGTCTAAATAGTGAATATTTCAAATGATATTCTGTCATTCAAAAACGAATGTTAAAAAGAAGTTGTCTAATAAGTACCTACAATATAATAGGTGGAGGAAAAATGACATATTTTACTGAAGCCACTGACACCTATTGAAAGTATTGGGGAATTATATACAGACAATAAAGGAAGCAAAACACTATTTAGGTGTTTTGCTTCCTTTTCACTATTAAAATTAGACCATCATCAAGAAACCTCGCAAGCTTCAGCCAATACTTCAACCAAATGCTTTACGGATACTGTTGATTCAAGTCCCTCACGTTTAACGCCTAAAATCATTTGAAGATGACATCCTGGATTGGTAGTGATAATTAGGTGTGGTTTCACATCTTTGACTGTTTTCATTTTCATATCTAGAATCATCATAGATTCTTCATGATGGACGATGTTATAAATACCTGCAGAACCGCAACATAAATCTTGATTCTTCATTTGAGTAAATTCGATTCCGGGAATTTTTCTTATGAGCTCCATTGGTTCGTTAACGATTTTCTGGACATTCGTTAAATGACACGAAGGTTGATACGTAACTCGCATGTGGAGCGGTTTTGTAATTGGCAGTTCCATCCGTGATAAAATATAGCTAATATCCTTGTTTTTCAATGAAAATTTCTTCGCTCTTCCAAACCAAGGATCACTTTTTTCAAATAAATGATCATATTCAACTAATGCTGCACCACAGCCACCAATTGCATTCACAATATAGTCGCAATCTAATTGTTCAAATACTTCAATATTCTTCTTTGCCAATTCAATGGCAGTTTCTTTCTCAGCACTATGTTGATGCAAAGCCCCACAGCAAGTCTGTTCTTTTTGAAGAACTACTTCACATCCCGCTTTCTCTAACAGTTTCATGCTTAAATCATTTACGCGTGCAAAAAATGTATCCATTATGCAACCTGTGAAAAATGCTACCTTGGTCTTCGTTTTCAATTTAGAGTTTACTTGAAAATTTTCTCGTGACTCGGGCTTGTAAATTCTCGGCGTTATCTGTTCCATCGTGGCTAGTGACGGAGAAACTTGTTTGATTACACCGGATTTTCTAATTACCTTATCTGCTTTTGTTCTTTGATATAAGCGTAAACCAGTTCCCACGATCTTCAGTATTTTTTTGTTTGGAAGCACCTTTTTAAAGACAATATTTCGAACTACTTTTTCACTAATAGATTGCTGGCTTTTACGAAATGCGCCCAAAACATCAATTGCAGAATCTAGTATTTTTCCATATTCCACATTTGTTGGGCAAATTGTTTCACATGCTCGACATCCCAAACAGCAGTCAATAGAATCCCCTAAATCTTCAAACCCTATTTTCCCTTCTGCTGCCAGTTTCACAAGCTGAATTCTTCCACGTGGAGAGTGACTTTCTTTACCAAAGGCTAAATACGTCGGACACGCAGGCAGGCAATACCCACATTGAACGCAACTAAAAGTTTCATCGTATGCGAGTTTATCCTGTAATATTTTGTTATTAGTCATTTCGCAACTCAAACCTTTGCCCTTTTACCGGAAAAATTTTACCCGGATTCAAGATATTTTTTGGATCCCATGCTTCCTTAATACTTTTCATCATCGCAAGACCATCCACGCCTAATTCCATCTCCATGAACGCTGACTTCATTGTGCCAATTCCGTGCTCTCCAGACAGCGTACCACCCAAATCAATAGCAGCTTTGAAGATTTCTGCAACCGCCATTTCCACTCGTCTCATTTCTTCCTTATCACGCTGATCCGTAATAATATTCGGATGAAGATTTCCATCACCAGCATGACCAAAAACTACCAAGTGTATATTGTATTTTTCTTTGATGAGTTTTAACCTTCTAAACATTTCAGGTATTTGACTCCTTGGTATCGTTGCATCTTCAGAAATTTTTGTTGGTTTTAACTTTACAATAGCAGGCGAAACAAGTTTTCGTGCTTGCCACAACTCAGCTTCTTCCTTTTTATCCTGGGCAACTTGAACACTTCTCGCACCTACATTCATACAAACTGATTTTACTCGTTGCATTTCATCTTCTATAGCAAGTGGATGTCCATCAAGTTCAATCAGTAAAATCGCTTCCACATCCACTGGTAATCCTAAAGAAGCATACTCTTCTACAGCGATGATAGAGCTTTGATCCATTATTTCCATTTTTGATGGCATAATACCTGACACTAAAACCTTCGAAATCGCACTTCCAGCATCAATAATGTCATCAAACAAAACCATTGCGGTCAAGGAAGCTTGTGGTTTTGGAATTAATCTTAATGTCGCTTCTGTAATAATGGCTAGAGTCCCTTCAGAACCTACAATTAGTTTTGTGAGATCATACCCAGTTACATTTTTAATGGTTTGTCCACCAGTTCGCACAATTTTCCCATCAGCTGTTACAATCTCCAAACCTAAGACATAATTCTTCGTAACACCATATTTCAACCCACGAGGTCCACCCGCATTTTCTGCTAAATTACCACCAATCGTGGAGACATGAGCACTGCTTGGGTCTGGAGGGTACATAAGTCCAAATTCATTTGCTGCATCATTTATATGTGATGTAATCACACCTGGAGAAACGGTAGCAATTAAGTTTTCCTCATCAATTACAAGTTTTGTATCCCATAATGAAAAATCCAATACAATACCACCATGTACCGGCAATGGCCCACCACTTAAACTCGTTCCCCTACCTCTTGGACAAAGTGGAATTAAATATTCGTTTGCAATACGGACAATGCTTGCAACTTCAGTAGACGACATGGGCTGACACACAACATCAGGTTTATACATGCCGAAAGAGGCATCAAATGAAAAGCTATACAAATCTGCTTCACTAGTTAAAAATCTCTTTGGGTCAGCTAATGTCTTTTTAAGTTTTTCCAGGATATCTTCTGTAACTTTCACGATGAGTAACCTCCTATTCGTAGTTATGTCGAACTTTAATCGAATGTAAATGTTCCCACATTGCTTTTTTTGCTGACTCAGCATCTTCATTTAGTATCGCTTCATATATTAATTGATGTTGCTTCATCACAACTTTAACTTCTAGTGGTTGCAGCAACGTTTCCATGCGATTTTGTTGGATAAAGGAATATACTTTTTCAGATATGACTTCCATTAATCCTTCCATTATTGCGTTGTTAGCACCCGTTAATATAGCTTTATGAAACGCATAATCTTCTTCTATAGCTAGTTCACCGTTCAGTTCTGCATTCTTTAAGTTTACATAACAGTTTTCTAGCTCCATACGTTGACCTACTGTAATTCTCTTAGCCGCGTAATAAGCTGCGTCTCCCTCGATTGCTTGCCTTAACTCAATCAATTCGGACAAATTTTGTTTTTTGGGCTTTAAAACCGCTAGCAATTCTTGTTGGATGACTTGTTTCGTGTGACTTACAAGAAATATTCCAACGCCAGGTTTTATAGAAACAATTCCATTTGCCTCAAGTACGGAAATGGCCTCTTTAACCGTTGTTCGTGAAACTTCTAGAAGTTCAGCAATTGTTCGCTCTGACGGCAATTTATCTCCAGGTTTTAACTTTTCTTTAGAAATAGATGAGAAAATCTCATTGATTACTTCATGATATAACCTATTTTTCTTCAAGATTGGTTTCAAGCAAGTTCTCCTCTCTTTCGAGGTCTGCTGGTTGGTCCAGTTAATGAAAAAAATGAAGAGAAGAAAATTTTCTTCTCTTACAATTTTTCACAAAGATTTATTCACTATATTGTAGTCGTATCACTTGTTACAAACATTACTCAGATTTCGCTATATAAGGAAGAAAAAATCTGGTATTTTTGTAATTCATAATTCAGATTGGCTTCATTTACTAACAATTATGCCGTTACTTCTGTCTTTGTATCAACAGACATATGAGAGTTGAAAAAGATTGTCAATTCGGCAATGAGCTCCTGAAAAACAGGATCTTCATGATACATAAAATCATTATGTTTTCCATCAATTAAATAAAATTGCTTAGGTTCAGAAGCCGCTGCATATAAAGCTGTCGATTCCTCAAGGGGATGCAGTAAATTATCTTTTCCGTGACCGATAAATAACGGTGCTGTTGAAATATCTGTTACAACCTTCTCAGCGTTCATATTCATAATTGAATCAGTAAACTGAAGCTGCGTTTGTTTACCAAAAGGAGATAATGGAACTAATTCCTTTTGAACATAATCGTTTGTTGCTGGGTCTAGAGGGTAATGAATAAATGGATCAGCATACAGGGATTGTCCTGTTACTACACGTTGCACTCGGTCTTGCTCTACAGTTTTCACAAGATCCATCCATTCAACATAACTGTGAATTGATTTTAACCAACGTTCCCCATCAAAGAAACCATTTAGTGCAGCAACTGCTTTTACTCGTTTGTCTTTAGCAGCAACTCGAACGACGTTGGAGCCACCCATTCCCCATCCAATTAAACCAACTTGGTTAATGTCTACTTCTGGTTGTGCTTGCAAAAAACTAATTGCGTTGATAATATCTTCGACTTGTTCATCTAAAATGACACGGCCCTTTTCACCCTCACTGTTGGCAAAACCACGGTAGTCAAATCCAAAGCAAACATACCCTGCTTTTGTTAAGTTTTGCGCAAATAATCGTGGGTAAAAGTTATTAAATCCTTGGTACCCTGAGTTTGAAATGATTGCAGGTCTTTTTTCCCCAGCTTGATAATCATCTGGTAAATAAACTGTTCCATCTAACTTAAAACCTTCACTATAAAAACTAATTTGGCGTTCTTTCATTTTTAACATCCTCCGTTATAATAGAATTTTTTTTATTCATTAATTATAGATAAAAGCTCACCAATATCATCTAATTTCTCGAGTTGCCTAATGCACTCCAGTAACCTGCGACTTCTCTTTTCTCCGATAATAGGCGTTGTAAGAGAATAGAATTTTTCTTCTTTTTCAGCTTCAATTAAAGGGAAATCATAATCCCCTCTAGCTTGCAAAACAGAGGAATATAAGACTCTCCCTGCCTTTGTGTGTATCTCAACTTGACTTTGTGCAATTGTTGGGAAAGTCTCATCGAACTTTTTATTAACTCTCGTTTCAATTTTTCCCATTACGTCTAATACGTTCTGGTTTTGTAATTCATACAAGATTTGCTTAGGTCCAACTTCCCCGAATACAAGGTATGATGCAAGGGGAAATAATAAATTATATTGGGCTTCTTCAGTATTAGTTGGTGCTTGATGAGACAAACTAGCTGACTCTGTAAACGTGTAAACGATGATTTTCTCAATCTCTTCGTATTTGATATCCGTTTGACTTACCAATTCTTTCAAGCACTCTACAGCCGGCTGAGCCCAACGACAGCATGCGTGAGGCTTATAGTAAAGTTGGTGAATTCGCTCAACCGTTCCAAGCTCTTGCACATATTCCCTTCCTTCATTTGATGAAAAAAGAGATGGGATTCCAGTAAATTGAAGCTTTGCTAAATAGGCTGAACTTAGTCCTGTCATGCACCCCCAGCCAATTCCATCCTTCAGCATAGATGGATGTTCAATACATCGCATCATGGGAGAATAGGTTGAATGGTATTCCGCTATTCCAAGTGCATGTTCAGTCTCTTGTTCTGACAAACCTAATATTCTACTTACCCCAGCAGCTGCTCCTATTGCCCCCCACGAACCAGTGCAGTGATATTCTGGACGCTTACGATGCGCAATAATCCCTGCGCGAATTCCTACTTCGTAGCCTATTAAAACAGCAATAATAAATTCTTCACCCGTCGATTTCAGTTCTTCGGCAGCTGCTAATATAGCCGGAATAACGATAGCTCCAGGGTGCCCTTTTGTTAAGCGATGTCCATCATCTATATCAAGAGCATTTGCCATGACTGCATTTACAAAAGCTGCTCCTGCTGGAGTAACTTTTTCTTTCTCTAAAAAGACAGAACTCACACCTACTCCCCATTGTGCTTTTGTGTATTTCTTCGCAATTATGGATACTTTCGCTTCACTACCTGCAATCGCACATGCAATATGGTCGGCCAACGCTTCTTTTACTGCCTTAATTGTCTCAGGAGTTTTGTCTACTAATGCTTCCTTTACGATATAAGACGAGACTACACCTCCAACATTCAAACTTTAATCAACACCTTTACTTATATAATACTTATTTCCTACTCTACTAAACCTTCTTGTACTAGCCATTCTCGAGCCACTTCAGAAATTTCATCATGCTCAACATCTACACTATAATTCAACGACATCATTACTTCTGTATTTAATTTAGCAGACAGTTTATTTAACAACTCAGCAAGCTCATCAGTTAGAACTTCATCTCTAATTACAGGTGCTGCATTATAAGCTGGGAAGAACATTTGATCGTCTTCCAAAGCAATTAAATCAAATCCTTTAATACGACCATCCGTAGCAAACCCTACAGACACATCTACCTGTCCTTCATTTAATGCGTTATATAGCAATCCTGAATCCATACGAGTGACATTTTTTGAAGGGAATTCAAATCCATACAACTTCTCAAGTCCTTTAATCCCATCTTCACGAGCATAAAACTCTGCATTTGATGCAAACTTTAGTGAATCATCAATTTTGTTAACATGGTTTGCGAGATCTGAAAGAGTTTTAATTTTCAATTCATCAGCCAAATCTTTTCGCATTAATAGAGCATACGTATTATTTACTTCTGCTTTATCCAACCAAATTAATCCATTTTTTTCGTCCGTATCTTTTACGATTTGATACGTAACGTCTGGGTCTGATTCAACATCATGCTTTTGGTATACAACAAGTGCTGTACCTGTATACTCCCAGTAAAGATCAACCTGGCCATTTTCTAACGCTGAACGTACAACTGTACTACCCATATTGCTTGCTTCTTCAACTTCATAGTCGTTCTCTTTCAAGTAAATAGACGTTATTTTTGATAATAATAATTGTTCTGTAAAGTCTTTCCCACCAATCGTAACCTTACCTTTTGATTCTTTAGATTGATCATCACTATTATCAGCATTATCTGTTTCGCCACAGGCAGCCAAAGTAAGAATAAGTGAAAACATCAGTATTCCTAATAAAATTTTTCTCATTATATTATCCTCCTTTTAATTTAAATGATTTCTAACTTACGCTGTATTCCTTTTGATACAACTAATTTCTCTAGTTTCCCTAAAATGAAATCTATTGAAATCGCTAAGACAATAATAGGAATTGCACCTGATAGCATAATTCCTGTGTCAGCTATCGCTATCCCAGTAAAGATTAAATCTCCTAACCCACCTCCTCCAATAAGAAATGCAAGAGCGGCGGAACCAACATTTATAACAATTGATGTTCTAATTCCAGCTAACATAACAGGGAGTGCATTTGGAATTTCAAGCTTAAGAAGAATTTGAATCTTGGTCATCCCCATTCCTTCTCCAGCGTCAATGATTGAACGATTTATGTTGTCAATTCCAGCTACTGTATTTCTTAATATAGGTAGTAAAGAGTTAAACCATAGAGCAAATACCGCAGTTTGCCACCCAAGTCCAAAGAAAGACATAATTAATGCTAATAAGGCAAGAGTTGGAACCGTTTGTCCAACATTAGCAAAGTTGATAACAATCCAATCATATTTTTTATATTTTGGTCTTGTGACAAAAATTCCTAACGGTACAGCAACTAATACTGCAAAAAAGCAGGAAATGGCAACTAATCGTAGATGCTGACCACTTAAATATAAAAGGTCCCCAGGGTTATTAATGATGAATTCAAATGAGCCTGCCTTAAAAGCCCATGCAAACAATGCTATTATTATGGCAACTAGTGAGAATCTAGCTATTCGTTCAATTTTCTTCCCATTCACAATATCCCTCCTAACGAGCTACAGTCATTTCTGTTGGATGAACAGAGGTCAAAGATTCAAAATCAGAAACACGCAGTACACCGAGACGTTTTCCAGCTTCATCTTGTACCCATGCTTCCCCTGAATGTGAAGATAGAATAATAGACAGAGCCGTTCTTAAATTATCATTCAGTTTAATTGTAAATTGACTTCCTTCTTGCCCATATACTGATGGCTTCTTTAAGTGGTCTAATTTTCCCAATAAATCTTTAACCGTCAATAATGTTAACCGTTTTAAAGAACTTTCATTTCCAATAAAGTCACGAACAAAATCATTTTTCGGATTGGACAATATATTATCAGGTGAATCAAATTGCATGAGATCACCCTCTTTAAAAATAGCTATCTTATCAGCTAACCGAATCGCTTCATCAACATCATGGCTAACAAATAAAATAGTTTTCTTCACATTCTTCTGAATTCGTAAAAACTCATTTTGAATATGTTCTCGAATAATCGGGTCAAGAGCACCAAATGGTTCATCCATTAACATGATAGGAGGATCAGCTGCTAGCGCTCTTGCAATTCCAACACGTTGCTGCTGTCCACCTGATAATTCCCAAGGAAAGCGCTTACTAAATTCGTCAGGTTGTAAACCAAACAAGTCAAGAAGTTCATTTGACCTTTTTTTCATTTTCAACCGGTCCCAACCCATTAATTTCGGTACTACACTAATATTTTCTTCTATCGTCATATTTGGAAACAAACCATTTTGTTGAATGACATAACCAATTGATCGTCTCAAATCGTTTATATTTAAAGATTGAGAATTTTTACCATCCACTTCAATTGTTCCACTTGTTATTGGAATTAGACGATTGACCATTCTAAGTAATGTTGTTTTACCACATCCTGATGGTCCCAGAAAAACGCATATTTCGCCTTCTTTAATCTCAAGGTCTATTTTATTAACTGCAGTAACTTTTTTCGATTCAGTTTCATAAATTTTTGTAACATTTTTAAAATTAATCATAATCATTCACCTTCCTTCATTACGAATTCGCACCTTTTGGACTAAGAAACTTTTGAATTCTTCCAAGTATTAAATCGGCTGAAATCGCTAATATTGATACTGCTAAGGCACCGACTTGAACCATTACTGTATAACTTGTAGAAATCCCTCGAGCAATGTAGACTCCTAAACCACCTGCTCCAATGTAGGCAGCAATAGCTCCAATACCTATTGTCAACACTATTGCCATTCGAATGCCCGCCATAATGACTGGGAGAGACAGTGGAAGTTCAACTTTGTATAATCTTTGCCATGTGGTCATGCCCATTCCAATAGCAGCATCTCGCGTATTTGGATCTACACTTTTTATTGCAATATACGTATTTCGTATAATCGGTAACTGAGAGTAGAGAATTAACGCAACAACAGCTGGGAGAAATCCAATCCCTTGATTAATAATAGAAAAGATTGGAATCATGAGTCCAAACAAAGCAATACTTGGTATTGTCATGATAATACCTGCAACTGCTAACACTAAATTTGCTAATGATTCCTTTTGTGAAATATAAATACCGATTGGAATCCCAGTTAAAATAGCAATTCCCACCGCTAGACCAACAAGCTGAATATGCTCCCAGGTTAATTGCAATAATGTAGTCCAGTTAACTTGAATAAATTCAATTAACTCCAAATCATTCACCTCCTAGATTTCATATTTGTTTATATAACTATTACTATTGCAATTCCCATGCCAACTTTAAATTCAGTAAAATTCATTCAATTCAGAACTTTTCGTAAAAATCTTAAATCATAGAGTAAAAATTTTTTTACATACGAATGACTTTGTTTAGTAAATTAACAAATGTTAGAAAATGATGTGCTCGAAGATAACACTTTGTTCTTTTCCTACGTGTAATAAGAGAGGTTGTCTAAAATAAACAGTTGGGAACAAAGACATGTTTTACTGTGCCCACTGAAAAATTCACTAGTTTTCTTTCTTCCTTCCTCCAGAGAACTCAAAAACTTCTTTCCCCCTTAATTTTTGATATGCTTTTTGATTAATTAGGAGTTTTACAGAAACTCTAACATCTGAAAGTCACAATATTTATTACCCAATTTTTACTATTGCAAATTGGAGCGTGAATTTCACCAGTTGAACACCACATTTTGGCGAGCGAGCAATCATTCATCAGAAATTTCAGTGAAATTTATTGATGGCTTTAGCCGTCCATTTGCTATTTTGAGAGCAATTATGGTTATCCTCCAAATTTTATCTCCAGGTCTACTCGGTCAACCTGGAGATAAAATTTTCCAACTTACTTTTGAAAAAACCATCTATTTTTTCCCTGGTAGGGGAAATATCATGGCCATTATAATATGAAAAGAGGGCTGAGCATAAAGGTCATATTAAATGACTTTTCTACTCAACCCCTCTGCTATTTATATTAGGTTAAAAAATTTATTCATTTTATATAATAAGCTTTGCCTTGATATTCCTAGTTTCCTTGCGGCCACAGATTGTTGGCCTAACGCATCATCTAATGCTTTTAAGATAAGTTTCTTTTCAATATCTTCCATTTGTTCAGGTAACGATTTTCCACTTTCTTGAAGGTTTGTTTCAACGCTTGGTTCGTAATTCACTTCTCTAATTTCTCTATGAAAATCATCGATTGATAATTGCTGATCTTGAGCTAAAACAACTGCACGCTCGATTGCATTTTCCAACTCCCGAACATTCCCTGGCCACTGATAGTTTATTAAAATTCTCATCAATTCCCCAGAGATTTGATAGTCACGTTCATATTTTTTTCGATGTTTGTCCAAGAATTTATTAACAAGTAAAGGAATATCGTCTTTCCTTTCTCTCAAAGGTGGTATGTAAATATCAACAATATTTAGCCGATAAAATAAATCCTCTCGAAACTTTCCTTCTTCCACCATTTTTTTTAAGTTCCGATTGGTCGCAGTAATAATCCTGACTTCTACTTGCTTAATGGAATCACTTCCAACAGGGATAAACGTTTTATTTTGAGTCACCTGTAACAGTTTAGCTTGGAACGCTGGTGTAATTTCCCCAATTTCATCAAGAAAAATAGTCCCCCCATTAGCCGCAACAAATTTCCCTTTCCTTGCTGAGACGGCCCCAGTAAACGATCCCTTTTCATGTCCAAATAGTTCACTCTCTAATAATTGTTCGGGGATGGAAGCGCAGTTAACGGGGATAAACGGGGCATGACTCCGATCACTTAATTTATGCATCGCTTCAGCAATCATACTTTTTCCTGTTCCACTTTCACCTTCCAACAACACATTTGCATTGGTATTGGACACTCGTTCAATAAGAAGAAGAATTTGTTTCATTACTTTACTTGTTCCTAATAATTCCCCATTCGTTTCAGATCTCTTTAATTTTTCCTTTAATATATGATTTTCTTGTTTTACTTTTAACCACTCTATTGCTTTCTCAATAACAACAATAATTTCATGGAGTTTCACTGGCTTAACAATGTAGTCAAATGCACCTGTCTTCATTGCTATAACAGCATTTTCAATATTCCCATAAGCAGTCATCATAATAAATATCTTAGTTGGATATACAGAAACAAATTCCTGCAATAAATCTAATCCGGAACAATCAGGAAGTTTTAAGTCTAGGAAAACAATAGATATATCATCTTGTTCATATATTTTTCGTCGGGCTTCCTGACCATTAGCCGCTGTATATATCGTATAATTCTTTTTCGTTAGTGAAGATTGGAAAATTTTTAATAGCTTGGATTCGTCATCAACAATTAATATGCTATTCATCAAGGACCCTCCCTTTCAGCTTCGGCAAACGAACACATATGGTCGTTCCCTCGTCAATCGAACTTGTAGCTTCTATTGTCCCATTATGATGAGAGATGATTTCATAGGCAATGGACAACCCTAAACCTGTTCCTTCTTTTTTAGTCGTGTAAAAAGGATTGAAAATCCAGTTGATATCTGACTCTGGAATCCCTTTACCAGTATCCCTAATCTCTATCATCCAATCTTCATTAGTCTCTTTTACTGTTATTGTTAAAACACCACCATCTTCCATGGCTTGAATACTATTGATAATGATATTTAAAAATACTTGATTTAATTGGTTTTCAATTGCTAGGACATCTATAACTTGATAAGCATAGTTTTGCTGAACCGAGATTTGTTGATCATCTAGTTTTTTCCTTAATAATGAAAGTAACTCATTAATTAGCACATTCAAATTAACATTTGTTTTATTATTTTCATTTTCACCCTTGGACATTTTAAGGAAATCAGTGAGTAAGTTATTCATACGATCCGACGTTTCGATAATGTCATTCGTCATTTCCTGAATAAGGTGAGTATCCAATTTATCTTCTTTTAATTCAAGTTCAATGGCATCTGATGCAGCAATAATGATACTCAACGGATTTTTTATTTCATGAGCAATTCCCGCTGTTAACTGACCAAGTGATGCCATCCTCTCTGACTGTTTTAAATACCCCTCTAATTTTTTAACTTCACTAACATCTCTTAAAATAAGAATAGCACCAATATTATGCTTCTTATCATCATAAAATAAAGCTGAATAAATGCGAACGACATGTTTTATTCCATCTTTATCGAAAATATCATTTTCTACCTCGTTAAACTTCTTACCTTCTTGTAACGTTTGCCATGATAGAAATTCTTTTTTTGACTTTTTAATTGGAAGATCAGTAATCTTTTTACCAATCACTTCGTTATGATTAAAGAGAGTTAGTTGTTCTGCACCTTTATTAAACGTTTCTATATTCCCCTTTTTATCAGTTGTTATCACTGCATAAGGAATTGATTCTAATATATTGAACAGTCTCTTTTCTTTATTGGATAATTCTGTAGCCATTTCATCCATGATCACAGATAAGTCTTCTAATTCGTCTCCAGTATTTACTTTTTGAAAACTAGAGCGCTTTCCTTCTTTATACTCTCTAGTTTGTTTTGTTAGAAATCTTATTGGTTTTACAATCCTCGATGTAGCAAAGATGGTAAAAACAAGCGTTAAAATTAAAACTGTTAAAAACCCTTTCAATAATAATCCTTGTACATCTGCCGTTGAGGCCAGTGCTTGTTCCAAAGGTTCTCCTACAATCACTCCATAACTCCCTAATTGCATTGGCTGATATGCAAACACCATATATTCGTTAAATAATAACCCTTCCCAAATTCCTGATTTACTATTATTTAAATAATTTCCAATCGGATTATCAGCAAGACTCGTGCCTATATACGATGCATCGCTATGACTAATCAAAACACCATTTCGATCTATAAGTGCGTTTACTCCTCTGTCGCCAATTTTCACTTGATTTAAATGCTGAGACAATACAGCTAAATTAACATATGCAATAACTCCACCTTGAACATTCTTTTTACTATCGATAATAGGATAAGTAACAGCAATAACTTTTTTTCCATTATCAAGAGTAAATATATTCGATAAATAAAATGTTTCACTCCAAGAGACTCTGTCAATAAATTCAATTATTTTCTCGGAACCTGATACATGAACATTTGGAATCGTAAATAATGTATTTCCTTGATTATCAACAATTTGACTATGCAGGATTAAAGGGTTCCGTGAAATGATTTTTTCTACTTCTTCTAAATCAACATATTCTTTATTCTGTATCTTCAACGTATATTCTGAAATTAATCTTAAATCATTGATCATGTTAGAAAAAATATAGTTGGTATTCTTTCCTACTGTCTTCGCCATCGTTTGATTACGATAATCCATTTCTTCTCGCACAGAATTATTCATTACCTGAATCGTTATAAAATATAGTAAGGCTAACGCACAAAAGGTGACGAACAATGAGATAATCAAATATCTTTTAGTTATCTTTGAACGAAAAAATTGATTCATTTTCTTCACTCCAATATGGTCAGAGAGTTATATTAGCATTCATTAACTAATGCAAAATTATTAAGAAAAAGGAAACCCTACATTGCTCCAGGATTTCCTAATATCTTTACTCATTATACACTTTTAACCGAGTAAATTTTATATCACAAGAGGTTTGTACTCTTTGGTTTGACGCAGTGTGATCAATTTTTCTTGGTTAAACCACCAATCTAAATGTAACGTTTCATAATTGACAATAATAATTTCTTCTATATTTGACGAAGCCATCACAGGTTGATCTAATCCATATAATGGATCAATAGTATAGAGTCCACTTCTTCCCCCTACTAATTGATTTGTGTTAATGGAATTAGCTACAATCATATACGCTTGAGAGCTAAGTGCAATGGAGTCCCATGTTGAAAGAGCTCCTTCTGGATATGAATTTAATGAAATGTTTTTATTCATTTCTAAAGATCTTCCAAACTCTCCTGACCAGTTTGACGGGATAATAATTGTATCAGCACGTTTAATTGCTAAAATACGAGAAGCCTCAGGAAAAGCAGCATCATAACCAATTAATAACCCAACCCTGCCTAATTTCTCCGTTTCAAATACTTCGATTTTACTACCAGCAGTGGCCCATCTTTTTTCATCTTTGGTTAAATGCATCTTACGATAAAGTCCTAAGACATCGCCATAATCGTTAATAAGGATTGAGGAGTTATATAAATGTCCCGACTCTTTTTCCAAGAAACCTAGTACAAGGTACACTTGCTCATCTTTTGCTAATTGTTGATATTGCTTCATAAAGTCACTATTTACTTGTTCTGCTAAATCCCTTATTTCTTCAATTGAAAACGTTTCCAAAGATCCAGTTGTCACTAGCTCTGGTAATACTGCTAAAAGAAGTTTCTTTTCCTTTACCTTCGATTGAATAATTGCTTCATGAACCAATTGTTTATGTTTGCTGAAATTTTCTTCCTTACTCATATTAATCGATTCGCACTGTAGAATGGCAGCTGTGATTTTATGCTGTTCCTTACTTTTGGTAAAGTCCCACGGCGCAATATATTGCATTAACTCTTTATAACAATCTGGTTTTCTCTCCTGCAGTCTTGCCTTTCCAGCATTTTGATATAGGGCTTTGTCAATGATGCTATAAATAATGGTTGGTTCATCTATCGGCTGTTCTAATGGGGTTACGTAAGGTGACTCTTCTAATTTTTCTCCAAGAGGCGACCAGATAGCGCTAGCTCCAATCATATGAAATCCTTTTTCACAATTTGAACGATTTGCGCTTAACACATAAAGTCCATTTGTCTCAGCTCTTGCTTGAAGGAGAAAGACAGATTGGGCACTTGAGTTTGTTGGAAATGCAAGAATATTAGCTCCTTGAACAGCTGCTAATCTTGATGATTCAAAAAAAATTGAGTCCATACATATATTAATGGCAATATTCCCAATCTCTGTTTCAAAAACAGGAACTCCTAAGTCTCCTAAAGCTGACCAATGAGCTTCACTCTCCCATAAGTGAACCTTTCGATATTTGCCAATATAACCATGTGGACCAATTAGAGCTGCTGAATTATAATATAAATCGGTTTCCTTATCGATCTCCGGCATACCTACTACAATATAAGTATGAAAATTCTTTGCAATTTCTTCAAACCGAGCCGTTGTTCTCCCGGGTATAGTATCAACAAACTGCGAAATAGCCTCACGATCTTTATAGTAATATCCTGTTGTAGCCATTTCCGGTGTAATAATAAGCTTTGCCCCGTTTTGAGCAGCTTCAATTACAACGTTAAGTAATGCCTCTATATTTTTCTCTCGCTCATTTAAGATTGGATTAAATTGAATACAGGAAGCTTTAAATGTATTATTTATCTCGTTCACAACAAACCCCCTCTCTAATAATTTAATTGAGTCTACTTCATTTATCCTTACTGACTCTTACAGACCTAATAACTGTTTTGGATTATCTACAATCATTTTTGTAATCTCTTTATCAGACAAACCTCCACGAAGCATGTCATCAATGAATTGACTTAGTGCTTCAATAGGCGGAATATTGTGGCTCTGCCCATAGTCTGTTACCATGACACATGAATTTGCGTCTAAAGCTTTAATGGATTGTGCCATTTCTTCTTTTTTTATATCATTAAAGTCATCACTACAGGCTAAATAACATTTTTCAAGAATACACCCTTTTTTTATTAATTCAAATTCTAACTTATGAGGAATACGTGCAATACCTAGATCTGTATGTTGAATCAATATTTTTTCGACCTTATGTTCAATGGCCGCATCAACTAATACGGAGACTTCTGCTGGTGCTAAATGCCCTGTTGCAAGAACTATATCCGCTTCAGCAATTAACTCTAATATTTCATGGACTTCTGATAAAATCCTTTTGTTATCATCCCAAATTTCTAATCCATAACTATGAGAAAGCTTTTTCTCACTATTAAAAAAATTTGTTTTCTTTTTCCCAAAGTAGCGTTGATGCTCTTCTGATGAAAAGGTTGGCATCCAAATTACTTTTGCGCCTAAACGAATAGCGGTATCTACGGTCGCAGGAGAAAGACCTCCTGTAAAATGATTACAGACTAAACCACCATATACATGAAGATCTGGTTCTTTTCCACGAATTAATGTGGCTCTATCCACAGTTTGAGCTTCATGAGCCTTTAATACTACACCTGCCATTTGTGCTTTTTTCACATCTTCTATTAACTCCCAATCTGTTTGTTTTCTTGGAAATAAGCTCGGTGCACTATGAACATGTAACTCTATTGCTCCCTTTAGTAACGGATGAAATGTAGTTGTCATAAATATTACTCCCCTTTATTTATTAATCATTTTATATTTTACTTTGCAAGAATTGTGCCACTTTTTAAAAATCAATAAAACACTGCAGGACTCGATAATAGCCAATCGTACTTTTGAAACATCCAAATTCAATGTTGTCTATTTGTAAAAAAATTTTACTCATTTTTTTAACTTCTTTACAAATTCACATGCTAAAAAGTAATTTATTTTTACGTCTATTGATAAGGATGGAGTAAAAGTTGATGAGTAATATATTTCGCAATTTATAGCAGTACTTCTTCTCGAGATTAATTTATAGATTTTCCGTATATTTGACGATTGTTGAATGTTATATTTTCACCGTAAGAAAACACCTCCTGAGTAGCCGCTAAATCTACAGTCGGCACTAGGGGTGTTATCTTATGTTTATCTTTTTTATACACTTCATACTTTTATCTCTTTTCTGTTACTTGAAGAGGGGATTTTTAGTTCTTCCCGATACTTACTAATCGTACGTCTAGAAATGGTAATTCCTTTTTCATCATTAAAATAACTAGCAATTTTTTGATCTGACAACGGTTTGAATTTATTTTCTTTCGCAATATAAGTTTCTAATAGTCTTTTTACCTTCGTTTGAGATACGGAATTTCCGTCTACGGTTTCTAACTTTGACGTAAAGAACATCTTAAGGTCAAAAGTTCCTTTTGGTGTTTGAATAACTTTATTCATAGTAGCCCTACTTACAGTAGACTCGTGCATGCCTATTTCTTCCGCAACTTCTTTTAAAGTTAATGGTTCAAGTGACATAAATCCGTCTTTAAAAAATCTTTCTTGTTTATTAATAATGACCTTCACTATTTTCATTATCGTTTGACGTCGCTGTTCTATACTGCTTAACAACCATTGATAACTAGTATATTTATCATTAATATACTTTGAAGTCTCATCCTTATTATTTAGTAAACTTGTATATTCATTATTAAAATTAATTTTAGGCAAATAACTATCATTTAAATAAAAAGATATCTCCGTTTCTTTAATTTCTACAATAATATCAGGATTCAAATATTCTATTGAGAAGTCTGAAATGCTAGAACATGGTCTAGGATTAAGAGTCAGAATAAAGTCGTTAATATCTTTTACCTGGGTCATAGTTATGTTCATGCGTGCAGCTATATCATTCCATTTTTTATTCGCTAAAAGTTCCAAATAATTCTGAACTAGACATTTAGCTAATTCTTCTTTTGGAAAATCAATTGTAATTTGCAATAGTAAACATTCCTTCAAATTCCTTGCGCCTATCCCAGTAGGACCAACTTGTTGAAGAAGCTCAATTCCTCTGTCAATTTCACTTTCTTCAAACTCTCCATAAGGAAATGGTTCAATTTGATTGAGATGTAAATAGCCACTATCGTCAAGATTATGAATGATATAGCTAATAATTTTTTGATCTTGAACATCCTTAAATAACAATTTTGCTTGTTCTAATAACATATTTCTCATACTCATATCATTACTTGATACTAAATCCACTGTCATTTTAGTGGGGCTAATTGACTTCAAGTTCCCATTAGATTTTTCTTCATTCAAAGAAGCATTCTTTTGTTCTACTAAATCAATTAAGGGGTTTTCCAACTCTTGTTCTCTTATAAATTGGTACAGTTCATAAGTAGTGTATTGTAATAATTCAATGGCTTGTCTTAACTCGAGTGTCATTATTAGATTAAGTTCTTGTCTTTGTTTGAGAACGAGTTCCATGGTTTCCCCTCCCATATTTGATTATTGTAACCGTTTACATGAATATTCATTTTATTATAATACAACTTCTCATAATTCTCTATGGAAAATAATGAATCTTCTGAATTGCGGAATTCAATAAACCGATATTTTCCTACTACACTTTGTTTACTAGTTTGTCCTTGGAGTAATTTTTACTACATCTAGATACGAAAAACCGGACAAATTCACACTCGGCACTATTAAGAAAGCACTAGATTATAAATTGTTTTTCCATACAATTCCAACTAAGTTCCGACTTTGGATGCCCGATGATATTCTTAACGTCTATAATAAAAGACGCTGATACTACTACTGCTTTCGAGTTAACCCACTATATAAAAAAATCCCCAGTACCACTTTGGGGACTGGGGGTTTTTACTATTATTCACTTGAGTACATTTGCCAATAAAATACCACCTATAAATACAAGGGTTAGACCAATTTTCATAAATAATGGAGGAGTATCCCTCCCTTTTTCATTAACCTTTTCCTCTTGATCATTGACAGTTTTACGATAATTGGGACTACAGCATCCCATTACTTTGAATCACTCCATTTAGAAATATCTTCTTCAAGAGGGATATTAGCAGCACGATTCTTCTTAGCTGCATTAAAGAATAAAACGATAATGAGTAGAGTAATGATGGTTGCACCAATATATGCCGCATTTAGTGATAAACCAAATCCAATTGGAGCATTGATGATGTATGTGGTTGTTGCCATTGTAATAAATATAGCTGGTATCATGGCAATCCAATAGTTTTTCTTAGCAATGAACAAGTACATAGCTCCGACCCACAAAGCAATAGCGGCTGTGGATTGGTTTGCCCAAGAGAAATATCTCCATAATAATGTGAAGTCAATTTTCGTAAGTGCAAAAGATAGCACGAATAGTGGAAGTGCTATCCACAAGCGACTCGTCATTTTCTTTTGTGCTAGGTTGAAATAATCTGCGATAATCATTCGAGCGCTTCGGAAAGCCGTATCTCCTGAAGTAATCGGTAAAATGATGACACCAATTATAGCTAATGTGCCCCCAATTGAACCAAGTAATAATATAGAAGCTTCACTTACAATTGCAGCTGGTCCGCCGTTCGCAAGCATATCGTTTAATCCGTCATAGCCGTTGAAAAGACTCATAGCAGCTGCCGCCCAGATCATAGCGATAACTCCTTCTGCAATCATCATTCCATAGAAAATTTTTCGGCCTTGTTTCTCGCTTTGAGTCGTACGAGAAATGATAGGAGTTTGCGTTGCATGGAATCCAGATAGAGCCCCACAAGAAATCGTCAAGAATAGGAGTGGGAAGATTGGAAGGTTATCAGGATGCATGTTCTTAAATGTTAATTCTGGAATTGGAGCACCAGTAAGTACCAGTTGAACCAAGACACCCACTGCACTAATTATCAGCAACGCGCCAAAAATCGGGTAAAATCGTCCGATAATTTTATCAATTGGTAGTAATGTTGCCAATATGTAGTACATGAATATTACAGCAACTATCGCACCCATCGCCATCCAGCCATCCATTAAGTTATAAATTAAAGTTGCTGGAGATGATACAAATACAGTTCCTACTAATAGAAGAAGTAAAATAGCGAATACGTTTACGACATGTTTCATTATTTTCCCTAAAAATTTCCCTGCTAGTTCAGGAAGATGTGCTCCACGATTACGGATTGAAATCATTCCAGTTAAATAATCATGTACCGCTCCTGCAAAAATTGCACCGAACACAATCCAAATAAATGCGACTGGTCCATAAAGTGCGCCCATGATAGGTCCAAAAATCGGCCCAACACCAGCAATATTTAACAATTGAATTAATGCGTTCTTTTTGGTAGACATTGGTACATAGTCCACATCATCTTTATTAACATAGGCAGGTGTTGTCCGATCCTCTTTTACACCAAACATCTTTTCAACAAATTTACCATACGTGAAGTAACCTACGATTAATAGAATTATACCTCCAAGAAATGTATACATAAAACTCCCCCTTATAAATACGTGAACACGCTTTCATTTATTTTAGGTGGTGAATGGGCTAAATAGGTGTTTTGAGGTGTAACATGTCATTACCAAGGTTAAGACGTATGTATGGATGATTGACAAGCGCTTATTATTTCAGAATATTAAAATAGTATGATTGATCGCATGATGAATTAACCACATAAGAATCATTTCTGTTTAATAAAAAAGAGTTAGGAAAACTCTCCTAACTCTTTTCGTATTTGTCTAGTAATGACTTCAAGGTAATTTTATATTTCAAGACGCCCTCTAAGTGTCTTTATATAATTACGGCTAACAGAGAGCATTTCCTCCCTTCCTTCTATTTCAAGTTGGTACGCACCGTTAAACCATGGAGTTAAACGCGTTACAAAAGTTAAATTTACGAGGAAACTCTTGTGGATTCGAAAAAAAGAGAAAGGGAGTAAACGACTTTCCAACTCCTTTAAGGGTGTTCGCACTTCAAACTCTTGTGAAGTTGTAATAATTTTCGATACTTTTTCATCCCGATATATATAAATGATTTCCTTAGGTTCTATATAAAAAATTTCTCCATCTACCTCAACTGCTAATTTCCCCAACGGTTTAGTAACCTCAATATCATTAGGGGGTGTAAGTAATTTTTCAATTCGCTGAATGGTCTGTTGCAATTGTTCTTGATCATACGGTTTCAATATATAATCAATTGCTTCATAGCGAAATGCTTCGACTGCAAATTGGGGATAGGCTGTTGAAAACACAACTAATGGACTTTTTTTAAACTCCATTAGTGCTCTTGCTACTTCCATACCGTTCATTTTGGGCATTTCTACATCTAGAAAAATAACATCGGGCTGATATTGCAGTGTTTTTACGATGGCATCTTCACCAGAATCAGCCTCCCCAACAATCTCTACTGATGGATACTCTCCTAATAAATGCTTGAGCTCATCGCGGCTATAATGTTCATCATCCACAACCAAAACACGAATCAGTTTTCCCATGTTCCTTCCTCCTTTACCCTAGAATAAATGATACTTTTGTGCCTTCATTTTGTTTGCTCTCAAAACGAAGAGCACTTTTCACACCAAACATAATGGTTAATCTTCTATTAACATTATAAAGTCCTATTCCTGTTCCATTATCTGAAACTGCTTGTTGCATACCTAAAAGCTTAATTCGTTCCGGGCTTATACCTTGCCCATTATCTTCGATACATACAATCGTAAGTGCATCCATTTTTTGTATGCTGATTTTAATCAAACAGTTGTTGCTTTTATTTTTAATTCCATGTTTGACTGCATTTTCAACAATCGGCTGCAGAGTAAGAGGAGGAATACTTTCCAATAACACATTGTCATCTATGTTGTATTCCACAACGAGCCGATCAACATAACGTACTTCTTCGATCTCTAGATAAGCTTTAACGTGCTTTAACTCTTGCTCAAGTGTAGTTAATGTCTCGGTTGTAACAGTAAGGTTTTGCCGTAAAAAGTGAGAGAGTGAAATGAGTAATTTTCTAGCCTTTACTGGTTCAATTCTTACGAGAGAGACAATTGTATTTAATGTATTAAATAGAAAATGTGGACTAATTTGTGCTTGCAGCGCTTTAATTTCAGCTTCCTTTGCGAGCTGATACGCCTTATCAGCTTCCGCAATTTCTAGTTGAGTACTTAGAAGCATACTAAGGCCAGAAATGAGTTCTAAGGTGACGTTCGTAACCTTTTTTTCTGAAGTAAAGTAAAATTTCAACGTTCCTATTGTTTCACCACGCTGTTTTAATGGAGCAATGACTGCGGTACCAAGTGGACAATTTTCATTTAAGCAACGAATCGAACGATTGTGCGAAACGATAAGCTCACCTTTTTGAATGGATTCCCATGTTAATTCACTCTGAATTGGTGCATACGCTCGATGATGGTCATCCCCAATTCCTATATGAGCCAATATGCTTACTTGGCTTGTCATCGCAACTGCGCTTGATTCTATTTCCTTATGTAAAATTCGACAAACAGCCTCAGCAGATTCGAAGTCCATTCCTTTCCTCAAATGAACAAGAGTCTGATCAGCAATTCTCAGTGTTTTCTGAGCTTGCATAGCACCTGCTTTTTCTTCCTCATTAAAAACACTTTTAATGATAAGTAGGAAAAGCGCACACCCCACTCCATTTGCAAGAATCATAGGGATCCCAATAACTTCTATGAGTGTGAGCGCTTTTTCGTATGGTTTAGCCACCAATAAAATAATTAACATCTGAATTGTCTCTGCAGCAGCTCCAATGAAAAAGGCATTGCTTATTTTGTTTCTACTGTCTTTACGATGAAATATACCAGAGAGAATACCAGCAATAATGGCTGCAAGTCCACAAGCAAGTGCTGTATATCCCCCTAGGGTAAAGCGATGTATGCCAGCAATAAGTCCAGCGCCAATTCCAACTTTATAGCCGCCAAGTAATCCCGCTATCACCACGCCAATAACGCGTGTGTTAGCAATCGCTTCATCATTGCTTAATCCCACCGCCCCTGTCCAACGGTCAAATTCCTGAGTATTTATGTCAAGAGAAACTCCTGTATACGTACCGATAATGCCAAAAAAGCCAAAAAATAAAATAGCAGAAAACTGCTGTTTACGTCCAAATTTATCTTGATAAATCATTTGCCTGAAAAATGGAAGCCGAGTTAACACGAAGGCGATCATCACAATAATTCCAATACGTTCAAGCATCGTTAAAAAAAGTTCAGTCATATCGGATGTCACCTCTCTCGGAAATAAAATAATTCTTGGAGTTTCATTTTTATTGTGTTCGCATTTTTCTTATTTTAGCATAAATGTAGCTGATGTTGAGTCAACTTTAATTACTAGCTTGTCCTTTTCGAGCAATTCACTCGATCCATATGTGGGGAATGTTTTATCAGTCACTATGTTTATTCCTGTTCACCCTATTTTTCCTAATAAAATTGAACAGAAAACTTGTCATTATGAACCAAAACGAATCTCATTAAACTCAGAGTACACTTCTTTCTCAACAATACCTGCCAGACACCAACTGGCAGGCCATTTAGCTCTTCATGTTTGTCCCATTTTAATTCCAGTCAAACGCAAAAAATTGATTGGAACTGTCGGACTAACCGATAGCCTTATCAGCGACTTGCGGTAAATGGAAATCATGATAGTGTTGTTGAATTTCACATGATAACCGAATAACCACCTTCCAATATTTCACTATTACAAAGTGAATCATGAATTTTACAACGTGGAGGTCAATTTTTACAACGTCAACATCCATAATTACAACGTGACAGCTATTAATTACAACTGAGCTATCACTCGACATTTGAGCCATTGCTTTTTGACGATGAAAGACAATTTACAGTGTGGCAAAACCCTTTATTCCACGTTTGTGGAATTGCCTATACTTTAAAACTTGCAGAAATCGGGTGAAAATGTATTTTGGACGATTATTTTTTATATAGTAAGTGTCCATTCTCTAGTAAACCAAAACCAAAATCAAAGCAACCTTTCGCAAGATTGCCTATAGGAAAAGAGACAAGAGCTAAGTTAAATAGTTACTTAGTCTTGTCTCTTTTCCTTAGTTAAATTATGATGCAGTGGGTTTGCCGTCTTGTCGATTGAATTTCGAAAAAAAAACGACTCAACAATTCGTTGAGCCGGCTTTATATATCCGTTATTTAGTAAACTTGTCCGGTATCGACATTAAGTCAATTCCCCATACGAGTGGTAAGAAGTAGAATACTGCCAAGCCTACAAAGAAAATGCCAAATACATTGAGTGCTAAACCAGCTCTTGCCATGTCTGCAATACGCAAGTAACCTGAACCGAATACGACCGCGTTCGGTGGCGTTGCTACTGGCAGCATAAATGCACATGAGGCTGCAACCGCAGCTGTTACTAATAATGCATACGGATGGATACTAAGTGCAACAGCAAGTGATGCCATAATCGGGAACATCATTGAAGCTGTAGCAGTATTAGATGTGATTTCAGTTAGGAATAACACAAGTGCTGCTACAACTAAAACCACTAACAATACATTTACGCCTTGTAAACCTGTTAATTGTCCACCGATCCAGTCTGATAGTCCTGAACTTGTAAAACCAGCTGCAATTGCGAGCCCACCTCCGAATAATAGCAAGATTCCCCAAGGTAATTTAACCGCAGTTGCCCAATCGAGCAAGTGATCTCCTTTTCTGTTTTTCGAAGGTATGATGAACAGGATAATTGCTGCAATTAAGCCGACCATCGCATCATTCAAATTTGGGACGAATTGTACTAGCAAGAACGACCGCGTAATCCACGCAAGTGCCGCCAATACAAACACGATGAAAATCACTTTTTCTTCATACGAAGCCTTGCCCAAATTCGTTTTCTCTTCTTGAATTACAGCGTTTCCACCTGGTAGCTGTTTCATTTTTTGTGGATATGCTACTTTTATTAAATAATACCAAGCAATAAAAATAAATATCCAAGCGAATGGAACTCCGAAAAGCATCCACTGAGCAAAGGTAATTTCAATGCCGTAAATTTCGTTGACCGCGCCCGCTAGCAGTGTATTCGGTGGTGTTCCGATCAATGTCGCTATGCCTCCAAGAGAAGCAGAGTATGCAATCCCGAGCATCAGTGCTTTACCAAATCCGAAATTTTCTTTGGAAGTATCGATCGAGTCATCATCTTTTAGTGCATCTTGTACTTGATAAATGATAGCCAAGCCAATTGGCACCATCATCATGGCTGTTGCAGTATTGGAAATCCACATCGATAAAAAGCCAGTAGCAATCATGAAGCCAAGAATAATTCTTTCTGTATTCGTTCCAATAAGTGAGATAATCGTCAACGCAATTCTTTTATGTAGATTCCACTTTTCCATTGTTAAGGCAATCATAAACCCACCCATGAACAAGAAAATCGTATCATTTCCGTAAGCCGAAGTTGTCGCCCCTACATCTAGTCCATTTGAAATCGGAAATAATATAATCGGCAATAATGAAGTGACCGGAATAGGAATCGCTTCAGTAATCCACCAAGTCGCAATCCACAGCGTACTCGCTAGAATGGCTTTTGCCTCTGGTGGTAAACCATCTGGATTAAAGAACAGCAAAGTTAATACAAACAATAACGGTCCTAAAAATAACCCGATCAATTGCGGTGTGTTGTAACTCCGTTTCTTATTACGTTCATCATATGAGCCTGCGTCTTCTGCACGATCTCTATCTCTAGATATTGCAGAACCAGGCTTTGCAAAAAACTTGATGGTGTCTTTCGCCTGGTCATGCTTGTCCCAAAGCCAATTCCAAGTTGATGTAATCAAAATTTTCGCCTCCATTTAATATTGTATAAAAATTCATATTCCTGTAATTATAACCGTCTTCACTCTATGAAACAAGGAAATTTCTTGAAAATAGTAAAGTGTAGAATTTTATTATTCTTATACATCTTCTCCACTTATGACTCAAAATAGAGTTGCTGTGGCCACCTATGAAACTGATTTTTATCATAAAAAACTACCACAACATTAAATGTCATGGTAGTTTATGAATATGTTTTTTCATGTATTATAGTTTCATTTCAATTTCACTATTGCCACAGTGCATCTAGACACACAAATCAACTTTTCTTCTTCATCGACAATTTTAATTTCCCACACCATAGTTGTACGTCCTTTATGTAGTGGTGTTCCTATAGCCGTGACGATTCCATCCTTTTTGCCACGGATATGATTTGCATTAATTTCTAGCCCAACGGCTGTTTCTTTTGCTTGATCAATTAAATACAAACTTCCAACACTCGCAACTGATTCCGCTAAGACAACCGATGCTCCTCCATGAAGCTGGCCAAAAATCTGATGCGTTGACGCGTTAACCGGCATCGTGGCAGTGACACGATTCTCAGACACTTCCCCAAATTCAATGCCTAATAAGCCTATAATTGTTTCTTCTAGTGGTTTCATTTCCATTACTAACTTCCTCTCTTTATTAATAATTATTAAACACAAGATCCTACTAGCACATTTCACCTATAGTCGAGCGTTTAGTGGTTGGCGCTTTCTACTCTTTGTTCCCTTAACAGGAATTTTTGAATTTTACCACTTGCATTACGAGGAAGTTCCTCTACAAATTTATAACTTCTTGGACGTTTATAACCTGCTAATTTAGTGTTTCCTTTACAGAATTGTTCAAGTTCTTCTATAGTAAGTGTCGGATCTTTCGTGACAATAAACGCAAGCACGGATTCTCCCCATTTCTCGTCGGGAATCCCCAAAACGGCTACATCCTGAACCGATTCATGTTCGTGTAAAACATCTTCTACTTCTCTCGGGTAAATGTTTTCGCCACCGCTGATGATCATATCATCCACTCTATCCGCCACATACAAATAGCCATCTTCATCCATGAACCCTAGATCGCTAGAGTGGTACCACCCTTTATACAAGGCTTTTTCAGTTGCTTCCTTCAGATTAAAATACCCTGCCATCATGCAAGGTCCTTTGACAATGATTTCACCGACTTCTCCTGGTTTCAAAATATTGTCCGGCTCAGAAGGACCGTTTTCATTAGGCATAACAATTCGAATTTCGTGATTATATGCTGGTTTTCCCGCAGAGCCGACTTTTGTCAGCTGTTCATCTTCAGCAAGGAATGTAATAGCTGGTCCCATTTCTGTTTGACCGTATGCTTGAATTAAATTAATTCCTAAAATATCTTTTACTTTCTTTACCAGGACAGGAGCCATTGGTGCAGCTCCGTATAAGCCGCGCTGCAACGTTCCAACTTTGGACGCTGCCCCCTCAAGCTCCGCCATCATACTCCACATGGTCGGAACCGCGAACATGACGGTAACTTGTTCCTTTTCAATCGTTTCCAATGCAGTTTGCGGATTGAATTGATGCATAATGATATTCGTTGCCCCAGCATGAACACGAGGAATGACACAACAATGCAATTCAGCACAATGAAACATAGGTGCCGTGACAAGCCCTATATCATTTTTAGTGTAATTTAATAAAGCAATACAGATTAGACTTTGTTCGGTCATATCTCTATGGCGATGAATAACTCCCTTAGGTCGTCCTGTCGTCCCACTCGTATACATAATGGCATAGGTATCCATTTCATCTACTTCAACAGTAGGGTGCGTCGCCTGTGCTTTTTCTACTTCTTCATGGTAGCTTTTAGCGTAATTCGGCTTATCATCATTAATAAACCAAAATTGTATAGTGGGAAATTCCGATTGAATCGAAGTTACCTGATCTCTTAATTGTTCTTCAAACAGGACAATTTTTGGACTTGCATCCTTTAAAATATAAGCCAGTTCTTCTGATTTTAGGCGGAAATTAATTGGATTGAAAATGGCTCCGATTTTTGCACATGCAAATAATGTCGTGGATAATTCACTTGTATTAAAGAGGAACGTCGAAACCCTGTCACCTTTTCCGACACCTGAATCAATCAGCGCATTGGCCAATCGATTTACCTCAGTTCCCCACTCTCCATACGTCCAGCTTTGACCTCTTTTCAAGTCAACGATTGCTTCTCTGTTTGGAAATTTACTTACTGTCTGATCGAATATACTGCCTAAAGTCGCATACATTTTCTCAACCCCTCCATATTAATGAATGGTTATTCACTTTTGTTTCTCTTTTAATAATGTCAGATTAGAAGAAATATTGCAACAATTTACCAGAGTATTTAGATACCTTAACGAGAGCATTAAGTTACAACATTCGTTTCCATAATTTCACTAGCGTGGTTTTTCCAACTGACCAATCGCTCACCCTGAATATCGAATAATAAAAACAGCAATATCATCTTAGCTCCTGAAAAAGTAATGCTTTTTTCTTCATTTACTGAAGGCCTTTCACAACCACTAAAGCTTTTGGAAAACAGAATTCTGTGACGTTTTGACTTATGGAAAATAGATACAGTGAATGAATTTCACATCATCATGTCTAATTAATTTACATAATTTAACTATTACAACTTGAACCGTCATTTTTACAACGTGGATGTCTATTTTTATAACGTCACCTTCCATAATTACAACGTAACACCCAATAATTACAACTGAGCATAACGCTCGACACTAACGCTTTAGATTTTTGACTATGCCGATGGGGAAACCCTTTCTTTGCGGATTAAGCAATGAGCTGCCGAATTGTAGTAAGCACCCATTCTCTATTAATCTATCTCGATAAAGTGTAAAAGTAACATGGTCACCTCCCTCTGCACTTTCATTTCCTTCGTAATAATGCAATCAAAATAAAAAAACTGTACTTCGAATCACTGACACTTTGTTAAAGAGTCTGATTCGAGGTACAGTTCATATCCAAAATTTATATTCTTTTAAAAATCCCAACGCTTTTCAATTGCATCTTTATAGATTTCTCCCAACAGAATTTCCACTATCTGTTATCGAGTTGTTACCAATTGTTTAGTTTGTTTAGACTTGGTTTCCACAAAAGGTATTGAATTTGATTCAAAGTATACTTTGTACCATATTAAGAACATGAAAATAGTCCAGATTTTTCTTCCATTATTCGTCTTACCTTGATAATGGTCTTCAAGAAGCTGTAGTATTTTTTCCTGGTCGAAAAATGTTGATGCAGCAGTTCCTGTAAAATACTCCTTGATTTCTTGATAGTATTTGTCAGTGCGGATCCAATGACGAATGGGTACAGGAAAGCCGATTTTTTTACGGTTGGCTGATTTTTGGGGTAGAGACCTTCCAGCAGCCAAGCGAAAAGCATATTTTGTATCGATATGATTCACTCGATATTTAGTAGGAATTTTTGACGCAGTGGCCATTACTTCCCGATCTAGGAAAGGTACGCGCAATTCAATAGAATGTGCCATACTCATTTTGTCAGCTTTCAATAGAATATCATCAACTAGCCACAAGTGAAGATCAAGATATTGCATTTTGGTCAAATCATCTTCCTGTTTCACTTGGTCATAAATTGGCTTAACAATTTCTTCTACTTTTAAAGAATTTCTTAAGTAAGGTTTAACTATACTCACCGCTTCTTCTTCAGAAAATATTTTTGCCTGTCCAATAAACCAATCCTCAACAGGAAGTCCACCCTTGATCAAAAAGCTTTTGCCTTTCACCTCCGGAAGTCGCTTTGCAACGACGCCCAATTGTTTCCTAATAAGTAATGGGATTTTTTTGTATTTTTTTAATGCAGGAGCTGTGTCGTAATCAGCATAGCCTCCGAATAGTTCATCGGCACCCTCTCCTGAAAGAACAACCGTAACATGTTTGCTTGCCAATTCGGCCAGGAAATAAAGAGGAACAATGGATGGATTTGAATGTGGTTCATCCATCATATATTGAATCTCAGCCAACTTGCTAAAACAGGCATCAGGATCTAAAATTTCACTGATATTTTGAATTCCCAATTCATTCGACAATTCTTTGGCATTATCAATTTCAGAGAAGTTTTGATTACCAAAACCAACCGTAAATGTTTTATCTGGTTTCAAAACCGATGCCACATAACTGGAGTCTACACCACTCGACAGGAATGATCCTACTTTCACATCACTTATTTTATGGGCAATAACGGACTCGCGAACAACATCATCAATTTCATCCACCAATTTCACCAATGGCTGGTCACTCGGCTTGAATTGTGGCGTCCAATACCTATTTATTTGCAAATTGCCTTTCTCATAGATCATGTAATGGGCTGCTGGTAATTTATAAACGCCCTTAAAGAACGTCTCATTTAACACCGGATACTGGAAAGTTAAATACGGTTTCAATGCTTTTTCATTAAATTCTTTTTGGAAATGAGGATGTGGAATAAAACTTTTTATTTCCGAACCAAATAAAAGAGTCCCATTCATTTGAGAGTAATAAAATGGTTTAATGCCAAACATGTCACGTGCCGCAAAAAGTTTTTTCTCGCTACGATCCCAGATAACAAAAGCAAACATACCACGCAGTTTTGCTACCAAATCTTTGCCATATTCTTCGTACCCATGAATAAGCACTTCACTATCAGTATGTGTCAGAAAGTTATGTCCCTTGGCCACTAGATCGTCTCTCAGTTCCATAAAGTTATAAATTTCTCCATTGAAAATTAAGACAATGGATTGATCTTCATTATAAATTGGTTGACTCCCTGCTTCTAAATCAATAATACTTAATCTTCTAAAACCAAGAGCAGCGCCGTCTTCAACAAACTCCCCCGAAGAATCTGGACCACGATGGACAATTGTCTCCATCATTTCTGTTAACACATCAAACGCATTATTTGTTTCCCCAATAAATCCTGTGAATCCACACATTTTCAAGAACTCCTTTTACACAACATCCACTAAAACGATTTTAGTCAAACTAAATTCTTTTAATATCAATTGGAAGTTTTAAATTTTCTACTTTTTAAAGCTAGACTGTTGAGTCAATTCCCATTACAATAAAAGGAAAGATAAATAGTTCAGTATGATCAAATAGTTTTCTGGTAATTAACATTTCATCCATACAAACTCTGCTAATTTAATCCTAAATACCTTAATAAATTATTACATATATGTTAATAATAAGTATTATTGTAACATTTTATTGATTCTAAATATATGTAAAAATTTCGACTCCATTCGACATTTAGAGATTTTTTGTGGACCCTTTTTCACTAGACAAATCCCCTAACAATGGCGGAAAAGAAAATAAGCTAACCACCTACTTTTAATAGGCAGTTAGCTTATTTTCTTTTCCGATTTCTAGATTCTTTTTTTCTTAGATTCGTCTATTGATTATTCAAAACCTAATTTTTCTATACGTTCACTAAGTCCATCTATCCTTGCATGATATTTACGGGTTCCTAAAATCCATATTCACCGTTATAATTAGGGGCACTAAACATCATTAACTTGTCTTTAAATGAAAAGAGCTGATAAAATTTTGAACTTTTTTGGTAATAATCACACTGTACCGTTAAAATCCACGTTCTATTATGGATGGTATATTGTGTTTATAGGGAGTCTAGGTGCATTTTTCTCTGGACCTGGTCAAACGTATTTTATTTCTGTATTTATCGATCAATACATTAGAGATTTCGATTGGAGTCGTTCTCAAGTTTCAACGATTTACTCGGCAGCTACGCTTGTATCAGCTGTTTGCATGTTTTTCATGGGAAGATTAATTGATAAATTTGGTCAACGTAATATGATGGTTATTGTTTCCATCATGTTGGCGCTTGCTTGTTTTTTTAATAGTACTGTCAACAATTTAATCATGTTGTTCTTTGGAATTTTGATGTTACGATTATTTGGACAAGGCTCTATGACTCTTATTCCTAACACATTAATCCCTCAATGGTTTATGACAAAAAGAGGAAGAGCTCTTAGTTATATGGCTATAGGTGGATTTGCTAGTTCTGCTATTTTCCCACCGCTAAATGTTTGGCTTGTTAGTGCTATTGGTTGGGAAAATACATGGATTCTTTGGGGAGTTACCATATTAATCGTCTTTACCCCACTCGCTTACTTTTTAGTTAGAAATACACCAGAGCAAGTAGGTTTAGAACCCGATGGCTACATAACACCGATTAGAAGTAAGGCACAAGAAAATGATCCGAGTTTCACGAAAAAAGTCGAAAGTGATTGGACTTTTAAAGAAGCAATTCGCACAAAAGCTTTTTGGTTCATTTTATCTTGTGTCGGAATCCCTGCGCTTGTTAATACAGCCATCACATTCCATCTGATCTCTATATTTAATCAAAATGATTTAGGTGCTGGAGTTGCGGCATTGGTTCTTGCTGGAATGGCCCTTGTCGGATTTCCTGTGACACTTGTAGCTGGTAGATTATTGGACCGAGTTAAAGTCAATATAATTTTGGCAGGAATTTTTGTTTTAGAGATTGTCCTCCTAATGATGCTTCAAATAACCAATACTATTTTCATGGCTGTACTTTTTGCTTTAGTTTGGGGAATCAGCAATGGATTTGAACGAATCGCGTTATCCTATGTGTGGCCAAGTTACTTTGGTCGAGCTGCTCTAGGTAGTATTCAAGGACTCGCAACGTCTGTGATGGTATTTGGCTCAGCCATTGGTCCACTTCCCTTCGGCATTGCCTTTGATATTTTCGGTGGTTATAAGGAAATCATCTGGATTTCACTCATATTCCCTATTATAGGAATCATAAGTTCACTACTTGCAAAACAACCTGAAAAGAAAAAGGTCGTTTGATATAAGTAAAAGGTCACAACTCATTGAGCTGTGCCCTTTTTTATATGAAAGTCATTAACCTTATTAATCCAATTTTTTTCTTTTCCAATCAAAAATGCTATTTCTACCATAGAAATTTTTAAAGTGTACTAGTTTTAAAAGCAGATTTTAATATCATCCATATTAATATTTACCAATTAATGGACCACATACGTAACTAAGCCTTTTGCATTTGCATATAGGGCTGCTTTTGTTCTATCAGTTAGATCAAGTTTTGCGAATACTTGACTCACATGTTTTTTTACGGTGTATTCGGTAATATGCAAGATCTCTGAAATTTCTTTATTTGAAAGGCCTTTGCCAATTTCAATTAATACTTCCTTTTCCTTAGGAGTTAATTGTTTTAAATGTCCATCCTCATCATATGAATCTCTTGATTTCATTATCAGATCAAGAACCCCTGGATCATAATATTTTCGTCCTATGTTTATAATTTGCAATGCATGCAAGAGCTCTTCAGGTAATGCTTCTTTTAATACATAGCCTTGAACACCTATTTCTTTCGCTCGATTAAAGTCTGCCTTTTCCATTGACGATGTTAACACCACAAACTTACAAGTTGCTCCTTGTCTAATTGCATCAATTATTAGATCTAAACCCGACTCACTTCCTAATCGGAGATCTACTAACGCTAAATCAGGTTTAGTCGTACTAAAAAGAATTAGTGCCTCGCTACTATTCGTTGCTTCCCCAAGAATCTCCATTGATTCTTCTAACGAAAGTAAGGAGGTTAGTCCTCTTCTAACTAGTGGATGATCATCAATAATAATTACTTTCATTATCCAACCACCTCATGCTCCTTTAGATTTTTTATTATTGGAATTTCGATTTGTATACGTGTTCCTAAACCATGTATTCCTTCTATTGATATTGTTCCAGAAAGAGAACTTATAATACTTCGCATATTAATAAGACCCATGCCTTTTTCCTTGTCGTCTTCATCATATTTAGAATTTATTCCTATGCCATCATCGTGGATTGTTAATATTGTTTTCTCAATTAATATCGATAAACTTAGTTTAATAACATTACACTTCCCATGGCGAACTGCATTTCCACAAGCTTCACAAATAATTCGATAAAGCTCTTTCTTTATCTTATTTGTAATTAAAGATTCATCTCCAGTTATATGGTAGTCTATATTAATGTCATTTAACTTGGAATAATCATTCAAATATCTTTTTACACGGATAATAAATGGCTGCTCACCTTTCTTTACAGAGCTTAGACTGTAAATAGCTGCCCTTAGTTCTTTCATTGTAGTATTTGCGGATTGTGATAGGAATAAATACTCTTGATTCAGTTCTTCCCTTGTACTATTTTGGTTTTTCACCTGTAGACTGTGTAACGAATAAACAATTCCGAATAATCTTTGTGAAACACTGTCGTGAATTTCATTAGCGATACGATTCTGTTCTTCAATTACAATCATCTGCTCCATCATTTGATCTATGTGTATTTTCTCAAGCATGATTTCACTAAGTTCAGCTAAAAACTCAAAAGTACGGCCTAATAAGAATGTATTTTCAACTTCACTAGAGTTGGATACCTTAACACCTAGAACGCCAATATAAATCGGAGTTCTAATTATAGTCATCCAATATAATTCATTGTTAATAGTACTTATAAATGGTTCTTTATTTTTTCGAATATTATGCCATTCAATCCTTAGATCGGTTTCTAAATATTTATTAGTTGTTATATTAGAAATATGACTATTTTGATGATTTAGATCAGTTAACCAAAAGAATGCTTCATCTACCGTTGTGTATTTAACTAAATATTTAGTTATTTCATTCGTTACCTTTTCAGGGGTCTTTTTCGAAGAAAAGTTATCCATAAGGTGGTAAAGGGACATGATATGCTCTAATGTTTCTTGATACTTGTAATTCGATTCAGTCAATTGACAATTAACTTGTAAAAGTTCCATTTTTTGAATTTTTAGTATGCTTGCTTTTAAATCTAACTCTTTTGTTAAACCTGAAAATAATCTTGCTAATATTGTTGCTAGTAAACACGCTAGATAAAAATATGATTTCTCTTCTAAAATCATGACTATATTGTCTATTCTGAATAATTGATAGGTAATTAATGTAGCACTACTAAGGTAAAAGAATAATGTCCCCCAGCAAAATAATGATGTCAAAAAACTCGCTGCTACTAGTACGGGATTTAGTGCATACCAAATAAATGGACTAGAAATACCACCTGTAGGAATAAGTAACAAAGTTAAACCAATTGTTTCAGTCAACACAATCACTTTTAAGATTTTATTATTTTCTATATATCTTCTCTGTAAATCAGTTAAGATCCAGGCCGCAATCCCCAATGACACAACGACTCCTATTTTAAAAATAACTGGTGATTGAGGATCCAACAAGTAAAAAAAGGAAGTTATTAGTAGAGAAATATATCTGTATAAAAATACTAACCGCATCTTATCGGAAGGATTCCTACTTAGAAAACGATAAAATTGATTAACTGTTTGCATATGCCTGATCTTTTCCTGCACCTATTTTTTGATACAAATAGTCCCCATCAATAATAAAATATAATGCTTTTTCATCTTGTTGAACTCTACTGAAGAATACTGGAAGCTCTTTTTCATCAGCAATCTTTATTGCAGATTCGATAGAAAAAAGAGTAATCATTGATTTCTGCGCACTATTTATTTTCTGTGACACAGGAATAATTCTACTTCCATACTTTTTATTATTAATTATTTGGTGTTCTGATTTATTCTTTAATTTAACCCTATCAACTTTTATTGTCATTGCTGTATTATTTATAACAGAAAAATTTTTACCTACCCCATAAGATATTGACATAAGAGCACTTTCCTCCGAGACAATAGATAATGTTGCAGTATTCTTTATTTTAGCATTTGTAAAACTGGTGCTATGGAAAAGTAAAAATGATATGGATATTAAAAGGACTGATAGTGAAAAAAACAGTTTCAACACGTCTCCTCCCCAATTCATAATAAAAGCCCAATTAATTAGGACAAAATGTCCAAATTTAATTAGGCCGGTTGCACCAACAACTCCATACGTCCCAGGTGCCCATATAAAGGATGTACTTCATAGTTTCCAATATACATATTTAAATTACTAACTTTAATTATTATATTATTCCGAATATTTAGCGATGTCAATGATAATGTCGAATTATGTATTATTATATTTATTCAATAGATTAATTAATTAGAGTAATAGAGACATACACAGAATCTCCATTTATTATTCTACCTAATTAGAACTCATCGTTTTTGTCATTCTATTTGAATAAGTTGGGTATATCTTACATGATAAACGAATATTTTATTGTGAATTTATCGCCTCTAGTATTTCTTTCAAATTGTTCTTAGTTAACAGGTCCCCAATCTTTCTTTTAATTAATCTAAAAAGGACAATCCAATGGATAAACCACCAATTCTTCATTTTTCATTAACTTAATCTATATCCGCTTCAGATTCTACAATAATAGATCCCATTAATACTTCTTGTGAACCTGCTTGTCCATTTGGGATATTAATTTTCACAGCTATATTTCTGATGTTTTGCATTCCTGAACCAGACTCTTTGCTAACTTTGTCAATTACTAAAGCATCTCCTCTTGTACCCCAAGCAGGATTACTAACCGTACTTTGAGATACTGTTCCAAATGTCATATATTTTGCATATGGTCCTTTCGCGCGAACGGTTACTTTAATTGTTTCAGCTGATTTATTTCTTACAGTAAACAATGGATTCCATTGATATTCACTATTAGGCTCTAGCCCGTAAAATTTTGCAGTAGAACTATCTCTATCAACGCCCATACCAAATTGAAAGTATATCTCTCCATCTTTCACAATAGCGGTTTTGTCTTTTGCACCAACTATACTCTGCCAGCTCCAAGGTGTATTAGCATCAAGAGTTAATAATGCTTCATTTGTATTAACAACCTTCAAATCGGTAGCACTTACTACAGTTGCCATATTATTAGACATTGACGCCATCACACTTGACATGACTAACAGGAATACAACTATTAGTAATCCTTTTTTAATCTTCACTTCTAAAATCCTCCTAAATTTTTTTCGGATTGTCACCGTTTAATTAAAGTATAGGAGAATGTATTATTGTTAACCACACGCAAAAGTGTTCTCTTTTGAAATCATTTGTCTACTACATCATTCATCGTTGTTTCTACGAATGTTTAGAGAAGGTATACCTTTGTACCAAATCAATTCTACTTTAGAGGGCTTTTTTTGGTATGGAATTTACAATGAATTAGAGAGGAGGAGGGATTCTCTGAAAGTAGTTACAAAGATAAAACGTTCCAAACTTGTAAAAATAGTTTTCGCAGTACTACACTTATCATCACTAGCTTTAATCACATCACAAACTGAAGCGCAGCGAAAACCAAACCAATTTATTCTTCACATTATGTGTTTCGATGAGGTGTTTTTGTGGGGAAAATTGGGCGAATGGGATTAAAACAATTTGAACAGGAATAAACAGAGTTCAACGGGATTAAACACCTCGTGAACAGGATAAAAATGGTGGGAAAGCAATTTACGCAGTATATATCCGCTCATAACAAAGAAACAAATCCGAATCGGTGTGCTCACTGAGTAATCTCAACTATTTTGATTTCCCTCTTAGAAAATCGTTTAAATTCAATTTTAACGGTATACAAAAAAACCAGCAACGAGCTTCGATGCTGAGTTTTCTAAATATATATATCTATTCAGTTGTTCCATAAAAATAAATACCTAACAATAGAAAAAACCCATCAACTATATCAATTGATGGAATTCTTATGGTTTATATGTGGTTGTTTTTCATCAATAATATTATTCTTATGAGTATCTTCAAACATGTCTCTAGTAATGAAATTGATTATCACCCTATTAATTCATTAGCTCTTTCATCCATTTTTCTGATTCCTTAGTCAACGCGGTCCAATCTTTATTAAAGATGTAGCTTTTCTTCAAAAGCGCGCTACCAGCTCCGACTGCAATGGCACCTGCTTCAATGTAAGAACGTGCATTGGCTAAATCGATTCCTCCGGTAACCATGATGGGGATGTGAGCAAGTGGACCTTGTACATCTTTTACAAACCCAGGGCCTACAGAGGCTGCTGGGAAAAGTTTGACCGCTGTTGCGCCTAGGTCATATGCACGCATCATTTCACTTGGTGAATATACACCTGGGATGACTGGAATTCCTTGTTCCACGGCGTACGTGACGACTTGTTCGTTCAATACAGGAGCAACGACAAATTGAGCACCAGCATCGATTGCCCGGCTGCAATCTTCAATTGTCAAAACCGTTCCAGCTCCGACAAGTGCATGACTTCCAAACTCATCCACAGTTTTCCGAATAATTTCTGATGCACGCTCAGTTTCCATTGTGATCTCTACAGTACTTACGCCGCCTTCAATGAGAGCTTTGACGATAAATGAACTGTCTTCAAAGCGAATTTTTCGTAAAACTGGGACAAGTGGACTTTTATTCAAATGTTCTAACATGGTGGCACCTACCTTTCGATTATTTCTCGCTTGCCCAGAAAATTTTCGACGTCTTCTAAATATGGCAGTCCTTCATTGTCTCCATTAACTTGAACGACCATAGCCCCTATCGCATTAGCGAATACTAATCGTTCTACTAACGGCCATTCTTGTAACAATCCATACAAATAACCAGAGTCAAAACCGTCACCCGCTCCTACTGTATCAACCACTTTTGCTACCTTAACACCGGGAACATGTAGCCATTTTCCATTAACTAAAGCAAATGCTCCGTTTTGCCCATCTTTCATTACAACTTCTCTAAAATTGAAGCGTCCTAGTTGTGCCAAAATTTCTTGCTCATCCTTCGTATCACATAATAGTTCCAACTCTTCTTTTGAGACTAAGAGATGATCGACAAAAGGTAAGTATGTCAAGATAGTTTCTCTTGCCTCTTCTTTTGACCACAATCTTAACCGAATGTTTGGATCAAATGATACAATCACACCGTTTTCTTTTGCAATTTCTAATGCCCTTAATGTTATCGCACGGTTTTGTTCCAAAATAGCACAGAACACCCCGGTCAAATGTAAAACCTTTGCTTGGCGAATATAATCAAAAGGTAGTAGTTCAGGTGTTAATGTTTCAGTTGGTGAAGGTACACGATAGTAAAACGTACGACCTTCTCCAGATTCTTGTACTTCCTTAAAATTCAATGAAGTGGCATAACCGTCCATTAAGTGGACTTCTGAAATATCGACACCTTCACCGCGAACTGTATTCACGATATGTCGCCCAAATTCATCTTTTCCTAAGCGGCTAATCCAACCTGCTTGGAGGCCCAGCCTTGCACATCCAAGCATCACGTTTAATTCTGCTCCGCCAATCTTACGCTCAAATGTATTCACAAACCTTAAAGGGCCTTTGGTTCCGGGATCGAATGTAATCATTCCATCCCCAATCGTTACAACATCCATTTTCTCAACTTCTTCCTTCAACTAATTTTTAAGCAATGATGAACGAATAGGTGTGAAAACATCTATAATGGTACACGCTTCAATAACCTTAACTTGATGTGGTACATTCGAAGGCATGAAAAGTGTATCCCCTGTTGAAAGTACATTCACTTTTCCATCCAACGTAAATTCTAATTTCCCAGTTTCAATATAACTTACTTGTTCTTCTACATGTTGATCTAGTTCGCCTTGAAATCCTTCCGGCAATTCTACTTTTACTAACATAATCGAACCTTCTGCGACTAATATATTTCGTTTCAATATTTTATCTCCTTTATTGTCCGAGTAAATTTGGTATCCACATCGAAATTGCTGGAATGTATGCAACAACAAATAGTACAGCCAAGACAATTAGCATATAAGGTACAACTGCCACGACTGAACGTTCAATACTTAAGTCCCCAATCTTCGCTGCCAGTAATAAACATAATCCATAAGGTGGTGTAATGAGACCAATTGCCAATGTGATAACTATAATTAATCCTAAATGTATTGGATCCATACCAAATGCCAGTGAAGTAGGCAAAATTATTGGTACAAATAAAATCATAGCTGGAATGGCATCCATAAACGTTCCTATGAATAAAAAGAAAGCAATGAGAATCAGAATAAATAACCACTTGCTTCCGATATTGTTTGTAAAGAAATCTTGAGCAATGGTAGACACTCTAAAATAACTCAACAATTCGCCAAGTGCACTCGCTGCAGCTAAAGCGAAAATAGATAACGAACTGAGGGCTAGCGTATCCATCAGTATTTTAGGCAAATCTCTTATCTTAATCGTCTTATAAATAAATACCCCGATGATGAAAGTATAGAGAGAGGCAATTGCTGCCGCTTCTGTTGCAGTAAATAGCCCTGAAATGATTCCACCAATAATAATGATTGGTGTGAGCAATGCTGGAAGTGACTGAACAAAAAGTTTGAAAAACGCCTGGAAAGTTGCACGTTTTGCTTTTGGATAACCTTTTCTTACGGCAAGGAAGTAGACAAATACCATCATACTAACACCAACTAAAATGCCTGGAATTATTCCAGCTAAGAACAGTGCTCCTACTGAAACATTCGTTAGCCCAGCAAAAATAATCATTGGGATACTAGGGGGGATAATGACCCCAATAGTAGATGATGCCGCGGTTACAGCAACTGCCGTTTCCGTGTCGTATCCTTGTTTTTTCATATTAGGAATCAATATCTTTCCGACACCTGCAGTATCTGCTTGTGCCGCTCCGGAAACTCCTGCAAACATCATCGAAACAAGAATATTAGCTTGAGCTAAACCGCCACGGATATGACCGACCATTGTAAGCGCTAAATCAATGAGTTTTTGAGAGACTTTCCCGTGATTCATTAAATTTGCTGCCAAAATGAATAGAGGTACTGCGAGCAGTACAAAGGAATCGATTCCGTTCAACATTTTCATAGGCATTGTTACTTCAGGAATATGTGATACCGACATTATTCCTGTTAATGCAATAATTCCGATTACAAAAGCAATAGGAACACCAATGATCATTAGAATGAGAAACAATAAAACCAATATAATTCCAATCATAAGCTCACCTTCTCTCTAAGCAGTGCTACGTTTTTCAAGATGTGATTTATAGAATATATGGACATAGTTACACCCATTACCGGGATGGACAGCCAAATGTATCCCATTTTTAAACCTGGAAATGCCAACCAGTTATAGTCCCAAAATGTAGTAACTGCTTGGAAGCCGTAAAATGCAAGACTTAAAGCAAACAGCAGGATGATTGCATCAATAATGACCAATAAAACCGCACGTTTTTTCCCTTCAAGTTTACGAGAGAAATAATCAAAACTGAAATGTTCTTTTCTATTTACCATAACCGAAGCCCCCATAAATATGGCCCAGATAAAGGAATAGTTCGCTACCTCTTCAGTCCAAATCACAGAAATACCTAGATAACGCGTTGCGATTTGTATCAAAATCGTGATAAAAAATAGACTTAAAAACAGCACACCAACTGTCATTTGTATTTTTTCAAGCATTCTAACCATACTGTCCACCCCTATTGTTAACGATTATTTACGTAGGCTGTTGATTTGTTCAACAATTTCTTCTGCACCGATATCTACTGCCAATTTATCTTGAATAGGAATCGCAAGTTCTTGGAATTTAGTCGTATCGATTTCATTCACAACGGCACCTTCGTCGATTGCTTTTTGTTTATATTCTTCTTCTTGTGCATAGACTGCTTCACGCTCAGCTTCTACAGATGCTGTAGCTGCTTCTAACAAAGCTTCTTTTTGTTCATCAGTCATAGCATCAAATTTCTTGCCGTTTACTAGCATTAAGCGAGTTGTATAATCATGTGCTGTTTCAGAAATGAACTTACCATTTTTCGTTTTGTGATGGTTTTGTTGAACAAAGTATGGATAAGCATTCTCAGATGAATCCACTACATTTTGTTGAAGTGCTTGATAAAGCTCACCCCATGCAACAGACGTTGGTACTGCTCCAGCTTGTGTCCAGTAATCCGACACGACGCCAGATGTTTGAGTACGGATAGATAAACCTTTCAAATCGTCCATCGATTCAATCGGTTTCTTTCCGTAGTAATGACGCACACCAGCTGACCAATATCCAACTAATTTAAAATCATTGTTAGATTTCTCGTTAATCAGCTCCGCCATTTGGTCTCCAACTTCACCATCAACAACTGATTCCCAGTGCTCATAGCTTTCAAATAGATAAGGTAGTGCTAATAGATCAACTTCTTTTACACCAGTTTGAGACATAAATCCTGGTGACACGACAATGACATCAGCTGCACCTAATTTTAGCTTTTCAACAAGTTCAGACTCTTCTGTTCCAAGTGTACCTGCATGAACTTCTACCTCTATATTTGCGTTGGAGTCTTCAAGAACTTCCTCAAACTTTAATAATCCAGTTTGATATGGATTGTCAGGTGAAGTTTGGTTATGAGCAGCAAGAATTTTTAAGCTTTCCCCATCACTTGATCCTTCTGTTTTGCTATCTCCACAACCGGCAAGAATTGCAGATAACCCCATTGTTACTGCTGCTACAAAAATTAATTTTTTCATTTTCCATTTCCCCTTTGCTATTCCATATTTGTGTGTTTATTTTTCATTTCTTCAAATGACATAGAATCAGACGCCTTTTCCAATGTATAGATAATAATACTATCCAGTAAGAGATGAACTGATTGATCAAACTGATTACCTAGCGGTTGAATCGTATCTGGTTCATTACTCTTGCGATACTTTGTTGCAGCTGGTACATGTAGAACATTTTGACAATCCTTACTAACCTTAGCTTCACGATTAGTTGTGACAAGTGCAAGAACTGCCTCTTTTTTCTTTATGGTTTCTACTAAACTTGTAATCATGGCTGATGAACCAGAACCAGAGATGACGACAAGCAAATCATCTTTCTGAATGCTCGGTGTTGTGGTCTCCCCGACGACATAAACCGAAAACCCTCCGTGCATTAATCGCATAGCAAACGCTTTTCCCATTAATCCCGACCGACCTTCACCGAAAACAAAAATGTTTTTTGCCTGGACTAGTAACTCAGATAGCTCAATTGCTTCCGTTTCATTTACATGAGCTAATACGGTTTTGATTTCTTGTGTAACGGTTTCAAGTATGTTCCTCAAAACTGTGTCACCCCCTCTTGTATTTCTTTTGCGGCTACAGCTGGATTCTCATGACCTGTGATAGCGCTTCCAACAATCACGACTGAAGGTTGTTGTTTCATGAGTAACGGTAATAGATCGCGATTGATACCACCAGATACAACAAGTTGGAAATCCGAAATATGATTGGTTAATTGGAAATGTTGTGCACCCCATTCCACATCCTTTTGCAAATCAATGCCGATATGAATATTAAACATTCGTACCCCAAGACGATGGAGCTCTTCGACCCTTGCATAATCAGTTACTCCGAGTAAATCAACCATCAACTGTTGACCATATTGATTGGCGACAACTAACATATCTTCGATCGTTTGATTATTGGCAAAAGCCATAACGGTCGTAATATGTGCACCTGCTTCAAAAGCTTGTTTTGCTTCATGCTTACCGGCATCGCAAGTCTTCATATCAGCAACAATCTTTTTATTTGGATAGCGTTCGCTCATTTCACGGACAATCGACATTCCGTATTCTTTAATAACACCCGTTCCTACTTCAATAAAGTCGATATAGGACTCAGTCTGCTCGACTATTTCAAAACACTTTTCTTTAGTAAGTCGGTCAAGCGCCAATTGAATTTTCGTCATATACAATCCCCTCCCTAGCAAGAATCTCTTTCAATTAACACTGGTTGAAATAAGTAAATATGTTCTTCTTCTTTAAAATCACCTTTGATTTTTTCAAGTAATAGTTCAGCTGCTTTTTTTCCCATTTCAAAAGCAGGCTGTGCAACGACAGTTAATGCCGGATTGTATAAATTCCCAAATGAAACATCATCTATACTAATCAGTGCAAAGTCTTTCGGAATCACAATATGATGTTCTTTCACGTAGTTCAAGATTTCTAGAAGTGCTAAGTCATTTCCTGCAATAATTGCATCAACTGGCTTGCTAGTAAGTAACTCACCAAGACTTGACTTTAATTGACCAAGATCTCTACTGACAATATAACCTTCATCTATCGGCAATTGATGGAGTGAGGTAAGTTCCTTGAATACCCTAACCCGTTCCTGTCGAGGGAATACTCTGTGAAGCGCATTGGTCATTAAAGCTATTTTTTTATAGCCCTTTTCCACTAAATGTTCTACAGCCATTTTGACGGCTTGTTCATTATCAAGAAGAACTGAGGAAATTTTAAGATCAGGAATCTTTCGATCAAGAAATACAACCGGATAATTTGTTTTCACCATTTCTTCATAGAGTTCAAGATTTTCCCCCGTTGGAAAAACAATTAAGCCATCTACTTGTTTATCACGCAGCATCTGAATATAGCGTTCTTCTTTTTCAGGGTTATCGTCTGCGTTACAAACAATAACGTGAAAATCCAAAGAATTGCAATAATCTTCAATAGAGCGGATAACCTGTGTTGAGAAAGCATGTAAAATATTCGATACAATCACACCTATCGTAAAAGTGGACTTTTGTTTTAAGCTACGGGCCACACTATTTGGACGATAGTTCAGTTCTTTAATTGCCTCTTCAATACGGATCTTCGTACTCTCTGACATAAACTTATATCGTTTATTTACATATTGCGAAATAGTACTCTTGGATACTCCGGCATAGGCAGCAACATCAGCCATCGTTACTTTATTCATTTTTTTACCCCCAGCGGAATTTTAGTAAATCGGTTTAGTAAATCGGTTTAGTAGAAGTATAAATGAAAGCGATTCCAAAATCAACACTAAATTTTCTGGTAATTAGATTTTTTTTTGTGGGCATGGAATTCTCACAGAACAACTGAATTTGAACGGGGGTAAATCCATTTTAACAGGAATAAAATGGTGGAACGTTCCTCCACATCGATATCTGATACGTCAAAAATGGATTTGAGCTATAAAATATTTGAACATGCAAATCGACGGAACTGCATTTCGTCCGTTATCGAGACACTATTTATGTTTCAGTTCTTCGAGCACAAAAGAAAAGTCAACGAGTTCATTGATTTGGTGTAGCATATTATTTTCTGGCACAACGATATCGGAAATCGTCATAAATGGGCTTAGGCTTAAAGATTCTTGATCGGAAATAATTGGGACACTACTTGAAATTAGTGCACTTATTATACAACAAAAAGAAGCAATCCCTTCCTCGCCAAATTGAGGAAAGAATTGCTTGTTTAGATTGAAAAGCCGGCACATTCTGTTAGTTTTTGAACAGATAAAGGAACTTACTTCTTTAGATGAAAGAAAATATATATACAAGTGATTGCAGTGGAAGGCGGCGACTCCGGCGGGAAAAGCGAGACAGACGAGACCCCACAGGTAACGAATTGTGCACAATTCGTTTGCGACGAGTAACCGCAGGAGCAAGGGTTTTCTAGCGGACGAGGAGGCTTGCGCTTGCCCCGCGGAAAGCGTCCGCATGAAACGGAAATCACCTATACTCCCTATCGCTAGACTTTTCTATATAACTAGTTATGAGTAGCATTATCACCCCGCTGATAACAATACTATAACCACCACATATCAGCCGGTTGTTCTTTAATCACTACTGATTTTAAATTGGATACTGCACGCTGGAATCCTTCTTCGATGCTCATGATTGGGTCTTCGTGTTCGATGCTGACAACATAATCATAGCCATAGGTGCGAAGGGCACTTATAATGTCTGACCATTCTTGAACGGAATGTCCACAACCTACTGAACGAAAGCTCCATGCACGTGTGCGGATATTATTGTAAGGTTGCATGTCTGTCAGACCATACATATTTACATTGTCTTGGTCGATATACGTATCTTTTGCATGGAAATGATGGATTGCATTTTCTTTTCCAAGAATTTTGATGGCTCCAACAGGGTCAATTCCTTGCCACCATAAGTGACTTGGATCAAGGTTTGCACCAATGTATTCATTCGTCGCTTCACGAAGTTTCAACAATGTATATGGTGTATGCACGGAGAAACCACCGTGCAATTCAAGACCAATCTTCACGTTAGCTTGTTTAGCAATTTCCGCTATTTCACTCCAATAAGGAATTAGTTTCTGTTCCCATTGCCAAGCTAAAATATCTCCGTATTCATTTGGCCATGGTGCAACAGGCCAGTTTGGATGTTTGGCATCCTCGTCTGCACCTGGAGTTCCAGAGAATGTGTTGACAACTGGAACACCCATTAGTTGGGCCAATTTAATGCTTTTTCGCAACGCTTCATCGCCATCTTTTGCTAAAGTTGGATCTGGACTAACCGGATTTCCATGACAGCTAAATGCACTGATTGTTAATCCGCGAGAAATAATAGCATCCAAATACTCATTACGTTTTCCTTCATCTTCTAACAGTTCATCAATTGGACAGTGATCCGTTCCAGGATAGCCACCAGTTCCAATCTCAACTGCATCTAAGCCTGATGCTTTTACATAATCAAGCATTTCTTCAAATGGTTTTTGGGCAAATAACACTGTAAATACGCCTAATTTCACGTCCAATTCCCCCTTATGTGAATGAAACTGCTTTTCCAGTTTCGCTGCTTTGATAAATAGCCTCTATTACTTTGGAAACAATAAGTGCTTCTTGAGGCTTAACAAGAGGAGTTTGACGTCCTTTACAACTTTCAATAAAATTAATGGCTTGTGAGATTCCAGGATTATCTTCATCTGAAATCCAATACGCTTGTTGATCTAAAAGCATTCCGTACTTTGATTGATAGAGCTTTAATGGAAACACATCAAGCCCACCACTTGTACCTGATATACTAACTCCTTCAATATCATCCGCCAAATTTGCTGCCCATGATGTTTCAAATAATAGCGTAGCACCATCTTTAAATTTAATATACGCCGTCGCATGGTCATCTACTTCAAATGTCGTATGGTCAAACTTACCCCATTGATTCACCACATCCGGTTGACGGCTTAACTCATTGTATGTTGCTCCTGAAACTTCTGCAATCTCAGGGAAATCCATTAAATGAAGTGCTAAATCTAGGAAGTGACAACCAAAATCGATTAAACTGCCGCCACCTTGTAGATCTTTATTGGTAAAAACGCCCCAACCTGGTACTTTTCGTCTTCGAATCGCTTGCGCACGAGAAACAAGCGGACGACCAATTTCGCCTTCATCGATAAATCTTTTCGCAGCACGCGCTTCTTTCATGTAGCGATAGTGGTAAGCAATCATTAACACTTTTCCCGCAGCATCAGCTGCTTCGATCATCGCTTCACATTCTTTTGAAGTCATGGCCATTGGCTTTTCACATAACACATGCTTTCCTGCATTTAAAGCGGCAATCGCAATCTCTGCGTGAAATTTATTTGGCGTACATATTGTCACGGCATCAACATGTTCAAAAAGCTTCGTATATTGTGATGTGTAAAAAGGGATTGAGAATTCGGCTGCAACTGACTGTGCTCGCTCCTGAATCACATCACAAACGGCGGTTACCTCAACATGGTCGCTTAACTTCAGAAAGGAGGGAAGATGCCTTGAAACGGCAATTCCTCCAACTCCTATAAGTCCGACTCTCAGTTTTTCCATCTTCATCACCTATAACTTCACAATTTTTTTCGTATCATTTGATTCTAATGCACCTAAGATCACGAGCAATGATTTCTTGCCTTCTTCTCCACTAATTAAAGGCGGGTTGCCAGTCAAAATTGATTCAATAAAATGATTAATGACGCCAGTTGTAATTTGACCGCCCTCTTCATTTGATTGAATTTGTCCAAGGCTAAACTCTTCTTTCGTGCCGTCATTTTTATGGTAAACAACCGAATAATTTTCGTCGTCTTCTAAGCGTAAAACACCATTTTCAGTGTAAATTACAGTTGAATTATCTTCTTTTCCATTATAAGACCAGCTAGCTGCAAGTGTCCCAATGATGCCACTTTGTGTTTTCAAAATAAGCACCGCATTGTCATCTACGTCCGCATCTATTTTTGAACTTGTTTCAAGCATTGCAGCAACTTCAACCATTTCTTCACCTAGAATATAGCGTAGTAAATCGATTTTGTGTATACCGAGGTCGCCCATAGCACCAATAAACGCTTCATTTTTATTAAAGAACCAGCTGCTTTTACCGTCTGCACTCCATGCTTCTGGTCCAGGATGACCAAAAGCGGTTCTGAAGCTGTATATTTTACCGAGCTTCCCTGTTGCAATCCAATCTCTTGCTTGTTGATGAGATTCAACAAAACGTTGGTTGTGACCGATCATAAGCGTTTTGCCACTATTTTTTGCTGCTTCAATCATTTGATTTGCTTCTAGTTCACTTGTCGCCATTGGTTTTTCGCAAAGAACATGCTTGCCTGCTTCTAGTGCAGCAACTGTAATTGGCGCGTGTAAATAGTTAGGTGTACAAACACTTACTGCATCAAGATCTTCTTTTAACAGATCGTGATAATTTGTAAATATTTTAGTAACACCGTATAGTTCACCTACTTCTTTTGCTCTTGCTTCATTAATATCACAAACTGCGACAAGTTCAACCTGATCATTTCCAGCGTATTCTACTAAATGACGATATTTCGCAATGCTACCAGTTCCAATTACACCGACTTTTAATTTTGCCATAATGTATTATTCCTCCTTGTAGCCTTCAAGCTTTTCTAGTGGCTTTGCATTTCCATAGACAGGGTAGTCACGATTTGTTGGCGTAGCCCATTTCACAGCATTACCTATGACTTTTTGTATTTGTTTATTATAGTAAGTTGGATGTGTTTCATGTCCAGGACGGAAATAGAAAATCTTACCGTTCCCACGTTTAAAGGTTGCCCCACTTCGGAACACTTCCCCACCTTGGAACCAACTAATGAATACGAGTTCATCTGGTGCTGGGATATCAAAGTGTTCGCCGTACATTTCCTCTTCTTCGATTTCAATGTATTCGCCAATACCTTGAGCGATAGGATGACTTGGATCGACAACCCACAGACGTTCTTTTTCCTTTGCTTCACGCCATTTTAAATCGCAGCCAGTACCCATTAGTTTCTTGAAAATTTTCGAGAAATGAGCAGAGTGAAGGACAATGAGTCCCATGCCTTCCCATACGCGTTTTTGAACTTTCTCAACAATTTCATCGCTTACTTCATCATGTGCAAGATGTCCCCACCATAGAAGTACATCTGTATTATTTAATACATCATCAGTTAGGCCGTGTTGTGGTTCGTCCAAAGTTGCCGTTTTAACATCGAAGCCTTGCTCGCCTAGTGCAGTAGCTAAAACTTGATGTATTCCGTCTGGATATATGTTGCGAACCTCTTCGTGTTGTTGTTCATGACGATATTCATTCCATACTGTAACTTTCATTTATGACACTCCTTTACTCTTTTACTGAGCCAGATGTTAGTCCGGAAACTATTCTTCTTTGGAAAATCAATACAAGTATAACAATTGGGATGGTCACAATGACAGTTGCAGCTGATATATCACCCCATGGAATTGAAAATTGACTTTGGTAGAACGAAATTCCAACTGGCACTGTACGCCACGAATCTTCTGTGTTGATGGTTAAAGCAAATAAATATTCATTCCACGCTGCAATGAAAACAAGAATTGCAGTTGTAAATATACCAGGTGCCGCAAGCGGGAAAATAATTTTACGGAATGTTTGAAAAGGTGTTGCTCCATCAAGTTTTGCCGATTCTTCAAGCTCCCAAGGTATCTTTTGGAAGAATGTTGCCAGAATCCAGATAGCAAGTGGCAAACTAATGGTGATGTAGGGAATTACGAGCCCCATATAGCTATTACGAAGTCCGATTGCCGTAATAAAGTTATAGATAGGTGAAATAATCGCAATTTGCGGGAACATGGATGATGCTAAAATTATACCTAATATGAGCCCTTTAAATTTAATTGGGAGTCGAGTCAGTGCATATGCTGCAATGGAAGCGAATCCGATCGCGATAATCGTCGTTAAGCTAGAAACGATAAAGCTATTAAACATATAGCGAACCAAAGGTCGATTCGTTAATGCATTAATGTATGAATCTATTGAGGGACTTGATGTAAACCAGTTAAAATTATTGAAAATTTCACCCGGAGGTTTGATCGACGTGAGGAAGACCCAGATAAAAGGGAACATCACGAAAAACACAAACACAACGAGAAAAATGTAAAAACCGATTCCTGGACGCTTGTTCATCTTAGTTCCTCCTTATCGAGATCGTCCACCAAAAAGATCAGACCCGATGAATTTTATAAATAGTGTTGAGATAAGAGCTACACAAGCAAAAACGATAACTGAAAGAACTGAACCTGCTCCGAAGTTTTGTTGTGAGAATAGTGTAATGTACGCATAAATTGAAATGGATTCCGTCGAGTTAGCCGGTCCGCCGCCTGTAAGTACGAAGATCAGATCAAACACCCGGAAAGCGTCCAATGTCCGAAATAGTAAGGCTACTAAAATAGCCGACTTTAACATGGGTAATGTTATTTTCCAGAACTGTTGCCACTTATTTGCTCCATCGACTTCCGCTGCTTCATACAAGGAACCAGAAATCGTTTGAAGTCCAGCAAGTAAGAGAAGAGCCATATACGGTGTAGTTTTCCAAACATCTGCAAAAATAACTGAGAACATACCACCTGCACCCGTTGATAAAAGGACAGATGCGTCACTAATTAAGCCAAACTGTTCAAAGTAGTGAGCGACAATTCCTGTTTGTCCATCATACAAAAAGGACCACATCATTGCGCCAACTGCCGTTGGAATCGCCCATGGAATTAGAACCGATGCACGAACCAATCCTCTGCCAATGAATACGCGATTAATGAGCAAGGCAATAAGTAAACCGAGGACAAGTTCAAATCCTACTGATGCTATTGTGAACACGAACGTATTCCCTAATGCTTTCCACATACGCTCACTTTTTAGGTAACGTGAATAGTTGCTAAAACCAATAAAGTTAGATTCAATAATGGAACGGTTAGAAGAGTTTATTGAGCCTGCAATATTTGCTGATGCAGTTTTAAAGGCTTCATCATCTGAATTCTGTGATAATGTGGTTAGTTCTTTTTCTGCGTTCGTTAAGAATTCTTTATAGTCTTTTGCAAATTCTTTGTCGATTTTTGCATATTTTAATTCTCCATCTGAAATGGCTGTAAAGGAAGCTAGAAGACCTTCAACCTCTTCATATTGTTTGTCTAGTCCATCCATTGCAAGTAGGTCTTCATGATACCCTTTGATCTCTTGATTGATTTTAGTTGTTGCATCCTTCGTCTCTTGATCAGGTGCTTGTCCAGCTAAGCCATCCAGATCTCTTGATAAATAAAAATAATCATTTGCATAGCGTTCTAAATCGACATTGGATTGTACAAACCTTTCTGAACGAGAAGGGTCATTCAAACGATAGTCGAACAAACTGTTATAAAAAGATTGGGCTACCGGCCATAATGTGATAAGAATAACAAGTATTAGTGCAGGTGCGACCATTAAATAACCAAGTTGCTTTTCATTTAACTGAAACTTCAACTGTATCACCCTCTTTTTTAATTAATAGAAGGGAAGGTGAATGATCCACCTCCCCTTTAGTTTATTTCTGCTAAATGCTCTTTTATTCTGCCATTGCTGCTTCAATTTTTTCTTGCATGTTTTTCGCAGCTTCTTCAGGAGTTATATCTTCTGCAAGTGCTTTTGAAAGTTCAACTTGCATGATGTCAGAGATTAGCGGATAAATTGGTGATACCGGTCTTGGTACAGCATTTTGAAGTGTTGCTACGAACTCTTCATTTGAAAATAATGCAGCTGCATCTTTTACGTCTTCGTCTTCATAAAGTGCTTCGATCGTTGGGGCACGTCCGCCTTCAACAGCACTGATTTTTTGACCTTCAGGACCAGACATGAATTTCACGAATTCCCAAGCAGCCTCTTGGTTTTCACTATAACGATTAATCATACTCATCCAACCACCAAGTGTGGCAGCGTTCGTATCGTCACCAGCTGGAAGAACTGCGAAACCAACATTTCCGGCAACTTCAGAACCGTCTTTGTTTTCTGAAGTAGACTGCATATAAGGCCAGTTACGAGCAAAAACTGCTTGTCCGCCAACCCATGCATTATTTGTTTCAGTTTCTTGGAAGCTTAAAATATTACTAGGTACAAAATCAGAATTAACAAATTCAACCATCTTCGTGATTCCAGCAATTGTTTCTGGACTATTTACAACAACTTCATTGTTTTCATCTACAACTTCACCGCCGTATGATGCGATAAATTCAACTGCGTTAGTAATCATTCCTTCATATTGATTGGCTTGCATGAGGTAACCAAATTCAGTTCCTTCTTTGCCTTTCAGCTCGCTTGCCATTTCAAATAGTTCATCCCATGTTGCAGGAGCTGTTTCAACTATATCTGTACGGTAAAAAAGAAGTCCCGCATCTGTGTATTTCGGCATTGCGTATTGGCGACCATTGAAGTTACCAGATTGAACCGTACCCGGGAAATAATCTTCCATTTTGATACCATCTGCTTCAATGAAGCGATCGAGTTCAAGCGCATATTGAGCTTGCGCAAATTCTGCTGGCCAGATAACATCCGCATCAAATACATCGATTTCTGTACTCTTGCTACTGAAAGTGGTTACGTATTGATCATGAGAAGCCCCAGTATCTGCCGGCATTTCTTGTTGCTTAACCGTAATATTTGGATTTTCATCTTCAAACGCAGCAATTAACTTTTCAGTCGCGCCAGTAACATCAACACCGCTAGCATAAACGATTTCAACTTTTTCATCAGACTTGTCATCTGATCCTTTGTCAGCGGTTGCATTTTCATCGTCCCCACTACATGCTCCGAGAAGTAAAGTCATCGAAAGGAATGTTGCACCGGCCATCTTTTTGTTCCAAATTTTCATCAATAATTCCTCCTAATAGTTTATGTCGATTGTCGTTCAACTAATTCAATAGGTAATAGAATATCTTGCGCATCATTGACTCTCTTTTTATTGATAATCTCGAGCATCACATCCATTGTTTTATACCCAATGTTTGTGGTGAATTGATTGATTGTCGTAATTTGTGGATCGAGTAATTCTGCTATCGGCTGATCATCAAATCCTACAACAGCAAGATCGTTTGGCACATTCCACGAATGCTTTTTAGCTTCATGAATGATTCCTGCAGCCACTTCGTCACTCCCACTAAATACAGCAGTGGGCGGGTTAGGCAGCTGCTGTATCTTTCGAAAGATGGCTCGTCCGTCTTCAATCGTAAAAACATCTCGAAACATCCATTCCTGCACTGGTTCAATCCCTGCCTCTGTAACCGCTTTCAAATAACCTTTACGACGATTGATAGAAACGCTACTATCATTACCTTGACAGTAGGCAATTTTAAGATGTCCTTTTTCAAGTAAGTGTTTGGTACCGATGTAACCGCCTTCAATTTGGTCTAGTCTGACTCTGGTGATTGTAGCATCAGCAAGGTATTCATTACAGAAAATGATGGGACCATACTTTGTAAAAGGCTCAATCACTTCCCAACGATTTTCAACCGAAGCCATAATGATGCCATCTACTTGCTTTGATATGAGAAGCTTAAAAAATTCAAGTTCCTTTTCCTTATCAATTCTCGTATTGCAAAGGATCAACTGAAAGCCGCATGTGGCAGCCCGTTTTTCCATAGCATCAACCAATTGACTAAAGAAAGGATTGACAATCCGGGACACGAAGACAGCAATTTTCTTTGTTTTTAAATTTCGCATTTGCTGTGCAGATGAATTAGGAACATAGCCAAGTTCCTCCATCGCATTTTTCACGGCAACCTTTTTCTCCTCACTAACATAGGGATGATTGTTAATCACTCTCGATACAGTAGCTTGTGATAATCCAGCCTTCAGCGCAACATCTTTAATGGTATACAAGCGCTCACTCTCCTTTAGGAACACCTCCAACTAATTACGTATGAAATCGATTTCATACGTAAAGCATATTACAAACGTTTAACAATTACAACATTAAATTTGAATATTCTAAATTCACATTTAGTTCTACAACAAATACGCAATGTCGCTTATTTATGATCAATCTTATGTAGACCAAGGAAAAACACCTCCCGCAATGGAAGGTGTTTTAGCTTCAACTATTTAATAAAAACTCCATAAATAAAATCTTTCCTTTAGGGGTGTCGCAATATTTCTTCATGTTAGTTCTACGAAAATAAATCCGTCCACCTAGACAAAAATCACATCGCGTAACTTCATAATTCATCATTCACAATGCAAAAAACACCTCCCGCAATGGAAGGTGTTTTCAACTGATTATCCAACTTATATTAAATCTTTAATTCAATCTTCGCATCTTTTTTCAACTCTTCAACATGTGCTGCAAATAGTTCTTGTTGTTGTTGCTGTTCAAGAATTCCTCTAATTTCTTCTTTTGCTTCTTCAAATGGAGGTAATTCTTGTGCAGATTCAGCTTCTTTTGCTTGAGCTGCCGCTTGGTCATAATATTCTTGAATCTCTTTATCCGCTACTTTCTTAGCAGGAACAGCTTTTTCTTTATATTTTTCAAATACAATTGATTGGCCAATTTGTTGTTTCAATGTTTTGACATCCATTTTTTCAGCTTTGAGGGCTTCCTTCATTCCTTCTTCGCCACCAAATTGTTCTTCATAAGATGCATATTCTTTATTAATTTCTTCTTCAGTAGCAGTCAGTTTCGACTCTTCTGCTTTTTGAAGAATTAATGTTTGATTTACAATCGCATCAAGAACTTGCGATTTTACTTGTTCAACCGCTTCTTTACTTGTTGGATCTTGACCAGATTGTTGCATTTGACCTTGAATTGACGTCAAAGCAGTATTATATTCAGCACCTGTAAGTTCTTCATCATTTACTACAGCAACAATTTCACTCTTATCAACTTGTTGCTCAGCTAACTTAGCTTTCATTTCTTCAGCAGCTGCTAGTTCTTCTTTAGTAGGTTCTTTTTGTTCAGTAGCTTGCTCAGCTGTTTCTTCTTTTGGCTTTTCCTCTTTTGTTGCTTTATCGTCTTCGCTACAAGCTGCTAAACTTAATGCAAGCGCGCCTGCTACAAATGGCAGTAAAATTTTCTTATAATTCATAATAATGTGTACCCCTTTCATATCATAAACTCATATGGCTAGAATTTCGAATCAATAATTCGGTAGCCTAGATTGCATCTTAACGAACTATCACGAAAAAATAAACCCATAACCCTTCAAAACATCAAAATGACATCAAATTGTCACTTAAGAAACACGATAAACACCACTCTAACAGTACTTAGCTTGTTCTAGGTTACACGATTTCATCTCGTATTAGCGATGTTTTATCTCATCTTCAGTTGCATTTATCTGTATTTCACCATACTTTATCTAAAATTCACTTTAAACACATAATTTGAAGATGCTATATGTGTGATTTTTTCTGCACTTGTTAACCAAAGAGTACACTTTCCTCACAACAAAACCCGCCAAGCACCACCTGAAGGGGCCATTTATCTCTCCAGGTCTGTGGGTTTCATTAGTATATAAAAAAACTTAAATTGGTGCTGTCGGACAAATCCGACAGCTTTTTTTGTGACGTGCGTTAATGAACTATCTTGTTAGTGTTGTTGATTTTCACATAATAAAATTACATAATTTAGCTATTACAACATGGATCACAATTTTTACAACGTGGAGGTCTATTTTTACAACGTCATCTTCCATTATTACAACGTAACAGCCTATTATTACAACTGAGCTATCGCTCGATACTAGAACCACATTTTTTTGTCGAACAATGCACTTTATCATGTGGCAAATCAGTCTTAAGAATACAATAAATAATAAAAAATTCCGAAATTGTATCTTCGCCAGCTAGATTTTATGAAATTAGTGTCCATTCTCTAATTAACCATATTCGAAGTGTTCTCATATTTGTAGTGGAGCAGAGGACGAATATGTACCGCAAGTGAAAACTAGCGATTTTTCTTTCTTTAGGTTATGGGGACTTAGATTTGCTGTCGATAGCGACCAGGGAACGCTATTAATACAGTGTGGCAGTAAATGATCTCATTCACGAAAAAAAGCACCAAATCCATTACTTGAATGGATGGATGGCACTCTTGGCATGTTATGGATAAAATACTTACACAAGTACGGATCTAGTACCTATAATTTTTTTAATATTTTCTAAACCTAATCTATCCACAGTTCTTCCTGACTCTCTAAAATCGATTGAAAGTGATGCATTCGCGATATTAATAAGTCCTGTACATGTTGGAGTTTTAATACCTAGTGTACTTCCAAGCGACTCCAACAAAACTAACCCCTCTGGAACATCTTCCGTTATAAATCTAGAATCTGCTCGAACTGGACCATGCGGAGAACTGTTTTTCGCATAATGGAGAAACGCTTCTTTACTATTTATACTCAAATCAACAGCATTTCGATTCTTACAAGCATCCACATAAGGAACTCGATTCGCTCCAATGGCTTCTAAAACATTCATCTTCTCATCATCTAAACTTTCCACCATATTCCAAACATGAGGCGTAAACACTTCTTTATACATCCAATAATCACCCTTAGTAAATTCAATTCTTGGCATACTCATGATGCCTCCAATCGTATGAACAATTAAATTTGGATTGTGTAAAGCAGCTTCGATGATTGTCTCAAGATACTCAAAATTATAGTCAAGACTATCTAATTTACTCTTAACTAATTTAAGGTCTTTTACCTCATTTTGATATATTGCAACTGGATTCCTAACATTTTTAAACAATACTTTTACTTTACCTGGAGTTATGATTCGACAATCAATTGGTGAACTTTGCGCTTCGACTACTGTGAATTCGAAGTTTGGAGAATGTTTCAGGAAATAAGCAGTCGATAAATACCCTGGTTCCAATAACACAATATGGTTGGGATTTAGGTACGGTAGTAAACGATTTATTATTTGTTCATGGAAGTTTGTTTGGACATAGACAATGACTAATTCAGTATCTTTTAGTGCTAGTTCGATATCGGTTGTGATCAAATCGATTTGAACAGAGCTAGTCTTATCATTTTCAATAATATTTACTTCTCCATTATGTTCTTTCAAAAAATTAAAATGCTCATTGTGAAGAGATTTTGAAGTTTTTAAAAGATTTACCTTATGGCCCTTCAATTTCAAGTCTGCTGCAATTGTTGTTCCACCATGTCCTGCTCCAACTACGACAATATTCATCCAAAATTCCTCCATAAAATTTAGTTTTTTTCAAAGAAACTTGACACTTCACCTGTAACTTCCCGTGCTTTAGCTCAGTGAAAGTGCTAATTTTAATAGCAAAACATTCTGAATTTATATATCATCTAGTTGCAAAAGTTCTTATCTCATATATTTCAGTAAAAACTACTTCAAGCGATAATACTAAGTCGGCAAACAACTTAGAACCGTGATTCAAGAGCAAAATTACTTTTATAGCACTTATAGTTATATTCTACCAATATTCCAGAAAAATGTATAGGATTAATTTATTGAAAAAAGTGAATTATGTAAATTTTCTACTATTCAACTCAATATAAACACAAAAAAATTTCATCAATTATTGTGCTGTGCTGGATTCTTTTTTTATAATTGTCTTTTTTGGATGCCTTATTAACAAGCAACAAAAATCACTTTATAGTAGGATTCTCTTAGTCGAATAGCACTGAATTTTAAAAGAACGATCCTTGTATATAAGCACATCCCTTAAACAAATTGCATAGGATAATTTTATAACTGTGAAGGGATTGAGAAAATGTACTATCATCCTCATATGCAGCAATATCCTTATTATGTTAATGCACCCATGTATAACTATGGAAGACAATCTGTTTGCCGAGCTTGTACTCAAAGAATCGAGCATGCAAACAGATTAGATTCTTTAAACTCTTTCAATGGTGATGGAAGTATTTTGTTAAAAGATTATGGGCCAAAACCATTTGTTGTTAATATCAATGAAGCAACGAAGCAAAACAATACGTTTCGTACTGCTTTATGGACTGGGAAACATCTACAAGTTACTTTAATGAGTCTCAATGTTGGCGAAGATATTGGTTTGGAAATGCACCCTAACCTTGATCAATTCATACGTATTGAACAGGGTCAAGGGATTGTTCAAATGGGCAAAAGTAGAGATAATTTAAACTTTAAAAGAAATGTCTATGATGATTCTGCAATACTAGTTCCTGCTGGAACATGGCATAATCTAACCAATACAGGTAATACTCCTCTGAAACTTTACTCGATATATGCTCCTCCTAACCATCCATTTGGCACTGTTCATGTTACCAAAGCAGATGCATTAGCTGCGGAAGAAGGACACGAACATGGCAATGGACATACAGTTAATTCTGGGAGGACTCCAGATGAATGGATAAAGTACACGGAATTTCTAGTTAATGAAGGATTAGAGGATGTTAAAAGAGGAATTAATGCTACACATATTCTTCAAGAATTTATTCTAATGGGAGTTCTTGTAGGAAAAGGATATTCTCCTGAAAAAGCATATGAGACAGTAGAAGAATGGGAACGTACAGGAGAATCGAAACTTCTTCAACAAAGCAAAAGAATGTAGTTTTAAAGCTTCCAGGTTAATATGGAATGACAACGAGTTGAAAATATCATAATTGTATAAAATGCACACTGAGATAATAGTTCATCGTAATAAAATACAGTCAAATAAATGTGCTTGGAGATATATTTCCAAGCTCATTTTTTTAGAATACCACTAACTTTATCCTAGCCTTTTAACAAAGCACAAGCTGGCGTGTCCATTTATGCGCTGATTGTCTTTCGCAATACAATCCGAATGGCTCGATCAGAAAGATTTAGGCTAACATTGGCGTACCTTCCATGTAGATCGTGATATAGTAGATAAATTCAACTTCTAAAATCCCAATATTTTACTATTACAACGTGACAGCAATTAATTGCAACTGAGCTTTCGCTCGACATTAGAGCCGTCTCTTTTGACTACGCCAGACGCATTACACAGTATAGAAATATCCTTTTTGGCATTTTCGGAGGAGTACAACACTAAAAAAAGTTAAAAGATGAAGAAATTGCATCCACTGCGTCATGTTCCTATGAAGTAGGAGTATTTTTCTCACACAAAGTTTATGTGAGAGTCGGATGCACAACCTGAACAAGACTGCTTGTAGGCAATAAGGAAGTGCGATGTGATTTTCTCACCTCGCACTTCTTTATTTATATTGCTGTCCAAAGCATCTTAGAAACCTGATGAAGTGAGAAAATGAGACGATCAGAACCCTCGTCTATTTCATTCCCTCGGTTTCAAAGCGATCAGAATACCTAAGTTATCTTTTGATAAAATCCAGCACCCAAAATTGGCTGCCGGAATCGTAATTCTCTACAAGCTTAAGTCAAAAATAACGATATCCGAAATTCGAAATACTTCGTATTCATCGATTACAATGGAATAGTCTTTTGTTCTCTCGTAAGTTGACCATTCCCCAGCTCCATTCATGAACTTAAACACTTCATATGTGCTTACGACAGCATAGCCTTCTTCCATAACTATGCCCGTAACCTCGTTTTTCGTAAACTCAAAAATCATGCCTTGATTGGTTATTTCCGTAATGTATTCAGCCATTTCGTGATATATATTACTATCGTACAGAAGTAAGTCTTCGATGAAGCTAAAATCTTCATGGTAAAGTGCCATTTCATAGTTCTCACGGAAATAAAGGACAAATTCTGTTAAACTTCCCTCGTCAAAATAATTGCTATCATCTTGTGTATTCTCTTGATTTTCTTCGGGTTCCTCAATTTTCTCAGACTCTTCATTGTAAGAATCTGCTTCAGCTGAGCCTTCAGGTTTAAAATCATACTCATAGTCATCGTAGAATGAAAATATACTTGCCACTTCAGCAGATGTCATCGGTGAATCAGACCATTTTTTAAGCAAGTCAATCATGGTATACATCGGAATGGAAAATCCAATCGATTGATCCGCTGTCAGTATTGCTGAATTAATGCCAATTACTTTACCTGTTTTAGCATCGAGTAATGGTCCTCCACTACTTCCAGGAGATATTTGCGCATCTACTTGGTACACATTATCGTATTGAAAACCGGATTCAAATGAGCGGTCAAGTCCTGTTAAATAACCTATCGAAGCCGAATTTTCTAAACCTTGTGGACTTCCAAGTGCGATGACCTCACTACCAATTTCCGTTACATTCGCTTCTGTTTCAAGTGAAGTTTGCCCCGCGTAATCATCCACTTGAATTAAAGCAATATCATACTTGTCGGAAATACCAATTACACGTCCAGTCGTTTTTTTGCCCAATACATTACGAACAATCACTTCTGTATAGCCAGCTACCACATGAGCATTCGTCACAACAGTCCCTTTATTCTCAAATAAAAAACCGGAACCTAAGCCTGATTCAGTGAAAATCGTGTACACACGAGATTGAGATTCTTTAATAATTTGTGTTTTTTCTTTTTCATTACTAACTGGTTTGTTTTCTTTTAAGGGTTCTTCCTTTTGACTTTCAAGTTTTGGAGGATCAACCCTAGGAGCTTCTATCATTTCTTTAGTTGCATTTTTGGGTGAAAGTTGTTTGCTGACTTCAATCTGAGCTACTTTTTCTGTACCATTCATTATTGTTGCGATAATAAAACCAATAGCAACTAAAGCAAGAATTGATAAAAAACCTGCAACGATAGTAATTATTCTCTTTTTCTTTGATTTAAAACGTGATTTTATTAACTCCTTACCACAATTCGAGCAAAATTTCGCTTCATGTTCATTTTTCAATCCACATTTTGCGCAAAACATTCTCACCCTCCTCCCTGTAAAATCTTGTTACTTTATATACTATGCTCATAGGTGAATATACATAAACGCTTCGCTTGAATCAGCTTTAGCTTCTTATCATCTGAAAAATCAGCAGTTTACATTAAATCGATTATCCCATGACGAACGGAAATTCTTAGCGTATAATGAGGACTGGCAATTAATTCTAAAAACTGATAACAAAATGAAGAGACAAGAAAGGCAGAAAGCGCATTCTAGCTCATCACCGGCGCTGGAAGAACCGACTCGGAAACTTGTTTTCGCATGAGGATCTGTAAGGCTAAATACACAATTCCGTGTTACTCGTCGCAAAATACAGTGTCAAGAGTTTTTGCAACGCCCTTATGAACCACGTCCTATGGGCACAGGCTCAGGTGTGAGCTGGCGTTTGGAGCTAGACATAACAACGCCAAGTACGAAGTATTGCTCGAAAAATTTTATACTTTCTATCTAGATAAAAAAGGAGATACATATATGTTTGATTGGAGAAATATTTTTCGCGGTATGGCTATGGGAACGAGCGATATTATCCCAGGTGTCAGCGGTGGAACTATTGCGGTTTTATTAGGAATTTATGATCAATTTATCAATGCAGTTAGCGGAATTACAACAAAAGAATGGAAAAAACACGTCCCTTTCTTACTAACGCTGGGACTAGGAATGGGATCAGCCATTCTTCTACTTAGTCACGCTGTGGAATGGCTCCTTGAGTCATATCCACAACCAACTAACTTCTTTTTTCTCGGTTTAATTCTCGGAATTCTTCCATATTTATTGAAAGAAGCAAATGTACGCGGCACGTTTAAAGCTAAACATTTTGTCATTTTAATAGTCGGTGCCATCCTAGTTGCAAGCATGGCATTTTTCAAACCAGATGAAGGCGGCAATCCTATCGAAACACTTACGATCCTATCCATCATTGGATTATTCTTAGCAGGTGCTAGTGCAAGTATGGCCATGCTTCTTCCTGGTATCAGTGGCTCATTTGTTTTACTGATTATAGGCGTATATCCCACAGCCATTAACGCAATTACAACCTTGAATCTCCCTATTATAATGGTCATCGGAGCAGGAATTGCATCTGGCTTTATATTGAGCAGTAAAGGCATTAAATATTTACTTGCCCGCTTCCCACTAATGATGTATGCACTGATCATCGGATTAGTTTTCGGCTCACTTTTTGTAGTGTTCCCAGGACTAACACTAACTTTAAACAATGTTTTACTTAGCATTGGCGCGCTCTTTGTCGGTCTTTTTGTAGCCGTTTTGCTTGGAAAAAGAGGTTAACAGCATTTAAATTTCAGTAAAAAACATCTATTTCTTAAATGAAATTGGTGTTTTTTTTTCTTGAAAACGCCAAAATATAAGACTAAAGACTTCTCTATTAATATAACAAGCGGCTGAAAATACAATTTCAGCCGCTCCCTTATTGCTATATATGTAAACTCTGTATTTTTAGTATGTCCAAAAGATTTCTCTGTATACTAATTGGTAAAAAAATTTCCAATGCATAGGAAAAAGAGTAACATCACATAATAAAAATTGTAATTGACTCCTTGTAAAAAGGATTCAAATTTACAACTAACTTGAGGAGGAGATTTATTTTTGGGTATTTTAAATGGTAATCCTAAACTAGAGCCATTGCATGAAGGTGAAGTATTTGGTGTTTGGTCGTATATTATTGCTAATAATGGATTAATAAGCATTTATCAAGCTTTCATTAATCATGCAGGCGACAGAGCCCTCAAATCACTACTTGAAGAAACTGTTCACACGATAAAAGCAGAAGTACAACATACATCAGAAATATTAAAAGCCAATGGAATTGCGCTTCCTCCAGCTCTTCCTGATCGCCCAGTAGCTACAGCAGAAGATATTCCTGTAGGAGCAAGATTTATGGACGCTGAAATTAGTGCCATATTATCTGCAAACATTGCTCAAGGTTTGGTGGCGTGTAGCCAAGTAATGGGTCAATCAATTCGCGAAGACATTGGCATGATGTTCGGACAGTTTCACACTGATAAAGCTCTATTTGGTGCCAAACTTTTAAAACTTAACAAAGATAAAGCGTGGCTGATACCTCCTCCACTTCATGATGCACCAAGACTTACACAATAAGCAGCAAAAACACAGAAAACCCTTGGCTTCTACCCCCTGGTAGCCAAGGGTTTTTCCTTAAACGAAAAAAGGAATCCATCAACTAACTAAATTGAGGGATTCCTTTTTCTTATATTTGTTAAACAAGAAATAATGTATTTCTAACGAGACGCAAGAACATCGATCCACACTTGATAGCCATTTCCATTCAAATGAATCCCGTCAAAAGTATATTCTTTCTTCAACTCTCCGTTTTCATCAATGAAATATGGATGCAAGTCTATATATGAAGTGTCATTCTCTTGCGCTATCTTTTTGAGTACTTCGTTAAATTTGGCTACATCATCATTGGGTAATTCATATTTAAAGATATCATTATTTACAGGAAGAATTGATTGAACAATAACTTTAGACGAAGATTGATCAAATGCTTGAACTATACTTTTGACATTTTCTTCAAATACAATTATATCTGTTCCATGCAAAATATCATTAATACCAATCATGATATATACTTCTTTTGGATTTCTATTTACAACTTCATCTATCCTATTTAGAACACCCTTAGCATTATCATTGCTAATTCCTCTATTCAACACAACTTCTTCGGAAAAGTATTCTGGAAAATCCCCATAATCTGAAATGCTATCACCTACAAATACTTTATCTATATTTGTCGTGTCACTAGATTCAAATACGTCTTTTTTCAACAAATAATAATCCGGATATTCCTGCACAGTAGGGATATCCGACAATTGATTAGTAAAGAGATTCAATTGTCCTTTTTTAAAAATAACGAAGCCTATAAAAGCGACAAAGATAAGGTTAAATGATAAAGACAATGTTAACAAAACTCTTAGTTTTTTCATATCATGCACATCCCATTCTATCTAATTATCTCATTGAAATGGAATTACAGATCCCCTTACGTAACCTGCTATATCTCACAACCATTAAAGAAGCATAACTACAGGTAAAAGATAAGCACCATTAAACAGGCGACCGATAAAAATTCAGCCGCCTCTTTCTTGCTATTCACATTGTCACGTCTAGAAACATTAATTATTTACGATTTTTATCTTTTTCATCATTTTCAATTTGCGCAGAAATGAGTCCGAGTGCTACACCAAAAATTGCGCCACCAAGAACTTCAATCGGTTGATGACCTAGAAGTTCTTTGAGCTCTGTGTCACGTTTACTGTACATTAAACTAGGAAAATCACTGGAGATGATTTCAAATCTGTCTTCAAGTTCATTTACAAGTTGTGCAATCTCACCCGTATGACGTCTAATTCCTTGTGCATCATACATGACAATAGACCCAAAAACGACTGCGAGCGCTGTTTCAGTATGTCTTGTCCCTTTATTCGCAGCCATATACGTAGCAAGTGCCGCTACTCCCGCAGAATGTGAGCTCGGCATCCCACCGGTCTGAATTAGAGGTCGCCAATCCCACTTACCAGTTAGCTTTTTATGTGTAAATACCTTCAAACCTTGAGCTATTGCAATGGCAGATAAAGCTGTAATCATACCACGATTCATTTTCTTCATTCTCTTCACCCTCAATTCAAGTAATAGATAGATCATCTATAAAATCCTTCTTTTACATTTAATACCCTACTGGCTTCTTTTTATTCAACTTTCATAATAAATAGTAGAGGGAATATACTTTAAGCTTAGAATTCCTTACCTAATTAAAATCATCATTCTCAAAAATAAATACCCTTTTCCCTATAAATTTAATCAGCAGTAGATGCATTTTTATCCTCCACAAATGTTTATTCCTTGTTCATTGTGTTTTAATCCGGCTTGGCAGGTGTTTATTCCTGTTCACATTTTGTTTATTCCTGTTCGCTGGTGCTTTATTCCCGTTCATCTGTTTTGAAATTTGAAAGCTTGACCAGATACCTTTTTGCAAGAATCGAATAGAAATGTTTGCTGGATTGATTTTATTTCAATATCCACATTTTTAAAACAACATTAATCCATCCACTTCTAAGTTGCTGGATTATTTTAATTTTTATGCAATTGTTATTCATAATCTGTATAGGTCATAGAATTGATACCTAAGCCGTTATCCCACTCCCTGTGATTTTTTTATTCTTATTTCTTAAGAATTTTTCTCTAATAAACGGAATTATCCACCGATCTAATCCTACTTTTGCAGCGTTAAAGCCAGCTACAAGAATGAAAAGTCCAATTAGAATCATTTGTGGGTTTGTACTCGTAGTACCAGAAAACATATAGGAGAAATTCATAACAACCCCCATTAGTGCAGCAAAAGTAGTGAACGCACCTAAAATAAGTCCAAGTCCTACAAAAAATTCTCCCCATGGAACTAGTACATTAAAAAGTTCAACGTTTGGTATCGCATGTCCATTTAAAAATGTTGCCCACCACGATTGAACAGCTGGATGTTCACCTGTTGCTTTATTTACAGCTCCTTCTAGAAAACCCCTTGCATCAAATGCACCACTAATTTTTCCCCATCCAGCTATTAACCATTGGAATCCAAGATATAGACGAAATACCGTTAATGAATATGAAGCAAATTTATTTTTTCTTAAAAATCCTACAAACATAAAATACCCCCTAAATAAAAATATGTAAGAAAACACGAACTGTTTCCTTACAGAAAAAAAGTTTCCCTAAAGAAACTATAGCATACCAAATGTATTTTTTCTAAAGAATTTTACAAAATGGACATGTTCGTAGGTCGACGTTATCCTATTTACTAGGAAATCAAAAGAATCCATCGACGTTTAGTCGGTGGATTCTTTTGGAGAGGAATATGGAATTATTCATTTATGGTAATGCATGCTCTATGCTGCCCTGGTTGACAGAAACGTTCCGATAAGAAAGCAATTATTTTCGGTCCAAAAACCTTTTGTCTTCCATGGAGGGAAATCATATGCATTTTCTCTTAAGAATTTTACAAATATAAAAAGAAGTCGCCCAAAATAATACAGGTAATGAATTAGAAGCAAATGCGTGTTCTCTTAAGAATTCTACAAACATAAAATACCTCCTAAATAAAAATATGTAAGTGAAACGAAACTTTTTTCCTTCAAGAAAAAAAGTTTCCTTAATACAACTATAGAATAACATATGCATTTTCTCTTGAGAATTCTACAAACGTAAAAATACTTCCTGCAGTTTGTAACAAAATGAACTGCATGGAGCATGCACAACATGTTGACAAAACACCTGGTCTAGGAAGATACACTCTGCCACTAATCCCTTGGCGAATTCACTTTTCCCGTCTAATGAATATATATCCCCATCCATAAAGGCAGATTTTTTCTTGGAGTGGTTTAAAATTACCCGTCATTAATGACTCCATTGAAGGTGCTCTAGAGACTTCCAACTTATGAAAAAAATAAATTTATTTTACATAGGATTATGTCTAGAAGAATAGATTAATTGTAACCTCAAATAATAGTTGGGTTACTTCTCAAATCTGATGAGGTATGCAAAGGAGATGACTAACACGCTTCCTCTTATATCACCAGATCAAATGATTTCAACCATTCAACATGGATTAAATACAACGCAAGTTCCCAAAAAGATACTCATTGTCGGTGCAGGTATGGCAGGACTGGTCTCTGCCTCATTGTTAAAGGAAGCTGGGCACAATGTAACCATCCTTGAAGCTGCTCATAGAGTAGGGGGACGTATCTATACGAAACGATCTCCTTTTATCAAAGGACAGTATATGGAAGCAGGAGCGATGCGTATTCCAAATCATCATTATTTCACTTTGGAATACATAAAAAAATTCCACTTACCAGTAAATTTATTTATTAACTCTACTCCTAACGATCTGATCTATGTAAATGGAATTAAAACGCGCCAATATCTGTATAAACAGAACCCTGATATCCTTGGCTACCCAGTTGCCCCTCACGAAAAGGGCAAAACAGTTACTGAGTTGATTCAACCAGTACTTCAACCAGTTATAGACTTTATCAATTTAAATCCGCTGGAAAATTGGAGTTGGGTTATAAAGGAATATGATAGATACTCGATGGATGGGTTTTTAAGATATAACCCTAATGGGGTGACTTTATCTCCTGGTGCAATAGAAATGATTAAGGTACTCCTTGCTATCGAGGGCTTGAGTGAACTCGCATTCATTGATTTATTACGCGAATTTATTATATTTTTAAACCCGAATACTCGTTACTATGAAATTACCGGTGGTAACGACCAACTTCCACAAGCTTTTATCCCACAATTAAGAGAAGACATTTTGTATAGACAAAAGTTGACCAAAATTGTGCAGCGTAATAACCAAGTCACCATTCATTCTATGGATACGGAGTCGTTGAAACCAATGGAAACGACATGTGACATTTGCATCTTGACCATCCCTTTTTCGGTTATGCAATTTGTTGAAGTTGAACCCCGCGATTCTTTTTCACACAACAAGTGGAAGGCGATCCGAGAACTTCATTATGTGGTGTCTACAAAGATTGGTCTTCAGTTTAAGAGTAGATTTTGGGAGGAGGAAGGGATGCACGGAGGGCAAACGGCGACTGATTTGCCCATTCGATTTAGTTATTATCCCAGTCATGGAATTGGGGAGAACTTGCCAGGAGTGATTATAGCTAGCTATACTTGGGAGGATGATTCAGTACCTTGGGACAGTTTGAGTGAGGAAAATCGAATTCAACAAGCCTTAAAGAACTTATCTACCATACATGGGCAACAAGTATATGATGAATTTATAACAGGGGCTTCTCACAGTTGGGCTCAATATCCATATTCAGGTGGAGATTTTACGGTGTTCAAACCAGAACAAGAAACAGAACTTTTTCATGCTATCTCTTCCCCGGAAGGAAGGGTACACTTTGCAGGGGAACACACTGCCCTCCCACACGCTTGGATACAAGGGGCCATTGAGTCTGGAATCCGTGTAGCACATGAAGTCAATGACTTACCTTGAAATAATATTTACAAATGGTAGGAGGAAGTAAATCAGCTATTTTTTAAGTAATAGAAGAAGCTTTTATTCCTGTACATAATAATAAATTAATAAACTTAAAACAGGAAAAATATGCTAAAACATGATAGAATAATATTTATGAAAAAATACATTTTATTTATCCTCATTTTACTAACTCTCTTTTACTCTTCTGGGCAAACTTATGAACAACAATCACTAATCCCCAATTTAATGAAATGGCTTCCTAGTGAACCTTTAAAGGGAGTTCTATCACTTTTTCAAATCCCGTATTGGGGAACGATCATTTCTGTAGAAGAACGTGGTTATCATGCATTTATTGAGTTTCTACTACGAAAAGGAGCACATATTGTTATTTTTGGAGCACTAGCTTTTGCAGCCTATATCGTGGTCCGTAAAATCAGACTGGCCTTTGTCATTACCGTTGTAATTGCGATTGCAGACGAATACCATCAATCTTTAACTGGAGGACGAACGCCATCGATTCAAGATGTATTTCTTGACTCATTTGGTGCAGCTTTAGCGCTAGGTAGTTTATACATCTTAAGAACCTATTGGAATGTTACGAAACATCGACATGTGACTAAATTAGTAACCCCAAAAACCAGACGTTATAATAAAAACCGGGCAAATTAAAAGACAGTTAATTTTAAGATAGTACCTGGTGATCTGACAGGTATAACTAACTACTCAGTTCACAGCAAGACCAGTGATAAGAAGAATCCTGTGACGACTCTGGTTTCCGGCTCGCTAAAAACGGCACACCTGCTGCATCATAACCTATAGAATATAAAGACTGGTGATGTGACGTTGTCACATCACCAGTCTTCTTTTTAAAGTCAATCTTGCGGCAGATGTGCGTCCTTCGCTCGCCTTCAACCTAAACGTGCAGAGTGTTTTGAGTTTGGTTTACGAGAGAATAGACACTTATTGTTCAGAAAGGAATGGGCCGAAGATACAATTTTGGCCCATTTCTGCAAGTTTTAAGTTATGGACATTTCCATTTATTATACACCTGTATAGTAGCAAGATTTTTGGATTCTATATCGTACTTAGGTGAGACACATCGGCACGTGAATCTAAACAGGAGCGTAGCGAAAACAAAACTATTAATTCTCGTATGGTGGTACTCTCTCTCGCGGTGCTTGATCATTAAAATGTTGGAAGAATATCACCCAGGGACAAACACAATTGTGCCTCAAGTTCTCTACTGAAAATTTTATATTGCTTTCCAGGTTTAGCCACAAATTGGAGAACATTGGTGTCTGACCCTAGGACATCCTACTTTCAAATAACGTAGCCAGACTCTTTATAATTTGTAACAAGCAGCCGAAATTCCATCTTCGGCAGCCTCCTTTCTGAGCAGTAAGTGTCTATTCCCTAGTAGACCAAAATCAAAGAACTGTGCACTTCAAGGTGGTAGGGGAGCGCCGGACACACACCCTCCGTAAGATTGTCTCTAAAAAAAGAAGAATTGGGATGTGACGTTGTCACATTCCAATTCTTTTTAATCTATAGGTTATGGTTCAGCGGGTGTGCCTTCCATAGCGAGCCTGAAACCATAGTTAATGCAATGACACTTCCTTTTCCATCTTGAAACTCTCTCTACGCTTGTTAAGTACTAAAAGTTTTAAAACCTTAGCCTCTCTATCCCCCATATTCCACGAGTAAGGAAGCCTTATACATTAATACCCTACACATTTAAATCTCTCTTTTTATAAAAAACAAATGTTATCGTAAATAATGCAACGATAATGATGACTGACAATAACACAAATACGGTCTCAAAACCTTCCCCGTACATGACATTTTTTGCTTCGAAATATTTAAACGGTGTTACATATTTTAAACTGCCTATCTTGTCATTTAAATCGATTGCAATTGATAACATAAACGTCATTAAAAGGATTCCTGTTGCTAATGAGCTAGCCTTTTTCGATTTTTTAATTACAGCTGCTATTGCACTTCCTATCGCTAAAAATAATAGCTGTAAAATAAACATACCTACCATTGTAATAGCGATATCAGCAGTGACGGATTCACCATTACTATATTTTCCAACTATAACTGCACTCGAAACCCATGTGACGATATTAAAAATCACAATATTTACAAGAGCTGCTAGCAATTTTGATGTGATAATTTTACTTCTTGAAATGGGTTTTACAAATAAAAACTCGACAGTCTTATCTCGTTCTTCCTTTGAAATAATATCTGCTCCAAGCATAACAGCATGAAGCGTTGCCATGATTAACAAATATAAAAAGAGAATCCCAAAATAACCACTAGCCGTTGATATATCTAGTGTTCCAATTCCCATGATAGCTTGTAAGGATTTTGGCATCTGAGCAATAAGATCATTCATGGATTGGCCTGAGGAAGACATAACAACAAATTTACTCATACCACTACCAACCATTACCACCACCCCGATACACCATATAATAAGTGATTTCCGATGAGCTTTCATTTCTCTCATCATAATATTCATAACGAAGCCCCTCCCTTAAAAACCAATATAGTTAAACTCCATGGATATCTTTTTTGACATATATAATATAGCTAACAACTAGCGCGACAATGATTATGGAAATTCCTGCGATAATAAATGAAATTTCATAACTACCATTTTCAATGATACTGGCTGTATCAAAATATTTAAACGGCGAAAGATAGCGCTTTGCTCCTTCTCCAGTTGTTGCAGCAAACATCCCAATAAAGAAGAAACTAAAGACAGTCCCAAGAGAAACAGCCATCACTGATTTAATTTTAGGAAAAATAACTGAAATGACAATTCCCAATGCAAGAAAAATTAACTGCATGAAAAGCAGTGTAATTGAAATCATAAAAAATAGTGTGAAGCTATAATCATCAGTTTTCACTTGAGAAGCTACCAAACTTGCCACAGCAATAAAGATTACATTGGTAATGAGTAAAGACGCAATTGCAGCCAGAATTTTGGATGTTACTATTTGTGAACGTGTAACAGGTTTCGTTAATAGAAAGTCTGCCGTTTTTTCACGTACTTCCTTTGAGATAATGGATATGCCTATAATCATCGCTTGAATCGCTCCGCATAGAGTGAGATAGACAAATGTATAGGAATAAAACCCCAAAATAGATCCCATCGTATTTATTTCTATTCCGAGTGCTTGCCTAACCGGTTCCGGAAAAGCTTCCAGCACCTTTTTAAATTCATCAATTTCCTTTGAAATCGACGGAAATAAAGACATGAATACGAGAACTAATGCACTTAATGATAGCGTCCAAATAATGGTTGATTTACGATATGCCTTCAATTCATGCAGAAATATATTCATAGCTTCTTAGTCCTCCTTTTCATAATAGTGCATGAAGATTTCCTCGAGATCCGGCTCCCCTATCCAAAGATTCGCTATATCAATTCCGGCTATTTTTTTCATTACGTCGTTAATATTACCCCGAAATAAAAAGCTACATATGTCCCCTTTCACATCGAAATCATTGATGCCATCTATATTAAAGAAATCCTTATTTACTGTAGATGTAGTTTGAATTTTAAAGCGTTTAAAGTTGTTGTCTTTTAACGTACTAATCTTTTCTACCTTAATAATTTTACCGTCTTTAATAATGGCAACACGATCACATAATCGTTGAACTTCACTTAAAATATGAGACGAAAATAAGATGGTTGCTCCTTTTTTATTCTCTTCCTCTAACAAATCAAAAAATTTATGCTGCATTAATGGGTCCAAACCACTTGTAGGCTCATCTAGAATTATTAACTTAGGATCATGGAGTAACCCTTGAACAATACCCACTTTCTTTTTATTGCCTAAAGATAAGTCATCAATCTTTTTAGTTAGATCTAAATCCATTATTTCAGCCAACTCTATAATTCTTTTCGTGCAATCTTTTTTATAAAAACTAGCAGAATACTTTAATAAATCCATCACTTTCATATTGTCGTAGTAGAACACTTCAGATGGCAAATAGCCAATTTCTTTTGCAATTTCGGGAGCAAATTCGATACAGTCTTTACCAAATATTTTAGCACTTCCGCTGGTTGGGAAAATTAGTGACAATATAGTTCGTATCGTTGTTGATTTTCCAGATCCATTCGGTCCAATAAATCCAAAGATTTCTCCTTCTTCAACATTAAAATTCACATTAGATATCCCTCTAGCTTTTCCATAAGTTTTCGTCAGATTATTAATTTCAATCACATTCATGGTAGAACCTCCTCTTTTTATATCAAGATTATCCTGGTAGAACGATTTAGTTCTATTTATAAAAAGCATTTCTTAACGTCTCTGAATAAGTCTCCATTTCCGCTATTATCTCTTCCATATTTAATTGGTCAGATGAGATTTTTTTATATTTCTCCTGTTGTTGATTTGCAAAACCCTCCATCGTCCAAAAAATGATATTTATGGCTTGGTTAATATCTATATCCTCTTTAAATTTTGAATGGTCATAGTCTGAAAAAAACTGTTGATATGCAGTAACAACCAATTTATTATGCCTTTGTGCTACCTCATTTTTAACTTCATTCGAGTCTTCAAAATAGGCACTTTTAATATAATTTATCAACTCGGGATACATGATAAATAACTCAAATTTCAGCATTGCCATATGCCTTAATTTAATAAATATATCTCGCTCATTCCAGTCTATTTTTGCATATATCTTTTCCATAAACATTTCTTGTAAATGATCATATAAATATAAATACAATTCTTTCTTACTATTAAAATAGTGGAATAACAATCCTTTTGAAATCCCCGCTTCTTTAACCATCTCATTGGTCGATGCATTGTCATACCCTTTTTGAGCAAATTCCTTACATGCTGCATTAATAATTCGTTGTTGTTTTTCTGGATTCAAATTCAAAAACTTAGAAAACATAGTCATCCTCCTTGCCCAATAACACTATTGACCACTTCGGTCATTTTCAGTTTATTCCGATTGACCGAAATAGTCAATGGATAACTATATAGTATGAGAAAAGTTAATTATTATTCATTTTCCAATGAATTAACTTCACAACAAAGCCACCGGTAATCATATATTTGCGACTGAAAAGTAACGCTATTTTCTACATTTCTATAAGATACTTCAATAGAGTGAGTTTCATTATTTATTTCCATATTCATATAAACTCAAATAAATTTCCATTATTTAACTATTACAACGTGGGTCACGATTTTTACAACGTGCAGGACTTTTTTTACAACGTCTCGCTTCATAATTACAACGTGACACACCATAATTACAACTGAGCCATCTCCTTCATTGATTTGAGGAACACTACAGTATAGAAATCTATGAATTATGGGATTGCTGATACAATATATAGCGTATCAATAGGCGGAAATTTCACCTTCTGCCGTCATTGTTGGGGATCGAGTTTCTCATTTGGAATGAAGATCGACGGCAAGATTGCCTGTATTTAAGAAATTAAGTTGTAGTACCTTGAATTAATCCTCCAATGCTTCAATTAACCCCTTGCCATTCAAAATAGAAAAAAACCCAGCAACTGAATTAGTTGTTGGGTTTCCATATCTATTTTCATGAGTGGCGGGGAATATTCTAAAAAATTTTCCATTCTCCGACTTCTAGTCCTTCTTGCTATCTCTTCGCAACTAAATATGCATTAATGACCGCAATTGAATTTGAATCCTACACTTGACTTACAAATAATAACTAAACGTCTCGTATCCGAAATACACCGAAAGGACGGATAAGATGGCCATCACTACATATTCCACCGCGCTTCCAGTTCTAGTCGTAATGGGAAAACGCACTGTTATCTTCAATGGATAAAGCAATTTGATCCCATTTTTTGTCGCCATATCTAATACCATATGGCTAACGATTCCAATCAAAATTCCCGCCGTCACCGCTTCATTTGACACGAATGAATTCATAAAAATTGCAATTAACACTAAAAATAGCAAACTATGAGTGAATGAACGATGTCCGAAGATGACATTGATGACTTTCGATAGCGTTGGAAATGTCCGACCCATTTTACTGCCTCCATGGCATATATCTGGAATCAAAGCACCGATAACGCCCGCTCCAACTAAAAGTACTGGATCGTAATTCGCAAATTGTGTAAACGCAAGACTTGCTGCTAAACCGCCTATGATGTGTGTGTTTCCTGTCATGCGCTGAATTCTCCTTTTAAATTGTTTAATTCCATAGCAGGTATCTTAACACGTTAACTTTCCTACCTAAGCTATTCTTTCTATTATTTTACACCATTAAGGCTACTGACTGAATATGTATATAACAGGAATTTTAGATTCCCCTCTGTATTTGCAATATCTCTCCTTAAATTCTAATAAGCAACATCAATTTACATGTCTACTTTTAAATTACAGTAATAACAAAAAATTTTTTTACATCTCCATTTATTTAACACAGTACTAAAACCTTTATACATAAGCAATGATAGCGCTTCACAATTTTATTCTCAAAATAACGGTCCAAAAAAAAGGTTGTGTAATTTAAGGAATAATGTTATTAATTAGAATACTCAAAATATTATTATTCATGAAGGGAAGTGGCATCATAATGGTGAAAACAATTAGCTCGGCTTTAGAAATGCACCTAATTAATAAAGGGAAGATGGAAATCCTCTCGAAAGTGCCTTTGGAAAATAACGCAGATTTGAGTTTAGCTTATTCTCCAGGTGTTGCAGAACCTTGTATCGAGATTGTAAAAAACCCATCAGCAGTATACGACTATACAATTAAAGGGAATCTCGTCGCTATTGTTACGGATGGATCTGCTGTACTAGGTTTGGGGAATATCGGTCCTGAAGCTGCCCTACCTGTAATGGAAGGAAAGGCCTTGTTGCTAAAGAAATTTGCTAACATTGACGCCTTCCCTATTTGTCTGGATACGCAAGACGTCGATGAAATCGTTCGTATTGTAAAAGCAATTAGTCCAACTTTTGGAGGCATTAATTTAGAGGATATTTCTGCACCTAGATGTTTTGAAATCGAGCAGCGTTTACGAAAGGAATGCAATATTCCTGTTTTTCATGATGATCAACACGGAACGGCAATCGTAGTAGGTGCTGGTTTAATCAACGCATTGAAAATCGTAAAGAAGAAAATGAGCGAAGTTAGAATAGTTGTTAATGGTGCTGGAGCTGCTGGTATTTCAATTGTGAATCTTTTGAATAAAATTGGTTTTAAACATATTATGTTATGTGATTCAAAAGGAATTATTTACAAAGGACGCCCAGATGGCATGAATCCTGCGAAAGATGCAATTGCTGAAAAAACAAATTTATCTCATAGAAGTGGTTCTTTGTTTGATGCGATGTCAGGTGCAGATGTGTTCATTGGTGTTTCAGTCGGCAACATCCTTACAAAAGAAATGGTTGACCGTATGAATGTAGATTCAATCGTTTTCGCACTCGCAAATCCAACGCCTGAAATAATGCCCGATTTAGCGAAAGAATATGGTGTAAGGGTTGTCGCGACAGGCCGTTCTGATTTTCCAAACCAAGTTAATAATGTATTAGCATTCCCAGGAATTTTCCGAGGTGCGCTTAATGTACGTGCTACCGACATTAATGAGTCTATGAAGTTGGCAGCTACTTATGCTATCGCGTCTTTAATAGATGAAGATGATCTATCTGAAGATTATATTATTCCAAATGCTTTTGACAAACGTATTACCAAAGTTGTAGCAGATGCAGTTAGCCAAGCAGCTGTACAGAGCGATGTGGCGTTACTGAAGTAAAGTTTGTATTGACTAGTGTTTTCCGTATCGCTTTGGTCGCAAACCCACTGTTTCATAATCTAGAGAAAGAAAGAGAAGAGCGAAGGAACTTCGCTCTTCTCTTTCTTATTGTTTCATTTCAGTTGAAGAGTTTTCGCCAAAGAGTCATTCTAGTCTTTCTAAGATAAGCACAAAAAATCCAACACAATTAATTGAATAATAAGATTTATAAGTTCGTAGCTCCCCTTTGAACTTTCCCAGCTTAGACTGGAGGATGTACGGGTACGCTAGTCGTTTCTTCATAAGCAACTTCATTTGTTTTTTCAGTTGCATAGTAATTATTATTCGCGAGTGAGGAAAAACTAATCATCATAATCAGTGCAAAATAAATGGTATTCTTCATATCAAACACTCCTCATAAAATGAATTTAACTGCTTTTTCGTACTTTCCTTCATTTTTAAAATGTTCTGCAAGCATTTTCGAAAAGTAATGATGGTATTCTTTTTGTTTATCCATCTTCACTATATACGGGACCACTTTATCTTCTAAAAAACTCATGGCCTTTTGTTTTTGATTATTAAGTAGTAATAAATAAAACGATGAATAAAGCTGGTATTGTGGAACTCTCATTTTTACAGATTTTTCATTTAGTATAGTAAAACTATTTTTACTTTCAATCCATTTTTCTAGCCTAAATTCAGTAAGGGCAATATTATGCAAACAAAGTAGATACTCTTCAGTGTCTTTATTAAAAATACTTGAGCTTTTTTTGAAGTAATCTAAAGCAATTAAGTAGTCACCCATCTTATGTCTTAAATCTCCAATATTGTGGTATATATGCGGAAGAAGTTCATTCTCCTTAAGCATTTCAGAGTTTCTAATCAAATGCTCATAGCATACTAATGCCTCTTCATAAATCTTAGATTGCGAATAATTGATTGCTAGTGACATGTGAACATGCAAAATTCTTTTGTAATTGAATTGATCTTTATAAAATTCCATGGCCTTTTTACCGTAGTAAATAGCGTGACCTGATTGTTCCAAATATCCCTTTACGAGAGCAAGATGGTAATAGATTTCTCCTTCAAAAGTATTACTCACTGCGATTTCTTGAATAATTGTTGAAAGTTTCTCTTCTGCTTCTCCATATTCTCCCTTCAAAATTAATAATATAGCAGAGAAATATAAAAGTAAATATTGTTCATGTTGGGAAAAATTTTGCTTTTGTGTATTCAGCCATCTTATCTGGTCACCAGCTAATTTTAAGTCTTTAATAAAAATGTAATATCTTAATTTATAAATTTCATACAAGTAAATATATTTAGTAAACGCTATAGTCTCCTTATAAAAATCTAATTTAAGAAAGGTAATACATGCTTTCTCATGTTCAATATAATGGATATTTTTTATTATTTGTTCAAGTAATATATGTATATTGTGTTCACTTTCTTCGGCGTCTTGTACATTTATTTCTAGTCGATTTAATAAAAGTCTAATTGTTTCTACATTCGCTTCTTTGCTATTATTTTCTATTTTACTAAGATGTGTGATTGAACAAATTTCAATTGCAAGTTGGCTCTGTGTCATTTTCATTTTTGTTCGATGATACTTTATTAATGAGCCTATTTGCATTTTTTCACCTTCTTACAAAAGATTTTAATTCTATTATAAACAATTTTTAGAGTATTCCAATATTTTAATGTATAAATCCTTCAAATTAGAGAGAGGAAATTTCTTTATATTATCACGAGAAGATTCAATTATTGCTTTTCATCTAATTTATTATACTATTTTTTTCATTTATTTTACTTAATTTAACTGAATTTTCCCAATGAATAATTTGATTCGCTCTCTTCATTACTTTCTAACTAGATTAATATGAATGATAGTGTGATATATATCATGCAGATTGGATAAATTGGAAAATCGTCTTCTAATAAATATATGCACACATCCATATTAGTAAAGAAGTCATTACATTTGACTCATTCTTTCTACACAAAAATAGCAGATTTAATATATTCCGATATTAAAAAACTGAATTTTCCCAATAACGAAACTATCTATATATGCTAGATTTGTTTTAGAAACAAAAATACATTGACAAAAGGAGCACACACAATGAAAAGATCGAGAAAAATCTTTATGAGTGTTTTATTAGCTGCTAGTCTAGCATTTCCTACTGTAGGTGCTAATGCAGAATCGACGAGTAATACTAGTGTCGAGAAATTCCGAGTTTATGTAGAAGCATCTAATCAATCAACAAAATCTGCACTGAAAGATCAATACAAGGTAAGATGGGAACTAACTGAAAATGGTTTCTCCACTGAAATGAATGATAAACAATTTACTGCACTGCAAAAAAACAAAAATATTACGGTAACTAAAGTACAGATAGTTACTCTTGATTCCGTAGTACGAGCAACTCAAAGTAAAATAGCTGCTGCTGAATATCCGACTCACCAAACACCATGGGGAATAAAAGCCATCTACAATAATAGTAACCAAACAACTACTTCTGGTGGACAAGGTATTAACATTGCTGTTCTTGACACTGGCGTTAATGTTAACCATTATGATTTAGTCAATACTGTTGAACAATGTAAAGACTTCACTCGTGTCGTACAAATCACAAATGGTACTTGTAACGATGCACACGGACATGGTACACATGTAGCGGGTTCTGCATTAGCTGATGGCGGAAGCGATGGTGCAGGAATTTATGGAGTTGCTCCTGCTTCAGACCTTTGGGCATATAAAGTACTTGGAGATAATGGATCAGGATATTCTGACGATATTGCTGCTGCAATTCGACATACAGCTGATCAAGCTACTTCTACTGGTACAAAAACAGTAATCAACATGTCTCTTGGCTCTGCAGGCAATGACAGCTTAATTTCAAACGCAGTAACTTACGCTTATAACAAAGGTGTTCTAGTTGTAGCTGCTGCTGGTAACTCAGGTCCAAATCAAGGGTCAATTGGTTATCCGGGAGCACTTGTTAATGCAGTAGCTGTAGCAGCACTTGAAAATGTTCAGCAAAATGGCACGTACCGTATTGCAGACTTTTCGTCTCGTGGATATGCTTCGACAGATGGTGATTACATCATTCAACAAGGTGATGTAGAAGTTTCAGCTCCTGGTGCAGCGATCTACTCTACATGGAATAATGGTGGATATAATACGATTAGTGGTACATCTATGGCATCACCACACATTGCTGGATTAGCGTCAAAAATCTGGTCACAAAATCCAAGCTGGACGAACGCTCAATTGCGCACAAACCTTCAAAACCGTGCAAAAACTTATGATATCAAAGGCGGATTTGGAGCGTCAACTGGTGATGATTACGCATCAGGGTTTGGATTTGCACGAGTGAATTAACGAATAGCAGAACGGAAAAAAGACGAACCAATAACCTTGGTTCGTCTTTTTTCTTATTCTGCAAGAGTTAAAGTCATATATATTATTTCAAATTGACTATGGTTACATTGTTGCTTTAGGTATGACTGCTCTAACTCAGAGATTGAAAGTTCACCAGGTCGCTTTTGACGGTAAAACCATTGCATCATAAACTAAAGAATTAATGAGAAGAGCGAATTCCCTTAGCTCTTCTCTTTCTAGTAGGCAATGAGTCTATCACTACCTAGCAACTTATTCATATCACTAGCAATTTTTTAAATAATTTAAAAAGATTACTACATACATGTGAGGGTAATATTCTTGGGTTTCTGACTTTAATCCCATTCATTTTGATTTAATCCCGTTCGCGAGATGTTTATTCCTGTTCAACTTGTGTTTATTCCCGTTCGCCCAATTTTTTCCACAAAAAACACCCCGAAATACACAGTGTGTAGGGGCCAAATTGGTTTGGTTTCCGCTGCGCTGCTGTTTTTTTTGAAGAAGTACAAACTGCGTTATGGAATGGTTCTGATGTTTTATTCCCATTCTTATTGATTTAATCCCGTTCGCGAGATGTTTATTCCTGTTCGCAGTCGCTTAATTTCCGTTCGTCCAATTTCACCTTCAAAAATACCTCGAAACCAAAGTGTAGGGGGCTAATTGACTTGGTTTAGCTACGCTACTATTTGTTCCGTGTAAACAGCAGTAATGATGTGACGTTGTTCTATTTAACTGAAATCGTCTAGCTTAAATTGATTTTTGAACCATACCTAAACTGATTTATTCACGTTCACTTCTATTCCCCACAAAATAACTGCATTCTCATCTGATTAAAAAGCACATTTTCAATAATAAGTAGTTAATTGTTTCATTTAAAAACTCCGCCGAGTCCAATCTATTCTCATCCTAGCTCATCAAACAATTATCGAAACGATAATACTGGTTAATTTTAACTATAAAATTGTGACTAAATATAGAAAATTGAATAACGCCTGGGATTTTATTATTCAATTAGTTAAAATTATAGGTATATTTGAATATTTTGGTAATTAGTAAAATTGGCTGATGTAAATATTTCCAAATATTCTGTAAACTATAATTATACTATTTCGGGTTCCTTAATATCCGAAAGAGAGGAGGATTATTAAGGATTTTAAGCAAATGTTCAAGAACAATACCTAGCTAGGGTTTAGAGTTCCATCTTTTACAGTTAAATTGTTTCACTTAATAAATTCAAAATTATTAGGAGGAGAATTAATGAAGAATAAATTCTGGATTCATACCGTATTGGCAAGTGTATTAATTTTACCAGTTGGAGCAACGACTGCTTTTTCCCATGACGAACTGGGTGGATCTGCAGAAAAAGGGGAAAATTTATCGGGCAGTGAGTTGGTTGCGCCAATACTAGAAGGAAGTAAAAACGTCAGTAATCTCAAAGAAATTGCGGCTGTTCCTTTGAAAGAACTTAAAGAAGGCGTCAAAAATTCTACTGCAGATGTTTACGCGCATAAAGGGTTCGCTTATCTAGGAACACACTCTGCAAATGGCGGCGCTGGCGGTGTCCGAGTATTTGACATGAAGAATCCTTCTACTCCGGTTGAAGTTTCATCATTTGCTGCCATTGAAGGTACTTGGCAAGAAAAAGTGATTGTGAAGACTGTGGACACACCTGGTTTTAAAGGTGATTTAGCCGTTGTCAGTGTCCAACAGCTTGATCGTAATAATCCTAATACAAAAGGCGGTTTCGTCTTGTACGATGTGACGAATCCAAAAGAACCGAAGGAACTAGGTTTCTGGGAGTCCCCTTCTCTTGCACGTGGTACACATGAACTGTATTTAACGGTTCAAGAAGATAACATTTATGTATTAACGGCAGATTGCTATGCGGACTACTACTCACATGGAGAGAATATGGATGTTTCTTTTGTTGACGTAACCAATCCTACAACTCCAGAAACCATCTACGAATTCAACCCACGTGAGTATATTCCAGAAGTTAGCGATGAAAATTACGACGGCTATAACTGGACGGATGAAGAAGGCATTAAGAGAACTGCTTTTGCGCACAGTGTAAAAACTGATGGCAACGGCACCACTGCTTACCTATCATATTGGGATTTAGGTACCATAATACTAGATATTAGCGATGCTAAAAACCCTACTTACTTAGGAAGAACAGACTTTGGTTCGACTGTTCAAGGAGCAGCACATTCAATGGACCTTGCAAAGGGTGGTAACGTACTCGTTGAAACACGAGAAGTTTTCGGCCCAATTAGAGACGGCTTCGAAACATCATATGGCTACACTATGATCTATGATATTAAAGATAAAACGGCACCAAAGCTTCTTAGTACGTTCAAGACTGATTTCACAGAAAAAGTACCAGGCGGTTCTACTGTCCATGACCCGAAAGTACATGGAAACACACTTTACCTATCTCACTATTCAGGTGGAGTTCGCGTAGTGGATATTACAGATGCATCCAATCCAGTTGAAACTGGCTCATACATTCCAAGCAAATCAAATATCTGGGGCGTGTTTGTAAATCGAAATTATGTTCTAGCATCTGATATGGGATCGGGCTTAAAAGTATTACAAAAAAGTGGAAGTCCAAAAGCAATAAATGAATAGCTTTAGATGAATAATCTTAGCAAATTCTCAATGTGAAAAACCGGGCAGATGTATTGCCTGGTTTTTTACTAATGTTCAAAGGAAATGACAAATTTGATTAAAACTATATTCCATAAAAAATAGCATTATAAATTACAATATGTAGTTATAAAGTAGCTACTATGAAAAGATTATCTCCTAGTATAATGAAATAAATTCACTATAATACTAAGGAGATTACTTACCATGAACACATTTTTACCCTGCCCGAATTGTAACCAATCAATTACAGAAGAGGATTTTCAAAAATATAATAATCCCTTCACGATGCAATGCCCTCACTGCAACGCAAAGTTTAAAGAAACCAAGGTCACTCCATAGCTCCTTTTAATCGCTGTTGCCTTAGCACCAGTATTCATATACATAGGGGTTACATTGCAAAACGAGATTGCAGAATTCTGGCCATTCATAGAAAAAATTCCGACAGCTTTCGTTTTTCTAGCATTTGCCTTCCCAATATACGCGATCTACGAAAAATTCAACTCCCGTATTTTGGTCTCAAAAGGCATTTTGCAACTTAAGTGATTAAAAAATCCAGATGCTTTTGATTTTCTTTCACTCAGACAGTAAAAGAAGCTAAACACCTATATTAATATGCGCCTAGCTTCTTTTATTTTTGATACAGAATTATTAGCTTTCACATTCAAAGTATATTTTTAGACTTAAGGATATTAATGGCTTGTTTTAACGATCCATATGTTTGAATATCTTTAAAATCAATGCCTAAATGGACAGCAGTTTGAGCTACTTCGGGACGAATGCCTGTAAGAATAGCTGTGATTCCTACCAGACGTAAAGAATCAATCACCATGAAAATCTGGTTCGCTACCATCGTATCCATTACAGGAACACCTGATAAGTCAATAATTAAAGACGTAAGCTTTAAATCATTACTTTGCGATAATGTGCTTTCCAATATACGATTTGCTCTAATTGAGTCGATATCGCCAATCAAAGGCAGTACGCCAACTTCATCTGAAAGTGGGATAATTGGTGCACTGAGCTCTCTGATTACGGCTTGTTGAGAAATTAAGCGCTTCATTAAGACATTCATATAGACGATTGTAAAATTTTCGAAAATGAAATCAAACGTATTGTTTATCGTTTTTTCCCATTGAAATACATCCTTAACTGTGACCTCGACTGATCCAGTTTCCACACATAATTCGATATGCTGCCAAAACACACGCCGAAAATTTCTTAGTTGTTCCGAAACATCACTCAAAGCTGTTTCTGAATTAGCTCGATCCACAGCAGTATGATTGGTCCATTCGACTACACTTTTACGCATTTCCTCATCAGTTTGCAACAGGGACTGTGCGATTACTTTTACATAGTTATTATTTTGACTTTTAATTCTCTGAACAATTTCAGGTGACGCATCCAGTGAGTAATGAGATCCTTTTCTTTTAAATCTTAATTCCAACCAGGTATCTGTAATGGCTGACGTATTCGTTATTAAATAGTCGTATAAAGCCTTCGTATTGTGTTTCATTCGTTCACCCAGTTCTCTCTCAATTTACATAGTACAATTTTATCATATATTACTTCACGTCGACTAGTTTCCTGGTCGATTTCTACTGTAAACACATGCCTTCGTTACAGCTCTGCAGTCATCTTACATTGTGTATATTTATGAGGACAACTATGTTATCTAATTTCTATCCTTGCTTACTCTACGCATAAAAAATGTCTGAATAGGCATAAATAGCAGGTATGCCACCAGAGTGGATAAATAATATATTATCACTGGCTTTAAAGAAGTCTTTTTGAATTAAATCTATGAGTCCAGCCATCGTTTTCCCCGTATACACAGGGTCAAGCAAAACAGCCTCCGTCCTTGCTAATCGCTTGACTGCCTGTACCATCTCTTTTGTTGGCAAAGCATAGCCTGGTCCGACATATTCATCGAAACAAGTCACAGCTTCACGAGATATCGTTTTATCTAGTCCAATATGAGCAGCGGTATCTCTAGTTAGTTGATATACGAGCTCTTCTTGAAGCTCTTTCCCGCGGCTAATGTTGATTCCGATAACTTTGGTGTTGTCATTCATTCCTTGAAAACCAGTAATTAATCCAGCGTGCATGCCGCCACTACCGCTTGTACATATAACATAGTCAAATTGAACACCTAGTTCTGTAGCTTGTTCGGTAATTTCTTCCGCACATGCTGCGTACCCCAATATCCCCGTCACATTGGATCCACCAACTGGTATGACATAAGGTTTCCGTCCGTCTTTTTTAATTTCATTTGCTGTCTTTTCCATTTCTTCGTATACGTCTGTACCGTTGGGAACAATTTTGATGGATTCAGTTCCCAACAACTGAAATAGAAGAAAGTTGCCATTTGTTTGCGTATCATATTGCGCTTCTATATTCTCTTCTAATATGAGTATACATTTGAGATTTTCCTTCACACACGCAGCTAACGTTAATCGGCAATGATTCGACTGAATTCCCCCAGCCGTAATAATAGTATCTGCACCACTTGCTTGTGCATCTGCTATGAGAAACTCTAGTTTTCTTGTCTTGTTGCCACCCTCTGTTAAACCAAGTAAATCATCCCGTTTAATGAATACTGTAGGTCCATTTAACGAGGTAGAAAAACGGCTTGCTTTTTCAATTGGTGTCGGGAATTGTGTATAGCGATTTCGTGGAAATTTAGTTAAATTCATTTACATATCCCTCCCCCAAATTGCTCGTATCGTATCGTACCTTATTACTCAACTACTAAATTCTTCGGAGTATTACCAGAAATTCCATCTATTAAGTTAGTTGCCGCAAGATGCGCCATTTTCATTCGTGTATTAATACTGGAACTACCGATATGTGGTAACGCCACAACATTAGGTAATGTTAGTAATGGATGGTCAATTGGTACAGGTTCTTCTTGAAATACATCTAATCCGGCAGCCCAAATTTCTTTATTAATTAATGCTTCGTATAAAGCATCTTCATTTACAACACCACCACGCGCTGTATTAATTAATACAGCAGTTGGCTTCATTAAAGCCAATTCTTCTTTATTAATTGTATCTTTGGTTTCTAGTGTAAAAGGCACCAACACACATACAAAATCAGACTCTCTAAGTAATGTTTCTTTATCCTTGTATTGAATGCCTAATTCTTCTTCTGCTTTACTTTTTCTCGAGCGATTCGTATAGATGACATTCATATCAAAACCTTTAGCCCTTTTCGCCAATGCCTCGCCGATTCTTCCCATGCCAATGATGCCCAGTGTCGAACCGTGAATATCCTGCCCTGTCAGCTGCATAGGAAACCAGGATTTCCACTTACCTTCTCGTAAATAATCAGATGACTCGACCAAACGTCTTGCAGTAGCCATCAGGAGAGCAAACGTCAGATCAGCGGTCGTCTCAGTTAATACACCTGGCGTATTTGTAACCATTATTCCTCTTTCAGTTGCAGCCTTAATATCAATATTATTGTATCCAACAGCCATGTTGCTAATCACTTTCAGTTGAGTGGCCTGATTTATTAGGGTCTCGTCAATCGGATCTGATACCATACTTAAGATTCCATCCACATCTCGGATTTCTTTCATAAGTACTTCCCTCGGCACAGGCTCTTCTTCTTTATCCCACATGCTCACTTCACATATTTCTCTAAGCCGGTCAACCACGGCATCAGGTAATTTTCTTGTTATGTAAATTTTTAGTTTCATGATTAACTCCTCCTATCATAATCAGTACAATACACACCGATAGGGTATTTATTCGACAATAGTAGATATAATCCTGTTGTTTTTGGATTAATGAAAGAAAAAATATAATCCTTTAACAAAAAATAGCAGCCAAAGATGCAATTTTGGCTGCTTGTTTAGTTTCTTTCAGGATTTTGTAATTCCAATAATAAAGTTAAGATTCCTCACATCTCAAGTCATTATTGCAACTTTCATCGATTTGGTGCAAATTCCCACTTCCCTCATACATTCCTCAAAAACATAGCGGATGGCGATATCTCACATATAGTTACCCAGTAGAAGGTAGATGTTAATTTATAGCTGCTTTAATAAAGTATTTAAACCTTACTAAGGCAATTAAAATGCCCAATATCCCATATCCAAGGAGTACCAGCAGTCCTTGCCATACATCACTTACTTGCGCATCTCGCACCATTACGTCTTGCAGACCAGTTTGTGCCCAATATTGCGGAGTAAAATGACCAATGGTTTGTGCAAAGCTTGGCAATAGTTCAAAAGGAAACCATAATCCTGCTAAAACTGCCCCACCTAAAGCGAACACTTGCGTAAGAGCGAGTCCTTGATTTTCACCACTTACACATACCGCCATGGCTAAACCCAGTCCGGTACCACATATTGATAGGCACAAGACGATAATACTAATAGCTCCCATATTACCTAGATCCAAGTCATAGACAAGGTGACCAAAGCCGAGAAGAACTGTACATTGTATAAGCACGCTTATGAGAGCCGGAATCCACATTCCGATTAAATACACAATCGGTTTAAGTGGTGTCGTTCTTAGTCGAGCTACCATACCAGACTGCTTTTCTTGGAAGAACCTGCGCACCATGGTTATCATAATGAAAAATACAAACATGACCGTGTATCCTGGTACATATTGCGATATTGCATCCGTGTGTTTTGCGCTTTTATCTATTACTTCAATGGTGAGTGGAGGCAGAAGTATGTTGTCTACTTCAGAGCTATTTAGTCCTAAGGTTTTTAAAGCCTCTGTCACCTTATGTTCCCCGTACCTGTTCGTTATATTTTCCAATACCGCTTGAATCGGTGCCACTACTTGTATAGCAGTGGGATCACGATAAAATTGTAAAGTTGTTGGCGTGCTACCTGAAGTCATATTTTTTTCGAAGTTTTCTGGAATAACCAGAAGTGAAGAGATTTTTCCATCTCTTAATTGTTCAATTTGATCTTTTTCGTTCGAATCACTATTTACAAGTTCAAAACCACTAATTTTATCTATCTGACTAAGAAAATCTTGGGACACAACCGATTCATCCTGATCAATATATTGAACTGTAATAGACGTATTGGCATTACCAAAAATTGAGCCAAACAAAACGATGAAAAGAATGGGCATTCCGATTAAAAAGAAAAAATTCCCTTTCTCTCGTACAATCATTTTAAGTTCCTTCATAATAATACTCTTCAAAATCGATTTCCCCATTCCATCTATGAGATTATTTATCGCGTAAACTCGTACCTGTGAGCGATAAAAATACACTTTCCAAAGTTGGTCGCATCATCTCTAACGCTTGTATTTTAATGCCTTGTTCAGTCGTTGTCTTTAAAATGGTTTGCAGTAAGTCTACAGGTTGATCAGATTCAATGACCCACCCATCATTTTTTGAGGTGATTTTCGATATATGAATGAGTTGCTTCAATTTTTCTATGTCGTCCGTTTCAATATAAATGGATTTCGTACTGTACTGTTCAAGAAGCTCTTTTAAGTTCCCTTGTGTAATAATTTTTCCGTTATCAATAATGGCGATATCATCACAAAGCACCTCCACTTCCTCCATATAATGAGTGGAATAAATGATGGTGACGCCTTCTTCTTTTAATGCCCGAATCATATCAAAAATGTGATTTCGCGATTGTGGGTCAATCCCAACTGTTGGTTCATCCAAGATTAATATTTTCGGATCGTGTAATAATGCGGCTGCAATATTTATTCTCCTTTTCATTCCACCTGAATATTCCTTTACCTTATCTTTAGCCCTGTCTAACAGACCCGTTTGTGTTAATACTTTTGTAATGCGTTCCTGAAGTAGCTTTCCTTTTACTCCATACATTTGGCCAAAGAACAAGAGATTATCATAGGCGTTTAATTCCTCATACAAAGTAATAGACTGCGGAACATAGCCTACCTTTTGCTTAATAGAGTGAAGATGTTTTTTTGAATCCATTCCAAGTATCATGACATTCCCGTTATCCGCATCAACAATACCCGTAAGAATTTTCATCGTGGTCGATTTCCCCGCACCATTAGGACCAAGTAGTCCAAAACATGTGCCAGCTTTGACAGAAAATGAAATATCCTCTAATGCCGTTTTCTTTCCATATTTTTTACTTAGGTGCTGAATATCTAATACCAATTCCATTGTGACACCATCCTTAAATTCAATAATTTCACCATCAAATGCCTACCTAAAAGATACGTTTCCATTTGAATTATTAGACTAATAGATTTTCCGAACTTGATTTCCAAACTCTTTATTGAAATCAATTCTACAGGAAACTCACAATTTATTGCAATTAGTGCAATAGCTATATAAAGGTACACAATCACCAAACAGATTTCCAACTGTCAGAACACCAATTCTTAGTTCTACTCTTTGATATCTATAAATGAAGCTCATAAAAGCGACCCCATGCATCAATTGATGGTTCTAGATTATATTGAAAGAAAGGATAGACATCTACTTAGCAAAAACAGTTTCTGACTAATTCCCTCTCAACTCAAGTTATTGAAGCAACTTTTCAATTCTCTAAAAATTAAGCACTGATTTTTTTGTGGTGCCCAATAGTCACTTCAAAAAACTAAAAAGAATATAAAAGGAATGTCTCCGATCTGACCATTTTGTTCTATGTAAGGACTATAAGGGCCACAAACCCGGATATCCAAACTTAACAAATAAACGCCCACTACTGAAAAGTAGAGTACGTGGCGATCGGAGCAGACTATGTATTATTTATCAGAGTATCAAACATTTACTAGCGTCAAAGAAATGGACTTACATGTTCAGCAGCATATCAATGCCCATTACAACGAATTAATTCAAACGGATCGTGACGTACTTTCTTTAATTAGTCGCTACTGCTGTAAATTTCCAGGGGCTGCTCATTTGAAAGTAGAAACAATCATGAAGGCATTATCGAAGTCAGATGCGACGATTCGCCGTGCTATTCGTAAGCTGGCCAAATTGAAGATTATTGAAAAAATATCGTTTATCCGACGCGTCTCAAAAGGCTATGGCGCGAACATTCTTCGTATTTTACCCTTTGAAGACAAGTCGACTATGAATACTCGCAGTGATAACGAAAGTGTTACGCCTGTAAGCAATCCAGCCACTCAATTGGAGAAACAAACCTCTCTTTCTATTAATCTTATACAAAATACATATGATACAGAGGACGCGATTAAGAAGGGATTAATTACCAAGTTACCAGAAAGAATCGGGCACATTTTGGGTGCTTTTTTCGATATGAATACGATGTATAAAGTGTATGGCATCATGTTACGAGCGAAAGCAAAAATAGACCGTTCCATTACGTTTGAAGAGTACGAGGAAGACTATATAAACGCGATTCTATCTGTGGTCAATGCCTATAAACGAGGAAAAGTTAAGAATATATATGGAGTGTTATATGCAGCGATTTCCAGTGCCACAAAGCGTTTATATGTGACAGCTTTATTTAATGACGCTATGGATCGCTAGATTTTTCAGCAACTTACATAGTTTTACCTATAGGTGACAATCATGACGTTGAGAGAGTCACCGATTTCCTTATGGATCGCTAAAGTATGAAGTCCACAAACTTCTTTAAACTATCTGCAATTTACCACAACAAAAAAGCACCCATTATGGATGCCCAATATTATCAGTTTAATGACTCCTTAAACTGGTGGCGTTTCATTTGAGGAATTGTTTAAGCTTGCCAAATTATCATAAGCAATGAGGGTAACTCCAAGCTTATTTTCAAGTTCATTAATTTCTTGTAACTGTTCACGGTCAATATGTGCAATTTTACTTTCTTCCATTATAGTAGACATCCTTTCTTTTCAGAATAAGTATGTGCTTCATATAAAGGATTATACAAAAAACCGTCTGGCTAATTCGACATGTTATTATTAATTCACTTATTTTTTACCCTTTATTTTCGCTGTAACAAAGTGTCAGTATTCATACAATTTATGTCGGAAAATTTTTCTTCAACTCTGACACATTTCTGCTATTTATATGGGAATGTCCTTGCTATAATAATTTTTAAAAAAGAAGAGGTGTTCCATATATGAAATCTGATTTCGAGTTTCTACTAGACATGATTATTGGTCCACGTGAATTTTTTTATGTAATGGAATGCGATGTATGCGGATTTGATGAAATTCATTTTCAACATCCCATTACAAAAAAACAAATAGGGATTGCTTGTAAGGGTTGTCATTTTGTATGTAAGTTAGATTTTGTTGCTAACCCTAATGATAATAATCGCTATTTTTCAATTTCATATTAAATTTTCTTTATCTGAAGTGTCTACAATATATTAGAAAAGTTATTCCTTGAACATTTGTACCCACTACTGTCTCCGTTTACTTTTATTACCATATAGAAGAGTTTCCACCACATATTTAGTAGATGAATTTGTTTTGTTTTCTTCTTTCTTTAAAGGTTCCAACCAAGATTTTTCAAACTGTATAGTTTGCGAAACCCTTCTTTCAATTAACGCAGAACGAACCTCTAGGTAGAAATAAGCAGCCGAAATTGCATCTTTGGCTGCTTCCTTTCGAAGTAGAAAGTCTCCCTTCACTAGTAAACCAAAATTTAGCAACTATGCACGTGAAGTTGATGGCGAGCGACGGACGTAAATCCGCCGCAAGATTACCTTTTAAAAAGAAGAATCGTGATGTGACAACGTCAACATCACGATTCTTTTTATGCCCTAGGTTATGATGCAGCAGCTGTTACGTCTAAAGTGAGCCGGAAACCATAGTCGATAATACTTTATCTATTTTCTTATTTAACAAAATGTGCTTCAATGATTTAAGCAATGAATAGTTATAAATGGAGGTCAATATGACAATCGATGCAAAAAAATGTCCGATATGCGATAACAACAATGATTGTGGCAATGAATTAGGAGATCCCACCTGCTGGTGTACAACACAGTTTTTCCCTAAAGAAATTTTCGAGTTAGTACCTGGAGAAAAAGTAGACAAAGCCTGTATTTGTAAAGACTGTCTTCAAAAAATACAATGACGAAGTCCACCATAACAGATTCGTCTTTTTCTTTCCTGCAGCATTTTTTTGATATATTCGAAGACATTTTTGTTTCGTGCATTTCGCAACGCTCTCTTTTTTACCGGATAATTCCTTTTTTGAATAAGCATTATTTTTCTAAGCAATCGGTATTGATTGGTATCATTGCTTCCAAAGGCAAAGTACGAGAGAATAGATAATAATAGAAACTTTTTCGCATCTCATTCGTAGTAATACATGTAGATGACAGAAAGGGTCGAAGAAGGATGTGATGGCTTAATGAGTTTTCTTAGTAAATTGTTTGGCAGTAAAGAACCACAAAGACCTGATGTTAAAGAACGTACCGTCATGAATATAAAAACGGGAGATTTTATTACGTATGATCTTGAAGACTTCGAAGTTGTTGGCAAACTTTCATTCAATGACCATGGCTTCAAGTGGTTTGCATACCAACTTCAAGGTAATAATAAAGTGATCTGGTTAAGCGTTGAGATGGATGATGAATTAGAACTAGGTATTTACGTGAAGTCCAAATTAAAATTACAAGAGCCCCTTCCTAAAAAAATTGAGCTTGATGGCGTTACTTATTTTCAAGATGAATATGGTACTGCAATTGTAAAAGGTGAAGGAAGAAGTCAAAATGTAGATGGTGCTCAGTGTCGTTACTTCTCTTATTTCGATGAAGAAGATGAAAAAGCACTCTCATTAGAAATTTGGGGCAATGAAATAGAAGCAAGTACTGGCTATTATATTGAAGAGTACGAATTAAAGATTATTGCAGGAAGTAATTAATTAACTTTACTAATAGGAGGAATAATAAATGTTTCAATTTTTTAAACGAATGCAAACTGTTGTAGGTTCAGAATTAAATGCGATGTTAGACAAGGCCGAAGATCCAATAAAAATGCTTGACCAATTTATGCGCGAAATGGAAGCAGACATTCGTGAAGTAGAAAGTTCTGTTGTTAAACAAATTGCCAATGAAAAATTTCTACAAAAGAAAGTTAATGATTCAAACAGCATGATCACTAAGCGCGAAGAACAAGCAATAAAAGCATTAGAAGCTGGTAACGAAGATTTAGCAAGACGTGCACTTGAGGACAAAAAAGTTCATTCTGAGCAAGTATCTTCCCTTCAAGAATCACATAATCGTGCAAAAGAAGATGCATCCGTTCTCCGTTCTAAACTTGACGAAATGAAAAACGAATATAATCAAATGAAACTTAAAAAAGATTCATTAAAAGCACGTGCTGAATCTGCACAAGTACGCACGAAGATGAACCGTACGATGTCAGGTGTTGGCGGCAATGAATCACGTAACGGCTTTGATCGTATGGAAGAAAAAGTACTTCAATTCGAAGCTGAAGCTGAAACAAGTGAAGATATGCGCTCATCTAATCGTAGTCTTGATGACGAGTTTAAATCACTTGATAGCGGTGTTGATGACGAGTTAGCTGCTCTTAAAAAGAGAATGGCCAAATCATAATCTATCCACAATTTTTCAGGATCGGGATCTGTTATAAAACAGGTCCTTTCCTTTTTATCACAAACTATGTCTTACACTGGAAAGGTAGGTGAAAAATGTGAAAAGGACGATTCTGTCCATAATGATTGTCAGTGTCCTTCTTTTTGTCTCTGCATGTGGGAATGGCTCAGGTTCAGGATCCCTATTCAAAGATGGCATCGAAGACTATATTGGCAGTACATATCAACTATTCGATACGGTTACAAGTACTGCAAACAGTGATGATTACGCACAAGTATATATTGCAGAGAACCAAGATATCTCAACAGTAGCTAGCGATATCCAAAACCATGAAAAACCTTCTGAAATGAGTGAAGAACGAGACGGCAAACAAATATTCATTTACGACAATCAATTTGTTACATTAACCGAATCACAGGATAATTCTTCGGATACGATGATTGAAGTTGCAGGAGAAGAATTTGTCCAAAAGAATTATCGTCCTAGTTTCTTTGAAGGATATTTGTTGGCAAGCCTTTTAGGTAATATGTTTGGAAATAATTGGGGCAGCAACAGAAGTCAAGCATGTAAAGTAAATCCGAGTAGTTGTTACGGAGGTTACAATGCTGCAGGCACATTTGCAGGGAAAAATTCTGTTCCTTCAATTCGTGGTTCATCCGTTCGTGGCGGAGGAACAGGTTCAGGTAAGTAATTGGTAGAAAGGGGATAAAAAGATGAATTCATTATTGTTAACAGTTATGTATTTTGCAATTGCAATTATTATTGTCCTAGTGGGCTTAGCAATTTTTGAAGTAATGACCAAGAAGTATAAGGATTGGGATGAGGTGCTAAATGGCAATAAAGCAGTAGCCCTTTCAATTAGTGGTAAAATCGTGGGAATCTGTATTATCTTAGCATTCGCCATATACAATAGTTCTGCCATTACGGGGACATTGATTTGGGGAGGAGTTGGAGTTGCTCTCCAACTAGTCGCGTACTTATTATTTGAATTATTTACACGTAAATTCTCAGTAGAAGACCAACTTCACAAAGGGAATATGGCTGTTGGAATTATCAGTTTCGCTGTATCAGTAGGGTTAGCATTCGTAATTGGAGCTTCCATTACATAAACAAACTAGATTGCATACATTTCAATAGCTGTCCAAATTATTTTTCATTTGGACAGCTATTGATTTTTCAACTCATACAAATTTATAGCTTCTAATGACTAGCTATTGGATCTAATTTAACGAAACAAGCTTCATGGGAAGTAAGGAGTCTGAACAAATGAGCATGATTAGTGACTTAGGAACAAAACAAAGTAAAGCCATTTATTGGGCTTCTGGTATTGTTTCTATTTGTGGAATTATATTTGAAGTATTATTTGGAGCTGCAGGTTCGTACATTTTAGGAGATGGTGTGAAGCAATATACGATCATCATCTCACTTTTTTTAACTGGAATGGGAATCGGTGCTTCAATCAGCGAACACGTCACGAAAAATTTAATTATTTCTTTTATTTGGATTGAGTTTGCTATAGGGTTAATCGGTGGATTTTCAACCTTTTTATTCTTCGGTGTCACAGCGTTTCTTCCAGACGGAACAGATGCCATATTTTTGTATTCCATCACCCTTATTATAGGTGGCTTAACGGGTGTTGAACTGCCAATTTTGATTCGCAAAGCAAATGAAATCGGAGTAACGTTAAGTAAAAGTACTGCACGTGTCTTATTTTCAGATTACGCTGGAGGCTTAATTGGTGGTTTACTCTTTGCATTTTACTTACGACCTGAGTTTGGACTTGTAAAAACGGCCTTTATGGTTGGCTTAATTAATGTAGGCGTTGCGCTTTGGGTCCTTTATTATTTCAGACGTGAAATTGCCCGGTTCCGTGTACATCTAGTTGCCGGACTATCACTTTTTGTCGTACTTCTATCTGGTGTGTTTTGGGGAGATGAAGTTGCTTTTACATTTGAACAAAAGATGTATCGTGATCCAATTATTCACTTTCAACAAACAGATTATCAACAAATCATATTAACAAAAGAAAAAGGTGATCTTCGCTTATTTCTTGACGGACAGCTTCAGTTAAGTTCAACAGATGAATATCGTTATCATGAAACCCTCATCCATCCTGCAGTTGCAAGCGTTGATAATCCTGAAAACGTACTTGTCCTTGGCGGAGGAGATGGTCTGGCTTTGAGAGAATTGTGGAAGTACGATGAAATCAAACACGTTGATCTTGTCGACCTTGATGCTGCCGTTGTGGAACTTGCTAAAACCAATTTTGACCTCCTTGGTTTGAATAAAGACTCATTTTCAGATCCGCGTGTTACGGTTCATCATGAAGATGCATTTTCATTTATGGAAGATGGTAAGGATTTTTATGACGTGATTTTAGTTGACTTGCCTGATCCGAATAACGAATCTTTAAATAAGCTCTATACATTGCAGTTTTATCAGCTGCTTCGTAACCATTTAGCGCCCGGTGGAACTATCATGATTCAATCGACTAGTCCAACTTTCGCCACTGACGTGTACTGGACGATTGATCATACTGTTCAACAAGCAGGTCTCTACACTGAAAATCTTCATGTAGACATTCCTAGCTTCGGCGACTGGGGTTTTGTCATGGCAAAACGCGAGCAAACTGATCGTACGATTGAAAATATCGATTTGTCCGTTGACACAGACTTTTTAACCGATGAAGTATTACAAGGACTTACAGTATTCGGAAAAGATATTGATCGGGACATTGTCGATGAAAAAGGCAATGCTTTTCAATATAAGCCTAATACGTTAACTGACCCTATTTTATTGCAAATGTATGAGAAGGCTTGGGTAAACTATTAATGATTCGAAATGAAAGAGTTACCGCCAGATACTTCTTGTAGTCCGGGTTTCTTTGGATGGCAAGCAAAAAATCAAAAAGACAAGAGCGAAGTGACTTAAATTGTCACTTCCCTCTTGTCTTTTTTCTTGCAAGCAATCTTGCGTTGGATGTGTGTCCATCGCCACCGGCAACCATCATGAAGGCCGCTGAAGAAATTCGTTGTTTATAGTCCTTCATAGAAAGACATTTTATATTTAGATTTGGTATTAGATTTACGTGCGGTTGCCGTGTTTATTCCCGTTCATTTTGATTTAATCCCGTTCACAGTTGTTTTATTCCCGTTCGAACGCAGTTTAATCCCGTTCAAATTAATTTATTCCCATTCAAACATGATTTATTCCCGTTCACCCTATTTATCCCATTAAAATAGCCCGAAACACCAAGTGTCAGGGGCTAAGTTGTTTTGGTTTTCGCTTCGCTGCTGTTTGTGAAGTGCAAGCTACGTTATAGAGTGCGGTTGCCGTGTTTATTCCCGTTCATTTTGATTTAATCCCGTTCATAGTTGGTTTATTCCCGTTCGAACGCAGTTTAATCCCGTTCAAATTAATTTATTCCCATTCAAACATGATTTATTCCCGTTCACCCTATTTCTCCCATTAAAATAGCCCGAAACACCAAGTGTGAGGGGCTAAGTTGGTTTGGTTTTCGCTTCGCTGCTGTTTGTGAAGTGCAAGCTACGTTATAGAGTGCGGTTGCCGTGTTTATTCCCGTTCATTTTGATTTAATCCCGTTCATAGTTGGTTTATTCCCGTTCGAACGCAGTTTAATCCCGTTCAAATTAATTTATTCCCATTCAAACATGATTTATTCCCGTTCACCCTATTTCTCCCATTAAAATAGCCCGAAACACCAAGTGTGAGGGGTAAGTTGGTTTGGTTTTCGCTTCGCTGCTGTTTGTGAAGTGCAAGAATAGACACTCGATTCACATTAAAAAAGCGACCGAAGATTCAATTTCGGCCGCCTGTGACTTTATTATATGTTTGTCCATTTCACATTTTTATTGTGTAGTAACCGTACCGCCTGCCTGTGAATAACGCGCATTAAATTCTTGTAAGAATTGATTCGTAATAGCTGTGTCATGAATGATAAGTAAATTCTCATCATTTATGTCTTCTCCATTCGTACTCCAATTAGTAGAACCGACAATGACAGTTGGATCGCTATCTGTATCGGCATCAACAATCATCGTTTTACTGTGCAGCTTGCGAGATTCAGTATCTTTAAACACCGGTGCAGCATTTGCCCAGCGTGTATTTGGATTGTTGACACTTCCCGTTACAGTTTGACCTGTCATTTCAATACTGGCAGACCACCACTGTGTCCAGAAGCTGCTGTCAAAAACGCCCTTCACATCAAATCCAGTTAGAGTCCCTTGCTGATCTTCATACGACCCTTCCCACTTGTTTTTCAATTCATCGACTAGAGCCTGATCACTCCATGCAAATATGGTGAAATACGTTTTGTAATCAGCTTCGGTTTTAATAAGATTCACCATTCTCGCAATTGCATTGTCACCAGGCGAGAAATACACCTCAATGTTTTTACCACCAACTATGATTTGATGGACAGTATTATCAATTTTTCGTGAGCTGAAATTAGAAATTTGAAGATCAGGGGTTAATGTGTCTGTTCCCCACATTTCATTAAACTCTGTTTCATAAATTTCAGCTAATTCCGTAGAGTTTACTTCTACAATATGCTGTTGGTTACCATCAAGAATACCATTGGCCATGTTTTCGTCTGTCCCGTATAGACCAGTAACCGTGTAATTCCAACTTCCAGTAAACACCCATTTATCATCAATAAGTGCAAATTTATTATGCATTTGAGTCGACGGAGAGTAATAGCTACCGTCAGCCTTCTGTTCTGCTTCTACAAATAAATAACCTGTCATTTCAGTATTCCCCACCATAATGGTCTTTTGAGGAAAGTCGCTCGGTGACGATGGCAGACCATGATTTGCACGTTTTGTTGTATCTTCTACAGCCAACATAGGTGATTCTGAGAGAACCGTTATATCATCAGCTGTTCCTATAATCATGTCTTGTCCTCGAACCATCTCTTCTATATAAAGCCTCATTAATTCAAATCGTTCAATATAGCTAGGATCTGTCGCATCTTTTGAGTCAGCAATCACTCGAACATCAACGCCATCAGATGCTTTCAAAATAAGAGCATCCACGATTTTAGGAAGATTGATTTCATAAGTTGCAAAATCAATACTAGTTTGCGCTCCGTTTATACGCTCAATTAATCTATTTTCAAGATTCACATTGTAATTAGCTTCATTATTAGGCGACGCATATTGATCAAGTGCACATTTATTAAAGTACACATTAATGGCGTCAGGAGCATCTGAAACCTGATTTATACGCTCGACTGTATCAGTACATCCTCCATTTTGAGGTGCTTCAGAATTAGCTTTACCAGGTGTTCCTATTCCCTCAACATATGTATCTGTAGCCATGCTCCAATTAGCAGAATCTGTTCCAGTAACTAAAGAATCAATTCGTTCCATTGTCGCTTTGGTGTTGTTGTCACCACTATGCCAAGCATTAACTTGATCAATAACAGCATTGCTTGAGTCTCTTAATTCAAATATTTCGCCTGTGTTTCCCATAGCTCCACTATAAATCTGGTTAGCTGTAACTTCTGAAACCGTTGTATCATTTGTTCTTTCAAGTATAAAATAGCCATTTGCAGGAATGTTTCCGCTTAGAGAAATGGACGGGGTTCCATCTGAGCTAGTTAATGTCCATCCATTTAAAGACTGGGAAGTACTTGTGTTATTGTAAAGTTCAATCCATTCATCATTATAATCTACCGTTGTTCCCATCCAAGCGATTTCATTAATGACAACTTCCCCGTTAGTTGCAGCCTGAACGCTCGTTATTGGAGAAACTGTAGGTGTAATAATTGCTAGTGCTAAACTAAATGAAGCTAATATTTTAATAAATTTTCCCATATTTTTCTCCTTTTTAACAAATATTTGTGTATCATACAATATTATCTTACATGTTTCGACATTTTTTTCATATGTAATTTTTGCAAATGTTTTGTTAATTTAATATTTACAAATTTACTTATCGGTGTGCCCATGCAACAAACATTTTATTAAAAACATGCCATATTTAATCGCTAGCCATGCACTTTGGTTGAAGAAGAGGTGTTTACATTTATAAAGCGAGGCGAGTTTACTGCCATGGCGAATAAGGTTCCTGTATCAATTTGGACAACAAACATGCTACTCCTAACCCAAACAACAAAAAAGACTGAGCGCAGTGATTTTGTCACTTTCGCTCAGTCCCTTTTACTATAGGAAATCTTACGGAGGGTTCACGTCCGACTCTCTCCTGAAACCTTTAAATGCAAAAATTAACAACCGAAGATGCAATTCTGATTGCTTTTTGGTTTCTTTATTTTCTATAGTAAATGGTCTCAGTCATTAGTAGCCTGTATAGACTTCCAATGACCTCAATTAATAACTACTACAGGGTACAGGATTACACTGACTGTGATAACTAGCTGTATAGTCATCCATAAATAATAAAAATACCGATAACAGCAAGTACATTCCACAAACCATGGGCTATTATAGAAGCCGTCAATCTCTTTGTATATAGATAAAGCAATGTATAGACAGTACTCGGAACGAGGAGATCGACCCATTCATTAATATTTATCGGCAGGTGACCCGCTGCAAAGAATATAATGGCAAAAATAGCAGCAATGTATAAAGCAATCCTTGAGTTTCTGAAAATACCGGCGATTGCCCCAATAACAAAACCTCGATTATATAGTTCTTCAGTCAATCCTCCTCCAATGACCCCCAAGGGAATGTACCACAAAATATTAATCCATTGATGATCGAGCATGGTTAGTATCCCTGAAATATCCGCTCTACCGTCTCCACCTGTGTTTGGAATGAGCCAAATAAATTGGATAAGCGCCCAACAAATAGCAACAATAGAGCCTAGCAAGGCATCTTCTTTCCATTTAGATGAGGTGAACCCAATTTTCGTGAAATCTAGTTTCATATAGCGAAGGCTGAAATAAATCAGCGGAATAATGAGGGCAGCCTGTAAAATTCCGATGATTGTCAAATTCATTCCTTGATATCCACCTAAAAAGCCCATTTGAAAAGGAACTTGAGTAAGAGCAAAGAGAATAAATCCTACAAATATTATTAAGAACCACATGACTAAAGACTTTATCATTCTCTGAACTCCCAAGTTTATTATTTTATGTCCAATAGTAGATTAACAACAGATGTAACCGTCAAGTACTTTGCTTTCTTATTCCGGTTGGGTTCTTCACCATCTTAAGTTGCCACCCACGTTGATTTCGACCGTTTTATTCATCCACATTTAATTAAAATAGAAAGCAATTTTCTTTGTAGTAATAGCATTCATGTTTCTGATTTCGAAAATGGAACACGTTTTCCAAGGTCATTATGGACGACAAATCCCTGCACAAAAAGGCAGACGAACGAAGACGCAATTTCGGCAGCTATTAACTTCCAATATTTTTAATAATATATGGTGTCACATACACTAACTGAGCAAGTACTGTCCTGTGTGGCAGAATCAAGGTTTAATATAAATAAGCAAAATAAATCGCTAGGAGAACCACTAATAGAAGCGGAAAATAAAAGAGGATTAGTGTTTTTGAAACAGAGACTTTAATCCAAGAATCAACATCTTTTTTGAATAATGATGTATTCATAGAGAAATCAATATCTGCCTCTAAGGTAGCCCTAACTTTGTCATACAACTTTCTGAACAGTTTTTCCTGGTGTAAGAAAAACCCATCAAGTAGCCAAAAAAAGAGTATGGGGATAAGCACCGAAAATAAATACTTTGAGTCAATTTCTTTGGGATTCGCAAATACAAATATTCCAACAACTATCGTTACCGTCCATCCCTTTAGCAAAAAGGAGTTACTTGCCATTCGAAGTATTGTTTGTTGAATAAATTCTAAATGTCTAATTTTACTGTCCACTTATTAAACACCCCCCTTTAAGTATTTAATGAAATACTAGTTCAAACTAGTATAAAGATCATCAAGAGGATGATTTTCTTTAGTAGAATGAATCCATTTATTTTCCCATTTATTTAAAAATTCCTGATCAATTTTTACTAAATCATTTAAATCAACGGTGTAGTTTATCTTTAACTCTTTCTGTGCATTAAAGATTTCCGCTTCAAACTCTCGCTTTATCTTTCTATCAATTTTCCTCCTTACAACCTTCATGGCAATTAATTCTGTATATATCCATGGAGACTGTGTTGAACTTTCAATCGAATCTTTAGGACTGACAATGGAGTTAGGCGTGTTCAGAAAAAATATACATTCAGTTTTATCTATCATCTTTAAAAGAGAATTTGTCAGCATCATGTGGATGTGACTAGTTGAATAATTTCTTTTGTTATAATCAAACGTTTTGCCATCCTCATTTAAACAATAGTCATGATCAATTTGTTTCAATAAATCATTTGAATAGCCCCACAAACCAGAATCTACAAAAGAATTTAATTTAAATTGACTTTTCAACCAGCCAGCAAGACCTATGGCAATCTTTTCATCTTTATGGGAATGAGAAATAAATACATCTGCATGAATGCTAGGAAACCAATCATTTTGAATTTCTTCGCCACTTAATACACCTGAATCTACATGTTTAAATACATAGTTAGTAAAGTCTCTGCTTAGTTTCTTTTGATTCTCACCATTTACACGATTTCCTTCATGATAATAATTGGTGAATTCATCAGCAATTTCTACATTAAACCCTAAGTACATAAATATCTCACCTTTTCTATTGTTCATATTTTTAAAATAGTTGCTAAGAATTATTTGGGTTCAATTAAACAAGTTTAGGATTATATCGGTTATTTATACTTTTTGACTATTTTCATAAGTACACTTCTTAATACATAACTTTTACATTCGATAGCAATGCCGACTTTCCCTGCGAAATTGTAGATTGACTACAAATAATTCAATAAATAATCATGGTGCATGAAAAAATGAGTTGCTATATTAATCAAGAAACAAGGACACTTTGGACGGTAACCAACTTCACCAAAACCTAGAAAATGAAAAAGACAATCTAAGTGACTAGGTCACATAGATCGTCTCTTTTTCAAATCCTCGAAGGGTATTTCATTATTCTCCATCTGAGGCGATTTTTATTTTAAATGAAATCCCTTTTTCTCTAAAAATGATCGGACATGTAATCGTTGTGGTTTTTTTAGATATACGGCCATTCCCTTAGTCCACGTTGTAGACTTTTCATTTGTACTTCTATTTTTATAGTATCTTTCTATTTCTTTATCATATGTAGGAAGTAGTTCATCGTACTTCACTTCGTCGTACTTATTTTCATGTAAAATTGCATCTACTGGTAGTCTCGGCTTTACCTCATTATGTTCTGCAGGCACACCCATTGTCATCCCGTAAACAGGAAATACTCCATTTGGCAACTCCACCAAATCACTTATAGCTTCCATCTCATTTCGCACGCCGCCAATATAACAGATTCCATATCCCTTTGACTCCGCAGCAAGCGCAAGATTTTGTGCAAAAAGACCAACATCTGTTATTCCAACGATTAAACTTTCCGCATTATCAAAAACGATCGATTCGCCGTGCATTTTACCTGCGTGGGACAATCTACTAAAATCTGCACACAACAACAATACAGCACCTGCGCCAAGCATTTGTTTAGGATTTCGAGATAGTTCTGCTAACTTTTCTCTTTTCTCTTTGTCGGTAACCCAAACTACTGAATAGGCCTGAACAAAATGAGAGGTTGCAGCATGTTGAGCAATTTCGACGAGTTCACTGACCTCTTCTCGAGATAGCTGCTTTTCTGTATAACTACGAACCGATGAGTGAGATCTAATTAACTCGATTACCAAAATGAATTCCCCCTATTTTCTCATATATTATTCCCAATGATTATATATTCTATCATTTATTTAAAATTATCGGAATTCTCAAGTCTTCTGGAAAATAAGAAAAGCCGGGCAAAGTACGCCCGGTCCTTTAAGAAGGGTAACCATAGAAACCCGTTTATTTCCGCTACGGTGGACGCTTTTCAAGGGCTTGGCTTCAGTCTCCTCGGGCCAATAGGATGTTGGTCACGAAGAAGTTGCCACACGACGTGGCGTTCTTAGTCTTCGTTCCATGTGCTCCTGCAGTTACTCGTTGCAAAGACACTGGCTTTTGGCCAGTACCTTTCCTGCGCGCCTTCATCTCATGCTTTTCCAGCAGAAGTCGCCACCTACGCTTCAAGCAACTAGTGTGAATTTATCCGGCGCTGGAAGAACCGATTCGGAAACAATTTGTTTCCGCCTGAGGGTCTGAAGCTGAGGTGTGAGCTGGCGCTTGGAGCTAGACATAACAACTCCAAGTACGAAGATATTGCTCGAAAAAGCTGATACTCTCTTGTATAACGAAAAAAACAATCGAAGATGCAATTTCGACTGCTTCATGCTTTCTTACTATTGAATAATAGTCCTCACATTTCCCTTTAAGAATTGTAAGTCAAACAACCAGTTTTTCATCTCATATTTTATTGCGCAACTGGTTTTTTACTTTTCTTACCATAATAACGTTTGATCACTTTAAATGATCTTCTTTCTGCATACTTCTTGCACGATTCACAGAAAACCATGCGCATTCCACTACGATTTTCAAATTTAATTAATGTTACATCTTGAATTTTACAGATTGCACATGATCTCTTAAATATTTTTATCATGCAAGAATCTCCCACTTTCCATAATACTGTTTATTAAAACTTATTTATGTAAATAGTAATAGCGATAGGTATTAGGACATGACATCACGTATTAATAATCATCATTTTCTTGTAATTTTTCCTATAACTTAGTATATATGAATCACTTTATTTTTCATAGCAGAACTTTTGTGAGATTTTGTCGAATTTCTATTTTTTTATTTATTGTAAGGAAATGTCGAAAAATTCTACTATGTATTGGAATTTCCTCCTTAAATATATACCCCTTAAGGTAAAATTTTTATATAATAAAATCGACACTGACCTTTTACAACCATAAAAAAATAGGACGGCTAATTCCATTGAGGATTAGCAGTCCTATTCGGCTATTATTTTAAGTTTAACAACTCTTTAAAGAGCCCATTATGAGAAAGCAGCCACTCTTTAGTTTCTATCATAAATTTTTTTAAACCGATTCCTTATTTTCAAATGGAATGACTGCATCGTGTATTTCTTGTTCTAATTCGACTTGATATGCTTGATACGTTTCTTCATCCCATTTCAACAAGTTTTTCATGAGGTTCAAAATCGAAACTTTGTGAAGCTCGACCCAATTGATGTCAAAGAACAGTCTGCCTGTACGTCGAATAAAGAAATCAACCGGTTTGACCATCATTTCATTTTGAATCGCATAGACAACTTCCGCGTAAACAGCTGGTGTCATAGAACCTTCAAGTTCCATTCCTGATGCAGCATGTGCAATTAAATAAAGCTGATCTGCATTCGTTCCATAAAAAGAGGCGAAGTGACGTCCCTCGTCAACTGTTAATCCGAATTGGCCCGCTTCGAGAGCTTTCATTTCAACGAAAGATTCAAATTGTTTTGAGCCACCAAAATCAGCACCTGAAATAGGTAAATTTATGGTCATGCACTTTCCAAAAGCTTGTTTGGTTTCTGATTTTAAACGCTTCGTTACAAGATCCACCACATGCTCAGACATTTTTCTATAGCCGGTCAATTTACCGCCAGCAATTGTAATTAGACCACTTTCATGTTCCCAAACTTCATCTTTACGAGAAATCTCAGATGGATCTTTTCCTTCTTCGTATATAAGAGGACGAACACCCGCCCAACTTGATTCAACATCATCAACAGAAATGCTAACAACGGGAAACATATAATGAATGGCATCTAATATATATTGACGATCTTCAATTGTCATTTTAGGGTTCGCAATATCTTGATTTTTTTCAAATACTGTATCGGTCGTCCCCACATATGCCTTGCCATTACGCGGGATTGCGAACATCATTCGTCCATCCTGTGTATCAAAATATAGAGCTTGCTTTAACGGGAAAACAGATTGGTCGACTACTAAATGAACCCCTTTTGTTAACCGCAGTTGCTTTGTGTTTTTGGAATAATCCATATTGCGGACAGCATCGACCCAGGGACCGGCTGCATTTACAACTTTTTCCCCTGAAATACGCAATTTCTTACCTGTTATCTGGTCAATCGCTTCAATACCTGTAATCTTTTTTTCAGAATAGGTAAAGCTTTGTGCTTTAACATAATTAATGAATTCAGCACCATTTTCCACAGCTTTTTTTATTACTTCAAGTGTCAAACGAGCATCATCAGTTCGATATTCAACATAGTAACCTGCTCCACGTAGCCCTTCTTTTTTAACTAAAGGCTCACGGTTTAGTGTTTCTTTTGCAGTTAGCATTTTGCGTCGTTCTTTTCTTTTAACTCCTGCTAAATAATCATAAACACGCAAACCAAAAGAAGTGCTTAGCTTACCAAACGTCCCGCCTTTATGGATCGGTAATAGCATCCATTCTGGAGTCGTGACATGCGCTCCATTTTCGTAAACGATTTCACGCTCTTTGCCGACTTCAGCAACCATTTTAACTTCAAATTGTTTTAAGTAACGCAGTCCACCGTGGACAAGTTTTGTTGAGCGACTTGATGTACCACCTGCAAAATCTTGCATTTCAACAACAGCAACTTTCATCCCTCTAGTCACAGCATCCAGTGCAATTCCCGCTCCGGTAATTCCTCCACCAATGACAATAAGGTCATATACCACTTGGCTCATAGTCGTCAACTTTTCTTCTCTATTTGTACTTGAAAAAGTTTGCATGTAATTAGTTCCTCCTTAAAATTAATATATCATTTTTACATTATATTGGACTATTTTTACAAATAGAAAAAGAGAGACCTGAATAACATTACGAGCAATTGCTCAATAATGAATTCAGGTCTCTCTAAGTCTCTACCCGTTTATTAACTTAGCTTTACTATACCATATGCATGTTTTATTTAAAAGCCATAGTAGCTGTTACAGCTTTTTTCCAGCCTGAATATAGTTCTGTTCGACTTTCTTCAGACATAGTTGGATCGAAATTCTTATCAACTTTCCACATGTCCGCAATCTCTTCTCGACTCTTCCAGAAACCGACAGCCAGTCCTGCTAAATATGCTGCACCAAGAGCAGTTGTTTCCTCAATTACTGGACGTTCAACTGAGACGTCTAATAAGTCACTTTGGAATTGCATAAGAAAATCATTTTTAACAGCACCACCATCGACGCGTAGCTTTCTAAGCTTAATCCCTGAATCTTTTTCCATCGCATCAAGGACATCTTTCGTTTGGTATGCTAGAGACTCTAGCGTTGCTCGTATGAAATGTTCTTTCGTAGTTCCTCTTGTTAATCCAAAGATTGCACCTCGAACTTCACTATCCCAGTATGGTGTTCCTAAACCGACAAAAGCAGGTACCACGTATACACCATCCGTTGAGTCCACGCGTTTCGCATAGTCCTCACTTGCTGGTGAATTCTTAATCATTCTCAGCCCGTCACGCAACCATTGAATGGCACTTCCCGCAACAAAGATACTGCCCTCTAATGCATATTCCACTTTCCCATCAATTCCCCAAGCAAGGGTAGTTAGTAGACCATGATTTGAAACAACTGCTTTTTCACCAGTATTCATTAACATAAAGCACCCTGTGCCATATGTATTTTTCGCCATTCCTTCCTTATAACAAGCTTGCCCAAATAAAGAGGCTTGCTGATCACCCGCTGCACCAGCGATTGGAATTTCTTGCCCAAAGAAATGATAGTCTACTGTTTTCGCATATATTTCTGAAGAAGATTTCACTTCTGGCAGCATTGATTTTGGTATCCCTAAAATATCAAGAAGTTCCTGATCCCATTTTAATTCATAAATATTGTACATGAGTGTCCGCGACGCGTTGGAGTAATCTGTAACATGCGCTTGTCCTCCTGAAAGTTTCCAAATTAACCACGAATCAATGGTTCCAAAAAGCAGGTTTCCTTCCTCTGCTCGTTCTCTTGCACCTTCAACGTTATCAAGAATCCATTTTACTTTTGTACCGGAGAAATAAGCGTCAATTAGTAAACCAGTTTTATTACGAAACGTATCGTTATGCCCTTGGTCTTTTAACTCATCACAAATGCCAGCAGTTTGACGAGATTGCCAAACAATCGCATTATATACCGGTAAACCTGTTTCTTTATCCCATACAACAGTTGTTTCACGTTGATTTGTAATCCCAATACCCTCTATTTGGTGTGGTTTCACACCGGATTCAGATAAAACAGATGCAATGACGGCTAAAATAGATCCCCAAATTTCACTAGCATTATGTTCGACCCAACCTGGTTTCGGAAAATATTGTTGAAATTCCATTTGAGCAAAATTCACAACTTCACCCTTCTTATTGAATAAAACAGCTCTTGAACTTGTCGTTCCTTGATCCAATGATAAGATATATGTTTCCATTTTATACTCCCCTTTGAGCTGATAATTGCTCAGTTTTTTGAGATTGTAATTCTTTCTTATCAACTAAAAATAAAAATAATAAACACAAAAGCGTAATACCTAAGACAAGCCAAAACCAAATCGTGAAATCATTAGTGAAGAAACCTTTGTAAAACACACCACCTAATGATCCACCTAGGACTGGTCCTAAAACAGGAACCCAGGCATATCCCCAGTTCGAGCTTCCTTTTCCTGCAATTGGTAATAGATAATGGGCAATTCTTGGCCCTAGATCCCGAGCAGGATTAATTGCGTAACCTGTCGTACCACCTAAAGAAAGTCCTATTGCAACAATGAGCATTCCAACAATAAATGGATTTAACCCTTCAGTAAAGTCATTTGCACCAATTGATAAAATACCAATGACTAAAATAAAAGTTCCAATAATTTCGCTTAATAAATTCGAGAAGTGATGCGGGATAGCTGGCCCAGTAGAAAACACGCCAAGCTTGGCACCAGAATCCTCTGTTACTTTCCAGTGCGGTAAAAAATGAAGCCATACAATAGTTGCCCCTATGAAGGCGCCGATCATTTGAGCTGTCACATACAATGGCACTTGAGACCAAGAAAAATCTCCATTAAACGCTAAACCAAGGCTTACTGCAGGATTTAAATGTGCTCCGCTAAACTGCCCGACTGCGTAAACAGCCATAGCTACACCGAGTCCCCATCCAAATGAAATGACGATCCACCCACCATTTAATGCAAAAGATTTCTTCAAGCTCACATTTGCAACCACACCTGCTCCAAATATAATCAAAATAGCTGTTCCAATCAACTCTGCTAAAAATTCACTCATTACCATATTACCTCCCTATCCCATTAAATTCACTATTTTCCAACCATGAAAAAAAAGAGACTCACACATACTTTGACACGTAAATAAGTGTCAAAGTATATGTGAGTCTCTTGGTCTCTCCACGGAATATTAACTTGCTATTAACTTAACAAATTATGAAAACGCTGTCAAGAGTCAGAATACTTTATTTTTTATTTTTTCTTAGAAAATAGATCCCATAAAGATATCGATGACGTCGTGATCGCACTTGCTCCTGCTGCAATCGCAGCTTCAACTTCTTGTTGTGTTTCGATTAATCCACCCGCAATAATAGGTTTACCAGTTTCTAATCGGATACGTTCAATTACTTTAGGGACTACACCTGGCAAAAGTTCAATATAATCTGGATCTGTTTTGTGAATGATCTGGATGCTTCGATTTAACGCGGTCGAGTCAATCACAAAGGTTCGTTGGATTGCTTTGACATTAAGTTGACGTGCTTTTTTGATGACGCTACTTCTCGTTGAGATAATTCCATATGGTTTTATCGTTTGGCATACATACTCAGTGGCATGTTCATCGTTTGATAAGCCTTGAATTAAATCCATATGAAGAAACATGTCTTTATTTTCTGCGCGAGCATAATCGAATACACTTTTTAACATGCCTACGTGTATATTTAAAAATACACCATAGCGAAATGAATAGGTTAGCATTTTATCAAAGTCTTTCATGGATTGTATGGCAGGTAAAATTTGCTGTCCTTTAAATGGCATTTGTAACTCCGCGTCCTTTCTTTTTACGTATACAGAAAATTTCTATTGAGGGAATTATACCTGTATTCGTTAGGATATTATAGCTTTTAGTTATTTCACGTTTGGCTGGTGTAATTATTAGGATGAGGTTTTGCACACTATATAGCTAGGCAACTTGTCTTGAAACTCTAAATAAAGAAAAGATAAAAGCGGAACACACGATAAAAATTCACCATTGAATCGACTGATTTCCGGCTAGCTATAGACGACACTAACTGCTACATCATAACCTAGGAAATTAAAAGCATTTTGATGTGACGTTGTCACGTCAAAATTTTTCTTTTTTAGAGGCAATCTTGCGGCGGGTGTGCGTCCGTCGCTCGCGTCCAAACTTCACGTGCACATGTCTTTTATTTTGGTTTACTAGTGAATGGACACTTAATGCCTAGAAAGTAAGCCGTCGAAGATGAAATTTCGACGGCTTGTTTCTAACTATACAGGATTATTCTGCGTTACTTGAAGAACAGGATTTTCAGTTTTTCCACACACTACACAGGGTGCAATATCATAACTCTTTAAAGAAAAGATAAATAGCGGCAGAACATACTCACGCAGAATACAGGAAGAAAGGATTCACCATTGTATCAACTGTGGTTTTTCGGATTGCTTAGGACTGCAAACCCACTGCATCATAACCTAGAGAATAAAAAGAATTGTGATGTGACGTTGTCACATCACAATTCTTTTTTCTGACAGGCAATCTTGCGGCGGGTGTGCGTCCGTCGCTCTCCTTCAACCTTCACGTGCACATGTCTTTATTTTGGTTTACTAGTGAATTGACACTTACTGCTTAGAAAGTAATCGGCCGAAGATACAATTTCGGCCGATTGTTGCTAGCTATACAGGATCATTCTGCTTTATTTGAAAATAGGGATTCGACGCACGTTCTAAGTGGGCGTGCCGAGCAGAACGAAGTGATGCTTGGCAACCTAGGACATCCGCTGCGCCTGTTCCCGTAGAGGTAGTTCGTTAAAGAAACAGCCAGCCATCCCTTGCAGAACAATTCCCTCCGATGCTGAGCCACAATTGCCCCTCAAATTGTGGCTCAGCATTTGGGATGGCACTCTAGCGGAACAGCTGAAATACATTGAACCACACTCTAGCGGTCTCATTAAAGAAAGAAAACATAAACGATGGCAGAAAACGATTTCTGTGGGCGTGTTAGACAGAAAAAAGAGAGGGGCAAGTCACTCTTGCTCCTCTCTTTTAGATGTTATGACATTTAACTAAGAGTCCCGACTTTAGCTGAAGTTCCTCTCTTCTTAATCCATGCATAAATAATCGCTGCTATTAATGTAAAGCCCAGGTAACCCATTACTGGATAGACAGTACCGACCAGTGTAATAAATCCAACAAAACTTGCACCGAATGCCGCCACGCCAAAGACTACAACTGCACCTTTAAATCGAACGGTTTCCGGTTTCACAATACGAACTGAGAATGCATACAACATACCGACTGCAGTGTTGTAGATCATAGCTAATAATATTACTGACAGGATTCCGCCCATTACTGGACCCATATTGTTAGCAATAAATAACATAGGCATCGGTACACTCGCAATTTCTTTCAACTGTGTCAACATGGAGATATTGATTAGTAGGATAATAAGTCCTAGGCCAAGACCTCCTATGATTCCTCCCCAAGCTGCCACTTTTTCGTCCTTAACAGTTCCACCCATAACCGTTAGCATCGCCGCTCCTGCAGCAATATTATAGGATACGTACAAAATGGCTGCTACAAGCCAGTGAGAAGCTCCTCGATTTTGAGCAACATCTACAGATTGTAACGCTGCAGATGAAATGTCGTAGTTAATTAACGAATGGACAGTCATGGCAATCACTAACAGCAATAAAAATGGCGTGATTGCACTAATGAGAGTAATGACTTTTTTCACACTCAACGTCACTGTTGCAATTGTCAAAACGGTCATGAGGATACTTCCAATAAAACTAGGTATACCAAATTGTTGTTCAAAAATTGCGCCAGCACCAGAAAACATAACAACGGTAACCCCGAATAAGAAAAAGGTAATGATGATATCAACAACTACTCCTAAGTAACGTCCGCAAATATAGTAAATGACATTTTGATGGGAGGTCGTTTGAAAACGACTTCCCAGTTGTGCCAAATTCATCCCTAAAAAAGCGAATAACACAGTTGCCACAACCGACCCTGCTATTCCAAGTGCACCAAAACTAGTGAAAAACTGTAATATCTCTTGACCGGATGCAAGACCAGCTCCAACAATTACTCCGATGAAACCCGCTCCGATTTGAAAAGCTTTTCTCATAAGCTATCCCCCGCTTCTATGTTATTACTGACTGACTTAACTTCTTATCGGTGCAATCTCTATTTATTCTGCATTAAAGTGCATTTCCTCGACCGTAAATTTATTCATAGCTTTCATATTTGGTTCGTATCCAATGCCGAATGCTGTTGGCACTGTAATATAACCTTCCTCCACAACGACTTCCGGGCTAATGACATCTTCTTCCCAGTAGCGAGAAGATCCTGCTGTGTCCCCGGGCAAAATGAAGTTCGGGAGTGTCGTAAGTGCTATGTTATGAGCACGACCAATTCCCGACTCCAACATGCCACCACACCACACCGGAATTTGTCTTTCCATACAATAATCATGGATTTTTTTCGCTTCCGTCAGGCCACCAACTCGTCCGATTTTTATGTTGATGATTTTTGTGCTCCCTAGTTCAATAGCTTTACGTGTATCTTCAAGAGAATGAATACTTTCATCCAAACAAATAGGTGTTTTCAATTGTTTCTGCAATGTCGCGTGATCAATAATATCGTCAGAAGCGAGTGGCTGTTCGATCATCGTCAAATTAAATTCGTCTAGCTCTTTTAGTATTTCAATATCTGCAAGCGTATAGGCTGAATTAGCATCTGCCATAAGTGGGACTTCGGGAAAGTGTTTTCGCAGCTCTCGCATCACGTTCACATCATAGCCTGGTTTAATTTTCACTTTGATACGCTTATATCCTTCTTCTACAAATCCTCGAACGGTTTCAACCAATTTGTTTACGTCTTCATGAATGCCGATACTAATCCCAACTTCAATTTTAGCCAGCACGCCGCCTAAAGCATGCGCTAATGTCATCTTGTTACGTTTCGCATAAACATCCCAAATCGCACCTTCAACAGTGGACTTGGCCATATTGTTTTTACGGAGATTTGCAAATAACTCACTGACTTCGTCAGGATGTGTGATTTCTTTATCTAAAACCAGAGGAATTAAGAAGTCTCGAATCATATGTATATTGGTTTCTAGCGTTTCTTCGTTGTACCAAGGGGAGTGGAACGCTACTGACTCTCCCCATCCCGTATTTCCAAGTTCATCTTTCACTTCTAATAACAGAAAATCTTTGTCTTGAAATGTACCAAAACTTGTCGTGAACGGATGTTTCATGGTCATTTTCAATTTTCGAATAGTAATTTCTTTTATAATCATTGTGATTCTCCTTTGTCTCTTCGATTCAATGGAATGCTACTGCGTTTCACAAATTGATAATATTGAACGTCTTCATCTGACTTTCTCAAACCAATCACCGCATACTCCATCGCAAATAGTGCTTGAAAAACTTCTCTGACTTTCATACGCCATTGTAATGCCAGTTCAGGCTCATTCTTTTTAATCAGTTGAAAATAAGTTGGAACGGGAATTTCATAGCCTACGCTATTCTCGAGAATTGCACTATAGTCGACTGAAACAATTGGATGTCCTTTTGCAGATTTCCCTAATTCACACGGAAGATGATACGTGACATCCTTTGGCATCCATTTCGACTCAACCCGGTCACTCAAAATCCACCACTCAATTTGAAGCCGATCAGTTGGTAATCCTTTATTCAACCCGTCAGTCATTTCACCATAACAATTTTCTAAATAGGTATTGCAGATTGCATACAGTTTAGAAACATTCAAGTAAGCATTTCGACTCTCTAGAGGGTCAAAAGTCCAAGTAATTAAGTCATAGCCCATTTCTTGAGCACGTGTTCGCTGTTTGTCTTTCAACAGCTTACCAATTCCCATTTGCTGATAGTCAGGATGAATGCCAAGCATATGTGAACATAAATATGATTTACCTTTCAAGAAACCTGGAAAACCATAGGAGAATCCGATGAGTTTTCCTCCGGCGAAAGCACCGATCAGTATGCCACCGTTTTTGGAAGCTGTAAATGTCTGATGGGTTGGAATCGGATCCATCCCCCACACTTCCCCTTCAAGTATCTGGATTAATCGCATGTCTTCGTTCGTTTCTAATAAGCGGATGCTTATAGTCGAATTCATACCTTCACTTCCTTTGTTCTAAATGTTCAAATGAATGGCTGACCGTGCGAACGAGAATTTCAATACCTGTCAGTAAGCTATCCCGATTGAATGTCATCTCTGGATGATGAAGTCCGGGTGATAAATCACAGCCGAGACCAAGCATAGTTGCTTTGACTGAAGGCCTTTGTAATGTGTAGTAATGAAAGTCCTCTCCACCTGGTGTCACGATAGGTGGAACTAAAAATGCTTCCCCGACTGTTTCACTAATTGCTTGTGCCATCAGATCAACTGCAGTGTCATCGACTTCAGCGGCTGCGATTTCAGCCATTATTTCATAATTAATTTCAACTTCGGCTAGTTCAGCAACCGAACGAATCGCTTTTTTGACACGTTCCATCAGCTGGTCCATTATTTGATTAGTTTGAGAACGGACATCTATGCTGAATACAGCATTTCCAGGGATGATGTTAATCGAATCGCTCCCCGCTTGGAACATTGTCAGCTTCGCCGAATGTGAAACCATCGGATCTACTTGGATAGAGTGAATGGCCTGTACAAGAAGTGCCATCACTTCGATAGAATTTTGTCCTAAATGTGGTCTAGCTCCATGAGTATCTGTACCTATGATTGACCCTTTTATCAATTTTGCAGAACCATGTAATATGGCGGGTGCTGCGTAGCCGTGACCGATTTCTTGAATCGGGCGAAGATGGACACCATACAAATAATCGATATCGTCTACAATACCTTTATTCACAAATGACAAGGCACCTGTTCCTTTTTCCTCAGCCGGTTGAAAAATCACTTTCAATCGGCCAGTTTTCGGAATGCCGATTTTTTTCATAACGAGTAACGCACCAATTGCCATGGTCATATGCCCATCGTGTCCACATGAATGGTTCGCCTGGTAAACACCGTCAACTTCTTGCCAAAGTGCATCAATATCCGTTCGAAGTCCAACGCAATAATCTCCAGACCCTACAGTTACCACAAGCCCTGTCGAGTCTGCGAAGGTCTCAATTTGAAAATCTTCGTCCTCCAATAATTGTGTAATATACTTTGTCGTCTCAACTTCCATCCAACTAATTTCGGGATGTGTATGTAAATGATTGAACACTTCCTCAATGATTGGTTTCACATCTTGTAATGCTGACTTCACGTTGTTCAGTCTCCTTCCGCAAATAAAAAATCACTATTTAGTGCTTCATATCTTTCTTGTCTAAGTTTAAAATTATCCTTTTCCTTAACCGACAAACCGGCAACAATTGCATTCATCAATGAAAAAAGTGCAGCTGTTGCATCAAGCGGTGATTTATTAGTGGAATAAATAGGAAACATCAACTGGCTGTATGGATGGATAGGGGCCAATAAAGAATCCGTTATGCCGATAATAAATGCTTGTTGTGTATATGCCAATTTCGCAATTTGAATCGTTTCTTTAACATAACGATGAAACGAAATAACAATAACTACAGACTTGTCATCCATTCGACTTAACGTTTGTAATACATCTTCCGATTCTGGTCGTATAAGCTGGACATCTGCTCTTACCAAACCAAGTGTATAAGAAAGCCAATTGGCAGCAGCGAACGAAGAACGAAGGCCCAAAATATACACTTTTTCCGCTTTCGCGAGTCGATTAATTGCCGTTTCGTACCCCTCTTCTGGTATTTGATTCATCGTCACAGCAATATTGACTCGATCCTGTTCCATCACTTTTGCAAAAAATTGTGGTTCTTGTTCGAGTTCAAGCTTGGCTTTTTGATAAGATGCCAAGCTGCTTTGCTGAGATAATAATTGCTCTCGAATGATTTTCTGTAATTCGGCGTATCCAGAAAGCTCTAAACTATAACAAAAGCGGATGACCGTTGTTTCACTAACTCCGATTGTCGCCCCTATTTCTTGCGCTGATGCTAACGCTATTTTCCCTGGATAATCCATCACATACGAAGCTACTTTTTTCTGACTCTTAGAAAGCTTATGGAAATACTGGTGAATCAACTCTTTAATATTCATTTTCAATCTCCTATATGAAGGTTTGACATTTAATTATTATTTTATGAAGTTTAAACTTCATTTCTGTTATTAGTTAATTTATCACATCATTTAACGGAATACAATGACTTTTCTGAAATTGAAAGTTTTTTCTTTTAATAAAGCTAGCTTCTCAAATAATAGGTCCTTCGATTTCTGCTATTTTCTAGAAGTTTGTTAACGAGCGAATCGTTTGGATGAAAAAAAGATGCGGCCGAATATGTATATTCGGCCGCACTGAATTTCCTATAAGTATTTCAACATCTATTATCATTTGGAATACCTGATCTCATTCAATTAAATTCTTGCTGATTGCCATCTCTCCGCCCAAAAGAGTGAAGTTGCGGATATTATATCTTTTGATTAAATCAGCTGTTGGAACCGGTACAACACTTTTCCGAACCAAAATAATTGGAGCGTTATTTTTAGCTGCAAGTACAGATCCAGTCAATGCATCAGCGAAAGCCTCACCAGTTGCGACATACACTTTTTCGGTTTGAAGATTCAATGTATCAATAACGGCTACCGCCGTTTCAAATCGACTTTTCCCTGAAATTCGTACTGGGCTTTTTAGTTTGTTGAACACAGTAGATGAAACTGCCAATTCTCCACCCATCACAATCGTTTTCGGAATCGATTTCAAGACAGTTTGTGTTTCCGCTGGAAGTAGATTCGTTTTGGTTAACAAGATTGGGTATTCATTTTGAGCAGCATAAGAAGAAATAGCAAGTGCATCAGGGAAATTGTATCCATCTGTCACGATAGCTTTTTCCGGATTCCCACCCATTCGTACAGCAATTTTTGCTGCCGTTTCGAACCGATTTTTCCCTGAAATTCTTTCTACTTTAATTCCCATCGACTTAATACTATTCGCAATAGAACTTGAAACAGCTAGTTCTCCACCGATGATGATTACGTTCTGCGCATTTAAACGCTTCAGTTCTTCAAAAGTTTCAGGTGCTAATTTTTTCTGATTCGTTAAGAGAATCGGTGCGTCTTGCTGGTAGGCAAGTGGAGATGCAGCTAGTGCATCCGGGAAATCATAACCTAGAGCAAGAACGACAGTTTTAGCCGTTTTCCACCCATTTTTGGAAATAGCGATGGCAGTCGTAATCCGATTGGTTCCTGAAATACGATTGACCGTATTACCTTCTCTCACTTTGACTTCGCTTGCTTCACTGATATTTCCAGCACTATCAGTGGCGGTAACATGTAAAGCTGTTCCTTCTTTTTGTTTTACTATTGAAACCATGTATTTACCTTCTTTATTAGTAACAGCTGTACCCAAAACTGTAGTTCCTACTTTTACTGTAATCTTTGAACCAACTTCAGCTGTCCCTGTTACTGATGTGGAACTTGCTGTAACTTCATTCACACTAGGCATTGATGGTTCAACATTATCTTCAAATGAAGTCACAATACCATATAAGTCGTCTTCATAATTATCATCATATCCATCTTCATTATCACTATCTATTGCTCCAATGTAATAAGTTCCTGCCTTATGAACCTGGTAAGCTTGCATCTCAACATCATCTTCATAGTAGAAACCTAAATACTCTAAAAAACCATTTTCATCAAAGTCTTTTTCAAAAGCTGCGAATGCTAGTTCAATCGCATAGGAGTTTGCCGTTCCTGCTACTAGTAAAACACCCTTTGCTGGCACATTTACTTTAAATATATCAACATCAAACAACGGAAGTAGCTGCCCCACCATTACTCTATCATTAGGCAGTATATTTGCCGTACTAAAATCATCATTAGGTTCCTTTTCAACTAGCGTTTCTTCACTTGCTGCGCTCTTGTTTAGTTTACTTATATGTTCTAAACTAGTTGAACTTTTTAATTCTAGTTCAAGATGCTTTAGTTTGAACGGATCAATAACACCTTTTAATAGTGGTTTTTCGATTTGAAGATTAATTGATTTTTTGAACAACTCATAATTCTGTTCTTCTGCGTGAGCAGTACTTGATACAGACAACAAGGATACTAATACTCCCATAGCAACTATACTTACAAAACCTTTTTTCATTTAACCTCTCCTTTTCTAGTTTCCTTATTAAGTAAAAAATCGTTATTTTTATTAATTCTCTACACATCCATAATATTCCTGCATGTCCATGTCCAAACAAAACGTTTTAATCCCAATCGTACTGACCCCATATTTGGAGTTTATATGTATGTTTCTTACCAAAACGGATACCTATTTTCAATATATCTAATCGAAGTAACTATGAATTGGATACAATATATTTCTATTTTCTATTGAAAACGCATAATAATGCTGATATATTAAGTATATTGTATCCAATCTGAAAGGGGTCGATCATATTTTGGATAATAGTAGCGGAGATAAGTCAACCGTCGTTACCTCTGTAACTAGAAGTCTCAGAACAGCTATTTTGGATGGGACGTTGAAAAAAGGGGACCGTCTGATTCAGGAGGAATGGGCTGAACGATTGAACGTAAGTCGAATGCCTATTCGAGAAGCGCTCACACAACTTCAGATGGAAGGTTTAGTGGAGATGGTCCCGCATAAAGGCGCAATCGTTACACCGATTACACGAGATAATATAGAAGAGATTTACCATACTCGCTCTTTATTGGAAGGGTTGGCAGTCGAAAAATCACTTCCCTTTTTAACACAAGAGAATAAAAATCAATTACTTTTGATATTAATTGAAATGGAAGAGCTTCAGTTATGTGATGAAACAAATGATAAATATATACGTCTGAACGCATCTTTTCATGAAACGCTGCGTAAAGGTTGTCCATGGCCGAGAGTTCAAAAAATGGTAGAAACACTTGGCATCTCACCTATTGCGCCAAATTTACTCATTGATTATTATCCAGAAACACAGCGCGAACACCGGATGATTTATGAAGCGGCTTTGCGTGGGGATCCTAGTGAGCTTAGGGCAGCCGTGGAATATCACATTTTGCGGACAAAGAATAATTTAATTCATTATATGGATTTATTAAGTGAAAAAAATACAGACTAAATAGGAGTGATTCAATCGTGTATGATTTCGCGGTTATTGGTGGAGGAATAGTAGGTTTATCAACGGGAATGGCACTTTATAAACGGTTTCCTAATGCAAAAGTAGTTATTATTGAAAAGGAGTCTGTTGTTGCGGACCACCAAACAGGGCATAACAGTGGGGTTATTCATTCTGGTATTTATTATAAACCAGGCAGTTACAAAGCTCGTTTTGCACGTCAAGGAAGCAAGTCGATGACTGATTTCTGTCAAACACACGGGATTAATCATGATATTTGTGGAAAAGTTATTGTCGCAACCAAGCAAGAAGAGTTAGTGCTTCTTGATAATTTATATACTAGAGGACTCCAAAATGATCTAGTTATCCAAAAAATTGGTGCGGCTGAATTAAAGGAAATCGAACCACATGTTAACGGTCTTGGGGCGATTCGTGTTGCACAAGCTGGTATCGTAAATTATCGTGAGGTAAGTGAAAAATTCGCAGATATTATTTTGGAGCATGGCGGGGAAATTCAGTTAAATACAAAAGTAGAAAAAATTCACGAAGAATCAGATCAAGTAGTAATCGAGACAAGCAAAGGTATTTTGAAAGCGCGTATGGTTATTAATTGTGCCGGTCTTCACAGTGACCGAATAGCTACTGCAGCGGGTTATAAAACTGACATGAAGATCGTTCCGTTCCGTGGAGAGTATTTTAAATTGAAACCGGAAAAACGATATCTTGTTAAACATTTAATATACCCAGTACCAAATCCGAATTTCCCATTTTTAGGGGTCCATTTCACACGCATGATCAGCGGAGAAATTGATGCAGGACCTAATGCTGTGCTAAGTTTTAAACGTGAAGGGTATAAAAAGACTGATTTCAATGCAAAAGATCTAATGGAAGTATTAGGTTATCCTGGTTTTTGGAAATTAGCAAGTAAATTTATGAAAGAAGGAATGGATGAATACGTCCGTTCATTTAGCAAAAAGCAATTTACGAAAAGCCTTCAAGAATTAATACCTGAAATCCAGGAAGATGATTTAATTCCAGCACCTGCAGGCGTTCGTGCGCAGGGATTAAAGAGCGATGGGAATTTGGTAGATGACTTTTACATCGTCATGGGAAAACGGACCATACATGTTTGTAATGCGCCCTCCCCCGCTGCCACCGCTTCTATTGAAATTGGTAAAGAAGTGGTTAGCCGTATTCCAGTGCAAATACACTTATTAGAAATGGCTTTAGTTTAAATTACTGTATTTCTAGCAAACTGAGCATGGAGAAAAAATGAACGGAAATAAGGAAACATTACATTATTTATTGACTATGTAGATTAACATGTTAAGTCGAACGGTAGATAAAAAAATAGCTCATTAGAGTACACAGTAGTTAACGCTAATCAACTAAAGGAGTGTCCCTAATGAGCTACAGACATATGGTAACACAGGAACGTGTTTTAGTTGAAGTCTATACACTGTTCAATTCCTGATGTAAATAATATTGAAGCATTTGATGCAGTCAACAATGAATCTACATTTATATCTTTTATGGGTAGCATAATCCACCGCTTTCATCTTGCGAAAAAAAAAAAAAAAAAAATAAACAAGGATGCCTTGATAGTGTTAATTAGATTTGTGTTTAATGTAACTTATGCACCTACTGTTGAGCAACAACCGTTACATTATCATCAAATTCTTTCTGAGATGGAACTATACTTTTCCATACTCCATTTCTTTATATCTTTTATAATTGATTTATATTGAAATACCTTTATACACTCGTTTACACTCTCCCGTGTAAAACAGATATTAAATCACAATATTTCCATTCAAAACATCTCCCGCTGCTGATGTAATGCCTCCATTTAAGCAAACATTGGATATAATTTTGCTATTTGAAGCAAGAGAGGTATTAATAGCATTAGTTAAAACATGTGATGTTGTCGCATAAAATTTATTTCCTATGATTAGAGCGTTATTGATACCACTTACTAAATATACTGCTGTTCCTATCCCTGATGTTAATCCTGATATTATTTCATTTGAAATAAACTCATATTTACCGATGGTGCTAAAGAAAACGGGAGATGAACCCGTAAAATCTTCTATGACGTTTTTAATAATTCTTGCTCGTCCAGTTCCACTACCACCAGTACCAAAAATCACATAACTACCTGGTCTTTTGAAGACATTATTTTCAATCAACACCACCACATTTGTATCAAATATTAGATGATAAGATTTGGTAGTGTAGTTTCCTTGATTGAATGTATTTCCTTTTATTGTACAGCTACCACCAGTTATTTTCATTCCTGTTCCGTACTCATCAACCGAATTATTATTGATTATGATGTTAGTGCTTGATTGTTCTATACGAACTCCGAAGAGCGTATCCCGAAGCGAATTGCCAATTAAACTAACAAATTTGGATTGGAGTATCTTAACCGCATCCACTGCACATTTCCAAGCTATGTTTCCACTAATAAGGACTTCCTCTGCTTGAAAACAAAGAATACTGGTATTAACGTTAGATATATTGTTACCCATTACCGTTACATTCTTCCCTCTTATGTCCACTCCCACATTAAAACCATTGATTGTGTTTCCTGTAATAGTAACATGATTCCCATCTTTTCCCTCAGAAACTCCTAACGAACCAATAGCGATTTTTAAATTGTCGATACGTTTAAAAACATTATTAGAAATAATGGTATCTGTACCAAAACCATAAGAAATAATGTTGTCGGAAAAGTTTTCTGTAATAACAACTTCATATCCGTTAAAGTTACCTACCGAGGTATTTACGTTACCCACAAGTTTATTGTTACGGATGATTATTTTTAACGGAGTTTCATAATCTATACTACCTTCTCCATATCCTTCAAGGTCTATTCCATATCTAGGTGCTGTTCCATCATGAATCCCGTCATTTATTCCAGCATTTAATATTTGACAATTTTCAACGATAACTTGGTCACAAGCCGTAATTGATATGTTATTTCTACGTGACGAGTCTATAACACATCCACTGATTCGGATTCGACTAGGAGGAGCGTAAGGATTATTAACATCGTAATTAATCAATCCCGGTGAAAACAAGATAATGCCATCACCTGTGAGTTCTTTTATAGTTACTCTATCTATAATAATATCAGATGCACCATAAAGATAAATACCGAAACCGTATTCATGTGTAGAATGAGTAGGGTCACCAGTGTAATCATGTGTTTTTCTATCACCGTGAATTTGACCGCCTATAATTGTGATGTTGTTTTGTGTTTTTGATAGATAAATACATGCATAAGATGCTGAGGCATTTGACTCAACTTTCAGAATTGTGTCGCTACTCATTTCAAAAATCATATTGCTAGGAATTTTTATACCTGTGTCAATATTTCTTGATTTAGCTGTTCCGCTTTCATTAACAGAATCAATCAAGAAAGTTCCTGATGGCAACAAAACATGTCTGTAATCATTAGAAGAATACCATTGAAGAGCATTATTTATTCCGTCTGTTGTTGCTCTTGCATTTGTACCATCGTTTTTTATTCCCCATTTACTTAGATCAATAACCTCACCTAACTTCGAGACTTGTGCCAACTGTTGATTAATGTTATCAATAACAGTTGGATTATATACGTCCGTTACCACCCAACCCGTACCCAATACATACCTAAAAGATGTAGATATATTTGTCACCCTTACAGTGTCACCATGTGATGGATTTGGATATGCGGAATTACGTGATGCCACACTTGACACCGCGTTTAAATATCGTGTTTCGTTGTCTGTTGCTACTTGTAAAGCATAATCGCCTTGTTCATTTGCATAAATAGCAGCATCTTCAGCCGATTGTATGATTAAGGGTCCATCGTTTAACACGATTTCGATTAATGTCGCTTCATTCTCAGATGGAATATAACCATTACCTGTTGGATCTACTACCACTTGATAAGGAAAACTAAGAGTCGATACACGCCCATTAACATCATAAAATTGTGCCATAGCGACCACACTTCCTGCTATAGCTGTTTCACTAGAATTTAATATAAACGTAGCTTTATTACCTACTTTTGTGCCTTGCGTTAAAACTACATTATTATCTCGTCTAGTGTTTGCGAGTGAAACTGTAGTCGCTCCTGTTAAATCAAATGGAACTCCATTTTCCATAACTTCCAAAATAAAAACCACTGAGTCATTTTGCGTGACTATTGGCTGAATGATGCTCCTTGCCTCTTTTATATCCACAAGGATATTAAAAATGTTTTTCATTTCCATACATTATTCCTCCTTCTTATAAATACAGATATCTAAATTTAAAGCTAATTTCAAATACTTTTGTTAGTCCTTCTATGGTGAAATTATTTTTTCCCTTGGATAAAGTGATAAGTTCTAAATTCGTGTTACCACAATATTTACTCCATTGCGTTTTGATTTAGCGATACCTGATGTAAACGTACCTGTGTATTGCCATATATCAACTGTTGTATTGTTCGTTATTTTCAAGATTGTGGAAGGTGCAGTAGTAGAGTGAAATTAGTAACTCAGATTGTATGGGGTCAATGTTTACACTTCCTGCGTTGTGAATTGAAATGGTGGTTATCGTTAACAGCGTTAAATGTTTACGCATCCATTGTTGTTCCTATCGACTCACAATATGGTTTAGCAGAAAAGAAAGTAATCGCCACCTTTGCCGTTCGCCCATTGAGTCGCTGTATATTAAAATCCGTCAACTTCTACTCTCCATCTTTTACCTTCGGTTTGAGTATCTACTATATAAAAGGTTTCAAGTGGGTCTAAGATTGCAACCGATGCATCACGAGACTGATAAAAAAATTTTTCTTGTATATTTCGACTGTTGCGATTTTTATCTAATAGAATATCGCCATCCCAAACGCTGTCCGTAATCTTGTAGTATATGAAGGGTCAGGTATAAATTCTAACCATTTCACACCACCTAAATTAATTTTTGCCATGTTTAAATCGTATATTTTCACCTCAGTCCATTAAAAAATACATCCGATTTGATCTGTACCCCATTTGTATGCGGCTCACGGTCTGTTTCATTTATCCCAAAATTTTTTTATCCGTTAAGGGAAAAAGCTTAAAAACAATGAACTGGAAACACGAGGGAAAATGCCACAACTAAAAGAAATTCATACCCGCGTAAGACGCACCGAAACCAGGTAGGGCACTTGGAAGTGGACACGATTATAGGAAAGGCCCATAAGAGTCAGATTCTCACACTAACGGAGCGAACAAGTCGTTTCACCATTATTCAAAAATTATCATCAAAGTCTGCTAGCACAACGGCTCAGACAATCATTTCTCTTTTGAAAAACCTACCTAAAAGGATGGTAAGTCCATTACCGCCGACACAGGAAAGGAATTTCATTCATGGATTGAGGTAGTAGAAATCCCCCTCTACTTCGCTGATCCAGGTGCTCCTGGCCAACGTGGAACCAATGAAAATAGTAACGGTCGAGTCCGGAGAACCTATCCAAAAGAACAGATTTCAGCCAGATGACACAGGAAGAAATCATCGATTTTCTCTTGAATTTCAATCAAATTCCAAGAAAAGTACTTAACTACAACACTTCCTTTGAGATATTTATGAATTATCTACCGCGTTCGACTTGAGTTGACAATTTACAATATTAGAAATTAATTGACAATCAATCTATGAACATGATAAAATCAAATTAATCCAATGTTATGAATATTTTCATCTTTGAAAACTTGATTTTCAAACTCATGAACAGTTTATACGTAATTGGAATTGACAATCGTAAATAATAAATTGAACTGCTTATTCGCTGTGACTCTATTACATAGAGCGGTGAAGTGAATATAAGCCAGTTGTACAGGTACATCCTAATTTTATTAGGGAACCTGTATAGCTGGCTTTTTTAATTTCCTATTTACCTGATTCATCTATTTACTAATAAACAGGAGGAATTACCCATGAGTGTTGTAAAAGAGAAAGAATTCAAGTTTGAAAAGAAAACAGAAACATATGAAGTAAAAGTTCATCCACAATCAGATCGTCTGTATCACATTGAAATTTCAAAAAAGGCGATTGCGAATTTCCTTGAAGTAGTAAAGCAGGATAATCAATCTGTTCAGCATTTAGAGTACACACCTTACGCGCATCATATTGTGGCTTCTTATTTATTGGATCAAGTAGGAGAAGAATTTGGTGAACTGCTTAAAAACATTGTTCATGATCGAGAATCAGGTGGATTTACACTTGGCTTAGAAGGTGTTACTAAAGATACAGACGAATATGTTATTTTCTCAACAGCCATTTCTTACTTGGTAGGTATTCCAAACCATGATTCTATGTCAGGTAAATACTATGCACGCTTTAGCGTAAAAGATACAGATGGCAGTGACTCTTATCTTCGTCAGGCCTATCGCTTATTCACACTGCATACGGATGGTACGTTTGTAGATGAGCCTACGGATTGGTTACTAATGATGAAGATGATTGAAGAAAATGCTCGCGGCGGAGAATCACGTTTATTACACCTTGATGACTGGAAAGAGTTAGATAAATATGTAAACCATCCATTAGCAAACCACAAATTCACATATAAAGCACCAAAAAGTAAAAATGTTGATCAAGAAATTGATCGTTTAACGTTCTTCGATCACGAAGGCAAACCTGGTATTTGTTATATCGACCAATTTGTTTATCCTGAATCTATTGAGCAAGCCAAATATCTTCGTGATCTTTCTCTATCAATGGAAAATGATGAAAATGTAGTAGAGTTGGGACTTGCTATAGGAGATCTTGTTGTCCTTAATAATATTTTCTGGCTTCATGGTCGCGCTGCTTTTGAAAAAGATGCTAACTTGAATCGCGAGTTACTTCGTCAGCGTGGACGTTTTAACAAATAACTTATACTAACCCTATAGAACTCACATGTGCTAGTCGCCTGTGAATTCTTTTGGATTAGATTTATTTTTCTATAGAGTATCGAATTAGATTTCTGGCTCGCTTTGGACGGCATACCTGCTGCATCATAACCTAGGGAGTAAGAAGAATGGAGATGTGACTTTGTCACATCTCCATTCTTCTTTTTTAAAGGCAATCTTGCGGCGGTTGTCCATCCGTCGCTCTCCTTCAACCTCAACGTGCATTGGTCTTTAATTTTGGTTTACTAGTGAATAGACACTTACTGCTTAGAAAGGAAGCGGCCGAAGATACAATTTCGGCCGCTAGTTGCTAACTTTAAAGTTTCGTTCTGCGTTAGTTGAATGAAGGGTTCACACACTACACAGGTTGCAAAATCCTGTCTCAAAACTGAAAGTTTACTCGTTCGCAGACGCAGTCACAATGTTCTTTATTTGTGACTAGCATCTGAAATAAATAGAATCCAGCAACTGTCTTAGCTGCTGGATTCGGATTGAAAAACTTGAAATTGATTAGCATTTGACACAGAGACAAGTACAATTTCTTATTGCCTATAATTTAGCCTGTTCAATGGCACTTTCAAATTCATCAGTAATGTCATCTAAATGTTCGATTCCTACCGATATACGAACAAGTTGTTTGGTTATCCCAAGGGACTCGCACACTTCTTGAGGTAAAGCGCGATGAGATGTTGTCAGTGGATGTGAAACCGTCGTTTCTACTCCGGCTAATGTTGGAACAATTTTCACCCATGATAGAGCTTTGAAAAACTGATTAACGTCTATATTTTTATGCAGTACTATGGAAACCATTGCTCCGAAACCTTCAGATGCCTGTTCAAATGGGTAATAAACTTTTTCTACATGTTTATTCAAACTAAGTGCTTCTGCCAATCCCTTTGCATTGAAAGATTGTGCCTTCATTCTTAATGCAAGTGTTTTTAACCCACGGCTTGTTAGCCACGCTTCAAATGGACTTACATTCGCTCCAAAATTAACAACTTTAGACTTAGCCTTCGCTATTAAGTTTTCTTTTCCGACAAGGACCCCTGCCGTAATATCGCTATGCCCGCCAATGTATTTGGTTGCACTATGAACGACTAAGTCAACGCCTAGCGTATATGGTTTGCAATGATAAGGCGTAGCAAACGTATTGTCAACTAGTGTGTAGAGATTATGATTTTTTGCGAATTTGACAATTCCATCAAGATCTTCAACTCTAAGCAGTGGATTTGTAACCGACTCTGTATATAGAAGCTTTGTGTTCTCTTGAATCGCGTTCTCCATTTCTTGAGGATTCGAAAAAGATACAAACGTAGTCGAAATTCCAAGATCGTTCAGTTCTTCTTTTAGAAGATGATAGCTTCCCCCATATAAATCGTCCGCTGCCAAGACATGGTCACCAGTTTTGGCCACACAAAGGATTCCTGCTAGAATAGCAGACATTCCTGACGAGGAAGCCACTCCTGCAGGTGCACCTTCAAGAGCGGCAACCGCCGATGCTAATTCATCGGTGTTTGGATTACTTACTCGTGAATACAGATAATTCCCTTCTCCTTGGTAAAACCCTTCTAGTTCATCCAAGTCATCAAAAGCAAATGCGGAAGTTTGATAAATAGGTGATACCTTACTTTTTATTTGACCTTTTTGTTTCTTTACACTATGTAATACTTTAGTTTCGAATTTTTTTGTCATTGCTAGCACTCTCCAATTTTAAGTAGTTTTTCACAAAAAGAAAAACCTCTTCATATAAGAAGAGGTCTCGTTATAGGGTCCTCCTCTTATCTATCAAACTGTCGTTTGCAGGATGTAGCACCAATGCAAGATCAACTTGCAGGTTGCTGGGTTTCACAGGGCCTGTCCCTCCACCACTCTTTATAAGAGTAATTATGTAGTTTTTTGTTTTATTATTCAGATTAGTATATCAATTTCGATATATTTCGTCAATCATTTCAGTAGTTTCGCTAAAATAGAAGTTCTCTGCACCATGTTGAAATGGATCACACTACAGATTTCAAGAAAAAAATACACCGCTGGAAGACCGAACTCTCGTGGACTCGTAATTTTTTTCATCCTAGGGAGACAATTTAACTTCCTAAATATTACTATTACAACGTGGATCACAATTTTTACAACATGGAGGCTAATTTTTACAACGTCACCTTCTATAATTACAACGTGAGAGCCATAAATTTCAACTGAGCCATCGCTCGACACTAGTACCTTCTCTATTTGATGGTGCGAGACACATTAAAGTGTGTTTCACACGATCAAATTAGCAGAAATCGGCCGAATCACAAGGGTATTTGGCAGTTCAGTTTTCGATTAAGAGAAACTCCTTCCCCTTATATTGTCCTGCATCTATAAAACAAGCCATTATTATGAATTGTTGGTAAGTGTCCAACAAAAATAAACCACAAAATGAAAGGATTTTAACATCCAATCTCATTTTATGGTTTTAATTTATGAATCTAATTAATAAATTATGGTAGTTTTGGAGACTCTCGATTTCTAAAATGATAGTCAAATATCAGATTCATAGCGATATGTTTTCAACATATTTATCGATCAAAAACTTCCACGTATTTCATAGGCCACTGCCATAAATGCGCTATGGTTTAAAGATTCTTGATTGGAAATAATCTGGACACCTCCTGAAATTAGTACACTTATTATACAACAAAAACAAACAACCTTTTCCTCTAAAATTAAGAAAAGGATTGCTTGTTTAGATTGAAAAGCCGGGGGCACATTCTGTTAGATTTTGAACAGATAAAAGAACCTCACCCTTTTTAAATGAAAGAAAATATATGTACAAGTGATTGAAGTGAAAGGCGGCGAGAAAACATGTGCTCCTGCGGTTACTCGTCGCAAAGATATTGGACGAATTACAGTTCGTCCAATATCTTTCCAGCGGGAATAGCAGATGTTTTCTGCACCGAAAGCGAAGCGGCAGATGCATGAGCTGAAGACCCCGGAGACAACAAGTTGTGGTTGCACAACTTGTTTGCGACGAAGCTAGCGAAGCGATGCAGGAGCAGATGTTTTTTGCTCGTCGAGGAGACTGAGGCCATGCCCACGGAATGCGTCCGCCTGAAACGAAAATCACCTACACTTGTCCATAAGCAAAGAAATTATAAATTAACTTTTTCAGTAACTTCGTATTTCATTATAGATTTTCTTTTTCCATTGTAAAAATTCTTCACTCAGGACAATGGATTCAAGTCTAGGTCTGGGAAAAGGAATGGTAAACTCTTTTTTAATTTTCGCCGGCTTATCAGATAAGACAATGATCCGATCTGATAAATACAGAGCTTCTTCTATATTATGTGTGACTAGCAAAATGGAGCGTTTGTCTTGTTCCCAGATGGAAAGTAACCAATTTTGCATCTCCAAGCGAGTAAATTCATCAAGAGCAGAGAATGGTTCGTCTAAACAAATGAGTGATTGTGGACTCAATAGACTGCGAATAAAAGACACTCTTTGTTTCATACCCCCAGATAATTCATTGGGATAAGCCTGTTCATAGCCTTTTAAACCAGCTCTTTCAATCATCTGTAATGCTTCAATTTCACTTTTTTTACCGATAATTTCTCCACCTAGCAGTACATTGTCAAGTACTGTCCGCCAGGGTAATAGTGAAGGGGATTGTGGTGTATAGCTGATTGATCCTCTTTGACCATTTATTCGTTTTCCATCCATCTGGATCTCTCCGGAGTCAGGGGTGTAGAGTCCACCAATTAGATGAAATAGCGTGCTCTTTCCACTTCCTGAAGGCCCTACTATTGAAACGAATTCTCCTTCATGTACTTGAAAAGATAAATCTTCTAGTACCTTATTGTTGTCGAAGGATTTCGTCATATTTTCTATGCTGAGCTTAATACCCACTAGTACCCTCCTCCTTAGGCTTCCCTTTCACCATCTTCTTCTCTAATGAAGAAATAATGGCGAAGAAGGTTAAGCTTAAAATCATAATGAGAAAGATTGCCACAAAGACACGTTCTGTTCGAAATGAGGAGGACGCTAGAGTCATATAGACCCCGATCCCTTCTTTTGCGCCAAGCCATTCTGAGATAACCGCTCCCATTACACTATAGGTTGCTGCAATTTTTAGACCAGAAAATATCGAAGGCAATGCATATGGCCACTCTACTTTCCAAAAAATTTGTTTGTTTGATGCCCCTGCCATTTTCATATAATGCATAAGTTCAGCGCTCGTTTGTCGAAATCCACCCATCGCGGCAATGGTGATGGGGAAAAAACAAACTAACGTAATGATAATAATTTTAGGTAGAAGACCAAATCCAAACCAGATGACTAACAATGGGGCCAATACGATGATGGGAATGTTTTGTGACAATATGATAAGTGGATAAAATGCCTCTCTAAGTTTTGGTAAACGATGCAAACTAACCGCAACTAGCAGGCCAACAGAGCTACCTATTAGTAAACCCATAAATGACAGTCGAATAGTTGAAATTAAATGGTGACTGTAAGTTGACCAGCCAGTTATTGCCTCAGCCCATATTTGCGATGGAGCTGGCAGAAGCCATTTTGGGATTTCGAGAAACCAAGTGGATAGTTGCCATAGTGAAAATAAGAGGATGAGGACCAATACTGGTCTCCATCCTCTATATAAAATTTTCATGAGCGGTATTTTTCAGTCAATTTATCCATAGAAACACCGCTTGGTTGATAAAGGATTTTCACTTGAGAAATGACATTCACACAGCCAGAATCTATCATTTTTTGATTCATCTTCTCGATCACGGAGAAAATTTCCGTCAAATTCCCCTCCATGGTTGTTTCGAGAGGATGGACTTCATACCGTATTCCAGACTCCTGAATGATGGCAATTGCTTCTTCTATAAACGGGATTGAATCTTCCCCATTTCTTGTTTTTGGTATAATTTGAATGCTAACTAAAGAGTTGATCATCTATTCATTCTCCTTTTTTGGTAAAAATTCATTCGTAAAGGCTTTTTCAACTTCAAACTCGCCTTCTAATAATTCATTTTCGCTCATCCAATTTGCATAGTTTTCCCAAACAGACTTCTCTTGTATACCCCATTGTGATCCATCATCCTGATACTTTGGCGCTAACCATTTCTGGCTTGCTTTAACCAATTCAGGGTCTAAATCTGGAACAGCCTTTATTAAAACATCCGCCGCTTCTTGTGGATTGTCAATTGAGTATTCATATCCTTGTGAAGCTGCTGCTACAAATGCACGCACAGTATCAGGATCTTCTGCAATTAACGCCTCATTCGTAATCAAAATAGGTGTATAGTAATCTAGCTTATCAGAGTAATCAGCCAGATACTGCATATTCAATTCCACTCCGCGAAGTTCCGCTTCAATTCCTGTCCACGCATAATAGATCCATGCAAAGTCAACATCTCTTTCTACAGCTGTAAAAAAGTCTGTATCACCTGTATTAATAATATCTACTTTCTCTACATCAGCATCTTCTTGCTTCATTAAAGAGGCAATCACTGCTTTTTCAACAGGTGCTCCCCATCCTCCATACGCTTTACCTTCATAATCTTTTGGTGAGGTAATATTCTTTTCTACAGGAGACGCAAAGCCCGATGTATTATGTTGAATTACTGCAGCAATTGACACAATTGGTATATCTTGCACTCGTGCTTCGGTTAAGGATTCCTGATATCCAACTCCAAATTCAGCCTTACCTGCAGCTACTAGCTGGTTAGCACCCGCTTCACCTGGCATAATAATTTCGACATCAAGTCCGTTATCTTCAAAGTACCCTTTTTCTTTTGCTACATATAATCCTGTATGATTTGTATTTGGCGTCCAATCCAATACCACTGTTACTTTCTTTAACTTGTCTATGTCTTCATTTTGTTCCGTGCTTTGGCTGTCAGTATTCCCACAGGCAGTTAGCAGTAGCAAAGCAATTAGTGGTAATCCTATCCATTTTTTCATCATCTTTTCTCCCCTTGTCTTTTCTATTAAAAGCATTAAACGATGGAACGAAAAGGTGGAAACATATTCACAAGGTACTTGATTAATCACTAACTTCTAGTGTAATTATTTTAGCACCGTCTAATTTTTAAAACATTTTTTTCATATAAAAAAGCACCTCTAGGAAGGTACCTAGGGCGCATATCAACACAAATAAGAATGTTTAAATATGTTTCCTACGCTGGTATTAACCAGATCAGGTTCCAAGGGTTTGTATCTTAAGGATACGGTCTCAACCAGCAACACTGGCCCCCCCACATGTTTCAGTTATGAAGTTCGTTTAATACTTTATACTGTTAACTTTGCCACACATTTGGTTCAGTTACAAGAGCTAGAGAAAACAATATGATAAAAGGATCTACCCTTCTGTGTCATCTATGGTTTCCGTCTCACTTTGGACTACAAAACCGTTGCATAATTACGTTGTCACATCACAACTATTCTTCTCGCGGCAGGTTTACGTTTCTCGCTCATCTTCAACCTTCACGTGGATATGTGTTTGATTTTGGTTTACGAGGGAATAGACACTTACTGCCTAGAAAGAAAGCAGCCGAAGATACAATTTCGGCCGCTCTTTACCTACTTTAAAGTGGATGCCAATCCAATAAACCCTGGCTTGAAGCTTTAAAGTAGTAAACATTAACGGTGGCAGACACTGAGAAGTTCTTAATGAAATCTCATAGCCAATCGCTAGCAGACCACCTATCTCCGATGCTGAGATACAATTACCATTCAATTTGTGACTCGCATCAGGGACGGAACTCTCTCATTTATTGAATGGCATATAAATACAAAAACCACCAATTATCTCTATTTTTATAAGTAAACAGTTTTAAATTACATCATATTTACATATCCCATTGTAATATAATGGAATAATAATGTATAGTATAGTAATATAGCTTCTTATACATTAAATATTCCAGTCTAAGATAATTAATCTAATGATTTACTATAAAGTTCTATTGTAAAAGAAAAAGGGGATGAGATTTATGCAATATGTTATAACTTCAACGTTACCCAAAGAATTTGCTGGACGCACAAAATCTTTACTTAACAGAACGAAAAATTTAAATGAGAAAGCTAACATCCCATATACGATTATTTCTACGAATTATAACCCGAATTATAATGAAGTGTATGATCATTATTACAAATCAGGCTATATTTCTAAAGAAGTTAAATTGATGAATGTGTACGATTACTTATCAAAGAGAACATACATGAAAGATTCTGTTGCCCATGAAAAAAATGAGTTTGGATTAATGAAATTTGAAATGAAGAAAGATGAAATTTATCGCTATTTTGATAACGGTAAATATGTCCTTTACAAAAACTATGAAAATCCAAACAATCAATTGAAATTTATTGATGTAATGGATACTGGTAACCGAAAAAGAAAGTCTAGAAAAGAATTTAACCATAATGGAATTTGTCATAAAGAAATTATCTACACTCAGGGAACAACCAATATTCTTGAGGAAATCTTTTATGATGAAGATGGAATAGCCTATCTAAATAAAACTTATAATGGATCTAAAGAAAATAAACTTATTCGTATTTATTATTTTAATAGTAATGAAGTCATGCATTTCGATAATGAGAAAGTTTTTTTCAGCTATTGCTTAAGTAAAATTATTGAAAAAGATTCCACTGTCATTTGTGATGCCCGACTTCTTGATCGTCCTTTAATTGAGTTAAAAGTGCCTAATGTTAAAAAAATATTTGTCTTCCATAACTCTCATTTGAATGCCAATGATGTTCTCGATGTTAAACTATCTTATCAATATATCATTGATAACTATGACCTTTTGGATTACATAGTAGTGTTAACTGAACAGCAAAAAGAAGATTTAAGAAATTTGATTGATGTGGAGAAAAAAGTGAAAGTCATTCCACATTCTATTAAATTAAACAACATAAAAGATGTAAAAAATAACACAGAAAATAAATTAGTATCCGTAGGTCGTCTTGTTGAGCATAAGCAGATTGATCACTTAATAGAAGCTTACCAGCTCAATCGCGACAAATTAATTGACTTCACTATAGAGATTTATGGAACAGGTGATCAAAAGCAAAAGTTAGAGCAGCTTATTAATCACTATCAATTGCAAGAAAAGATCATGCTTATGGGTTCAACAAATGAACCAGAGAAAGTCTTCTCAACAGCGAAAGCATCATTTTTAGTTAGCAAGTTTGAAGGATTTGGCTTAGTAATTATGGAAAGTATAAATAGTGGATGTCCGGTAGTAGCATATGATATAAAATATGGTCCAAGAGATTTAATATCTCCTGAAATAAATGGGTTAGTTATTGAACAAGATAATATACAGGCATTATCAGATGCAATGGTTCAAGTCGTGAACATGGATTTCAAAGAAGTTACACCAGATAATAGATTTAGTGATGAACATTTTATTGATAATTGGAGTTTCTTGGATCCAAAGAAAAAAAGTAATTTTTTCAGTAAAATTTAGTTAAATAATAATAGTGGATTTTATTATTTAACTTTTCGTGGATAAGATATGCGGATGAGTCTACCGAATAATTTAAAACACAAAACGACATAAATTCGAAACTCGAATTTATGTCGTTTTTTAGTTAGATATTGTTTTCATATTGAGATCACTGACAAATGAGACTGGTTTATTCGTAGCCTACTTCTTAAGATGTAACTGGCCAAAGAATTGTAAACTAGAGAAAATCGTAAGAGCGAATTAAGCTCACTTACTATTTAATACAATTATAGAATGTTTCCATTGCCTTCAAGTTATATTGATTGTAATCGAACTTTTCAATTATATCTATATTCTCTTTATTCGCAATTGAACGTAACCCCTGTACTAAACCACCAACACTATTTTCTACTAGTAAACCATACTTTCCAGCACCACCGCATACTAAAATTGCCATGTCGTTCTCCACAATTTCAGCGCGATTTGTTATTGTCTTTTTACGTATGATTCCTTTAATTTTTTCTCAAATAACGCTAATAACTGCGTTCTGAGTTCTGGTCGTTTTAAGGCAAATTCAATTGTCGTTTCAAGAAAACCAAACTTATCTCCCACATCAAAACGTCTTCCATCAAACTCGTAAGCGTACACTGATTGAACTTCATTTAGTTTTTGAATCGCATCAGTTAACTGGATTTCTCCGCCCGCACCTAATGCGTGTTCACCTAAAAAATCAAAAATCTCCGGTGTCAAAATATATCTGCCAATTATAGCTAAATTTGATGGTGCAGTTCCTGCAGCAGGCTTTTCTACAAATCGGTTTACCTTAATTAATTTACCATTAGCTTCTATGGGATCAATAATTCCATAGCGGTCTGTTTCATCATCTGATACTTTTTGAACGCCAATAATACTCTTCCCTGTCTTATCATATTGGGCCATCAATTGCGCTAAACATGGCTCTTCATTTTCAACAATATCATCACCTAATAACACAGCAAATGGTTCATTTCCAATAAAATTACGGGCAGACCAAATAGCATGTCCTAATCCTAGGGGTTGCTTTTGACGAATATAATGAATTTCCACTTTTGCTGTTTGAATAATTGAGTCTAACATATCCATCTTACCTTTTTTTAATAAGGTATCTTCTAGTTCATATGCATGATCAAAATGGTCTTCAATTGCTCTTTTACCTTTACCCGTCACAATAATTATATCTTCAATACCTGAAGCAATCGCTTCTTCTACTATATATTGAATCGTTGGCTTATCGACGATTGGAAGCATTTCTTTAGGCATTGCTTTTGTTGCAGGTAGGAAACGCGTACCTAAACCTGCAGCAGGAATAATTGCTTTTTTTATTTGCATTGTCTACACCTCTTTCTATTTTTTGGTAACAAACCTACTTAGTTCTATTTGCTTAACAGACATTCATAATTGCCTACCTTATATTTAACCATTACTTTAGAAAATAGATTTTTACATAGTAACCCAATTTTCGCATAATACTTTAATATTATATTAATTATGTCATCATGTGTACTCTTTCGACAAAATTAGACAAGTTATTAATTATTTTTCGTCATTCCAAAATGATTGCTTCTCTATAAGGGTCTTTCAATTAAAAGGGATCAAAAAAGATTCTACTACAAAGTGATTGTAGTAGAATCTTTTTCGAAAATATATGTAGAACTTTTTATTCTATCAAATACTCTATAATTTTTTAACTTGCTTTCGGACAACTATGTTTTGACCATCCAAACAGTATTCGGACATTTTCATAAGATCACCTATTAGATTCGCAACATCTTCAGCTTGCATAATTGTTGTTGGATCTTCTTCAGGCGCAAGTGTCTTACGTAAATCAGTTGCAGCTCTGCCTGGGGAAATACAGTAAACAAGAATGTTGTACTCCGATAATTCTAGAGCAAGCGTTTCAGAAATACTAATTACAGCTGATTTTGATGATGCATACGATAGCCATCCTGGACGAGGAGACATTCCAGCTGTTGAAGCAACGTTCAAAATTTTTGATTGGTCATTTAATTTCATATATTTCACACATTCTTTTGTCATCGCCACTAAAGAAAACACATTGACATTATAGGTTTTAACCATACTTTCGAGCGTTGTGTCGAGCAAAGCTTTGGGATCTGTGTATCCCGCAATATTAAGAAGCCAGTCAATTGATCCAAATTCATCGTATATCTCTTTCACCATTTCTTGGATTCCTTCTTGAGATGAGAAGTCATAGACGATTGCTCTTACATTAACTCTTGGGTTTAGGAGACCCATTGTTTCTCCAAGTTTTGCTTCATTTGTTGCGATTAATACCATATTGTCTACATCTTTATTATTAGACATTTCAATTGCTGCTGCACGTCCGATTCCACGGCTAGCACCTGTTACGATTGCTGTTGTCAATCTGTTTCACTCCCAATTACATATTCTTTGTAAATCGTTTCACCAATAACTAAGTCTATAGGGTATGTTATTTTAGTATTAAATTCAGTACCCTTTAAAATAGTGATTTCATCATTTTTATTATACTCATAAAATAAGCTAGCATCTTCTGTAAACATTTTATTATCTGAGTATGCATGTTCAAAAGCATTCATTAACTTACTTCGATTAAATTTCTGAGGTAACTGAACGTTAACTAGTTCTTCTCTATTTAATATTCCATCAATTTTGTTTTTCCCTTTTAATACGGTAAAAGGGATCTCAATTCCATATATTGCATTTTCACTTTCACTATTAGCAAGTCGTTCAAATTCCGTTTGTTTCACAAATGGTCTTGCTGCCTCATGTATCATGACGCTATCATTTTTACATGCTTGTAATCCATTTCGCGTCGAATCTTGACGGGTTTCACCGCCTGTGACTAACTTATAATTCAGCGTAGGACAATGATTTTCAATAAGTTCTGCTATAAACTCTTTATATCCTTCCGTACAACAAATTATTACTTCATCAATTTCCTTAACTTTAGAAAGACGTTCTAACGTATGGATAATAATCGGTTTTCCACCCAAACTCAAATATTGTTTAGGTGTGTTTTTCCCCATTCTAGACCCTACTCCACTTGATAAAAGAACCATTGATATCATCAATTTTCACTCCTTCTTATTATCGTTCAATAATTTTTGTTTTTGTCCACGAGAAATTTCTTTTGGAAAATTGTCTAATATGAGCCAATCGATTACTCTATCTGAAGAATTTGCATCTTGATACTTAAAGTATTTATCCCTAAATACCGCAATCTTCTCGATATCATAATCTTCTTTCTCAATCGCATTCATTAACTCATTAAATGTTCTAACGATTTTGCCCGGTACAAAGTTCCCGAATCCTTCATAAAAATCCCTACTTGAAATATAATCATAGACATCAAACCCATAGAAAATCATCGGCTTATTTAACAATGAATATTCGAAGACAACTGATGAATAATCAGTAATAAGTAAATCTGAAACGAGTAAAAGATCATTAATTTCTCTATATTTAAATGCATCCAAGAATAGGTCTTTATAATGATCTGGAATTACAACATTATCACGTACAAATGGATGTAATTTGAATACTACCACTGCATTGTTTTCTTTTGCGTACTTTGCAAGCTTATCAAAATCGATTTGATGCATTGGGTAGTAAGCCGTTTTTGGACCGCTTCCCCTAAAAGTCGGGGCAAATAGAATAACTTTATCCGCTGTTTTCATTTGAGGAAATTCTTCATACATCTGATTACGAATAGATGCTTTATATCCTTCATCAAAGAAAGAATCAATCCTTGGTATACCTGTTGGATAGACATCTTCTTCATGCATTCCAAAAGCTTCTGCATAAAATGGCGTTGAGTGTTCTGAACCTACAATAGCACTCGTATAAATTTTATGGGATTTCCCATTAATTGAAGGGCCACCAGGCTTTCCTATTCTTGAATAGCCAACCGTTTTAAAAGGACCTGATGCATGCCATAATTGAATAATATTTTGGCTTTTATCGAAATCAAGATTGTATAATAATGGATGGAAATCATCTACAAGAATTGTTTTAGAGGTTGCAAGATAATACGGAAGCTTTAATTTATCTAAAAAGTTACGTCTATCCGTTATGTTTTTTTTGAAAAGCATTTTTATGTCGAAATCTTTCTTCAAATCACGATCAATCATTCTATTGTAGACAAACTCCATATTACCACCTAGAACAGCACGAGAGTCAGAAGTAAACAGAATTCTATTTTCTGTGATCCCAATCATCTTCTTTGAAAGTGTGTAAATTGCGGAAAACACTTGTTTACGTACTTCTAGAATTTGTTCTCTTCTTTTCTTTCTGCGTTTTTCACGTGCAATCTCTCGCTTTGTTTTTTGTATAATTCTTTTAAAATGGATGGAGATATAAAGTACTGCATTTTCATCATTTGCAATCGGGCGGACACTATAAAATTGTGTTTTTGATGCACTGAATACCTTGTGAAAATGGTTCATATTTTTATCACGTTCTACAGTTTCGAAATCAATAAGTGATGGACATGTTGTCGCAATATTAATGGTATCTGACCCTCTTTTTTGAGCGAAAAGCAGCCATCTACCAGAAGGTACGGGCGAATGGTCTTCCCAAGAATTCATCATGTTTATTCGCAACTCAATTAGGTCTCCGACATATTCAATATGCGAAAAATAAACTTTTTTTTCCGTTATAGGATGATATAAGTAATACTCCAAATCTTGAATATCTTTTTTGGGAATAGATAAAGTAATAAATAGCTGGACCCGTTCCCATTTAAAATTAACAATCTTCATGGGAAATGAAGATTGTTTAATTAAATCATTAGGTTCGTACAAAACTAGTTTCCTCCGTTCAATCTAATTAAATAGAGAGTGAATAATTCTTCTTGATGATTGTCCGTCATGGTATTTAAAATTCTTCACTTTCATTTCAATTACTTCATTAATATTTTTTTCTGCAGATACTATCCAATTTACCAGATCTTCTTCTTCTAAGAAAAAAGAAGTAGGTAGCAATTCCTTAAAATCAATATAGAAGCCTCTTAAAATATCATATTCTTCATAATCAAAACAATATAATGCAATAGGTTTTTCTAAAATAGCAAAATCATAAATTACAGACGAATAATCTGAAATAAGAGCATCTGATATCATAAGTAAGTCTTCTATCGTGTATTCTTTTCTATTCCAGAAAACTGCTTTTTTATCTGTGCTAGCAATCAAATCTTCATTTTCAATCATATAAGGATGTAGATTGACTAGTAATACTTTGTTCTTATCTAATAGAAGAGTAACTAATTTTTCCATATCAAATCTAGGTATATAATGATTTGAATCATTACTTTTCCCTCTATATGTTGGTGCATAAAGTATTAGTTCTTTGTTTATAAATTCGGGATGTTCTTTAATGAAATTATCTTTTTTCGTTGTATCCTGAACATTTCTAAAAAGCACATCTGTCCTAGGTGAGCCTAACACTTCTATATGTTCTTTTGGCATACCAAAAGCTTGAGCATAAATATCGATTTCAATATCTGCATTTACGATTACTTTATCATAATTACTGTGAACTGGAACCGTTCTTAAATACTCCTTAGATGGTCCCCCAGGTAAACCTATTAAGCTAAGTCCTACTTTCTTTAACGGTCCTGAAGCATGCCAGAGTTGGATAACTTCAGTTTTTTTTCTTACTTTAATCAAATATAAAGGAAGATAGTAATCATCGATAATAAATAGACGAGATGTAGCCAAATAATAATAAACTTTTGACATATGCCTTATAAAGTTCAACGGTGCTATTTTTCCGTTGTATATCCTCTGTGTTAAAACAATATACTCCAGTTCCGGCTTGGTCTTTCTCATCTCTTCATATAAATAATATAAATTATCCTTTAAAACGTCATGTCGTGGAGTTACAAATACGACACGGTTTAACTTTACTGGAATCAATAAGCAAATAGTTTGATAAGTAATAATTGCTACAATTTTCAAGATTTTGGTTAAAAGTAGTTTTAGGTTACTTTTTTGCATCTATAGTCTATCCCTCCTTTTTTCTAAGGTAAGAAACGAGTACTTAAATATGCATCGGAAATAATCTTTTTTTCTAAATTGCACGGTCTAAACCTACTAATGATTTTTATATGTAATAATTGAACCCAAAGTATATGCCTCCTAAAGTATATATAGCTATTACTATAAACCATATTTTTTGGTTTATTTTTGTGATGTGAATGATACTTTTATTCTATATTATATTGCATAAAATATATACAGAATTTAGGTAAAATTATACAATATTTTTAAATCTAACAAAAAACTTTACTGATAAATTTACAATTTCATCCCCTCGTCTAATACCATTAGAAAAAACCGTGATCAACTAACGGATAATCAACTATTTCAATTTACAAACCACCTGGTAAAGCTATTCCCTGAATGTACAAACAATGATGAATCTGGTATGGTTTCGAGTGCGCTTTGGTTGGTAAAACCACTTTATCAAAAACTAGAGAAGAGAGACGACTTTGCAACATGTGCGTTAGCTTTGCTCTCCAGCATTTTATAGCGTTCTGGACGTTAAACAATTAAAAATTTCTCTATTTGCCAAATATTAATCACACTTTCCCTTAATAATCTTGTCCTAAAATCAAGAACAATGTGGAAAAAGAGCATGTTAATGCAACAATTCATAAACTAGATTAATTGTTAAAAAGGTCGTTTTGAATCTTCGTACAAAATCTACTTTCTCCATTAATGAATGATAAAATATAAATTTTGTTTGGACATCTATTTATACCTAGGTTTAAAGTGGGTAAAAAATTTATTGAACTACCTAGAATATTATTTTATGAAACTTTAGTGATTTAACGATTGGGCATTATAATTTTCTCCACATAACAGGTAAATCCGTCAAACTCCCTTCCTCCCATCGATATACATTTCGCGGATTGCCAAATAGAGGTGCGAAAGACATACGATGACATTGGATATTTGTTTACACGTAAAACAAACTTGAGGAATGAAAAGGAGGATAAGACATTGGAGAAGAATAATGTGAATAATGGCGAAAGTGGTCAAAATTCCACGTTTCCAGAAATTTATTCGGCAAAACTTGCTATCATTGCTTCTGTGATTTCTACATTCGGAGATGCGTTAGCAACTGTTGCAGGGGTACTTGCTTTAGAAGAAGCAGTTGAAGATAATATACAGGATACAAAAAATCAAATAAATCAAGAAAATCAAGAAAATCAAATGAAAAAAATGCAAAAACAAATAGACTACTTAACAAATCAGTTAACACAAATTAACAAGAAATTAAGTTAGCTGTTTATGAAATGCCATTCAAGAATTGACCTATTTTTAACATTAATGTTCTAATTTTTTCTCCTGTTTCATTTGTATTTTCTTTTTCATATTTGACCTCACCAGTAAAACAGTAACTTTAAGGTTCATACCATCATAAAAATCGGTTTAGTTTATTGGTTCAATATGGTTTGCGAGGAAAATCCACTGCCACATTATATCAAGAATGACCGAAAGAAGCAGTGGGTATGCGTCCGCCTCCTCTTATCAACCTATAAACCCAATGGTTTGAGTTTGATTGAATCGAGAAATGACATACTGTGCTCAAAATATAAGAACGACAAGAATCCTCTTACAGATTCTTAAGATTGCGCTTGAAATGTTTGTAAAGTGTTTTATCAGACCAAGCTAGACGATGTTTGAGTTCCGCGCAGTATGATAGCAGGATAAACGAGCCATCGGAATTCATTTCAAAATCAATGCCTTGCTTCCTTAATGACTCCATTAAAGGAGATACCTTGTTGTAGTCAGCGTTTATGTATGTGTCATCAGCATATGTTAATGCTTCTTTGACAAAACCAAGGATACCCATAGACTCTATCTCCCGCTGTCGCTTCTCATTACAATCATAACTACAACTAAACAGCGCATCTATTTCCTTCACAGTAAGTTTTTTCTTACCAACAAATAATTGGAACACTTCTTTCTTGAGCACGCGTACAAGAGAAACTTCCTTTTTAAAGGATTCCAATTCTCGTACAACACTCATGTAATACCACGACTGTTCCCGTTTTCCTCGATTGAAACGACTCCAAACAGACTCGCCTTTTTCATTCAAGTCCACCTGAATTGATCGGATATTGTGCAATTTATCTGCGGTAATGACTGATATTTCATCAGGTGTCATAGATGAAATCGAGTCGATTGTGTGCTGTTTTCAATCCTCCCATGGCAATGATTTATCAGGTTCGGATGCAGCGATAACCAATTGTAAAACCTTTTCCCCGAAATGCTCCATAAGCTCATCGGGCGTTGTATTTGTATCTTCAAGCGTGTCATGCAAAATCCCAGCTACAACTACTTCGTCTGGAGCCTTTGTTTTCTGCAGGATCATTGCAACGCCTACTGGATGCGTGATATATGGTATTTTCGACTCTTTTCGATAGTGTCCATCATGTTTGACTGCAGCAAATTGCATGGCTTTTTCTATCATGGTTTTCATTAAAATCATCTTCCTTTTCTCATCTATTTATCTGATTGTCCAGCAACTAGTCTTTCCTTCAACCTTTCGCAAAGAAAGCATTCACCTGTTCAACTTAAAGCTAGCCTCCCCATCGAACTCGTAATTCTATTCACATATTTCTCTTTATACTTGTCTTCTCTTTTACCGAATGAACAATAATAAGGATGTGGTAGACGCGGACCTACCGGATAGTTTAATCTTCCTTCTTCTGTCATCTTATGTAATGCTTGTTCAACGTCCTTACTTAAAGGAATAATCACTTTCGGTCGAACAATTTCCATTTCTGCTAAAAAAGAATCTGTAAAAACCGATTCCAAAGGCGTAGGTAAATTAAAGTAATTCACGTTCTTATTGTCCTGAATAAAACCAAACCACGATAAATTTGTCATGTATACATTTTTATGAAATTTCATTTTTCCTATTTCACTAATAACTGACAAAATAAATTGAGCACTTCTCTCTTTGTCATCTTGGTCAACATTAGGAAATAACTCCGAAGCACCATTAAAATCTATAAAGGGTATTCCTGTTTTACCAGCCCCATTTTTTCCTGGATTAGTCCCACATAACACAATTCTCGGTGTTTTGCTTATATAGAATGCTTGGTAGTACAGTCGGACAAGTTCCCTATTTTCAATAAACCCATCCAATATGGTAATCTTTTCGCGATCAAGTTTTTCCTTAACTTCAAGATCGTTCTGAATGCTTTTGTAGAAATCCTCATGTAAATCAATGATTTTCTCCAAAGAGATTCCTCTTTTCTTTTTATAAACAATTTACAGGTAAATATAACGACTTTATTCATTAGGTATATATTCTTATATTCGAGATAAAATACTAAATTCCTTTTTTTTCGCTATGAAAGTTGTAATTATCACCTTTCACTTTTTAATTAGTTCCTTCTATAATAAATAACGTTTTATTTTCAATATAGTTCATTGAAAGGATTAAATTTAATATACTTAGTAAAAATGTAGCCATTTTGCTATTTTCTTCTATCTATTTTTAGAATATACTCTTTTTTCAATATAAATTACTCAAGTTTAATATATTTAGTTGAATACAGTAAATAGAATGCATTCAATTAAATTATGTAGCAAGTAGTGAATTCTTAAATTAAATGAAAGGAATTGAAGATAGATGAAAAAAGTAGCATGGTCAGCAGGTCACGGTATAAATACAGCAGGGAAACGTTCGCCAACAGGAGAACGAGAATGGTCATTTAACAATAAAGTGGTGATTGCAGGAATGGCTTTTCTAGCAAAATATGATGGAGTTCAACAATTACGTGTCGACGATTCAAGTGGTAAAACAGATATACCTTTAGTAAATCGGACAAATCAGGCAAATGCTTGGAAAGCTGATATTTATGTCAGTTCCCACCATAATGCTATTGGAAATGAATGGGGAAATCATAGTGGTGTGGAAACTTTTGTAATGGAGCCTGCTAGTAATAACCCTTTATCTTTTAAACTAGCTAACGAGATTCATCCGAAGGTCGTACATGCGATGCAAATACTCGATCGTGGTGTGAAATCCGCAAACTTTCATGAACTACGTGAAACGAATATGCCTTCCGTTCTTGTTGAAGGTGGATTCATGGATAGTCGGACGGATAGTATAAAAATGCGAGACGATAAATTCTTAAAAGCCCAGGGAGAGGCCATTGCAAAAGGAATTGTTGATTATTTTGAGTTGAAGATAAAACCCATTAAGCCAGATCCAATAGAGGAGGAAGTAACGATGTTAGAAAGAGCAATTGTAATTGGGTCGTTAATTGACTACCCAGCCGCAGAGATTTTGTCCATTCGATTAAAAGCGCCAATTTATCCTCGTCATGCCATTACTGGCAAAGTGGCTGTTGAATTAATCGTCGTCGGAGGCAGTGTGAATGGCTTGATAGCCGATAAATTGACCAATCTATCAGGCAGTAATCGTTTTGAGACCGCAGCCAATGTAGCAAAATATAAAATATAGTCAGTTGCATGCTTCATCTATTGGTTGACTAGAGAATTACTGTAAAAAATAAAATCGACCGAAGAAACAATTTTGGTCTTTTTTTCTCGATTTATTTCACTAACACTAGTCTTTACCAATTTCACAACTCTTGTAAAAAGGTTGGCCTATATTGATAGCCTATAATTTTACTTTCAGGAAATTCTTCATGTAATTGGTGTATAATCTGATTTACAAAGGTTCCCGGTTACGTAACATTAAAGGAGTTGTGATGGATGAAGTGGATGTATTTATTGATGTCAATCGTAGGAGGAATTGCAATTGGCATACAAGCAATTGTTAACGGCGGATTAGGTAAGAAGGTAGGCACGATCGAAGCCTCTTTTATATCCTTTTTAATTGGAACAATTGCCTTATTCATTACGATGCTATTTTTTGGTAAAGGCAATTTCTTCGCTTTCAACGATGTTCCAAAATGGCAATTGATTGGTGGACTGCTAGGAGCTTTTTACGTATTTATCATGGTCATGACAGTTCCTAAAATTGGTGTTACCGCAGCATTTTTTTCAATTATAGCTGGACAAATTTTGATTGCAGTCATCATTGACCATTTCGGTTTATTCGGAGGTCAAACATATCCTTTAAACATACGAAAAGCATTGGCAATTTTACTCATGTTTGGTTCCATGTATTTATTTAACCAGAAGTAGAGAAATTTCTACATATCATAAGTTAATAACGGCTTCCCGGAATCAAAGATATATTCGGAGAAAGAAATCTTCACGTTGGAACACCATGGAAAGTCAGTTTGAAGATTTTAATTTGAACTGTTCGTGTTAAAAATAGGAAAAACAGCTGAAGATGCCGTTTCAGCTGTTTTTTGATTTATTTCATAGGTACCCGCTTTTACAGGACAAATACACTTCATGTGATGGTTAATTTATTACTATAGGAGTTGTAGTATGGAAAAACGAGTAGAATTACTTCAATTAATACCATTGTTCAAAGAATTGACACCTGAAGAACTGGAGCATGTTTGGAGTATTGCCATACAGCGATCTTACCCTAAAAGAGCGACAATCTTCATGGAAGCTAGCGACAAAAAAGCCGTTTTTTTCATCCGAGATGGGCTTATTAAGGCATAAAACGGATGCATACGGACATGAACAAATTATGTCGTTTCTTAAAACAGATATGTTCCCTCACACTGGCTTTTTTGATACAAGTCCCTACCCTGCGACAGCAAAAGCAGTCGTATATACTGTACTTTTAGCCATCCCACTAAAATCCTTTGAGCAATTGATGATTGATTCGACCAATATTTCTATTAAAGTCATGCGTGCAATGAGTGAAAAGATTATTGAGCTTCAAGTAAAGCTACAAGGATTTACCGGTCAGCATATTCAGAATCGCGGACAAGCGTTTCTTTTGAAACTTGCTGAGACTTGTGGCATTCATAACAATAACAAAATACATATCGACATTCCGATGACTCATCAAGAGTTTGCAAGTACCATTGGAACAACACGAGAAACGGTAACTCGTCTTTTTAACCAGCTTCGTAAGGAGAATTTGCTAGAAACACCTCGCAATAGGTTTGTTATTCTTGATTATGAAGCATTAAAAAATTGGGTACCTAAGTGATTTCTTCAGGTTAATTAGAGTGATCTACAATTTACCTCAGTTTTCAACTTAATAAACACATATCAATTTTCTTTTTCCCTACTTTTACAATCTACAATACTATCAATTAACAACTCCGTTTGAACATTAATATATCCTTCTAGAGTAAATGTTTGCTTAAGTGTCCAGCCTCGGAATGCCCACATATGACCTTGAACAATAATATTATGAGCTACTATACTTACTTTATCTTCACTAATAAAAATACTCTCTTCCTGAATAGATTTAAGCAAAATATTTTTAACATATGAACTAAATTCATTTTCTTTGGAAAGGACATATTTCAAATGTAACTCTGACAAGGAGCGTGATTCACTATACATAATGCTTGTTTGGTCACTAATTTCATCAATTACTAAAAAATATTCTTTAACGAATGATTTCAAACGCGATAATCCCTTACTTTCAATATCACGTATCTTTTCATTTATCATGATATTTAGTTGATCATAAAGAGCTTCATAAAATAAATAAAGGATGTCATCTTTAGAATTTACATAGCCATAAATAGAGCCACTACTCATATTAGCACTCTTTGCAATTTCTCTAGTGGTTGTCCGATGATAGCCCTTTTCTTTGAATAGAATGAGTGTTGATTCTAGTATTTTCTTTCGTTGCTCGTCAATTTTCCCATCATCTTTTGTCTTTGTTGAAATTTTAACTTTTTTCATCAGTAGACACTCACCTTATCCTGGATAGACATAGAGTAATAAACTTTACAGATAGCTATATTTTTTCTTGTAAGATTTTAATATTCAAGGCATTGATCCTTCCTTTTTCTCTCCTATATCAAGCATGTGCTAGTCATACTTATCGATATGGGATTAGTGGATAAATGTGGTTTAATTTTATATTAGCATATTCAACTATACATGAAATTACAAGATCATAAGAGCTTTTCTTTAATAAAAGACCGAAATTTCTGATTTTAATTTCATTGAAGGGTCAATTAAGTCTGGTGAGTAGAAGTCACCAAATGAATCAATTGTGGTTTCCGACTCGCTTTGGACGGTAAAACCCACTGCATCAAAACCTAGGGAATAAAAAGTTTTGATATGACTTTGTCACTTCAAAATGCTAGTGGCAATCTTGCGGCGGGTGTTCGTCCGTCGCTCGCCTACAACCTTCACGTGCACATGACTTTTATTTTGGTTTACTAGTGAATAAACAGTTACTGTATAGAAAGTAATCGGCCGATTGTTGCTAACTATACAGGATCATTCTGCTTTATTTGAAATAAGGGTTTCGCACATCACATAGGTTATAAATTCCTGAACACGAATCCGAAAAAAATCCCACCACCGGTTAAGATGATGAGCTACTATTTAATTCTATTAAACTAGATTCACTTTAACTTCTTTCACTTTAGACACGAATAGTTATCCATAAAAAAAGAAGCAACCGAAGATGCAATCTCAGCCACTGTTAAATTCCTATAAAGTTTCCAGCAGCAATTTCCAAATATTTTTATAGTTCGATTTAATCTATGAATTCCTGCAAGTCTTCGCACATATTCTTAATTGCATCGTTTCCTTTGTACTTTTGATGAATGGTTAGTTCAACTACATAATCTTCAAGATTTTTTTTCATCATAGTAAATGTATGTCCATGAAGTTCTAAATACGTTATAAAAACATACGCAGCTGTTCTCTTATTCCCGTTAATAAATATATGATCAGTAGAAATAGAATGTAAGTACACACATGCTTTTTCAAAAACATTCGGAAATTGCTCTTGGCCAAATAATTTCTTCTCAGGTCTTTCTAACATCAAATAAAAGCGGTCTTGATCTTTTACTCCAGCATTGCTAGAATCATGTGTTTCAGACATGACATATTCATATAACATAAGTATTTCACGGGCCTTTAGTTTATATGCTTCCATTCTTTTCTCCTAACCTGTTAACGGTTCTTAAGATTCTCAAACATATCGCTGTATTTAATCATGACTCTGTCCATGGATTTCAATAAATTCGGGTGCATATCCATATTCACAACTTTTTTAATTGTAATTTCATCTGTTTCTTCATTTAAAGTGAGCTGCAAATCATCACCTTTTTGCAAATTCATTCGTAAAGCTATATCTTTAGGTAACCCAATGGATAAACTATTTCCCGTCTGATTTACTTTACGTAAAAAATGATCATTCTTTTCCAATGTTTTCACACTCATTTTTTATCATCCTCTTTCTTAGTTAATATTCTATATTATATATATACAATATGTATTATAATAATGCAAATTTATTTTACAATAGTAATAACAAATATGAGGTTTTATTAGTGGAATCTAAGGCGATTAATTGCAACTTCGTGTATCCAATTTTGATACTGAAGAATCCTTAATCCGGGTAGTTTCTTTTAGACTTTCGAATTCTGCAACAAAAAAAGCCCAGCACCGGTTAAGATGATGAGCTAAAATTTAATCTTGCTTCATTAGTTTCTTCTATTATATAACCAGGTTTGCAGCAAACTTCAAATTAAATTTTTACTTACGCTGTTCATAATCCGCTTCAATATCTATTTTCCATGAGCGATCTAGTTTCTTACCTGTTCGGAAAGAACTGACAGCTTCATTTAACACTTGATAATTGAGTTGAGTGCCTTCAGTATCAGCATGGTATTTTACCGCGAATTCTTCATCAATCCCGAATTTTTCTGCTGTGGCAACGGCATCGATATTGGCTCCTAAAAACACAAACTCCCACTTGTAATTCTTTTTTTGATGCGCAATCATCGACCTGATTTTTTTGTAATTGTATTCACAGCTGGCGTTTTCATATCCATCAGTCGTGATGACGAACATTACTTTTCCTGCGCGTTCTTCTTCACTTGTTCTTTTTTGAGCATTGCCGATTTTTTGGATGGTTGAACCTATCGCATCAAGTAAGGCCGTCATGCCACCCACTTCGTATTCCTTTTCCGTAATGGGTGCGATCCCTTTAATCGAAATTCGGTCATGCAGTAACTCATAGCCATCATTGAATAAAATCGTCGTGACTCGAGCGTCCCCTTGTTCTTTTTTCTGCTTGGTAATCAAAGCATTGAATCCACCAATCGTATCGCTCTCAAGTCCAGCCATCGAACCGCTCTTATCTAGAATAAAAACCAACTCAGTACTTTTCGCATTCATTTAAATTTCCTCCTTAAGTTATGTTCCTCATTTACAACTTAAGAATAAGCTTTTTCTAAAACAAATAGGTCGCTTCTAAAGCGACACTTACGCACCGAGCAAAACTTGGTCAAAAGTAAACAAGGCTTCATTTATTTCGTATATATTGTAGTTCTTTTGTTCAATGAAAAAATGGATGATAAGATCGAATTTACTACTTTGTGATAAGGTATAACCTGCCTTGTCCAGTAAATCCTTTGTTTCATATAGATCTAATTCCAAAGCAATCGCAAAAGCTATCGCTGTTTTTTTGAGCGGTGTGTAATCGGGTGAATTACGGATTTTCGAAAAAAGGCGGCGGTCAATATTCGCTTTTTTATAGGTATCCGCATCTGTCATTCCTTTTTCGTCAATAAAACGTAAAAGTCTCTGTGAAAAGGATTCATCAATCTGGCCCATCATATCCTCTAGGCTTCTTTTCTTAAAATCCTGTAACTTCTCTTCCACAACATACGCCTGTTGTGATTGAATCTCTTGTTCGATCATCCGTTGGTTTCGTGAGTATTTTAGCTCATGCTCTTCCACATAATGTTCGTCGATATATTGATGAATGGATTTGAATAGTTTTTCACTGAATCCGAAAGATTGTTTATCAAAGACGACGAGGTATACCATCATCTCATGGCTCATTAAGAATTCGTGAATTGAAGAAATAGCTACCTGCAAAGCCTGTTCTTTCGGATAGCCATAAATGCCCGATGAAATGACTGGAAAGGCTATTGACTCCAAGTTTAGTGAAGCAGCCAATGCCAAGGAATTTTCATAACAGGATTGCAGAAGTTTTTCTTCGTTTTGGTTCCCTCCTCGCCAAACCGGACCAACTGTATGGATAATGTGTGTTGACTGTAACCGGAATCCATCTGTCAAAACAGCCTCTCCAACTGAGCATTGGCCAATTTCATCGCATGCCTTTTGCAACTCTTTCACACCGGCCGCTATAAAGATGGATCCGCAAACACCTCCACCCATTTGCAGTTCTGAATTCGCCGCATTGACGATTGCATCTACATCCATTTTTGTTATATCGTTTCTAACGATTTCTAAAGGCATGATTGAAAGTCTCCTTTCATGATATGAAACTATTTTTCATCACATTTATTTCCATTAATATAACACAATTATCCTTGCTGTCAGCCAAGCTTCTTAGTGGCAAGCTGCAAGGATAATTGGTAATGTGCTGTTTAAGACACCAATTCCTCTCAATTTGCGGCTTACACAGGTACGTAAAATCCTCGCACAAAGTGAGCGCAGCGGAGAATATCTCGAACAGGAAAGTGGCAAACCGGCTAGCCGTGCCACCTATATATCCCTTCGATTTAGACCTTTCTTTCATTAACGAGCACAGGAGATTTCATCTAACACTACAGCGACTAGTGTATCCGGCTCGCTATGGATGGCTCAACTGCTACGTCATAACCTATTGAGTAAAAAGCATCTTTATGTGACGTTGTTACATAAAGATGATTCTTTTTTAGAGGCAATCTTGCGGCAGATGTGCATCCGTCGCTCGCCTACAACCTAAACGTGCACAGGTCTTTGAGTTTGGTTTACTAGAGAATGGACACTTACTTCTTTAGAAAGGAAGCCACCGAAGATACAATTTCGGTGGCTTGTTGCTAACTATAAAAGTTCATTCTGCGTTCTTTGAAAGAAGTGTTTCACACTATATCACAATTGTGAAAAGACGCCATATATCTTAATCATGAGTTTGCACGTTACTCTGTAAACTCATAAAGGATTATTAGAGCAACAAGCAATAAAAATTAAAATTAATATTTTCCATATTTTATCTATTCCTACTTGGAGCGTGATTTTTCCAACTTAGGGTCTAAAAGTTCCAACTTGAACTCCAAATTTCCCAACTGACCAAGCGCTCACCCGAATTTTCATCAATAAACACCGTAATTTGATCTTAATTGCTGAATAAAAACGTTATTTTCTTCCCTGCTATAGGGAAATAGCGTGACTTAAGATGCAAAAGAAGTTTGTAGTTAGAAAGCGCCAACACAGAAAAAGGAAAATTGACAATGTATCGGTCGGGTTTCCGGCTCGCTATGGACTGCACATCTGCTGCATCATAACCTATTGAGTAAAATGCATCATTATGTGACTTTGTCACATAATGATGCATTTTAGAGGCAATCTTGCGGCAGATGTGCTTCCTTCGCTACGCCTACCACCTAAACGTGCAAAGTAATTCGGATTTGGTTTACTAGTGAATTGACACTTACTTTTTTAGAAAAAAAGCCGCCGAAGATATAATTTCGGCGGCTTTTTACTAACTGTATAGGATCATTCTACCTTATTTAAAGAACAGGTTTTTCACACTATATAGGTTATAAAATCCTGAAACTTTATAGAAAGAAAAGATAAACGGCGACAGACAACGATTTTAGTGGGTGTGCCTGGCAGAACGCAGTGATCCTTGGCAACCTAGGATATCCGCTACGCCTGAATCCGAGGAGGTAGTTCTTTATAGAAGCAGCCAGCCGATCGCTTGTTCTGGATCTACATTTGAAAATTGTAAACAGTTATAGTTGTCTGTTTTGCACATGATAAACTTAAGGATGATTGGAGTGGAAGACGGCGATTCCAGCGGGAATAGCATGAGCTGAAGACCCCGGAGACGAGCTTGCTCGTCGAGGAGACTGAGGCCATGCCCGCGGAAAGCGTCCGTCTGTTTCTGCATCGCTTCGCTAGCTTCGAAACATGAAAGTGCGTTGAAACGGAAATCTACCTCTACTATAAAGAAAAAGAGAACTGCCCTTTGTCATATTTTATGACTTTTAGGACAGCTCCTTTATTTTTTCTATTCAATTAAAGTCTAGACTAAATGTTTAGTGAAGGTATTATTGTTCCCCACTCAGTTTAACTAGAATTTTCGCTTGTGTTTTGTCGTTCGTTAGTGCATCAAAACCTTTTGTTATGATTTCTTCTAGCTCAATTCGACTTGTGATAATTAGCTTCGGATCAATCTCTCCTGAGCTCATTAAATCGATTGTTTTCTGGAACACTTCAGGTTCATACGCTAAAGTTGACGTGATTTTGACGCCAGTAGTTGTCAAATCCATTGGGTCAAATGAAACTGGTTTAGGGAAAATGGAAATAACGACAACCGTACCACGTGTTTTTGTGACTTTAATTGCCTGGTTAAATGTTATTTCTACACCAGCCACTTCAAATGACACGTCAAACCCTTCAGGTTCAATCTCTCTCGCCATTTCTAAAGGATCCATGTTACCAGGATTGACTACATGCGTAGCTCCGACTAATGTCGCTTTTTCCAGTCGACTATCTGACAAGTCGAAAACAACGATTTTACTTGCCCCTTGTGCCTTAGCTGCAATAATCGTCACAAGACCAATTGGTCCCGCACCAAATACTGCTACAGTTTGTCCTGATTGCAAGCCACCTTCTTTGACAGCTTGTACAGCAACAGCCGTCGGTTCGACAAGTGCGCCTTCCTCGAGTGACAGACCATCTGGAAGTGCGTAAACATTTTTTTCAGCTACAACCGTAAAGTCAGCAAAACCACCATTTGAACCTAGTCCAACAAATGTAAATCCGTCATATATATCGTATTCGGGCCCTTTATTACCTTTTGTGATTAAAGGATTTACAACAACTCGATCACCCGCTTTAAATCGTGTTACATCAGATCCGACTTCCTCGATTACACCGGCAAATTCATGCCCTAACGTTAATGGTGCTTCTTGGTTTGTCAATGGATCAGGACCTTGTGATGGAATTAGTACAGGACCTTCTTGATATTCATGCAAGTCACTGCCGCAAATACCTACCCAAGCAACCCTTATTTTCACTTCATTAGGAAGAACTGCGTTCACTTCCCGTTCTTCAACACGTATATCTTTCGCTTTATACCAAACTGCTGCTCTCATACTTCTTCACATCTCCTACTATTTTATTTAAAAATAACCGGTTCTGTATTGGAGGGATAGTAAATATCTCCCTCGGTTAATTTTAACAAATTTATAAGTACTTTAACACGATATTGGCTTATGAATGTGCTCTAGCTAGAGTTTCCGGCTCGCTTTGGATTGCACACCTGCTGCTTCATAACCTAGAGAACGCAAAGAATCATGAATGACCTTTTCACATCACGATTCTTCTATTTTTAAAGCAATCTTGTGGCTGGTGTGCGGCCCGTTGCTCGCCTGCATCCTTAACGAGCACACGTGCATTCTAAACGCAAAAAAAAAACGACAATGAACTTGTCGTTTAAAAGATTTTTTTCTGCACTTGGTCTTCTTTTAACATTTCCACTGCTTCTCTAAAACGCATAGAATGTACATTTTCTCGTTCACGTAAAAATTTTAATGAATCGTTTATATAGGGATCATCAGAAATATCAATTAACCATTGATATGTTGCACGTGCTTTTTCTTCTGCTGCGATATCTTCATATAAGTCTGCGATGGGATCTCCTTTTGCTTGAATATACGTAGCGGTAAATGGAACACCCGCTGCATTGTGATAAAAGAGAGAATGTCCGTGACTCACAAAATGGGCTCCTAGTCCTGCTTCTACTAATTGGTCAGGAGTTGCATCTACTGTCAATTTGTAAATCATCGCTGCAATCATTTCCAAGTGATTAAATTCTTCTGTCGAAATATCAGTCAATAATCCAATAACTTTATCAGGTACTGTATAACGTTGGTTCATATACCTTAAGGCAGCTGCCAGTTCCCCGTCTGCACCTCCGTACTGTTCCATTAAAAATTTCGCTAACATTGGATTGGTATCGCGAACTTCTACCGGATATTGAAGTTTTTTATCATATATCCACATCGATTATCCAACATCCTTTCATACCTGCCATGGCCATGGCGTGAGATTTTTTTTACTACAAGAAATAGGTACAAGATGAGTTAATGGACCATATAAATCTTCATAAGTTTTTCTGATTTTTGCGGCAGTCTTCATTGCTTCTTTTCTCTGTTGACACCCCACAAGGTAATCTGGATGCGTGTGCATAAATAGCACCCATTCTATCACGTTGAAGTCAGCAACTTGGAGGGACAGTAACAGTTTCCGCTGTTCTTCGCTCATGAAATTCCCTCTTCTTTTGAATATCCATCGACTAACATTGGCCATACGGTCCCGTGAATAAATGCGTCTTCTGGTGTAAACACGGGACAATGAACGGGTTGCTTTTGCCACCATATTTGTGGAGGTAATACAAAAAGCTTCGGATTTCCTCCATAAGGTACATAGACGCCACGATACGAAAACGTATTAATATCGCTCACTCCTCCTGGCTACTATATGATGGAATTCTCTCCTTTATTAAAATTTTTCATTTTATTTTTCTATTTTGATCACACCTCTATTCCATGATGGAACACCTCCACCTTAAAAAAGGATTTAGAACTGTATCGACTATGGTTTCCTGCTCGCTTTGGACGGCAAATCTGTTGCACCATAACCTGGAGAACGCAAAGAATCATGAAGTGACCTAATCACTTCACGATTCTTCTTTTTTAAAGGCAATCCTGCGGCGAGTGTGCGTCCGTCGCTCGTCTACAACCTTCACGACGTGCATAGGTCTTTGATTTTGATTTATTAGTGAATAGGCACTTACTGCTTAGAAAGGAAGCCGCCGAAGATAAAATTTCGGCGGCTTTTTACTAACTATAAAATATCTTTCTACGTTCCTTGAAAGAAGGTTTTCACACTAAACAAGTTTTGAAATCCTGAAACTTTAAAGAATGATAGCATAACCTGTTGGTGAAGCAGTAAAAAAACGATCAAGTGTGCTGGTCACTTGATCGTCTTTTTCTATTGAAGATGCAATATGTCTATAAACAACAACTTTTTTGGAATGCGAATTTACTCTGCCATCGTAATGACTGGAGGTTTTTCAAGAAAAGTCATTAAATTTGCGATATCACCTGCTACTTCTTTTCCTTCTTGTGACTCTAAAGCTTGGCCAATTTCTTGTAGACTATCAAACTCTAATTCGGCAATTAAATAAAAATTCTCATTTGTGTTCATCGTCTGCCTAACCATGTTAACGGCTGCATTTTTAAGAAAAGGTAATTTTTGGACTAACGGGATATGAACGTTGTGATAATGTGCTTCAAACCCCTCTTTGTTGGTCGGTTCATTATAAATAACAATCATCTTAGCCATTCTATTCCTCCTATTACAATCTAATAAATGAACACAAAAATAGTATCTAGTTCAAGATATGTCCCAAAAGCTCTTATTATGATTAGGTTTTCCGTAACACACACGAATCCGGATAATTTTAAAAAAGAGTAACATTCAACTGAATGTTACTCTTTTTTATGTTCATATTAATTATTTTCATCCCTGTGACACTTTTACTACTTTTTTCTCATGTCCCACAAAAAGTTTGGTAAGGAATGGTTGATTCCGTAGGCACTGCGCAGTATTCAGCTTGTTCGGGTGTGTGCGCGAAAGGATTTGCAAGAACAGCAAGAAGCCGCTCCATCACGCTATTGTCACCATTTTTCACTGAGGCTTCTAGTGCCGCTTCTACCTGGTGATTTCTAGGAATTAGCGCAGGATTACTGTTTCTCATCAACTGATGCGAATCAGCTTTCGTTTCCTGCTGCTTGCCTAGCCTCGCCTGCCACATGTCATTCCACTTAGAAAATTCTGCGGTGCCAAATAGGACCGTTTCCTCCATCGTATCAAAAGTCAATGCGAGGAAGGTATTAGTATAGTCTGCCTCATACTTCTTCATCATACTCAGGAGGTCTTCAATAAGGGTTTCATCCTGTTTCTCTTCGTTGAAAATTCCTAGTCTTGCTCTCATTCCTGCAAACCAATTTGCGTGATAGTACTTATTAAATTCTCCAATCGCATCTGTCGCCATTTTGATTGCCTTGTCCTGATCATCATCTAATAGCGGTAAGAGAGTTTCTGCAAATCGCGCGAGATTCCATCCGCCAATATACGGTTGATTACCATAGGCATAGCGGCCTTGACGGTCAATGGAACTAAATACTGTTGCTGGATCATAGGCATCCATGAAGGCACAAGGACCATAGTCAATGGTTTCTCCACTAATGGTCATGTTGTCAGTGTTCATCACCCCGTGGATAAAGCCAACCAATTGCCATTTAGCAATCAGCGAAGCTTGACGTTTGATTACTTCCTGCAGGAACGATATATAACGATTGTCATCAGCCTCAATTTCAGGATAATGACGCTCTATTGTATAGTCAGCCAGTTCGCGAACTTCCTCAATTGAGCCAAAGTTTGCAGCGTATTGAAAAGTACCGACGCGAATGTGACTAGCAGCTACACGGGTCAGAATTGCACCAGGTAGTTCGGTTTCACGGAGTACTGATTCACCGGTTGTCACCACTGCTAGACTTCGGCTGGTCGGAATATCAAGCGCATGCATAGCTTCGCTGATGATGTATTCGCGTAGCATCTGTGCCAGTCCTGCTCGGCCATCGCCGCCTCGAGAGTAAGGCGTTCTACCTGAACCTTTGAACTGAATATCAAACCGCTCACCATCAGGAGTGAGTTGCTCTCCAAGTAAAAGAGCTCGACCGTCCCCTAACATATTAAAGTTCCCGAATTGATGTCCCGCGTAAGCTTGAGCAAGCGGCATTGCACCTTCTGGAATTTTGTTACCAGCAAGTTCCGCTACACCGTATTTGCTTTGGAGCGCATCGCCGTTCAATCCAAGAGACTTAGCCAACGAAGAATTAAACATAATCAATCCTGGTAATCGTACAGCATCTGGAGTGAAAGTAGTAAAAAACACTTCTGGCAGACGGGCATAACTATTGTCTAAGTTCCATCCTGATTCTATTACTTCTTTTTCGTTTGTCATCGTATCTCCCCTTGTTCTTTCGTATTTTTGTATCCTAGTTTTTTCTTTTAAGTAAAAATAAATCATAGGTTTTCTATTTACGTAAGGCAGTCACTTTTAGTGTCTTCTTCTGCGAATATTTTATACCCTTTCCATACCCTGTTTTTAATTAGAGACTCACATCAAAATTAGATTTGCGAAAAAATTTCACTATGAGTAATACTTTAGATTTCAAGGTATTTACTCATAAATTAATTATACAGAAGGTGGCTCTATTTTTGTGCGAAGTGGCTCGAGGATCTTTCAGAGGTTGAAGAGAGAAAAGAGAGTGCTCTATGAGTGGCACCATTTCCTCACTTGGTATCTGTGCACTTTGGGGCAAATAGTACCACCCAACATAAGAAAACAAGTAACAGGTAACGATGCGAAAATTGGCACCTGAAGGTTTCCGGCTCGCTTTGGACGGCACACCTTCTGCATCATAATCTAGGGAGTAAAAAGAATCGTGATGACTTTGTCACATCACCATTCTTTTTCTTATAGGCAATCTTGCGGCTGGTGTGCGTCCGTAGCTCGCCTTCAACCTTCACGTGCATTGGTATTTTATTTTGGTTTACTAGGGAATGGACACTTACTTTTTAGAAAATAAGCAGCCGAAGATGAAATTTCGGCTGCTTGTTGCTACTTATAAATTATCAATCTACGTCACTTGAATGAAGGATTTCGCTAAATCTGTAAATTTAATGAAAGAAACAGACGCAGCCACAAATTTTCTGTATTTTTGTCTGTGCCTGATACCTTGAGATTGTATATTAAAGAAGCTGCCAGCCAATCGCTTATATAACAATTATCTCAGATACAACGACATAATTGTCCTTTAAATTGCGGTCGCTTTGGACGGCAAAGCGGCTACATAATATACCTAGAGATTTCAGGTAATAATCACCTAAATCAAGCCACTTATCATCCAATAAATAAGTTTGGCTTCATCCATACTGCCAGCTTGAATGGTAAGTGATCGTGGAAATGCTCCAGGGTCCTTTCCTTCTGCCACCATAGCGATTACATGCTTATTTAACTTTTCTCCATGGGACATGTCAACATGGTTAATAGCTAAATCTAATTCTTTGCGATCCATAACTAATTCTAAATAAAAGAAGATTGCTTGATGATTGTCTGAATTCAGTTGATTCAACACTTGGTCAGCCTCTTCATAAAATCCTAGGTGCATATAGGTAACCACTAGTAACCAACGAACTCCTTGATGATCCTGTGGATTTATCTCAAAGATATGTGAAAATTGCTTCAAAGCATCTGTATGCCGATTTTCTGTTATCAACCATGCTCCATAGGTAAAAAGAGCTCGCAAATATGGACGATTCAATACATAATTCCAGGCCTGATCGATTGTAAAGTCCACGTTTTCGATTGAAGAACGAATCGCTTTTAAATAATGGTTTTCTTTGATTATTTTATGTGTTGACTGCTCAGCCAGTAATAGGTGAACATCAGCTATATTTGAGTTTTTATCCGCAGCTTCGTTTGCAAGTTGTACGCGCAATTCCTCTGTTTCGGCTTCATACGCTTTATAGCAAAACAACTGTGCTTGCTCTTCCTTATTTACAGGTTGGTATTCCTCATTCATTTTCCCACTCAAAAACGCATTTAACGATTCTGCAGTTTCAAACGACTGCTGTTGTGTCCGTTTGACCATCTCCCACATAAATCTTTCTGTTCCACGTGGATCAGTACCTATGTCTACTGAAAGTTCAGGTGATGCAATTTGCTCCGAGTTTTCTTCTTTTGAGTGTTCTATTTTAGACATTACAAAATCACCCACTTGGTCTCGATACTTCGATACCGTAGCACTTGACACATTGAAGTATGCGCCAATCTCTTTCAACGTCGAATATGCTGAACCTATTAGCTCGAAATCATGGGCAACTTGAATGACTCCTGCAGCAACTGCACTTGGTTTTTTAGCATTAACCTCATTATTCAGTAAAAAACCAGTTAGCATAGGCAGTACAATATCTTCCTCGTATGAATGGTCTGCCAAATATTGCTGAGTTAAGTCCACCACTTGTTGTTGAAAAGTAGTGAAGTCATAGACCTTCTCCATTTGTCCAAACAAACGATAGACATCCAAGACGTCTTTATCAGAAGACTTCAGGGTATCTCGAATTCGGGCAACTATACCTGAAGAATCGTTGTGAATGAACATGATCCCATCTGTTCCTGTAAGTCCATGTTCTCCACGACGCGAATCAGGTAAGACAATCCCAAGCATCCATTCTCCTAAATGTGATTCCGTTATTTTTCCAGGTATCGCATAGGATATATCCCGTAGGTCATCTTTTACAATTAGCTCATTCTCCAGTTCTTGTGTTATTTGACCGAACAAAAGAAAGGGTTGCTGCCATAAAGTGAGCACATCAATCACTTGCTTTCGTGGCTGTTTGGCTATTTGTTTTTTCAAATAGTTGATCCAAAATTCTGCTCGTTCTATATAATAGAAGCTTTCTAATGCTAGTATTTCGATTAATTCTTCTTCAAATAGGTCACGAAGTTCCAAATTCCACTTCCCTATACGTGTATCTAGTTCCCTATATTCGCGGGAGCTTAATCCATCTGCTATAAAGCTATTGGAAATTCGTGTAAGTTCATCATTTATTACTGCTGACAATTCTACAACGTTGTTCTTGCCACAACATTTTTTGTATTTCTTTCCACTCCCGCAAGTACATGGGTCATTACGTCCAACCAAAATAGATCACCAACTTTCATTAACGTTATCGTCAAAGCGTACCATATTTAAAAGGCTTGGAACAATTGTGGTTCATTAACTTTCGCGAGCTCTTTAAAGAAAGATCAGGTGGTACCTTTTATCTTTTTAGACCTGTGCATTTTGGGTCAAATGTGACTCATGGCTCAACACATACCAAGAGATATATAGCTCTCAATCTTAGCTTAATCATTTCAGAATGAAGAAATAATTACTCCTAGCAAACAATTTAAAACAAAATCACTAGGCTGTTTTTAAAAGCGATGACGACGTTAATGGCTTACATAAACGTGAGGACTTTACTTATGTCGACGAACAATTTATCCATCATATGGACCCTCTCTTTACTAAAGTTTTTGTTTATGAATCACCATATAGAAATGCCAAAATAGTTAATAAATCAAGATCATTTATTATGGAGAAGAAAAGTTCTGTTTAAAAGTATTAAGCTTTAGGGATAAAGAATTAACTTGCAGCTGAAATTGTATCTTCAGCTGCTTTTTGCGCTTATAATTTATTAACTTGTGTAGGATTGATGTGAACTTTATACATCGTTTCTAGACTTTAGTTTTTTAATGGTGAAAATAAAAGGTTAAAACTGGATAAATTTGATAATATATAAATATGCTAATATGGATAAAGTAGCCATACTTGAAACGAGGCGTCTTACATGGAACAAATGGAAAAAGTGATAGCCTTTTTACTGGGGGTTGGATTTAATGCGTTAATAATAATCGTATTATTAAGCCTCAATGGTAAAATAAACTACCATAAAATACGGTTATCTATCTTAAGTCTAATTTCAACTATTATTTTCACTATCATTCCTACAATTGGTTATCGAGTTGATAAAGATCTGGGGGATTATCACTTTGGTTTTCCAGCTGAAGGTTTAGTTTATCGAGGCGGATTGGATTTAACCGTTAGCTCGTTCGGATTAATATTTAACTTTTTCTTCTTTTATTGGATATTTAAATTAATACTAGTACTTTGGAAAGCACCAACAGTAAATAACTAAACTTAAAATTACACATGATAATTGCATTTTAATTAATGATAAACCGGCTGCCCTTTACATGGCAGTCTTTTCTTATTGAACCTATTTGGTTACGTTCCAATCGTGTTGTAATGTCAACCTGTTGTGCATGCAGCATACAACCATGTGAAGCGAAAGAATCACGGTTTTAAGATTACAAATACTTTTATCTCTTTTCTCATGACTCTGTTCAGAAGGACTTAAAAATACCACCAATCCAATTTTATATATGTTAAAATAAGGAAAGATAAATGGTATTCAGAAGATAATTCAGATGCAAAAAATGATAAGTCTTGATATCCCCCAAAGATTTTTATCATAGTGCACATATAAAAAGGAGAAAAACTTTATGTCTATCAGTCCAACTTAAACTTCCCTGTTTTATCAATAATTTAGAAATGGGGGATAAATTTGAAATCAAATCGTAATTTTCTTTTATTGATGCTTGGTCAGTCACTTGCCAATATAGGTGATGTTATATATATTGTCGGTGTTATTAGCGTTATTTACAGTTTAACCGAGTCTGCAACCGCAGCTGCTTTCGTTCCATTTACCATTACTTTTTCTATGTTTATTTCAAGTATTTTAACACCACTGCTTATTGGAGCGTTTAATTTAAAACATTTATTGATTGGTTCGCAAATAGGGAAAACGGTTATATTATTTGGTTTAGGTACTTTTTTGACGATAGGAATAGATTTAAGTAACTTTACTTTTATATTTATATTAATCGCAGGGATTGCATTTCTTGATGGTTGTGCCAATCCAATTAGGCAGACTTTGATTCCTTATTATGTGGAAGAAGAAAGCTTAGTTAAAGCAAACGCAATAGCAGAAACAATTACCCAGTCCATTCAAATAGGAACGTGGTTTTTTGGAAGTTTGTTATTGATTGTGTTAAATCCCAGCCTACTAATATGGCTGGTTACTGTGCTATTTGTTTTTGCGAGCATTATTTTGAGTTTGTTAAAAAGTGTGGAACACAAAGCAGAGAAGCAAGAGAAAAAGTGGATACTATTAACACAAGGATGGCAAACGATTAAAGGATCACCCGTTTTAAAAACGGTTGCACAAATGGAGTTTTTTGAAACACTCGCGGGCTCAGTTTGGATAGCAGCAATATTATTAGTCTATGTTGAACAGGCATTAAATGCAGAGGAGTACTGGGGTTTAATAAACAGTTCGTTTTTTGTTGGGTTAGTGTTAGGTAGTTTAATCTGTATTAAGTTTGACTTATATGTAGATCGAAATCGTCATGTTTTTATTATCACAGGAGCTTTTATGACTTGCCTTTTTACGATTGTATTCGGGTTGACGAGTTTCCCTGTAATCGCATTGATTTTATCTGTCTTAATTGGGCTTTTTGGACAATTAAAAAACATTCCTCAACAAACCTTAGTTCAAACAAGCGTACCAAAAGAACAATTGGCAACCGTATATACATCCCTTGGCACTATTGGAACTGGTGCATTCGGAATTGCCTCTCTGGCGATGGGCATTCTTTCTGATTATTTCGGAGTTCGTAGTGTTTTTGTACTTTCCGGTGTTTTACTTGCAGTGGTTAGTATCATGGCAATTAAGAATAGGAATTTATTTAGAAAAATTGTTGAGTAAGATAATTCATATTTTAGTTTGATTAAACGGCTGACTTTACGTGTTTTCTTATTGAGGAATTAAGTAACTTCCTAATCGTGATGTATGTCAACCTAGGGTGTATTCGCGATACATGTGAGTTGTGAGTTAAGCAATTAAAGAGGCAAACAAGAGTACTCTTTACTTTAAAAAATAAGTCAGTAACGTATAAGTGATGGTATGTTAAATAATATTTTTTGAAAAGTGGTGGAGGCCTTGTGGTTTGAATGGAACGATTTTCTTAGTTATTTAGGTGTTCCCATATTTTTCCCTATCATCACTTTACGAAGTTTTGTTTTTGTCTGTGCTGTTTTTATAAACCGTATTGAATTTTATAAAGGGATGTGTTTTTAAATGATGCTATTTAAAAGTATGGGCCTCGTATTAGCAATTATTATTATTGGGTTAGGGCTATATTTTTTATTTTTCAAGAAAACTAAAAATAGAAATAGTTCTATACTTGGCTATGCCTATTTGATTGCCGGAGCTTTTGGTTTATTTGTAACGTTGTCTCTTTGGTGAGTTCCTAGTGTTATGTCAACCAGAATGCATGGAACATATAAGTAACACAGAGATGAATGGCTGTGTTACTTATAAAACCAATTATTTAAATACAACGATTGTTGTGAAATAAAAGTAGGTATTTTACAATCACTACACGTAGATGAACAATAGGGAAAGCGCAAATGGAAAAGGTGATGTATTAGCTCTTTCATTTGCGCTTTACAGTTAGTTGTAATACCTGTTTTATGCAATACGTTTGAAGGTATTTTCGTTAAAAAAGTAATTTTCATACGAGAATAAAGTCCCGCAAAGAGGAGAACAAATGCTTCTCCCTTTTTTTCGAAACTCAACTATGTAAAACGCACTCTTTATGACTAGGGAGACTGTGAATATGAAAAGTTATTTAATCTATATTTTTTTAATAATCGTAATTACTATAGCTGCAATAGACACTTGGGGAGAAACACTTAAAACTATCATGTACGTAATCGCTATTATAAGCGCCATAGCCTTAATCATTATAAAAGCGATTGAAAAGAGTACAAACTAAAGAGTAAGATATCCCTTTTTATCTTTCACAAAAGCCAATTAAGAATGAGAGCATCCATTGCTGGTGAAGATCCTGCCAGTTTATAAAGTCCAAATGAATATGAAGCTACCTAATGTGCAATTTTTTCCGAACTTCGTTCATCATCTCAAAAGGAGCAAGAATCAAAAGGTAGACGGGTCGATTTTTGGCAACACGTTCAAGCATAACCGAATATCTCAGCAGTTGATTTTGACTTTCCATGTAATCCTGGACCAGGACACTTAAATCATCTTCGGATGAAAGTCCACTTAATTGTCTACTAATGTTTCAATATGCTAGATCAAAAAAAACGGCTAAAGATGTAAATTCAGCCGCTCCTTTGCAACCTCTGTCAGCTCGATATCTGCATAAGCACCATAGCGAACTGAGCCGTCAAAATCTACTGCATCTGCTGGCCAACTAACCTATGGTGCTACTACATCGCCCCAGTTCAACACGCCAAATTTGTCGTAGTCAGCGTTGTCACGTGTGTAATGAATACGCACAGTATTTTCTGGTAAATCAACTGGTTCGTACGTATATAGGTGATCTGAACCTTGTTTAATCCAAATTTCATTCATCTCTGGTGTAGAAATGGGTACGCCTTTGTCTCCACCGTCTTTACCAGCGTCACCAGCTGTTATCTCCATCACAAGGAATCCAATATTTTTCGCACCTTCAGCTAGCGGAACATCAATATATGATCCATATCGATCCGTTTTTTCAAACACCGTTGCACCTACTGGCCAGTTAGTCGAGGGTGAAGCTACATCATTCCATAGCCATGCGCCATAGTTTTCATACCTATTGTCCGTGCGATTATAGTGAATACGGATGTTATTCGCAGGAATTGGTTCCACATTGTCTCCTGTAACAACCGCACCCGTAATATTTCCACCTTCAACTGTTAATAAGACAGTACCCCCGTCAGTATTCGAAGGAAGTCGAACAATCATTTCTCCAGCTTCATTTGCTGTGTAAACCTCTCCAGAATAATAATCCGTCACTACAGCATCTTGTGAATCCACCGTTACTGTCACGTCTTTTGCTTCTTCAGCAACGTTCAATCCAACATATATAGATTGATCTTTATAGTAACGTGAGAATAATAAGAATTTATCTGAATCAGATCCACCTACAAATGTTCTTTCCCCTTTAGCAAATACTTTAGAATAATCACTTCTAAAATTCAGGATCTTTGTGTAGTGATCTAACACATCATTATTTTCTACTTGATCCCAAGCAAAGTCGTAGCGATTATCGTATTGCGGGTAGTTATTTGCACCACTTTGCCCAAGTTCTTCTCCGTAATAAATAACGGGTTGTCCTTTTGAAGTTGCTTGAAGGGATGCGGCAACTTTTAGCTTACCTTTGTCTCCAGCTAATGAGTAAAGGAATCCGTCTTCATCGTGGCTGCTTAAAAATTGCCCTAATGTTGCGGTATTATCAACTTTTTCATTTCGATCAATAAGCTCATCATTTGCAGCTTTCAGGTTTCCATTTACGAATGTTCGAGCTGTCTCTTTAAACCTAAAGTCCAGTAAAGAATCCATCATGCCTGTTTCAAGGTAGCCTAGGTCATTATCAACATTTGCACCCCAAGCTTCACCAATCATTTTAAACTCAGGCATTTTGTCAGTTAGCGCATTTTTGAAGTTCATCCACGTTGCATCTTCCACATGCTTCACAGTATCTACACGGAAGTAGTCAATCGTGTTACCTTTAGCTGTTGTCGCTTGGTCAATCCAGCTCGTTTGCCAATCAATGATTTGCTGACGAACGGCAGGGTCTTCCGTTTTAAAATCAGGAAGTCCAGCTAATTCACCAACAACCTCATCCGTTCCAACATTTGCGCCTTGACGGACAATATCGCTAAATCGACTACGATCCTCATCTGTTGGGAAACCTGCAGGCGGGTTAGCCATATTTCCATCTAGCTCTTTCAAACCATAACCTGTATGATTTAACACCACATCCACCATGATTTTCATATTACGGTCATGTGCTGCATCAATTAACTCATGGAAATCTTCCATTGTTCCAAAATGCGGATTTAATTTCCCGAAATTACTAGCCCAGTAGCCATGATAGCCGTAATAAGGGTCTACAGATGTACCGTTCGTTTCGACAAAGCGTACATCATATTTTATATTTTCTACAATTGGGCTAATCCAAATTGTATTGACACCGAGATTATCTAGATAATCTAGTTTTGTCGTAATCCCTTTCATATCGCCACCTTGATAAGTACCACGCGCATCGGCATCATAGGTAAGATCATAAGGGTCGTTGTTCGTCGAATCACCATCAAAAAATCTGTCTGTTAGCATAAAGTAAATCACAGACTCGTCCCAATCAAAATCAGACTCTCCGGTCGATTGTCTCGTTTTAACTTCTACTTCTGCTGATCCTCCATATGTACTTCCATATGAATCCACAACGGTTAATGGAATGGTTTTGGTTCCAGCTGTTATGTCATCATCTACTGCAATCGCAATCTCTTTTAAGGATGGATCAATCTCCAATTTAGGTGATTCGCCTAAAGAAGAAGCATCGGCAAAGATTTTTCTAATGGTAAGTCCGTCTGTTAACCCTTGAATATCAACAGATAATACAGCATTTTGATTGTAGTCAATAACTGCTGGTTGTACTGATCCTAAAACCGTCAAATCTGCTTGAATGTATTCAATCAAAGAAATGCCATCTACTGCATTGTAAGGATCATTAGCTTCCGTTGTAACACCACATTTTGTAACGAGAAATGTGTATGCATTTTTACCATTTGGAATATTTTTGTATGAACATATAAATCTCTCATTCTCTGGTTCATAGGTCATTTCATTCGTTTGCCCATCAAACTTTAACTCGACTTTTTCAATGGTGTCCATTTCATCGCTCGTGAAAAGGGCTTTATCACGGTAATAAAACGTCGCGTTCCCTTGGTCAATAACAGGAGATGAGCCATCCGGAACAATTCTAATTTCCTCCACCCCACTTGTAATATAAGCTTTTGTCAGTGAATCGTTGTTATTCACTTTAATAAACGATCTCCAAACTCTAAGCTCAAAACCATATTTGAAACTACAAAAATCAACATTTATTTACATGAAAAATATTACAGCAGTTTTTAGTAAATCGCAACAGCAAAGTTAGAATATTCAGAATTAGTTTTACTCTTTGGGTGGCACCTTTTCCCCTTTTAGTACCTGTGCATTTTAAGCCAAATAGTGCCACCTGCTCACTTTTGGACGGTACACCTGCTGCATTATAACCTAGGGAACGCAAAGAATATTGCGGCGGGTGTGCGTCAGTCGCTCGCCTTCAACCTTCACGGGCACAGGTCTTTGATTTTGGATGACTAGATTGGTACCACACTCTATAATAAATATCGCCGAAGATGCGGCGGCTCGGTGCTATCTATAAATATCATTCTGCGTTACTCGAATGAAGAATTTCACACACTCTACCGTATCTGTGTAGGACACCAATGTCCTTCAATTTGTGGCTTACACAGGCACGAAAAAATACGCTCTATTGTAATTCCTAAAACATATTGTTAATAAATGTTATATGCAACAATCAACGTAAATATAAAGGTGTGAAGTAAATGACACGAAGTGGTTACTTAGGGTAAGTTTAGCTAACTACTCTCTATTAAAAAGGAAATAAGGTTTATAGTCGATTTTTAGTAAGAACTATTGCTTTATTTAAAAGTCTGATATCACTCCGTATAAGTTTTTTTATATAGGCAATATCGCAATTGTAATAATCTTGTTCTAACCGTCTGATTTCATGACGCATAAGTTTCATAGGTGGAACGTCCTCCTTATTATTTTGCCTTTGTTTCTTTGTGTTTACCTCTTAATTCATGAAATTAAACCGTTTGTCCCAAAAACATAAATAAAATGAAAAAAAGGAGGAAAGTGAAAGTCTCACTTTGCTCCTTTATGAATTATTTTCAAGCAATTTTATTGAACCAACAAGCCTCTAGCTTCTCTGAATTCCTTAATATGTTTATCGAGGATATGACCTTTGTCGATGACAATTGCTTCACGAACCATATCCGTCCAATTTCCATCAGATAGCATGTCTACCATTGTGCAAAACTCTTCGCTCAACACTTTTGTAACGGTATGTGGAAACATAGCAGGCGTATTATCGACTGTATAATGAATCACACCGTCAACCGTATAAACCGGATCGTCAATAGTCGAAGGACGTGAAGTCTCAATTTCTAAGTTAGGATCGCAACTTACATCGACAATCATCGCACCGTTTTTAAGGCTTTTTAAATCTTCTTTATAGATGATTCGATCTGTTCTGCTAGTATCCCACATTACGCAGTTAACGAGAACATCATAATCGTTCATATTTTTTCTGAATAAGGATTCCAATTTTCTACCGTAAACGTCAACATCTGCGCCTAGTCCATGGAGAATTCTTAGAGCCCCTTTAGCTGTATGGCCATTGCCTAAAATCGCAACTTTAGTTTCATATGGCATCTTGCCACAGTATTGGTACGCTTGCAGAATCGCAGCTTCTCCAGCAATTTCTCTGTTGCGATAGAAGATATACCTTCCACCATCAAACATTTCTTCCCAGGCCATAACGGTATGATTACCTGCTAATACTGCATCTGTAAATTTGATGTCTTGAACTGCATGTGCCCATCCAATTAATAGTTTGCCAGGCGGCAACTTATCAAAGTAATCCGCATCACCTAATTTAACATCAACAATCCCGTCGCACTCCAACACACGCTCTCTAGAAACGATATGTACGCCAGATACTCTATATTCTTCATCCGAATAGCCTAAATCAGACCCATACCCTTGTTCAAAATATAACTGGTCTACACATTTAATGTTCGGTAAATCCTTTGGAAGTATCGCTCTTCTTTTTTCATTGTTCTTATGGCTTATGACAAACCCTAGTGTATAAATAATAAAACCTCCAGTGATGAGACCATCTCTTTTCATCTTACCATATACCGGAAAGAATATAAGCATTATGTATTTACGGGTGGCACCATACCCCCTTATGGTACCTGTGCATTTTAGGTAAAAAAGTGCCCCCCAATTCAAGAGGACAAGACTAACTGACGATCCTTGGATATAGGGGAGCATTTTGGAACTGCATATTCGACAACTTAAAAAAATTCACTTTTATTCACCTTATTATTTTCCGACTTAAATACTACTACCTTTAAATATCCAGTTAACTTAGTAGTTCTAAAATACTATATTTGATACTTTTAATGAGATAATAATATTATTTAATAGTAAAAATATAGGTATTATATCCGTTTTAAAATATAGTCCTATAGTATATATTTATCTTAACAGATATGAATATGTCGATAGAAAGAGAGATTCGGCAATTCTTTATTTGAAAAAGGCAAAAATGTCGAAAGACGTTGACGCAAAGCTGCAGGTCTACGGTTTTACAAACTATGACGGCTGGGTTGCTAAGAGTGAAGAGTGATCGTTATCATTTTAATAAATCTTTTAACCCTGACCAACAATCAGGAGGAAACAATAATGAATTCAATTTTCAAGAAATTAGTAACAGGAACAGCAGTATTAGCTTTATCAATGACAGCATTTGCATCGGCTTCACTGGCGACTGATTCAAGCACAGAAATAACAGGTACCTCACTGCCTACACTATCTCCAGTAGTGACATCTTCATTTAATAGCATTACTTTAGATGGTAAAACCCAAGTAGTTACAGCTAAAATCAATACATTTGATGTTACGGATGCAACAGGAACGGGTAATGGGTGGAATGTCACAGTTTCAGCTACTCAGTTTACTCAAGCCGCAGGTGCAAATCCATTAGCTACAGGTGCATTATCTTTAGCAGCGCCAGTAGTAAATGAAAAAGAACTGGGTTCTTCAAACTTTGCTAATATTACTAAATCTACTGTGGGGTTAATCGATGTTGTAACTCCATTGACTTTGCTTACTGCTTTAGCTGGAGAAGGAATGGGTACCTACACAGTTTCTGATATTCCAATGACATTAACTTTACTGCCAAAAGAAGTTTATGCAGGAACTTACACTTCAACAATTACTACAACAATTGAATCTGGACCTGGTCTATAAAATAATTTATTAACTCGTATATTTGACGCCATGTCTCAATGACATGGCTTTTTTTAGTATTTGGAAGTTCGGTTACTATGTAAATACCTATTACAAACAATAAAAATGTAAAATTTACATTTCAGGAGGGTTCCCATGTTTATTCGTATTCTTGCAATAATAATTGTTCTTTTTAGTTTGCCAATATATGCTTCTGCTGCAGAATCTCAAAAAACTATGCAAGTAGTACCTATATATCCAGCTAATCAAGTAACTGCAACAAAAGGTTATTTTGATGTTGATGTCAAACCTGGAGAGCAGCTTACACTTTATGTCCGTTTGAAAAATAGTGATAAAAACTCGATCACGGTTCATGTGCAAGGGGCTAACGCATATACGAGCTCAACTGGTGGTATTTTCTATGAAACAGAAGTAGATTCGGATGATTCGATGCTACTTGAAGATGCCGTTCGTATGACTAATTACTTAGAAGTAGAAGAAAGTGTAGAGATTCCTGCTGGTGAGTCGTTCGAAGTACCAATTCAAGTAACGGTTCCTGAAAGTGATGGAGAAACCTTACTCGGAGGAATTCTCTTAACGCAAGAAGCAAAATCTAAAGATGAAGACTTAGAGGAAACTGGAAAAGACGAAGCGAAGTTTGTTATAAATACTGAAACAAGGTATGCAATCGCGATTAAGTTAAACCTTGAAAACAAGTCTGATCCTAACTTTTCTTTAGGAAAGGCTGGTTTTATTTCAAATACTGCAAAAGTCTTTATTGAAATGATAAATGATGCTCAAATGATTCAAGGAGAAATCGAAGGGTCTTATTCCATTTTAGATAGTGAGGGAACGGAGCTTTTTAAAGGGATGATAAATCCTTTGAATATGGCGCCAAAGTCTAAAATCAGATTTCCTTTTGCTTGGGACCACGAGTCGCTCGAAGATGGAAATTATACATTAGCTATAAAAGGACATGCTGGGAAAACAGAATTTTCAGCTGAAGAAAATTTCACCATTTCAAACAAAGAAGTGCAGGAATATGCTGAAAAGTCTAATCCGAATGCTGTACTTAAACAAGGTATGCCAACTTGGGTTTGGATTGTTGGAGCCATTGTTTTTGGAATCATTATGTTTTTAATGGGCAGAAGAAAGAAACCAACAGTTAAAGACACTCATGTCCCATAAAACACATCCTTAGTGAAAAAAATCGTTTCAGAATTGTGGGTGGAACGTTTCCCCCTTTTGGTACCTGTGGATTTTAGGTAAAATAGTGCCACCCAACTCAAGATGACAAGAAACAAGTGACAATGCCAAGGTTATAGCTGGACATATGAAGTTTTCCGACTCGCTTTGGAAGGCAAACCTACTGCATCATATCCTAGAGAGTAAAAACGAACATATATAGCAACAATTTAATTCTTAATAGACTGTATAAAAAGACCGTCTCCTTGAAGCCATTCGGCTATAAAAACATCTCTGTAGTCAGTAATATTTTGGGTATTTAATTGTGATTTTAACCAAGATTCATTAAATCCCAAATCAATCATTTCATCCCATAAAACTTCACCATCTCTTATTAAAGTGACTGGTACATAAACTGCTTTTGAAGGCATATTAAAATCCTCCTGAGCAGTTTTTTGGTACTTTGATTTCTTTAAAATACTAATCGACCCGTTCGCCTCTAAATAACAATAGGCAACTTCACGAATAGAAAAGGTTTCACTTTGTCGAAGTAGACTTTGTAACTGATTAATATTCATCCTATTTTTCTTTAACGATTCTCGATCTACGATTCCATTTTTGATAAGTGCCGAAGGTTCCCCTTCAACCACACCCCTAAATGCAAGGAATTTTTGACTTAGATATTCAACAGAAAAAAGTAATCCCCCCCAAATAATCATCGAATAAACAATATAAAATACGCCTATTTTATGATCATATACAGCATTTCCTAATAGTTCGCCTAATACAATAGCTGCAATAAAGGTAAAAGGAGTAATTTGATTAATGATTTTTTTTCCTACAAACTTAACTATTAAGAAAAGGAAAATAAATCCAATTATAAGTTCAATTGTTAAGTACATGATTTTCATTTTTTATAACACTCCGTTCATCTTTAATCTGCCCTAATTATTGCTTGAATATAATCTCAAGCCCCTTAAAACGGACAAATCTTGTATATAAATGATATATGAAAAGACGAAACCTGATATTTAGCTCCAGTTGTAGATATTATTTCATCGCTTACGCAGAACTCATATTTAGACAAAATTCTGAAAAGGCAATGCTTTTCATCCCTGGGATGCGAAAGGTCGTATCCGGACGATAATAATCGATCTCATCAAATCAGCTTTGGGAATGAACTCTTCATCCAAATTCTCTGAATCCCCCCCTCCCCCCGACTTGGAGGAGTCACTTGAACAGTCCAAAGCCTACTTGATGCAATTTCTTAATCCAAGCGCTAGCCGTCGTAATATTTCACTTAAACGGATAGCCGCCTAAAATCTCATCCTCTATTACCGGCACACACGGAATAAAACTCGGGTTCTCCTTTAGCATTGTCATCGGCTCTTTCCTCAATTTATCAATCTATTTCCTTAGAATATCACCGTCTTCAATCATTATTGAGGAGTGATTTACGTTTATTTTCTTCCTATAAGTTAAACACTTTAATCTTGTTCGTTGGGAAGTTCAATTTTCATTCTCTCATGTTTAAAAACAGAGGTATGTTTCAATACTTAAAGTATTGGTGCTATTAAATGTACTAAACCTTATAGGAAAGGCTGGATGATATTGATGTCAATGAACGAAAAATTACCCCATGATAAAAGCCTTGATATCAGTCTCTCCCTAATGCGAGAGGGATACCTTTATATTGGAAATAGAGTTGACCGATATCAATCCGAGTTATTTGCAGCCCGATTGATGGGACAAAAAGTTATTTGCATGAGTGGAAAAGATGCCGCGAAGATGTTTTACGATTCTGAACGATTTCAACGAAGCGGTGCAATTCCTAAGAGGATACAAAAATCATTACTAGGTGAAGATGGAGTTCAGACGATGGATGGTGAAGCGCATATTCACCGAAAGCTTCTTTTTATGTCTCTTATGACTCCTAAACATGAAAAGCAATTAGCCAAACTTACGATGGAGCATTGGCAATCTTCTATTAGTAAATGGGAAAGCGTAAAAAAGGTTGTACTTTTTGATGAAGCAAAAAATATTTTGTGTCGGATTGCATGTGATTGGGCTGGAGTTCCTCTAGAGGAATCAGAGGTCGAAGTGAGGGCAAACGACTTTAGTGCAATGGTGGACGCATTTGGAGCAGTTGGACCACGACACTGGGCTGGGAGAAGAGCTAGGACTAGAACTGAAGAGTGGATTAAAGGTGTTATTGATGACGTTCGACAAGGAAAGTTAAAGGTTATGGAAGGTTCCGCACTTTATGAAATTACTTTTCATAAGAAGCTTGAAGGTGGCCAATTAAATTCACAAATTGCCGCAGTAGAACTTATTAATGTATTACGTCCGATTGTTGCAATTGCTACATTCATTACCTTTACAGCTTTAGCTTTATATGAACATCCAACGCATAAAGAAAAATTGCAATCAGGTGACAAAAAAGAACTTGAAATGTTTGTACAAGAAGTACGTCGTTTCTACCCGTTTGGTCCATTTATAGGAGCAAAGGTTCGTAAGGGCTTCATTTGGAATGACTTCCATTTTGAAAAAGGAATGCTGGTATTTCTTGATATGTATGGTACAAATCACGACCCTCGAAACTGGGAAAATCCAAATGATTTCAGACCTGATCGTTTTAAGGAAAGGAAGAGTAATTTATTTGATTTTATTCCTCAAGGTGCTGGTGACCCAGCCCAAGGACATCGTTGTCCTGGTGAAGGCATTACCGTCGAAGTCATGAAAGTAAGCCTAGATTTCCTCGTTAACAAGATTAAGTTTGATGTTCCAGATCAGGACATAAGCTATAGTTTAGTTAAAATGCCAACCTTACCTGAAAGTGGATTTGTAATGAGTAATATTAGACGTCAATGATTTCTTTGGTGATACCAGAGCTCAAACTTTCAAGCCATATGGATACAAGGACTGGATTTACAAATATTTTTTAGTTACAAGTCATATTCGTATTTCTGTCCCAAAACCAGAAAACAGGTAATAGGAAATAGTATCCTACTACCTGTTTTTATTCGATTACATTGTTCTTCTCATCGTTCACACGTAGATGTAACACTTTCAATTTACTATTGAAAGTCCTATCTTAGATGTTTTTGAAACTATATTGAATCCTTTTCTGTAGTCTCTCTCCGATCGTTAGATAGGAACCAACCTGCTACAGCAATTCCAATTAGAACGAAGTAAAAGGTTAGTTTCCACTCAAGCGAATGTGCAAAGTCATATGAGATAACCCCTACATCCGGATGTCCTAATGTTAGAACGACAAGCTTAACACCAACCCATCCGACAATCGTAAATGCAGCAATTTCTAGACCTGGTCTTGAATGAAGTAAGCTCACAAAATAGTTTGCAGCAAAACGCATGATGATTAATCCGATCAAGCCCCCAGCAAATATCACGAGGAACTTACCACCATCCATACCGCCAATCTTCGGTAGATTTGTATTCGGAAGTGTTATTGCTAGGGCAACAGCAGCTAAAATTGAGTCAACCGCAAAAGCGATATCTGCCAATTCTACTTTGAAAACCGTAAACCAAAAACCGGATTTCTTTTTTTCTTTTTCTGCTTCATTTTTGTCCTTTAGTTTATTGAAATAGAGTTTCCTCAAAATATGATTAAGCGCGATGAATAAAAGATAAAGAGCTCCTATTGCCTGGACCTGCCACACATCAACTAAGAATGAGATAACGAATAATGAACCAAAGCGGAACACAAATGCACCTGCAAGTCCGTAGAACAAAGCTCTTTTTCGCTCTGCCTCAGGGAGATGCTTAACCATAATAGCTAATACAAGTGCATTGTCTGCTGCCAATAATCCTTCAAGTAATATTAATACAAATAACACCCATCCATATTCCAGTAACATTGATATATCCATATAAAATGCCTCCAATTAATTTAAATTCCATTACTTGCTTTCGACGTGTCATGATAGTCAATTATTAACTATTTCAGTGCCTAAACTAGGCAACCACTATTAATTGCTTACTCCAGGATCGCTTATTAGTATGATTGACCCTGCCCATACTAGTATCAAAACTAGTTCCATGACTGGATTCGAGTTCTGCCTTGAATTGGTGGAAAGCTTAGTTGAAATATAGAATGCATACCATTTGAAAGCCATGCTTCGTATACAACTGAACTTCCCTTTGTCATTCAAAAGCATACCCGTCATCATGGGATTTCATGCCTGAAACAGAGGGTGAATGCAGAGCTAGCCATTGACCTCATTCCTCTGTCCTATTTTAAGATTAGGCTTAATTTTTCCTGTAAAATGATTGAATAATGGTGAGAAACCTCTTTTTCTTTGATCTCCTTTCACATAATCTTTACAGTTAGTTGATTTATTCACTCAATTGGTCCGTTTCCATTCACTAAAAAAAACCTTTGCCAGAAAACGGCAAAGGTTTTAAAAATAAAAAGACCTTTACCAATTGGTAAAGGTCTTGCTAACAACGAAATCGTTGCCAACAAAGCCGGGAGATAAAAACCTCCGTAATGACGACCCTGCTGTAAAAGCTACTCCCCTTTAGGAGAACTGTTATTCAACTAATTATTAATACTATATTCTAAGAACAACTCCAATGTCAATTTAATTCTTTTTAATTTATACTAATTGAGAAAACAACAAAAATACGAATCATCATCGACGCATATCTTTTAGTGCACTCAGAATTAGTTTTAAGATTTCTTCCACACAATTATCCCCGTCTGAGACAGTCTCAATTACCTCCCTTCAGCCAACCAAACGGCTAGTTTGTAATTGGATTCTTATACCGAGTTTCAAATGAATATCCCCTTATTAACTACATAGTAAAAAGCAGAGAAAGAATAATTCCCTAAAGTTTGTTTTGATAATAAGTTTGGAAGTTAGAAAAGCGTCTGACCATGCGATTGAACACAATAATTAGTGGCTAGTTGATTTATAAAAGTGGGAAAGAATGATTTTGTTAAATAGGGATTAAACTAGGCTTTATAGATGTCAACTAGAGGTTGCGGTGTATTGCAACTAAAGTTATCTTTACTTTTAGGACTAAACTTATTAATAATGGATTATAGGTTGTAGAAAGGGGATTATTGAAATGATTTTTGGTGAAAAATTAAAAAGTGAGAGAAAAAATAAAGGGTGGTCTCAAGAAGATTTAGCAGAAAAATTATTTGTCAGTCGCCAATCAGTTTCAAAATGGGAAACTAGTCAAAACTATCCCAGCATTGAAGTAGTGATCAAAGTGAGTGACCTTTTTGGCGTAACGATTGATGAATTATTGAGAAGTGATGAGGAGTTAAAAGACAAGGTCATTAAAGATAGTAAGCAATTAGCACACCCGAATCTCAAAATATTATTTGATTCATTATTTTTAATAGGTTTTGCACTAATGATCATAAAAATAAGTATTCTTTTACTAAATAAATTTACTTCTTTAGATTTAACTTTGTATAGTGGAACGTTTTTTTGGAATTTTGGACCATTAATCCTAATGATCGGTGCAGGAATTGGTTCCAGTATTGTTAAGGAAAAATATAAAGAAGATTAATACAGTTCATTTGATCTAAGGCAGCAGAGTTAGAACGAGGTTTTATGTTACGTCTCAGCCAATCAGTTAGCCATATAGATTGATTATTTCTTCTTTCTACATATGACAAATTTATTTCCCGCATAGATAAAGAAGAGGATCCCCGCCACTGGGGATCCTCTTCTTTGCAACCGAAAGCAGGCTGCATCTTTACTTCTCAAATTTATTAATTAAATTGCCTTCCAACACATCATCGGACATTTTGAGCTCTTGTACCCCTTGGTCGAATGGCGCGCGGCATTGTTCTGTGGGCAATGTCTCCCCGCTTTCCCGCTCATAGCAGCTGCCATTCTCGTAGATGCCATCAGAAGAGGTGATGAACGTTAAATCACCGGTGATGAAGGAGCCGTCGCGGAACGTCACCTTCCGTTCTTCCCCGTCCCAAAGATTGCTACCAATCCATTTTCTTCCGGACGATGGAGCATCGATCAGGTCGAGAAGGGTCGGTGCGAGATCCAATTGACTGCCAGTCTGGTCAAATTGCTGCGCTTCATCGACTCCGGGAATGTGGAAGATGAGCGGAACTTTTTTATTGGCTTCGAAATAGGTTTGCTGTTCACCGGCGTCTGCAAACTCACTGAAAGCTGGGTCGTCTGCGGTCAAGCCGGTACTGTGGTCTCCGAATATGACCAGCATGGTATCATCCCATAGCCCCTCCGCTTTCAAGCGATCGACAAAATTGCCGATGGCTTGGTCGACGAAATGGATCGAGTGCAGGTAATTGCGGAAATGGCGCTTACTGTATTCGGCATAGCCGTCCATGTTCAATACTTTATGGTCATCCGGCATTTCAAATGGATGGTGGCTCGTCAGCGTGATGATATGCGAATAGAACGGCTCTTCCATGTCCACCATCTTGTCGAGCGATTGCTGTAGCATGGCGTCATCATTAATGGCCCAGCCGATCACTTCGTCTTCTTCGAAATCACTTTCGCTGAAGAATTGGTCAATTCCGAGTTGCTTGTACATGATATACCGGTTCCAGAAACTCGGTTTATACGGATGAAAGACATTCGTGCTATAGCCTTTATCTTTCAAAATCTGCGGAAACGAATCGTATTCATTTTCTGCATAAAGCATATACGCCGAGCCTTTCGCTGTCGGATACAGCGATGTATTCAACAGGAATTCTGCGTCCGATGTCCGGCCGACACCGGTCTGTTCGTAAAATTCCGGGAAATAAATGCCTTCTTCTGCAATAAGGCTATTGAGGTAAGGGGTGATTTCCTGGCCGTTAATCTCCCGGTTGATGACGAAGTCCTGAAGCGCCTCCACCTGAAGGACGATGACGTTCTTATCTTTCGCCATCCCTGAATAAGGGCTAGCTGCAGGTGCCTCGTTTCTCTCCTCGAACCAGCTTGCGACAGATTCCACTTCATCTTCGGTATATTCTTTTTTATTGATGAAATTATCTTCGGTATAACGTTGGAGGTTCGCCCCATGGAAGCCGAGAAGCCCCGTGAAATTATAGACTCGCATATTCGAAATGAGTTTGTTGAACTGCCAAGCTCCACCGTTTTCCATCGATTTATTGAAAGGAATGAAAGTGAGCTGGTAACCGATTATTAAAACAAGCAGGCCTGTCAATAATTTGGGGATTAGCAAAGGCTTTGCTGGCTGATGATTTCTCGTTTTCCTAAAATAATAGATGAGCAGCGGAATCGTCAGCAGAAGGTCGATGAAGAAAATCAGGTCGGTCCAGCTAAACAAGGCGAAGACACTCTCCCCGACATCCCCGAGCTGCTTCATCTGCATCAATACGGTAATCGAGATGATGTCCTCAAAATAGCGGAAATAAATCACATCCGCCAATATGATGAAGGACAGCAGCGCATTGATGATGAAAATGGCGACGAAACGCTTTCGGCCATGGAGGAACAGGATCCAAAATGTCGACAACAGAATCGTTCCGACACTGACCATGAGTACCCCTTCAAAAATCCGCAATTCCGTTTCTGCTCCGAACAGCCAACCGAAAAACTCCCTTAGGTAGTCAATAGGCATCAAGGTGACGAAAATCGTACCGCTCACCTTTGCAAATATATATAATTTCAATAGCAAGATGAATAAAAGAATCATAAAATCCATCTGTTTTAACATAAAACGAAATACTCTTTTGGTTACTTCCATAAATTGAACATCCTTTTCCAAGTTCTTTACTGTTCAATATTTTACCACGTGATGGACAGCAAAGGGATAAATTCCTAAATTATACTAGACCATATCATTTGCCAGCGATACACTAGTAAAAGAGCAAGTATCACCCAAGAAAGAAAGGATCACCCATATGAAAATCAAAAGAATATTCCTGTTCTTTATCGGCCTGTGCCTGTTCGCTATCTCCATCCCTTCAAGCGGCATCATGCTGATGGAAGTCATATACAGAGCTGAAATGGTCAATAAATACAATATCACCGAACTCAATGGGATGTTTGAAGGGGCCCCGGCAAGTTATGAATTTACCGGAAACATAATCTCTACAACCCACGAGTTGAAAGATGAACCCCCTTATTTGAATGATTGGGACGACCTCGTCTACCCAGCTGACATTTCAATTGCTGTTAACGGCGACATTATAGAAGTATTAGAAAGATACCCAGTTAAGCTAGAAAGGGATGGACTTAAACAGAAAGGGCTTAACCAATACACCCATTACCTGTCCTATTGGCTGATTGAGAATCAGAAATCCGGCGAGAATTTCTTTGCCGTCACGCTTCAATTGAATGGCGCAGATACGAAACAGATTAAAGACGGCATCATGGATGGCTTTATCCCGCCGGATGAAATCGAATACGAATTATTGACTGTCCAGGAAGACGGAACTGTAGAGAAAGACTTCTTCACCTACCAGGACAAAAGCAAATTGCAGACTCAATTGATTACACCGTTATTCGCTGGCCCTGCAGGTTATTACACGGATACCCTGACCGGCTATCCGTCTGCGATATTCCCGCTGATCTATCCATGGCTGACGACACTGATCGGAATCATCCTGATGCTCGTCTATTTCCCAAATAAAGTGGTTTTTAATAGAAGGAAACCGAAATCGATAAACTGAAATTCACAGAAAAAGAGCCGCAAGTATCAGATAAACTGATGGTTGCGGCTCTTTGGGTGGCACCTTTCCCCCTTTTGGTACCTGTGCATTTTGTGTACAATAGTGCCAGCCAGTTCAAGAGGACAAAAAACAAGTGACGTTGAAGGTTTCTGGCTCGCTGCTTTCACATACCTGTGTAAGACTCTAATGTCTCTCAATTTGTGGCTTATACAGGTATGCAAAATCCTGGATTGAAACGAGCGTAACAGAGTGTCATCTAAACACTGCAGCAAGCTAGGTTTCCGGATCGCTTTGGACGGTACAACTGCTGCTTCATAAGCTTGAGAATTAGAAACTAGCGATGTTATTTTGTCACATCGTAAGTTCTCTTTATTTGACGATTATCTAGTATAACTAAATAATTTAACCGAGTACCATTTTATTCCGTGTCTTCTTTAAATAATTCTTTTAAATATAGGTCTCTTCTATTCAAAAAACCTTTCATTATTTGGTAATGATCGGTGTCTTCGTATTCGATTTCAGAGACGGGTGTTGTATCAAAATTTAATATTTTTGATTCTGGATAACCTAATAATATTGGTGAATGTGTGGCAATAATAAACTGACTATTCCCTTCTTTTACTAACTGCCTAATGATTCTTAATAGTGCTAACTGCCGCGCTGGAGATAAGGCAGCTTCAGGTTCATCTAATAAATATATTCCTTTTTGCCCAAATCTATTGTTAAATAAACTAAAGAAAGCTTCACCATGTGATTGTTCATGCAAGGATTTACCACCATAGCTCCTAAAAATATCAGGACTATCTACAGATAATTGATCTAAGTAAGAAGCAAAATGAAAGAAACTCTCGGCTCTTAAGAAGAAGCCTTGATTAATCTTTGGCAGCCACGAAAGGCGAATATGTTCACCTAACGTAGAGTTCGAAGATTTAATTTCATACATATTATTACGTCCACCTCCAGCAGTATTAAATCCACATTGGTAGGCTATAGCTTCAAGCAACGTAGATTTTCCAGACCCGTTTTCTCCCACAAAAAAAGTTACTTCACTAGTAAAGGTAATTGAATTAGACCCTTTAATTGAGGGGATGGAAAAAGGATATGATCTATCATTAACTTTATCTTTTATAATGGTTACACTACGCAGAGACATTCCATCAAACTCCTATGATTTTACAAGTTCTAATTTTGTATGAATATAATAACATGATTCTGTAACTTATTAGTACTAATAATTAGACCAACATCCGATTTGAATTATTGATGTCCTGTATTTTTCATGCGAGGAATAGTGTAAGTACCACAACATTATTATAGAATTATTTTAATAAATATAGAAAAAAACAGCAATAAACACATACCCAAAGATCCCCCCATCCAATACCAATTTGGATGGGGGGATCTTTTTACAATCAATTCTATAACTAAATGAAATTAAACAAACTGCTCAACTTTCTGTAACATCGTCCCATGCTGCTTAAGGTTCGTATGCCAAGAGAATGCTTTTTCAAGTACATGTGGAGTTTGACCGCCACGTGTTAAAGCTTCCCCGTAATATTCCCACATCAGCGCTCGGTACATTGGATGGACACAGTTTCCAATAATTAACGGTACTCGTTCGCGTGGAGCCAAGCCGCGTAAATCTGCGTAGCCCTGCTCAGTGACAACGATGTCCACATCATGTTCGGTATGGTCAACATGCGATACAAACGGTACGATGCTTGAAATATTTCCACCTTTTGCAATCGATTTCGTGACAAAAATTGCGAGGCGTGCGTTTCGAGCAAAGTCGCCAGAGCCACCTATGCCGTTCATCATTTTCGTACCTGATACATGCGTTGAGTTAACATTTCCATAGATGTCGAACTCAAGTGCTGTGTTAATAGAAATAAGTCCAAGACGACGAATGATTTCGGGATGATTGGAAATCTCTTGAGGACGCATGACGAGTTTATCACGATACTTCTCAAAGTTCCCGAACACTTGGTGCATCTTGTCCTCTGATAAAGTAATTGAACAGCAAGAAGCCGACTTCACTTTTCCGGCATCAATCAAGTCGAAAGCCGAATCCTGCAACACTTCCGAGTAGACATCGAGATCCGTAAATTCCGAATCTATTAAGCCGTGTAGTACTGCATTTGCAATAGAGCCTATGCCCGATTGGAGCGGTGCGAGCTTATCAGTCAGTCGTCCTTCACGGATTTCACTACGAAGGAAATCTAATAGATGGTCTGCTATTTGCTTGGTTTCAGCATCTGGAGCCATGATGGTAGATGGTGAGTCCATCTGATTGGTGAACACGATGCCTTTCACTTTCGCAGGATCGATTTTAATTCCCTTTGTGCCAATTCGATCGTCCGGATTCATTAAAGGTATTGGTTTGCGTTCACCTTGCTTGCCCGGGTCATAAATATCATGAAGGCCCTCAAGCATTTCCGACTGTGCCATGTTGATTTCAACAATAATATTCTTCGCATGTTTCGCAAATATCGATGAGTTTCCAACTGAAGTCGATGGGATAATATAGCCATCTTCAGAAATTGAGACCGCTTCCAATATAGCGAAGTCTATCGGACCGATTACTTCAGAACGGATAAGCTCCGCCGTGTGCGACAAATGTTGGTCGACAAACAGCATGTCTCCATCATTTATTTTTCCACGCATGACTGGATCTGCTTGGAATGGCAATCTTTTTCCAACGATGCCTGCTTTTGCAAAGGCCGTATCTATATCGGATCCGAGAGAGGCTCCCGTAAATATATTTACTTTAAATGTTTCCGTTTCGGCACGCTTGACGAGCGCAAATGGAACCGCTTTCGCATCGCCCGCACGCGTAAATCCGCTTAATCCTAGTGTCATACCGTCAGTAATCCAAGACGCTGCTTTTTCTGGCGTAACAACGCGTCCTTTTAAATCTGGATGCTTGATTCGTTTCAGTTTTGTTTCCATATTCTCAACCTCAATTCAATTTCATGACTATTTTAATAATTCTAACAAACGAAGCCATGATATAGCGTTTTAGGGCAGGAAACAGGGATATACCCGCTGAAACAGGTAAATACCTATCTGAAAAAGACGATTAGAAATCAAGTAATTTCCGGAAATAGCTAGCATACGATTGACTCACCGGAATTTTCGTGCCGTCATTCATCAACAGTAAAAGCGTAGAATGTGTGTCTGGATATACTTCGCGAATATGGTGGACATTGACAATAAACGATCGATGACAACGAACGAACAGTTCTCGAGGTAAGATGAATTCAAACGTCTGAAGCGAATTGCGGTGCGTACCCGAAATTCCATTAGCTTCGACATGCGTTTTCTTCCCACGCACTTCCAAATACTTTACATCTGGAAATGGCACTGGAATCCAACCGTCTTGCGTCTTCACCATTAGGACAGATTTACCTTCCGTGAATGAAGGATAAATGGCTGTCACACTGCCCACAACTTGTCCATCGCGGTGGAAAGGAACGGCCATGCCATGGTATGGAACTGCAAACACATCTCGGTTGATGAAGTCCGATACCTTTTGTCCAGAGGTTAACGCCATGTGAGCAAGTGACCCAGACTTCACCAAATCACCAGCCTTTATTTTCAAATCCACTCTCACGCTTGGACGATAATAAACATAGTGTTCACCGTCTGATACTGCAATCGAAATTTCATCTGAAAATAATTCCCCCATAACGTCAAGCAGTTCATAATCTTGAAAATCCTTCATCTATAAAAGCACCTCTTTCTAAAGCAAACAATCTCTTCCTTCTATTATAAACATGATTGAGGATGTAGGGTTAAAGTCTGCGCTGGACATATAAAGGTTTCCGGCTCGCTTTGGACGGCACAACCGCTGCATTATAACCTAGGGAGTAAAAAGAAGGTTGATTTGACGTTGTCAAATCAACCTTCTTCTTTTTTAAAAGCAATCTTGCGGCGGGTGTGCGTCCGTCGCTCGCCTTTAACCTTCACGTGCACAGGTCAATGATTTTGGGTTATTAGAGAATGGACATTTACTGCCTAGAAAAGAAGCCGCCGAAGATGAAATTTCGGTGGCTCGTAGCTAACTTTAAAGGATTATTCTGCGTTACTTGAAAGATGGGCTTCGCACATTCTACCGTAAATATGTAAGACACCAATCCCCATCGATTTGTGGCTTACACAGGTACGTAAAATTCTTGCTTGTAGAATATCTCGAACAAAAAAGTGGCAAGACGTCTAGCCGTGTCACCTATTTATCACTACGGTTTTGAACTATCTTTCTTTAACAAGCACAGCGAGAGTGTCATCTCTAATAACTGCTCGCTATGGACCACAAAACCACTGCGTCATAACCTAGATACTATGAGAACTAGCGATGTAACAAGTCATTCTATTATATAATTGATTTCAAAATAATAAGAGATTATTTCTACTTTTATTATGAGCTCAAGGGGTGGTCACTTCTATTGCTTTTCTTATATACTAGAGTAAGATGTGAGGGATTTATTATGCAACAATTAATGAAAATAGTATATGAGGTCATAATGATTTTACTTGTTATGCTGACCCTTGTTACCCTTTGGACCGAAGACTCTTATAATTCGACTATAAATTGGATAGTATGGGGTGTCTTTTTTATGGACTTTTTCATTCGTCTAATAACGTCAAAGGAAAAGTGGAACTTTGTAAAGAAAAACCCCTTTCTTGTAATTGCCATCATTCCGTTTGATCAATTCTTTCAGGCAGCCAGAATTGTACGGATATTATATTTCTTTAGGATTAAAACTATAACAAAGTATTATATTTCACCATACGTAAAAAAACTTTCTTTCCAATCCGTTAGTTTAATAGTATCCATCTTGCTCGTTATTTTGTTGGCGGAGACCTGGGTTATTTGGTACCTAGAAAATTCTGTCCAGACTTATTACGACGCATTGTTCGTTTTATCTGGTTATTTATTCTTTTTTGGTCATGGTGTATTTGTAATTAAAGACCCCATATCAATATGGACTTTAACCGGGATATCCATTATCGGGATTGCAATTCAAGGTTTGGCACTTCAGTGGGCTTTTACTAAGGCAGAAACATTGTATTCTGCTATCAAAGAAAAAAATTCTGTTTCCTAGAAACAAGTGACGATGCATGGTTAAAGCTAGACTTATGAAGGTTTCCAGCTCGCTTTGGACGCCACAACAGCTGCATCATAACCTAAGGAGTAAAAAGAATGGTGAAGTGGCGTTGTCACATTACCATTCTTTTTTTAAAGGCAATCTGGCGGCGGATGTACGTCCGTCGCTCGCATTCAACCTTTTCACGTGCACAGGTCTATGATTTTGGATGACTAGATTGGTAGTACCACACTCTATAGTAAGTATCGCCGAAGATGCGGCAGCTCGGCTTCACTCACTTTCCCGTACCGGTTTAGGACATCAATGTCCCTCGATTGGTGGAAAACACACCCTGCTTAAAGATTTTCAAGAAGTGGTGGTATGATAAATTTATCCTATGTTATTTTATTGAAGATAAAAAATAACACCCCCTTTTAATGATGAATCATTGCGACATTATGTGAAAAATAGACCACTGTCTACAAGCTCGCAGTGGAGAGTTCCAACGCTATTGACTGGCATATGAAATTAGTAGTTTTACTTATTAATTTTTAGACTGGATGACAATATGTAAGTTAAAGTCGTTTAAACGTTTATATTCAGACAGGAGTGAAATGTGATGGGGGAAGTTCAAAAAATAGAGCATCAAGTTCAAACACCCACGATTGTCATAGCAGGAGCCAGTGGGTATATTGGAAGAAATTTAATTAAAGAGCTAGTTAACGATGCTTCTATAATAGCCCTATCTAGGAGCTCATCTAAACAGAAACCCGGTGAGAAAGTAACGTGGCGTTCATGTGATTTGTTTTCGATGGTAGAAATAGAGGAAAGTCTGAGCGGAGCTGATTATGCTGTTTATCTCGTGCACTCAATGCTTCCATCTGCTCGATTAACACAAGGTAACTTTGAAGATATGGATTTAATATTAGCGGATAATTTTGCACAAGCTGCACAGAAAAATGAAATCAAACAAATCGTTTATTTAAGCGGTCTGATTCCTGAAACAGATCATTTATCACGACATTTAAGAAGTCGATTAGAAGTGGAAAAAGTTCTTAGTTCTTATGGAGTCCCTGTAACTACATTACGTGCTGGATTAATTGTGGGTCCACAAGGTTCTTCATTCCCGATATTAGTTAAACTAGTCAAACGCCTTCCTGTAATGATCCTTCCGAAATGGACAAATACGTTAACGCATCCGATTGCCTTAAGTGATGTATTAATTGCATTAAAACAGTGCATTGGAAACCAATCTGTCTATAATAAAATCATTGATGTAGGTGGTCCTGAAGTGATGACTTACAAAGAGATGATGTTGCGAACAGCCAAGTCGTTAGGGAAAGATTTACATGTATGGAGTATCCCTTTAATTACACCTAACTTGTCTAGACTATGGGTAAGTTTAACGACGAATACACCTAAAAATATGGTATATCCTCTTATAGAAAGTCTCATTCATCCGATGACGGCTCAGCCGGAACGAATGGTTGAAGGAATCAGTTACGGTCAAACTCCTTTTTTAGAAGCGGCAGTTTCTGCGATCGAGATTGAAGACAATCAGATGAAGGAACAACGAAAGAAAAAGGCGAATGCGAAGGGTTCACTGGATTTACGTGCACCTCGTGAACACAATGTTCGCTCTGTGCAAAGATTAATTTTACCTGAAGGAAAAAATGCCATTTGGGTTGCTTTATACTACGTTGAATGGTTATCAAAATTCCTAAAGCCTATTATTAAAGCGGAGATTGATGAAGAGTATAATTGTACATTGTCTACCATATTGAGTAAGGAACCTATGATGGTACTTTCATATTCCAAAGAAAGAAGTACACCAGATCGCGCGTTATTTTATATAAGTGGTGGCAAACTTGCCATAACAAAAGGAACTCATCGAGGCAGACTTGAGTTCAGGCATATCCCCGGAACGAATGAGTGCTTAGCGGCTATTCATGAATATGTACCTTCCTTGCCATGGTTTATTTATCAATTCACGCAGGCGAAAGTTCATCTCTGGGTGATGAATAGATTTAAGAAGAGATTAAAACACTTGTCTGAATAAGAAGAAATGTTGCGGCTCTTTGGGTGGCACCTTTCCCCTTTTTAGTACCTGTGCATTTTGTGGATAAAATAGTGCCACCCGACTTAGGTAAAGTTAAGCACCTGAAGATTTCCGGCTCGATTTGGACGGCACTCCTGTTGCATCATAACCTTGAGAGTAAATAGAATGATGATTTGACGTTGTTAAATCATCATTCTTCTTTTTTGAAGGCAATCTTGCGGTGGATGTGCGTCCGTCGCTCGCCTACAATTTTCCCTTGCACAGGTCTTTGATTTTGGTTTACTAGAGAATAGACACTTACTGCCTAGAAAAGAAGCCGCCGAAGATAAAATTTCGGCAGCTTGTAGCTAACTTTAAAGAATCCATCTACGGTCTTTGAAAGAAGGGTTTTACTCACTTTCCGGTACCTGTGTTAGACACCAATGACCCTCAATTTTCGCTTACACAGGTATGCAAAAATCCTGGCTTGAAACGAGCGCAGCGGAGAATATCTCGAACAAGAAAGTGAAAGATTGACTAGGTTTCCAGCTCGCTATGGACCGCAAACCCGCTTCACCATAACCCAAGATTCGATTTAGTTACATGATTTTTTAAGGATTACACAATTCTTATTAAAATAATTGCTATTAAAAGAATACTTGTCATAACCATAGAGATTTTCTCTATTCGTTTTACTGACTGATTCTGATTTTCATTCGTTTGTTGAACCGTTTCTTTCAATTCCAAATTTCTTTGCACAAGTTGATTGATGTTCCGTTGCAACTCGATTACTGAATTATTTACTGTAGATACCGTAGAAGACATTGATACTACTTGTTGTTCAAGTAAATTAGTTTTTGATTGAAGATCCCAAACATCTTTACCAACTTTAGATGACACATTCTTAATGACCCCAATTTGTTCTTTTAAGTAATGCTCAGTCTCAGAAAAAGAACTTACAACTGTAGAACTCAACTCTTTAAATCTATTTTCATTTTTCTTTAATTGAGTTTCAAATTCCTTAGATTTTTCAGTAAAATGCGATTGGATTATTTCAAGCGCATCTGTTGTCTGCTTTACTCGTTCTAGCTGCTTCTCCACCAACAAATGTTGAGCCTCAATCTCTCTCAAATATGTTGATGCTTTCTTGACATGTTTAATTTCAGTTCCTAATTCATCAATATATGACTCTAATTTATCAATGTTCTCTAATTGTCCCACGGATATTCACCACCTATTCTTACTTCTTTAATTTTAGAACTTACATGTTTTACAAGTTCGCCATAAGAAAATTTATCTTCAAAAGATTTATTGACAATTTTTTTATCTTCTATTGAATTATAACCATTAGTAATCAATATTTTGCTCAATATCAATTTTTCTTCCTGCATTAAAAATTCATTTGCTACATCTACAATGGATAACAATAATTCTTTACGAAGGCCATCTTCTAATGTAGTGATATGTTTAATAGAGTGAATTAAACGCTGTTTAGATTCTTGAGTTAAAGAGCCGCTACTAACTAAAGTAGTAATTCCTTCTATTAAATTTAAAGCTGGATCATTTTTATAACTTTCTAGAAATCGACTTAATGTAATAGATAAATCTTTTATCTCATTATCATTTTTGGGTACTGTCTTATCGTTTGTGTCCACATAATAGATTTTCCACCAATTATTTAAATTATGAGGAATGGCAACTGTTTTTTCTAATAAATACACATCGTCATTACGTTTAAAATAAGTTTCTAATTTATGTTGAAAGTCATCTGAATCTTCAAACTGTAGTACGTAATTAAACATATTTTTAAGTGATTGTTTACGAGAGTATATAACATTATCGTTATACCATTTAAGTAAAATATAAGCATACTTATATAAAGGTGAAACAGAATGGCTTTCATAAACCTTTAAATAATCTAGCAACTCCATATTGTTGTATATAGCTGATTCTGTAAAAGTAGACTCATATTTTTGAATATGTTTAAAAACACTATCCTTAATATTGTCCTCATCATATTCATTTAGATTAACAATAATTGTATTCGTCTTCCATTCTATTACCCAATCATCTACAAGTCCCAGAAGTGCCAGCCTGTATACTATTTTTTCATTATCACTCTGTTTTGGGATGTGCACTACCCCATTGTCTCTCAGATAATTAAAATAGAAATCACTGACTATTGCAGTTTCTTCATCAACATCCTTTAATCCTTTTTTCATTAAAAACATGATACTATTTAAATCGCCTTGTAAAACTCTTGTTGTTTTTTCTATTTCATCTAACTTCGTATTTAATCCAAATAAAATATTTCTTTGATTATCCGATAAACCGTCTTTTGTAAATAAAATATAACAATCAGAATCAGAACGATCCCTACCCGCTCTACCTGCCTCTTGATAATATGATTCTAGAGAAGAAGGAATACCGTAATGAATAATAGAACGAACATCCGACTTGTCAATCCCCATACCGAAAGCCTTTGTAGCAACTAATACATCTAATTCATTATTCATAAATGAACTTTGAACGTTGTCTTTATATTTTGCAAAGTCTTGCGTTTCGAAGTCCTTTGGTTTGCTCCCACTATAAAAAGCCGTTTTTAAGCCCAATTGATTTCTCAGCTGATTACTTATCTTAAAACATCCGCTATGACCACCTGCTGTCTGTGTAAAAATAATTAGAGGATAAGGTTTTTTATTTTCATTTACTATCTCAGCTAACTTATCTTGTTTCTCAACCCTGGTAGCCTCAACTACATGAAAATGTAATTCTTTTCTTGTAAAGTCTGAGATAGTTTTTACATTTTGGCTAGAAATATCTAATTCATTACGGATATCTTGTAATACTTTTGATGAGGCTGTAGCGGTTAATGCTAAAAATGTTGCGGTTGGCGCATATCTTCTTATAGTTCGAGCCAACGCTAAATAAGATGTCCGAAAATCATGTCCCCACTCGGATAGGCAATGAGCTTCATCGATCACAGCATATGCAAATTGTTTATTTGCTTGTATCATCTGAATTCGATTGCGAAATTCCTGTTGTTGAAACCTTTCCGGCGAAATAACTAAAAATAAAAATTTTCCCTCTGTAAATCCTTTTAAATTATCTGATGCAATTTGAGGTGGCAAATCTCCGTTAATATAATCGATACAATCGACAAAGTGTTTATCATTTAAACTTCTAACTTGATCAACCATTAATGATTTTATTGGTGCAACAACAAAACTGATAGCTGGCTGTAAAAAAGTGCAGATTTGATACGTTAAGGATTTACCACCTCCAGTTGGTAAAAATCCTACGGTGTCATTTCGATTTAATGTATTAATAATAATATCAGTTTGTCCTGCATTAAATGTGTTGAATCCATAAAGCACATTTAATAAATATTGAAGTGACGACAAATGTTGGTCTTCTTTTATTGAATAATTCACGATGTATCCTGTATTCATAGTACGATAATTATTTTCTTCAAAATAATCGTCTCTTATATAAATGATAGAGGGATCATTTAATGTATCATCCCAATATTTCCCAACTAAGTTGTCTATACAAATGTATTCTTTTTTCATTGAAGAATGGACATATATTTTAGGGAGTGCAATGGAATCATTAAACAGTTTCCCAACGACCTCTAACCATTTATTTAAATCCTCCAAAGCGAGTTGAAGTGATTGAGCCTGCTGCTGAGTACTTACTGCAAAATCCCACTGTTTATCGCTAAATTGAAGTTGCTCACCTTTGACTAATTCTATAATCAACATTTGAAAGCGGTAAATTTCGGTTAACTGATAGTGCAATTGATATGAAGATGGATTTTCCAAATACTTTTCGAATAATTTAATTTTCGATTCGTGTGTATAATAGTTTTCTCGTAGCTTAATGGTAAGATTTCTATAATCTTTATTTTTAATTTGCGCAGTTGAAATCCGAATTACAGTGACTCCATATTTACTTAAAAACTTGTCCCTTACTTGATCTAGCTTTTGTTGATGTCTATCTTCATGATTAATACCATCCACTTCTATAACTAGTTTTAGCAGCGGACTATAGAAATCTACTTGTTGCTTTTCAAAATTACTATCTGGAATAATATGAGTGAGTGGACATTCTGCAATAAATAAATCTACTAAAAATCCTTTTTTATTATATATTTGACGTAATTCTTTATAAAGCGTTAAAGCAGGATAAAACTGATTCACATCATCTCCCCGAATTGAATGACTCCAATCTGTTGGTGAATTTTGAATAAACCGGACATCAGCCATTTCATGTAGATAAGATCGTTTTAAATGAAGTTTTTCACGTAAAAATGGTGTTGCAATTGTTGGATTTCCTCGAACAATAAAGTTTTGAATTATTGAAAGAATAGGATTATCCGAAGTCTTAGAAGACTTGTGAGATACATTTTTAATCACAAAATGGTTATTGACCTTCGCGTAACCGGTATTATATTGAAGCATCAGAAACATCCTTTAAATTATTTGTTGTAAAAACAATGGATATGAATTATGTATACGTGTTCTTTATTTTGAACCTAGTATCCCATCTTCTATTCTTTAACCTACTATGAAAGATTCTAATTATTAAACTATTTATTTTTCACTACTTGTTTTTACTCATTTCTTCACTTTATATCCTTCTCAAAATGAAAAATTTTATTTCTGTGAACATTAGCATATAAGTAAATTATACCATGATAAAATATACTAAAAAGAAATTTTTTCCAATAAAAAAACTGAAAAAAGTAATGCACAGTCCTTTCTTTATTTTAATCCCAATATTTTACACACCATTCCATGTATTCCTTTGTATGACTTCGGATACATATAAGCCCCACATTGTTCACATTTAAACACAGGCGGAACAATTGGTCTACATCGTCCATTCGATCAAAGTCTCTTACTACTTGGAATGGAATTCTCTCTTCTGCCTGCCCGAAAGCTTCCAGACTGCGAGTACATTCACCGAGAGATGGAACGTAGTAGAGTGACATTGTCGCTATTACGGTATGAGTATGTCGAAGGATGTTGGAATAGCTGTGGAGAACATTGACAAACTTATTCTCTAATTATTTGTTCCGTGTATTCAAAATTGAAAGAGACAACTAAGCGACCAAGTCACTTAATTGTCTCTTTCTCTTGACTTTCGTCCACTTAATAATTTCATTATTTCCCTTCATATGTGTTCGCTTATAACAACTTCTCTCTGTGAATTAAAAGGAGTAAAATTATAATTGTCTTTCGTAAGACATTATGATTTTTTAAAAAATTTTATGTTATCTTGTTCTCACCGCTGTTCCATGATATGGATTAATATCCTCGTTTCATAATATTATAATCGGCTAGCCATGCCACCTTTTTATCACTTCGGTTTAGAACTATTTTTCTTTAACGAATACAACCAGAGTCCCACCATATGGAAGCAACGTTTCCACACAACATCTTAAATCTCCCCAAAATGCTACAAACCCAAAGATGGGTTATCACCTAGCCTCACTTATCGACAAATGAATGAGGAAAATCCACATTGGAGAACATGGTCATACCTGATTTCTACTCATTAGTTCCATGGATTCAAAATTAAAAGAGACGGTCAAGTGACCTAGTCACTTGATCGTCCCTTTCCCTTGAAGATGCAACTTCGTCTACTTTATAATTATGTGTTCGTATACAACCACTTCGCTCGAGTGCTGCCCCAGCGACACTCCGACAAAGAAAACTTTTTTTACAAAGGTACCAGATTTACTAATGTTTTACACTTAGAGAGCCATGAAGTCTAGCTTTTAAATGTTAAGAAAAAACAGACAACTACAAATGTAAAGTGACTTAAAAATCATAATAACTGATTGCCCCCGTATACTCATCACATACCCAATCCCAACGTGTTACTCGTTTAGTTAAGTTAACATTATAAAGAGGATTTTTTACATAGCAAACTTCTAAACTATCGGTTGTTTGTTTTGCAATGGCTAGGATATACTTTTCTTTTAATTCATTTGCAGTTGAATATTCGTTATTAGTCATTGATATAGGAGCACCCATACTATCGACACTCTTTATTTCAATATATTCTATATTACTACCCCTATATACTTCTAAATCATAGCCTAAATTACTTTTACTAACATCTTGAACTCTGTCTACACTATCTTCTCTCTCCAGAAATGCTGCTAAATTCGTCTCTACACTTCTCCATTTTTTCAGTGAATTACTATATTTAGTGACATTATCTTTAAACTTGTCATTACTAATAACATTTTGATTAGTATTGAATGTAGAAATAGCCTTATTAAGACTATTACTTTCTTCTATCATTATTTCATGAATTACTTTTATATCTTCTAGTAGATTAATATTCATAGGTATCCCTAAATTTTTTACAAAGTATTCTAAATCATTCTTATCATTTATTTTAATATTTAGTTTTTCCAGAAATATGCTATCAATAGTTTCTGAACCATTAAGCTGATTTATTGAGAGAAATCCTTTACTTTCAAAACACAAAAATTTAGCACTCTTCAATAATTCTTTTACATCTAGATTTAATTGAAATCGATATTTCCTAATACTTTCTGCTAATATTTCTACTCCCCCGATTAAGGTGGGAGAATAATTTTTTGAACCATCTAAAACTTCCTCTAAAGTTAGTTGTTCTGCCCCATAACTCTCTGCGAACTTTAATAAGCCAGGAAACCGACTTTCATAATTTTTATCAATAGGAGAATATTTTGTATCTTTCATGATAGATAAAAAGTCTTCTTTATTTAGCCACGAAGGATTCAATTTTAACTCACTAGTTGAATATGATTTACCATCATCATTAATAAACCATTGATTATCATTTAAACTTGATTTAAATTTACTGATAAAATATTCTTTGAATTTTTGTGTTTGTGAAAACTTTGAATAAACACTTTCATTTTTATCTGATAGAATATTAAATATCCCTTGAAATTCTTGTTTACTAAATTGACTCTTTATTGTTTTCACCATTAATTCACAGCAATCTTCAATGGAGTTGAATGTTGCATCATCGTATACAATTTTAGTTCTTGATGGGTCTGTAGAAAAATCACCATTGACCTTTATAGGTAACCCCACATTATCTTTTGTGGGCATAAAGGAATGTGCTACTGACCTTGAAGCATCAACTGCTACAATTTTCATATTCTCATCTAATAAAAATGCTATTGCCTCTATCTTGCTATTTTCTCCTCGGCAAACAAGCCAGTTTTCTTTAATACCGTCCTCCGTAACGGTCAATAATTCTTGGTCACCGTTTAACTTCCTTTTAACACTCATTAACTTTTCAATATTTGTATCAAATTCAAGTTGTTTAATTTTTTTCAGAAATAACAATGAACTGGAATCAAAGTATTAATAATCTTTTAAAGGACTATACTTGTGGGGAATTCGAATTAACGGGACTTTTATTTGCTCTTCAAGTAATTTATTGGTTAATTCTCTAGAAAAAGTAAGTCCAATATTTTTACTAAGGATATGTACTCTATCGGCCAAATTGACTACGGATTTAAATCCTATACCTCTATAACCTATAGTTGTACCTCCCCTTTTTTTTGTGGAAGCACCACTTCTACAAACAGCTAAAATATCTTCTTCTGAAAATTCCCTTCCGTCATTTGCAACTATAATCGTGTTATTAATTTTCTTTATAAGAAACCTACTTGATAATGCATCATCTGCATTTTGCAGAAGCTCAATAATTGAACGTTCTTGATAACTTTCAGCAATATAGGTTTCCATACTTGCCAAATCTGAAAGAAGAATAGGCGAATTTTTAGCTTCAAGAAAAAATTGTTTTTGCAATTCATCAATTAAAATCATTTTTTTCACCTCAATATAATAAGAAATCTCCTCATATAGTTATGAAGAGACCCCGTTTTGATTTTATTTAATATTTTTGTGGATAAATTCTTAGTTTAGAAATTACTTCGCCTTTTGGGGCATCAATAGTCTCTGAAAAAGGTTGAATACCTTCAAAGTTTTCTTCCTCTATTGTTGTATATTCTGTTCCAATTATTTCTCCAATATTGTTATAAGCACTAATGATAATTTTAATATCGTATTCGATTTCCCCGAATACTTCCCCAATTACCTTTGCTTCAAAGTTTTCATTATAATCATTATACTCAAGAAATGCATTTACATTAATTTCAACACCATGTTTAGTTTCAAGATTTTCTAGTTTATCAATTAATATTCTTTCTGACATGTTATTCCCCCTAAAATGTTTTGGTATTCTGTAAAATAGTAACATAGTCATATATTAAATATACCAATTTTTATCTTTTTATATTCTTTTGCTAGTTCTTAATCGTTCCCTCTCCAAAAAATGTTAATGTGGAGAACATGGATATACCCGATTTCTACTCATTAGTTCCAAGGATTCAAAATTGAAAGAGACGATAAAGTGACCAAGTCACTTTATCGTCTCTTTCCCTTGAAGATGCAACTTCGTCCACTTTATATTTTCATTATTCTCCGTCATATGTGTTCGCATACAACAACTTCGCTCGAGTGCTGCCCCAGGGACGCGAATTATTAACCCACATTAGATTTCAATGACACTATTCGACTCTAGTGAAGTTCTCAATTGATCAATGTCGTTAAATGGGCTTGTTCTAACGATGGAACTTAAATGATGCATACCGGAAGCAATTAACTCTTGATTGTTCTCATTCATTCCTTTATCAATTAATTCAAAAGTTTTATCAATTGCATCTCTTCGTTCTCTAAATATGTGTTCAAAAATGCTTCTGTATAAATCATATTTAAGTTCAATTTCTCTTAATGCAATTTCTCGTTGCATTTGTATTTGTGCAATTTCTCGTTCCGTAACTTGATGTTCTCTATATGCTTCGCCAACAACTTTGAAGAAGCTTAAAATATCTTGTTTAGGTAAAATTTTTACTACTTCCTGAATTCTTTGCAAAGCTAGTACATTTGTATTTCCCACTAATTATTCCCCCTTTAGATTCACTATTGTCGTATCGATTAAAATTGAAAAACTTGTAGCGAGGTTTCCAATATACTGTATATTTTCTATATCTTTTTTGGTATAATAACTCCTTTTAAAAACTTTTTTCCGAATTAGTTTTATCCATTTTGACAGAAATTTATATGGAAACAACACTTTATTTATCTTTGTTACTTCATGATTAAAAACCTCTCTAGATTTTTCTAGTGCAAACTTCAATTCTTTAGCTCGCTCAGCCATAAGCTCCATTGAAAGGACTTGCTCTTCCATCTGATCTATAGATTTTAAAATAATATTCATCTCTAGTTCAATTTCTTTTATTTTCTTCCCAGCTTTCACATGGCTAAAAGCACCATAAGCTACTAATGCAGGTACTGCTACTAGACCGCCAAGAACAGTAGTCCCTAAAGCCATTCCTCCTCCCCCTGCTGCAAGTGCTCCACCACCAAACCAAGCGAGTGTCGCATTGGTAGCAGCGGCACCTGATAGAGTTGCAATAGTTGCTCCTGTGGTAGCCGCTCCAAAACTTGATACTAGAGCCCATGATCCTAGTGCAGTACCTATACCAGTTGATATACCTTTTGTTGTATTAATAGCCATTTCCCCTGCAGTTAAAGTTGAGTAGATTTGTTGAAAATCTACTCTTTCATTAATCTCAAGTAAACCTTTATCAGCTAAATTACGATCCTTAATTTGAATTGTCTCAATTATGTGTGAAATTTTTTTTAAGACTCTGATTGAATTTACTTTTTCAACAATTAATTTTTCTAAATCCTTGTTAAGCAAATCAGTTTTATTTTTCACTTTTTCGTTTAATTGTCCATAATCATCAACTAACTCATCATAATCTTCTACTTTTCTTTCAATTCTACCTGATGCCCCTAGAGTAATAATATTATTAAACATTTGCTTCCCCCTGAGATAGATAAAGCAGTAATTGTTAAGTAGAACCTTTTGTACCAAAGAATATTTGCAACTATTCTCTAATAAAAATATACTAGTTGAAAGTTACATAAACTCTTCATTTTTACCATTTACTGTTTATATTTATTACTTTTATCATACGACATATGAATCATTTAATCTCTACAATATTGTCGACAAAAAACGACATCTTGGCTTATAAGTAATAATGTGATTACTAAGGTTTTAGTCGTACAATCCTAGAGCTTACTGTATTTAAACATAGTAAAAACCTCCAATATTAAAATTACACATTATTGTAATTTTAATATTGGAGGTGACAGTAATTATAAAAGGATTCTCAGGTTAGGTAACCTTGGTTGAGGAAACGGGTGGCACCTTTTCCCCTTTTGGTACCTTTGTATTTTGGATAATATTCAATTTTACTACCAGCGTCAAAGTTAATAACGATAGGTTCTTTGTTATCATCGAATTTAACAATACCACCTTTAATCCTTCTTTTCTTCTGCTGGATTCATCGCCGTAATGCTATCTAACTTAGCATTATCTTTTTCTAGTTAGGATTGTACATGGGCGGTAACGGGTGCTGCTGTGCTTGCTGATGCATAGATAAGTGTTAACATTACTAGTGACAAAGGAATAGCCAATAAGCGGTTCTTCTACACATAATTTCTCCTATAATTATATTTACTTACCATGTTAGTAAGTTATAATTAGGGAATATTCAGACTATTACCACTATATTAGAAAAAATAGTAATTTTGTATTAAAATAACTTCTATTGACGGATAGAAGTTAATAAAATGATGGCAAACAAAAAGTGGAGGATTAGTCCCTCCACTTTTTTTATTTTCTTCAGTTGTAATTGCATTTTTACTTAGTGACTACCATGGGTGGCACCTTTTCCCTGTTTGGTACCTGTGCATTTTGGATACAACAGTGCCACCCAACTCCTAGCTGGAGATATACCCAATTCCTCCAACCTCACAAGTCAACTTCCCTCATATGGAAAAAGCGATACGTAGTAACCAGCCCAATAATAAATAGACTTAAAGCAAAATAGGCAGGAAGTAAATGGATAAACGTGGTGTAGCCAATTAAAAGATGAATCGATATGGCAGCTGCGAAAGCTGGGAGGCCACCAATAAGTAGCGTCCACCATACCCATTTGTTCCCTTGTTGGAATCCCCACAAAGACAACGTAAGAACTAAAAACCCAACACTCAGTAAAGCACTCCCAAAACCAGCGCGATCATGCGCTATGACAGATAATAGCCTTTCATTAAAGGCATGAAGCATCTCTGGGGACATACAAATATACAGTAAATCAGTTGGCACAAAGATCTTCGTAACGCCTACAAATGAAATAATGATACCTCCAAGAATGAACGAGAACCCTAGGGTAACAAATGCAAGTTGACCAAATAAACTGCGTCTCCAACTGACGTGATTTCTTGTATTAAATGACGAAGGGGTTCCATTCAAATGTCTTGTCTTTATAAAACCAACTATATAAAAAGGTAAAAGTATGAGCCAGAAGATGAGGTGGAGCCAATCAAAATAGCCATACCCAATGAATAGAAAGATTCCCATAAAGCCAATGATGGCAGCCAAATCAATCGCTTGTTTTGCCCAAAGTAAGCCATTGCGTACCCCATATCTCGCTAAAGACATATAAACAATCCCACCAGAAATCATGGTGCCCGCGAGTGTCATTCGGTCATGTGCCATAAAGAATAAAATCCGCTCATTAAATAACAGGATTTCATCCCTTTCCATTCCAAGAAACTGCTCATCATATGGCAGAATGATCGAGGTTAAGCTAAAAAGAAGCGCTAAAAAACCACCAGTTAAAATCATCAAACCAAATAACCAATACCAAATCCAGGTTGTATTTGTTGGGTATTCAGGTTGTACTTCCGAAAGCAATGCTTCGTTAATTCGTTTAGTTAGCCCTGGCCCTGACAAAACATAGCCACCTGATAACAAAACAAGGGACGCACCGGCACCCAGTAACGACAATGCATCAGCCGGTTCATTAATCCCGCCGACCGTAAGAATAGGTAGTTCAAAGTGATGAGCTCTTAAAAACTGAACCCCGTCTAGTAATTTTGACAGATTTTCTTCAGATGATTGGTTTAATTGTTCATCCAAGACAACACCAGAAAAATTAGTTTGAATTTGTTCAATAGGTAGTTCTTCTACTTGATTGACAGGTACAGCCAAATAAATGGGTTTATTTGATGTGTGGTGAAATCTCTCGAAACTAGTCGATTGTACAACAAATGCATCTGCGTACATGTCTAACTTCTCCAGCATTTCTACTTGTTCATCAACCGTTCCCGCTAACCTAATCAAAAGCGGTTGCTTTGGTTTCCACTTTTTAAGCTGTTGAAGTGTTTGATCAATTCCAATGGATTCATAGTGGGGTGAGAACTCAATCATTTGCTTAGTATAGTTAATGGAAGGAGTGGTAGCATCCGTGACACTATTTTTCGTTACTGGACCGACTTCTATAAAACCAAATCCTAGATTAGAAAATGCCTTAGATCCTGTTAATAAAGGATCTATTTTACCAGATAGTCCGACCGGATTTGGAAACGTGATGTCTTGAATCTCTCTTTGCACTAAAACAGATGATTCCTCTCGACCTAAAAAGTTAATGAAGCGTCCTCCACCGGGAAGAGATGCGATTCTAGTCATCCCGCTGTGGATAAACTCTCTTGAAACAGGAGGAGGAAGCTTTTTTGAAATTGGTTTAAATAAAACATGGTATGACCAATCAGGCATTTTTGATGCTCCTCTAATACGTCTAAGTGACTGTATTGTACCATTTTCCACCTAATTGAAACACAAATTCTGGTGTGTACAGGCACTTTGGTTTACTAGAGAATAGTCACTTACTGCTCAGAAAAAAAGCCGCCGAAGATGCGGCAGCTCGTAGCTATCTTTAAAGTATCCATCACGTTCTTTGAAAGAAGGGTTTCACACACTTTCACGTACCTATGTAAGACACCAAGTATCCCTCAATGTTTGGCTTACACAAGTACGCAAGACCCTGGCTTGAAGAGAGCACAGCGAGAGTGTTATCTCTAACATTGCATCGACTAGGTTTCCGGCTCACTTTGGACGGCACACCTACTGCATCATAACCTTGAGAATAGGAAACTAGCGATGTGACGTTGTCACATCGCTAGTTTCATTTCAGATAGGCAATTTTCGGTGGATGTGCGTCCGTCGCTCGCCTTTCAACCTTCACGTGTAAAGTTCCATGATTTTGGTTTACTAGATTGGTACCATACACTCTATAATTAGTATCGCCGAAGATGAGGGCAGCTCGTAGCTAACTTTAAAGATGTTTTCACCTACACCTGTTTCAATATCTATAAACGCTATCACATGTTCCGCCAATTGGTTCATAAAAACAATGTTGTTTAAATTGACCTGCAAAAGGTTGATTGTACCATGTTGGAGGGCAAGGTCCATATGGATTAAAGTACCAAAGGGCGTATTTCCCTGGATGTTTTCCCCAAAAATCCAAAGTCTGTCTTGCTAATCTTTTTTCAACTTCTCTCGCTCTCTGATAAAATAGATTACCTTTTTGAACAGCTTCAAAAGAATAATTTCCTCCTTGAATATGAAAAATGACATCTCTAATTGTTCTTACATCCCTAAAGTCTAAACAATCAGATCTAGCACGATTAACAATTACATTTCCAACATATAACATTCCTTGCTGACCTTCACCCTCGGCTTCTGCTCGCATCATCCTTGCCATTAACTCAACGTCTGAATCTCGGTACTTTATTCTCGGCATTTATTCACCCCTATATATAGTATGAAAAAAGCCATTAATTAGAATCTAATTATTTTCGCGCTTTTCATTGCAAGGTGATGGGTGGCATCTTTCCCCCTTTTGGTACCTGTGCAATTTGACGACAATAGTGCCACCCGACTCAAGAGGACAAGTCACGATGCGTTGTTAAGTCACGCACATGAAGGTTTCCGGCTCGCTTTGGACGGCAGAACTGCTGCATCATGGCCTAGATAGTAAGAAGAATGGACACTTACCTCATAGAAAAGAATCTGCAGAAGTTAAAATTTCGGCATCTCATAGCTAACTTAATGAATCATTCTGCGTTTTTTTAAAGAAGGGTTTCCACACTATACAGTTTGCAATCTCTGGCTTGAAACTTTACAGACCAAAGATAAATGGTGGCAGACAACGATTTTAGTTGGTGTGCCTGGCAGAACGCAGTGAAGCTTGGCGACCTAGGACTTCCGCTGCGCATGATTCAGTGGGGGGAGTTCGTTAAAGAAGCAGCCTGGCTATGGTCTGCGATTCTATGTATTGAAAAATGCCGAACTTTGAAAAAGCTTCGGCATTTTTGAGAATATTATATACTTGTATTCTTTTCAACTTCTGTTCTAGGAATCTCTAAATTGGGTAAAAGGATTTATCAAGTTGATTACTTTTCTTTTCTTGGGTCAACATAGTCAGGATAGTCCGTAATAATACCGTCCACTTTCATTTCCAGAAGAAAGTCAGCAGATGCCTGACTACGTACTGTCCATGATTGTATTTTCATTCCTAGTGAGTGTACTAGATTGACTAGGTCTTCGTTGATTAATCCGTAACTTGGATTAAAATAATCAGCGTATGCACTAAACTCTTTTAAAGCTTGTGGTGTTGTATGTGCTTTTGACCATGTCAGCACTCCAATTGGAATATTCGGTAGAAGGGTGTTCATTTTTTTCATAGATTCAAAGTTAAACGATTGAAGGATCATTTTTTGATTTTGCGGTTTATCAAGATTGCGATCTTTTAATTCCTCAGCAATGCTTTCTTCAATGCCAGGATAGAGTTCTGGAGCCTTTAATTCAAGTAAAATACCAATCTTCCCATGATATTTGTCTAGAACTTGGTCAAACGTAGGGATTTTTTCTCCAGCAAATTCAGTGCCCTTCCAGCTTCCTGCATCTAGACTTCTCAGTTCATTCAAAGTTAAGTCTCTTACATACCCACTGCCATCTGTTGTTCTATCAACTGAAGTATCGTGAATTATGACTAATTCACCATCTTTAGTTCTTTGAATATCCATCTCGATATAGTCTGCTTTCATTTCTATTGCTTTGTCAAAAGCAGCCATCGTATTTTCAGGCGCATAGCCTGCCGCACCACGATGGGCTATATTATCTACTTTCCTTACTTCTCCAGTTGATTCTTCAGCAAAAGCCTGTGTTAACGGACTAAATAAAATTAGTAATGATAATCCTGTACCCAATAATGTTTTTTTATTCACTATTATCATCTCCTATTCTATTACGTTTGTATTGCTACTACTGGTTAATTAAACATAGCATTCCTATAGTTATTTTCACCGTGTTTATGTAGAGGGTAATTGAGAAAACCTACTTTCATCTTGCTTTTATAGGAATTCCTTGTCTTTTCTGTAATGGAAATTTTGCAATGGTTCCAACAACTCTACCGATTGCTAAAAATGAAAGGGTGACTATAGGAAGAGCTTTTTTCATCAAATCTGTTTGATCCGTTTAGGGCCTCCTCATATTTGACTTGCTCTGTTAGTGTAGTTGTTGAATATGAAGAGGGTATGAATACTGTGTTAAGACATTATTAGAATAATTACCCATATTACAATTCGTATTTTTTTAATGGATCGTTCTATCAGAGAGAGGGCACTGAATACAACCAAAGTCCCGCCATATAAAAAGCACTGTTTCCACAACATCCTAAATCTCCCCAAAATATGCATAGCTGTACCTCTGAGCCAAACCCAAAGATGGATTATTTTTTTTGACTAATCGAACATCCCTACCATCATCTATTTCCCTTCATCCCCCCATTTTAAAAATTTTCATCATTTTCCGATTCTGTGTCCCTTTTTAACATTTTCCCCAGAGAAACGACATGTTTTCCCTAGGGATACGACACGTTTCTCTGGGGGAAACGTGTATTTTCACCATTGGACTGAATTATTTGATTCTCCTACACTGTTGTTACCTGGGAATAACTCTGATGTGCACATTGGCAAGGCAGTAGGAAAATGACGAATTTTGAAGAAGTGTTGGAGCAGTACGAACCTATGATTTATGCGTGTTTACGGAAGTTACGTATTTACAAAAATCATGAGTCGTTTATTCAAGTTGGGCGAATTGGGCTGTGGAAAGCTTGGCTGCGATTTGATGAAACAAAAGGGGATTTTACGCCTTTTGCTTTCCGCAGTATTTATGGAAGTTTGCTAGATGAGTTGAAAAAAGAAACAAAAGATGATCGCCTGGTTCCCGCAGAGGACCAAATTCTTGAACTGATGGTCAATAAGCATAGTCGCACAAATTGCATCGAATGGTCTGAGAAGGTTAAAGAAGCTTTGTCGCAGTTAAAACTGCATGAACAACAACTGATTCACTTGTTGTTTGTCGAAGGGTATTCGCTGGATGAGGTAGTCGTTCACTTAGGAGTTTCGAAGTCTTGCGTCAAGAAAAGAAGAGAGCGTACTTTGGATAAACTAAAAGAAATGATGACAAATTAATACACGAGAAAAATGCCCACCTATCAATTAGGTGGGCATTATTTGACTCTTACTGCAGTCAAAGAATTAGTTTCTGTTGCAATTTATGCTACTAAACAGTTTCAAACGGCATATATTCAGCTCAGCATCTAAAGGTGCCACCGATATAGTGTATATTCTGAATTTTTTTTACACAGATACTCTTTTTTCACTATTTTGGACATATGCTTGATCATTTAACACCTCCACCATGTCATCCAGCCAAGCCTCGCACTTCTTAGGAGTAAACGGAAAAGGATGTTTCGGATACCCCTTCACAGGATCCCATACTGCAATTGGCTTTTTGCCATGGGTGGCTAACATGTCATCCACATCCAACAAGCCATATACATCCGCAAGTTCTTTGGCTTCACTCTTTTTTCCCCACCCATAGAGTAACCGGTCAGCCCCAGAGATTACGTTAGACCATTCAGACTGTGGATTACTGACAAATCGGGAATGCACGATTCCTGCATATTCACATCTTTTTAATAGTCCTAAAAATTCGTTCCCTTCACAAAGATCCGACAAATTCACAATCTTCATGTCATTCCATGCCATATGCTCCATCAATCGCATCAGCTGAAACTGCGTTTTATCCGGCTTCGATTCTGTCCATTCTCCTGAATGTACATCTAAAGTAGGCTTACAACTGCCTGGTTTAAATATCACGATGACTGCATCTACACGGAGTTGTTTCTCAAAATTAAGTGCACTTGTGCCTTCTCTACGCTTAATCCTCGCCTCTGGTCGTATTAATATACGGTCACCAGCAACGGTCTCTTCAAAAAATTGACTCCACACAATGAACCTTTCACCTAATAGCTTTTCCGACAACATCTCCATCCCATCACCCCACACAAATTAATCTAACTTTTCCTAATTTGGCTGAAACTTTCTCAAATGAGCGCTTTTATATGAGAAATTAATACAGAATTCTGCTTACATTCAAGCTTATAGAAGGTATATATATTCTTTTGTAAAGAAACAATATCCTGTCGAACATGTGTATGATCAGCATTTCTAAGGGAACGTTTTTTTCACCTAACTGGGTTAATAGACCGTTTTGGGAAACGATAGAAGAATTTCCGCCGTATACAAAATATTAGCGGCTGAAGATGCAATTTCAGCCGCTTTTGTATTTTCTATATAGGTAATAAATGTAGGAGACCTTTATATTTTTATTTAATTCATTTTCACTTCAGGAATTAAGCAAATATCCTCAATGTTATTTTTGTAAAGTACGTGGCCTTTCTACGTAGATCATCATGTTACGGCGCTTCGACCGGTACACTTCCATCATCGAATACATTCTTTGTTGTTGATTGTTTAAAACATGCTTAGAGACTTTTACTTGAAGAGACATGCCATTGTCAAACACTACTTCCGACGTGTTACCACTCAACACATTTACATGAAAATGGTGATTGAATATCCAAACACATTCCGGATGTATATGCGAAAGTGTTGGGCATGCAGCCACTTCTTCTTCCGTATCAATCAGCAAGGGAGTCTTTTGCGGATATTCCATTAACTTACGAATAGCCTTTATTCGACCATCAAAAGTAGAAGCATTACGGATACACGACTCTTCCAATAAGGATAAAATTGACATTCTTGAAAGATACTCACCATTCTTCGTTATAATCCGGGTCCGGTATCCATCAACAAAAACCGGGTCCAAAGCCAATGTATCTCGATTTATTAAGTACGAATCACACTGCAACAAAAAAATTCTCCTTTTCGATCTCCTATGACTATTCTACCAAGTAATCCAGTAATTGCATACTAAATATTTGGAATAATAGATTTTTTATGGTAAATAGGTAGGACACTCACTAAGGGGTAATATTACCCACCTCTCAGCTCCTTCTCCTCAATTTTTTTAAAAAAATTATGGACTTCTTTTTTAGGTCTATTTCCTCTCATAAAACAGGCGAATTTCAATTTTCACCGATATTGTTCTTTCAAAATTGAATTTTGGCCGTCTTTCATTATTTCGCTGAGCCTTAGACGCACTTGCGATGCAGTTTTCACATACGGTATGCTAATTTTATAGCGATGATTCCGGGTGGCACCTTCCCCCTTTTTGGTACCTGTTCATTTTGGGTACAATAGTGCCACCCGACATAAAATGCGAGGGTAAAGTTTGGCACGTGAAGATTTCCGGCTCGCTCTGGACAGCACAACCGCTGCTTCATAACCTGGGGAATATAAAACATTTTGCGGCGGGTGTGCGTCCGTCACTCGCCTACAAGCTTCTCATGCACAGATCTTTGATTTTAGCTTACTAGAGAATGAAAACTTAATGCTTAGAAAAAAGCCGCCGAAGATGCGGGCAGCTCGTAGCTAACTTTAAAACATCTCTCCATGTTCTTTGTGCCTTCACATTTTTCAGTGATGTGCAGACCAGAAGTGCCATGCACCCATTGATAAATCATGTAGGTTCGAAAATTTCTACTATCCGGTCCGCCCTTATACGATTATGACACAGCTTGTATATTTGATCCAAAAAGGTTTCAGTGTTTAAAATTGAAGTGGGAAGTGGAATTGTCATCGTAGTAGTGCCAAAGGTTTGCTTAAAATATGATTTCCTAATGTAATTTTTTCCATCCCTTTTTAAAGGGTTGTATTTCCACGAAAGTAAGGTGGCACCATCTTCGTCTATTGTCCGGTTTAACTCGGCAATGGTTGTTGATTTATCATGCGCATAAATGACTAAATAATAGTTGTCATTTCGGTGCCAATCGATGAATAAGAAAAAATAGGAATCTTGTCCAAGTTTAGCTACTTCAAAGGCAGATATAATTGGTTTTCCATTCGCCCATTGATGGAATTGCGTTAAGGTATCATTGAATGTGTCTAATTTATTCAATTCATAGGTTGTAGAAGTAGACTCATTCCAGCGTTCTAAATAATTACTTACCATCATAGCCTGCTTTTTCTCCAAGTTAGCATCTCCCTATTTTTTACTTGTTACTGAATAAATCAGTAATACCTGATTCTTAGTAACTTAATTTTATCATAGAGAGGTAAGTACATAGGCTTTCCACTCGGCAAGAATCCGTAAAAACAACTCAAATGAACTCTGTAGGATATCACCATAAATCGTGCATATCATCGCAGTATATACAAACTTAGCAGAATCACTCGCCACAGTACTGACTTGCTTTTCCTTCTTCTGAATATAATTAATTACTGAGTACCATTGTTATCAGCTCCTCCTATTTGGTGGGGGTGGGTATCGGAAGTTCTGTGATTGGTGATTGAAAACAATGGTTTTACGTTTTAACTATGCCATCTATCTATTTAGCCTAATAGGTACCCGAATACCCACGTGGTGAATACTCAAGCATGGTTAAAGTTACGCACATGAAGGTTCTATGATTTTGGTTTACTAGATTGGTACAACACTCTATCATAAGTATCGCCGAAAACGCTTGCCGTTCGTAGCTAACTTTAAAATATCTCTCCACGTTCTTTAAATGAAGGATTCCAAACACTATAAAAGCTTGATACTTTTCCCTGGATGCGAATTTTTTAATTAATTCGTTCATTAATAACAGAAAGTTCTTACATTTACGAGTGGAATATATTATGATAAAAAGAGACATGTAAGAGTACATGTGACAAAGGAGCGAATTGATATATGAGATTTAATGTTCATGTAATAATGGGGTTAAATGATGATTCAGTTGGACTTGCATACAAGTTAAAAGAAAATTACAAAGTTGTTTATATTTGTGATGACACCGTTGAGGTACTAGAAAAACGTGAAGACTTTACCTATGTCCACGAAGACTTTATCCATGCTATGGACCCTCTAGTTACTAAGGTTATTGTTTATGAACCACCCTATAAAACTGGCAAGATAGTTAATAAATCAAGATCGTTTGTTATGGAGAGGAAGAGTCCTGTTGAAGAGGATTAAGCTTTAGGGATTACGAATGAAAAAGCAGCTGAGATTGTATTTTCGGCTGCTTTTTTTGCGTTTAGAATTAATAAAAATGATAGGATTTTCTTTCAAAATCCTATTCAGGAAGAATACATAAACGGCGGCAGATCAAACTCTGGCGAAAGATTTTCAATAAGATTTACCACTGTATCGGCTCTGGTTCACAGGTTCGCTTTGGACGGCAAACCTGCTGGATCATAGCCTAGGAAGTAAAAAGAATTTTGCGGCGGGTGTGCGACCGTCACTCGCCTTCAACCTTCACTTGCATATTTCTTTCGAGTGCTGTCCCTGGGACCCGTTTTTTTAGGTGCCACCCATGCTGGATACTATTTCTGATAAGATCGGCTGATAATTAGCAAAAAATTGATACACTTCATAATTGTTTATCAAAATTTCCCGATATATTTGTTACTGGTGGAACCGCTTAAATTATTACTATTTATTGAATTGAAAATTTATTCATAAATAATTTCAAGAAACCCACTGCCTACAGCTTTTATTAAATTTCCCATGCAATTGTAGTGTATTTTCTGAATAGTTTTTTACACAGGTACCCGATTTTACTCAATTTTGAAACAGAACGAAATCAGTAGAAGCTTATTAAAGGTGAAGGTCTAATTCTCTAATTTCACCAGTGCTTACCAATAACTGAAGCTTATTTCTTCCAATTAACTTAACTCCTACTTTGCTTGCTAATGTAACAGCTTGATTGGTAAATTCAGTTGTTGTAATAACATACGCTTCAGTACAGTCATAATATGGCATTCCAGTATAAACTTCTTGGATAGCCTTATTCCCTAATTTACTATCTTGGCTGTACCTCTTAACTTGTACTGCTATTCTTCTATTATGTTTTATTAATATTAAGTCAACTCCCTGATCTCCACTGAGTGCCGTAAGTTCAACCATATAATCTCTTTTTTGAAAAAATTCCTTTAAGTAATATTCAAATTCTATTCCACTCATTTTATCTAGTTCTACCATCAAAGTATCAATATTTGGTGTTTGCCACTCTTTTTTTATTGAGTGAATTTCCTTTTTTAAATAGTTTCCTTGTATATAGGTATAACATTGAAGACAGTATTCTGAATTGTCACTCGTCTGATTAATAACAATCTCCCTAATACAACTAAATGTTTTACAGACTTTATTCTTATTTTTTCTTTTTATTTGGCTTTCACCTCTATGTCTATTACTGAATTGATAACATTGATTACAGTATTCTTTACTTGGGCTATTAACTAAAGGGAGAAAATTACGAACGCATCCATGATTTTTACATCTTTCCAATCTCATTACCTTCTTCTGTATTAGTAATAGTTAAAAATTTCTCAACGCATTGGATTATTCAAGATATATGTCTTAATCTTCTTTATTAATCCTCGCTGAAACTAAATCTATAAAAGTGGAAATGCCCTAGTCCTCTTTTTTCAGAGTGTAAGTCTAAAGCCAAAAAGGTAATCAGATCGCTTACTTACTAGTTGAGCACTCACTCCTTAGAGCGAGCTGGACTTAAACGCCTACTTTAAGAGATCAACATCTAATGGCGTATATGCTACCCAAGTTTTATTCGAATAAAATTTATTCTTAAACTGAATGTTAGCATCGCTGGAATTACTAATTCTACAGTCCTAACAACTTCACTAGGCACCTTCTTCTCCATAATAAACAATTTTGTTACTCGAAGAAATTGTCCTTTTTTATATGGTGGTTCATAGGAATATACTATAAATAAGGTGTGATCGATTAAATCGACAAATTGTTGATCGACAAAGGTAAAGTGTTTACGCATGTACTCCTTTAACGTAACCATCACAAATATAAACAACTTCATTTCAAGTCGCTGGTCCAATTGAATCTTGATTAAACCCCATAATGATATGAATATTAAACTTCATTAAACAATACTCTCCTTCTTGCTTTTACACAAACAACTCACTCTTCATTTTAATCTATTCCGACTATATATGTAAGAAATTTCAACCAAATAATTGTCATTGTTTAACCGCATTAAGAAATGAAAAAAGGGTAAGTGATTTTCACATAAAACATGCGCCCGAAAGTACTTCGACCGCTGTTAGATTTTCTGTATTGGTTTTAAAACCGTGAAGACTTTACTTATGTCCACGAAGACTTTATCCATGCTATGGACCCTCTAGTTACTAAGGTTATTGTTTATGAACCACCCTATAAAACTGGCAAGATAGTTAATAAATCAAGATCGTTTGTTATGGAGAGGAAGAGTCCTGTTGAAGAGGATTAAGCTTTAGGGATTTAGAATATAAAAGCAGCTGAAATTGTATTTTCAGCTGCTTTTTTGCGTTTAGAATTTATAAAAATGTATAGGGTTTTCTTTCAAAATCCTATTCAGGAAGAATACATAAACGGCGACAGCTCAAACTCTGGCGAAACATTTTTAAAAAGATTTACCACTGTAATGGCTCTTCCTTTAGGTGCCATCCATGCTGGGATACTATTTCTGATAAGATCGGCTTATAATTAGCAAAAAATTGAGACACTTCATAATTGTTTATCAAAATTTCCCGATTTATTTGGTACGAGTGGCACTTAAATTATGACTATTTATAAAATTAGTTATTTATTCAGAATCAATTTAAAGAAACCTATTGCCTACAGCTTTTATAGATTTCTTTATACAATTGTAGTGTATTTTCTGAATAGATTTTCACAGAGGTACCCGATTTTCAACTTTCTTTTTCTAGGTCAGTTTTTAATAAAGTCTATATCAGATTTTACATTTTACTCCAGGTAGATAGTTTAGTGTTTCACTATGAATTCCCGCAAGTCTTGGCATATATTCTGAATGGCATCGTCCCCTTTGTAATTTTGATGAATAGGTAATTCAACCACATACTCTTCAAATTTTTTAGAGGTCATCTTTAGGGTCAATCCATGAAGATCTAAATACGTTAAAAACACATATGCAGCTGTTTTCTGATTCCCGGTACTAAATATATGATCAGTAGATATAGCATGTAAGTACACACATGCTTTTTCAACAATGCTTGGAAATTGTTCTAGTCCCAATAATTTCGTTCGAGGTCTTTCTAACATCGAGTAAAAGCTGCCTTGAAATTTTACTCCAGCATTGTTTGAATCATGGGTTTCAGACATGACATATTCATGTAGCATGAGTATGTCATGCGTCTTTAGTATATATGCTTCCATTCGATTCTCCTTAACGGTCTTTAAGATTCTCAAACATGGTGGTGTATTTATTCATCACTCTGTCCATCGATTTCAATAAATTTGGATTCATATCCATATTCATCACTTTTTTCATCATAATTCCATCTGTTTCTTTATTTAAAGTGAGCTGCAAATCATCGCCTTTTTGCAAATTCAATCTCACAGCCAAATCTTTCGGTATGCCAACGGATAAACTATACCCCATCTGATTTACTTTACGAAAAAATTGCTGATTGTCTTCCATTGTTTCACACTCATTTCCTAGCATTTCTTATTTGAATTGGGATTGGTGCCATACTGACTATTTCGTTTCTCAACTATTTATACAAAAGACACCACCCATTAGGCTTGCATCAGAGTGGTGATGGCTTTAAGTTTATGCACTTGTAACGATAACTTTGTTTCTCCTCCCAGTGGTCGACACTACACTCACTATAAATAACGAAATATTGCGTAAATTCACTACATAATAACTACCTTTCTCATCAACTATAAGGCACTGGTTAAAAGAGCAACTCATATACTCGACTTTAGTTGGTTACCTAGTAGATTGCTAAACATTCCTTTTTTATCTCTCGCTAGCTTGTTGTAGCCACCAACTTGAATAATTTGTCCTCGATCCATTACCAATACTTGATCTGCATTACGGATAGTGGATAAGCGATGGGCAATGACAATAATGGTCATGGTCCCCTTTAGTTTTTCTATGGCTTTTTGAATCTTCACTTCGTTTTCTGTGTCTAATGCACTGGTTGCCTCATCTAGGACAAGAATCGACGGTTTACGTAAGATGGCTCGAGCTAGTACAAGTCGTTGTCTTTCGCCCCCTGAAAGTCGAATGCCTCGATCACCAATGAGTGTATCTAGACCTTCCGGTAACAGTTTGACAAAGTCCGCCGCCGCAAACTCCAATGCCTCGAAAAGGGATGCGTCGCTAGCTTCAGGGTCCAAAATCTTCAAATTTTCACGTATCGTTGTATTAAACAAAAATGGATCCTGTGGGATATAACTAATGGATTTTCTGAGTGACAGTAAGTGTTCTCGTTTAAGTGGGATATGATCAATCGTGACCTCACCCAGATCTGGTTTATTTAAACCCGTTAAAATATCAATTAACGTACTTTTTCCAGCACCTGATCGACCTACGATAGCAGTCATGCGGTTAGCTGGTATATGTACTGTTATATTTTCAAGTGCGTACGTATCTTCATTTTGCTTGTATTTAAAAAAGACATTATGACAACTGATACCAGATGTAATTTGGATAGCTTTACTAGTCTGAATATCTGTATCATTTATCTCTTTTGCTTCTATACATTCATTCTGTAAATCTATTAATGCTTTAAACGATGGGAGTGTGGCTCCTAGTTGCTCTAACATAGATTGTATACTTGTAAATCTCGGCCATAACCTTGAAAAAATCACCATGATCAACATTAATTGTGCTGGCTGCGACATGAACATCTTAATGGATAAAAATACGAAAACCGCAATTAATAAAGCAGAGACCACTTTGAAGATCATTTGAGAAGTTATATTAACAGTAGTCAGTTTAATCCTGTTTTGTTCCATTTTTTCACTTAAGGAGAAAAACCAGTTCATGTGGGATTCTTCTAATGAATTACTTTTGATATCCTTCATTCCGTTAAAGTGATCCGTCATTCCCGCCATGTATGTTTGTGATAACTCATAGGATTCCTTTCCGAAAGACTGAGACTTATTAATGAATTTTCTTGAAAAGATGATGAGAATTAATCCGAAAAATAAGATAAAACTTGTCAATTTGTAGGATAAATAAAAGGCTACCCCTATTTGAATCAAGGTAAATATAATAGAAGATAAAAACTGTAAAAATAAATTAATGCCAGCGCTCACATGAAACGTTTCGTTTGACATGATATTGATGATATCTGATTTCCTCTTTTTAAGATAAAATCCCCAATTTGCATGTAGCAAACTTTTATACGTATCATCTCTTAAATGTCGAATAAAACCTTGCTGGATTTTTACACCTAAAATGGATTGTTGGCGTTTAAAAATACTTTGTCCCACCATCAAAAGTACATATATACCCAAAATGATGATGAGACTCATTGTCTCAGGAATGCCTATGAATAAGTCAGTAATCCAACGGAGAATCGGAATTTCCGTTGTACTAAAGTCTATAATTCCAGTGATGCTGATCAATGGAATTAACAAGAAAATACTAGCACTCTCTAAAAAACCGATTAACATCATGCAAATGAGATTAATATAAAGAATTTTCCCTGAATACTCATGTATGCGTTTTAAAAAGTGTAAGAGATGCTTCAAAACCCGATCCTCCTATCCCAGTGCTACTTCCTTTTTGTCCCCTATGACTGGACTATCCACATATATGTGGTGAAGAAAAGGTATCGACATCTACAAAAATGGGATACCTGGTACTAACATATTTGACATAAGAGAATACGAATAATGGGGTTGTTGATGCGTAGATAATCTTGAGGGTAGGGTCCATTACTATATTCAATTCGAAATGGGCATACGTAAAATCGTACATTGCTTGAATATTACAAGAATAAATCACAAAATACAGGTAGACTTCTTACAACTTCTAAAGACTTTCTTCCTCTAGGGACTGTAAGTTAGATGCTTTCGCAAATTTAGCCACAACCGTGAATCTTTCCATCACTTCAGCACCGGAGATATAATAGGGCCCACTACGTAACCACGCATGTGCAATTAAATCTCCTTTTTCATCTTTAGCCGTACCTAGATAGAGAGTACTGTCAATGTTTCGTTTCTCCAACATGTTCATACCAGCAATGGCCTTTACCAGACACTGACTTTCCCAAAAAGTATAGCCACTCATTAGTTGAATGGCTCTAGATACACTTGCTAAATCCTCTTTACTCGATGGAACAAGAGAATAAGAAGTCTCTTTCATCGGTACGCCAAGGGTTGAGGCCACCTTTGAAAATGGGATGCTCTTGAGATACCGGGCACGACCTAACTGAATAAACGCCTCAACAAGTAGAAACTTTGTTTTCCTATTTACCTTCGAAAAAGCTCGAGCCTTTTTGATCATCTTCATTATTGCCTCCTAGAGGTTTATCGGTTGAAACTAGGCATCGACTTTATCTTCGATCGTAATTAAGCCATCCTTTTTCAATTTACTTAAAAAGTCAGTGACTTGTTCCTCACATTCCGTTTGATCCACTTCATATTGAGATCGTAAGGTTTCAACTAATTGTTGAAAAGTAAGCGGTTCCTTTATGAGGTCCCAAATCGCTCCACCCAATTCGCCTAAGTTATAATACTTCCCATTGTGAACACTTAACATCACTTTATCTCCATCCATATCACTTACGATGTTTCCAGGACTTTGACTATATACATGGTTCGTTGTACTTTCTACGTTTTTATTCATCTTTTCCCTCCGTTGCTATTGTAGTTAATATGAGATCCACTAATTCATGAGCTGAAAAACGTGAGACTGGTCTACGTAATTGATAAAAACCAATTTTATTGATCATTTTACTAGAATGAGTAAAATGCCAGTCCATTACTCCAGAACGCTCGATAAAAAAATTACGATACGTATTGGTATACAACGTATAAAATCTTTGGAGATTTTGAATAGGTTGAAGATTGATCTCATCATTGTCTCCCTTGATCAATTCAAACACACCAGCAAGTGGGAGTGGTTCGGTAACAAACTGAGATGGAACAGGAACAGCGAATTTATCTTCTCTAACAAAGAGTGGTTTATAATTTGTTGATTCCATATTAAAGTGGTGTAAGCTTTCCATCCATAATTTCTGTTGCGGATATGAAGGAGTTACCATGGGTACATTATCACTAGTAAGGGATACGGGTATGACATCATCACTCAAGAGTTTATAGCCTCTTGTTAAAAATGCAGAAGCAAGAGTAGACTTCCCAGCTCCAGAATCACCAACAATGGCATATGCCTTTCCATCTATGGCTATCGCACTTCCATGTATGGGAAGGATTTTTCTTTGCATTAATATGGCACCCATACAGGTCCCAAGGATAAAAAGTCGAATTTCATCTTCATCCGCCCCTTTATAAGGTGAAACTAAGATTTCGCTACCATATTGAATCAAAAATATGGCAGTTTCAGATATATGAAACATAATCCAGTCTTTCTTAATGACAAAATCATCATCGTCAATTGAATGCTCTGACCATAAACTAGTCAGATCAGCTTTTTCAATTACAATATCTATTCCAACATCCTCTGTGTTGATAGTAGGAATCTCTGGTAGAGGAAATTCACTTGTAATAGTTAACCCGAATGCTTTGTAAATCGGCTTTTTTTCAACAGTGAGCATGGTAATAGTCTCCTTTATTAAAAAATGATCTGAAGTAACAACAAAGTCAGGGATAAGATAATTGCACTAAATGGTCAATATATAAAGACCCCTAAAAATAGCAAATATTGATAGGGGCTAAATTCAATAATCTCACGAGCTACAAGGGTTCATATGTACGAATCCAAGCAGAGTTTTTGCATAGAACAGAACCACACGCTAATTATTCTTTCTTTTAGCTGCCCATTGGCTCTTTTTTAGACTTATTATTATCATGAAAAGCTGAATCTGAGAATTCACCATTAACCCCAAACATTGTCATATTTACATCAAGAACTTCTAGTTCGGGTTTCTTCCATTCTTTTTTCATCGTATTCACTTCCTCTCATTTAAACTGTTTTAAAATAACTAAATGATTAACCTACCTATTAAAAACTAATAATCAGTATACGTGGCACCACTTGGCTTTGGTCCCTGCTAAACCTTTTTTTGTGAGAACACAATTAAACGCGAATGACTCTTTCTTTTAACTAGAAGTTATCTTACCTACAGGCGTGTTAGCAGGAAAAGATGCATCTGTGTGCTCACCACCAAAATTTAGCATTGTCATATTTACATCGAGAACTTCTAGTTCAGGTTTCTTCCATTGTTTTTTCATCGTATTCACCTCCTCTCAATTAAACTAATTTAGAAATAAATAAATGATTGCTTACATACTAAAAGCGTATAATCACGATCAGTGACAGTCTCTTTTGGGGAACACAATTAAACGCGAGCTACTGTTTCTTTTAACTAGAAGTTATCTTACCTACAGGCGTGTTAGCAGGAAAAGATGCATCTGTGTGCTCACCACCAAAATTTAGCATTGTCATATTTACATCGAGAATTACTAATTTGGGTTTCTTCCATTCTTTTTTCATCGTATTCACCTCCTCTCATTTAAACTGTTTTAGAAATCGATACACGATTAAACAACGCATTAAAAACTTATAATCAGGATCCGTGGCACACTCTGGTCTAGGTCCCAGCTCAACCTTTTGTAGTGCTGACTTTATGGCCCCACCATCTAAATATTCCAAAACTCTTTTATCGCGACTAAGTTGCTGCACTTCATCTATAAACATGTTCCATTTAGGTATCATGCGATGAACCCAATCGGCACCTTGAACACCTCGAACTCGTTGATTTAGTCTGACTTTATCAGGTAAATAATTTTCTGTTGCCCTTCGAATTAGCGCTCGATCTACTCCATTTTGTACATATTGATTTTCAGGCACTGATAAACAGAAACGAATTAAACGAATATCATTGGTTGGATCCCGTTTCCACACTGAGTAACGTAATGACAGTTTGGCTGCAAGCGTACTGCCTGCATTCCACTGAGAGACATCTTCAAAGTGTTTTTTTCTTTGACTAAAACTATCAGAATTGGAATACGATCCAGTTTGGTCAATTCCGCATTCTCTAAATTTGGCATAAACACCCATTTTTGTTGCGAATTCAGGGTTAATTAGAGCAGGGATACTGTAAGGAATCCCCTGAGGAAAGGCTCGGTCAATCATTGGAAACCCAATTCTTGCGATAGTAGGCAGGCTGCCTAATCTAGCCACTCCTGCATTTTCTCTATACTGATCTAATTCTTTAAAAAGTCGAACCCATTTTAATTTCTTTAAAAGTGTCGCGTAATAGTCAAAAGCTCCCCCCCAAGATATGGTGAAATTACCTCTGTCACCATTAAGTAATATCCCTATGTCTTCCTCATGAGCTTTTTCAAACATGCCCTTTAACCAAAAGGAGTTTTCAAAAAATTTATATGGCATTTCCATAATTTCTAGAAAATCATCGATTTCTGAAAGGGAGTCTTTGCCTTCAAAATCATGGTAATGATCTGAAATACCACCAACATACTCGACAGTTGACTTAATAAAAGGTCTCTCATCTGCCAATAAGTAGGTAGGTGTAAAGTCTTTAAAATCATCGGGAGGAATATAACTAAATGTATGTAACAATTTTTTTTCTCTCTGTAGATTCTTTGCAGCAAATCCAACAACCGCTCCTGAATCCAAGCCCCCGCTGAGTTGTGACCCTACTTTTCTGTGTGTCCTTAACCGTGAAGTAACAGCTTCCTGAAAGACACTTTGAAACGCTTCGACATATTCCCCATCTGACTTAAGTTTTAGTCTCTTTCCTTGCGTAATATATGAATATCGTTTAAGCGTCACTTTATTATTCACGATTGATATGCTATGAGAGGGAGGTACCTGTTCTATATTTTGATAAGGCGTAATTGAGGAGTCGACTCCATCAACCATTCCGGATATCGCCAAATACTCAGCTAACCATTGTTCGTTTAATTTTTTCTCTATATAAGGTAGCGCCAATAATGGATCGATTACGGTACAAAAAGCAAAGTTTTCTTGGTTCTTGTGAAAATAAAGCGTTCGACTCCCTGAAAAATCTCTTGCCCCAAATAGCCTTTGTTGTCTCTGATCCCAAATCATGAAGGCAAAATCACCGACTAAGTGCTTCAGACATTCTTCCCCCCATTTTTGATAACTTAGTAGAATAAGTTGACTATCAGTAAGAGCGCTTCTATCCGCTTCCTCAATAGTTAACAGGTCAAATAATTCCTGACGATTATCTATGATGGCATCAGCTGTTATCGCCAACTGTCTTTCATAATCATAAAATGGCAGCGTCTCATCCACTGATTCGGGCGTAACCCACTGGGCATGACTGCCAAGAAATACTTTAGTATCATTCCATATTTGTCTAGAATCTGCCGGGAATTTTTCTAGATAACTCATTAAAATTGTACCGTGCTGAATTCTCACAGGATCTTTATTAAACTGGTAAATTCCCGTAATTGCGCTCATTTTCCCCACCCAATCTGAAAGATTATTGACCAATAATTTATAATTAAATTTTTGTGAATTTTTGTATTAATACTTTTGATAACCCATGTCTTATCTCTTTAAGGGGTTCACCTCATAAATGATGATTTTCTCCATGCCCATAAAAAGGGCCGTAAAGGAAAATATAAAAAGTATAGAGGTTTGGGTAACTTCAATAAATTTGTATCTGCAGGTTTTGGATAAAATAATTTCACAATAACAATAAACTTCTGAACATTTGACATCATTGAAAACAAACGATCTGAGAAGATTGACTTCAGAGCTGCAATTAGGAACGAAAAATGATTATTCTTATGGTCTTTTACCACTGTAATTTGAGACTGGCATTTGATTTGTAAATCACCCATTTCAACAATATAGAATATGGCCAATTGTGCTAGCTTTCTTGAACGTTTTCCTTTTATTACTGTTTTCATTTCTTTATTGATTGGTGTTTTTAATAGCTGAGTGGTTAATATAAGTGCTTGTCCTAAATGGTGGTGGTCGTACATATTTAGGAAGTAACTAGTGTCATCACTAGAGATTCTGTTTCTTATCAATTGGTCAATATCCGCTAACCAACGAAGACGAAACCATCCATGCCTATTGCCATGAGTTATAAGAAATGAAAATAAATCTTCTTTTCCCAAAAAGTAGACTGGATAACTTGTTAGCTTACTAACCCTCTTTCTTTCCCATAATTCATTAAAGCTATGTTCAATATTAGGAAAAGGATGGAGTCTCCAATGAATTTCAATCTGTATCCTTTTTTGAGGATGAAAATAACTTACATGATGGTTCTGCCATGTCCACCCGACAAATGTATTTAATTTCCCTTCTCTCTCGTATCCACTATTTAATAGAAGTTCATCTGCTCTTATTAAATCAGTTTTAGTAATTAGGATATCTAAATCCTTGGAAGTACGCAGAGATATATCCCCGTAAATGTCTGTAGCTATGACCGGACCTTTTAAATAAATGAGCTTAATTTGATTTTCCATAAACAATTTACTGACTTGTTCCATTTCTCCACTTAAGCGAAGCATATTAAATGTGTTTTTTTTATATTCATCGCCTAATAGTTGAACAATCTTTTGAGGTATCCATATTTGTTCTTTCATTTGAATTAATTTTGTATAAATTAATGGATATAGACGATGATGAATTGCTAATTGAATAAATAACTCCCAATCAACTTCTGTAACCAATTCATTTGTGACTCTCAAATCACTATCGTCATTTTTCGTATTCATAATTGTAAGCAGTAATGTTAATTCCTTGGGGATGGTAGAGAAATCAAGATCATAATTATTATTCATTTTTTCACCTTCCAAATTCTACTAAATTTTTTATATTTAAAAATTAAATTAGGCACAAAGTTTTTAATTTATAAAATTTTTATATAATATAAATCATTATACCTAGATATACCATGTTATATTGTCGTAATGAGCTGTCTTATTAGTTCTATTTTCACATTACTTTATATAACTTCGTCGAATATTGTATTTATTTAGTTAATTTCACACAGCCGTGATTTTTCGTAATAAAAACATAATTCAGTTATTATTTCAAAAAAAAAAAAAGAAGAATTGATAAATAACCATCAATTCTTCCTAATAAATTAATATATTAATTTGTATCTTTTACAACCACATTCAGACAGTTCCCTCTTTTTTGCGCTTGTCACCTTACCCCTTTTGGTACCTGTACATTTTGTAAAACAGTATTGCCAATACTAAGGGATAATTTCGCAAATCACTCGTTACCTTCTAACATAGCCCATTTGGAATTTTAGCTGCTAGTAATTGCATCCCTCGTATTCCGGTTGATTGAAGAAAGCCGATGGTCGAGAATTTGATTGATTATCCATTAGTTCTTTTCCTATGTATTGTTCACAGGACCCTGCACCGAAGTCGTAGATTGATTTAGACATCCTGCCGAAATGGTTATCTGTTGGCATTGATCAGTCACGACATAATTATAGTTTGTACTGTCAGCTTTTTCGTCAAGCTACTGAAGAGGACAAGAGACTTAATCTCTTGCTTAGTGACGATGCGTGGTTATAGCGATGATTCCTGGGTGGCACCTTCCCCCCTTTTGATACGTGTGCATTTTGGGTACAATAGTGCCACCCGACATATAATGCGAGGGTAAAGTTCGCGATTAATTGCAGAAACAACTCATCTTGATCTACATACAATTCACCATGAATGATAAACTGATAGCCATCCGATTCTTCTGCTTTCGCTTCCATGATGATACCAATTGGATCCAAGCGCTTTCTTAAACGCAAACGGTGTACCTTTCCTTCACAGTCCCGAATCGTAACACCTTCCGGATAGCTCGTTGCTTTTATCCCTAGTTTATTAAACATTTTCTCGTTATAACAATCCAAACATAAAAGCTCTGTTCCGAAATGGATATAAGCATCTGTATTTCCGCACAGTTGGCATTCGTACATCCCCGCCACCTCTTTCACTTCTTTTTTCACTCATTCTCTAACTGTTTCCGTCCCTAGCTCGCGAATTATTATGAATAAATTATTACAGAAGAGTTCTATACGACACCTATCCTAACAGAAACCATAGGTACCCGTTTTTTAGTAGGGGTAGGTATCGGAAGTTCTGTGATTGGTACTTCTTCTTTACACAGAAACATTGGTTTTTAACTATGCCATCCATCTATTTAACATGGTAGGAACCGATTTGAGGTCAATTCATTTGGTCACATTTTTTTCAGTGATGTTCAGACCAGAAGTGCCATGTACCCTGGGATCAATCATGTAGGTTCGAAAATTTCTACTATCCGGTCCGCTCTTATTCGATTATGACAAAGCTTGTATATTTGATCCAAAAAGGTTTCAGTGTTTAAAATTGAAGTCGGAAGTGGAATTGTTATAGTAGTAGTACCAAAGGTTTGCTTAAAATATGATTTCCTAATGTCATTTTTGCCATCCCTTTTTAAAGGGTTGTATTTCCACGAAAGTAAGGTGGCACCATCTTCGTCTATTGTCCGGTTTAACTCGGCAATGGTTGTAGATTTATCATGCGCATAAATGACTAAATAATAGTTGTCATTTCGGTGCCAATCGATGAATAAGAAAAAATAGGAATCTTGTCCAAGTTTAGCTACTTCAAAGGCAGATATGATTGGTTTTCCATTCCCCATTGATGGAACTGAGTTAAGGTATCATTGAATGTGTCTAATTTATTCAATTCATAGGTTGTAGAAGTAGACTCATTCCAGCGTTCTAAATAATTACTTACCATCATAGCCTGCTTTTTTTCCAAGTTAGCATCTCCCTATTTTTTACTTGTTACTGAATAAATCAGTAATACCTGATTCTTAGTAACTTAATTTTATCATAGAGAGGTAAGTACATAGGCTTTCCACTCGGCAAGAATCAATAAAAACAACTCAAATGACTCCTGTAGGATATCACCATAAATTGTGCATATCATCGCTGTATATACAAACTAAGCTAAATCAATCACTCGCCACATTACTGACTTTCTTTTTCTTCTTCTGAATATAATTAATAACTGAGTAACCATTGTTATCAGCTCCTCCTAATTGGTGGGGGTGGGTATCGGAAGTTCTGTGATTGGTGATTGAAAACAATGATTTTAGGTTTTAACTATGCCATCTATCTATTTAGCCTAATAGGTACCCGAATACTCACATGGGGAATACTCATGCTTGGTTAAAGTTACGCACATGAAGGTTCAATGATTTCGGTTTACTAGATTGGTACCACACTCTATCATAAGTATCGATGAAAACGCTTGCCGCTCGTAGCTAACTTTAAAATATCTCTCCACGTTCTTTAAATGAAGGATTCCAAACACTATAAAAGCTTGACACTTTTCCATGGACGCGAATTTTTTAATTAATTCGTTCATTAATAACAGAAAGTTCTTACATTTATGAGTGGGATATATTATGATAAAAAGAGACATGTAAGAGTACATGTGACAAAGGAGCGAATTGATATATGAGATTTAATGTTCATGTAATAATGGGGTTAAATGATGATTCAGTTGGACTTGCATACAAGTTAAAAGAAAATTACAAAGTTGTTTATATTTGTGATGACACCGTTGAGGTACTAGAAAACCGTGAAGACTTTACCTATGTCCACGAAGACTTTATCCATGCTATGGACCCACTCATTACTAAGGTTATTGTTTATGAACCACCCTATAAAACTGGCAAGATAGTTAATAAATCAAGATCGTTTATTATGGAGAGGAAGAGTCCTGTTGAAAAGGATTAAGCTTTAGGGATACAAATGAAAAAGCAGCTGAGATTGTATTTCCAGCTGCTTTTTTTGCGTTTAGAATTAATAAAAATGAATAGGATTTTCTTTCAAAATCCTATTCAGAAAGAATACATCAAAATTTTATTTTGTCCACCTTTTGTTCACTTTTTATACCCAAAATTAAATTTTGCCCACAAAAAAGATCCCAAATATTAATTATCTCGAGTTTGTGAAAAGTCATCTCTCTTAGAGCCACTTGCGTTCATAGGCTTTATAAAGTATGCTTTTAAAAAATGAGAGTGGTGACTGACATAACTTCTTATGTATTAAGTGTGGGTTTGAATGGCATGAAAGGACAAATTATTAAAGTCGAGGCGACAGTGAGGAATGATAAGGAGCAGTGTGTCATTATCGGACTCCCTGATACCTCTATTAAGGAATCTAAAGAACGGATATTGAATTGTTTGCATGCCCTTGGCCAAGATATTGATATGAAGAAAATCACAATACACTTGTCTCCTGCCGATGTTAAGAAACAAGGTACCTCTTATGATGCCGCGATGTTACTAGCAGTACTACAGGCGATGTCTAAAAACCCTGTACCCATTTCCGACAAAACATGCATTATTGCTGCACTAACTTTGGATGGTCATTTAACTACTTTTCACAGCATGATTCCAACTATTCATCAAGCGATATTACTTGGCTTTAAGCAAATTTATCTCCCCCCATTGAACTATCTATATTTGCACAAGCAACAGATATTGAACTGATTCCACTATCTCATATGACACACTTACTCTCCCATTTACGAGGAAAACCCTCCCTTTTCAAAGATGAAATGATCCTTATTCCATTAGATAACTATCCCTCTGATTACAGCCATTAAAATTTACCATCTCTGCCAACTTATTTACCACCTAGCGCCAAAGAATTTACCAGTAAACGCCAACCATATTACCACATGACTGAATACCTTTATATAATGAATGTGCACACCTTATGGTGTGACATTGTTATAGGAGGTATTTTTTATGCTTCAATATTCCAGGATTTTGAGGTTGAAGGAGGAAGGGTTTAGTCTAAGAAGTATTGCATCGAGTACCGGAAATTCAAGGCAGAAAGTGACGGAGGTGATTGAGCGTGCTGAGAAGAAACGACTGTCAGGTCCACTTGATGAGGAGATGGATGATAAGTGGCTTGAAGATTTTCTCTTTCCCGAAAAGGCACTTGAAAATTCAGGTCGACAGCCCCTGAAATTCGATTATATCCATGATGAATTGGCAAAGCCCAATGTCACACTGACTCTCCTTCATCATGAATATGAGGCGGAATGTCGGATGAACAACAAGATTCCTTATTCATATCGAAGTTTTCTTCGTCATTACAGTAATTATGCGGCCAAGTATAAAGCTACTATGCGGATCCGTCGTAAACCAGGAGAAATCATAGAGGTCGATTGGGCTGGTTCTACGGCTTTTATCCTCGATCGCGATACGGGAGAAAAGGTGAAGGCATATGTCTTTGTGGCAACTTTACCGTGTAGCCAGTTGTCTTATGCGGAAGCCAGTCTCTCGATGAACCTGTCTTCGTGGATCACCGCACACAACCATATGTACGAATATTTCGGTGGGACAACGCAAATCATCATACCAGATAACCTGAAGGCAAGTGTGACGAAACATACGCTACAGGAGCTCGTCTTAAACCCTACATATCGGGAGATGGCAGATCATTATAAAACCGTCGTCATGCCAGCTAGGGTGGGTGCACCTAAAGACAAGCCAAGTGTAGAGGGGGCTGTCGGTGTTATTTCCACATGGATCATCGCTGCACTTAGAAACACTCATTGTTTCAGTATTGATGAATTGAACCATGAAATTCAGAAGAAGTTAAAGGAGTTCAACAACCGGTCTTTTACAAGAAAGCATGGATCTCGGTTTTCCGCATTCGAAGAAGAGGAGAAATTTGCGCTTTCCCCCCTTCCTTCCAAATCCTACAAAATGTCGGTCTGGAAAACAGCCAAAGTGCGACCTGACTATCATGTCTCTATTGAAAGTATGTTCTACTCTGTCCCCTATGAATATATCAACAGACAGATAGAAATACGGATAACAGAAAATCTAATCGAGGCCTACTTCAACCATATGCGGATCGCTTCCCATAAACGATTATATGGCAAGTTCGGGCAGTTTTCTACTAATCCTGACCACATGCCAGATAATCATCGGATCTATATCGAACAGAATCCAGAGAATGCAAAAGAATGGGCAAAAGGTATTGGAGAGAATACTTTAGCGGTGATTGGATATTTATTAGAGCATTCACAGAATGAGAAATTGGCATTGAAATCAATCTTCTCTTTGAAGAAGACTGAGCAACGCTATTCAAAATATGAGATCGAGCGTGCCTGCAAGATGATCCTCTCTATGACGCCAAGACCGTCGGTCAAGGCTGTACAGACGCTTCTATTGAATAATAAAAAGAGTGATACGGAACAAGAACTGAACAGGAAGATTGAAAAGAGAGAAAGCAAATATGGCTTTACACGTGGAGATGCATATTACGGGGGGAGAGATAACAATGAATGAACAGACGTTAAACAAATTACATGAGATGAAACTCAGTGCAATGGCTGAGGCTTATATTGAACAAGAAACAAATCGTGACTTTCAGAAGATGGATTTTGACGAGCGTCTTTCGTTACTTGTCGACCTTGAATATTCCCGCCGAAAAAGCAACAAGCTTCAACGTCTGATACAAGCATCTTCGTTCATCAACTCAAATGCATGTATTGAAGACATTGAATATTTCGCAGACCGTAGACTCAACAAAGAGTTGATACTCAAACTCGCGAATGGTGCTTATCTAATGGATGGACACGATATTATCTTGAAAGGACCGACAGGCTCCGGAAAGACCTATCTCGCTACAGCCTTTGGCGTATCGGCTTGTCGACAATCGTTCAAAGTGAAATACATCCGATTACCTGAACTATTGGATGAACTGACTCTGGCCAAACTCGCAGCAGATGGAAGCTATCGAAGACTCATCAAAAAATATACAAAAGTGGATCTGCTCATCTTAGATGAGTGGCTATTAACTGAACTTTCTACCGAAGAGGCGACAATCCTATTAAAGATATCGGAATCGCGACATAAGCTGGCGTCTACCATCTACTGTTCACAGATCGATCCAACTGGATGGCATCTTAAGTTAGGAAATGAAACAATAGCTGAAGCGATACTGGATCGGATCATACATGACTCCTATCAAATCATGATAGACGGTGAAATATCCATGCGCGAGAGACATGGTTTAGTGCAGGCGTAACTCAATATCATCTAGCTTTTTTCAATATCAAATGCGAAAACCCTACAACATAAACACAACGTTGTAGGGTTTTCGTATTCTTGGTAAAGTGGTTGGCATTGAGTGGTAAAAATCTTGTCACTCGGTGGTAAATTTCTTGGCAATAGTGGTAAAATCCAATGGCTGTAATCACCCTCCACTGAAGAGAATGATAAAGTCCCACATGTTTGTTTTTCTGCTATCCTGCTCCATCCTTTTTGAACCGGGAACTCTTGAAAGATTTTCTGCCACCACCTTACGCGAAAACGAATGCTGATTATTGTACCTATTGCCTCACCTATCGACAAACAGTTGAGGAAGATCCACATGTAGAAAACGTGGACATACCCGATTTCTATTCATCTGTTCCATGAATTCAAAAGGGAAAGAGACGATCAAGTGACCAAGTCACTTAATCGTCTCTTTCAATTGAAGATGCAACTTCCTCAACTATAAATTTTCATTGTTCTCTGTCATATGTGTTCGCATGCAACAACCTCGCTCGAGTGCTGTCCCTGGGTCAGACTCAAATGCATCTAAATTTGTGGCTGCCCCAGGGACACGCCGACAAAGATAACATGCAGTCAGATCTTGAATTGTAGTAAAATGTCAGAATTCTGTAGAATTGTTTCCATCCCTGGGACGCGAATTTAATTTAAGCTTGTCTTCAATGTTTTAACCCTTATATTCCGTTAGACAGAAATCACTTGGTATTCGCTTTGATATAAAGTCACAACTATACTATTAATCTACTAGAAATAAATTCATCACGATTACTCCCACTGCGCAATGTTGTTTCTTAAAATTTAATGTACTTGTACCTTTTCGACGCTTAATGCTCGCCTCTGGTCGTATATTAATTTACGGTCATCAAGAAAGTTCTCTTCAAAAAATTGACTCCACAATAACCTTCACCTAATACCTTTTCCGACAATATCTCCATCCTATCCCCCAAACAAATTGATCTATCCTTTCAAATTTCGACAAATTACCAAAAAATCCTTTAAAAATTAAATAAAGAAAAATAGGCTATTTTCATCCATGAAAATAAGCAGCCGAAAATGCAAATTCGACCGCCTCTGTATTTCTATATAATTCATTGGAATGATAGCGGTCTCCAACAAACGGTGCCACCCATGGTCGGTTTTGTGATCAAATTGACAAATAATATGCGAATAATTGAAAAAATAGACACTTTTGAAACTAAATATTCCCATTATATCGCTATGGGTGGGACCTCTATTTTTATGATAATTCATGAAAACGTTTTTTATAAGGATAAAATTTAATGAAAACTATCTAACACTATATCCAGTAAATTAATTATGCATATTTAGTGAATTAATTGAATTGTTTTTTACAGGTACCCGACACTATGAATTGTAGTAACATGTCAGAATTTTGTAGAATTGTTTCCATCCCTGGGACGCGAAAATTTAGACACCAATGTCCCTCAATTTGTGGCTTACACAGGTACGTAAAATCCTAGCTTGAAGCGAGCGCAGCGTAGATTATCTCGAACAATAAAGTGGCAAATCGGCTAGCTGTGCCACCAATTTATCACTTCGGTTTTGAACGTTTCTGTAACGAGTTAGCGAGAGTGTCATCATCTAACACTGCATCGAGCTAGTTTTCAGCTCGTCATGAACAGCAAACCCGCTGCATCATAACCTTGAGAATAACCAACTTAACTCTTATTTTGCCACTCGATTTCATCTGAAGGATCCAAAGTCTCAAGCTTTATCTGAAACCCTTCATAAGCCATTAGCATCTTGCCGATTTCATCCCAAGTGTACGATTTTCCGTCAACAACCAACTTAGGAACGACTTCCTCATCAGGATCATAGGCAATTCTCCCAGCCAAGGTTGTTCTTCAACGTATCGTAAGATTTGCCGTTTGGAAACTGTCCTTGCTCCACATACACCTCTGCCATTCCAATCTCTGCTTTCGCGATTAATTGAAGATACAACTCCTCTTGATCTGCATCCAATTCACCATGAACGACAAACTGAAACCCATCCGATTCTTCTGCTATCGCTTCCATGATGATGCCAATTGGATCCAAGAGCTTTCTCAAACGCAAACGGTGCACCTTACCTTCACCGTCACGAATCGTAACACCTTCCGGATAGCTCTTTGCTTTTATCCCTAGTTTTTTAAACATTTTCTCGTTATAACAATCCAAACATAAAAGCTCTGTACCGAAACGGATATAAGCATCAGTATTTCCACACAGTTGGCATTCAGCCATCCCCGCTACCTCTTTCACTTTCTAATTTTTACTCATTCTCTACTTGTTTCCGTCCCTGGTACGCGAATTATTATGATTAAATTATAACAGAAGAGTTCTATACGACACCTATCCTAACAGAGGGGGAACCCATTCCCTACAGCTTTTATGGAATTTCCCATGCAATTTTTAGTGTATATTCTGATTAATTTTTCACACAGGTACGCGATTTAATAATTTCATGGCTGTTCATACTCAACACTTGAGATAAATAGGTAACCATCTTAGCTTATTTGTTACAGAAAGAAGAAATGACTGCTACTATTTTTGATTAAAAATGGGCCATCTTAATTTAACGAATACTATTTCTTTAAAAAATAACAGAAAGTTCTTACATTTATGAGTGGAATATATTATGATAAAAGGAGACATGTAAGAGTACATGTTACAAAGGATATATGAGAATTAATGTTCATGTAATAATGGGATTAAATGAGGATTCAATTGGACTTGCAAACAATTTAAAAGAAAATTACGAAGTTGTTTATATATGTGATGGCATCGTTAAAACCTTACATGTACGCGAAGACTTTACCTATGTCGGTGAACAGTTTATCCATGATATGGATCCTCTCGTTACTAAGGTTTTTGTTTATGAACCACCCTATAAAACTGGCAAGCTAGTTAACAAATCAAGATCGTTTGTTATGGAGAGGATTAAGCTTTAGGGATTTAGAATAAAAAAGCAGCTGAGATTGTATTTTCAGCTGCTTTTTTGCGTTTAGAATTTATAAAAATGTATAGGGTTTTCTTTCAATATTCTATTCAGTAATAATCATAAACGGCGACTGTTCAAACTCTGGCGAAACATTTTTAAAAAAATTTACCACTGTATCGGCTCCGTTTTCCGACTCGCTTTGGACGGCAAACCTGCTGCATCATAACCTAGGAAGTAAAAAGCATTTTGCGGCGGGTGTGCGTCCTTCGCTCGCATTCAACCTTCACGTGCATAGTCTTTCGAGTGCTGTCATTGGGACGATTTTTTAAGGTGCCACCCATTATGTATTTTGATCTATTTCTGATAAGATCGGGTGATAATTTGCTAAAAAATGATACACTTCATAATTTTTTATCGAAATTTTTCAATTCAATTGTTACGGGTGGCACCACTTAAATTATGAATATTTATAAAATTGAATATTTCGTCATAATTAATTTCAAGAAACCCATTACCTACAGCTTTTATAGAATTCTTTAAGCAATTGTAGTGTATTTTCTGAATAGTTTTTTACACAGGTACCCGATTTTTAAACACAATTTTACACTGTCTAATAAATTGGGGCTTAACCAGGTACCTGTTTTTCGTAGCTTTTTGAATGGCTGTAATCACAGCACAGGAATGGATTTTATCATTCCTTAAAATTCTTCTCAAATCTCCATGCATCCTTACACATAGAAATTATATCTCGTTCAGCTATCCAACCTAATTCTCGTTTTGCTTTCGAAACATCAGCGTAGCATGAAGCAATATCTCCCGGTCTGCGTTCTATATTTTCGTAAGGTATTTCGATTCCATTTGCTTCTTCAAAAGCTTTCACTAATTCCAATACACTGGTTCCTTTACCGGTTCCTAAATTATACTTATGAACACCTTCTGAGTGATTGTTCAATGCAGCAACATGGCCATCTGCTAAATCAAGCACATGAATATAATCGCGAACTCCTGTACCATCGACAGTTAAGTAATCATTTCCAAAGACTTTCAATTCCTTTAATTTACCTTTAGCCACTTGAGTAATATAGGGCATAAGATTATTTGGTGTACCATTGGGTGCTTCACCGATCAATCCACTCTCATGAGCTCCAACAGGATTGAAATATCTTAGGATTGATATAGAAAACTGTGGGTTGGCTTTAGCAACATCTGTTAAAATGCGCTCGCTCATCGCTTTCGTTTCACCATATGGATTCGTTGTTGGCAAAAGATCCATATTCTCTACAAGCGGTACAGTAGTATTGTCACCATATACTGTTGCCGAAGAACTAAATACAAATTTATTTACGCGATATTTAAGGCAAGCTTTGACAATAACCATCGTATTTACTATGTTGTTATAATAATATTCTATTGGCTTTTTTACAGATTCACCAACCGCCTTAAGTCCAGCAAAATGAATAACAGCATCAATCTTACAGTTACTAAAAATCACATCAACAGCTTGTACATCCGTTACATCAATCTCATAGAAAGTTACTTCTTTATCTGTAATTCGCATAATCTTCTCAACCGTCTCACGTTTACTGTTACAGAGATTATCAGCAATTAATACTGTATGTCCTGCTTCTAGTAATGCAATGGAGGTGTGAGAACCTATATAGCCAGCTCCGCCGGTTACTAGTATGTTCATTAGGCTAACGCTCCCTTTTAAAATGTTCAATTCTACTTAACCGTTATATCACTATAGTAGCTCCATTTTCCTTAATTACTTTCTGTTTTTTATTAAACCCTTTGCTATAATAACTAAATATTTAAATTCTCTTGTCTTAAAAAATAAACCACTGAAAATTACACCTGTCACGCTTATGCATATAAACACCATTAAGAGGAACGAAAGAATAGTAGTCTCTTCTATAAATTTAAATATATATTGAATAACCATAATATTCGCCAGTGCTACCATTAAATACTTTAGCCAAACGATATAGTAAGTCAAAACATTCTTCTTTAATCCATATTTGTAAACAATCATTGGGTCAAACCAAACGTTTGTTATAACTCTAGTTATAGTGGTAGCCACCAACACCCCAAAGAGACCAAAATCATCCACTAAATAAAGTGATAAAGATAAATTGATTACAGCAGAAACAGCTGGCCGATACTTGCCATGTACAAATAATCCCATTGTCGAGCGGAATGTCCAAATAGAGTTCATCATACCGAATATATACCAGTTCAAAGCGATTATAAATACGATTTCCATTTCTAAAATATAATCATTTCCAATCCACAATTCAATAAAAGGATTGAGTAAAGAAACAAGACATACAAATGAAAAACCATATATTATAAAGTTGGAAAATGTTATTACTTTCAACAAAAATTCTTTTCTTTCTACACTCTCTTTTGCAACAAAATTCCCTACACTAGCAGTAATGGCATTTATGAATTGTGAAACCACTATTTCTATTGATCCTAATATTAAAGTGTAGTTTGAAAGCTTTCCTACTGTTGCAATGCCGATGTAAGCGGCTATAATAATATTATCCATACCATGCATAACTGTACTTCCAAGTTTATAAATGACCAGGGCCTTAACATTGGTCCAGATATTTTTCTTTTCTGAAGATTCTAGTCTTTCTTTTTTATATTTTTTCAAGTAAGGATAAAGACGATTCGCTTTGATGGTAATTATCACATTTTCAAGTAAAGTACAAAGTATTTGAATGCTTAAATAGAAAATGAAGTCTTGTGTTATCAACAGTATAAGTATTTGGAGAATTGCTCTGAGAATATTAATATATAATTTAAATTTTGATAGTATAAATTCTTTTTGATGAGCAGTAATAATTGATCGGTTATACGCAAAAAAATAAGAAACTGCTGTATTTAGTAAAAATAATAAATAGATTAAAGTGAAATTTTCAACATTTGGTTGCTCTTTATAGATGTTATTTAATAACGGCAGCAATATTAAACCTAAAGCTATTACAACAAAGCCGATAATTATATAGACCTTCTTATAAAGATTCATCAATGCTGCAATTTTCCGATGTTCATTATTTGCAACCGGCTTATACATGCTATAAATCATGGCACTGCCAAAACCCAATTCAGCTAAGGAAAGCAAAGTCAAAATATTTGTTAAAAGTCCATTAATACCCAGGTATTCAATTGATAAGTAGTGAATGAATACAGTTCTTACTCCAAAATTTAATAGTACTATTAATATTTGAGAAATTATGCCGAAAATTGCATTTTTTATCGAGTTGGCTGTTCGGCTATTTAAATTTTCTATAATAAAACGCCCCGGATCTTTAAATAAACTGGTTAATCACAAAAATACGCTTTCCTATGCGCCTTAGCATCTTTTAAAATTATATCCCTTTTAACTGAATCAATTTCATAACTCTGGAGCCCTTGCGGCTCTAAAGGTAAAATGCCAAGAAAATAGAGCACCTCCCCAAAACCTGTATAATGAGGGTTACGACACACACATTAACAGACTGGAGAGTTGCTCTGTGCCTTTTATACGACACGCAAGCCTGTTTGACATGCAAGTTTTGTATAACTTGGGACCTAACCACCGGTTCAATTCGTTTTTATCAGACAATGATAACCATCCGAACCTTGACGTCGTGAAGAAAAAGTCTCGTTTCGGGCCACCGCAAACCCTGCACTTTTCTTTTGCACTCCCCATTCGGGTGTACAGGAACAGAAGCCGCAATTCCGAAATCGGAACATCCAGCTGGCTGGCAATCGTTTTTTCGTAGACGGGAAACTTCCACCGTTTCTTTCTTTTGTTGCACTTGATCGCACGCCTCTACATGGGTGGCATCAATGGAGGCGATTACCCGAGACGCCCCCTTTAGACACGGCCATCAGAAGCGTAAGTTCCTGGACTATTTCAATTGCATCAGATTCACTGACCAACGTAATCATGCGTGAGTAAGAAGCTTCCGATTGAACCTCATCCGATACTAAAAAGCCGCAGTCCACTTTGAAACGCTAATCGTCTTCCAACCGTTTGATCAGGTCTTTGATAAACGGAATCCGTTCAGTGATCAACACATAGGAAAGAACGTGTTCTGGTATGGAATCAAATGCCATCTTACCCTTGGGACAAAAAGCCAATAGATCCTGCAATCCCTGTTTCTTCAGGCAATCTCAATAACGGGAAGGCCGCCATTCTGCTGCTCAAAAGGGTACAGGAACGGCTGGCTTCCCTCAAGATTGGCTACGCCACGATGGGACGCCAGTTACGACTATTGGCGATTTATTAACAAATCTATCGCATCGATTCGCATTCGATCATTGCCTACAATAAGAAGAACGAACCGGAACCGATTGGATTTGACTGCTATTTTAGCCGACTCGTGTACGGGAATATAGCTATCGGTAACGACGACAGCCGTTGAACGGGTCAATGCCTATTTGAAGGGATATTTCCTCTTAAATTTGATTTACCATCGCACTGAGAAGAAAGCCAAATTGCATGTTAATTTGGTTCAATTGGCGTACAATGCTTCCAAATAAACCATCGACCTCCTAAAATCGCTCCAAGCAATCGCAGCCTAACCAACCAGTTCATTCGTTATTTTAAGCAATAATCGTTTTTCGGCTCATCGATAATTTTTTAAAAGTGCGTATTATGAAATTGATTTCCGAGTGCTAATTAAAGAATTATTGGATTTTTTTAGAGAAATTGCGCTCTCCATTTCTTAATTTCCTCTAAAGGCATCTTAATATTTGTAGTTATAGAACTATTAATTAATTTTGGTAATTGTTCTATATTATCTTTCTCGATACAATTCAAATTATTTCTTTCATTTATTCCTCTTGCTCTTTCATCTATAGCAATAATTATTGCCCTTTTTCTATGTCGCATTGCATATACTCCAGCATGTAATCTAGTCCCGATATATTCAATATCCTCTAATTCTAATACATCTTTAAAATCTTTCACTGTAGGATTAATAATTGAAATTTCATTAATATTATTGAAATTTTGGAGATATTCGAAATCTTCATGGCCTTGAACCCAATAGTAAACCTTAGAATAGTTTTTTATTAAAATATCAATTAACTTTTGATCTCGGTCATCTTTATTTTTTGAAGCTGTTAAGGTAAAAACTACTTGTGTCGCCTTTTTTGAAGGAATCATCCTACAAAATTCTGGTGTTAACGCCCACATTGTGACACAACCAGTATTAATTGCTTTAATTCCTAAAGATTCTAAAAAGTTTTTACTTCTTTCATCACGTACACTATGAAAATAATCCCTATTTAATAATTTCTTATATAAACTAGTAGTATAACCATTAGTTTTTTCTCCTGCACCTTTTCCGACACCCACTAAGATGCAATCTTTAACACCTTTATAATTAAATATATTTAAATTCCACTGCGGAAAATGTGTAAGCATATTTGGAACTAATAAATTCGACCCCCCCACAAATTTGTATTTGCTATTTTTATAAACGTTCACACGTCTGGAATTTCTCCAGACTTGATACGAATGAAAAGGAGATAAATGAGTGGGTACATTTAGTGCAAAATTGCCTTTTGTAATAAATTCAAGTTCACTTTGAACACAGTTCATTATTATTTCATCCCCTTTATTCAAGGAAGAAACAGATGTGTCGAGTAATAATATATTTTCCATGTTGATAAACACCCCTTAATATAAAAGTTTTATTACATATAAATTTCAATTCAAATATCCTAACACAATGTCCTTCTTAAGGATATGAACATAGAATTTGAGATAATCATTTTGCAGAGAGTTTTTCACGAATATTATTCATACTCTTTCTCCCAATAACTGTTACTATTAATCTTTTTAATAACTTTTTTGCACGAATTTGCCTAGGCATCCAGCTAACATGAAAATGATGAATACAATAACTGTTCTCGGTAGTATCTTTTATACAATTAATATAATCATATGGAGAAAAGTAGTCTTTTGGATAAACTACAATTTCATCTTTTAATACTTGAAATTCCCCATTTCTAACTAAACCTCTCGCCTGTAGTATGAAAGCAAATCTTTGAACATTGGTTTTCATATTAAGGATCCCATTCGATAGAAAACTTTCATTCTTATATTCCAGAATAAACTCCTCAATCAATGGATGAAATGGGATACATGCCATAAAACTAGTAGCAACATAATTGCCTTCTTCAAACCCCAAAAGACATTTATTATTTAATAAATCATCAAAAGGTTTAAAAACTTCCACATCTGTGTCCATGTAAATTCCACCATATTGCTGAAGAACTTTGAGTCTTGCTACATCACTAACGAAGGCAAACTTTTTTTCATTATAAGCTTGTTCAACGTATAGGCTCTTGTGAACATCAAAATTTTGCTCGTTCCATTCAATAATTTGATAGTCACTAAGATGTTTCTCCCAACTTTTAATGCACTTTTCTACTTTGGAAGGCTTTTCTTTATTTCCAAACCAGCAATAGTGGATAATTTTAGGTATATTAAATTTATCCATAAACATCCTCCATTAATTTATACAATTTTTCAACTTCTCTTTCATTGTCATAATTTGTATTAGAGCAATTATTAATAAACATCTCTTGCTTAAAAGGATCATTAATTAATCTAATTATTCCTTTAGCACACTCATTATTTTCCAAAGGAACAATAATTCCATCAAAACCATCTCTTAATTGACTTTTTGAAGTCGGAAAGTTTGTTATTAGTACAGGTTTATTAAGCATTTGTGCTTCTCGTACTGTAACTGCTTTCCCCTCATAACGAGATGGTTGAATATAAATATCACAAGCTTTTATATATGGATATGGATTAACCTTCTTACCAAGAATAATAACATTGTTCTCCATTCCTAATTCATGTATCTTTGCTCTAATCTTTTTTTCGTCAGGTCCAAATCCAATTATGTACCACTTGATATTAAATCCTTGATTAATAATTATTTTACAAATCAATGGTATATTATCAAAATTTTTCGCAGTTGTAAATCTTCCTATTGACAGAATATTCACAACGTTTTGGAACTTTGGCATTTCAGGGTCTACGTTATTTAAAATGGCCTGACTTTGGACAATATTAGATGATAATATATTCTCTATTAATACTATTTTATTTTTAATAGATGGAAATTTACCAAGAAATCCCTCAGTGACCATGTCTGATATTGAGATAACATTATCATATACAGACCACATTTTTTTCTGACTTTCGACATCTATCTCTAAAGATGAGTAATCAGTATGAATCCAAGCTATTTTTTTTTTTGCTTCAACTTTCTCGGCTACAAAATAGTGTGGGGTTAAAAAGCTAATCGCAAGATCATATTTTTCATTAGAAATTTTAGGCATAAATCTTTTTGTATACTTGTGGCTATATTCTAATGCTATATCATCTTCCTTTTGAGTGGTTATTTGATTATTTTTTTTGTATTGTATCGCCTTTTTTTTTCCAATATAACGACCAATTGCAATAGCAAGTAAACCTTTTTTAAGTGTTCTAATGATTGGGACTGCTAATGAAGAGTATTCTCTTTTCTGTGGTAATAGGTTTACTTCTTTAGGAAGCAAATTCATGAACTCTCCTTCATGTCGAAGTAAAAACAAATCAACTCTGTTTTCTTTATAAGAAATGCTATTGAGTAAACCCAGTAAAGCCCTTTCTGCGCCACCTATTTCCAAACAATGTGATATAATTAATATTTTTTTCATATTAAAACCTACTTAGCATAATTTATTATCCAAAAGTGTATAATATCTAGTTTATATATTTAACCATGAGAATATTGATTTATAAGAAAAATCCACGTTAATGAATGTTCCGTAAAAAAAATAGATAAAATAAAGTGTGAAGAATAAATAATATATCATAATCTTTTGTTTCCTAGGTATACAGTTAACCAAAATCCACGGCAAAGCTATTAGTGACATTGGTGAAAAAAAAGCACCCGCTCTACTAAATAAAATTGCTCCACCAAAAAATGATAAAACCATAAACAAGAAACTTACAACTGATGCATTGATACATAACTTAATAAAATGATTCCCATGCTCATTAATATTTCTTTTATAAATAAATGACAAGAAAACCGGCACACCATATACCAATACTCTAAATATACTCACACTTTCTTCAAAGCTACTTTCCGAGTAATCCTTTATGTTGCCCGTTAAAACCATTAATACATTTATAAAACTCTCAAATAACGAACCAATTACGAATACTGTTATAATCATAAAAAATGTTTTGACTGTCCAAACATCTTTGCTAATTATCAAAGGAATCAGCAAATATAAAAGAGCAAAAGGATGGAATAAAGAGGCAAGCAATACTAGCAAAAAAAACTTAACCCACTTCTTTTCACTAGCAAAATAAACTGCCCATATACCAATTGATATTGCTAGTATTTGCTTAATTGCTGCCATACCAAGTAAAAATAATCCCAATGTTATAAATAAAAATATTGACATTCCGAATTTAGGAGAAAACCTCCAATAAAAGTATACAAATGACATTATATAAAGTACTGAAGAAATTGCAATAAAGATTTGAGGATCTGTGGAAATATAAGATTTAATTAATGTTTGATATATCCAAAATGCAGGGTTATTTGATATTTCTAAATAAGACGGATCTAATGAGAACAAAGATGTGGGTACTTCTAGAGTATACCTTCTAATATATACAAATGTATCGTTATAGCTTATTCTTGAACCAGCAAATATCGATAGTAGGATAATAATAATCATTAGCAAAAATTGGTTTATAAATAAATGATTACCCATTTTTATTTTAGGGGAAATAACATCAACAGAATTAGACTTGAAAATCTTATTTTCATTAAAAGTGGTAATCAATGAAATTAAAAAAACTCCCCATAATAATAATATATATGAAATCAAACCTTATACACTCCTATTTCCCTTAATTTCTATTTTGCATATATTATAACCTCTCGCATAAATCATTTCAATGAGGAGTTCAGTCTTTTCCTTTTAGTGCTCATTAAGTTTAGATACATAATAACCCCTATTGGAATTGCTAAAATTGTCATTACCTTCTTAGGAGACTCTTTTATAAAAGCATTATTTCTAATCATAATACTTCCCATTACATATTGTGATGCTGAAATAAATTTGCGGTGAAATGGAGACTCCATAATCATGGAAACTTTTCTTAACTCCAAAAAGCCTCTCGGGTTTTTTTTATATGAATCAATAATGTTATTTGAAGAACCGTCATCCAAATATTCTACATAACATAATACTTTATTAATTATTAATAAATCTTTCTTATTATCTATTAAAAAATATTTCCAAGAAAGGGGTGTAAGTTTTTCTTCTACAAATACAGGATACGGTGGATAACTCTTAAAAACCTCTGTTCTATATATAAATTTCTTGTCACCAGAGAAACTCCGATGTATATTTCTAAACTTTTCTTCTTTTAAATTCGGAGGGAATGATTTCCCTACAATGTTTCCATTTATAAAAGCATCAAGTCCAACCATACCAGCGTAACAATTTCCCCCGAATTTATGCCAGTGTTCTAAAATAATTTCTACTGCGTTATCTGCCAAATAATCATCAGAATCTACACACATTGTTAACTCTGTATTTGCATGTTCATACGCCAAATTATGTGCAGTATGCATGCCGCCATTTATTTTATAAATATATTTTATTTCAAAATCAATACATTCATTAGTCCATCTGTCCACAATATTTTGTGTTTCATCTATTGATCCATCATCAATGATTAGCCAAATAAAATTTTTATTTGTTTGTCTTTTTAAACTTTCATAACATTTATGTAAAGTATGTGCTCTGTTATATGTTGGCGTAAAAACGGTAATAATTGGCATAATATTTCCTTTCCTGTAAATTATAAAAGATATTTTTCTAACTCTTTACCTTTAAATACAAACTAATTTTATTGAAGAGAAAATATATTATCAAATTCAATCGTTCACAATCTGTATTTAATTATTTTTGCAGGCACTCCGCCTACAATTGCTCTTATGGGAACATCTTTTATGACAACTGCACCAGCAGCTACTATGCTTCCTGTAGACACTTCTACCCCACCTAATATAGTTGCTTTTGCACCAATCCAAACATTATCTTCAATTTTCGTATATAGTAAATCAACAGGTTGATCTTTAATTAGAATATTTTCATCACCATACTGATGGGTAGTTGACATAATTGTTACTCCATGAGCAATTGATACATCGTTTCCTATATCGATTCTACCTGTAGAATCGATATAACACATTGGATGAATACTTACATTACTACCAATAGATAAATTTTTAAGCTTATAGAGATATACATTTGGATGAATAGAGACATTGTCTCCGCATTCTTTCGTAATAGTTTTTAAAAATATATATCTGATAAGTAATCCTTTATTACCTTTCATCATTCGAAAAACCTCAAATAACTTTTGGTGAATACTACAAGGTAAAAAATTACAAAAATACACTAACATACCAATAACAGGCTTAAATTTCTCGAATTTATCTCTTCCTCTAATCATTTTATCACCCTAAATTTACTTTGTACCACTCAATTGCGGCTTTAATCCCAAGCTCAAAATCCCATTCTGGTTCATACTCAAGCAATTCCTTTGCTAAACTTATATCCGCATTACTATGCTTAATATCACCTTTCCGTTCAGGACCAAAAATTGGTTTGATGTCTTTTCCTAAGGCTTTACACAACTCTTCATAAATATCAATCAAATATTCCCTACCACCAAAAGCAATATTAAAAGCTTGTCCTGCTGATTCATGAGAAGCCAGACACGATTTTAAATTCGCTTCAATTACATTTTCAATATAAGTAAAGTCCCTACTTTGTTTACCGTCACCATTAATTGTTGCTTGCTCATCATTTAGTAATTGTTTAAGAAATTTCGGGATAACCGCTGCATATGCACCATCAGGATCTTGTCTTCTACCAAATACATTGAAATAACGCATACCGTACGTATCAAGGCCATATAGTTTCGTATATAGTTTTCCATACTCCTCATCCACCTTTTTAGTAAGGGCGTAAGGTGACAATACATTTCCTTCTCTACCTTCTTGTTTGGGAAGGTTTGGTTCGTCTCCGTACACAGAGGAACTTGAAGCATAGACAAATTTCTTCACACCATTATGTCTAGCTGCTTCCATCATATTTATTGTACCTTTTATATTAACCTCTTCGTAGAATAATGGCATCTCGATACTTCTTGGCACACTGCCCCATGCAGCTTGATGCAATACAAAATCGATACCTTCACAAGCTTTCATACATGTTTTAAGATCACGAATATCTCCCTCAATAAATTCATAGCTTGAGTTTGCAATAAACATTTCAACATTTTCTTTTTTTCCAGTTGAAAAGTTATCCAATCCCCTTACTTGATAGCCAAGTTTAAGAATTGCTTCTACCAAATTGGAACCAATAAAACCAGCTGATCCAGTAACTAAAAATCTAGAGCCTTCTGGAAACTTAATATTTGCATATCCCATTTTATAACCTCCAATATGTTAACCCAACATTCTCTGCTTCTTTTCGATTAAATATTCCTTTGATGTCTATTAATACAAAATCATTTTTTTCACTACATACTTCAAATTCAGATGTCGCTGCTACTTCACTCATAACTTCTGAATGAATATTACTAGATGTACTATACATTCCTTTTACATCTTCTAAATGAATATTATTGAACTCTTTATGAGGTACTGCAAAAATAATTGCATCCATATCCTTTATATCTTCTACTTCAGAAAGAGCAATGTTATATTCTCTTAAAAGATCTTCTCTATCTGCTACTGGGTCCACAACCTTCACTTCTATTCCGTATTCTTCTAATTCTCTAATCACATCTACTACTTTTGTATTTCGAACATCTGGACAATTTTCTTTAAAAGTAACACCAAATATGGCTACTTTAGAACCATTTATTTGTTTGTTTGCTTTTATCATTTTTTTTACAGTACTTTCAGCAACATATTTACCCATATCATCATTTATTTTTCTTCCTGAAAGAATAATCTGAGAATGATACCCTAATTGTTCTGCTTTATATGTAAGATAGTAAGGATCCACACCTATGCAGTGACCTCCTACTAGTCCAGGAGAGAATTCAAGGAAATTCCACTTTGTTCCTGCTGCTTCAAGTACTGCTTTAGTATCAATATCCATTTTATTAAATATAATAGATAACTCATTCATAAATGCAATATTAATATCACGTTGAGAATTCTCAATAACTTTCGCAGCTTCAGCCACTTTTATACTTTCAGCTTTATACACTCCAACGTCTACTACTAACTCATATACTTTTGCAACAATATCAAGTGTCTCTTTATCCATCCCTGCTACCACTTTAATAATCGTTGCTAATCTATGTTCTTGATCACCAGGGTTAATTCTTTCAGGCGAATAACCAACTTTAAAATCTACACCACATTTCATTCCAGATTCTCTTTCCAAAATAGGAACGCAAATTTCTTCGGTGACACCTGGATAAACAGTAGATTCATAAACTACAATTGAACCTTTAGTTAAGTTTTTACCGAGCGTTCTACTTGCTGATTCAATCGGTGTTAAGTCCGGTGTACGATCTTCTCTTACTGGTGTTGGTACTGCAACAATATGGAATTTAGCCTCTTTAAGTCTTAATTCATCTGAAGTAAAGTCTACAGTAGTTTGCTTGATGACTTCATCTCCCACTTCTTTGGTAGGATCTATACCATTTTTATAAAGTACAATTTTTTCTATATTAACATCAAATCCAATTACATCTATTTTCTTAGCGAAAGCCACCGCTATTGGCATCCCTACATAACCTAGTCCAATTAATGATATTTTTTCTTCTCTACTTACAATCTTTTCATATAAGTTCATATCAGTTCTCCCTATAAATTGTTAATTTCATCAATGTAAGCATTGATGACTATTTTTCGATTATATTCTTTTTCCATCTTTCTACGTCCAGCAAAGCCCATACTTTTCTTTTTATCGTAAGGTAACTCAATGAATTTTATGATTGCTTCAACTAAACTATCAGCATTTTTAGCTTCGAATCCAAATCCACTGGTTTCTTCGTCAAAAGTTTCTCTACATCCAGGAATGTTAGATGCTAGAACTGGACGACCTGTTGCAGCGGATTCTAATAATACGTTAGACATACCTTCATGATATGAGGGATTAATTGTTGCATGGCTTTTTTTTATAAAAGTATGAACGTCATTTTGGCGACCGTGATATTTTATAATTTTGTTATTATCTAGTTCTTTTAATAGCTGAGTATAGTCTTCCTCTCTATCTCCGACTATATCAAATTGAACATTAGGATATTTTTCTTTAACTCTATTAGCAGCTTCTATTAATTCATCAATACCTTTATCCTTCATAATACGTCCAATGAAAAGAAATTTAATCAACCGATCATCTTCGGGGTATTCTTCAAATGAATGTTGTGTCAGGTTTACACCTGATCCTGGAACTAACCTAGATTTACTCTTTACAATATTGTTGTTATTAAAAAAAAGTTTATTAGGTTCATTCTGAAAAAATATGCACTTAGCCTTCTTTAAACCAGTTCTGTATAAAAATAATGAAATTTTTTGTATTAAACCTCTGCTCTCAATTGAAGTACCTAACCCTGTTATATTTGCTATATAAAATACGCGTAGTAGCCTACATGCCAAACCGCCATAAACATTTGGTTTAATTGTATAGGTTAAAACCACATTAGGTTTTAAATTTTTCACTAAATTAAAATACGAAATAAACAACTTCAAATCAGTTATTGGATTAGTCCCCCTACTGTTAATAGAAGTTTTTACAATACTACACCCCATCTGCGTAAAATATGACATTTTATTATCCTCAGGTGCTGCAATTACAACCTCATATTTTTGAATGATTAATTCTTCTATCAATTCCCTTCTAAAACTATAAAGTCCTTTTATTGAATTGGTTAACACTAACACCTTACTCAAATTACCGTCTCCCACCTGTACTTAACAATTTATGACTAAAAACTTTTACTTCATTAAACTTCATCATATAAATACCCTCATTATACTGACCAATCACATTTTCATTCACATTACCACTTACATTATTAATAATCATCTTAGGAACGTTTACGCCGCACTCATATGCATGAGGAAATCCTCCACCAAATCTAGGATTCACTTCAGAGATATAATATGCATCATTAACTTTAAAGATATCAATATCAATTATTCCTTTAAAATCAGCTTTTTTCACAAAATCACGGATTAATTTAAAAAGTTTCTCATCTTTTACCGAAACCGATTTATCTGTTTCTCCAGCTCTCATTTTGAGCTTTTCTTTTATAAATATTGAAACAGGTTCTTCGGAAAGCATATCGATATAAACATCTGCTCCATACTCCGCCCCATCCATAAACTCCTGAATCATCAAATTATCAAACTGGGAAAATAGCATCTTGATCTCATTCTTTGATGTCACTTTGCTAATATTAATACTGGCACTGCCTTTTACAGGCTTAACGAATACAGGAAAAGCGATATCTCCAGTTTCTAAATCATTGTAAAACTGAGCTTCATCTATATAACTTTTAACAGTTTGAAAATTATTTTGAATCATGAATTCATACATCTTATATTTATCAAAAGATTTCTCAATAACTTCAGGATTTGAAACGATAGGAATTGTTCCAATATCTAGAAATGCTTTCTTGTTTTCAGCAAGGAGACTTAACTCAGGATCAATCAATGACAGTACTGCTTTAATTTTATTATCTTTACAAATTGAAAGTATGCATTCCAAATATCCTTCCTCATTCATTCTTGGAACAATAAAATATTTATCTGCTTCATAAAGTGCAGGAGCTAAGCCGCTACTATCAGTTGCTATAATTAGCCCTTTTCCAGATAATTCTTTTTTGAAATACTGTACTATTTTATTTCTTGTACCACAGCTTAAAATTAAGATATTTAAATCATTTTTCACTATTTATTTCCTCCAGACTATCAAAAAACAGCGGAGTTCCGCCTGTATGTATAAATAAAATCTTTTTCCTATCAATTTTATTCGTCTTTATATATTCTTTCATGCCCCAAAAAGCCTTACCTGTGTATGTAGTATCCATAGGTATTCCATCTTTAGTTAAAACGTCCTTTATAGTTATCAGAATTTCTTCATTATAAGTACTGTAACCATCCAGTATGTAATCATCAGTAAAACAGACTTTTTCAGGTTTCACTATACTTTTTCCATGGCTTTTCAAGTATGAATTTACACTATCCAGAACCACTTGACCACCGTATTCCAATTTTCTAGCAATACTGATTCCCACGATAGATCTTTTATCGCCATTTAACAGATTCCCACAAATTAAGCCTGCTTGAGTAGTACCTGTGCCAGACGTATGGAAAATATAATCAAAATATTGACCGAATGCTTCCTCATAATCTAATATTTCTTCATAGGCATCTACATAGGCTTGGGTTCCAATATTCCCATGTCCCCCGCCTTGAATAAAATAAGGTTTATAGTCTTTTCTTCTAAGCTCTAATAGGTGGTTCTCTATTGTCATACCTACTTCATTTATAGGACATTGTATAACCGTTGCATTAAATAATTTTATCATTTTGCTATTCGATGTGTGGTGATTTTCTTCATTAGGAGAAATTATATAGCATGGCAAGTCTTTTGCAGCTGCAATATTAGCAATGACTCGGCAGTGGTTTGAACTGCTACTTCCATATGTAACTACACAGTCTGCTTTTTTATTTTCTAAATCTTTAAAGAAAAGAATTGCCTTCCTAGCTTTATTGCCACCAAATGAAACAGGCAAAAGATCGTCCCTTTTAATATAGAAATTATTATTATTCAACTCTAAACTTAATTTATGAATTGGCGTTGCACAATTTTTATCTAAATACAATTTATTCCACCCCGCTACTCATTAATCCATTCTGCTATAACTAATCCATAAACAAACCTGTCAATTTTTTTACCATTATTAATTAAATCATTCTTAAGTAGACCTTCTTTTTTAAAATCAACTTTTTCAAACAACTTTTGGGCTGGAGTATTATCAACTTCTGTATAAAGGTATATTTTTTGTAAACCCAATTCTTTGTAACTTTTTTCTATTAATAGTTTAGTGGCTATACTTGCAATCCCTTTTCCTTTAAATTTATTCCCACCAAGACAAATATAATACTCGGCCTTTTTGTTAATAACGTCGATATTCAATAACCCAATTAGGCCCGCTGGTTCACCATTATAGGTTATTGTGTAATCGACTCTATCAATTCTATTCTCAAGTGTTTTAAACCAAGATATGGTTTTATCCTCTTTTAATGGCAAGTCATAGTGGAGGTACTTATTATTTTGATCATCGTTTATCCATTGAACTTTGTAAGGCACATCTTCTTCTTGAAATTTCCGTAAAGAAATAGTCATACTATACCTCCCCAAGTTTATTTAATATCGGATGATTTTTTATCGTTATTATGAGTGTAAATACTTTCGCTTTTGAGCATTTTTAAGAATGTATTAAAAAGTATTTTAATATCAAGCCATATATTAAAATTTTCCACATATTCAACATCAACTGGTATTCTTTCGTCCCAAGGAACAGAGTTTCTTACTGTCACTTGAGTTAATCCTGTAATCCCCGGTTTCATTTCAAACCTTTTTCTTTGAAAACTACTATATTCTTCGAATTTATGTGGGTGTTGGGGTACTGGTGGTCTTGGTCCTACCAAACTCATTTCTCCTATGACTACATTCCAAAGTTGTGGGAGTTCATCTAAACTAGTAGCGCGTAATAATTTTCCGATTTTAGTAATACGGTTATCAGTTTCTGTTTTAACAAATAATCCTGTTCCTAATTTTTCAGCATTCACAACCATAGTTCTAAATTTCAAAATTTTAAATGATTTGCCTTCCTTGCCCAGTCTTTCTTGTTTAAAAAAAACGGGGCCCTTAGATGTCAATTTAATTGCAAGTGCAATTAAAATTAGGATTGGAGAAATAATTATTATCCCTATAAAACTACCTAAAAAATCTATTGTTTTTTTTATAATTAAATTAAAATTTCTCACAACTTATTCCCACAACCCTCTAATAATCTTCACTACTCTTCCTAACTGCTCATCCGTAATCTTCGTATCACTCGGAAGGCAAACCCCATTCTCAAACAACTTCTCCGAAACATCCGTACCCACAAAATCATACTTCTCAAAGAACGGTTGCATATGCATTGGCTTCCATACAGGTCTTGCTTCAATATTTTCTTTTTCAAGAGCTTCCATCACTTCAATCGGTCTAACCCTTCCGTACAAAGTCATTGAACTTAACCAATAATTCGGCTTATTCCACTCATTACTTGGCATAAAATCAATACCTTCAAGATGACTTAACTCTCTTTTATAAAAGTTGAAAATATAATTTTTCTTTGCTACTCTTTCGTCTAACATCTTGAGTTGTCCTCTACCAATACCCGCAACAACATTACTCATGCGATAATTATAACCCAACTCACTATGCTGATAGTGTCGTGCTTGATCTCTACTTTGAGTTGCCCAGAACCTAGCCTTAGCAATTCTCTCTTCATTATTAGATACCAGCATTCCTCCGCCAGAAGTAGTAATGATCTTATTACCATTGAAAGAAAAAATTCCATAATCACCAAAAGAACCAGTATGTTTTCCCTTATAATAAGTTCCTAAACTTTCAGCAGCATCTTCAATCAAAGTCACATTGTACTTCCTACAAAGTTCTACTATTTTATCCATATCTGCTGATAAACCGTAAAGATGAACCACGATAACTGCCTTCACTTCTGGGTATTTCTCAAAAGCTTCTTCCAATGCTTTAGGGCACATATTCCATGTCTCATAATCACTATCAATAAATACAGGAATTGCATTTTGATAAATTATCGGATTAGCAGTAGCAGAGAAAGTAAGTGTAGGACAAAACACGATATCTCCATCGTTAACATCAGCAGCTTTGAGTGCTAAATGGATAGCACCTGTCCCAGTCGTAAGTGCTGCAGCTGCTTTAGAACCCACCTTTAAAGCAAGTTCTTTTTCAAATTCATCGACATTCTTTCCGAGTGGTGCAATCCAATTGGTATCGAATGCTTCTTTTATGTATTCCATTTCAAAGCCTTCATCACTCATATGTGGTGATGAGAGAAATATTCTATCGTTCATTGACAAAGACTTCCTTCCTAATTATGTTTCTTTAGTGGTTTAGTACTTAGTTGGATTTCATACTATCCTGACTGACTAACTACTAACTACTAACCTAAATAAAATTAATACAATCTAAGACTTACTTTACAACAGGTCACGTACATTCAAGTATTCGCGCGGAACTAAGTAACCTTCCACTATCTAACAACCTTCATCTCCAAAATCCCCTCAAGAAACTCCAGTAACTCGTCTCTCAACTCATCATCCTGCAAAGCAAACTCAATAGTAGTTTTCACAAACCCAAGCTTCTCGCCAACATCAAACCGCTTACCCTCAAAATCATAAGCAAACACCCGCTGAATCTGATTCAATTGCTGAATAGCATCCGTCAACTGAATTTCCCCACCAGCTCCTGCTCCTTGTTTTTCAAGGAAAGTAAAAATCTCAGGTGTTAAAATATAACGTCCCATAATCGCAAGATTAGAAGGTGCAGTTCCCAAAGCTGGTTTCTCGACAAACTTATCTACCTTATATAATCTTCCATCTCTTTCAAATGGTGCGATAATCCCGTATCGATTCGTTTCATTATCATGCACTTGTTGTACACCAATCACAGAAGCCCCAGTTTCATCATATTGATTCATTAATTGTTTTAAACAAGGTGTTTCTGCTTGTACAATGTCATCCCCAAGAAGAACAGCAAATGGTTCATTGCCAATAAATTTCTTTGCGCACAATACTGCATGTCCTAGTCCAAGTGGTTCTTTTTGACGTATGTAATGAATATCCACGTTTGAGCTTGCTCTAACTTTATCTAATAAATCAAATTTTTCTTTTTGGATTAAGTTTTCTTCCAACTCATAAGCATGATCAAAATGATCTTCAATCGCTCGTTTCCCTTTACCTGTTACGATAATGATATCTTCAATACCTGAAGCAATAGCTTCCTCTACAATATATTGAATCGTAGGCTTATCGACGATCGGCAACATTTCCTTCGGCATTGCTTTTGTTGCAGGTAAGAAACGTGTTCCAAGTCCCGCTGCAGGAATAATTGCTTTTCTTACTTTTTTCATATTATTACCTCACTTTAATTAATTCAACAATTAGTAGTTCAAACAAAAAGGGCGCTCACACGTCCATATTCACCCAACAACATCCATCACTATTGAACTCTTAACCTCAACATTCTTACGATTAGCTGTACCAACAAGCAACTCCTTCAATTCATCCCCAACAAGCCCTGGAATCGTCTCCAGCAAATAGACCAACTCTAAACTAGTAATCGGTGTAGCCTTCCCAACATAAATCTTCGGAAACACAACCTCACTCTGTCTCTCACTATCATTCATCAATTCCTCAAACAACTTCTCACCAGGACGTATCCCAGTCTCTTTAATCTCAATCTCCCCATCCGAATAACCCGACAATCGAATCAAGTTCTTCGCAAGATCAACAATCTTAACAGGTTCTCCCATATCTAAAACAAAAACTTCTCCACCATTAGCTAAAGTCCCTGCCTGTATTACAAGCCTCGAAGCTTCAGGTATTGTCATGAAGTATCGAGTCATACGTGCGTCCGTTATCGTCACAGGTCCACCCTTAGCGATCTGTCTCTTAAATAAAGGCACAACACTCCCACGAGATCCCAACACATTACCAAAACGCACAGCTGCGAACTTCGTCTTACTATCTTTCGCCAAATTCTGCACAATCATCTCAGCAAAACGCTTAGTTGCACCCATAACGTTCGGTGGATTCACCGCTTTATCAGTAGAAACCATTACAAAATTTGCTACACTGAATGTATCTGCAGCTTCCGCAACATTCTTCGTTCCAAAGATATTGTTCTTCACAGCTTCCATCGGATTAAACTCCATCAATGGCACATGCTTATGTGCTGCTGCATGGTAAATGACATCCGGTCGATAGTCTTCCACAATATCGAAAATCCTCGCTCGATCTTGCACATCCGCAATTAAGGGGATTAGGACCGTATCAGTTCCAAACACATTGCGCAGTTCTTGTTCTATTAAATAGATCGAGTTCTCACCATGTCCTAGTAACAATAACTGTTTTGGATTAAATCTCATCACTTGTCGACAAATTTCCGAACCAATAGAACCACCCGCACCAGTAACTAATATCGTTTTACCGGTTATGTTCTCAGAAATGACTTTCATATCGAGCTGCACTTCTTCACGACCGAGTAAATCCTCAATTTTCACATCACGGATATCATTGACGGATACTTTACCCGTCATTAAATCCTCCATACGCGGGATCATTTGAGTTCTTACGCCAGTGTCTACTGATATTTTAGCTAGTTTAGTAGATTCTTGTCTTGATAGGGACGGAATGGCTAACACAATATGTTCAATCTTGAACTTTTTCACTAGTTCCGGAATGTTTTTAACTTTCCCTCTTACACGTAGCCCATAAATCTCCAACCCTTGCATTTGTGGATTGTCATCTACAAACAAAACCGGATCAAGTTCTGCCGTTTCTTGGTTATTGACTAGCTGTCTTGCTACCATACTACCCGCTGCACCAGCACCTACGATTAAAGTCTTTTTCTTTTTACTCGTATTGGTCTTCATAAAGGTTTCTCTTAACAAACGCCAAGATAATCTCGAGCCACCAATCAGTAAAATATGAAGCATCCAGGTAATCATTAACGCTCGTATTAATACATCACCGCCGCGAAACGTATATTGAATAAATGCGACAAATAGAATTGAAAACGTCACGGCTTTAAATATACCCGATAATTCATTAATCGATGCATATTCCCACACTTTACGATACAACCCATAATAACTAGCTAACACATGATGTGCGACAAAGAGAGCAATTGAACTGGCAAGCAAAGTCCCACTAGACAGTGGATTAACACCTGGATTCAGTAAAAAGTGCCCCAGAAAAATCGAAAATAGGACGATACACGAATCTATGAATACTAACATCGACACTCTTTTCCTTATGGTCATTCCATCATTCCCTTACATGATTACTAAATTTAATTCATATATAGTTTATAGAGGTAATTATACCCGACTAGTCAACAGGAAATTTGTCGAATCTTGTCAAATTCTTAAGTTTTACAAAGAATTAACATGACAAATTAAAATACTTTCCACCATTTCTCTTTACCTATTTCTTCAGGTTCCAATAATATCATTTCTGTATTCGTTAATATACGAGCATTATTTTCCAGTAAAATATCTACATACTCATGTTTTTTCAATTTATCCAAGTAATCTAACCCTTTATTAAACAGCGACGGTCGAGTCGACATATTATGAACGTCTGACCCATACACATGGACCAAATGGGCATCGACTAATTGCACAGCTGTTCGTTGAATGGTTTTACCAAAATGGCCAGATAAACTTCCTGCTGTTACTTGAGCTAACGCCCCATGTTGTACAAGCTTCGCTAAGCGACTCGGTTTTTCGACAATGGCGCGATTACGTTCAGGATGAGCAATGATTGGAATTTTATTTTGATTTAACATTTGTTGAATAATATGTGTCGTAAACGACGGAATCCCCTGGGACGGTAACTCGATTAACACATACTTCGAGTTTGCAAGACCGAGCGCCTCTCCACTCAACAGATTAGCAGGCGTTTGATCACTGACTCGTATTTCTTGCCCCGTAAAAATGGTAATCGGAATGCCTCGTTTCATGCATTCACTATTTAATTCCTTTACTTGTTTATTGATTTCATTAAATGATGTATGGAATTGCGGATGATAGGCATGTGAAGTCGCAATAATATTAGTGACTCCTTCTTTTACTGCTTCCTCCAAAAGTTCTATTGATTCTACCTTCGTTTCAGGTCCATCGTCCACCCTAGATAATATATGACTGTGCATATCAATAATCATGTAGCCCCTCTGTCCTATGTGGATTTAAAATGACAAAAGAGCAAAGGGGACTTCCCTTTACTCTTTCGTCCCATAATATTGGTAATAATCATGGTCTTTGCTTAATTCAAAGTTATTTATAACAACGCCTATAATATGTGCTTTTGCACTTACCAGCAATTCTTTTGCTTTTACCGCATTATCTTTATTGGTCTCTTTTGAACTGATTACGAAAATGGTCCCATCACATTTATTGCTCAGTACTTGTGCGTCCGTCACCGATAACGTAGGCGGTGCATCAAAGACGATCATGTCATAGCTTTTTTTGAGTTGTTCGATCAGTATATCCATCTGATTAGATGTTAATAATTCAGCTGGATTTGGTGGAATTGGCCCAGACGTAATAATCTGAAGTCCTTCAATGCCCGTTTCTTTTACTGTTTCATCAAACGAACTTTGTCGAGTTAGTAAATTCGATAAACCCAATGTGTTCGTTACATGGAATGTATAATGCGATGTCGGCTTCCTCATATCGGCATCTACTAACAATACCCGTTTTCCTTCTTGCGCAAACGCCACGGCCAAGTTCGAAGCCGTCGTCGACTTACCTTCTCCAGGTGCAGCTGATGTTACCATCACACTTTGTAATTCCCCTTTAGGCATGGAAAAGTTTATGTTCGTTCGTAATGTTCGGTATTGTTCGGAAACAAAAGATTTAGGATTAGAGCGTATGATGAGTTTACGTGCTACTTGTTGTAATATTTTTTTCTTCGCCATGCTTTAACCCCTCTTCCGTCTTTGAACCATGGTTTGTTCGGTTGTGACCATTTCACTATCTGGAATTGAGCTGATTAAGCCGAGTATCGGTAGCCCTAATGAATCTTCTACATCTTGTTCGGATTTAATCGAAGTATCCAAGTATTCTAATAAGAACGCAATCCCTACGCCTAGCATTAACCCGACTACTGCTGCGATCGCCATATTTAATGGTGGATTCGGATTAACTGGTGATGGATTGTCCGGTAATTTAGCAGCTGCTAAAATGTTGACATTGTCGACATTCATTAACGGCTTTATATCTTCTTGGAAAACAGAAGCTACTGTGTTTGCAATATCTACTGCGAGTTTTGGACTTTGATTTTGCACTGTAATATTAACTACTTGTGAGTTTTGTTCACTATTTACTGTAATTTGCCCATTAAGTGCACCAGCTGATGGTAAATCTAATTCTTCAGCCACTTTATCTAAAATGGCAGAACTTTTAATAATGACATTGTATGTATTAATTAACTGAAGATCGGTTTGAATAGCTTGTGGATTTAATACAGTTGAATCCACTTTTTCTTGGTTGATTAATATTTGAGTAGATGCTTGGTAGATGGGGGTTATAAAAACATAACTGATGACCCCACTGACCGTAATTGCGAGTACTGTTAAAATCGTAATTAATGCCATTCTTTTACGCAAAGTTTTAAATAAATCTTGTAAACTAATTGTTTCTTCCATTCGATGATTAGCTCCCTTTATACACAGTTATCGACAATATTTTAAAGTATATCATAATTTATTTCCAATTGAAGTCTCTTTTACAAATATAGGTGCTAATTTAATGTAAATTATGCTATTGTAAAGAAATCAATGAGTAGTTAAATAGAAGGAGATGCATATGAATAAAACGACAATCTTAACAGGTATCGTCATCGTTGGTTGTATTGCGACACTAATCTTCAGTTATTTGGTTTATGAATCACGAATTGAAGATGTCTCAAGTCAAACGACGAATGCACCTGAAAAAACAACTAAACAGCAAGAAACATCATCTAGTGACAAAGAAAAACCTGCAAAAGATAGCGAAGAAGTACAAGAAGTAGATTCACTTTCTAAACAACAAATTACTTCTTTAACAGCGAATATGTCTGATGATGTTAGTGAAGTGGTCACATCCCGCTTAGAAACAGAAGAAAAAATTCAATTATTAGTGATTGGTTCTTCTTCTATTGAACAAGGATCTCCTGGTTACGGCGAACTTCTTTCTACTAATTTAACACAAGCTTATGGCGATTGGATCGAAACGACCACACTTTCTTATGATAAAACAACCGCTAGCTTAGTAGATGATCTCGATGGGATTTTGATTGACTGGTCTCAAGACTATGATGTTGTTTTGTTAGAAGGAATGAACTTATCTAATAATGGTGAAGTCGTTGTAGAAGAAGCAATTGGACATATTGAGACCATTAACAAAAAGATGCAACAATCTGTCTCAGATTCCGTCTTAGTCGTGCACCCTTCTCAACCATTAGCAAGTGCCACCCATTACCCAACTCAAGTAGATTCATTTAAATCGTATTTAACAAGTCGCGAATTTACGTACATCGATCACTGGTCGGAGTGGCCTGTCGGAAACGAAGATGAAATGAATACATATTTAACCGAAGATAGCATACCGAATGTTAAGGGTGCAGCACTATGGGCATCCGCCCTTTCTACATTCTTCACAGGAAAATAATGATGGAGGAAACAACATGAAACGATCTGATGTACAAAAGAAAAAGAAAAAATGGCCTTGGGTAGTAGGGATCTTAGCAGTCCTTCTGTTAATAGGCGGCGCTTATTTAGTAAGTGTCTACATGAGCTTCACCTCTACATTAAAAGATATTAACAGTCCCATCGAGCGCGAAGTATCAGATATGCGTGTAGACGAAATTAATTTAGATAAAAAACAGCCATTCTCAGTTTTAATGCTTGGTGTTGATGAACGCGAAGGTGACGCTGGACGTTCTGATACGATTATCGTCATGACGGTTAACCCAACTGACAAATCTACTAAGATGGTCAGCATCCCACGTGATACGTATACAGAAATAGTCGGCAAAGGCACTAAAGATAAAATTAATCATGCGTATGCTTTTGGTGGCATTGAAATGTCGATGGCCACTATAGAGAACTTACTTGATATTCCAATCGACTATATTGTGCAAGTGAATATGGAAGGTTTTGAAGATCTTGTCGATGCGGTTGGCGGAGTGAACGTTAACAATACACTTGATTTTTCTGTCGCTCCGTATCAATATCCCGTTGGTAACCTTACTTTAGATGGTGAAGAAGCTTTATCGTATGTTCGTATGCGTTACGATGATCCAGGTGGTGACTTCGGTCGTCAAGATCGCCAAAAACAAGTCATCCAAGGTATTATGAAAGAAGGCGCCTCGGTTAAAAGTTTGTTGAACTATCGCAGTATTTTCAATGCGTTAGGAGCTAACGTACAAACGAATATGACGTTTGATGAAATGGTCGATGTTCAAAAGAATTACCGCGATGCTGTAGGTAAAGTCGATCAACTGTACTTTGAAAAAGGCACAGGCGGCAAACTAAGCGACGGCGTGTGGTATTACAATATGAACGAACCTGAGCTTGCTGAAGTACAAGGCTTGTTGAAAGAGCATTTGGAGATGAACTAGATTAGATTGAGATCCCATCCACTTTGTTGCGGATGGGGTTTTTGTTTTCACTCTCTCTTTAAAGAGAGTAAAGACCAAGACAAACATACTGTATCGACCTGGGTTTCCGGCTCGTTAGGGACGGCACATTCGCTGCAGGATAACCTAGAGATTAAAATGAATGGTGATGTGACGTTGTCACATCACCATTCTTCTTTTTTAGAGGCAATCTTGCGGCGGGTGTGCGTCCTTCACTCGCCTCCAACCTAGACATGCAGTATGTTTTGGGTTTGGTTTACGAGAGAATCGACACTTACTGCCTAGAAAATAATGTGCCGAAGATACAATTTCGGCTCATTTCTGCTAAATTTAAAGTATCTCCAATTCCACAAACATAAAAAAAGGATTTCACACACTGTATAGTTTGCATAAATCCCAGCTGGAATCTTTACAAAAAGAAAAAATAAACGGCGGCAGACGTAGACACAAATGTTTTTTATTTGTGGCTGCGCCTGATCCCATCGAGGTAGTTATTTATAGGAGTAGCCAGCCAATCGCTAAAAGAACACTTCTATCCGATGCAGAGACATAATTGCCCCTCAAATTGTGACTCGCATCTGGGATGAAACTCTTGAGGAACACCCCACTCTCACGGTATTCATTAAAGTAAAAGTTGAAAGGAGACACCCAAATGAAAGATGTTTTCAGAAAAACATCCGCAGAAGTCTTATCGGCTTTGGATGTGACAGAAACAGGATTGACGACAGATGATGTTCAAAAAAGACGTGAGCAATATGGTTATAACGAGTTGGACGAAATCAAACGAAAGACTGCTGTACAAGTGTTTTTTGAGCAACTTAAAGACTTTTTGGTTATCATTTTACTTGCTGCAGCACTTATTTCTGCTTTTTTAGGTGAAATTGAAAATACGATTGTCATCATGATCGTCGTGATCTTGAATGCTATTCTTGGAACGGTTCAGCATGTAAAGGCGGAGCAAAGTTTAAACAGCTTAAAGGCTCTTTCCTCCCCGTCGGCTAAAGTATTGCGCAACGGGACAAAAGAGGAAGTCCCTTCAAGGGAAATTGTTGTAGGCGATATTCTCTATCTTGATCCAGGTGATCTGGTCAGTGCCGATGGAAGACTGCTTGAAAATTATAGCCTGCAGATCAATGAAAGCTCATTAACAGGTGAATCACTTAGTTCCTTAAAAGACATCGAGCCAATAAATGAAGACGATGTGTCCATTGGCGATAAAAAGAATATGGTCTTCTCGGGAAGCTTCGTTACATATGGCAGAGGCGTCGTCGTCGTAACCAACACAGGCATGAAAACTGAGATTGGCAAGATTGCCAATTTGCTGGAATCGGCAATAGAGAAAAAGACACCACTTCAAGCAAGTCTTGATAAATTCGGAAAATATTTAGCGCTCATCATTATTGTGATTGCCGTGTTAATATTTACGGTCGATTTAGTCAGAGGAAACGATGTCGTTGATTCGTTTATGTTTGCAGTAGCACTTGCCGTCGCAGCCATACCGGAAGCCTTAAGCTCCATTGTTACGATTGTGTTGGCTTTTGGTACTCAAAAGATGGCCAAGGAAAATGCCATCGTACGAAAACTTCATGCGGTTGAAAGCCTGGGGGGCATTTCGGTCATTTGTTCAGATAAGACCGGAACCCTTACCCAAAATAAGATGACTGTCCAGCATATTTATGTGGATCAAAAGGTCGTTGAGCATGACCAACTGGACCTTGATAAGGATTTAGAGAATCGAATCCTATTAATGTCTCTTTTATGTAATGATTCCGAAACCGTCGATAACAAGGCTATTGGCGATCCGACTGAGCTAGCCCTTGTTAACTTCGCTGAAGCCTATAACATTGATGAACTGGTTATTCGAGACAAGTATCCACGAGTTGAGGAGCTGCCATTTAGTTCTGACCGCAAACTGATGACAACGGTCAATACCTATGAAGGCAAAAACTATATGGTCACGAAAGGCGCACTTGACGTCTTACTGGATAGATTAGCCAAGATTGAAACGTCTGAAGGAGTGTTGGCCTTTACAGACAGTACGAAACAACAAATCGAACAGGTCAATAAAGACTTCTCCATGAATGGTCTCAGAGTACTTGGATTTGCCTATAAGGAAATTGCTGAAGGCCAAGCGATTGATTTTGAAGATGAAAACGACTTAACCTTTATCGGGTTGATTTCAATGATGGATCCGCCACGAGATGAATCTGCTCATGCAGTCGCAGCTTGTATAGACGCAGGCATTAAACCGGTCATGATTACTGGCGATCATAAAATTACCGCTTCCGCCATTGCCAAAAAGATTGGAATACTCAAGCATGAATCAGAAGCAGTAGAAGGCTTTGACATCGAAAAGTGGAGTGATGAAGAACTCCAGGAAAAAGTGGCCGATATTTCCGTCTACGCCAGAGTATCTCCTGAGCATAAAATACGAATTGTCAGAGCCTGGCAGGAAAAAGGAAATGTGGTGGCGATGACTGGGGATGGTGTCAATGATGGGCCAGCTTTGAAACAAGCTGATGTCGGGGTTGCCATGGGCATTACCGGCACAGAAGTAGCCAAAGAAGCATCTGCCATCGTGTTGACCGACGATAACTTCTCGACCATCGTCAAAGCCATATCAAACGGTCGTAGTATCTACGCCAATATCCAAAATTCGATCAAGTTTTTATTAGCCGGAAATACAGGTGGCGTTGTCGCCGTCCTTTATGCGTCCATATTAGCTATGCCCGTGCCATTTGCAGCTGTACATCTGTTATTCATTAACTTGTTAACCGATAGTTTGCCAGCAATTGCCGTTGGACTCGAGCCACATAATAAAGACATCATGAAGGAAAAACCAAGGGATAACGATACGCCATTATTGAACAAAAGATTTGCTGTGCAAGTCCTGTCAGAAGGTCTGGTCATCGCCATCGCCACCTTGGTTTCCTACCATATAGGCTTATCAACAGGCGACAACATGATAGCCGCTACCATGGCGTTCGCGACCTTATGTTTAGCGAGGCTGTTCCATGGATTTAATGCAAGAAGCAGTCAGTCGTTATTTAGAATCGGGCTATTCACAAATAAATACCTATGGTTTGCTGTTATTCTCGGTGTAGCCTTATTGCACATCGTACTCCTGACACCAGCACTTCAAGGAATATTTAAAGTTGCCCCACTTAACGCAGCACAATTCGGCACCATCTACATGATGGCATTAATGCCACTTGTAGTGATTCAACTTTATAAAGTGCTGTTTGTTAAAAAAGTATAGTGAGTTAGAGAATGCTGCTACACAGTCACAACAAGACCATGGATGCATACTGTGACGACCAGGTTTCCGGCTCGCTAGGGACGGCATAGTTGCTGCATCATAACCTTGAGAACGAAAAGCATGTTTATGTGACGTTGTCACATAAACATGCTTCTTTTTTTGAGGCAATCTTGCGGCAGATGTGCGTCCGTCGCTCGCCTACAACCTCAACATGCAGAGTATTTTGGATTTGGTTTACGAGAGAATAGACACTTACTGTCTAGAAAGGAATCGGCCGAAGATGCAATTTCGGCCGCTCGTTTCTACCTTTAATGGATTATTCTACGTTCTTTGAAAGAAGTGTTTTGCACACTCTACCGTACCTTTTAGAAGGATTTGTTATTAAAACATGCTTCACAAATGAATTTACTTTCGTTTCTTAAATATGCTTTTATTTCAGTAAATCCACTTCGCTTAGGGTAACGCATTTTTACAAAAACCACTTCATCTCCCTTAATCTCTTTATCACATACAACACATTTAGGATTATCCAACAATATGCTACCCCCCTCATACTTTTAATAATTCCCTTCGTATCTATACGAATAACTTTTATTAAAGTTTCTTCAACAAACCTTCCGTAATAGTTATTGTAACTATTTTTATCTAATGTTCCTCAATAGTGGCATCCAATGTATTTCGAGTGATCCGCTAGAGTATGGTCTACTTCAGTTTATCTTTTCTTTCTTTAAAGCTTCAGAATAGGATTTTGCAACCTGTGTAGTGTGCTAAACTTTTCTTTTAAGTAACGCAGATAGATTCTTTATAGTTAGCAACAAGTCGCCGAAATTGCATCTTCGGCGGCTTTCTTTCTGCATAGTGAGTGTCTATTCCCTAGTAACCCAAAATCAAAGACCTGTGCACTTATTGGTTGTAGGCGAGCGACGGATGCAAACCCTCCGCAAGATTGCCTTAAAAAAAGAAGCATTTTGATGTGAGTTATCACATCAAAATGCTTTTTATTCCTTAGGTTATGATGCAGCCGGTTTGCCATCCATAGCAAACCGGAAACCTAGTAGATACATTGGCCTTGTTTCCTCGCTATATGCGAAATAAAATCAAAATATTCTATAAATCTAGTAAATATTCTAAAATTATATTGTCAAATGGTGGCATAACCGATACTATAAGGAACTAATAGGTGAAAAAATTTGATACATAGGGAGATAATGCATGAAAAAAATTGCCTTTTCAGCACTAGCAACGACAGCATTAGCAACAATGATTTCAGTAGGAGATACTGAAGCAAGTTCATATTCCGTCAAATCTGGTGATTCATTATGGAAAATCGCAGCAGCCAATGGGACTACAATATCTCAAATTAAAGAATTGAATAACCTAAAATCAGACACCATTTTTCCAAGACAATCTTTACTTTTAGCATCAACAGGTACTACTCAAACAGCATCTGCTGCACCAAGTAAAACCCAAGCGTCATCAAATACGACTACATATACCATTAAAAGTGGAGATACGTTAGGCCGTATTGCGTTGGATCATAAAACGACTGTAACTAATATTCAAAAATTAAATAACATATCATCACATATTATTCATCCTGGACAAGTTATTACTATATCCGGAACAGCAGTCGCCGCTACAAAAGCTCCAAGTGCACCTGCAAAAACTGTTACACCCGTAGCTACAGCAACTTCTACATACGTAGTGAAGAGTGGTGACACATTAGGGCGAATCGCAAATCTTCACAATACGACCGTAACAAATATTCAACAATTAAATAACATAACTTCACATATCATTTATCCTAGACAAGTGTTAAAAGTGTCTGGTAAAGCTTCTGCAGCTCCGGTTGCGGTAGCTCCAAAGCCTGCACCAGTAGCGTCAGCAAAACCTGGTAACTCAGTATATTCAATTGTTAGTGGAGATACTTTATCAGGAATCGCTTATCGTCATCGTGTAACTGTAGACCAAATTATGAGTTGGAATAACTTAACTTCAACGGCACTTCGTATTGGTCAAAAACTGTCAATCGGTGGATCTGGAGAGGTTGCTCCTGTAGCAGCTCCTACTCCAGTGCCTGCTACACCAGTAGCCGGCTCAAGCCTTTATCAAAAAGTGATTAACGTAGCGAAACCATTACAAGGAATTCCATATGTATGGGGTGGCTCATCAACATCTGGTTTTGATTGTTCCGGTTACATTTATTATGTATACAAACAAGCCGGTTTAGATGTATCTCGTACGAATACAACTGGCTTTGATGCTCGTTCTTATGATATATCAAATCCAGTACCTGGGGATTTAGTATTCTTCTCTAATACGTACCGTCCTGGTATTTCTCATATGGGTATCTATATCGGAAACAACCAGTTCATTCATGCTGGTGGCGACCGTGTGCAAATCACAAGTTTAAGTAATTCGTATTGGGGCGGTAAGTTTACCGGCTTCAAACGTTTATATGCAGCTGATTGATCGTATGTATGAAAAAGCTATTCCGAAATTCGGAATGGCTTTTTTTTTTTTTGGATGTTACTCTCGCGGTGCTCGTTAAAGAAAGATAGTGCCAAGCTTAAGTGCGGCAGATTTATTGAAACCACTACATCTACATAGGTTTCCGGTTCGCTCTGGACGACACAGCTGCTGCACCATAATCTAGAGATTAAGAAGGAACTGTCCTAAAAGTCATACAATATGACACAGGGCAGTTCCCTTTTCTTTATAGTAAAGGTAGATTTCCGTTTCAGACGGACGCTTTCCGCGGGGCATGGCCTCAGCCTCCTCGACGAGCAAGCTCGCCTCCGGGGTCTTCAGCTCATGCTATTCCCGCTGGAGTCGCCGTCTTCCACTCCAATCATTCTTAAGTTTATCATGTGCAAAACAGACAACTATAACTTGTTTACAATGTTCAAATGTAAATCCAGATAAAAGACTTATTTTTCTCCACTTATACTTTATTGAGGACTTATTAGAAGCCCCTTCGTTCGTAAAGGCAATCTTGCGTCGGTTGTGCGTAGAGAATAGGTTCACGTTTTACAAAAAGTATCGCCGAAGATACGGCTGCTTGTTTCCACCTATAAAGGATTATTCTACGTTATTTGAAAGAAGGTTTGGCACACTTCACAGGTTGCTACATCCTGTATTAAAGCTTTAACGAAAGAAAAGATAAACGGCGGCAGATGCACGATCTCAGTGGGCGTGCCTGGCAGAACGTAGTGATGCTTGGCAACCTAGGACATCCGCTACGCCTGAACCCGTGGAGGTAGTTTATTTAAAGAAGCAGCCAGCTATTCGCTAGCAGGATACTTCTTTCCGATGCAGAGACACCATTGCCCCCAAATTGTGGCCTGCATCTGGGATTAAATTCTAGCGGAACACCTGAAAACATTCTTAGATCTAGACCACAAAAACGGCAACGAACTAAATAATATAGTTTTGTTTTCGCTACGCTCCTATTTGAATTCACGTGCAGAGGTGTCTAACCAAAGCACGTTGAATCATGCGGAAACCTTACTGCTTTCCAGGTCTGTGGAAAATGGGATTGTAGACAATTTATAACAAGCAGAAATGGGCCGAAATTGTATCTTCGGCCCATTCCTTTCTAGACAATAAGTTTCTATTCTCTCGTAAGCCAAATCCAAAATACTTTGCACGTTGAGGTTGTAGGCGAGCGACGGACGCACATCTGCCGCAAGATTGCCTCAAAAAAAGAAGCATGTTTATGTGACAACGTCACATAAATATGCTTCTTACTCAAAAGGTTATGATGCAGTAGATGTGCCGTCCATAGCGAGACGGAAACCCTGGTCGATGCAAATGTTCATAATCCTACAATTACTCTTCACTTGCCGGCACTTCTTCAGGAGTAGTTTCTTCAGGTGCTTTTTCTTCCTCTACTTCGTCTTCTTTTGGTTGATCCTCAGGTTTAACTTCTTCTTCATCTTTTGGATCTACTTTGACCTCTTCAGGATAGCTAAGATAAACCCTTGTCATATTTTTAATCATATAATCCCCATACTCATCGATGACTACATCATATACAACTTGCTCTTTAACTATAGAAGACTTTTTCCCTTTTTGTTCAATTAACGTTTCAGTTGTAGTTGTTATAATGGCTAAGTTGTCATGAATTTTAATATCACCCATAGTGAATTGATTAATAGTAAATTGTTTTTGTTGATCCTTCAGGTTACTTATAATCTCCTTCTCTGAATTATATACAGGAGAATCCGGTAATAAGTACCCTTCCAAATAACTGAAATTCACTTCATTTTGTGCATATGTGTATAACGTCATATATCCCTCTATGAACACGGATAAATATTCTTTATCAAAATATGCATCTTCAGGTTTTTGAATAACTGGATCTTTTGATTCTATTGGATTTGTTGCCCACGATTTTAGTAACTGATAAACGGAATAGACCGGTATGCTGTAGCCAATCGATGGATTGTCCGTTAATATTATCGAGTTTACGCCGATGACTTTCTCGCTCTTGGCGTCTAGTAGTGGTCCCCCGCTACTACCTGGTGCAATAGGTGCGTCAATTTCATACAAATCCGTATAGGTAAAGCTCTCATAAAAATCTTTTCCTGTAGCCGTAACTTTACCCATTGTCGCTGTATTGGATTTATTATTAGGGCTACCAATCGCAATCACGCTCGTGCCTTCGGCTGATTTATTTAAATCCATAATCATCGGCTCTTTGCCGACAATTGCTTCAACTCGAATAAGGGCAATGTCAATGGATTCTGAAATACCAATTACTTGACCAACAAATTTCACTCCTGCATTGTTCATAACAGTCACTGTACTGTAACCATCAACAACATGTGCATTTGTGACAATGTCGCCATTCGCGTTATAAAGGAAGCCAGAGCCTTGTTGTGAGTCTGTGTAGACTGTATAGACCTTTGGCAATGCGGACGCTAGAATCGCCTCTTGATCGCGTTCTTCAACACGTTCCTCTACAGGTTCTTCTTCGACTATAACCGGATCTGTTGATTCCAATTCTGATTCATCTGATTCTGTTGTATCTGATTTTGAGGGTTCTTGCTCATCGCGTGTCACAACGCCCTCTGGATTTTTGGTTTCTTCGGTTTCAGTGACTATTTCTGTAGTCGGTTTGATTTCTTTAGTCGTGTCTTCTACTTTAGGTTCTTTTTCAATCGCTTCTTCTACTGGTTTTGGGAAAAATTGCAACCAGATAAATAAACCCGCAATAAGCGAAATTGCAAGTAATAGAATGAGAGTTTTAATGGTTGATGCTTTTTTGGAGCTAGGTTTTTTGGGAACTGGTTCTTTGTATCGTTTAGGCTGGTCCACTCTGCATCACACTCTCTTTAATATTTCACCACATTACTATAGCCTATACCCATTTGACGATAGTGCAAACAAAAAGTTACATTGACCTTTAAATATATTTATCTAAATACTACCTTGAATGGAAGAATTCTTTGCTGTGCTTATGTTAGTGGTTGGAAAAATTAGACACAATTACAGCGCGATATTGAGCCACTGCATCTGCTTAAGTTTCCGGCTCGCTATGGACGGCACAGCTGCTGCATCATAACCTATAGAACAAAAATAATGTTGATGTGACGTTGTCACATCAACATTACTCTTTTTTTAAAGGCAATCTTGCGGCGAGTGTGCGTCCGTCGCTCGCCTTCAACCTCAACGTGCATAGGTCTTTTATTTTGGTTTAACTAGTGAATGGACACTTAGTTTATTAAAAACCATTGACCGAAGATACAATTTCGGTCAATTTCTGCTAGTTTTAACGCATTTTCAATTCCACAAACCAGACGGATATTGCACACTATTTCGTTTGCAAAATCCCGTCTTGAATATTTAAAGAAAGAAAAAACAAACAGTGGCTGCCCATACTCTCAGGTGCTGTTAAAGAAATTTTAAACCCAAATGATTAATAAATGGAATTTGCCACTGCATCTCTCAGGTTTCCGGCAAGCTGTGGACGGCACAGCTGCTGCATCATAACCTATAGAATAAAAATAATGTTGATGTGACGTTGTCACATCAACATTATTCTTTTTTTAAGGCAATCTTGCGGCGAGTGTGCGTCCGTCGCTCGCCTTCAACCTCGACATGCATAGTTCTTATATTTTGGTTTAACTAGTGAATAAACACTTAGTTTATTAAAAACCATTGACCGAAGATACAATTTCGGTCAATTTCTGCCAGTTTTAATATGGCTACAACCCCATTTTCTACAAACCTGGAAAGCAATAAGGTGTCTGTATGATTTAACGTACTTAGGTAAGACACCCCGGCACGAGAATTCAAACAAGAGCGAGCGATACCTTTCATTCATTGTCACTCGATAGATAAACTTGAGCCACAATTGTCTTAAGCTTTTTTTCCAGGTGTTCTGCTAGCGAATAGCTGGCTGCTTCTTTAATAAGCTACCTCAACGGGATCAGGCGCAGCAGATGTCCTAGGTTGCCACCGTTTATTTTATAGTAACTTTAAGGGCGTTCCACTAAAGTATGGTTCCAGCCGTTTATCTTTTCTTTTGATAAAGCTTTAATACAGAATGTTGCAACCTTTGTAGTGATCCAAACCTTCTTTCAAGTAAAGTAGAATGATCCTTTATAGGTAGAAACAAGCAGCCGTATATTCGGTGATACTTTTTGTGAACGTGAACCTATTTTCTACGCACACCTGATGCAAGATTGCCATTACGGTTGTCTGTTTTGCACATGATAAACTTAAGGATGATTGGAGTGGAAGACGGCGAGAAAAAAATGTGCTCCTGCGGTTACTCGTCGCAAAGATATTGGACGAATGAAAGTTTCGTCCAATATCTTTCCAGCGGGAATAGCATGAGCTGAAGACCCCACAGACGAGCTTGCTCGTCGAGGAGACTGAGGCCATGCCCGCGGAATGCGTCCGTCTGTTTCTGCATCGCTTCGCTAGCTTCGAAACATGGAAGTGCGCTGAAACGGAAATCTACCTCTACTAAAAAAAGGAAACTGCCCTTTGTCATATTTTATGACTTTTAGGACAGCTCCTTTTTACTCTATAGGTTATGGTGCAGCGGTTTTTGCAGTCCTTAGCGAACCGGAAACCTTGAGTAGGTTCTGCCCCCGTTTACTGACACTACCTATCTACAAAATTATTCAAACAAGTCTTTGCCTATTGCTAACTCCCCGCCCAAAAGCGTGAAATTACGAATATCATATTTCTCAATCAAATCTGCAGTTGGCTGCGGTATCCCATTATGTCGTACCAAGATAATAGGTGCCTTATTCTTAGCCGCTAATACCGAACCTGTCATAGCATCCGCAAAAGCTTCACCAGTTGCCACATATACCTTATCCGTAGACAGATCCAACATCTCAATTACAGCTACCGCCGTCTCATATCTACTTTTACCTGCAATTCGAACAGGTTTATTTAATTGGTCAAATACAGAAGTTGAAACGGCCAAAGTCCCACCCATTACAATCGTATTCGGAATCGACTGTAATGCATCTTTCGTTTCACTAGGTAGACTATTCGTTTTCGTTAACAAAATTGGATAGCCGTTTTGTGCAGCATATGACGAAATCGTCAATGCATCCGGAAAACTGAATCCATCTGTGACGATGGCTTTCGTTGGATTGCCACCCATTCGTTTTGCGATTTTCATTGCTGTCTCAAAGCGATTCTTGCCCGCTATTCTCTCGACAAAAATACCATGTGAATAAAGAGTATTCACTACCTCTTGAGATATCGCGAGTTCTCCACCAACGATGATGACCTTCTTCGTTTCTAAACGCTTCAGCTCTGCAATCGTTTCAGCGCTCAATGTGTTCTGTTTTGTTAAAAGAATCGGTGAATCTAATTGATACGCAAGTGGAGATGCAGCAAGCGCATCTGGGAAATCGTACCCTTGCGCTAGAATAACGGTATTAGCGGTATCCCATCCTTTTTTAGAAATAGCGATTGCTGTTTTAATGCGATCGGTTCCTGAAATGCGTTCGACTGTTTTCGCGCCTTTTTGTACCGTAACATTTACAGTTTTCGTGTTGTCGCCAACCGTCACTGTGATGCTAGTAGTTCCTTCTGCCTTTGCTGTAATCAAACCAGCATTTACAGAAATCACTTCTGTGTCGAAGCCGTTATATGTTGCAGTTGCTGTAACGTCTTCATCTGTAGATGTGTCGTCAGCTTTTGTTGTTGTTTCTGTTACTACTAATTGCTCTGTTGCATCTACTTCTAAATCAACAGTTGTCTTATTAACTGACAATGTTTTAACAGCATCGACTGGATCTTTTAAGTCCACTTGAATTAATACTGGTTCATGGTCAGATGCACGACCGTGAATTTCCATGTAGTTAGAGTTGACATGGATGATGTCGACTTGTGTTCTTTCAGCCAAATTATCAGATACTAGGATGTGATCAAGAACTTGATTATTTCCTTGATAATAGTAAGTGAAACGTTCCCCAGCTGGTACTTTTTCAATCATATTCGTCAAGATTCCACCTTTAAGTGCCTCAAGTGTTGGTGTGAATTCGAAATCATTCATATCACCAGCTAAGATTACTTTTAGGTTTGGATCTTGTTCTTGTCCTTTTTTAATAAAGTCATTAATCATGGTCGCAAGTTCAATACGTTCCGCTTCTGAACCTAAAAATGGAGGTTGGTTTTTCCCAAATAACGGTTGGTCTCCACCTTTAGAATTTAAGTGAGTGCCGATCACGACTACTTTCTCACCTTGGAACTCAAATTGAGCTGCTAATGGTTTACGTGTGTTTGCCTGAGGCAAGTCTAGGATTCTACCAGGGTTTTTAGAGAGTTCTCCATCTACCCAAGTTACGGCTTCCGTTGAACTGCCTTTTGTTCCTTTAGAAAGTGTTACACGTTCTGGATTGTATAGGTAACCTACGCGGATATTCCCGCCTGGTTGTCCACCGTCTTCATTGTATTCTGGCGCGATGTCCGTCCATTCGTATGTTGGACCTCCAGCTGCCACGATTGCTGCTATTAGACGTTCATAGCTTTCAGTCGCATCAGGATTGTTTGAAGCTGTTGCACCATCATTATCTTGGACTTCTACAAGCGTGATAATATCAGGTGATTTCATGTTGTCGACGAATGAGCGTGCAATTTTCTCTACTTTTTCATCCGGTGTTTGTGTGCTATTATTCGAGAAGTTTTCAACGTTATATGCTGCTACGTTCAGTTTGTCTTCCACTGGCTCGATATCGGTTACTAGATTAGGTTTGTCGACTCGTGTGATGTCAGGTAAATCCGATTCTTGTGCCCACAGTTTGTAATTACCAAAGCCGAAGCCCATAACGCCAATAATGTTTCCTGTGTAATAGTCACCAGATTTTGCATCGTAATCTTCATTATCAAAGTCTACAATAATACGTTCTGGGTTGTAATCAGTTGCTGAGATGTTGATACCACCTAAAACATTAAAATCATTGTTCGTAGAGTTTTCTGCTACTACCACGACTTCTCCGTATTTTTGTGGACCTACTACTTTCGCATTTGGAACTGATAAGCGCATTAATTCAACCGATTCCCAGAAATCAATGCCATCTTCTTCAGGATCAAAAGATGTCAATTGATCGTTGTCGATCATTTCAGTTGGTGGGAAGATGTCCACTCCGATTACTAATGGTGCAGGAATTGTTGCTGTTTCTGAAGCTACTGTTGAAGTTGCACGAATACGTGTAACTGGTAAATCATTTGATTTCATGTCTGAATAGCCTTCGTAAAACCACTCTTCAACTGTTCCTTCAACGGTAACTAGGTCACCTACTTTTAGTCCATTTGAAGCTTTGTTTACAATGAGTGCTTCAGACGTCGTGTTGTCGTCATCTGGGTTGATATCTTGGATGACAAAGTTCGCACCGTTATACAGGTGAGTAACAACACCCGTGATATCTTTTACGTTAGCACCTTCGTAATCTGAATAATGGCCATCCCCTTGAATATCACGGATGAATAGGTTGTCCACTTTCAAGATCTTATACGTAAATGAGAAAACTTCAGAAGTCTTGTCACTTACAGCGATGGCTTTGATTGTTGCGTCTTTTGTTAAGGTAATAGGTGTTGTATATTGTGTGCTTGCTGGTGTTGGTGTTGATCCGTCTACCGTATAGTAGATCGTCGCGCCTTCGATTGGTGTAATTAATGAAATTTCTGTTCCTTCAGATACTGTTCCAGGGAAAATATCTGTGTAAACTGCAGGTTTATTTACTAGGTCAAAGCTTTCAAGACCTAGTGTTTTCACTTGGTAAGTTGTATCGAACTTAGATGCGATCCCAGAAACATTTACAAGATCGCCATTTTTGTAGCGTTTGATGAAGTCGTCATAAGCCAAGCCATTACGGTTATCGTTACGGATGACAACAGATTCACCATTTTCATGTGTTGCAGTGAATTCGAATGTACCGTAATCATTTACTTTTGTTAAGTCCGAAATCGTGACATTGTTTAATAGAATACGTTCAGCTTGTGTGTCTTCTTTCACTCCAGCTGGGGTGATGTCTTGTGCTGCTGGTAGTGGGTTTGCTGAAGATTTAACGGAAATTTTAGATGGTTGAATTTGAAGTTCGCCATTGTATGGGCTTACTTTCCCTTCAAGCTCAACGATGTCACCAGGTTGAACGTCAGCTGCTGTTGTGTATACATAAATACCAGCTGAGTCGTCTTGGATATAGAACGCTTTACCGCCCCAGAATCCAGTACCTGTTGTTACAGTTCCAGTTACTTTGATTAATTTTGTTTCATCAGTTACTGCACGAGCAGCAGCGATGTCAGCCATTTCTTCAGCTTCTGGTGCTGGTTCGCCTTCAGAAATGATGGTGTATGCACTTGCACTTTTTAAACCTGGAACCGAGAAATAAGCTTCTAGATTTCCAGTTATGGTTACTTCAGCTTTAAAGTTTTCTGGGTTATCTTTTAAATTGATTGCTGTACGAACAGCAGTGTTAGGTAATTGAACTGGCAGGATTTTAGCTGCGTTTGTTTCATCCGGACTGTCTGCTAGTCCGACATTTGAATTAACGGTAAATGGTGGATCTTGGTCATAACTCGAGCCACTGCTTGCTGTTCCGACAATAAATCCTTTTACTGTTGCTGCGCCAGTGTTGTTGGCAATCGCTTCAGCTACAGTTATTGTGTCAGCTGCTTGTACACTTGGTGCTGTGATAAAAGGTGCTACCATTGAAATTACTAGTAAGATTGCGAGTAGCATCTTACTAAGAGCATGTTTCAAAATACCTTCTTTCGACATCCATTTCCACTCCTCAGTGTGTGTTTTGTTATACGTTCAAATTATATCAAACTATTGGAATCGTTTTCCATAATATTGTGTAAATATTGTATGCTTTTTGTAAAGATAGGTAAGAAGTCTGACTTTTATGTTAATTTAAGCATACTCTCTCATGGCTCGTTAACGAAAGAGAACTACAAACCTAAGTGAAGTAATTGAACCACTGTGTGGACTCTGGTTTCTGGGTCGCTTTGGACGGCACGGCTGCTGCAGGATAACCTAGGGATTAAAAAGAATCTTTATGTGACGTTGTCACATAAAGATTCTTCTTTTTTAGAGGCAATCTTGCGGCGGTTGTGCGTCCTTCGCTCGCCTTCAACCTCAATGTGCATAGTGTTTTGGGTTTGGTTTACTAGTGAATGGTCACTTACTGCTTAGAAAGGAATGGGCCGAAGATACAATTTCGGCCCATTTCTGCTTGTTGTAAAGTGGGTGCAATTCCACAACCTGAATGGATTTCACACACTGCATAGTTTGTGAAATCCTATCTTGCATCTTTATAGAAAGAACAAATAAACTATGGCAGATCATACTTTCGCGGTGCTCGTTAACGAAAATATAAACCCTAATACTAAGTAAGTGGCAGAGCTATTGAGCCACTGCATCTGCTTAGGTTTCCGGCTCGCTGTGGACGGCACATCGGCTGCATCATAACCTATAGAGTATAGAAGAATGGTGATGTGACGTTGTCACATCACCATTCTTCTTTTTTAGAGGCAATCTTGCGGCGGTTGTGCGTCCTTCGCTCGCCTTCAACCTCAATTCAATGTGCATAGTGTTTTGGGTTTGGTTTACTAGTGAATGGTCACTTACTGCTCAGAAAGGAATGGGCCGAAGATACAATTTCGGCCCATTTCTGCTTGTTGTAAAGTGGGTGCAATTCCACAACCTGAATGGATTTCACACACTGCATAGTTTGTGAAATCCTATCTTGCATCTTTATAGAAAGAACAAATAAACTATGGCAGATCATACTTTCGCGGTGCTCGTTAACGAAAATATAAACCCTAATACTAAGTAAGTGGCAGAGCTATTGAGCCACTGCATCTGCTTAGGTTTCCGGCTCGCTGTGGACGGCACATCGGCTGCATCATAACCTATAGAGTATAGAAGAATGGTGATGTGACGTTGTCACATCACCATTCTTCTTTTTTAGAGGCAATCTTGCGGTGGTTGTGCGTCCTTCGCTCGCCTTCAACCTCAATGTGCATAGTGTTTTGGGTTTGGTTTACTAGTGAATGGTCACTTACTACTTAGAAAGGAATGGGCCGAAGATACAATTTCGGCCCATTTGTGCTTGTATTAAAGTGGGTGCAATTCCATTTTCTATAGTCCCTTGATAGTAGCAAGGTTTTCGTATGTTTTAAGATACTTAGGGGAGGTCCATCATCACCTGAATTTAAACAGGAGCGTAGCGAAAAAGTATCCATTTTGTTTGCGCGTGGTGATAATCTCGCGGGAGATCGATCAAAAAGTATTGGCCAAAGACAACCATATGGCTCAAGTTTTATCGAAATTCGTTTCATTAGCTAGTTAACTTGTTTCATGAGACTCGTTTTAAACGACTGTTTCCTATATAAATTATTTATCGGTCAAGTTCGGGTGTTTATCGGCCAACTTGAGCATTTTATCGGCCATTCTGGAGATTTATCGGCCAAACACGTCTCATAAACTAGTTAACTTGTTGAAACGGCTACTAATAAATGAAGACTTTTAGTAAGACTCTTTCACTAACGAAAAAAAGCCAAGAAGCGACAGCGAAGTGACTCCTCTATAGGTTTTTACACTCTGTTTGAAGAGGACTTAAAATGGTTTTGTTTTCGCTACGCTCCGGAAACCCCCTCTACCTACGTCTGTAAAATGGAATAGCTTATAGTAATTTTCCGTATTAGTGTAACCCACAAATTGAGCGCATTCGTTTCTTACACAGCTACGGTAGAGCATGGAAAGACTTCTTTCAAATAACGCAGATAGTATCTTTATAGTTAGTAACGAGCGGCCGAAATTTCATCTTCGGCCGCTTCTTTTCTAGGTAGTAAGTGTCTATTCACTAATAAACCAAAATCAAAGAACTGTGCACTTATTGGTTGTAGGCGAGCGACGGACGGAAATCCGCCGCAATATTGCCAGCCAAAATAGAAAACGAGCGATGTGAAAACGTCACATCGCTCGTTCTCTTTATTCCCCAAGTTATTCTGCAGTGGCATTGCCGTCCATAGCGAGTCGGAAACCTTTATCCCTCCACTTGTTTTTGTCCATTTGAGCCGGGTGGCACTATTACGCCCAAAATGCACAGGTACCAAAAGGGGGAAAGGTGCCACCCACTATTGTGAATTTCGACTATTTTTGGCCGTATGTTTTAAATTGTTCGGCCATATGAGCCATTTCTTTATCATCTAGGATGGCTGGCTCTCCGACTGTTTTCGCTTTTAAGTATACTTCGCAACAGAATTCGATTTCTTCTGCGATATCAAATGCTGTTGCCAGATTGCCCGCTCCTGCGAGTAGTCCGTGATTCGCTAGCAGAACTGCTTGACGATCTTGCATTGCATCGAAAGCATGGGTTGCTAGTTCCGGTGTTCCGAAACTAGCATATTTAGCACAGCGTACATTTTTCCCCGCAAATGCAACTAAATACGATACTGCAGGTAAACTCCATCGAAGTGAAGCAAGTACGCTAGCGTTTAGAGAGTGTGTGTGGACAACGGCATTTATGTCTGTGCGTTTCTGATAGAAAATCGCATGCATAGGAAATTCACTCGAAGGCTTTCTTTCCCCTTCAATAATGTTCCCTTGTAAGTCGCACACAACTACATCTTCAGTCGTCATGATATCGTAGTCAACACCACTCGGACTAATGATCATATAGCCAGATTCTCGATTAAAGATGGAAATATTGCCTCCCGTCCCTTTTGTAAGGCCCCTCGTCTTCAGTAACTTACAATAATCAACAAGTACATTGCGCTCTTTCATGAACATCAGTGTGTCCTCCTTATGTGTAGTAGTTCCTTTATCGGTATTACTTAAAGAAAGAAAATACTAAACCCACATGCTTAAATGGGTGGCAGGCAAACCACCTGCCACATTTCCTGTTGGCTATCCATTCTTTAAGAAAGAAATCCTAAACGGTGGCGACCATACTCTCGCGGAACACCTGATTAAGAACGCTTTAAGAGAATAATTTCTCTAGGTTTTCCCCATAAGGTGCTCGCACAATGCCCTTTTCGGTGATGATTGCCGTTATGTGTTGGGCGGGTGTGACGTCGAAGGCTGGGTTATAGACCTTTACGTCGGCAGGTGCTGTGAGTTTACCGAAGCCTTCGATGACTTCGGATTTATGTCTTTCTTCTATTGGTATGCCCGCTCCGTTTGGCGTGTTTAGGTCGATTGTTGGTGTTGGTGCTGCTACGTAGAACGGGATGCCGTAATGTTTAGCTAAAATGGAGACGCCGAGTGTGCCGATTTTATTGGCTGTATCTCCGTTTGCTGCGACGCGGTCACAACCTACAATGACGGCTTGGACTTTGCCTTGAGACATGACCATTGCTGCCATGCTGTCCGTAATGACCGTGACATCGATGCCCGCTCTGCTTAATTCAAGTGCAGTTAATGTTGAACCTTGTAAACGCGGACGTGTTTCGTCAGCATATACTTTAAAATTCCAGCCTTTTTCCTTTGCTAAATACATGGGAGCAGTTGCGGTTCCATATTTCGATGTCGCGAGAGCGCCAGCGTTACAATGGGTTAAAATCCCGATACCGTCAGATAGTAATGTTAATAAATTCTCGCCAATCATGCGGTTGATTTCTTCATCTTCTTTATGAATGGCTTGTGCTTCTGCTAATAGTGCTTCTTTATAACTAGCGTCCGTGATTTTAACTGCTGTCATGCGTTCGAGTGCCCAAAATAAGTTCACAGCGGTCGGTCTAGATGTGGCTAAATACGCGACGTGTTTCTGCACTACTTTGCCCAAAACGGTTTGGTCTAGGTCTGGTTTAAGGTCGCGAACACCTAGGTACACGGCATATGCAGCTGCGACGCCGATAGCCGGGGCACCGCGGACTTTCATGGTGACGATGGCATCCCAGACGCTTTCGACGGTGGTGAATTCTTCATAGACGATTTCATTTGGTAATTTGGTTTGGTCAAGTAGCACCAGTGCGTTGTTTTTCCACTGGATCGGATTGAGTGCTTCAGTCATTTTTTTCCTCCTGTCGTGCGTTTTGGAGTGCCGTTACGTAATCTCCACCATGACTAAAATCATGTGGATTCAGAATCAATGTTTGTGCGACGCGTAGGCAGAGTCGTTCTGCTTTTAGGCGATTTTCAATTGGTTCTATAGTGGTGATGTCTTTTACTTTTGCTAGTCCGACGATGCGCCGTGCGAGTTCGAGTCCCGCCATGCCCGCTGTGTCTTTAAGAATATTTTGCATATAATGTTGTTTGAAGTCCGAATTTTTGGCGACAACTTCAGTTGCATATTCGTCCCATGCTTTGTTGAATTTGGTGTCGAACAAGTCCAAGACGTCGAATAATGTGTGTTCGACCCATTCGGTGAATTCTTTCTGTTCATATGCGTCCCCTCTTGCCCATGCGAAAATGAGGTTGGCCATGATGTTTCCGATATCGTATCCCATTGGACCGAAGAATGCGAATTCAGGATCAATCATTTTCGTGTCGTTTTGGTCAATGAAAATAGAACCTGTGTGTAGGTCGCCATGAAGGAGTGACTGGCTGTTGTTCATGAAATGGAATTTTAGTTTTGCGACTTCTACGTGTAGTTCTTCGTTTGAGTACAGATGTGTTTGGACGAATTGTTCGTTGCCAGGTGTCACTTCGTTGCGGTTAAACTGATTATGGAATGGCTCAGTGAACACGAGGTCTTCCGAGATTTCACAAAGTTCTGGGTTGATAAATTTACGGACTAGTTCTTTCTTGTCTTTATGGTTTAATACGACGTCGCTTGTGCGCAGTAGTGTGTTGACCATGAAGTCGGTGATGTGTTCGGCGAAATTCGGGAATGTTTCAAACTTTGTGAGCGCTGTACGCATGATGGTTAAGTGAGATAGGTCTTCCATGACGCAGCAGCTCATTGTTTCATCGAGTAGGTAGATTTCAGGGACGAGTCCAGGAGCTAGTGTGTGTTGAAGTATTAGGGCTTCGGTTTCGATTTTGTTACGGGTTGTGGAGAGTACGAATTCGTCTGAAATGCGTGCAGTGGTTCCCGCTTGTTTGACTATGACTGAGTCGTTGGTGTCATTGTTGAGGACACGGTAGACATAGTTGAGGTTGCCATCGCCGATTTCTAGACATGTTATGTTTTGTGCATTTTTAAAGGTATGTATGTTGGCTTTGACGTAGTCTTTTACATGGTCTGTGTTCATGAGAAAGTATTGTTCAAATGAAGGCATTTTAGTGTGCTCCTTTGAAAGTAGTTTTTCTTTTATCATATCATTTGGGAAAGTTTTGGGAAAGCTAGGGGGGATTGTGATACTTACGTGCCAAAGAAAGATAAGATACATGCATTTGGGGAATCACCTGAAATTCATGGGATGGTGCTCTCGCTGGGCTCGTTAAAGCAAGAAAACTCTATTGATGGCATGCTAGCGTAGGTTTCCCGGCTCGCTATGGACGGCTTATCTGCTGCAGGATAACCTAGGGAGTAAAAAGAATCTGTATGTGACGCTGTCACATACAGATTCTTCTTTTTTAGAGGCAATCTTGCGGCGGGTGTGCGTCCGTCGCTCTCCTTCAACCTTGACCTGCGTAGGTCTTTGATTTTGGTTTAAGTAGTGAATGGTCACTTACTGCTAAGAAAAGAAGCAGCCGAAGATACAATTTCGGCTGCTCATTACTGACTATAAATGATCATTCTGCGTTCTTTGAATGAAGGGTTTTGCTCACTATAAAGTTTGCAGCATTCTATATCAAAGCTTTAATTGAAAGAAAAGATGATCAGCTAACATCCAGAATGGGACTCTCGCGTGATTCGTGTAAAATAGCGGGTAAAATATAAGGATAATTATGTAGAATTGAATAAGTAGTAAAGTCACTACAGTAATCATTGTTAGGTAGCGCTTTATCAAGCATTAGATCACGAGGGGTAGTAATAAGTTATCTAGACATTTAAAGCATAAATTAAAGTAGTATCATGTATGGAATCTTGTCTTCATTTATACTGTTAATCGAGAGGGTTTATATAATTTTGTAAAGAAGGAGACTATTATGAAAATAAATTTGGTAATTTTTATTACATCAGTTCAAGAGAAAAAAGAAAATAATAGACAAGAATTAATGATGAAAACATTTGAATCCAGTTTTCGTCCTGTTAAAGGGGATATAGTAGCTGACCCGGGGTTTCATTCTGGATTTCATAATGGATATGAGATTGTTAAGGTTACTATTAATTATGCTTCAAATGAATGTTATGTTTCTCTAACACCACTTGTGTTAGAAATTGAGGAAATTAAGATAGAAATCTATATAGAGAAACTTGAAGCAAATGGTTGGCGTGTTGTCTCTAAAGAAGAATTAAAAAGTATGTAAAAAGATAATATCCCTTTAGGATTAATAGCTGAACAGAAGGAGTTTGTTGGGAAAAACAGGAGTTAATGAACACCCCGTATTTATAGTGTTTTCTGAGGTTTGACACTTGCATAAATGTTCAAGAACTCGTTCAACAATCTAAGTTCAGTAACCTATACGTATGCTAAGTTTAGATACATGATTAAAGTATAGGTCATTAGAAAAAGCCACCTTGTAAAGGCAGCCGGTTGTTCAACTAAGCACCATTTAGTTGAATTAACTATTTACAGTTGTTAATACTGTTTGTTAGAACACTTGGTCCTAACTTATCTGTTTTGGAATTTGAGAGACGCACCTGAACTTCGACATTCTTCATTTCTGCTGTAATTAAATCAAATCGTCCAGCCCAACTTGGACCATTATCCTCTGGGGTTGGATAAAGCTTAAAACGCCAACTTATTTCTTCGGGAATAGACGCAAAGCCTTCATAGCTATCGAAGTCTCCATAAGAAGATGGTTCAGGAAGATGAACAGCAAGAATACTTATATTAGTTCTTGCAAAACTTGGTGGGTTTAATTGCACTTTATAGATTAATGCTACACCTTTTGCATTCACCAGAATTTTATCAACAGATTCCAACGTTAGACTACAGGGCTCTGAAATAGCTTCTAATAATTGTTCGCTTTCTTCGTTTATTGCCTTTACTTGTGTTGGTTTTTCCCAAGTTAGATATAACACCGTTGTTAGACTTAATAGCAATAGCAAAGATATTAATGATATTTTTTTCATCTAATCACCTACCTAATTTAAGGTAGTATTTCCATGTGATAAGACAATATTCTTATTCAAATAAATAGTTAAACAAGCGACTGAATAATCCGTCCGTAAAACCTCAGTAGGTTGACATAACACCCGTTCACGGAAGTAGGTAACTCATTACTCAATAAGAAAAGCTGTCCTGTAAAGTCAGCCGATTCTTCAACTAAAGGGCAGTTAGTTGAAGTAAAGTATTGTAGTTTATTTATTCTTTAAATGATAACCCTTCTTCTTCTAATGAGGTTCTCATATTAGGTAAGGAAGCTGGTCCAATACCATGAATTTTTAAAATTTCTTTTTCAGTGAACTTTGATAGTTCTTTCAAAGTGTCGATCCCTTCGTGAACCAATGCATTTCTTGCAGGTGAACTGAGTTTCGAAAGGAAGCCACTTTTAGGCTTATTCTCTTTATCACAGGTAGGACAACTTGGACACTCACTACTTTTGTAATACTTATGTCCCTTTTCACAAACTCTTAAACTTTTTTCTACTGTCAAAATAATTCCTCCAAACATTAACATTTCAATTTCATTATAAATCCTAACATTTTTCAGGAACGTTCTATCATACGAATGTCTAGCTGTTCAAGCACAAACGGCCATGCCTGTTCATGCTGGTCCTTTGATTCCTCATCTGGAAACCCTGCGTGTGTGAGACGTATTTGGGTGCCATTGCCGCATTGTTCAAGTTCAACTGTAACAACGGTCTCAGCTCCCTTTGTTCCCCTGGCACCAGTTACCCACGTCATTTCGACGAGACGGTCTTGCTCAAGCCTCAGAAATCGTCCGTAATGAGGATGACGTGTATCTTCAAATTCAGTTTCAAAAAAGAAGGCTGTGTTAATTTCTCCCTCCATTAACACAGTTCCAGGAGCTGCAAACCATTGATCGAATTGCTTCGTCCACGCTTGGAACAGTACATCGGGCGGTGCATCCATCAGTCGCTCAACCATCAAATTAAACGGCCTTGTTGAAAGGTCAGGTATAATACTTGGCTTCATTATTATGTCCCCCATCTCCATTTTGGATTGAATTGTATCATCAATAACTTATATTACACTGTATATTTCATTATCCAGCCGAAACACAATCGATTCAATTCCTCGACCGGGAGTATCTCGTATACACCGCAAGTTGACATAACCCCACGACTAGGAAGTATTAGACTTATAAAGGTAAATCAGATGACTCTGGAACAACTACAGGCTCACCTGCTTTTAATAATACTTGGTTTCTTCCTAATAAAATGCCAAGTAGTAATATAAGCATTCCCGTACCCAATAGGATCCACTCAACTTTTACGACATCTGCCATAGGCCCGAAAATGAGCATTCCTATCGGCATCATAGATGTAGCAATCATTCCAAATACACCAAATACTCTACCTAAGTAATCACCCTCGACTCGTTCTTGGATTAATACCATCGTCGGAGTATTGAAGAATGGCACTGACACTCCGAATATCGCCATGAAGAGTAAATAAGCCCAGAATAGTGGGATAATCCCTAATCCAATCGTACAAATCCCCATTATTATAGTGGCAAGTGTCATCGTGTGCACCTTGTTTGAATAGCCTCCCCACGAAGCTATAACACCTCCCCCTACCATCATTCCAATTGAAAAGGCTATTTCAATTGCAGTTAATCGCCATACTTCATCACCAAAGCTCCTAACTACTTGTAATGGAGTTAAAAATGCAGCCGGTGCCATCAAAACAAAAAATAATGCGAAAAACAAAAAGAATTTTTTCAAAAAAGCATGGTTATTAATATACGATAGACCTGCTTTAAAATCGCTAAAATAGCTTGTTGTTTGTATCTCAGATGCCTTTGCATGTACCTTAATTTTTAAAAACACGAGCAAAGTGACGATTGCTATAGCAGCAGTGACCACATCGATAAAGAAAATGATTTCTAAGGTAGCCATCGTCAGCAATGCCGCACTCACCATAGGAGATACGAACATAATAATTGCCTGAATGCTTCCATTAATTCCGCTTACCCGCGTCAGTTTATCCTCTGGAACAATTTGCGGTAAAATGGCCCCTACTGCTGGACCTTGAATTCCTGTTCCAATCGCTCTAACAGCTGCCATAGCAAATAGTAACCAAATAGCCTCATATCCCATTAGGAAGACAATGGCCATTATGAGTGTTGCAACAGCAATCAGTCCATCCGATAAGATAATGAGTACCTTTCGATTGTATCGATCTGCCCATACGCCACCAAATGGAGATAATATAAATGTAGGGACGAACCCACATAATATAAACAGTGCCATCATCATTCCTGATTGTGTAGTAAGTGTTATATGCCACATAATCGCATATTGGACAAGTGAGGATCCAAAAAGTGATATCGTTTGGCTACTTAAAAAGATAATAATATTCTTTTTCCAATTATCGAATTCCGAATTCATCTTCTTCACGACCTTTTCTGTATATTTCTTGCGTAAAAAGTAAATGGTTAAGTTCTTTTTGCTCTATCGAAAAAGATTAGCTACATTATTATTTTTAGACAACAAAAAAAGAGGGTAGATTCACCCTCTTTTTTTCGATAACTGTAAAATAAAGTTTTCCTAAAAAAGACAGACTAATCCCATTTGCTCCACACTTAGGTAGAGGCATTGACCATATTCAATTACGGTTCAAAGTTTGGATTCTAAGTCTCATAGATGCTGTCAAAAGGAAAACCTCCATTTCTTTAAGTGAATTTCATTTTATCATAGCTTTTTTCGGTATTCAATAATAGTCTATAAGTTATTATGAGCCTTAATAGGCAGCTTGTTTTATTAACTTAAAGCCTCTATTTTAGGCGTAGCAACTATCTTTATTCTTCTTGTAATTCTCTTGCTGTGAAGTAATAAGAAAAAGTCATAAACCATTGAGAAGAAGTTTATTGACAAGTATATTAAACAGAGTAGTCTAGACCAATAGATTATCATATTACTAAATTAAATATTGGGGGAGATTTTGTGTATGGATTTGATTCGACGTTCTGGTTAAAGTTACTTCACTTACTTCTCATTCTTACCGTTTATTTCGTGTTAATGATTTCATTTAATGCCATCATGCGAAGGTGGTTAGGAGTTGAGAAACGAAAAGCATTTTCTCATAACCATGTAAATGATAAACACAAGAAAATCGATTGGAGTATTAGGTGGTTTTTTATTGCCATGATGGTAATAGGAGGTTTTATTAATGTGACAAGGATCCCTCGGGAACCCTATTTGTTGTTGCAACCATGGTTTTTGTTGGTTGTGCTTATATTTGTCACTGAAACCGTAAGAGCAGTCATGGAAAAGGGATATGCAAAGAATCCAAACGCCTACGTTTTTACTGTCTATCAATTAATTTTCACACTGATACTGCTTATTTTATTATATACGACTGATTTTTTTGGTATCTTATAGCCAAGAGTTACAATTCTTTAATCTGAAGTTCCCAAGGTTTAAATCAGTTGAAATTTCCAGGCTCGTTTCCTCTTCTCATGCATATTAAATATGTTTCAATTCTTCTATTAAAAGTTGTTCAATTTTTACCGTATCCTCTGGATGAAAAACATGGCCGGACTTCTCCATCCAAATTACCTGTTTTCCCATCACTGCGTCTAATTGAGTAGAGTATGATTGTATTAACTCACCAAATACATGGATATCTTTTGCCCCATGAATGAAAGTTACAGGTATAGCTATCTTTTTTATTGTTTCTGCAAAATTAATCTTTTGTATTTCTTTAATAAAATCATCTGAATATATGAGTTTAAACCCTTTTTGAACTACTCGTGATTGAAATCACGAGATTCCTAAGTTATCCAACCTAATGGTCGGAAATTTATTAGGCTATCCCCGCAGTCCCTGCGGTTAAGATACGAATTGCTTCGTTTCGAAGATTAAGTCCTGCGTTAATATCTCTGTCATGATGACTATTACATGTCGGACAATCCCATTCACGCAAAGCGAGATTCTTAACGGCTTTGTGTTGATGGCCACAAGTTGAGCATAGTTGGCTGGACGCATAGTTTTTGGCGACGACAACAACTGTCTTGCCGTACCATTCCGCTTTGTATTCGAGCATCGTTCGGAACGCTGACCAACTGACTTCACTAATGGCTTTTGACAGGTTGCGGTTTTTGAGCATGTTGGACACTTGTAAATCTTCAATCCCGATAATGTCGTGGTTTTTGACAATCACGGACGATATTTTATGCAAGTAGTCCATTCTACTGTTTGTGATTCGCTCATGAATGCGGGCAACTTTGACTTTCTGCTTCTGATAATTCCTACATTCATACAACATCTGTTTTCGATTGATTGCGATTCGCATTTTTCGTGACAAAATCCGCTGTTCTTTGCCTAGTTTCTTTTCCATCTTGTGGAAGTATTTCGGGTTCTTGTAGACTGTCCCATCTGAAAGGATGGCGAAGTCCTTCAACCCAACGTCGACGCCAATAGTAGATCCTGTTTCTGGATATTCTTGAATGTCATCCTCTGCTAGTAATGATACGAAGTATTTGCCACTAGTTTTACGTGAAATCGTGGCACTAATGATTCTGCCGTTGACCTCTTGACTCTTGGCAAACTTCACAAGTCCTAGCTTCGGGAGCTTCACTTGATTCCCGGCAATAGCGATATTCCCGTTCGTCTGCTTTGTGGTGTACGATTGGGCGGGATTCTTCTTTGACTTGAAGCGTGGTGAATTGTTCTGTTTTTTGAAGAAGCGCTTGAATGAATCGTCCAAGTTCTTCAACGCAGATTGGAGCGAGATACTGTCCACTTCTTTGAGCCAGTCGATTTCTTTTTTTAGTTGGGTCAATTGGGATGAACAGGAATTGTAGGTCAATCCTTTGCCTGTTTCTTTGAAGGCTGTATTCCATTTATTCAAAAAGTGGTTGAAGACAAATCGACTGCAACCGATAGTTTTCGCAATCAGTATTTCTTGTTCTTGATTTGGGTACATGCGATACTTATAGGCTTTGTGTCGAATCATTGTCTTCACCTCACTTTCTGATTTTGGATATAGTGTCGAATTTGTTCTTCTGTTTGTTCGCTGACTGTTGCCACAAAATAGGAAGGATTCCAAAGATGACCACCCCACAATTGCTTTTTGAGTTGTGGAAATTCTTTGAAGATTAGTCTTGCTGAAACACCCTTCAACGCTTTGATCATGCTCGGAATGGAATGTTGTGGTGTGCAATCGACTAAGAGATGTATGTGGTCCAGATCACTCTCAATTTCAGCTAAAGTGAAATCGTTGTCTGTGGCAATTTGTTGTAGAATCTCTTTTAGACGTTTGTCTACATCGCCACTCAATAATTGGTGACGATATTTAACGCACCAAACTATGTGATATTGGATGGCATAGACATACCCTCTGCCGTGCTTTACTTCTGACATGCACTATCACCTCTAATTAATAGTAACATATGTGAAATTATTTTTATATTTATAGCCTTTAAAATAAGGGTTATAGTCATTTTTAATTTCAACATATGTCGTACAATTTACATGTCCAAAGACATACCTTGACCGATGCCGATTCATCTCACGACTAAAGTCACGAGTATTCTCGGCAGAAGGCATAAACTAGGTCCTTTTATTAATTCATCGGAATGGATAATGGTTCCAAATCTTTGCTGCCATTTGCGTAAGACACCCCACTGTTTAAAGTTTTTATTAAATGGTGGTTCCCCTACGGAATTTAATTCATGCATTGCTTTTTTATTATTTCGAATTTTGGCTTCTTTCTTGGTCCATAACAGTCCTAATCGATCATTTTCTGTCCAACTTACTATTTGTGATAAGCCAATATACGAATAAAATTTCTCTGGATTCTCACTTACTGTCTTCAACCCTATTAGAGATCCCCATGAATGTCCCGCTAAGAAAATCTTTTCCTTATTAAATCGCTTTATTAAATAGTCCGTTAATTCACCGGTATCTGAAACAAATTGGCTGAAGGTCATGGAATGCTTTGGAATAGATTTATGATAAGACTTCCCCTGTACCCCTCTGATCCCAAAAAACAACAATAAAGTGCTTTACAAGTTCCTTTGTATTCGTAACAATCGTATAGTTACTCCCTCTACTCGATACACCCGGTAATGGTAACGATGGCCCCCCGTGTAAAAATAAGAGTATAGGTTTAGCAGAATCTTCTCCCTGAATAAGTATTGATTGGTTAATACCACCAATCTTAATAGAGTTAATTTCGCTTATTCCATTTTCAGTACTAATAAAATCCGATTTTTTTGAAGCCACAAAACCCACTTCCATTCTTTTTGTATGTACTTATTAATGATCCCGATACAAACAATCATGAAGGTTAAAACATGCGTTTTTTTCTTTCCTGGGGACTTTTTCAAAATTTATTTGTCTCGACTAGCTACACTCACAACTTTTTCTCCTTTTATAAGTTCCGCAATAGAATAATACCGGGCACCAGGGTTATTAGCCGGTGGTTTGGGAAGATGCTTCAAATGAATTACATCTTTACTAGAAAGGTTATAGAAACGATAATCTTCTCCTTGACGGGGGAATCCAAAGCCTTAAACACGACCTGAGATATATTCTTTAATTCTAGTGGCGAAATCTATCTGAATTATAGAAAATCACTTGTTTTATAGAACAGAGCCAAACTATGCCTTAGGAAACTGTCCCATTTGATAAGAACTCGCTCAATACTTCATGTTTCATCACGAACAAAAATTCTTCATACAGTGAGTGTATAATCTGATTTTCTTCATACTGGTACCTTAGATTAAACTTCTAAACAGTCATTTTCCAACTTGATAATGCTAACCATTTTTCCTGTTCCTTAAAATTGGGACTCATCTTCCCAACAAGACGCCAGAAGGAACGATCGTGATTTAGATGGACCATATGGCACATTTCATGTACAACGACATAGTCAATCACCTCAAGTGGCGCCATTGCCAGCCTCCAATTGAATGTTAATTGCAGTTGTGAATCACAGGTTCCCCAGTTTGCTTTACTATCAGTTATACGAATAGAACGCGGCTTTACCTTAAAATTGCTTTGGTGGTTTCTGACACTCTTCTCTACCAATGCTTTACAGCGTTGATAATAAAATCGTTTTAAAGCTTGTTTAATTTTTTCATCCTCAAGTTGTTTCACGAATATATGTAATATACCCGCTTCAAAAACGACATGGTCTTGTTTAATCGTACAGTCTTGAGAAATCTGAATCGGATATGTTTTCCCTAAATAGAGAAAGGTTTCACCATGATGATAGTCCCTCTCCTTTGGCCCAAGCATTCTTTCTTTCATTTCCTTTGTTTTTTGTTGAATTTGATTCCAATTTTGCTCGATTAATTGAATCACTATTTCATCGGATGTCCATTTAGGAGCCTGGACTTCCATATATCCATAGGCATCTATCTGAATACCCATGGATGCCCGCTTTTTGTAATTGATCTCAAATTGTATGGTTTCACCTAAGTATGTATGTCTCATTTAATCACCTGTAGTAGCGGTTCATTCGCTTATCCTCGTATTTTATAGTTTATCTTTTAATTATAAGCCATTCATTCTGGTTTTCATTTTCTACGACTACTCATTCAGTATCAAAAACTTCTAGACGGTGAAACTTGTCATAGGCACACAGATTTCTCCTATTCGTATTTACCTTATCAATATAACATATGACAATCTTAAGACTCATTTAGTAATAAATTACCACCCTAAAAGCACCACTGTTTATTCTTCCTTTATGATGAAACTGTTTGCTTTAATCAATCTATTTCACTCAGGTACCTCATAATTATTTGGTTTATCGTTAACAGATGTTTAAAATAATCAAGCCATTTAATCTTCTTCTATTAAAACTAGAGCCATACTAAATTAGACTATGTAGAAAAGGAAATTAAAGTTTTTTAAATACAAATATGGTAGAAACTAATCTTGTTTAATTCGGATTTCGAATCTTTAAGTAAACCATATAATAGGATGTTTATAGTCTGGCTGATAAAACAGATGGCATGCTAGCAACGGTTTCCGGCTCGCTATGGACGGCATATCTTCTGCAGAATAACCCTAGAAAGTAAAAAGAATCTTCCGGCGGGTTTGCGTCCGTCGCTCGCCTATAACCTAAACATTCATAGGTCTTTGATTTCGATTTAATTAGTGAGTGGACACTTACTGCTTAGAAAGGAAGCCGCCGAAGATGCAATTTCGGCTGCTTGTTGCTATTCACGAGCGCGTCTATATTAATGTGTTAGTAAATTTTATTTTCATGGAAGTTGAAGAAAATTTCTTGGCTCTTATCGTCATCTTAAAACGAAAATGAACACTAATGGAAAGAGTGAATTTTTATCATAAAAGGTGATATAATTTTAAAAACTGATTATGGGAGGTAAGTCATGGAAAATGAAAAATGTGATTTGAAACACCCAAACAGTGTCAAGGAAAAGAAACTGGAAGTAATCGATGGCTACACGATCAAGTACCACGCAAAAGGAAAAACAATATGGTCAAAGGGAAAAATGATTGACGATAAGCCAGCTGGCTATTGGGAATGGTATCGTATCGATGGAACAATAAAGCGTTCTGGGTATTTTGAAATGGGCGAACCTATTGGTGAATGGATTACTTATGACAGCAAAGGGGAAAAATACAAAACTACCAATCGTGATAAAGATTAAAATGACAGGGTCGATTCTATTGCTTATCCATTGCGGAATAAGCTTTTAAGAATTTTAGAAAAAGATAAAAATCATTTCTCATTACAAAAAATATTGACAAAAGCGTAAATATCTTAATAACTTATGCATCTCCCCAGCTACCCACCTATGAAGCACAAAACCAACTCTACACGACAGAGGATGAAAATGAGTGCAGAACAGAATTGAATTTTCATGGGAGTGGAATTTTCTTTTCCTAAACGAATAGCCTATTTTCAACCAATTTTACAGGTCACTGCAATGTAAACGTCAAATAATGCCCACCTATTTGATAGGTGGGCATTATTTGACGCTTACGTTTAAGTTAAGGAGTTAATTTTAATTAGAAATACTAGATTGGTTAAACTCAGTGGTCATTTTAAATCAGAGTTTATATAAAGGTTAATAAAAATATAGGTAACGTCAGGTAATATGATCTTGTAACTTTAAAAATTACAAGATCATAAAAATCTCTATTTTATATGTTCTGTAAATAAAATGTCGATATACCTTTAAAAAAAATTTTTTTAAAAAATATCTCGCATGCTTACATTAAGCGACAAAATGGATTTCATCTACGGCTACATGTCCAGAGTGAAATCCTTATTCAATGATTCTATCGATTCGGTCTGTTTTATTAGCTTCTTCTAATTTTGAGATAGAACGTTTAAGATGGAAATTTTTAGATATATCCCCCATAAATCGTTTGTTATTTTTCCGCAGTTGTTCGACCTTATTTTGGCTCATATTATCCATGTGTTTCCGTCTCTTTCTCGTCCTATTCAAATATTACAAAATATCTAATTTGGCTATTATTGCTACAAGGATTTGAAGTAAAGCTTGAATGTTCACTGACAAATCAGTGTCAGTCGTTGTTACTCTTACATTTTTGGATCCCTCAATAATGGTTTTTTGTACATTTCTTTGTCTACTTTTGGTAAATTGCTTGAATTCTTGAACCACTGCTCTACCTTGATCTGAATCACCGATAGTAGCGGTAATAACAGCTACTATCGCTGCCTGAATTCCTAGTTGCAAAGAGATTGCTGCTTGTGTATCTGTCGTGTTTACATCAACCCCTTCTGAGTTCCTAACGATAATTACCTCTAAGGATTTCTGCTCAATTGACGCAACCTGTTTAGCTTCTTGCAGAACATTCGCATCGTTACTTCTAGAATCACAATGATCCAATGCTTTCCACTCATTTCTTTTGTCCATATTGTTCACCTCTTTTCGTTTTATATTAAAGAACGTTGATTAAAGAACATCTAATGTGACGACTAATGCTAGCAACACTTGAAGCATTGCTTGAATATTAATCGCTAAGTCTGTATCAGTAGTTGTGATATTAACGTCTTTTGAATTTTCAATATAGATTTTCTGTTTGTTCGTTTGCTCAGAATCGAAATTCTGTAAAAGTTCTTGTGCTACAGTTTGACCTCGGTCAGAATCACCGATCGTGATGCTAATAACTAAAGCAATGGCTAGCTGCAAGCCCACTTGAAGAGAAACTGCTGCTTGAGTATCTGTCGTCTGGACTATTATGTTGCATGAATCTTTAATCCATATTAATTCGTCAGATTCTTGATCTATAGTTGAAACCTGGTCGGCGTCTTGCGTTACTACTGCATCATGATCTTGATAGTTTCCATACTTATTACACTTTTGGGCATTTGATTTACTATTATAATTTGACATATTTACACCTCCTTTTTTATCATATTTCAATATACGCAATTGCTAGTCTATTAGGAACGGCAAAGCATATTTTCCAAAACAAAAAAAGTACACAGGCATTTTAGAGTAAAGATATTCTTCGAATCCTTTTATTAATAGTGCTCAATAGTAAGGACAATCATTAAAAAGACTCTGTGATTAATAGGTTCCGTATTTCTCTTGGGCACTAAGCAAGAAATAGTTCGATCTAATACGTTTTTCACATGTAGATTTGTCTCTAGACATTAGCTTTATTTTTCTATTAAACGTTCCATTCATTAATTCTGTAGGGATATTGAAAAGTCCATAGAAAAACCCCGAATCAGGAACTTTATTAAAAGTTTCCGAGATTCGGGGTACAGTTCATTATTGATTGGGCTTTTGTTTAACAAATGCGTCCACTTGCAGGCTCAGCTCTTCTACCAATTCTTTAATTGCCTGTTTTTGTTCATCTAATAGCTTTCCCTTTAAGCTCTCTACGTCGATACCATTTTTTCGAAAGGCATTGCTCACTAGCAAATCAACGACCTTATTAGAAATTATCTCTGGCTTTTCAGGTAAATTACTCATATACATCCCTCCTATTCTTGAAATCTATTTTCATATCAGCATATGCAACTATCTGCCAAGAGGCAACTGCGCGTATCACGCACCCGACTGAAAAGTAAGCGTTAAATAATGCATACCTATCAAATAGATGGGCATTTAAAGTATTGTTAAGTATTCTTTTTGATGTGGCTGGCATCTGGTATGGTCGATGACTAAGGAAGTAGCCCACGTCAAATCCAGCCGGTTCTTCAACTAAACCACCCCTTACGAAAACACCCCTTTACCATCCATTCATCACAATACCAGTGCTGCACCACAGAGGATGAAAATTCCAATTTTAATTTTTATGAGAGTTGAACAAGCAACTGGATGCTCCGCTATAAAACTCCGATTTTGCTCAGATTGGTACACTCTCCAAAATAATCGCCATTACGTTCTTGACCAAGAAACTTGATGTCCCATATAGATTCACCTACTCAACTGGATTGTATAGGTTATTCAAAGTAGGTTGACATAACATCATGATTTGGAAGTATTTATCTTCGATTCTATTAGCGCTTTCATCTTATTTTCAAAATATTTGGCTTACATAAGCTTATTTTTTTTGAGCAAAATATATATTGAAGGTGGTCATAAACATGAAAAAATATATAATTGTTCCCTCTTTTTTAGTGTTATTTTTAATGACTTCAATACCATCACATGCCGAACCAAATTATTATCAGCCAGCTGAAGAGTCTAAAGAAGAACTAATGATGGATTTATTTTTATCATTACTTTTACCAGATATTCAAAAGGCCGTTTCAAATTATTACTCTGATTTTCTTACTGAAAGTCCCATGGTGTACCCGTATCAAATAAACATATTAAAGATGGAAAGAACGAATGGATATCGGGGGTTCATGTTTTTAGTAACCCTTGAAGTCACTCCCGTTGTCGGTCCACACAATCCCGTCGGAAAAGATCAATTAACATTTTCTATTACTCCAGGTAGAGTCACTCTTAAAAATTTTAAGCATATAGAAACTTACGAACTTCCTCCTAATTGGCAGGATATCAAGAAGAAAAAGTGAACGGCATGTATGGTTTTGAAACGCCTTTAGATAGCCTCCATTATTGGGGGCTTTTTAATTCTTTATAGAAATCTCTTAAAACGGGATGATCAGTCCGTAAAACCTCAATTCAATATGGGAACCAGATTGTACAGGACGAATAGTAAGAATAAAAGCACACTAGTACAGTTATTGAAGATGCACTAATTAAACTCCTGACCTTACTTGGTAATAATAATACGATAGCAAAAATGGCTAGTACAAATTCAATTTCAACTTGATTTATTGACTACTTCCCAAACTGAAAAAACCAAAGGCGCGACAACGCCGATGGTTTTAGTTTAATTTCTTATTCTTTTTACCTCTTATTATGATCTCATAAGGTATTTCTTCGATTACTAATTCTTCTCTTTTAAGTTTAATTATCTCTTGTACATATTTTTCTATTTCATTTACTTTTTTATTGGAATTCCACCACTTGGATTTGTTCAAATCTGTTTTGATAATAATCTGTAAAGGTTCTGGGTGGAAGGAATAGGCAAAGCCTTTATATTCCTCAAACTTTTTATCTGTTTCCTCCCTTATGGAGGTGAAAATCGGATGCCATTTTTCATCTCTACTATCATTTTCACTTTTTCTATTTACTTTAACATCAAAATATATAGTTGTTTTCGATGAAATTGCATCAGCTACAAGTTTACTGATTTCACCCTTCACTGCATTATAATATTCTTTTGTTCCTTCAATTCTTATCTCAATTAAAGATTTAGTTGGGTCAATACCCACAGAACTAAATTGATAATTTTTTTCATGTAATAATTCTGATGTTATTTTCAATGTTTCTTCTAAAAGCTCAGTTTGTTCTTTTTCTTCCCTACTCACTTCAACTGGTATATCTAAAATCTCGAATTTAACTTCGATATCATCTACCTTTATTTCCTTAGAAACATCATGTATTACTGATTTCATTACTTTTTCTTGATTAGCTAAAAACTCTTCATCCTTGACCAGAACTCTAAGCAAGCGTTCTTCATGAGTGTAACTTATTGATGCTTCACCGTATCCGTTTTTTTGAAATTCCTGACTAACTTTAGTCAATAAAGCGTCTACCTTTTGGTGTTCTTTCTTGGTTTCTTCCATACTTTCAGCTAATGGCTTTTCACTTTCATTAAAATTACTAATCAAAATAAAAAAGGTAATAATACAACCAACAGTCCCCAACAATATGAGCAACTTCTTGTTCATTTTCATCCTCCAAAAAAAATGATTTATTTATCATTAGTATGCGTGTATAAACCTTTATACAACATATCTATTAATCAATCCATCAGTTTCTTTAGCTACTGAACTTTCTGCTATTTACCACATGCTTAAAATCGAACCGATGTAGGGTTTCCGGCTCGCTATGGACGGCGTAGATTGCCGGGTTTCGCATTCTACACAGGTTGCAAAACCTTGTCTTGAAATCTAACTAACGTTTATTCAGTTCAATTTGGTCAATATCAAAATTATTGATTTAGAGGGTTATCTCACCCTCTTTTTATACTCTGAGGACTTCTTCTTTGAAAGATTAGTAATCCTTCAATTTTTATTATTCATTTTGATTCTTTCTTTTATTTCCGACTCTTCTCGAACCCGAACGATACTTTCGAGTTTGGGAGGTTATTGCAGTACTTAGTCAAAAGTTCTATTGAATTTTGCCGTCAAGTACTACGTTCCTTCTATTTTTTTAGTGCCTTATCGACTTTTTGATTGACCGATTCTTGATAGAGATCAGCGTAAGTTTTTGAATCTTCAATGAGTGCATCGCAGAAAGCAGCAACGTCTGTTCCTGTTACTTCAAGCACACCTTTCCCAGCAGCTGCACCTTCTTCAAAGAAGCTGATAATTCCCGTGAGTAGTCCGATACCTTCGTTTAGCTCAACAGGACCGACTTTGAAGAGATATTTTTGGATCTCTTTATAGACAATTTGGTAATCTAGCGGAAGCGCTTTGACATGCGAAACATGGGCTCGCCATTCTTTTTTGCCTTCGATGATTTTTTTGATACTCATTTCAGTCCTCCTAATTTTCTTGCTACGTTCTTGTTAAGTTGGTCACGCCATTTATCTCTATAAGTTTTTGCGCCTTCGTCACCAACAAGCGCTTCGCAGAAGCCTTTGATATCATCTCCTAATACTTCTCCGACGCTTTGGCCGTCTGATGATGTAACTTCAAGCAGTTCAAGAGCGCTGTCAAGAATCGGCATCAGATTACGACCGGTGAAATCTCCGTGAATCCACAGATTACTTGTAATTTCTTTCCAAGCAGTTTGATATTCAGTTGGCAAGACTATTGCTCGTGCTTCAAAACCTTTCATTTCTTTCGTCATATCGCTGCCGGTTATTCTTTCTAAAAAGTTCATTGTAGTCTCCTCCTTTAAAATACTAAGCTGTTCAGCAAAGTTCTATTATTTAACTGCATCGTTAAGTTTATGACATTTCTTATCAACCCATCAATGACGAGAGCATCAAAGAAGACTGCTACGTCGTTGCCAGTTACCCTAACTGGCGTTTAAATGCTTTGCTTGCGAAGAAGTACGCGAATATCATGATGCCGACGCACCAGCCAAGTGCGATCCAGATATCGTTGCCAACAGACCCTTCATACAAGAGGGCACGAATAGCATTCACGATTGAAGTGACAGGCTGGTTCTCTGCGAACACACGGACAATTTTAGGCATGGTTTCGGTTGGGACAAAAGCCGAACTGATAAATGGCAGGAAAATCAGCGGGTACGAGTAGGCTGTCGCCCCTTCCATAGACTTGGCTGTCAATCCGGGAATGACCGCCAACCATGTCAGCGCCAGCGTAAACAGACCGAGTATCCCAGCTACCGCGAACCAATCCATGAGATTTGCGCTTGAACGGAAGCCCATCAATAGTGCGACCAGGATAACCACCACGAGAGTCAGCGCATTGGAAACAAGCGAGGTCAACACGTGAGCCCATAATACCGATGAGCGCTTGATTGGCATGGTAATGAAACGGGCCATCAGTCCACTATTTACATCCGTAAACAGCCGCACGGAAGTGTAAGCGACGCCGGATGCGATAGCAATCAGCAAAATTCCTGGTAATAAATAATTGACGTAGTTGTCCGTGCCTGTATCTATGGCGCCTCCAAATACATAGACAAACAGCAACATCATCATAATCGGCGTAATTGCCACCGTGATAATCGTATCCGGGCTGCGCATGATGTTGCGCATTAAACGCCCTAGTAATACCCCTGTTTTACTGTTCATTTATATCTCCTCCTTTGTGCCGATGATCGCGAGGAAAATTTCCTCCAATGTCGGCTGCTTCTCAATGTACTCCACTTTTGCTGGTGGGAACATCTCTTTAAGTTCGGTAAGGGTACCGGTTGTGATGATTTTTCCTCCATGCAGAATGGCGATACGGTCCGCCAGTTGTTCGGCTTCCACCAGATACTGAGTCGTCAGCAAGATGGTCGTGCCGCCGCCGGCAAGCTCCTTGACAGTATCCCAGACTTCAATCCGTGCTTCGGGATCAAGCCCTGTCGTCGGTTCGTCAAGAAAAATGACCGCTGGCGTCCCTATTAGGCTCATGGCGATGTCAAGCCGGCGCTTCATCCCACCGGAATACTGGTCCGCTCTGAGGTTAGCCGCATCGGTCAAGCTGAATTTTGCAAGCAGATTGTCAACGACTCGAGCGGGATTGGAAACTCCCCGCAACTTGGCGATCATCATCAGGTTTTCCCGCCCGGTGTGCATGCCGTCTAAGGCTGCGAACTGCCCTGTCAGGCTGATGCTCTGGCGAACATGATCCGGTTGACGCTGGACGTCAAAGCCGCAAATACCTACTTCGCCGCCATCGGGCTTCATCAGCGTCGAGAGGATGTTGACCGTCGTCGTCTTGCCCGATCCATTTGAGCCCAGCAGTGCGAAAATTTCGCCACGCCGCACCTCAAAATCCACCCCCTTTAAGACTTCCTTGTCTTTAAAGGATTTTTTTAACCCTTTTACTGAAATCACTGCATTACTCATATTTTTTTCCTCCTTATACTCTTCTATTTAGTCTGACTGATAATAAGTACAACTTACTACCGTGTTAAAAAAATAACTGATTAGCGAAGGTGGCAATTCACCTTTGTAACACTTATTCAGTCGTATTATCTATTGAATTTTTTTTCCTAATCGCTTCATGATACTTTGATTCAAATCTTCACGATACTTGGCGGCATAGGTTTTAGCGTTTGCCACTAGTTCGTCAGCAAAAGACGCCACGTCGTCCCCAGTGATTTTCAGCACTTGTCTGCCTTCCGCCGCACCGGCTTCGAACAACTCGATTAATTCATACTGGATGTGCAGCATATCCATCCCGCTGCCCGCTGAGAATTGCCACATGTAGTTTTGAATTTTCTTAAATACAAACTGGTAGTCCTCTGGCAGGGCTTCAACCCGTGCCATCATCATCTTGTATTCTTTTTTATCACCAATCATTTTTTTGAACATTGCCATCATGTTATTTTTCCTCCTTTTTAAAGCTGAACAAGACATTCCAAAAATAGCGAACGGACAATATTGTGAGGCTAGATTGACTTCAAGACGTTAATTTTTGATGATACAAACTCCCATTTTCTCCAAAACAATTCAAGTTCCTGGCTGCCAGCCTCATTAAGTGAGTAAAACTTGCGGGGAGGCCCCATATCTGATGGTTTCTTTTCTACGTTCACCAGGTTTTTCTTTTCTAATCGCACGAGGATGGTGTAGACAGTCCCTTCAACGACTTCGCTAAACCCAAGCTGGTTAAGGTGGCGGGTAATCTCGTAGCCATAGGTTTCATGGCGGCTGATGATTTCCAGCACACATCCTTCCAGCGATCCTTTCAGCATTTCAGTTAAGTTTTCCATGATCAGTGCCTCCTCTATTCTGTCTGACTTATAATCAGTATTACTTAGTATTTAGGGGAATTTTTACTTAATCGCATTTGAGAAAACACACTACTAAGTATCGCTTACTACAAGTACAATGTAACACTGAGTAGTGTAGGTGTCAATTATTTATCTTAGAAATATTAGTGCAACTTTTTTTGACTTTTCTTATATAATTTATAAGTAGAAATAATGCCATAGACCCCTAAAAATAAAAGAAAAGCAGAAAGAACTATATCAAACAAAACCATTTTTATAACCACATACCTATATTTATAGTTATCCATCCGACCTAAAAACCTCAGTAAGTTGATATAAAACCAGGAATGGGAAGTAGTCACCTTCAGTCCAAAGTTAAGCTAGTGGAGAGATATTGGAGGCAAAAAAAAAACCGTATGCGAGAATACGCCAACGGTTTTTGACAGGCTATTTATTTAATTGAATGGATGTACGAGTTAAGTTTTTTTTGTATTGATATATAGTTGGTTGTAAATAAGATATATGTGTTTTCGTTTGTAATGATAACTACTCTATCTGTTGTGCCATACGGCATTCCAATTCTTATTGCCTGTTTTTCTTTTCCGCCATAAGTGTCATCTGTGGTAACTGTTAAAATATCACATATTGGAATGGTTATCTTGGATAATAGCCATCGAATCACAATATCAGAATTAACTTTCTTTACAAATATCTCAAACAAAATATCCCTCCTTACTATTAATTAACTTATTTTAAACATATTTAGATAATCTGTGCGTAAACCATCGATTCACTTATTCAACTGGATTGCATCTGCATACAGCCAATGTTGAGATAACAACATGATTAGGATGTCTTCATCAAGATTAATTTTAAGAAAAACTACCTTTTAAAAGGCAGCCGGTTCTTCAACTTAAGCACTAAGTTAGTAGAATTTACTGTACCCCTAGATGTTAAGTCTACTAGTTAATAAGTTTAAGCTGTACAAGGCAAACTCTTTAACATCCTTATTTTTACTAGCAGAAAATTCTTTTAGAACTTCCATTAAATAATCATCATTTATCATTCCCTTATTTTCACCTTCAGCACAGCATGATAAGAAAAGTATTAAATTAAAATGAACTTTAGCTTTTTCGTGCTTTCTCATTTTTTCAACCAAGTATCTTATTAAATCGTTATTGGTAGAAAGGATTTCTCCTAGCAATCTATCTATTTCTTTTGGTTTTCCGTTTACTATCACAAGATCAATTTTAGTGTAGTAGTCAATGATTTGCTGTTCAGACAGTGAAGTAAATATATCTATGTCCTCTTCTTCTATTTCTTCAACCAGTCCATTTATAAACTGCTCAAAATCATTTGCCAATTTAATCTCTTGGTTTGCTTCAACATCTATGAAAATAACAGAGGGGGTTTTTTTGGTTCTATAATCCAAACAAATAAACATAGGTGCCTCTGTCGAAATTATCAATAATTTTTTACTCCGTATTCCCCATTCTTTACGTAAATATATACTATCTAATAATCCCGGATTTTCGCCTATCCCATATAAAAAATCTATATGTACAGAGTTGTTGGCCCACCCATTAGGGACAATTGTAGGGTAATATTTCTTTTTTAAATAAAATCCATTTCTTTTTGTCATTAAACTAATATATGACTCGGGTAATTCCAGTTTTAATTCTTGTTGAACATTACGTATTGTTTCTAGATTAACTTCACCTTTAAAATATTCATCTAATTCTTCTTCCCACAAATCTAAATTCATCTACAACTCTCCTTAACGAACTGACTTATCATTCATATCAACCAAAATATACCAAACTTTATTTCTGGATGCAAACTGTGCTTTTAAAGATCACTTCCACACGTAAGTGTATGCCTCTGCATAACCAGTTTACTTAACACCAGGATGAGGAAGTATACGACTTTATTATTAAAGAAAAAAGCAATACTTAACGTCATTAACGTTAAATACTACTTCTTGTCATACTGTATATAAGCCCCTCATTAATTATTATTCTGCACCTTGCTCTCTTAGAAAAATAGTGACTTCCTCATTTCCATATTCTTTTGCATTCGAGAGAGCAGTATTTCCATCATCGTCTTTCGAATTAATATCCGCACTTCTTTTAACGAGCAATTCGACGGTTTCCAGGTGGTCGTAACAACTAGCAATGATCAAAGGTGTAGTATTGTCATCTGACTTAATATTAATCTCAGCCCCGTTATCTAGAAGATATTCAACGATTTCTACATTTCCATCTGCAGTTACTAGTATTAATTCCAGAAATCTTCGTCATAAATAGTTGTGAATTCTAGTACTTTAAACCATTAATTTATATATGATATTTATTCTCAGTTTTCATCATCAATAAATAAAGTGAGGATGGAATCAAGTGGTTCAGTTCCATTGGCAACCGCATTTACTTTATCAATATATTGTTTACTAATTAAGTGTTTTAGCGGTTGTTCTACTTCATTAAAATATTTAAATGCCACTATTGCCTTTTCATCCCACTCTCTAAAATGCATTAAATAGTCATTTGCAGTTACTTTTGTTCTCGTTGATCCTTCTTCAACTGTACATTCAAACTCTTCATCATCACCTAACGTTCCATAATCACATGTTATTTGTTCACCAGGTTGAATATCCCTCCCAGCTAACTCAAAATCATATGCAGTATCTGCACAATTTGGATTGAAGCTATGATTCACATACCTTGCATGATCCCAACAAAGAACATATTCGCCGTCATCGTCTTCATAAGAGTATTTATATATATATTCTTTTCTAGCATCATCAAGACTTTCGATATCTTCCTCATCAAGAACAATATCCAGCTTATCTTTAATCCAAACAATTGTTCCTTTAGGGATTAATTTTGTTGCATAAACCCCAATTCCTACTTCTTCACTTACATACCGGATTTCTGTATCTGGGTGCATCAATTTACCATTCCTCCTTAATATCCACAAAGCTCATATTGCAGCTGTTGAATAAATAACTTCTCGTACAAAAGTATTCAGTCTGTTTACAACATCGTCAGTTTCAATATCTTTATGCGGATACACTACATTTTGAGAGGGCGGCCACTGTCGTAATACCTACTTTTTCGACATTGACTCTCAAGTTTTATGGTTTAATGTGTAAGGAAAGCATAGAATGGCACCTGCAAAATTCACCGTTACAACGGTCACGGTGAACCTTACCATAAGTAAATTAGGTTTTTGGTTTTTCAAGAAAATAGTCTGTACTGAGGGATAAGTTTGGGCTACTAGTTTTAGATGAGGAAAATACGGTGTTTGGAATGGTCTTTATTAAAGAGGAAGAGGTAGAATCTCAGGGTCCGTTACTTTTCTTCCGAATTCATTTCACGATATTTTTGCATACGCTGGTGCAGTAGGCCGTCTGTTTGTTCATTTTCTCCTGTGACAAAATCAGTCATGTAATACTTCAAATAATCTCCATAGTGATTCTCAGTTTTCAACAACAGTTCATCGACATAGAGTGCGCCCTTGGGCAATTGATCCAAAAGCAGTACGGATAAGGAAGCATATACGCCGCACGCTACTTGAAAGTAGGTGGCATTTGTTTTGTATTTTTTATAGATGTCTTTATTACACAACACATTATACATATACCTTTCCTTGTCCGGATAAACGAGCAGTACACCGACTAAATCCTCGCCTTCCAATGGAGCATCCTTAGGGTCTAGCACCTTCATTTCATAATCCCATAATTTATCCACGTCATCTAAATTTGTACGGATAAGATTAGTAGTATGGTCATTTACCTTGTACAAGAATCCGCCTTCCATATCATATAACTTACCAAGTGTATAAACTTCTTCGTGCGGCATTAAGCAGCCATAAAACTCTTTGTTCCCTAACGTTACCTTGAATTCTAGATCATAGACTTTCTCATAGAAGAAGAGGGGATTATGGTGCTTCATGAACATGGGAAAACTTAGTATCGCTTCATCGAGGAAACATTCAGGTGACCATGTGGTGTAGATTACGTTTTTTTTAGCCTTTTTCTTATTTTTATAAAACGAATTGTCATGTTCCACAATGTAACAACCAATTGGTTTATTTTCTGATGTGTCCGTCCTTATCAGTTCAAGAGCCATCCATTGAACAACACCTGGATTCATGCCCGAACCAATAATCGCTGTTGAATTTGAAAATTTATCTTTATACTTTTCCAAATGCCTCATCCGTTCAATCAAGCCAAATCCTTCATACAGCTCTTCGTTCTCATCAATCATTGCATTCTCTAATGCTGTATTGACATAGTTGACACCAAGCTGATCGCAGCACTGTATCATCTCAACTGTGTCCGCCCAAGAAAGATCGATGACAACAGTCGTTATGGATTGTTTCAGGTGTTCTTTAAATTGCTCCGTGTCTTTCAAATCAAATTCATGATATATAAATTTATCTTTTAATTGTGGATAAGAGAGAGAGTAGACAGTTTCTTCTTTTTGTTTAGAATCTATCAAATGAATGACGCAATTATTCATTACATGATGGATCGGATCTTTCTCATCCTGTACAGAGTTATTGAGGATAGAAAGTACTCCGTTCGCCGCACCTCCTGCACTGCCCAGTATTGTGATAATATGTTTATGTTTATTTTTATCCATTTCACACCTCTTTTAGTTTTATACATAATCTATGTAAAAGAAGAGAAACGGTATAGGTGATTATCACCTGTCTTTCTAAATATATATTTTCATGCTATACAAATAATGTTTCATGGCAGCAGAAACAGCTTGTCCAAAAGAAAGAAAGAGAGGAAAGGAGTTAGCTATGGGTAAATACAGGTTTATCAGCAATAGCCTACTATTCATTAGGTAAAACAAAAAGCCTGTTAGTTGAACAAGTAGAATACTTATTTAATTAAATTGAAATAAAGGATACTTAGGGTAAAGAATTCGCTGCCTTTTATGGCGGCGATTTTGGTGGGGGAACTATTGGTTTGTTTGTAGCAATCCTTGCGGTGAGTCTTTCCATTACTTTACGAAGATTTTTTTCAGTGCTTATATATTTAACCAGCCGCCTTAATGACTTCTCGATGTGATTTTTATTCCAATTGTCTTATACCAATTCATCAATTTCCTTAAGTTAAAATATATGTCTAATTAAACGTATTATCAATCTCGGAATAAACAATATGATTTCTGAAATTACTATAAATATAATTGACTCTTTCAATTCACCTAATATGTAATTTAGAAAACCGTCTTTTTTCTTTTTACTCTTTCCTTCTTTTTTCATCTAATAATCTCCTTTAAAAAAACTACGGGGTACTCTACAAATTTTACGTTAGGTGTACAGGATAATTTCGTCCTTGTTTGCCTAGAGCATATTTCCGGCTAGAAATCACACTAATATTTTAACTGCGTTTCTCTTTAAAATAGACTAGATCAACAAACACGAATGCAAAAGATAAACTGATGGAGTTTATAACTATCGTATACAAATCCGATTGTAACGGTTTATACATATAACCAACAAGATAGGAAATCGCACAAAGAAAAACAAAATAAGTAATAAATTTTAACAGTCTATTTCTTATTTCTCTCCATTTCAATTTCTTTATATTGATCATTATGGCAATAAAAAAATAAAATACAGAGAGAACCAGAAATATCATATAGCCGCTAATAAATACAAAAGAAAAAGAACCATTGACGTCTTTAAATATGATGAAAAATGTAATAATACCACCTACTAAAAGCAGTACAAAAATAAAGAGTGTTAAACTATTTTTCTTCACTTTACACCTCCAATCCTTTGTTTTTATGTTTTAGATTTTCAATGAATACGCGAACACCAGCTGTACTATTTTTCTGTTACATAGAACAAGTGCGAAGTGACTTTATTTGTCACTTCGCACTTGTTCTATGTTTAGGTATGTAGGCGATTTGCTGTTCAAACATTGTATACATCTTCTTTTGTTTTATGTAATATCAAAATTAGTATCTTTTGGATATAGAGAAACATATTCTTCATCTTCATCTAAAAAGGCAATTTTAACATGATCTAATAACTGGTTATTAGATAATTCTTCAAGTGTCGTTTTTAAAGCTCTTTGGACATCAATCACATAGTTGAAGACGTTATTGCTACCACTACCAATGTCTCCCCCATCGCTCGAACCATTTCCAGTCCTACCTAAACAGTCATTCATCAATTCTTCTACCAACTGTCTTCTTTCATGCGCTTCGTCCATTTGATTTTCTTCATAACGATATTGGACGACAAGCTCGATTAACTCCTCTTCATCAAGATGTTCATACCCTTCATCCAACTTCTCTTCAGCTAATATTCCTATCACCTTTTTAGCTTTTTCAAATAACTTTAATTTCACTTCTTCTGTTCCACCAATATCTCCAACAACTCCAAAGTGTACAATTACTGTTTTACCATCTTTCCAAGCTTTCCAATAAACCAACTCATTATCTACTTTTTTAATTAACTTAATCACTGTTAATTCCTCCTATGAGTTATAAGTGTTATAGAAACAAGATCACTCTTCAATGCTGAGTTTGGTTAGTTAAACAAGATACTATCATTCTTATAGAAGTAAAGCATTTATTAGCTAAAGTACAAGATTAATTAATTTCAAAAAATAGCTCCACACCTTACTTTCCTTTATCAACTTGTTTCATGAGACGATTTTTGAGGGTCTCTATTGATAATAAAAAATTTATCGGCCAACTTGAGATGTTTATCGGCCATTCTGGGGATTTATCGGCCAAACACGTCTCACAGCCTAGTTAACTTGATGATACAACTACTAATTAATCCAGGGACATTGTTGTCTGACTTAAGATCAGGATAGTATACGAAACTCTATTTTTTTATATATGGGTTTATGGAAATTGTAGATAGTGTAAAGAATGCAAATAGAGGCCGAAATTGTATCTTCGGCCGAATGTCTTTTTGCAGCAAGTGTCCATTCCCTAGTTAACCGAAATCATAGATCTGCGCACGAAAAGGTTGTAGGAGAGCGACGTGCCAACGTCACATCGCTCGTTTTCTTCATTCCTAGGTTATCCTGCAGCGGATTTTGCCGTCCATAGCGAACCGGAAACCATATACAGTGTAGAACATACATCTTTCACTTTGAGATTTCCATACATTCCCTTGGTTATCGTTGAAGCTGGTTTGCCGTCCAAAGCGCTCCGAAACCATAGTCGGGGCAGTGTGACAAACTCTTCTTTCCAAATTTCCATAAATCTTTTTTCGTAGAATTTTCGGTATTTTCAAATAATATGGTAGAATATACAGATAATCCTACTATTCTATCGAATAAGGGAACTCAGAAAGGAAGATGTTCAATGTTCTCTCCATTAACTCCACTCGATTGGAAGCGCAGGGCGGTAAAGTATTACCCTGAAAAAATTGCTGTAATAGACGAGGAAAAGAAATTTACCTACAAGGAGTTTGGAGAACGCACAGACCAACTTTCAATTGCCCTACATGAATCAGGCATTCGAAAAGGCGATCATGTAGCTGTCATGTTGCCGAATACACATTATATGCTCGAATGTTTTTACGGCATTTGTCAAATTGGCGCGGTCATGGTGCCATTGAATTATCGCTTAACATCAGCTGATTTGGAGTACATCATCAATCATAGTGATGCCAAAATGCTCATTATCGATGAAGAATTCAGCGGATTAATTGAAGAAATTGCAGGAAATTTAAGTTTTGAAGAATTTGTTGTCGTGAAAGTACCTGGACAAAAGTCTTCATTAAAAGCAGTAGAATATGAGCAATTCCTTGTTCAGTCAGACGCAAACACTGCACTTCCTGTGGTAGACATTGATGAAAACCAAATGCTCACTTTGAATTACACAAGTGGCACAACGTCAAAACCAAAAGGCGTCATGTTACCACATCGCAGCAATTACATGAATGCAGCGAATTTCTTATATCATTTAAATGTAAAACATGATGATGTCTATCTTCATACGTTACCGATGTTCCACGCGAATGGTTGGGGTGGCGTTTGGGCGCTAACTGCAGCAGGTGCTACACATGTGTGCTTGCGAAAAGTGGATACTTCTTTAATTCTTGATTTATTTGAAAGTGAAAATATTTCCTTACTATGTGGTGCACCAACTATTGTAAATATGTTGGTAAACGATCCGAAAGCAAAAGAAGTTCAATTAAAGACCGAACTGCGAATGGCAACTGCAGGATCACCTCCCGCAGCCGCTCTTATTCAAAAAGCGCAGGAAATTCTTGGCTTGAATATGATCCATGTTTACGGGTTAACGGAAACGTCTCCTTTCATCTTGTATTGTGAATGGAAAAAGGAATTCGAATCGAAAACAAAAGATGAACAAGCTTCGATCAAAGCGCGACAAGGCATCGAACTTGCCTTTAACGGGGAAACGAAAGTGTTAAATCCTGAAGGCGTAGAAGTGGCATGGGACGGCAAGGAAATGGGCGAAATCGTAACCCGCGGAAATGTTGTCATGACAGGGTATTATAAGGATCCACAAAAAACGGCAGAAGCGATTAAAAACGGTTGGTTCTATACAGGCGATTTGGCTGTAACTTATCCAGATGGATACATTGAGATCCAGGATCGTATTAAAGATTTAATTATTTCAGGTGGAGAGAATATTTCTTCTACAGAAATTGAAGGCGTGCTTTACAAGCATCCTGACGTTTTGGAAGTAGCTGTCATTGCTGTTCCTCACGAAAAATGGGGAGAAATACCAAAAGCAATTATCGTGCTCCACCCGGGTGCAAAAGTAACAGAGGCAGAAATCATCACCTACTGCCGCTCCATTATGGCCCATTTCAAAGCACCAAAAGAAGTGGAATTCGTGGAATCCTTGCCAAAAACAGCAACCGGCAAACTACAGAAATTCCGTTTGAGAGAAATGTACTGGAATAGCTCGAAGAAAGTAAATTAATTTAATAGTAGAACCTCCCCCGCCTATGGACAACTGTTCCTAGGCGGGTTTTACTTTTGGGGTGAGTGAACTGGCATTATTAAAATTTATACTACTGGAATTTTGTATAAGAAAATGAGCTTGGAAATGTTTCTCCAAGCTCATTTTTATTAGTAAATAATTAAATCATAATTAAATTGAATGACTATTGCTAAGGCAAGTAACACTATTACCCCTTCGCTAAGCGTTAGTATATATTGTTTGGGGTTCTGAGAATATTTCCTCTCAAAAAAAGCTCTTACTGGATAATCTAGTCCAATGATGAAAATAGGTAGTAGTAAAAAATAATTCGGATAATTTTCAACTATCACCAACATATTGGTAATTATTATTACAATAACAGAAGTAATTCTCATAGCCCAATCAATTTTCTTATGCAAATTGTTTATATGGTTGTAAGATAAAAAGGGTTTTTTTTCTTTTTCAATCTTAAGTACTTTTCTCAAAAGAAGCTTTACTACCATATTTAAGCCAAACACAATCAACACAAAGAGTGCCAACTTTATCCAAAACATATGCAACCTCCCGTTATTAAAGTGACCTACCCTATATCCTCCGTTGTAAAGTTGAAATTCATTTTATAAATTCTATGTATTTTCACGCTGAAAAGCGCTTATAACAAAACTTGTTATGCACCAGTTAGTTAAAGAAGGTTAAATAGAATCTTTATAAAAACAATTTATATAAAATATATCCAACTATTAAAACGACAATTAATAATACTGTTCCTTTCCAACCCATACCTTCTGAAAAATCAGATAAATTTGCATTTTCACCTCGACTAAATCCATCTCTTAATGCACCGCCAGGATTTTTTATAAGTTCTTTTTGTCTTAATTTCTCTCTTTTTTCTTTTGGAGTTTCTTGTTCATTATTCAAACCAATCGCCCCCTAGTATGAATACTGCGTTTTCTAATTTCTTGATTACAACTTATTAAACTTTCCAGGCCCGTTAATTATAGATTAATCCTACTCAGGTAGTTGCACTAGCCAATCACCCTATACTATTTACTGGAGGAACGATGATTAGATCAGCTAACAACTTAATAATTCTCCTAAACCATGCTACTTCTTGATTTCTTTAAGTAATTCTTTCACAATCTCTGTATTAATTTTAACATAAATATTCAGAAAAATTTGTAAATTACAGTATTGCAGAGGATCTGATGGTTTTGTTCTTTTCACTATGCTCCTGCCCGAGTTCACATACATATGAAGTCCAAAAATCGAGGGACATTGTTGTCTGAAGTAGGATTCGGATAATATGCGAAACCCAACTTTTTAAAAATGAGGGTTTATGGAATTATAGCTATTATAAAGAATGCATGTAGAGGCCGAAATTGCATCTTCGGCCGATTGTCTTTTTGCAGTACGTGTCCATTCACTAGTTAAACCAAAATCAAAGACCTGTGCACGTCCATGTTTTTGGAGAGCGATGGACGCACATCAGCGGATTACCTATATGAACGAGGGAGAATCGAAGTGACAACTTCACTTCGATTCTCGTTTTCATTCTCTCGGTTATGGTTGCCGTATCTTTGCCCTCCATAGCGAACCGGAAACCATGTTTAACAATGGAAACTTGCTACTATACATGCATTTCAGTTCCAAGTAACCATTTAAACCATCTACCGTGACCATCTGTTTCGGCAATTGTTTGCTTATATTCAATTCCATCTAAATAATAATCTAAATGTAAATTTCTATCTTGAATATTGTTGTAAACATGAAATACATCTCTTTTCATCCCAATTGACTCTACAATGGTTAACAGTGAATTTCTGGTTTCTAGCGACATTTGATTTGCCACATGAGTATGGAAAATACAAATTGTGCTATCCACAGGCACATTTTCAACAATTTCACTTAGTAATGCTACCCCATCACCTTCAATTAATTGAACTGGATAGTCTTTGACATAACTAGCTGCACGTTCAAACATCTCTAGTCGCTCTTTGTGCTCAGTCCAAATTAATGATTTCAGCCATACATATTCTTCTTGATCATTTAGATCAACTATATTTAAATCAATTCCAATTCTATTTGAAATGGGTGGCGGTGTTGGATATAAAAATGGTGTATTGTCACCCATTACTTCTGATGTAATGGTTAGTTTTGAATGTTTGTCTCCAACAACTTCATCAGCATTATATGAATATGAATACTTATCCCACAGTAATTGTAAACCTGCACTAGTTCCAATTTCGATAAGTGCCAATGGTTTTTTGGTCTTCTCGTAAATGAAACTAAAAGCAGGATATAGGTAAGCACATCTTCGGACCTCGTTTGTTTGAACAAGCTTTGTTTGTAGTATCCGAATCAGTTCATTTTTATGTTCTAAACAAAAGTCTTTAAAGGAATCAAATGATTCGTTATAGGCCTTTGCTTCGACGACCATACTAGGATAGTATTCTTTTAATTTGTGGTCTTTACCTTTTAATAGCAGATAATGCACAGCACCGAAAAGCAAATTAGGTATTGGTTGACCGTTTCTCGAGTTTAAGGAAATCTCAAGTAGTTCTATATCTTTCGCAATTTTTAAGGACAAGAACTCATATAATTTACTTGAATTTTTGCATTCTTTTTCAGAGAAATTTACAAACAGATGTGATACTACTTCTCTAGTTAACAAATTATCACTCCTTATTCATATTAAAATTTTTGCTTAAACACTATTTTACCACATTTATGCATTTTTCCTTTTATTTCAATAAAAAATTGAAACAATATGTTATTTATAGAAAGAACCTCAATTGTGCTCCATCTCAATAGCTAGTCAATTTATTCCATGAGATGATTCTTTTGGCAACAATCGAGTAACTACAAGGGAATACTGTCAGTTTCGCTAAAAAACGACCAGAAACCTCTCATTATATGCTCCCTATCATCGTGTTATAACTAAACACTTCACTTAACTTACATAAATATGAGCTAAAAGTTGAAAATAGCCTAGATGAAAAAGAATAACCACAGCACATGCCAATTACTGGATGTGTTTTTTATTTAAGGATGCTTTTGCAGTAAGTGCCATTCACTAGTTAACCCAAAATCAAAGACCTGTGCACGGAGCGAACCGGAAACCTCAGATGATAGTGTGTTTGAATATAACAAAAGACTCCTTCCCATACCGGGAAAGAGTCTTCTATAGTTAAAATATAAGATGTTTCAAGTAGAATTTCCATCCTGCATCCTTAGTTGATTTCCAAGATGGAGAGTCCAGTGGCATCGGGAAGAAAATGGCTGGTGCATATTTGTAGTCGTTAATTTTCGGTTCATAAAGCACCACTGAATTAGGTTGTAAACCTCCACTAATTACCGAACGTGTTTTCCAGTCAAACTGCATCGTTACAGGTGTTTCTACCGCATAGCCGTCTTCATTTACAATATGTACGACAGCTGACTGCTCAAAACGATCGTATAGCCAAGCGGTGTTCACTGAAATAGCCTGTTGCGCTTCGTTTACAACTACCAGTGCATTTGCATTATTACCAAATGGTAAATTATCAATTGGTTCGTTAGGTTGAATACGAACTTCATAGTAAGCAAGTGGATTTATATGTTCTTCAGGATCTAGAGCTTTATATGCTGTTAAGAAATCAGAATCTGTTGAAGGAACTTGGGATATTTCCGTTACAATTCCTTCAATGGATTGATCCATTCCATCGGCTTGCAAACGTACGCGATCGTTCACTTCTACGTCTTGCCATTGCTCGTCCGTCGCATATGTGACGATGATTCTTTCGTTACTATAAATTTCAATTGCAAGGCGGTCATTTTTATCTCGAATCGCCGATACAACTCCATCAACAGGGCTAATTAAAGCAGCCGCTCCTTCTTGAGCAAGTTGCGCTTCGACAACAACTAATTGTTGATTCACTTCTGATCGACTTTCTTCGGCATGTGCAATAGCCTGTGCGAAGGCACCATCTTGTTGTACAGCAAGGTCAACACCGACATCGACATTAATATCAACGTTCACAGTTTGCTCTTCAGTGTCTTCTGTCACTGTATCATTTGAGTTTCCTGTAGAATTACTTGAGTCGCTAACATCCGCACGGTCTGATTGTAATGAACTAATCGTCGCGTTTATTTCAGTTAGTTGACGTTCAAGTCCTTCACGCTCAGATTCCCAAAGTGTCCGCTGCTCGTCTACAGTTGACGTGTTAAGAGTGGCGAGTTCTTGACCAGTCGTAACGACGTCTCCATCTTTGACTAACCAGTTTTGAATAATTTCATCATTTTCCGCGTAAACAGTGCTGACACTAAGGGGTGCAATGAGAGATTCTTTCGGTAATTTCTCTTCATAATCCCCAGTAGCTACACGCTCGTATTCATGCACATAAAATACTTTCGCAAATGTGCTTTTGTCGCTAAACAACAGAATGGCGTTAGCCGCAAGAAAAGTTGAAATCCCGATAGATATACCAATTGTTACCCATTTATTCATTGAAGACACCCCTTTCTATGTAGTGGGCGAACCAGTCTTCAAGAGGAAGTAAGCCTATTGATGCTGTAATTAGTGCCATGACAATATGAATGAAAAGGAGAAGTACTAACCATTTACGCGGGTTCGTATCCGTAAAGGCATGGATAAAACGAACTTGAAGCGCAATAATAAGCGCTGAGAAAATCGTTAATTGATTGAAGAAAAACACAAGAAAAGTGTCTTCAAAAACGGCGGCTGCAAGTGGTCCAAATGAAAACAAGGATATATGCGTCGTAAATCCTGTCATCATAAAGATTAACCATAATAATGCTTTTTCAAGTAGAAGAATTCCAACTACATACAGTTGTAAAACGGCGAGTCTAGATAACTCGATTTTTGTAATTCGATTTAATAGGAATGCAATGCCAAAGAAATGGAATGACATGTATAGTACTGCCCAAAGAATAATTCCGACAAGTGAAGAGAGACGTGCTAGAGTATATGGATCCGCGCCACCAAATGCGTATAAGGGAGTGATGTGATGAGTATTTATTCCCCACATTTCTTGTGCTACATATAAGACTAGTCCAAAAAAGCCAACCATCCACACACGATTTTTGAAGCCACGCATGGTTCCCGAACCGAGATTACCTATTAATTCTTGTTGATTTGTGAAATATCGCCAAAATCTGAAATCAAAAACCATAACTTGAAGTTCCTTTCCTTACCTACCAGTAGCTATTAATCTTCCTTTACTTTACCAAATTCCGACAACATTTGGAACGTCTAAATGTTACAGTTCGGTAATTAATTTCAAAAAACTTTCCAAATTGCTTTTAGAAATCAAAATGCTACCCACATGCACACACTGAAATATGAAAAGTGCCACCTCTAATAACGCAAAAAAGGATGAGCACCCACCTTTGCTCATCCTTTTTGGCATTGATTTGAAAATAAGATTTAGGCCCCCACCTAAACAGGGTGATAGGATATATGGCTCGAAGGCAACACTGCCGTGCACTGTTGTGTAGGAATGAGTCGTGTTTACCGTATCGCTATGTATCTATCCAGCTCCCTCTATTTTTCCTTTCCCAAAAAAGGAATTAATAGCTCTTCTTTATTGTAAGTGCGATCTAATCAGATGGGAATATTTTCAGGCAAGTTTGAATTTTGCCCCCTGTTTGCACTTGTAAAATTGAATTTCACTTCGAAATATAGCCTCAAAATTGAATTTTGACGTTACGGAAAAATAATTAGCTAATTATTATAGTAAAACCCTATTTATAACCTTCTAATAATAATTTTCTGAATATACTATATAATTCGGTTTCCTCCGAGAAATTCTTGACTGATACAACTGCCTCCTTTCTTTTTGAACATGATCAGCCAATCAGGCTACGGAGACTTCTTCTTGCAGAAAACTACCCCAAAAGGATGTGTTTTTATGAAACATAGCAAACTATTCGGCTTCAATACTGTTGATTTATTGTTCGGGGTCATCGGTTCAAGTGCATCAGTGATCATTCTCTACCTCCTTACGTCCCATTAGCTACATGTTTATGTTCAAGAGAAATTTACTCTAAACCCTTCTCCAACTAAAAACTGTGGAGGTCACCGAAAAATTCAATTTATAAGTTCTTAGCTTATGGACTAGTAAAGGTGTGATTTCCGTTGCAGCTCACTTTCATGTTTCGAAGCTAGCAAAGCGATGCAGAAACAGAAACAGGTGGACGCGTTCCGCGGGGCGATCGACAAGCCTCCTCGTCCGCTTGAAAACCCTTGCTCCTGCGGTTACTCGTCGCAAACGAATTGTACACAATTCGTTTCCTGCGGGGGCTCGTCTGTCTCGCTTTTCCCGCCGGAGTCGCCACCTTCCACTTCAATCACTTGTAGATATATTTTCTTTCATCTACACTCCCAAAAACCATGCTATACAACTCTATTAAAATGGGATTGCAGATACTTTAAAACGAGATTAGATCGGCAGAAATTGTATCTTCGGCCGATCTTTTTCAAGACAGTAAGTGTCCCTTCTCTAATTAACCCAAAATCAAAGAATTGTGTACGTCATGTTTGTAGGCGAGCGACGGACGCACACCCGCCGCAGGATTGCCTATAAGAACGAGCGAAGATAGAAGTGACAACGTCACTTCTATCTTCGCTTTCATTCCCTAGGTTATGATTGCAGCAGTTTTGCCGTCCAAAGCGATCCGGAAACCAGAGTAGACGCAGGGGTTCTATAGGTTCTGCCCTTTATCTTTTCTTTCTGTAAAGTGTTACGAGAGGATGTTGCGAACGGTATAGTATGCGAAACCCTTCTTTCAAGTAACGCAGAATAATATTATATAGGTAGCAACAAGCCGCCGAAATTGCATCTTCGGCTGCTTCCTTTCTCAGCAATAAGTATCCCTTCTCTATTTAACCCAAAATCAAAAAACTGTACACTCCATGGTTGAAGGAGAGCGACGGACGCACAACAGCCGTAGGATTGCCTATCTTCGCTTTCATTCCCTAGGTTATGGTGCAGCTTGTTTGCCGTCCAAAGCGAACCGGAAACCATAGTCGATACATTATAGAAAATCCTTCTTTCACTTGGAGATCTACGCTTTCATTCCCTAGGATTGTCTCAATTATTTCACGTGGAACTATTTAATTTTTCTTCGATACTAACTAAAGAAGGCCTTACACCTAAAAATGGACACATAAAAACACCTCCCGCATTTCTTTAGGTAGGTGTCTTCATTTTCTATTAAGTCCCATGGTTATCCTCCAACGGTTAGTCTATTAGGCGGTTAAAGAGACTCTCATCTCTCATCAACAGTGCGTAGTCAATCATCCGGCTACGATTTGCTTCTTCTAGTAACGAAATGAATTCTTTCGCTTCCTCTTTTACATCGCTCGTAATCTCGCCATTATCATCTTCCCCGTGTTTTAAGATAGTTTGCAAATGCATATGAATATCTGACACTAACAATAATTGATAGAGTGGTAAACGAATAAATCTATTTCCTTTTTGAAAGACGAAGACCTCGGACAAGTTTTCGACTTGATACGTATTCATATTAACAATAATTTCTTTTCCTTCTACTGGGATGAAGTGAAAAAGTTCATCATCTTTCTTAATGGAAAAGTATTGATATGCAAAAACCAATTTCATTTTTTGACCTTCTAATTTCGAATAAAATGGTTTCATAAGTTGTACGTGTAACATTGTAATCCCCCCTTTTTTACTAAATATTCTGACTACTACTATTATATCACACTACCCTTCTTTTCGTGCATGACACATTCTGAAAAAGACTGCCTTTTAATAGGCAGTCTTTTTGACCTTACCTATTTGGTTTCTTGAATGTAAAAAAACCATATCCTTGTTCATGATATTGAATAAAAAATCCACGCAGTATGTATTGAAGCGTTGATTCATATTGAGTTCCCATTGATTCTTTGATACTAAAAGAGCATTTATTATTTACAAAATCAATTTCCATATCTTCAATTTGGATACTGTTGAAAGTTATACGTTTGATACGTGCCACACCTTTGTCATTTGATAAAATAACTGCTGATTTTCGTTCTCCCTTTGGGGTAAAATAAAACAGAAATTCTTGGCCGTTTTGATTTTTTATAGCACTTTGATGTAACCCGGGTAATATGAACTCATAGTGTGGGCAAATAAATCAACCTTTCATCATTTAGTTAACTTAACCTTAGTTATTTAGCCTTATTAATTGGTACAATATAACTAAGTTAATTTTACTAAAAATTCTGTTTAATGGCAATCGAATTACGCTATTATTCCACATTATTTTACAAATACTGCGAATGACATATAGAACTTTCAATTTTAGACACCCATACTCTAAAGAGATGTTGAATTAATTACCCCATCGAGATCTAGGTCACGTAAACGTCAATAATTTTGATCCTGTTTACTATGTTAATTTTAAAAATTAAATGTATTTTTGACAGATTATCTTCATTTACTATCTTAATTGTTTCCTTTCGCTTACGGTTTTGTACAAAAAGCCGTATAATGAAAGGAAACCTTTTTTTTTGGAGATGTTACTGTTGAGCCATTCATTATTTAATATTGCCGTACGTTACCAAACTCATATCCAACAATGGATGGAGACTATTTCTGATGACCTGAACCCGTCTATTAAAGAAGATGAAGAGCTTGTACGTCGCGCATCCTTCTCTGTACGTAATGGGATAGTAAGTACGCTTTCGTATGATCCTTACGAACATGTATTAACAGCAAAAGTTCAGGATGTTACTCCTGTCATTGTCACTATTTATTTACTTGATGAGCAAGTGAAGTGTAATTGTCCTGAAAATCGTCTATGCCGTCACAGTTTAGCTGTCATTTTTAGTTTATATATGCAAAAATTTTCTTTATCTGAGTGGGTTCAAGAATGGCGTTCGAAAAAGACAGAGCAACTTTCTCTGCTTTCAAATGAACGTACGCCTGAAAGTTGGAACGCAATTGTTCAATCGGCGTTTAATGCAGTTTCGGCTGATTGGTCTTGGAAAGAGCGTTATTATATCGACAACTCAATTATGCAAATGAAGCAAAAACTAAAGAAGTATAGGCCTTTTGAACGCGAATGGCAGCCTATTTACGATATATATACACGTACGATGTTAATACGCTTATTGTTTGAATCCACTGAAGAGCTAAACGAAAGTATGTTTCGTTCCTCGATTCAAGCGGATATTGAAGAAATGCAACATCAGTTGTTGAATCTTTCGAATAAACCACGTTTGTTCGCAGCGGATGCTTTTTATGATGCGCTCGTTTTGCATGTACGTTATATCGTCTACGATTTTGAAGCAATGTTTGATCTTCGTTTCAATTTGCTACATGCATTTTGGGTTATTTTATTTTCAGAAAAAACCCGTCGTGAAGAAGAATTTTCTTACTTAAATGAATTAATAGGTTTTAATAACGACTTATTCCGGGCATTCTTCTGTGTGTTGCTTAAGAAAAAGGATGAATTACAACTCATTACACAAAAAGTTCATGCTAGCAATATGCCTGAATGGATGCACCTAGCCAAGCTAGCAAAAGAACAAGATGATTTAACCTCATTAACAACTATTTTGTATGCGATGCGTCCACATATTTTTGATTATGTAAATAGTCATTTGTCTGCTTGGAACCGTTCTTTGTTCGTATCCAAATTATATGAGTTGTACAAATTTATTGACATTCCAGACGCGGAACGCGAACAACTTTTTTGGCAATTTGGAACGTTTGGTGTACGCGCCTATTCAGATTTCTTAATTGAACAAAGCCGTTTTAAAGACTGGGTTGCTCTGCATCACCGCTTTGAGTCAACACTTGATTATGCGGAGTCTTGTGGCATGAAGACCGTGTTACAGGAAGCACCTGAAACGGTATTGCCTTTTTATCATGTTCTTGCGGTCAGTGAAGTGCGTGAACGAAATCGCCATAATTATAAACAGGCCGTTCGTATTTGGAAAAAAATGAAATCAGCTGCTAAGAAAAGTGGCAAAACCGATTATTGGAATGACTACGTGAACGAAGTACAACTAAAATATAAACGCTTACGTGCTCTCCAAGAGGAGATACAGAAAGGAAACTTGCCATTATGACTTCCAGTGTATCGCCTTTTATGAAAAACCTAATTCTGTCATTCGAACAAATGGATGATGGTTTTACGACCGTACATGCCTATAACGATGATGGTATGCGGTTATTTACCGAACAATGGATTTCGTTTATTTCCTTTCAACATGAATCATCTTTTTATGGTTTGCATCACGATGAAGAAACTCGCTTTCAAACATTAGAGCTAGTGGAACTTTTTTCTCAATCCAATATACATCCTTATGTACATGTTAGTGGGAGAGCACAAGAAGATGATGTAACCATTTCAACAATTCAGCAAGCCTCAAGTTTGTGGAGTTCCCCTACGCTGTGGGATCAACTTAGTATTGAAGACGAGTCGCTAGTCCTTCATGCAGAGGATGTAAGTGATGAGGCACAAGCAATGCTTACTTCTGCTATCCAACAAAAGCTATACAGTGCCGGTTTAACGTTTTCGGATATTCCAACACTCCTGCCCTTTTTCAAACAAGGTGGATGGCCCTTACAACCACAGAGTGGAAATGCAGATGTCAACGTGGCACTCCGTTTGTCCGAACCTGAATCTTTTCCAGATGATTGGCTTCTTGAAACAGTTGTTCGTGGGAAGAGAAGTTCTTCGCACTGGACACCGCCTGTTCGAAAGAAGCAATCATCAATTTCAGATGCTTTACCGGATAAATGGAAAATTCACGCACCTTATGTTTATGAGACGCAAACCCAAATACTCGACTTGATGAATATTGAAGCGAGTCCAGAATCTTTTTTATCCCGTAATTTAAGCGATTTGGATGTTCGTCACTTCTTACGTGATGATGCTGCCCGGTTGCAAGCACTTGGTTTTGAAGTCATTTTGCCTGCTTGGTTAAAAGTCGTGAAGGACTCAAAACTTCGTGTCAAATCGAATGCGAATACCACTTCATTTAAAACGACTGCCGGATTGAATGAAATCTTGACGTTCGATTGGAATTTCTCCTTAAACGGTCAAGCCATTTCAGAAGATCAATTCAAACAAATGGTTGAAGAAAATCGTGAATACATTCGTGCTGGAAATGAGTGGTTCCGTATTGATTCAAACTGGATGCATGAGATTCGTCAATTAATGGATCAAACGGAAACCGAAAACTGGACCGTCAAAGAATTGCTATTTCGTGAGTTGCCAGATGCATTGGTACAAGGGGAAGATAGCGAAGATGAAGATGATCCGTTATTCCAATTCGAGCTAAATCAATCTCTGAAGAAGTATTTGGAACAGCTTCAAGATAAAAAAGAATTACCTACAACCATTGTGTCTCCTCACCTGTTAACAGAGCTACGTCCTTATCAACAAGAAGGATTTGATTGGCTCGTATTTATGCGTGAGCAAGGATTTGGCGTTTGTTTAGCGGATGATATGGGGCTCGGAAAGACTGTACAGTTGATTGCCTATTTACTACATGTGCACCGGACCAATAAAACGAACAAGCCATCGTTCATCATTTGCCCAACATCTGTTTTAGGAAACTGGCAAAAAGAGTTGGCGCATTTTGCACCTGACTTAGATGTTCATGTGCATTATGGCCAAACACGTTCAAAAGAAGAATCCACAGCTGCCTTTCTTGAAAATATAAAACCAGATGTAGTGTTAACCACGTTTGGTACGGCTTCACAAGATGCTGAATCTTTAAGTGAAATCGAGTGGTCAAGTGTGACGCTTGACGAAGCCCAAAATATTAAAAATATGCATACAAAACAAAGCCGTGCCATTCGTAAATTATGTGGTGAACACCATTTAGCATTAACAGGAACGCCAGTTGAAAATCGATTGTCTGAGTTATGGGCCATTTTCGACTTCATTTACAAAGGATATTTAGGTAGTTTCCGGAAGTTCCAAGAAAACTATATTGCACCGATTGAGCGTGATGATTCTGAAAATCACAAGCAAAAATTGCGTACAAAAATCCGTCCTTTCTTATTAAGACGTACAAAACAAGATCCAGAGTTGCTGTTAAATCTTCCAGATAAACAAGAGCAGCGCGAGTATTGCCCGTTAACGACTGAGCAAGCGGCGCTTTACGAAAGCTTGATTCAAGAAACGCTGTTCAAGCTCGAAACATTAACAGGTTTTGAGAAAAAAGGACTTATCTTAAAAATGTTAACCAAGCTGAAACAACTGTGTAATCATCCAGCCCTTTATTTAAAAGAGGGGTTTGGTGAAGCGGAGTATATGATGGAGCGTTCTGAAAAATTAGCGCGCATTGTAACACTTGCAGCTGAAATTGCGGCTCGTGGTGAGCAATGTCTCATTTTCACCCAGTACATCGGAATGGGTCACCTATTACAACATTGTTTAAGTGAGTTACACGACATTGATCCACCATTTTTATCAGGAAGTATGCCAAAAGCGCAGCGCGACAATTTAGTTGAAGCGTTCCAAGAAAAAGAATTCCCTGTGTTTATTTTGTCGTTGAAAGCTGGCGGAACGGGACTTAATTTAACAGCTGCTAACCATGTCTTGCATGCCGATCGTTGGTGGAACCCTGCCGTCGAAAATCAAGCGACCGACCGTGCATATCGCATTGGTCAAACACGTTTTGTGCATGTGCATAAGTTTGTGACGATTGGTACGATTGAAGAAAAAATCGATAAGTTGCTTGCCGATAAGCAAGCATTATCCGAAGACTTAATTCAATCAAGTAAATGGATTACGGAAATGGCAGATGAAGATCTAAAGGAACTTTTAACTTTAGGATAATATTTATTTTGAGCACCTGTCGCATTGCCGACAGGTGCTTTTCTGGGTTCTTTTTCAAATGACATTGCTGAAGAATTTTAGTCGGCTATAATTGATTTATTTATTTGCTGCGGGACTGTCCAGAAAGTCAGTAAAAATGAATTTTTAAAGCAGTCTTTTCTTACGATTAGTCAAGTATCCTTATTGCTTTGCTTTCCAGCGCACTTTTATGTTTCGAAGCTAGCAAAGCGATGCAGCTCACCTTCATGTTTCGAAGCTAGCAAAGCGATGCAGAAACAGAAACAGAGATGGACGCTTTCCGCGGGCACGGCCACCGCCTCCTCACCGTACGCCCCACGGAACGGAAATCAGCGTGTATTAGCCTTTTTTCAGTTTCATAGATATTTATAAAAAAATGACATTAGTGAAATTCCATCCCTTTCTCCTGTTTTATCGAGAAGGAGATTTTATTTCACCAACGTTATATTGTACAACCTCTTTTTACTTTCTTTAAGTTTTTATAGTTTGGTTAAATTGACTATAAAAAAAGTACGAAGTGACATAACGTCACTTCGTACTTTTCTCAGATTCCCTAGGTCATAGTTACAGTGGATTTGTTGTCCAAAGAGAACCCGTAAAACCTTATTTATTTACACAGTTCATATTCTTTCATCAGATTATCCATGATCTTTTGTACCGAGAATATTTCCTTAATTTCATGAACTCTTGAACCAGCAAATACTAAGCCGTTATCGACGTCTCCATCAACTGAGTTTTTTAAGGAATCTAGTGTGCAAAAACGATAATCGCAACTTTTAAGACAGTCGTAGCATTTTTTAATCTTAACTTTTTTATTTCCATAAATCAGGTCGGTAAATTTATTTTTTATTGCGCGTCCTTCCAGTCCTACAGTAGTTTTCACAAGGACCGTTTCTCCTTCATTACAATCCAAATACATTTGTTTAAAATTTGAATGTGCATCGCATTCATCACTCGCTACAAATCTTGTGCCCATTTGTACACCTGCAGCACCCATTTGAATTGCTTTGTCTATATCAGCACCATGCAGAATACCGCCAGCCGCTATCACTGGTATTTTTACAGCTTCTATAACTTCTGGAAGAATATCAAATAACGGTCTTTCCGTACCAAGATGTCCACCCGCTTCAAAACCTTCCACTACAACAGCTGAAGCTCCAAGTCGTTCGGCTAGTTTAGCAAATTTAGCTGATGAGACAATCGAGATGACAGGCACACCATACTCTTTACCCCAGGTATACATATCTCGTGAAAATCCAGCACCAGATATGATAAAATCAACTTTTTCTTCCATAGCTGCTTTGATTGTTTCGGCAAAATCATTCATAGCAAACAATACGTTAACGCCAATATAACCTTTTCCATTAGTGAGTTCTCTTGCTTTGCGAATATGTTCTCTTAATATATCGATTGAAATACCCGTGCCAGAAATAGTACCTATACCACCAGCATTTGCTACAGCGGCTGCTAATCCGCTTAAAGAAACTCTGACACCCATTCCACCTTGCATGACTGGTATTTTTGGTGTCATATGTTCAATGATCATTTTTGGAATGCTCATAAAATATTACCCTCCTAATGATATGTGCAATTTTTTGACTCATCGCATGAATCTTAACTTCTGTAAAGAGTTCAAAGTTATTCAAAATTCAAATTAATCTGACTGATACAAATATCTCGCCCGTAATAGATGGCGCGATATTTGTTCAGTCAAAATCAAATCATACTATTTCTTTTATTTGCAGAGTGAGTTGTTCTTTTTCCTGAGCTGATAACATTTGTTCAGCCATAGGGAACAGAACTAATTCTTCCTTCATAAAATGATCCGTCAGAATTGTATAAGCATCATTTAAAAAAGCGATTTTCGTTTTAGCTTCATTATAATCAACAATAAGGTTTGACTTTTTCATTGAATCCATAAAGCTATTTAAGTTTTTCTTGGCCTGCTCATGTTCGTATTCCATTACGACTATCGGACCTGTATTTTTGCCTATATGTTCAGCCATCAAGGGGAATAACACATTTTCCTCCCGTATCGAATGCGGCTCAAGTTCATCTGTGAAATCAATTACTTTACCCTGTAATTCTATTAATAAAGAATTATAGTTTCCTTCATTGCTGTTCGAATCAATACTCTTTGCAAAATCATGAAATAGATTCATTTTTTCACGAATAGATATATGTTCCTCTTTCAATTGTTCAAGTGCAGGACACAACTTTCCTTCATAACTATTGGTTGGAGTTTGCATCGTACTCATACTCCCACATCCTGTGAATTTTTTTGTCATTGATTTATCTCCTAAGGTATTGCTTGAGCAAGCTCTTATTTCATGTTATTTCAAGTTAGTACTTCGTTATGTAAAACGAGGAAACAAAATATTATTTTCAAGATGAATATGTTGGAACATATCAGCTTCTAATTCTTCTAACTTTTGATACGTTAGCGTGTAAGTTCTGCAGGCTTCCGGAGGCAGTGCATAATCATGGGTAACAACTCGCATTTCATTAAGAAAGTCCCCAATACCACTGTGATCAGCTTCGAGGATAAAAATTGAATTTGATATTTGGTTATATATTCGAGGAGAGGAATTCAATTCATATTCTCTAATGATTGGAAAAACATTCTCTTCTTCTTCAATCAAATGCTGATCTATCTCTATTTTCATTAAATTAAATAACTCATGGAGTTTTGACAACTCTCTGTGATTTGCTCCATGGATTCTTAGAATTTTGTAAACGAACACGCTTAAAAGTGGAAGTTCTTTTTTCAGATAAATATGATGTGTAGTTACTACGTGATCAATCAAGTCCATATTAGACACTTCCAACCAATTTACATCATGATTTGTGCCTTTATTTGCTTGAGCATTCATCTGATTAAGTTTTTCAATAAATGACTTCGCCTCAATATTCTGCTGTAAAAGCACTGCACTTAATGGACGATCTCCACCGCAACAAAAATCAATGCGCTTTTCTTTAAATAATTTGCTAGCACCAGGATAATTAGCCACAATTTCTCCTATAGAATCAGATCCATTAAATCTATTATCAACTGAATTCTCCACTGAAATCTTTCCCTTCCGTTTTCTATATTGATTATAAATTAAATCCATTAAGCCTCACGTGAGATAAATCACTTCCTTTATAATTATTAAAACCTATTTGAATTTGCATTTATAACGCCAAATTCTCCCCTTGCTTTACGCAATGTGGAACACACACGCCTGGTAATTCTGTGGGGTAAAGATTGATAAAAGATTGGTTACGGGTGTTTCATCTAATTTTCTATAACTCCTTTAATGTCACCTTCCTTTTTTTAAACTTTATCATTAATAAAAATCTATATATGTGATACAAATCATCGTGTCTATATTTTTATTTCAATACAATGGGACTTGTCAGCCTAATAAAAATTCAGGAGGATAAATATTCGACAACATTTACAAGCACTGTTAACGCAACGGAGTACCCACCAACAATTGAAACATAAAGTGATTTTCGAAACTTTTAACAATTTACAACCAACGGAAGCAATGCTTCTAATTAATGATCATGATCTAAACCTTTACGTTTTCAATTTGAAGAGAAAGAAGGATTTACGACACTCAGTCGTCTGAGGTTTCCGGCCGAGACATTGTCAATTCCTCATCCTGACACATTTAATGTGAGTGGCATTACTTTAACTAATTTGATAATAGTACTACTTATGTACAAGAACCGGCCGTGCTTCACGCGACCGGTTTCCTCTCTTGTCAATCAATTGTAAAACTATTTGCCTACTAATCTTAAAGTTGATTCTGTGTGTTTGTGTTCGAGTACTTGGATTCGCTCATTCAAATTAGCTATCATACGAATTAGTTGCTCCATATGTAATTCCATTCGAATGAAATGATCAGGCAATTCTTTCATATTGGGTGAATTCCTTTCTCTTGGATTCGAGTGATTCAAGATTTTGTGTATTAGCCTACGGTGCGGTCTACCGAGGCTTTTGGATTTACACAACAGGTAATTCTTTATGCTCTTCGTCTGTAAAAATAAAGTCGTCTTTAGCTTTCGATTCTTTATTAACAAAAGTACCTTCAGAAGATTCTTCTGTTTTAGGTTTTGTTTGTAAAAACTGAACTTCGTCGACGATCACTTCTGTTACAAAGACGCGAGTGCCATCTTCTTTTTGATAGGACCTTGAATGGATATGTCCACTGATTCCAACGAGTGAGCCTTTACCACAATACTTGACAGTGTGTTCAGCTAGTTTTCCCCATACCGTACATAACACAAAATCCGCATCATCTGCTTTTGCGTTTTTATAAGTACGTTGTACGGCTAAGACGAAACTTGCTTGGACTCTTCCTTCTGACAAGCTTCGAAGTACAGGATTTTTTGTCATGCGCCCAATCATCCCAACTTGATTCATTTATCCCCCTCCTTTCTTGGTATTGAATTTATTGTACAAATAACATTAAATTGTGTGCAAATCGCAAAAAATTTATTTTGACCACTTTTCAGGCGGGAATAATTCGATTTTTAATGTGCTTTATTTTCACAAAAACCATATAAACCTATATCGCTGTAGGCTATACCTGCTTATGCTAAAATTCAATTTTGACCACATTTCAAAGATTTTTATACTTTGTGTTATAATTAGTTCATATAGACTTCGCGGAGAGGGTGTGCGCTTATTGAAAACATTTAAAATGCTATCCATGACAGCTGTTCTAGGGGACCAAAATATCTCAATTCCTCTGATAGATGGTATCATTATTAATCAAGAAAACAGCCACCGATCTTGGACTTTAGAGATGTATGTAGATAATACTAATAGTGATCTTTTTGAAGATCATAGAGTTTCAGGTGACTTGATGGAAGTAAAAGTCGTCATTTCATATCCTGAAAACGAACCAGCGAGCTTTGAAGTAATTGTCTATGAGGTCAAAAAAATAGGCGATTATGTTTCAGTGTTGTTTAAAGGAACATTAAAACGTGCTCGTCGTAAGTATGCAGAACAACTGCTAACTGAACTAATCTCACATGGATTATCAGGGGACGCACTTGTTATTCAATTTGAAGAAGGTATGCGTAAGCGTCCTCAATTAGAAAAAGACTCGGCGAAAGTTTAGCCGAGTCTTTTTTATTTCACTAAAAGTATAGGCTAAGTTATCTCATTTCATCTCCTGGTGCAATTGGTTCTGTCCCTCGATCATTCATACCTTCATTACCATCTATGTCTCTTGTTTCATCAGGTAAGTTAGTTCTTTCATCAGTACCCGGAACTACATCTCTTGTTTCTTCACGATAATCTTCCATAGGAGTTTCGTTAACTCCCGGTACGTCGTCTCTCATATTACATCCCGAAAGTACTAAAGCACTTAAACCTAATACGACCATTGTTTTTTTCCACATAAAAAAGTTCCCTCCTTTCTGGCATTGTTTACCACACAGCGGTGTGATTCACATTATGTTGCCCGAGAAAGAAGAGAACTATCCGATAATATCTTTGTTTTTCATTCAAAATGAAATGGAACGTAAGATGCTATTTATATCTTTACTATTCCTTCAAATGGTTTGTAAGAAAAATTGGTTCTAGTGCAAATAAAATAACGATTTCGCCGTCACGATAGCATGTCCTTTGCCCATTGCGCCACGACTTCTTCAAGTTAATTCCGCGCACCTCCGCTTGGGCCCACAGTACCTGGGTCATAAGGGTAAACAACACGATGTTGTGCAATTAGCCTTAGAGAAACTCATTCGAAAACAGGTTTTCGATTCATTGCTTCTATAGTCGGAGTCGAGCTAAAGTGTGCTTCCTGTTGTGCTTTTTTTATTTATCGGTCCATGTCATCTGCGTCACGCGCATCCATGTCATCTTCTAATATTTCTTCTTCTGGCGTATTTCTGTCTTCCGTCATGTCTTTATCCTCATCACGATTTTGGTCTTCTGTCGTTGGACTTGTACCTGGAACTACATCTCTTGTTTCTTCACGGACATCTTCCATAGGGGTTTCGTCAACTCCCGGTTCGTCGTCTCTCATGTTACATCCCGAAAGTACTAAAGCACCTAAACCTAATCCGATCAATGTTTTTTTCCACATAAAAAAGTTCCTCCTTTCTGGCATTGTTTACCACACAGCAGTGTGATTCACATTATGTTGCCCGAGAAAGGAAAGAACTATCCGATAATATCTTTGTTTTTCATTCAAAATGTTTTCGATGTATGATGATTCCCGCTTACACCCATATTACAATGTATTTAAAAATTGCACATTTAATATGGATTGTTCCCACAAATGGATTGCAAATTACAAAGAAGTTCAATTGAAATTTATTCTGCTTTTTCAACAATTGGTCCTAGTGCAAATAAAATATCGGTTTCGCAAGCGATTTCGCCGTCAACTGTAGCGATAGCATGTCCTTTGCCCATTGCGCCACGAATTTTAGTAAACTCCACTTCTAGACGAAGCTGATCACCAGGTACTACTTGACGTTTGAAACGGCAATTATCAACGCCTGTTAAGAAAGCCAGACGTCCTTTATTTTCTTCTTTATTTAATAAAGCTACTCCACCTACTTGAGCTAGTGCTTCAATTATTAATACACCTGGCATAACTGGGTATCCAGGAAAATGTCCGTTAAAAAAATCTTCATTAATTGAGACGTTTTTTAATCCAACAGCACGCTTGCCATCTTCTATTTCCGTGATTCGATCTACTAATAAGAACGGGTAACGATGTGGTAATATCGCTTGAATTTGTTGAGCTGATAATATCATGTTAAGTTCCTCCAATTATGACTCTTTGCCATTTAAAATATCCAAAATATGTTGCCATGTTTCCCATTTGAGGGCATCTTTAGGTTCGCCGTCTCCAACGTATCCATAGCCAATCATCAATCCTGCTGCCATTGCTCCAATGACCAGTGCTACTATGAGAATGATGCGAAGCCAAATCGGGAAAAGACGGATTTGAACCCACCATGTTTTCTTTTCATCCTTAACTTTGGCTTTTTCAGCTTTGTGCTGTTGTCGCTTTGAAGGCGTTGGCGTATTCTCTTGTTGTTGGTCTTTTACATCATTTGTCATTCGCCGTTCTCCTTATCATATATCAATACATAGATGTCTGTTTATCGTTTAAAATCATGTTGAAACTTTCCCAATATTATTAAGTAAAATACCTGTCCCAATAACCACACAATTCATTGGCTCATCTGCAATTAATACAGGAACTTTTAACGCTTCTGCAAGCAATGAATCAATGCCATGCATCAATGCGCCTCCACCTGTTAAAATAACACCACGGTCAATAATGTCAGCAGAAAGTTCAGGCGGTGTTTGTTCTAAGACGTTTCTCGCTGCTTGTAAGATCAATGCGATGGATTCACGCATACATTCTTCTATTTCTGGAGAACGTATCGTAATCGTGCGTGGAAGACCTGTTATCATATCACGACCACGGATTTCCATTTCTTCATTGCGTCCATCTGAGAAGGCTGTACCGATTGTGATTTTAATATTTTCAGATGTACGTTCACCAATTAATAATTTATAATGTCGTTTTATGTACTGTAAAATGTCATTATTGAAAACATCTCCGGCAACTTTAATCGATTCAGAAGTGACAATGTCGCCCATCGAAAGGACTGCAATATCAGTTGTGCCTCCACCAATGTCAATAATCATATTGCCACTTGGTTGGAAAATATCCATCCCTGCACCAATCGCTGCTACTTTTGGCTCTTCTTCCAAGTAAATCTTCTTGCCACCAGATTTTTCGGCTGCTTCACGTATCGCTTTTTGTTCCACACTTGTAATATTTGTTGGACAACAAATTAAAATTCGCGGCTTGGAAAAATATCCTTTGACATTTAATTTATTTATAAAGTACTTTAACATCATTTCAGTGACATCAAAATCAGCAATGACTCCTTCTTTAAGTGGACGAACCACTTCAATATTCCCTGGAGTACGCCCTACCATTTTGTAAGCATCTTCCCCGACTGCAAGAACTCGTCTCGTTTTACGGTCCAATGCTACAACAGAAGGTTCGTTTAAAACGATTCCCTTGCCTTTTACGTGTATTAAAATATTTGCCGTTCCAAGGTCAATTCCAATATCTTTTGCAAACATGGACCATGTTTCCCCTTCCTATATATATCTCTTATATTTAGTGAATATTAACGGTATTCTTTTGTCTCTACTAACTGACAATTCTATCATATAGAACTTCTAATTACATCTTTTTTCACGTGGAAAAGACGCCATGACGTGTCTAACGTCATGGCGTCTTTTCTGGTTGTACTACTTTTTTCTTCCACATTTGTTTCGTCGCTTCCCCGCCTCTAATATGTCGGATAGATTTATGATAAGCGAGAATTTCACTTACTTCTTTGGCCAGTGGTTCATTCACTAGTTTTAAGCGTTCTGTTAAATCTTTGTGCACTGTGCTTTTCGAGTAGCCCGATTTCTTTGCAACCGCGCGTACTGTCAAGCCAGTTTCCTGCACTAATTCACCAAGGTCAAGGCAACGTTTCCGGATCTGTTCGTGCAAGTCCGCATCCTTCCGTACCGAACGATTCTTATACCGTATGCCTTAAACTTTGAAATTAGAACGCTAAGTACGTTCGTGGATTCATAACTTCGCCTTTATCATCAAAAACTTCGAATTGTAAATGAATGCCCGCTGTTGGGTTAAATTCATTTTCAGTTGAGGTTGCCATAGCTTGCCCTTGTTTCACAACATCGCCAGTTTTCACTAAAATTTCAGTGACGGAACGATAAACTGTGAGATACCCATTTTCATGTTCAACAATAATCTCGTCACCAATAAATGGATCTAGATTAACTTCTTTTACTGTTCCACTCATGGCAGATACGACTTCAAACGGTTGACCTTCAATCGAAATTGAAACACCGCTATTTGTTTCGTAAGTTTGGTTGAATACAAGAAGAGAGTTCTCTTGCGATTCTTTAGAAGCTTCAGTGTCATAGAAATCTTGTAAAATCGTCATTTGATCAAGCATTGCTTCATCAAATGGGAATTTCATGTTCTCTTTTTGAGCTGTTACAGGAACTTTCGCTTCTTCACCATTTGGATTTATTACTAGACCAGAATCTGCGACATCACTCTCTGGGCCGACAAACGCATTATAACCCCAAATCATGCCTACAAATAATAGCGAAAACCCAACGTAGATTGACGGCCAAAGCCACTTGTTCTTTTTACTCTTGATTTTTACTAGAGAAGGATTATTAGATTTTTCCTCTCGCATATTCATCACCTCTTGTTGCTAGTGTTGTCAGCGATTTAATTTTTTAAACATGCAGATTGAATAGATTGGAAATTTTTTATTTCTGTCTTTGGATAATAGTGCTTTAAGATCGATTCCACCTTGCTTCCTTCCTGTGCCATTGCGTTAGCCCCGTATTGACTCATCCCTACCCCATGCCCGTATCCTTTCGTTGCTACGGTAATGAGATTAGGGTTGGATGTATCAATTTCAAAATCTGTTGACGGGAGCCCTAAAACTTCTCGAATTTCACGGCCTGTCCATTCGTGTTGTGTAGTAGTCATTTGTTGAATTCGTTGTGATTTATTTTCTGTCAATACCATCTTTTTGAAGTGATCAGCTGTCCAAGTAAAGCCAAATGCATCGTTCCATTCTTTCAATGTAAATGATTTTGACTGGTTAAACTTAGGAGAAATTGTATCTCCTTTACTGTCCGTTGAAATCAAATAAGGAATTTCATTGCCACTATATCCTTCTGCGCTTTCCGTCATTCCGTTACTGGTTGAAAAGAACATCGCCGTAATGGGTTCATTATTGTACGTAATAATTTTAGAAGCTGTTTGGGTGACTGCTTGTGTGATATTTAGAGGAGGTTTACGTTCGCTAGGGGAAAGGAACGCTTGATGTGAAGTCGTTGGTTTAATAGAAGTTGCTCCGAAGTTTGTTGTTTTGAGTGCAAATGTGCGAGCTGCAATGGCTTGTGCTTTTAAAGCCTCTAACTGAAACGTAGACGGCATTTCCGCTTGAACTACACCTGCAATGTATTCTTCTAATGGAAGAGGCTCAGCAAGCCCTTCAACACGAATCATTACGGGATCACACGCAATAGCGGTTTCGGTTTTAGATTCAGATTTTGGTACTTGCTGTTGTTGCTTTGGTATCTTTTTTATTAATTCCAGTGGCAGGAGAAATAATGCGAGACATACAATTATAACGGCTAGGTATCTCATGAACTGATTGTATGAAAATAACGCCCACTTTATGATTGACTGAACTCGAATAGATTTTCACAACCCTGTTTTAAAAATTACCTACTATAATTAAAACCTTGGTTTCCAAATCGCCATAGCCGGCAATCTTGCTGCAAATATAACCTAGAGCATGAATTCGAAGCAAGAAGTGACGTTGTCAATTATTGCATCAATCGTTCTATAGGCAATCTCGCGGCGGATTGTTCGTCCGTCGCTCTCCTATAACCTTCACGTGTACAGGACTTTAAGTTTGGTTTATCTAGAGAATAAACCTAGTTCCTTGTAAAACAGATGAAAATACAATTTCGACCGATTTCTACTCATTTTGAAGTATCTGCAGTCCGCAAACCCACAGTCTGGAAATTTGTAAAGCTGTGTTTTTCACTCATTCAGTCGCTTTTCAAACACAATTCCCCATCGATTTGAGGACAACATCGGCATGTGAATTCCCACAGGAGCGTAGCGAAAACAAAAGCATTTTAGCTCTTTCCCTCCCAGCAAAACCCGCCAATCACTGCGGCGTGGCCATGAATCACTTCATCCTTTCTACTATTTAGGTACGAAATCTTGATTTGTACTGCCGGATGCCTCCGCCAGCTATTTTTGTGACAAGAAGTGATGGATATCGTTTCCATTATTTCACTATTACAACGTGACGCTCAATTTTTACAACGTGAACTCACTTTTTTACAACTTCACCTTCAATAATTACAACGTAACTCCTCATAATTACAACTGAGCCTTCGCTCGACAAGAGATAGTATATTTCAATACCCGACAATTACTGAGGCAGGGATACCGTGATCCATCATTTTTACAACTGAACTATCAATCGACAAGATACTTGCTTTAATTCAAAAAAACCCTTCATCTAGGTATAAGATGAAGGGTTTTGGAATAGGATAGTATAAGGACATTAAACTGTTTGCATTACTACCTCATCAGATGATTCAGTTGAAACACGTTCAATATCTGCACCAAGTGCTGCTAATTTCAAGTGGAAATTCACATAACCACGATCTAAATGATAAAGCTCAGTCACACGTGTTACGCCTTCTGAAGCTAAACCAGCTAAGATTAATGCTGCTGCTGCACGTAAATCAGTTGCTGCCACTTCTGCACCTTGAAGGTTAGATGGTCCTTGCATAATTACTGATCGGCCATCAATTTTGATGTTACCGTTCATGCGACGCAATTCTTCCACATGCATAAAGCGGTTTTCAAAGACAGTTTCAGTTATCATACCATTACCTGTAGCCGTTAACATCAATGCCATTACTTGAGATTGCATATCAGTAGGGAAACCCGGGTGAGGCATTGTTTTAATATCAACAGATTTCAATGTTTTATCTACACGAATACGAAGTCCGTCTTCTTCTTCATTAATATGAACGCCCATTTCCTTCATTTTAGCAATAAGTGCTGTCATATGTTCAGGAATTGCGTTCACGATTGTTACATCACCTTTTGTGATAGCTGCCGCTACCATAAATGTACCTGCTTCTATGCGATCAGGAATAATATGGTGGAGTGTACCTTCAAGTTCGTAAACACCTTCAATACGAATTGTGTCCGTTCCTGCACCGATAACTCGGCCACCCATTTCGTTTATGAAGTTTGCTAAATCGACAATTTCTGGCTCTCTAGCTGCATTTTCAATAAATGTCGTACCTTCTGCAAGTGCTGCAGCAGACATAATATTTTCTGTTGCGCCAACACTAGGGAAGTCTAAATAGATTTTAGCACCTTTTAAACGACCATCAATTTTTGCTTCAACATATCCGTGACCGAACGAAATTTCCGCTCCCATCGCTTTAAATCCTTTTAAATGCTGATCAATTGGACGTGACCCAATGGCACAGCCACCTGGAAGTGAAACTCTAGCAAAGCCATTACGCGCTAAGATTGGTCCCATTACTAATATAGATGCACGCATTTTACTCACATATTCAAATTCGGCTTCACTTGACAACGTTGATGATGAATCAATGATGACTTCATTTTTTTCTGGGAAATATTCAACTGTAGCTCCCAGACTTTTTAATACTTCATTAATCGTATAAACATCCGCTAAGTTTGCTACATCACGAATAATGTTCTTGCCTTTCGTGGCTAATAGAGCTCCTGCTAAAACCGGTAATACCGCATTTTTAGCACCCTCTACTCGTACTTTACCAATTAACTTGTGTCCGCCTTTTACAACAATTTTTTCCAAAACATGACCCTCCAAATTCTCTATTATGATTTTACTCTATGTGTGTCGATTTATATCGTATGATGTCAGTTATAAGGAATAAAACATTACTTATGTTACAGTCATTTTGTGTATTACACAAGTAACGATACACTCATTTTAAAAAAGATTTATTACAAAGAATGGTCTTATATAATACGTTAATTCCGAGTGCTTTGTGTGGGTCAAAAATGAAACTCTTTCAAACTCTTAATCCTTAAGTGACTACATTTACATTTCCCTATTTTAATAGACTTAAAACATACTTCGACAATTTATTTCCCGGGGAATATTTTATTCTCTCCATGGCCATAGCTACGAAACATTCATCTTTATGGGCACAAAGAGAACGAATCACGAAAATATGTAAGGCAATTGTCTTGACCAACCGGACATCGATAAGAAAAAGTTAGACACTGATGCGCCAATAGCAATACTTACTAGAATATATAAAACTTGCACCTGAAAAACATGGTTTTTTTTCACGACTTTTTCTAACATAACTGCACGTAATGCAAAGAAAGTAATGCCAATAAAGAAGGCATGTGATAAAACGCCTACGAGTGCTTGTTGCCCAATTTGGTTGTACATAGGATTGACTCCTTTCAAAGTTAAGTTGTTACACACAATCAATCTTTGGGAGTTCGATTATCATGATTATATGAATTCAATACTAGATGCTCAATAAAAAAGCGAGTCGAAGAGAGTTGCTCTCATCGACTCGCCCTATTTTTTTAGATGTTACCCTCATAAACGTTGATACGATTCATCGCGCGTTTCAATGCAAGTTCCGCACGTTTGAAATCGACGTCGTCTTTTTTAGTTAAATTCAGACGTTCTTCAGCACGTTTCACTGCTTCTTTAGCTCGGATTAAGTCGATGTCTTGTGAGACTTCAGCTGCTTGAGCTAAGATCGATACTTGGTCTGGTCGGATTTCGAGGAAACCACCGCTTACTGCGACGATGTCTGTTTGTCCGTCTTTTTTCAAACGAATGGCGCCCATTTCAAGTGGAGCAACCATTGGTATGTGTCCAGGTAAAACACCGATTTCACCGGTTACTGTGTTAGCAATGATCATGTTGACTTCAGAATCGTATACTGGGCCGTCGGGAGTGACAATATTGACTTTTATGGTCTTCATTTTTTCCCCTCCTGGTCCCTGTTATTAAACTTCAACGCCTAAACTTTTAGCTTTAGCAACAACTTCTTCAATGCGTCCAACTAAACGGAAAGCATCTTCAGGTAAGTGGTCATATTTGCCTTCAAGAATTTGTTTGAATCCTTGAACCGTTTCTTTTACAGGAACGTATGAACCTTTTTGACCAGTAAATTGCTCTGCTACGTTAAAGTTTTGAGATAAGTAGAACTGAATACGACGCGCTCGGTTAACCGTTTGCTTGTCTTCATCAGATAACTCATCCATACCAAGAATCGCAATGATATCTTGAAGTGCTTTGTAACGTTGTAAAGTTGATTGAACTTGACGAGCTACTGAGTAGTGCTCTTCGCCAACGATTTCAGGTGACAATGCACGTGAAGTTGAAGCCAAAGGATCTACTGCTGGGTAAATACCCATTTCAGATAGTTTACGTTCTAAGTTTGTTGTTGCATCTAAGTGAGCAAATGTTGTTGCAGGAGCTGGATCCGTGTAATCATCCGCAGGTACGTAAATCGCTTGAATAGATGTTACTGAACCTAGGTTTGTAGACGTAATACGCTCTTGCAATTGACCCATTTCTGTAGCAAGTGTTGGTTGGTAACCAACTGCTGATGGCATACGACCTAGTAAGGCTGAAACCTCAGAACCTGCTTGAGTGTAACGGTAAATGTTATCAATGAACAATAGTACATCAGCACCTTGGTCATCACGGAAATATTCAGCCATTGTCAAAGCAGTCAAAGCAACACGCATACGTGCACCTGGCGGCTCGTTCATTTGTCCAAATACTAATGCTGTTTTCTTGATTACGCCAGAATCGCTCATCTCGTGGTATAAGTCATTTCCTTCACGCGTACGCTCTCCAACACCAGCGAATACCGAAATACCACCGTGCTCTTGTGCGATGTTGTTAATTAATTCTTGGATTAAAACAGTTTTACCTACACCGGCACCACCGAATAAACCGATTTTACCACCTTTAATGTAAGGAGCTAATAAGTCTACTACTTTGATACCCGTTTCAAGAATTTCAATTTCAGTTGAAAGTTCATCAAACGTTGGTGCTAGACGATGAATTGGATCACGACGATTTTCAACCGGAATTTCTTCGCCTAAGTCAATTATTTCACCAAGTACGTTAAATACACGACCTAGAGTGATGTCACCAACTGGAACGGTAATTGCCGAACCAGCATCTGTAACTTCCGTACCACGCTTTAAGCCATCTGTAGATGACATAGCTACGGTACGGACAGAGTCGTCACCAAGGTGTAACGCAACTTCAAGAGTTAACTTAGTTGGTGCTTGGTTTGGACGTTCGATCGTAACTGTCAATGCATTATAAATTGCAGGTAAGTGGCCGTTGTCAAACTTTACGTCAACAACGGGACCCATTACTTGAAGAACGTGTCCTTTGTTCATAGTAGTTCCCTCCTATCTAACTTACTAATTCTATTCTAGAGCCGCTACGCCGCCAACGATTTCCGTAATTTCTTGGGTAATTGCAGCTTGACGTGCACGGTTATATTGTAATGTTAATGAGCTAATTAATTCACTTGCGTTATCAGTTGCACTTTGCATTGCTGTCATACGTGCAGCATGTTCACTTGCTTTGCCGTCTAGTAAAGCACCGTAAATTAAGCTTTCTGCATATTGTGGAAGTAACACTTCAAGAATGGCATCGGCTGAAGGCTCGAATTCATATGAAGCAGTTGCAGTTGCACTAGATTTAGCGATGTCCGTTAACGGTAGCACCTTTTTCTCTGTAACTTCTTGTAGAATGGCGCTAACATAGTGGTTGTAGTACATATAAAGTTCATCATACGTACCTTCTGTGAACATACCAACAGCTTTGCGCGCAATTTCCTTAATATCAGCAAATGAAGGTTGGTCAGGTAAAGCGATCATGCTTTCAATAACTGTAAGTCCGCGTTTCGTGAAATATTCAAGTCCAATACGTCCAATTGCAAATATTACATATTGGTCGCTTGATGTGTGACGTTCTTTAATAGCGTTCGTCACAGCACGTAAAGCGTTACTGTTGTAAGCACCTGCAAGTCCACGGTCAGATGTAATGACTAGGTATGCAGTTTTCGCTACAGGACGATAAGTTAACATTGGATGTCCACTATCTTGTGTACCTGATGCAATTGCTGTTACGACTTCCTGGATTTTCGCCATGTACGGAACGAATGATTTCGCATTCAATTCTGCACGGTTCAATTTAGAAGCCGACACCATTTGCATTGCCCTTGTAATTTGACTCGTTTGCTTTGTTGATGTTATTCGGCCTTTTATGTCGCGTAATGATGCCACTGGTAATTCACCACCTTATCGTTTTTTATTCATCCAAAAAGATTACTCTGATTTTGCAAATGTCTTTTTAAACGCTGAGATCGCGTTTACTAAGTCTTCGTCAGCAGGAAGATCTTTTGTTGTACGGATGTGATCTAAAACGTTTGTGTGGTTTGAATCTAACCAGCTGTGCAATTCGCTCTCAAAGCGAACGATATCTTGAACTGGGATTTCATCTAAGTGACCACGTGTTAGAGCGTAAAGAATAATAACTTGTTTTTCAACCTTAAGCGGTTTGTTCAAGCCTTGTTTCAATACTTCTACTGTACGTACGCCACGGTTAAGTTTCCCTTGTGTAACTTTATCAAGGTCAGAACCGAATTGAGAGAATGCTTCAAGTTCACGGAATGCAGCTAAGTCAAGACGAAGTGTACCCGCAACTTTTTTCATTGCTTTAATTTGAGCTGAACCACCAACACGTGATACAGATAAACCTGCGTTAATTGCTGGACGAACACCTGAGAAGAATAAATCAGATTGCAAGAAGATCTGTCCATCTGTAATCGAAATTACGTTCGTTGGAATGTAAGCAGAGATATCTCCAGCTTGTGTTTCAACGAATGGAAGAGCTGTAATTGAACCTGCTCCCAGTGTTTCATTCAACTTAGCAGCGCGTTCTAATAAACGGCTGTGTAGGTAGAATACATCCCCTGGATATGCTTCACGGCCTGGAGGACGACGAAGTAATAATGAAAGTTCGCGGTAAGCAGCAGCTTGTTTAGATAAATCATCATAAACAACCAATACGTGCTTGCCTTCGAACATGAACTCTTCAGCCATAGTTATTCCTGTATATGGTGCTAGGAATAATAGTGGAGCTGGTTGTGATGCTGAAGCTGTAACAACGATTGTGTATTCTAATGCGCCGTTTTTACGAAGCGTTTCAACTACGTTACGAACAGTCGATTCTTTTTGACCGATTGCTACGTATATACAAATCATGTTTTGGTCAGCTTGATTTAAAATTGTATCAATTGCAACAGATGTTTTACCTGTTTGACGGTCACCGATGATTAACTCACGTTGACCACGGCCGATTGGTACTAATGCATCAATCGCTTTGATACCCGTTTGCAATGGCTCATGAACCGATTTACGGGCCATAACACCTTGTGCTGGGCTTTCGATTGGACGTCTTTTCGTTGTGTTGATTGGGCCTAAGCCATCAACTGGTTGACCAAGTGGATTGACAACGCGGCCAATCAATTCTTGTCCAACTGGTACTTCCATAATACGGCCTGTACGACGTACTTCATCGCCTTCTTTGATATCTGCATATGGTCCTAGAATAACGATACCTACATTGTTAGCTTCTAAGTTTTGTGCCATACCCATAACACCGGTAGAGAATTCTATTAACTCTCCAGCCATGACGTTGTCGAGACCATGAGCACGAGCGATACCGTCACCAATTTGGATAACTGTACCCACATCGCTAACTTTCATCTCAGATTGATAATTTTCAATCTGCTGCTTTATCAAGACACTGATTTCTTCAGCTTTGATGCCCATGTATGTCACCTCTTCCATTTCATAATTTTAACCAATTAGTTCTTTTTTCAAGCGTTCTAACTTCGCACTAACACTGTTATCGAAAATACGGTTACCAATTTGTAAACGAATTCCACCAAGTAACGATGGATCGATTTCATTCTCAATACGTAAAGCTTTTTTCCCTACTTTGCTAGCAAATGCAGTTGAAATCGCTTCACGCTCAGCATCTGTTAAAGGTCGTGTTGAAAATACTTTCGCATCTACAATACCTTGAGCTGCGTTTGAAAGTTCTTCAAACTCAGTAACTACTGCTACCGTTTCGTTAATACGTTTATTGTCAATTAATAATTGTAGTGTGTTTACGATAAATGGATTGGCATTACTGAACAATTCACGAATTATTTCTTTTTTACGATCTAAAGAAAGCTTTGGTGAAGCGAGCAATACTGACAAATCCGGATTTTCTTTAAAGACAACTTTTACTTCACGTAAATCTTCTTCTACGTGAGTTAGTTGGTTATGCTCTTGTGCTAGTTGAAATAACGCAAGGGCGTAAGGTTTTGCTGTAGTTGATTGACTCATCCTACATCGCCTGCCTTCGCAATCGTTTCTTCTATTAACGCACGGTTATCTTCCTCAGAAATTTGTTTTCCAAGAACTTTAGATGCGGCAAGTACAGATAGAGAAACAACTTGCCCACGTACTGCTGCTATTGCTTTTTCTTTCTCTGTTTCAATCTCACGGACAGCTGATTCTTTCATGCGATTCGCTTCAGCGCGTGCAACAGTGACAATTTCTCCACGTTGTACTTCGCCTTGTTTCTTAGCGTTTTCAACAATCGCTTGTGCTTCCGTTCGTGCTACTTTTAATAAACTATTTTGTTGTTCTAATAATTTACCTGACTCTATGCGGCTATTTTCAGCTGCTTCGATTTCATTCGCAATTAATTCTTCACGTTGTGTCATTATGCCCATCAATGGACCCCATGCGAATTTCTTCAGCAATAGCATCAAAATGATGAAAATAATTAAGGTAGTAAAGATGTCACCAGTGTTCAGCAAAGCCACTTCACCTTCAGTGGCATTCAGTACTAGGTAGTCTAAAAACACGATTGTTTCACTCCCTTCCAGAACTTTATTCTATGTGTGATGCTAAAAATTTGATTTATTGAATAATAAGTATCTCAAAGATGTTTACTTCTCAAAAATTAATGGCGAAGAATACTTCGCCATTTCAAAAATTTTAGATTAACGGTTTAATACGATAAACGCGATAACTGCTGCAATGATTGGAAGTGCCTCAACTAATGCAACACCGATGAACATTGTTGTTTGAAGAACGCCACGAGCTTCTGGTTGACGAGCGATACCTTCTACTGTTTTTGAAACGATCATTCCGTTACCAATACCTGCACCAAGTGCACCTAAACCAATTGCTATCGCTGCTGCTAAAAGACCAACTGAACCTACCATAATAATAATTTCCTCCTTGGAATATACATTTTTTTTTTGTTATTTGCTCAAATAAATGAACATTATATTAATGATCGCGGCTCACTTTGTGTGCCATATAGACCATCGTTAACATAACGAAGATAAACGCTTGGATTGCTCCTATAAAGATCGAGAAACTTTGCCAAGCAAGTGTTGGTACGAGTACGCCCATAAATCCTAAAATACCTGCAGAGCCTAAACCTAAACCAGCTAGTAAGCCCAGAAGGATTTCTCCTGCGTAGATATTCCCGTAAAGACGAAGACCAAGTGTCAACGTATTTGCGAACTCTTCAATAATTTTTAAAGGTGCTAAGAACGGTAGTGGACGTAAAAAGTCTTTTCCGTATTCTTTCACGCCTTTCATTTGAATCGCATAGAAATGAGTTAAAATAACGACCATTGAAGCAAGTGTCATAGCAACAAGTGGGTCAGCTGTTGGCGATTTCCACCAAAGTTCGCCTTTAATTATGACTGAAAATGGAAGACCTAACATGTTTGCGACAAATATAAACATAATTAGTGTAATTCCAAGTACATGGAATCTACCACCCGTTTTCCAGTCCATGTTGCTTTTGATAATACCCTTTACGAAGTCCATTACCCACTCCATAAAGTTTTGCATACCGGTTGGTTTCACACTTAATTTACGTGTTGAGATAACAGCAATTAAGAAAACAATTAGTGCGGTAACCGATAGCATCAAAACGTTAGATAGATTGAACGTCAGCCCAAGCCATACAACGGTTGGATTGTCATGATGCACGATTCATTCACCTCTCTTTCACAATTCGTTTAATGGTGTTTCACATGGTATACAATTCTGTCTACAAGTAAGTAAACATACGGAATCATCAACCCGATGACCGTGCTAGCTAAGTGAATATGTTCGGGGATGGATATGGCAATCGCGACAGCCGCAATACCCGAGGCGAACCTAAGTGCAGTGCCAAGCGACGCTACTTTCTTCCCTTCACTTAAGGAGCGGTCGAATTTTTCCAATCTCCGTACGAGGAGCCAAAAATTATACAACCCGAATAGGGAGCCTATTGCTAAGCCAGCAAACACCGATTGGACAGGTGTAAAACCCCATCCGAGTGCACAGAATGCGAGCAAAAAAAATACGAGTTTCTTTTGCCTTGCGTAAACTTGCTGTAAATCTTGCATAGGTTATGTATCTCCTGAACCGTATTTTCGAAAGGACAGAATCATGACTGTCACACCAGTATCTAGTCCAATGAACAGACACAGCACTAAAAAATAACGGGGTGGTGTCTATTTCGCGTGTAGCCACATAGTTGTGAACACGTCGAGTAAAATAGAACCAACAAGTTGTGAGACAATAGCCGACTATAAGGCTATTACTTATAAAGAACCTCTTGTTATACGCATGATAACCCCTAAGTTTTTACAAAATACGCAAAAACCGCGAATCTAATAGAAAGTAGATATGACAGGCTTTCAAAGCGTCGTTACTGATGAGAACCTTCTGAATTATATCCTTGATAAGCATACAATAGGGCTAAAATGATGTCAATTGATTCCCTAGATTAACTTCACAATGTCTTCACACTTGACATATTGTAGACAAATTCATGAACAGCGGGCTCAGTTGTTATGAAATTCAGGTAATTTAGACTACATTTATTCAATATATTATTATATTATCGTAATATACTTTGTCGAGATTTAAGGGATGTTCAGGAGTGGAGATCGATTGTTTTATACTCGTTTATTTGGATTTGACCCCATTTTCTAGGTGTTTATCCCTGTTCACGATTGCTTTATTCCCTTTAACCGCGCTTTAAAAAACAAAAAGGCTGCCGAGGCAGCCCTAATTTTCTATTTAGTTAAATAGATTTTTAATGCTTCGACGATGCGTCTTGATGCTTGTCCGTCACCATAAGGATTTGAAGCTTGTGACATGGATGCATAAGTTGCTTCATTCGTTAGCAACTCTTTTGCTAAGCCATAAATTGTTTCCTCATCAGTACCCGCTAACTTCAATGTACCTGCTGCAATTCCTTCAGGACGTTCTGTTGTATCGCGTAATACAAGGACTGGCTTACCTAAAGAAGGTGCTTCTTCCTGAACGCCCCCTGAATCCGTCAATATAATGAAGGAACGTGATGCAAAGTTATGGAAATCTAGTACGTCTAGAGGTTCTATTAAGTGAATGCGTGGGTCGTTACCCAGTACTTCATTCGCTATTTCTCTAACAACTGGATTCATATGAACTGGATACACAACTTGTACATCATCATGTTCTTCAATTAATCGCTTAATTGCACGGAACATGTTGCGCATTGGATCTCCTAAGTTTTCTCGTCGGTGAGCAGTTAATAAAATCATGCGGTCTGTACCGATTTGTTCCAACACCGGATGCGTATACTCTTCACGGACCGTTGTTTTCAATGCGTCAATGGCCGTGTTGCCAGTAACGACGATTGAATCTTCCGGTTTGTTTTCACGGCGAAGGTTAGCAGCCGATACTTCCGTTGGTGAGAAATGAATATCAGCCATCACACCTGTTAATTGTCGGTTCATTTCTTCTGGGTACGGTGAATACTTGTTAAACGTACGAAGTCCCGCTTCCACGTGACCAACCGCGATTTGATTATAAAATGCCGCTAAGCTAGCAATAAAAGTCGTTGTCGTATCGCCATGTACTAATACGATATCAGGCTTCGCTTCTTTCATGACTGCATCCAAACCTTCAAGTCCACGCGTTGTTACGTCGATTAATGTTTGGCGGTCTTTCATAATGTTCAAATCGAAGTCTGGCGTAATGCCAAATGTGTCTAATACTTGGTCAAGCATTTGACGATGTTGCGCAGTTACTGTGACGATGGATTCGATTTCATCTGTATGTTTCTGAAGTTCTAAAACAAGTGGTGCCATTTTTATTGCTTCTGGTCGAGTTCCAAAAATCGTCATGACTTTAAATTTTTTAGTCATCAGCTAAGCACATCCTAACACTTATTTTGTTCCAAACAAACGGTCACCAGCATCGCCAAGTCCAGGCACGATATAGCCGTGGTCATCCAATTTTTCATCAAGTGCTGCAATATAAATGTCAACATCAGGATGTAGTTGTTTAATAACTTCTACACCTTCTGGAGCAGCTATTAAACACATAAACTTAATGTTTTTCGCTCCACGAGATTTAAGTGAATTAATTGCTGCAATTGCCGATCCACCTGTTGCTAGCATCGGGTCTACCAATATAAAATCACGCTCTTCAACATCCGCCGGGAGCTTCACATAATATTCAATAGGTTGTAAGGTTTCTGGATCACGGTACAATCCGATATGACCAACTTTAGCAGCAGGCATTAATTTCAAGATACCGTCTACCATGCCAATACCAGCACGTAGAATAGGCACGATGCCAAGTTTTTTTCCTGATAAGACTTTCGCTTTCGCTGTCGTTACAGGTGTTTCAACTTCTACGTCATCTAGTGGAAGATCACGTGTAATTTCGAAGGCCATCAATGTAGCTACTTCGTCCACCAATTCACGAAACTCTTTTGTACCCGTTCTCTTATCACGAATATAGGTTAATTTATGTTGGATTAATGGATGGTCAAATACGTATACTTTTCCCATTATGTCATCTCCTCTACGTTCAAACTTCATCTATTATAGCAGAAAAAAACGATAACGTTCTACTCGATTGTTATTTACACTTTTAAGAAAGTTTCGTTTATTAGACTATTTTGTGGTGGTAAAGGTTCCTTCTTGATTTAATTGGTTTTGTTTTTTGCTGCGCTGCTGTTTGGGCAGAGTAAACTTCGTTTAAAAATGGCATCTGCGATTTTAATCCTGTTCATCTTGATTTAATCCCGTTCGCACGTTGTTTATTTCTTTTCACGATCACTTTATTCCCGTTCAAAATTTGTTTATTCCTGTTCAACTCCCATTTAATCCCATTCGCCCAATTTCTCCCACAAAAATAACCTGAAACACGTAGTGTGTAGGGGGCTAATTGGTTTGGTTTTCGCTTCGCTGCTGTTAGAGCAGAGTAAACTTCGTTAGGAAGTGACAGCGGCAATTTTATTCCTGTTCATTTTGATTTAATCCCGTTCGCACGTTGTTTATTCCTGTTCACGATCACTTTAATCCTGTTCATACTCCGTTTATTCCTTTTCAACTCCTATTTAATCCCATTCGCCCAATTTCTCCCACAAAAATACCCCGTAACACGCAGTGTGTAGGGGGCTAATTGGTTTTGGTTTTCGCTTCGCTGCTGTTAGAAAACAGAGTTATAACTTTCCTTTCAATTTATTAAAGTTATTAGATAGAATAGATATCTATTTATTATCATTCATGTAATTTAGCATATACTCCCGTTTTTTCTTAGAACCTGATGAATCAACATTTAATTTCTCTAGAATTACAGATGCCTGTTTACAGGTTTCAATATGAAGAAAACGTCTGCATTCTTTATTGTTTATTTTCCTATCAATCAACATAGCAAAATCGTTAAATGCATTTAGATGCCCTATTTTTGTGGTCTCACCACATTTTTGACATCTCCACTCCCGATATAACTTATTTACAGTAAATTCAGAGCAGAATTTACAATTGACGCCAGTAATAATATCTTTAGGTTCTATAAAATAATTAGTTGTTATTGGAAAGGGATTGTATTCCTGATGGGCCATTAGAATAGTATTTAATAGTGTATTTACCTGTTCAGGATTTAATTTCACTTCTGTTCTAGGACGTGTACGTATATAATGCGGCAATTCCTGTAATCCCATAATTGGAATTTCTGTTTCATCAAACTGAAGGGAACGATTTGCATCTTTAAAAATAATTACCCGATTGATAGGTATATCGATATTTCTCATATCAAAAAAATCCTGCAACAAGTCGGTTATCTCAATTACTTGTCCTATTGGATTTTTATAATAATCAATTTGACCAGAAGTTAACGTTCTTTCTAGCTGAGGATGATTTTTACGAATTTTAATGTGACCGCCGATATTTTTCATTTCTAAAATAATTACATAATATGGCGTGATTATTAAAGAATCAATCTGAAACCAAGCTGAAGAGTAAAGATGTAGATCGTGTAAAACATAGTAATCAAATCTAAATTTTACTCGTTCAAAAAGTTTATTTAATAATTCCTCTCCTTTTATACCGGATACGATTTGCCTTTGCAACCCGTCTAAAAAAGTATATTGGGGATGCAAAGGAGTTAGCCGCCGAATAGCTGCCTCCACTCCCAATAGTTTCAAAGAATCCGAACGATATTTCATTATCATTATTTATCTCCTCTCATAACAGTTTCTTAACTTAAATTTTATTACAAGACACTTTTTTTTACATCTAAGATAGGCAAACTTGAATTTTGACTATGCTTATTAGAGGGAAAATTCATTTTTACTATAAAATAATCAGGGATTTTTAAAATTTGGGGTTTTGGAAGTTTTGCTAATTGGTTTTTTTCGCTTTGCTGCTGTTAGAGCAGAATAAACTTCGTTTGAAAGTGCATCTGCAATTTTAATCCTGTTCATTTTGATTTAATCCCGTTCGCACGTTGTTTAATCCTGTTCACGATCACTTTATTCCCGTTCAAAATTCGTTTAATCCTGTTCAACTCCTGTTTAATCCCATTCGCCCAATTTCTCCCACAAAAATCCCCCGTAACACGTAGTGTGTAGGGGGCTAATTGGTTTTGTTTTCGCTTCGCTCGTGTTAGAGCAGAGTAAACTTCGTTAGGAAGTGACATCTGCAATTTTAATCCTGTTCATTTTGATTTAATCCCGTTCGCACGTTGTTTAATCCTGTTCACGATCACTTTATTCCCGTTCAAAATTCGTTTAATTCTGTTCAACTCCTGTTTAATCCCATTCGCCCAATTTCTCCCACAAAAATACCCCGTAACACGTAGTGTGTAGGGGGCTAATTGGTTTGGTTTTCGCTTCGCTGGTTTTAACAATGAAGATACAAACGTTTATTGTTCTTGCTTATCTAGAATTTTATCCATTTCGTCAAAAGGCATTGGTTTGTAGAAGTAGAAGCCTTGACCACGTTTGCATCCAATGGCACTTAGGATACTTAGTTGATCAGCTGTTTCTATACCTTCTGCGATAGATTCCATATTTAAATTAGTGGCGAGTTGGACTATGGTTCGAACAATCGCAAGTGTACCACCGCTATCAATATTTGAGATAAAGCTTCGATCAATTTTAATTTCACTTACTGGTAATTGTTGCAAGTAACTGAGAGATGAAAAGCCCATGCCAAAATCATCGATAGAGCTTTCAAAACCAGCTAATTTCAATTGTTCGAAAATAGTCTTAGCTAGTTCAAAGTCTACCATGCCAATACTTTCGGTAATTTCTATGCGTAAATATTTTGCTTCAATGTCGTAATCTTTTACGGCTTTACGTAAATCTGCGACAAAATATGGATGGAAAAAGTGATCAGTTGAGATATTTATTGCAACCGGTAATAATTGTTTGCCCAGTTTCTTGCGTTTTTGAAGCCATTCTAATACTTTAACTAAAGTGATTTGATCTAGCGTCCTAATTTTCCCAGAGTTTTCAGCGGCTTGAATGAAGACGTCTGGTGGTACTTGTCCAAGTTCAGGTGAAGACCATCTTGCCAGTGCTTCAAATGAAAAGATCTTACCGCTTTGCAAATCTACTTTCGGTTGGACATGAACATCAAATTCATTTTTTTGTAGAGCATGTGACAAATGATTGGCAATCGACAATTTCCGCTTAGTCTCTTCTTCTTGATCAACTGTGAAAAATGATAACGCATTGCCAGCTCTTTTTTTCGCGTCAGAAATGGCCGTATCTGCAAAGCGAATTAGTTCTTCACTATCGATTGATTTACCATGAAAAGGTGTTACACCAATTTTCATCGTGACAAATACTTCATCTTCTCCAAGTAGAAAAGGATCGTTGACAATATTCATCATGTCGTTCGTGTAACGTTCAATTTCAGACGATGGAATTAAACTTGCAATTACTAATGTAGGACTAGCGAAACGCGCAATGACATCACCTAGTTTGCAAATTCGTTGCATGCGATTAGACATTTGTTTAATTAAATCATCTCCAGCTGCTCGACCATAAACATCACCGATATGTGCAAACTCAGATGACTCAATCATCGCGACGAACCCTGGTTCATCTTCTGCTAATAGATCTTTTAATTCATTGATAAAATAATGACGATTAGGAATACCTGTATCGGCATCCATATAAGCGAGCTGCAACACTTCTTCTTGATGATCCAAATACTTCACGGCAAGTGAAATGAGTGGAGCTAACCGTTGCATGAACTCTATATCTACTTCACGTGGCTTACTGGGTTTTGTAAAATATGTTGCAATAGTTCCTACTACTTTATTTTCCTGTGTCAAGATTGGAATAGACCAACAAGCACGCAATCCGTGAGCAAGTGCAGTTTGTTTATAATCAATCCAAAGTGGGTCCGTTTCTATATCTTTAACGATTACTGGTTTTTTTAGATAAGCTGATGTGCCACATGACCCTTTGTTTCTGCCGATTTTCATACCATGAATGACTTGGTTATAGCTTTCTGGTAACGATTTAGCCGCTGTTATTAGTAAACGGTCATTATTTAGCAATTGAATCGAGCATTTCGTCTGTTGTTGAAAAAAACTTTCAGCCACATCACATACTTTTTGAAGTAATACGTTTAATGCATATCCTTTTTCGATACCTTGATAAATTTCTTGTTGAACATCAAATAGTGCTTCTGTTTGTTTACGGCGGGTAACATCTATTTGAAGACCTATGTAATACAACAGCGTTCCTTGTTCATCACGTATTGGTTGGATAACTAATTCATTCCAAAATGGCGTTCCATCTTTTTGATAGTTTAATAGTTCTGTATGTATGGGAGTTCCTTTTGCAAGTTGCTGTTTTATATCGTTACTTGCGAACTCGTTCGTATCGATGCCTTGTAGGAAACGGCAATCTTTTCCGAGTGATTCTTCTCGAGAGTACCCTGATAATTGCGAGAATTTATCATTTACATAGACCAGTTGGTTATTTTTATACTGTGGATTGCACACGACAAAACTCGTTTGATATTGGTCGCCTAAACGACATAACCCATCAAATAATAAATCTTTGCTTAATTCTCTTGGAAATTTCGTTTCCAATATCGGCACCCCTTTTACAAATCGACATACTACTATGTTAGAGGAAATCAACAAAAAAAGCTATATTTGATTGCTCAAATATAGCTAAATTACTAATTTTTCACAATATTATATTAGTTATACAATGGGAACTTTGAAGTTAATGCTGCTACGCGTTCCGCAGCTTCTTTGTGAATCGCTTCGTCTTCATGATTTTTCAATAATTTAGCCATGATAGACGCAATTTCTTTCATTTCTGGTTCCTTAAATCCACGTGACGTCACGGCAGGTGTTCCGATACGAATACCTGAAGTAACAAATGGGCTTAGTTGTTCGAAAGGAATGGTATTTTTATTTACGGTAATCCCTACTTCGTCCAATACTTTTTCCGCCACTTTACCTGTTAAGTTTAATGAACCTAAGTTAATAAGTAGTAAGTGGTTATCAGTACCACCAGAAACAATGTCAATACCTTCATCAATCAAATAGTTCGCTAAAGCTTTTGCATTTTTGACGACTTGTTGAATATACGCTTTAAATTCTGGTTGTTGTGCTTCACCGAATGCTACAGCTTTAGAAGCGATGACGTGCATTAATGGACCACCTTGAATTCCTGGGAAAATTGTTTTATCAATTTTCTTAGCAAATTCTTCAGTTGTTAAAATTAATCCACCACGTGGACCACGAAGTGTTTTATGTGTCGTTGACGTAACAAAATGAGCGTGTGGAACTGGGTTTGGATGTTCTCCAGCTGCAACTAAACCAGCAATGTGTGCCATATCAACCATCAAGTAAGCACCTACTTCGTCCGCAATTTCACGGAATTTAGCAAAATCAAGTGTACGAGAATAAGCACTAGCTCCCGCAACAATCATTTTCGGTTTATGTTCCAAGGCTTTTTCACGAACTTCTGAGTAATCAATCGTTTCTGTCACTTCGTCAACACCATATTCAACAAAGTTGTATAAAATTCCACTAAAGTTAACGGATGAACCATGAGTTAAGTGCCCACCATGAGATAAATTCATACCAAGAACTGTATCGCCTTCTTTAAGTACCGTCATGTAAACCGCCATATTAGCTTGTGAACCTGAATGTGGTTGTACGTTTGCATGTTCTGCACCGAAAATTTCTTTCAAGCGGTCACGTGCAATATTTTCTACCGTATCGACGTGCTCACAGCCACCGTAATAACGTTTTCCAGGGTAACCTTCTGCGTACTTATTCGTTAATACAGACCCTTGAGCTTCCATTACTGCTTCTGATACAAAGTTTTCAGAGGCAATTAATTCAATATTCCCTTGTTGACGTGTTTTCTCCGCGTTCATGGCTTCAAAAACAGCTTTGTCTTGCTCAGCAATAATCTTCATGTGTCCATATCCCCTTTAAGTCTATTTATTTTTATATACTGCTCGCTCTCCGCCAATAAGTTTCGGACGAGTAGTAGCGAGTGTAACAATTGCTTCACCAATTTGTTTAACAGAAGTTCGAATCGGCACTGCGACAGGTTTTATGTGCATGCCGATGAGTGTTTGTCCAATATCAATGCCACCATGGGCTTGTACATGTTCGACCACAACCGGATCAGCAAATTGCATAAAGGCATAAGCAGACATGGAACCTCCAGCTTTTTGAACAGGAATAACGGATACAGGTTCTAGATTGAAGGCTTTCGCCGTTTGTCTTTCCATTGTAATTGCCCGGTTAATGTGTTCGCACCCTTGAAAGGCTAAATGGATGTCATATTTTTCGGCAAATGCTAGCAGTGGCGCAAATAAGCTTTCCGCTACTTCAAGACCACCTGCAGACCCAATTCGTTTGCCTACAATTTCAGAAGTTGAACAACCAATGACTAGTAGTTGACCTGATGTAAATGTGACTTGAGTTGCAAAGTCACCCAACAATTCTTCGATTTGAGACCGCCACAGTGTATGTGCATCCATATGACCAAACTCCTCTATTTGTTTTCGAGTTCAGTAAGTTTAAAGATACGTCGTTCGTGACGACCGCCTTCGAACTCACCTTCTAACCATGTTTTCACGATTTCCCGTGCTAAGCCACCGCCAATTACACGTTCGCCCATTGCTATTACATTCGAGTCATTATGACCTCTTGTTGCTTTCGCACTAAATACATCATGCACCAATGCGCAACGAATGCCTTTTACTTTGTTTGCAGCAATTGACATGCCAATTCCCGTTCCACAAATTAATATGCCGCGGTCAAAGTTTCCAGCAGCTACGCCTTCTGAAACTGGTTGTGCATAATCTGGATAATCGACGGAATCATTTGTTGGTGGACCAAAATCTTGAAACGTGTGACCTAGTTCGTCAAGTAAAGAGGTAATCTCTTTGCGTAAAACATTACCGCCATGATCGGAAGAAATCGCGATGTTCATGTGTTAGTCCCTCTTTTCTATTTATATTCGCTTTTATCTTACCATTTTTCATAGGAAAAGCGCAAAGTGACATTTTGGTAAATCTTTCTGACTAAAGAATAATAGTGCTGCTGGATTGGGCTACGAGAGAATATATTTGTTCTTTTATATAAAGAGTCAATTTTGGTCTCTTAGTGCTTACTCTATTTCAAACCTTTTTTTAAAGTTAGTAGTGACACTTACTTTAATGAAATAATAATCGGTGGCAGACGTAGCCACAACTTCTCCTCAAATTGTGGCTCTCATCAACATTCCCCACTCTCGCGGAAATCGTTACAAAAAACACAAAAAAAACAGCCCAGTTTGAACGCAGGCTGCATGGTAGTTATTCATCGTTAAATTTAACAAATAAATCAGTGGTTAATATAGAAAGTTCTTGAAACGTTTGACGGTACATATAAACGTCTCCGCCAAAAGGATCAGACACATCAAGTGCACCATAAGGTCGTACATATTCTTTAAAGGTGAAAATTTTGTTTGCCACCGCAGGATAGGATTGCATAACAAGCTGCTTATGTGCAGAAGTCATGGTTAAAATTATATCTGCCCAGCGCACATCTTCGTTACTTACTTGGCGTGAAAGGTGCTTGTAATCAATGCCTAAATCACGGATGACGTGCTTCGCATTTTCAGAAATGTCACCACCGTCCATGGCGTAAATGCCTGCCGAACGAACGTGCATATCTTCCTTTTTGTGAGACTTAAATAGTGCTTCCGCCATTGGACTTCGGCATGTATTACCAGTACAAATAAAATAGATGTTCATGTCATTCCCTCATTTGTTAAGCAATGTGAGCAATCCCATGACCATGAGACATACTCCAGATATTCGTGTTAGAATGGGCCCTTTGATCATTTCACTTTTAAGCGCAATGTAGGAAAACACTAACGCGAAAAAGCCAGCACTTAATAAGAAATAACCCTTTTGTAAATGTAGCATACCAAAAGATAAGCTAACTGAAAAGGTATCTAGACTTACAACAACCGCAAGTAACACTGGTGGAATAAATGAGGACTTAGGATTGTGTTGATTTAAACATAAATGAACACCTGTTAAAAATAATAGGATGCTTGAAAGAAGACGACCACCCTCTACCATGAATGATGTCACCCATTCTCCAGCGAGAAAGCCTAACAGAGGGAAAACCATATGTAAAAATGCTGTCCAAATGGCGAGGAAAAGTGGAAAACGAATTTTGGGCAAGACACTATACAGAGCAACTACATCGAGGGCGGTAAGTAGCCCTGCAAAAAGTTCTGTAGACAATGAAAAAATCTCCCCTCTACTTTGCATTGCTATTAGCATATGCAGAATAGGAAGAGATTAGGAGTGCCACCAATTTCCATTTGCAGCTTTTTCTAATCGATTTAAAATTGCTGCACCAACGCCAGTTTTTATCGGAACCGTCACCAGAATAATATCTGTCACCGTATCGTCGCATGAACGTAAATGAGCATATAAATGACGTGCTGAAGTTTCTAGGTTTTGTTGATTACCTAGCGAAAAGAACCAGTCTGCATGGTACTGTTTAAATTCATCGGGTGCTAATAAAGCAACTTTTTGATGTTTCATATGTATAGATGTAATGGCATTTTCTACAGCTTCGTGGTCTGGTTCAATTAAAAACACTGGAGCATCAGGAGCATAATGTGCATATTTCATACCAGGTGCACGTGGTACTGTTTCATCTTCCACTGTTGTTGTATCAGGATCAATTACTTCTCCGATTACATCACGCAGCATTTGTGCTGTAACACCGCCTGGTCGAAGGATAACTGGAGGGTCTACAGTGAAGTCAACTACTGTTGATTCCAATCCGATACCGGTAGCACCACCATCCAAAATCAGTGGGATACGTCCTTGTAAATCCTTTTCAACATGAAGAGCTGTCGTTGGACTCGGCTTGCCACTGCGATTTGCACTTGGTGCAGCAACAGGTTGACCTAGTCTTCTTAGTAATTCTAGTGCAATAGGATGATCAGGCATGCGTAATCCTACTGTCGACAAACCTGCCGTAACATTTGGAGCAAACGTATTGGGAATTGCGTTTAATATGACAGTTAACGGTCCTGGCCAGAAGGTCTCTATGCAGTCGTTAGCTTTTTGCGGAATATCTTTAACATACTTTAAAATATGATGTGCTTCCCCAACGTGGACAATCAACGGATTATCTGAAGGTCTTCCTTTTGCTTCGAAAATTTTTGCTACAGCTTGTTCATTCGTTGCAATAGCGCCTAATCCATAAACCGTTTCAGTTGGAAATGCAACAATTTCGCCTTGAATTAATTTTTCCACAGCTTGTGTATAAGCTTGCGTTTTATTCACATTGTTATCCACAATTAGTCGTGTCGTTATCATGCGATAATTCACCTTTCTTTCGCGATTTGATGCTAGTTATTCACAACTTGTTGATAACTAGGTGCAGGATTGGGGATAACTCTTACCAAAACTTCTTTTTTATCCACTCCCATGTCCAAAACTTCACCGGCTCTTCTTTCACTGTTTGTTCTTCTTCTTGATAACAAACTTTTGGAAATAACGCACACCACCAATTGTCTCCTTTACCATTTCCAATCGTCAGAACGAGCGCTTGGTGGAAACCTTGTGGATAAAAGTAAGTTCCATCTGATTTTGGTGGAATCAATGCTTCTTCTAAGCTAATGTGAATAGCTTGCTCCGTAATGGCTTGTGCTTTTTGTGTGATTTCAGCTGAAACTTGAGTAAGTTCTAGTTCTAGCTGGTCCGTTGTTTGAACCGTGTTAGCGGCTTTTTGAAATAGAGGTTGAAGTTCTTGTAAAATAAGTGATTTTATTTGTTGATCTTCTTTTGTATTGCTGTTTGCGATAATTCTTATTTGAACAGCGTCTGCCGGCACTGCATCTGCCGCTGTGCTTCCTGATGGTAATAAAAATAATAGAGTTTGTATAAACACGAGCGCCATTATCAGTTCAATCCATGGAGATCTCTTCTTTTGCGGTTCTTCGTTTCTGAAAATCTCGTAATCTTGTATCATTGTTCATTCCCCCTTGCGCTCATTGTGGACAAGGTGTGGATAAATTATTCAACAATCTCACAAAAAATCATTCTTTCTTTTCCATTGATATCTTTGACAATCTCAACCCGTGCAGTTGGAAACGACTTTTGAAAGATGGATTGCACGACAGGACCTTGCTTGTAGCCTATCTCTAAGCCGATTAATGCAGGTCGTTTCAAAATTGCTGGTAGTTCTTGCGCCAGTCGTTTGTATAAGTAAAGTCCTTCTTCATCAGCAAAAAGTGCACGATGTGGTTCATAGTTTAGCACGGTATCTGATAGAGTAGGAGCTTCGTCTTGTGAAATATAGGGTGGGTTAGATAATACAATATCCCATTTTTCATCGGAGATTGGCCTCGTTAAATCACCTTGTATAAAGGTAATGTTTGCGTCAAGTTCAGTTGCGTTTAATTTAGCGACTTCTAACGCTTCAAATGATAGATCCGTTGCTGTTACTTCTAAAGTTGGGTTTTCAAGCTTCATTGTAACGGCTATCGCACCACTGCCTGTTCCAATATCAGCCAGGTTTAACTTCGATTGTTTATTGAACATACGTTTTATTCGAGAAATCGTTTCAACAATGAGTTCTTCCGTTTCAGGGCGTGGAATTAGTACATCTTGATTTACTTGAAAAGTACGTCCGTAAAATTCTTCTGTCCCCATAATATATTGAACAGGTTTTCCTGCTCGGTGTTCTTCAATGAGTGACCAGTAGCGCTCAAATTGTTGTACTGAGATTTCTTCACGCATGTCTATCATTAATTCGACGTGCGTTTTGTTTAACACATGTTGAAGCAGCATACGCGCGACCACTTCTTCTCTTCCATTTTCAGATAAAAAAGAAGAAGCCCGAGCGAGGGCCTCATAAACATATTTACACATTGGTTTCATTCATACGCTCAAGTCGTTCGGTTTGGTCAGTAACAATTAACACATTCACGATTTCATCGAGTTTACCTTCCATGATTTGATCCAGTTTTTGAATCGTTAAACCTACACGGTGATCAGTTACTCGGTTTTGTGGATAATTGTACGTGCGAATTCGTTCTGAACGATCTCCAGTACCTACTGCAGATTTACGCACAGCATCATATTCAGCTTGTGCTTCTTGACGGAATTTATCGGCAACACGCGCACGAAGAACGACCATTGCACTTGCCTTGTTTTTAATTTGTGATTTTTCATCTTGGCAAGTTACTACTGTGCCCGTTGGAATATGCGTTAAACGAACTGCTGACATCGTTGTATTAACCGATTGTCCCCCTGCCCCTGAAGATGCATACGTATCTGTACGAATATCATTTTCATGAATATCCACTTCTACTTCTTCCACTTCTGGTAGACATGCAACAGTTGCAGTCGATGTATGAGTACGGCCACCAGACTCCGTTTCAGGTACACGTTGTACACGGTGAGCCCCATTTTCGTATTTCAGTTTCGAGTATGCGCCTTGTCCTTTGATCATGAAGATTACTTCTTTATAGCCTCCGATTACTGTCGGTGAAGCGTCCATGATATTAATCTTCCAACCTTGTGCTTCAGCATAGCGGCTGTACATGCGGAACAAGTTCCCTGCAAATAGAGCGGCTTCATCGCCACCTGCAGCACCACGAATCTCCATTATTACGTTCTTATCGTCATTCGGGTCTTTTGGAATTAATAACAATTTTAATCGTTCTTCGAGCTCCACAATTTGTGATGCTAAATCATTCATTTCTTCTTTTACCATTTCACGCATGTCTGAATCTAACTTATCATCGAGCATAGCTCTTGCTTCAGCATGCTGTTCTTTAACTAATTTGTGTTCACGATATGCATCGACAATATATTGCAAGTCCGACTGTTCTTTCGAAAGTGCGCGAAATTTATTCATATCATTAACAATCTCAGGGTCACTGAGTAATTCATTTAAACGATCATATCGGTCTTCTACCGATTGTAAGCGATCAAACATACTTTCACCTCATCCGTTCATATGATTAACACTACTACTATATAGAAAAAAAGTGAAAAACGCTACTCTAGCAAAGAAAGTCTTTTCTTACGATTAGTCAAGTATCCTGTTGCTTTCCGTTCCAGATGGACGCTTTCCGCGGGCACGGCTTCAGCCTCCTCGTCGCGAAAAACACGCTCCTGTGGGATCTTCAGCTCGCGCTTTTCCCGCTGGAGTCGCCATCTTGCACTCCAATCAACTAAAATTGCCCGTTAAAATTGCATAAGAATATACAAATTTCCTGATTCAGTAAAATGCTTAAAAGTAGAATTATGCTCCTTTTGAGCGTAATTGTTTTTGTTCGCTTTGTTTATCAGCTGGTTTTAATTTAAAGGGTAAAATAATACGGTTTAAATTGCTTTGCAGCTTGGTTATTCAAGCGTTGAACAGTTGTAGGTGAGATGGAACAATCTCTTACCTTAGACGTTAAGGATTGTGCTTCAGCAGACTTTAGTATGACTTGTGCCTTTACATTTTGTGAAATATACATATTCTTTTGAACGATAGGTGTTTCAGTGAAACTATAATTACACGCTTTACATATGAAATGTTGCTGTTTCAAAAGTAAATAAGTTGGATTTACATCCGTAATTGGTAAGGTAATTCGAGATGATTGAGTCCGATTTTAATAAACCGTATAGTCAATTTTTCTGAGACCGCACCCTTGGCGATGTGTAGGGTTGTCTGTAAATTTCCCAAGGACATATGTACATACTTTCCCTTTAAAAGTCCCTTCTTTTATGAAGTTTTCTTCAAAAGTAGTGGTAGGAATCTATTTGAACTTATGTTTCCTATATTCTCTTAGCTGATTGGAGTGCAGAGCGGCGACTCCGGTGGGATAAGCGTGACAGGTGAGACCCCACAGGAGCACGGTTTTTGCGACGAGGAGGCTCACCGCACGCCCCACGGAACGCGTCCGCTCGGAACGGAAATCAGCGTGTATCAGGCCTCATATTCTTCAGTGTAGTAGGTTTGGCTAAATACGCAACTTCGTGTTGCTTCTGCGATTACTCGTCGCAAAATACAGAGTCAAGAGCTTTTGCAACGTCCTGTGGGCCCAAGCTTAGGTGATCTAGTAAAAAAGCATGAATCTGCTCCCTTACTCAACAACATCGTTTAACAGAGTCATTTAAAAAGACAAAGAGCAGCAATCGCTACTCTTTGTCGTACACTAATGAAGTTTGATGTGTAACACCCGCCGGTACTTCGTGGTGGTGACGACAACGCGGTTCGTAAGCTTCAGTTGCACCAATTAAAATAATTGGATCTTCGTAGCCTGCTGGTTGTCCGTTGATAAGACGTTGCGTACGACTTGCTGGCGACCCACACACTTGGCATACGGCCTGTAATTTCATGACTTGTTCAGCAATAGTCATTAATGTCGGCATGGGTCCAAATGGTTCGCCTCGGAAATCTTGATCAAGTCCTGCAACAATTACGCGGAATCCATGATCTGCAAGACGTTGAACGACATCAACAATGCCTTCATCAAAAAATTGTGCTTCGTCAATTGCAATAACATCATATTCATCCGAAATATATGCCCAAATATCTTTTGAGCTCTCGACTGGTCTCGCAATCACTTTTGCACCATTGTGACTCACTACTTCTTCTTCACTATATCGATTATCTATTTGTGGTTTGAACACGGCAATTTTTTGTTTCGCAAATTGTGCGCGTCGCACTCGACGAATTAATTCTTCTGATTTTCCGGAAAACATACTTCCGCAAATGACTTCAACCCAGCCAGATTGTGACATCACATACATGGAAGTCACTCCTTTCAAAACTCTCTATGCACTATCATACCCAAAATAGAGATTGATTTCCCGTCTTTTTTTTTATTAGAACATATGCTATGGCGGATTTATGAAACTAAATATTCACTTGTTAAATTGATGGAGTTGGCAAGTCACGTCTTAAAGAGTTGACTGAGGCAGTGAACAAGATGCATCGAATATGGTTTACGGGTAGCTTTAGATGACAAACTAGCTAGCATCATAGCCTAAAGAAAACGCTATTTACAAAAATTGTGATAGGTGGTTGGTTTATTCGGCTAGAGAGTGGTTTTATTCGGCTTCAGACGCTGTTTATTCCGCTTCGTAGTCATTTTAATCGGCTTCGCGGGCCATTTAATCGGCTTCACACCCGGTTTAATCGGCTTCACCCATTAAAAGGGATTATTTGTTCCTATTTTCGCTACGCTTCTGTTATAGTTGTTCATTTCCTATATAACTTGTTTTAATCGGCCAACTCTCACGGAACACTCGAAATGAATAGTAGACAGTTCGACACACTAACAACAAAAAAATAGTCGCTTAGAGCCGGAGCTCTAAGCGACTATTTGATCATTATTCTTGGATATCTTCTTTAAGACCATATTTTTTGTTGAAACGGTCAACACGTCCATCCGCTTGCGCGAATTTCTGTTTGCCAGTATAGAATGGATGACATTCTGAGCAAAACTCAACTTTAATGTCTTCTTTTACTGAACCTGTTACAAATGAGTTACCACATGAACATGATACTGTAGCTACTTTGTGTTGGGGATGAATTCCTGTTTTCATCTTAAATCTCCTCTCGCCCTGAACCATCTGGAACAGAGTTGTTTATTTGACTGTTACCTTACACGACCCGTTTAATTCAGTCGTATATGTTACAGAGTATGATAATTCTACCGATTCAAATTATAGCAAATATACTTAAAGAAATCAAGTACGTCGTTCAAATAACTACTGAATGAACTACACTTTTTTACAGTAAGCCTTTACCGCCTCTTTTTTCTTTCATTTCCGTATTTAATTGTTCAAAAAATTCTTCATTCGTTTTAGATTGACTTAGTTTCTTCAAGAAACGCTCACCGAAATCGTTTGAATCTGAGAACGTTTTACGGATTGCCCAAAGTTTTTCAAGTTGGTCAGCAGGAATTAGTAATTCTTCTTTTCGTGTTCCCGAGCGACGAATGTCTAGTGCTGGGAAAATTCGGCGTTCTGCTAAATTGCGGTCAAGGTGAAGTTCTAAGTTACCTGTTCCTTTGAATTCTTCGTAAATAACTTCATCCATACGTGATCCTGTTTCTACTAAAGCAGTTGCTAAAATCGTTAAACTTCCGCCTTCTTCAATATTACGAGCTGCACCGAAGAAGCGTTTAGGACGATGGAATGCTGCTGGGTCAATACCACCTGATAATGTACGGCCACTTGGTGGTATTACTAAGTTATAAGCACGAGCAAGACGTGTAATTGAATCCATTAATATAATAACATCACGTTTATGTTCTACTAAACGCATCGCACGATCAAGCACTAACTCGGCTACTTTGACATGATTTTCAGGCACTTCATCAAATGTAGAGCTCACAACGTCTGCCTTAACTGAACGCTCGATATCAGTTACTTCTTCTGGTCTTTCATCAATCAGTAACACAATCAGTTCAGCATCAGGATAATTTGTGGAAATCGAGTTTGCAATTTCTTTAAGAATCATCGTTTTCCCCGCTTTTGGCGGTGCTACTATTAATCCACGTTGACCAAAACCTACGGGTGCAACTAGATCCATGATACGTGTCGAAAGTTTACTTGAATCAGTTTCTAGTTTAATATGACGGTCTGGATAAAGCGGAGTTAACGCTGGGAAATGAACTCGATCTTTCGCTGAATCCGGATCCTCCCCGTTCACTAATTCCACCTGTAATAAACCGTAATAGCGCTCATTTTCTTTAGGCGGACGGACTTTACCTGTTACTTTATCTCCGTTACGTAAGTCAAAACGTCGAATTTGGGATGCAGAAATATAGATATCTTCTGAACTTGGAGAATAGTTGATTGGGCGCAAGAAACCAAAGCCTTCAGACTGAATGATCTCTAAGACACCTTCCATGAAGAAAAAGCCTTCTTGTTCGGCTCGTGTTTTTAAAATCGAAAAAATTAGTTCTTTTTTCGTAAGTTTACTGTAGTAAGAGATTTTCAACTCCCGCGCAAGCGCATACAGTTCTTTTAACGTCATACTTTCTAGGTCAGCAATCTTTAAAATTGACATGAAATGGCACCACTCTTTTACATATTTTGTTGTGTCTACTCAGGATGGATGGTTTTGCAAGAATTGGTTTTAGTAGAAGATGCCTGACCAAGATGTGGTCAGGCACAAATTATTGAAGTTAGACTTCCATCATATGATGAGGTTTTTTCTTCAAGCTGTGTCGTCCCTCTATGAAACGGACTGTACCTGATTTAGCACGCATGACTAATGAATGAGACTCTGCATAGGCTCCCTTAAACTGAACACCACGCATTAGCTCACCATCTGTTACACCAGTTGCTGCAAAGATTGCGTCATCACCTTTTACAAGGTCTTCCATTCGAAGTACACGATTTACGTCTAGCCCCATACGAATACAACGTTGTAATTCTTGTTCGTTTTGAGGAACTAGTCTACCTTGAATTTCGCCACCTAAACACTTTAATCCTACTGCAGCTATAACGCCTTCAGGAGCGCCGCCAAGTCCGAATAAAATATCTACGCCTGTTTCATCAAATGCTGTGTTGATTGCTCCTGCTACGTCGCCGTCATCAATCAATTTAATACGAGCACCTGATCTGCGAATTTCATCAATAAGTTTTTGATGACGTGGACGGTTTATTAGAGTTGCCACAACGTCTTCGATGTCTTTATTTTTTGCACGAGCAACCGCTAATAAGTTATCCGTTACAGAAGCGTTAATATCGACTTTACCTCTTGATTCAGGACCTACTGCTAATTTTTCCATGTACATATCTGGCGCATGAAGTAAGTTGCCTCGGTCTGCAATTGCAAGCACTGCTAATGCATTCCAGCCACCAGATGCGACGATATTTGTTCCTTCTAATGGATCTACTGCTATATCAACAGCTGGACCACCCAAGCCTAGTCCTAGTTCTTCACCAATATATAGCATTGGTGCTTCGTCCATTTCGCCTTCGCCAATTACGACAACACCTTGCATAGGGATTGAATTAAAAACGTCACGCATAGCTGTAGTTGCTGCATCGTCCGCTTCAATTTTCAAGCCACGGCCCATCCAACGTGCCGAAGCGATTGCTGCGGCCTCCGTAACACGTACTAACTCCATTGATAAACTGCGTTCCATTTAAAGTGCCTCCCGTTATACGGTCAATTATTTATGTAATTCTTCCACCTGTCATTATATCATAGGAGGCAAGTGGAAGAATTTTTAATTTAGAATTTTTCTTTAAATATAGGTTTTGCGTCTTCTAAAGTTTCACGACGAATATCTGCCCCTAGCCCACGCAATTTATCAATTATTGAGCTGTAGCCACGTTCGATATGGTAAATGTCGCGAATTTCCGTCTCGCCTTCAGCAATTAGTCCCGCTAAAACAAGAGCTGCCCCTGCTCGTAAATCAGATGCATAAACTGAAGCAGATTCTAATTTTGTTGGACCTGAAATAATCGCAGTTCGCCCTTCGACACGAGCACTTGCATTCATACGTTTCAACTCATCGATATGTTTGAAGCGTGCTGAATAAATCGTGTCAGTTATAACAGAAGAGCCCGTTGCCTGTGACATCAGAACTGAGAAGGGTTGTTGTAAATCCGTTGGAAAACCAGGATACACGAGTGTTTTAACATCCACTGCCTGCAAGTTCTCTGATTTCGGAATAAAAATACTTTCTTCGCCTTCTTCAACTTTGACGCCCATTTCTCTAAGTTTCGCAGTTAATGCTTCGACATGGAATGGGATGACATTATCAATCGTAATGCCGTCACCAGCTACCGCTGCCATAATCATAAATGTACCTGCTTCAATTCGATCGGGGATAATGGTATGGTTCGTCCCGTGTAATTCCTCAACGCCATCTATACGAATGACGTTAGTTCCGGCACCTTTAATTCTCGCACCCATGTTGTTTAATAACGTTGCAACATCAATGATTTCTGGTTCTTTTGCTGCATTCTCAATCGTCGTTTGACCCTTTGCCTTTACAGCTGCAAGCATAATGTTAATTGTTGCGCCAACACTTACTACATCTAAATAAATTTTCGCTCCACGTAGTTCATCAGCACGCAAATAAATAGCACCATGTTCGTTGGTCACTTTCGCGCCTAGAGCTTCAAAGCCTTTGATATGCTGATCAATTGGACGTGGTCCTAAGAAACAGCCGCCCGGCAAGCCAATGACCGCTTTTTTGAAACGGCCAAGCATGGCACCCATTAAATAATACGAGGCACGTAATTTTTTTACGTTGCCATTTGGTAATGGCATGTCTTGCATATTGGTTGGATCGATATACATGGTCCCAGCATCAAACCTTGCTTCCCCACCCAGTTCTTCAAGCAATTCTTTAAGAGTTCCAACATCCGATATTTCCGGTAAACCTTCAATCGTGACAGGAGAGTTTGCTAAAATAGATGCTGGAATTAATGCTACCGCACTGTTTTTTGCACCACTTACTTTAATTGTTCCTTGTAATCTTTGTTGACCATTAATTTTAAAAACGTCCATTTTTACACCTTCATTCATTTCAAGAGTTAGCTTATTCTGCACTTTTTCGGCTATTCCAATCCGCCAAAAATGCATCAATTCCTTTGTCCGTTAAAGGATGTTTAAACATTTGTTTCATTACGTTAATCGGCATAGTGCCAATATGTGCACCTTGAAGCGCTGCGTCAGTCACATGTTGTGGATGACGAATTGATGCGGCAATTATTTCTGTATCAATATTGTGTATTTCAAAAATTTGAGCAATTGTACTAACTAAATCCATTCCGTTATGACCAATATCATCTAAACGACCAACGAATGGTGAAACATATGTTGCACCAGCACGTGCTGCTAGGAGTGCTTGATTCGCACTGAAAATTAATGTGATATTTGTTTTAATACCTTCTTTTGAAAACACAGAACATGCTGCTAAACCATCAGGTGTCATCGGTAATTTCACTGTGATATTTGGCGCAATCTCAGCTAGTTCACGACCTTCTTTAATCATTCCCTCTACGTCTAATGCAATAACTTCTGCACTCACTGAACCTTCAACAAGAGCAGTGATTTCACGTAAGCGATCATGGAAAGAAATGTTTTCTTTTGCTACAAGGGATGGATTAGTGGTTACACCAGATACAATGCCCCATGCATGTGCTTCTTTTATTTCTTCAAAGTTTGCTGTATCGATAAAAAATTTCATTTTTACTTTCCTCCATATGGAAAAAGAGGAGAAGGGCGCATTATTCTAAAATGGACTCTTCTCCAAACATTTTCGTGTTTTATTTTGAAATTACGCTTTTCCAGAACTTCCGAAATCACGCATTTTCCCTTGTACAGTATTTTTAATTGCATTACGAGCAGGAATTAAGTATTTACGTGGATCATAGACATCCGGATCACTATTTAGTAAATCACGAATCGCTTTCGTCGCCACAATTTGATTTTCTGTATTCACATTAATTTTCGATGTTCCTAAAGAAATTGAACGTTGAATATCCTTTACTGGAATTCCAGTTCCACCATGCAATACAAGTGGCAAATCAGATAATTTCGAGATTTCTTCCATTTCAGCAAAGCCTATATTTGGTTCACCTTTGTAAGGACCATGAACCGATCCTAATGCAGGTGCTAAACAGTCAATATCTGTACGAGAAACTAGTTCAGCACAATCTTGTGGATTTGCATAAATAACGCCATCTGCAATAATGTCATCTTCTTGACCACCAACTGTTCCAAGTTCAGCTTCAACAGACACACCATGTGAATGTGCATATTCTACAACTTGAGAAGTGATTTCAATATTTTCTTCTAATGGGTGATGTGAAGCATCAATCATTACGGATGTGAAGCCAGCATCAATTGCTTCTTTACATTTGTCGAAACTTGAACCATGATCTAAGTGAATAGCCACTGGCACAGTTATTTTGTAGTCGATCATTAAACCTTTTACCATATGAACAACGGTAATGAAACCGCCCATATATCTAGCTGCTCCTTCAGAAACTCCTAATATTACTGGAGACTTTTCTTCTTCAGCTGCTTGTAAAATAGCTTGTGTGAACTCTAAGTTATTTATGTTAAATTGTCCGATTGCATAGCCTTCTTTTTTTCCTTTAATCATCATTTCTTTCATTGATACTAAGCCCATTAAGAAGCCCTCCAATTTATCGTCTACTAGTTGGTTTTAAATGTCACGCTTACTTTCTTTTTAATAGCTTCAGTCGTCGAGCTTAAAAGGCGCTTTGCGCATTTCTCTTAAATCATACCAAAAACAGGCAGCGTTTGCCACTGCCTGCGTGTTTCAATCTCTTAACATTTCATTTACAGCATCACGTAATTCATAAATGTCAAATGGCTTTGTGAAATAGTGAGAAGCACCCAAATCCATTGCCTCTTTTATTAAATCCAGTTCCCCGTATGCTGTCATCATCAATACTGGCACGTCTGGAGTGCGCGTTTTTATTCTTTTTAAAATTTCTATTCCATCCATCCCAGGAATCTTCATATCTAAGAGAACACCATCCGGCTTAACTCTCTCAGCAATATCTAGTGCTTCAATTCCATTTGCAGCAAGAAATGTAGTGTATCCTTCTCGTTTAAAGACTTCGTTTAAAAGCAATCGAATTCCTTGTTGATCGTCCACAATCAGCAACTGTTTCATGAAAACTTACCCCTTTTTTACTAATAGTATTACTGTACTCATTCTACAATGTTTTCCATATTCCTGCATAAAATAATTATTTTTAATACTTCTTTTATTTTTTAATGAGGATTAGAACATAGATTCTACAATATAGTCTATATTTCTTGATTTTTTAACGTGAAACGATGCTTTCTTTTCTAATCGAAAACCTGAGAAGTACAAAAATCGGTTGTACAATATATGACGTTGGTTAAATAAAATCCCCTTCTCCATAAAACAGGAGAAAGGAATGGAATTTCACTAATGTCATTTTTTTATAAATATCTCTATGAAACTAAAAAAAGCCTGATACACGCTGAATCTAAAATTCTTCACCAACTTCATTTGACAAAGAACCGAAAAATCTCGCTCCTTTATAAATTACAAAGGAGCGAGATTTTTTATATTATTCTCCTATTGCCGCTTTTATGAATTGGCGGAATAGTGGGTGTGGACGTTGTGGACGAGATATGAATTCTGGGTGGAACTGAGATGCGACGAAGAATGGGTGATCTGGAATTTCAATCACTTCGATTAATCGGCCATCTGGGCTTGTCCCAGAGAAAATGAAACCAGCTTCTTCAAATTGCTCACGGTATTCGTTATTAAATTCATAACGGTGACGGTGACGTTCGTAAACCAACTCTTGGCCATATGCTTCAAACGCTTTTGTACCATGCACTAATTTACATGGTTGAAGTCCTAAACGCAGTGTACCACCTAAGTCTTCTACGTCTTTTTGTTCAGGTAATAAGTCGATGATTGCATATGGTGTTTGTGGGTTTAATTCAGATGAATGGGCATCTTTTAATTGTAAGATATTACGTGCAAATTCAACCGTTGCAAGTTGCATCCCTAAACAAATGCCGAAGTATGGCAAGTTGTTCACACGGGCATAAGCAGTTGCTGCAATTTTACCTTCAACGCCGCGATCACCGAAGCCACCTGGAATGATAACGCCATCTACATCGCTTAACCATTCTGCTACATTGTCTTCATTGATGTGTTCAGCATTGATCCATTTCACTTCAACGTCTGTATCAAATGCAAACCCTGCATGTTTCATTGCTTCAACAACTGAAAGATAAGCATCTTGTAATTCAACGTATTTTCCGACTAAGCCAATACGAACTTTTTTCGATAAGTTTTTCACACGATCTACTAAAGCTGTCCACTCCGTCATGTCAGCTTGTGGGGCTTCAATGCCTAAGTGATCTAAGACGATTTGGTCCGTATTCTGCTCTAAAAGCATTAACGGTACTTCATATAATGATTCCGCGTCACGCGCTTCTATTACTTCGCTTGCTTTAATGTCACAGAACAAAGCAATCTTATCTTTCATATCTTGTGGAACTGCAAATTCAGTACGAACAACGATAATGTTTGGTTGAATTCCTAAACTACGCAGCTCTTTAACACTATGTTGAGTTGGTTTTGTTTTCATTTCTTTAGCCGCACGGAGATAAGGGATTAACGTACAGTGAATGTACATGACATTTTGTGCACCGAAGTCGCCTTTCATTTGGCGAATTGCTTCTAGAAATGGAAGTGACTCGATGTCACCAACAGTTCCCCCGATTTCAGTAATGACTACATCTGCATTTGTTTCTTTTGCAGACCGTACTAAACGTTCCTTAATCTCATTTGTAATATGTGGAATTACTTGAACTGTTCCACCAAGGTAGTCTCCACGACGTTCTTTTTTCAAAACAGCTGAGTAGACTTTACCTGTTGTTACATTGGAGAATTTGTTCACGTTGATGTCAATAAAGCGCTCATAGTGACCAAGATCTAAGTCTGCCTCTGCACCGTCATCAGTAACGTATACTTCCCCATGTTGATATGGGCTCATCGTTCCTGGGTCTAAATTGATGTAAGGATCGAATTTTTGAATTGCTACGTTTAGTCCACGATTTTTAAGCAAACGACCAAGTGATGCCGCTGTAATACCTTTACCTAGTGAAGAAACAACTCCACCGGTCACAAAAATATATTTTGTCAAAACTAACTCCTCCTAAAGATAAATTTGAAACTATGTGTTTTTATAGGGATTCTTTTTCTAGCTAATATGCCCAGTTTCGGGCTTTTCAAATAAAAAAGCGCTCCTCCTGCAGTGTTTGCAGGGGAGCGCATTATATATGCGTTTAATCTCCCTTTTTAGGGAGCCCAAGTAAAAGAGTAATCGGAATGACTAAATAAGTCAAGACCTATTAATTTTCGTCCTCTTCGTCTTCTTCGTCATCCTCGTCTTCGTCTTCGATTTCAAAATCGTCGTCCGTATTGAGAATATCTTTTGCATCATCCACATCTTCATCATCTTCATCGTCATCTAAATCAAAGTCTTCCTCTTCGCCATCTTCAACGAATTCATCGAAGTCTTCTTCAAACGCGATTTCATTATCATCTGAATCATCGAAATCATCGTCATCTTTAGATGCTTTTGTTTTCTTCTTGCGGACTTTAACAGTCGGTGCTGTTTCTTCTTCAATTTGTTCCACTGGGTACCACTCGCGTAAGCCCCAACGGTTTTCCGAAATTGCAAGGAAGCGCCCGTCAATGTTCATATCTGTATAATACTGAAGTTTACGCTCTTTCATCTTCACTTCAGTAAATTTGTTTAGTTTTTTAATTTCATCTAGCAATTCTTGTAATGTTAAAGATTCATGTTTTTCTTCTAATATTGCATGTCCTAAATCGATAAACGATTCTTCACATAGTTGTTCTTTTGTCATTTCACGAAATTTCAAATCGTGCACGTCCTTTCTACATACGTTGGCATAGTACCCATTATATACAAACCTCATTCAATTATGCTACCTTGATTTATTGTTTTTTCCTTCACTTAGCTTAAGTAGGGCAAAATAAAACAAGTAAATTGATAGTAATATTAATGGAATAGATCCCAATTGTTTATTATACAAGAAAAATGTTGCGATCAGGCATGTCAAAATCACGATAATATGTATAACATTTTTCATGCGTGACATCAGCCTCCCCATTTCTCTTGTTCTATTATACCTAAATATGTGAAGAAGGTCGTCAATATCAATCATGATTCGGAATTTTTTTTTACTTAGCATTTCTCTAATTGGTAATGTATGTAATAATTAAAGAAAATGCTCCCTCTAGAAAAGGATAAAATTGATGACAAAAAAATTAAAACTATTTACTCTCGCGTTCTTTATTGTATTAATTGGTTTCCAATATTGGGTTACTCTCAATGAACAAAAAATACCACCTTCACCGGAGTGGAGTCGTTCAATTCAAACAGATGGACGTTTAGATGACTATGTAGATTTTCAAAGTTTACCTACTGAGAATGGTTATGCCATTAGTTTGAAAACGTTTGACCAACTACATAATTTAGATTGCACGAAAACTTTTGATTGTGTACGTAATTGGTCATTCGGAGATTTGAATACACGTAAATCAATTTGGAGTGACGGGGATACGACGTATTTTATTGATGGAGACTCTCTCATTCGTTCGAGCACTTCTTCGTCCGATAATAATGTGATTATTGCTAAAAATGTAGAAAATTTCGCTAAATCCGATGACACCTTAGTCTATTGGCAAACCAATCAAAAATTAATAGTTGAGCAAGATGGCAAGGAGGATATCACCCTTACCGTTGAACAGCCTGTATATGCAACACATATTGTGAATGATCATATTTATGTAATTTCGTATGATGTGTCGACCTATCTATATACTGTGTACGAAGTAACAAATGATTTACAGCAACTTTTCCAATTTACTATTAATCCGAGTGAAATTATTCATTCATTTAATTTGGTTTCACTGCAAGATGAGCGAGTCGGTATGTTAATAGAGTCTGAAATCATTTCCGGGGGCAATCGTAAAAAATCAGTTCGTACTGGATTTTTTAACTCGGTTTCTCCAGACCCCCCCTCCTTTTCCACTCTCGCTTTTATTGATAAGGAAACAGGCAGTGAGTTAAGTGATATTCGCTTTCCTAGTGTCTTTACTGGAATATCAGGGACATATATAACATTTTCAGCATCGATGTTCGATTCAACAGGAACAAAAGTGAATCAAGTTTTCGTTGGAGACTATGATGAAACGACGATAGAAGCTTCAGCTGTTACGAAAACAGGAAATTATTTCATACGTCCACATATGATTAACGATAATACAGTGGCTTATTTTAAAACAAATGGTAAGCAACAAGAGCTAATGTTTTCTTCTTCAGCTAGTGAATACCGTGTGTTAAGTGCAAAAGGGCTAAATGGCGACGCCAAAGAAGCACTTTACACATTCATCACATTGTTATTTAATGGACTTTTGCTAGTCTTACTGTCGTTTACATGGATAATTCCAGCGTTTTTCGTTAGTTATGGTTCACTTGCATTAATGAGGAAATGGTATCAAAAAAATGTATTTATCAAAACCTACTTTATCCAGGTGGGTGCTTTATTACTTTTACAACTATGGTTATTTTCGAAGATTTTCAACTCGGAATCAATGGTCTCCAGAGCTCCTTATTTAACAGAAGTATGGCATGTTTGGATGGTGGTTTTTGTTTCAGCGTTTGGATGTATCTTGCCTGTTGTTTTATCACGCACAAAAATTACTGAAGACAATAGCCATTTAATGATTTTATATGCAACAGCTTTGAATTTAATGATTTTGTTCTTCTTACTCGGTCCGTATTTTATATAGCTACTATGTTTACTGGAACACTTTTAGCATCAGCAGGGTTTTCGGCTCGCTATAGACGCCACAACCGCTGCATCATAACCTATGGAATAAGAAAGTAGCGATGTGACTCCGTCACATCGCTACTTTTCTTTCTGACAGGCAATCATACAGCGGGTGTGCATCCCTCGCTCACCTGCACAGGTCTTTGGCTTTAGTTTACGAGGAAATAGACACTGATTTTATGGAAATAGGCAGCTGAAGATACATTTCAGCTGCTATTTCCTTGTTATAAGGGATGGCTCTAGTGGCGAACGATGGCTCAGTTGTAATTATGGGCTGTCACGTTGTAATTTTGGACGGTGACGTTGTAAAAATTGCCTCCCACGTTGAAATAGTAAAATTATGGATATATATATATATCCATATCGTTTTCCACCAAAAAAGCTGTCGGAGGCATCCGACAGTACAAATCAAGTTTTTGCATTTGAATAATGGAATGCTAAAGAATTATAAAGTTTACACTCTGTTTTAGGGTGGACTTGAATGGTTTTGTTTACGCTACGCTCCTGTTTGGAAGAAGAAATCGCAAAGGACTGGTTCATTAGCTAATCAACTTGGTTCATGAGACGAATTTTGACAGCCTCTTTCAATCGTGAAACATTTATCGGTCAAATTAGAGATTTATGTCCAAACTTATTTCATAACTTAGTAGCCTTGGTGAGAAAACGTAATAAATGGAGCATTATAGTTTTACACCCATACCACCGGGTTTGACACTGTCGAGGCGACTCGCAAATAGATCAAACACAGTACAACATGAAAAAGCGACCCGACAAAGTCGGATCGCTTAAACAGCAAGCTATTACATATTGCGACGATACTGTCCGCCGACAGAATATAGAGCGTTGGTGATTTGACCAAGTGAGGCCACTTTTACTGTGTCCATCAGTTGTTCAAAGATGTTGCCTCCAGATACTGCGACTTCTTTCAAACGATCTAAAGCTGCTTGTGATTCTGCAGAATGTCGTTCTTGGAATGCCAGTAAATTACGAATTTGCGTTTCTTTTTCTTCACTTGTTGCACGTGCAATTTCCATGTTATCAATATCATCTGAAGATGGTGGATTTGGATTCAAATACGTGTTTACACCAATAATCGGTAATTCACCCGTATGTTTCAACATCTCATAATGCATAGATTCTTCTTGGATTTTACCACGTTGGTACTGTGTTTCCATAGCGCCAAGTACTCCACCACGGTCGTCAATACGATCGAATTCTGAAAGTACCGCTTCTTCAACTAAGTCCGTCATTTCTTCAATAATGAACGCACCTTGAAGTGGGTTTTCATTTTTAGTTAAGCCATGTTCTTTTGTAATAATCATTTGAATGGCCATTGCACGACGAACAGATTCTTCGGTCGGAGTTGTAATGGCTTCATCGTATGCATTTGTGTGAAGCGAGTTACAGTTATCTTGTAGCGCCATCAATGCTTGTAGTGTTGTACGAATATCGTTAAAATCGATTTCTTGCGCATGCAAGCTTCGACCTGACGTTTGAACGTGATACTTAAGCTTTTGACTGCGATCATTTGCACCGTATTTGTCGCGCATGACAACTGCCCAAATACGACGTGCTACACGACCGATTACTGTGTACTCTGGATCTAAACCATTCGAGAAGAAGAATGATAGATTAGGTGCAAAATCATCAATGTTCATTCCACGGCTTAAATAGTACTCTACGTATGTGAAACCATTTGATAAAGTGAAGGCTAATTGCGAAATTGGATTCGCACCCGCTTCAGCAATATGGTAGCCAGAAATCGAAACTGAATAATAGTTACGCACTTTAGAATCGATAAAGTATTGTTGAATATCACCCATCATGCGAAGTGCGAATTCCGTAGAGAAAATACATGTATTTTGTCCTTGGTCTTCTTTTAAAATATCCGCTTGAACAGTTCCACGTACAACTTGAAGTGTGTTTACGCGTACTTCTGTGAATTCTTCAACTGTCAATGTTCGACCTAATTTTTCTTCGTTTTGTTTAACTTGTTGATCAATGGCTGTGTTCATAAACATCGCCAAAATGATTGGCGCTGGACCATTAATTGTCATGGATACTGATGTAGCAGCTGCACATAAATCAAAGCCATTATACAATTTCTTCATGTCATCAAGTGTACAAATACTAACGCCTGATTCTCCGACTTTCCCGAAAATATCTGGACGAGTATGTGGATCTTCGCCATATAAAGTTACAGAGTCGAATGCTGTTGATAAACGTTTTGCATCGTCATCTTTCGATAAATAATGGAAACGTCGATTTGTGCGCTCAGGTGTTCCTTCTCCTGCGAATTGACGTTTTGGATCTTCCCCTTCACGTTTGAATGGGAATACGCCCGCTGTGTATGGGAATGAACCTGGCACGTTTTCTTTATATACCCAGCGAAGGATTTCACCGAAATCTACAAATTTAGGCAATACCACTCGTGGAATTTTCAGGCCACTTAAACTTTCCGTACGTAAAATCGTGCGGATTTCTTTATCGCGTGCTTTAGTGACAAATTCATCACCTGCATACGCTTCTTTTAACGCTTTCCAATTGTCTAAAATGCGTTTTGATTCAGCAGTTAATTCGTCACGTACTCCTTGTGCTAGCGAAGTTAACGATTCAACTAATGCATCATTTGGTGCTTTTTCGTTGACCATTTCTATGGCACCTTCAAGTTGGAACAAGCGACGAGCGAAGTCTACTTGTTGGTCAGACTTTTTATGGTAACCACGAACGGCATCTGTAATTTCACGCAAGTAGTAGCGGCGATCATTTGGAATGATCACGTTTTGCTTTTGTGTTTTTATAAATTGCTCATACGATGTTTCCCAGTCTGTTTTACAAATCTCATTTACACGTGAAACTAATGCTGCAAATAAAGAGTTTGTCCCTATATCGTTAAACTGGCTTGCGATCGTTCCGTAAACAGGCATAGTATCTATGCTCTCATTCCATAAACCGCGGCTGCGTTGGAATTGTTTTTGTACTTGACGAAGTGCATCTTCAGAGCCTTTGCGTTCGTATTTATTAATGACAATTAAGTCAGCATAATCAATCATGTCGATTTTCTCTAACTGTGAAGGTGCTCCGAATTCACTTGTCATAACATACATTGAAACGTCTGCTACGTTCGCTATTTCTGCATCTCCTTGACCTATCCCGCTCGTTTCCACGATGATTAAGTCGAAACCGGCTACTCTCACTACGTCTAGCACGTCGCTAAGTGCACCTGATAATTCAGTACGAGAGCCACGTGTTGCTAGGCTGCGCATAAAGACACGTTTATTGAAAATCGCATTCATACGAATACGATCTCCAAGTAAAGCTCCACCTGTTTTTTGCTTCGTTGGGTCAATCGAAATAACGGCTACTTTTTTATCTCCTAATTCCGATAAAAAGCGACGAATTAATTCATCAGTTAAAGAAGATTTCCCAGCTCCACCTGTACCAGTGATTCCAAGTACGGGTGTGCCTTTTGAAAGTTCACGCGCTTTTTCAACTAACTTTTTCGCATCTGCGTTTTCGTTGTTAACCCCATCTTCAGCGACCGTAATTAGGTGCGCTAACACTTCAGGATGATCCGTATCCGCGTGAGTCAATTGATCAACTGCATTTTTTGTATTAATTGCAATATCACAGTCTTCAACCATGCGATTAATCATGCCTTGAAGGCCAAAAGTACGACCGTCATCTGGTGAAAAAATCCATGCAATTCCGTAGTCATGTAGATCTTTAATTTCTTTTGGAATGATTACACCACCACCACCACCGTAAATGCGGATGTGTGGAGCTCCACGTTCAGCTAATAAATCATACATGTATTTAAAGTATTCAACGTGACCACCTTGATAAGAAGAAATAGCAATACCGTGTGCGTCTTCTTGAATTGCCGCATTCACGACTTCTTCTACTGACCGGTTATGGCCTAAATGTATAACCTCTGCACCCGTTGATTGTAAAATGCGACGCATAATGTTTATAGACGCATCATGCCCATCAAAAAGGCTTGAAGCCGTAACAAAACGTACGTGATTGGTTGGACGATAAATTTCTACTGTAGTTGTCATGCTTTCCCTCCATTTCCTTGTATCCCTTGTAAGAAAAATGTTGTTTGCACTTTGATAAATTCTTCGATTTTTATATCATGATGAAGTCCCCAACGTCTAAACGCCCACATCTGGCCTTGAACGACTAAATGGTGTGCCGCTAGTTTTACGGCATCTTCAGACAATTTACATTCACCTGATTTGCGACAAGCATGAAGAATATTTTCAAAGATAGCCACCATTTCTAGCTCTTTATTTAATACATAATTAAGTTCATCTTTAGATAAGGATTTTGACTCTTGATACATAACGATGAACTCATCTTGCATTTCATCAACGAGCAAGTAGTAGTGTCGAATTGCTATCTTCAGTCCTTCTAGCGTGCCAGCCTGCGTAGGAAGTGCTGATAAACGCTCCAACACTTCTTCATAAATGCTGTCACATACTAAGTACAGGACGTCTTCTTTCGTGCGAATATATTCATAGAGTGTGCCTATGCTAAAGCCCGCTTCTTTTGCTATTTCTCGTGTTGTAGTTCGATGAAAGCCTTTTTCTTTAAAGAGCGCGACAGCCCCACGGATCATTTGATTCCGACGTTTAGATATAAGGCTTTCATCTTTTACGGACGACTCCACTTCGCGTTTGACTTTCACCACGTTCTTCATTTACTTCGTAATCATTCGAGAGATTACAAGGCGTTGAATCTCTTGTGTACCCTCGTAAATTTGTGTAATTTTTGCGTCGCGCATGTAACGTTCTACTGGGTAGTCTTTTGTATAACCATAGCCACCGAATACTTGAACAGCATCCACTGTTACTTTCATCGCTGTATCTCCAGCCATTAATTTTGCCATTGCTGATTCTTTACCGTAAGAAAGTCCGTTTGATTCTAACCAAGCTGCTTGGTAAGTCAGTAAGCGTGATGCTTCGATTGACGTTGCCATATCAGCTAATTTAAATGAAATCCCTTGGTTAGCAACAATTGGTTTACCAAATTGAACGCGTTCTTTCGCGTACTCAACTGATGCGTCAAGTGCCCCTTGAGCAATTCCGACAGCTTGTGCTGCGATTCCGTTACGACCGCCATCTAGCGTTTTCATTGCGATAAGGAATCCTTCGCCTTCTTCGCCAAGTAAGTTTTCTTTTGGAATGCGACAGTTATCGAATATGATTTCAGTTGTTGGTGAAGAACGAATACCAAGTTTTCTTTCTTTCTTACCAACTGAGAAGCCTTCGAAGTCAGCTTCAACGATGAATGCGCTTGTCCCTTTATGTTTTGAAGTTGGATCAGTTACAGCAAATACTACATAAATGTCGGCAATACCACCGTTTGTAATAAAGATTTTAGAACCGTTTACTATATAGTGGTCACCATCTAGTTTTGCAGTTGTTTTCATGCCACCTGCGTCAGAACCTGAACTTGCTTCTGTTAAGCCGTATCCACCAATTTTTTTACCTTCTGCCATAGGACGAAGATATTTTTGTTTTTGTTCTTCATTGCCGTATTTGAAAATCGGCCATCCAGCTAAAGATGTGTGAGCTGAAAGAGTTACACCTGTCGATGCACAAACACGTGATAATTCTTCAACTGCGATACAGTAAGCTAAATAATCGGAACCAATTCCACCGTACTCTTCAGGCCAAGGTATTCCTGTTAATCCTAGTTCCGCCATTTTATCGAAAATGTCACGGTCAAAGCGCTCTTCTTCGTCACGTTCTGCAGCTGTTGGAGCTACTTCTTTTGTCGCGAAATCGCGAACCATTTTGCGAATCATTTCATGTTCTTCTGATAGTTTAAAGTTCATTTTATTTTCCCCTTTACAATCATTATTTTTTAGAATTTGCTTGTGATTTCCGTTGCAAGCGGACGCTTTCCGTGGGGCGGGCAGTGAGCCTCCTCGGTCGCTCTCGCTCCACTGCGGGGTCTCACTTGTCCCGCTAATCCCACTGGAGTCGCCGCCTTCCACTTCAATCTCCTGAATGTTTATAGACCATAAATAATATTAAACATAGCATGTTTTATAAAATGTTCCTGATTACATTACTAATATTATTCATATAAGCGAGCAGAGGGTGGCGACTCCTAGGGAATCAGCAAGCTAATCAAGACCCTGGACTGAGTGTCACGAAGGAAGCGGCTTGATTAGCTTGCCCCTTGGAAACCGTCCACCTGGAGCGACGCTAATCTCTAGTAGATTTTTAACTTAGTTAGTGCTTTCTAATAACAAAACATTGAATCTCATGGCCATAGTTATTACTTACCATTAACCATATAAGCTAGCGGAAGGTGGCGACTCCTAGGGAATCAGCAAGCTAATCAAGACCCTGGACTGAGTGTCACGAAGGAAGCGGCTTGATGCTTGCTCCCAGGAAAGCGTCCACCTGGAGCGACGCTAATCTATAGTAGATTTTCAACTTAGTTAGTGTTACCAATAACAAAACATTGAATTTCATGGCCATAGTTATTACTTACCATTATAAGCAAGCGGCAGCTGGCGACTCCTAGGGGATTAGCAAGCCACTTAAAACCCTGGACTGAGCATCGCGAGGGAAGCGGCTTGATGCTTGCTCCCAGGAAAGCGTCAACCTGTAGCGACTCTAGTCTATAATAGACTCTTATTTAAGTAAATGTTTGCTAATAACTATACGTTGAATTTCCGATGTACCTTCATAAATTTCCATTACTTTTGCGTCACGGAAATAACGTTCTACTGGATAATCTTCAGTGTAACCATACCCACCGAATACTTGAACAGCTTCAATTGACGTATCTACTGCTGTTTTAGAAGCAAATAATTTTGCCATTGATGCTTCTTTTCCACATGCTAGACCACGCGTACGTAGATCAGCTGCTTGATATACTAATAACCGTGATGCTTCAACAGCTGTAGCCATGTCCGCTAATTTAAATCCAATACCTTGTTGCAATGATATTGGTTTGCCAAATTGTACACGTTCTTTTGCGTAGGCTACCGCTGCTTCATAAGCCGCTTCAGCAATTCCTAAAGATTGCGCAGCAATACCAATTCGTCCAACATCTAAGTTGGCTAATGCAATTTTAAAACCTTCGCCTTCTTCACCTAATAAGTTTTCAGCAGGCACCATCATATCTTCAAACGTTAACTGAACAGTACGTGACCCGTGTAATCCCATTTTGCGTTCATCTTTACCAATAATGAAGCCAGGAGTATCTTTATCTACGATGAAAGCTGATACACCTCTTGAGCCTTTTGAAGGGTCTGTTGAAGCAAAAACAATATAGACTTGTGCTTCTCCACCATTAGTGATAAAAACTTTCGAACCGTTTATTTTATAATGGTCCCCGTCTTTAACTGCTTTTGACTTCATAGATCCTGCATCTGAACCAGCAGATGGTTCAGTTAGACAGAATGCACCTAAATATTCTCCAGAAGCTAATTTTGTAACATACTTTTGTTTTTGTTGTTCATTACCGAAGTACAAAATAGGATTTGTTCCAACAGATGTATGAACTGACAAAATGACCCCCACGACAGCGCTGACTTTCGATAATTCGTGAATTGCGATGACGTAGCTCATATAGTCCATTTCAGATCCGCCGTACTTTTCAGGAATCGTGATGCCCATTAAGCCAAGCTCACCCATTTTTTTTACTATTTCACGTGGAAATTCGCCTTTTTCCATTTTTTCAATGTTTGGCTCGATTTCCGCTTTTGCAAAGTCTCGCACCATCGTGCGCATCATTAATTGTTCTTCAGTAAATTTCAGTTCCATTTTTAATTCTCCTATTCGTACATATAAAAGCCGCGGCCTGTTTTCTTACCTAACCAGCCAGCTTTTACATATTTACGTAGTAACGGACATGGGCGATACTTACTGTCGCCAAAGCCTTCATGCAAGATTTCCATAATATATAAACAAGTATCAAGACCGATAAAGTCGGCTAATTGTAGAGGTCCCATTGGATGATTCATCCCAAGTTTCATGACATCATCAATTGCTTCTTTTGTCGCGACACCTTCGTACAATGTGTAAATTGCTTCGTTAATCATCGGCATTAGGATACGGTTTGAAACGAAACCTGGAAAGTCATTAACTTCTACCGGGACTTTACCTACTTTTTTAGTCATATCTTCAATCGATTTGTACACTTCATCAGTAGTTGCTAGCCCGCGAATGATTTCAACCAGCTTCATTACTGGTACCGGATTCATAAAGTGCATACCGATAACTTGTTCTGGACGCTTAGTTGAAGCGGCAATTTCAGTAATTGGTAATGAAGATGTGTTTGAAGCTAAAATCGCATGTTTTGGCGTAATTTCATCGAGTTGTTTGAAAATCTTCTGTTTAATTTCCATGTTCTCAACTGCTGCTTCAATAACTAAATCAACATCAGATGCGTCATTTAGATCAAGTGATTTTGTAATACGTGATAATACTTGAGTTTTTTCATCTTCCGTCATTCGTCCTTTTTCTACGTTACGAGATAAATTTTTCGTGATATTTGCCAAACCCCGTTGGAAAAACTCTTCTTTCATGTCATTTAATTTTACATCAAATCCAGCTTGTGCACATACTTGTGCAATACCTGAACCCATTTGACCTGCTCCGATTACGAGTATTTTTTGAATATCCAACTATAATGTCCCCCTCTAATTTACGCTTTCACATCTATCTAGCTTTTCTTTTTAAGCTTTAGGAACTTCGATCATAACCGCATCGCCTTGTCCGCCGCCAGAACAAATAGCCGCAATTCCAATTCCGCCACCACGACGTTTTAATTCATAAGCTAATGTTAAGATAACGCGGGCTCCACTTGCCCCAATTGGGTGACCAAGTGCAACAGCTCCACCGTTTACATTTACTTTTTCTTTATCTAAGTTGGCAATTTGTGCAGATGCTAAAGCAACAGCAGCAAACGCTTCGTTGATTTCAAATAAGTCGATTTCTTCTAGTGACTTGCCTGTTTTTTCTAAAATCGAATTAATAACAAGGCCAGGTGTTTGTGGGAAGTTTTCTGGTTCAATTGCTACTTCCGCATGTCCAATAATATAAGCTAGAGGCGTTTTACCTTCTGCATTGGCCTTTTCTTCACTCATTAGCACTAGTGCTGCAGCTCCATCATTAACACCAGGTGCGTTACCCGCTGTAATTGTACCTTCTTTACCAAATGCTGGTTTTAATTTTGAAAGTGACTCTAAAGACGACCCACGACGAGGACCTTCATCTTGGTCAAATATGATTGCTTCACCTTTACGTTGAGGAATTTCGACGGGTGTAATTTCTTCAGCGAACGTCCCGTTGTCAATTGCTTTTAATGCTAAGTCATGGCTACGCAATGACCATGCATCTTGTGCTTCTCGTGACAACTCGAATTTCTCAGCTGTTAAGTTACCATATGTGCCCATGTGTACATGCTTTGGATCGAATGAACAAGATAGACCATCATAAATCATGCCATCAATCATTTGTGCATCGCCCATGCGTAAGCCAAATCGACCTTTAGGTAAGTAATATGGTGCATTTGACATGGACTCCATGCCACCCGCAACGATTGTTTGTTCTTCACCTAAACGAATGAGTTGATCACCTAACGTAACTGCGCGCATTCCAGATGCACATACTTTGTTAATCGTTTCTGTTTTGACACCCCAAGGAATTCCTGCTTTTGTAGCAGCTTGACGAGATGGAATTTGTCCTTGTCCAGCTTGAAGAACTGATCCCATAATGACTTCATCGACTGAATCTGGTGCAACGCCTGCGCGGTGTAACGCTTCTTTAATGGCAACGCCACCTAAATCGCTCGCTGTAAGTGAAGCCATTGCTCCTCCCATTTTCCCAAATGCTGTACGTGCTCCATCTAAAATAACTGTTCTTGTCATTATTATTTCCCCCTTTTTTTGTATACGCTTTCAGTTTTCTGTTATCAAGAAATAAACCAAATGAGAGTGTTCGGTATAAGTTGTGTTGATAGATTGATTGTTATGCTCTAGTTGTAATTTTAAGCTGTTTAGTTGTATTTATCTATGCTCTAGTTGTAAATATTCGAGTTGACGTTGTAATTTGACAATTCTAGCTACGAATCGACATTGACTGAACGCTCGCTCGACAAAACATTAAATAAAAAGGGAGCACAACGACTCCCTTTTCTATTTAATCTTATTATACTTAGAATTCACAAATTTATCAAATTAATTATTCGCTATCTCAGAAGCCCAGCTCACACCTAAGCTTGGGCCCACACGATGTGGGTCAGGAAGGCGTTCCGACACGATGTCGGGCATTTAGCCTTCCTTCCGTTATCCGAGAAAACGAGTTTTCGATTCGTTTGCTCCTGCGGTTACTCGTCGCAAAGGAAACCTTGCTTCCAGCGCCTGTGATGAGCTTGAGTGGGCTTCTATGCTTTTCAGTGTTGTCTAGCTCCGAAGCCCAGCTCACACCTAAGCTTCAGAAACTCATTCGAAAACGAGTTTTCGATTCGTTTCTTCCAGCGCCGGTGATGAGCTTGAGTGGGCTTCTATGCTTTTCAGTGTTGTCTAGCTCCGAAGCCCAGCTCACACCTAAGCTTCAGAAACTCATTCGAAAACGAGTTTTCGATTCGTTTCTTCCAGCGCCGGTGATGAGCTTGAGTGGGCTTCTACGCTTTTCAGTGTTGTCTAGCTCCGAAGCCCAGCTCACACCTAAGCTTCAGAAACTCATTCGAAAACGAGTTTTCGATTCGTTTCTTCCAGCGCCGGTGATGAGCTTGAGTGGGCTTCTACGCTTTTCAGTGTTGTCTAGCTCCGAAGCCCAGCTCACACCTAAGCTTCAGAAACTCATTCGAAAACGAGTTTTCGATTCGTTTCTTCCAGCGCCGGTGATGAGCTTGAGTGGGCTTCTACGCTTTTCAGTGTATTACAGGTTCTACTTCTTCTTCTTCAACTGGCGGCAAATAATCTCCTAGTACTGAACGTTCTAGTAATTCGGCGATATCGTATGTGCCTACCGTCTCTTCTACTTCTTTTGCTTTCGTTCCATCTGAAAGCATCGTTAAACAGTATGGACATCCTGATGAAATCATCGTCGGGTTTACTTCAAGTGCTTGTTCTGTACGTGCAACGTTTACACGATTCCCAACATGTTCTTCCATCCACATCATTCCGCCTCCTGCTCCACAGCACATTCCTGTTTCGCGGTTACGTTCCATTTCCACAAGCTTAACACCTGGGATTGCACGTAAGATTTCACGTGGTGGATCGTACACATCATTGTAACGCCCTAAGTAACATGAATCATGGAAGGTAATGGTTTCATCAATTGAATATTGTGGTTTTAGGCGACCTTGTTGCACTAAATCAAACAACATTTCTGTATGGTGAAGCACTTCTCCACTCCAACCGAAATCAGGGTATTCATTTTTGAAAATATTATAAGCATGCGGATCGATTGTAACGATCTTTGTGACGCCTGCTTTTTCAAACTCAGAAATATTTGCTGTAGCGAGTTCTTGGAATAAGAATTCATTTCCTAAACGACGAGGTGTGTCGCCAGAGTTCTTTTCTTTGTTTCCAAGAATTGCGAATTTAACACCCGCTTCATTCATTAATCGTGCGAATGCTAAAGCGATTTTTTGTGAACGATTGTCAAATGAACCCATTGAGCCAACCCAGAATAAGAATTCAAATTCTTCGCCAGCTTTTGATACTTCTTTGACTGTTGGAATCTTCACATCTGGACGTACGTCACGCCATTTTTCTTTCTCTTTACGGTTAAGACCCCATGGATTTCCTTGACGTTCGATGTTTGTCATCGCGCGCTGGGCGTCCGGATTCATACGTCCTTCTGTCATTACTAAGTAACGGCGAAGGTCGATAATGTGGGATACGTGTTCAATCATTACTGGACATTGATCTTCACAGTTACGACAAGTCGTACAAGCCCAAAGTTCTTCTTCTGTAATGACCTCACCAATTAATGCTGGATTGTAAATGTCTTCAATAACTGCACCATCAACACGAGCAGCAACCGCTAGTTGGTTACCTTGCGTATTAGCAAAGGCCATTGCTGGTACCCACGGTTTTTGTTTCGTCAGGACAGCACCTGTATTTGTTAAATGATTACGAAGTTTCGTAATTAAGTCCATCGGTGACAGCATTTTCCCTGTTCCCGTAGCTGGACACATATTTGTACAACGACCACATTCTACACATGCGTAAAGGTCAATCATTTGTTTTTGACTAAAGTCTTGAATTTTACCGACACCAAACGTCGTTTCTTCTTCATCTGCTGCTTCTTCGTCCTCTTCCACTTCGAAATCAATTGGACGAAGTTTCCCAACATTATCAACACGGTTGAAGTACGTATTTGCAGGTCCAGTAATTAAATGGAAATGTTTCGACTGAGGTACATATACCAAGAATGCTAGCAAGAATAGTAAGTGAACCCACCACATTGCATAGAATATAGTGATGACAGCTGCCTCGGGTAATAAACTAAAGATCATGGCAATACCGGAAGCTACAGGTTCTGACCAAGTTGCTGCGTGGTCATGCCAAATCATACCCATTCCGTTTCCTACTAATACCGATACCATTAATCCACCAATGAAAATAAGTACAAGACCTGATTTCCATCCGCGTTTTAAACGCACTAATTTTTCAATGTAGCGGCGGTAGAATGCCCATACAACTGCAACTAGAATAGTTAACGTGACGATTTCTTGAAAGAATGTAAAAGCAGGATAAACCGCTCCAAGTGGTAAATGAGATCCAGGATTTAGCCCTTTCCATATGAAATCAATTGCTCCAAATTGCACAAGTAGGAATCCGTAGAAGAACATTACGTGTATAATTCCACTTTTCTTATCTTTCAATAATTTCTTTTGTCCAAATACATTCACCCAAATTTTACGCATACGCTCTTTCAAATTGTCCTCAAACTCGACTTTTTGTCCGAGTTTAATGAAATCGTAGCGAGTTTTCAGTAAATAAGTAAATAAACCAAGTGCGTAAGCGGTTACAGCTAAAAATAAGACCCAGTTAATAATTAAAAGCAGGTTCATCTCCTTCTCCCCTTTTCTATATATTAAAATTATATTTGTTCTTATAGTAATACCATCATTTTAGTAGATTGTTGGTATGTTGTCGATGCTAACTTTAAGTTTAAGACTGAATGAGCATTCAGTCAATAGGAAAAATAAAGAAATTATACTGTATCTGATTTCTGCTATATCCCATATTAGCAACAATCTAACGGTTAGGACTTATCTCGCATTTATATGTATACTCCTGAATTTCATATACGCTTATTCTCGCATACTTTTTTAATATTCATCTTTTCCACACAATTTAATTTACTGAAATGTGTAGTGTAACCAATATGGCTGTCGATTTCCATTACAACTCACTTTCATGTTTCGAAGCTAGCAAAGCGATGCAGAAACAGAAACAGAAACAGGCGGGCGGTCCGTGACTCTCCTCGTCGCAAGAAAAACTGGGTAACCATGTTTCACGAGTGATTGATAAAACGATTGAGTCGATTGATCACAAAGTATTCTATTCTCACTATAAAGACGATTGAAGAGTATCGAATGTAAGTTGAAAGAAAGCATCCGAAAATCGATTCATCAAATCAAGGACATAACAGAATCTGAATACATTCAATCTAGGATTGAAGAACTGGGCGAATAGGTTACACCAGCACAATTAGAAAAATAAGTAAATACCTTACCTATTTTAAGGACTTATTAGACAGCCCCATTTCTCTTTCCAGTTGGCCCACAAGGTAGATCTACATGGAAGCCATTTCGCCAGGTTCACTCCATGGCTCTTTTCTGTCGGGTTAGGTATCTTAACAAAATAACGGGTTTATTGTGCAGCAGGTTTGAGACAGAATGTTCTTCTATCACCAACCTTTCAACCTATTTAAATGTTGAAAGGTCAACAGTCTCAGCCATTTTCTTATACCCAGCATCGTTGGGATGTAGATGATCCCCAGCGTCATATTTTGGAAGGTAGCGTTCAGGCTCTTTAGGATCCCTCAGTGCTTTGTCAAAATCTATCACTCCATCAAACTCTCCACTATTCTTGATCCAGTGATTTACCTCCTGACGAGTTTTTTCCCCTTGTGATGTGTACATTCCTGAACCTTTAAAAGGAGTTAAAGTCCCACCATAAATTTTAAGGCCTTGATCATGAGTAGAATTAATGATTTGTACCATTCCCTCAATAACTTTTTCTGAATCATATTCCGGATAATGTCTAATATCATTCAAGCCTTGGTGCAAAATCAGTGCCTTGACGCCTGTTTGACTAAAAACATCCCGCTCGAGCCTTTCCAATGCACTCTCACCATTATCTGGCCTATTGTTGATCAAATGATTGGCAGAGACTCCTGCATTCAAAACAGACATTTTGATATCCGAATTATTTTGATTTAATCGTTTCGCTAAATAATCAGGCCATCGACGGCTGGCATCCACTGTAGAACGATTTCCATTAGCAATGGAACTTCCCAATACAACAATGGCACCCATTACAGAAGGATCTGGTATAACGTCCACCCCATCCAACCAAAACCATGCATCTTCTTTCGTTTTAAAAGCCGAAGCATCAGAGTCTGAAACATGCTTTCCAGTTGAAATATATGTAGTTTGCATAGAACGAGGATGCCATGTTGTAGGTCCTGTTTTATCACGAACATAAAGACTGACCGCCAGATTTTCTTCACTGTTAACCTCAAAGGATATTGGATCACTAAATTCTTTCGCACCAGGAGGGATTGTTACATTTTGTTCGCCCCCAAATGTAACCTGTTGATCTGTTCCAGGAACAATACCAGACCCACTTTTTGAAACCGCCACGTGTATCTCTTCGATAGACAGCGGTTCAGAACCAAATGTATTAGATAGACGTATCCGCATCTTTTTGCCATCTATATGAGGATGGATGATTGAACGAACGGTTTGATTTTCAAACCCTTTATGAGAAACTCCATCTTCATAAGATGCTTGCATACTTGCGCTCCATGTTCCTACCCAATTTCCTACAACCGGTTTTTTTTCATTTGAAGATTTCCACTCACTAACTCCATACACGCTTAAGAAGATAATAATAATGGTGAAAAAAATATATAGTACACGCCTCATAATTATCTCTCCCTTTATATTGATGTCAGATATTGCTCCTTATGGTTCTTTGTCAAATGTCGTTGGTAAAGAATTTTAGTCGGCTATAATTGATTTATTAATTTGTCGAGGGACTGTCCAGAAAGTCAGTATATCCCGTTGCTTTCCGTTCTAGATGGACGCTTTCCGCGGACACGGCTCACCGCACGCCCCACGGAACGCGTCCGCTCGGAACGGAAATCAGCGTGTAGAAGGATTTTTTTAGTTTCATAGATATTTATAAACACTTTTCTTAATGTGAAACTTTACTTCGGTTTTCATTTTAACATTCTTCAGCATATCCCCACCAGTTCCTTTAAAGAAAGCAAAAAAGAATCGCGAAGTGATGTTGTCACTTCGCGATTCTCTTTTCATTCTTTAGGCTATCGTGTAGCAGGTTTGCAGTCCATACATAGCGAACCAGAAACCTAGTTAATGCAAATTGGAATAGCATTTATCTCACACAACTAAATCTCGAAATTCATCTCCAAAATATTGCCTTGCTAATTCGACTGATTCACGCTGAACTCCTAAAAGAACAACAGTACTCGGTCCCGCAGACTTTCCCACATCTAACTCCGAAATCACAACTATTGTATCATCTGCAAACAAAGCTCCAACCTCTGATTGAATCCCTTTTGAACCGACTGGCCAAACCTTCTTCACCCAACCTTGGCCAATTGCTTCCTTCAACTTTTTCAAATCCGCGAAATTTTTGGCATTTTCAAGTACTTCACTACCTACGCAAGGTTGACCATAAATAAACCAGGTAACGTCACAATCCTCAATTTCTTTGCTACTACCAATCATCGTGACTGACATAGCTGACTGTAAAAGCTCCATATTAGTTTCACTACTGCCAATTATTAAGATTTGCCCTAAATTAACTTCATCAAATAGACGTTGCACCCCATCCATGTAAGCTTGCCACGCGGCTTCACCTGAAAAATTATGGATAATGACAGACTGCACTTGTGCATTCGCTGCCCATTGCTCGAGTAAAGCAACACGAGCTGCAAAATAACTGACGACATGATTCGGCGCATACACGACGTCGGCTTGTTTTTCACCAATACCACCAGCGTTGTCAGTAGTTACCACAAAACCATTCGGCAATTTCATGGCATTTCTCATTTAACGACTACTACTCTCTTGTAAACTCGTTTCACTAAGGGTGCCAACATAATGGCAATTCCCGCGTTTAAACAAGAAGCTATTAATAATGAAGGGACAGCCACGTAAAAGAACGCTGGTCCGATCAGGAAGTAAAACGGCAATGGTGCAAGTACTCCATTTGCTAACACAAAAAATATCCATTTCCACATGTTTTTTCCTGTACGATGTAGCAACCCAAAGACCCATAAAATCACGAACATTTCAGCAGCTATCAACACATGGAATGGACCAAATGGCATCCCTGCCGATAATGCAGATACTAAATGGCCAATTAATGCAGCTATACCTGAAAATACTGGTGGCAAAAACATTACGGAAACTAGAGCTGGCACTGCGTCTAAAGCTGCCGTACCAATTCCAACAGGCAATTTCACGAGTGCACCTAACGCGCATAATGTTGCAATCATCGCTGTTAACGTCAATAAACGTACATTCATCGTTTACTCCTCCACTTTTTTCGCTCGTCCACCATTTCGAAATACCTTAGCGGAACGTACGTATTCGTTGTCGCGAATATTTATCCGTGAATTGGCGACTCGTGAAGCTGCAAATAAATAATCAGATAAACGATTTAAATAACGTTGCACGACTGTCGGAATGTCCTCTTCTACTTTCATCAAAGTTACCATTAGTCTCTCCGCTCGTCGTGTAACCGTCCGCGCGATGTGCAGTGTTGCTGCAGCTGGCGATCCCCCTGGCAAAATAAATCGTTCGAGCAATGGAGCTTCTTCCATTAATTCATCAATACGCTTCTCAAGTACTTCTACTGGCTCTTCTGACATTTTATATGTTCGACTTGGCTTGACGTTTGATAAATCTCCACCACAATCGAATAATTCATTTTGAATTGCTTCTAAGTCTGTCAGTAAATCACTGAAGATCGCTGAATCCAGTTCCGTCATTGCTTTGCCAATAAACGAGTTCACTTCATCAATCGTGCCATACGTCTCCACACGCGGTGCATCTTTATCTGTGCGAGCACCGACTAAACTTGTTTGTCCCTTGTCCCCAGTACGTGTGTATATTCTCATTATATTTCCCCCTTTTAATATAGTTTAAAAGTCTGCTCAATCCTTCTATTTTAATGTTTCTGTTAAGCCATACCAAATGCGCGTTACTTCAGTTGCTTCCTTGAAAATCTGTTGTGATAATCTGCCACAGCGATCCCGAAGTTCACGTGTTTCTGCTACTATCGGCACGATTCCCCGTCCATTTTCAGTCACAATCACAATGACATCACTATGCTCTCGATATGAAGTTAATTTCCTCATAACATCTTCAATCACAACTTCTTCTGGTCTTTCTAAATGGCGCTCCACAAAATTTTCTAAGCCTACAACTACAATCGTTTTCGAAACTGCTTGAGGTAAATCGTCCACTTCTGCACATTCAATCCATTGCTCATCTCGATCCATTACGAGCTGCTTTACATATGTCCGCTTTCCATTAAACGCTCCACCGACAAAGACTCGCATCGCTTTCCCTCCTCAAAACATTGCCTACTCGACCAGCTTAAAGTCCACTGGTCACCATGCTTGACATCCCATGACCAAAAATCATCTTCTTGTGGTGCAAACTTCGTGAGTACATAGCGAATTGGTCCACCATGCGTCACCACAACTGAATGCTCGTGCAGTAAACTCTTCAATCCGATATGAACGCGTGAAGCCATTTCATGTAAAAACTCTCCATTTGGAGGTGCTGTACCATCTGGATTACATAACCACTTTTGATAAGTAGGATCATCCTTCAAATCCTCATACGTCTGTAACTCCCAGTCTCCAAAAGACATTTCTCGAAATGCAGGTGAACCTTGGTAGGGCGTTTTCGGGTAAAATAGTACGGCAGTTTCTTGACAACGTTGAAGATCGCTGCCATTAATAACGGCTGGGCCCCAAGTGGCTTTATCGTAAACCCGTGACGACTGAATAATCGATTCATCGCTCCAGCCTATGTATCGACGCTCATGATTCGCTAAGGTTGGTAAGTGACGGATTAAAGTAAGCTGAAAATCACGAGCCATAAGACAACTTCCATCCCTTCAACGAAAGCACCAGATACATCACCTGTGACGCCTCCAAAATGTTTCTTTGTCCAATACTTATATGCATGGGCACAAATGAATAAAGCAACTAAACTACTAACGGCAACTGCTATATTCCCAGCAACAACGATGATAAATCCTGCACCTATTACCATTGAAAGAAGCGTGGTGACTAGCAATACTCGATGATCAAAACGTTTTTTAAAGAATGCAGCCAGTCCTCGGTCCCGCGCTGCAGATGTATTGATGAAGTAGTACAACATTCCTGCCCTCGCTAAAAACGGTAAGACAACTAACCATTCCCATCTCATACCGTTGTGCGAAATTATCTCTGCCAATAATAATATTTTTCCAACAATAAAAAATAGTAAAGCCATTGCCCCAAAAGCACCGATGCGTGGATCAGCTAAAATTTCGTGACGTTTGTCGATACGTCGATATGAAAAAAAGGCATCACTTGTATCCACGAATCCATCGAGATGTAGTCCCCCGGACACAATAATCCCAATTAACACAATAATAAACGCTAAGAAAAGTGAACTCGCGTCAAAAAATAACCAAACACTTGAGGTGAATATCCCGACTAACACCCCAATCCACGGGAGTGTTGTAAACATTGCAGTTACTGACTTGGGATCCATTTCTAGTTCTTTATTCACTGGTAAAATAGTGAAAAATTGCAGGGCAAGAAATATCCCACGCATCATCGTTTTTCTACCATATCCTTTATTTGTGGCCAATCGAGATGAGCTGCCACGTGGTAAGCCCATTCATCATATTTATCTTCGCCTGACGTCTTGGATGCTACATCATGATGAGTAATAAATGAGTCTTCCTCTTCAATTTCATGGTTATCCATAAATGGGATCACTCCGAGAACAGGAATTTTTGTATAGGACTCTATAAATGACACTCCTGAATTAAACAAACCTATATCACCACGAAATTTATTAATAATAATGCCCCTTACACGATTTCGATGAGCTTTTGGAAGTAATTCAAGTGTCCCAACGATTGAAGCAAAAACGCCACCTCGTTCAATATCAGCGACCAAAATAACCGGTACATCCGCTAAATCAGCGATGCTCATATTGACAAGTTCGCGATCGGTTAAGTTCATTTCAACCGGACTTCCTGCTCCTTCTAAAACTACGACGTCATAGTTTTGATCAACAAATTCGAGCGATTTCTTAATGACCTGTAACCCAACATCATAAAAGGTTTCTCGGTAAGCGATTGCTTGCATATCGTTTACTTTTTTACCAAGCAACCAAACTTCCGAAGACATATGTCCAGAAGGCTTTAATAAAATTGGGTTCATTTGTGGAAGTGGCTCGACTTTAGCGGCCTGTGCTTGTGCAAATTGGGCCGTACTAAGTTCTAATCCATTAGCTATCTTTGTCGAAAAGGTCGACATATTTTGGGATTTAAATGGTGCTACATGAAAACCTTCATTTGCAAATAAACGGCAAAGTGCACTACATATCATGCTTTTCCCAACATTTGATGCTGTTCCTTGAATCATGATTCCGTTCATATGTATCTCCTCATTTCCACTTCTTTGCGAGTCCATACGTCAGTTCAAATGCATGATCGCTCTGTTGGACAAGCCACTGATGAAGCCTACCTAGCCATTGTTGATAGAGTAGTACATCTGATATGTTTGACAGTGGTTCATCTAATACTTCATTGGAGATGACTACTACATCTGCTCCGTTATGTAGCCATGAAGAAATCGTTTTATGAAATTGCTGTTGTTTCTCTTCCATGCAGTTATTACGTTTAAAACAAGGGTTTTCAGTTGCCCACCCTTCGTATAATTCATTCGCCAACCAAGTCGTGACGCAATCGAAAAGTACACCGTCACCAGGCAAGATGTGTGGTATGATTTCTTCGATTTTACGAGGTTGTTCAATCGTCGTCCATTTTTCTTTATAAGCGATTCGGTCTTGTTGATGACGATTGATGCGAAGTTGCATTTCATCGTCAGATGCCACGCCCGTTGCGAGGTAAATCAATCGAGAACAATTTCGATCCATTAACCAATTTTCGGCAAATGCCGTCTTCCCGCTTCTAACTCCACCAGAAATAAATGTTAATGTGCCTCGAACCATGCTGTTAACTCCCTTTTTAGGATTTCCATTTGCGCTTCGCTTTTCATACCAATTCGAAACCACTGACCATCTAGTTCACGGAAATTCTCTGTATGTCTAAGGACAATGCCTTTCCGTAAAAAATATGGAAAAAACCCCTTGTTTAATTGTGGTAATTTAAACAATAAAAAATTGGCCTGTGATTGCGTTACTTCACATCCTTGAGCTTTTAGGAAGGCAGTCATGTCTTTACATGTCTTCAAACTGTGTTGAATCGCTTTCTTACGGAACGTCTCATCATTTAATACGAGCGAACCTACTTCAGCTGCTAACCTATTAACATTCCAATGCGGTGCTAGACGCTGAATTTCTTCTACAATATGAGGTGCTGCTGCCATGTATCCTAGTCGCAGCCCTGGCATTGCGTACATTTTTGTCATCGAGCGAACAATAATTACATGTGCCGAATCAATATCAGAAATAAACGATGCTTCCTCTGAAATGAAATCAATGAATGCTTCGTCTAACACGATGTCACAGTTTGAAATCTTGGCGTATTGGATTAACTCACGTATCACACTACGTTTTGGCAAAGTACCTGTTGGGTTATTTGGTGTACATAAATAAAGAACATCCGCATGGTGCATATGTTCTTTCATGTCAGCAATCGGCAATTCGCCTGTTACAATATTAGGCATTTTCAAGTTCACTATTTCCACATGACGAGCTTTTAAAGTCGCTCCATATTCGGAGAAAGTTGGATGAATTAAAATGGCTTGCTTCCCCATGTATTTCTCTGCAAGCAATGAAAATACTTCTGAAGCTCCGTTTGAGACGAAAATAGAATCGGGTGAAATATTGTGATATTGCGCTATTTTTGTGCGAAAAGGTTCCCCTACTGGATCTGGATAAACCTTCATGAACTTTTGGAAATTATTCCAGGCAGATTGTATTGAATCAGGTGGTCCTAATGGATTGACGTTTTCACTAAAGTCGATAATACGACATGGCGGCGTAATTCCAAGGCTGTTATAGACATGTTGCGGATTTGCACCATGATTAGGCAATGACACGTAAAATACCTCCTATCGACATCATCCACAACCAGAATAGGAATACGGCGATATGCATTTGTCGAATGGTATGTAAAATGTGAATCGCTCGGAGCGGGTTTTCTGGGATTCCCATACGTGCACGCTTAGATGTAATGCCTTTATATGTACTTTTACCCCCGAGTTGTACGCCAAGTTGATAGGCAGTTGCAGCTTCTAAGTAACCACTATTTGGACTAGGATGCTTTTTCGCATCTTGCCACCAGCCGTTCAAGCGTGACCGAAATGTTTGCTTACTGAAATTTTTTGTCCACGTAATGATGATATACCCTGTGATACGGCTTGGAATATAGTTCAAGATGTCATCCATTTTGGCAGAAGCTTTGCCGAACTCTCGGAATTCTTCATTTTTATAACCCACCATCGAATCGAGAGTGTTTACTGCTTTATATACCCAAAGTCCAGGCGCGCCTAATAGAAAAGCAAAAAATAAGGGTGCTGTAATACCATCACTCGTATTTTCTGAGACTGTTTCTACGGCAGCTCTTGTCACTTCTGATTCAGACAACTTCGCGGTATCACGACCGACAATTTCCGACACTTTCAATCGAGCTTCTTTTAAGTCACCTTTAACTAGCGGTTTGTAAACGGACAATGCTGCGACTCTCAAGCTTTTTTGCGCAAAACCGGCTGCACACATCATACTTTCGACAGCGATACCTAAAAAAAAGTTAACTGTGTATGCTGCAGACAAAACACCTAATACAAAGGTGAATGTGAAAGTCACAACCGTCATTAAAAGTACAATCCCCTTGAACTTACGATGTTTTCCCCTGTTTAACAAAGTCGTTAATTTGGAAATGAAGCGACCCATCCAGCGGACCGGATGTGGCCATTTAGGGGGATCGCCGATTATTCTATCTAGTAGTAATCCAATTGTAAGAGCGATGATATGAGCAGACATACTTACATTCCTTTCGCTACTTTATAGCGTTTAATGGCAAGGGTTGTACATTCGAAAACGCCACGCCCTATACATTTCCCGAGTTCAGTAATAGGTCCTGCATACTGTAAAAACTCCCCTTTTTGAGTAGCCGCTACGAGTAAACTATCTGTGGACGTCCCAGTCGCAAGTGTATTTGTTAAAGAATCTCTTACATCTTCGTGTTGAAGCGCTTTTGTTTTCGCCTCTGTTGCGGTAATCATCGCTTGGATAAATGCTTCATCTGAAATTTTCCCATTGATGATAATCCATGTATTAATTGTGCCGACGTAAGGTATATCCTCGCGTTCAAATGCTTTTGACACATCAACCGCATTTCCAATACCTGCTGTAACTGCAATAATAATGGATCCAAATGTTCCTTTGTATTCTTCAATGACTACATGTTTCGTTTGAACGGCCGTCATCATACCCACTGTATCCGTCGTAGAAAAACCATGTTGATGTAAAAATTCGAACATCTCTTGTGTGCTATCATCACATGCATAATCCGCTTTTACATGACGATTTACAAATGAACGAAACCAACCGGAACCTGCATTTACGACAGCAGAAGAGACTGATTTTAATGGCATTTTGGCTTGTAGAACGACGTAGTCATTTGACACTGTAAAATTATCTTTTGTAATATAGCTATCCACCTGTAATTCACCTAAATTAGGCAATAAGGTGATTTGTGGTTTTGGTTGTTCCGGATGTGGATAGCTGCTTATTCGAGCCTTATAAACACTTTCTATTTGTTTTTCTTTAAGTACTGCATGCGGTTCTCCCATTATTTTAATGCTTCCATTATCCATTAATAATAGACGATCACAATATAAAGAAGCCAAGTTCATATCATGAAATACAGAGATAATGGTCAATCCTTTTTCAATGGCTTGCATTTTAATGGTGTCGAGTAATTGCTTTTGGTGTGCAATGTCTAAATGGTTTGTCGGTTCATCCAGCAGTAATATTTTCGCTTGCTGAGCAAGTGCTTGTGCTACAAAAACACGCTGTTGTTCTCCTCCTGAAAGTTCATCAAGATAGGCATTCTCATAAACTTTCACTTCGGTTAATTGCATCGCATCTTGAATCGCCTTCTCATCTTTATCAGACCAAGAAGAAAAGAATCCACTTTGATGTGGGTATCTTCCAAGTGATACTGTGTCTCGAACTGTATGCGAAAAAGCATGCGTGTGTAATTGAGGGAGCACTGCCATATGTTTAGCGAGTTCTTTTGAAGCATATGTTTTAATTGGCTTGCCATCTAATTCAACCGTACCTGTTTTTAAAGGAAGTACGCCACTAATGATTTTCAGTAAAGTGGACTTGCCACTCCCATTCGGACCTAAAATCCCTAGCATCTCACCTTTATTTACTTGAAATGACACATTTTTCACGACAGGCACTTCGTGGTAACCACCTGTTAACCCTTGAACTTTTAACATTGATTACGCACTCACCTTTCTTCGTTGTTTCCAAAAAATAAAAGCAAAAACTGGTGCGCCTATGAAGGCTGTAATGACGCCTATTGGCAGCTCCGATGGTGAAATAATGGTGCGTGACACTAAGTCACAAACAATGAGTAGAGTTGCTCCATTAATAAACGATAAAGGCAATACATGCCGGTGATCCGAACCCCATAACATTCGTGTCATATGTGGAACGACTAGACCTACAAAGCCAATGGTTCCAGAAACTGAAACCGCTGCACCAGTTAAAATTGAGCCACCTGTTAATATCATCATTTTACGTCGCTTTACATCTACACCTAGATGGGAGGCACGTTCTTCTCCAAAAACCAGTGCATTTAGTTCTCTACGATTAAGCCATAATAAAAGAAAACCGAAAATCATAAATGGTAATGCCATTGTGACATACGGCCAACCTCGCATAGAAACACTGCCTAGTAACCAACCAATAATTTGTCGTAGTTCTTCCCCTGATAGTGCAATCATTAGAGATAAAACAGATCCTAAAAATGAACTAAAAATAATTCCTGTAAGAATGATGGTTTCCATTTTCATCGCACGATCAATGAGCTTGGCAAAACTCATGACGACGATTATCGTTAAAAAAGCGCCTATCATACTAAGTACTGGTAGTGTGAACAAGCCGAGAAAGGGGATTGATATTCCAAAAAAGAGCGTCACCACGGCACCCACTGAGGCACCGGACGACACTCCTAAGGTATACGGATCGGCTAACGGATTTTTCAACAATCCTTGGAAAGCCGCCCCTGCCATAGCAAGTGAGGAGCCAACTAAACCAGCTAACACCACACGTGGCAGGCGAATATTCCAAAGGATATTTGACGCCGCTTCATCCAAGTTAGGATTCCACAAAACTTGTATTGGAATCCGTACAGTTCCAACCGTTACCCCTATCAACACTGCAGCAATCAGTACAAAGATAGAAGCCACATATGCAAATACTGTTTTATTCACTGAAAACCTCAGGATAAATTGCTTTTGCCATTTCTTCTAAACCTTCTGTTAAACGTGGACCTGAACGGCCTGTCTTATCACCATCCACATCAAAAACTTCTTTATTTTTAATAGCCGTTACTGTGCCAAAACCAACGCGAGTTAACACTTGCTCAGTTGCATCTGGCGTGTACCCACCATAAGTCGTTATGATGACATCAGGATTACGATTGACAATTTCTTCAGGGTCCATTTTAACCCAACCCTCTTGGTCTCCTGCAATATTTTCCGCATTCAACAACTGGATCATTTCATTCATGAACGTGTTATTACCAGCTGTATAAATTTCTGGAGCTGGAGATACTTCTATAAATACGGACTTCTTAGCTTCTACTGTTGAAGCTTTTTCTTGAATTGCTGCTACTTCGTCCTTCATCGTTTGTACCATTTCTTCAGCTTCTGTAATCGCACCAGTTGCTTGTCCTATGGTAATCATCGTGTCATACACTTCTTCAAAGTTCATAGCGGTTTTCACTACATAGACATTTACTCCTGCGTCACGCAGTTGTTGAAGGCCAGCTTCACCCATTCCAAGTCCTGACTCATGTGCAAGTACTAGGTCAGGATTTAAAGAAATGATTTTCTCTACATTGAATTCTTGTCCACCTATTTTTTCTTTTGTTGCAGCTTCTTCTGGAAAGTTGTCAAAGTCAGAAACTCCAACTACTTTATCGCCTAAATCTAAACCAAATAGGATTTCTGTATTACTAGGAATCATTGATACAATTGCCTTCGGTGCCTCTTTAAGTGTAATTTCATTATCCGTCACGTCTGTTAGTGTAACTGGGTATGCCGATTCTACTGCTTCCGTTTTTTCTGTATCCTTTTGTTGTGCCGGTGTCGCTTCTTCTTGCCCACATGCCGTTAATAGTATTGCTACGAGCGCCGTTGCGAGCCATAATTGCCAAATCTTCTTCATGAATGTGTTCCTCCTCGATCTGTTGGGTGTGACTTGAGCGTTTAATAAACACTCATTTTAATGCATAAAAAAATCCTCCGCGTATAGTCGGAAGATGGTTGGGAGAATATAAGCTTTTGCTAAAGTGAGCATGAGCTGATTCACACCATTCCTATCCTCGTAGGGTTGCGGGCGTTACGCACGTAGGCAGGTCTCCTGGCTTGTGATCAATGGAATGGCGCGTCTTCCCAAAGCAAATGCTTCAGTGACATGATGCGCTTTCCTCTCACATACAGTGGCGGGACCGCGTCGGAGTTGAACCGACTTCCCTTTTAACTCTGCGATTAAAGCAGAGCACCTTCGTGTTGAAACTATGTAATTCAACTTTATTATACAGTATTTCCTTTGAGTGTCGAGAACTCCTTTAAGAAATAAAGAAAGGTCCTTTTATGAAAGTACAATTAATTTGGTCAGTCGATCAGAGTTTCGCTTTAGGGAATTACAGGATGGTTTATTTGTATTAGTTGTTAACCCCCTCCTATTTGAATAAAAATAAGGTACGATTGCGGTTCATTATTATAAATATTTGAATGGTTGTATTTTTTTCATAATGGGGTATATAGATTGTCATACAGGAAAGTCTGAATATGAGGTGTTCATGTGAACGTATTTGAATCGAATGGTGTTTCCTTAGTCTATGAAGAGTTTGGTGAGGGTGAGCCGCTATTGCTATTGCATGGATTGACAGGTAACCGACATATGTTTGACGAGGATGTAAATGTATTTAGGAAGTATTTTCGTACGATTGTCCTGGATGCCCGTGGTCATGGGGACTCCGACAAACCCGTTGCTTATACATTAGATGATCATATTGCCGATGTGTTGCGCTTACTTGACCATTTGGAAATTGATGCGAGCTATTTGATTGGCGTATCGATGGGCAGTTATATTGCACAGGGAGTTGCAATTGCTTCCCCTGAACGTGTGAAGCAGATGATTTTAGTTGCTACTAAACCAGAAGGAAAAACATCTTCCTTGCAAGCGTTGTTTCTGAAGTATCAGAACCAATTAGAAGGTCTGTCATTTTCCCAGAAAGTAATGAAAGTATCTCCGTATATGTTTCACGATTTGGGAGCAATCGGTGAATGGAGTAAAGAAGCTGCGAAAAAGAGTTCTCCTCTACAAGCTGATCAGATTGTAGCAGCAAATGCAGCTTTAGAAGGGTTTGATTTCCGTCATGATTTGCACTTAGTGACAGCTAAAACACTTGTAATTAGCGGGAATCATGATGAGTTAAATCCACCAGAAGTTGGACGTGAAACCGCTCGCTTAATTCCACATGCTACGTTTGTTGAATTTAATCAATCTGGACACGCACCGAATGTAGAGCAACATTTATTATATATGGATTTTGTTTTAGAGTTTTTAAATAAGAAATAGTTGATTCAAAGATAAACATAACAATACCCGCCAAGCAACAGCTGGCGGGTATTGTTATGAGGGTCTTCAACAACTTAATTGGTGTGGTCGGATTTCTCAGATGTAACACGCAGGGAAGGATTATCGTGATGAAGTTGTTTAAATTTCACGCTACAATCGACTAAATAGTTTTCATTATTTAACTATTAAAACGTGAAGCTTAATATTTACAACGTGAAGACTTATTTTTACAACGTCAACCTCCATAATTACAACGTGATACCGAATAATTACAACTGAGCTAACGCTCGCCTAGATTTAATGTACGATAGAGTGTGACATAGGGCTCTATATAGAAGGTTTGGCACCGTGACACTTGTTATCTCGTATTTTCGCGGGTGGATATCAAGCATTCGCTTTGGTTTATCTCGAATTCGATGAGAGATATGTAGCATTTGCTGTCTTTTATGTGAAATTACTACACACTTATCTAGCATTCTCGCGTTTAACACAAAATTTAAACGCGCAAAAATGGTGTCAGTTGGCATGCCAACTGACACGTTTTCTGTTAGTAACATCTCGAAATCACTTAAAATAAAATAGCCATCCCATGTAAAATCGGGATGGCCATTTTTAAATTTATTACATTTTTTCAGGAGCGCTTACACCGATTAAACGAAGTGCGTTGGCAAGCGTAGTGCGGACTGCTGTGATGAGAGTAAGTCGAGCACGTGTCATGTCTTCATTGGTCGGGTCTAACACTTTTTCTGCATTGTAGAAACTATGGAAAGTTGCTGCAAGTTCTTGAATATACGTCGCTACTCTATGAGGCGAGCGGTTTTTCGCTGCTTCTGCCACGACTTGTGGGAAATCGCCCATCTTCTTCAAGACATCAATTTCTTTTTCAGCTTGCAATAAATTCAAATGCTCCTCTGACGCACTGAACCCTTGCTCTTTTCCAGCACGCAAAATCGAGCTGATACGAGCATGAGCATATTGTGCGTAGTATACAGGGTTTTCATTTGATTGTGAAACAGCTAAATCTAAATCGAAATCCATATGTGAATCGCCAGAACGCATGGCAAAGAAATAACGCACAGCATCTAAGCCTACTTCCTCTACAAGTTCACGCATCGTTACAGCTTTACCTGTACGTTTACTCATCTTCATTTTTTCGCCGTCTTTGTACAATTGCACCATTTGAATAACACTTACTTCAAGCGTTTCACGATCATTTCCAAGTGCTTGGATAGCCGCTTTCATGCGCGGGATATAACCATGGTGGTCAGCACCCCAAATATTAATTAACCGATCAAAACCGCGTGCAATTTTATTTTCGTGATACGCGATATCTGGAGTTAAATAAGTGAATGTACCATCATTTTTTATAAGTACACGGTCTTTGTCGTCTCCAAATGTTGTTGAACGGAACCAGGTTGCTCCTTCTTCTTCAAACACGTGACCATTCGCACGTAATTTATCTAAAGCGACTTCAATCTTGCCATCTTCGTATAAAGAAGTTTCTGAATACCACTCATCAAAACTAACACGGAAATCAGCTAAATCTTGTTGAAGTTTAGCAAGTTCGATTTTAAGACCATGTGAACGGAAATGTGCAAAACGTTCTTCAGCAGTTTTGTGAAGTAAAGCGTCACCGTGCTCATTCGCCTGAGCTTGTGCAATGTCAATAATATCTTGGCCATGATAGCCATCTTCCGGCATTTCTGCCTCTTGACCTAAAGCTTGCTTATAACGCGCTTCTAACGAATACGCTAAGTTGTTAATTTGCTTTCCTGCGTCATTAATATAGTATTCACGTGAAACATCATAGCCTGCAAAATCTAAGACATTACATAGAGAATCTCCAACCGAAGCACCACGAGCGTGTCCTAGATGCAAATCACCAGTTGGATTCGCTGAAACAAACTCAACTTGAATTTTTTCGCTAGCGTCTGATTTAGAACGACCATAATCTGCACCTTGTTTTAATACAGCTTTTACAACATCCGCGAGGTAGTCCTTACGAGTTGAAATGTTTATAAATCCAGGACCAGCAATCTCGACTTTCTCAATAACGGTACCTGCTGTTTCTAGGTTATCTAGAATCGCTTGCGCAATAGCGCGAGGTGGTTTCTTCGCTAGCTTTGTCAGTTGCATGGCAATATTCGTTGCGTAATCACCGTTTGCTTTGTCGCGAGGAGTTTCTAATTGAATAGCCGGCATACCTTCTGCATCCGTTAATTGCGATTTCAAGATGGCTTTTTGTACAGCTTCTTTTATAGATTGTTGAACTTGTTCTACTGCGTTCATTGCGATTCCTCCATGTAATGAAATTCGAGTGTGTATTCGCCAACGGATTGTCCGCTAACGTTTAAATCATATTGAACAATAAATTGTCCGTCTTGTTTATTTTTTTCGAACATTATTTTTCGTGTCATCGTTTTGACCATTAATACACCATATTCACTTTCATAACTTCCTGTCTGCTCTGTTTCTTTCACTAATGGAAGGCGCATATTGATGCCACCACTTCGTAAAATTAGTGCTTCCGTTTCACCCATTTTGACAATGGTTTTTATGTTTTTATCGTCTTGTACTTCTTCGTACTTTAAATAGGCACTCTCACCTTTTTCAATATAAGTGCCAGTTACCCACAGTTCATAAATTTCTGGTTGTTCATTTGGTTGCTGGATGGTCGTTTTCAATTTTACTTTTACTTGCTTATTCATGATCAGTCCACCCGCTTCCTTTTGTTTTTCAGTATAACCTTTTTATTATATGTCATAGTAGCACTTGATTTCAAATTCCCTTACGAAAAACCTGGAAAATTGACGTAAATTACTTTTTAGAAAAACCAGACAAAGTGCGCCCTGCCCTTTAAGTGAGTCACAGTATCAACTTTGGTTTCCAGTATGATTTCCGTTACAGGCGGACGCGTTCCGCGGGGCGATCGCCAAGCCTCCTCAGGCCAACAGGATGTTGGTCACAAAGGCGTTGCCACACGAGGTGGCGTTTTTAGCCTTTGTTCCCACTGTTCGCTACCTGCGGGGTCTCGTCTGTCTCGCTTTTCCCGCGGAGTCGCCGCCTTCCACTTCAATCATTCACCTGTATAAAATATCCGTGATCAAATATAGTTTATAAATATTAAAAATCGTCCTATCTTGTAAAAGGAAAGTACCCACACCCATATATGTGAAATCTAAAGATTACTAAACAAGAATAAATCACTGAAAAAAATTCACTTCTACTGAGAGGGAGGGAACTTGCGTTTCTAAAAAAGGAAATCATGACTTCACATGAATCGAATAAACGAGAGTCACATCATAGAAATTCAGATTTAGCATGTTAGTCTTCATATACTAAAAACACTGGGTTGTTGGTAGATCAATTTTATATACTTTCTGGTGTTCTAAAAAGTAGAAGCCATATCTTGAGTTTTCGGATAGCTTTGGATGGAAATCTGCGTCACCATAACCTCTAGAATAATATTCGCTAACTGGTAATTAACTGTAAATATATATACAACTTGATTAATAGATATGCTATACTGACGCTAGAATTTTTGTCTTAGGGGAGAAAAGTAATGCTTTTGGAATTGCTTATTAATTTTTGTATATTATTTACCTTTGCTGTCCTATCTTATTGGCCCTTCCAAGATGTAGCCCGTTCTACCTATCCTTTTCCAAAAACTCATCCCTATATCATTGGGATTATTGCTGGATTTGCAGGATTTGTTTTAATGCAAACATCCGTTCAATTGTCAGATACGATAAAGGTTGACGCAAGACATGTAATTATAATATTTGCTGGAATTTTTGGTGGACCGATAGCTCCGATTGTTACAGGGTTTATTATTGGGTTGACTCGTATGTTAATGTATGATGTCTTCACGACTTCGGGATTTTTAGCGGGATTAAACGTGATTATTTTAGGAATTGTCATTGGCGCATTTTCTTTTAAATACCCTATGACCTTTAAAAATGCGCCATATTATTTTTATTATGCAACTGCTCAAACTGTATTACTTATCAGCTATTTATTTTATCAATATAGTGGAACTCTATTGCAAATTGTTTACTTTATATTATTCTCAACTTTTTCATTCTTTATGGTGTTATTTATATTAATCGAATTAAGCGGGCATTTTAAGAAAATTCGGCATACCGAATTATTGGCAGAAACCGATTATTTGACTGGTGTTTATAATAACCGCAAGTTTCAGCAACTTACTCGATCGTTCATCACAGATTCAACTAAACCCTTCTGCATGATTTCGATTGACATTGACCACTTCAAAAAAGTAAACGATGTGTATGGCCACCCTGTTGGGGATGAAATATTGAAGGAGTTAGGAGAACGGCTAAAAAACCTGGTGTCACCAAAAGAAGGGCATGTTACTCGGAGTGGTGGAGAACAGTTTGTTTTATTAATTCCTAATTTCCCACCTGCAATGGGGCTTGATTTAGGTGAACAAATTCGCTCAAGTGTGGAGCGTAGTTCTTTTAATGTTTCGAACAACCAAGAAGTATCGATTACCCTATCCGTTGGTGTAAGTTCGTATCCTGATAATGGGTCAACCATCCATGAGTTGTATAGTGCAGCAGATACTGCCCTGTATGAAGCAAAAGCAACTGGTCGTAATCGTGTCTTCCATTACACCAATATAAAAGTGTGATGTCTTCTCTCTCAAGAGAAAGCATCACGCTTTTTTTATGATTAACAAGTCTATTTTACATTTTAGGGGCGTTACGGACCTCTCTTTAACTAGAGAATGGACACTTACTATTCAAAAAATGATACGGGAAGAATTTTGCAACACTTTAAAGTGCCTAGCATGGTCAAAAAAGCTAAAGCCCTAGTCATTATTATCTATCTCGAGTTAATTATGGAAGGTGACGTCGGAAAAATCGTAATTAACGTTAGAAAAGTGAAATTTTATTTTCAATTCATGGGTTTATTCCCATTCACTTTAAGTTTATTCCCGTTCATGCTTGGATTAATCTCGTTCGAACGCAGTTTATTCCCGTTCAAATTGATTTAATCCCGTTCAAACACGTTTTATTCCCGTTCACCCTATTATTCCCAATAAATAACCTGTTTCAAAGGTATTGAGGTTACTGAAACAGGTTTGAATAGTACATCTCATTTTTGCGCGTTCATAATATAATTTTCTTTAAGCATCATAACGAACTATATAAACGAAGCTTTCTGAGAGCCTACGAAAAAAACAGACTAGCGAAGTGACAAAGTCACTTCGCTAGTCTGTTTTATTTTTATCGGACATTCACGAGACGTCTTACTATTTAACCCAACCTAGAAGCATTTCACGAATTAGTTTACTTGCTGTGTTGACTGTTTGTTCAGAGGGGTCGTAAACTGGCGCCACTTCGACTAAATCGAAACCAACTACGTTTATGTCTGAGCCTGCAATCGCGTGGATTGAAGCTAATAATTCACGAGTTGTAATACCACCGCAGTCTACCGTTCCGGTTCCTGGTGCATGAGCTGGGTCGAGCACATCGATATCAATCGTCACGTAAACAGGACGCCCTGCAAGTGTTGGCAAAATTTCTTTTAGCGGCTCAAGCACTTCAAATTTTGATAGGTGCATGCCGTTTTCTTTTGCCCACACGAACTCTTCTTTCATACCTGAACGAATGCCGAATGAATAGACATTTTTCGGTCCGATATGTTCGGCTATTTTTCGAATTGGCGTGGAGTGAGAAAGTGCTTCCCCTTCATACGACTCACGTAAATCAGTATGCGCATCCATGTGAATAATAGCTAAATTCGGATGTTTTTCGGCTACAGCTTTCATTACTGGCCACGATACTAAATGTTCGCCACCCATACCAACTGGAATTTTTCCATCAGCCAATAATTTCGTTACGTAAGCTTCGATTTCGTCGATACTTTTTTGGGGATTGCCAAATGGTAACGGAATATCTCCTGCATCAAAGTATTTTACGTCGTCAAGGTCACGATCTAAATATGGACTGTATTCTTCTAAGCCAATAGATGCTTCGCGAATACGTTGAGGTCCAAATCGAGAACCTGGACGATAGCTGACCGTCCAGTCCATAGGCATACCATAAATAACAGCTTGTGATTCATCGTAATTGGGATGGCTTTTAATAAAGACTTTACCTGAATAAGCATCATCAAATCTCATCTGCTATTCCCCCGTTAAATCTTTCACGAACTTCGGTAACACGAAAGCTGCTTTATGCAATTCTTTCGTATAGTACTTCGTGTCGATTTCATGGAAACGTGCATCTTCCACTTCAAGTGGATCGTATTTTTTCGAACCTAATGTGAAGCACCACAGACCACTTGGATAAGTAGGAATGTTCGCCGTATACAGACGAGTGATAGGGAAAATTTCTTTTACATCACTTTGAACTTGCTTGATTAAATCTGGTGTAAACCAAGGGTTGTCCGACTGTGCAACAAAGATCCCATCTTCTTTTAACGCTTTTGAAATGCCTGCATAGAAACCTTTTGAGAACAAGTTCACGGCAGGTCCTACAGGTTCAGTTGAATCCACCATGATGACATCGTATTCATTTTCAGCTTTAGCAATATGCATAAAGCCGTCGCCTACTTGTACATCTACACGTGGGTTTTCTAATTCAGATGCGATTGTTGGTAAATATTTTTTAGAGTACTCAATTACTTTTCCATCAATATCGACAAGTGTTGCTTTCATCACTTGTGGGTGTTTCATGATTTCGCGAATTACTCCACCATCTCCACCGCCTACAACTAATACGTTTTTAGGATTTGGATGAGTGAATAATGGGACGTGCGCAACCATTTCATGATAAACAAATTCATCTTTTTCAGAAGTCATTACCATACCGTCTAAAAATAACATATTGCCCCATTCAGCAGTTTCCGCCATTTCAAGCAATTGAAAATCCGTTTGCTCCGTATGTAAGGTGCGGTTCACCTTTATCTTAATGCTAAAATTCTCGGTTTGTTTTTCTGTAAACCAAAATCCAGCCATGTTTTTAATCTCCTTTATTTACGAGGTTATTGTATCCGTTCTTGGCATGTAGCCGAAAAACAAATACAGAGAAAGTATAGACGTTTTTAGCAAAAGTGCAACTGTTTTGTCATGACAATTGCACTTTTTCTTTCATAAAAGCATTGTTTTTGATTTAAATATTCATCATATTTGTTGGTTTCTTAAATCGGTGCGTTTAATCCCGTCATGAATTTACCATACTACTGTAAAGTATGGACGAAACGGAGATGTCAAAATGGGACGAGCTGATTACCAACTTCAAAAACGAAAGCGACTAAAACTTCGAATCGCTATCTGGCTTCTCATTGTTTCAATAAGTGCCATGGGTACTATTCTCATTTCATTACGTATTTATGCGCAAATTCTTGGCCCACCTTCTCTAGCGGTAGCTAAAGCCACAGAGTTTTTAGATAGCAACGGTCATTCAATTGGAGACCGTTTTGCTGAACAACGCCGTTATTGGGTGAATTTAGATGAAATGTCTCCTTTTATAAGCAAGGCCATTCTAGCAGTGGAAGATCAACAATTTTACAAACATAACGGATTTGATTACAAACGAATTGCTGCAGCTTTATTAAAAGATGTAAAAGCAATGAAAAAAGTAGAAGGTGCTAGTACTATTACCCAACAGTACGCACGTAATTTATATTTATCTCACGACAAAACTTGGACGCGTAAAGCAAAAGAAGCTTTGTATGCTTATCGTATGGAAATTTTTTATGAAAAAGATGAATTGTTAGAAGGCTATTTAAATACCGTGTATTTTGGTCATGGCATGTACGGTATCGAAGCGGCAAGTCGTTACTATTATGGAAAACCAAGCAAAGAGTTAACCCTTGCTGAATCTGCGTTACTTATTTCAATTCCAAAAGGACCTAGTTATTATTCACCTTTAATTAATGAAGACAATGCATACAGAAGACAAAATATCGTTCTCGGATTGATGGAATCTGAAGGCATGGCGACTAGTGAAGCTATCGTTCGTGCACGTGATGAGAATATTGTCTTTAAAAACGAAGAATGGAAAGCAACGAAAAGTGTAGCTCCTTACTTTCTGAATGAAGCTTGGAATGAAGCAGAGCGTATTTTGAAATCAAAAGGTCGTATGATCGCTGAAGGTGGCTGGACCATTGAAACGACATTGAACACTCAACATCAAAAAGTGGCTGAAGAAGTTGTTGCTGATTGGATGCCGAATAACGACCTTGAAGTAGGTTTTATTAGTATGGAACCAAAAACGGGCTACGTGACCGCTTTAATTGGTGGTCGTTCCTACTCAGAAAGTCCTTTCAATCGTGTCACCCAAGCGAAACGTCAACCCGGGTCAACTATCAAGCCCTTATTGTATGCAGCAGCACTTGAAAAAGGTTTCTCACCATTGACTTTTCTAGAAAGTGAGCAAACCATTTTCACATATGACAATGGCCGTTCAGAATACACACCTAATAATTTTAACGGGGAGTTCGCAAATCACCCTATATCATTAGCACAAGCATTGGCGATTTCAGACAATATTTACGCCGTCAAAACACTTGAAAAAATCGGTTACAAACCATTTAGCTCAATTTTAAAGCGATTAGGTGTAAAAGCTTCCGTTCAAGAAACACCATCCATGGCACTTGGGACGTCTGAAGTAACTTTAGAAGACTTGACCAGTGCTTTTAACAAAATTGCAAGTGGTGGATTAGATCGACAACTACAGACAGTTTTATCCATCAAGGATAGTAATGGGGATGTGGTTTTTGAGGTAAGTCCTAATGAACGAGAAGACGATGACCCCGTGATGTCTGCGGATGATGCATTTATTTTAACCCACTTAATGACAGGCATGTTTGATCCTACTTTTAATGATTATGCGCCTGCAACCGGATTGTCCATTCGCGGAAAACAAACTAGACCGTATGCAGCAAAATCTGGAACCACTATTTCCGACCAAGTGTTGATTGGTTACACGCCAACATTAACAGCTGGCGTGTGGAATGGTTATGACGATGGCAAGCAATTACAATTAGCTGTAGACAAACAAGCGACAAAAAATATTTGGATTGATTTTATGGAAAGAGTTCATCAAGGACAAGCGGCTAAACCATTCTTACCTACAAAAGGTGTGTATGGGGTAGTCGTAGATATAGAAAATGGTGGTTTGGCCGTAGCAGAATGTACGAAACAACGCTTGGTGTACGTAAAAAAATCTGATGTACCAAGACGTTTATGTACTGATCCCAAGTTACAGAAACAATTGGTGGAAGACGTGGAAGAAAATGAAATGATAGAAATGGAAGGCGATGATCCGTGGTCACTCTTCCCATTTTCATTCTTTAGAAATTAAGTGGTTTCCTTTTATTTTGAGAGTAATACCATATTAGCCTTCCGGTATGCTTCCCTGAAGAACAAGACATATTTGGCGCTTGAAGCTAGACATAACAACTCCTAGTGCGAAGGTATTGCTCGAAAAATATTATCACTTCATTTCACATAAAAAATGGTTGTACAATATATGACGTTGGTGAAATAAATCCTCTTGGATGGAATTTCACTAATGTCATTTTTTTATAAATATCTATGATAAAAGCCTGATACACGCTGATTTCCGTTTCGAGCGGACGCGTTCCGTGGGGCGTGCGGTTAGCCGTGCCCGCGGAACGCGTCCATCTGTTTCTGTTTCTGTTTCTGTTTCTGTTTCTGTTTCTGCATCGCTACGCTAGCTTCGAAACATGAAAGTGCGTTGGAACGGAAAGCAACGGGATACTTGACAAAGAACATAAAAAAGCTTTCTCTTCCACGGATATGTCCGTTGGAACAGAAAGCTTTTTTCTTGGTTGGCGCTGACATGAGAAACATGAGGCATTTGGCTTGGGTTTGACACAAATGTCGCATGGCGCTCATGTACAGACGCGTTCCAATTGTCCTAGCTCACCTTTTGTAAGCTATATTTAATAGTTTACTTGCTTTTTTCGACAGATTCAACCATAGATAGTACATGGAGTAAAATGTCACATTTTGTACAACTGTTTGTAAATTTCAGGAATTTAATTCACTATGCAATTTTTCATCACTACGTACCCACATTTCTGAGTTGTGTGCTTGTAAAAAATCGCGCAATATTTCTTTTGACGCATCGTCCATATGATCGACGATAATTTGGCGTTTCATCGATTTGTCCATTCTATTTACATGGTCTGCTAGATTTTTGAAGCCACGGCGTTTTTCACGGTTAATGACCATTTCACACCCTGTAACACCTGCGTAGTAAGGTCCACTCGCTTTGTAATCAATGGTTACCCATACGAGCCAAAATAATTTTCCACCTTCAGAGTCTACACGATTCTTTGTGAATTTGATTCCTCGTTCGGTATCACTTCGTGCATGCATAGCACCTATTTCAATCTTCGCTATTTTTTCCTCGACGTCAATGATGACAGGCGACACATGTTCAAGTGTTAAAGAACCTATTCCGAAACCGCCGTGACCATCTGTTGGATCATTTTTTATTATGGTAAATCCAAGTTTTTGTTTTGGTTTTTCTTCATTTGCCATACGTTATCAGCCTCCATTCTGTTATTATAACCAATATACAAAATTTTGTGAAAGAGGAGGAACTCAATTGCCATATGTAACTGTAAAAATGCTCGAAGGTCGTACAGACGAACAAAAACGTGCGCTTGTAGAAAAAGTAACAGCTGCTGTTGTTGAAACAACAAATGCCCCTATTGAAAACGTAGTTGTATTCATTGAAGATATGCCAAAAAACCACTACGCAGTAGCTGGAAAATTATTTAGCGACAACTAAGGTTCGAAGACTTAATTGCGAGGCTGCATGACCCAACTAGGGTAAAAGATTAAAGCAGGACGGCTCATTCCTAAGCGAGCCGTCCTTTTTTAATTTACTCCCGCTGTTTGTAGCTCATCAATAAAAGCAAATGCTTCCTCAACTTCCTTCTCAGAAAATTTCAGTTTACCTTTGATGACATGTAACTTCTCTACTTGTGCCAGTCGCTCTATATGATCAAAGTATAATAACGTTGAAACCATCTCGAGAAATCGTGAACTTTTTTCATTCAAACGTTCGATGCATTGATCTAGCTTCATATTCGTATTCTCCATTGTTGATAAAAATTGCCGTCCTTCTTCGGTACATGCATATGTGTATTGCACGTAAGACCCCTTATCCTCCATCTTTTCAGATAAGAAAGCCATGTTACACAATTCCTCAACACGCAGAGTTAGCTCTTCTGAATAAGGCCCATACATGTGAAATTGGTATTTTTCTTGAAAAGGAAAATTCATTTTCTTTGCAATGTACACCATTTTTTGCAGCTTTTTACGTCCTGTTACTTCACCAGCAAGCGTAATAAACTGCACGATTTTTGCGTGCCCTTCTAACAAATCTTCACACCTCCAAATTCAAGATTCTCCGAGTAATAACTGTAAAATTTGCTTCTTCACCGCTTTTTTCTTTGTATCTTGTCTTAATAAATCTTCTGGGAAATACAATTTATGGTCCGTTCTACGTTTACCTGAAATGGCTTCGACAATGTCAGACGACCTTGAAAGTTCACGTAATTCGTCACTCGGCATTAGCAAATGGATGGGTACACGTTCGCCTTCTTCTCCCGCTCGATAAAAATCATAGGGTAAATCTGATGACGAATCGAATACTAAATAATAGGCAGGATTAATTCCAGCTTTTTTAAACAGATGCTCGAGTTCCGCTAGTTTTCGATAATCCTTCGCTGGGTCAAATTCAATGTACTGAAATAAGCGGCGATTAATAAAACGATCGCATAAATCAGCCAGAATTCCGTCTTCTTCGTGCACCCACTCTTGGAAATATGTCATGACAATGCCTTCATCCAATGCGATGTAATCGGCTAGTGAAAATGCTTGATCAAAAAACGGTTTAAAGTGACGCGGTTCATAAGCGAATTTGTAGCCACTTGAACTTAGCTCTTTTGCACGGTGAAGTGCTTTGGTCAAAATCACTTCCGCACTTCGTGATACCGGATGAAAATACACTTGCCAGTACATTTGGTAGCGACTCATGATGTAGTCTTCAACAGCATGCATACCACTTTGTTTAATAACGACTTGATCTTCACGCGGACGCATCACACGCAAAATACGCTCCATATCAAAATGACCGTAACTTACCCCCGTGTAATACGCATCCCGCTGTAAGTAATCCATGCGATCGGCATCGATCTGACTAGAAATTAAGCTAACTGCTAGTTTATTCCCATAGGTTTTTGCTATTACATCCGACACATATTGCGGAAATTCGGGTGAAATACGTTGTAAAATTGCGTTTACTTCTGTATCTCCTAGCAAAATGTCTTGGGTTAATTTCTCGTGGTCAAGATTAAAAACATTTTCAAAAGCATGGGAAAACGGTCCGTGACCAAGATCATGAAGGAGAGCTGCACAAAGAACGACCAGTCTTTCAGATTCATCCCATTCCGGGCGCCCTTTAAAAATATCATCAATTATGCGCCTTACGATTTCGTAAACACCTAGCGAGTGGCTGAAACGGCTGTGTTCGGCACCGTGGAAAACGAGATAAGTCGTACCGAGTTGTTTAATTCTACGTAATCGCTGAAATTCACGTGCTCCGATCAAATCCCAAATGACTTGATCCCGAACATGTATGTAGCGGTGTACTGGATCCTTGAAAACTTTTTCCTCAGCCAACTTTTGTGTTGCATAAGTCACATTAACACCTCATTTCATTAGAGCGGAGAACACTACTCAAACCATAAAAATATATAAGTCCTTCAAAACTTTTTAATTCGTTTAAAGAAAAAACCCCCCTTTAGGAAAGGCGGCGAAAGTATGAATATCTATATTGAAGCGGTCTTTTCTGAGAGATTATCCTTTTAGCTTAGCCCGTACTTTATTCATTAATTCGTCTTCAGTAAGCGCAGCAACGGGCCGGTTGTTTACAAACACGAATGTTTTTTTACGCCCTGGTCCGCAGTATGAATGACACGCAATATCAATCGATGCGTTTGGATCGATTTCTTTTAACTTAGGAATTAATGTTTTTAAATTTACGGCCTGACAATCATCACAAACTCTAAATGCGTTTGCCATTTGTCTACAACCCTTTCTATTTTCAATCATATTCTATAGATTATTGTACCGTATATTTCCTCTTTGATTCAAGCACATCATATTATTCAATGAATAAAACCTGTGAATCTTGTACAAACTTAAAATAGAACACCAAAACTATTAACAAATCAGGAGGGAAATTTATGGTTAAAATAAGACAAGATGCATGGTTAGATGAAAATGATGAATTGCTAGCACAAACCGTGCTACGACACGTGCGCGAAGGCAGTACACAGCTAAATGCATTTGAAGAAGCGGGAGACTCTTTAAGTAGAACTGCCGCAGCTTGCGGATTTCGTTGGAACGCGGTTGTAAGAAGAGAATACGAGAAAGATTTAAGAGAAGCAAAGAAAGATCGCAAACAAAAATTGCGTGTGCTTGGTAAAGAATATCGTCGCAGAGGACAATCTCTGTTTCTCGTAGGCAGCGAAGAACAATCACAAGAACGGGTTCAAATCCCACTTTCTTCTCTATCACTTGATGTGGTCATAGCTTATTTATTACGTATGCAACAAAATGGCGGGGGCGAAGAAGAATCACATCGCTGGCGTGCATTGCTAACTCACTCTCAAGAAAAAATTAAGCAACTTGAACGCGATTTGGCTAGACTAGAAATTGAAAACACAACGATTCGAGAAGATTATGAACAGTTCGTTCATATCATGAATCGGGCTCGTCGTTTAGTGACGCTAAATGATGATGCTGAAAATATTTCTCCTGTATTCCAAATGGAGAAAAACGGAAATTTAGTTGTAAAAGAACCACCAATCAATTGAGAAGACACTGAAAAAGTTAATTTATAATTTCTTTGCTTATGGACTAGTAGAAGTGATTTCCATTGCAGCGCACTTTCATGTTTCGAAGCTAGCGTAGCGATACAGGAGCAGGTGTTTTTCCCGCCTTCCATTTCAATCACTTGTAAATATTGTTTCTTTCATCTAAAAAAGGCGGGGTTCCTTTATCTGTTCAAAATCTAACAGAATGTACTGGCTAATGAATTACAACACTTTTTCTTTAAGGAAAGATCGTCAAATTGATGGTCTTTTTTGTTTTTCAGAAGGGCAGCACCACTAGAATTGCCCACGGTAAATGTCTGACTGGAACGCTAGTGGAAGGAATTTAAGGAGTGGATACGTGAGATTATTCTTCACCCTGTTTTTGGTTCTCATATTAATATAATTCCTTCCCTACGACCCCAAAATTAATTTCTTCATGGCGATTTTCTGGTGTGTATTTTGATAATAATTCTTCTAATGTTGGTTTGCTCTTCTTCGGAACTATCGTAATTCCTTGAAGTCCAACATTCATGTCCATTTCAGAACCTTGTTGGATATCAAATTGTTCGGCAACTCCTGCAGGAATACGAATCGCTAAACTATTACCCTATTTTTGAACGGTTGTCGTCATAGAGCGTACTTCCTCTTCTCTTTGATTCTTTTTCATTGTATCCCCTCTCCGTTCACGAAGTTCCGTAAGCTTCGTTTTCAAGACGTGAACTTACTACACATGCTCTGGTGATTTTCTTATAAGTTAGTTTATTCGAATTTATTAAGCATTTTTTTGTTACGATCGACAACGCGGGTTAAATAATACATATATAAATCAGTTTCGTCTGGTTGTAGTGACTGCATATGTACATTTTGCATCATATGATTCATTAAGCGTTGAGCATGAATAACAGTGTCATACACCGTTATTGTTTGTCCCAATATTTCACTTACAGAAGCCATCACTTCGGGCACAATGACTGGATAAACGAATTTCGTTTGTTCCCCTTGCAGCCCTGCTTCATAAAAATCACGAATATATGCTGCGCGCTCTGCCCCGCTACCTTCTATACATAAGTATACTTGTATCGCAATTCCATGACGTAATCGTCTCTGTGAGATACCTGCAAATTTCTTTCCGTTTACGCTCAAGTCATAAGATCCCGGACAGTAGGATCCAATAATTTCATGTGCTTCTATTCGACCTTCCATTTGCGGAAATAAGTGTCTCACAAAATCCACCATGATATCATACCCTTCACTTATATCAATCGCATTATTATGTTCTGATACAACAAGAGAGATATTTAAGACTCCGCTGTCTAAAACGACTGCAAGTCCACCCGAGTTTCGAACGATTGATTGAAATCCGTGTGATTTTAATACATCACGACCTGCTTCGATATGCGGGAGTCGATGATCTTGAATGCCTAGGACCACAGTTTTTTCGTGAACCCATGTACGAATAGTCGGAAGTGAACCTTCTTTTCCCACCAGTTCACAAAGCATGTCGTCCGCTGCGAATGATTCGAGAGCGGATTTTGTTCTACCACTCATAGATTGGTCCCAAAATCGCCATTCTTTATTTATAAATATATCTTTTATACTAGACATCTTTCTTCTCCTGCGATAACGCTTTGTGCAGCAGTAATTAATACTAGTTTATACACATCGTCTGCTGAACAGCCACGGGATAAGTCATTAACTGGCATGTTTAATCCTTGTAAAATAGGACCAATTGCTTCAAACCCACCGAGTCTCTCCGCTAATTTATAGCCAATATTCCCTGCTTCAAGCGAAGGAAAAACAAACACATTTGCATCACCTTGTATGACTGAACCTGGCGCCTTTTTCTTGGCAACAGCAGGTACGAACGCAGCATCAAATTGAAACTCTCCATCAATAATAAATTGAGGCGCTTTTAATTTTGCTAGCTTCGTCGCAGTTTCTATTTTTCTTGTTTCAGGAGACACAGCTGAACCTTTTGTGGAAAAAGATAGCATCGCTACTTTTGGTTCAATGCCGAATGCTTTCGCTGTTTTCGCACTTTCCACAGCTATTTCAGCCAGGTCCTCACTCGTCGGAGCAATATTAATGGCACAATCAGCAAAGACGTATCTTTCTTCCCCACGTACCATAATAAAAGCACCACTGGTTTTGGAAACATCTGGTTTTGTTTTAATGATTCGCAAAGCTGGTCGCACGGTTTCAGCGGTTGTATGAGCTGCACCACTTACTAGCCCTTGTACATACCCCATATAGACAAGCATGGTTCCAAATGTGTTGAGGTCTTTTAGTTGAATGCGTGCTTGCACTGGTGTTGCTTTGCCATTGCGTCGATCTACGAATTGTTCAATCATTTCATCTAACTTTTCAAATTGCACGGGATCTACCACTTCTATTTCAGTTAGTTCTACCCCCGCTTGCTTCGCTGCTACTTTCACAAGGTCACGAGACCCTATTAAAACAGGTGTAACAATTCCTTCTCTTTGCAATTTGACAGCAGCTTGAAGCACACGTTCGTCGGTTCCTTCAGGTAATACGATTTTTATATGTTTACCAGTAATAGTTTGTTTGATGTTGTCAAAAAAGTTAGTCAAGTTTTTCTGTCCTCCCCTGATAGATAAGCATTTTATTTTAGTATCGGTCTCGTCATAGATTTTTAGCCTTCTAACCTCATGCGAAAGCAGACTTTCGATTCGGTCCTTCCAGCGTCGACCTAAAGTGGTGCTTTTCACTTTTCATTTAATCATACACGAATTCGACTTAGTTCGACATGTCAGAATGATGACATTGTGGGTTTCTTTAAGGGTTTGTGCTACACTGATTTTGACTATTTATTAATCATGAAGGAGTGTCCTATACATGAATACAGCAGCAGAAACTTTAGATGGCTGGTACGCTTTACACGAATTCCGCTCGATGGACTGGGCATCTTGGAAACAACTATCAAGTGAAGATCGAACAGTAGCAGTAAATGAATTTTTAGGGTTTTTAGAAGAATTAAATGTTGCACATGAAGCAAAAACAGGAAGCCATGCTTTCTACACAATCGTTGGTCAAAAAGCAGATTTCATGTTGATGACACTGCGTGAAACAATGGATGAATTGCAACAACTCGAAGCGAAGTTCAATAAATTAACGATTGCTGAATACACCGTTCCAACGTATTCGTATGTTTCGGTAGTTGAGCTTTCAAACTACTTAGCCGGCGAATCGAATGAAGATCCTTATCAAAATCCACATGTTCGCAGTCGCTTATACCCTGAGCTTCCACGTTCACAGTATGTTTGTTTCTACCCAATGGACAAGCGTCGTGACGGCAATGATAACTGGTATATGTTATCAATGGAAGACCGTAAATCAATGATGCGCAGCCATGGCATGATAGGCCGTGGGTACGCAGGAAAAGTTAAGCAAATTATCAGTGGTTCAATTGGATTTGACGATTATGAATGGGGCGTTACCTTATTCGCTGATGATGTACTTCAATTCAAAAAATTAATTTATGAAATGCGTTTTGATGAAGTGAGTGCTCGTTTTGCAGAGTTCGGTTCATTCTTCGTAGGTACTCTAGCGGATGCTGAGAAAACAACTGAATTTTTAAAGATATAAGTTTACGGGGCTACGCATTAAATGCGTAGTCTTTTTTTTATGGTAAAACGCACTCGATAGATGGATAATCCCTCACGTAATAAGTTAACAGGTCTATATGTGTTGGACCTTTCATATATTTTTTTGAGGAGGTTGTGCTGTGGCAGTTATCCGCGCAACTGAAAAAGATGTGGAAACGTTGGCTCGTTTAATGAGAGCAGAAGCTGAAGGAGATGGAACTCTCGGTATGCTGTTGGCTGGGAATGTTGGCGTCAACCGTGTCCGAAACGATTGTCTCGATTTTAGAGATATTCGCACTGTTCAGCAAATGGTGTTCCAGAGTCCTGGTGGTTTTGAAGCTACCACAAAACCATATTTTTATCAGCGTGCTCGACCACAAGATATAGCACTTGCTCGACGTCTAATAGCAGGCGAGCGTTTTCATCCCGCCGAGCATTCTCTATGGTTTTTCGAACCAACAGGAGCTTGCCCAAACCAGTGGTATAACCAATGGAATGTAGGTCGTTTCAAAGCACATTGTTTTTACTCTCCAACTGCCGTAGATTGTCCCCGACTTTAAATTTGAAAGGATGATAAATTGGTACAATATTATTGGAATCCAGCTTACCAACAACAACAAATGACACCTCCGGCAATCCCTGCTGGTACTCGACCTCAGCAACCGCCAACACAAGAAGAATCGTATATAGAAAATATTTTAAGACTCAATAAAGGAAAGGTTGCAACATTTTACTTAACGTTTGCAAATAACCGGGAATGGAATGCAAAAGTTGTTACAGGAGTTATTGAAGCAGCAGGCCGTGATCATGTCATTGTAAGCGATCCAAAAACAGGAAAACGCTACTTACTTCTAATGATTTACTTAGATTATGTAACGTTTGATGAGGAAGTTCTATATTTTTAGGTAGCCTATTTTTCCAGTTATCCAATTTTACTCAACAACAAATGCCCTTCCAATGTATGTTATGGAAGGGCATTTAGCTGTAAATCATTAAATTAAAGTTATTGCTAATTGTGTGAGAAGCCATTTTGGCACGACAAATCTTACAGTAACTAAAGGATCGACAACTTGGCAAATTTCTAATTGACCTACTGCACTCATGAGCATCGTCATCTCACTAACGGTCATGTGAGTTTGTTCAACAAGTCGATGAATCATTAGCTGTGTAGCTATCTTTGATGCTTCATCCAATGTCAAAGCGGACGCAATTTGAGTAAAGCTTTGTTCATTTTCGAGCATGGGTTGCTCTACAGTAACCCCCTTTATCACTTCAAGTGTTACTGTTGCCGCTCCAGCTACTTCGACACCAGAAATACTAACTTCTCCGTCCCCCATCGCTGCATGGAAATCTCCTAGCCCAAACAAAGCACCTTCAACAGCTACGGGAAAATACATGGTTGCTCCTTGTGTCACCATTTTATTGTCCATATTGCCACCGTGCGGTCCAGGTGTCCCGCAGTTAATGCCTTTTCCACTAGGTGCGACTCCAATAACTCCAATCATTTTATTAAGGGGTAATTGTAAATCATTAAATAGAATTTTATCGTTTTCAATTGGTAAAATTTTCGCGGTCATTTGTTTAATAAATTTACCCATAACGCCTAAATCTGGACCAACTAGCATAACACCTTGTGACTCGATTTCAATGGCATGAATAGATACTTTCAAAACGTCACCTGGACATGCTTCTTCTACATAAATCGGTCCCGTTGCAGGATTGATTTGATTCCAATCTAGATCAACAAGCTCCATACCTTCAGAGACAATTTGATTTTTAAAGCAATCGTATGTTTCAATGCGTAACGTGGTCCCTGATTTTACAGTTGCAATCGGTTCATTCATCTCGTTAAATTCATAAATAATTCCAGACTCACGCGTAATATTCTCCACCATTAGCCCTCCCAGAAGTTTACTTTTTGTCATCACTTAACTTTTTCGCTGCTAGTTCATAATGTTCCTTTAAACTTACTGTTTCATTTATTGTGGAATCACTTCATATTTTAGTGCTTCTACATTGATTGTAGCAAAATAAACTTCATCTGGTTTAGAAAAATCTTTGAATTGAATGATTAACTCTTCACCTTCTAACGAAACCAATTGTACACCAATAAAATCGCTCATATCATAGTCATTCAGAAAATACGCAATTCCTTTTTCAAGTCTTCTACTGAGTTCATCGTCATACAAAGTTAGTTGTTTAATCGTCCCTTGCATTGGATAAGACTCCATAATTTCCCCAGTATCTTCATACCAAATTAAACTACCCTTTTTAATATTTGTTGGTTTTATGCGTTCACCTTGATTCGTTCGCAGTTTGACATTTTCTATGTATTTAAAGGAAGTATAGTTAACAAAAACACCCTCTTCAGTGGTACTTTCTACAATATAGGCATGATCCTTCAGTTCTTCAAACGTAGGTTCTTTCATCCCACTACCACAAGCACTTAGCAGCAAGAGTATCCCAATTAATAGACTGATTTTTTTCACAGTAACTCCCCCTATCCTCTAATTATTTAGACGAATTATTAGGTAGATAGTTTCATGTTTCTGGGTCATTTTCAATAACAGGACTACTGCAGCATAACCTCAAAATGGTTGCCATATGGTATCTGCTTAGTTCGTTATGAACGGCAAACACACTGCTTCAACTTTAATCAACTCTGTGAGAGTGTCACACCAAACCAATTAATACCTTATTTAATAGAAATTTAGTTCAAAATACCGCTAAGTGTTAACATTATTACCGGCTAATGATTAACATAAATTCACAATTACAACGTGGATCGCAATTTTTACAACGTGAAGCTTTATTTTTACAACGTCAACTCCAAGAATTACAACGTGACAGCCAATAATTACAACTGAGAACTATCTCCCGACAAAATTTATCGCTCAAACACGTTTCAAAGCCTAGTTAACTTGATGAAACAACAGCGAAGTTGCTCCTATTTAGGCATTTCCACTCTGTTTTTCAGAAGGAGATTAGATAGTTTTGTTTTCGCTGCGCTCCTGAAAACCCTGCTATCCAGTTCTATAATAATGGGATTGAAGGTACTTTAAAACGAGCAGAAATCGACCGAAATTGTATCTTCGGCCGATTGTTTTTCCAGGCAGCTAGAGTGCATTCTCCAGTTAACCCAAAATCAACTTGTAGGAGAGCAACGGACCCACACCTGACGCAGAATTGCTTTGCTTCATAAAAAAACGCCCTCATTAAGAGGACGCGAAGTTAATTCATATGTTTTACTGCAGCCACGATAACGAGTAGCCACGCTGTAAGGAAGGCTACTCCTCCGATTGGTGTAATGGCTCCTAATATACCAATTCCACTTAAGCTTAGTACATAAAGTGAGCCGGAGAAAATCACGATGCCAGTTAACATTAAGTAACCTGCCCAGCTAAGTTGTGATACATTGCCGATGATGTTTGTGCTCATTAAAATTCCAATCACAATTAATCCAATTGCATGATACATTTGGTATTGGACTGCAGTTTCCCAAATAGCTAAATATTTTTCCGATAATTTTTCTTTCAGCGCATGTGCACCGAATGCTCCAAAAGCAACGGCTATAAATGCGTTAATTGCACCTGCAATTATAAAAAATGGCATCTCTTTATTCCTTCTTTCATTTATAATAGTTAAAAATCAAACAACGAATCGCCGTTTGCGTCTTCTTCTTTTATACGCTCTCCTACTGTAATAGATTGCGCAGCAGAAGTTGGTTGTGCAATTTGCATAGGTAAGTGCGGATTTATGTCAGGCTGTTCGCTTAATACCACATCGCATAGTGCTCGAATAGCGAGTAGGGATTCACGAATACTTTGATCGTCGCCTTTTCCCTTTGCTACAGTTACGTACTTTTCTATTTCGGTGACAACTCGACTTAGTGGTATCATGTTGAGTCACCCTCCTTTTCCAAATTCTCCATGTCAGCCTTCACTTTACCATGAAATCTACTTCAAACAAAAGTCTATGGGTTGTATCCCCCATTGTGTCAGTTGCTCATTAATTTTGGAATAGGGTTTACTCCCGAGGAATCCTCGGTATGCACTGAGTGGACTAGGATGAACAGATTCGACGATGGCATGACGAGAAGTGTCGATCAACCTTCTTTTCAATTGCGCCGGTTTCCCCCACAAAACGAAGACTACTGGTGTTTGGCGCTGGGAAAGCTTTCGTATCACTTCATCTGTAAATAGTTCCCATCCTTGTCCTTTATGTGAATGTGCAGCACCAGCCCGAACGGTAAGAACTGTATTTAATAGGAAGACGCCTTGTTGTGCCCATTTGGTCAACATGCCTTCTTCTGGGAGTTCGCATCCGAGATCATCGTTCAGTTCTTTTAACATGTTTCGCAAACTCGGTGGATGCTTAATTCCTGCTTTAACCGAAAAACTCATGCCGTGTGCTTGACCTGGACCGTGGTATGGATCTTGTCCCAGGATCACTACTTTGACGTTTTTAAATGAGGTTTTCTCAAAAGCGCTCCATAAATCATCCTTAGGAGGATACACGGTTTCGTTTGCGTATTGTTGTTCTAAAAATTCATGTAACTGGGTATAATAGGGTTTGTCGAATTCTGTCTTGAGTACTTGTTGCCAATCATGATCAACCATCTTTTTTCCCACAACTTTCACTCCTTAAATTCAACGGTTACATCATATTCTACTAATGCAAACATATCAGAAACGGAGCGCGCCGCATTTTCTTCAGCTAGTTCTAGTACCCCTTGCCCCGTAGTTTCTTCCATCATCAGTATTTTCGCTTCTTCAGCTAATTCATAAGCTTCTGACAAGTTAGCTTCACCTCGGAACAACCCTTCATATGAATACACTTTGACTTGTTCAAAGAAAATTTCTGGTCCCCCTAAAAATTGTGCTTTGGGCAATGTAAGCTTAGCTGTTTTCGCTTCTTCATCGAGCACAATATCATTCTCAGTTAGCGTTGAAAAATCAATTCCCGCTTTTACGGACCCAGGAATGACTACCAATAAATTACGCTTTGTTCCAGGTAAATTCAGACCAATTTCTTTTCCTAAAATCGCATTATCTTGACGTTCAATCATGACTTTTGTGTAAGCTTGCGCAGTTGCCAATTCATTTAATGATTGAATTTGTTCTAAGAAAGCCCCTTTATTCTCTGTAAAGGTGCTGCCATTAATTATCCAAAAAGCTGAAAGAGGAACGATTAATAGGAGTGCTATAACTGCGGTGAGGAACCATAAGAATTTGCTACGCATAAAAGAGACAACTTGGCTAAATCCAGATGAACGTGGTTGAACACTTTCTACAGTTACAGCTACTTCTTCTTGTGCTTTTAATTCTTCAAGTAATTTTTCAATTTCTCTTATTCTCTGATCTTTTAACATCGTTCTCCCCTTCTCTATCAATTGTTCAATGATTCTATTAAGTTTACGATAAGGGAAATATGCAAATTGTACAACCTTCAGTCGAATGATAGGATATTTACAGAGGTGATGACAAATGTCAGATTTTCAATGGAGAGAAAAAATGCGTAAAGTAGAGCTTTCAACAAAGGAAGAAAGTAAAGTGCCTGAACGTGCGAAGGTACTCGGGTTTGGTTGCTTTTCGATGGGAATGTTGGTTGTTATTTTGTTATTCGCTTTTATTAGTTTCGGGCTCATCTCTCAAAGTTACTGGATTGCAGGTGGAATTTCTTCGATTTTCACACTCGGTTTAGTATTTATTTCTATTCAACTGTTACGTGCGGATAAGCTTCCTAATTGAACTTTCATCAATTTTTGGTAATATGGAATTCAGATACTTATTGAAATGAGGAATTCGAATATGAAAAAAACGTTAACTATCGCAGGTTCTGATACTTCAGGTGGAGCAGGAATACAAGCAGATTTAAAAACGTTCCAAGAGCACGGCACATATGGAATGAATGCCTTAACAGTCATCGTAACAATGGATCCAGAAAATGGTTGGAGCCACGGAATCTATCCGATTTCAGTTGAAACGTTGCAGGCTCAATTGAAGACCGCCCTTTCAACTAATGTGGATGCTATCAAAACAGGCATGTTACCGACCGTTGAGATCATTCAAACAGCTGCCGAAGCAATTGATCAATCAGCCGTTAAGAATGTTGTCATTGATCCTGTACTCGTTTGTAAAGGTGAAGATGAGGCCTTATTTCCTGAAAATGTAGATGCTATGGTGAAATTATTGCTACCTCGCGCTTTGGTTGTAACGCCAAACTTATTCGAAGCGGGTCAACTTTCTGGACTTGAGACATTACACACTATTGACGATATGAAACGTGCTGCAGCAAAAATTCATGAAGCTGGCGCAAAAAATGTCGTTATTAAAGGCGGCAAACAATTGCAACATGACAAAGCAGTCGACTTATTCTTCGATGGGTCTACTTACACCCTACTTGAATCACAAAAAACAGATACTACTTACAATCACGGTGCTGGTTGCACATTTGCAGCTGCTATCACAGCTAACTTAGCGAACGGTCTAGCTGTAAAAGAATCAGTTATTGAAGCAAAGAAATTTGTCTCAGCTGCTATTGCGAATGGCTGGAAGTTAAATCAATATGTTGGACCCGTGATGCACGGAGCGAAAAATCGCTTTGGCGCACCAGAAGTCACAACATCTGAAATATAATCTTACGAAAAGTCATCCGAAATCACTTCGGATGACTTTTTTTGTTCGATTTAAGGGTTTTTATAGGGTGAGAAGTCGCTTAGTTGTAATTTTCGCGGGTTTAGTTGTAAAAATTGAGCATTTAGTTGTAATTTTGAGCACTTTAGTTGTAAAAATAGCCACTTTAGTTGTAATAGTAAAATTATGGAACAATATAATAGGCTACCGATTTCATCCGGAAGCATTTATGGGTTGTACAATATATGACGTTGGTGAATTAAAATCCCACAGGAGCGTGTTTTTCGCGACGAGGAGGCTGAAGCCGAGCCCGCGGAAAGCGTCCATCTGTTTTTGTTTCTGTTTCTGCATCGCTACGCTAGCTTCGAAACATGAAGGTGCTGCATCGCTTTGCTAGCTTCGAAACATGAAAGTGCGCTGGAACGGAAAGCAACTGGATACTTGACTAATCGTAAGAAAAGACTGCCGTAAAAAGTCAGTTTTACTGACTTTCTGGACAGTCCGCGATAAATAAATCAATCAATTATAGCCAACTAAAATTCTGTACCAACGTCATTTGACAAATAACCCTTTATAAACGAATTATTTAGACGATGTCGAATCCTTTTTTAACAAAATCATCTTGGTCTTAAGTTGTTGTTGGTTCCATTCAATCGTTTCTTCAGAGACGAAGGCCATTCTTTTGCGTTTTGGTATTTTGGCTTGGCTATTTTTCGCTCTTGTGTAACCTTCAATCATAGCGGCAATGGCTAGAATGACGAGCGCAAAGCTTATGGCTGGACCTAATGGAAGCCACGGTGCTCCTTGTAGATAGCGGAAGGTGTTGCCAAAAATCCCTGCCCATTCATAAGAAATCGATTTAGGTGGATCTCCAAACATGGGGTCATAGTCTACATCTGTTCCCCCTATGAATAATTGCAGCAATCCTAAATGGGCAAATACAATGAGAGATTCAACGACTTGTTGACCGTATAGCACCAACATTTTCTCGCGTAGTTGAGGAAATAAATGTCGAATTATAATGCGTCTGCGACTAGCACCGAGTGTCCGTGAAGCTAATATATATTCTTGATGGTACAAAAGATTGGCTTCGTTTCCAATTAATGTTACTACGATTGGTACCGTTATCAGTGCCATAATGACAACTTGGATGACGATTCTTTCGTTAATCGTCGTAGAAAATCCTTCCTCAGGCATCCACAACACAGGAGTTAGTAAGATGACAGCAAAAATCGTCATAGGTACGTAATGCATGGGATCAATCAATGCATTAATCCAAGAGCGTTGACGTTGTAAATACGTACCATCACAAAGCCTAAAGGAATGGCAATCAGCATACGTAAAGCAGCAACGGCCATGGCGGCGAAGATGGTGTACTTTGCTCCTAGCATGATTTTCGCTAACATATCATAACCGAATTGATCTGTTCCAAGTGGATGCATCAAGCTTGGAGAAATCGGTGGACCTTCAACGGCACGACCGTTTTCTTCAATGAAAAATGTTTGCTTTGGCACGTTGCCAAAGATCCATTCAAATACAAAGCTCCCACCTAAAAAGAATGCGATGATGCTAAATCCAATGAGAAATAATGGTTGTCTCCATACTGATTTCAAAGTGTGGCACCTCCCCTATTCATTCGGCGCAAGAAGTACCATTCTCCTAAACTATATAATAAGAAAACGGGTAAGAAGAAGCTCAAGACAGTGACTAAAAACAAAATTCCGCTCAAGTTTTCGAACATGTAATACATAATGCCAGGAATGTTAAACATTAATTCGAGAATGAAGAGATTTGATAACATGAACCACATTGTTTTTTTAGATTGGAAAAACACACTGATAATGGCGTTACGCAAGATATGTAGGAATAAGATAAATGCTTTGCTAAATCCTAATGATTTTGCAAGCTCCACATACATTTGACGTTCTTCTGCTTCAAACGTCAGCATGCTTAAACGATACAGTTGAATCATTGGTAGAATCATTAAACACAATACTGGAAGCCAGTAGATCCTGTCGTCACCGATTGCCGCAATTTTAGATACCAAGACGCCGGTTTGTTGAAAAATGATGACGATGGACAATTGGGCTAATAAAATAATTAAGATATCCGGAAATGACTCCAAAAAATATAAAAATAGTTTCACGCGTGACCGGGATTTTTCACTCAATAACATCGTAATAAAAGTGCCAATTAACATGAAAATAATCGCAGCTGCTAGTGCTAAAAATAAAAGTTGCAAAGAGTAGCTAATATTTTCAAAGAGTTGCGGAAATACAGATACTTGGCGTACTTCCCCTCGTCCAATGTAATAGTCGACACTTAGCTCTCGAAAATTCCAAAGAGACTTCACATGAAATTGGAGCGTTTCTATGTATTCTTTCCATAACAATTCACCTTGTTGGAAACCTGTAATTAAAAGTGGAGCACCACTTATAAGGAGAATGCTAAACAGCGCAACAACAAATTGAATCACCCATTTAAAAATGCCTTTCATAGAACAAACCTCCTACTGTGCTAAAATTCAGATATTTCGATAATACCATATTTCATTTCGAGTGACGAAAAAAAAATGATCTACTTATGATTGCACTATAACAAAGTCCCCGTATATCCCATTTTGCTGGACGTTTTTGTCCTTCTTATCCGAAAGTACTTGGTTGTTCCTCTGTTTCAAGCAGGCAAATCGCTTTCACCGGATAATTTCTTTATACTAAGTTGTAGAAGTTTTTGTGTTTATTAAGGAGGTTATATTATGGAAGTTGTAGATGTAAAAAAATTGCAGGAGTTGTTAAACTCCTTTGCCGATAAAGATATTTATCTCCACCTTGAAACAACAAATGGAGCTTACGCATCCCATTTTGACGAAACTGTGTTTAATGCCGGTGCTTTTATTCGCAATATTGTTGTTAAGTATGAGCTTGGAAAAGTTGCTGGAGATAGCCCTCACCGAGTCGGATTGAAATTGCCGCATGGTTGGGTTTACGCACAAGGTATCACACATTTTGAATTAGATGAGCATGGCCGCCTGTTGATGGCTGGACATGATCAAAGCGGAAAATTAGCGGTAGCTCTTCATATAAGCGAAACACCATTCACGTATTAATTAAGGAGGAACACAGATGACGCTTCCACAAGAGAGACATGTTTTGGTTGTTTTTCCTCACCCAGATGATGAGGCATTCGGTGTCTCAGGAACAATTGCCACATATATTAAGCAAGGAACACCTGTTACATATGCTTGTTTAACACTTGGCGAAATGGGCCGAAATTTAGGTAATCCCCCATTCGCAACGAGAGAATCCTTGCCACATATTCGCAAACAAGAATTACTTGCTGCAGCACAAGCGATGGGCCTAACGGATTTACGTATGATGGGTTTACGCGATAAAACTGTCGAATTTGAAGATGATGAAAAAATGGTTCAAATGATGACGAAATTAATTGAAGAAACCAATCCTTCACTTGTGATCACCTTTTATCCGAATTATGCCGTCCACCCTGACCATGAAGCAACAGCTCGCGCGGTTGTTCGTGCGATTCGACGAATGGATGAAACACTCCGTCCAAAACTGCATGGTGTTGCATTCGCAAACAATACAAAAGACGAACTAGGTGAAGCAGACATCGTCCATGATATTCGCCAATCACGCGATCAAAAAATGGGTGCTATGAGAGCACATATTTCACAAACAGCGTGGATGTTAGAAGAGATGGACAAACGTTTAGCTGAAGGAGAACCCAAAGCTGAAAACTGGCTTTCGTACGAACGCTTCTACCACTATCGTTGGCATGAAGATTTTGAAAAAACATTTTAATAGAGTCCTGAAGATGCCATTTATTTTGGTATCCTCAGGATTTTTTCTATTACTTGGAAAGCGTTTTCAAAAAATGATGGACATTTTCATTCGTTGCACGTATCATTATCACAGAAATAAAAAACTGAATAATTATACATAATAGGAGGAGTCACCTTTGAAGAAATTTTCACTATCTACATGGCTATTATTCTTAATACCCTCAATTATCGGAATTTTCTTATTCATGATTCCATTCAAGTTTGATGGCGAATGGAAAATTCCTGTTGCTATATTAGCGAATATGGTCGCTGGGAAAGTCGAACCTATAATGCCATGGACAGTTACAATCGTAATGATTCTTGCTGCACTTGGTTCAATCATTTATCAGTTTAAAAAAGATCCAAATCCTGATGATCAAACATTTTTTGAAAAGCTCTTCCAAGTCAATTGGTTCTGGACAATTGTACGCGTAATAGGTGCTGTCTTCGCCGTTATGGTTGTTGCAAATATTGGACCTGAAGCTGTTCGAAGCGAAGATACAGGTGGATTGTTACTTTCTGCTACAGGACTTTTGTCTTTCTTGTTCACGATATTCTTATTTGCAGGACTTCTTTTACCTTTACTATTGAATTTTGGTTTACTGGAATTTTTCGGTACAATCATGATTAAAATAATGCGTCCTCTATTTAAATTACCAGGTCGGTCTTCCGTTGATGCCCTTGCCTCTTGGGTTGGCGATGGTACAATTGGCGTCTTACTAACAAGCAAGCAATATGAAGAAGGCTTCTACACCAAAAAAGAAGCAGCGATTATTGGAACGACATTCTCAGTCGTATCGATTACTTTCTCTATTGTCGTAATTGAAGAATTAGAACTTGGTGCTTATTTCCTTCCATTTTACGCAACAGTTACTTTATCCGGTATTGTATTAGCATTTATAATGCCTCGTATATTTCCACTGTCACGTAAATCTAATGAATACATTGATGGTCGCCCATTTGATGAGCATGCAGAAACATTGCCTAAAGGATACAACGTCGTAAGTCACGGTTTAGAAAACGCCATGACAACGGCGAATAAGAATCGCTCTGTTAAGAAATTTGTTACAGATGGTTTAAAAAATGTATTAGATATGTGGATAGGTGTTGCGCCAGTCGTTATGGCGTTTGGTACCATTGCGTTAATGCTTGCCACGTATACGGATTTATTTGTATGGTTAGGGAAACCGTTTGAGCCTTTGTTGATGGTTCTTGGTATTCCTGAAGCTGCACTAGCTGCACAAACGATGGTTGTTGGTTTTGCGGACATGTTCTTACCAGCTCTTTTAGGTGGGGAATTGATTGAGTCAGAATTGACTCGTTTTGTCATCGCAGCAACTTCTGTTACACAATTGATTTACATGTCTGAAGTTGGTGGATTGTTACTAGGCTCTAAAATCCCGGTCAACATCTTAGATCTACTTATCATTTTCTTACTACGCACAGTAATTTCATTACCAATTATCGCAGCAGTAGCACATATATTATTTTAATTCCTAAATTCGAAGAAACCTATATATCTCAGCGCCATGAAATGTGGCAAATGATTACTGCTAGCTAGACATAAAATAAGCTGTCTCAAAACTCGCAACTAGCGACTTTAGAGACAGCTTTTTCTATTTGGTAGTTAATCCAACAAAGACTATTAGTTCAATTATTTTAGATATTGTGAAAACAAGTTGCTTCAACCATTCAATTTCATTGTTTCAAAGAAACCAAATTCCCCCTACTTGACCAATGTGGATGTTGATCAAGCTCGCTTGGATACATTATAGGTGTTAAGCAAAAATCCGTTTCAAGTGAAATATTTAACCACTCTTCCCACGAAAGTGATGCGAAAAATAGGTCGATTTGTTGATGAACTTCACTTCCGGCAAGTTCAAATTGCATGGCTTGCCAATCAGGTCGCTTCGCAAATTCGCAGAAATTAGTCCAAAACTTCAATTCAAGGGCGGCTAACGCAATGTAACGTCCATCTTTTGTTTCATATATATTGTACGCAACATATGATCCATCTATTTCAGGGATTCCGTGATCCGATACTCCTGAAGCCAAGTATTCAAGATTTGTTCCTTGGAATTTAGCCATCGTATCTGTTATTGAAACTTCAATTTTCGAACCTTCCCCTTTTCGAAAACGGAGAACAAGTGCAGCTAATATAGATTCAGATACAGCAAATCCTCCTGCGTAATCCGCTAAAGTAGTTTTAGGAATAACAGGCTTGCCTTTACTGTCTTGTATTTGTGAGAGAACGCCTGATAAAGCAAGGTAGTTCAAGTCATGACTACCAAAATTCCCTAGCGGACTACCCGATCCGTATCCAGTCATTGAGCAATACACAATTGATGGATTGATCGCTTTAACCTCTTCATAACCAAATCCAAGACGTTCCATCACCCCTGGTCTAAACGATTCTAGCAAGACATCTGAATGTTTAATTCGTTCTGCCAGTTGTTCTTTTCCATGAGGGGTTTTCAAATCTAAATGGACTATTACCTTCCCACGATTATTCGCGCGATGTATAGCCCCGCCACTCATCGAAATCGCTGGATCTCCTTCTGGTGGTTCGATTTTCACTACATCTGCACCCATTTCTGCAAGACGCATGGTCGAAAACGGTCCTGGTAAGTAATACGTAATGTCCAACACGCGAATTTGATCCAATGGTTTCATACTTAACAACTCCAATTTGTTTATCAATTTAGTACACTAACAAGCTATTCATTCCATAGAGAATTGATGATAATTGTCACGTATTGTTCCCACGTGATTATGACAGAAAATTTACGTCCACTCAGTTTTATTGGAAAATTTCACTTTATTCATTCTTTACTATTTGAGTCAATTTCATAATAAAAAATCTAGGAATAAAATCCGAACAAACTAGATTTCCGCTCCATGCGGACACTTTCCGTGGGGCACGACGTGGCGTTCTTAGTCTTCGTTCCACGCTCCTGCGGTTACTCGTCGCAAATACACTGGCTTTTGGCCAGCATCTTTCCTGCGGGGCTTTCAGTTCGTGCTAGTCCCACAGGAAAGATTAGGACCAAAGCATTTTGGTCCTAATCTTTGCGACGAAGCTAGCGTAGCGATGCAACGCACTTTCATGTTTCGAAGCTAGCGCAGCGATGCAGCTCACTTTCATGTTTCGAAGCTAGCAAAGCGATGCAGCTCACTTTCATGTTTCGAAGCTAGCAAAGCGATGCAGCTCACTTTCATGTTTCGAAGCTAGCAAAGCGATGCAGAAACAGAAACAGAAACAGGAGCAGATGTTTTACGCCGCATTGCGCTACAATCAAACGGTACCTGATTAAAATAAACAGATAATTATTATAATAAGCAATTAAATGTTCGTGTTTATTAAAGAATTGAGGAGTTATGAAATTGACTCAATTCAAAATTAATTCTTTTTTCTGAATTAAATAATTTCAATCATAATAGTATTGTACAAAACCAAAGTGGAAAGTGCTATAAAAACTTTTGGAAAATTTTAGAATCAATAAGTGGAACTCATTAAGAAAACCAGGAATTTCAAATGCAAAACTTGAATGGTAATGTCGACAAGGCTTCCTGCTTTTCTGTGACGCACCAGTAAATCTAGATCTGATGGGGTTGTTAAAATTCACCATATAATCAGTTGATGCACTTCCGAAATTTAACTATTACAACGTGAATCGCAATTTTTACAACGTGGAGATCAAATTTTACAACGTCACCTTCCATAATTACAACGTGGCAGCTAATAATTACAACTGAGCCATCGCTCGACATTAATCCCAACTCTTTTTGACCAGACTAGACATGTTAAAGTGTCGCAAAACCCTTCTTTGCATGACTTCAAACACTTACATAAAGTAAAAACTGCCGCTCTAAATGCAAAAAAGCTGACGTTTCCTAGTAGTAGGATCGTCAGCTTTTCAGTATTTATTTTTATTATACTTTTTGGGTAAGTTTTGCGAGCATATCTTCGGTCATTGCATCTAAATCGTACAGTGTTTTAAAGCCCCATTCATTTTTAGCAGCGCTTGCATCAATCGCATCTGGCCAACTATTTGCAATACCTTGTCGAACTGGATCTACATCGTACGACAATTCGAAACTTGGAATGTGTTTACGAATTGATGCCGCAATTTGTTCCGGCTCAAAACTCATTGCTGTAACGTTAAACGCGTTTCGGTGTTCAAGTTTTGACCCATCTGCTTCCATTAAGTCAATGATTGCTTGGACGGCATCAGGCATATACATCATATCCATAAACGTGTCTTGCTCAATGTATGAAGTATATTTCCCCTCTTCTAATGCTTTATAATAAATATCTACCGCATAATCCGTTGTTCCTCCACCTGGTGGCGTTACGTACGAAACAAGCCCAGGGAAACGTACACCGCGAGTATCTAAACCAAACTTGTGGAAATAGTAATCACATAATAGCTCACCCGCCACTTTGTTCACTCCATACATCGTGGTTGGACGTTGCAAAGTATCTTGGGGAGTATTTTGTTTCGGTGTGGATGGACCAAACGCTCCTATTGAACTCGGGGTAAAAAATTGAAGGCCTAATTCGCGTGACGTTTCAAGTGCATTAACTAAGCCGCCCATATTTAAATTCCATGCAAGTAATGGCTTTTCTTCTGCTGTTGCCGATAACAATGCGGCCATATGCATCATCGTATCTGCGCCAAAGTCTTTTGCAAGTGCATGCATGCGATCTGCATCCATTACATCTAATAATTCAAACGGTCCGCTTGTAGTAACAAGTGAATCTGTTAAGCGAATATCCGTTGCTAAAACGTTGTCTGCTCCATAAATATCTCGTAATTTCATAATTAATTCTGATCCAATTTGACCTAAAGCACCTGTTACGATAATTCTTTTCAACTAAAACTACTCCTCTTCATATATACATTTGTACTCTCCAAAAGTACAGATACTTTAAATAAAACCTTGGTATGATTGACTTCACCTAATATCTATTATAGTGTGTTCGTTGTGAAAGCACAATATGTTTTAGATAGCAGTGTTTTCCTTTTATTAAAGATGAAATACAGAAACAAGAAATTATTATCGATCATCATGATTTGTAATAACCTTTCATTTAATATGTTAATTTTGGTATACTTAAAAATAAAAAGGACTAAATTACTTATGAATATCTTCCGCTTAATTGTGATTTATCTAATAATAATCTGCTTAACGTTGTTTTTATCTTATTTACAATTTCCAATCTTAATTATCATTTTGACCGTTTTCATCCTTTTCTTAGCATTTGTAGTTCTGCCACAAGTATTCACGGCTTATCGATCAAATAACGTAAAATCAATCGCAAAATTTCTAGAGTCGAATAAGAAGAAGCCACTATTTGCGTATCCACTTGCCTTGGCAAAAGGTAATGACACTGAAATTGAAGAAAGTTTACACGCCATTTTAGCAAAGCACAAACAGCCGTATATGCAAAATGTGTATAAAACGATTTTAGCTTTACATCTTGAAGATATTGATGCTGCAGATACATATGCTCAAAAAATAGATAGCGATCCATTGAAATCGTATTATGCTGCTTACATTGCTGCCAAAAAAGGTGACTTTGAAGAAGCGGTTCTCCTTGAGGAAAATATACATGTAGATTGGATGAATCACGCTTTACATGCACTTTATGCTCATGAAAAAGGTCAACAAGATGAGTTTGAAATCGAGTCTAAAAAAGCCATTGATGATTCACGTGGCGCACAAAAGTATATTTTAGTTCATGCCTTTAATAATATGTAAGAGTTTTCGATTACCACGCTGCCATTTCGCGTGGTTTTTTGTTTGGAAAAAGGTAGTTCATCTGCCTCACCTCTCCAAACATTAAAAAACCTCGACGCTTCTCACGACGAGGTTTTCTATTTATTTTAAAACTTAACATCTTAATGTTTTTTTCTTTTTTGGTTCACCACGGGACAAAACTTTTTCGATATAGTCAGAGGCAATTGGCACTTTACATGCAGTTCCCCCCATATCGACATGTACTTCACCAATCTCTCTAGCCACTTGTTTCGCTTCTCCTCTTAATTCCGAAACATATACACCCACTCCTATTACGAATGAGTTCATGACGTAGCGCACTCGGTTTTGCGCTTCATGAATGCCGACACGAACTTGTTCTAACAGTTCATTAATTTCTTTTATATCAAGCGCGTCAGCACTTGTATACGCCAAATAGTTGGAGTACGTACTCCAACCAGCGCAAACAATCATTTCTTCATCCGATCGCATCCACTCTCGTGCTAATTCTAATGCATATTGACTTTCCGTAGTCACCCAAGGAACTGTGTATTCAGCTAACATGTACCAGTTAGCGGCTTCCACCCAAGACTGTAACTGTTCTTTCGTCATCAATTTTGGATTTACAGCTAAGCCTGCTAAATACATAGCATCATAAATCCCAGAATCATATAACTTTAATACCAATTCTTGATCCTTCTTAACATGTTTTAATATCTTTTTCATATCACCTATCTTGACTCCAAAAATCTCTCCGGTTGCCCCGTTATTGATAAGTATATTCCGTGTTTGCTCTGTGCCCACTTCTTCTAAATAACGCATGACTTCTTCATACGACATAAACACACCCCCTAATTAATATAAAAAAACACTCGAACGTTTTTACACATTCGAGTGATTATCTTCTTTACTTAATTATGCCAAGTTCTTTTCCGACTTTTCCATAAATGGACATTGCCTCATCCAACATTTCTTTTGTATGAGCTGCTGTCGGCATATTACGAACACGACCTGCTCCCTTTTGAACGGTTGGGAAGACTATTGATTTTGCATAGACGCCTTCTTCAAATAAGCGTTTTGAGAATTCTTGCGTTAGCTTTTCATCCCCAATAATACAAGGAGTAATCGGCGTCTCTGATGCACCGATGTTAAATCCTAATTCTTTAAGTCCCGCTTTTAAATAATCTCCATTTTCCCATAACTTATCATGAAGCTCGGTTGAATCGATAATCATTTGAAGCGCAGCAGTAGTTGCCGCAACATCACCAGGTGTCACTGCTGTTGAGAATAAAAATGGACGTGAACGAACTTTTAACCAGTCAATTAACGATTGTTTACCAGCCACGTAACCGCCAACAACACCTACAGCTTTAGACAATGTGCCCATTTGGAAGTCGATATCTTTTTCTAAACCGAAATGTTTGACTGTGCCTTTTCCTTTACCAGTAACACCCGATCCATGTGCATCATCTACGTAAGTAATTAAATCTAATTCTTTCGCAATTTTTACGATTTCAGGCAATTTCGCAATATCACCATCCATTGAAAATACGCCATCTGTAATAATCATTACTTTATTATAAAGACCTGATTCTTGTGCGGCTTTAGCTTTTGCATGTAAATCTTCCATATCTGAGTGTTTAAAGGCAATAATTTTAGCTTTTGATAAACGGCAACCATCAATAATCGATGCGTGGTTTAATTGATCAGAAAGAATCGCATCATTTTTATCCATAACTGCTGAAATAGCTGCCATATTACAGTTGAATCCAGATTGGAAAGAAATTGCTGCTTCCGTTCCTTTGAACTCAGCTAGCTTTTCTTCTAATTTAACGTGTAAATCAAGCGTTCCATTAATTGAACGAACCGCTCCTGCTCCTACACCGTACTTATCGATCGCTTCTTTTGCAATGCGTTTAAGTTCTTCGTTTGTTGCTAAACCTAAATAGTTATTAGAAGATAAATTAATTAATTCTTTGCCACGAACTTGAATTTTCGCACCGTTCGGACCTTCAACCGGATCGACTTCATTGTATAAGCCTTGATCGCGTAAATCTTGTAAATTTTCTTGTAAAAAAGCATCTAATACGTTTGACATTATTATCTTCCTTTCATGCGAGTTTATGTGCCAAATTTCATTAGCTAAACCCTGATGTTATATAATCTTTTCCATTTTAACATAAGCCATACTTATCTTTGCAAAAAAAGGGTGGCAACTGAAATACTTCTTATGAATTAAAAAGTATTTCAAGACTGTCCAGAAAGTCAGTAAAACTTCTTTTTTACGGCATACTTTTTTATGTAGTTTTTCAAGTATCCCGTTGCTTTCCGTTCCAGCGCACTTTCATGTTTCGAAGCTAGCAGAGCGATGCAGAAACAGATGGACGCTTTCCGCGGGCACGGCTTCAGCCTCCTCGTCGCGAAAAACACGCTCCTGTGGGGTCTTCAGCTCGCGCTTTTCCCGCTGGAGTCGCCATCTTGCACTCCAAGCAACTAAAATTGTACGTTTAAAAATGGATAAGAATATATGAATTGCCTGATCCAGTGAGATGCTTAAAAGTGGGATTATGCTGCTTTTGAGCGTAATTGTTTTTGTTCGCTTTGTTTATCAGCTGGTTTTAATTTAAAGGGTAAAATAAATCGGTTTTTGTAATTCTGTAAATTTCTATATCCATAATTGACATGATTCAATACTTTGATTTTATTTTTAGTCCCTTCAATTCTTCCGTTATTGTAAGGGTAAATAAAGCTGTTTTCTATGATCGGAAGATGTTTTCTTAACGTTTTTAAGCTTGTTCTCATATAACTTGAAATTAAAGGTGAAACAGGTCTAGTTAAACCAGTCTCTAATGCCTTGAAATCCTTATCAGACATAGATTTTAGAAGTTCTTGATAGAGCCTATGGATGATGGTTTTGGTCGACTTTTATTCTACAAGGAATCTCATCTATCTGAACTTATGTTTCCTATATTTTCTTAGCTGATTGGAGTGCAGAGCGGCGACTCCGGTGGGATTAGCGTGACAGGTGAGACCCCACAGGAGCACGGTTTTCGCGACGAGGAGGCTCACCGCACGCCCCACGGAAAGCGTCCGCTCGGAACGGAAATCAGCGTGTATCAGGCTTTTTTTAATTTCATAGATATTAATAAAAAAATGACATTAGTGAAATTCCATCCCTTTCTCCTATTTATCGAGAAGGGGATGGAATTTCACCAACGTCATATATTGAACAACCTTTTTTCAGTAGCTTCCAAAAAGGAGTGAACTCTTTTTTAAGTTCACTCCTTAGTAAATCATTATTTATTTTACATAACAGATGAATTGTCTATCTTTCGCAACAGATGATCTTCAATTTCTTTCCATTTAAAGTTATTAACACATGTATCCAAAGTCTCTCTAATTGTCTCATCATCCGTCGAATATACTTGCAAATACTCGGTTGCGTGGAAGATTTCTTCCTTATAGCGAGCTACTATTCCATCTACAGAGATATGGTTTGCTTCATTCGAATCTCGGAATTTTTTCACATCATAAATTTCATCACCCGCATGTTCAGGTTCGTATTCATGCGGGCTTGTGCTATCAAAAAGAATCGTCTGAAGTTCTGGCAACCATACATAGTCAATGCTATTGCAATCAAGACCACACCAACCCCATTGTGTATCAAGACCCAAACTCTCTGCTTTTTCTGCAAAGCGTTTCATCAATGTGGACTTCCCACTGCCTGGATAGCCTTTAATAAATATTCGTCTTTTAACACCTTTTGTCAGTGAATCAAAATAATCTTTTGCACCTTCAGGAGTTAATGTTCCCATTAATCTATGTGTACGTTGAGGTGTTTTATTAAATTTTAAAGTGGTAAATGTTTCATTCAACAGTGCTTCTGCTTGAGCATCAAACCCGCTCCAATCCATTCCACTGATGTATGGAACTTCCCATTCATCATGAAGATTTTTTGCGTTTGTCATGGTCTGTAATGCTTTATCAAGCCATTGTTCGCTATGCAATGTTTTTTCTCGTAAAAATTCACCGTGTTCGCGCAGCTTATTTTCATCATAAGCCTCATAAAATGATACAACATGATGGGTAGTTCCATAAAATTTCGGTTCAAATGATATTGGGTGGGAAGCTTGAATAAATAAAATACGACTTCCTTTTACAAAAGTGGCTTCTATTGTATCGGCGTGCAATGGATCGTAAAACCACTCAATATCGTATCCTCGTTTTACATAATGATAGCCAACTTGTTTAAATAAATCGGACAATTTAAATGTAGGTGGAGATTTAATAAAATATACTTTTCGTGCTTCGCTAATTAAATCTGAATAAATATTTTTTACTCCTTGACCGGTAAAAGCTCGTCCAAATTGATGCGTTATAGTTCCGTTCATATAATCATCCCTTTCATTGTGTAGCTTCGAATCTACTATATGAAAGAATTAGTGAATATATGAAAAAGAAGTTGTTTACTATTTAGGTAGTTCGGTTAATTTTAATATCCAATTCTGCGAAAGTATAAGGGTGTAATGAACGATATAACCAAGAGTTAATGCAATAATGACAGTACCCACACCAATCGGTCCTCCGAGAAGCCATCCAAAGATTGCTACAACAACTTCGAGTAACGTTCTTACTCGTTTAACAGTCCATCCTGTCTTTTCCATGAGGATGAGCATGAGTGAATCACGTGGGCCTGCTCCAACATTTGAAGCAATGTACATGCCAACCCCAAGCCCCATCACACCTACTCCACTAATGAATAATACTGTTTGCACTGTCGGATGTGATACAGCTGGTAGTAACCAAAGGAATACATCAGTAAATAAACCAACTAATATCATATTTAACCACGTGCCAATAAGAGGCCATCGTTTCGAATAGAGTGACGTTCCCAACACTAATAATAAGCCACTTAAAATTGACCACATACCAATGGATAGCCCAAAATTTATAAATAATCCTACATGGAATACATCCCATGGAGCTATGCCGAGTAAATTCCCTCTAATTGTTAATGCAATGCCTAGTGCTAAAAACATCATTCCAACCATAAAAAAACTCCATCGTATGTAAAAAACCTTTACCATGTCAAAAATCCTTCTCTCTATAAAAAATCCACTCATGCAGAGCATGAATGGATTTGAATTCTATTACCTATAGTATAACAGTCAAATGTTTTTCGTATATCGAAATTTAGTGTTGTTATGTTAGAGAAGTATAAACTCCATTTATGCAGATCAATAAATCAGTTGGTTTTAGATGAATTTGCATGCCAATTTTCCCAGCACTTACAATCATCATTTCAAGTTCTTTCGCCGACTCATCGATGAATGTTGGAAATATCTTTTTCATGCCGAGTGGTGAGCATCCACCACGAATATACCCTGTTAATCCCAGTATATCTTTTACAGCAACCATCTCCACTTTCTTTTCACTAACTGCTTTTGCTGCAGCTTTCAAATTTAGTTCTTGTGCAACCGGAACTAAGAATACGAATATTTTTCCTGGACCTGCAGTAGCAACAAGTGTTTTAAAGACTTTTTCGACTGGTTGCCCTATTTTTAGTGAAACCGAAATCCCATCAATTTGTCCATCATTCACAACATATTCAAACAACTCATAATAAACTTTTTGTTGATCGAGCAAGCGAACTGCATTGGTTTTTGCTGGTTTATGAGACTTTGCCATAGACATTTCCTCGTTTCAAAAAAATCTCTTCTCCTTACTCTTTATTCATTAGTTTCTTCAACGCTTCGGCCATGGCTGTATTTTGTGGTTCGTCTTGCTGCTTCAAGAATTTCTGTACATCTTTTTTGTTTACTTTACCGCCACCCGAAGTTTCTCGGCGTTTTTCAAATGCTGACAGTTTTTCACGATGCCCGCATGAGCAAACAAAAATTTTGCCATCCCCTTCACCACGCATTTCCAGTTTTTTGTGACACACTGGACAACGTGCATTGGTTTGCATGGACACTGATTTTTTGTAGCCACATTCACGGTCTTGGCACACAAGCATTTTCCCACGTTTGCCGTTGACTTCGAGCAAACCTTTTCCGCAAGTTGGACATGCTTTCCCTGTAATGTTGTCATGTTTATACTTTTGATCACTTTGTTTAATTTGAGTGACGACTTTTTTCGAAAACATGACCATGTCTCTCATAAATTGTTCTTTTTTCATCGTACCTTTGGCAATTTTCGTTAATCGTTGTTCCCACTCTCCTGTTAAGGATGGAGATTTCAAATCTTCTGGGACCAATTCTAAAAGCTGTCTGCCTTTTGACGTTGTATAAATATCTTTGCCTTTCTTTTCCATCACAAAGCTATTAAATAACTTTTCAATAACATCTGCACGTGTTGCGACAGTTCCAAGTCCACCCGTTTCCACGGCTGTTTTAATAATGTCTTTTGATTCTCCCGCCATAAATGCTGAAGGATTTTCCATCGCAGCCAGTAAAGTACCTTCATTGAAACGTGCAGGCGGTTTTGTTTCCCCTTGCGTCATGGTGATGGCGCGTATATCAATGGTTTGCCCTTTTTCTACTGGTGGCAATGTACTTTCTGAGTCACTATCTTTATCTTGTTGATAGACACTTTTCCATCCTTGATCGCGAACCGTTTTCCCTTTTGCCGTGAAGTTTTCTCCACTCACTTCGAGCGTTATAACGGTTTGATCATAGGCATGAGGTGGCAAAAACACTGCTAAAAATCGTTTGACGATCATGTCATACAATTTTCGCTCTTTGTCTGATAAATCCTGCATATTTGGAGACTGCTCAGTTGGAATAATTGCATGATGATCACTGACACGTGCATCATCGATTACCCCTTTTTGAGGTTGGATATTGTTAGAGCGTAATATGCTGTTTGTCGCAGCTCGATATGGTTGTAAATCAACAGCTTTAACTCGATCTATTAACGTCGACTTCATATCACTTGTTAAATGCTTTGAGTCAGTACGTGGATAGGTCACTATTTTATGGCGTTCATATAGACCTTGCAAGGTAGATAAGGTTTCTTTCGCTGACCATCCGAACAGTCGATGCCCTTCTTTTTGAAGTTCCGTCAAATCAAATAATGGCGGTGCTGGCTGTTTTTTTGGTGCTGTTTGTATAGACGAAATCTTACCTACTTTATTAGCGTCTAATTTTTGAAGTACTTGATCTACTTGTTCCTTATTAAAATTGCTCGTTTGGTTGTTTAAACCAAATGACCAAGTATAGGTTGCTTCTTGCGTGATTGCTTGTAAACCGTAAAATGGCTTGGATATAAAATCACGAATTTGCTTTTCTCGCGTTGCAATTATCGCAAGTGTCGGCGTTTGTACACGTCCCGTTGATAATTGCGCGTTGTATTTCACAGTCAATGCACGAGTTGCGTTAATTCCGACTACCCAATCCGCTTCCGCTCTCGCAACTGCCGCTTCATATAAATGTTCATACGCACGACCGTCTTTTAGTTCACGGAATCCTTTTAGGATGGCTTGATCGGTAACTGAAGATATCCATAATCGCTTGACGGGTTTACGACTTTTCGCTTTTTCTAAAATCCAACGAGCGACAAGCTCTCCCTCACGCCCTGCATCTGTTGCAATAATAATTTCGTTAACATCCGTTCTATTTAGTTGTGCTTTGACCGCGTTAAATTGTTTCATGGTTTGTTTAATAGGCACCAGTTTGAATGGTTGTGGCAATATTGGTAAGTCCTCAAGTTTCCATTCTTTAAAGCTGTTATCGTATTGTTCTGGATCAGCATGAGTGACTAAGTGACCGAGTGCCCATGTAACAATATATTGTGTGCCTTCTAAAAAGCCGTTTCCTTTTTTATGACAACCGAGGACGCGAGCAATATCGCGTGCTACGGATGGTTTTTCTGCAAGTACTACTGATTTAGACAAATTGTCCGCCCCTCTCTTCTATATTCCATTATAACGGAAACTAGCCGAAGCTGTTTTTTCGTGGATCTATTGGTTATGGTTCTTTGTCAAATGTTGCTTTCCGTTCCAGCGTACTTTCATGTTTCGAAGCTAGCGTAGCGATGCAGAAACAGATGGACGCTTTCCGCGGGCACGGCTTCAGCCTCCTCGTCGCGAAAAACACGCTCCTGTGGGATCTTCAGCTCGCGCTTTTCCCGCTGGAAAAATATTGGACGAACTGTCATTCGGCCAATATCTTTGCGACGAGTAACCGCAGGAGCACATGTTTTCTCGCCATCTTGCACTCCAAGCAACTAAAATTGCACGTTAAAATTGGATAAGAATATATATATTGCCTGATCCAGTGAAATGCTTAAAAGTAGGATTATGCTGTTTTTGAACGATAGTGTTTTGGTAGTGAAACTATAATTACACGCTTTACATATGAAACGTTTTTTTCAAAAGTAAATAGGTTGGATTTACACCAGTAATCCGTAAGGGCATTTGAGATGATCGAGTCCCATTTTTATAAACTGTATAGTCAACGTTTCTGACACCGTACCCATCGTAATGTTTGAGTCTTAAATATCGAGTAAAGATTTAATACTAGTAGAATGTAACAAGTGAGTTCCCTCCTGGAAAATGGTTTTGGTCGACTAATATTCTACAGCGAGTCTCACTTGTTTTCTATATTTATCTGAACTTATGTTTCCTATATTCTCTAAGCTGATTGGAGTGCAGAGCGGCGACTCCGGTGGGATTAGCGTGACAGGTGAGACCCCACAGGAGCACGGTTTTTGCGACGAGGAGGCTCACCGCACGCCCCACGGAACGCGTCCGCTCGGAACGGAAATCAGCGTGTATCCAACAAAAAGCCACTTCGTCGACTATACGAAGTGGCTTTTTTCCTCAATGTTTATCAATCGTTTCTTTTGATAAGTTTTTTCCCATTTCCGCATATTGCACAAACACGCGTGCTAGTTCGCGTAGACGGTCATGTACATCTTGATCGACAATTACATTTCCTTCACCAAAGTGATGGGTCGTTGTGTACACATAGTTTGGTGTAACAAGACAACGGAAGTAATCAAGAATTGGCTTTAATTGATTTTCAACAACTAAATGATGTTGATGAGTCCCACCATTAGCAACAATAGACACAGGTTTATAGCGCATCGTGCGTGGATGCAATAAATCAAACGTATTTTTCAAGACACCCGGAATGGATCCTTGGAAAATCGGCGTAGCTAACACATAGCCTTCTGCTTCTTCAAACTTACGCACGAGGAGACGCATGTCATCATTGTATTTTTCAAGTGGGCGTCCATCGACGAATTGATGTTCAAAATCAGATAGCTTCAGGATTTCAAGTTTTAACTCTCCATTTAACTGTTCAATATATACTTTCACTTGCTCTAAAATAGCTCCAGTTTTAGACCCAATAATTGTCCCGTCTATCAGTAGAATTTTCATGTTTCATCCTCCTTACATTCTTTCTTATATGGTTATTGTATCAAAAAGCATGGACTTGCCCTAAGCATTGAGTTCTATTTAACTAAAGTTCATTCTTTAGGCTGAACTTTGTTAAGCGGTGTGCTGCTTCAATTCAATGTATCTATGAAGAGTGAATCAAACATGCAAGTACCTTGAGATTAATTTTTTTAGCTTATTTTATTTGAGCAATTACTTCAGACTCATATATCGCTACGGTTCTAGATTGTGGTTCTAATGCCTTTTGCATCATTGCAAATGCCACTTGCTTCGCTTCGATTGCTTGATATTTCTTTAATGGTCCAATGAAAAAAGATTTTAATAGTTTCATCATCGTTGCCCCAAATTGTTCGCCTAAACGAAACTCTTGGCGATCACCTATTAATAAAGAAGGTCTAAATATAGACACATGTGGAAGCGATAGCTCGGATACTTTTTCTTCCATAGCCCCTTTGACTCGGTTGTAGTGAACTGAGGATTTCGGGTTTGCGCCCATTGCTGAAATGACCAACATATGGTTCACGCCTTGTAACTGCGCATTTTTCCCCATTTCAACGGGAGCGACTAAGTCCACTTTCTCAAATGCCTCTTTTGAACCTGCTTTCTTCTTTGTCGACCCTAAACAACAAAAGAAATCATGGACCCCTTCGAAGTCATTATTTGTTACTTGATCTAGATTTTTTATTTTTGTTACTAATTTTGGATGACTATAGGAAAATTCTTTACGGACAATGATTATTACCTTTTTGTATGCTTCATTCTCACAAAGAAACTTGACCAAATGTGAACCTGTAAGGCCTGATGCACCAGCTACTATTGCTGTTTTGTTTCCCAAAATCAACACTCCATTCTTAATGGCCTACTAGTTTAAGTTTACCATATGAACATGCAAATTCTGAACATTTACTCATACGGAGTAACTATTTCCCATACGTTAAATAGAAGATGAAAGGTGGGAATGAAATGAGTAACCAAATTCAACAAAAGACCATTTTATTTACGATCGGGCGTGCTGGCTATCCTGTAACGAGATGTATACACTTAGCAAAATTGCTGGCATCTCACCGTATTCTATTTGCTGCTCCCGTGAAACAAACAGTGGTCCTTCAAACGCTCGATCAAAAAGGGTTTGCCCCTCTCTCATATGCAAGAAAAGCTGATTTGAAGGCATTACTAGAAGAATATGAACCCGATGTAGTCATTTCGGATGGCTGTGATACTGACATCGACGAAGGTAAACTTTTATCTTCACTCGTTCCGGTTACATTACATTTTGACGACTTTGGTGAAGGAGGAAAAACCGCAACGCGTGTCGTTCAATCCTTGTACCGTGAAGATCGTGAGCCAGTTCCTTCCCATTATGTAGTGGGACCAAGTGGATTTGTGGTTCCTGATGAATTAGAACCTTATGCAAATTCTGGTTTAAAACAAGTTACAACTCTTCCTCTTCCTCATGTCGTCGTGACATTTGCAGATGACGATGCAGATAACTTGTCGTATCGAACACTACGCCATTTATTACATTTACAAATTCCTCTTGCCATTACCGTCGCTCTTCATTCGAGTTATCATCATAGTCGCGATGATTTGAAATTAATGGCATTGGGACGCAAGCAAACGCGGATTGTAGAATGTGATGACCCAATCCAACTTATTAGTGAATCTGATTTAGTTATTTGCGATGCTAGCTTCACTCCTTACTACGTAGCTGTTATTGGTAAACCTTGTATTGTCATTGCGGAAGACGAAAAAGAAGCGCAACAAGCTTTTCCTAGAGAATCAAATGGTTTTATCTATTTAGGGCTTGGTCGCAAACTAAAACAATCCCATTTACAAAATGCCGTAATGGAGACGATTCTTCATCCAAAACGCAGTCTGCGTGCGGTTAAAAAACAATTAGCGTTAAAGTTACCTTTAAACAATCTCAACATGCAACAATTTTTAGAAAGAACCATACAAGAAGAAGCACGAGAAATCACCAAATAACCACAATATGTGATACAATATGATAAAAGAGGGTTTCTCTTATATGACTTTACAACAAATTAAAACACAAATTGCCGAATTAAAGATGGACTATATACGGTTGCAAGGTGATATGGAAAAGATGGAGTCCACTGGGCACCCTGCCATGATTGAACAAGCCGAGCAACGTTTAGGAAACATGGAAGTACAACTCGCAGAACTAAACAAAAAACTCGCGGCGCTGTAACAAGCCTGCGAGTTTTCTTTGTTCAGTTTCGGCTATCAGTATAAATAAAAAACATTTTCTTGCACCCTTTTTAGTGCAAGTTGCGTTTTTCTAATGGAGGAATGAAAACATGGCATTATTAACAGTTGATAATTTAGGTCACACATTTGGTGACCGTACACTATTTAAAGACGTATCATTCCGCTTAATTGAAGGAGAACACGTTGGATTAGTTGGAGCAAACGGTGTCGGTAAATCGACATTGATGAGCATTATAACAGGTGAAATCATTTATGATTCTGGTAAAGTGGAGTGGCTTCCAGGTACTCATTACGGTTATTTAGATCAACACACCCTTTTAGAACAAGGAAGATCTATGCGCGATACCTTGAGTGATGCGTTCTTGCCTCTTTACAAAAAAGAAGCAGAAATGAATGAAATCACTGGCAAAATGGGTGATGCAACACCTGAAGAATTAGAAGAGCTTCTCGAACAAATGGCAGATATTCAAGATGCGTTAGATGCAGGTGATTTTTATACACTTGACATGAAAATCGAAGAAATAGCACGTGGTCTTGGTTTAGATGCAATTGGACTAGACCGTGAAGTCTCTGCTCTTTCAGGTGGTCAACGTACGAAAGTATTGCTAGCTAAATTACTACTTGAAAAGCCAAAAGTATTGCTACTTGATGAGCCTACCAACTATTTAGATGAAGAACATATTGGCTGGTTAACGAATTATTTGAAGAGCTATCCTCACGCTTTTTTGCTTATTTCTCATGATACGGAATTTATGAATGGCATCGTAGACGTCATTTTCCAATTGGAATTCTCAAAACTGTCTCGCTTTACAGCGTCGTATGAAAAGTTCCTCGAGCTTGCAGAAATTAATAAACGTCAACATATTGATGCTTATGAAAAACAAAGAGATTTAATTAAGAAAACAGAAGACTTTATCGCAAAAAATAAAGCTCGTTACTCCACGACAGGACGTGCAAAATCTCGTCAGAAGCAACTTGATCGAATTGAGCGAATTGACCGTCCTGAAACAGCTGCGAAGCCTCAATTTGCCTTTAAAGAAACGCGTAGTCCAAGTCGTTATGTAGTGGAAGCAGAAAATTTAGTCATTGGCTATGATAAAGCCTTATTACCTCCCTTATCGTTTACAATAGAACGTGGTGAAAAAATTGCGCTCGTTGGTATGAACGGTGTTGGTAAATCGACGTTACTTAAAACGATGTTAGGCAAAGTCCCTGCACTCGGTGGTAATGTAAGACGTGGAGATTTCTTAACCACAACTTATTTCGAACAAGAAGTAAAAGCAGACAATGTAACACCGATTGAAGAGATTTGGAAAACGTATCCTAGTATGGAACAAAGCCAAGTACGAGCTGCATTAGCACGTACCGGTTTAAAAAATGAGCATATCTCACGACCAATGAAAAGTTTAAGTGGTGGCGAGCAAGCGAAAGTGCGTCTATGTAAGCTAATGATGGAAGAAAGCAATTGGATGCTTTTTGATGAACCTACAAACCATTTAGACATACATGCTAAAGAAGAACTAAAGCGTGCCATGACTGCATATAAAGGTACGATTGTATTAGTTAGTCATGAACCGGATTTTTATGAAGATTTAGTTACGAAAGTATGGAATGTTGAAGACTGGTTCCAAACCGGTGTCCATGTAGAAGAATCAAAATAAGCTAAAAGGCCGCTGAAGTTCAGCGGCCTTTTTTCTGAGAGTTTTAACTCTATCTTGTATATACCGCGGTTATCGAGAATCGTTATTCGACATTTCCATTTCGCACGAGGATACCTCGTATTCACAGCGCTTAATCTAGGATTGACTTTATCCGAACCAATTTAACGCTCTTACATATAGCCATTCCATTCCCCAACAAATAAAGTTACAGGGGTTTTTCATGTTAATATGTTGTTACTTTTATTGATTTTTGTAATGTATAAATCCAGCGTTGCCACCACGTGAAGTCATCTTGAAACTCTTCCTTGTCCACTGTGTACATAGCGTCTTCATTGTTCCAAATACGTTCAAAATAGTCTTCCATTTCACCGACGAATTCACTGTCATTTGGCGCGACGACCCGCATATTGCTTTCAAGGTTATAATTATCAAGTGTACGGTCCGTATAGTTTCCAGATCCACTTGAAATCACCGTTTGGTCGTCTGTTTGAATCCAAATTGCCTTTGCATGGTACTGTCCAATTACGGTATTGTACCAACGAACGTTTATCTTGCCTTTCGTATCTTCCACCATCTCTTGGACGACAGGACGATTCGGCAATCCTGATTTTTGTTGGCCAAATGAGTTTTCGTTTGGATCCAAAATCATATTAACTTCAACTCCACGATTTGCTGCATCGATCAAGGCATTAACGATATCGCGTTTTGCTATGAAGAACATACCGAGCCATATTTTATCGCCTTTTTCAGTAATAGCCAAATCTGCAAGTAAAGCGTCCAAAATCTTTTTCTCCGTTACATATTGAACTTCATATTCCCCGTCACTTTCTTCCACTTTTGCACGCGGAAGTTCAGGTCCACCAGAGAATAATGAAACTGCTTCTTCAGCTTCTAAAATATCATTTATAATTGGTCCTGTTACTTTTAATGCAATGTTACCGTGGAATCCACTTGCATCGTGAGGATTCGAAGACGTCACCATGGCTTCTTTGTCTGTCACTACTACTTTTCGATGGTTTGCTTTTATGTTTAGTAGTGTCATATATGACGCGATTGTCATTTTAGGCGCTTCGCTCGCCGTCGCATTCGCAATCCAACCTTTCCCACCTATATCAAACCATTGGAAGAACGTACGGTGAATTCCTGAATAAATAGGTATAGAGTCGCGCAGTTGGTCTAAATCGGTATATACAATTTCAACTCCGGCATCTCGCATTTTTTTAAACCATTCATTCTCATATGATCCATAGCCACGATTAAGTGGATCAGTAATAAACACCACTGGCATATTAGGATTTTCTCTCTTTTTATTTGCTAGTGTTGTAGATAGCGTGTCCGCAATTTTAGGGAAATCTACTTTCTCATCGTAATATCCGTCAAACGAGAAAAAATCAACGACAACAAAGTCATCTGCTTCTTTAATCATTGTATTCACTGCATCAAAAATATGGTTTTCATGCACCATGTCCTTGCCTTTTTGATCTTGCGCATACGTCAAATCCGTAATAAAGTCTACTGCATCTGTTTTATGTAACTCTCCATCATACGAAACACCTTGTGGCAATGGTTTAAATGTGTGCCACAAAATAACAGCAATATAAATAAGGGACAATACGCCTAAAGAACCTATAACAATGCGTTTTCTTTTGCTCCATTGTTTGCGTGTTTTGCTGACCATATACGTTCCCCCTTTGAAACTTTGTCGTTTATAATTCCGTTATTCCCTTGTTGGTGCATCAGCAAACCAGATGAAACTTCTAATTCCCTAAATTTTATTAGGAATAAAGAGCAATTTTTAATTCCAGTATTTAACTATTACAACGTGGAACGTAATTTTTACAACCAAGGTTCTCAATATTACTACGTGAACTTCAATTTTTACAACGTCACCTTCTTTAATTACAACTGAGTTTTTAACCGCTTATTTTATCTCCTTAAACACAAAAAAATCACAGTCAAAGTGACTGTGATTTCATTATGCAGGCAGATATTCGACTGCATTAGTATCCGCTATCATCATTTCTTTTAAGCGCTGTTTTGCACGGAACAGACGCGATTTAACAGTCCCAATCGACACTTTCATCAATGCTGCAATTTCAACTAGTGAATATTGATATACATAAAAGTATAGTACTGTTGTTTTGTATATGTGATCAAGCGCAGCAATTTTTTGCTGAACCATTTGCGACAAATCGTCTTTTTCAAGCATATCTTCTGTACTTAGTGCGTGGCTTGGTATTAAATCAAGTACGGGAACATCTAGTTGTTCCGGTTGATTTAAAATATGCTTGCTACGACGTACCGTTTTACGGTAGCGATCGCGGAAAGTGTTCAAACATATTGTTGTTAACCAAGCCTTAACATGATCAACATCTTTTATGTATGCTTGATAGCGTACAACCTTAACCCACACTTCTTGCATTAAGTCTTCGGCTTCTGTTTGATTACGCGTTAACTTTAAACATAAGTGATATATATAACGCTGATATTCTTCGTAAACTTTCTCTAATGGCTCGTTCATACGGTTCGTCCTCCGTTCGTTTTTGCTGTTAACTATATATTGCCAAAAACGAACCTTACTCTCTATCGTATTCACTTTCATATTTCTTACATATGTGTAAGGTTGAAACGCGCAGAGCGCCAATCAGAGATTTTGTACAACCTGGATCCTTACTGCATCAACTTGGAAGCACACTCCGTCGAGAAGAATTCTGTCAACCTGGAAAATGTCCAAAACAAGAAAAAAGTGTTAAATGACGATTAGTCATTCAACACTTCTTCATTGTCTTTAATTGTGACTGTTAATTGTAAAATACGGTTACGATCCATTAAATTCACTTCAAAATGAAGATTATCATAACTAAACTGCTCACCGTTTTCTGGCATATGTCCCAACTGTTCCAAAACAAATCCACCGATTGTATCATGATCATTTGGAACTTTAACTTTGAACATTTCGTTTACGTCTTCAATTTCTAATCGACCATGACAAATGAGACGAGTTTCATTCATTTCATAGACTAAAACATCTTCGTCTTCATCTGATTCATCTTCAATTTCTTGACCAATCATTTCTTCAATAATGTCTTCATGCGTCACGATTCCAAGAGTACCACCATATTCATCAAGGACGATCGCCATATGTTTTTTCTTCGTAAGCATTTGTTTGAAGACTTTTTCAACACTCACAGATTGAACAACAAACAATGGTTCACGGTCAATTAATTCGTGCATTTCCATTGTAGGGTCCATCGACCATTCAATCAGCGTTTTTGAATAAAACATTCCCACAATATGATCCATACTTTCTTCATATACTGGGTAGCGCGTGTAATAATGTTCCAAAATAATATCACGTGCTTCTTCATATGTAGAGTTCATTTGAATACCGACTATTTCTGTACGATGAGTTTCTAGTACATCTTCAACGTCTTTATGAGGGAAATCTAGAACCCCTTTTAATCGTTCAGACTCATCTTCTTGGAATGTACCTTCTGTTGATGCGATATCTACCATCGTTCGCAGTTCTTCTTTTGTTAAAGTTGCTTGTTTAATTGTGCCCTTAGAGATAATACGAATGAAAATATTTGTAAACTTCGCAATTAAAAATGTGATGGGGCGAAGAATTTGAACAAGAAATGCAATAATCGGTGCTACTATATACGAAATGCGATCTGAAAATGTAACAGCAATTGTTTTTGGAAGTACTTCACCAAAAATGATAATAGTTACTGTTAATATTGTCGTCGCAATTGCGATATTCCAATTATACTTCAATACAATAAATGTCAATAATATAGGCATCAAAATGTTAACAATATTATTTCCTATTAAAATTGTCGTAATCATACGGTCCGGCTTAGCGAGTAACATGAGGAGTTTTTGCGACATTCGGTCCCCATGCTCAGCACGAAGCTGAACCTTCATCCTATTGACTGCTGTTAGTGCTGTTTCACTTCCCGAGAAGAAAAGTGATAAAACTAAACAAATGGCTAAACTTAAAAATTCCATTAACCGTGTTTCCTCCTATGAGTCAAAAAAATTCCCGCTCAATTTCTAGTAGTCTCATCATATCATATTGTGAATTTTAACGTCTCTTTTGTGACTCTATAAATCAATGTGCTATACTATTTCCATTATCGAAACTTTGCGAAAAGAGGAATTTTATGAGTCATTTACAATCATTAAATACTTATTTTGAAACGAAAAGAGAAGTACATTTAGACGAATTAAAACAATTTTTACGTATTCCAAGTATCAGTGCAATCTCAGCTCATAAACAAGACATGAAAACGGCTGCTGAATGGTTAGCTGACTCTATGAAAAAAATCGGATTAGAAAACATTTCAATTGATGAAACAAAAGGACAACCCGTTGTTTATGCAGATTGGTTACATGCAGAGGGACTGCCTACTATTTTAGTTTATGGACATTATGACGTACAACCTGTGGACCCATTAAATTTGTGGGAAACGGAACCTTTTGACCCTCAAATTCGTGACAATAAATTGTTTGCACGTGGTGCGAGTGATGATAAAGGACAAGTTTACATGCACCTAAAAGCAATTGAAGCTTTATTGCAAACGGATGGCAAGCTTCCAGTAAATGTGAAATTCTGTATCGAAGGTGAAGAAGAAATTGGTAGTCCTAACTTACCTGACTATTTAATGACGAATACAGATAAACTTGCTGCAGATATTATCGTTATTTCTGATACTGGTATGCAAGGGCCTGGGGAACCAGCTGTTTGTTATGGTTTACGCGGTTTGGCTGGTGTTCAAATTGAAGTTAAAGGTGCAAAAAGTGACCTTCACTCTGGGCTCTACGGTGGCGGAGTTCAAAATGCGATTCATGCATTAGTAGAAGTACTTGATTCTTTCCGTGATGAAGAAGGAACGATTCAAGTAGAAGGTTTCTACGACAACGTTATCCCCCTTAAAGATGAAGAACGTACAGCATATGCTTCACTTAATTTTGATGAAGATGCTTTAAAAGCTGAGCTTGGTGTAGACGCTTTATTTGGTGAAAAGGGTTATACCTATACAGAGCAAACATGGGCTCGACCAACTTTAGAAATCAATGGTGTTTTTGGTGGATTCTCTGGTGAAGGTATTAAAACAGTACTTCCTGCTGAAGCTGGCGCTAAAATCACGTGTCGCTTAGTACCCAATCAAGATCCAGATGAAATTGTAGCGAAATTAACAGCACATATCGAAAAATATAAACCAATTGGTGTGTCAGTTGAAATAACAGAGTTTGATAAAGGTAAACCATTTATCACGCCATTTGATCACCCAGCAATTCAAGCTGCAGGCCGTTCTTATGAAAAAATATACAATGTGCCAACAGCTTATATTCGCGGTGGAGGCTCGATTCCTATCGTCGCTGCATTTGATGAAATTTTAGGTCTTCCTGTAGTGCTTATGGGCTTCGGACTATCTTCTGAAAACATCCATGCACCAAATGAGCATTTCCATTTAGAAAACTTTGATCAAGGGCTTCGGGTGATTGGCGATTACTATTATGAAATCGCTCAATTTACTAAAGAGGATTTGAAGAAGTAAGAAAATGAAAAAAAGTATACACAATCTCGCTGGAAAGTCCTTATTGAAAGGAGGGCTTGAAGCAGAAGTGTGAACCATCATAAATAAAAATCCCGATTCTCCGCATAAGTTGCGATGAATCGGGATTTTTTAGTTTGAACCGAAGAATGTAATGAAATCTTCGACAGCTTTACGAGGTTTTGCTTTTGGCATTTCATCATAATAACCAAATTGCAGCATGCTTATGATGCGTTCTCCTGGGTTTATGCCAAGAGCTTCACGGAATTTTGGTGCATCTATAAATGGAGGTGTTTTCCAGCAAGCTCCGATTCCCAAGTCCCATGCTAATAATTGCGCATTTTGAATGTAGCTACTAGTAGCTGCATAATCTTCCAATCTTTCTTTTTGACGCACATCTTCTTTAACAACGACAAATGCATAAGCTCCTGCAGAAGTGAATTTCTTCATTTGTTTTGTTAATTCATCTTCAGAAAGCTCTTTCCACTTCGCAACACCGAAGTCTCGTAATACTGTATGAAGTTCTTTCAATTCCATATCACAAGCAACAACCATTCTCCATGGTTCACGATTCCCGTGATTTGGAGCCCATTTTGCATCTTCTAATACGGCTAAAAGCGTTTCACGTTCTACTGGTTGTCCATTAAAGTTTTTAATTGAGCGACGTTGAAGTATTGCGTCACGTACTGATAATGATTGTCCATTCATATGTTTAAGTTCCCCTTTTCATTAACAAGTTAAAATCAAATGTGTGCGACTGCAGCAAAGATAATTAAAATTGACCGTTGCTTGCAATCATTTTCGAATATATCGGAAGAATCACAACGGAAACAAACTTACATAAATTGCTCATGCTTTAGCTGATTTAGGTATACTTATACTCGCAGATCGGTGTACGGTATGGCTTCACTATTCTGAACATCAACAACTATGGACTATTGTAGCACATGGCATAGAACCTGTTATCATTTATGACAAAAGTAGGTTCATTGTCATAGTTTTTTGACTGGCAAAATCAATAGTTATAGAAAATGACGGTAAGTGCAAAATTTACAGATAATTACTTCTAAATGTTAACTTTAGCAGCTTGTTATTCCGCCAAGTCGAATAACACGGTTCATTGGATTTATGTGGAGTTGATTTTGAAGTGAATTTCGATCACTACGTTGAATTGCTCATTATTATAAACCCTTCTATGGCAACTTTTATTTCGAATGAAGCAACTTTTGCTCTGACTGGGGCAACTTTTGCTCCGAATGAAGCAACTTTTGCTCTGACTGAAGCAACTTCTGCTCTGACTGGCGCAACTAACCAATTGTCTCCTAATTATAACAAGAAAGAGCCATTCCTTTGTGATGCCTCTTTTTCCAGCAATCTGTGAATATGTTTTTGTTATTCCCCAAAGCGCTATTTTCCTTCATAATAGAAAGAAACCATTAATGGAGGGTTCGCATGATTGTCTATTTCTTAGCGAGCTATTTATTTGGTAATGTTCTAACAGCGTGGTGGATTGGAAAATACTACAACATCGACTTACGCAGCCATCGTAGTGGAAATTTAGGTGCTCGTAATGCTGGAGCAGTGATTGGAAAAGCAGCATTTCTTTTGACATTTTTAGGTGACGCTTTGAAGGGTGTGCTCGTTATTTTAGCTGGACGCTATCTCGGCTATCCGGAATGGGCAGTTGCTATGGGTGGATTGCTTGTAATTTGTGGTCATTTGTTTCCATTTTGGTTAAAAGGAAAAGGTGGTAAAGGAATTGCTACTTTCGTTGGTATCGGACTCACTTTTAACATTTTATTTGCTATTGCTTTTAGTGTTGCATTTTTCCTTGTTATTCCATTCATTCGGAGTGCGACTCTCAGTATGATTTTTGCATACTGTGCTTATATTGGTTCAGTCTTCTATTTTAATGAAGTACATCATGCTTGGCCAATACTGATTGTCATCTTACTCATAATGTATCGTCATCGGTTTGACTTCAAACAATCTTTTGATGAAAAAAAATGGAAACACGCTTAAAATTCATTATATTTTCAATAGCTTTATCTACAATGAAACCTAAGACCTTCGCTTGAAAATACTTTTCATGATATAATATAAAATAGTCAAAATCTTTAATTAAAGATAGGATGTTTAATTGATGACAAAAAAACCAATTGCTTGGGTTGTCGATAGTACCGCTTATGTTAGCGATATACTTGCTGCCCACCCTGATGTTCATGTTGTTCCACTAACCATTCATTTTGGACAAGAACAATATGCTGATGGAATAGATTTAACATCTGAACAGCTGTATGAACGCATTCGAAAAGCAGAAGAATTCCCAAAAACTTCACAACCAGCAGCTGGGGAATTTTCCAAGTTATACGAAAAAATTAGTGAAAATTATGAAGCGATTATTGCTGTACATGTCTCTGCACAGTTGAGTGGAACAATTTCATCCTCTAAATCTGGTGCAGAAATTGCCGAAGTACCTATGGAATGTGTTGACTCACTTGCCCTATCTTCAGGAATTACCAAACTCGTAGAACGCGGTATTATCTTGCAAGAGCGTGGTATGAAACTGGAAGAAATCGCAAATCAATTACGTAATGAAGTGAAAAACTTCCGTAATTACATTCTAATTGGTAACTTAAACCAACTTTACAAAGGCGGACGTATGAGTGGGCTCCAATTTTATCTAGGCAGCTTATTGAAAATTAAACCAATCATTCACTTAAATGAAATAGGTGAATTAAAAGCGCTCGATAAAGTTCGTTCTCATAAGAAGGCTCTTACCTATTTAGTTGATAAAGCGATCGAAGCACACGAAAAAGATGGTGTTACGTCCATTGATTTGATGCACGGAAATGTTCTTTCTCAAGTAGAAGAATTAAAAAACTTAATTCACTCAAAAGTACCAAAACTTAAAGTACGTGTTGGAGAAATCAGTTCTGTACTTGCTGTGCATGCGGGTGAAGGAACAATCGCCGCTCTTTGGCATGTCCCTGCTGAATAACACCTAAAATCGAAACAATTTGGTCACAGGAAAACCCTTGGAAATCCCAAGGGTTTTTTTCATGCAAACGAATCTTTAATGTGAAAAAATATATATTTCGTTTCATCTTGAAAAGCCATAGAATCTGTATAGCGCCAGTTTCTGGCCCGACTATTATTTGTATGAGCATTAACTAGTGGTTCATTGCCATTAAATCCAGTCACGATTGTCGTGTGATCAAATCTTCCATCCCCTTGAAAATCATAACTGATGACATCTCCTAATTCTAAATCACTGGCATTCGCTACTTTTACAGCCTTCAATCCCACAGTAGAGGTATCTAAATACCAACGAAGTGAGTGAGATGTAGTCCAACTAAAACTCCATGTTCCACCTTGGACCCACCATCCTTTTTCACGATTTGGATATCCACGCATGGGTGCCCCTCCCGCTCTTAAACATTGTGAAATATAATTTGTGCAGTCATCGTCGAAGATAGGATACGCAGGATTATTTGAATTCCACCATTTGTTCGCATATTGAACAGCCGCCTGGCGATTGTACATGTAAGTTCCCCCCTTAGGAGAGATTATGTGGCTAATGAATGAATTAGAAGAAATGATTATTGTGAAGATGCGCAGAATGATGTCTAGGGTATTGATGTCTATTATTTTAGGGGAGTGTGTGGACGAATCCAGATACTACGAAAAGAAGTACCTTTTTTTCCAGGAAGAACTTTTGCTGAAAATCACCTTTAGAAACCACTCATGGAATCAAAGAGTCCACTGAAAAAGTTACTTTATTATTTTTTTCTTATGGAAAATAGTGTAGGTGATTTCCGTTACATGCGGACGCTTTCCACGGGGCGATCGACGAGCCTCCTCGTCCGCTTACGCTTCCTCCGGGGTCTCGTCTGTCTCGCTTTTCCCGCCGGAGTCGCCGCCTTCCACTTCAATCACTTGTATATATATTTTCTTTCATTTAAAAAAGATGAGGTTTCTTTTTCTGTTCAATCTAACAGTATGTGCCCCCGGCTTTTCAATCTAACAAGCAATTCATTCCTCAATTTTAGAGGAAAAGATTGCTTATTTTTGTTATATAATAAGTGTACTAATTTCGAGTGATGTCCCGATCATTTCCAATCAAGAATCTTTATATCTTAGCCCATTTATAGCGATTTACGATATCGTTGTCCTAGAAAATAATATGCTAGGCCCAATCATTGAACTCGTCGACTTTTCTTTTGTGCTCTAAGAATTGTCAGGCTAGTAATATGGCGATTCAAACAGCACGTACCCAAAGACAAACCTACTTTTTTGATATTGATACATGTGAAATTTGTCCGTTTCGTGAAGGTTGTTATGCAGAAGTTGCGAAAAGTACGACCTATTCTGTGACCATAAACCGACAGAACATAAAGATCAAGAAGTATTTCAAAGTAGTGAGAATTTAAAGGAAAAGCGAAATCCCGCTATAAAATCGATGCAAAGAATAGTGAATTGAAACATAGACACGGGTATGCAGATGCAAGGAGTAATGGTGATATTTACTACCGTAAACCTCAAACGAATTATGACCTTACTGAAGGAAGCAGAGTAAGTAATGCGAAAGAAAAAGGTGACATTTCGTTCCAAACCGAACGAAATGTCACCTTTTTCAATTTAAACTCACTTACAAATTTTAAAAACGTAAGATTTACAGTGCCCTCGAATCAAATGAGTGGTTTTTACCTGATGTCGGTCATCCTATTTAAACTACTAATTGTTTATTAGATTGGTAAAATCCATTCATAAAATAAATAGAAAGAATTCATAACCACATCTATACTAGTTCTAATAAATGGAATTATGGTAAAATCCCCAATCGGAGTTAATATCACGATTAAAAATAGGATTGAACCATACATTTCTAAAGGACGAAGTTTCATCTGAATTTTTGCTGAAAATAAGCTAGACACGATACGATAGCCATCTAAGGGAGGTAGTGGTAATAGATTAAAGACACCTAACACCACGTTCAGAGAAACAAAGATGTTAAGAAATTCTTCTACTGAAATACTAACTGGAGTAAAATACCAAACACTAAATCCAACAAAGGCTAAAACAAAATTACTAAGAGGTCCGACTAAACTAACAATAATCGATTGAATACGTCTTGTAGAAAAATAGGTACTATTAATCGGTACGGGTTTTGCCCATCCAATCCCTGCGATAAAAATTAATAGGGTCCCAACAAAATCTAGATGTTTCAGTGGGTTTAATGTTACTCGTCCTTGATTTTTTGCTGTGTCATCTCCAAATATTGATGCCATCCAAGCGTGCATAAATTCATGAAGTGTAAAGGCGAATACTAATGTGATTACTACATACGGAATCTCTGTTAATGAAAATGCTAAAAATTCTATATTGTCCGCCTGCCTTCAAACTTTTTGAGTAGCCGCTTTACTAATTAGGCAAAGCTTCTTTAAAGCTAATGTATCATTTTAAGAGTTGGGTTTCACCAACACTTTTCCTATTTTTTTGCTTAGGTAACAGACAACATATTTTATTCAAATAAAGAAACAGGGTTGTTCAAGACTTTATACTACATATAGAATTTCTAGAACAACCTCACGGGAAAATATTATCCATAGCAAAGTTAGACTGGACACTTCTTCAATGCAAAAGTCATTCACAATAGTGCCTTTTTTACTTATAATGTTTTTTTATAAACTCTAATTCTTCTTCATAGCTGAGAATGCCTGTCGCTCGACCAACATTTCCTCCTTGCAGATCCCAAATTTCATTATGTTCTTCGTCTATTTGAGAAAAATCATTTTCCGACCAACGCGTTAAAATTCTTAAATACAATCGCCAATTTGTATATTCACTCTTGTTAGTTTCAATTACCTCAATTAATCGCGTTACTCGTTCTGCAGTTAAAGGAAGGAGACTCCATTTTTTGTCTGCTTCAATTTTTTGATGAGACATGGCATGAATTGCGTTAGCAACTTGATAATCTAACATAGTCATTGGAAATTCTTCTACTATAGGCTTTTTCATCACTTCATTTACTTCAATAATCTTTCCTCCATCTTCGGTTGTTTTTTCTGTAATAGTCCCTTCTTTCTTTACAATCGGAAGATCTTTTCCAAAAATACCAAAACCGATAAAACCTAGAGTAACTAGAACAGCTATACTTAAAACAATTTTTTGAAATTTAGTGAATTTGAATTTTCTAATTAATTCTTTCATATTTCACTCCCAATAAAATTTAATACACGTACGACAATAGGCGCGAAGTTAAAAATAATTTAGAAACACTTAGTATGAGTAAACTATTCATAAACTACCAATCGCCTCTTTCACATAGAAAATAAGATTATATTACCATTTTAATGTTAAAAACTTGCATTGCAAAGATATTGTTTTTAAAGATGGAACATATTATTAGAAAATAGTATGCCCTGATCCAATCTTATTGTTATTTTTCAGTAGATAAAATGATAATTAAACATAATTTCATACTTACAAAATTAGTAGTTGGAATGCCACTTAAACAAAAAAGCATTTACTTAGTCTTTTCAGATTAAGTAAATGCTTTTTTTATGGAGACTATCGGGATCGAACCGACGACCTTTTGCATGCCATGCAAACGCTCTCCCATCTGAGCTAAGCCCCCTTGAACTAAATAATAAATAGTCTATACTTTTGGGTAAAGTAATTGACTTGTGTGTGAACTTTCATCTGAGCTAATACGCTAGAGCCATATATTTGTTACAATATGTATTATATAACAACATTAGTAGTGGATTCAATAGGCGAGAGGGTGTTGAGATGCCAAAAGTTCAGCAACATGCAGAACGTGAGATTCTAGAACCTATAGCTCTATGCGATTCAAAAGGAAATTTAAACCCTGCAGCTATTGGATTTTCGCGAAAATCATTAATTGATAGTAATTTATCAGGTCATTTTATGCGCAAGAAAAAATGGAATAATTGGTGTGTTTTCGGAGAAGATATTATGTTTTCAGCGTCCATTCGCCATATGGATTATGCTGTAATTTGTAGTGTGTACTTCTTAGATTATGAAACACAACGATATTTTGAGAAATCGATTACGGTTTCATTAGGGCAACGCATTCATATGCCTAATCAAGTCCTAGAAACGATTACGTTTTTTGATAATGAAATGAGTATTCAACTTATACATATGCAAGGTGAAACACATATGAAAGTGACGATTTCAAATTTTGATGGTGAATTTCTTCATGCAGACTTACAAATTGAGCATCCTGTTAATGATGAATCTTTAAATGTAGTAATTCCGTGGAATCGACAATTATTTCACCATACGGCAAAGCACTATACTTTGCCGACAAGTGGATTTGTCAAAGTTGGTGACAAACGGTACAACTTCAATTCAGAAGATAGTTATGCTGTACTTGACTATGGGCGAGGGGTTTGGCCAAGAAAGGCTTCCAGGAAATGGGCTTCCGCTTCTCAAAGGTTGGGAAACCAGCGTATTGGACTCAATTTTGGTGGAACATGGACAGATGGTACTGGCATGACTGAAAATGCTGTATTTGTTGACGGACAAGTATCAAAAATTTCAGAAGATGTGATTTTCACATATGACAAAAATGATTTAATGAACCCTTGGCATATTCGTTCTAAGTTTTCATCAGATGTGAATTTGACGTTTACTCCTTTTTTACAACGTGAAGCAAATATTAATATAGGATTCGTCAATTTGAACGGTTATCAAATGGTTGGATATTTTAACGGTTTCGTTCATTTACAAGACGGCTCCTGTTTATCCATCACAGAATTACTAGGAAGTATCGAAGATCATAAAGCAAAATGGTAGCTTTAAAAGCGGAGATCGTCACACGGCTATACATATGAATGCTATGCCGAAGTCCTTCAAAGCTAGACATAAAAACTCCTCATCTCCCTTATAGTTCTAGGGAATGAGGAGTTTTTACGTCTATATAGGGAAATATATTGAAACCTATTTGTCTATCTTCCCTGCTTCCAAAACATGTTTCATTTTTTCGGGAAAATCAGTGAAAATTGCGTGGACTCCAATTTGTTGCAAAGCTTGTACATCCATTACTTCATTTACCGTAAACACGCGAATAATAGCTCCTTTTAACATGGCTTCTTTGGTCATCTTACGCAGAGCTGCTGGGTACGATATATGCAGAGCATCCGCTGGGATAAAACGTGCATAATCATAGGCATCGACGAGCACATCCATTGTTACTAAAGCAACTTCGATATGCGGAGCAGATTTTTTGAAATTCCGAACAGCTTCATGGTCAAAAGAAGAAATTAGTACTCGCTCATCCAAGCCCATTTTCACAACCAAATGGAGTACCTTGTCCCCCATTCCCTCATATTCAAAAATATCCGACTTCAATTCAATATTTAGATGATGTGTTGTGTTTTGAAATATCATTAATACTTCTTCAAGAGTAGGAATGGACTCTCCTTTAAAATCATCACCAAACCAATTCCCAAAATCGTAAGCACGTAATTCTGATAAAGTTAAATCCCTTACGAATCCTTTCCCATTAGAAGTTCGATTAATAGCCTCATCATGAATAACGACCATCTTGTCATCTTTTGTTAAATGAACGTCTAGCTCTACTCCAAAAATGTCTAGTCGAGCTGCTTCTTTAAATGCCGCCAGTGTATTTTCTGGATGAGTACCTGACGAACCGCGATGTGCATATATTTTCATACTGAAGCCTCCTTAAATTTCTGTACGTAATGTCCACAATTCAGGAAAGAAATATTGATCCAACACTTTCTTTAAATAATGGACGCCTGAAGATCCACCAGTACCTTTTTTAAAGCCAATAATTCTTTCCACTGTTTTCATATGACGGAAACGCCATTGCTGAAGACAATCTTCAACATCTACTAGCTTCTCCGCTAATTGATACAATTCCCAATAGGTGTCTACGTCTCGGTAAACAGTCGTCCATGCTGCCAAGACACTGTCATTTGGTTCATAAGGGGTTGATACATCACGTGAAACAATTTCTTCATCTATTGGCAGTCCTGCTCGAGCTAGCTTGCGAATCGCCGCATCGTATAGCCCGGGTTGATGGAAAGCTTCAGTCAATGTACTAAGTAACTCTTCATCTTTTTCGTAAATTTTTAACACATGTTTTGTCTTGTAGCCAAGTGCAAATTCAATCATCCGATATTGATACGATTGGAAACCACTAGCGTTTGCGAGAGTAGATCGAAACTCCATATATTCTGCAGGTGTTAATGTCGCTAATACATCCCATGCTTGAATAATCTGAGTTTGAATCTTTGATACGCGAGAGAGTTGCTTAAATGCTGGCTGTAAATCATCTTTTTCAATATTAGTAATCGCTGCGCGAAGTTCGTGTAAAATGAGTTTCATCCACAACTCAGAAACTTGATGGATAATGATAAATAATGCCTCATCATGGTGATCACTTAAGCCATCTTGTGCCGTTAACAGTTTATCTAAATGAAGGTATTCTCCGTACGTCATGTTTTCTTTGAAATCTGTATGTAATCCCGATTCTCCTTGTGCAGCAGGGTTTTGCCCTTGATCTAATGGCTTTTTTTCCATGGTATTATCTCCTTAAGTCTCTACTTTCGCTCATCTCGTCTAGCTGTAGTATGACATGTGACTAAACACTTTAACAGACTACTTGCATTTTTCGAAAATTCTTATTTTACTGATTTAACAAATAATGTTATAATTCAAATCTGTTTTCAAACCCCAACATCTTTCATTCATCACTTGCAGGACGCAAAATTCTTCATATTGGAGGACTGTATGACACAGAAACATCCTGATTTTGAGCAAGAACAAGAGCGCCTGACCTACACTAAAAACTATATGCAACAGTTACTAGACGAATCAAAACGAGATGTAAAATCTGCACAAGAAAATATTCGTCATGCCATGGCCGATCTCGATTATTTAGATTCCAGTTTAAGCTATACGAACATTTTAACAAATGCCCGCTTTTTCGAAATGGCCCGTTCTCAAAAAGAAGGGTTAGAAGCCATTCAGCAAAAACCTTATTTTGCGCGCATTCATTTTCAAAAAGACGGTGAAGACAGTGAAATGTTGTACATTGGTAAGACGTCTTTATTTCAACGAGAAACACAAGAACCCATTATTGTCGACTGGCGCTCGCCTGTTGCCAATGTGTATTACGATGGACGACTTGGTGATATTGAATATGACGTTCGAGAAGACACTTTTACTGGCCATCTATTTTCAAAGCGTCAATATACAATTGAACAAGGCGAGTTACAATCTGTTCGTGACATTGATTTAACGACCAATGATGAGCTTTTGCAAGAAGCTCTTTCAGGTAAAGCAGATGTTCGTTTAACTGAAATTGTGTCGACCATTCAAGCTGAGCAAAATGAAATTATTAGGGCTCATTTAAAACAGCCCATTCTTGTGCAAGGTGCAGCAGGTAGTGGGAAAACGACCATCGCCCTCCACCGTATTTCGTATTTTCTCTATACAATGGGTGAACATTTTCCAGCCGATAAACTGATGATTCTAGCTCCATCCAAATTGTTTATGGACTATATAGCAGAGGTTTTACCGGAACTCGGAGTCAGTAAAATTTGTCAAACTACTTTCGCTGAATACGTCTTACAAGCAACTACTATTAAATTGAAACTAAAAGATTCAAACTTAAAGTTAGCTACTTTAACTGAACAAGACTTTCCAGATGAAATGATGCTGTGGCAATCTCAAATGAAAGGCTCTCTTTTTTATAAAGAATTGATAGATGCCTATCTCAAAGATTACGAGAAATCAATTGCCGATCAGTTCGAAGACGTTTTCATTGAAAAATACCGTATTATGAGAGGTTCAAAATTAAAAAAATTATTTCTAGGTGACTTTTCCTATATGCCAATTGAGAAACGCTTAGAACGTATTAAATTAATTTTTCAATCTCACGTACGCCAAAAGAAAAAAGAAATTTTGTTCATGTTAAATAAGAAATATGATGACGCTTTAGATCAAGCGTTATTTGGAATCCGGGATGCCGCCAAGAGAAAATCCGAAGTTACAAAGTATATCGATGAACGTGACTACCGCATCCCACTCATTGAAAAAGAGTCAAAAACCACTACGTCTGCTTATATGAAACGCTTTAAGAAAGCCAATATTAAAAAGATGTATCGCAACTTTGTCACGGCTGATGAATTCATATGTGAACATACAATTCAGTGGACAGACCAGCAACGGCATGCATTCCTTCAAAGCCATTCAATCGAATCCTGGGAATTAGAAGATTTAGCACCTCTTTATTACATGCATACTAGGTTGAGAAGCATACCCGATAAATGGAAAATGCGCGTTGTTTTTATTGATGAAGTTCAAGATTATAGCATTTTCCAACTTGCCGCTTTAAAAGAAGGTCTTGAAACAGATATGTTTACGATGGTTGGAGATTTAGCGCAAGGTATATACAGCTATCGTGCCCTTACTTCATGGGATCCAGTCGTTGAATTATTCCCAAGAGCTACTTATAAGACTCTGCAAAAAAGCTACAGAACGACTATTGAAATTATGACAGTTGCAAACAGCATTTTAACGCAAATGGATGAAGACTTGCCATTAGTTGAACCAGTTGTTCGCCATGGTATTGATCCACAATTTTATGAAATGAGTGTACTTGAAGGACAACGAATCGTTTCTTTGTTAGAGGAAATCCGCAGTCGCGGTCACCATTCAATTGCACTAATTTGCAAAACAACTTCACAAGCGCAGTTAATTGCTAATCAGCTTAAGGATTTCCTTCCCATTCAATACTTGAACGATCATTCGGATATTGACCAGACAAAGTTACTCGTCTTGCCTAGTCATTTAGCAAAAGGGTTAGAGTTTGATGCAGTGTTGATTGTGGCGATTGACACACCTTTCCGTAAGCATTCAATCGACCGCAAACTGCTGTATGTAGCGATGACTCGTCCAATGCATGAATTACATTTAATCGGATCAAGTAGAGAACACTTTTTATTGCCACCATCAACGAGTTAGTAAGTCACCTATTTAACGTTTCTTCCACTTGGGAGAAACGTTTTTTGTTTTACATTAAGGATTAAAAGTAAAGATCGAGATGAGAAGACCTACATATAGATTGGAAATTGCGACTGTGACGACTATGGTTTCCGGCTCGCTTTGGATGGCAAAACCGCTGCACCATAACCTAGGGAATGAAAGTGAAGGTCGAAGTGACGCTGTCACCTCGACCTTCACTCGTTCCTACAGGCAATCTTGCCGCGGGTGTGCATCCGTCGCTCGCCACAACCTAAACGTGCACAGGTCTTTGATTTTGGTTTACGAGAGAAGAGATACTGTCTGTCTAAAGAAGAAGCTGCCGAAGATGCAATTTCGGCAGCTCGTGGCCATCTATAAAGGATTACTTTGCTTTTTTGAAAGAAGGTTTCGCACATTATAAAGAAAAAATAAACGGTGGCAGACGTAGACACAGTTGCCCCACAAATTTCAGCTCGCATCTGGGATAAGACTCTTGCGGCACACCTGATAGAAGAAAGTGCCATACCTAAGAGTGGCAGAACAGTATCTACTATGGTTTCCAGCTCGCTTTGGATGGCAAAACCCGCTGCACCATAACCTAGGGAATGAAAAGGATTATGATGTCACAAGTCACATCACAATCCTTCTTTCGTAAAGGTGTACCTGGAAACATGGTCCATCACTTCTCGTCACAAAAAAAGCTGGCGGAGGCATCCGACAGTACAAATCAAGATTTTGCACCTAAATAATAGAAAGACTGCAGTGGTTAATGGCCCCGCCGCAGTAATTGGCGGGTTTTTCTGTGGGGGAAATATACACTTTCTTGTCGAGTGAAGGCTCAGTTGTAATTTTGAGGCGTCACGTTGTAATTATTTAAGGTGACGTTGTAAAAAAGAGAGTTCACGTAGTAAAAATAGAGCTTCACGTTGTAATAGTTAAATTATGGAATTTATATTTATTGCTTTCCATCAAAAAAAAGCTGGCGGAGGCATCCGACAGTACAAATCAAGATTTTGCATTTAAAAAAAGAAATGCTGTGAACTTGAAGTGCTACATGGTCTCGCACACGTATATGTAGTGATCTGCATGAGGAATTAGTTTTTCACTTTCCTCATTGAATCTTCAGCCGTCTTCTTCCTTTAATGTCAGTGTCTATTCACTCGTCCATCATACTCACCTCAAGAATGCCCGTCACAACCCTATTGGTTTCATTTGCAGGTTAAGACGAAATTTGTTTGTCGTTCAAAGTGAACCAGAAATCTGGTGATACAGTGTGCGTGGTGAAACAACTATTAATAAATTAAGAACCTTGTTATGTAACCTCCTCCAACAGGAAATTTGCAATTAGCGAAATGGCTACCATACAAGGGTTTACGCATTTTTTAAGGTGGACTTGAATGCTTTTGTTTACGCTCCGCTCCTAAATGAAAGAAGAATCGCTAAGGACTGTTTCATTAACTAGTTTACTTGACTAGTGAAACTAATTTTGAAAGCTTCTTTCTTTTGCACAACATTTATCGGACAATTTAGAGATTTATCGCCCAAATACGTCTCACAACCTAGTTAACTTGCTGAAACAGCACCTATTAAATTGATCATTAGCCATAGAGAAAGGTAACGAAAGTGACATGGCTTTTATAGTAGGGTTTATTCGCTGTTTTATAATAGATATTAAATGGTTTTTTACGCTACGCTCCTGTTGGTATTTGCGTGCTGATATAGTTTATAAATTGGAACGTACTGGTCTGACATAGAGGAGAGATATTCTGTGTAACCCTTCTTTCAAGTAACGCAGTGGGATCCTTTATAGTTTGCTACGAGTGGCCGAAATTGCATCTTCGGCCGCTTCTTATCTAGATAGTCAGTATCTCTTCTCTCGTAAACCAAAATCAAAGACCTGTGCACGTTTAGGTTGTAGGTGAGCGAAGGATGCACACCCGCCACAAGATTGCCTGTAGGAACGAGTGAAGGTCGAAGTGACAACGTCACTTCGATCTTCACTTTCATTCCCCAGGTTATGGTGCAGCGAGTTGGCCATCCATAGCGAACCGAAAACCATAGTCGATACATTTCCTATTCCCAGTTTACATGTCGGTCTTATTGAACTTCACTTTCATTCCCCAGGTTATGGTGCAGCCGGTTGGCCATCCATAGCGAACCGAAAACCATAGTCGATACATTTCCTATTCCTTGTTTACATGTCGGTCTTATTGATCTTCACTTTCATTCCCTAGGTTATGGTGCAGCGGGTTGGCCATCCATAGCGAACCGAAAACCATAGTCGATACATTTCCTATTCCCTGTTTACATGTCGGTCTTATCACTTTGACCTTCACTTCATTCCTAAGTTATGATGTAGCAAGTTTTCCATCCAAAGAGAACCTGAAACCCATTTAAAATATCCTTTTTCTCTACCCCCTTGCACGTTTCTTTAAATAAGTGTATCATTCAAATCGTAATCATTACTATTTATAAAATAACTTAAGGAGCGAATATATGCAAACTCAAATTCCAGTTACTGTTTTAAGCGGCTATTTAGGTGCCGGAAAGACCACGGTATTAAACCACTTACTTGCCAATAAAGAAGGTAAGAAAATAGCGGTTATTGTCAATGATATGAGCGAAGTTAATATTGACTCACAACTTATTCAAAGTGGAGGTTTCTCTCGCACTGAAGAGAAATTAGTTGAGCTAACAAACGGCTGCATCTGCTGCACCCTACGTGAAGACTTAATGATTGAAGTAGAAAAGTTAGCTAAACAAGGTGATATCGATTATATCGTCATTGAATCGACAGGAATTTCAGAACCAATTCCTGTAGCACAAACTTTTACCTATATTGATGAGGAAGTCGGAATAGACCTTACACAATATTGCAGACTTGATTCTATGGTCACAGTAGTAGATGCATTCCGCTTTTGGAGTGACTATGAAAGCGGTGAATCGTTATTTGAACGCAAACAAACGGATGATGAGGAAGATGTGCGTGATGTATCAGACTTGTTAATTGACCAAATTGAGTTTGCGAACATTCTACTGATTAGCAAAACGGATTTAGTTACAGCTGAATTTTTAGACGCTTTTAACGTATTCCTTCTAAAAATGAATCCTGATGCCATTATAATTCCTATCGAAAACGGCGTAGTTCCTCCTAGCAAAATATTGAATCGTCAATTATTTGACTTCGAAGAGGCAAGTCAATCAGCTGGATGGATGAAAGAATTAAATGAAGAACATATTCCAGAAACCGACGAATATGGCATTAGCTCGTTTGTCTATAGACGCAAGCGTCCATTCCATCCTGAGCGTTGGAATGCTTGGTTAAGTGTATTCCCACAGGAAGTCATTCGTTCTAAAGGTTTTTTCTGGTTGGCAACACGAAATGAAATGGCCGGCCTTTTATCTCAAGCTGGAAATTCTCTTCAATTCCAAGGAGCGGGTAATTGGATAGCCTCTCTTCCGAAAGCCGAACAGCGCGAAATCATGTTAGAGGATGAAAGCATTGCAGCGAGATGGGATGAAGTGCACGGTGATCGCCAAACTGAAATGGTTTGGATAGGCCTGGATATGGATCGCGAAGAAATTGAAGAACAACTTGATAGTTGTTTATTAACAGAAGAAGAAATGAAAATTGACTGGACAACTTTTGCAGATCCATTGCCTGCTTTTGTAGTTGCAGATTAATTTTTCGTTATGATTCAAAAACACCCACAACCTAATTAAAGGTTGTGGGTGTTTTCACGTAATAATCAACTTGAATAATCGGCATAAATCCGGCTTTTTCATATACAGATAATGCTTTGTCATTGTCGATTTCTACATCTAGCATGACTGCTTCGCACGCCATTCTTTGGCCTTCAGCTTTGGCAAATGCTAGTAGTGCAGACCCTACTCCTTGGCCCTGGTGTGATGGTTCTGTCGCTAAAGCTGTCACCCATAATATTTTGTTCTCTTCTACAACTGTAACGGTTCCGACTACTTCCTGCTGCATTTTCGCTACAAACACATGTCTAGAAGGATTCGATACGCTAAACTCTAACATTGTGTGTACCTCATCTTCGGAATCGCCAAAAGCGCTCATTAATATTCGTGTAAGCTCTATTTTTTCCTTTGTATATGGGACTACTTCAACATCCAGCCGTTTTTCTGCACATTTCACTTCTGCTTTTAATGTCGCTTCGGAAAAATTCCATTCGTAGCCTGCCTGTTGTAAAAAAGCAGTTCCAGCTTGCGATTCTTTTATTGTAAGAGCAAGTTCACTTTCAAATCCACGTACTTCTAAGTTTCTTTGCAATTCGTTAATTAGCGCTTGCCCTAACCCTTGTCTTCGATAGTCAACATGGACGAGAGCGCTCCATTCGTATGCATGAATACCGATCATATCTATGGCTGTGATGACACCAACTAAATTTTCTTCGGCATAAGCAAGGACTGCGAATCCTTTTGATAATGGGTCCGTCATGACGGGAATGTTTAATATTTGTTCATAACTTGTGTTTTCGAGTGCTTCATTTATTTTCACTAATGCCTGTATTTCGCTAGATGTTTCTAAATCTAAAGGAAACGATACAGTTAATATGGTAATGTCCACAAGTATTTCCTCCTTTGTTTCATTAATATGTCTACAGTGTATCATTATGATAACAACTGTTTAACCTCCTCCAAAACGGTTATATAATAACATCAGTACGATTTTTTGGAGGAGTTAATTGATGCAAAAGAAACGATTATCTTGGGTGGACGTCACAAAAGGATTCTTAATGATTCTTGTCGTTATGGGCCATTATCCTGGAGAACTTGATTTCCCGCTTGCTACGTATATATATTGGTTCCACATGCCTGCATTTTTCATTTTGAGTGGTATGTTTTTTAAGCCCATTCTAGAAAAAGGTGTTACAAAGAAAGTCATTCATAAACGATTTATGCAACTAATCGTACCATATTTATTTTTTCTTGTAATGATTACGGTCGTTCGTTATGGAATAGAAATCGGTTCTGGAAATTTTGATATCTCATGGTATTTAAGTGATTTATGGACGCTCGTTATTGGTGGTCGCTTTGTACGTGGCGCTTACGGAGTATTTTGGTTCGTTACCACATTGTTCTTTGCTTACCTAGTCTTCCTATGGATGACAAAATACTTTAATCGGACAAAACAAATAGCTATCTTAGTCGCATTTTATTTAATTGCCCATATTGAAAGTTTGATTGCAATGCGCTTGATCGGCGGTGGTCCTGCTGAAGCTTCTCAAACAATCCCAATGCTTTGGAACATGGATGTGGCAATGATGGCAGTTGTGTATTTTGCACTTGGCTATTATATGAAAAACATATGGATGGATATCACGAAACCGTGGCTAATCGCTGGAGTCATAGGTAGTGTTGCAGCCATTTCTCTAGATTGGTTTAACATCATTGATTATCATTTAAGTATGAAGTTTTTACGGTATGACCACTTAGTTTTTGATTTAGTTATTCCTTTATCCTTTACCTTAGTGTTTGTTGGCGTTTTCCAATTTCTATCATCTTACCTATCAATGAATTGGTTGCGCAGAATTGAAAAACACTCTCTTAGTATCATGTATTTGCACATCTTTACTTATATTGTGCTAAAAGATTTTTTCGAGTATGGTTTTATCGAGTTTACAATATTCGGTATAATTGTCCCGATTATAGCTTCAATCATCATCCAAAAGCTTGTTCCACACGGAAAATTGTTTCTTGGTGGATTCTCTCCCAAAAAAAGCAAAACGCCTTCTACACAGTAATAAATATCTAGACGGATTTCCTTAAGAGCAGCAAGGATGCACAAATCAAGTAAGCCCTCGAATCTAGTGTTCGAGGGCTTTTTATTGAAGATATACGGCTGAATGGGTTCACTTCACTGTACAGTAGATCATTGCGTTAACATATTGTAGAATAATCCTTTTTGAGCAATTAGTTGTTGTTGACTCCCTGATTCGACTAGTTGTCCCTGATCCATTACGTAAACGACGTCTGCTTGTTTAACTGTATTTAATCTATGGGCTATGACAAAACTCGTGCGTCCCTTCATTAGCCGTTCCAATGCTTCTTGAATCTTCATTTCCGTAACCGTATCGATGCTACTCGTTGCTTCATCTAACAGTAAAATGACGGGGTCTGCCACTAAGGCACGAGCAATGGATAGCAATTGCTTTTGTCCCTGGCTGATTTCTCCACCATCGGCAGTTAACACGGTATCGTATCCTTCAGGTAATTTCATAATAAAGTCATGTGCATTCGCTTGTTTTGCGGCTTCAAATAATTCTTCATCGGTCGCATTTAATCTGCCGTAACGAATGTTTTCTTTTACTGTTGCTTCAAATAAAAATGGGTCTTGCAAGACAAAAGCTATTTGACTACGCAAAGTTTGGCGAGGTAAATCTTGAATAGGGATATCATCAATCCTAATTTGTCCTTCATTCGTTTCGTAAAAACGTGCGAGTAATTGCATGATGGTTGTTTTCCCAGCACCTGTTGCACCAACTAGTGCTGCCGTTTCGCCTGGATTCAAGGTAAAACTGACATTACGAATAGTGTGCTCAACATCCGTTTGTTCGTATTTAAAAGATACTTTGTCAAATTCAACTTTCCCTTTTAACACCGTGTTTATATGTGTTGTCGCTTCATCTTTTTCAACTTCTTCATCCATGATGGAGAATACTCTCTCAGCTCCTGCAATCGCCGATAAGACTGTATTAAATTGATTCGCTAAATCATTTAATGGACGTGTAAACTGACGGGCATATTCTGAGAAAATAACGATGGTTCCAATTGTCACATGACCATTTAAAGCAAGTAAACCACCAACACCTGCGACAATTGCAAAGCTTACGTTATTTAACATGTTCATGACTTTTGGGATAAATCCTGAATAAGTTAACGCCCAGAATCCAGTTCGACGTAAACGCTGGCTCTTCACAATAAATTCATCAGTCACGCGATCTTCTTGTGAAAAGGCTTTAACAATTCGTTGACCAGATATGGTCTCTTCAATCATTCCATTTAGATCGCCAACCGCTTGTTGCTGTTCTTTAAATAGCTTCCCTGTCCTCCTCGTAATCCAACGCATGGCGTAAAACATAACAGGAATGATGGTCATGGTAAGTAGCGTCAGTAATGGACTTAAGGTCAACATAACTATAATGGTTCCCGTTAATGTTAGTACACTTGAGAATACTTGAATAAATGAACTATTAAGCGTGGCACTGACATTTTCAATATCGTTTGTTACACGGCTCATCAATTCGCCATGCTGACGTTTATCAAAAAATGACACCGACAGCTTTTGAAAATGAGCGAAAAGATTTGTACGTAAGCGATATATGGTTTGTTGAGCAATACCAATCATCCAATAGTTTTGGAAAAATAACGACAGTGATAAGAAGAAATAAATTCCGATTAACCAAGTGATCATAGTTTGTAATCCAGCAAATTTTCCAGGAACAATGTAATTGTCGATTATTTTTCCAAGTAAGTAAGGACCAACTAATGCTAGTGTAGAACTGACAAGGACGAGTAAGAGAACAGTAACTAAAAGTCCACGTTGTTCATCAACTAGATGCCAAATGCGTTTCAATACTTCTTGCCAATTCCCTGCACGTTCCCCTTTTTTCTTTTTTACTGGTGTAATATCTTCTTTAGATAATACGGGTTCGTAGCCAAATGGTTTAAATGGAATCTGTCGCATGCGCAGGTACCTCCTGTTGTTGTTGCGACTCCACAATTTGACGATATAAATCGGAAGTTTCAAGTAATTCTTCATGTGAACCATATGCGGAAATATGACCATTGTCTAGTAATAAAATACGGTCTGCCCCTTTTGCCGTAACAACTTTTTGTGTAACAACTAGCATGGTGGCTTGTTGTTTTTCTAATGCTCCACACAGTGCCGCTTCTGTCTTGACGTCTAACGCACTGGTACTATCGTCGAGTAATAAGATTTCTGGTTTTCGCACCAAAGCTCGGGCGATTGACAGACGTTGTTTTTGACCACCAGATAAATTCACGCCTTTTTGTCCAACTCTCGTGTCATATCCTTTGGCAAACTGTTCAATGGATGTATGAATTTGTGCTTGTTTTGCTGCTTGTTGTAATTCTTCCTTTGAAGCTTCCGTTTTCCCCCATGCTAAGTTTTGATAAATGCTCCCTGTAAACAAAAGTGACTGTTGTGGAACGAGTCCAATTGCTTGCCTTAATTGATCAAGGTGCCATTTATTTACGTCTTTTCCATCTACAATAATGGAGCCCTCTGACACTTCAAAAAAGCGAGGGATAAGTTGCAATAATGTTGATTTTCCAGAACCAGTTGCCCCCATAATGGCTAATTTTTCACCAAATTTAACGTTGAATGAGATATTTTTCAAAACGGCTTCAGCTGTATTTGGATAGGTAAATGTTACGTTTTGGAAGCTAATTTCGCCTACTGTAGTGCCATGCATTTTACCTGTATCTTCATCGCGTTCCAAGCCCTCATTGACCAGTAACACTTCTTCCATTCGTTCAGCAGAAGCTTTCGCTCGAGCAAATGCCATGATGATGAACGCAAACATCGTGAAAGCGCCTGTCATGCGCATTGCGTAGTTTATGATTGCCACTAGCTCACCAATTTGAGCATTATTTGATTGAATTTCACGAGCACCGAACCATAATACAGCCAGTACACTAACGTTCATAACTAATAATAGTAATGGCAAGATAATTTCCATAATACGTAAAGCCTTAACCGTATCCGTTTTCAATAAATTGGAAACTCTTTCAAAGCGGGACGACTCAAATTTGCCTCGTAAATATGCTTTGACTAACCTCACCGCTTGCAAGTTTTCTTGCAGCACTCGGTTCACACGATCAAGTCGAACTTGAACAAGCGCAAAATAGCTAACTCCTTTTTTGACCATGAAATATAAGAAAACTATCAGAAATGGTGCTCCAATGACCAACAACATGGCGAGGTATGCATTTACGATAAACGCCATGATGACACTACCAATTACAAGTAAAGGAGCCCGTAACATGATACGTAAACTCATAAAGAGGACGTTTTGTACCATGGTTACATCGCTTGTAAGTCGAGTGATTAATCCAGCTGTTGGAAACTTAGTAAACGTGGCCACTGTAAATTGTTGTACTTGTTTAAATAAAGCGCTACGCACATCAAAACCAAAGCTTTGAGACGCATGAGATGCAAAGAAAGAGTTCGTTGCTCCGGCAAAGAAAGCAACGAAAGCCATAAGCATCATGACCCCTCCCCACTTCCAAATAACCGTCTCGTCACCTTGCATGATGCCATCATCAATAATTTTTGCGATGATGAGTGGCTGTACAAGCTCGACTGAAAGTTCTATTAACATAAGGATTAGAGCGATAGCAATTGGCCATTTATATGGTTTGACATAAGAAAATACAGTTTTCACATATTGTCCTCCTGAAACTTCTTCGTTAAACGAATTAATTATCTGATTGTTCACTATTATGCCACATCGAGCGGTTTAAAGGTATCATTCGTTTTGCTGAAATGTTCTGATAGAGGGATAATTTGAGGTGAACAGAAGTTCAGTTGGAATACATACATTTTCCCTTTGGTTTGGCATTAACATTAATCCTGGCGCATGTCTGCTCCTCCATGTGCTAAAGAGGAAAAGAGTATTTTTTATTATTATCTATACTTTCCAAGCAGATTACATACGTGTAGTGGTAATAATCCCCGATTTCTGTGTTTATTCCCGTTCATATTGGTTTAATCCCATACACGGGTCTTTTATTCCTGTTCAAATTAATTTAATCCAGTTCAAACCTTCTTTATTCCTGTTCACCCTATTTATTCCACAAAAATACCCCGAAACACGAAGTGTAAGGGGGCTAATTGGTTAGGTTTTCGCTACGCTGCTAATTGTAAAGTCCTAGCTACGTTATGGCGTTATAACGGGTTTTGAAATCGACAAAGCCTAAAATCCAGGGGAATTTCAGCCTTACTTCTTCTTATTATTCCCAGCAAGTGATAACCAGGTCACGCATACTAACATGACGAGTGCACCAACAAACTGCAAATTCTCTAGTACTTGTTGTAACCATATCACTGAAATTACCATTGCAGTCAGCGGCTCCATACTCGATAAAATACTCGTTTCTATAGCGCTTATATATTTCATACTACTTAAAAATAAAACGAAAGCTAATGTACCAATGATAATGACTGTAAGTAATAGCATCGACAATTTCCAATCTAATAATAACTTCCAATCATCCGATTGCCATATACGACTCACGCTTCCTAGTACTACACCACCTATAAGCATCGACCAACCGACTACTAATAGCACTCCCCATTCTTTCATAAGGGATCCTGGATACAACGTGTAAAACGCAAAACTAAAACCAACAGCAATACCCCAAGCAAGCGCCACTGGACTCAACAATAAATTAGTAAATGAGCCATTTGTTAATAAAAGGAATAAACCGAATAGTGTTCCAATTATTCCAAACACTTGATACCTTGGTGGCCATTTCTTTATGCTCAATGACACAAAAATAACGACAAAAATGGGTGCTAAAAACTGTAGTAACGTAGCCACTACTGCATTACTCGCTTCTATTGCTGCAACGAATGAATATTGAACTCCTAGCATGCCCAAAAGCGCGAAGATGATTAACCGTTTGAACCAGTACGATTGGCGCCATATTGGCGTTAACTGGGTTCCCGTTATTTTAAGAAAAGCTAGTAATCCTACTCCCGCAGCAAGGAGTCGTATCGTAAGCATAAAAGAGATAGCTATGGTGTAGTTCGATAAAATCCATTCAATTAATGGACCTGTCGCCCCCCACAACATTGCCCCTGTAATAATAAATATAATTCCTTTTGCTCGGTTCATTTACTTTCCCTCTTCTCTACTAAACATAATTGTATCATCACTCAATTCATATTAAATTATTATAATAATTATTAATTCCCAATAATTCCATCTCCTGTATTTTCCCTTTTTTTTCAGAATAAACATTTTTCTTTTTTGGTGACTTGATGTAAAGAGTTCTTTATAATGGAATTATGGTTAAAACAAGGAGCCCTGAGATATGAGAGCTATGCAACAACTATTAGAGAGTAGCAATATATTAAATCATGTTCCTTTACCAATGATGCTAACTGCTCCGGACGCGAAGGTACTTTGGTGGAGTGAGGAAGCTGAGAGAACATTTGGCTATACAGCAAATGAAATCGTTGGTAGGTTTTTTCCTTTTGACAAGGAAGAACGTTCTACCATCGATCAATTGATTTGGAATCAAGCGTTTCAAAGTGAAGACCCTATTTCCCTGAAAAATTTCTCTCTTCAATCAAAACAAGGAGAAATTTTTAATGCCTCTGCAATTTTAAATTCTGTGACACTAGACAATGAACAATTTGTGATGGTCGTGTTTGAAGTCGACAATCTTCAAACCATTTATCAAACGACCAGTGCTCAGGAATTAGCAAGCTTAAAGACAGGGATAGATAAGACTTTCATGATCACCAATTTAGATGTTGATGGTTTAATTACATATGGAAATGAACTGTTTTTGAAATCCAGTAAATGGACTCCAAAACGCGTGATCGGTAAATCTTTTTGGCAACTTTTCCCTGTTGAATCTGCTGAGAAATTGGTCAACCAAATTTGGTATGCGTTAAAAAGCAATCGTGTATGGCAAGGGTCAGTTGAAAAACTAACCAAAGATGGCGACACCTATTGGGTCGATATGACCGCAATACCTGTTCTTTCAACGAATGATGAACCATTATACTTTACGATATTAGAAAAAGACATTACGGAAAAAAAACGTCTGCAAATGCATCTTGAACAAATAGCCTATGTGGATCCCGAAACAGGATTGATGAATCGGCATCGTCTTGAAAAAGTTGTTTTCGACTTTATTAAGGAAGAACGTCACTTTTCCTTCATCTTTTTAGATATTGATAAGTTCTACACATTAAAAGACGTACATGATGATGAGTCTGAAACAACATTACTTCTAGAATTTTCTAAACGATTGAAAATGTATTTTCAAGATAGTGATATTGCACGCGTCGGAGAAGATGAATTCGTCGTGTTAACCTCCCTTAGTGATTGGTTCACTCAAGGATTCTTAAGTTACTTAAAACAACATCCGATTTATATTCGTAGCAAAGCCATACCCATTTCAATTAGTGGTGGAATTACACGATATCCTGAAGATCAATTAACATTTTCACATATGATGAAAGCATCGATTGTTACTGTACATAAAGTGCAACAAGAAGGCGGTGGAAACATCGTTAGTCTTTCGCAAGCAAATCATAAGGCTTTAAGTAAAAAAGCATTGATTGAAAAACGTTTAATAGAGGCATTACATCACAAAGATTTAACAGTTATGTATCAACCACAAATTGATCTATCTACCGGTAAAATAGATGCTGTTGAAGCTCTAGTCCGTTGGGAGGACGCTGTACTTGGAACGGTTCCACCAAATGAATTAATTCCAGTTGCAGAAGAATCAGGAATGATTCACGATATTGGAAGCTTTATGCTCGAGAAAGCTTGTGAACAAGCAGCGCTTTGGTCGAGAAATGGCAAGCCTATGAAAATCAGTGTAAACTCGTCTATCCGTGAATTTAGAGATAATAATATGGTGAAGAAAGTTCGCCAAGCGTTAGACAAATATAACTGTCCTGCCCATTTATTAAAAATTGAAATTACTGAAAAATTTGCCTTAGAAGCAGAATCTGAACAATCGATTATTCGTCAAATGCTACAACTCCAAAATGATGGTATCGTTTTTATTCTTGATGATTTCGGAACAGGCTATGCTTCATTCCGCTACATGCAGCTTTTACCAATTTCCGAACTTAAAATCGATCAATCCTTTATTGCAGGCTTATTGCAACAAGAAAAACCTCAAAAACTTGTACATGGCATGATCCAATTTGGTAAGTCAATGGACATACGAGTAATAGCAGAAGGTGTCGAAACGAAAGAACAACTAGACTTATTAAAAAAACTTGGATGTGACGCAGTTCAAGGATTTTATATTAGTTATCCTGTAGCTGCTAGTGAAATTGACATACAATAGCAAAAGACGACTTCTCATGCATTATGAGAAGTCGTCTCTTTTTTGCGTAAGTATTTAAAAATTAGTTGCATTAACACTTCTGCAAATACCAAGCCCATGGCGATCGCACCAGATGTCATAAATGCTCTAGAAGCGAATGAAATAGCTGTTAAATAGTCGTTTTCAACAACATTACGCATCGCATTGTAAGCAAGACCTCCTGGAACTAATAAAATAATGCCCGGTACACTGAATAAAATCATAGGCATTTTAAAGCGCTTCGATAAAATATGAGCAGCTAATGCCACTACAAATGCACCTGCAAAAGACGCTTGAACGGAGTCGCCTGTAAGGATTGAATAGCCACTATAAATCATCCACCCACTCATCCCAACCACTCCACATGCTAGTAGCTTTTTTCTAGGCGCATTAAATATAATGGCAAATGATATGGCGATGATTAAACTTAAAAATGCTTGTATTATCCAAGTCATGTGACAATGACACCTCCTAAAATGATAATACGAGTGCAACACCTGCACCAATTGCAAAAGCCGTTAATAAAGCTTCTGCCCCTTTTGAAACGCCAGAAGTAAAATGACCTGCCATGAGGTCACGAACAGCATTCGTAATAAGTAATCCTGGAACTAATGGCATAACTCCACTAATAATGATGATATTTAAGTCTGCACCTAAGTTTAATAGGATGGCCAGAAAAGCGACAATTCCAACAAAGGCAGCCGCAAGAAATTCCGCGAAAAATTTAACGCGCGTTATGTCGTGAATGAATGTAGCAACCACAAAACCGATGCCTCCAGCTATCGTCGCTGCTGGAACATCCCACCAACTACCTTCGAATAAAATAAGAAAACTTCCGCTTGCTATAGCAGCGGCAATAATTTGCAAGAAAAAAGGGAACATTAAGTTAGCACTTGCTACTTTTTGTAATTCTTCATACGCTTCTTCTATAGTAAGTTCGTTTGTAGTTAGTTTTCTTGATACTTGATTTACTAGTGCGACTTTTTCTAAATCTGTCACGCGATGACGAATGGCCATCAAGCGTGTAGACCCATCTCTTCCAAGTGAAAACATAATACCTGTAGGTGTGATAAAGCTTTGCGTGCCAATTAGGCCTTGGGAAATTGCCATGCGTGTCATGGTATCTTCAACACGATATGTTTCCGCACCGCTTTCTATCATCAAACGACCCGCAAGTAGACAACAATCAATTGCCAAATCTTTCTTCTCATTTAGCACGTCTTTGCCCACTCCTTTCACTTATCGTCTATGCACAATCTTAACGAAAAGCGACACAAAAGACAATCATTGTTGAAATTATTTGTGCCTTTAGAATGGATATTAATCAAATGATCATAGACGTTGAATCCGGGTCTATCGTACTGATAATTTCAATTATTCATACAATATCCCCCTTTGAATGTACCTTATACCCTTAGTCCATGCGATTTTATCTGTTAATTCGTGCACCAGAAATGGACACCTGATTTTTAAGTGTAGGATTTACTCTGTTCTCGCTAACCATGTCGCACCTGGACTTTACAAAACTTATTATAGTAACTCTCTGGACATCATAATGAAGACTATAAAAAAGAAGGACCAGACCTCATACAGAGTCTGACCCTTTTCTAGCTAACCTATTTCACTGACATCTGATATATAAATAACTCAAACTCTTCCATACTTTCTGGAGTGTTTTTTCTTACCACTTCACCCTCATAAAGCGTTTCACCTGTTTTCACATTAACTACAGCAACACTTGCTTTAGTTTTTAAATTTAAAATTTGGTTAATTGCGTATAGCTTACTTCCTTTCACGATTATAATTGGTGGTTCTTCATTACTACTTGCGTTTGATAGCTGTATTGTAAACTCACTTCCAGCTTGATTATTCTCTATACTTAAAGGAGTTACAACTAGTTTTTGCTCACTAAATTCCGTGAAGTAAATCGTCGAACCATCAAAAAAACTAACTTGTTTGTCTTTCAGGTTCTCTGATAATTCAATTGTATTTATTTCTTTTGTTTTCAAATTATAAGAAACTAATTTCTTACTTAATACATCTATTCTATCTGATTCTTCTTGTGGTATAAATTTGCTTTCAGTTTTTAAAAACACAAGATGTTCATTAGCTTGTTTAGGGTCTGTTTGGATTAATTGTGCATCGCTCTGTAACTCTTCTTGTGAATCAGGGATTGAAAAAATCACTTCATTACTAATTATTTTTCCATTAGATACATTAATAGTGTAAATATGTTTATCATTATAGTATTTATCATTCTCTCTAATCGTATTACTAGTAATCATTTTTAGTTCGTTATCAACCATCTGAACATCTTCAACAAATATATGATCAACCACTGAGCTATCAGGAACTTTAATATTGTAAGAAGCCGTATTGCCATTATCTTTATCGAATATAGATATAGCAAACTTAAAATCGCTTGATTCTGATACGTTAAATTTATATTTGACGTCTGCATAGGCTAGGAACTGATCGTTCTCAAAAAACGAATCAATATTTTGACCTTTTCCTCTCATGAAATCGCGATACGTCTCCTGCATTTCCTTAATAAATGGCGACGGTTGTCCTATAAGCTGCTCTATAAGTGAACTACCCTCTCTATATTCAGAACCGTCAGAGTTAATTTTTAAGTGAGTGTAAGTATAATTCAAAGAATTCCCTTCATAGTAGCCCCCTTCCAACACCAATGATTTTATTTCTTCAACGTTACCGCTCTGCTTCTTAATAACAAACGCTGGATATTGTGTTGCCGACATAGCTGAATTTACATAAAACGCTCCAATGCTAAGCACAATTACAGTTATAATTGCAGTAGACTTCCAATACTTTCTCATTTTCACACACTCCCTATACAGTTATCTTGTTCTTTAGTAAGAATCCACTCGTCCAAATGGACCCTGCGAGTACAATTACACCCATTACAATCTGAAGAGCAAATAATTCTATTCGATAGAAATAACCATTTAGTATAAAGTCCTGCACAAGTAGGGGGGAAATAAATACAGTTACAGCAACTAAACTATATATACTCCCAATAAAAATCCCCTTCCACCTAAAGCTTCTTTCAAATAAAATTGCCGTAAACAGAATGGACACAACCATTATTCCTGCTCCGTAAATCACTATAATGTCAAAAATACTAGTTGGAATAAGTATGTTTAATTCAGGCATACCGCTAATAATCTCTTTGACATTCATATCTACTCGGAATTCCTTTGGCACCATCCATTTCAGAACCGTTGTCTCTATTGGAATCAAAATAAGTTGAAATGCTACAAAACCAAATGTCAATAATAGGATATTTGTTATTTTAGCGTAAAAGATATTCAATCTCGATGTTGGTAGCATTAATAATCGGTAAATAAATGTATTTTTTCCGAACCAATCGCGATACCAAATTAAGAATATATAGAATCCTACGCCTGCTATACATAAAGCGATTGGACCAAGGAACCATACACTTCTTACTACCGATTGGAAACTCATTGGCCCGAAGCTTGATAAAAATTCAGCTTTTGGAATCAACTCTTCATATATTTTTTCATGGGCCATGTTTAGATACTTTTTCGACATCACAATTACTCCGACCATTTGGACAATTAGTGTGATGCCTAGTAGAACTGCAAACAGTTTTGCTGAACGATTGAATTCAAAATTCACTAGCTTTAAATAGTTTTTCATCTCTGGTACACCTCTCTCATGACATCTACCACAGATTTCCCTTCGTTCTCACGAGCTTCTTCCGCGCTGAACTCCTTGATAACAATCCCTTCATCTAGCAAGACTACCTTATCAATTAAATGTTCAATATCCCCTATTTCATGTGTCGTAATGATAACGCCTCTATTTTCAATTAAATGACTCGTAAACACTTTAGCGATTTCCTCCCGACTAAACATGTCAATTCCAGAAAAAGGTTCATCCATTAATACAAAATCAACATCCATAGCTAAGCCTAGCAATAAATTGACCTTCGCTGTATTTCCTTTTGATAAGGTAGATATTCTATCGGATACATTTAAATTAAAAAAGCCCAGTAGTTCCGTTGCTCGCTTCTGGTTCCAACATGTATAAAAGTCATTCATGAACTCCATTGCCTCAGATATTTTCATGTGTGGGAGCATCGTTATTGCATCAGGAATGAAGGTGACTTTTTCAAACGTTTTTTTATTAAGGATTTCTCCATCTATTAAAATTTGTCCTTTGTTAATTGGGGTAAGTGTCATAATGGCATTTAAAATGGTTGTCTTTCCAACTCCATTTATACCAATTAAACAGGTTATTTCACCTTTGTTAGCGGTAAACGACACACCTTTTAATATCTTTTTCCGACCGAAATTCTTCGTAATATCTTTTACTTCAATCATTTGTAAGCCCCCTTATCATCGTCAGTATCTGTGTACTTTGTTCGTACCAAATTCAATAATTCATCTACTGGAACATTAATAGATCGAACCGATGTTACAAAGGTATCCACCGCCTCAACTAACAACTCTTCTCTTACCATGCCTAGCACATTTTCATCAGATGTAATTTTGCTAGGATGATTCTTTTCTGTATGGATCAAGCCTTGTTCCTCCATTTCCTTATAAGCTCGTTGGGCAGTGTTAGGATTAATCTTAAGCATGTTTGCCAACTCTCGTCTTGATGGTATTTCTTTTCCAGGTACTAATTCCCCAATTGCTATCTGCTCCTTAAAATATCGAACAACTTGTAAATACACCGGATCGCGATTATTAAAATTCACATTCATTGATACAACTCCTATACGTCATTGCATGTGTACCACTTGATTTATTTTAAGTGTATGTATTAAGTGGTTCATACAGTTTATAAGTGTATTGTATGGTTAATACACTTGGTTGTCAACCTTGTTTTTAGGAAAATTTTTCTATCTCGAAGTGTTTTAGATTTCGGTGCATTACCTCTACCATAATCAGGCTGGCTAAAACACCTTAGAAAAACAGGGTAAAGTAACACTCGGTCCTTTAAGAGAGCAAATGATTTAAGTATCAGTTTAGAAAATAAGACAGCCTTCTATCTAAATCTAGTGATTTCCGTTACAGGTGGACGCATTCCGCGGGCGGTCCAGTGAGCCTCCTCGTCGCAAGCGACTGTGGGGTCTCACTGGACACGCTTTCTCCGCAGGAGTCGCCACCTTTCACTTCAATCATTCACTTGATTAAAATATCCGTGATCATATATAGTTTTATAAAAAAAGATCGTCCATTCTTTTAAAATGAAAATACTCATACCTAGGTTAAATAGAATTTCTAAACAAGAATGTATCACTGAACAAATATCACTTTCTCTGAGAGGAAACCTACGTCTCTAAAAGAAAATTACGACTCACATTAATCGGGTTAACGAGAGTCAATCAAAGAAATTTTGTTTTATCATGTAATTCTTCATATACTAAAAAACACAATAAACACAAGGTTCTTGGCACTCTATAGTCATATTCTTTCTTATATTGCAAGAAAAACAGGGCAAAGTAACGCTCGGTCCTTTTAAGCAATTAATTGCAGTATTTGTAGAAAATGTTTTTCCAACCTGTATTAAATTCGGTTTCCGGTTCGCTTTGGGTCGTAAACCTACCTACTGATCATAACTTCAAGAATAAGATCGGATTAAAGCCGTGCCCCGGAAAGCAGCCGCATGGAGCAGTAAACAACTTTGTTTGGATTTTATTGCTAGATTTTTTATTTTGAAATTGATTCACTCACTTTCTAATTTTTTTAATAAGTACAAGATTCACTCCGTAACTAGGAGAGTACCTTGTATCAAATTGCATTACCTTTAGAAAAAAATCCCAATACTTAAATATAGGATTTTCGTCTTTCTACTGTGTTTTAACTTGTAAAGCGTATATAATTAGCCACACTAAGTCTGATAATAATGACATTAAAACGGAAATTTATTTGTTAATAAGGAGAGAATCAAATGGTTTCTACAATAGAAAAACTCAAAAAACGAATTGCGGTATCTCAGAAGAAACAACCAGCAGACTTCATTTTGCGTAACGCATGTGTGGCTGACGTCTTTTCATTAGCTTGGACGAATGCAGATGTAGTAATCGCAGATGGTATGATTGTCGCGATTGATACCAAAGGTTCATTTAAAGCAGTAAATGAGATGGATGCAAAAGGTCGCTACGTCGTTCCAGGTTTAATTGATGGTCACATCCATATCGAATCGTCAATGTTAACGCCATCTGCTTTCGGAGATGTATTACTTCCTCATGGGGTAACCACAGTTGTGACCGACCCTCACGAAATCGCTAATGTGGCTGGTATTGAAGGAATACAATTCATGCTAAAAGATGCAGAAAAAAGTCCAATGGATATTTATGTGATGCTTCCTTCTAGTGTACCTTCGACGTCATTTGAAAACGCTGGTGCAAAGCTTGAAGCTTCTGATTTAATGCCTCTTCTCTCCCACCCTCGAGTTCTTGGACTGGCGGAAGTAATGGATTATCCATCTGTTCTAAGTGGAGATGACGCGATGCTTGCAAAACTTGCAATGACGCAAGACGCTAACTTACGAATCGATGGTCATGGGGCTGGTTTACAAAGTGAAGAAATACGTGGATATCGAGCAGCTGGCATTCAAACCGATCATGAATGTGTGACGGTTGATGAAGCACGAGATCGTATCGCTCAGGGCATGTATGTATTAATACGTGAAGGTTCGGCTGCCAAGAATTTAAAGGATTTACTGCCTGCTGTTACTCCACATAACGCGCGAAGGTTCTTATTTTGTACAGATGATAAACATTTAGACGAATTAGTTTGTGAAGGAAGCATAGATCATGCGATTCGACTGGCAATAGCTGAAGGAATGCAACCTCTGCAAGCAATTCAATTGGCAACTTTAAATGCCGCTGAATGTTACGGATTGTCTAATAAAGGGGCACTCGCAGCAGGTTTTCAAGCTGACTTTATCATTCTCGATCATCTTGAATCTTTTGATGTGTCTGCCGTATGGAAAAACGGTGTGAAAGTGGCTGAGCATGGTGTCATGGTAAACGCTCTAACCGTTCAAGTGGTCTGTTCAGATCGTATTAGCCAATCAGTTCACTTACCATCATTAGCTAGAGTAGACTTGGCAATTCCCTTTCTTAAAGGGACAAAAGCAAATATCATCGAAATCATTCCAAACCAACTTGTAACGAATAAATTGGTTGAACAAGTCGATGTAAAGAATGGACTATTCGTTCCAAATATTGAGCTAGATCAGCTAAAATTAGCCGTGATTGAAAGACATCATCAAAAACACACGATAGGTTTAGGTATTGTAAAAGGATTCGGGTTACAAAGTGGTGCGGTTGCAACGACCATTGCACATGATTCACATAATGCAATTGTTCTCGGTACGAATGATACCGATATGATAATTGCCATACAAGCTCTACAAGATATGCAAGGAGGATTAGTCGTTGTTAACGAGGGTCAAATTCTGGCTGCAGTCGCTTTACCAGTCGCTGGACTGATGACGCAAGCACCCTTAGATATTGCGATTCAGTCTCTAGCTAAGTTGCATGAAGCATTGCATACCATTCATCCAACGAACGATTTTCATTTATTCCTTACCTTATCATTTCTCAGTCTACCAGTGATTCCTTCTCTTAAATTAACCGATACTGGATTGTTTGATGTGACAACATTTGAGCATATTTCGATAGAATCGGATTGATATAGGGATTTTCTATACTGTATCACTTAGGTTTACGAGCTGAACAAAACAGCGGCGGGTTTCGTCCGTCGCTCGTTCCCAACTTAGACGCAAATATGATTTGGGTTTGAGTGGATGAAAGTGATTACTAGATAAAGAAGACCGAAGATACATTTTCGGCCTTTTTTTAATTTCGTCAGGAGAATTTATCACTGTAACGAACCTAAATATAGAAAAAGACACAACGAAAGTAAAGTGTGACTCTTACTTTGAATAATTTCTACTTGATTTGATTGATTATTTGTCTTATTAGGGCTTCTTCTGCTTTGATTGGTGCAACTATTCATCTTATTGGGGCAACTATTGCTTTGATTAATGCAACAATTTATCTTATTGGGGCAACTTTCGGTGTTATTGGGGCAACTAACCAATTATCTCCTAATTATCGTAAGTTAAATCTCTAAAAACAAACATGTTACTAGTCTTCAATTCACTCCTACAATTAAAGCTATCACGGTTCTTAGTTTACAACAGCCGCTCCAAAATTGGTGCAAGCTCTACTAATATCGGTACTTTACCAAAAAAGCAGGCCACTAGGCGATTCGCTAAGTGGTCTGCCTTCTTTTTAATATGTGACAACTCCGATTTCTTTAAACGTATTTATATCATAACTCTTGATTTCTTTCATTGAAATAGTATAAAGAGTGTCTCCTGCATATAGCATACGTTGAACTATATTTTCCCAATCTTCATAAGGTTGACTAGGGTTTCTTTTAGTAATCATATTTGCAACTTGTTTAATTCCTTCTTCAGCTGTAATTTTATAAACAATTCCACCCTCTCCTGCGTACTCACCGTATCCCTCTTTATTAGATCCTTCATATAAGGTCACAGGGAAACCATAGTATCCATTTTCACGATGTTGGAACAATGCTTTGTGATCGTATTGGATTGAGCTATACGTACCTTGTCCTCCAAGCATTTCCACATCTTTTTCTCTTGGGTTAGCGAAGTCGGTGACATCAAACAATGAAATCTTCATACCACCTGTGATAATTCTTGGTTGGCTCCCATTTTCACCTGCAATCGATTTGGTATCATATCCAAAGCCGATTAAATGATTTTCATCTAATGGATGCAAGTAATTACTGAATCCCGGAATCTTCAATTCTCCTAACACTTTTGGTGCCGAAGGATTTGAAACATCCATGACAAACAGTGGATCTGTCTCTTTAAACGTCACCATATAAGCTTTATCTCCCATAAAGCGTGCAGAGTAAATACGCTCTCCTTTAGCTAAACCTTCAATTGCTCCGACTTGATTCATTCCAGCATCTAAAATAAATAAGTTATTTTCAGATGGTGATTGATCCCACGCAAAGCCTTTAGTTGTCACTACACGGAAGTACCCTTCATGCTCATCCATAGAAAACTGATTAAGTAGCATGCCTGTCACTTCACCAGATGAAACAAAGTCAACATCTGTACCATCAAGTGTAAATTTAAAAATTTCTGTGTTTGTTGCTTGCGGATTCCAAATATCTATAGAAGTTCGGTTATTATTTTTGGTCACTGGCATATACATTGGTGCTGTTAAATATAAGGTTTCTTTTGACATATACAGCGCATTACTAGAACCTAAGTAGCCTTTTGTTACTACTTTCGAATTTTTTGGATTGTTAAGGTCCATCGCTGTAATCACGCTGTATGTTCCTTCTATAGTTCCAGGCAAGATTGATAAGTCAGAGAATGACATGGGTAAAGCTTCATCACCTTTTTTACTATCAAATGTGTATGGTCGAAGTTCTACATCTCCACCATCTGCTAGCATCCAATAATTAGGTGCTACATTCGTCACAAAGTATAATATATTGTCTGTTAAACGAGCTCCATTTATATACCCTTCTGCGCCGATTTCTCGAATTAGTTTCGGATTTTTCGTATTTTTTACATCGTAGAACCGAACATTTGTCGCGCTATTAAATGGCATCATCATTTTGCTATCTGCTGCCCCTGTTTTTCCTGAGTAATCATAGGGTATATATTTTTCACCGAGAACAATTAATGTATCTTTATTCAAAAACAATTGCATTGGATAAAACGACTTATCTTGTGGAAGTTCTGCAATTTTTTCCATTGAGGAAGGTTTTCGGATATCAGTTATAATGACGCGACCATTGACAATGGCAAATATAAACTCACCATCAGTCTTTACGAGATCGGCTTCATCTACGCCTTCAACTTGGTTGTTAGTCTCTGAATAATCACCTTCTCTTCCAGTACCAGATGCTGATGATTCACTTGAATCCATTGAAGACGAGTCACTTTCTTCTGTGGCATTCATTTCCCCACCTGCATAATTTTGAGCCATCATTTTTTGTAGTTTTAAAAAGTAATCTTTCAATTCTTTTTCAGATTTCACTGATTGTAAATCTTTGTGAACAGTAAAGGATAGTTTGCTGGTCGACATGGACTTAAAGAATCCACCTTTTATAGCATTACGATTTACATGCAACGTATATGAACCCGTTTTCAAGTTTGACACTTCAACAGAGAGACCGTTTTCCAAAATTTTTAAATCGGCATCCACATCATTGTCTTGTTGATCAAGTAAATATATATCTCCATCATCAATGGCAGATTCTTTTAGTGGAACGGAGAAATTCGCCTTCCATCCTTGTTCCTTTAAAGCAATTGATGAAGCACTTACCGTCACTTTATCAATAAAAAACGCAAATGATAATACGCTGATAGCCACTACTGCTGCAATAATTACCCATATACTTCGCTTTTTCATAATGGTATCTTCCCTTCTTAATGTCTCGTTATTGCATTAGACCGTTAGCAAATAATATGGTTTCACTAATTCGGTAATTAATTATTCATTTAGAATAGTTTGTCAAATCGTATATCTTATATATAAAACATAGGATAGAGTAGACTTTGAACGAAAAAATCGAAGGGGGTAGAATATTGAAAACTCTTACACGTTTTTCCAACACACTTATGGAACGGTACTTGCCGGACCCATACATATTCGTAGCTATTTTAACTTTACTTGTTTTTGGATTAGGAGTTGGATTAACAGATTCAAGTCCACTAGATATGGTAGTTTATTGGGGGGATGGCTTTTGGGGGTTACTTGCTTTCACTATGCAAATGGTAATTGTTCTAGTTGCTGGTCATGTATTAGCCAGTAGTCCTGTCTTTAAGAAATTACTTAGTACCATGGCTCGTGGAGCAAAGTCACCGGGTTCTGCGATATTGCTCGTGACCTTTGTTTCATTGATCGCTTGTTGGATTAATTGGGGCTTTGGTTTAGTCATTGGGGCATTATTTGCAAAAGAAATTGCACGTCAATTGCCTGGCGTTGATTATCGTTTATTAATTGCAAGTGCCTATTCAGGATTTATTGTTTGGCACGGTGGCTTAGGTGGCTCTATTCCTTTGTCCATCGCGACAGAAGGTCACCCATTTGCTGAACAAATAGGAATAATCGCAACAAGCGAAACGATTTTCTCTACATATAATTTATTAATTGTTGCTCTGTTAATTATTACAGTTCCTTTATTAAATCGCTGGATGATGCCAAAAAAAGAAGATACGTTCATCGTTGATCCGGCTTTATTAGTAGAGCCAACAGTAGCAGAAGAAATAGGTGACTTAACACCAGCTGCAAAAATGGAAAATAGCTATGTGCTATCAATCTTAATTGGTGCTCTAGGGTTAGTTTACTTAGGTTATCACTTTGCTACAAAAGGCTTTGATTTGAACTTAAATATCGTCAATTTAATTTTCGTTATTCTTGGTATCATTTTGCACGGCACACCAAAACGCTTTTTGGCTGCTGTGACAAATGCAGTGAAAACAGCCGGTGGGATTATCATACAGTTTCCATTCTATGCGGGGATTATGGGGATGATGGTGACTTCTGGTTTAGCTGGCCTCATGTCTGAGGCTTTCGTTAGCATTTCAAATGAAAATACCTTCCCGTTGTTTGCATTCTATGCTGCAGGTATCGTCAACTTCTTCGTTCCTTCAGGTGGAGGTCAATGGGCTGTGCAAGCACCTATTATGTTAGACGCAGCTCAAACATTAGGTGTCAGCTATTCCAAAACTGCAATGGCAATTGCATGGGGTGACGCATGGACTAACATGATTCAGCCATTCTGGGCACTTCCAGCTCTAGCAATCGCTGGTTTAAGAGCGAAAGATATTATGGGTTACTGTCTATTTGTTCTAATTCTAAGTGGTATTGTTATTAGCTTTGGATTATATTTCTTTTAAAATAAATTCGCTTATTCCGTCCATTAGGGGCTGTCCCAAAAGTCAGTGTAAATGACTTTTGAGGGTAGCCCTCTTTTCATGTTAAGAATAGTTATATTAGACTACTCTATTGATTTTCTTTGCCCCTTATTGTTTCGAAGCTAGTAGCGATGCAGAAACAGAAACAGGCTGCACTTTCAGCCGACGGTTTCTTGATTCTCCTCATTTCGTGAAAATCTCTGATGGGATTTTTGGAAAATCTTTTTTTGAAATATTTTTGTATATATGGAGCATCCGTACGACATATCGCATGGTAAGATATATGAATTTCTTTCTATTTTTCAAGTTGATGAGTTGATTCGACAATCATTTCCCAGGAAATACTTTATTATTCGACATGAATTTTTGTTTACAAGAAAAGGGGCTTTCTAATAGTCGCTAAAATTAGTGGAGAAACAATGAGTCTTTTATCTGCACCTACATTCGAACATTGTAAAATTGTTTTTTTGCACATGATGAACTGATGGTTGAATGGAATGGAAGTCGGCGAGAAGGCTGAGGCCATGCTCGCTGAAAGCGTCCGTCTGAAATGTAAATCAACCGACCCTAATTTAAAAAAGGGAACTGTCCTAGTCATATTTTATGACTTTTGGGACAGCTCCCTCTACCTATTATGAACTTTCGAGCCATTTTTCAAGTAATCCTTCAAGAGCAGATTCTTGCTCCACTTTTTGAACGAGTAATTGTTCATACACTTCCCAATCTTCTTCGTTTTCGATGTGCTCAGTCAGTATTGCAATTGCCTTTTCAAGTTCCGTTATTTCTTCTTCAATTGGACGCGACACTATTTTCCTCGTAGATGAAGTTTTAGTTGTTTCTTTCAATTTCGCATTGAATACTTCATTTTTCTGATTCACTTCGCTCGATCGACTTATGTCACTTTCTTCTTCCACTTGGCGTCGTACTTGCAATTCATCCCACTTACCTCGAGCCCATTCGTAAGGACCTTCAAAAGTGGTCAAATCTCCACGATCGAGCCAAGCTGTACGGGGGAATAATTTATTTAAAAAATAGCGGTCATGAGATACGGCTAAAATCGTGCCTTGAAAATCTTCCAGTGCTTCTTCAAGAATTTCACGTGAATCAATATCCAAATGGTTTGTTGGTTCATCTAGCATTAACAAATTGACATCTTGATACATGAGCTGTGCTAATCTCAATCGCATGCGCTCGCCACCGCTTAAGTCACCTACTCGTTTAAAAACATCTGGTCCGTAAAACATAAAACGAGCCAACACATGGCGTGCATCCCCTTCAAACATGGACACTTCATCACGGAAAACATCAATTAAACGTGCTTTTGGATTCGAAATTTCAAAATGCTGCGATAAGAAACCGACTCGGACATTACTTCCTAACCTAGCTACACCTGAATCAACCGCCATCTCACCTCGTAACAGTTTCAAAATCGTCGACTTTCCCGTCCCGTTGCGGCCGACTACTGCGATGCGGTCTTTCCAATAGACATTAAAATTAGCATCACGTAACAATACATTGTCACCAAAGGCTTTTGATACACTTTCCATAACGACTACTTCTTTCCCACTTCGTGATGCAGCGTCAAACAGTAACGTCATTTTTTTCGGGTCAATCAAGGGCTTTCGTACTTTTTCCATTCGATCTAAAGCGCGTTCCATATTGCGAGCACGTCTATGCAATCCCGGGTTTGGCGGGACTGCTTCATTTGCCCATTGACGCAAACGTTTAATAGCTTCTTTCATTTTCTTAATCTTTTTTTGTTGCTCTTCAAATTCCTGAAACTCTCGCATAATACGCTCTTCTTTTTGTATGGCAAAGGATGAATAATTGCCTTTATATAGAATTAATTCACCTTCTTCAAGATCCGCTACTTTCGTTACGACTTGGTCTAAGAAGTACCGGTCATGCGAAATGATGACGACTGTTCCTTCATAATCAACCAAATACTGCTCGAGCCATTCAACAGCAAATAAATCCAAGTGGTTTGTTGGTTCATCGAGTAACAATAAATCTGGTTTCGTTAACAATAATTTTCCGAGCATGATTTTCGTTTGTTCGCCTCCACTTAAACTTGTGAACGAACGGTTTACAAACGATGTTAATTGTAAACCCTGGACTACCTTATCAAGTTCGGTGTCCATTGAATAACCATTCCGAAGCGTGAATTCTTCCTGAATATCACCATATTGTTTCAAAAGCCTTTCTAGTTCATCGGGTTTTGCTTGTGACATTTTCTTCTCTAGCACATTCATTTTTTGCTGAAGCTCGACTAGCTCTTCAAAAGCCATAAGCAATACATCATGACCTGTGACTTCTTTTAAATAAGTAGGAATTTGAGCTAAATAGCCGATTTTTGTGCCTTTCTTAAAATGAATGCTTCCTAGATCCGGTGTTTCTATTCCTGCTAATAGAGTAAATAATGTCGTTTTACCCGAGCCATTTCGGCCAACAATCCCTAATTTATCACCCGTTTTTATAGCTAACGATAACTCTTCAAATATTAAATTTCCTCCGAGCATTTTACTAATTTCTTGTATGGTACAAATCATTTTTTTCGCTTCCCTTCATAGTGAACACAGCTGGAAGCACAAAAAAGACTGCTCGAAGAGAGCAGTCTTTTCCCGAATACATACGGTTCAGAAAGAATGTCTAATCAGCTGTGATGTTCATGTAATTGTGTAAAATGGACAGACCCGTCCCGTAATCAGCAATTTCATGAGTAATTGCACATGAAACGGATAAAAATCCCAATATAAATCCATGTGCAGTCACAGCAGCGTTTTTCATTCTTTCCTCACCTCCGTTCATTGATTTTAGAATATTCTATCACATTTATTGGTCAATTTCAAATGGCCATTTCGGTAGCATATTCGATAGTTTTTTGTCTTCACGATAACCTAGCACATATTCAGCTTGCATAATTGTATGAATTTCACGTGTTCCTTCATAAATGACAGGTGCTTTTGAGTTACGTAAGAACCTTGCAACTGGGTAATCGTCCGAATAGCCATATGCTCCGTGAATTTGTACGGCATCATCTGCTGCTTGATTAGCAAAATCACAAGCCTGCCATTTTGCTAAAGATGTCTCGCGCGTATTGCGTAAGCCTTTATTTTTTAACTCACCTACGCGGTACACGAGAAGACGGCTCATTTGTAGACCAGCTTCCATTTTCGCGACCATTTGTTGAACTAACTGATGTTTACCGATTGGTTTGCCAAACGTTTCGCGTTCATTACAATATTTAACGCTCGTTTCAATACACGCCATAATTAACCCAGCCGCTCCTGCCGCTACTGTAAATCGTCCGTTATCTAAGGCAGACATGGCAATTTTAAAACCTTCGCCTTCTTTCCCTAAAAGGTTTGCAGCAGGTACACGGATGTCATCGAAGAAAATTTCGCCCGTGTTCCCTGCACGAATTCCATATTTTCCTTTAATTGCTTTCGAACTAAAGCCCTTCATTGTGCGTTCTACCATAAAGGCACTAATACCATTGTGTTTTTTCGATTTATCAGTATAGGCAAAGACAATAAAATTATCTGCTTTATCACATAGTGAAATCCACGTCTTTTGTCCTTTTAAAATGTATTCATCTCCGTCACGAGTCGCTGTTGTAGTCATTGCGGCTACGTCTGACCCTGCGCCTGGTTCCGTTAAACCGAAAGCTCCGATTTTCTCACCTTTTGCTTGCGGTACTAAATACTTTTGCTTTTGTTGCTCTGTACCCCACTGCATTAAGGTCATGGAATTTAATCCAATGTGCACGGAAACTGCTGTACGAAAAGCAGTATCTCCACGTTCTAACTCTTCACAAATAATGGCCAGTGCATTATAATCCATCCCACTGCCACCGTAAGCTTCAGGAATGCATACTCCCATAAATCCTAAGTCTGCTAATCTCTCCCACACTTTGGAATCAAATCCACCTGTCGCATCCCACTTTGCAATATTGGGGATTATTTCGTCATCCACATATTGACGAACGGTTTTACGAAGTAGTTGTTGTTCTTCCGAAAAATCGAAGTTCACGTTGAGTCCCTCCCGTTATTCGTACCAACCGAGTTGATTAATGAATGGTTTCTTTAATTTGCACGCCGCGTTGTTTCATTCCATCGATATAGGCTTCACCAGGTACAATTTGTTCAGGAGCAAAGACTCCTCGTTTGGTAATTTCTCCGTTTCCAATCATTTGAGCTACGACTGATATCGTATTTGCTGTCGCTCGGGCCATAGCGGTCACTTGATCAGACATGTCTTTCGTTGTGACCATTTCGTATTCATAGGTAAGCGGTTTTCCATTTTTAACACCAGATACAATCACACGTAGCAATACGGCATCTTGTTTATCACCAAGTAATAAATCTGGCGTTAAAGCAGCCTTTAACACGTCACGTGTGCTGATAATTTTGCCTTCTATATCAACTTTAGTTTCTTTATTTGTTAAGCCCAGGTCGACAAGCACTTTAAATTTCTCTGCATGCCCTGCATAACGTATCGTTTTGTATTCAAGTGTTTCAACGCTTGAGAACGTTTTCGTTAACGTTGATGTTCCTCCTGCTGTATGGAAAGCTTCGAGCTCTCCAAAATCATCAAAATGAATGGGTTCAATTTCAGTTAAGGATGGAATTTCAAGTAATATACCATTTCGTACTACATGTGATACGTCCGTGTAATGATCTAGTACACCTTCGAGAGAAAATACAATATTATATTTTAAGGGACCCTCGGGCTCAACTGGAATCCCACCTACGTAAAGTTTAATTAATTTTACTTCATCTAATTTACTGGCACCGTATCCAGTTAAAATATTGATCATTCCTGGAGCTACTCCTAGATCTGGAATGATTGTGACACCTTTTTTCTTGGCTTGTTCAGCTAAGTTAAGAACCGCGTTTGTTGCTCCACCAATGTGTCCACCTAAGTCTACTGTGTGGACTCCTATTTCTACGGCTATGCGTGCCACTTTTTCATTGAAAGAATAAAATAGTGCGTTAATGACCACGTCACCCTTGCTCATGACTTCTGTTAACTGTGCATCATTATTTGCATCTAAACGGACTGCTTCTATTTTGTCTGATTTAATTTTATCTTTAAATGCTTGCACTTGCTCCACTTGTAGATCTGCTAAGAACACTTTTTCAACATTTGTGCTATTCACTAAATCACGAGCTGCTTCTTTTCCCATTAAGCCTGCACCTAAAACAACAACTTTCATTTTCACATCCCCTTTGCAAAACGCGAGTATGAATCTATATGTGATGTGTCTATTCGTTTATACAAAAAGATTATTTATAAGTTATCAATTTGAGCTCGTTGCAACTTGCCACTAAAATCAACGTAAATACTCTTCCATTCTGTATATACATCAAGTGCTGCAACACCTGAATCACGGTGTCCATTGCCCGTTCCTTTTGTTCCACCGAATGGCAAATGAATTTCAGCACCTGATGTGCCAGCATTAATGTAAACAATCCCGGTATCTAAATCACGCTGTGCTTTAAATACGGTGTTGACATCACGTGAATATATACTGCTTGATAAACCAAAGGCTACGCTGTTATTTACTTCTATTGCTTCATCTAGACTGGAAACTTCGATGAGTGATACAACCGGACCAAAAATCTCTTCTTGAGCAATTCGGCTGTCTCTTGCAACATTAGTGAAAAGAGTTGGTGCATAATAATTTCCTTGTGATAATTCACCTTCGGAAAGAATTTCACCACCCGCAAGTAAAGTGGCACCATCATCTTTTCCAATCTGAACATAGCTTTGAATTTTCTCTAACGCTTGTTTGTTAATAACAGGTCCAATTCTTACAGATTCATCCATGCCATCGCCAATCGTCAAATTCTCCATGGCTTCTAGCAGTCGTGTTTCGAGTTCTTCTTTGACATCTTTATGAACGATGACACGGCTACAAGCAGTACATCGTTGTCCTGCTGTTCCAAAAGCACTCCAAAGAATTCCTTCTACTGCCAATCCGATATCTGCATCATCCATTACGATTACTGCATTTTTCCCACCCATTTCAAGTGAAACTTTCTTCAAATGACGACCGCCAAGTTCTGCAACTGAGCGTCCTGTTGAGGTTGACCCTGTGAACGAGATAACTTTCACATCTGGATGTTCGATCATCGCTGTACCAACTGTTGATCCTGAGCCGAATACGATGTTTGCAACTCCTGCAGGAAGTTCAGCTTGTTCAAAAATTTTCGCCATTTCATAGGCCATCATCGGCGTTAAAGTTGCAGGCTTCCATAAGAACGTATTACCCGAAACGATGGCCGGGAAAGACTTCCAAGTTGCAATGGCTACAGGGAAGTTCCAAGGTGTAATAAGACCGACTACACCAATTGGAGCTCTAACACTCATTGCAAACTTATCTGCAAGTTCCGAAGGCGTTGTTTGACCAAATAAGCGACGACCCTCTCCTGCCATATAGAATGCCATATCAATGCCTTCTTGAACTTCTCCACGTCCTTCTTCAATGACTTTGCCCATTTCTTTTGTCAATACTTGTGCAAGATGTTCTTTCTTTTCTTTCATAATACGTCCTATTTCATATAAATAATCAGCCCGCTTCGGTGCAGGAACTAGTGCCCATTTCTTTTGAGCTTCCTTTGCAGCCGCTACAGCCAGATTCACGTCATCTGTCGTTGATAATCGAACTTGCGCTAACTCTTCTCCATTTGCCGGGTTCGTCACAGGAACATAGTTTGCATCACCTGCGTCTTGCCACTTTCCACCGATGTAATTGTTCAATTGCATAGTACCTTACCCCTTTCGTTTTGAAAACGTTTTCACTTCACTTTACTTATTCGACATAAAGGTTTTTAACCCTTTTCGAATTCGGAAAAAACCGAATATTCCTATATATATTGAATAACTATGAAACTTTTTGTTGTGAGTAGCGTATGAATTAGTAGAATAAATTATTGGAGGAATGAGACGAATGAACAACCACGAAATTGATTACAAATTACATGGGGACGATATGCAGTTTGTGGAAGTCGAACTTGATCCAAGAGAAACTGTTATTGCAGAAGCTGGTAGTTTAATGATGATGGAAGACGGAATCGCCATGGAAACTATATTCGGTGACGGCTCACAAGGTTCTGCAGGTAGTGGCTTAATGGGGAAATTAATGGGTGCCGGTAAACGTATGCTTACAGGAGAAAGTTTATTCATGACCACTTTCACTAATACTGGCTCTGGGAAAAAACATGTGTATTTCGCTTCACCATATCCAGGTAAAATCATCGCAATGGATTTAAGTGAAATGGGTGGTAAAATCATTTGTCAAAAAGATGCGTTTTTAGCTGCCGCTAAAGGTGTGTCAGTAGGCATTGATTTCCAACGTAAGCTAGGAACAGGATTCTTTGGTGGTGAAGGATTCATCATGCAAAAGCTCGAAGGCGATGGACTTGCCTTCTTGCATGCTGGAGGCACAATTCACAAGAAGCAGCTTCAACCTGGAGAAGTATTACGAGTTGATACTGGATGCTTAGTTGCGATGACACAAGATATCGATTACAACATTGAAATGGTGAAAGGCGTTAAAACTGCACTATTCGGTGGAGAGGGACTATTTTTTGCCACACTCCGTGGTCCTGGAACAGTGTGGGTTCAGTCCTTACCATTTAGCCGTTTAGCCAGCCGCGTGTTCGCAGCCGCTCCTCAAACACCAGGTGGTGGCTCTAAAGGTGAAGGAAGTTTAGCCGGAGGATTATTTGACATTATTGGTGGGAAATAAGGGATAAGATAAGCAGGTAAAAGTGTAAAAAGCTGTGCAGGTTTGTTAATAACATCCGCACAGTTTTTTTCGCTTACTTTTTGATGATTTTCCATTAAATTACTACCCATTAAGATACTAACATTCTACTCTTCATTCGCCTTAAGAAATAGAGTATCGGGAATATAAGAAACGCTAATTCCTCCAGAGATGGACGTATACAATGCTAATAATCCTACAAGTGGTCCACTCCATTTTATTTGATATTTACTACACCTCTATTTGGTGCCAATATTCTATTCAACTTAAGCTATCCTACATTTGCATTGTTAATGTCCAGTTTTTATTTACTTGCTCTTATTTCAGTTAGTTTCAAAAAGGCAAACTACAAAAAGGGACCAACTTGAGTAACTGGTTTGATATTGGAAGTACAAAATAGCTTTAACAAACCAATCTACCTATGGATTTTATACTATAATTACCAATAAAAATCATTGTTATATGATTAAAATGTTTTTTGTTAGGATGTTATTTCCAAATGACTAAAATGGTATCAACTCTATTAGTTTTGTCGCATCTGATAACGTGTAGTCTGTTCTATCTTTCAGTTTCTTTAATGTCAATTGAATTTCAAGCTACTGTATTAACACTTCCATTATCGAATTGGTCTCTTGTAGTATTAATGATTAAAGTAATGATACCCATCACATTTGAGATCGTGTCACATAGGGCCACTTTCAGTCATATATCTTACAATTCTAATTTTTTATTCCTTCCCTTGATTTACACTCTCAACATATTTCATAAACTTCTCAAGGTTGGTTAATTCACCGTGTGTATCACACAATATCATCATCAGAAGGATTAAAATTACAGCGCAATATAAGTAGCAGAATTAACATAAACCAAACTGCTTTCTTCGTCTATTGTCCCCTTGACCCTTTCAGTTTGTTATCAGTTCACCTATCAATTTATCCTCAATGAGACATCCTTTTTCAAAACTTTTATTGCCAATTCTTTATTGACTCGTCATACTAAGTTTTAATTATATGAAAAGAGTGAGGACTTTTGAAGAATCGATCTTTACAATCTAAAATATTTGTTTATGGTGCATTATTTGTCACTGCCATCTCCCTTCTTATTGGGTCTTCATTTTATTTCACTATGTCAAACAGTATAGAACAGCAAACTGGCAATCTAGCGCTTAGCATTGCTGTCACAACGGCAGAACGACCAGATGTTGTAGCTGGGTTTGAGAGTGAAGAGCCATCTACAGTTTTGCAACCAATTGCCGAAAAAGTTCGTATACTTTCCGGCGCTGAATATGTGGTAATCGGAAATACGCAAGGTATACGTTATGCCCATCCCATAATCGAACGTATTGGTCAAAAAATGGTTGGGGATGATAATGAACGCGCGTTAATTAATGGAGAATCCTATATCACCGAAGCTACGGGAACATTAGGACCGGCCTTGAGAGGGAAATCACCTATTAAAAATAATAAAGGAGAAATTATTGGTGTAATTTCGGTCGGTTTCTTGAAAGAGGATATTTCAAATACTTTTTTCGAGTATGTTGATACAATTCTAACCATTGTTCTAATAGCCATCTTATTTGGTGTGATTGGTTCTACAATATTAGCACGGAGTATTAAAAAAGTTTTATTTAACCTAGAACCTTCTGAAATCGCACATTTATATAATGAACGAAACACCCTCTTTGAATCCGTACGTGAAGGGATCATCATGGTTGATAAAAACTCTCGTATCTCGATGGTAAATCCATCTGCATATGAAATGTTAAGTATTCAAGGCGACACAATTCTTGTCGGACTCCCTATTGAAGATGTATTGCCAAATACACTCCTCCCTCACGTGCTATTAACAGGTGAGAAGCAATTTGACCGTCCCATGGTAGTGAGAGGAAAAAAAGTGATTGTCAATCGAATGCCAATAATAGTTGGAAAAGAGATCCTTGGGGCCGTTTCAAGTTTTCGTTTGCAATCAGACTTCCATCAACTAACAACTGAACTTTCACAAGTGAAGCTGTATACGGAAGCATTACGAGCACAAACGCATGAATACCAAAACTTCCTTTACAGTATTAGCGGACTTATCCAATTGAATTCTTTAGATGAAGCACTCAATCTCATTCATGATGAGACACAAGAGAATCAATCTCTAATTCAATTTGTCACTAAAAGATTACAAGACGCATACCTAGGTGGGCTTGTCATTGGGTTATTCAATCGTGCCCGCGAATTAAAAATTCGTTTTATTCTAGATGAAGACAGTAACATGACAAAATTGCCTAAACATCTAGAAAAAAGTTTATTTATCTCTATCATTGGAAATTTAGTGACGAATGCTTTTGAAGCCGTTGAGCATTTAAAGGAATCAGATAGGATTGTGCGATTGCTTATTACTGATATTGGACAAGAGATATTACTTGAAATTGAAGATTCAGGTGAAGGACTTAGTTCTCATATACTAGAGCATATTTTCAAGTCACGTGTATCTACAAAAGAGGGACAAGATCGTGGCTATGGTTTGGTTAAAGTTTTCGATAATATCGTCGATTTAGGCGGAGCTATTTCTATTGAAAAAGGTGATTTAGCTGGGGCATTATTTATCATCTCAATTCCAAAAGGAGGGTTTATATATGACCAAAATCATTGAGGTATTAATTGTAGAAGATGATATCAGAATTGCTGAAATACACCGACGCTTTATTAACAAAATTGAAGGGTTTATTGTAGTAGGATCTGCTAATACCGGCGCAGAAGCAAAAGATTGGATTTCGGCATTAAAACCAGATCTTATCTTACTCGACGTCTACTTGCCTGACATGATGGGAACGGAGCTAATGATCTTTATTCAAGAAGAAAGTCCGGATTCAGACATTATATACATCACTGCAGCCTCAGAAGTAAACATTGTAAAACAAGCGTTTAGAGGAGGTGTCGTGGATTATATTTTAAAACCTTTGACGTTTGATCGTTTTCAAGATAGTTTACGTTCGTATAAAGAAATCAGAACAACTCTTTCAAAACCAGGAAATTTAGAAGAGGAATCCATTCACCTTTTATGGAATCACCAAAAATCGATAAGCTCTCCGGATAGTTTTTACATGCCAAAAGGAATTGACCCGATTACTATGGAAAAAGTCATCATTCAATTAAGACAGCAAACAAATGGTATCACGGCTGAAAAACTTGGAATTGGAAGTGGCGTCAGTAGATCTACAGCAAGAAGATACTTAGAGTTTCTTGTATCAGAAAGTCAGGCAAGAGCTGAGCTCATCTATGGAACTATAGGTCGACCAGAACGTAGGTACTTCCCCAAAAACTCGTGAATTTTATGAACAATATGACACCAAAGAACTTTATTCCCCTTATGACCGAAAACATTGAATTCACTAAGAGTTCTGATAAGTTTAAGACAGCGGTTTTGAAACCGCTGTCTTTTTCAATTATTAGGGGGAATATTTATGTGGAAGAAGTTATCAATAGCAGTATTAGCCGGTACATTAGCTTTAAGTTTAACAGCTTGTTCATCACAAGAAAGTGAAAACGCTTCATCAAGTTATCCAGAAAAAGGAATAACTATTGTAGCACCTTCTGGAGCAGGTGGAGGATGGGATTTAACAGCTCGAGCAATTGCTAAAACGATGAATGCTACAAAAATAATAGAAGAACCAATTTTGGTTGAAAATAAACCTGGTGGTGGCGGTATTGTCTATCTTGCTGACTTTGCAACTAAAGAAGCTGCAAATGATTATGTGTTGATGGTTAACTCACCTCCTATTTTAATTAACAATGATAAAGCCGAAGGTAATAGTCCTTTTGGCTACAAAGATACAAAGCCTCTTGCACAACTTACTCGTGACTATGGTGCAATTGTTGTGCATGCAGATTCGGAATTTCAAACTTTAAAAGATCTGTTAGAAGCAATCAAAGCAGACCCTACTAAAATAACTTTAGCAGGTGGCTCAGCTCCAGGTTCTATGGACCATTTAGTAGGAATTTTACCTGCATATGAATATGGCATTGATCCAAAATCAATTAAGTATGTTTCGTATGATGGTGGTGGTGAAGCAGTTGCTGCACTACTTGGTAATAATGCTGACGTCATTGCAACCGACGCTTCTACTATTTCAGAATATGTGAAATCAGGTGATGTACGAGTTTTAGCAGTGAGTTCATCAGAGCGCTTAGATGGAGTATTAAGTGATGTACCTACTTTCAAAGACGAAGGTATTGATGCAGAATTCACAATTTGGCGCGGGTTATTTGGACCTAAAGATATGTCCGAAGATGCTGTTAAGTTCTGGTCAGAAAAACTAGACGAATTAGTGGACACAGATGAATGGAAAGAAGAACTTGAAAGAAATGGTTGGCAGAGTGAGTACCGAAATGCTGATGATTTTACTACTTATTTAGAAGATCAAGACACAGTCATAGTTGAATTATTAACAGCTTTAGGTATGCAAAAATAATATGAATTTACTATAGTAATGGTTTTCTGATTTATAAAATTTTGGCGGCAGCACAAGTGGTCGCCTTTTTCTTTAGGGGGTATGAAGAATAATGAGTAAAACGTTCGATCGGTTTGCTAGTATCACCTTTTTGCTGGTTGGTCTTTTATTTGTCATCGAAAGCCGTTCGATTTCACAAAGTGCCTACGGATCTACAGTTGGACCTAGTATCTTCCCAACTGCACTCGGAATCATACTTATTTTATTAAGTATTCGATTACTTTTTGAAACCACAAAATATAAGGACCAAGAAGGAACAAAAGAGCCTGTGCAATATGTAAAATTCCTAATTATCTTCGTAAGTGCGGCTATATACGCAGCCGTTTTAGAACCAGTTGGTTATGTCATTTCGACGTTTATTTTTCTACTAATTGCATTTCAAACTATGGAACGTGGGAAATGGATTAGTACTATCATTATTGCCGGAGCGTTTTCATTCGGTATATATTACTTCTTTTCGGAATTTCTTGGCGGTTCTTTGCCTGGATTCCCAGAATTTTAAGGTGAAAGGAGTTATGAAATGGGTACTTTAGATTTTCTATTAAATGGATTTGCCGTTGCCTTCCAATGGCAAAATATCTTGTTTGCTTTTGTAGGCGTTGTCATCGGGACAGCGGTGGGTGTTTTACCTGGAATTGGTCCGATGAGTGGTGTTGCCTTGCTTATTCCTATCACTTCCACTTTAACATCAGGCATGCCAGTTGAAGCGGCGGCAGCTAGTTCAATTATCTTACTGGCAGGTGTTTATTATGGTGCTATGTACGGAGGATCTACAACCTCAATTTTATTAAATACACCTGGGGAATCTTCATCTGTTGTGACCACTTTAGATGGCTATCAAATGGCAAGACAAGGTAGGGCAGGCGCTGCCTTATCTATTGCAGCAATTGGATCATTTTTTGCAGGGATTGTTTCCTTAATTGGATTAGTATTATTAGCAGAACCATTGTCTAGGGTTGCCCTAAAATTTGGACCTGCTGAATACTTTTCGCTCATGCTCCTTGGTCTTTGTGCAGTGAGTGGTTTAGCTGGAAAATCCATGACAAAAGCTTTAATTATGACATTCTCCGGATTACTTTTAGCGACAATTGGAATTGATGGGGTTTCAGGGATTGCTCGTTTTACATATGATCTCCCAATTCTTTATTCAGGACTTGAGTTTCTAACAATCGCAGTTGGGTTATTCGCTCTTGGTGAAGTATTTAAAACCATCCTCGAACGTGATAAAGAATCAGGTGCAATCGCTAAGATCGATCGTATCATACCAACAAAACAAGATTTAAAAGATAGTGCGGTACCAATTGTTCGAGGATCTCTATTAGGATTCTTCATTGGCGTTTTGCCTGGTGCCGGTGCAACTCTTGCATCGTTTTTCTCTTATATTGCAGAGAAAAAATTTAGCAAGCATCCAGAAAAATTCGGTAAAGGTGCAATTGAAGGAGTAGCTGGGCCAGAATCTGCTAATAATGCTGCTTCTGGTGGAGCCTTGATTCCACTGCTAACTCTCGGAATTCCCGGATCTGGTACAACTGCGATATTAATGGGTGCACTTATCATGTATAACGTTCAACCAGGCCCCTTATTATTCAATGATCACCCAGAAGTTGCGTGGGGACTCATTGCAAGTATGTTTATTGGAAACTTAATGTTGCTGGTACTCAATATGCCACTTGTTAAAGTATTTGCTAAGATTATACAAACACCTAAAAAGTATTTATTGCCTATCATTGTTGCGATATCCTTTTTCGGTGTGTATGCAGTCCAATACACAACGTTTGATTTATATTTATTGTTAGCATGTGGGTTCTTAGGTTATTTACTAGCTAAGAACGACTATCCGCTTGCTCCCCTTGTATTGGCACTAGTGTTAGGGCCAATGATTGAGAATAATATGCGCCGTGCATTAACAATTTCTAATGGCGATTTCTCAATTTTTCTAACAAGACCTTTATCATTAACTTTTATTATCATCGCATTGGCTTGGTTACTAATTCCACTCTTAATGAAATTTAAAGGCCGGACAATTGTTGTCAATGAAGAGGATTAAATTGGGATATAAGGTTAATTTGCTAGGACAGTATCCCCCCTGCAAAAGTATAAAGAAACTATAAACAGAGAGCGAAGTGACCTCACTTCGCTCTCTGTTTATTCTTATTTCTTACCAATCATGAGATATTTCTCGTCATCTAAAGGTCCTATTAAAGTATTTTCCAAGATGAAGAGACTTGTGTTTTTTTAAACGATTAATGGTATTTTCAACTTTAAATTCAAGTGATTCATCTGACATTTCAAGTTTCGCTCACTCAGCATCATTTCATGGATACTGTTACAATTTCAGGAAAATTTAATAAACAAATAGAATCTAGTTTTGACTGTTCCTGTTCATGAATACTTCTTGTAAAGTGCTACTCTCTAAGAAGGATGACGTGTACCTTTCCAGGACCATGTACACCTAGAGCTAAGTCCATTTCAATATCGGCTGTACGACTAGGTCCTGTAATGAAATTTATACATGAGGGAAGACCATTAGGTACTTTAGAATGTATAAGTTCCATCGCTTGGGTAAGGCGAGGTACAATTCGACTTTCCGGCATTATACATAAGTAAAATGGCGGTAGCAAACTTACCATACGTCCCCTTCCTCCTCCGTTCATTAGGACCACGGTGCCTGTTTCAGCTAAACCGAGATCGGCACAAGTGATTCCTAAATCAACCTTTGCAGAGAGTTGCTTTCTATCTTCTTCATTCAAAGAATTATCCCAAATTGAATTCTCAACACTATTTTTAGATAATAATGATGTAAGACCTAATTCATGTAAAAAAGGATCATCCCAAGAAATGGCTGATTTAACTTCAAAATCCTTTAACACTCTCGATAAAGTAATATCTAACTCTTGTCGTGTAATACGGTCTACATTGGTATTTAGAAGTTGCAGATTATCTATGAATTGTTCAATTAATTCTTCATTTGTTTTTCCTTCATATAAATGCAAATAGGGCTTGTTATTCCAAATTGGCGGTTTAACACCCGTTCTTCTTTCACGACCTAATCTTGTCGCAATATTCGATAGAAATTCCTCTTGATTTGATTGATTTACAGTCAATTTCCTCACTCCTTTCTTTCCTTTTCCCACCATTCACGAAACGATTGCTTCGCCGGTCGAGGAAGATCTCGAATATCCGTCCATCCGCCCAACATACCAGGTCCTTTGGTAATATAACCGTCTTTTGCGAGCACCCCAAGTCCTGTATTGGCTAACTTTACAGTCTTATCATAAAGAGCAGGATGACTATTCACATAACCAAATCCTTTAAAAGCCATTTTTTCCGACAGCGGAGCATAGCCTTGTTCCACTTCGTCTTTCCGATGTTCAATCAGTAAGTCGTGTAATGGGATTTTCACTGGGCACACCTCTGTACAAGCGCCACATAAGCTAGAAGCATGAGGTAGTTCCTTCCAATCGTCATAACCTTCGAGTAACGGCATTAATACAGCACCAATTGGTCCACTATAGACACCGCCGTAAGCGTGTCCTCCAACATGTCTGTAAACAGGACAAACATTTAAACAGGCTCCACATCGAATGCAATTTAATGCTTCCTGATAAGCTGTTCCCAAAAGTTGTGAACGACCATTATCTAAAATAACAAGATGAAATTCTTCAGGACCATCTAAATCCTCACTCTGCCGTGGTGAATTAATTCCGGTTACGTACACACTGATTTTTTGACCTGTTGCACTCCTTGTGAGCATGGAAACCATGATATCTAATTCATTCCAAGTGGGAACAATTCTTTCTAAACCCATGACTGCAATATGAACTTTCGGAAGGCTTGTTGTGAGTCGAGCATTTCCTTCATTACTCACGAGTACGACAGAACCAGATTCCGCAACAGCAAAATTACAACCTGATATCCCGATATCTGCCTGTAAAAACTCTTCGCGAAGTGTTTCTCTAGCAAAGAGACACAAATCTGTTGTTTCATCTGAAATCTTTCGACCTGCCACTTCAGAGAAGAGCTCTGACACTTGTTGTCTCGTCTTATGGATTGCTGGGGCAATCAAATGTGATGGCGTTTCATCCGCTAATTGAATGATATACTCCCCTAAATCAGATTCAACTACTTTCAAACCTTCCGCTTCAAGATGTTTGTTTAAGTGAATTTCTTCAGTCACCATCGATTTAGATTTGATGATTGTTTTCGCTTCTTTATCCTTGGCAATTTTTTTGATGATTTCAACTGCATCGCTATCCTTCTCTGCGAAGTGTACAAATCCTCCATTTTTTCGAACGTTTGTGACTAACTCCTCAAGATAACTATCTAAGTTATCGATTGTATGTTTTCGAATATCAGCAGCCAGTTCTCGCCATTCTTCAATATTTCCTATCTGATCGGCCGCTGTATTCCTACCATTACGCAATTTATCTTGAGCAAAGGGAATCGCTTTCTTTAAAATTGGATCCGCTAATGCTTTGTCAACTCTGTGGTTAAAATCAATGGTATTTAAAGTCATCTTTAAATCCTACCCCCTCTTTCTAACACCTCTGCGACATGCATAATTTCAATTTCTTTACCTGTTCTTCTCATTCTTCCACCAATGTTCATGAGACAGCCTAAATCAGAGCCAATCAATACGCTTGCTCCTGTAGAAGTAATGTTTTTAATTTTCTCATCAACCATTCTCTCAGAAATGTCGCTCATTTTGGCAGCAAAAGTACCTCCAAATCCACAACAGTCCTTACAATAAGGTAATTCCTTTATCGTAAGACCATCTACCTGACTTAACAGTGCGATTGGTTCCTCTTCTATTTCTAAACCCCTAATCATATGACATGAATGATGATATGTTGCAGTGGATTCAAGTTTGGCATCGAGATCCTCGACTTTCAGAACATTCACTAAAAAATCTGAAAATTCATGAGTTTTATCTGCAAGATTTTGTGCCTTATCACGCCATACAGGATCACTTTCAAATAACACCGGATAGTAATGATGAATCATAGCCGCACAGGAGCCAGAAGGTGTTACAACTGTCTCACTATTTTCAAAAGCACGAATTACTTGCTTCGCAGCTTTCATTGCGTCCTTATGGAAACCACTGTTATAAGCAGGTTGACCGCAGCAAGTTTGTTCTTTAGGAAATTCGACTTCCACTCCAAGTTTCTGCAACACATTGACCACACTCATCCCTACTTTAGGGTAAAATGCATCTGCTAAACACGTAATAAAAAGAGCCACTTTCATCGTCATTCTCCTTTGTCTATTAAGATTATAAGATGGAATCTTGTTCTCTGTTAACAGTTAACAGAGAGTCATCAAAAAAAAGAGCCTCGTGTTACCTAGCATTCATTTTAAGAATAGCTTCTAAACTATTTTTAATATGTGACCGCATTTCCAGTTCCGCTTTTTGTTCATTTCTTTCAAGTAAAGCTTGGTAAATTTGTTCATGTTGCCCGATAATATCATGAATATTAGGATAGTAATTACGGATCATCGTGTTTCTTATATAGATTACCTTGGTCTTTATTACGCTCATCAATTGAATTAACTGTTGGTTTTCAGACCCCTCAATTATTACATCATGAAATGCTTGATCTAACTTACCCAGTTCTGTAAATGATTTCTGTTGATCAGCTTCTTTTGTTTTCTCAATGATTAGCACTAATTCATCTAGTTGTTTCGTAGACATTTTTTTGACAGCTAGTTGAGTTGCTAATACCTCGAGACTCTCACGACATTGAAAAACTTCTTCCAGGTCTTTTCGTGTAGGTTGATAAACTTGGATAGGACCTCCATTTTGAACAATTAGTCCATCTTGCATGAGCATACGAAATGCTTCACGAATCGGTCCTCTACTAACTCCTAATCTCTCAGCTAACTTCACTTCTACTAAGCGTTCCCCTGGGTGAAATTCTCCTTCCAATAGCAAAGACTTAATAATGGTATAAGCCTGCATATGAAGAGGCTCAGTTTTGATAACTTGTTCGATTTTACACACCACCTTGCAAAATAATTGTTTTTAATGACCTACTATTTATAATTCATTTACCAAGTATTACTGTCTTTATTAAATTACTAGTTCGTTAAAAGTTACACTATTCATAATAAATAGTCAATACAACTTATTAACTATCTGGTTTTTTCTGTTGGTGAAAGTGCGTTATGATTTGCACTATGTAATGAGAAAGGACTGCAATGGCAGCCCTGATTTTCAAAAGCTATTATTCAACTTGCCCTTTTTCAAAGTTCAAATCCCATGTATAGCCAAACTTATCTAGTACTTTAGCGTATTTAGCTCCCCAGAAGGTATCTTGTAATTCCATGATAGCCTTACCGTCTTCTAGTAACGCATTATACAAACGATTCACTTCTTCTTCGCTTTCACATTCAACCATCAATGCTACATTTGTTGTACCCGATTCGCCGGGAGTTGCTGAATCAGCAAGCATGATACTGAAGTTTCCATTAGTTAAATGACAATGCATAATGAAATCAGCAGCTTCAGGCGGATGTGGAAAATCTCCGTCACTATACTTCATAATTCCCGTGTTCTCCAACTCAAAAATTGTTTCATAAAATATCGCAGCATCTTTTCCATTCCCGTAAAACGATAAATATGGTATGACTGGTTTCATTCGATTCCATCCCCTTTACTTGTTATGTTCTTTCCTTATTAGGATTCGTCACTTATCTAAAAATGCCTTTTATTTTGAAGGAGATTTATATTTATTCAGAGCCACAATTGTCCCTCACATTGTAGCTAGCATTTGGGATGGAACACTCTTTGTTTCGTTAAAGTAAGAAAACCCCAACCAAAGTGAGTTCCAAAGCTATGAAAATTTTGTGAGGTTTCCGGTTCGCTTTAATGCACACATGCTGCATCATAACCAAAAGAAAAATAAGAATTGTGATGTGAAGTTGTCACATCACAATTCTTATTTTAGACAACCTTGCGGCGAGTGTGAGTCCTTCCCTCGCCTACAAACTAAACGTGCAGAGTTGTTTGGGTTTTGATTTACTTTTGACTGAGCACTTACTGCGTGTTGCAAGTTTAAAGATTCTTTCTTCGTAACTTGAAAGAAGGTTTCGTACACTATACAGTTTGCAAAATTTAGCTTTATCTAACACGGACGATTTCAACTCAACTTGCCCTTATGAACAAACATTATCCCCAACTATAACTCTTGTTACAAATCATCAAACCCATTGTCTTGCACATTAACTTTTACGTATTGACGCGACTTTTGTTCGAAGAAATCTGTTTTACCTAGATCTACTTCTTCATATGCTTTAATCCATTTTAAAGGATTTTTGCGATAGCCTGGGAATGGACGTTCATAGCCAAGTTGAGCGCAGCGAACATTAGCGTAGAAGTAGATGTATTCTTCTACGTCCTCAACATCTAGGCCATCGATCTTGTCGCCAATGACTTCACGTGCCCATTCGATTTCGTGTGCAGCTGCTTCTTTGAAGATCTTTTCAACTTCAAACGCTCGTTCCGGAGTATCGTATTCAGGGTACTCCCGTAATAATTCTTGATATATTTTCACAAATAAATCAACGTGAATTTGTTCATCTCGATTAATATAGTTTATCATCGTGCTCGTACCGACCATCTTTTGTTGACGTGCCAGATTGTAGAAAAAAGCAAATCCAGAATAGAAAAATAGTCCTTCCAAGATGACATCATAAACAATCGCTGTTAATAACGAATCCACATTCGGCTTATCGGAAAAAGCTTCATATCCTTTCATGACAAAATCGTTTCGTTTCTCCAGTACCGCTTCAGTTCGCCAGTAATCAAACACACGGTCTTGCTCTTGTTTTGACACTAAACTTGAAAGTACATAGGAATACGAATGATTATGAATAACTTCTTGTTGTGCCAAAATAATCATTAGTGCATTCAAACTAGAATCAGTTAAATAGTCAGCCACTTTTCCTGCAAAGTCAGTTTGAATACTATCGAGTAAAGCAAGTATGCCAATAATTTTCAAGAACGCTTCTCGTTCCGCATTATTTAAAGATCCGAACTGTTTTACATCTGACCCCATATTTATTTCAAATGGGGTCCAAAAGTTTCCAAGCATTCGTTTATATTTTGGATATGCCCAACTAAACCGAACATCATCCCAATTTAAAATATTTGAGGAGGAGCCATTTACAATTCCAGTTGAACGATTCGGTGCATTTTTATCCATGAGCTTTCGCTTTTCAATTGTCGTCATACACATTTCCTCCTTAGCTTGAACAGGATTCACATTCTATCAATTCAATCGATGTTGAGCGAACATAGTAGGTTGTTTTCAAGCCACTTGCCCATGCATCTAAATGTAAATCAAGCAATTCTTTTGCTTTGATTGTGTTTTGAACATATAAATTCAATGATATCCCTTGGTCGATATGACGTTGACGAGCAGCATTTTGTTTTAACGTCCAGTGTTGATCGATGAAATAAGCTGATTTGTAATACCAAGTAGTATCTTGATTTAAATCTGGCACAGTTACTGGGATTTTATAGTCTTTCTTCTCTTCTGAATAACTCTTTTGGAAAATGGGATCAATACTTGCCGTGCTTCCTGCTAAAATCGATGTGGAAGAGTTTGGTGCAACAGCCATTAAATAACCATTTCTCATACCGTTCATGGATACATCGAAGCGTAGTTCACACCATTTTTTTGACAAGTATCCCCGAGATGCAAAGTATTCACCATTATGGAAATCTGATCCTTTAAATAATGGATACGGTCCTTTTTCCCTTGATAAATTCATCGATGCTTTAATAGTTAAATAGGCAATTTCTTCATACAATTCATCTGCAAACTCAACGGCTTCATCAGATTCCCAGCGTATTGCCTTTAATGCTAATAAGTGATGCCAACCAAATGTACCAAGACCAATTCCACGGTATCTCGCGTTTGTTCGCTCAGCTTGAGGCACTGGAATCATATTCAAATCAATGACATTGTCGAGCATGCGAACCTGAACTTCTATCAGTCGGTTTAATACGCCAGCTGGAACTGCTTTTCCTAAGTTGATTGAAGACAAATTACACACGACAAAATCGCCAGGCTTACGACGGGTCACTATGATATCGTCTTCTATCGTTATAGATTCAAATGTCGTCGCACTCATGTTTTGGAAAATTTCTGTACATAAGTTACTGCTATAAATCATGCCTTCATGCTTATTCGTATTCTTGCGATTCACTTCATCACGATAAAACATATACGGCACACCAGTTTCGAGTTGGCTTCTCATAATGCGTTTCATGATATCAATTGCAGGAACTACTTCTCTCGTTAATCGCTCGTCTGCTACACATGCTTGATAGTTATCACGGAAAGAGCCTTTGCCTTTCATTTCATCATAGGAATCTTCAAGAGAATATCCCATAACAGTACGCACTTCATGAGGATCAAATAATGTCCATTCTTCCCTCGCTTGAACTTTCTCCATAAAAATATCTGGTAGGCTAACACCTGTGAAAATATCGTGAGCGCGCATTCGCTCATCGCCGTTATTTAACTTCAAATCCAAGAATGGCATGATGTCCTTATGCCACACGTCTAAGTAAACTGCAATTGCACCTTGTCTTTGTCCAAGTTGATCTACGCTAACTGCTGTATTGTTCAATTGTTTAATCCACGGCATGACACCGCTTGATGCGCCTTTAAATCCTCGAATCGATGAACCACGGCTACGTACTTTCCCCATATAAATGCCAATACCACCACCATATTTTGATAATGTAGCAACGTCTGTATTGGAATCATATATACCTTGCAAACTATCGTCGACCGTATCAATAAAGCAGCTTGATAACTGACCATGAGGCTTTCCTGCATTGGACAGAGTTGGCGTTGCAACCGTCATATATAAGTTGCTCATCGCCCAGTAAGATTCTTTAACTTTTTCTAAGCGATTTATAGATTCATTTTGCATTAATGTCATAGCAATAATAAGCCAGCGCTCTTGAGGAAGCTCGGCTGGAGTTTTATCGTAATCTTTTGCTACGTAGCGGTCCATTAACGTTTTTAGTCCGATATAGGTAAATAGTGTATCCCGCTCCGGTTCAATAATTTCACTTAACGCAATGATTTCTTTTTTCGTATAAGCCTGAAGAAGACGAACGTCATATAACCCCTTGTCAGACAAGCGGCTGAGATGTTTGTAAAAATCGTTGTATACTTCATCGTTTGTACAGTTTCGAGTAACAGCGAGTTCGTTGTAAACTTGCGTTAAATAAATACGTGCTGCAACAAATGTCCAGTAAGGTTCTTCTTCGTCCAAATGACTTAGTGCATCTAAAACCATTGCTTGTGCTACTTGCGAGTCAGTAGCTTGAGGATTTTTCTTCAACCACTTGTCATAGGCACGTACTAATGGTGCTAACTGAACTTCTTTAAATATTGTCAATAATTCATCAATCAAATTCTCTTTTTTTGTTAATACCTTTTGCACTATGTATTAGCCCCTTTCAAATCCCAAAATTTAGTCATACAAAAAAGCGACAGCACAGCCTATTCGGCTGAGCAATCGCTCATAATTGATAGAATGGAAAGGAGTTAAAATGGTTAACGAGGAAATGGAATATCGCTCGCTACTGATAGCTCGCTTCCACTCCTCAACCCCCGAAGAAAGTGTTGCTTATTCGAAAAAATGGCAGGTCTCCTGGCTCGTGTATCATCCTTCTATACGCCTTCCCGTGCAAATACACAGTGGTCATTGTATAGTCGTTCACACTTACAGTTGCGGGGACAGCTTCGGCATTTACCGAATTCCCTATTATACCATCGCTGGTACCATTTTCTCGTTTACATACTATATATGGTGTTTTGTATAAATATTAATCTAACATATTGTGTTTTATGATTCAATAGACGAATTGTCAGTGAAATTCACTTAGCCCCTATTAACGCTTGTTAATTCGCTTAAAAAATATTTTTTATCATCTTCTTTTTCTATGTTTTCCGCTGCTGTTTGACCTCGTTCAAACCACTTGCTCATTGACTCAAAGTTTCCTCGGCACTTCTCTGCACGGGCAAGTGATTCATACGCAAAAGCTAAATCGAAATCTCCAAAGCCTTCCGCTTCACATAATTCAATACCGGCAACCCCATAAAAGTAGGCCGCTTCCCCTTGACTCAGGATGGCATGAACTCGTGACACTTGCCAATAACCCCTTGCCAAATTGAGTTTCTTACCAATTTGACGCCAATGATAAAGTGAAGCATATGCCTTTTCAAGCATCTGTGAATCTTCATCACTCGTGCGCTCTTTTTTCTCAATCAAATCCCATGTTTCGTTAAACAATTGGACTGCCCATTTTCGGTGAAGACCGTTCTCTTCCTTTGTCATACTTTCAACCACTCCTATTCTACATGCTCTTTGCGCGTTCTTTTCTCTAAATACATACGCTGGTCAGCCAATGTGTAAAGCTCGTCATAAGTAGTTCCTTCTAATGGATATTCGCTACACCCTATACTCAATTTTACTTCGATAAAAACATCTCTAAAAATGAACGGTTGATTTCTAAAAGCATGATGTACACTATCCATTAATTGTAGTGCATTTGTAAATCGTTTGTTATCCGAAACAGCAAAGACAAACTCGTCTCCACCAAGCCGACCAACATGTCCACTTTCAGCAACTAATTCACGCACAATTTTGGCTGTATGAATGAGTACTTCATCTCCAATAATATGACCATGAATATCATTTATCTCTTTAAAATGATCTAAATCCAATAGTCCAAAGTAAGCAATATGAGTTGGATTATCAACAATATATTTCTCGGATAATTGAACAAATGACGCGCGATTTGCTACACCTGTTAAAGTATCGTGATAAGCCAAATATTTAAGACGATCATCTGCTAATTGTTTCTCTGTCACATCTCGACAAATTAAATAGTAGGAAATCGACCTGTTTTTTATAAACCTTTTCCCATCTAGTTTAAAATAAGTACTAAGATTATCAGTTTTCATATGATACACAATGGAATGAACTGATTTTCCTTGCTCTAATTGATTTTTAATATTGACTAATTGTTCATCGTTTATGGACGCATGAAATAACGCAAAAAATTCTTTTGTGTTATCAGGAAAATGTAAGAATGCAGCTTGATTGGCCTTTTCTAATTTCCACATGTCATTAAAAATAAGAGTAGCTGATGAATTCAAATTAAACAGGGTGGCATATTGATCATTTTCATCAGATAGGAAATTATATTTCAACATGCTATAGGTGATTAACACTGCAAATAAAACACCGATATATAAATAAGGATACGGTGGTAATATGCCACGATAATCTGGCAGACCTAGTACGAGTATCACGCCAATACTTCCTAAAACAACCCAAGAGAGGAACTTTAAAAGGCGAATATCTTGTTTTGAATGAACTCGTTTTATACCGTTTTTCAACATGAAATATGAGGGCAACGATATGATGCAACTTGCAAGAACAGTCACGTAATAAGTAGGATCTAGTACGCCATAAACCCAAGGACCCTGTCTAACATAATTTTCAATAAGCAGACTAGGGTTGACCGTTAAAATGTTATAAACAACAAATGGTAACGGTAAATAAAATACCCATGGATATAGCCATTTCGACATGATATCTTCCATTTTGGCTACTTTTGCAAAAAAATGAAAACTAAACATAACAATGAATAATCCACAAATTTTTATCACATATTCGTGAATATAGGGACTATCTGCAGTGGGTAAAGCATGTCGAGTAAATTCGCCTAGGAATATAATGGCATATAAGTTGATAATGATAAAAGCAAGTTGATGCTCAGTCCTCTTTGGATTACGGAATATCACGACAAATGACATCGATAGTAAAACAGAAGAAGGCAATATATAGGCAATGAAATAATAAATAAAAGTTGATATTGTCATTTTACCCGCCTCTTTTCTCCTACCTAATTATGTATATATTATCAGTATAATTTATTAGGGAAAAATTCTCACTAGTTAATACTCAAAAAAGACGATCTCAATTTGAGACCGCCTTCCAGTAAATTACATGTAGATGATAACAATTAACACTGCTGCTAATACCAGTCGATATATTGCAAAAGGCGTTAACTTTACACGCGCAATTAATTTCAAGAAGAACTTAATGGATATTAGTGCAAAGACAAATGCACTTACAAATCCAACGATATAAAACGACAGATGATCGAGCTCAACATACTCCCAGTTTTTCAACAGGGATAAGAAACTAGCTCCGAACATGATAGGAACGGCCATAATGAACGTAAAATCAGCTGCTGTGCGGTGATTCATACCAAACAACACACCACCTGAAATGGTCGCACCTGAACGTGAAAATCCTGGCCATAATGAGAAACATTGCACAAGCCCTACAGAGAAAGCCTGCTTATATGTAATCTGATCCAACGTTTTCGTTTTTGGTACTTTCGGTCCGAATTTATCAGCCACAATCATTAATATTGCTCCGATGACTAATCCAACTAACACCGTTTCAACTGAAAACAAATGCTCATCAATAAAGTCCTCAAACAATAGACCTAACACTCCTGCTGGAATTAAACCTACAATGACATGTGATAATTTTAACTGAGACCCTGATGTTGTGCCTTTTAACTTATATAACCCTACTAAACTAAATAAACGTTTCCAAAAAACGACAATAACTGCAAAAATCGAGCCTAACTGAATGACAATTTTAAACGTATTTGCTGAATATTTACCGAGAAACTCAGATGTTCTTAACCACATATCATCAACAATAATTAAATGCCCAGTAGAAGAAATGGGAGCGAACTCCGTCATCCCTTCAACAAATCCTAATATTAACGCCTTAAGCAAATCAAATAGTTCCATAATATCTCCTTATGCTCTTGTTTTTCTAAATTGGACATACCACCAAATCGCGGCAAGTCCTCCTAATACAATCAATACGTACACAATATTTGAATAAACATCCATAACGCCAACGATTGATCCCCAATTATCCCCAACAGCCACTCCAACTGAAACTAAAATCGTATTCCAAATAAGTGTTCCTATGGTCGTAAATAACAAAAATAATCCGAATTTCATATTCGACATCCCGGCAGGAATTGAAATTAAACTACGAATTAAAGGAATCAAGCGACAAAATAATACCGTCCAAATTCCATACTTATCAAACCATGCATCAGCTTTATAAATATCTTTTCTCGTTAAACGTAAAACACGTCCATAGCGGTCCACGATTTTCTCTAATCGTTTTACATCTAGCTGTAAGCCAATACCGTAGAGAATAACGGCCCCAACTACAGAACCAGCAGTCGACACCAAAACAACACCTATTGGCGTCATAGCTGTTTGTGTCGTCATATATCCACCGAACGTCAAAATAACTTCAGATGGAATAGGAGGAAAAATATTTTCAAGCATAATGAGTAAAAATATACCTATGTAGCCGTACTGGCTCATTATATCAGTGATCCAGTTTTCCATGTCCAATCTCCACCTTCTATCGTACAACATTACTGTGCTTTACCCATGTTTATTTCTTCGAAAACCTGATAGTAATCGACCAAATCTCCGAGCGTGAACCTAACCGTATCGGAGGTCCCCAAAAACCAAATCCGGAAGACACAAAAGCATGCATTGACCCTTTAAGTTTATGTCCATGATCCAGCTCAAACAAGCGTCGCGTGAATAGATGATTCGGCCACATCTGACCACGATGTGTATGTCCTGAGACATGCACATCAACACCAAGCTGCGCAGGCGTATTTAAATTATAGGGCGTATGATCCATCACAAACCACGGTAGCTCTTCATTATCCGGCTTTAAACTTTCCAAAGACTTGCGCTTGCCATTTGTTGCATCTTCTCTACCCGATACATAGAACGCATCATCAATACAAATGGTTTCATCTAATAACATTTGTACGCCTGCTTCTTTCATCTCTTCTATTAAAAGCGGGATTTTCTTTCCATAATATTCATGATTTCCGACTACCCCATAGACACCATATGTCGTCTTTAACTGCCGCATGACAACTGACATCCCATCTTTGACAAACCAAATCGGATCATCATCCACTAAATCCCCTGCAAGTAGCACAATATCCGGCTGCTCTCCATTCGCCAAATTCACAAACCGCTGCAAGTGCTTTTTATTTGAAAGAAGACCTAAGTGGAAATCTGAACCTAGTACCACCTTTAACTCGCGATGGGAACTAGAATCTTTGTTCAGATGTATCGTTTTATAGCGAACAACTGGAGAAAATGCCATATATGTTCCTATGATAAAAATGGATAAAAAGACGATCGCAAGTACATTTCCTGCAATAAAAATCGTTTGCTGAGATGGCCATACTAAATAAACAATCGTTGTTATAGGAAACAAAATTACACCGTACTGCATCACGATAAACCAATACGACCCAATCATACTAAAATATTTTAGTCCATGACTGAACTTTCCAATGATGTAGCCAAATGCTAGTAGTGACCACAAAATGCCAAAGAAAACTGGGTGTATTGGCAAGTTCCATGTTAGAAGCCATTGATATGTGTTATAGCCTAAATAATAAACAAGTAGTGCATACATTGTTAGGATTAAAGTACCTATGCTAATTCTTTTCATGTTTTTAATTCACCTTTTCATCATGCGTTCGGTCATACCGGATAGTAAACGCTACTTTCACTTCAGATTTTGCTGGAACTGGCACAATCAATTGTATATCGCCATTTTTCCTTTTCCATTCATGTGTCGATTTAACCACATCAAAAATGCCATAACTTGTGCTGTGATTAATAATGAGCTCAATTAGCTGATCTTTTTGGTTACGAATTAGGTATTCGACTTCTTCAAATTCATAGCCATCTTTTTTGTATTCAGTAACGACTTCATTTTCCACTGTGATATCAAATGCTTCACCTGATTTAATGCGTACCAATTCACCCACTGCTGTATGTGGAATCGAGTCTTCACCAATGAATTCAGATGATCCATTTTTCGGATTTTCTTTGTATAGTTTGAATCTGCCTTTAGGAAGTGGGATCCCAAGTCCATTCGCCACATCATTCAAGAAAGTAAAGTAGACGGTTGGATGATCACTATATGAATCTACTTCATACTCCATCTTCGATTTAACTTGATTAGCAGATAGAAGCTGGACTTGCTTTTGTTGACGGTCTTTAACCGTCAATTTTTCTGGCAATGTGTATAAATGATAGTCCGCAAATGCTTGGTGTTCAGGTTCATATGTTTCGGCTTGTGAGTAGACGATATCCCTTTGCATGCGACGTGGTGCTCGATTCACAGTACCAGCCATTAGTTTTACCGTTGCGTCTTGATAGGTCAAGCCAGAGTTATTTTTCAAGGTCACCCACCCTGTCAAATCAAAATCATTGTCTCGAATTTGTGCTATATAATCAACATCCCAACTGAGTTCACGGGTTAAGTATGTGACTCGTGTATCTTCAGCTGTTTGTTCACGTATGCGCCATACAAGTGTGGGTTTTAGAATAAGTCCATCAGGTAATTCAGGCAAGCGCATTTCGCCTTCTGCGTCTAAAATAATTTCATTCGTTTGAAGGTCTTCGAGCACCAATCCATTTTGCGCGTTTAATAAACGATACGATTTTTCCACTCCTGTTTTCTTATCAACAAGCTTGATTTCACGTCCGACATACTTTTCAAGTAATTTAAATTTATCTACTAAATCATATTCATAGTTCAACTCAGCTACTTTTACACCTTTTACCTGTAGCGAATTTGGCTCAATCAGTTGTGGAACATCTAAATAATGTATGAGGTAATCTTCAGAAAGTAGAGGAATGGAGCGAATTTCTTGTACTAACGCGAAGCCGTCATTGTAAACAGTCAACGCTAAGTCTTTTGTTAAACTTGCAGGCATCATGGTCGGCATAAGTTCCGCCTCCTCATTGTTTTGGAAAGTATATCATGATATGCGTGATTTCTCATTGCAATACGTAGTGTTGATTTGGAGTTGAATTATTTCACTGTGTATATAGTGCTTCCCTTTGACGAGAGCCACAATTGCCACACAAATTGTCGATTTCATCAACACAACAATCTCTCGTGGGCTCGTTATAGAAATCAAGTGAACCATTGACTGTTAATGCAAAGAGGTTTCAGTACGCTCCGAACGAATCTTCTGCTGCACTGTAATCTAGGGAATAAAGAGTTGGGCTTGTGACTTCGTCACTCGCCCAACTCTATTTTTTAGATCATTTTGCGGCCGGGATTCGTCCTTCGCTCCCTTACAACCTAAGCGCGCACAGTTACGTTCGTTTGGTTTATTAGAGAATAGATACTTAACTATACCTAAAGATTCGGCCGAAGATACAATTTCGACCTCTTTCTGCTTACTTTATATTAGATCATTCTTTAAAGTAAATAAAGGCGTGCTAGTTAGAGACTAAACTTACTAAAGCCCAGTTAGCTTAATAACAAACTTCTTTAATCTTCTCTACTAATAACCGAACAAGAAAATCATAACCTTTGTCTCCAAAATGAAGTCCATCGTTTCTTATCCCTTTAAGTATTTTAGGATAGTCATCCAAAGCAATCATTATTGAAAAAAAATCGATGAAATGACTTCCAGTATCAACTGCTACTTGTTTAACTGCCGAAGCATAATCGAATAAGACTTCATTGGTTCTAGCAAATTGAACCTTTTCATCAACTGGGGCTGGTGATATTAAAATTGTTCTTTCAGGTTTAATCATTTGAGTGATTTTATAAATGTTATTTTTATAAGTTTCCAAATCTACCATTTTATGAACTGCTGCATCATTAGCACCAAACAATACTGTTACTAAATCAGGATTATATTTAATCACATCATTCTCAATTCTGGAAATAGCATCGATAGTGTTATTTCCTGATACACCAGCATTTATAAATTCAAAACCGTCCACTTGCTCAGCTAACTTTGTTGTTAGCATAGGCGTATCTAATCCTTCTTTTCTAGCCGTAATACTGTCCCCAAAACATACTAATTTAAGCATCTGACTTCTCCTAATACATTTTTTGTTTGTTCAACTTTACAGTATATAACTGTTCGTTAGTTGAACAAGCAACCGGATGATCCGTCCATAAAACCTCAGTAGGTTGACATAACACGGGGTTGAGGAAGTGGTCACCTTTATTACTCCATTAGAAACAGTACCTTTACATGGCAGCTTTTTTACTATTGTCTTTTTAAAATAAACCTTTGAGGAGGGCCGTATGCCTGTTCTCCTTGAAAGTAAGCTAATTTATTTGGTATGCAAGAAATTATAAACGGACTTCCAGATCAAATTAAACCTTCTAAAGCCTTCGTCAGTGGCAACTCTTCTCCATCTATATCACTTTCTAATGACGTCATTACATAGCACGTATTTCCTGCGCCTTGTTTTTTCAACAACTTCTCAATTTCTTTAGGGTCTGAATTGGGTGTAGGTATCTCAAACATAAATTCTGTACGAAGGAAATCGTTTCTTCTCCCAAAAACATCATTGCGTTTTTGGGGTGAAGAAAGTTCGAATAGAACTCTTTGTTGAATTCTTTTAACGAAAAATGATTTAACAATTGTTTCTTCAATTTGTTTATTCATCTAAATCCTCCACTCTTTAACTTCATCTTAAATACTACTCTATTGTGAGCATCACTTATTATACTAAGTTGTACCATAAGTAGAGAAGAAGTGAGATGATCTTATACAAAAAGCATGTTCTAATTACTGAACTAGATTGAATATTGCATGCACCTCAGGTTGACATAACCCCACGATTTGGAAGTATTCAACTACTAGGTTCATTTTAAAAAACTGCCATGTAAAAGGGAGATCACTGAAAAACTTGTATTTTTAAAATTTGTAATAGTGTTTAATTTGAAAAAGTCGACATTTCGTATTGATACTCTGATTCCTTCTGTAAAATCAAAATTCGTTTGAGGTTAACTGCGAATATGGTAATGGCTCCTTGCATCTGCATACCCGTGTCTATGTTTCAATTCACTATTTTTCGCTTCGATTTTATAGCGGGATTTCGCTTTTCCTCTTATGTTCTGTCGATTATATTTTCACAGAATAGGTCTTACTTTTAGCACCTTCTGTATAACACCCTTCACGAAACGGACCAACACATTCTGTTAGATTTTGAACAGATAAAGGAACCTCAATTTTTTAGATGAAAGAAAGTATATGTACAAGTGATTGAAGTGGAAGGCGGCGGTAAAAGCATGTGCTCCTGCGGTTACTCGTCGCAAAGATATTGGACGAATTACAGTTCGTCCAATATCTTTCCAGCGGGATCAGCGGGACAGGTGAGACCCCGCAGATCGCGAAGCGACCGAGGAGGCTCACCGTCCGCCTGAAACGGAAATCACCTATAAAATTATAAATGAATTACAACGCCTTTTAATACCAACAAAATCCTTTTATAGAATTTCTAATAATAATAAAAACACATCAATATGAAGTGATAACTTAATTCGGTTAAAACAGGTTTTATTATCCCGTATATTTCGGAATTAGTGATTTAAAACTGAACTGCTTAAACCAAAGGTGAGTCCTATATAGAAAGTGGTCACTAATCTCCTGCAGTAATCCTGCCCTCAAATTGTGGCTCTTATAACACGACACATTCTTGCGGGCCAGATACAGTAACATTCTATAACCCCATCTTCTTCGCAACAATTACTTTCATGATTTCATTGCTACCTGCGTAAATCGATGCAACTGGAATATCTCGATATCTTCTCGCAATTTTATATTCTTCCATATAGCCATATCCACCGTGTAATTGTAGGCATTCACCCGATATTTTCTTTGCCGTCTCGGTTAACCAATACTTAGCCATCGACACTTTTGAGACGATTTCTTTTCCTGCCAAATGATCTTCAATTAGTGATTCTAAAAAGGAATGCCCCAGTTCCACTTCTGTTGCCATTTCAACAAGCTTGAACTGTGTATTTTGAAAGGCTCCGATTGGTTTGCCAAATGCTTTTCGAGACTTTACATAGGTAAGTGTCATATCGACCATATCTTCAGAAGCGGTTTGAGCGGAAATCGCCACCATTAAACGCTCTTGTTGCAACTTCTCCATTAAATACGTAAAGCCTTTTCCTTCTTCACCTATTAGGTTGTCTACAGGCACTAGGCAATCTTCGAAAAATAGTTCAGCTGTATCTTGAGCATGCATACCTACTTTGTTCAATTTACGGCCACGTGTAAATCCAGGTGTTCCTTCTTCAATTATTAGAAGGCTAATCCCTCTATGTCTAGGCTCAGCTTTCGTTTCCGTTTTCACGGCAACAAGTATCAAATCACCATTTATACCATTGGTAATAAAGGTTTTTGATCCATTGACCACATAATGGTTTCCTTTTTTCTCCGCTGTCGTTTGAATAGCTGCTAAATCAGATCCCGCTCCTGGCTCTGTCATGGCAATTGCAGTAATATGTTGACCTGTGATGCATCCTGGTAACCAGCGAGATTTTTGTTCCTCCGTGCCATACGCTTCGATATACGGAACGACGATATCATTATGCAGTCCAACACCAGTTAAGCTTGCTCCAACACGTTCTAGTTCTTCACCTATAATGACTGCGTAGCGAAAATCAGTCTCAAGTCCACCATACACTTCTTTTACTTGAGGACATAAATACCCCATTTCCCCTAGCTTTCTCCAAAAAGATTTAGGAATCAAGCGGTCTTCTTCCCATTTTTCATATTGCGGAACTGCTTCTTTGTCTAAATACTTGCGAAGGGACTTGCGAAACATGACATGTTCATCTGTTTCAAATCGATATTTCCCCATTAAAATTCCTCCTTATTTTGCTTGCATACGTATCGCGCCATCTAAACGAATTACTTCCCCATTTAGCATTGGATTGGTTAAAATGCTTTCAACTAATTGTGCATATTCACTTGGTTTGCCTAATCGATTTGGGAAAGGTACAGAACTTGATAGTGCCGTTCGAGCTGGTTCTGGTAATCCTGCGAAAAGCGGCGTTTCAACAAGACCAGGCGCAATAGCCATGACGCGAATACCGTCTCTCGCAAATTCACGGGCAATCGGTAAGGTCATCCCTACAACTCCACCTTTTGAAGCACTATAAGCTGCTTGACCTATTTGTCCTTCAAATGCTGCGACTGAAGCAGTATTAATGATGACTCCTCGCTCCCCTTCTTCATTTGGGTCGTTTTGTTGCATAGCATGAACTGCAACGCGCAATACATTAAATGTGCCGATTAAGTTTACTTGAATGACTTGCTCAAAGCGCTCAAGTGCGAGTGGTCCTTTTTTCGACACTACTTTTCCTGGTGTGGCAATTCCTGCACAACTAACTAACAAATTTAATTTGCCAAAATGCTCGACTACTGATGCTACATTTCCTTCGACTTGCAGCGCATCGGTGACATTCGTTTGAAAGTAAGCCACTGACTCGCTTCCTAATTCTTGGACAAGTGCATGCCCGCGAACTTCATTCAAATCAAAAATAGCTACTTTTCCACCTTGTGCTACTAGACGACGAGTTGTTGCTTCTCCAAGTCCAGATGCACCTCCGGTTACAATGGCGATTACTTCAGATGTCTTCATACAATTCCCTCCGATTCTGACAATCTCTCAATGATTGTTGCGTTGGCCATGCCCATGCCTTCACAAATCGCAAGAAGTCCATAGCGGCCTTGAGTTCGTTCAAGTTCATGCAGTAATGTCACAAGTAATTTCGTACCTGTTGCCCCTAGTGGATGACCAAGTGCTATGGCCCCACCATTGCGATTTAATTTTGCCGGATCTGCTCCTATGTCTTTTAACCATGCAAGTGGAACTGGAGCGAATGCTTCATTTACTTCATAAACGTCCATATCTTCTATTGTTAAGTGTGCTTTTTCCAACACTTTTTGAGTAGCCGCAATCGGACCAGTGAGCATTAACGTTGGATCGGAGCCAACAACAACGCGTGTATGAATGCGTGCACGTGCTGTTAAACCTAGTTCCTGAGCTTTTTCACGTGACATTAACAGCACTGCTGAAGCCCCATCACTCATTTGACTGGCATTGCCAGCTGTAACTCGTCCATTTGCATCAAATACCGTTTTTAATCCAAGCAGAGTTTCTAGGGAAGTTCCCGCTCTTGGACCTTCATCTACCGAAAACATCTCAGTCGTTCCATCTTCTTTCGTCACTTCAATTGGTACGATTTCTTTTTCAAATCGTCCTTCCGCAATCGCTTGAAAAGCACGTTCATGACTTTGAACAGAAAATGCATCTAACTGTTCACGAGATAAATCCCATTGTTCTGCAATCCGTTCAGCAGATAATCCTTGATTAATGATTTCATATGAGTCTAGTAATTTTTTACTAGGTTTGGCCTCACCCATATTTGACATCATAGGTACACGTGTCATGCTTTCCACACCACCAGCAATCACGATATCCATGTCACCACAAGCAATGGCTTGCGCAGCAAAATGAACCGCTTGTTGACTAGAACCACATTGTCGATCAATTGTGGTGCCAGGCACTTTTGTTGGAAATCCAGCAATAAGTCCGGCTGTTCTTGCGATATTGCCACCTTGTTCCCCTACTTGTGAAACACAACCCAAAATAATATCATCTACATCACCTTTTTCAATCCCCACGCGTTCAATTAATTTTTCTAATACAGTAGCGGCTAATTCATCCGGTCTCATATGCGTGAACTTTCCTTTTCTTCGTCCAATTGCCGTACGTATTCCGTCTATAATCACGACTTCTGTCATCGTTACACCCCTTTTACTTAAATTGAATGAATATTCACTTACTACTAGTTTACCGAAAATTAATGTAATTTTCTACCTTCTTCTTAGAATCTTCTACATCTTAGGTCTTAGTAAAAGATGCATTCCTAGACCGTTTGGCAATTTAATAAGAATTGGTACGATAAGGGTACAACTTGAAAGGAGAGACAAACACATGAAAAAATTTGGTTTAATCGTACTCGGTGTGATCGCAGGAATTGTAGCACTTGTCAATTTAGGATCGCTGCTTGGACTTGCACTATCTGCATTATTGGTTATCGCAGGTATGCATTTCTATTTAAAAGGAGGATCTACTTTATCAAAAGCATTTTGGATAGCCGTTGGAATTGTTGGACTATTATCAGCTATTGCTAACGTACCTGGTTTCTTCGGAATTCTAGCGATTGTCGGATTATGGTATGTCATTCGAAAATGGAAACAACAACCGCTTATTATTCCAACTCTTACAACTACGTCATCAACAGACCCATTCACAAACTTTGAAAAACAGTGGAACGAACTAAACAAATAAGGAGGCAACACACATGACAACATTATGGAAACGATTCAAATACACAATTAACGCAGACCTGCACAACGCATTTGACAAAAAGGAACAAGAAAACCCCATTGCCATGTTAAATCAATATGTTCGCGAGGCAGAAAAACAAACTGAACAAACAGGTAAATGGATCGAAAGACAATCCCAACTAAAAGGACAACTTGAAAAAGAACTTCTAGAAGCACAAGAAATGCTGAAAAAACGTACAACACAATTGGAGCTTGCACACCAAACAAGTGAAGGTGAATTAATTGATTTTGCTCAAGCAGAAGTTGCAGCCTATGCCAATCGAACGGATGTATTACAAGCTAGTATCTTGCGTACGACTGAAGAATTATTTGGACTTGAACAGAAATATGAGGAAATGAAACATAAAGTGAAAGATATGAAAGTACGTCAGCTACAATTGATGGGCAAAGAAAACGTCACTCGAGCTCATCACCAAATGGACAAAATGTTACAACCAGAATCATCAAAGAATGCGGACAAACGTTTAGTCGCTTTTGATGAAATGGAACAGTATATTGAACGTCTTGGTCAACGCATTGAAAAACAACATGATGTATCTTCGATGGAACGTCGTTTAGAGATGTTAGAAAAAAAGGAAGAACCTAAACAGGAAATTGTGTAAACTAGAAAGATACGCGGAGAAGACTCGTCTTCTCCATTTTTCAAATTGACTAAAAAAGACAAATAACACTTATTCTACGAAATCATATGTCAAGCAGAGTGGCGCTTTACGCTTTTCTTTATGGCTAGCTACAAGCGCCAGCTAGCACCTCAGCTTCAGGACCTCATACGAAAGCAAGCTTTCGAATCGGTCCTTCCAGCGCCGGTGTCAAGCTAGAGTGGCGCTTTACGCTTTTCTTAGAACCCGCTACGACAAAGGAGGAATCGCTATGCAACGAATACCAACAGATCGCATTACATTTTGGCTATTATCTGCCCTACTACTCGTATTTGTAGAGGTCATGTTCTTTCATAATGGAAGCGTGTTATTCGTTCTTTTTGGTGTCGGGTTAATTTATATCAGTTTGCGGAGAAAAAGCCGCTTATTTTTTTGGAGCGGTGTTGTTTTTTTAGGAATTGCCCTACTTTCCATGTGGAGCTTACGACTATTTATCGTTGCAACCTTAGTCTATATTTTAGTACGCCTATGGAAAGGCGATGAAACACAACAAATTATAGAACCATTTCTCGGTGATGATTTAGAAACGCCAAATGCAATCATTCAAAATAAACTCTTTTCGATTCAAAGTACACCTTTTCAAGCATATGAATGGCAAGATGTTCATGTACAAGGTTTTTACGGAAACATCACGATTGATGCAACGCAAACGGTTTTACCAAAAGGTTCGTCTCTTGTTTCAGTTCGACAAGGTATTGGGAAAATCCGAATTGCTGTTCCTTATGAAATTCCAGTTCGAATTCATTACACAACGTTACTTGGAGATGCTTTACTATTTGGTGCCAGTAAAAAACGGTTATGGAATCAATCACTTGTTCTTCAAAATGGTTATAACGAAGCCCAAGGAAGCGCATCTTCCGAACTGATCATCGCAGTATCTACTTGGCTTGGGGATGTTGAGGTGATTCGTAAATGAGCGGATTTATCGGTCGAACCTTATTATTATTTTCACTTTTAGTCGCTGTACTAGTTCCTTTATTAACCTACTTATTGGGTTGGCCATCATACGAGACATGGCAACCCCTTTGGTTAATTGAAGAAGCGAATTTACCCATTGCTATTTGGGTAGGAATCATCCTACTTGGAATTAGTATGGGTGTTGCCATTTCAACTACTCAACTGGCTAGAAAAAGAGAGCGCACCATTGAACGCTATTTACAAGCTACCATTAATGCGGAGCAACAACATGACAATCTTACTGTCCCTGTGGTTTCCTCAAAGTTAAACAAAACACTGGGAGAAGTAACGATATTAATTACTACTCAAAAGAAAAGCCTGCAAAGAATGTCGGACGAACGTGCTGAAGGTGAAGATAAACGAATTCAAGAACGTATTATACAAGAACGTCAGCGCTTAGCACGCGAACTTCATGATTCCGTGTCTCAACAGTTATTTGCAGCTTCCATGTTGTTATCGTCAATCACGGAACAGCAAGAAAGTAGCGGTGAAGTCGTTTCCAAACCATTGGCACAAGCTGAGAAAATAGTTCAACAAGCACAACTTGAAATGCGTGCCCTACTTCTACACTTACGTCCAGCAGCACTTCATAACAAGTCATTAACTCAAGGTCTCGAAGAATTACTATTTGAGTTGCAACAAAAAGTTCATTTCACCATCCGTTTCCGTCTAGAAGATGTATCCCTTTCAAAGGGTGCGGAAGATCACTTATTCCGTATCGCGCAAGAAACGTTATCAAATACATTGCGTCATGCAAATGCCAGTGAAGTCGATATTTTATTAGTAGAACGGGACGGACTTGCGATTTTCCGCGTTCAAGATAACGGTGTAGGTTTTATAAAAGACGATGATGGCAATGCAGGTTCTTATGGCTTACATCACATTCAAGAACGAGCGATTGAAATGGGCGGAACGAGTAAAATTGTTTCCGTTCCTTCCCAAGGAACCATTGTAGAAGTAAAAGTACCTGTTGAGAAAAGGGATGAAGTAGATGATAAGAATCGTACTAGTGGATGATCATGAAATGGTTAGAATAGGTGTATCTGCATACCTTCAAGCACAAGCAGACATGGAAGTGATCGGTGAAGCAGTGAATGGGAAAGATGCAGTGGATTTAGTACTCTCGCTTCGTCCTGATATCGTGTTGATGGATATGGTCATGCCGATTATGAATGGTGCTGAAGCCACGAAAGAAATCATTGCGCAGTGGCCACAAGCAAAAATCATGATTGTCACAAGTTTCCTAGACGACGACAAAGTCTATCCCGCTTTAGAGGCAGGTGCTGTCAGCTATGTTATGAAAACATCGAAAGCAAAACAAATTGCAGATGCCATTCGCCAAACATTAAATGGGCAAGCAGTTTTAGAACCTGAAGTTACAAACAAAATGATGAAACGTATGCGCCAAGGACAAGATCGCCCTCTTCACGAAGAGTTAACGGATCGAGAACATGAAATTTTATTATTAATGGCTAAAGGCCGGAGCAATCAAGATATTGCCGATGAATTGTTTATCGCTTTAAAAACTGTCAAAACGCATGTAAGTAATATATTGTCGAAACTCCAAGTTCAAGATCGAACTCAAGCAGTCGTCTATGCTTTCCAACAAGGATTAGTGCCTAAAAGTTAACCAACCTCGCCAACGCGAAGTTGGTTTTTTTTAAAACTCCATATCGCTTGTGATTTGCAGTGATTTTTCTGCATCTGCAAGCGTTTATCTTCATTTCACTGGGTGACGGTGTAGTTTAATCCTGTTCATTTTGATTTAATCCCGTTTATGGTTGATTTAATCCCGTTGGATCGCAGTTTATTCCGTTTCAAATTAATTTAATCCCGTTCAAACATGTTATATTCCTGTTCACCCTATTTCCTCCTAAAATTCTTTATGTATAAACCTGCAAATTTTACACGTAAAAAAGAGTAGCTTTTGACAGCTATCTGTCAAAAACCACTCCTATCAAACTCTCATTCTCCAGCTGTTATTTTACCCAATCCCAAAATAAGTCCTGCATGTACTCCTTCATGCCAAATCACAAACTGAATGACAGCATCTACTGTTTCCATATCATGAAGCTTCCCAATTTTCATAACCTCCGGCATATCCTGATCGAGTTTACCTGTTAAGAATTCTGTTACGCGAGTTGGTTGTTGTGCTAGAGCCGACAATAATTCTTCCTTCGTTGGAGGATCAAGCGTCCAATCAGCCGGCTTTGTACCACCTTTAAAAAATTGAGCCCATTCTGGATGAACTGGCTCATATGTCGGGATTCCTTTTTTAACTAATGATTCCATTGTCGTAAAAATGTGTCCCACATTCCAACGAATCGTATTGTTAAATCCTTGTGGTTGTATGTCCCATTGTTCTTCATGAATAGCTTGTAAGCGACCTTGTGTGTATATTCGTGCGAAGTTTAATTGACCTAATGTCTCCATATTTTGTCTCCTCATTGATTCAGTATGAATTTAGCCTATCTGAATTTCACCCAAAAGGATACAGAAATAAAAGAAAAATGCAAAACGTCATATTGCTTACAAAGTTTAAAAGTGTACATCGAAAAAATCATATGTAATCTAAAAAGATCAGGTATTGTCCCTGACCTTTATTAATAATCTCTTATTCAAATGCCACATTATGTTGAGCTGAATCTTGGTTTGTCCATGTGATAATTGTTCCAGGAGCCACGGTTATACTTTCTTCACTAAAATTATAATCGGCAATATCGAGCGCTAATTCACCAGAAGTTGAAGCGCCTTCTTGCACAATCACTGTCATTTTCATCACTGGATGTGGTGCACAAAAAATGGGGAATTCTCCAACTTCATTAAAAACAAAGCTTGTCATTTCACCTTTTGCTAAGAGTGGTGAAGCTTCTCCTTTTTTAGCTTCAGCTGCATCTGTAACCGGCTGTGCTTCGCTAGACTCTTTTTCAGTTGCTTCTTCTTCAGATGCCTCTTCCTCAACTGCCTCTTCTTCTACTGCTTCTTCATCTGTAGCCTGTTCTTCAGACATATCCATCTCTTCTTCAACAGGCTCATTACCTACAGGTTGTGCTTCTTCTTCCCCACATGCAGCTAACACTAGCATGCCTCCAAGAAGTAATACCCCTAATTTGGTATTCAAATAAATCCCATCCTCTCATATTCATTTCCTAGCTAACGAAAGAACATGAGAAATAGTTTACATTAGACAAAAAAAGCAGCAACCCCTTGTTATTGGAGTTGCTGCTTCCCATATTTACGGTCGGAATGGATCATCTTTAGGTTTGGTACTATTCCAACTATCGTGTGCGTCTTTGTTAAATGAAGACCCCTCATTTGGTTGGGCTTCATCAACTGGGTTCACATCTTTTTCGGTTCTAATTTCATCCGCATGTGCTGAGAATCCATATAAACTTTTTTCTGCGTCTTTGTCACTTTTGAACGTATCTTTAAATGAATCTTTCATTGTTTCTTTTTCAGTTTCATAGTTTTCTTTTGACACCTCAGCATTTTGAATACTCTTTTCCATTTTACTTAAATAACGGGCTGCATGATCGCGTCCACCTAGGCCGAATGCTAGACCGAATGCTAATGCAACGCCACCTAAGATTAGGATAAACGCAGAGTTAATGATTGAAGCTGCAATGCCTAATTGATCTAATGCCATAAAGATTGCGAATGCTAAAATCGCATATTTAGCTACGTAACGTAACACATGTGGTGTTCCTGATGAATGACTCATTACACTGCCCACTAATTGTTCCGCCATAGTTGCTAACCAGAAACCAACAGCTAAAATAATGATGGCAGCAATAACTGACGGCAAGTATGCAAAAATTCCAGTTGCTAACGTCACCATAAATTCAAGTTGTAGTAATTGTAAAGCCTCTACTACAAACAATAAAATTACGACAACCTGTACAACTGTTCCTACTAGTGAAGCAAAAGTAGGAGCTGCACCTGTTCCAGATTTGAAGCCCATTTTACCAAAAATGGAGTTTACACCAAGTTTTTCAAGTAATGAAACCACAATTGCCTTCACCCATTTAGCGGCAACTATTCCTACTAAAACTAGAACAATTGCAATAGCAATTCTCGGCAACATCGCTAGAACATCATTTAACATTCCTACTGCAGGACCAGATATTCCTTCTAAATTCAAAATTTCAAGAGCAGTGATTGAAACCGGAATCATAATTAATATGAAGGCAATGATTCCTACAACCCTCGATATGCTCGACCCTTCAAAGAATGATGAAATATTTAATCTCACAGCTAAGCGATCTGCTCCTGCTGATTGTAAAAACTTTTCTAATAAGTTACGAACTAATTTCGCAACAAACCAACCAATTATGAATACAACAGCTGCAGATACTAACTTCGGTATAAAGTTAAAGAAGCTCGCTAGCATCCCTTCAAATGGTCCACTTAAACCATCAATTCCTAGAGCATTTAATACTGCTGGAATGAAAAGCAAGAAAATAAGATAGTATGCAACGTTTGCTGCTGTATCCGTCCATTTTGCTTGCTCGGAAGGTTCCGGATCCATTCCGGTCTTCCCAACATACTTGTTTAAGTTCAGCTTGTTACCAGCCATTTGAATGACCTTTTTAACAACAGTAGCTAACACCCAAGCAAATAGTAAAATTAAACCAGCTTTCAAAATATTCAAGAAAGCGCTTGTTAAACCTGAATACATTGATACAAATGGCGCTGCCATAGTATTAAGGTTTAATATATTGAAGAATAAAACAAAAGCTAAGATTAATACGATTAAAAAGATTACCTTGCTAATAATTTTTTCGACTGTCCATTTTTCGTTTTTATTACCTAAACGCTCATTAACTCGTGCTTTACGCAAAACCTTGAACATAAGGTTTTCTAAGAACTTTGCCACAAAAAATCCAATTAATAATACCAATAAAGCTAGCAAAAGCTCTGGTAAAAACGAGAGCGTATCACTCCAATAATTCTGATCCATCATTGCATATCCCCCTTTGGAAGTTCTTGAATTTTTATAATTATGTAACTATTTATGTTTACCCTCTTCAATTCTTTTAAAACGCAACGACTACTTATTATTAATAAATATAGATAGAAACATAGCTTGTTCTTGTGTTTTTTTATACAGCTATGCAAAACTAAAAAACGAGAGGGAAAATAATATCCCTCTCGTTTTTTATATTATTTGAATGGAAACGGTGGCTTTAAATAAATCTCCGTCGACATCTATGCGCATTGATCCCCCATGTAAATCTACAATTGATTGGGCAATTGCTAGACCTAGTCCTGAACCTTCTGTATGGCGGGAAGTATCTGATCGTTTGAATCGCTCAAATAACTCATCAATATTGTCTCCAAGTTCATATTTCGTTACATTTTTCACGATAAATTGAGCACAGCCGTCTTCCTCTATTAATGCTACATAGACTCGCGTTCCAGGCATAGTGTATTTAATCGCATTGCCGATTAAATTATCAAGTACCCTCCACCATTTTTGTCCATCCACGTAAGCGAACAATTTTAGTTCTGGCGTTGTAATCCGGAAATCGAGACCTGATTTTTGAATATCTTCTTCGTGTTCAGCGAGTGCTTGTTGCATAAGTTGAGTTAAATCCACTCTTTGTTTATTAAGTTGCATATTTCCACTTGCCATTTTCGACACTTCAAACAAATCCTCGATTAAAGTTTTCAATCTTTGTGATTTGCGATCTAAAATATCTACATAAGACATACGTTCTTCTTCTGATAAATTAGGTTTCTTTAGTAAATCTGTATAGGTAATAATCGACGTTAATGGCGTTCTTAAATCATGACTAACATTCGTGATAAGCTCTGTTTTTAATCTTTCACTTTTTGCTTGCTCCGATTGCGACACTCGAACTCCTTCACGAAGTTTATTCAAATGTTTCGCGTGTTCAGCAAACACCGTTTTCCCACGAATGTTTACATCTCCAATTATTTGTCCTCTTGCCATTTGTTCAGTGGCTATAGCTAATTTATTGTAATCAGCTACACGTTTTAATAATAAATATAGGGTGGGTAAACTTACCAAGACGAATAATGGAGCATACACCAAAATCAGTATAGGTTGCATTACTACACCACCGAGCCCTAATCCAGATAAGAAAACTATAAACAATAGCATCACAAATTGTTTTCCTAAAGATCGTTTCAAAAACACATCATGCATTTTTAAATTTATTCTTTTAATCCTGCTAGTTTCCCAAAGTTCTTTAAGACTATTATTCTTAGCGTCATTGAACAACCAAATTAATTGAACTATTGTTAGGGTTAAAAAAGCTACTAAAAAGAGGTATAAAAAAAGGGTATTTACACTGTTTTCAAAATGATCATATCTCATTCCTTGTGTTAGCGGGAAATACGTATTGAGCAATCCTACTGAAGTGACTAAAATGCTCACAATGCGACCTTCAAAATTTAATTTTTTTACCCATTGAGGTGTCGAAACTAAAAGTATCTCATCTCTTCTCGTTGTGTATAACCAATAAGCTACCGCAGCCGATAGTAATCCTAAAATCCAAGACACTGTAAAAAGAGACTTATTTTGTTCATACTGACGAAATCCTTGGAGATGCTCATTTATCATCTTACTTTTAGGTATGATAATTTCTCCTGTAAATTGAGATGACTCGTCTCCCACTAATTCATTTAGATTATATATTGACAATGCTTGTAGTTCACTATTTTTTACTTCACTAAAGTCTTGATCCAAGGATGAAACAGTCAAATACCCATTATTATTACTAAATCCCCCCCTGTATGCTGCGTCTTCATTAACATCCCCAAATGTATATCTTTCACCTGTATCTACATTAGTTAAATCATAGGCTAGAGATTTTTGGCTTACTTTTGCTTTAGCAACAGCATTTGAGATCTTTGCGTCATATTTACGAAGCACTTCTTTTTTAGCAGATAATATTTTCTCTCTAACCGTTTTATCATCAGCAAAATTTGCTCGAATATCGGCGATTTTGGTGTCACGTTCCTTTACCATTTCTTCTTTTAATACCGCATTGTCATTTACTTCCGCATCGTTTATCATTTCTTGATATTGATCCTGAATTGATTGGATTTGATTCATTTGGGACCCGTTGAAATTTAAATATTCTTCAACCTCAAAAGGTTCAACTTGAAGATTCTCAATTTCCTTATCCACATCCAGTCGGCTTAATATAACCGGACCTATTTCTCGAATTTTATCTTCAAAAAACCAATAAAAATTTTCTGAATCATAGTATGAGCCACTAACGTACTTTGGGGCAAATGAAGTAAATATACTCAACGAAATTAAAACAATACTAATTAGTGCAAAGAACAACCATGTCATTTTCTTCATCAATTACACACCCCCTATAAAAATGCGCGCCAAACGCACCATCGTTGGATTGGAATGGAAGAAACCTTGTTCAAATAATTGTTGAATATAGGCATAACCATACATTAAACTGAGCATTCCTATAGCTAGTGACACAATGGAAACCCAATGAAAAGCATTACTTTTCGATTTTGTAGCCAATGCCCCACACCACCTTTACGTATCTCGGATTTTTTGGATCGCTTTCAATTTTTTCGCGAATTTTGCGGATATGAACAGCGACGATATTTTCCGCATTATAAGCTGGTTCCTTCCAAACACGTTCATAAATGTCCCCAATAGAAAACACTCGACCTGCATTGGTCATTAATAATTCAGTAATCCTGTATTCAATTGGTGTTAATTTGACCGATTCACCATCAACTGTTACGTCTTTTGCATCCATGTCTAATACCAGCCCATCTATTTCAATAGTTGATTTCTGTTCTTTAAAGGTGCCAAGGTGAACATAACGACGTAATTGTGATTTCACTCGTGCCATTAGTTCCATAGGATGAAACGGCTTGGTAACATAGTCATCAGCACCTACAGATAACCCATGTATTTTATCGGAGTCTTCAGCTTTGGCGCTTAACATAATGATTGGAATATTTCGCTCTGAACGAATCTTAAATGTCGCTTGAATGCCATCCAAATTTGGCATCATTATATCTAGCAAAATTAAATGGACTTCATTTGTTTCAAGTAACGTCAATGCTTCATAGCCGTCCGCAGCTTTTAACACGTGGTAGCCTTCATTTTTCAAATATATTTCAATGCCATCTCTAATGTCTTGATCGTCATCCGTTACAAGTACTGTGAATTGTGTCATCCGTTCCACCCCGCCTTACTACTTATAATACCAATTGTATCTGACAGTTCTTAACAAAATGTTACGATAAAAATGAAGAATTTCTTAAGAAAGGAAGTCACTTTCTGTTTAATGCGATTTAATCGGCTTCAACTAGGGGTTAATCGGCTTCATCTATTGTTTAATCGGCTTCAGACAATGTTTATTCGCCTTAATTCTCGATTTATTCGGCTTCAATTGTACTTCAATCCGTTTCGCCTATTTATTTCCATGATTTAACGATAAAAAGTGTCTCTACTTACAGAGACACTTTCCATTTATCTTATTTTCCCCATGCGCTTTCTTCCACTAAGTGTTAATACTATAATCCCACCAAGCAAAAGCGTAACACCGATCCAAGAAACTACACTTAACACTTCTCCTACTAAAAACACGCTTAGAACTGCAGCTGTCAAGGGTTCACCTAAAGATAATGTTACAGCTGATGAAGATGGAACTTTTTGAAGTCCTTTTAAATATAGAATATATGCAACACTCGTTGTCATAAAACCTAAATATAAAATGGTTATTATGTTCGCTGGTTCAGTAACCCATGAGCTATCAAAAATAAATAAAAAGGGCATTAATATTACTGCACTTATTGAAAAAGTCATAGCAACTGCTGGAATCGCTTCTACTTTTGCAAGTAACGCTTTACTAACAATTGTATAAATGGCAAATACAAATCCAGCTAGTAAAGATAAAGTTACCCCTAGAGGATTTACTGTAAGTGCATCTTTGTTTAAAAACAAGAGACTACATCCGATTACCGAGAGTGTCGTCGCCATTACCCAAGCACGAGACGGTCGCAATTTCAAGATGAACCACTCGATTAAACCAGAAAAAATCGGTGCACTCCCGATGGCAACGACTGTTCCAATAGCTATACCCGTAACTCGAACCGATGTAAAGAACAAGGGTTGAAATAAAGCCATACAGATAGCTGCAACAATCGTTGCTTTCCAAGGCCATGTTCGAAAATTGATTTTTTTCATAAGAATCATAATAAGTAATAATGAAAACCCACCAATGGCTAACCGAGATGCGCCAATGGTTAAAGGTTGTGCACTTTGAGGTAAATAGGTTTGAGCTGTTCCAGTTGTGCCCCATAACACAGCAGCTAGTAAAACAAGGAAGTAAGGAATCACCGTTTTCATAAAGTCACCTCAAGTAGTATATGAATTTACTTTACCATAATATATATATTGAGATACGGTAAATCGTAAACTATACTGAAGAATGAAGGAGTGTCGCCTATGTACTTAACAATAGAAGAAACTGCTATTTTTTTAAGCATGCCTGAACATCAAGTACGCCGATATGTAGTAGAAGGTCGTATTAAATCTGTCCATGATGGTGAGCAATATTTAATCAATCAAACACAATTTGACTTACACTTGGAACAAGTAGAAGAAGTAAAACGCCAAATTGATGAATGGCGTAACACACCTATTCCAGAGGACATTGATGTAAAAGATGAAGACTGAAAAGATGTACAGTAACCCAACACAATGAAAAAAAGAAAAAAGCAACCTATTCATCAATTTTCATCATAATGACAAATGGTGGTGTTTTTCATATGGATGAAGTCTTTAATAGGATGTGTGTGAAAATCTCAATTCAAAGTGTGTAGTAGGCAAATCTTACACTTCATATTAATTCCCAATTATTTCAATGTTTAAGACCCCATGAAAACAGGTATTAATGACTAGTAGTCATCTATTATAATTGGACTAATTTATTAAGTTCTACACACACTATTAGTACCAGGTCATTTGACAATGAGTACGAAGTTGCGTAGTGTGTAGCATTGTGTCACAAAATAAACAAGAGACTCGAGGCGGAAACATGAAGAAAATCACAAATGTATTTTGGATTGCTTTAGCACTTGTTGTTTTAGCAGTAGGATTTGGTGTAGTTGCACCTACTAGTTTTGAAACAGTTATTGGAAAACTGCAATCATTTATTACAACTAATTTCGGATGGTATTACTTAAGTGTTGTATCAATTATGGTAGTCTTCGTATTAATTATCATTGTTAGCCCATTCGGAAAAATCCGATTAGGAAAAGATAAAGATCGACCAGAATATTCTAGACTTACATGGTTCTCGATGTTATTTTCAGCAGGTATGGGAATTGGACTTGTGTTCTGGGGAGCTGCTGAACCGCTTTCTCATTATGCGATTAGTCCTGCAACCGCTGATCCAGGAACAAGAGAAGCTTTCCGTGAATCAATGCGTTACACGTTTTTCCATTGGGGATTACATGCATGGGCTATTTATGCGATAGTCGCTTTATCACTCGCTTATTTTCAGTTTAGAAAAGGAGAACCCGGGTTAATTTCAGCAACATTGAAGCCGATTTTCGGAGACAAAATGAACGGTCCTTGGGGCGTTCTAGTAGATGTTTTCGCTGTTTTTGCAACGGTTGTGGGTGTTGCCACAACACTTGGCTTTGGTGCTATTCAAATTAACGGTGGGTTATCTTACATTTTTGGTATCCCTAATGAATACTGGGTAAAAGTTGTCATTATTGCCATTGTTACTGTATTATTCTTAATTTCAGCTTCGACAGGATTAAGTAAAGGAATTAAATATTTGTCAAATACAAATATGGTTTTAGCAGTTACTTTATTAGTGTTGGTCGTTATACTTGGACCGACAGTATTAATTTTCAATATGTTTACAGACTCTCTCGGCACTTATATACAAGGAATTGTCCGAATGAGTTTAAGCGCTGCACCACTTGATGTTGGAAATCGTGAATGGATTAACGGCTGGACGATTTTCTACTGGGCTTGGTGGATTTCTTGGTCACCTTTCGTGGGAATATTTATTGCACGTGTATCAAAAGGGCGTACCATTCGAGAATTCTTAATTGGAGTACTTTTGGTTCCATCCATAATAAGTTTCTTCTGGTTCGCTGCATTTGGCACAACTGCAATTAATATTCAAGATAAAGTAACTGATTTAACTGGATTAAAAACGGAAGAAACGTTGTTTGCTGTTTTTAATGAATTGCCATTTTCAATGGTATTATCCGTTATTGCAGTTATTCTGATTTCTACTTTCTTTATCACTTCTGCGGATTCTGCAACATTTGTATTAGGTATGCAAACTACCAAAGGATCGTTAAATCCTTCTACTATGATAAAAGTTATATGGGGAGTTGCACAATCTTCCATTGCCATCATATTATTGTCTGCTGATGGTTTGAGTGCATTGCAAAGCTTGCTCATTGTCGCCGCCTTCCCGTTCTCCTTTATCATGGTGCTGATGATGTTCTCACTATACAAATCACTCTCTGATGAAGCGAAAAAAATGAAGATTACTAAATCATAAAGAAGATCCAAGCTCTCCGGTATTATGGAGTGCTTGGATTTTTTTATATTTAAAAGAAGTTAATCTATAAATTTGACTTACATTTGAAAGCTTTAACATTCAATAACCTTCCTTCGTTATAAGAAAGTTTTATACATTTTATATGAAATAGTAAGTAATTATATATATTAATTCAATTTTTTGAAACTTCAACCTACACTCAAACGTTTATAGAGTAATAGGTAAAAAGGAGTTGAGATTATAATTATTGCTTTATGGGTGTTCGGCGTCACACTATCAGGTTATATAATTGGATGTCTCCACGGTTCAAAAGTGGCGCAGTATTTTTCTGGGCTTAATGTGAAAGAACATGGACTTAAGAATTCAGGCGCTTCTAATGCAGCCCTCGTGTTGGGGTGGAAATATGGGGTACTTGTTGCGTTGTTTGATATCGGTAAGGGTATATTTGCCGTCTTATTGTTAGCCTATATTCTTTCGTCTACAGTTTTTTTGCTTGATCTACAAACTATTTTATTATTCTTAATAGGTGCGGCTGTAGTGATTGGTCATAATTGTCCTCTATGGATGAATTTCGATGGAGGCAAAGGAACTGCCTCTATAATAGGCATCATGTTTGGTCTTGATTGGAGAATGGGCTTAATCGGATTTACACTGTTAATCCTAGTAACTTTGATAACTAAATATTTACCAATAGGTGTTCTTTTTTTATACCTTACATTTTGTTCATATGCTATTTGGTTTACAGAAGGATTATTGCCATCTTTTATAGTACTATCTCTATTTATTTTAGCTCTTTGGACACATCGTGAAAATATTTTAAGAATAAAAGACGGAACAGAACCTCGAGCTACTTCTGTTCTCAAAAAGAAAAAAGCTTCATCCTCTGTTAATTATTGAGGATGAAGCTTCTTTATTTTGTTTCACGATGCAATGTCATTTTCTTTAGCCTTTTTGAATACTTCTTCATTTCAATTCGCTCAGGATTATTTCGTTTGTTTTTAGTAGTGATATAATTTTTATCTCCAGTTTCTGAACAAGCTAATGTGATATTTACTCTCATTATATTGAGAACCTCCAAATTCATAAACAGTAATGGTTACGCTTTAAATATATCACATTTTCTATTAGTAAGTCAATTGCTACTAATCAATATTCCGTGAACCGAATGAAAGTGCTAAACTAGTAATAGGTTTAACTATAAAGGGAGATGGAATTATGCAAGAAACATTAATTGAACGGCTCGTCCGCTATGCCAAAATAAATACACAATCAGACGCTGAAAGTACTACATGTCCTTCCACTCCTGGTCAATGGGATTTACTGTTTGAACTAGAAAAAGAATTAGCTTCTATTGGAATGGAAGATATCTCATTAGATGAGAATGGCTACTTATTTGCTACATTGCCTTCAAATACAGAAAATGAACTGCCGACAATAGGTTTTTTAGCTCATGTCGATACCGCAACAGATTATACAGGAAAAAATGTGAACCCTCTGCGCATCGATTGCTATAAAGGTGGAGATATTCGCCTAAACGATGAAACGGTTATGTCGCCAAACGACTTTCCTGAGCTTAACAATTACTTAGGACACACCTTAATTACAACGGATGGCACGACGTTACTTGGTGCTGACAATAAAGCGGGTATTGCTGAAATAATGACCGCAATGGAGTTTTTACTTAGTAATCCACATATTAAACACGGAAAACTTCGAATTGGTTTCACACCAGATGAAGAAATTGGTCGAGGTCCTCATAAATTTGATGTTGAAAAATTTGATGCAAAATACGCATACACTATGGATGGCGGACCTCTAGGGGAACTTCAATCTGAGAGTTTTAATGCTGCCAGTGCAAAAGTTAACACATATGGTACAAGTGTTCACCCAGGTTCTGCAAAAAACAAAATGGTCAATGCTTTAACAATTGCGATGATGTTTCAATCACATATGCCCGCTGATGAAGTTCCAGAAAAGACAGAGGGTTATGAAGGATTTATTCACTTAATGAATTTTAGCGGAGATGTTGAGGAAGCAAAATTATCTTACATTATTCGAGATTTTGACCGAAATAAATTCGCAGCAAAAAAAGGGTTGTTTGATGATATAGCTTCGAAAATTAAAGAACAATATGGCGAAAATGCGATTTCAGTTGAATTAAATGATCAATATTTCAACATGGGTGAAAAAATTGAACCTGTCAAAGAAATTTTAGACATTGCGCATGAAGCCATGACGAATCTATCAATTAAACCTTTAGTTCTACCAATTCGTGGAGGCACGGATGGTTCACAATTATCTTACATGGGCCTCCCTACTCCAAATATCTTTACAGGTGGCGAAAACTACCACGGAAAATATGAATACATTTCGGTTGATAACATGGAAAGAGCCACTAAAGTCATCATTGAGATGGTTCAATTGTTTGATAGACAAGCATAAGAAGGTGAAATGTTGAGAGAAATAGGTATTGGAGTTTTAGCATCCTTATTTTTTGCTGTGACGTTTATATTAAATCGTTCGATGGAATTATCCGGAGGAAGTTGGATGTGGAGTGCTTCTTTACGCTACTTCTTCATGGTTCCTTTCTTACTAGTTATTGTCATACTTCGAAGTGGTTTAAAACCCCTTTTAGTTGAGATGAAAAGCCGACCTGTCTCATGGTTTAGTTGGAGTTTTGTTGGTTTCGTATTGTTTTACGCACCTCTTACATATGCTGCGGCCTATGGTCCCGGCTGGCTAATTTCGGGAACATGGCAAGTAACAATTATTGCTGGTGTTTTATTAACCCCTTTATTTTTAATAACGATAAAAACTTCTGATGGGATACGGATAATTCGACATCAGATTCCTAAAGTTTCACTTGCGATATCCATGATGATATTAGTTGGAATTGTACTAATTCAAGTTCCTCATGCCAATGAAGTTTCGACTAGCACATTGTTACTTGGGACACTGCCCGTTGTTGTAGCAGCATTTGCTTACCCACTTGGCAATCGTAAAATGATGGAAGTATGCGGAGGAAGACTTGATACATTTAGCCGAGTATTAGGTATGACTTTGGCAACGATTCCAGTGTGGATCTTGCTTTCTTTGTATGCTTTTTGGACAGTCGGACTTCCTTCAATGATGCAAGTTTTTCAAAGTTTCATCGTCGGGGTCAGCTCAGGAGTAATTGCAACAACATTGTTTTTCATGGCAACAGATCGCGTTCGTAATCACCAGGGAAAACTCGCTGCTGTAGAAGCTACACTAGCCCTGCAAATCATATTTGTAATTATAGGTGAAATGATGTTACTTGGTCTCCCCTTGCCTGAACCTCTTGCATTTATTGGTTTAGCCATTACTGTAATTGGTATTTTTTTGCATAGTTTTTATACGAGAACCATTTAAGAAAAACAAGCAAGGTCCGTCGTATAGACAGACCTTGCTTGGTTTTTTATATTAGATTTTTTAATGAGTTCCGTTTGTATCTAAGATTCATTATTTCATCTTCTTAAGTAAATAAAGCAGATACGGTGTTCCAATTAGTGCAACAACGAGTCCACTTGGAATGTCTTTTGGTACGATAACAATACGACCTATAAAGTCTGCAGTCACTAGTAATAAACCACCTATTAAACCTGACGCGACTAGTAATGGTAAATGTCTGAACCCAACTAGACGTCGTGCAATATGCGGTGCAACTAGTCCAACAAAACCAATAGTTCCTACTAGTGCAACTCCAGCAGTACTAATTGCTACACCAATAACCATAGCTCCTACCCTTGCATTACGAACCGACAAACCAAGGCCTGATGCTACATCGTCTCCAAAAGTTAACGTATCTAAGCTGCGAGTAACATAAATAGCAGGACCTATAAATAAACCCAACAATATTAAAGCAAGCTGTACATCGTCCCATCCTTTAGCATATGTACTACCAGATAACCACACAAGTGCAGCTGCAACTGCTAACTTTGCTTTCACAACAAATACTTGCGTTGCTGCAGAACCAAATGCAGAAATTGCAATTCCGATTAATGCCACCAACATTGGTTGGAAATTACTCTTCCAAGAAGTAAATAGGATGATTGCTAATGCTAAACTTGCGCCTATTATTGCACCAAGAGGCATATATTCTACTGGTATAGCCGGGAACATCACAAGTAATAACATTGCCCCTGCCCCGCCCATTGAAGTAACGCCTAAAACACTAGCATCTGCAAGTGGGTTTCTCAATACACCTTGCAATAGGACACCTGTAATAGCGAGCATGACACCGACAATGAATGCTGTGATAACGCGTGGGACCCTGAAATCCCAAATAGCTGGCTTCATCCAATTTAATGACCATTCTACCCCATTAAAAGATAAGGCCAATACAAATACAATCGTTATAATAGAACTTAAAGTAATAACAACGAGTGGGAGTTTTATCGGCTTTAATGTACCACCCATTTGTCTGTCACCACGATGATGTGTTTTCGCTGTTTTCCAAGCTAAATAAAGCAACCATGGTCCTCCGATTAGTGCTGTCATAGCTCCCACTGGTACTTCTTGTCCTGGTTGAATAAAGCGTCCCATTACATCTGCTCCGATCAACATGACGCTCCCCCATAAAAATGAATGGAAAATTATCCAAAGGTGGCCTTTTACGCCAAGCATACGAACGATATGAGGTGCCATTAAACCAATAAAACCAATAGGTCCAACAACACTTACCGTCACAGCAGCAAGTAAAATGGCGACTGCCCATGTTGCTAACTTAATTATGCGTACATTTTGCCCGAGTGATGTGGCAATATCCTCTCCAAGGGAGTAAATATCTAGTGACTTTGATAGGGCGAGAGCAGCTATAAATGCAATTAAAATCATTGGAGCTGCAAACTGTACACCTTCCCAGTTTAATTGAATGAGTGTACCTGACCCCCATAAAAATAATCCATTAGTTTTATTTTCAAATAACAATTGTAGAGATCCTGTCAGTGAGGCGAATAGTAAGGCAATAATCATCCCTGTTAAAGCTACGCGTACTGGTTCCATTTGTTTTCCTGCCAACATAATCACCATTACTGAAGAAAGTGTGGCTCCACATAATGCCGTTACAAATGGTATTCCCCCTAAAAATGATGGAAAGAAAATCGTTGATAATACAACGAAGAAAAAAGCTCCGGCATTTATGCCTAATGTACCTGGGGATGCTAGTGGGTTATTCGTCAAAGTTTGTAAAATAGCTCCGGAAACTGCGAGTGCTCCCCCTGCAAGAATCCCAATAACTAGACGTGGTAACCGAAATGACAACAATATATCTTGGATTCGCCCGGGTACCCATGCTTCAGTAAAAAGCTCACGCACCGTATAATCGGCTTGGCCTTGCGTTAAGTGAATAAGAGATAGCAGAACAAGCAGGAAAAAGCCCCCTGTCAAATAGACAAAGGACTTACTCCCATTTTTCCGAAACATTATTTATTTACCAAAACATCTGTTATTTGATTAACAAGTGTTTTTGCTGATAATGGTCCTCCATACAACCACGTAGCAGCACCTAAATCATACATACGATCTTCTTTAACAAATGCAAGGTTTTCCCAAACGGCATTCCCTTTAAGTTGGTTTTCATAAATATTGTCTATATCAGGGACTGTGAACATATAGTTTGCATTTTCATATTTAGTTAAACCTTCTACATTAAATGTAGTAGAACCAAAGATTTCGAATTGTTCCGGTTGATGTACATTTGTTAAGCCAATTTTCTCTATGATGATGGAAGCCATTGAGTTTGGTGTAAATACACGAATTTCTGGAGCAGCAGTTCCTGTATAAGCTAATGTTAAAATAGTATCTTTTGTTTTTAATTGTGCAGATTCAACTTCAGCTGCCTTTTCTACATATACTTCCTCTAAGTCTGCCAATACTTTTTCTGCTTCAGCTTCTTTCCCTACAGCTTTAGCCATTTCATTAAATGTTGATTCCATTTCTTGATACAGGTCAATACTTTCATCTTCTGGATATGGATTGAAAATGACTGTTGGAGCAATTCCTTCTAAATCTGCTAACATAGCATCATGACGGAAGCTAACACCGATAATTAAATCTGGATCAATTGCAGCGATTGCTTCTAAGTTCGGCTCTTGTCGACCACCGACATCTATAACAGTAGTATCTAATTGAGGTTCAATATTTACATATTCAGCATAACCTTGAATATCGGCCATTCCTGCTGGTTGAATTCCAAGTGCTAATAAATTCTCAGCATACGTCCACTCAAGTACAACGATCTTTTTTGCTGGCTCATCTAATGTTACTTCACCGTTTGCACCTTGAATCGTAATAGCTTCTTCTGTGCCTGTTTCTACTGGTGTTTCTTCTTTTGTCTCTTCTTCTCCGCCACATGCAGCAAGTAGAAATGTGAAAAGTGTTAAAATAAGTACAAAAATTGATAAACGTTTCATTTATTATTTTCCTCCAATTCAGCTTGAACATGATAATCATTCTCAAGTACATGTCTAATATTATTCTGTCTTCACAATTTTGTAAAGACTTTTTAAGCAGATAATGAAAATCATTCTCACTAAATGGTGTTTATATGATATGATTAACCTTAGTGAGAACACCTATCAGTTAGATGGAGGCCATATTATGTTTACTGCTATTAAAACTGAATCCCTATCAATTGGATACACGGATCAATTATTATTTGAGAACTTGGATTTACATATACCTCGTGGAGAAATTTCTGTTTTTGTTGGTAGTAACGGTTGCGGCAAGTCAACACTTCTTCGTTCGATTGCACGCCTATTAAAACCAACAAACGGTTCTGTACTATTAGATGGAAAAGATGTACATCGTATGTCTTCTAAAGACGTAGCGAAAAAAATGGGCATTTTACCACAATCTCCGGTTTCACCCGAAGGCTTATCGGTTTATGATTTAGTGAAACAAGGTCGTTACCCTCACCAATCTTGGTTAAAGCGCTGGACAGAAGAAGATACTGAAAAAGTGGAAGCAGCAATGGAAGCAACTCGCATTAGCGATTTACGTGAACGTGCGGTTGATACATTATCAGGCGGTCAACGTCAACGGGCTTGGATTGCCATGACACTTGCACAGGACACCGAAGTCATCTTACTCGACGAACCAACAACTTACTTGGATATGACACACCAAATAGAAATCTTAGATTTATTGTTTGAATTAAACGAGAAAAAAAATCGCACTATTGTAATGGTGTTACATGATTTGAATTTAGCATCTCGTTATGCACACAATATCATTGCTATTAAAGATGGGAAAGTTCATGAGCAAGGTAAACCAGAAGATATCATTACCTGTGATTTAGTCCGTTCTGTATTTGGAATGGAGTGCCAAGTTTCTAAAGATCCAATGTTTGGTACCCCTCATTGCATTCCTTTTGGACGAGGACGTTGTGTTGTACCTGAATTACGTGCTTCTACAGGATCTTAAAGTATGAAAACTTCATTAGAACGACTATCCATTTTTGTTGATGATGCTCGCAAGCCATTTATGACTCTTGGCGAGGCATTAACAGAGCATGGAAATAAATCACTACTGCAAACCGTGCGAGACGTGACGGGTGCGCCTACGGATGCCGTGGCTGCTTCTGTTTTTTTTCGTTGTTTCGGGTTCTTTTTAGCAGCTCAGTTTCAAACCATTGCGGTTCATCAGAAAATGTTTGCTGGTCCTTTAAATCAAATTGGGTTGATTCAAGAGGAATATACCTTTAAGTTTATTGTACCAAGTGAGGAATTTGTAGAGATTCAAGATGCAAAGCAGGCTTTACGATTAGTGTTAGATACATATGGACACCCATCTGTAGAGATTTTCAGTAAACAGGCTAATATATCCAAATTAATATTATGGGAAAATATTTGGGGTTATGTCATCTGGATTTACAGTCTACTAATCAAAGATAACGTGGAGTCAGCATCACAACACTTAGATTTTTTATTGCTCGACAGCACTTGGAGCCCCAATATGAGACGCTCTCCATTTAAACAGTACCTACAAAATCATTCAGCACTCCATGCAATGAAAGACTATTCACGCGTTACTTGTTGTTTATTAAAAGAGCTTCCAGAGACTAATAAATGTCCCTACTGCCCACACGCACAATAAGGAGTCTACTGAAAAACTTCCTATGAATTATTAAAGTATATCAATTTTAAGAAAAGCTTATGAAATTTTTAGAGAAGTTAAGAAAATAGAGTTACTTTTCAGCTACTTCCATGAAATTGCTCAGTTTTAAAATGGAATTTAGCGTGAGACATTGCTCAGTTTGAAATTTAGAGGTTCAAGTTTGAAAAATGTGTGACCAAGTTTGAATAGGTGAAATATGGAAATTAATATTGCTCGCTCGTTGCTTCTAGTGGCAATGTAAAACTCCTCATGGATCAAAAAAGCATAGAAATATTAAGTGAGTTGAAAATTTCTGAGTTCTCCGAAATATATGTATAAATTCATTAAGATCATTATGAGTTAATTTATACTGAAAATCCTACACAACATTATTCAATATTTAATTTTCTTACTTAGTTATCTATTTCTTTAACTGGGCGTTCAAAGTTATAATTTGTCACTCGATTTTTTCAACTTACCAATAAATATCTATGCTAACTCAAAAACAGATCCATGCAATTAAGCATGGATCTGTTTGAATTTACAACACAACTTAACGATGAGGGGGGGTTAAGATTGCGTTTACTCAGCGTCGATTTGGAGAAAAGTCGCTGACATGGCTTCTTCCCTAATTTTCAGAAAGAATTATTTGTTTATATGATAATGATAATCATTATCACTATATAAGTCAATACTTTATTTATTATAATTCTGTATACTTAACTCATGACTACTTTAACGAACGATCAAATCCGACAACTTAATATGTATAGCACGTATACAACATCCCCTTCCCATCCATTATTCTCTCGTAAGGAATTACAAGACATTGACTTTTTGTCAGTTGTTCAACTAGTTACAGGAATTGATAATAAAACGGTTGCCGCTTCCTACCTGATGCGCCGCTACGGTATGTTTGCTTCGACACAATTTGTCATGTTAGCTACTTACGATGAATTATGGGTGGGGGAATTTGAAGACTTGATATTTGGTGCAAATGTGGAGTATGGCAATAAAGGCATCAGTATGTATATTGATAAAAACCACTACGTCGATGTTGAAAATGAAGTTCGAACCACTATCATTCATAAAGTTTTAAAACAAATTCATTCTTTACTTGTAGAAATTCGCAAGCAATCTTCTGTCTCTCCTATAACTTTATGGGAAAACGTATTTGGTTTTTTGCTGTGGCATTATTCAGTTTTATTAAACACTCCTTCTACTGCTAAACAATCTCGAATTGATTTGGAGATATTAAAGTCCATTGAAGTGTGGGAAGGAATAGCTTCACAGTCATTGTTCAACACCTATTTAAAAGGGCTGGAACCAGCTCAACTATTGAATACTTGCGTACGCACTACTTGTTGTTTTTCGAAAGACGTTCCTGGATTGCAAAAATGCGGTTTTTGCCCAATTTAAAAATATATAATATACATTTAGCGCATTGCTATGTTTTAGATTCTTGAAAATTGGACAATCCTATTAGTAAGAAGATGATAAGGAGAGTGTCTAAGACATGGAAAACATTCAAGGTAAAGTTCAAGAAGAGTTAAACAACATTAGCCCTCAGATGAAGGATGAAATTTTAGCGAATTTTTCTACCTTTAAATCTTATTTGGGCGATAAAGTAGCAATGGGTGAAAAATTTGGCCTTGGTGATGAGCAATTGGCCAAGACAGCTGAAAAAGTGGCTGGCTATTTAGCAAAAAATGAAGAGCCAAAAAACAGTGAAGAAAATTTATTACTGGAACTATGGAAGTCTGGCGATAAAGTTCAACAGCAGGCTTTATCTCATATGTTAGTGAATATGGTAAAAAAATAAAAAACGAAACATCATAAAAAAACAAAAACAGTATTCCAAATAAACAAACCGGTCTCTCATATTGGGAGTCCGGTTTTTACCATCACTATTTTTTATTCATCTACAGGTATGTCACGTATCACTCGTCATCTACGCTTGCTGTTGCCACTTCCTTAATTTCTGAGCCTCTCGCATATACGTTCTTAACAATTGTTTTAATGACTGCATATGTCGGAATTGATAAAATTACACCCCATAACCCAGCAATATTTCCTGCAGCTAAAATTACCGTAATAATTGTTAATGGATGAATATGTAGAACTCTCCCCATTACATTTGGTGAAATTAAATTACTCTCAATTTGTTGCGCAATAAGCATAATAATAGCTACATAAATGGCAAGTTGTGGCTCTTGAATATATCCTATGATAATTGCAGGAATTACTGAAATAAATGGACCAATGAAAGGAATGACGTTCATAAGCATTCCAAAAACAGCGAGGATCAATGCATATTCAAGACCAACTATTAAATAGCCAATGAGCAACATCACTCCAACAGCTATGCTAACTAAAAGTTGACCTTGAATGTAAGATTTCAATGTAATATCGATGTCTCTCAAAGTCTTACGAATCCACGTTTTACGTTCTCCTCTAAAGAAACTCGCAATAAACGGTGCAAATTTTTCGTGGTCTTTTAATAAATAGACTAGGAAAAATGGGACCAATACTAATAAAAATATACCTCGTAAAAAACTTTGGATCATCTCAATTACCCAAGTACCGAATCCTTGTGCTGTCTCATTAATATTTGCAGATTGACCATCAATAGATTCTTCAATAAATAATGGTAATCGGCTTTTTTGATCAATTATGTAATCAGCTATGTTTTCTAAGCCTATAACGAGTTCAGGTGCGTCATTAACAAGGGCATTCACCTGTTTCGTAAGGGCGGGACCAATCAAAGCCACGAACAACCATAAAGCAAAGATAATGGCAATAAAGATAGCCAATATACTTGTCCACCTTGGCCATTTTCTAGACTCTAAAAACACCAGTGCTGGTCTGGTTAAGTAGAATAAAATACCCCCTAGTAATAATGGCAAGAATATTGTTTGTCCGATAATCACAAGCGGTGAAAAAATCCCTTTCACTTCAATAAACATCCTGATAATAATTAAGGCAAGTATTATACCTACTCCTAGTTGAAACCAAAGCTTTTTAGCCAATTTTTTCACGCCCTTACATATGTATGTATGTTTCTTATTATGGGTTATTTTGATAATAAGTATTTATCAAAAAAAAAAATATTTCAAAAAAGGTTTAGCCTTTTGAAATACGGGTAAATATATAATCGAGGATTTTCTCGCCTACTTTTATCCTCTTATTACAACTTCACAAAAAAACTCCGGCAAAATACAATTTTGAAAAGGAGACTGTTAACATGAATTGGTATGAAAAATTAAATCAATATTTCCCAGTCGAAGAAATGAAATCAAAAGAACATATGGAAACGTTACTTGCTGAAAAAGGTAATGTTTATATAAAAGATGAAGGTCCGAAACACGTTTTAATGTATGTAGAGTTTGATAACTTTGTTTTTGTGGATTATCTATTTGTCTCCAAAGAAGCACGTGGTGAAGGATTAGGTCGTAAATTATTAAATATGTTAAAAGAAAAAAACAAACCTATATTACTTGAAGTAGAACCAGTCAATTATGAGGATACTGATACAGAAAAACGATTAAAGTTTTATTCTCGTGAAGATTTTCATCATGCTTCTAGAATAGGTTATATTAGACGGTCTCTCGCAACTGGTGAGAATACCATTTTAGAAATCTTGTACTGGTCACCAGCTAATCAGGATGAATTAGAAATTTATAAAGCTATGAAATGGACGTACGAAAACATTCATACTTTTAAAGACGAACACTTTTATGGTGAATCTTATGACCCCTCTCATGAAGTCCTTGAGTATAACACCGAGAAAAAAACTAATATGTTAAAAAAATATTAATTGAAATCCTGCGAAAACATCTGACTTCTTGATGCTTTCGCATTTTTTTGTGAAAAATTATTATACTTCATCGACTAACTATTTTCATTTATCATCTGAATTGGTAAATCGACCGATCCTTCTCCAACCTGATTCGCTAACTTGTCAATCTTCTTTTGATAGAAAACGCGATCTAATGAATGGAAATCACTATTCTCCATCCCCTCGATAACATACAATTGAATAGTCCAAATGTCTTTTTTACTTTCTAGTGGTGCAAGTTCAGCTGCCATTGTTAGTGAGTCGGTAATAGCGCACAATACAGAAATATCACTTTTCCCATAATGTCTTAGCTGGTGAAAAGTGTGATACAACACGTCTTCAAATGAGTGTATGCTCATTTTCACTCGCAAGTATTTATCTTCATCCATAAAGATAAAGTCTCTCCGTGGGAGTTGGCTATATGAACCTAGTAACCTACCTAATTGATGAATGTTATGTATAGCCGTGTTCGGATCATTTATTCCTGGTGATATAGCGCGAAGAGACACTTCAACCATTTTTTGAATGGCGAAAACTGGATCTTGCCTTGTATCTCGCTCACGACCCACAACAAAAAGCTTGCCATCATCTTCTTGAAGAAAGATTTGGTCCTTTGTGTAAAGCGTTACAACTGGGCTGTTTTTTTGAACAAAATCTCCAATATAACAATTCATTTCGATTTTGCCTTTATGTTTTTGCGCTAATGCAACAAGTTGTTCAATATCAACTAATTGTAAATAGCCATCACTTCGAGCAGTTATCGGATTAGCGGTCCCTCTTAGCGTCCAATTATCATTCGTTTGGGTTGTCATATCTTCACGCTTCAAAAAAGTCTCATAACATCCAACTGCGTCAATACCTTCAATTTTCAGCTTTTCAATTAATGTATTCACTTGGATATTTTGTGCAATATGATGTATAAAAATAGCAAAGAAAATCAAGCAAACCATGGCATACAACACACCAATTAACCCCGAGATAACAGACTCTCCTGTAATTGATTCTTGCATAAATAACAACGATAACGTGGTGTAAATAAAGCCTCCCATAAAGACACCTAACACTCGCCAAACCATTGGGTCACGCACAAGATTTTTCATTGTACGTGGTGAGAATTGCGAAGAGTAAGTAATTAGCACCACCATAATTGTGGAAAATGTAAAGGTCGTCATTGTCAGTAAAGCTGCTGATAACCCCCCTAATATTGTTTGGGCTAGATTAACGCTCGTCAGAAACACAGGCGGTACATACAATAATAACGTTTGATTAAATAAGTGATCAATGGTTGAGGAAATAATTGCCAATACTACTGAAAACAAACTATACAATGTCGGTATAAACCAAATGCTTTCTTTTATTTTTAACCAATAACGATCCATACAATCCTCTCCTTTAGTTCCCTTGTAAACAACTTTATCATAGTGCTTCAAATTGAAAATAGATGATATGCAAAACCGACTCACTTAGAGTCGGTTTTATTTTGGTAAACATAGTAATCTTGTGCATGGATTCCTTTAAACCCTACAGATTCGTATAACTTTAACGCTTGTACATTTTTTGTTTCGACTTCTAAATGAACGGAGTATCCTAATGCACTTTGTTCTGAGACAACTTTACTTAGCACTTTTCGGCCAATCCCTTTCCCTTGGTAGTAGGGAAGAATACAGAAACCATATATCCAAGCTTCTCCATCTTCTCTCTTCACTCTAATTTTCCCTATCGTTTCATTATTCACATCGATCATTAACATATCGGTATCTTCATCACTGTCAATTCTGCTCTCCATCGTTTGTGCATCTTCTTTTAGCAAACCAAATGCTTCGACATCCAGGCGAACTCTCATATCTAGGTCATCTATAGTTGCTTGTCGTAGCGTAACCCCCTCCATTGCTTCAAGAAACTTTTCTTGCCACTCCATTTGATGTTCCGTAAACGCAAGAAACGCTCCATGTTGTTTTAAGAAAGTTCTCGCTGCTTGTGATCCGGCAGGTGCATTCAGTAAGATTTTCTTGTACTTTTCAAGTTTGGCTTTTTCCATTCCTTGCTTAAACAGCCGTTTAAAATGACCTTTACGACGTTCACCCGGCTTGACCATACCACATACTTCAACAGTTGATCCAAATGCATACAACCCTATAAATGCAATTAGTTTATTCTGTTCATAATACAAAAAATCTAGTTGATCTGATTCACGTTTTCGAAGCATTTCCCAATTTAGTTTTAGTTGTAAGTTATCATGTACTTCACATTGTTTTTGAAGTGTTTCAATATCGTTTAATTGTTTGTCTGTTAACATGGAAGTCTCCTTCTCTTTGTATTGTATGTACGTAAAAATAGCTTCCCATATTTTGATATGAGAAGCTACTAATTATTTTAAATGTGTATAGCTCGCTATCGCCGTCGCAATTTGATCTTCTATTGGCATCACCGCTGCTAAGTCATTATTAATGAGGATAGAGAATACCAACAACTCACCGTCTCTCGTAGTTGCATAGCCTGATAACGCAGATACTGCCGATATTGTACCCGTTTTGGCTTTCACATTACCGACTGTTGGTTTAATTTTCATACGGTTACGTAAAGTGCCCCCAACAAATCTTTTACTTACACCTGCGACAGGTAGAGATGTTAAAAATGTGTTATACCATGGCTTTTTTTGTGCAGAAACGAGAAGATTTGTTATTTCATTTGCAGGAATTAAATTGATATGTGACATACCCGAAGCATCTCGAATCATCATCACATCCTTATCCAAACCTAGTTTTGTAGAATTTTCTTCTATCACTTGAAGTCCCTTTTCAAAACTGCCTTCCCCATAGACAACTTTCCCCATCTCTTTTGCCAAAACATCTGCATGGGAATTGTTACTTAGTTTCATAAAGGGAATCAATAGTTCTTTCAATGTGATGGATTTTTTTGATGTTAGTAATTGAGCTTTCCTTGGTGTCTTGCCAAGTGTGAATTTTGAATTATCTGCAAATTTTATGCCATTTTTTGTTAAAGATTTTCCGAATAAATCAAGTGCATAATACGATGGTTCCGAAATGGAAATCCATTCACGAGTGACGGTTCCACCTTCTGGAACTAAACCTTCAATCACGATATTGTTTGTGCCATGTTCACGTTCAATCTTGATGGTCTTTGTTCCACCTGATGCCACTGTTTTAGAACGATTAATAATTTTCACCATATCCGTAAGTGGCACTACGTTAATTGTTGCTGCCTTTGCGACATTTGAATTGGCATGAGCTTCAACAATTACTGTACCTGCATCAAAATCCGAATTTGGGGATGCTGTTAGTGCAGATACCTGGGCTGCATAGTAGTAAGACTCATCTGTCCAGTTGATATCTTGCGACAATCGGACATTGTCGTACCATGTGTCGTCTCCAACCAAGTTTCCGTTAATAATTTTTATGCCTTTAGAAGCTAGTTTCTGTGCAAAGAGGTCGAAATCTTCCTTTAAAAGTGTCGGGTCTCCTTTACCTTTTAAATACAAGTTACCTTGTAACACGCCACTTTTCACATGACCATCCGTTAACACTTCCGTAACGAAACGATAATCCTCACCAAGTGTTTCTAGAGCTGCCGCAGCTGTAAGTAGTTTCATGTTCGAAGCTGGATGTAATCTAGTTTCACCAAAATGGTCATATATAAGTTCCCCAGTTTCTGCTTTTCGAATACTGATACCAGTAGTTGCACCATCTAATCGTTCATCTTGGAGTATTTTATTTATGCTGTTGCCAAGCTGGGCATATTCAACATTTGCAATAGCCGTTTGTTGATGATTCTTGTCCAATAGAAATGGCAGAAATGCGAGAACAATAATCACCGAGAGGAGCATAATTTTTTTTATTTTCAAGATGATTCCTCCCTCATTAGATGATGTGAAAAATTAATTCGATGATAGTTATTTACCCAAATAAATCTATTCATCTATTTATTGTGTTGAATGTTTATTTTTATATATGCCAAGTGTATAGAAACTATACTAAAAACACGTACGCCTCAAGTTGTTTCAACTTACAAGAAAATCCGTGCAAAATAATTATTTAGGTTTTAGCTGAAAAACAATTAGTAAAACAGTATCGATTACAAACCTTCAGCACCAAAAACACAAGAATAAAAGACGCCGAATGAAGTGACTTTGTCACTATTTTCGGCGTCCTTCTTATAGTCAATCCTACGGTATATGCAACAACCTATATGAAGATAGTATTTATCGTCTTCTACTTCATTATTGTGTAGCTCATGGTTTCAGAAGATTTCACGTCCAATACTTCCTGAATAAGCTTCTAAAAAACTCACTTACGGAAAGTGAGTTTGGGACGAGTTGTTAAATAGACCCCACATAAAATGACAAGTAAACCGATAATCATTTGAATTGAAATAGGTTCTTTTAGTAAAAAATAACCCCAAAATATAGCGGAAATCGGGATTAAATAAGTTACAGATGTTGCGAACTCTGGACTTCTTTTTTTCATCAAGTAAAAAAATAGTAAATGCGCAATGCCTGAACCAAAGAAACCAAGTCCTATAATTGCAAATATTATTTCACTGTTTATGTTTAGTATAAGAGTATGTAATTGATTAGTATTCGTGAAAAGCATCATTAATCCACCAAAGACAGCTCCAACAACCAATGTACAGGTTGTGACAAAAATAATTCCTGCTTCTTTTAAATGTTTCCTGGCGTAATGAGAGGAAAAGCCGTAGCAAATCGTTGCTAAGATCATCGTTCCAATTCCGACAAAACTTTCACCAAATAACAATGAAATATCAAATTTCATGATAATTAATATCCCAATAAAGCCGGTTGCTATGCCAATCCATTGTTGCTTTAACAATACCGAACCAAAAAATAACAAGCCCATTAACCCAGTAAATATAGGTGTAAAGGCATTAAGTACTGCCGCTAAACTACTGTCAATTTGAGTTTGACTAAGTGCTATCAACCCCCATGGCAAACCTGCGTTAACCACTCCAACGACTAATAAAGCTTTCCATGGAACAGGTTTTATGATATCTTTTCGCTTAAACCAGAGCAATGGAAGTAACAGCAAAGCACCTGCTGTACAGCGAATAAAAACGGTTCCCCATACACCTGCTGGCTCGCTAAGAATCGAGATAAATACAAAAGATAGTCCCCAAATAAGACTAAGGGCAATTAGTGCTACATAAACACGCATAATTAGTACTTCCTTTACTGAACCTTCGTTCGAAATTTAGTTGGTGAATCTCCGGTGTAACGCTGAAAAGCCGTGGAAAAATGGGCAGCGTTTTGATACCCAACAGATTGAGCAATATTGATCACTAGTAAATCAGTATGTTGAAGTAAATGTTTCGCTTTAGACATTCTGACATTTGTTAAGTATCTTGACGGTGATACTTTCGTTTCTTTCATAAACACTTTCTGCAAATAAGTTGAGGAAACAAATAGTTGTTCAGCCATGTCTTTCAACGTCAGAGGACTTGTTAATTGTAATTCAATGATCGAAAGGGTCTTATTAACGAGTTGTGTGTTCGGATGAGTATAAATCAAGTCTTCAGGACGACATCGTTTACACGGACGATAACCGGCATCCTTAGCAGAACGCAGTGTAGAAAAAATAGAAACATGCTTACGAAGAGGCATTTTAGAATGACATGAAGGTCGACAAAAAATTAATGTGGTGGAAACACCATAATAGAACTGTCCATCAAATGCATCATCATTGTTTGCAACTGCGACCCATTCAATTTCTTTCATATCAAGTGCCTCCTTTTTTCTAATAGTATCACAATTTAATTGGACCAAAATTGAATGACAACAATTGAAAAGCAAATATCTCAAAAGTTTTTTATAATGGTGAAAAGGAGGTTGCTTATGTTTACAGGTTATGTTGAATCACCTATTGGATTTATTGAAGTAAAGGCTACTCAATCATCTCTTCTATCGGTACTGTTCGTTGAAGAACAACAACACAGCAATGAAAATGATATAGTGAAACATTTTAAACAAGAAATTGATGCATATTTTAAAGGACAACTAACATATTTTACATTTCCACAATTAAGTGGCACACCTTTTCAACTCCAAGTGTGGAACGAACTAACACATATTCCTTTTGGTGAAACGAGTACGTATTCTGAAATCGCTCAGGTGATTGAAAGAGATAAGGCCGTTCGTGCTGTTGGAACTGCCATTGGAAAAAACAAATTAGCTCTAGTTATTCCATGCCATCGAGTAATAGGAAAAAATGGTACGTTGACTGGATTTGCATGGGAAACATGGCGAAAAGATTGGTTGCTTGCACACGAAAAGAACCATTCACAATTGTGATCCCACTGAAATTATTACGCAATAGATCAAGAAAGTAATGCATACCAAACATTTCATGGCCATGAGAGACAGTATTAAGTTCATTTTTGAAACCATAGCAAGAAAAACAGGAAATCGAGTCAAAGGTGAACACTTCTTCAATAGGAAGTACTACTTTTTAGTTGGTTGAGTCGATTTTTCATTTGAATAGACACCTTTGGCTTTGATTACAGCACCTTCTTTGTCCTATTGGAGCAACTTCTGCTTTGATCGGGGCAACTTTGGTGCTGATTGGTGCAACTTCTGCTTTGATTGGAGCAACTTTGTGTCCAATTGGGACAACTAACCAATTATCTCCTAATTATCGAAACTCCAGAGGAATCATGACCACTGAAAAACTTCAAGGCGACATTTCGTTCGATTTTGAATGAACGAAACGTTGCCTCTTTCTTTCGTATTGCTTACTGTACATCCTTTATGAACGAAGGTTTACGGATTCTTGATTTGAAATCATCAAGAATCAAAATTATTATACTTATAAAAACAGGGAACCTTGCCTCGATAATAATCGAGGAATGGCTCCCAAATTTAAACAATTCAGTTTTTTTCGTGGTCTCACATTTGTGAATGGTTATTTTCCTTTATGACCAAAGTTCATATACTGATAGCGTCCCAGAATAATTTGATAAATACCAAATAAAATGAATCCAAGGGAAACGATTATTAGCAAATACTGACCATATGGTTGGTTAGCCAGTTCAGATAAAGCACCACCGAGACCTTCAGATTGTTCTGGATTATGGCTATAAGCTGTTTGAATAAAGAAGAATCCAACCATATTTAATACGAGGCCACGTGCCATTAATCCAACTTTCCCAGAAATGCGTGCCACTTTACGTTCTGTGGCATTCATGTCAGTCGTAATAAATTTGCGCATAAATTTTTCTTTCGCTCCATTAAAGAATTCAGTGAGACCATATCCAATAATAATAACGCCTAATAAACCGATTAACCAAACCCCATAAGGCTGTTCCATTAATTTTCCGGATAAGATTTTCTCGGTATCGTCACCTCCAGCTTTACCAGTATGACTCGCTAACTTAATGGCACCAAAAGCTAAATTCGCATAAATAATAGCACTGATAAAAAAACCAGTCCGCCTAATAATACCTTTTGCATCCTTGCCTTCGTTTTCAGGATCTTTAAGAGCCTTGATAAAATCCCACAAGATAGATCCAATTAAACCTATTCCAATTATCCACAAGACTACTTCCCCAAACGGCATTTCAGCAATGGATTGCAATGCACCACCAGTTCCAGTAGTCTCTCCCCCTGGTCCCACAGCAGCTAGTGCTGCCAGCACGCCAATCATTCCATAAACAATTCCTTTTGACATACTACCAAAGCGGCCGAATCGACGTACCCACGGTTTTGCTTCCCTTATCTTGTCTACTGCCTGTGCTTTTGATGGCGTGCTCATATAGGACACTTCCTCTGTTGTTATCATACTATCATCTTATTAAAGTTCCCTTTTTAATCAAATTAGAAACCTATTAAATGAGGTATTTTATGGAATACTGAGAAATTATTATGGCATTAAAGTGATCCCATTTTTATTATTGAAATATATACCAATTTTCTTAATAATCAATTATAATTTTCTAGAATCCGTTTGAAGGAGACTTCCATTGAAAAAATTATTGACGATATTCTTTCTAGCTTTATTAATTGTTGGTTGTTCTAACGAAGTCAATTCCAAGGAAACCACAAAAATTTTTAGCGAATTGGAGCAAAGTATCGTCCATTCCGTTATGGAGAACTTCGGCTATCGTCAAGAGTTCACTGAAGACGCTGTAAAACTGGTTGAATTTGATGAAAAGACCGAAAAATTGAAAATCATTGCCTACATTTATAGCTTTGATGATGAAACTTATGATGAATTCAAGGCAGACATTCTCGATAGCTGTGCAACTATACTTCAAGATGTAAAAAGACAACATGAAGTTCAAGAAGTGGTGTTAATAGTAGAAACGACCCTTGAAGATCGAGAAGGACAGCCGATTGATATGGCCATATTTAATATGGTGTTTGAAAGAAAGAACTTACAAAAAATTAATTTCCACGAATTGGATCCTTTACATCTCTCTAAAAAGGCAAACTTTTATATTGCACCACCAGTTACGATGTAAAAAGCCAAAACCGAGAAACTCGGTTTTGGCTTTTTTACTAGATAAGAAAATATGAGTTTTTTCGAGTAATACCTTCGTACTTGGAGTTGTTATGTCTAGCTCCAAGCGTCAACTCACACCTAAGCTTTGGCCCCTCATGCGGACACACGTTTCCAAATAGGTTCTTCCAGCGCCGGTGATGAGCTAGAGTGGCGCTTTCTGCTTTTCTTAATTTTCAGCGTGAGCAATCCAACCACCGAAAAGTGTTGTAGAAAAGAATTGTGTAACTCGATCAAATCCAGCTTGAGCTAGAAGATCTTCGATTTGAGCAGCTGAAATAAAGGACAGTTCACGGACTGATTCTTCCATTCCTTCCACATCTTCTTTCGTTAAATCTGTTAAATCTAGCCATATCGACTTCCATAAATTCATACATTCATTAAATTCTGGTTTTGATTGATCGCCAAACATCGTGACGAGTACAAAAGGTGATCCTGGTTGTAATTGTTCTTTCACTGTTTTTAGTAGGCTAAGCTTCTCTTCTAGCGTTTCGACAAAATGCAAAACTAGTAAGCATGTTGCGGCATTAAATATTTGTGTTAATTCTAATTCTTCAATCTTGCCAGCATGAATGGACACACGTTCTTCCATACCTTCGTTCTTCGCTTTTTGGAGGGCTACTTCTAGCATAGCTTCAGAAGGATCTACACCTGCAAAGGTCCACGTGGGATTAGCTGTTCCAAATGTCACAAATTCATTCCCTCCACCTGCCCCAATGACTAACACGTTTGCTGATTCTTTCACATGAGCACGTAAAAAGGACTGGACCATTCGAAACATGGCATCGTATGTAGGTAGAGCACGTCGAATTCCCTTATCATATTCTCTAGCCATTTCCATATCAAATACTAAATCATCTTTCACTATTTTTCCCCCTTTACTCGTTAACTAGCTATCTTTATTATGTGTTAATTTTTGAAAACTTACAAACCGATAGAGATTCGCTAACTTCAGAGAAGAAGTGTTACACTTTCAAAAGAAAAGCGGACCCTAACTAGACTCAATGACATGTGGAAATCACCATGTGCCCTTCACCTTCACTTGAGGATACGAAATAAAAAATCCGTTTCAAAGTGAACATTCTATAGCGCTCTTGCGTCTAGAAATAGATAATCTTGAGTGAAAGAGAACACCTTATACTTTACTTTCTTATCTTTTCAGTTAACCACCCTTTTGGAGGATGATATGCATGGAAAATACTAAAAGAACTCTAGGTCAAACAGACTTAAACCTTTCCCCCCTTGGACTAGGAACTTGGCAATTTAGTAAAGGATCTGGCGTAGTTGGAAAGTTTTGGGGATCCCTAGATGATGAACTAACCGAAGATATTATTAAAACATCTTTAACTGGCGGCATTAACTGGTTTGACACAGCTGAAGTGTATGGCGGTGGAGAGTCAGAAAAGATTTTAGCCAAAGCGCTTGGAAATATAGGTGCAACACATGACGAGGCAAAAATTGCAACGAAATGGTGGCCCTTGTTTAGAACAGCGAAATCTATAACGAAAACAATACATAACCGACAAGAGGCTCTAAATAATCGACCTATAGATTTATATCAAATTCATCAACCGTATTCCCTCTCTTCAGTTGATAAGCAAATACGAGCAATGATTGAACTAGTAAAGGACGGTCATATTAACCATGTGGGCGTTAGTAATTTCAATGTTGCAGCTATGGTCAATTCACATCGAATTTTGACTGAAAATGGACTTTCACTTGCTTCAAACCAAGTGAAATATAGCTTACTAGATCGCCGAATTGAAGAAAATGGAATCCTACAAAGTGCTAAAGAATTAGGGATTTCCATTATTGCGTATTCACCTCTTGAACAAGGATTATTAACCGGGAAATTCCATGATAATCCAGCTTTAATTCACGATGCCAAAGGACCACGCAGATTTCAACGTAAGTTTAAAGAAGCTGGGTTGGCTGAGTCAAAGCCACTCATAACATTACTCGATGCAATCGGTGAAAAATATAATGTGAGCGCTAGTCAAGTCGCCTTAAACTGGACCATTCATTATCACGGGGAAACGGTTTTCGCGATACCTGGCGCAACTAAAGTTCATCATGCACAAGACAATGTGGGTGCTTTAACCTTTAAACTGGACGCTTCCGAACTCGAAGAAATTTCACGTACTTCATGGAAAGTGATTGGGAAGAAAAAATAGGTACACCTTTTTTCACAACAATTTCCATGATGCTTCAAAATTTAATACTAAGCTACCAAGACGTCATTTTAAATGGCGTCTTTTTTAATTGATATGACTGTCAGCTGAAAATAGATTTACCATACTGTATCAACATTGGTTTCTGGGTCCCCTTCCAAATTTCCATTGAAAGCCCACTACTAAATATAACGACAAAAAATACCTAAATTTACCTATTACAACGTGAACCGCTATTTTTACAACGTGGAGGTCTATTTTTACAACGTCACCTTTCGTAATTACAACGTGACAGCCAAAATTTACAACTGAGCTATCGGTCGACACTCGATCCATATCTTATTGACCATGCATGACAAGTAAATAAAGGAAAAGCTGGAGAAATCTTTTTTCTGTCCAAAAAGACCAAAAAAACCTTGTAAATACAGTGTATCCGGAAATTTAATTGGAATAATATTCTACATAAAAAAATAATTTTTAGAATTATTTAAATTTTACTTGTAATTAGATTATTCACTATTGTATAGTCTTATACAAGAATGAATAAAGGAGTTCAAGTATGAATTCAATGTTATTACTTCCAAATACCGATGAAGAAATCATGGATATGCATGATGAAGATATCATCATTACAACGCGTGAAGGGAAAATTATTAAAGTAACGCAGATTAGTGGTGAGCATTACGGGTTGTCACCTGCACAACTTTTAGGTAAATCTGTTTTTGACTTAGAAGCACAAGGGATTTTTTCACCTGCAATTACACCTGAAGTGGTCAAGAAAAAGAAGAAAGTTGTCATTGTACAAACGACTCCATCCGGTCGAAAAGTATTAATTACCGGAATCCCACTTTTCAATGCTCAGCGTGAAGTTGAATTTGTTATTAGTTATTCTTATGAACTTTCTGAACTGATTGTCATGAAAGAGTACTTGCAAGATTTAGAAACTGAAATGAGCAAAGTAAAAGAAGAACTTGCCCATTTACGTGATCAACACATCCGAATAGATGGGGCAATTATGGAAAGTCAATCTTCTTCACGTGCAGTTAAAACTGCACTTAAAATGGCATCTTATGATGCACCAATTGTCATCCATGGAGAACGTGGAGTTGGAAAAATGACACTTGCCAAATTTATTCATAGCAAAAGCACGCGTCATGCAGATGCCTTTATCGAAGTGAATTGCAGTACAATACCTGAAGCTGTTTTTGAAATCGCTTTCACGGGTCAAGGTGATATTAAATCCCCTGGGTACTTATCTTTATCTCATGGTGGCACGCTTGTATTAAACGAAATAGATCAGATATCACTTGCATCCCAGTGCATATTGTACAAACATCTCCAACTGCAACAATCAATTAGAGTCATTGCTGTAAGTGAAGTTTCATTAGAAGACTTGGTCAAAAAAGGTTCTTTCCGAGAAGACTTATTTTATTACTTGAATCTCGCATCTATTCAGTTAAAACCCTTGCGTGAGCGCCCTGAAGATTTGGAAAAAGCCATTTCTCAATTGGTACAAAACTTAAATGAAAAGTATAAACAAGAAAAGAAAGTAGCAGATGACCTTTACTTACATCTTCTTCAACACGAATGGATGGGTAATTTTTGCGAACTAAAAAATGTTATGGAGCGCAGTTTTATTGAAAGTGAATCTACTGTAATCGCTCTTCACGATTTACCCATCCAATACCAACCCAGCGAAGATGAACAAATTGGTATAGAAATAGATGGGCAAACACTCCCTCATATTTTAGAATTTGTCGAAAAGAAAGTTCTTTTGAATGCACAAAGACGCTACAAAACCACAACGGTAATGGCTCAAATATTAGGTATTAGCCAACCATCTGTTGTTCGTAAATTAAAGAAATATGTAAATACCACCATAGGAGATGACATCGAATGACAAAAGTTCTACAACAAGACTTTCAACATCTAGTCGGATCGATAGCAAATTTACTTGCGCCAAGTATGGCGAAAGACCACCCCAACTTACCTGTCGTAAAAGCTGAAGGATGTTATTACTACGGAGTGGACGGTAAAAAATATTTAGACTTCACATCAGGAATAGCTGTTGAAAATGTTGGGCACCGTCACCCAAAAGTCGTACAAGCCATTAAAGACAGTGCTGACACATTAATTCATGGACCTTCTGGCGTTATAATCTATGAATCTATTTTAAAACTCGCATACGAATTACAACAAATCATGCCACCTAAACTTGATAACTTCTTCTTTGCAAACAGTGGTACAGAAGCGATTGAAGGAGCGATTAAGTTAGCGAAATATGCTACGAAACGTCCGTATGTCGTGTCTTTTACTGGTTGTTTTCACGGCCGCTCAATGGGTGCATTAAGTGTTTCAACTTCAAAAAGTAAATACCGAAAGTTTTTACAACCGTCTTGGTTAACGTACCAATTGCCATATGCTCACCCAGATGATTTGCCAGAAGGAGCAATTCCAGAAATCTTTTTCCCAGAAAAACTAGAGCGTGATGTAGAAAAGCTTTTTAACCATCAAGTAACACCTGAAGAAGTGGCATGTATCATTTTAGAACCTGTTTTAGGTGAAGGTGGTTATATTATTCCACCTAAAGAATGGTTAGCTAAAATAAGAGAAATTTGTGACCGTCATGGTATTTTATTAATTTTTGATGAAGTACAAACTGGCTTTGGACGAACTGGTAACTGGTTTGCCGCTCAAACATTTGGTGTAACCCCTGATATTATGGCAATTGCAAAAGGCATTGCCGCAGGTCTTCCATTGAGTGCAACTGTTGCCTCTAAAGAATTGATGTCACAATGGCCTCTCGGTACACATGGCACTACCTTTGGAGGAAATCCAATTGCTTGTTCGGCTGCACTTGCTTCTCTTGAAGTTTTAAGAGAGGAACGTTTACTTGAAAACGCAACAAACATGGGGGCATATGCTCTTGAGCAACTTGGTGAGTTGAAAAAGAAACACCACTTGATTAAAGAAGTTCGGGGCGTCGGCTTAATGATTGGCATTGAATTACAAGTTCCTGAAACCGGAAAACCCAATGGCCAAGCGGTGATGGACGTATTAGATGGTTGTTTAGAGCGGGGCGTACTTTTCTATCTATGCGGTAATTCAGGAGAAGTGATTCGCATGATACCACCATTGACAATAACAAAAGATCAGATTGATACAGGTATCGATGTTTTGGATCAAGCATTAAGTGACTTATAAAGCCTAAAGGGGGAAATCACATGACGACGATTAACAAAAGGGAAACGACGACAGTTTCATCATCAGCAACATGGAAGTTTATCATCCCATCACTTATTGGGGCATTATTATTTCTAGTTCCTATTAAATATGATGGCCAAGTAACAATCGTCATTGGGATTCTTGCTTCTTTTTTACAATCCACATTTGGCGAGTGGATTCCTGGTTTCGTTGTATTATTATTAGGTTTTTCAGCAGTCACTACTTTAGCAGCAACAGCTTTGAAACCAACATTTGTTAAAAATTCTCCATTTATGCGATCGATTTTCATTACAGGCCCATTTGGTCTGATTGTTCGTGTAGTTGGATTTACAGTTGGTATAATGGCTTTCTATGAAATTGGACCTGAATTTATTTCTTCACGTAATACAGGTGGTGTTGTGCTGTATGACTTGGCACCAGTATTGTTAACTTGGTTCTTATTTGCTGGTATTCTATTACCTTTGTTAGTTGAATTTGGTTTGATGGAGTTCGTTGGTGCTTTAGTAAATAAATTTATGCGTCCTGTATTCACATTACCTGGTCGCTCATCAATTGACTGCATGGCTTCTTGGATGGGTGCTGCACCAGTCGGAGTATTAGTAACGATGAAGCAGTATAATGAAGGCTATTATACAAAACGTGAAGCTGCTGTTATAGCCACAACATTCTCGATTGCTTCAGTAGCCTTTAGTCTAGTTGTTGCAAATGTTGTTGGAATCGGCCATTTATTCTTACCTTTCTATATTGCCATATCAGTTGCATGTGTAGTGGCAGCCATCATCATGCCACGTATTCCCCCACTATCTCGTAAAGCAGATACGTATTACGAGCCAGTTGGAAAACAAATTGATGATAATATTCCGGAAGGCGTTTCTTTAGTAAAATGGGGCTTTGAAGCAGCCCGATTAAAAGCAAGCAATTCAGGCAGCGTAAAGAAACTTGCAAAATCAGGTGCCGAAACTGTTCTAGACATTTGGTTAGGACTGATTCCTCTTGTAATGGCTCTTGGTACACTTGCACTTGTACTTGCTGAATACACGCCTGTATTCAAAATTATTTCATATCCGTTAATACCAGTTTTAACGTTACTTGGTTTACCTGAGGCCGCTGAAGCTGCACCAACGTTATTAGTAGGATTCGCAGATATGTTCTTACCCGCTATACTCGGGAGCGGTATTGAAAGTGATCTAACAAAATTCGTATTAGCTGGGGTATCGTTAACTCAATTAATCTACATGTCTGAAATCGGCATCTTGATTTTACGTTCAAATATTCCGGTTAACTTCTTGGAACTTGTGTTAATCTTTATTTTACGTACAATTATAACATTGCCAATAATTGTAATTTTCGCTCATATTTTTGTCTGATAGATTAATTAAAAACTGCCCCTCTTGTATTTAGTTTTAGACAAGAGGGGCAGTTTTTTTTACCCCTTATTTACGTATTCTGCATTATAGGAATTTTCTCCGGCATGAACTGCTAATAGGGTGTTCGAAAAACCTACGAGTCTATTCACTAATTCGTCGGCAATCGTATAAACAAGAGCGTGTAGCTCTGGATTGTATAATTTAGGGTCATCAAATATCACTGTAGTATTGATGTAAATTTCTTTATTATCATATAAGTCATAGTGAATGATGACTTTCCCTACTGCACCCCCTGTCTTTGGATCATGATAATTAGGCAGGAAGATGTACCACTCTTCAGCAGTAGCTGATCGAAAGTTTTTTGTGAATGTTAATCCACTAAGTTCCACCTGTATTTTTTCTTGAAATTCAGGTTGGATTACCTCTATTACTTTTTCTTTCCCCTCCATTATTAATCTCCTCTATATACGTATTTTAGACAAGTCCTTTGATGTAAAGATGTAGAACTGTGAAAACCATTTATTGACCAATCAATATTATCTTTAACATAAACTAATTGAATTACTCCTGAATTTCAAATGAGACAAGAAAAACCGGGCAAAATACGCCCGGTCCTTTAAGAAATTACAGATGATTTAAGTATCAGTTTAAAAGGATATTCCATACAGCATCAACTTTGATTTCCGGGTCGCTTAGGACGGCAATCTTCTACACTATAACCTGAAGAATAAGACAGCCTTCTATTTAAGTCTAGTGATTTCCTTTTCAGGCGGACGCTTTCTTACCACTAGTCAAGAGTTTTCCCATTTCTTTTTCAGAAAAAAATAGTGAAAATGAAATAGTAAGCGGTTGACTTCTGTTCCGTCGCTTGTTAAAAGATATTTGGCTTCACTATACCCTCAGAAATCATGATTTAACACACGGAACCGAAAAAATAAGCATAGTAAATAAACCTCACGATTTCTGTTTTTTTCGCAGGGGCTATTGTGCTATAGTTAGAGGAATCGTGTTACGAAACACTGCTGATTCGTACCGGTACAGGATGCCATTTTGGATAAGGTGAAATGCAACTTTCAAGAACTTATTCATACAGGCAATCATCGCAACCTTATGGAGCTTTCCATTGGGTTGCTTTTTTAATTTGTCGTAATAATCCACAATCGTATTTTGGGTCTTTGCCCGCAAGGAGATCATAGACCTGACCATTTGGAACAGGATTTTGCGCAGTCTTCTGTTTCCTCTTTTATTGATTTTATCCTGATGTTGGAGTTTGCCTGATTGATACCGTTGGATATCGATTCCTGCGTACGCATTGATTTGTTTCGAATTTTGAAAACGACGGATGTCACCTAACTCGCCAAGGATTTGAACGGCGGTGTTTTCACCGATTCCTGGAAAGGATTTGAGCACTTGAAATTCCACTCGATCTTTGGAAAGGTCGACCATCTGTTTGATGATTTCCTTTTTTTGAACCCGTAGTTCCTGAATGCGTTTGGCATATTGCTTCAAATGTTGACATCGCACATCTTTCGGTCCAATAGCCGAGTAGGAATTTTTAACAGCCATGAGAAGTAAAGTTGCTTTCTCTTCCGCTTGTTTGGCAGATAAGTTTTTGCGTGTTGCACGTTTGATTTGATCGCATAACTCCTCATTTGACAGTCCTCCTAAATAGGCCGGGTGCGGGAAGAGCTTCACGATATTTAAGAACAAAATGGAACTCTTCGAAAACACTTTTTCGAGCGTTGGAAAGCTCAACTGTAGGAAAGCGTGCAACCGATTAGAATGTTGACCGAGTTCTTTTTCAATATCCTCATAGTAGCGTCCCAACGCACGCATCTGTTCATAGTAGTCTTCTTGAATGTAGGTTTCTGGACGATCAATCCTAAAATGCGACCTGGCCAGTTCATGGGCATCACCGATATCCGTTTTCTGCCTGCGCATGGAGGCGGTTTGGAGTTTAGCCTCTAATGGATTGAGCCGGCTGTAAGGATACTGGTGTTCCTGAAGAAACTTCTCAAGACCTTGCGAATAGACACCTGTAGCTTCGAAAACAATTTCTGGAACCTGACCATCCTGTTCCGTTAAAGAATCAATGCGTTCTTTTAGCGATTGGAAACCGGTAAGAGTATGTTCCAATTCCCCTTCATACCTGCAGTGTTGATTGTGATCGTAGAGGACCATAGTGCTTTTTCCCATACTGACATCAAAAGCGATGACGTGTTTCATACTTCTCCTCCTGTTCATTCTTCATAGAAGTCCATCACAGTGCCTTATTGATTCCACTTTCTTATACACGGTCTCGAGGACCCAACATACTAAACTGATTCTTATAAGGGTGTGAAGTGAGTCGGTTTCCTGATTCGGATTCTCAGATCCCAGCGTCCGCTCGACTTCCCTTCACTTCTACAAAAAAATAGTAGCACAAACCATGGCCTTGGTCTGTGCTACTAATGTTAGTATGTTTCCGCGGGCGGTGCGTGAGTCTCCTCGTCGTTTGAAAAACCTATGCTCCTGCGGTTACTCGTCGCAAACGAATTGTGTACAATTCGTTTCCTGCGGGGTCTCACCTGGACTCGCTTTCCCGTTGGAGTCGCCGCCTTCCACTACAATCATTCACCTGTTTACAAATCAACAGTGATAACCATAAAGGATTAAAAATAAATATAAAAAATCCAATAAAGATTACTAAACAAGATATATCACTAAACAAAATTCACTTCCACTGAGAGGAAACTTGCGTTTCTAAAAAAGGAAATCACGACTTTGAATTAACGAGAGTCACATCAAATAAATTCCATTTTAGCATGTTCTCCATATACTAACACACCATGAACACTGGGTTCTTGACCATGGGGAACTTGAATCATATCGTGAGACAATAACCTGCCCCACTCTTCACTTTCACCTACTGAACATGTTGTACAGAAACGCCCTTTACATTGGTAAGCATCTTCCAAAAAAGCGCCAGGCTTCCAAAATTAAATGGGGATAAAATATTCCATTTAAATCTAGGTGCCTGACACTTTATAATTATTTTTTAAAAACTTATTTCCTTTATAGTACAATGATATACGTGTTACAAAATACACTCTTCTTCAACAAGCTTAATTAATTCTTTAAGCTGCTCTAAGCTCTGGTACAGATAGTAATATCGTCAATGCTTACGTCATCAGTAACGGGAAAGAAGGAATTTTCGTCATTAAACTGTACTACTTCCTCGAAGCTGCAGAAGGATACGGTGCTAAATTCCACCACATATTAAATAGTGAAATTATTGAATTACCTATATAGACACATTACGTAACTGTATAAGCTCTAAAAAGAGGATTCGCATATAAGCGAATCCTCTTTTTCATTTACTATTTACGCTAAATTCATCACATGTGTAGTATCAGGTGCTTCATGAGCTTCTTCAAATCCATTTGCCCGGTAGAATGCATCTGCTTTCGCTGATTCTGTCCGACATGTAATTTTCTTAAACTTTCCTTTTGCATGATTTACTAATTCCGATAACAATTGAGATCCTACGCCTTGTCTACGTGCATCCCCAAGTGTATAAAAGCGCAGTAAACGTGCTTCATCCTTATTGTCAGTGTGAGAGTTTTGATTTAAGCCACCAATTGCCACTAATTTTTCAGGACCCTCCCATACACCGTATAGGGCTTCTCCATCTTTATTAAATGTATTAGATCCATCTTCATAATCATGTACTAAGCGAGTTAAGAAACGATAGCCTTCTTCTTCGCTTTCCGATACTAACTTCGATACGTCGATTTTCTTCAAGTCTTCTATTCGTTGAACCTTAAACGTCATCTGAGTTTCTCCCCTTTAGAAAACATTTTAATTCTTTCTATAAGAGTACTTCTCTACTCACACCTGAATATCCTCTATTTCATGCCACTATTTTAAGAAAATTCTAAAAATTTAAGCGGTAAGTATTTTACCTTTAGATAGACTGAAATTTATTCTTAATCGCTTTCTTTTAAGCTAGACAAAATAAAAAAAGCTGACTATGATTCGTCAGCTTTTTTTGAAGGAGAAAACTTTTTATCTACGTTATACAACGCAGCAAGTTTATTGATGGCATATGTTTCATAAATTTCACGTTCCATTGCATCATCAACATAGAAAATCTTAATTTTTGTCACTTCATCACGGTGCTCTTTTAAAGGAGAAACATTATCTTCAAAATGTTTTTTTACACGTTGTCTTACTTTACGTGCTTTCCCTACGAACAAAAGCTCTTCTTTTTTATTGAAGAACATAATGATGCCGCCTTTGTCACGTGCAATTTGGTGAAAGTCGATAAAGCCAAATACTGAAGGAATCTCAGGCTCATCATTTGAACGATCTTGTACGCGTTGAACAATCGTTAGATCTGGTTTAGGCATTTCAATTTTAATCATATTCAGTCACGTCCTCACTTCTTTAAAGTGTAATGCTATCACAAATAGCAAGAAAAATCTATCTCCTAAACACTATCCAATGATAGAGAAAGTTTAAACTAATTCAATATCGTTTAATCATATTTTCGTTATCTTCGACAAAATCTACATCTTCCATGCACTATCATTATTGAATATGGTTGTAACTGAGTCGACAATTACTGCGTCACACACTAATACTCGATAAATTTCAAGACCCAGGGTTTATTCAATAGACAGCTTTCATAAATAAACCCCTCCCTATATAAATTAATAGGAGGGGTTCAATGGTAAATCTTTAGAGTTATTGTGCTTCTATTGCTTTTTCTATATTCTTCTCCGTTATATTCCAATGGGAATCATTCCAAACGGACTCTCCATTTGAAACTAATAAGATTTGTGGTGATTTATGTTGAACACTTAAATCACTTTCAATTTCTTTGGATACCGGACGACTTTCAATGACTTTCACCAAATACGCGTCAACTTCTGTAGCAATAGATGTAAACTCTTTGTACGCAGCTGCACTTACAGGACAAGTCGTACTATGCTTAAAGACTAAAACAGGTTTCTCTTTGGATTGTTGAAGAACATTTTGCCATTCAGGGATTGTTGTAATTTCTGTATAAGTTGTCACACGGATTCACCCTTTCAGTAGTTATTCTTTCCATTATCTCGAATTCTAATGTGTTTAGCACGTAACTTGCCTTTGTTTAGAAAATCCGGACAAATTTCTATACAATATCTACTTGTTTCTAAGTCGATTCGGGTTTACTAAACCATCCAGAATAACAAATTGGGTTCTGCATCGAAAACAATCATACCGATTGCGATTAGCATCCATATACTTTATTGAACTACCTCCACTGATGTTCCAGGACGCCACTGAAATCGCTGGTTGCCAGTCGTTTATTTCTTCTCTATTTAACAAGACCACCATAATAACACTTCAATCGATGAATTTCGCATAGGTAATCCTCCGGCGTCGCTCGCCTTCAATTGTGTTAGTTTTTCTGAGGCATTGGCACAAATACGCTTGTTTTAGCTGCATATTCAGCATAACCAGGTTTCTGACTATTTTTCTTTTCAAGTAATGGAACTCCAGAAATTTTTAATAAAAAGAACGTTAATAACAAAGGACTAATAAACGAAATCCAACCGAATGGCACAGCACATGCAATGATACTAATCCCAAACCATTGTGTCGCTTCACCAAAGTAATTTGGATGGCGTGTATATTTCCATAGTCCAGTTGTGATTACTTTTCCTTTGTTCGCTGGCTTCTGAATGAAGGTACGTAACTGTGAATCCCCAATTGATTCAAATAAGAAACCAATGATCCAAACAACTACCCCTATATAAACCGGCCATATCGATAATATGGTGTCACTTTTGCTAATACCTAAAAAGATTCCCAAAGAGAATAGAAGAGAAACAGTTCCTTGAAGCATAAACACACGAACAAAAGCCGTTTGCTTAACTTTAGTACCCCATTTTTTACGCATATCTTGATATCTATAATCTTCTGGTTTACCTGCATTGCGAGTAAATAAGTAGATTGACAAACGCATCCCCCAAATGAACACTAGAGCAGCAAGTGTTATGGACACGACATTGTAATTTTTCGTATACAAAAGAACGACAATAGTCGTCAAAATAAATGTTAAACCCCAAATAATATCAACTATTGAGTAATTATCTAACTTAACAGCGATCATCCAAATGACACTCATGAATAAAATCATACATATTATAGCAATACCTGCCAACATTCGACTCACCTGCACATTCCTTTTTTATTTATCTCATTGAATCTATTATACTAACGATAAAATGAGCACACATGATTGAATGTGCAATTGGAGGAAATAGTATGAAAATCGCATGGGTAACTGATAGTTCAGCATATATACCGAAAAATGCTCATCGATCCGATTTGTATGTAGTCCCTTTGCAAATCAATCATGAAAATACAACATATAAAGATGGTATAGACTTAACAACTAATGAATTTTATGACTTACTTAGTCACTCTGAGTTCTCTCCAAAATCATCGCAGCCCACTGTATATGATATTGAACAACTTTTTCAAACCTTGGAAGTGGAATATGACGTGATAATTGCTGTCTTAATTTCACGACAAATTAGTGGTACTTTCGACACTGTCGCTTCGGTGAGTAGAACTATATCAATTCCTGTTCATTTAGTAGACTCAAAAATAGTATCATGGCCCTTATATGACCTTATACAACGAGGAAGAGTACTAGTAGAAGAGGGTATGGCTCCAAAAGTAATTGCTCAAACTTTACATGACAATGAAGACATATATACTAATCGAATTTTTGTAGCTGACTTAAATCAATTATTAAAAGGTGGCCGGATAAGTAAACTTGGGTTTTTTGTTGGTAACATATTAAGAATCCATCCTATCCTCAAATTTAAAGAAGGTTCCATACAAATTGCTCACAAAATACGAACTAGAAAAAGAGCCATTTTACAAATGATTAAAGATTTTGAACCAACATCAAATGAAATGTGGGTACTACATTGTGGAAGTGAAAAGACCGCTCATGAAGTGAAGCAACAACTACAGGTAAGATTTCCTGCACAAGTGATACAAATCGGTGAACTAAGCCCGATTATTGCTATACATGGTGGACAAGGTAGTTTCGCCATCGTTTCAGCAAAAGCTTAGAGTCTTTAGTTTATACATTAAAACAAAAAATCACGGACGCTTATAAGCATCTGTGATTTTTTGCATTCTTTTTTTGTTAACTCCAAAATCGGAATACCCAACTCTTGATTTAGATCGAAAGTGAGTGACTTGTTTGGAATCATCAAAATAAAATTCAACATCATCTTTAAATTTAAATACTTTTGACGTTTCTACATAGTGAAGATAATTTGCTTTTTCTTCGACTAGTTCCATTTGTTTCATATTTATTATAATCATTTTTATCTTACTTTGTGATTGCGCATGGCTACCACTATAGGGAATTGGTTCCATATAATTGCGTTTAATATCTGTTTGACTCGATACGCTATTTGGCTTATCTTCAACAGGCTTTAACTGTCCATTCGTTACACCTAGTTTCATAGGTTTCCACTTTCCTTTCTTTACTTAACAGGCTCTTTTTCAAGATGTATTTGAGTAGTTCCTTTAAACTTCTTCACAAGGAAGGGCAGTAAAACCATAACTCCATACAATGCAACCGCAATCCACAGCTTTGAATCCATTGTTCTTAATGATGAGCCAATATAATTTAATACAAATGCACCTGGAATAATGCCTAAATACGTAGCTGCCATATACGATTTTAGTTTGATCGAGCTTAAACCAAGCGAATAATTAATTGAATCAAACGGAATTAAGGGAATGAGTCGTAAATAAAGCACAACAATAAATCCATTATTTTGAATCGATTGATCAAATCGTTCTATTTTTTTACCTTTAACGAATTTTTCGATTTTTTCTCTGCCTAAATACCGAGCAACTAAAAATGCTAAGACTGCCCCGCTTCCTGCACCTACAATATCTAGTGCAGTGCCGAGAAATGGTCCAAATGTGTACCCACCAAATAACGTCAGAAGAGTTGCGGGGAAGAAAAATAATGGACGTATCGTATATACGATTACGTACAATAACATACCCCAAATCCCTAATTCCCTAACATAATCACTAGCCGCTTCGATATCAATCTTTCCAATCACATCAAATGCATATAGGACGATCAAACAACTAATGGCAAACCCAACAAACAAAATGATCTTTTGCCATTCTTGCCAAAAAGTTCGCTTTTTCATTTACTTAATTCTCTCACAGATATATACGTTTTTATTAGTGACTGTACAATTGGTTTTTCAAGTGTTCGAGACATATACGTATTAGCAATTTGTTGAAGGATTTGTGCATGTGTAGGATATGGTACGGTCATACTTGACCATGATGATATCGGTTTTTTTATACGCTTTGTATAAGCAACCAGCTGCATGAGATCACTTATATTTGGACCGACTGCTTGAGCATTGATGACATACCCCTTTTTATCAATACCAATACGAATAACCACATCGTCGATCAATTGTGTTTTATAACGATCGATATCCTTTGAATTCACTTCTAGCGTTTCCACTACTTCCGTATCATTGCCGAACAATTGGTACACTTCAGGTGTGGAATAAATAATGGCAGCAAAATCAAAATAGATATTCTTTTTCTTTTTCGTAAATGCGATATGTTCAATGACTGCACGAGCTTCTAATCCAGCTGCATGTGTGTGTGCATATGTATCAATAACGTCTCCAATTGCATAAATATGAGAAAGCGATGTTTGATATGTATCTTTTACCTGTATAAAACCATCATTCATTTTAACTCCGGCATTCTCAAGTCGCAGAGAACCTATATTGGCAATACGACCTGCAGCAACCATAATATCGTCCACTAAAATTTGTTTTCCATCACTTAAAGTAAGTCGTTTTTGACTTCCTTCTACTTCTACACATGTAACTTCTGCTTTATTGTAAAACGTCATCTCTGATTCAAAATGTCTTGTTGCTACTTTTCGAATGGAAGAATCGAATTTGCCCAAAATTTCTTTGTCACGGTTAACAATATGTACATCCGTTCCGAGCTTTGCCATCGCTTGTCCAAGTTCTAGTGCAATGGGTCCTGCTCCAATAATACCGAGAGACTTTGGCTGTTGAATCAAATGAAATAATAATTCGTTTGTTAAATAACCAGACTGCTGTAAGCCTTCAATTGGTAATTCCCGAGGGGATGAGCCCGTTGCTATCACAAACTTTTTCCCGCGAATCCGTTGCCCATTTACTTCAATTTCATTTGGACTTACAAATTTCGCATGTCCGATATAAACCGAGACCCCAAGTCCTTCAAAACGTTCAACCGAATCATGCACCTGTATTTCTGCTATCACCTGTCTTATGTGTTGAGTCGTTTGTTCCCAGCTCATTCCTTGGGTTGATGCATAAATTAAAGATTTAGAAGGGACACATCCGGAATGTAGGCAATCTCCACCTAACTTCTCTGTACTGTTTACAAGTGCTACATCCACATGAAGTCTCGCAAGTCCTGCTGCTGTATATAAGCCGCCAGAACCAGCACCAATGACCACTACTTTATGTTCTTTCATGTAATTCCCTCTCTTCCTTCACAAATGCTGTGAAACGCAAAATCGTGCTTAACACTTCAATAACAATAAATAATAAAGTTGTCCAAAATAACCATGTTGGTGCAAAAATGACCATCACCGTTAGCAAAATAAATCCTTCCGTGCGTTCAGCTAACCCTGTAGCATAGTGAAAACTTTTTCTCCCGGAGTTCCGCGCTACATTGCCGATCGTTAAAAACAATGTCATCGCAATTAAGATTGAAAACATTAATAGCAGCAAAACAACTGAGTGCTCTGGATACTTGATCGCGAGCACTAAAATAATTCCCCCTTCTACCACTCGATCAAACGTTACGTCTAGTACGGTACCTACTGCAGAAGGTTTTGTTTTTCTAGCCATCGTACCGTCTACAGCATCAAGTAATCCTGACAACCACAAAAAAGCGATGCCAAGCCAAACCATATCAATATATATCCATACACTTGCCGCAATCCCAATTGATACAGCAATCCCTGTTACTCCGTTTGCCGTTAGCTTCCATTTGATGAATGTATCAGCTAATGTATCTAGAAGAGGTTGAATAATTGGTTGTCCTTTTGTGTCTAGCAAGTTTCACCCCTCCTTCAAAACCAAATACAAAGGCACTATAGTATTTATCTCCTGAGATTTTTTCATAAATTGCTTCTGACCATTTGGCAAAATGACCACATAAAAGTCGACCCCATATAAATGAACTTTTTTATCAAGCAAGACAGCAATTGATCGATCACTCAAATTATTTGTTAATACACAATTTGAAATTAAATAGGTGCGTCCCTCAATTTGAATACCTTCGTTAAAATATAGTTCGACTTCTTGTTCAGACATAGTTGTAAGTTTGCCATCTTGCAGTAAGAATGTTTGATCTGCATACATTTTAGTCTCTTCGTAGTTGTGCGTCACAAAAATCCCTGCGACATTGCGTTGCTTCATTTCGTTAAAAATTAGATGTTGTAGCTGCCTACTCAGTTTCACGTCTAAATTTGCAAATGGTTCATCCATCAAAAACACATCTGGTTGATAGACAAATGCGCGAGCAATTGACACTCGTTGTTGCTGTCCACCCGAAAGCTCATAAGGAAAACGATCTTCTAGACCAAAAAGTTCAACTTTCTCAAGCCAATTTTTCGCTATAGCATATCGTTCTTTCTTTCTCACACCCTGGCATTTCAAAGGAAATGCAATATTTTGAAGAACCGTCATATGACTAAAAAGATATGGTTTTTGCGTAATATATGCGCACATTGTCTCTACGTTTTTTTGAATCTCTCCCGAATCAATTGGCTCCATCGCTGCAATTAGTTGAAGTAAAGTAGACTTTCCACTACCCGATTTCCCAAGAATCGTTATAACTTCGCCTTGTTTAAGGGAGAGATTTACACATTCAAGAACGATTTTACCTTCGAATTTTTTTGAGATGTTTCGCAACTCCATCATAAGAGCGATGTCACCACCTTTTTAAAGATTGAAATAATGAATCTTATCGATAACGCAAACAGTCCAATCATGGTAATTATAAGAAATACAGACGTATGAACAATATAGAAATTAGATGATTGTAAATATGGAAATAGTAATGTGGTGATTGTAGGGATTAATCCACCACCGATAAACGCAGTAATCGCATATTGACTAAGTGAAATCACAGTTGTTAACAATACCACTGTATATAAGCTGCCGCCTAAGAGGGGGAAGTAAACAAATATCCACATGGTTTGTTTGGAACCGTTAAATAGCTTTACAAGTGAAGGAATTCCTTTTTCTAGTTCCAAAAATCGATTTTTAAAAATTTGAATGGAAAATGGGATGGTTACCATCAAATGAATATATAGTACGCCTATCAATTGATCTGGAATATGTAACCACAACAAAGCAAGCTGTAAGCCACCCATCACCGCAATCACGGGAAGAATAAGCGGCAATAACACGAAGACATCTTTCCAAAGACTAACCTTACTGGCTAAGTGCCAACCGGTTAAGAGGCCTAAACTGATATTTAACACGATTGTGATACTCGTAATTACACATGTGTAATAGAATGCCTGCCAAATTGATGGGTCTTGCAAAATAAACGAAAAAGTTATTTTTCCCGTAACGAAAAGCCAGGCCGTGTAAAGTAGCATCATCGTGTAACTTAAAGAAAGGAGATGTTTTATAATGTCCGACTCCCCTTTCCAAGTGAATGCCTTGTCCGACTTGTCCATAAAAACAAACCAATCGTCGAAAGCACAAGCACAATTGAGACGCCAACTAACAAGACATCTATAACTAAACGTTGTGCCACATCAATGGAGTAATAGTAGGCCAATATAGTAGGACCAAATTGAGGATATACACTATTTTCAAGAAGTGCAGGTACTTCATAAGCCGTTAACATAAAGGCAAACAAAATTAAGAAGAGCTCAACCACTTGCCCTTTAATAGCTGCCCATTCAACATGAACAAACTGTTGCCATTTATTCCCTCCAAATAATTGAATAAGTCTACGAGAATCGAGGTCAAGAGATGCGTATGTAACCGTTAAATAAAACACTACAAAAGGTACTTCTTTTAACCAATAGGCTAACAAAATTTCTAGAAAGCCGAATGTTGGGTGATAAAAATCGACCAATTTATACATATTGTTCGCTAAAGCTAAAACATATAAAGCCACAATGAAATGCGGAAAATAAAAAGCAACCGACAATCGATCAATTGACTTTCTTAAAGATTGTTCCAAATAAAATCCACGTACAATTAATATGCCTGATCCAATGCTAATTAGGGTAGCTACAACAGTTAAAACGGAAGACCACAGCAATCGATTCAGTGGTTCTGCATAATATTTCCATGACGGGTTAGGCTGAACGATATCCAATAACCGTACGATATCTACAACTAAAAGAGCGGCTGCAAGTAAACTAACCGCTCCAATAGTGATGACAATTAAACTCCCAATTTTATGGACGAACGACATAGTCTCTCCATTCCTCTTCGATAAGTTGAATCATTTCCGCCGAAAAGTCACTTTGATTTTCCCACTCGTTCAAGTAATGGTACCCAGTGGATTTAGACTCTAAATTTTCTTGTTGTTCGCCCGTTAATTGGTCTAAAGCTAATACAGAGCCATCTCCCCATACGTCACTTTTTAGTTTTTCAGCTTGCATCGAGTAATTCGTTAACGCTTCAATTACTTGCAGAGCCTTTTCTTTATTGGGCGAATTAAAAGGAATGGTTAAATAATGCGCATTCGTAACAGCTTGCCCATTCAATGCGAACGTGCGCGTGGATTTGTTAAACGTCCCATTTTCTATAAAGGGTAACGCACGACGTTCATTGAAACCCATGGTGAAATCAACGTCACTACTGCCAAACATTTGATCTAGTTGCTGCAAATTTTTAGGGTAGTCTTTTCCTTGTCGCCACAAATTCGGTTTGATTTCACTTAGATATTCGTATGCTTTTTGTCGTTGCTTTAGGGTAGGATCACCATTTATTTGATCAAGATTCAACGAGTACATTAATTGACGGATAAAGCCATTCCCCGTGAAGTCTGCTGCATCTGGATACGTAAATCTCCCCGGGTTGTTTTGAATCCACTGTGTTAATTCATCAATAGTTAAAGGAGGTTGCTTAACATTGTCTGTATTAACTTGAAATGCAAACGACGTTTTCCCCCAAGGAATTTCTAAACCTTCTATAGGCTCGCCACTATCTGTCTCCAACAATACTTGTTCAAAGCGTTGTGTATTTTCTAAATCACTCAATAGGTCCCCAGACAGCAATTCACTATCTTTCGCTTGTTTAAAAGCTGCTCCATTAATCCAAATTAGATCTATGGATCCATCTTTTCGACCAACAGATTTTTCATTTTGGAGTTTACTCATGAAATCATTTGTTTCCATAGCAACACGTTTTATATCAATGTCGTATTCTTTTAATACATAAGGAGCAACGGTTTGATCAATGTATTTGTTAATATTTTCATCGCCACCCCACATGTAGAATTGGACAGATTTTCTTTCGCTTTCACTCCCGCATCCTGTTAGGACAAGTAGTAATAAGGCAAAACCTATGAACTTTTTTATAATCATCCCAACTTTCACTTTTCAGCTATTTTACTGACTAAATAAACTGACATATTCTCCATACCCTTGTTTTTCAAGATCCTCTTTTGGAATAAATTTCATAGAAGCTGAATTCATACAATAGCGTAATCCCGTTGGCTCTGGACCATCTTCAAAGACATGACCTAAATGCGAATTACCATGACGACTTCTCACTTCCATTCGCTTAGTCCCAAGTGTAAAGTCTTCAATTTCAATAATGTTTGCTGTTTCTAGTGGCTGCGTAAAACTTGGCCAGCCTGTTTTAGAATCAAATTTATCGAGCGAATTAAATAATGGCTCCCCAGAAACGATATCGACATAAATTCCATCTTCAACATTTTTATCGTATTCATTTTCAAAGGGTGGCTCTGTACCATCATTTTGTGTGACTTCGAATTGAAGATCAGTTAATTTTTCTCGCAACTCTTGCTCACTGTATTTTTTGTACGACTTTATATCGAGCGTAGGTTGTTTTTCCCATACTTTATCTAAGAACTGATCCCGACCAGAACGTTCACGATAGTATTCATAGCGTTCTTCACTTTTTAAATAGTAATCTTGATGATATTCTTCTGCTTCGTAAAATGTCATAGCTTGTCGTATAGGCGTAACAAGTTCTCCTTCAAAAATGCCACTGTCTTGCATTTTCTGTTTAGATGCTTGTGCGAGTTCTTGTTGTTCTTCATTTGTGTAAAAAATAGCCGTTGCATATTGTTGGCCACGATCTACAAATTGCCCATCAGCATCTGTCGGGTCGACTTGACGCCAAAATACTTCTAGCAATTCTTCATATGAAATGACTTTTGGATCAAACGTAATAATAACTGATTCTAAATGGCCTGTGCTTCCTGACGCTACTTCATTGTAGGCTGGATTCACTTCTTCGCCACCTGTATAACCAGATACTACAGATTCAACACCGACTAATTTTTCAAAAGGTGGCTCCATACACCAGAAACATCCTCCTGCAAAAATCGCCGTTTGTTCCTCGTTATATGAAATGGACTCACTACCATTTGATTTCGCTTGCTGATAATTCATAAATAGAACCAGTCCAATGACAACCGCAATACCGATCAGGGCGACGACGATCCATTTAAGTTTAAATTTCATTTGTTTCACCCTCCGTTAGCGTTTTCACCTATTATTTCATATCCTCCTATCATATTGCACATAACAAGACCCTTCAATGTGTTTCTTACACTTGTCTCGAGCTTGTATCGGCTTCCCGTATAGGCATAAGTGTTTTCTGTATCCTTCATTCTATTCTGGAGTTTCAAGCGCAATCTAATATTCATACTTCTGATGAGAAGGTTTATTGATAAAAAATGTCGAAATAAGTAGAAAGAACTTTGTTGAGGAGTGATGAGTATGGATTTGGTTTCTGAACAACTGACGGATTTAATCAAAGAATCTAGAAGAATAGCGTTTCAAAATCCATCTCAAGCATTTGATATAGCTTATGAAGCAAAATTAATTGCAGAAGAAAACGATCTCGAAACATCACAAGCTGCCGCTCTATTTGCAATGGGCTTGGCTTGCCGTTCAATGACTGAACTTGAGCGATGTTATGACCATGCCTACGACTCCTATCAATTGTACGAACAGTTAGGAAACAATAGAGGTATGGCAGAAGCATTAAATTTAATAGGAGTGGTTTATTTTTACTACGCTCAATACGAACAAGCTTTGGAGCATTTTCTAAATGCTTTGTTTCACTTAAGGGATTTAGAAGAATTCTTAGTCAGCAGTCGCGTATACAATAATTTAGGCGAAGTATATCGGGAAGTAGGTAATGAAGAAGAAGCCTTTGCTGCTTTTGAACAGGCACTGCAAATTTCGCAAGACAATCATTTGCAAATGAATGTAGCAGTTATTTTAGAAAACATCGGCGAGATGCATTTTAAAAACTCGAACTTGGATATCAGTTATGACTATTTACAAAAAAGCTATGACATGTTAATTGAGCTTGATGATATTACATCTTTGGCTGAAGTTGAAAATAAAATCGGGAAAATTCATTTCATTAAAAAAGAGTTTGAACAAGCTAGACATTTTTATGACAGTGCGTTGAAACGATTGGAGCACACAGGAAATAAATTCTACACTATTGACGTATTGGTTAAGTTGGCCGAAATGGAACGTTTGGAAAATGAAAGTTATTTTTTAGATTATCTGAATCAAGCTGTTCAACATGCTGAACAAATACACGCCAGAAAAAAATTAAGTAGAATTTACACCATTCTTACTGAATTTTACGAGGAAAAAGGACAATACCATCTGGCTCTGGACTATTTCAAAAGATATCACATTGTAGAACAAGCCATTGAAACTCAAGTAGTTTCTCAAAAACTTAAAATCATTAAGATTGAATTAAATAAGGTGTTTACTGGAAAAGAAGTAGAACATATCTCAAAAATGAATGAGCAATTAGAAAATGAAATTGCCATTCAGAAAAAGCTATTAGTTAAACTTGAAAAAGCTAATGTCGATCTTAGTGATGAAGTTTATTACGATGAATTGACAAAAGTGGCCAGTCGAAGAGAAGTCACCAAATATCTTCAAAAAGTTTGGAATGAGGAGTCTCATCTAAATCACGATATCGCTTTAATGATGTTGGACATAGATTATTTTAAACGCTATAACGATTGCTACGGACATGTGCAAGGGGACGAATGTTTAAAACAGGTTGCAGCTTGCATGAAATCGGCGTTTGGAAATCAAAAAGGCATTCTTGGACGCTATGGTGGTGAGGAATTTGTTTGCTTTACGAATGGATTAGAAGTGAATGAATTGAAACAATTTGCAGAATCAATCAGACAAGCGGTACGAGACTTAAATCTGACTTATCATTTTAACGGAAAAACTCTTCCAGTTACCATTAGTGTTGGTGCAATTCATTGCAAGAAATCTCAATTAACTCCGGTTCTGGACATGTATGTAATGGCTGATAATGAGCTTTATCGCGCAAAAAATAATGGACGGAATCGAGTAGAAATTCGCGTCTTGTGACATAAGCGTAATGCGGGTTCTAAATTAACTCGTGGTACAGGATTGCTCACCATAGGCAGATGTGTCCTTCTCTGGAGGAATGGTGTACGTCTGCAAGCGAATGGACAGTAATCTAAGTTGAATGGACGAAAACTCACACTGAATGGACGGAAATCGATCGCCAGTTTCAAACGTATAACTTTAATAAGAAAAACCGGGCAAAGTGCGCCCGGTCCTTTTAAGAAGAGTAACCATAGTAGCCTGTTGATTTCCGCTACGGTGGACGCTTTTCGCGGGCATGACTTCAGTCTCCTCGTCACTGCAAAAACATGTGCTCCTGCGGTTACTCGTCGCAAAGATACTGGCTCTTGGCCAGTATCTTTCCTGTGAGGTCTTCAGCTCATGCACCTGTCGCTTCGCTTTCGGTGCAGAAAACATCTGCTTTTCCCGCAGAAGTCGCCACCTGCCCTTCAATCAACTAATATAGATGGCAACTAGGATTATAGGTTAGTTCTATCTCTAGCTTAACTTAACTTAGAATCATTTATTCGTGCCTTAGCAATAAGCAATTTATAAATTTCCTTGTTGATTACTACACACTTCATGGATTGAAGCGGAAGGCGGCGGGAAAAGCATGTGCTCCTGCGATTACTCGTCGCAAAGATATTGGACCAATGACAGTTCGTCCAATATCTTTCCAGCGGGATCAGCGGGACAGGTGAGACCCCGCAGATCGCGAAGCGACCGAGGAGGCTCACCGCCCGCCCGGTGGAAAGCGTCCGCCTGGAGCGCAAATCAGTAGTATCATACTAGAACCTACTCCTTAAAATACCGGGAATACCGGATTCATGGCTCACTAAATTTTAATGCTTTCATATATTGTAAAAAAAGCCTCGACATTAAACTCGTCGAGGCTCCTTCTTATTATTCAATTACACTAACTGATACTTTCACATCTAATTTATGGCTGCCACCACGGTAGACCCCTTGTACTGGGCTAACATCCCCGTAATCACGCCCCACTCCTAAGCGAATGTGATTTTCTAATGCTTCCACATTATTTGTAGGGTCAAGTCCTACCCAGCCTATCCCAGGAACCATCACTTCAACCCATGCATGGCTCGCTGAATCTCCAATTAATGCGGAATTTTCGCCTACATACAAGTACCCACTGACATATCTTGACGGGATATGTTTAGTTCGAAGTATTCCTAACATAACGTGAGAAATATCTTGGCATACACCCTTGTTCAAATTAAATGAATCTTTTGCCTTCGTTGATACATCTGTAGAAGATCCATCGTAGGTAAAACGCTTATGCAAATAACTCATTACATCTATAGAATATTGAACAGGATTGTACATTTCTCCAATTTCCGAGTCTACTTGCAGCATTTGTTCGGGTGTTAAATATGTGTATGCGGTATTGCTTAAATACGCTAAATAATGGCTTTTGAATAAAGATGAATGAAAAATGGCATACATTTCTGGAGAAAAATTAATACGATGAATCCATGGACTCTTTTGAATACTTACAACCGATGTTGCCTTTACTTCTAAATGCTTATGATGATCCGCTATAAAGAATGATTCAACACTGTTCCCCCAGATATCCACATGTCCCTTCGTTAGAGCTACAGGTGTAATATCTGTTCGGAAAGACAACAAACGCTGACACTCATCTGTACGTGGAGTTAACCTAATGGAGTTCATGCTTTGATCAACCCAGGTGTCGTACTCGAAAACATTTGTATGTTCAATTTTGTATTTCATGGATGAAGAAATTAAAGATTTCGGTGGTTCTTGAACTGTTGGCAACTGTGTTTGTTCTTGCTGAGTTTCTGGCTCAGTTAAATAATATGTCTTAGAGAATATTTTCCCAATATCATTACATTGATTTTGGAATCGATTTAAAAAAGCTAACATATCATCTGAATTCAATTTATGAATAGACATTTCGTCAAAATTTTTCTTTAAATTCTCAAGTGCATAATATAACTCGAAAGAATAATGTGCAATTTTAGCATTTTCCAAGTTGTCAACGGCCGCTCGCACATGGTTAATATTATAGTGAATTGATCTTGGGAATGATTCATCCGTAATTAGAAAAGTTAAGATGGTTTTCGGATCCATTTTAGGACGGTTTACTTTTAAAAATGCTTCATAACCATTTAACATACGAAGAGCAGATAACCACGCATAGTAATCTTCACCTTTATACTTCAATTGCGTTTCGCGAGTTTGTTCACATACAACATTTAAAATGCGTGCTGTTTTCTCTGCCCGCTCCAACCATTTCCCTATTTTAATCATGCGGTAAGAAACTCCACGCGACATACCAGACTCAATGATCCCTTGAGCAATCAATGTTGTCATTTTTACTTTCTGTAAAAATGCTCGTAAGTGTTGAATAGAAAAATTCTCTCTTTCTGCATGGAGGGTAAAATGGTATAAATCATTCCATATTTCAAAAAGTTCATTCGGCAAATGATCCCGACTAATTCGCACATTTTCTCGAGCTACACGCACGCAATTGAAGACGGAATTTAGATTGTCAGAATGAAAAGCTAAGTAGTGTAAATAGTCTTGATCTTGAACATTCGGATTGTTTTCTAGCGCTTCTAATTCCTCTTCTGTCGAACAAATTCCAAACAAAAGTTGCCATTGTTTTTCGTCTAGCATTTCTTCACTCGAGGTTTCAACCATTTGAGTTAAATGAACGTCTAGAATACGTGCATTTAATTCAGTACGTTCGATATTACGCGACATCCAATAAAGTGAATCTGCTACACGACTTAACATTAAGTTGTACCCCCTGACTTCATAACCCACGTATCTTTACCGCCCCCACCTTGTGAAGAATTGACGACTAGGGACCCTTTTTTTAGTGCCACACGGGATAAACCGCCTGGGAATACATGCGTTTCTTTTCCTCTGATCACAAATACACGTAGATCAACGTGACAAGGATAAAATTCTTCTCCTTGATAAGCTGGTGCTCTTGATAACTTAATCGTTGGTTGGGCAATATATTGATGAGGTGTTTCCAGAATCTTACCTCGGAATTTTTCGATTTCTTCCACGCTTGCATGAGGCCCTATAAGCATGTCATAACCCCCAGAGGCACCTACGTTTTTAACTACTAATTCATGTAAACGTTCAAGTACCCAGTCCCGCTGAATAGGATCTTCTAAACGATATGTCTTGACGTTTTCAATAATCGGTTCTTCATTCAAGTAATAGCGAATCATATCGGGCACATATACATACATCGCTTTATCATCAGCTACTCCATTTCCAATGCCATTTAAAATTGCCACATTCCCTTGACGATACGCATCCAATAACCCCGCTACACCTAGGTTTGAATCTTCACGGAAAGCTAATGGATCTAAAAAATCATCATCAATTCGGCGGTAAATGACATCCACTTTTTCAAGTCCTCGAATCGTCTTCATATAAACAATATCATTTGTGACTATTAAGTCTCGACCTTCGACTAGTTGAAGACCCATCTGTTGCGCTAAAAATACATGATCATAGTAAGCGGAATTATATATACCTGGAGTTAATAAAACGGCGTTAGGATTTTCCACTCCTTCTGGGGCATGGTCCATAATCGCTTCATGTAAATACGTCACTTGATGTTCTAAAGTATGGACAGAATGTTTAGCGAAAAATTCTGGGTACACCTGGCGCATTACGTAGCGATTTTGGTAGACATACGAGATACCTGAAGGATTGCGTAAATTGTCCTCTAGCACTAAGTATTTTCCATTTTCATCACGAATTAAATCAATTCCAGCAAGAAAAATATGATTATTTAACGGAATAGTAACGCCTTGTATTTGTTTGGCGTAGTAATAAGGATTATCTTCTACTAAATCTCTTGGTATGATACCATCTTTAATAATTTTCTGATCGTGGTACACATCCTGTAAAAAACAATTTAATGCTTCAGAACGTTGGACCATCCCTTTTTCTATCGTTTCCCATTCGTCTGAAGGAATAATGATTGGAACAAAATCAAAAGGCATTGTGCGTTCAGCACCTACATTATTATTATATACCGTAAAGGTAATTCCTTGTCTCAAAAAAGATAATTGTGCTCTTTCATGTCTTTCTTTAAGTTCATCAGTAGAAAAATTATGAACCATATCATAAAATTTTTGATAGTGATCCTTGGGTTTTCCACTTGCCTTTATCATTTCATCAAAAAATGGCTTTACTTTGTACATACTAAACATGTGAACACCCCTCTTATCTATGAATTTAGAAAATTATAATAATTAAACTTTATCACACTCTTCTATATTTGATTACCCTATCTGCCGTTAATTCAATCTTGTGTTAACATGAATATCATGTTACCTTTTAGTAACATAATATTCATGTGAAAGGGTGTGGTGATTCATAATTATGATTAATGAAGAAGTAACTCACTTATTTAAATCTTTGTCCCATCCAATACGAGTGGACATTCTCGATATATTAAAAAAAGGTCCTATTGCTACCGGTGAGTTAAGTGGACATTTTGAAGTATCCAGATATGCCATTATGAAGCATTTAAAAATACTCGAAGATACTCATCTAATCGTCGTTCGTAGACAAGGTCGAACACGTTTAAACTACTTGAATATCATTCCTTTACAAGAAGTGTATAACCGCTGGGTCAGTCAATATGAATCAAAACTATCAACATCTTTAACGAATTTAAAAACAAAACTTGAATATGGAGGAACTGAACTTATGAAATTAGAAATTAGCTCTTTTCAAATTGAACAGCAGATTGAAATAAATGCTCCTCTTACACGTGTTTTTCACTCCCTCGTTAACGATATCAACGACTGGTGGGAATTCCGTTTTGAAGAGGACAACTCTAAAATAACATTTGATCCAAAAGTCGGTGGATTGTTTATGGAAAATTGGGGTAATGGCCAAGGAGCTCTTTGGGGGACGGTACTTTATTACAAAAAGAATGAAGAAATTCGTTTACAAGGATTACTAGGTATGCAAGGCGCCGTTACTAGTCATTATGGCTATCGTTTGGAAAGCAACGGTGATGCAACGAAAGTCAAATTATCACATAGCGCTGTTGGATTACTTGATCCTAAATGGGAAGAATCGCATACCAATGGATGGGCACTTCTATTAAATAAATTGAAAATGCATAGCGAAAACAATGAATAGCTATGTAAAACGACTCGAACTTGCTGCCTCTGTAGAACATGTATACGAAGCGCTAACAACTGAAAATGGCATTAAAAGTTGGTGGACCACCGACTGCGATGTAAGCACAAAGGTAGGCGGAATCCATACGTTTCGTTTTGAGCGTTTATTATTTAATTCTATGGAAATACTAGAACTCGTTCCTAATGAAATAGTACATTGGAGATGTGTTGAAGGTTGGAGTGAATGGAAAGAAACGGAGGTCCTTTTCACATTACACCCAACTGAAAATGGTAAAACAACAGTTGAGTTTCAACATCTAGGATTAACTCCATTGTTATCCTGCTACAAAATGTGTTCTAAGGGTTGGGATGACACGCTTCTTCACTTGCAGCAGTATGTGGAAAACGGAGAAACGAATGCACACGTCCCAAAGACTGGTTTAAAAGGTGTTTTATCTCGAACTGCTTTTAAGTTTTTCTCTAAAAAATATATGAAATAACAGCTTGCACGAAAAAAAATAAAGGATATAAAAAAACAGAAAAAGGTTGTTCTACATGTGCTCTTCATCACATGTAGAACAACCTTCTTTAATTAATAAACAAATTCTTTATCTATATGTGTATGTGCATCCTTCAATAGTTTCTTATTAGGAAAAACTATTGTTACTTTTGTACCTTCCCCTACTTTACTTTGAATCTCAAGTTTGCCCTTCATACCTTCAACTAAACGGAATACCATCATCATGCCTAGCCCGGTACCCTTTCGACTACTTAGACTATAGAGAGGTTCACCCAATGTAGATATTTGTTTCTTCGTCATTCCTATCCCCGTATCAGAAATTTCAATGATTGAATTTTCCGTAGTACTAAAAGACTGTATGGTCAGAATCCCTCCAGTATCCATTGCTTCAACGGCATTCGTACATATATGAATAAGACAGCGTTCAATTTTTGCTTTATCGCCATTAATCCAAGCAGACGAAAGATTTGTATTGATTTGTACATTACTTACATTGGTCAAAGGTTCCACGAGATTGAGTACTTTTTGAATTTCATTGACTAAATCGAACCGTTCTAATTTATTGGAATAAGGTTGCGCAAAAACTTGATAATCTTGAATTATTTTCTCTGCTCTATTCACTTCGGAAATAGCAGCAGATAAAAATTCGATTCTTTTATCTGTTGGCAAACTATCATCTGATAATAATTGCAGCATTCCTTTTCCAGTTGTAATAGGTTGTCTAACCTCATGTCCAAAAGCTGCAGCGAGATGATACAGTCCTTCCATTTTTTCCGCATTGGCTACTATCTTTTGCGTTTCTAAAGATGTGTTGAACTTTTCAATTAGGAAAAAGCAAAAGGCGATAAATGCTAAATATACAAGAATAACGCCAAGACCAATAATAAGGGATACTTGATCTGTCTGATTAATGTTTATTGTAGTTGCAATCGAAACGGAAGAAAAAATAGAAATTAATAACGTCCCAATAATCATTTTATTATTTATTTTCCACCTATTAAAATATGGGCTTAGTAAAATAATAGCAAGAGTTTGGCTAACGAGAAGAATCATTGAAATTTCTAAATTATCTTCACTTAATAGAAATAACAAAGGGGCAGTTACCACGAACAAAATGGAACCAATTGTTGCCCCTCCATATAAACCTGCTATTCCAATAGGGATATGATAAAAATTAATTTGAAATTGGTCCTGAAATACTAAAGGAAATGATAAACAAAATGTAATTGACATGATTGCAGCTATACCCAAAGAAGCCTTTTGAAAGAGATGCGATTCTTGATTTTTTAGAGATAAAAATTTCCACATCAAAATAATGATGGTGATTAATGATACGTTTAGAAGTACATCTTTAATCAAAGTATTCATTTTTACACCTAAATTCTTTTGATATTCACTCTTTCTAAGTTGCATTACTAGACATTAGATAGACTTTCTCATAAATCTTACGGCTTAATAAGCTTCCAACTTAAAAATTCAAGCTCTCAATAATCACTGATAATCACTAATTCACTAATTCACTAATTCACTAATTCACTAATTCACTTGTTAATTTTCAATAGGTAATTCAATAATAAAACGACTACCTACACCTAACTCACTAGAAACATGTACCAAACCACCCAACTCTGTAAGAACCTGCTTGACCAAGAATAAACCAATACCAAACCCTGTAGACATCGAGTCTGTGGAAGAGGAGCGATAATACGGGGAGAATATGTAAGCTAATTCTTTGCCCTGAATACCAACACCAGTATCAATTACTTCAATTAGTAACCTCTGCTCATTTCTAAGGCTGTTGATTTGAATGTATCCGCCTTCATTAGTATATTTAACAGCATTTGATAAAATGTTCATCAATACTTGAGTTAGTCTTTTTTTATCAGAGTAAATTAATACTTTTGATTCTTCATTTTTATGAGTAATTTTGATATTCTTTACGCATGCCTCTATAGATTGAGCTTGAATACAATCTTCAATAAGGTCATTTATATCAATGTATTCAGTTTTAACTCTCAATTTTCCTTTGTTTACTTTAACAAAATCCAATGCATCATTCATAATCATTTCTAGTTGTTTACTTGCATTAGTTATTTTTGATAAATATTTTTGTTGGTCCTTCGTTAAACTTTGTTGAGAATTAGACAATAATATTTGAAGATATCCATTAATAATATTTAAAGGTGTCCTAAACTCGTGACATAATAATAATAATAAATCTGTTTTTTCTGTGTTGGCCAGATCAGAATCTTTTAGTCCTACTAATACTTGATGGTATTTAGTTTCTAATTCCTGATTTTTATCATTTAACTTATTTATCATGAAGTTTGTATTTTTTAATCTATGCTTAATCAGGACTAATAAAAAATTCTCAAAAGGTAGTATTTCAACCTCATACTCATACTTTTGTTTAGTAATTACTTTTAAAAAAGAAGGCTTTTTATTTTTTCTAGCATCTTCTATCTTAATGACTAATTCTAAATACTCTTTTTTCATAACGCTTTTTAACGGTTCTCCTAAAAGTTCATTATCAGAAGAAAGTATTCCTAAATTATCTTGATAAACTTCTTTAATACAAAGATCTTGATTTAAGACAATGTATGTCGAGTTTATTGATTGTAATTCCGTTTCAACAATTTGTTTCATTGCTGCCATTTTGTCAGTCACCTCCAATTACAAGAAGTTTGAAATAATTGTTGTTACTAGCTTTTTATTTTAAGTTCAATTTCTTTAATTTTAAGTTTTGATATATGTGCATGCTTATCAAAATTTCTAAAATAAGCTAGGAATGTTTCATTCTGCGGTTTAATATAAATAATATTTTCAAGATTTACGATATTTGATCTATGAGATAAAAAAAAGGATTCATCAAGTAATTCAGAAAGATAACCAATTCTTTCATATGTTTCAAATGTGCCCTCTTTTGTATGAATTAAACATTTTTTTCCTGCTTTTTCAATAAAGAAAATATCTGAAAAAGGAATAAAAAACATAGCTCCTTTAAATTTAAAGGGAAGTTTCTTTTTACTTTTCATGGAAATTTTTTGTATACGATTATCAGTTTGAGTCTTTTCTAAAGCTGCATATAGTCTAGAAAGTTCAACTGGTTTTACAATATAATCAACTGCCCTTATATCAAAAGCTTCTACTGCGAATTCATTGTAACCTGAAACAAAAATAACCTTTAAATCCCTTTGAAATTGCAAAACTTTTCTAATCGATTCAATCCCATTTAAAATCGGCATTTTAACATCAGTTATGACAATGTCTGGTTTAAATTTTGCTGTGTTTGAAATCAATTCTTCTCCATTGGAGCATGTAGAAACAACTTCATATTGAGGATGATTATTTATAAAAATCTCTAATATTTCTAATGAATCTTGATGATCGTCTGCAAGCAAGACTTTATATGGTATCACAAACTTCAACCCCAATCTTTTGTGATTACATGTTAGATTTTTTTATTAACAATTAATCTAATTTTCCCATTAACAATAGTTATTATTCGTAACAAAGAATTAATAATATTTTGTTTTTGTCTTATTAATGGGTATTAATCATGACATTATAAATAAATCCTATGCTAACCATACTTTTTTTTCTGTTTTTACAAGACTTTTCACATCCAAATTTAATACATTCAAAGTAAAGAACGAAACAATTCGAGATGTTTAGTATATGTTTCATATGAAACTTATACTAAACACCAAACTCGATTGAAGTTAGAAGAATGAATGTTGAAAAACTCTTAATCTAATGAATAGAAATTAAAAAGGACTAAACCGTTAATGGTTAGTCCTTTTTTATGAAACTTAAGGCATACCAACTTGGTTTCAAATTTGGGGTTGTAATATTTAAAAGCATAAATCTAGATAAAAAATTCCGCAATTTAGTAAAAACAAATATATAAAATTTAGTTTATATTTACCATTGGGTTTATTATTTTTAATACTTCTGTAAATCGTAAATTAACTACTCAATTTTTTTTTTGATTAAAAGACATTTCACATCCAAATATAAGACATTTAAAACAAATAACAATACATTTCGACGCACTTTATACTACATTTCATATGAACTATATAAAAAAGATGAAAAAAGACCTAAATCAAAGAGTTTAGCCCTTTTTTCCATATAATTCATGTATTAACGCCTTTTTTTCATGCATGAATATTACATTATATTAATATATTACTTTTCATACGTACCAATAATTTTAACTGCCTTTTCTGTTAAACTCGTATCAATTGCTTCGTCAAAATTAAATTTCCCACGAATTGCTCCATTTTTCTTGTACAATTCATATTGATCGCCAATATCGCCTATGAACATTTTTCCATTTGGATCAAGTCCTGTTACAAAAACATCTTCCCACACCGCGGCGTCTTTTAAAGACGTGTATTGTGTCATGATGTCGATAATTTCATCCTTATCTTCCCCTTTTTTGAAGGCATCATTATAATCACGAACACCTTTTAAATAGGCCGCCATAAAGCGTAAGGACACATCTTGTTCTTCTTCCATAAATTTCGGTGAGCCAAGAACCAATGCGATTTGTGCTTCAGGAGCGAAATCAGTTGCATCTCCGAAACGCACGTGAATTCCTTCAGCGACACCCTTTGTAATAAGAGGTTCAATTTGTAAGGCCGCATCAATTGAGCCATTTCCTATGGCTGCCATCATGCTGCCAAAGTCTGGCATAAGAACAAATTCTACATCATCTTTTTTAAGACCGGCATGCTTAAGCATTTCATGGAAAATGTAATCATCAACAGCGTTTTGAGTAGAAATGGCAATTCTTTTTCCTTTTAAATCACTATAGTCTTTAATTTCATCTTGTTTATCTGCACCAATAACAAACGTGAAATACGATTTACCTTTTTCATTGTGACCTTTATCAGCGATAATTTTCACATCGATTCCTTGCGCGATTGCATTAAAAAAAGAAGCCGATGAAATGCCTCCCGCTATATCCACTTCACCCGATGCGAGGGCTGGTAACATATCATCACTATTTGCAAAAGTGGCAAATTCAATATCAATATTGTAGTCTTCAAAGTAGCCTTTTTCTTTTGCAATATAAAAGCCAGCACCTGACGCGGCACCATCTTCAGAAATAATAACTTTCGTCTTCTTGCTTAAAGGTGCTAAATCACCAGATGGATTATCCTTACTTACCTGGTCGTCTACCCTCACCGTTTCTTCTTGTGAACAACCGCCTACCATTAAAATCATAATAAAAAATAGCCCTAACCACTTCTTCATCCATACACTCCTTTCAAAATCTTGACCCTTGCACTTCAACTTGTAAATGACTCCAAATTTCCATGAATTTAGAAGTAATTTCAGGATTCGTTCGAATGTCTTCTAGTTTTCTCGGCCTTGGCAAATCTATTATTATTTCATTTATTATTTTGCCTGGTTGCGCACTCATGAGTAACACACGGTCACTTAAATACAATGCTTCGTCGATGCTATGCGTAATAAATAACACCGTTTTTTTCGTTTCAGACCAAATTGATAATAGTTCTTCTTGTAAAATGTACTTATTCTGCTCGTCAAGTGCCCCAAAGGGTTCATCCATTAACAATATTTCCGGATCGTTCGCAAAAGCTCTCGCAATACTAACGCGTTGAATCATCCCACCAGATAGTTCTTTCGGATACATTTTCGCGAATTTTGTAAGACCTACTTTACTTAAAAAATGACTAGTTCTCTCTTTTACAAGAGATTTTGGTAGGTGCCGCATTGTAAGTCCAAATGCAACATTTTCCTCAACTGTTAGCCAAGGGAGAATACCTCTTTCTTGAAACACCATGGATTGATTCGGACGACTTTGATCACTTTTTTTAATTGTGAATTCACCTGAACTTTGGTTTTCAAGTCCTGCTAATATACGTAGCAGCGTCGTCTTTCCACATCCACTCGGTCCAACAAGACAAACAAATTCTCCATCTTTAATATCAAGTGTAATGTTTTCAAGCGCGCTGACACTATTTTGTTTTTTATAAAATACTTTTGTTAACTGATGAATTGATATTTTAGGGTTCGGACTCACATAGTCACCTCCACGGTACTAGTTTTCGTTGTAACCCTCGTAAAAATAATGAAAAGATATAACCAAAGAACGAAATAAGAATCAACCCAACAAACATTTCTTTTAATAAAAACGCTCTGTAAGACGTCCAAATCAAGTAGCCTATCCCCGAACTTGCGCCCATCATTTCAGCTGCAACAATTGTAAGCAATGCGATTGCCTGCCCCATTTGTATTCCTTCTAACATGACAGGAAGTGAACCAGGTAAAGCGATTTTCAAGAAGAAGTCTTTCCGACTAGCTCCATAATTTTTTGCCACATCTAAATAAATGGAATCAATTGAAATTACACCTGCAACTGTATTTATTACTACAGGGAAAAAAACACTACCAGCTATGGTGACAACTTTTGATACTTCTCCAATTCCAAATATGATGATAATAATCGGTAATAATGCAATTGTAGGTATTGGCATTAACGCCATAATAATTGGCGAAATAAAGTGGCGAATCGGCGCATACAAACCCATACACAAACCGATAATAATACCAGGAATTACACCTAGTAAAAATCCTACAAAAATTCGAAACAATGAAATATTGATGTGATGGAACAACTCACCGCTTATAATCAAATCAAAAAATGTGGAAGCAATGGCAGTTGGTGGGGGGAAAAACCGAGCATCAATTAGTCCGGTCTGAGATAAAAATTCCCAGACGAGCAAAATACATATTGGTGAGAATATAGTCAGCCAAGTTTTTAAGCGAAGTTGGTTTTGTTGTTTTCTCCATTCTTGTTTTTCCGTTTCTATTGGGTTTTTTATATCCTTCATTTTCACCACCTCTTCTTTCAAATAATATGTGAGTTTTTAATAATGTGTGCCACGAAAAGCGGAGTGGTCCGCGTTAGTCCATCACCGGCGCTGGAAAGGCCGATTCGGAAACTTTGTTTCCAGTTGAGGGCTTGAAGCTTAGGTGTGGACTGAACCACACAGCTAGACATCACGAAAAGCGTAGTGGTCCACGCTATTGGGTCACCGGTGTTAGGAAGACTGAAATGACTTATGTCCATTCTTATTGGTTTTATCCTTTTCGCCAAATATTTATTCCTTCAGCTAATTTCGAACAAAATTAAAGACCCAGAAACTTCTCTGGGCCTTACTTTCTTCTAAATCAACTTACAGGAATCGGTGGATCTTGGCGCTGGTTTTTAAAATTTGAGTCGATTGCGATTCTTCTGTATTACCGTTAACTTGTGTATTAACTCTTTTAGGCCTCGTCCAGTTATGTTTCAATTCCGAGGATTTTTCATCGAGCGGTTTTTTCTTACTCATTGCCATTCACCTCTTTATTCAAGATTGAAAAGAAGAAATCGCATTTAGTATGAGTGAAATCCACCGAGCTATTCTTGTGAAATCGACGATTCACTTTTTTATTTCATGATTCAATTCTCAATACGTGTATTTCGAAACAAATTATGTAATTCGTATTATTTCTTATCATTATGGACGAACGATTTTAATTATTACTATCACATTAAACGTTCTGAAATATCGGTATTTCAACATCAAATTTCTAGTTCTAAAATTTTTATTTTCACATATGCATCTCAATTTATCGCTATTTTTATACTTTTTTCAGGGAATTTTAACTACATTTCGCATATAACAACTCGAAATTACTTATTCATATAAAATTATTTTTTAAAAAAGCAGTTTAAATAATTTCAATTATAATAATGCGAAAAAATTTATTTCCGCTCTCCTTAGCATGTACAAAAGAATATTAATGATTCATTACTTTCCTTCAATTCGAACCACAATACCTCCTGATTTTACGGCTCTAATTAGCAAAACATCTTTACTAAGTAAGGCATCTTTACTCTACTTGTTTATTTATTTGTTGTAGAATTAACGCTTTAATTGCTCGTTCAAAGCTCTCATTATTTTCTTTCTGTCTCTTTTTCGGACCTTTCATTCTCCCACCTGCTTGACGGATCTTCTTGGCGATGTGACGACTATGTAAAAGCTGATCTATATTGTCATTGGTGTATTCACGACCATTTTGGTCCATAACGAGACCTCGTTTGGCTAATACCATTGCAGCTAGACCGTAATCTTGTGTGATGACAATATCCCCTGACTTCACTCGATTCACGAGTACAAAATCCACAGCATCCATTCCTTTTGAAACCATTATAGTCTGGGCACCATCTCGTTGCATGTTGTGGGATGTATCGCAAAATAACGTAACAGGAAGTTCATGTTGTTTTGCACATTGAATGGTCAAATCTACAACTGGACAACCGTCTGCATCAACTAAAATATGGATCATTAGTTATTCTCCTTTTTGAGTTATTTATTTTTTGTCTTCAGATAAAGTAGAATTATGTATCAAGTTTATACATAGATTGGTTCTTTTAAGAGCATCCCATTAAATTATTATATGCTTCAGAGGTCCTTAGAAAATCATAATTTATTGGATTTGAACACATTTTCTACTGCAAAATATCTTTAGTTAGTATATTCTTATCATTACTTTATTGGTTGGCACACTTGGAGATTTTTATTCGAATCTACCCTATATTATTGGAGATCAGAGTGATTAAAATATGGATTTATTGCTACTTATTATTTTGAGGTAGACTTTGCTTATTTACAAGCATTCCCTTGTACACAACTTATCATAGGATTTAAATGTGTAATGCATTTGGCAGTTAATAAATAATGACCAAGTATATTGTAGATGCCTTTATGCATCTTATTCTATCGCGAAAGTCTTTAGGCTTACTTTTTGGTATTCTTATTTTATTAGTCCAACATTTTAATCAAAACTACACGAAGCGCACGAATCTTTCTCAAGTACCTAATACTTTTTTACGAACTAGTACATCGAACTAAAAAACGGTAAACTGAACTAAATGTGAATCTAATGATTGGGGTTTTGTGTATGCATTTTTTCTTGAAAATAGGACTCAGTTTAATACGTATGAAAAATTTATCCTTATTATTTGCTGCGTTTATCTTTATTGTATTTTGTACGGTGACGATTTACTTAATAGAGCCAGATACATTTGAAAGTTTGCTAACTTCATTTTACTTTGTCATGACTACTTTTTCTACAGTAGGATATGGTGATTATTCACCTGTGACCGGAGCCGGAAGACTTTTCACTGTCCTTATGTATTTGCTAGGAATCGGGTTACTTGGTGTTGTTATTGGGAAAATAGTAGATTCGTTTTCTATATTTAGAAAACGTAAGGAGGAAGGCAAGTTGGCTTATACAAATGAAAATCACATCATCATTGTTGGTTGGGGAAAGAAAACAGAAACTGCTGTCGAAGAAGTATTATCTTCAGACTCATTTAGTGAAGTTGTCATTATTGACACCCTACCTACTTCGCCGATAGATGTTGCAATTAATCGTGTGCATTATGTACAAGGGGATGCTTCGGAGGAAGAGACCTTTACTCGAGCGAATATTAAAAAAGCTAAATCCGTTATTATCTTCGCAGATGATACGATCCAAGTCCCATCATTGAGAGATGCTAAAACATTGACGACTGCCATAACAGTCGAACGATTAGCTTCTCACGTTCACACAACTGTGGAAATTATGACAAAGAAACAAATCCCCAACTTCTCTCATGTCAAAGTGGATGAATTTATTTTGTCTCAAGAAACTACCTCTCTACTTGCTGTTCGTTCCGCAATGCATCAAAATGTGAGTACTATTGTTACTCAATTAATTAGTCGGAGTAGAGGCGAGGATTTGTTCGAGGCTAAAGTGGATCCCAAATGGCAAACTTATGGAGATGCTTTCCACGATTTATTAGCTTCAGGAGCTACTCTAATTGCCGATCGTCAACAAATGGATATTAATCGCCGATTGCATGAAGATATTCCTTCGGATGCCGTGTTATATGTAATTTGTAATGAAGACACGCATCGTAAGTTGATAACTAAATCTATAAACCATTTGTAGAAGGGGGATATTTTATATGACTTATTCAATCGTAGGATTCGATCCTCAGACTAAAGAGTTAGGTATAGCAGTTGCCTCAAAATTTCTAAGTGTCGGAGCTGTTGTGCCTTTTGCAAAAGCTGGTGTTGGCGCAATTGCAACACAGTCTTGGGCGAATTTAGACTACGGAAAACATGGACTTGAAATGTTAGAAAATGGTTTTAGTCCTCAAGAAGTGTTGAATGAGTTAGTGCGTAATGATACTAACTCTTCTTCTAGACAAGTGGGAATTGTTGATGTGCAAGGGCGAAGCGTTACATATAGCGGCAATGATTGTTATGACTGGGCAGGTGGCGGGGCAGGAGAAAATTATGCTGTACAAGGTAATATCTTAGTAGATCATCATACAGTCAAAGTTATGGAAGCCACTTTTTTGCAATCGCAAGGAACCCTTGCTGAACGATTACTCTCAAGTTTACTCGCGGGTGATGCTGCAGGTGGAGATAGTCGAGGGAAACAATCAGCAGCTTTGTTAATTGTCAAAGAAAATGGTAGTTATGGTGGGTATAATGATCGCTATATTGATCTTCGTGTAGATGATCATGAAGATCCTGTTGTGGAGTTAGCTCGATTACTTAAATTACAAAAACTTTATTTTGAACCTACCTTGCCTGAGGATATCATTTTGATAGAAGGAACTCTCGCAGAGGAACTCCAAGGACTGTTATATGAAAATGGACATTTGCAAAGAGACCTTACTGCATTTGATGACTTATTAGACGCTATTCAATCTTACCACTTGATTGAAAACTTTGATGAACGAGTCCAGCCACGTGGCCTAATTGACCAAAAAGTCGTTGACTATATGCGGATTAATTAACTAAAGTTTAAGCCGACCTATGAGTGAGTGCCAAACACTTTACTCATAGGTCATGCATCTTTTTTGATTAATCGGATATTTGCTCAGCTAATTTCATCAATTCTTCTTTTATTTGTTTTTCTTCCAACTGTGGCATGATTAATGTATACGAATACGTGATGTGTTTTACAATTATATCGAGCCCATTTGGTACCATATAAAAAGCTTGGTAGCCATTGTCTAATGTAATTTCTCCAGGATCACTATCTGGATATTCTCGATGTGCTGTCGTAGTTGAAAGGATTAAGTTATTTTCTTTTTCATCTATTGCCATAAACTGGGCCTCGGGATTTTTACCTTTACCACCGAAATCTGTAATTCCTAAAGTTTTGAATCCCTCTGTTTCAAATGGCAATTGCTCGGGCAGATTGACTTCATAAGGTAACGCATCAATTGCCACCTCAACAGAAGGTGCACTGTAAAACTTAATTAGTCCGTCTTCCCCTTGTTGAGATTCACTTAACTGCGAAGTATCTAAGCCATTTGAGCAACCAACTAAAAGTAGTAACCCACTTATTATAATGTATTTTTTCAAGTTAATTCCCGCCTCTGCTAATTAAGTTTTATATTCCTATCATCGATTTTATGAATAAAGGGGATGTATTAATGGACTCGAAGGTAAGATTTTCACTCCTATTATTCACACTAGTTGGTTTTGGCTCGATGACACTTTTAATTAAAGATAACAACATTGTTCATTTCGACAAAGTGATTATCGCTTTTATTCAAAGCTTACAAACTCCATTTTTAACTGTCACGATGACATTCTTTTCTTTTATCGGAGCAGGATCTTCAATTAATTTTATCGCCGTTGTTAGCGTAATCTTCCTTTACTTCTTCCTTCACCATCGATTAGAACTTTTATTGTTTATTTTAGTTTTAATCGGTTCCCACTACCTCTTTAGATTTTTGAAAGAAATCTTTCAAAGAGTTCGTCCAGACTTGCATCGTCTTATTGAGATTGGTGGATACAGTTTCCCGAGTGGTCATGCGACGAATGCCATAACTGTATATGGCATCCTCACCTTCCTTCTATGGCGCCGTATTCACAAGCCTATGGGTCGCACGCTACTCTTGCTATTTAGTACCCTAATGATTTTATTAATCGGCTATAGCCGTATCTATTTAGGTGTTCATTATCCTAGTGACGTTCTTGCTGGCTACTTTGCTGGAGGATTTTGGCTACTAATATCCATTTGGTGTTTTCAATTTACTAAAGAAAAGATTTATGAAAGAACACATACAAAATACCCTTATATTTAAGCTGATTTTTCAGATGAAAAATGAAGCAGGATAGTGTAATTCTCCACTAATGCGAGCTAACTCTCCGTCCTTTAGTTCACAAACCATAAAAACGTCGTCAGGCACTTCAAATTGTGTTAGTTCCATGCCGTGATTTCTTGCAGACTGAAATCCAAACTTTGGATAATAATTTGGATGCCCGATCAAAAATACAAGACCATAACCTAGATCTTTTGCTCTTCTTAACCCCGCCCTAATTAAGTTGCTGCCAATTCCTCTTTTTTGAAAAGTAGGATTCACAGCTATTGGAGCTAGGACAAGGACATCTGTCTCCTCGTTTTCCCGAATAATCTTAGCTTTACTAAATAAGACATGACCAACTATTTTTCCTTGCTCTTCAGCCACTAACGATAATTCTCGTATAAAACAGTTGGAGAATCGAATATGCTCTACCAACTTCGCCTCATCATCTCTTTTTTCAAACGCCAAGTAATTTAGATTGAATACGTGCTTATAATCATTTATAGTTTCAGTTCGTATTTGCATGCTTGCTTTACACCTTTTTTCTAAATACTAAGTATTTATGTTAACCTTCTGCCCCTTTTGTCTTAATACCTCTATTATTTTCTACTTCTTTATATCTGATACTTCTAGTTTGCATATTATATAGGCATAATTTTTGACTATATCCAACAACAAGACATAAAGTAACCTTATTACAGAATTAATTTAGCTCTAATTATTAGAAGATACTTGGATAGTTATACCGAAATTCGAATATCACTTTATCGCTCTGAAACCAATCAATCAATCAATCCAGGAGGTCATCATATATGGTAAACGAAAAATATAAACCGCTACTAGAACCATTTGAATTGCCAAATGGCGTACAACTTAAGAATCGCTTGATTATGGCCCCTATGACGAACTACTCTTCAAATTCAGATGGCACGGTGTCTGATGATGAAGTTAATTATTATATCCACCGCTCGAAAGGCGTTAGTATGGTTATTACAGCCTGTACATACGTTACTCCGAACGGCCAAGGTTTTCCTGGTGAGTTCGCCGGACATACAGACGAGATGATTCCAAGTCTACGTCGGCTAGCAACTGCAATTAAAGATGAAGGTTCAAAAGCAATTTTGCAAATCTTCCATGGTGGTCGACAAGTGCCTGCAGATATTGCCCCAAATGGTGACGTTGTAAGTGCGAGTCCTATTGCATACCCTGCTGAAGGTAAGGCAGTTCCTCGTGAGCTGACAGAAGCTGAAGTTGAAGACATAATTGTTGATTTTGGACAAACCACTCGCCGTGCCATTGAAGCCGGCTATGATGGTGTTGAAATTCATGGTGCCAACACGTATTTAATACAACAATTCTTTTCGCCACACTCTAATAGACGCACGGATCGATTTGGCGGGTCATTAGAGAAACGATTGACGTTCCCGCTTGCGGTTGTTGATGAAGTTCAACGAATAGTAAAAGAGCACGCAACAACATCATTTATTCTCGGCTATCGTTTCTCACCTGAAGAACCAGAAACTCCAGGAATTACGATGTCCGATACACTAGTGTTAATTGATGAATTAGCAAATAAAAACTTAGATTATCTTCATGTTTCACTTATGGATTTCTGGTCCACTCCTAAACGTGGCGTAGAAGACACACGTTCTCGTATTGAAATTATCCAAGAAGCTGTTGGTGATCGTGTACCCGTCATCGGCGTAGGTTCTATTTATACTGCTGCAGAAGCAGGGAATGCCTTAACATCAGGTATTCCTCTAATCGGTCTAGGACGCGGATTATTAATCGACCCTGAGTGGGTACAGAAAATAGAACAAGGTCGCGAAGAAGAAATTGTGACGAAACTCGACCTTGATAAGCAGCAAGAGTTAGTAATGCCCACTCCACTATGGCAGCGAATATTGAAGAATCCAGGTTGGGTTCCAGGCGTATAAGAAAAGCTAGCAAAGTAAGCCCTGTCATTTAAGAAAGAACAGATGATTTAAGTAACAATTTAAAAGGAGATTCCATACAGTATCAACTTTGATTTCCGTTTCAACGCTCTTTCATGTTTCGAAGCTAGCGTAGCGATGCAGAGCGGGGCGAGTGCCAAGCCTCCTCGTCTGGAGCGCAAATCAGCGGTATCATTCTAGAACCTACTCCTTAAAATACCGGGAATACTGGGTTCATGGCAATCTAAATTTATATACTTTCTTATCTTTTAAAAAAGGAGCTGTCCAAAAGTCATAACACATGACTAATGGCAGTTCCTTTTTTATTAGTAAGGTTGATTTCCGTTCCAACGAACTTTCATGTTTCGAATCTAGCGTAGCGATGCAACGCCCTTTCATGATTTGAAGCTAGCAAAGCGATGCAAAGCACTTTCATGTTTCGAAGCTAGCGTAGCGTTGCAGAAACAGAAACAGACACATGTGTTGATTACCCTAGGAAAGGTAGCTGTTTCGCGAAATATCCACAGCAATATTTAACATAGCTTAATATTTTATAGCAAATAATCTAACGTCTTCTAATGTCGAAGCAAACTTAATATTACCTTCTTCTATCATTCCCAATTTAAGCAGTAAATTCGCGGATTTTTCATTATCAAGTGACGTAAATCCTGCGATACGTTGGAACCCTAAAACTTCATTTCCATAAGTCAATGTTGCTTGAGCTGCTTCAAATGCATATCCGCTTCCCCAATACTTTGAACCAATCGCAAAACCTAAATCGACATCTTTTAAGAAATCACGCTGGATTAGACCACATATTCCAATCGGAGTCTCGCTTTCTTTTAGTTCAACTAAGTACAAGCCAATTCCATGTTCTTCATACATGGTCATAGGTCCATCTTGAATGTATTTTTTTGCAGCTTCTACTGTTTGAATTCCTCGATCACCAATATATTTTATCCAATCCGGTTCATTCAAAAGTGACAACATAAACTCAGCGTCATCTGTATTTATTTGCCGAAGAATAAGTCGTTCTGTTTCAAGTATATTCATGTCAATTACCCCTACTCTTTTCGGTGCTTTTTAAGAGCTAAAATATTTAGAACAATAAAGACAATTGCAAAACCAAGAAGGATAAGTAAGTCTGAAAGTATTTCACTTAATCCTGTTCCTTTATACATAATACTCTTCAAAGCGTTTGCTCCATATGAAATTGGCATCACTTTGGAAAGTCCTTGCAATATTTCAGGCATTCCAGCAATCGGAATAATTCCTGTGAAAAATACTTGTGGCACTATCACTAAAGGGATAAATTGAATCATTTGAAATTCTGATGCCGCAAATGATGACAGTAATATCCCTAAACTAAGGGCTACAAGCGCAATTAACCCATTCACGACGAGTACATGCCAAATGGAACCAACTAAGATCATATCTAACACATTAACAGCGTAGACAACAACTATGATGGTTTGAATGATAGCGAATAACCCATAACCGATTAAATAACCAAGGACAATCTCCCACCTTTTGATGGGTGTTGACAATAACCGTTCGAGTGTTCCTGTCATCCGCTCACGTAGCAAGCCAATTCCTGAAATTAAAAAGACAAAGAAAAATACAAAAAAACCAACTAATATCGGGCTTAACACATCAAAGAAAGTTGTATCGTCACTGCCATATATATAGCTCGTGTCCATTCCAGTCTTAGCCATTTCGGATGATGAACTACCCATTGCTTGTTGAATTTTGGCTAGTAACATTTTAGAACGAGATGGATCCGTATTTTCAAGTGTTAACGTTACTTTTCCTGCATCAAATAAGAGATAACCATCTAATTCATCTTCAATAATGACAGTTTCTATATCACCTTTTACTTTAATAGAAACGACGTCAATGCCAACCTTCTCTAATTGTGCAACCAACTCATCAGATACATTTTTTACCCCCAATACTGAAGGTACTTCATTGCTGGTAAATAAAAAATACATAAGCGTTAAAATAAGTAATGGTGCCACAAATAGTAATGCAAGCGTTCGCTTATCTCGCACAAGTTGCAAGACAATCCGTTTAACGAGAGCTGTGATTCGCATTTGCTTGCCCTCCCGCTTGTAAAAAGACATCTTCCAAATTAATTACTTGATACTGGTCTTTTAATGCTTGTGGTGAACCCTTTGTAATGACACGTCCTTCTCTAATCATAGCAAGGACATCACATTTTTCAGCTTCGTCCATAACATGTGTAGTCATAACAATTGTTTTTTGTTCTTCATTTTTCAATCTGATAAGTTCTTGCCATATGGATCTTCGTAACTCCGGGTCAATCCCTACAGTCGGCTCGTCGAGTATTAATATTTGCGGATTTTGAATAAGTGCTATCGCTAAAGATAACCGGCGTTTCATACCTCCTGAATACTTACCAACTTTCTTCTTCAATTCATTTTCCAATTGAACAATTTGGGTAACATACGCTATTCGCTCATTACGCTCAGCTTTCTTCATCAAAAACATAGAAGCAAAAAAAGATAAGTTTTCATAACCAGTTAAGTCTTCATACAATGCATCCGATTGTGCCATATAACCAATTTGTTGGAGCAATCTAAGATTTGGTACTTTTTGATGTAACATTTCAATTGCTCCTGAAGAAGGTACATCCATGCCCATTATGAGTTTAATAAGCGTTGTTTTTCCAGATCCAGAAGGACCTATGAGACCAACAATTTGACCTTGGTCTGCAGTAAAGTGTATGTTCGTAAGAATTTGTTGCTTGCCGTAAGATTTGCTCACATTGTTTACACGTAAAACCTGCACATTTTTACCCTCTTCCGTCTATTCCGCGACTCTTACAATTAACTCAGGATCGTTATTTTTTGGTGAATTTACTTTGTCAGACACTTCGTATGCTTCAAGTAACCCGTCTTCTAAAGGTACCATAAAGCGCTTTAAGTCATCTCCATTTTTTACTGTAGGATTTAACCAATTGTACTCATCTTGTTGTTTAAGAATGACGGGCATCCGGTCATGAATGGTTGACATCAAATCATTAGGCTCAGTTGTTAAAATAGTACATGTGTGAACGAGCTTGCCATTAGGAGTCTTCCAAGATTCCCATAACCCAGCCATCGCAAAAAGCTCATTATTTTTCATTTTAATTCGCATTGGAACTTTTCGTTCATCTGTTCGTTTCCACTCATAAAACGAATCGGCAACAATAAGGCATCTTTTGTTCTTTAACGCGTTTCGAAAACTGGGTTTTTCATGCACAGTTTCTGATCTTGCATTAATCATTTTATAGCCAATTTTCTCGTCTTTTGCCCACGGTGGAATAAGGCCCCATTTTAAAAAGCCTAGACGGTTTTTCGATCCATCATTGATCACTGAAAGGACCATTTGAGAAGGGGCAATATTATAGCTTTCTTCATAATCATCAGCATCGAACGAGGCTTGACCAAACCGTTCTTCAATTTCCTGAAAATTAGCAAACAAACTAAAGCGTCCACACATGTTTATTCCTCCACTCTTTCTATAAGAATCAATTCGTTACAGTTAACTGATTTCCTTTTTTATTGCGTGAATTTTCTCAGTAAAAAGACATCATTTAAATAAAGTACTAAATAGATAGAGATGCTTTATTTACTAAACATATTCGACATTTCGATTTTTGTACAACCAGTAGGACTATTCCGACAACCTGGAAGGTCAATCTGTCTACCTGGCACGTCCTAACGTCAACCTGGAGCAACAAACCGTCATCTACAGCCATATAATCTAACTAATTTCATAAAAAAGCCGCCCCACTCTGTAAAAAGTAGGACGGTTAGTATGATTTTTAAGTTAATTATTGATTAATATAGAGCTCAAATACGTCTTTGAAATCTTTTTTTGCATATTTCAATCGACTTTCGTTCATCCAATTATTTGCGAAACGTGTAATTTCTTCAAATGATTTAGCGGGGGTAACTTCGTCGTTACCTAGATGGCCCATTGATTGAGAAGCGTATGACAAGCTATTCTCTGCAATAGTGTATTTTTTCTCATTGTCTTTTACTTCAAGAGATATCGCAAATAGCACTTTATACAAATCTTTAATTTCAGTTAAAAATCGTTTGTGAATATCTACAGATAGTGGTATATTGCCAATTGTAAATTTAATTTCCACATCTAAGTCGATTGTTCCAGCTGTCTCTAGCTCAACATTTGTAATGGGTGAATACGCATATTCATAGCGTTTAAGTGTGCGTTTCTTGCTAATCGCATTTGCTCCATCTACATGGATTAAAGCCTTATTCGTGAAGCAATATTCATCAGCTTTAGTTTTAATTAAGAAGAAAATTTCTTCCCCCGATTCATGCATGACAAAATCGTCGGACTCTGTTTTATCAAAATCCGCTTTTGGTACAACAATACCAATTTCTGATAAACCAAATACTTCAGCTGCTAACTTCTTAAACATTTGTTTTCCTCCTAAAATTTACACGTCAACTAATAATACGATTTATAGCATAGGAAGTTCCAAGTTTTCAGAAGATATAAATCTTGACGTTAGTTTAGATTTCTTAAATTATTTTTTTATCGTTCCTGTTGTCTCTAAGTCCGATTTAACTTCAATTTCAAATTCTACTTTAGACAACAACTCATCCCTCAAATCCCTTGTGAAATCTTTTTTATACCGCATCCGAAAAGATTCAAAAAGACCTACAGGATCTATCGATAATTCTTGAAATTTTTCAAGCAATTTCCGTACGTCATCTTCAATTTTTTTATTGAGCCCTTTTTCAATTTCAGCCAATTCTTTTTTATCGCTCAAATCTTTTTCACCTTCATATTCACTTAGTGTGCCATTAACTGTTATAGCAATCTTTACCTTCGGAGATTTAAAGTCTTGATTAGACGTGATTTTAGCTTTATGTTTAATGAATTTCAAAAATATTTTTTCTTTTTTGGAATCTCCTATCTCTTGTTGTAAGACTAAAACGGAAAGTGCATCTTGTTTTTGCATTATTTGTAAGTTAATCCCTTCATCCTCACTAAACATATGGATCATTTCTTTTTCTTTAAACGCAGATACTCCCACTATATTAATTAATTCTTCTTTTAATTCAACATAGGGTACTAGTCCATCTATTAAAGGATTGTATGTATCATGGATAAAGCCATGTATTGTTACCAATGGACTATATAAAGTAGATTGTCTGTGCTGGAAAAAATTATTAATGTATACACTGGTATTTTGTTTATCTGGATATTCAGTTGTCAGTACTGCTTCTGCCGAGTCTTTAACAACAACCAGATGTGTAAGTGTTCTCACAGTTGCATCATTATATAAATGTTTCACTACTTCTCTCATTTTTCCTGACTCAGCAAATTCTTCACTAAAAAAGACTACCCGTACTTGCTTTAACGTAACGGTTAAATCTGACTTTGACGAAATCTCAAGTAGCCCAGTATCTATCAAATCTGTTTCGACTGAATAAATCTGTGTATTCTTCTCGGCTTCAGGATCAGACTGAGGAATACTAGCCGTCATTTTCATCTTGTTGTTATCAACAAAATCAAAGGCAAGGACAGTAATCAACCCTATTTCTTCTAATGCAGGTTGCGTAATATTTGTACAACCGCTTAGGAAAAGAGAAGAAACAAACATACAAATTATACTCTTTTTCATTTGACTACCCCTTTTTTCTCTTTTCTCAAAAAATGAATCATGCATAAAAATACTGGCCATAAAATTATTCCATAGCTGACATAGAAGATATTTTCATGCAATGTCTTTTTAATTGTTTGAGAAAAAGGCAGACTGATTAATACATAAACACATACAGCCGTAAAGTAAATGTGATACTGACTATTTTTAGCACGAACAGATTCTATGCCTTTCTTTACCACCCATATATAAGCACTAATTGTCGATAAAATTAAAAACACCCAAATAGTGATACCAATTGTATCGATTCTTTCTACAAAGGAGAGTCTGACTGCTTGAAATAATTCAAGCACCGGGTAGAACATATGTTTAAGTTGCCACTCAGAAAAATACATCACCGCCACAACTGAAGTCATGAAATATATTAAGACTGTTATCCAAATACCCAAAGAGGCTTGCTTAAATACTTTTTTTTGATTAATAATATAAGGAAAGTACACCAAAATAAGTTCATAGCCAACCATTGAACTATAGCCGAGTTTAGTAGCTTCCAAAAATTCAGAAATTGAGAAGTTAAACAGTGGCAATAAATGACTGATTTCTCCTTCTACGTAACCCCACCTTAAGAAGTAAACGAGTCCAATCGTAAAAAAAAAGGTGAAGATGCAAAACCTCGCAACTGACTTAATACCCCCATTTACAATAAGTACTGCTAATAGCAAGATAAAAAATGAATGGAAAAGATTTGACCGGTCAGGTAGTATGGCAATTTGAATAAGGTCTAAATAGTTTTGAAGGACTGAAGCAATTACTAGAACCACATAGACAATTAATAAAATATTTAACAGTTTCCCGATTTTTTTTCCAAGTAATTTTTCGTGTATATCAAACAAGTCATCTTCTTTATATTGTAAGGCGAGCCAAACCATTGGAATGAGCGTAATATTAGCAAGAACACCAAAAAAAAGTGGAATCCACCATTGACTATAGCCTAATGGGCTTACTACTTGATTAAAGGACAATAAACCCATGCCAATCATGACATTCTGAACCAAAAAAACTACATGATAGCCATTTAATACTTTCTTTTTAGTTACATCCACTTCTTTCACCTGCCTATTTAGAATCTAATTTCACCTGTTTAGCTCTAGATATCCCTTTTCTTTTTTTAATATACACCATGGGAAAACGAATGAGTTGGTCATACAAATCTGACCATGCTCTTGGAATGACTGGTGACATATATGGAGTCCCTAATGATGTTAAATTCAATAAATGATTAAATAACCAAACAAAAGCAATCATTTGACCAAGTAATCCAAATAACCCTGCCGCTAATATAAAAAGATAGCGAACAACTCGGCTCGCATTACTCATAAGAAAGGTGGGTAATAAAAATGACAGCAACGCAGAAGTTGCGACAAGAACAATCAATGTATTACTGACAAGTCCAGCTTCAACTGCTGCAGTGCCGATAACAATACCCCCAACAATACCAATCGTTTGACCAATTTTCGTAGGCATTCGGGACCCAGCTTCTCTTAAGACTTCAATGACGAGTTCGATAAAAAGCACTTCGATTACAGGTGGAAATGGCACACCACTTCTTGATTCTTCCAATACCATTAATATTTCAAAAGGAAGAATTCCTTGATGATAAGAAAGTGCTGAAATATAAAGAGGTGTTAGCATAATGGTAATGAAAAAACCCGCAAATCGTATCATCCTTAAGAGCGAAGATGTTCCCCATCTATTGTAATAGTCTTCAGGAGACTTAAACATTTCAAAAAATGAGTATGGACAAATCATTACGCTCTGACTATTTTCCATGACAACGATAATACGACCGTCTAATAAATAATTAGACGCAGAATCAGGTCTTGATGTCATACCTATATGAGGAAATATTGAAAAGGGCTTATCTTCAATTAACTGAGTTAGTATCGTGATGTCTATAAAATTATCATAGTCAATTTCATTTATTCGTTGCTCAAGACGTTGAAGATTTTCATTGTTAACAAGATGTTCGATATACATGATTGATATTTTCGTATTCGTTTCTTTTCCTATAATACGATCCTTACTTTTCAAACCTGGTTGATGAATTCTTCTTTTTATTAATGATAAATTGATTTTCAAAGACTCTGTAAATGAATCTTGAGGACCAACGACTGTCGATTCAATTTCTGAAGACATGATGGAGCGATGTGGTGGACTATATGTGTTAGCTTTTAAAAAGTGTTGCTCATTATGGAAATAAATGAGAGTATTTCCTTCAGTAATCACCATCAGCGTATCATGAAGATTAGTGTTATCGAGTTTTTCATATGCTTCAATGATTTGATCATCATTACTTACAATTGGTGAAACAACGGTTTTATGTAAAACCAAGGAATCAATTAGAGAATTTAAATATATAAGGGTCACAGGTCCTCTTGCTGTTTGGTACTCTTTATAAACTGCATCATCTATATTTTCTAGGGCATTTTTAATATTACTAATAGTGACTTTACCGGTATTTGACGTAGCATGATTAGGTGATTTTTCCTTACTATTTTCAACCAATTTTTTTGAACGTTTCCATATTTTCACTCGCTCACTTCCCTTGGAGTTGAAGGCTATTGTATTACCTGAGTCTCTCCCTAACACATAAAATATATACGTTTAAACTCTTCCCTTGACATGTGTACTATACTAATTTAAAATAACTTACATAAAGTAACTTAGTTTTAAAAAGTAACTTAAAAGGAGTTCTGTCATATGTTATTTCATCAACAGCCTACTACTTACCCAAAGCATGTGCATTTAATGGTTAAGAACTTATCAAGTGCAACCAATTTTTACGAACAAATTTTAGGTCTTCATATTCTGGAGCAAACTTCTTCTATTGTGAAGTTTACCGCTAATAGACAGGACGCTATTTTGACAATTGAAGAAACAATCGCTCCCAAAAATCACGTACCAAATGCAGCAGGCCTCTATCATATGGCTTTTTTAGTTCCTTCTAAGGAAGAACTAGGATCAGTTTTCAATCATATTCGTAGCTCTGGATATCCCTTTAGCGGTGCTTCTGATCATATGGTGAGTGAAGCATTGTATTTACATGACGTGGATGGAAATGGCATTGAACTTTATTATGACCGCAGTCCTGAAGTGTGGAATTGGCAAAATAGCCAAGTAGAAATGACCATAGATCCTCTTGATATTAAGAGTTTAGTGGAAAGTGCAGAACAAACAGTATGGAGTGGCATGCCCCCAGGAACAGTGATGGGTCATGTACATCTTAGTGTTGCCAATTTAGCTGAAGCAGAATCTTTTTATGTACAAGGACTAGGCTTTGATATAGTCAATCGTTATGGTACTCAAGCATTATTTATCTCTTCAAATGGTTACCATCATCATATTGCACTTAATATTTGGGGACATCCTTCCTCAATTGAACGTGATGAACATACACTTGGCTTGAAAAATTATTCAATTGTTTATCCTAGTGAAGAAGCTAGAGAAATTGTCGTTTTGAGATTAAAAGAAATGGATGTATCTGTATCTAAATTAAATGGATATGTTAGCGCGATAGACCCATCAGGAATTGATGTTCAATTGTTGATTGAATAAAACTTACTTAATGAATTTTTCAACAACAGAAAAGCCAAGCAATGTTTTAAAACGTTGCTTGGCTTTTTATACATATAGAGTTAACAATTCAATAACTTTTAACTTGTATTGCTCATTTAACTTCTAGCATTCCGGATCTCTTAATCTTGTCAATTCATTTAATAGATAATTGGTATGATTTTACAATAATTCCGTCATTGGCAGGTTCAAAATCAAACTGGGGCATCCGCACAAAGCCCATACGTTCATAAAGATGCATAGCAGATTTCATGAAATCTGCCGTATGTAAGCCTATACCGTGTAAACCTTTTACTTTTGTTCGATGAATACATTCTTTTATTAAGGCTTCAGCAACTCCTTTGCCCCTACTCCCTTGATTGACTGCGAGCATTCTTATTTCAGGATACTCTAACATATCGACTAGACCTTTGTAAGCATCCGATTTCGCAGGAAACAGTGCAACACTTCCTATTATATTTCCATTTAATTCAGCAACTAGAAGTTCAACATCCATATCTTCATCAGTATCTGATAATATGGCTTCTTTCAATGTATCCCAATGCCCTTGAGGGATCCTTCGTGCATGTTCTTCATATGCTTTAACTCGTTGCTCTCGAATCATTTCTACTTCATAACTTAAAGCCTCTCGGATCTTCACCATTACAACAACCCCTCTCTTTTTTCCCTGTGATATTAATTTTACGTTTGTTTATATATTAAAGATGACTGTCTGTTGAAGCAAGGAATCCATTCTCATAATATATTCCATTAGTGATTAATTATTTTAATACAATCTAACTATTCATATTCTCTACTTACACCTACAAATTGAAATTTCTCTTTTTTGAACTCTATTGCTATACTATTTTTAACTGATTTACTTAGTATAGTGTCAATATTAGAGGAGTTTTTACAATGGTAGAAAAAACAAATTTACGTCTCGTTTTAGCTGGACTGCTGTTAGCGATACTGATGGCAGCCATGGATAGTACAATTGTGGCGACAGCACTAGGATCAATTTTGGCTGACTTGGGTGGCGTTGAGAGTTATGTTTGGATTACGTCAGCTTATGCTGTAGCCGTATTAGCAGGTATGCCAATTTTCGGGAAGTTATCAGATATGTATGGACGTAAACGATTTTTCGTCTTTGGACTGACGATTTTCTTATTCGGTTCAGCCTTATGTGGAATTGCACAGTCTGTTCCTCAATTAGCAGTATTCCGTGCGATTCAAGGGATTGGTGGAGGAGCTTTATTGCCAATCGCCTTTACGATTGTTTTCGATGTATTCCCACCTGAAAAACGCGGGAAAATGACGGGGCTTTTAGGTGCAGTTTTTGGAGCATCTAGTGTGCTCGGACCTCTACTCGGGGCTTTTATCACAGACACGATCAGTTGGAACTGGGTATTTTATATTAATATTCCGATTGGACTTGCTGCCCTTATACTAATTTTACGTTTTTATAAAGAAACTACGCAGCCTAAAAAACAAAAAATTGATTGGCTTGGTGCCTTCTCACTCATTACAGCGGTTGTCAGTTTAATGTTTGGTCTCCAATTTGGTGGGAAAGAATTTGCTTGGAGTTCTTGGCAAAGCATTGCGTTATTTTCAACTTTTGCTGTGTTCTGTACACTCTTTTTATGGGCAGAAACTAGAGCTAGCGAACCAATCATATCGTTTTGGATGTTTAAAAATCGACTATTTGCTTCCTCACAAGTGTTGGCTTTAATATATGGTGCTACCTTTGTCGGATTAACCATTTTTATTCCTATTTTTGTGCAAGCAGTCTACGGTGGTTCTGCTACAAATGCTGGAGTCATTTTAATACCGATGTTGCTCGGATCAGTAGTCGGTAGTGCATTTGCCGGATTTGCTCAATCAAAAATGACGTATCAACGAATCATGACGATTTCTGTAATTGCATATGCAATTGGTATGGGGCTTATGGCAACCATTTCTCCTGAAACTAGCAGATATTTGTTAACTTTGTATATGATGACTGTTGGGTTTGGTGTAGGATTTTCATTCTCTCTACTTCCCTCTGCTAGTGTACACAAAATGGATTACCGTCATCGTGGATCTGCCAATTCGACTAATTCTTTCTTTCGTACACTCGGACTGGCACTCGGAATTACAATTTTCGGGGCAATTCAAACCAAATTATTAACCACTGAAATTACTGACAAGCTAGATGGTTCAGGTCAAGATGCTACTAATACAATTGAAAACTTGCAAACAGTTTTCCAACCCGAACAACGGGCATCTATTCCAACTGATGTTTTAGATGTAATCGTTAATGCTATGTCGAACTCAATATCAACTACTTTCTTATGGTCTCTTATTCCAATTTCCATAGCGTTTATCGCAGTATACTATATGGGCAATGAACGATTAGAAGTAAAGAAGAAGAACGATGATATTACAGTAAAAACTGATAAATAAATTTGAGTAAAAACTGCCCCTCTCGTCATGAGAAGGGCAGTTTTTTATGGTTCTTTGTCAAATGACGTTGGTGAAGAATTTTAGTCGGCTATAAATGATTTATTTATTTATTTGTCGTGGGACTGTCCAGAAGAGCATTTAATGTTTCTTGCGACGAGGAGGCTCACCGCACGCCCCACGGAACGCGTTCGCTCGGAACGGAGATCAGCGTGTATCAGGCTTTTTTAGTTTCATAGATATTTATAAAAAAAATGACATTAGTGATTCCATCCCTTTCTCCTGTTTTATAGAAAAAGGGATTTTATTTCACCAACGTCATATATTGTACAACCTTTTAAATTTCATTGGTTTATGGCTTCTAAAAAGGCTTCTCCATATTTCTGTAGTTTATTAGCACCAACGCCGCTCACTTCTAAGAAGTCTTCATTAGATTTCGGTCGTTTAGCACACATATCTTTCAATGTTTTATCAGAGAATATAACAAATGGTGGAACATTTGATTCGTCTGCTAATTGTTTACGAAGCACACGAAGTTCTTCAAATAACGGGTCGTTATCTCCAATCTGTTGTGTAACAATAGCTCCTTTACGCAGTACTTTTCGATTTCCTTTTAACACGTCTTTACTCAGTTCTGTTACGTAAATTGTTGGAAATGAGCCCTGTTTAACAGCTAACATGTCTTGAGAAATCATAAATTCTATTAAATTTGCAACTTCTTTGGCATTGTAGTGTTTTAAAATGCTGTAAGTTGATAATTTATGGAATCCTAATTCAACCACTTTTTTATTTTGAGAGCCTGTCAGCACTTGGGCTATCAGTAACTTACCGAACTTTTGCCCCATTCGAATGACACATGAAAGGACCATTTGCACATCTTGAGTGACATCTTTACTTTCACGTTGATCTGTACAATTGCTACAATGCCCACAAATGTCGATATGGGTGTCTCCAAAATAATGAATGATAAATTGTTGCAAGCAATTTTCTGTATGACAATAATCGACCATTCCTTGCAATTTAATTAGTTCTCCAGGAATTCGACTCGGATCTTGTGCTTGGTCAATTAAGAAGCGCTGAGTTTGAACGTCTTGAGATGCATAGAGCACAATACAGGCACTCGGCAATCCATCTCGCCCGGCACGACCTGCTTCTTGATAATAGCTCTCCATGTTTTTGGGTAATTGATAATGAATGACATATCGAATGTTCGATTTATCAATCCCCATTCCAAAAGCATTCGTCGCTACCATCACTTGAACCTCGTCTTTTAAGAACCGATCTTGCTCGTAACTTCGGTCTTCATCCATCATCCCACCATGATATTTCGCAACACTTATGCCACGTTTATTAAGCACTTCATATATATGATTCACTGTTTTCCGTGTTGCTGCATAAATAATACCTGATTCATTTTCATTCTTCATCACATAGTCTTTAACGAACTTTTCACGATCTTGTCCACTTGCGACGGAGAACGTTAAGTTCGGCCGTTCAAATCCAGTCATCACTGTATTTTCTTCAGCAATATTGAGGATTCGACAAATATCTTCGCGTACTTGGGGAGTTGCAGTTGCAGTTAACGCTAATACAGTTGGTGTATTTGGAAAAAGCTCTGTCATTCGACTAATCAAGCGATAACTTGGACGGAAGTCATGACCCCATTGAGAGATACAATGCGCTTCATCTATGGCAATAAGTGGAACTGGAATTTTACGGAGTTCATTTAAAAATACTTGAGAATCCAAACGCTCTGGAGCAATATATAGAAGTTTGACAGCACCACGCTCAACATCGTACATGACGTCACGCACTTCTTTATGACTCAGTGAGCTATTTATATAGGCCGCATGAATGCCCGCTTCTAGTAATGTATCAACCTGATCTTTCATTAAAGAGATTAATGGGGAAACGACAATCGTGGTGCCTTCTAAAACAAGTGCAGGAATTTGATAACAAATGGATTTCCCGCCCCCCGTTGGCATAACACAGATGGAATTATCTCCATTTAGCACCTGATTGATTACTTGTTCTTGTCCGGTCCTAAATGTCTCGTAACCAAAATATGTTTGTAAATACTTTCTTGCTTGGTCTAACAAATGCGTCACTCCTTCTATAGTGCAGATTGAAAGTGTCAGCCACTTTTTTATGTGTTACTTTTTCTTATTAGTTTGGATGTCAGGCATCGGGTTCGTTTCTTCATTTAATTCGTCAATTAATAGTTCAGCTGCTTTGCGATAAGAGTTACTGATATTGACCAGTGAAGTGATCAGGAGAATTTTCTCTACCTTCTCCGCATCGAGATCTTTCAATTTATTCACTTCGTCGTGAACGTCATTTGCTCGCTTTTGAAATTCCTGTTCAAAGTCTAATGCATTACTTTGTTGAATTGCAAGAAAGCTAGTATAAAATTTTTCTAGTTCAAAGTCTTCGTTTATTAATTTGTTATTTATACTAGCTAGAGTTGCTTTGATGTCGTTAATGGACAAAGCGCCTTTTAGTTGATACACCAAACTGATTAAGATGAGATGCTTCTTCGAATACTTTTTGTTTTTTATAGGAATGAATAGTTTTCCTTTAGCATAGTTGTTAATCATCGTTTTTGTTAAAACTTTTTCCTCGTCATTGCGCTTCGTGTTTTTGAAGGTGTGATCGAATAATTGAATTACTTGATCCATATATAAGTCAATATCAGGCATCTCCTGAAGTAAAATATTTGTTTCAAGAGAAAGTTTATTGAGAAGTTGCTGTGTATTATCCATGTAACATCCCTCTATTTTCATTTACGTTTAATAGTACTAGTTTAACGTAAAAAACAGCAATCGTAAACGTTGACTAGATGACGATATAGATATACCATTACAAGTAGTATCAATAACTACTTATAAACATGGAGGTATTTTAAATGAATACATATATACGAGAACCCTTTAATGCATTATCACATTTAGCAGGTGCTGTTCTTTCTGTTGTCGCTTTAATTGCCATGGTTCTTAAAGGTTCAACTAATGATTCACCTGTATTACATTTGATTGCAGTTATCATTTTTGGTATCAGTATGATTTTATTGTACTCAACTTCTGCTATGTATCACATGGTTCTAGCAAAAGATCATGTCATTGCTTTTTTAAGAAGACTTGATCATTCTATGATATTTTTATTAATTGCCGGGTCATATGCTCCATTTTGCTTAATTGCACTAAAAGGATCCACTGGCATTGTATTATTCTTAGTTGTTGCCGCCATTGCAATTGCAGGCATTACATTTAAAATGGTGTGGTTTAATTCTCCCAGATGGCTCTCTACTGCACTCTATATTGGAATGGGTTGGATTATCGTTTTCCTAGCTTCTCCACTATCAGATACATTAAGTATACCTGGATTATCGTTACTTATTTTAGGCGGTATCATGTATACAATTGGAGGCATCATTTACGGAATAAAACCAAAATTTCTTCAATCTAAGTATCTAGGTTTCCATGAAATATTTCACATCTTTATACTGCTCGGAACCCTTTCACATTTCTTATGTGTGTATTACTACGTTCTTTAATCGAAATGATTGATCTGAAGTAGACAATTTCTTCTTTTTAGATGTTTTAATTGGTACCCAAACTATTTTCAGATAAAGTCATATACTAAATTGAATACAGTTTAAAGGAGGTACCCATTTTTGGTTAATCAGTTTTTTCCATTTCTACCCGATGATGACACGCCGGACTTTGATAGTCCTAACTTTTTCGGACAAAGAGGACCAGGTTTTGGAAACCCAAACTTTCCTGGACAAGGAGGGCCAGGCTTTGGAATTCCTAGTTTCCCTGGACAAATGAGACCACCTGGCTTCCCTGGGCAAGGACCACCATCCGGATTCCCTGGACAGGGACCACCACCTGGTTTCCCTGGACAAGGAAGACCACCTGGAGGTCAGTCTTCTTCTGGACCACCGACTGGACCACCTCCATCTTTTGTTCCACAACAACCAGCTGAAGCTAGAGGTGGAGCACAGATTTTTGCTGTAGATCCCGGCGCCATTAGAGGTTGTTTGTTCCGCTTTACGTATGTATGGTTAAGAAACGGTCGGTCTTTCTGGTTTTACCCCACTTACGTTGGTAGACAATCTATCGCTGGTTTTAGATGGAATGGCCGTAGATGGAATTATTATGGAACAGATTTAAACAGAATTACATCTTTTCAATGCTTTTAAGTCATCACTTTTTAGAATAAGGAAAAAGGCCGTTTTAAAAGTCATCAGTGACTTTTAAAACGGCCTCTTTTTACTATACTTACTACTTGATTACTCTTAAAAAATCTTTTTCACTATTTACTTCAAGATAAGACAAGACTGATTCACCTGTTGAATCTTCAAGGGACGGATCTGCTCCAAACTCATAAAGTATAGATGCCAATTCATAGTTCCCATTATATACTGCATCCAAAAGGACATGTGAATAATCATCTTGTGCATTTGGATTTGCACCCGCTTCTAATAGTACTTCAGCAATTTTGTTATCCTCTGAAAATCCAGCATAGGCTAGAGCGGTATATCCCTCTGCATCTCTTTCTTCCAAATCTGCTCCCTCTTCAATCAAAGCATTCAATTCATCAATATCACCGTTGTAAGCAGCGGTCATAAGAGGAGTTTCTCCTTCTAATAGTTCCTCCGAAAAGGTTGCAGGAAGGAAGTTTGCATAGACTAGTCCCCCCGCCGTGAATAACAAGATGATGAGCATATAAATACCGAACATACTTCCAAATAATAAAGTAGCGCCAAGGGCTATTTTTCCATGATTCGGCATGTATGAAGGTGTGCCTTCAACACCCATAAAACGACCCACCGCTTGAATTCGTTTCGGTAAACGAGGATGACTCGATAATACTTCGCTTAACCAAACAGCAACATTTGACTCACTCTTGATTTGCTCTAAATATGCTTGTTCATTTACCTCAAGATATAAATCTTTGCCCGCTCCTAAGATCGTTAATGCCCGCTTTGCCGCAACTCCATTTTGAGTATAGTTAGTAGCTTCTCGGTCACACGTGTATTCGCATGAACGACTATACGCTTGTGATAAAAAGGGAATAAATGTTGCCGGAACTAAGAGTATATTCTTCCACACATGGCGTCGTTTGATATGGGAAAGTTCATGAGCAATAATGAAATCTAGTTCAGCTTCTCCCCCCTGTCTAGCAAGTTCAAATACTCCCGAATAAATAACAACCATATCACGTCCGAAAAACCGCGTTGCAAATGCGTTTAGTGCACCTTCAGACTGTACAATAAATACTTCTGGTACTCGTTTTAAACCCATTGCATTAGATAATGCAACTACACGCTCATATACATCTGGAAATTGACTTTGATGAATACGAATACCATTGCCCCGAATTGATCCAAGCATGATTAGATTTACATATAGCATGACAGCTAGAATTCCAAGAGCAATAGCAATTCCAATAATAGAAACAGCCGCAAAAATGTAAATCACAATACTAAAAACTAGACTCAACACAAAATATATCGTTTCTCTCTCTGATGTAACATTTGTTTTCACTCTTGATTTCCCCTTTTGTATTAAATTTACATATATTAATATAATTTAAGCTACAGAGAATTTATTGTCAATTCATTTTTTTGAAAAATTATATTTTATATGAATGATCCATTTATTTTCTAATTTACAATTCAGTAAACATGAAAAAAAGCAAAGCTTTGTCTGTCACTTTGCTTTTTGGTACATATATTATTTCCACTAGTCTTTACATAGTTCGAAAGTTATTTTCTTAAAAACGCTTGAATTTCCGATATGAGTAATTCCGGCTTCTCCATCATGCTCATATGACCAGCACCTTTTATTAATGCTTGTGAAATAGTTTCTTTTTGAACTGAAAATGTTTTTTCTGGTGGAATAACTCGATCTTTTTCTCCAGCAATTAGTAAAGACGGTAGCATGCTATTTTTTAATACGTGATTTCGGTCTGGCCGATTTTTCATAGCCTTTAACATACCGATTGTCCCTTCTTCACTTGTTTCATAGCCAATTTCTTTAGTTTTTTCAATGTCTTTTGCATGCGTTTCCAAGTTTTCAGAAGCAAATAATTTTGGGACTAAACCATCGATCAGAGAAGAAACTCCTTCAGATATCACTTTTTCAATTGATGCATCTCGACCTTCTTTCGCTTCCTTTGAGTCCGGAAATGCGGTCGAATGAATAATTGAAAAACCATTTAGTTGATCTTCATATTTTTCTGCAAATGCTAATGTTATGTATCCGCCCAAAGAATGTCCAAATAACGTTATTTTCCCAAACATTAATATGTCCATTAACTCTTTCAACGTATCCGCCATATACTCTATTTCATAATTCCCTTTTGGAAAAGTTGAATCTCCATGACCGGGTAAATCTAATACAATTACTCTATTCTCTTTAGACAAAGTCGGAATTACTTTATCCCAGTAAGCATGACTCCCACAAAAGCCATGTAGTAATACGATTACTTCTCCTTCTCCACAATCTTGATATGCTAGTGTAAGGTTAGATAATTGAATTTGTTGCTGACCCATCATAACATCTCCTATTTTTAATGTTTTGTAATACACATACCCCCATATCAAGTGATGTAATCTTAAATTTGATTTTTTCTGAATAATTAGTTAAACTTCACATACCATAACAGTATAATTACCTTGGAATTATTTCAAGAAAAATTGGGCAAAGTACGCTTGATTTCTGTTACAACGCACTTTCATGTTTCGAAGCTAGCGGCAGCGATGCAGAAGGCGGACGCTTTTCCCGCTGGAAAGATATTGGACGAATGACAGTTCGTCCAATATCTTTCCAACGAGTAACCGCAGGAGCACATGCTTTCTCGCCGCCTTTCACTACAACACCTGGTTAAAAATCAACAGTGATCTTGTAAAATGAAAGTACTTACACCCATATTTGGAGGACGATTTTTTATGTGCAATCCAAAAATTACTAAACATAAATAGATCACTGAACAAAATTCACTTTCACTGAGACGAAAATTTAGTTTTAAAAAAATGAAATCACGTCTTCACATTTATCTAATTAACAAGAGTCACATCAAAGAGATTCCGTTTTAGCATGTTAGACTCCATATACTAAAAACACCATAACATTGAGTTCTTGGCATCAAATTTATATACTTTCTTCTGTTTCAAAAAAAAAAAAAGCATACGTATAGTGCATACGCATGCTTTCGTTTATTTATTGAAAAAACTTAATTAATTGGTTGCTTGAAGGTTCTTGTAGTGGAAACGTTTCTTCACTGTCAGTCTGACACACTACGTGTAACGTAGGAGTTTCCTTAACAATAAATTTCCAATGTGAGGTTTTTGAAGTACTAGTTGCTTTAAGCTCTTCACGCATCATTTTCTTTCTGAAATTTGCAAGCTTAGCAATTAAGAAGCGTTCTTTGTAGCGAATAAGTAAATATCCATTATGAGCAATTCGGTTATATTTATTTAAACTAACTTCTCTTAAATCAAATCCATTAGACTTGTTTTGAACAGACGGTGATAATACAAAAAAATCACGTTTTTTGAATATTGTTGTATTTAAATGTTGAATTAGCCCTAATTCATTTGTCAAAAAGTCCTTGTTAACGGCACTTGGAATTTGATTACTTTCCATTACTCCACCTCTTCTAAAAGTTCTCTTACTGTAAGTATACACCCTTTTGAATGGAATTTCACTTATTAAATAAATGGAAAACTCACTACTGATAGAATCACAAATCTTGTCGGACCATAAAATCGTTGCTGTTCAAGGGATTGTAGTTGTTCTTCAAATTTGATAATATATTTTAAACCATAGGCTTTTGGCTTTAAATCAACAACATCCCGCCAATAACCACTCAAATAGGAGTCCTTATCCTTTACATGGAGTGTTGAAAAATCGAGTTAAACAGCATACTAAAATTCATGGATTTCCACAAATATTATTGATTACATTATTACCAAATAGCTCATTTTGATGATCATTATCTTTTGGAAGTTGAACTAGCTTGTTCTATAGTATGGAGGGTATCTTTTAGTCAAAATTAACTTCTTCATAACAACTGAGAAAAATCAACATTTACAGGCTCAATTCAAAAAATAAGCAACCTTCACAATCAAAAGGCTACTTACTTATACTATGCTATTTATCCCTTATATATTCGTTTTAGAGCTTCTTTTAATTGTGGTTTCACATTAACTTCAGGACGAATCATTTTCACTTTTTCTTCAGCTTCATCAATTGTATTCGCTAAACGAAGTTCTAATAGTGTAGCTACCGCCATTGTTCCTGTGCGACCACGTCCTGTATTACAATGGAAGAAAATTTTCTTACCATCTTGATAATCTTGAACGATTTGTTTTACACCTGTGCGAATGGATTCATCCTGAAATTCCCCATCGTCTACAATCGGTTGATGTTTACTTATTTCGCTAGAGGATTCTGCAACTTCCGCTCGTAAATCGTATACTACATCAATTTTTTCTTCAGAAATAGCGCTCTGTACATCGGCTACTCCCCCAATAAATATGCGATCATCAATTAATGCTTGATAATTTTTTACATTCATATTAATTTCCTCCTAAATAAAATTGAATTTGAGTTGACCATTGGTAAACATGAGTTTTGCATTAAAACTCTTCCCTGTTTTTGAAACAAAGCCGTTTAAAACTTCAGTTTCCCCTTTTGTACATAAATCTTCAACATGTATGACAGTTAATTGTTTCTTTAGTAAAATTGCAGGAAACGTTTGCTTGCAGCCTTCTTTATAAGCAGAACAACCATAGAAATTCTTTCTTGAAATAATCGTTCCTTTTTGACAAGTGGGACAAGTCGCCACTTCAACTCCACTTAAATCTATTTCAGTCGACATTTCAAACATCTTATCATGAAGTTGAGATGGCACTTCTTTGATTAGGTGATTCAAAAATTTTGCAATGCTCCCTAAAAATAACTCTGAAGATCCTGTACCAGTCCCTATTTTCTTCAAATATGCTTCCCATTTAGCTGTCATCGCTGGACTAGCAAGTAAATTCCCCTCAATCGCTTGGCAAAGTACGTTTCCTTTTTCAGTGATTGAAACGACGTTTTTCTTCACTTCAATATAACCATGACGTTTAATCGTTTCAATAATTCCGCTCCGTGTTGCTTCAGTTCCAAGACCTTCAACTTCTTTTAGAATTTCATTTTCCACTGCGTCCTCTACAAACTTCCCACATGTTTTCATCATGGCGATGAGTTGTCCTTCTGTGTATGGTTTTGGTGGATTGGTCTGGCCTTCCTTTATTACCACTTTACCTTTGACTTGTTCATGCAGTGAAAGCTTCGGTAAGTTTGGTTCTTTTGATGCTTTAGAATCTGTGTCATTTGAAAATAACACTTTCCACCCTTTATCAATTTCCACTTTGCCAGTTGACAAAAATGCAAGCCCATTGACATCTGTTGTAACAGATGTTTCTTGATACAAATAATTCGAGTGGAACATAGCAAGGGTTGTACGTAAAACTTCTTCATACAAATTCCGTTCTTCATTAGATAAGCGTGCTAATACCGCGACGGTCGGAATTTTTTTCGTCGGGATGATGGCGTAGTGTTCCTGCACTTTTGAACTGTCTACATAACGTTTACTTGGTGTTCTTGAAGCAACATTAAAAGGTTGATTAATTAATTTTTGATACGCTTCAACTTGGTTTTCAAGATATGTAAACTCATTCGGCGTAATGAATTGAGTATCTGTTCTTGGATACGTGACTAGTTTCTTTTCATATAAAGTCTGCATGGTTTTCAGTACATTAGCTGGACTATATTTCCATTTACGGTTCGCAGTTGCTTGGATGGTGGATAACGCGTGCAACTTTGGAGGGAGTGTCTTTTTATCTTCTGTTTTTAAACGGCTAACTGTTCCAGGAATTTTTCCATCTATTTGATGTTTTCTCAAAAGTTCTTGTGCTTCTTCATGAACTTTCATCTTGCCTTTTACTTTGCCTTTATATGAACCTTGTTCAGCTTTGAACGTTCCTTCTAATTCAAAAAATGGCTCCGGAACAAAGCGCTCAATTTCTAGCGAGCGTTGGTAAATCAAATAAACGGTTGGCGATTGAACGCGTCCGATAGAAAACACTTCTCGAATCCCCTTTTTTTGAATGAGTAGTGTATACAGCCTTGAGCCATTCATTCCAACAAGCCAATCACTCATTTGACGCGCTTTTGCCTCTTCATACATCAACAAATCTTTCTTATTATCATGTAACTGAAGAAAGCCTTTGCGCACTTCATCGACTTCAAGTGAATTAATCCATAGTCGTTTGATTGTTTTATTTTGTGCACGTGTGTGATCAAAAATACTATAGAAAATATTAGAACCTTCTCTATCTACGTCACATGCATTTATAACCGTATCAGTTTCATAGATTAGTTTTTTAATAACACCAAACTGCTTCGCCTTTCCCTTTGCAATTTGAAATTGAAATTCCTCAGGTAAAATTGGCAATGTTTGAAGTGACCATTTCGCCCACTTTGGGTTGTGTGACTTTGGGTCACGCAGCTCAACTAAATGACCGATTCCCCAGGTAATATAGGCCCCTTGAGGAAATATGTCACATGGTTGTACATCAAAAAAACCTTCATTCTTTTTTACCTTGAAAGCATCCGCATATGCTTTCGCCTGACTTGGCTTTTCTGCAATTATCACCGGTTTCACCAAAGCCCCGCCTTTCTTCATTCCAATCTGTACTAAAAAGTATATCACCTGACGAACACATACTCTACATTTCATCAAAGCTTAACCTGTGGATAGGAGCTTCAATTTGCACTCTCTTTCACGATTTTCCGGGTTGAATTTTATGTACTTACCTGAAAATTGTATATCATATGACACACTACGCTGTTCTTTTGAAGTGTACACTGCGTTATTGCATTGTGCTGATGGTTTTATTCCTATTCATATTAATTTAATCCCGTTCGCGAGGTGTTTATTCCTTTTCGCGGTCGCTTTATTCCCTTTCAAACCCGTTTATTCCTGTTCACTTGTGTTTATTCCCATTCGCCCAACTTTTTCCACAAATACCCCGAAGCACGCAGTGTGTAGGGGGCTAATTGGTTTGGTTTCCGCTACGCTGCTGTTTTTGAAGCACACACTGCGTTATGGCATGGTGCTGATGGTTTTATTCCTGTTCATATTAATTTAATCCCGTTCACAAGGTGTTTATTCCTGTTCGCGGTCGCTTTATTCCCGTTCAAACCCGTTTTTTCCTGTTCAACTTGTGTTTATTCCCATTCACCCAATTTTCTCCACAAAAATACCCCGAAGCACGTAGTGTGTAGGGGGGCTAATTGGTTTGGTTTCCGCTACGCTGCTGTTTTTGAAGCACACACTGCGTTATGGCATTGTGCTGATGGTTTTATTCCTGTTCATATTAATTTAATCCCGTTCACAAGGTGTTTATTCCTGTTCGCGGTCGCTTTATTCCCGTTCAAACCCGTTTTTTCCTGTTCAACTTGTGTTTATTCCCATTCACCCAATTTTCTCCACAAAAATACCCCGAAGCACGTAGTGTGTAGGGGGCTAATTGGTTTGGTTTCCGCTACGCTGCTGTTTTTGAAGCACACACTGCGTTATGGCATTGTGCTGATGGTTTTATTCCTGTTCATATTAATTTAATCCCGTTCACAAGGTGTTTATTCCTGTTCGCGGTCGCTTTATTCCCGTTCAAACCCGTTTTTTCCTGTTCAACTTGTGTTTATTCCCATTCACCCAATTTTCTCCACAAAAATACCCCGAAGCACGTAGTGTGTAGGGGGCTAATTGGTTTGGTTTCCGCTGCGCTGCTGTTATAAAGTACAAACTGCGTTATGGCATGGTGCTGATGGTTTTATTCCCGTTCATATTGATTTAATCCCGTTCGCGAGGTATTTATTCCTGTATGCGATCGTTTTATTCCCCTTCAAACCCGTTTATTCCTGTTCAACTTGTGTTTATTCCCATTCGCCCAATTACTTCCATTAAAATACTCATTCCAAAGTAGTTTGCCTACTTATCTGATTACACAAAAAAGTGCCAGGCACCTCCCGTTTCGCTGGACGTTTTTTGTCCCACTCAACGTATTGATGCCTGGCATTTTCGTGATATTCTTTAATTAAGAATTTAATTTACGTAGATCGATTCGACGTGTTTTACCAGAAGTTGTTTTTGGTAATTCGTCAATAAATTCAATGATACGTGGATATTTATAAGGTGCTGTTATTTCTTTTGTATGATTTTGAAGTTCTTTAATCAATGCTGCTTTATCAGTTACTGCTCCAGGGTCACGCAATACGACATATGCTTTAACTACGCTTCCACGAATTTCGTCAGGAGCTGCTACAACTGCACATTCTTGAACTGCAGCATGCTTCATTAACGCATCTTCAACTTCAAATGGTCCAATCGTATACCCGGAGCTAATGATAATATCATCACTGCGGCCCTCAAACCAGAAGTATCCATCCTCATCACGAGATGCTTGATCGCCTGTTAAATACCATTCACCCCTAAATGATGCTTTTGTACGCTCAGGATCTAAGTAATATTCTTTAAATAAAGCTGGGCAACTTTTGTGAACAGCAATGTCTCCTACTTCTCCTACTTCAGTTGGTTCACCATCTTCGTTAATAATATCTACTGGATTTCCTGGAGTTGGAAGGCCCATCGAACCAGGTTTCACTTCCATATCTTGCAATGTACCAACAAGCAATGTGTTTTCTGTTTGTCCATAGCCATCACGTACATTTAGCTGAAATGCTCCTTGGAAAGCTTCGATTACTTGTCGATTCAGAGGTTCACCAGCTGAAACAGCACTGCGTAATTCTGGTAATTGATAGTCATTTAATGCTTCTACTTTTGCCATAATACGGTATTCTGTTGGCGTACAACATAGCACATTTACTTTTTCATTTCCAAGAATTTCTAAATATTTAATCGGATCAAACGAACCGTTATAAACTAGAGCCGTTGCACCTAGTGTGATAGTGGATAAAAAAGGACTCCAAATCCACTTTTGCCAACCCGGAGCCGCTGTAGCCCAAACCGTGTCGCCTTTTTCAACCCCTAGCCATTTTTTAGCTGCCGTTTGAACATGCGCATATCCCCAACCGTGAGTATGAACCGCGCCTTTTGGATTGCCAGTTGTACCTGAAGTATAAGAAAGGAATGCCATATCTTCACGGTGTGTAGGGACTCCTTCAAAATTCACACTTTCTCGTGAAGCCAATTCTTCAAATGACTGCCAGCCTTCTTCTTGACCGCCAACAATCAATTTGTTTACTAAAGCATCTGTCTCTTCATCGATTAAATTCGTTTCAGCTGTCGTTTTATAATGAGCAACAATTCCTTTTGCTCCCGAATGATGCATGCGATAAAGTAAATCTTTTTTTCGCAACATTTCTGAACAAGGAATTGCAACAATTCCTGCTTTTAAACAAGCTAAATAAGTAAAATAGGCTTCCGGGATACGTGGAAGAATAATTAATAGTCGATCACCTTTTTGAATACCTAAATTCAACAATGTTTGTGAGAATTGATTTGACTTTTCAATCAGTTCTTTATATGAAATATCACGACGATTACCTGCGTCATCAAACCATCGTATCGCAAGAGTTTCCGTATCGTTCTTATATTGGTCTAGTTCTGAGGCAATGTTATATTGTTCCGGTGCTACTAATTGCTGTACATTCATCTTGTTCATCTTTTCATCTCCTCATTAAGTTATTAACTAAGTGAACCAGTTGGGACTACTAAATAATAAATACTTGCTAAAAATATAAATGAAATTAACACCGATAAATACGACTTAACTCCATTTAAATTCTGAGTTGTTTGAATAATTCTAACACTTATGAAGTACATCCATAGCACACTAATGATTAATAATAGAAATATTCCAATATGACCATTTCCAATACCGACTAAAAATGGAACACCAAGCAATCCAGGAAGTAGGGCTACTGGCGTCGCACGATTTAATTCTTTTAATATACCAGGACCCCCAAAACCTCGAGCCCCAGCCCACAATAAGAAAGTTAATCCGAGTTTTGTTATGAACACCATTATAATTCCAAATCCTAGGAAAATAGCCGGTACGAAGAAATTCTTTAATACATCCGATTCAAAACTACTAATATAGGAAATGTTTGAAACGATAGACAGTACACCATAGCCAATCCCAATAAGAAGTAGTAAAAGACGACTCATTAGTAGTATCTTCGGGGTATTTAAAAATGCACGAAAAGTTGGTTTATCTAAGATCATCATTTTTCCGACCATTTTCATCACTCCTTCATCCTTACATATTCCAAGGCATTAATGCCCAAACAATTATACCCAAACAAACTACTACAGTAACAGCTGCGCCAAGCGTACTGTTATAACGATAAGTTTGAATGTCTTTCCAACCATGAATACGTTCAATTAATTTAATGTCCTCTTCCTTAGTCAGTTTACCTGCTAGAGAAGGCATACGATTTGTAATATATGATACTACGATTAGAAGAATAAAACTTACAGGCACTGCTAACATTCCGCCTGATAATCCCATACCATCAGTCACCGCATGTCCTGTTACAACGATACTCGGGAAAACGAATGGAGATACAATGATATATAATGCTCCTCCTACAACTGAAGAGACGATTGCTCCATATTTATTCGCTTCTTTCCACCATACTCCTACAATTATTAGAGGTGCATTCGTTACTCCAGCTAAACCAAACGCCCACAAAATACTAACTACTAGGAAAGCTGGTGGTTCAATAGCAAGAATGATACTAATAATTCCTCCAATAAAGATTGAAATATAACCAATTTTCAAGCTCGCTTTTTGAGATATATTCGGTTTTAATGTTGCCACTATATCTTGTGATAATAAAGCACCAACAGCTAGTAAGTTACCACCTAATGTTGATAAGCCTGCAGAAATCGCACCTGCAATTACGAGTGCTGTTACCCACTCTGGATTGTAAACTAAGTTTAGAATAATCGTCAGCTTATCTGCATCTGCAGGAGAAATTTCCAATCCTTGAGTAGATGTTGCAAATACGCCAACAAACCCCATTGCATAAGTTGCAGAGAATACTAATCCTAAAATAAATGCAAAGTATACCATTGCCGATCGAGCACTTTTCAAACTAGATGCTGTATATATACGCATCGCTAAATGAGGTAATCCTAATGAACCGATAGTAAGTGCTAGAAGTGAGAAATACCATTTTGGTCCAAATTGATAATCAAAGAAAGTAGGTAAAGCTTCTAACATTGCCGGCACCATGTCTGCGTAAAGTAATGGTGGGAAATACCAACCAGTACCTCCAACAGCCTTCATGATTGCCCCTAAAGGAACGATGAACATTAATGCCATAATGACCATTTGAATCGCTGCATTGTTTGTTGCACCTGCCATACCACCAACCGTAATATATCCTACGATTATAAGTCCACCAACAATTAGTCCTGTTAAGTAAGGGATTCCGAAAAGTGTTTCAAATGTAATGGCAATCCCAATCATTTGACCAAGTGCATACATAATAGAAACAAGAACCATAAATAGTGCCGCAATTATGGAAGCTTTTACGCCATATCGTTCACGAACAAAGTGCGTCGGTGAGAAAGCACCCATGCGACGAAGACTTGTTCCATAAATAATGGTAATAAGCGGAATTGCTAAAATTAATTGGATCCATAAAAGGATAAAAGGTACTTGAAGTTTTAATATTAAAGCTGTAATTCCTAAGAATGTTGCCAGACTCATATAAGTGGAAGCCATAGCTAAACCATTTACTACCGGCCCAACATTCCCATCACCTACATATAACTGTTTTGCTGAGGTGCTCTTTCGATTCGATATATATCCAACTATATAAAACATAATAAAAGTTGCTAATACTACGCCTAAACCTAAAATAGGATTAGATAACTGCCAGTTTTCTCCCTCCATTACGCCACACGTCCTTTCTCTTTTTCAGTTCGTGCCAACGACATATTTTCATTTTCAATATCTTCATCAATCTGGTTTCCAATTTTCCCAGCAATCAACGTTAAGATAAACACACCAAACCATCCCATTAAAATCGGCACTATATATTTAACTGGAAATCCAAATAACATGGCATCTGTCGGGAATAACACAAAAAAGAATCCAGCATTTCCCATAAGAATAAAAGCAGAAGCCATGATAATAGTAAAACGAACCTCTTTTTTATAAGCTTTCATAAAATAATTCTCCCCATATAATAAATTTTTTTATACCCTTAGTTAACCGACTGAGCACTCGTTCAGTTTCAACTTAAATATTTCCCTTTCTCTCTACTAATTGTTAGAAGTAATATATTGATTGTAAGCGTTTCCCCAATAAACAGTCAATGCAATAATTCAAATTTTAAGAAAATTAATACTTTATACTAAAAAAATTTTAATTTATTAGCTTACTATTTAGAACGTAAAAAGATAAAAAGCTCTTTATAACAGTCTTTATAGTGATTTTTATCACTACTCATTAAATGTTTTTTATTGAAATCCCGATTTTTTATTTGTATGAATATTCAACATGGAAGTATTTTAAACATAATTATTAACAAATCATTCTTGTACCTATCTTTAATTTATATCGTATAAAACCTTATTACATTACATAAAATTCCATACACATCATAATTTGATGGACGTTATTTGTCCCTATATACACGCTTGACCCTATTACTTTAGTATATAAATATACAAATATAAGTATAAAACGCCACTCGATCTCGTCTCCCTTTAAAATGAGTTTCTGAAGAAGATGTACTTTGTGACAGCATCTCCGTCAACCTGGACACAAATTTTTCCAACTAACCAATTGATCGCCTGAATCCAGTTTTAAAAATTAGCCATTTCCTCTTAGTTCCTGAAAAAGTAACGCTATTTTCTTTGGTAACCTGTTTTCTATGTAGTAAATAAGTAAGTATCTATTTTCTAATCAATCAAAAAGTTGTAATCTTGCGACGTGACGGAAAAAGAGAAGAACGAGGTGACTTTTATCACCTCGTTCTTCTCCTCTCCCATTCTCTATGTTATGAGTTCCAAAGGCTCCACCGGAACCCTAGTCGATACTCTAAATTGATCGCTTCCCTCTTCTCAAACGACCCGAAAACCTTAGTAGAGCAGAATAGTATAAAAGTTGATTCTTTCTTGTGTTTCGAGAAAAGTTTGCAAAGGTCCTTCTAACTTAAAATAAATGAATTTCCTCTAATAGTTGTTGGCCAGTTAGATCAGTCGTACCGCCACCTTGCGCAAAGGATACAGAACCGCCACCTTTTCCGTTGATAAGTGGCAGTATTTGAACAATTAGTTGTTTCATATTAGTTTGATTTTCGGTTCCTCGTGCTAATACAAGTTGTAGTAAGCCATCATTTTCAGCAATGAAAATCACCCGACAGTTTGTTGCTTGTGCCACAGTTAAACGTGCGATTTTCTGCAATTCTTGAATTGGTCGTTGGCGAAAAACACGTTCAATGGACATGCATTCTTGTTGTATTTCTCCAAGTAGTTCCTTTACTTCATAGTTCATTAATTGTTCATGTGTCTCTTCCAACGTTTTCTCTAGTTTTTTACTATTATCCAACATCACTTTCACTGCAAGTGCTAGTCCTTCTTCTGGTGCGCTTAATAAATGAGTCACTTCTTGCAACGTCTTTTGTTTGCGATGAAGTTGCTGTAAGACCCTACCTCCACAGAGAAAATGAACGCGTATCTTCCCTTTTTGCATTTCTGTATCGAGAATTTTCAGCGCTGCTATTTGACCAGTTGAAGATGGATGTGTCCCTCCGCAGCCATTGTAATCAAATTCAGGAATGATGACTAAACGAATATCTTCTTCAACTGCTACTTGTTTTCGAATGGGATAATCTTTCAGTTCATCTTTAGTTACCCACTTTGTTGCAATCGGGCGGTTTTCTAAAATAAGTTGATTTGCCCGTTTTTCTACTTCTACTAACTGTTCAGTAGTTATGTCTTTTATATCCAAATCAATTGTGACTAGTTCTTTCCCCAAATGAAAACTCGTGGTCTGAATATCAAATAATTCAACAAATGATGCAGTCAATATATGTTGACCTGCATGTTGTTGCATGAAATCAAAGCGCCGAGTCCAGTCAATTTCAATATTTACAGCTTCCCCCACTTCAAGTAGTGGTTTTGCTAAATAATGTCGGATTTCACCTTCCACTTCCTCCACATCGGTTACTTGAACACTATTTATCATGCCATTATCATGAGGTTGTCCCCCACCTGTTGGATAAAAGAGAGTTTCTTCTAGAGTAACGTACCATCTTTCTGATTGGTCTTTAGCTAAACTTACAACTTTCGTGACACCACTTTGACGATAAGCATCTTCATAAAATAATTTCCGTTTCACTTCAACCGAACTCCTTTAAGTGCACAGTTTGAATTGTGCTTGTTTAATAAGTAAAAAAATAGGTATATACATAAGTACTTTACCATCATTTTAGGTAATACAAAAAAAGCTTTTAACTGAATATAGTCAAAAGCTTTTTTGTATCGGTAGTTCACTTGTGTTTTTCCATAAATTTCTTATCAATCCAATGTTTCAACAGCCATGCCCATTTTCCATAATAAGCGCTTTTCCCATATGTAAGAAGACCTTCTCGTTGACCAACTGACAAAATCGACACGAATTTTTTCTGGGGATCAAAGCTCGTTAATTGTCTTCCTTGTAAATAATGATTGATGTTTCCCCATAATATAGGCCCTTGTCTGACGGCATAAACGCCATTCTTAGGTAAGCTCAAATAGTCAGCTATAGTCACACAATCACCCGCTCCAAACAACCAAGGAAAATCAGTAACTTGTAACGTTTTTCCTACTAGTAAAAATCCTTTAGTATCAAGCGGTAGCGATGAATCTACAAATAAACTGCTTGGTTTGGGTCCTGTTAGAGGAAGTAGGTGTGAACAGGCAATATGCTCCCCATTCTTCGTCACTAATCCTTGGGTTGATACTTCGACTATTTCATCATTCTCAAAAACACGAATCCCTTTTTGTTTAACGATCTTCAAAATTTTTGTTTCTGCTTTATTACTGACTGACGACAGTATAGACGAAGAGCTAATGATTGTAACATTATCCTTATACCCATTTTTGCACCGCCAGGCTTGAACAGATAACGCCATCTCTACTCCTGCCGCTCCTCCACCAACAATAACAGGAAATGATGTTTCACGAAATTCACTGATTTCATTGGGAAAAATGAAATTAGGTTTTATTTTAATTTGCTTAACAGAGCCATCTAAATTTTCAATACTTGACCCTATATCAAATGACACCACGTTAAAGTCATACACATTACCAGAAACACCAATCAATTTCCGGTTAGCTGCATCTACTTTAATTATTGTATCTTCCACAAATGTCACACCGGCTTGTTCACATATCTTTTGTAAATTTATTCGAATATCTGATTTCGAATAAAAGCCTTCCGTATAACCTGAAAACATTCCAGAATAATATTGGTATTGCGAAGCTGAAATGAGTGTTACTTGATATTCGACTGCCTTCGTTCGGATCTCACGTAATATGCCTAGATGCGCATGCCCTCCACCTATTAATAATAAATCCACCAACTCATCACCTCCTTACTTCACAAAATAGACTCTTAACCCAGACTCTTTCTTGTTTTCATCACTAGTTAATCCAACTCGTTAAAGTAAATAAAAACCGATGCCCATAATCAGGTAAGCTGCGAGTAATGTGAGTCCTTCAAACCAGTTAGATTCACCGTCACTTGATACACTGATGGTTAAAAGAACAGCTGTGGCCATCGCGACGAGTTCTGGAACGGTAAATACAAGCGGCATTGCTGTTGGCATAAATAGAGAAATAATGACTAACAAAGGGGCCACAAACATGGCAATTTGCAATGTTGAACCAATAGCAATTTCAACTGCTACATCCATTTTATTTTTCATCGCCATTAAAATAGCTGATGAATGTTCAGCTGCATTTCCAACAATTGCTACAATGATGACACCAATAAATAATTCAGACCATCCAAATTGTTCCCCTACCGCTTCAAAAGTATGGACCAGACTTTCAGATACATAAGCTACCGCTAAAGTGGCCAACACTAGAATGGTTAAAGCTTTTTTCTTTGACCACTCAGGCTCTTCGTGCTCCGTTACGGAACCTTCTTCGCTATGAGCATAGACACCTCGGTGTGTGACTAATTTTAAAAATAAACCCGCTAAGTATAATACAATCATAATGACTGAAATCCCAACACTCAATTGCAATGTTTTCGTTTCGTTCATGGACATTGAAAATATTTCTGGAATGACAAATGCCACGATAACTGCAAAAACAAGTAGTCCAGAATTATGCCGTGCATCATGAATACTAAATTTTTGTCGTTTAAATTTAAGTCCACCTAGGAAAAAGGAAAGGCCTCCGACTAACAATAAATTCCCCAATACTGACCCTGTAAGTGAAGCCAACACTACACCAATTAATCCGGCTTTTAACGCAAAAATCGAAATAATCAATTCAACTGCGTTTCCAAATGTGGCATTTAGTAAACCGCCAATTCGAGGCCCACTAACTATTGCAATACTCTCCGTTGCCCTTCCCATAAAACTTGAAATAGCAATTACTGTTACCGAACAAATAATAAACATTGAAATACTGGACCAATGTAGCAGCGAACCTGCCACAGTTAATGGTACACCTAACATCACTAAAGATGTAAATATCCGATTCATACGTTCACGCTCCAATTATTGAAATAGAATTGAATAATATTCCTTATCCATACCCAATTAAATGAAACTTTTACACTTAAATAAAAACTGATTATTAAATATAGAAAAATGCCAAGTAGACAGTAAAATTAACCCATCTACCTGGCTTTTAAAAAACACATACCAAGATTACCAAAAATATTTATTTTGCTTGTAATAAAGTTACTGCAAGAACACGAGCACCTATTCCCAGTGCATCCCTCTCAAACGTCATTTTCGGATGATGCAGCCCAGGCGTCATGTTTGCTCCAACACCAATCATGGTAGCTTTTATCGAAGGATTCTTTATTGTGTAAAAATGAAAGTCATCACTTCCCGAAGTGATAACGGCTGGTGCCACAAACTCCTCACCCACTACTTTGCGTATCGCTGCATCTGCAAACGCCACTGCTTCCTCCGACACTTCTGCCGCAGGCGTGTAATCATTCCATTTCCAGGTGATCTCTACACCATACATAGTCTTCAATTGCGCGAGACCTTCATTCACTTTATCTTGCAAGCGATTCAGTACCACATTAGACTGCGCACGTACATCAATTGCAAAGGTACCCTTTCCTGGAATGATATTAAGACTTTCACCGCCTGCATGCATGTTAGTCAGTTTTACAGAGTACGACTCAAAAGGCGATTCGTAGATTGACTTAATCATTTGATGGATAGCTACCAAGACATCGATTGAATTTTTCCCTTGATGAGGACGCGCCCCATGTGCATCAATACCTTCAATTAGACCTTCACAAAAAACACCAGCTCCATGATGGATGGCAGGTGAAACTTTCCCAAAAGGTAATTCTTCAACTGGACGTAGATGTACACCAAATAGGAAGGAGACATCATCCACAGCACCTCGTTCTATCATTGAAATCGAGCCGTTCCCTTTTTCCTCGGAAGGCTGGAAAATAAAACGAATACGTTTAGTTAAGGACTGATTTCGTAAGTAAAGCAATGCTCCAAGAACCATAGAGATATTGGCATCATGACCACATGAATGATTCGCTTTATAAACACCGTCAACTTCCTGCCACAGCGCATCGATATCCGCACGTACTGCAATAACTTCTAGACCACTTCCAATTTCCGCTACCAACCCCGTCAAATCATCGAACGTTTTATATGCCACGGCTAGTTCATCTAGAATACTGGCTATTTTGGCAGTTGTTTCAACTTCTTTCCCGCTTACCTCTGGATTTGCATGGAAATGGGAAAACCACTCTTGAATTTGTTGCTCCACTTGTTTATCTTCCCTCATAATAAGACCCCCTATCCCTACTTCAACGTTTAATTACCGTTTTCATGTTAATCCTCATCATTTATAGTTTCTGATTGGATGGTCAGCTTCGCAAGCTGGGCACGGTCAACATGAATCCCTAATCCTGGATTAGCCGATAAGTGGACGTAAGGAATTGCATATTTCAGATCTCCGATTTCTTCAGAAAATAATAGAGGACCCGTCAATTCTGTACTTTCAATATTTTTATGAGCATACGCGGTGTGATAGCCTGCTGCAGAAGCAACGGAAGATTCCACCATAGACCCAATTTGACACGTAATTCCAGCAGCTTCTGCTGTTTTCGCCAGATGAATGGCCGGATATATTCCTCCACATTTCATCAACTTGATATTAATGACATCGGCAGCTTCGAGACGAATGATTTCAAGTAAGTCTTCCATTGTTTGGATCGTCTCGTCCGCCATGATAGGTACTGATGTTTTCTGTCGAATAGAGGCAAGTCCACGAATGTCACCCATTTTTATTGGTTGCTCTACCCAAGATAAATTGAGGTCCTCCAATTGTTTAATGGCGGCAGTAGCTGTTCCTGTTGTTTTCCATCCTTGGTTTACATCAACGCGTATTTCCACGTCTGGACCGACTGCCTTCCTAACCGCTTGAATACGTTCCACATCAGTTTGTGGATGATTCAATCCTACTTTTAGTTTTAATGATTGATAGCCATCTACAAGTGCTTGCTTTGCTTTTTGTGCCATCTCAATTGGAGCCTCGATACTCAACACTTTAGGGTAGGTCAATTGTTCATGAGCTTTACCTCCAATAAGGTTGTAAACAGGCTGATTCGTAGCTTTCCCCATCAAGTCATAACAGGCAATATCAATGGCTGCTTTTGCTGCAGGGTTGCGTGAAATTGTCGAATTCATCACATCGTGAATGGATTCAATGTCAAATGGGCTCATTCCTATAATCTTTGGAATCAAAAGTCCCTTTAAAAGTTCATATGCAGAAAGGTAATATTCTCCAGTCACATGTTCATCCGGAACTGCCTCCCCATAGCCAATTAGACCAGTATCGGTCTCTAGCTCTAAAATGACAGAGTACATTTCCGGATAGGTCGCATACGAAATGATAAACGGGTTACGCAAAGGGAAACGGACTGCATACACCGTGGCTTTTGTAATTTTCATTTAATCTTCTCCTTTTTTATGTTTAATACAACAAGTCAATTTTATTGTTTAAATATTTGCCATCAAAATGTATTATACAATAATTTATTTACTACAAATACGTAGAATAGGATTTAGTCATTATTGCGCATTTTGCAAGATGAGTCTCGTTTTCCTTAATCCATCTATTGGGTGATGACTCCAACTTAGTTAATCCTGTTTCCAAAGGAAAATCCAATCACAATTTTAGTATTCTTCTCGTCTTCCTCCTGGTTATGTAAGATAATCTAACATCAAATTTTATATTTAGTTGATTTATTAGTTTATTTAGATTATTATGTTAGGAAACCTAACACAAGTTATCAGAAGCAGAGAGGAGAATGAAAATGAAAAAAATTGAAGCAATTATTCGACCAGAAGTTTTTCCAGATGTCCGAAGAGCTTTGGCACTTGAAGGAATTGACGGATTAAGTGTAATGGAAATTGCAGGTTGTGGTAGACAAGAGGGACGAACAGGCCTTTTTCGTGGAAATGCTTATGAAATGGAGTTCTCAGCTAAATTAAAATTAGAAATGGTGGTTGAAGATCATTTAGTTGAACCAATTATCGAAGCCATCTTAGAGTATGCAACTACTGGCGAAGTGGGAGATGGAAAAATTTTCATCCTTCCTGTAGATGAAGCAATTCGAATTCGAACAAAAGAACGTGGCGCAATCGCCGTATATTAAGGGGGCAGGATTATGGAGACAATTGAAGCAGTACAAAGCTCGGTAGATATGATATGGATGATGATTGGTGCCATCTTAGTATTTTTTATGCATGCTGGTTTTGCCATGGTTGAAACTGGATTCACTCGTTCTAAAAATACAGTAAATATATTAATGAAAAACTTATTGACTGTATCGCTTGGTTCCCTGCTTTATTTCATCATAGGTTTCGCGATCATGTTCGGCCCTTCCGCTTTTGGTCTAATCGGGACGGAAGGTTTTGCTTTACTTGGACGTGAAGATATAGGGTTCTTTGTATTCCAGGCTGTTTTTGCTGCAACTTGCGCGACCATTATTTCTGGAGCAGTTGCAGAGCGAATGAAATTATCTTCTTACCTTATATTAGTCGTTGCAATGACGGGAGTTATTTACCCAATTGTTGGCCACTGGGTTTGGGGTGGAGGATGGTTAGCTGAACTTGGTTATATTGATTTCGCAGGATCGTCAGTCGTTCATTTAACCGGTGCGGTTGGCGCGTTAATTGCCGCATGGTTAATTGGGCCTCGTATCGGAAAATATAGTGGACATTCAGTAAATGTTATACCCGGCCACAGCGTTCCATTGGGAGCACTCGGTGTCTTTATTTTATGGCTAGGATGGTTCGGCTTTAATGGCGGCAGTACACTTGCGGCGGACCCTACATTAGTACCATTAGTCATAGCCAATACGTTACTTGCTGCATCTGCAGCTGTATTGTCCACTGCTCTCTATACCAAACTTCGCTACAAACGAATAGATGCATCACTTACGTTAAATGGCGCACTTAGTGGGCTTGTAGGAATTACAGCGGGATGTGCAAACGTCTCTCTTATTGGCGCAATTGCGATTGGACTTGTTTCAGGTGTATTAATGACTGAAAGCATTCGATTCTTTGATGTGAAAGCAAGAATTGATGATCCTGTCGGCGCAATATCCGTTCATGGTATCGCAGGAATTTGGGGAACGCTCGCAGTCGGTTTATTCGACGTAGCGAACGGGGCATTTTACGGAGGTGGCGTTAGCGTAATTACCATTCAGTTCATTGGAGTAGCCGCAATTATTGGCTGGACTACACTAACTGTCGGTGGTAGTTTGCTAACGATTCGTCTATTCACTTCATTACGTGTATCAAAAGAAGACGAAACAATTGGCTTAGATTACTCTGAACACGGCACGCAAGCGTACGTCTTACAAGATGTATTTAAAGGTGCAGAACCACGTTCTAATGACTTTGCTCATCGTCTAACACAACTCGGCAAATCAGTGGAAGCAAAGTAAGGTTAATATAATAAAGTCTTTGTCAAACTGTGTCGCCAGAGGTTTTCAAGTAGCTTTGGATCTCAAACCTGCTGCACCAATATAAAAGACGCCAATGTAAGTGACTTCGTCACTTACATTGGCGTCTTTCGTACATCCTGAGGTGTTTTTGCACAAACAATTGTGCCAGCAAAAAAGAGATGTCCTTAGTATTGAGCGATAGTCTAGGCATTACGAAAAAGAAAGCACTTAGATCAAAACATAGAAGGTTTTGTATGAATGAAAACACCATTAATGTGAACAAGTTAAAGTGCCAGGCACCCATAACTATAGCGGACATAGAATGTTCCACTTCACCTTTGGAGCCTGGTATCTTGTTCAGTTTTACTATTTATTAAATAAATTAATGTTGGCTTTCAAGTTCCTTTACTATCGATTCAACTTCTTTACGAGAAATTTTTTCTCGACCTATTTTCATTGCTTTTAATGTACTACTCGCAAGCGCAAGCGGCAATTTGCAAAACATAGTAATAGAACGATTGTTAATATCTTTTACGTATTCGCTCCCCATCGCTAAGTTTTGTTTAGCATATAAAAATAAATCTTCTCTGTCCCAATCATCAGGTAAGAAACGAACGCCTCGCTCCCAATCTTCATCTTGATTACGCAAAATATTTACAGCTTGTAAGCCTCGTCCAAACGCAATCGCTTTCTCACGATCAGTTTCGATATTGCTGTCATGCCATTTCCACAAATCAGACAACATGCACCCAACTAGCCCTGCCACATAATACGTATAATCATCTAAATCTTCTTTGGTCTTAATGCGCCAGTCTTTATCAATCCATTTCGCCATTCCCTCCGCCATTACAGCGGTTGACTCTTTAACTTTCTCTACTACATCTGGTGGACATAATAAAATCCAATCCGCTAGACGTTTCGTCACAATTGGAAGCGAGTTTTCATAAGGCTTAATAAGTTCACGATATTTTTCAGCGTCAAATGTCGTTTTCAAACTTTCACTAATCGACGTTAACAATTGACGTTTTGTCTCTGCCTCCATATCTGGATGGTCTTCTATTTCATCAATTGCACGCATACATAAATATGCAGACGCCACTGTTTTTCTAAGGGTCGGTTCTAAAAAATTAATTGGAATGAAAAATGTCCGACTTGTTTGTTTTAACACATCCATCGCTTCTCGATGCAATATGACAGCCTCACTCATACTCGATTCCTCCAGTTCCGTTAATTCGTTTATGTATTCTTATGATTAAACGTTCTGATCCTCTTATCATACAATAAATTTCAGTATTAATACGCATCAAAGCATGTTATTTTATCAAACTAGTCGAAAAGTAATGAATATGCAGTTTCATAATTGAATTTAAGTCGTTTTTTCACTGATGCTTCTTCATACAAAAATAACCATCGTTTTTCAGGGTGAAGTGAAAACGATGGCTAAACTCTAAGAAGTAATGTTCACACTAATTCGAAGATATATTATATTAGTTTATTACAGAGCGGCAGGATGTTCGTAGACGCTTTTGACCAACACATACAAACGTTCACTTATTATCGATAATTACCCATTTATTGACACGTCTAGCTTCTTATCAATAAAATAGTACCACTCATTTAATTTTTTTATTTAATTCCTCAGCAGCTGAGATTGCTACTGCGTCTTCTGAGATATCTCCCGGACGTTTTGCTTTACCAAGCACATAACCGTCAAATGAGATCCCCATAAATTCAAAAATATAATTGAATTGCTGAATCAGCGGTAAACCTTTAATAGAAGGATTGTCTCCGCCTACCGCTATGACATATGCCTTTTTCTTTCCTAGTTGTTTTTTAAAATCAGGAAATTTTTCATCTCGCATTGTTTGTGACCAACGATCAATAAAATTCTTCATGGTACCTGACATGCTATACCAATAAATAGGCGTTGCAAATATAAACGTATCATGCTTCATCATACGTTCAACAAGCTTGTTATAGTCATCATCGACATCCACAAATCCAGCTTCTGTATGTCGAAGATCTTCGATTGGTTGAATAGTAAAATCTCGCAAGAAAATTTTTTCGATGTCTAGCCCTTTAATTACTTTCTCCGTTAGTTGTTCGGTATTTCCGTTTTGACGGGTACTTCCGTATATCACAGCAATGCTCATAATTAGACTGCCCCCTTTTCAAATAAATACTTTAGACAATTACTAGTGTATGCAATATGCCTATTAATTTAACACTCTACGTAATTTATTTGAATTAATTCACACTGAAATTCTGTTTTTTTTAAGGACATACGATAATATTGAGGAAAGATTGACTACTAAATAACGACATTGAACAGAAGTGTATAGACCTTTACATGTTTTTTAATATTATCGATAACTTTGATACTGTAGGCTTTTAAGTAGAATCAACATGTAGCGAAACAAATCATTATCAATTCATACGAGCAGAAATCGAATAACTATATAAATGCAAAGGTTAAAAAACCTATATCGGAAAACCAGCATCACAGGACCAAGAAATCTTATTACAATTACATTAAATAGTTTCACTTATAATGAATTTTATCGATAATTATTAATAAACCTATAATGTTATCCACATGTGGACAAAGTGGAAATTTTCTGAAATTATCCACAATTTGTGGATAATTTACTCTTTTTGGTGTATAACTTTTCATTTAACCCTCTTTTTTCCGTCTTTCATAGGAAATTGCATATGTATCTCTACGAAATGGTAAGATTTCATCATTCGAACATTCAATTCCTGTGGGCAAGATAGTTGGATCAAAGATAAAACGATCTTTATCGATAAGTGCTTTTGATTTCACACTTAACATACCAGCATCAATACGATTTCGCCCTTTTGGCCATTCTTTTGTAGGGTCATCAGTTGGATCAACTTTATCTCCAATTACAATATGTAAGCGAAATCGAACTTCTCCCAATTTTAATCGGTTGGTCATTTCCTTTTCTAAATAATCACTTGGCAAAGCCGCCAGTTCTTTAACTGACCAAGTCTCTACACCTGCCTCTGGTTCCCACTCAAACTTCACTGGTGTTCTTATACCATTTTCATTAACCAAATAAAATGCATGTACTGCGAAGTACCGACCTGTTGCATAGCTTTTGGTATTTTTGAGCTTACGTATCATTTGAAAGGCAGTTCGACTTTCTGGATATGTTGCAAAAAGGTTTACCATGTCTTTAAAATTAGGTTTAGCATCCTTGAAAGACTTCATTGTATTTAATATTTTCAAGAATGTCTGAGGTGATTTCGTCACAAAGATTGGTAAGGTTATCCCTACTAAATTCGTTATTATTCCTTCAGACAATTGAAATTGTACTGACATTCCCTTCACCACTGCAAGAGCATCAGCAGTTGATGGGTTAGGTGAAGTATTTGAAAAACGAACAATTGCCTGAACCTCTGTGTCTCTTAAATGCTCGGCCATCGTATACGGTGAAGCTTTACCAGTTGGCGTAAACGTCGCTTCATATAGCTCTCCTTTTGCATGAGCACGACGATAACCGGGGTATGTACCAAATATATCTTCTATCCCATTCACTGCTCTTTTCGCCAATACGGTTTCAGATGTATCTTCAATCATATTGAAACCTCCTTTTTCAACCTATTTACTTCTTTTCAGCATGGTTCAAATTGTTATAAACGTGTACACTTAAGAAGTGAATCTTTATTAACAAGTTATTCATGAATAATATAAAAAATTAAACTATAAAGGTGGAAACTACATGACTAATGAAACAACTAATTTACCCCCTAAAACGTGTACAATCGAGCGTCTAGTAACATTGGAATCTGATGTTGAAAAAGTATTACAAGGACAAAAAACTGCTACACGTCGTAATGGTCGTTATGCAGATATAGGCGAAATCATGGAATTAAAAGGACAATCATTCGTTGTAAACAATGTTTACAATCAATCCCTTGGTGAACTGAAGGAAGAACACGCAAAACAAGAAGGCTTCCAGTCTGTAGAAGAATACAAACAGTCCATTTTGTCTTATCATCCCGGTATGCCTTGGTTGCCAACTATGACAGTATGGGTTCATGAATTTACTCCGGTAAAAGTATAAAAAATGTATGATTTGTACGTTTTCATTATTTTCATCCATGTTTTGAGTGCCGTTGTGTCGATTGGTCCACTTTTTGTGTTGTTTGCTGTTTTAAAAAAAATGCGAGAAGCAGATTTAGTAATGGAGAAAGCTTATATTGCTATTTTCCGTTATGTGGTTCGGCTAATAAAACATGCTGGTCATGTACTAGTGGGCTCTGGTATATTACTTGTCTACCTTGGACCTTGGTCTTGGAATACTCCATGGATTGTAGCAACAATAGGTCTTATGGTTTTATCTATCTTCTTTCTTGCGCGTGGATTTTCAGGTACTCTCAAGAAATTTAGTGACCCTAAAGTTGAGCGTTTACCATTACTCTCTACTCTCAATAAAGCTACCTGGATTTATATAACCATATTAGTTCTTATGCTGGCTTTAATGGTTATAAAGCCAACATTGTGGTGACACAGATAAACATCCTGAGGTTATTGCTGCTGCCAATACAAACGGCTCATATTTACTTTAATTAACTCTATCAGTTTAGCCAAAGAGCCTGATTCTATTAAGAATCAGGCTCTTTGTTTTTTAAAAATAGCTTTATGCGAATACATATTTAATACTAGTGCAAGTCGTTTAGTTTCTCTTTGTTCTGATTTAACTGCATTAAAAGCATACTGATAGGTTCCGTTTCCCCTCGACTTTGGAGAGCATTTGTTACCGAACGTTCTGCACGCTCGATCATTTCCTGCGCGTTTTGAATAGTCTGTTCCGTGGGACGAGTTTGAGCTTGACCTACAGCCATCGTGACATTATCCACAGAATTATGCAATTGAGCAATTATCGTATCTTCTTTCCAACTCATTTGTGTGTGATCTTCCATAGAAAGTCCTCCTTAGTTTCCACTTAGAATTCAATACATTCTTACTATGGCAAAATCAGGGCATTTTTATTCATCGAACAGTTTAATTGGATAAAAATGCTCTTAAAAATCAAGGCTTAATGATTCACTTTTTGTGGAAAAGCAATCATTTAACACTGACTATTTTATGTGAATTGTTAAAAATAATACTTCTTTATATAAGAAAAACCGGGCAAAGTACGCCCGGTCCTTTAAGAAGGGTAACCATTTAAACCCGTTAATTTCCGCTACGGTGGACGCTTTTCGCGGGCTTGGCTTCAGTCTCCTCGTCACTTCGAAAACATGTACTCCTGCGGTTACTCGTCGCAAAGACACTGGCTTTTGGCCAGCATCTTTCCTGCGGGGCCTTCAGCTCAAGCTTTTCCCGCAGAAGTAGCCACCTGCGCTTCAATCAACTAGTGTGAATTTGTCCATCATTGCAACGAATTCTATTTTTAGTTACAATTATTTGAAATTTTGAGCAATGCAAAGCTAGCAGGAATACTTCTTCTATACTATTTCTAAAAAGAGAAATACTTGCTCAAAATACCAGAATTTCAGTGTTCATCATGCAAACCACTGTTCTGCAATCCCTTCCTTCTAAGTTGTATTTCCTTTTATGATCAATTCGAAAACATTTACTTGATTGAAGCGGAAGGAGGCTCTCCGCCCGCCCCGTGGTAAGCGTCCGCCTGGAGCGCAAATCAGCGATATCATACTAGAACCTACTCATTAAAATACCGGGAATACTGGATTCATGGCTCACTAAATTTATATACTATGTTATTTTGTAAAAAAAGGATGTTGAGTAAAAATCAACATCCCACTTCAAACCTATTATTATTTATCTATTACTAATCGTTTCTTTTGTTGTTCAAAAACAAAAGTAGAAAGATATTTTCTACCGTCTGCTGTATATAGCACCAATTTCTGTTTATCTTCAGGATTTTCTGGTTGTTCAAATTCAATGAATTCTCCATCTAGAGATTCTGTGACTTTAGTAATCTCGTACCCACTATTCATGAAGAAATCAATTTTTTCCTTTTCCAAGTCATATTCTTTAGACGAACTCAAAAGCTAACCTCCTCAGTAGTTATTTACTTTTCAGCACTAGACTAACCGACTGCTTTCTCTGGTAAAATCTCTTCTTCATCCTCATAGTCTAAAATTATCCAATCTCTGCCTACTGTAATTCCTAGAAATAACTCATCACTTGGATTCTGAATTTCACTTTGAGGATACTTTTTGAACCACCAATACTTAGCTAGTACATAATAACAAGCCGCTCCGACAACAAAACCAACTATAAAGGAATAGTTCGATAACCAAAACGCCGCTAAACCACCGACAATCCACGAGAACATTCCTGCTAAATTCACACCATTTAAATACCGATACTGTCCCTTGCTTTCATATAAATCCGGCACATTGACTCTCCGTTTTCTTAGAAGATAATAGTCAGCATATAAAATTCCGACAATCGCTGATAAGATTCCACCAATCGTTAAAAGAAAAGGAATAATTATATTAAACAAATTCCAAGGTTGAACCACCGTCCCAATAACACCCGCCATTATTACACCGACATAAAAAGGAACTTTAGGACCGCCAACATTAGAAAAAATCGTTGCTGCTGGTATTAAATTTGCTGAAACATTTGTTGACCACTGTGCGAAAACAATCATAATAAGTAAGACAGCAAGAACAATCCCACTTGCAGCTTCTTGTAAGGCAACAATTGGATCATAGTTCTTTACTGCAATATATGAAACCCCACCAATTACAACCATGAAAGTTTGTGTAAGTGGCAATGCAATCATATTGCCGATGATTGCATTTTTATTGCGTTTAAACCAATTCTTTTCATGTTGAGGAGCCTTTACAAATCGAGAGATAGAAGGGATATCGGCTGCTAATGTTGCCCAAAAGCCCATATTAGTAAAAATGACTACTACAAATGCTGTAAAAACCGCAGCACCAGTAACCGGACTCTCAATCCAAGACCAAACATTTCTTCCTTCTTGAATGGCTAAATCTGATAAAGATGTATATATCCAAATCGAAATTAAAATGATGATGGGTGCTGCTAAATCTGCAAAACGCTCGACCGCTTTAATACCAAGTGATGTATTAATGAGTTGTGCAGCTGCAAATAATACATAACATAAAAACCAATTATCAAATCCAAATAACGTAAATAGAATACCGTTTAAAGCAGCTGATCCAAAATACGTATTAATACCGAACCAAAATGAAGCAGTGATCCCTCTTACAATGGATGGTATATGTGTACCTAGCGTACCAAATGGCGCTCTCATATAAACTGGGAAGGATAAGCCATGTTCAATACCGATGTCCCCAGTTAATGTAATAAAAAACCCAATTGCTAGTGCACCAATTAATGTAGCAAGCACAACCCATCCTAAAGATAGGTTTTGGACTCCTGAACCTCCAATTGCAAATGCAGCTAAAACCACAGCCATCCCAATCCACATGTTAGAAAACCCAAACCTACCAATTTTTCTTTCTTTATGCGCAATAGGTAGTAAATCAGGGGACTTTAAATAAGTTTTTTTCATTATTTTTTCTCCCTTTTTTTGCTCTTTACCTTAGTAACTCCTGCTACATATATTCAATTGACTTATCGTTTGGTATTGCTATTGTAAAGCTTCAACTTTTGCACGGTTAGAAAGTTGTACATGCTTGCCTCGTCTTAAATAGTTCCCCATGCCTGGTTTACCAACGAATTGCTTGTCTCTTATGACAAATTCTCCACGACTAAGGACAGAAACAGGCTCCCCCGTCACTTTCAACCCCTCAAATGCATTGTAATCAACGGCCATATGATGACTGTTAACTGAAATGGTCCGCTCGATTTCCGGATCGAAAATAACGATATCCGCATCACTTCCAACTGCAATCGTTCCTTTTTGTGGGAATAATCCGAATAACTTTGCTGAACGAGTTGATACGATATCTACAAATTCATTAACATTGATTCTTCCTTTTTTAACTCCTTCTGAAAAAAGCACACTAAATCGATCTTCGATAAAAGGACCGCCATTTGGAATTTTGGTAAAATCACCTTTCCCCAAGTCCTTTTGTCCATTAAAATCAAAAGAGCATTGATCAGAACCAACCGTTTGAAGTTGACCACTTTTTAATGCGTTCCACAATGCTTGTTGATGTTTCTTTTCTCGTAAAGGTGGAGACCAAACGTATTTTGCTCCTTCAAAATCAGGTTTTTCAAGAGCAGATTGATCCAGAACTAGGTATTGAGGACAAGTTTCCCCATACACTGTAAATCCTTTGTTTCTCGCCTCTGCAATTTTATCAACCGCTTCTGCGCAAGTGACATGAACTACGTACAACTGGGATTCAGCTAAACCTGCTAATAAACATGCTCTTCCAGTTGCTTCTCCTTCGATTTCAGGTGGTCTCGTCAGCGCATGATAGATTGGATCAGTGTTTCCTGCCGCTAACGCTTCTTTTGTTAAATAATCGATGACATCTCCATTTTCAGCATGAACCATTACAAGAGCTCCATGTTTTTTTGCCATTACAAGTGTTCGAAACAACGTCTCATCGTCTGCCTGAAGAACATTTTTGTAAGCCATAAACACTTTAAAAGAAGTGATGCCTTCTTCCTCGATGACTTGAGGAATTTCAGCTAAAACACGCTCATTGATTTCGCCAATCATTAAGTGAAATCCGTAATCGATTACTGCCTTATCTTTAGATTTTGCATGCCAAGTTTGAATCGCTTTTTTTAGTGGCTCACCTTTATTTGTTAAACAAAAATCAATAATGGTTGTTGTTCCACCGAACGCAGCTGCGATTGTCCCTGACTCAAAATCATCTTTACTTACCGTTCCTCCAAATGGCATTTCTAGATGAGTATGCGGATCTATTCCGCCGGGGAATAGATAACATCCTTTCGCATCAATAACTTCCATGCCAGCACTTGGCAGATCTAAACCAATTGCTGTGACCTTTCCGTTATCAATGAGCACATCCGCATTAAACGTTTCTGTAGCCGTAATAATCGTTCCATTTTTAATCATTTTTTTCATAACAATTCTCCTTTTCAATGTAGAAAATAGATTTTGTTATCCTTTTAAACTAGCAAAAGCGTGTTGACGATCATTCCAAGACATAGCTATTTTCTCGCGTGGAAGCTCTAACATACTGATCGCCCCTTCCTCAGGGCATACAATGGCACATAAATTACATCCAACGCAATCTGCTTCGCGAACTTTAAGATATTTATTGCCATTTGGATCTGTAAGCATATCGATACATTGATGTGCTGTATCTTCACAGGCAATGTGGCATTTATTGCAATTGATGCAAACATCCGTATTAATTTTTGCTACTGTACGATAATTTAAGTCTAAATTTCCCCAATCGGAATACTTCTCTACCGATTTCCCAATAAGTTTATTAACCGATGAAATACCCTTGTCGTCAAGATAGTTATTAAGTCCATCAATCATATCTTCGACAATACTAAATCCATGATGCATGGCAGCTGTACAAATTTGAACATTTGTAGATCCCATCAACATGAATTCAACTGCATCTCTCCAATTTGAAATGCCACCGATACCTGATATAGGAATAGTAATATTTGCGTTTCTAGCACATTCAGCGACCATATTTAGCGCTATCGGTTTAACCGCTGGTCCACAATAGCCACCATGAGCTCCTTTTCCTGCTACATTCGGAATTGTATTCCATGTATCTATATCGACTCCTGCTAAGCTATTTATTGTATTAATCATACTAATAGCGTCTGCTCCACCTCTTACAGCAGCTTTAGCTGTCATCGTTATATCAGTAATGTTCGGCGTTAGCTTCACAATGACTGGGGTTCTAGCTACTTCTTTCGCCCACATCGTTTGCGATTCAACTAGATCCGGCTGCTGTCCTGAAGCTGCGCCCATCCCACGCTCTGCCATTCCATGAGGACATCCGAAGTTTAACTCAAGGCCATCTACCCCAACATCTTCTACTCGTTTGACAATTTCATGCCATTTTTCTCTGCTAGGTTCAACCATTAATGAGGCAATAATTGCGTGATTAGGAAAACGTTTTTTCGTCTCATAAATTTCTTTTAAGTTGACTTCAAGTGGACGATCAGTAATCAGTTCAATATTGTTAAAACCAGCCACTCTTCTTCCATTAAAACTAACTGCGGCAAACCTTGAAGAGGTATTAATAATTGGTTCACCCAACGTTTTCCAAACCGCTCCACCCCAGCCGGCTTCAAAAGCACGTTGAACTTGATACCCTGAATTTGTTGGTGGTGCCGAGGCCAGCCAAAATGGATTTGGCGACTCGATTCCAGCAAGATTACTCCTTAAATCCGCCATCAGAATTCCTCCTAAGCAAATGATAGTAAATGACTACTTATTTGATTGATTATGCGCTTTCGATACTTATCTTTTTAAGTTGTTGATGAATGGCATAGGCTGCTTTTTTTCCATGCTGTGCTGCTGAAACGACCATTGCTTCTCCTTGGCCTTCACCGAATATGAAATCACCTACGGCATACACTTTGGGATTGGACGTTTGATATGTTTCGAGATCAATTTTCACGACGCCCTTTTTCTGCTCGAGTCCAAATGCGTCCATTAAATTAAGGTATCTCGTTTGACCAATCGCTTTAATAACCGCATCAACTTCTATAATAAATTCAGAACCTTCAACAGGCATAGGTCGACGGCGTCCATCAGTTCCTGGTTCACCTAATTCCATCTTGATACATTCCATTTGCTTTAATTGGCCATTATGGTCCCCAATTAAACGAGTCGGTGCTGTTAGCCACCTAAATTCAACGTTATCTTGCTTTGCGAATTCATACTCAAACTCATAGGCTGTCATTTCTTTTTGAGAGCGGCGATACAGAATTTTCACATTTTCTGCGCCTAACCTTACAGAACAAGTAGCAGCATCAATTGCCGTATTCCCCGCTCCGATTACAACGACACGTTTGCCAACTAAGTCATCTGATATCTCTTTTGTTTTTGAATCTTCCACAAACTGAATCGCATCGTGAACCCCTTTTAACTCTTCTCCTTCAATTTGAAGCATTGAACCTTTTGACATACCAACAGCCAAAATGACAGAATCATAAGTTTCGAGAATTTCTTTAACACTAATATCTTGTCCAACAGTGATATTTGTTTTGATTTGAACTCCTAAATTTTCTACCTGATCAACTTCCCATTGAGCAACTTTTTGTGGTAAACGGAAAGACACAATTCCATACGTATTTAGTCCACCAGCTTTTGATTTCGATTCATAAATCGTAACTTCGTAGCCTAAGCGTGCAAGTTCTCGAGCAGCTGACAAACCAGCGGGACCTCCGCCGATAATGCCTACGCTCATTCCATTCTTTTCCCCTGCTTTAAATAATATTTGTTCATTTTTAATCGCCCAATCCGTGGCATAGCGCTGTAAATCTCCGATCATTATTGGCTTGGTCGAATGATTTAACACACATGCTCCCTCACAAAGTTCTTCAGTCGGACACACGCGAGCACAACTGGCCCCAATTGGATTTGCCTCCATAATGGTTGTAGCTGAACCTTTTAAATTTCCAGAAGCAATTTTTTTAATGAAAGAAGGAATATTAATTGCTGTTGGACATGCTTGAATGCACGGCGCGTCGTAACAATAGAGACAACGATTGGATTCATCCATTGCCTCTGCCGGTGTAAGACCAGCTTTCACTTCTTCAAAATTCCGGTTTAATGTAGCCAATGAAACAAAGGTTTTATTATCATCTCTCATCTTCATACCTCCCATTGTGAAAAAATAGAGTAATTGAGCTATTATCTTAAGTAATTAAGAATTTACTCATTGATACTTGACATTGCTCCATACGTTTCCGGTCGACGATCCCTAAAAAATTGCCAAGTGTTGCGTACTTCTCTAATCAGTGCCTTGTCCATTACGCCAATAACAACTTCATCTTGATCACGACTACCAATTGATACCATGCTTCCTCTTGGGTCAACTAAATATGACTGACCATAAAACTCTCCAAGATTCCAAGGACCTTCTGTTCCCACACGGTTAATTGCCCCTACATAGTAACCATTGGCAACGGCATGAGCTGGTTGTTCTAGTTTCCATAAATATTCCGATAGTCCCGCTACAGTCGCTGAAGGATTAAAAACAATTTCAGCTCCATTCAAACCTAGTAGTCTTGCACCTTCTGGGAAATGGCGATCATAACAAATATATACGCCTACTTTTGCAAACTGAGTATCAAAGACGGGATACCCTAAATTCCCTGGCTTAAAGTAATATTTCTCCCAGAATCCATTTCCATCATTCCCTACATTGACTTGTGGAATATGATGTTTACGGTATTTACCTAGATAAGAACCATCCGCATCAATGACAGCTGCTGTGTTGTAGTAAGTAGCAATACCGTCTCGTTCATAAATTGGTAAAACAATAACCGTTCCTAGCTCTTTAGCTAACGCCTGGAATTGAATCGTCGTTGGTCCGTTTGGTACTTCTTCTGCAGCTTCATACCATTTCGAATTTTGCTCTGTACAAAAATAGGGTCCATAAAATATTTCCTGTAAACAAATAATTTGAGCACCTTTAGCGGCGGCATCTCTTACTAATTTAATATGCTTTTCAATTGCTTTATCTTTATGAAGCTGAACAGGTTCATTTCCATCAACATCATTGGATGCTTGAATTAACCCAATTTTCACTTTATTAGTCATATACAAAGTCCCCTTTTCTAAATTTAATATCGTCATGTAAACATGTATTATTTATTAAACAGAAATCGTAGAACAGTCCTTCTTTATAACCATCATGTAATCACTGAAAAAATTCAACATTCTGACTTTATTAAGTGGTAATACACTTTACTTACATTCGTTATAGAATCCGGTTTTCCTTTATTAATTGTTATTATTTCTTACATTAGCAAACAAAAGCCTTAATCATTCTCAGACTAAGGCTTAAATAAGAAAGATTCATCCTTAGATATAAGTAGAAATATTCGCCTGTTAAAGTGAATGTATGACTTCTTTAAACACTCTAACAAGGAATGTAAACTCATCTTCAGTCATGCTTAACGGTGGAGCTAAAGTGAGAACATTGTTATAGCCTTCTACGGTATCACCATTTTTTCCGATAATAAGTCCTTTTGCTTTGCATGCGGCAATCATTTCATTCACTTTTTTCAATTCTAGTGGTTTTTTCGATTCTTTATCTTCTACTAACTCAACACCGATTAATAATCCCTTACCACGAATATCTCCTACATTTGGATGACTATTGAGTTCAGCCAATTCACTTAATAATCTAATTCCTAGACGACTTGATTGTTCAATTAGGTTTTCTCTTTCAATAATTTCTAAGTTTTTAAGGGCTACAGCACATGCAGCAGGATTTCCTCCAAACGTATTAATATGGCGGAAATGTTCATAGTCATCTGTCCCTTTAAACGCTTCGTAAATCTCACGTTTCACAGCCGTTGCAGATAAAGGAAGATACGAGCTGGTTAGACCTTTTGCCATTGTAATAATATCTGGTTTGACATCATAATTCATAAAACCAAAAGCTTTACCAGTACGCCCAAAACCACAAATGACTTCATCACAAATCAATAAGGCCCCGTTTTCTTCACAAATACCTTTTACTTGCTTCATATAATCTTCATCCGCAATAAGAACACCACCACCCGTAATAATTGGTTCCAATATTACTGCAGCAATGGTGTTAGACAGTTCCCACTTCATCGTACGATCAATTTCTTCTGCACATGCTTTGCTAAATGATTTTGCCGTATGATAATCTGGAAAGCGATAACTGTCAGGTGGAGTTACATGTAAGAACCCCTGTGCCAATGGCTCATATTTGTATTTCCTTTGAGCCTGACCTGTCGCTGAAAGCGCTGCCATTGAACTCCCGTGATAAGAACGATAACGTGAAATTATCTTGTATCGTCCGTGATCCCCATTTTGTTGATGGTATTGTCTCGCAATTTTAAATGCTACCTCATTTGCTTCTGAACCACTGTTTGAAAAGAAAATAACATACTCATCACCTAACCACTCGTTCAACTTTTCCCCTAATTTAATTGCAGGAAGATGACTTTGTGTTAAAGGATAAAAAGGTAATTCTTGTAGCTGTTCGTACGCAGCTTCCGCTAATTCTTTTCTTCCATAACCAACGTTCACTGACCATAAACCAGACATGCCATCTAAATATTTATTCCCCTCTGTATCCGTAATCCATGCTCCTTGGCCAGATTTGACAACCATTGTGGAAGGATTGTATTTTTTCATCGAATGCCAAAGATATTTTTCATCTTTTTCCTCTAACTGATTCTTTTGTTCAGTTTGCATACTTTCAACTCCTTTCAATTTCGTTGAAATCTTGTCTAATTACCCGTATGGATAAATTGTCTATTTTCATAATTTTTCTAAGCTATATCTCTATATGTCAAAATCAACATTTTAATTACCTTCTGCATATTTGTTTCAATATTCAGACTACATTAATATTATATCTTACCAACTTCTTCCTATCATTAGACACACTGTAAAATGAAGAGAGTCATTCAATGGACGATATGGATAAACTGTCTATTTTTTTTGGAAAGAGACCCATTTTAAAAAGTTAAGATAGACAATAGATAGGAACTAATCCGTATGAAAGTTCAGTAAATTATTCTTTAAGCAAAGAATAATTTCTATCCTTTTGAATGATTACATCGGCCTCGTTAGGGTATAAATAGACTAGACGATATTATTACCGGAGGTGCAATACATGGAAGAACAAACACGGTCAATTGTTCAACAATCATTAAATGCATTATTAGGAAATGAATCATTTTTACCTGAATTACAAGGTGATATGCGCAAAACAGCATTCACTTCCCTCAATGCCATTCTTTCCACACCGAATCAAATACATAAATCATTTTTACGCGTCGCGTTAGAGGGCGGAGAAGTAGTACGAATTCCTTCATACCGCGTTCATCACAACGATGCTTTAGGTCCTTATAAAGGAGGAATCCGTTTTCATGAGACGGTTAATGAAGAGGATGTTGTTAATTTAGCATTTTTAATGACGTTAAAAAACGCCCTTCATAACGTTCCTTTTGGAGGGAGCAAAGGCGGTATCTCCATCAATCCTAAAGAATTTTCAGAAAAAGAATTACAACTCATTTGTGTAAATTACGTACGCTATTTCAATAACGTATTAGGACCAGATAAAGATATTCCAGCACCTGATGTTGGCTCAGGAGAACGTGAAATGGATTGGATGATGGCTGAGTATAAAAAAATTAATCCAGGAAGTCAGTACCTAGGCAGTTTCACAGGAAAAAGCATTGTAAATGGCGGCTCTTTAGGTCGTCGTGAAGCTACAGGGAAAGGCGTATACTTTTCATTCCGCTATTTATTGCATGACTATGTCATAGCAAATGAAAAGGCATTGGCAACTTCAACAAATCCATTTGCCAAAACTGCTCTCGATTTCATGAATCGCCCCTTGACTGTAGCCGTCCAAGGATTTGGGAACGTCGGTGCAGTTACTGCATTAGAAGCATCTCAGTGTAAGTATATTCACAATAAAGTTGTTGCTGTTAGTGACCGCAATGTGACTTTATTTAACGCTGATGGACTAGATATCCCTGCACTTATTGACTTTATTGCGAACAATCAAGGCGACTTGCCAACATCTGTAGAACAGCTAACAGAAATAAGCGTACGTGCCGAAATTCAATCACGCGAAGATATTTTAACGATGAATGTCGATGTATTATTTTTAGCAGCACTTGAAAACCAATTACATGATCAAAATAAAACAGAAGTAAAAGCGCGCATCATTGTTGAAGGTGCAAATGCTCCAACTACTCAAGAAGCTGATGATTATTTAAGTAATAAAGGAGTAATTATCATCCCTGATATTTTAGCGAATGCAGGTGGTGTCATTGTTTCTTATTTAGAATGGTTACAAGGTCGCGAAACACAATTCTACACAGAGGAACAAGTCCATAATCAATTATTCGAGAAAATGAAGCACACTTTAGATGGTATTCTTCCACAATATTTCGGTGATCCTTTCCCACTTCGTCAAAATTGCTATATTCACTCAGTCACTCGTCTATCTACCGTTTTATACAAACAAGGGCAGCTATATTAAACGTCTATTCTTAGTACCTGCTCTTCACTAAAATGAGGTGAACTTGAGATGAAGAAAATTGCTATTGTAACTGGGGCAAACTCTGGAATGGGTCTTGCCACAACGATTGAACTTGCTAAACAAGGATTTCATGTCGTAATGATGTGCCGTAATGAGCAAAAAGGACTTATAGCATTAAAAGATGCAATCTCACAAAGTCAATCAAGTTCAATTGAACTTATCAATGGAGATCTTGGTTCATTCGAAAGCATTCGGAAATTCACAGATACTTTCCATGCAAAGTTTGATCATGTAGATGTCCTCATTAATAATGCTGGTGTCGTAAATATTAAGCGTGAAATCACTTCAGAAGGACACGAAGCCCAGCTAGGGGTAAATCACTTAGGTCATTTTTATTTAACACAATTACTGTTGGATGACTTGAAACGCTCAGTACAAGGACGAGTTATCGTGGTCTCTTCTGGTGCTCACAAATGGGGCAAAATAGATATACAGAATATGGACATGTCCCGTGGATATAATGTAATGAAAGGATATGGTCGTTCTAAATTAGCAAATTTACTCTTTATGCATGAGTTCACTAAAATACTAGAAGGAACGAACGTGACGATAAATGCGGTACATCCTGGAGCTGTTTCAACAAATATAGGGATTGATCGAAAAACCGATTTCGGACGCATTTTAGTTAAATTGTTAAAACCCTTCTTTTTGACTCCAACACAAGGTGCACGTACTGCAGTATTTTTAGCAACTAGCGAAGAACTATCTACTGTAAGTGGACGGTATTTTTATCAAATGAAAGAAGCTCCTATGTCAAAGCTCGCACAAGACCCATATCTCGCAAAAGGTCTATGGTTATGGAGTGAGCAACAAATTCGCTGATTTTCAAAGCAATATGTATCAAGGTGACCTCAATAGTAAAAATGACTCAAAACGTCGTTATATAACGATGTTTTGAGTCATTTTATTTAATTAACTACAACATTTTAGTTTTATCTTGTATCGCTAACAATACTGGATCTTCCGTCTTCGTATAATCCAACTTCATTTTTTCTAGTTCTAGTCTCATTTTTTCAGTTTCTACAACAAAATTTTCCTGTTTCACCTTTTCAAGTTCTAACTCCACATTTAGCATTTTAGCTTTCACCTTATTATTGTCTTTCATGTATTCCGTAATAATTCCAAAAATTGCAATTATAGAGAACATAACTATCGCGACGGTTACCATAATTCACCTCTTTTTTACTATTTCAAAAAGATTTCTGTGTCATAATTTGTTTACACTTTTAAAATCTCTTCACTTATTACTTGTATTTACGTTTTTAATTGGAAATAGTTTCAATTAAAATAAATTCTGCTTTTAGATTCAAAAAGATAAATAAGTGCTAGGCAACTTGAGTTTATACTGAACTCAAGACGCCTAGCACTTTATACTTCATAAATAGTCATACTTTTTACTTTCTAATAATGCCTCTTTCAAGTGCTTGTTCAGTTAGTTCGTCTCTGAATTTTGGATGTGCGATACTAATTAATTGTTTCGCGCGATCACTGATAGATCGACCATGAAGACGCGCGATACCGTATTCGGTTACGACGTTATCAACATCATTTTTACCAGTTGTCACAACCGAGCCTGGTGTTAAATCCAGTTTAATTCTAGAAATCGTGTCATTTTTGGCTGTGGAATGCATACAAATAAAACCTTTTCCATTTTCCGCAAAACGTACTCCTCGCGCAAAATCAATTTGCCCTCCACTGGATGAATAATATTTTCCACCGACCGTTTCGGATGCACATTGACCAAATAAATCAACTTCAGTTGTCGCGTTAATGGATACAATATTCTCTTCTTTGGCAATTTCACGAGGATCGTTGACTATACTTACAGGTAAAAACTCTATAGTAGAGTTGTTATGAATAAAGTCATACAAACGCTTTGTTCCATATGCGAATGTTGCAACAATTTTACCTTTATTGGTGAATTTTTTCGTGCCATCAATAGCACCTGCTTCGAATAAGTCTACAATTCCATCTGGCAACATTTCTGTATGTATACCGAGATTTCTATGGTTTTTCAATAAACTCATTACTGCATTTGGAACTGATCCTATTCCGATTTGAAGTGTATCTCCATCTTGAATATCAGCAGCTACTTTTTCCGCAATTCGCATATCTTTTTCCCCTATTTCAGGAACTACTTCTTCAGCTAATGGAGTATCGTGCTCCACGTATCCAGCAATTTGACTAATATGAATTTGGTTATGTCCAAAAGTACGCGGCATATTGCGATTCACTTCTAATACGAAGGGAACTTTCCCAATAAACTCGGCTATATAATCGGCTTGTGTGCCTAGCGAAAAATAGCCATGCTCGTCCATTGGCGTAGCTACTGAAAAAATCATCGACATCTTAGTTACTTTTGACAGCATGCGTGGAACTTCATGAAAATTATTTGGTACTAAGTCTATTTTAGCTTGTTGGTAGGTTTTTCGCGTTGCTCCACTTAAAAAATAAGACACATGTGTTAGTTGTCCTGGCATCTCACCCATAATATATTTCCGAGGGTGCAGCGCCAACATTTGATGAATTTTCACACCATTTAATTCACTTGCATGTTCTTCTAAAATATCCAATAAGCGAATTGGCTCACCATTTGCAATTGGAATAATGATGTCAGCTTCTTTTTCAATTAACCCAATAAATTTTTTCACATCTAATAATTTAGTCAAAATTGTTCACTCCTATCTAAACTCTATGTATTACTGTAGCATACGTACGTTACATTTTTTAATCCTAAATATCTTAAGAAAAGTAGGGAAACTTATCTAATAAGTTTGATTATCTCAAATATTTCGTATCGATTAATGATAATCACAAAAAAATGGTTAAGTACCTTCTATCTACTAAACAACATGACCTATATGACACTTGTCATGGTTGTCACTTGACGTTTATGTCTTTTATTATCTGCTCCTAATCCCTATTCTTAATGTAACAAGATTTTTAGTAAAAAAATTCAAATATATTTTTTCCAGGAGGACGTTATGAGTAAAGAAAAAACAATGCAGTTACGCAAATTAATAGCACCATTTGAAAAATCTGATACGACAGCAAGTGTAAAACAAATCATTAACTCGATTCCCCCATTTTTCATCCTTTGGTTCTTGGCTTATCAGAGTTTAGAAATTTCAGTATTCCTTACAGTAGCATTAGCGATAGTAGCATCAGGGTTTGTCATTCGAATTTTCATCATTTTTCACGATTGTACCCATGGTTCATTCTTTAAAAGTAAAAAGGCAAATGCAATTTTAGGAACCATTACTGGAATCATTACCCTTTTCGCCTTCGAAAAGTGGAAACGTGATCATTCTATTCATCATGCAACAAGCAGTAACTTAGACAAACGCGGAACTGGCGATGTATGGGTTATGACGATTGATGAGTATATTGAAGCTTCACCAGGTCGTCGATTCGGTTACCGTTTATATCGCAATCCACTTGTGATGTTCGGTTTAGGTCCATTATTTTTATATTTAGTTTCAAACCGTTTCAATCGTAAAGATGCACGTAAAAAAGAAAAAATGAATACGTACTTAATCAACGTAGCAATCGTTGCTTTGTATGGCTTCATGATTTGGTTAGTTGGCATCCAAGCATTCGCAATCATTCAAGGGACTCTATTGATTGTTGCAGGATCACTTGGTATTTGGTTATTTTATGTTCAACACCAATTTGAAGATTCGTACTTCGTAGAAGAAGAAGAATGGGATTACGTAAAAGCTGCGGTTGACGGCAGTTCATTTTATAAATTACCAAAAGTACTTCAATGGTTAACTGGTAACATTGGTTATCACCATGTGCACCATTTAAGCCCACGTATTCCGAACTATAAATTAGAACAGGCACATGAGTCTTCACCACCACTTCACCAAGCAACAACTATAAACTTGAAAACAAGTTTGAAATCGTTTAATTTCCGTCTATATGATGAATCGAAGAAAACGTTCGTTACATTTAAAGATGTTAAGCATTTGTTAAATGCTAAAACTTCTAATCAAAATTAAACAAAAACTTTATAAGACACCGATTGCAGTGACATTGTCACTGCAATCGGTGTTTTTCGTATTTTTCAGATAATCCTTCAATTCCCTTCGGCATGTGTACGCCCGTCGCTCGCTGGAGCTCTTATATTCGTAGCAAGGGAAACCTTGTCCCAATCATAGGTAGGTTATTTACATTTATTCAAAGTTCTTCAGGAAAAAATCTCTGATATTTCTTCAATACACTTTGGTTCATTGTATAGGTGACGAATAGATTTCACATTCGATTTAACATATTCCAGAAATGGGTCAGGTCAGATAATCGTACGTTAAACAAAACTGCCTGTTTATTGAAGAAGAGAACGATTGCAAAAGTATTTAAAGAAGCTTCTGCTAAAAAACAAAATATCAAACGCCTTATCAGAAATTCAATGTGCGATAAGGCGTTTTTATATGCATAACTTTGATGTGATTTCTACAGCAAAATGCGACTTACCACTTAATTTAGTAATAATAATCATCACAATTAAATTAAATGTGCAGTTCGGGATGTATAAGGTTAGGTTTTTCAATTTGAATGGTAGTGTGCTCAATTTTATATCTATCGAGGACTAAATGAATGGCTCTTTGCAGAATGACTTGTTCATCTTCATTTTCATTTATGACTATATGGCAACTTAACGAATCCATACCGGAAGTAATAGTCCAAATATGTAGATCATGTACATCAAGAACTCCATCAATATCCTTTAGCAGTTGCAATGTCTCGTCTTTATCCAATGTGGAAGGTGTGCCTTCCATCAAAATGTGAATGCTTTGCTTAAGAACTCCCCAAGCACTTTTAAGAATTAAGAGAGCTACAAGGACGGAGATTATAGGGTCCGCAATGTACCAATCAAATGCCAACATGAAGATACCTGCAACGATTGCACCAACTGATCCAAGGGCATCGCCGATTATGTGCACATATGCGCTCTTCATATTAATGTTTCCCTTTACATCTGCTTTTTTCAGTAGAGAAAAAGCACTGAGTGCGTTGGCGATTAGTCCAATACATGCAATCAAAATCATGGTACCGCTCGAGACCGATGGGGGTTCGTTAAAACGCTGAATGGCCTCGTAAATAATGAAGCCTGAAATTAAAAATAACGTGATGCCATTGAACAAGGCAGCAAGAATTTCAAACCTGTAATAGCCATATGTCTTACTAGGAGATGGCGGCCGATTGGCAAACCATAAGGCTACAAGACTTAATGCAAGAGAACTTGCGTCGGAAAGCATGTGACCGCTGTCAGATAACAATGCTAAGCTGTTTGTGAAAAGTCCACCAAAAAATTCTAATACCATAATACCTGTAGTAATAGTGAGTGCAATGATGAGCCCTTTTTTATTTCCTTCTCTTTGATCACTCAAGTGATTGTGCCCCACGATGATCACCTCATTCTCTTTCGGTTATCTTCTATACATAATTGACTTGACTAAATCAAATTGCTTTTATTTTGTAATATACTTTCCTACAGAAAAACCGGGAACAAACTGTCTATGCAATATTTCCTCAGTTCGCTCTCTTTAAACATTTACCTTTTTTAAAGTTATCCAGGCTTTATAAGTAAAACAGTTGAATTAAAACCAGTTGCCCATATAATATTGTTAACTTGAAGATTGCTTTGTTCATCAAATATTATAATTAGATTAAGTAAGTTCCCATGAATAAGCATTCATATTAAGATAAATTACATACACGAAAAACCATTCCGCTAAAGGAATGGTTTTTCTGTCTGTTATACTATTCTCAAGTCTATTGTTCATGAAATTATGGAGGTATATATGCAAAATTGGTATCAAATTTTCCCTAAAAACCCTTATGTCAGTATTTATATTTGGATTATATTTTGTGTTTTACCATTGTTCTATATTTTCAAATCGTATTCACCATCGGAAAGTTTTCTAGGATTACTTTTAGTATTAGCATTCTTTTTAACCTATCGACAATCATTCATTTCTAGAGGCTGGCGCATGTACGTTTGGATTGCTTGTCAAATTGCCATTAGCATTACGTTAATCATCTTGTTTGGATACCTTTACTTTTCTTTATTCTTAGCCTTTTTTATCGGCAACATTCGTAACAAAGCAGGATTTATCACGATGTATGTCGTTCACCTCGTCACAACGATTGTGTCTGTTAGTATTGGATTTTTCACTCAGTCCGATATATTTGTATCTCAGTTCCCTTTTATTCTAATCGGTGTAATTGGCGTTATTTTATTGCCTTTTAATTCGTACAATCGTAATAAACAAGAGCAGCTTGAAGGTCAATTAGAAGATGCTAACAAACGGATTTCAAAATTGCTTGTCATTCAGGAACGTCAACGAATTGCGCGGGATTTACACGATACATTAGGACAAAAGCTATCTTTAATAGGGTTAAAAAGTGATTTAGCGAGCAAAGTCATCGAAAAAGATCCTCTTCGAGCAAAAGCTGAGCTTCGTGATATTAACTACACCGCCCGTATTGCGTTAAAAGAAGTGCGTGAACTTGTTTCTAATATGCGCGCAGGTAAATTAGAAGATGAACTTTTACGTGTACAACAAATCTTAAAAGCAGCTGAAATTGATTTTCGTGTAAAAGGAAATCCAGGGTTAAGAGATACACCTTTGCTCGTTGAAAATGTGTTAAGTATGTGTTTAAAAGAAGCGGTCACTAATGTTGTAAAACATAGTAACGCCACATTTTGTCATGTATTGATTAAACAAACACAAAATGAATTATTTCTTCAAATACAAGATAATGGAATTGGATTTGAGGCGCATACCCAATTTTCAGAAGGAAATGGGTTACGCGGAATGAAAGAACGTTTAGAGTTCGTTAATGGGTTATTAGAAATTTCAGGAGTTGGTGGCACAACCCTTAATATTCGTATCCCACACGTCATCTTACAATCGGTTAAGGAGGAATTATCATGATTCGTATTGTACTAGCAGAAGATCAACGTATGTTACTTGGTGCACTTGGTTCATTACTAGATTTGGAGGATGACATGGAGGTTGTTGGAAAAGCTTCTAACGGAGTTGAAGTTCTTACTTTGGTTCACCAACTAAATCCAGATGTCTGCATCATGGATATTGAAATGCCTTCCAAAACTGGTTTAGATGCTGCTGAAGAGTTAAAGGAACATGAATGCAAAGTAATCATTCTCACTACTTTTGCTCGTTCAGGGTACTTTGAGCGAGCACGAAAAGCAAATGTTATGGGATATTTATTAAAAGACAGTCCGAGTGAAGATTTAGCTAAATCCATCCGTAGTATTATGGAAGGACGTCGCGTCTATGCTCCTGAACTTATAGACCTTGCTTTTAGTGGCGAAGATAACCCTTTAACTGAGCGTGAGCACCAAGTTCTAGAACTCATTGCAGACGGAAAAAACACGAAGGAAATTGCAAGTCAAATGTACATTACAACTGGAACTGTCAGAAACTATATTTCCGTAATATTAGATAAATTGGACGTCAGTAATCGCATTGAAGCGATTTCAAGATTTAAAGAAAAAGGATGGTTTAAGTAAGCACATCCTTTTGGAGATGCTTACTTTATCTTTATTCCTTACGTCAACAATTCTTACAGTATTGAATGAACCATCCATTTTCGTTTATCATACTTACTCCAATAAAACCTTCACTCAAAGTCTGTTGTTGCATCTGGGTGTCATCCATCGCAATTAGTCGTCCTTCTATACTAGTGTCGACAAGTTGCTCTTCATGTAACTTTTTCATAAACACATATCGAAGTTTGCCTTCGTATTTTAGTTTCAAAGCAACAATGTGCAGGCCTAATGCAAATTTGTCTTTAAGACTTGGAATGTTAAACGGTGCAACTGTTGCAAAGACATAATCAAAGCGAGATTGATCAACTTTAGCCATCACCATCTCACCCATCTTCTTTTGAAGCCCTTTTCCACGATAATGTGGATGTACAATAGACAAGTCCTGATAAATGACACGTTCCAATGTCTCACTAGATAGCCCAGCATCTAATCCTAAATGCTCTACATCTAATGGAAGAACGACCATGACACGAAAAGCTATCAATTTATTCCCGTCAAACAAGCCCAGTATGAACCCGTTACCACTAAAAATAAATTCAAATTCCTCTACAGTTGAAGGTTGCAGTACATCTTTGGACTCCAAATGAGCTATCGCAATTTTTTGCAAAGCTAGTAAGTTTGGTAAATCCTTTAATTCTACTATTCTTGGTTTTAAATCGTGTAAATTACTATCTGTATGTTCTTTCATTTCCTCACCCATTTCAAACTGATATTATCTTATCTTACCCTTTTTCTTGTCACACTGCACTCAAAGGTTTGAGCCCCTACCCCCAAAAATGATACGATGTACGAATTACGGGTACAAACTCATTCTTTATCGTTATTTTCTTATATATTTCATCATCTCAAACTAAAGGAGTACGTGACAATGGACCAAAAAATAACGGAATATATTATTCAAAAATATCAAGAAGATGAACAAGTCATGATCCAACTATTTGTGCAGTGGTGCCAAAATCATGACATTGACCCCTTTTCACTTTATCAAAAAGCTTACCCAGCTCAAGGACCCAATGAAGCCATCAAAACAATTATCGAAAACAACGAGCCTATGGATTTAGATATTGAGTCAAGCACACTCATTGACGTACTCCAATTATTTGGCAATGATGATCTCGCATTTGTCGTTTCTGAAGAAGCACAGAAATTTCCAAGTGATTTAAATTAACAATCATTTTAGTAATCTCTTACTGATGCAGATGAGTTTGCACGTCTCTCTTGAAGAAGCCTACTTGCTGTATAAAGAATAAAGAGGATGGTCTTTGTGACACTTCGTCACTTAGCTCACCCTCTTTTGTTTATTCCCGTTTAATTAAGTTTATTCCTGTTTAGGAATGCTTTAATCCCGTTCGATTGCAGTTATTCCGTTTCAAATTGATTTAATCCCATTCAAATATGTTTTATTCCTATTCACCCTAATTTTGGTTGTACAATATATGACGTTATTGAAATAAAATTTCCTTCTCGATAAAACAGGAGAAAGGGATGGAATTTCACTACTATCATTTTTTTATAAATAGCTATGAAACTTAAAGAATCCATATACACGCTGATTTCCGTTCCGAGCGAACGCGTTCCGTGAGGCGTGCTGTGAGCCTCCTCGTCGCCAAAACCGTGCTCCTGTGGGGTCTCACCTGTCACGCTAATCCCACCAGAGTCGCCGCTCTGCACGGAAGTCAGCTAAGAGAATATAGTAAACATAAGTTCAAATAGATATAGAAGACAAGTGAGACTCCCTGTAGAATAAAAGTCGACCAAAACCATAATCCAGGAGGGAACTCATTTTTTACATTCTAATCGTATTAAATCTTTACTCGATATTTAAGACCCAAACATTACTTTTGAAGAAAACTTCATAAAAGAAGGGACTTACCTACAACTGTTCCACGCTTGATTAACCAAGCTGCGAAACAAAGCAAACAAAAACAATTACGCTCAAAAGCAGCTTAATCCTACTTTTAAGCATTTCACTGGATCAGGCAATCCATTATATTCTTATCTAATTTTAACGTGCAATTTTAGTTGCTTGGAGTGCAAGATGGCGAGAAAACATATGCTCCTGCGGTTACTCGTCGCAAAGATATTGGACGAATGGCAGTTCGTCCAATATCTTTCCAGCGGGAAAAGCGCGAGCTGAAGACCCCACAGAAGCGTGTTTTTCGCGACGAGGAGGCTGAAGCCGTGCCCGCGGAAAGCGTCCATCTGTTTCTGCATCGCTACGCTAGCTTCGAAACATGAAAGTGCGCTGGAACGGAAAGCAACGGGATACTTGAAAAACTACATAAAAAAATGCCGTAAAAAAGCTGTTTTAGTGACTTTTTAGACAGTCCCGCGACAAATAAATAAATCTATTATAGCCGACTAAAATTCCACACCAACGTCATTTGACAAAGAACCCTAATTTCCCCACCTAATAATTTAGGTTAAACTATTTTTGTTTTGGTTATAAGCTAAAATCACCTAAAATTTCCAATGCGAGTTTATTTAATCATTTTTGAAGGATCGACTATACGGTCGAAATCTTCTTCTGTTATCAATCCACTTTGAAGTGCGGACTGCTTTAATGTTGTTCCATTTTCATGTGCTTGCTTAGCAATTTTCGCTGCATTTTCATAACCGATATGTGGGTTTAATGCAGTCACCAGCATTAACGAATTACTGACGTTATGTGAAAGTTTCTCCATATTTGGTTTTATCCCACTAACGCAATGATCATGGAAGCTTCGCACACTGTCACTTAGTAAACGTACTGATTGTATAAAGTTATAAATAATAACCGGCTTAAAAACATTCAGTTCGAAGTTTCCTTGGCTTGCCGCAAATCCGATTGTCGCATCATTGCCCACGACTTGTGTCGCAACCATCGTTATCGCTTCACTTTGTGTTGGATTGACCTTTCCTGGCATAATGGAGCTACCAGGCTCATTTGCAGGTATCGTAATTTCTCCAATCCCACTTCTAGGTCCACTCGCTAACCAACGAACGTCATTTGCAATCTTCATCATATTAGCAGCCAATGCTTTCAGTGCACCGTGCGAATACACTAATTGATCGTGGCTCGTAAGCGCATGAAATTTATTCTCCGAAGACACAAACGTAAAGCCAGTTTCAGCACTCACTTCAGTAGCTACACGTATACCAAACTCTGCATGAGCATTAATACCAGTACCAACAGCTGTCCCACCAATGGCAAGTTCGGCCACGTGAATAAGGCTTTCGCGAATCATCTCTTCACTTTTAACCACCATATGGTTCCAACCACTGATTTCTTGCCCTAACGTTAATGGTGTGGCATCTTGCAAATGTGTTCGACCTATTTTAATAATGTCCTTAAATTCCTCTTCTTGATTACTAAATGTATTTCGAAGACGTGTTAGCTCTGGCAACAACAGTGTCTGAACAACTTTTACAGCCGCAATATGCATGGCTGTAGGGAAAGTGTCATTTGAACTTTGGGATTTATTCACATCATCATTTGGATGAAGTCTCTCGTCACTTCCATCGTCTTTCAACAATTGATTTCCGCGATACGCAATTACTTCATTCACATTCATATTTGATTGTGTACCACTTCCCGTTTGCCAAACGACTAACGGAAAGTGGTCATCCCATTTCCCATGTTGAATTTCATTAGCCACACGTGAAATCGCCAGCATTTTTATCTCGCTTAAATTGCCTAATTCATGATTCACTTTCGCACATGCTTTCTTCAAAACAGCAAATGCATGAATTAATTCTATAGGCATCAATTCAGTACCAATTACAAAATTTTCTTTACTACGTTGTGTTTGTGCACCCCACATTTTATCAGCAGGTACTTGAATTTCACCTATGGAATCGTGCTCTACTCGAAAATTGTTCATAATAGAAACTCCTCCTTCCTCAGTAGTTTAAGCAATAATTGACTCTTGATTCAAATCAAACAGCTTATCAATGGCATAATGGACTAACAATTTGATAACATTAAATAAAAAAAGTAGGTTTTATGATGACATATCTATTATTAATAGTTGGTTTTGCTTTACTTATCATAGGGGCCGACTATTTTGTGAAGGGCGCTTCAAATATTTCGGCGATCCTTCGTGTACCACCTATCCTTGTTGGTCTGACCATCGTGTCTTTCGGAACAAGTTCTCCTGAGGCGACGGTCAGTATTATTGCTGCGTTGAATGGCAACGATGATGTGTCACTTGGAAACGTGATGGGAAGTAATATGTTTAATACGCTCTTTGTTTTAGGTATGACTGCAATTATTGCACCCCTAGTTGTAAAAAGCCAAACGATTCGGAAAGAAATTCCGTTCTCATTCCTGGCCGGCATTACTTTACTCGTGTTAATGGCCGACACCTTTTTACAAAACTTTACTTCGAACCTTTTGACTCGCAGTGATGGCATTATTCTTTTATTAATCTTCGCGGTCTTTCTTTATTATGTTTACGAACTTGCACGAAAAAGCAGAAATGATGTGGAAGAGATACAACCTCACATAGCTGAAAAAGATAAAAGTTGGTTCAAAAATGGAACTTTCACTTTAGCTGGTCTTGCAGCGATTGTATTTGGAGGAGATTTAGTCGTTAAAAATAGTACAGACATCGCCCTTTCTCTTGGTATGAGCGAAGCCCTTGTTGGCTTAACGATTGTGGCAGTTGGTACATCTTTGCCTGAGCTTGTCACATCCATTATTGCTGCCTTAAAAAAGGAGAGTGAAATTGCGCTAGGTAATATTATCGGTAGTAACATATTCAATATTCTTTTTGTGTTGGGGGCATCTGCCACCATTTCTCCAATCGGAGTGAACAGCGCTTTGTTTACAGACATGATTATTCTAATTGCCTTTACCGTGATTGTATTAATTTTCGCTCTAACTCATTTTACAATCGGAAAACGAGAAGGATTATTCCTAGCTCTTTCCTACATTGTGTATATGGTCTATATCATCCTTCGCAACTAAATATGTGAGATTTGGTCAAAGCACTTTTACTACTGATAATCTAACCGCTATGCTTCCTACATATACAAAAAAGCGATTGTTCTCTATGAACAATCGCTTTTTTCTTTATTAAATTGAATTTCCTATTGAATCAAGTTTAAGAATTGTCTTGTACGTTCTTCTTTCGGCTGTGTAAACATATCACTAGGGTTACTGCGTTCGATAATTTTACCTTGGTCCATAAAGATAACTTCGTCAGCTACGTCCTTGGCAAATCGCATTTCGTGTGTGACAACGATCATCGTAATACCTTCGCCAGCTAAGTCTTTCATAACTTGCAACACTTCTCCTACAAGCTCCGGGTCTAATGCAGAAGTTGGTTCATCAAATAACATCACTTTCGGTTCCAATGCTAGCGCTCTCGCGATTCCGACACGTTGCTGTTGCCCACCAGACAATTGATGAGGGAAAAAATCATGCTTGTCACCAAGCCCCACTTTATTTAACAACTCCTGAGCTTTCTTTAAGGCTTCAGCTTTTGGCGTCTTCTTCACGATAATCGGACCTTCCATGACATTTTGAAGAGCGGTCATATGAGGAAATAGATTATAGTGTTGAAAAACCATTGCAGACTGTCTTCTTAGTAAATCTACTTTTCTTTTACCTACTGCTTTAGAGAAATCAGCTGTTTGATCATCAATTTTAATGCTACCTGATGTTGGAACTTCTAATATGTTCAAACATCGTAGTAACGTCGTTTTGCCTGATCCAGAAGGACCAATGACTACAATTACTTGGCCTTTGTTGACTTGTAAATCAATACCTTTTAATACTTCAAGATCCCCAAATTGTTTGTGTAATCCGTTTATTGAAATCATCTGATGCTCCTTTCTTCTTCATCCATTTATATTATCTCGATACATAGCGATCGAAACGATGTTCCAATCGACCTTGGATAAGCGAAAGGAAGAAACAAATAATCCAATAAATAATGGCTACCTCCGTATACAAAAGTAAAAATTCATAGTTAGTAGCTGCAATTTCTTGTGCCCGTCTAAACATCTCCGTCACAAGTATTAAGGAAGCCAAAGATGTATCTTTCACTAAACTAATGAATGTATTTGATAGAGGAGGAATAGAAACCCGTGTCGCTTGCGGTAAAATAACGCGTCGCAACGATTGAGAATATGACATCCCAATCATATGTGCAGCTTCCCACTGCCCTTTTGGAATGGATAAAATAGCTGCACGAATAACTTCAGAAGCGTAAGCCCCTACGTTTAATGAAAAGCCAATAACAGCCGCAGGAAATGGATCAATAACAATTCCAACTGATGGCAACCCATAAAACAGAATAAATAGTTGAACTAACAACGGTGTACCACGAATCGCAGAAACATAAAATCGTGCAATCCATTGCAAAGGTTTAACTGTTGATATTCTGGCAATAGCTGTGAGTACAGCTAATATAAGTCCCAAAACGAAAGTAATAAGTGATAAAGGAAGCGTATATACAAGAGCACCCTCCAGCAATGGCAGGAGGGATGATTGTGCGATATCTAAGTACCGCTCCATCTTTTCAGGATCGATGGAGAAATTATTCCAAAACATTTTCGCCGAACCATTTATCTGAAATTTTATCGTATGTGCCGTCTTCAATCATTTCGTTTAACGCTTCATTTACTGCTTCTACTAATGTTTCGTTCCCTTTATTAAACATCAACCCACTTTGTGCTGCATCGTTAGCTTCGTCGACAATTTGGATGTCTGCATCTGGTTTTTGTTTTAAGAAATCTAAAACTGATAAATTATCATTAATCGTTACATCTACGCGTTTTGAGTTTAACAATTCGATTGCTTGATTAAATCCATCAACCCCTACTAATTCAGCACCATTTGATTTAGCTATTTCAGCATAGTTACTTGTCAAGGATTGTGCTGATTTTAAACCTTCAATATCTTCGAAGCTTTTTACATCTGCATTATCTGCATGTGTTACTAAAACAGCTACAGATGAAATATATGGGTCAGAGAAATCATATTTCTCCATACGTTCTTCATTAATACCTACTTGGTTGGAAATCATATCAAACCGTTTTGAGTCGAGTCCCGCAAACATTGCATCCCATTGCGTTTCCATAAATTTAGCTTCAACGCCTAATCGTGATGCAATTTCTTCAGCAATTTCAACGTCAAAACCAGTTAATTTACCAGTTTTATCATGGAAAGTAAATGGCGGGTACGTTCCTTCTGTACCGATTACTAATTCCCCGTCCTCTTGAACTTTAGCTAATAAATCACTTTCTGTAGCCCCTGTATTGTTGTCATCTTTTGTTGCCTTATCTTCTTTTGCAGCTCCACAAGCTGATAACACGAACACAGCTGTAAGTAGCAATAATAGTAAATAACTAATTTTTTTCACTTTCATTCCTCCTAATTCAGATAAACTTACTTGGTATTGATAATCTTATAGTATTGATAACCGTCCGTCAAAATAAATAGCTCCAACTATTAATACCCGAATAATTTAGAATTATCACATTTTTATAAAACCTGTATAAACACACATTCCCTTTCCTTGCTTTAAAATGGAATAAAACCCCTTTACTAATTGTTAAAAAGAGTGAATTTTTCAATAAATATAGCTATACTTATTAATAGTTCGATATCCGTTATAAAGAGGAGAGATATTATGGTTCAAAGTTTACCTACGCGTTCACAAGTTAATACAGATGAAACGTGGAATTTACAAGATTTATTTATATCAGAAGAAGCATATCAAGCTGCTCTTGTAAATCTTGAAAAAGTAGTGGATTCTTTCTACAATCAATTTAGAGGCAATATTAAAAATGCTCAAGCTGCTGAAAATGTGCTTATACAATATGCAAAAATATATGAAAAATTTGTTCCCGTGGGTACTTATGCAAGTCTTGCATACAGCACGGACCAAACAGATAGCGATGCGCAAATGCGCTCAGCAAAATTTGGGTCAGTAGCAGCAAATTTAAGCAGTAAGTTATCGTTTGTGGATAGCGAACTACTAGAATTACCAGTAGAAGTGTTAGAAGCTGCAATGAAAAACTCGAGAGAATTTGGTTTTTACTTACAAAAATTGATTCGCCGCAAGCCTCATCAGCTTCATCCTGAGGTCGAAAAAACATTAGCCGCTTACTCTTCTTCATTCGCAGGTCCTTATGAATTGTATAACACAACCAAAATGGTTGATTTATCATTTGAAGATTTTGAAGTAAACGGTAAGAAATACCCGTTAAGCTATGTGTTATTTGAAGGCGACTGGGAAGCAGAAATAGATACTGATGTACGTCGAGAAGCATTCAAAGCATTCTCTAATCAATTGAAAAACTACCAACATACAACAGCAAAAACCTATGATATGAAATTACAAATCGAAAAGACTACTGCCGACTTACGTGGTTTTGATAACATTTTCGATTCTTTATTGTTTGGTCAAGAAGTCGATCAATCATTATATAATCGTCAAATTGATTTAATCATGAGCGAACTTGCTCCACATATGCGTAAATATGCAAAACTTCTTCAAGGCGTTCACGGCTTAGAGGAAATGACATTTGCAGATTTAAAAATCCCTTTAGATCCTTCATATGAACCAAAGATTTCAGTTGAAGAATCAAAAAAATACATGAACGATGCACTTGCGATTATGGGTGACGACTATTTAAATATGGTCAACCGTGCATTTGATGAACGTTGGATTGACTTCGCACAAAATAACGGCAAATCTACGGGTGCTTTTTGTTCAAGTCCATATGGCGCACACCCTTATATTTTGATTTCATGGTCAAGCCGTATGAATGAAGTGTTTGTATTAGCACATGAACTTGGACATGCAGGTCATTTCTATAATGCCCATAAAAAACAAAATGTCTTTAATTCTCGCCCATCGTTATACTTTATCGAGGCTCCGTCTACGATGAATGAAATGTTAATGGCGAACCACTTACTTAAAAACTCGGAAGATCCTAAATTTAAGCGTTGGGTCATCTCTTCAATCGTAGCTCGCACGTATTATCATAATTTCGTGACACATTTACTCGAAGCCGCGTACCAACGTCAAGTTTACGAAAGAGTCAATGCTGGTCATAACGTCAATGCAGGCATTTTAAATGACATCAAACGTGGTGTCTTAGAAGAATTCTGGGGAGATGCTGTCGAAATCACACCAGGCGCAGAATTGACTTGGATGCGTCAACCTCATTACTACATGGGTTTATATCCTTACACATATAGTGCAGGGTTAACGATTTCAACTCAAGTATCAAAACGCATATTAAAAGAAGGCGAACCTGCAGTAGCTCAGTGGTTAGAAGTTCTTCAAGCAGGCGGAACTAAGTCACCAGTTGAACTTGCTCAAATGGCAGGCGTCGATATCACAACTGAACAACCGCTTCGCGACACAATTGCTTACATTGGTGAACTAGTTGATGAATTAGTGAAATTGACTGCAGAAATTGATGCAATAGCAACGAAATAATATAAAACTAAACGAACCTCAGTCACGCTATATGACTGAGGTTCGTATACTTCTTCTCATATTTTTAATTGCTCACTTACTAAAGGAACAGGAAGATTCTTATTTCTATGTATTCTAGGTAAAGTCAGGAACGATTTAGGCTTCTGTTTAAAGTAAGTAAACAAAAAGCTTCCAGCAATTACAACCAGACTTCCTACACCTTGAATCCAAGTCATTTTCTCCCCTAACCATATAAAAGCAATAATTGCAGTGAAAATAGGATTGAAATTCAAGAAAATCCCTGAAGTCGTTGCACCCAATTTTTGGACGCCGATGTTCCATAACAACATACATACTACCGTCGATACTACTCCAGTATATAAAATTGATTGCACAAATGAAGCATCCACGTTTGTAATGGTAAAATCACGCACATTAAATGGAATTAACACAATCACTCCGAAAACCCCAGAATATAGCGTCGCCTTTAATGGCGTCGTTTCTTTCATTGCCCACTTACTAAAGACCGAATACAATCCAAACACACACACTGCTGCAAGCATCAATAAGTCCCCTTTATTAAACCCAATTGAAAACAGTAATTTGATTTGTCCATTAGAAAGAACTAAAAGTACACCTGTAAATGAAATCAACATTGAACCTAACTGCAAAGCATTAATTTTCTCTTTTATAAACAGGAACGAAAACAGCGCAATTGAAAACATATTTAACGTTGAAATCAACCCAACATTGGTTGCTGACGTGAAGTCTAACGCAAGAAATTGAAATATATTAAATAACACAACCCCCGTTATCCCCATTAATATTAATGGAATGACGGCTTTTCTTGAAGGCAGTAGGCTTTTTTCCTTCCACCAAACAATTGGAATAAGACAAATAACTGCAATCAACCATCTTAATGTTGTTAACGTCACAGGAGAAGCGTGCTCCACTAAAGATTTTCCAACAACAAAGTTTCCTCCCCATAACAAACTTGTAAATAACAATAAAAGATAATATATATATGGCATGTCATCCAACTCCTTCAATACGATAAACTAATTTTATCATTGAAGTTGAATTCACCACACATTATTTCGTGATTCACATTGATTTCAAAACAATTGAAAGTATATAATTAAAATAACTTATTTTATTCTGTTTCAACAAATTATAAGTAGGTTATTTGGAATAAACATGAAAGGGACTACCTATATGGAACCACTAACTAGTAAATTGCTCGATACAATTGACCTTCAAATTCTCGATATTTTGCAAAGACAAGCGAATATCAGCAATGCCGAACTTGGACGACGTGTTAATTTATCTCCACCTGCCACACATGCACGCATTAAACGACTAGAAACTGAAGGATTCATCATAAGACAAGTCGCAATTCTGGATCAACAGAAATTAGGTTTTGACCTCTTATGCTATATTTTCATTAGCACAGATATTCACCAAGCTGAACAACTAGAAATACTAGAAAATAACTTAGAAACCATGTCAGAAGTGTTGGAATGCCAGTGTCTAACAGGGGAATATGATTACTTATTAAAAGTAGCGAACAAAAATCGTCGGGAACTTCAAGAATTTATTAGGAAACTTAATAAACTAGGCATTTCACGCATACAAACAAGCCTTGCTCTGCGTGAAATTAAACACACCACAGTCTTGCCAATCCTAAGTTCCTAACCTCTTGGTTAACTAGAGAATCGACTTTTTTTATCTACAGAAAAAAGCGGCAGTTGTTAAAATAACTGCCGCTCCTGCATTATGCATATTTAATAAATTTGCACTTCGGTATGAATCATACCTCGTTAATAGCACTTTACTTTACTCTAACCCATTTTAGAAGATGATAAATAACTGGGTAGCAAGTGTTTTTTATATAAAAAAGCCATGATATTCAACATAGTAGTTGGTATTTTCTTTGGAAAAAACCGTTTGAGATATAGTTGATGGTAAACTAATTTAAGATCATGCCACTGGGTACAATCTTTCGTTTGCCTAAAACGAGCTACATCAATAAGCTTTATCTCTTGATTAGGTGTAATAATAATATTTCTCAAGTGAATATCAGAAGGATTTAATCCTCTATTGGAAGCTGTTAATAACGCGGCATCAATTTCATTAATATGATCTGTCGTTATGGATACTCCATGATTTATGCACTCATAAAGAGTTCTTCCCTCAATAAAGTCCATTACAATATAATTCTGACCCGACTCATAGATCGTTGGAAAATAGGAAATATTTTGTAGCGTATGATAAATTTCAGCCTCTTCTTTTGCAACATGAGTAAAATCAGGGAAAAAGATCTTAATTGCTTTATTTGAAAACTTAATTCGAAAGGCAAATGCACTTCTTCCTGTCCCTACAAGTTCTAACGAATCATCATAATTAAGAAGTCGATTTTTCTTGGTGGAAATAATCACTGTATTTGCAAGCTCTTGATAAGTCTTCAAGCTTAAACCTCCTTCTAAATTATAATAAATTTAAAGAGACGTTATAACCAACAAATGGTTACAACGTCTCTTTTAAAATAAAAGACCTTACCAAATAATTGGTAAGGTCTCGCAAACAACTACTGTTGCCAACAAAACCGAGGATTGTGATCCTGTATTGACGATTTTGCTGTATAGCTACTCCCCTTATCGGAAGTTACGTATTTAATTTATTAGGTATAGTATAAATATTAAAGATTAATCCGTCAATTTATTGTGCTCACAATATGCTTTTTAATACATCATATCTTGTTTAATCGCTGTATTCTATGTTTGATCTGAGCCCCCTAAAAAATCCATTACTCCAATTGCAACAGCGCCAATTGCCACGGTCGTTACAATTCCTTTTAAACCGCTTTTCATTCGCTCATTATCTTGATCTACATACCCCGTGTAAATATCTTTTCCATTTTCTACGGTCATTTTGGCAGTAGACATAACTCCTTTAGCCGTTTTGTTAACAGCATCACTTAAATCATTCTTACCTTCTTCACTTTTCACTGAATCCTTTGTTACATAACCCACAGACGTGTTTACTACACCATCAGCCACTTGTCCTACTGTGTCCCCCGCAAACTTACTTGTTTGATTTACACCTTTTCCAATTGAAGAAATCGTGTCGCTATTTGTCATATGTCCTAAAAATTCAATTGGTTTTCCTAGTACCCAACCGGTAGCTTCCCCAGCAATTTTTCCTACGTCTCTAAACATTGCCATCTTTACACCTCATTCTATAGAATTTTCTTTGATTAAACATTTCTAACTTGCTTTGAATCTACTTTTCGTTTGTGTTCATTCCTTAAGTAGTATTCGATACTATTGATCAATGTTCCTTTTAAAAGGAAATAATTCATATTTAAACCCCCAAAAACGTTCATGCATTATTGCGGAAACCGGAATTTATTGTGATACTAAAGTTAACTAATTACTAATTGGACTGAGGTGTTTTTTTTGAATAGTTGCATTCACTGCGGAATTTCATTTGACTTTTATCAAGAAGGATTTATATTCATTGAATCCAAACAGATTCAACAACATATAACAAGTGCATATCAATTAATGAATGATTATGTCGCTTTCGCTCCATATTCCTCATTAGACATGGTTGAAGACGAATTAATAAGACTTAACCACTCAACTGACGTAAAAATGGGACTGTCTCGTACGAAACGACTTGAGAAAGTCATTGATATACAAACATTTAAACTACGTTTTTATGAAAAAGATACTGTCAACTTTATTCAACATGGACAAATGGTTAGCCATTTACAACCAATTATTAATTTACACTCAAATGAAGTGTATGGGTACGAATCCTTACTGAGAACAAAAGACTCAGATGTGACATTTTCACCTATGAAATTATTTGATATTGCAGCTAAAACTGGTCTTCATTCTTTGCTCGATCAACGTGCTCGTGAAGAAGCAATAAAAGTGCGTCAAGGTAACGTTCCTGTTGGCACAAAAAGCTTTATAAATTTCTTACCTTCTACCATTTATAATCCAGATTTCTGCTTACAACATACATTTAAACTAGTAGAAAAATATCAAGTAAACCCGGAAGACTTAGTTTTCGAAGTAGTAGAAACCGAAAAGATTATTGACGTAGGACATTTAAAAAAAGTCTTAGATCGTTACAAAAAAGAAGGAATGAAAGTTGCATTAGACGATGTTGGATCTGGATTCTCAACCCTAGATATGTTGGAATTACTCAGACCAGATTATGTGAAAATCGATCGTTCTTACATTTCCAATTGCGATCAAGATCAAAGCAAACTAGCCTTCTTAAATGAAGCGAATGAGCGTGCACATGCACTTGGAATTATTACACTTGCAGAAGGAATCGAGAGAATCGAAGAAGCGCAAGTTTGTGAAAGTTTAGGCTATGATTTAGGACAAGGTTACCTCTTCGGAAAACCTTCAAAGACGACAAAATCGTCCGTCACAGTCACGTCTCCATAATCACGTGTTAGAAAATAGGTAAACCCGAACTTCACAATTCATTGAAGTTCGGGTTTACTCAAAATTAAAAGCATTTAATTAAAATTACGGCCTTGTTTATTGGCAATATCATTAGTTAAATCATTTAAATGTTGCTCGTTTTCATTTTCATTCGATTGATTGTTTAAATCTTTCTCAACCTGATAATCCTGCTGTTGATTATTAAGACTTTGTTCTGGACGATTATCATGCATTTTTTGATTTTGTTTCAATTCTTTTTCATTTTCTTCTCGCTGTTTCTGACGCTTTTCTACTTTCGTATGCTCTGACTCAATTTCAGGTTTTTGGAATTCACTCATTATTCATTTCCTCCTTAAGATTTGTTTTCCTTATTTGTATTATTCCCTTAAGGGCATTGAACAAACATAAAATATTTTTAAAACTATGGATTTAACATCAATATCAAGTTATGCATTCAATAAACGCTAAAATCCCATTAATTCACATAACGCTTAAAAACGTATGTCATATGTGACAACTTTTTCACTTTCAACTACACCTTTCGACTGAATTATGTCCAAATTTGCTTACATATACCTTGAAAGTGGTAGAATCAATTTAGACAATACAAGGACAAAGGGGCTCGATTCACATGAAAATTTATGATCTTACTATAGTAGGGGCAGGACCAGTTGGATTATTCACCGCTTTTTACGGTGGTATGCGTCAAATGTCAGTTAAAATAATCGAAAGTTTACCAAATGTCGGGGGGCAGTTAACTGCTCTCTACCCTGAAAAATACATTTATGATATTGCTGGATTTCCAAAAGTAAGAGCAAAAGATTTAGTCGATAATTTATCAGAACAACTTTCCATTTTTTCACCTACCATCATAACTGGTGAATCTGTGGAGGACATGACTCGCTTAGAAGACGGAACATGGAAACTAACCACTGAAGCAGGTTCTCACCTTACAAAAACAGTTATATTCACAACAGGAAATGGTGCATTCGAACCAAAACGCTTAGAACTTAAGGAAGCAACTAAATACGAAAGCACTCAACTTCATTACTTTGTTAATGATATGGGAACATTCGCCGGGAAAGATGTAGTGTTATTTGGGGGCGGCGATTCAGCTGTCGACTGGGCACTTATGCTCGAACCAATCGCTAACTCAGTCACGCTTGTTCATCGAAGAGATTCGTTCCGCGCGCATGAGCACAGTATAGAGTTGCTTCATCAATCTTCGGTCATTGTCAAAACACCTTATGTTGTTGACCATTTTGAACCTGAAGGGGACACTTTTACACATATCGCAGTGAGAAAATCAGACGGAGAAGTCGAATTACTCAAGGCAGATCATGTCATCGTAAACTACGGTTTCCGTTCACATATCGGCAACATGAAAAATTGGGGCATGGATATGGAACGCCAAGCGATTCAGGTTAATTCTCAAATGGAAACGACACTTCCTGGCGTTTATGCTGTCGGTGATAGCAATATCTACAAAGGTAAAGTTAAACTTATCGCTTGTGGATTTGGTGAAGCACCTATCGCCATTAATGCTGCGAAACACTTTGTCGATCCAGAAACGAAAAACCATGTGAAGCACTCGACAGACTTGTTTTCACATTAAAAATTAACGTAAGTCAAAACAAAAAGAGTTGAGGAATTCTCTAAGAATTCCTCAACTCTTTTTGTTTATGAATTAACTTTGACTGGACCTCTATCAGCATCCTCACATAGACGGTGACGCAACTTCGTAACCGGACTATAGAATAACTGTATCATGGGACCAATCAACAGGGTGACAAATATCGTACCAAAACCAATTGGACCACCAAGTATGAATGCAATGATTAGCACCCCAAGCTCCATCATCGTTTTTGAGACAGCCATGCTTTTCCCTGTGATTGTTTGAATGGCTATCATTAATGTATCCATGGGGTTGCGAGCAATTTTAGACTGTAAATAACAAGCAATGCCCACAGCAATGATTGCCACTCCCCCAACTAACATAGCTACTTGAATCGCAAGCACAAGAACCTGAAAATCATCAAAAACAAATAAAAGCCAAAAATCAATTAAAAACCCAATCGTGACTACGGGGATCACCGCAGAAACATCAATTCGTTCTTTTAATAGAAGCGCATTAATGAAAATTAGTAAAATCCCGATAATAAAAATCCATGTACCTATACTAAGGCCAAAATGTTCATTTAACCCCACATACATGGCATCCCAAGCACCAGCACCTAAATCAGCCAAAATAATTAAACTAATTCCCAATGACAAAAACGTTAACCCAACTAAATAAAATATAGCAATTATTAATCGATTTTTCATTTAAACGCCTTCTCAATCTATACGAATTTTATATTAAAACATCTTATCATAAAAAAATGGAATTTATTTAATTTTGCAATTTATAGAAAATAGCTTTTTCACATATATTTGCGAAAAAGTTATTTGGATTTGGGATTACAATAAATTTACTTACACTTTCCATACTCATTGCTACAAGATTATCTATTCCGTTCAACGTAATGAACACTGCTCCCTTGTTTTAATTAAAATTTTTAACAATTTAACTATATCTGTTTTTTAAATCCGAGCTTGGAAGTATACATGGCATAAATGTGCATCGAAAATACTATCTTCATTCCATATTTTTAAAAATAATATATTGTTGCTATTTATTTATTACAAATAAAAAATTTGATTTAACCTATCTTAATCCTGTAGTTTATAACATTAAATATAGCAAGGGGATTACACAAGATACTGTGTAATCCCTTTGCTATATTTATATTTTCTTTAATAATTCTTTCACGACCAGTGGTGTTGATTGTGGATTTTGTCCTGTAATTAACTTACCATCTACCACTGAGTGTTCAGACCAATTTGGTACAGTTTCAACTGTAGCACCAAGTTCACGAAGTTTGCTTTCTAATAAAAATGGCATCAATGAATCTAATGTTGTCTCGCGTTCTTCTGCATCCGTGAACCCACTTACTCGTTTACCTTTCACGAGAGGTTGACCATTTGAAAGTGTAGCTCCGACTAGACCAGCTGGACCGTGACATACAGATACTACGTACTTGTCCGCTTCATAAAATTCCCGCAATAAACTCTGTAGCTTTTTATTCTCAGGAAAATCAAACATCGTACCATGACCACCTGGAAGGAATATTACTTCGTGTTCACCCATTTCGACTTCTTCAATAGATACTGTATTCGCTAAATACTTTTCGGCATCCAAAATCTCTTGTGGTGTATTTTCATCAATGCTAGCAGGATCTACAGGGGCTTTACCACCCAAAATACTACTTACTGTCACGTCGTATCCTTGCTTCTTAAACGCCAAGTAAGCATCTGCAAATTCAGATAACCATGTACCTGTTGGATTATCTTCACCCATTTTATCAGTACTAGTTAAAACCATTAATATTTTCTTTGTCATTTAATTTCCTCCTAATTGGTGAAAAATTTATTCTCTTACTATTTATTTTTTCTTACTCTTCTACTTAATCTTATTTACCCTCAAATTAAAGAAGAAAACGTGCAATAGCACATTCAAAGTTAATAAGGATTGAACTGTAGAATTATTTTAATATGGATTCTAAAATCTCAATGTGAGCATATCCTTATAATCTATTACAAGTTATACATACTGAATTATATTTGTATTTATTATCAATTTATCATTAAAATTTAATATTTCTTTGTCTATTACATTAATTAGTATTACAGTTCACTATATAATTTCCCATTTACACAGGCCTATTGATTCATCCTTGGTTAGGGAATTGTGATCTTCATTGAATAATGTCTTGAATCTTGTTAAGTTGTATAAGGTTCAAGATTCATTATATTAAAATACAAATTTGTGTGAATTTTCTTACTAAATAGTCACATTCAGGGGGACATCATGAAGAAAAGTTTACAGATGGGTAGTGCCTTTATAGGCATAGTTGTTGGAGCGGGATTTGCTTCAGGACAAGAAATACTTCAGTACTTTACAAGTTTTGGATATATGGGGTTAGTTGGTGCCTTGATTTCGGCAGCCTTATTTGGTTACCTGGGCATGAATTTGACGAGACTCGGCAGTAGAATGCAAACGACTTCACATAAAGAAGTAGTTTATGGCATTAGCGGAAAGTTTATTGGCAGAATTGTCGATAGCATTATTATCCTCACTTTATTTGGCGTTGGGGTCGTCATGATTGCAGGAGCCGGTTCAATTTTCTCGCAGCAATTCGGACTATCCTCTACTCTAGGCAGTACTGTCATGGTGGTAGCAGTTATTATCACCATCATGTTAAACGTCCAAAAAGTCATCGCGATTATCGCAGGTATGACGCCATTCCTCGTGCTAGCTGTTGTTTTAATTGCTGTTTATAGCATTATCACGATGGATATGACTTTTAACGAGTTAAATTTACTAGCAAATGATCAGCCTACTTCTTTACCAAACTGGTTTATTTCTTCCATTAATTATGTTTCATTTAACATCGCAGTTGGAGCATCCATGGCTATCGTTATGGGTGGAACTGAGAAAGATGAGAAGATTGCAGCTCGTGGTGGATTGTTTGGTGGTCTCGGTCTTGGAATCTTGATCACCTTGAGCTACTTGGCAATCTTTGCGAAAATTGACGTAGTCGCAGGATTCGATATGCCTATGTTAAAAATTGCTGATGATATTCATCCTATTCTCGGATTATTTATGTCACTTATCTTATTTGCTATGATTTATAACACGGCAGTAGGGATGTTTTTCTCGTTCTCAGCACGCTTCGTTAAAATGGGAACTGCAAAATTTAGAATATTCGTCATCGTAACTGGCATCATCGCATATCTGGCAAGTTTTGTTGGATTCACAAAATTAGTTAGCATGTTCTATCCAGTTGTCGGTTATCTTGGTCTGTTCTTAGTAGGAGCAATTATTTTTGCTTCATTCAAGACACCACCTGTTAAAAATAAGAGTAAATAAAATATAAATACAAAAAGAGGCTGTCCTCAAAAGTCGGTTACATGACTTTTGAGAACGCCTCTTTTAATGTTTAATGTGCTGATACTTTTGCGTTTTCATTATTATAAACCGCAAGTTTTTCAACTAATTTCTGACTACTTGAGTTAAGACCAGTAATTATGACATGATTATGGTTTCCTCTAAGTTTCAAAATCACTTTATCAATAGCCCCTACTCCTGAATCATCCCATACTTGAGTATTAGAAAAATCGATAACAATATTTTCTTTTTCCGTATAATAATCAAAAGAATCAACAAAACTTTCGACTGAAGCAAAGAACAATTGTCCCTTGACTTCGTAATATACTTCGCTTCCTTTTATCATTTTTACCACTTCAATTTTAGAAATTTTAGCAACAAAGAAAATGGCACTTAATATTACCCCTGCAATAACCCCTTTAGAAAGATCATGAGTTAGCACAACGATTGAGACCGTAGCTACCATTACAATAGAATCGGTAATTGGTGCTTTTTTCAAATACGTAAACGAAGACCAATCAAACGTACCAATAGCCACCATAATCATTATACCTACTAAGACTGGCATTGGAATTTGAATAACTAACTCTCCGAGAACAATGATGAGGAACATGAGGAATAGACCTGCAACCAATGTTGACAACCGACCACGTCCGCCTGATTTTACATTTATAACCGATTGACCGATCATAGCGCAACCGGCCATACCACCGAAGAATCCAGTTGCAATGTTAGCAATCCCTTGTCCACGTGATTCTTTGTTTTTATCACTATCTGTTCCTGTCATATCATCAACAATTGTGGCAGTTAGAAGTGATTCTAGTAATCCAACGATTGCTAATGCAAATGAGAAAGGCAGAACAATCATGATTGTTTCTAAAGTAAATGGCACATTTGGAATGAAGAATGAAGGAAGTGATTGCGTAATAGTTCCTAAATCCCCTACCGTTCTTAAATCAAAACCAGAAAAAATAGCAAGCGCTGTTAAAGCAACAATAGCAATTAATGGGGCTGGAATAGCCTTTAAAAATCTAGGAAGAACATAGACGATTACTAATGTTATGGCTACAAACACGTAGGTCAAATTTGAAATGCCTAAGAAGTGAGGAACTTGCGCCATAAAAATTAATATGGCAAGTGCATTAACGAAACCAATCATTACTGCACGTGGTATAAATTTCATAACTTTTGCTACTTTGAAGACCCCGAACAGGATTTGAATAACTCCAGTTAAAATTGTGGCAGCGAGTAAATATTCGACACCATAATCTTTCACTAATGGCACCATTAGTAAAGCCATGGCCCCTGTGGCAGCTGAAATCATCCCCGGGCGTCCTCCGACAAACGCGATGATTACAGCAATAAGGAAGGACGCATAAAGTCCAACCATTGGATTAACCCCTGCAATAATAGAGAAGGCAATCGCTTCAGGAATGAGCGCTAAAGCTACTACAATTCCTGCCAATACATCTCCTCGTATGTTAGAAAACCAATTTAATTTAATTTTATCGATCAATCCATTCATCCCAATCATTAATTATTTTCTTATATAATCTTTCTATAAATATTTTATTAGTAGACACGAGTTGGATTATATCATGAATCTTCCCAAAAAGGAACGATTAAAATGAACTCATGTGATATAATTAATGAATTATATTGGGAGGTTTTAGACACAGTGAAATATGGATATATTCGACCTTTCGAAGAAGATGAACTAAATTCACGTCAATTACAGAAACTAGACAATATTGAACTTACTCATCTTTTTATTGAAAATAATTCAAGTGCTAAAAATCGTGTTAAATTAGATACATTACTTACAACCGTGAAAGCTGGAGATGTTATATACGTTTATAACCTCTATGTCCTAGCAGATTCAACACGCCATCTATTAGAATTGTTGCAGCAATTAACTAAACGCAAAGTAACGGTACAATTTCTAGCAAATCAAATTAATACGTCGGAGTCTTCTACTTATTCTTTTCTCACGATCATAGAAGAATTAGCACAATTTCAATCACAATCCATCAGCGCTAAAACTAAAATCGGCTTACTTGAAGCACAAAAAAAGGGAAACAATGCTGGCCGTCCTAAAAAATCAATGGTAAGTGTTAATGAAGCAATCGAGATGTATCATTCCAAAAAATATTCTCTTGAGGAAATCAAAGTAAAAACAGGTATTAGTAAATCTACTTTATACAGAAACTTAGAAAACTAAAAAATCCTATTTCACAAAGGAAGTAGGATTTCGCCAAAGTTTTCTTGTCATTTATTTTACAACCATTACGGGACATTTAGCCATTTTCATTACTTTATGGCTAACACTACCCAAAACCATTTCTTGCAAGGTGCTTAAACCTCTACTACCCATAATTAGTATTTCGTGGGGATGATGATTCACAAATTTTATGATTTCAACTTCTGGGTCTCCTTTAAACATTTTCACTTCGTAAGCAACTCCATGCTTTATAAATAAATCTTCCGTTGATTGTAATTTCTCTTCTCGCTTTTGGCGGAAAAAAATCTCATCATACTTTGAATTCGCTGGAGCTTTCTTAATTCTGTTAGGGTCCACAATATATAACAAGGTCACTTTCGTGAAATTTTCTGTAACAAGTTTAAGAGCCGATTCAGCCGCACGTAAAGCATGATTAGATCCATCTGATGCTAATAAAATTTTTGAATACATGTAGTTTCCCCCTTATAATTGTATTCTTTTTGAATTATCTGAATTATCGTACTAATAATTGTACTATTAAACTTGCACGATAATCCAGCGAAATCTTTCTCATATCCCTTGATTCTTTGTCGGAATTTAGGAGGTTTAGTATATTTTATTAGGGAAGGGTCTTTGGTCGATATGGGGATTTTTGTCACTTGAAAATTAGCATCATCTTTATATTGAGGAACAGGAAGAGTAACCGACTATTAATTGAGGGGAATTTCACCTTTTTTAGTAAAAAACAATAAACTATTTCACTCAGCAAAATCTTCAGGTACTATCGTGCAGGATGCAATATCTTTATACAATACTAATTCGATATAAATGGCATGTTGAACATTTTGTATCATATAAAATCCATCTGAGAATTCTTTTATTACTTTATATTGCTCATTTTTATATAGCACGACTTTGTTTTCTAATTTTCTCATTTTTTCACCCCCCAATTCTTTTCTAAGGACGATATTTAGTATTCTTCTGTTTTACAGACCGCTAATCCAATCGGGTAATGCATAGAGTTACGCGGCGGCTCTATTAATACCCCTCTTTGATAATAAAATTCAGTTTGAGGATAGTCATGAAAGAGATGGTGAAATTCATCAACAGTTAACTGATGATAATGAAATGGAGCGCTACATGATTCCCCTCTTCCTTTTCCAAAAGGAGTAGATAGGACAAGCGTGCCACCAGGTTTCAATCTTTTCATTAGCTGCAGAAAAAAAGAGCGGTCATTTGAAACATGTTCAATTGTTTCAAAACTTATAATCGTATCAAATAATCCTAATGATTCCATAAAATCGTCATCCTCGACACTTCCCTGTTTAAATGAAACAAGAGGATGATAATATCTTCCCTTTGCATAAGTAATCGCTTCTGATGATACATCTACTCCTGTAACAGTGGAGATGTTATCTTTACGCGCTTTTGCGATTAATTGTGCACCGTAACCCGAACCGCATGCTATATCAAGAACTGCTCCTTTTCCATAATCAATTGCAAAATGATAACGAGCGATATGTTCTAATAATAAACCATTCATATTGCTCATTAAATCTGGCACGACTCTCTCATCTGTTAATTTCATCGTTCTATCATCCTTTATACTTGAGATTTCCCAAAATCGAAAATTAAATTTTTTCTACCGCTTTTCAAGAAAATTTTCAGTTTAACATACCAATAACATACCACATCTGTTATAGCACAATGTATGCGTGAAATTTTTCATTTCGATCCCATGCTATAATTCACAATTTTTAAAAGTTACTTAATGTTAAATATTTGGTAAGATAGCTATCTTAAAATTTCTCCTCTATATCTACTATTTACCTATAATACACATTTTATATCATTAATTAAAAATATTAATAATAACAATTAGTTTAATCGTATTCCAATTGTACAAACAAACTATTCTTTATAGTCAGGACACACTTTTCATGCTATAATTATTGATTGAATTAGTATAAATGTAAGGTGGTTAATTTAAATGGAAAACAAAGCTTATCAAGTCTTGTTATATTATAAATATATAGTAATTGAAGAACCTGAACTATTTGCACAAACTCACTTAGCTGCATGTAAAGATATTGGCTTATTAGGACGAATTATCGTTTCTACTGAAGGCATTAACGGCACGGTTTCTGGAACGGTTGAGCAAGCACAAGCCTATATGGACTTGATGATGGACGATGAACGGTTTACCGATATGATGTTTAAAATTGATGACGTCGAAGGTCATGCTTTCAAGAAAATGCATGTACGTGCTCGCAATGAAGTCGTTCACCTTGGACTTGCTGAAGATGATATCAATCCGAACGAAATTACAGGCCAGTATTTGTCCCCTACAGAGTTTTACGAAAAAATGCAACAAGACGATACGATTGTAATTGATGCACGCAATGACTATGAATTCGATTTAGGTCATTTCCGTGGTGCGGTTCGACCAGAAATCAAAAACTTCCGAGATCTCCCTACCTGGATGCGCGAGAACAAAGAACAATTTGAAGGTAAAAAGATTTTAACATATTGCACAGGTGGAATTCGTTGCGAAAAATTCTCTGGTTGGTTAGTAAAAGAAGGCTACGAAGATGTAGGCCAACTTCACGGTGGAATTGCTACTTATGGAAAAGACCCTGAAGTTCAAGGTCAACTATGGGATGGTCAAATGTATGTCTTTGACGAACGCATTGCCGTTCCTATTAATCATGTTGAGCACATTATCGTTGGAAAAGATCATTTTACAGGCGAACCATGTGAGCGCTATGTAAACTGCTCTAACCCAGAATGTAACGACAAAATTCTGTGTTCAGAAGAAAACGAGCATCTGTACATGCGTAGCTGTACAGATGAATGTCGTACACATCCACGCAACCGTTATACCGTAGAGCACGGATTGACCGTTGAGCAATTTCAAGATCGATTGGAAGAACTCGAGCATTTGAGACAAAACGCTTTAGCATAATATAAAACAACCCATCACTATTTCAAATCTAAAATGATTTGTCTCCGTGATGGGTTTTTATGTGAAATTCAAAAGCTGTATTGTAATTTCAGACCAAATTTCATTGAAAATAAATATGATAACTTCGCCTTGTAATAGGGGTTTCTTTCTCTAGTGTTAATTCCCCTGAACTTAATAATGGGAGTTGATTTTCCATGTACGGCAAGTGAAGTGCTTCTGATTGTGTTCAAAAAGAAAAAAGAGAGGTTATTTCACTATATCCTCTTTCATGTATTTTGTCAGGAAATAAATAATAACCTCATAAGGAAATAATGTCCTTAGAGGTTATTTTCATTGTCGATCTACTTCGCAGCCACGTTGAAGTGACAATTATTAATTTACTAACGCCACTTTTTTATTCGATACTAGTGATATGTTTCCTTTGGAAAGTTTTACTATAATATCAGAGCTACGTGCAATATCATTATCATGTGTAACAACGATGATACACTTGTTTTCTTTATGGGCAAGGTCTTGAAAAATACGAACAATATCAGCTGCTGTATTTTCGTCTAAATTTCCTGTAGGTTCATCTGCTACAATCAAATCAGATTGACTGCACAAAGATCTAGCAATTGCGACCCGTTGTTGTTGACCTCCACTTAGTGTCAAAACCCTCTGTCTTGCATGCTTTTCCTCAATATGCACACTTTCAAGCATTTTCAGTGCATATTCCTTTTTATTGAGCACAGTTGATCCGGTGATTTCCATCGCCGTCATGACATTTTGTAAAGCCGTCATATATGGAAGTAAATTGTATGATTGAAAGACAATCGAAACATATTTTCTTCGGAAATTTGATAATCCTATTTTATTAATATCTTTTCCTTCATATAAAACTTGACCTTCTTTTGGTAGATCTAAGGCACTTGCAAGTGATAAAAATGTAGTTTTCCCTGAACCTGAAGGACCTGTTATTGTATAAAACTTCCCTTTTTCAAAACCGACATTTACGTCTATTAAAATGTTTTGCTGTTTATTTTCATGCTTATACCAATAACTCACATTTTTAAACTCTAGTAGTTGATTCATAATATCCCTCTTTCCTTAGTCTTGTTTTGACAGAATCATTTTTGGTTGTAAACGTAAAAGAGACAATGATGGCAGTATGGTTGAAATTATTGCAATTAAGAAACTGATGATGGCTAGCATACCAATATCCTCTGACGTAATTTCAATTAGCAGTTCATCCACTGGTTCTACTTCCTGAACCGTTAGTCCTCCTATACCTATTCCACCTCTCATACCAGCTCCTCTGAAGGATTCAGGGGTTTCGCTCGCTTCTTCACTCTCGAGCTGTTGCGTCAGTAATTGATCTCCAACTTGACTCGCCACTAAGTTACCACCTGCAGCTGAGATTCCGAGTGCAACGAGGACAACCACCAATATTTCAACAATCAACTGACTTATAAGTTTCCATTTCTTTTCACCGAGTGCTAAGAGTACACCCATCTCAAACTTTCTTTCTCGGATTGACATCATGATAATTAAACCTAGAATAATTGCTCCAGCAATTGTTACTAAATAGACAACATTTTTGGAAAAGGAAGCAACATTGTCAATTGGCCCAATCATTTGTTGATATAACGTATCATTAGCATCTAATTTATATGTAGAAAAATCAATTCCACTCTCTTGAGTAGCTTGTTTGACAAATCGATTGATATTTTCTGGATCATTCATGTAATAAATTGCACGATCAATAGTTCCTGTAAAATCGGTCCCTTTTAATTCATTTACTGCTGTATAAGGTAAGTACAGCTTATTAAATGGATTCAAGGCTGCGATTGACATGCCACCCATATCAGTTGCGGTAGAAGTTGTTTCATAAATTCCCACGATTTCTAGTGATACAGACTGTTCTTCATCAGCTGATTGAACATTTATGGTATCGCCAACCACCAATTCATTTTCTTCAGCTATTGTATTCTCGATCATTGTGACCTTTTGGTTTACATCATCCTCTGTTAAATGACGACCTTCAACGATGGAGGATTCTCCATCAATAAATTCTTGAATGGAATCCGTAAATAAGACACCTTCAAGACTTATATCTCCCATTGCAAAACCACCACGTCCCTGACCCACAGGACTTTCTTCATTCTCTATAACCTCTTCGGACTCTTCTTCAATTGGCTCAAAGTCACTTGCTATCCCTGTCGTACTAGAATAGAAATTATAGCCCTTCACATCTTCATAACTAACTAATTCTTCGGCTGATTCTAAGGCTATCGGATCGCGTGTAATACGAACGCGTCCGCCTTCAGCTCTTTGAGTTTCCATCAATTTTTCTGTATCGAACTGGAGAGTCACATTCCCGCCTAGAGACTGCCTTGCTAGATCAGCGGATTTTTTTGCTGCTGTTTGAATAGTAAGACCCGTCAAAACCAATAAACAAATCACTGTAAAAATAAAAATCTGTAAAAAAGTCTTTCCTTTTCGTGCTTTGACACTCAATACTGCACGTTTAATAAAATTCATTCTTTTTCCTCCCATTTCTTGTAGTTAAAAGTAGACCACTTATGTAAATTTAACTTTCTATTATGTCAGTCAGATGTCAGAAACAAATAAAAATTTAAAGATTCCAATCATATCACTAATTCCGAATAATAAATGACTGAAACCCAATCCATTTAGTCCGTTAAAACAGCGGATTTTTTGGGTAGTTTAAAGGTATAAACACTTTCGTACTAATGCATTTTTTCGTAATCTTTTAGGCAAACAAAGAAATTTAATGTATGCCCATGCCTTATTTTATTTGAACCTATTGAACGTTTCTGAAATTAAATATATTAGATTCATCTCAGAAGCTTCTGATAATCGAGATAGTTTATTTGAGGAAGGATACGACGATTGCCTCCAACTGTTTGACTTTGTGATGTTAAGAAAAATACAAAATGGGGAGTTTATTTACACTTTAAGTTGACACTCTATAGAGAAAGGGGGCATTAATACAATATAAAACAAAACAACCCATCACTATTTCAAATCTAAAATGATTTGTCTCCGTGAAGGGTTTTTTTATTTCTATATATTATTAAAATTGATTTATTTTGCTCCATATATATGATTACTTGGACTTACAATAGGGAATTTCGTTAATGGGAAATAGCCAGAACTCAAGATGGGAGTTGGTTTTCCAAGAGCATATCCTTGCCCCATTTGAATACCAAGATTCTGTAAATATCTTAGTTCTGATAAAGTCTCTATACCCTCAGCAATTACTTCAGTTTTCGATTGTAATGCAAATTCTAATAAAAGTTCAACTAAATGCTGTTGCTCAGGTTGATCACTAATATTTCTGATAAGCGACTTATCAATCTTAATAAATTCAGGTTTTAAATAAACTAGCGTTTTTAAACTATTATATCCCGTTCCTGCATCATCCACGGCAATCCGAAAACCTTGTTTCCTGTAATTCTCAATTATTTTCTCAAATTGATTATAGTCGATTACTGCCTCTTTTTCCGTTAGTTCTAATACAATTTGATTCGGAGAGAGATTATATTTTGACAATATTTCTAGCGTTTTACCACTACGATAAGCTGGATCCGCTAAAACTTGGGGCTGTATGTTGAGGAAAATTAATCGTTTATTATGACCTTGGGTTTGATCCAACTGTTCTGCATATCGCTCAAGAGAAAGATTACGCAAAAAACCTTCCACTATAAAAACATTATCACTTTGACCTACATAATCATAAAACTTTTCAGTTGTTGGAAATAAAGCTGTACTTTGAGGACGATTGAGAATTTCAAAACCAACTGTTTCCTCTTTATCTAATGAAACGATTGGTTGAAAGAATGTTTTTATTTTTTCAGCTTGCATAAGTCTCTTAAATTCTTCATTCTTTTTAAATTCTTGAAAATGACTAGTACGTTTAGAATTTAGAAACTCTAAATAATTTATTAATGTAGTCAATCGATTATATTTCATTCTGTCTCCCTTAGTACGTTGGCAAGTTATTTTCTGTTTCCGCCTTATTATACAGTCAAAAATTAATTTGCTGTTTTAAATAATTGTAAAAATTATGTAAAGTCATTTACAAAACAAGTTTTTCTTATGGAAAAAAGTGAAAACAGGATTCTTCTACACCGTAACGATAAGTTCTTCTAGGTCACTTTATATAGGGAAACCTACTGCACATATCCTCAAGAATGAAGAACGACGAACCAAGTGACGTTGTCACTTGGTTCGTCGTTCTTCGTAAAGGAAATCCTGGGGGTTTGAATCCGTCACTTGTCTTCAACCTTCTTTTTTCCAACACCAATATCAATTAGCAAAGAAATTTTATAGTTTTAACTTCCACATAAAAATTCAATTACGTGTTATTTGACCTTCTTCTTCTTCTTCTGCTGCTTTTCTTTTTTGTTTAACCCCAATGCCGCTAAACTAATTCCAGCCAGTTTCTCATGTCCGGCAACCGTAGGATGAATATCACCTGCAATGACGTATTTGGCTTGATTTGAACCGAATGCTGTATAAGCGTCTGCAAGAACTACGTTTTCATTTGCATAAACTAACCCCAAAAATATTTTATTGATATCAGGAAGTAGCTTTGTTGCAAGAAATTGAAGTTCATATTCAGGTTCTTGAAATGGATTGTAAATATTGTGAATTACAATAGGTGCAGCACTTAGTTTTCTAATCTCGGCTATGGTTAGCTTTAGTTTCCCAACAATATTACTATTTTCAATGTTTTGCATTAATAGGAATTTAAAATATTCAGTATCACCACCACTTGCAGCAGCCGCAGCCCGCAATGCAGCTATTAAATCATTGCTCCCTATATTAAGAGTAATATAGTCTGCATGTTTGACGGCTTGACGGTATTTTTGGTTAGTTTGTAGTAGATTGAGCATGCCATCCGTCGTCAAACCAGGAATACCTAGATTATTGACTCTTAAATCAGCTTCCTTCCCCATTAAAAACGGAAATGCTTTTTTGGATGGGTGATTATTATTAGCATCAAGATTGTATCCAAACGGGATAGAATCACCCAATGCAACAAGTGAATTCTTTCCATTATCATTCTTTGCAAATGCTGAGGTAGAAAATACTAAACTGATGACTAAAAGTATTAAAAAAGCTTTAAACATTTTTTTCAAATGAAACCCTCTCCCTTCGGTTCTTAAGAAAACTATATTATGTAAACGGCTTTATTATTCATTCATATCTAAAATAAGCTGTCACAATGGTTGAGGATTCTTACATCTTGTATTTGCCAATTAGTATCGAGCGTCTCAGACAAAGTGTCTTCAAGGCTTCAACATTAATAAAAAACCGTCCAGCTAATGAAGTGACCCCAAAGAATGAGACAAAGGAAAAAGCACCTCCCTGATCGTATTTAGGAACTACTGACATTAAAGATATTTTTCTTATTGGCACTAAGATTGGTACAGAAAAAGTAAAGCTAGCCGTTTATTTAATAGAATTATATATTAAATGACTGAATATTACAAATACTATTTTAAATATAATTGAATTTCTTAAAATATAAACAGATATTCCCCGATAGAATATTGGAACTTGTGCTTTTCAATTTTCCATGAAGATTGCTATTAATCACCCAGGCACCTGTTATTTTAATAACTTCAGTGCTGAAAACAGTAAGAACTGTGTTGAATTAGCCGCAATTAATGAAAAGAAAAATTTAGACAAAAAACTAAGAAATAATTTCTTACCAATAAATTTTTTTATCATGTTCTTTATTAATAAGTCTACCTTAAAACGCTCATACTATTATTGATTAAAAATAAAGGATGTGATCGTATTCTTACGGACAAACAAAAATCAGAGCTAAAGAAAGACCTGTTAGCCCAGAAAGTTCAGTTGGAGAATCATGAGGACAACCCTGTCACAGAGCAAGGTAATATTCGTGATACGACAGGTGAACTTTCAACAGCTGATAACCATCCTGCTGATTTAGGCACAGAGCTTTATGAACGTGAGAAAGATATGGCAATTAAGGTTCATGAGCATTCTGAATTAGATAAAGTGAATCATGCCCTTGAGGCTATGAAAAATGGAACGTATGGAGTTTGTGATGACTGCGGAGAAAGCATTCCTTATGAGCGCTTAGAAGCTCTTCCATATACGACCCGCTGTATTGAGCATGCGGAGAAAACTATTCCTCTAGATCGACCTTCTGAAGAACAAATTTTGATACCAGCAAACGATAACTCTTTTGCCGAACGTCATAAAAGTGACGGTGTCAGAGATTATGAGGACAGTTTTCAGGAAGTCGCCCAGTACGGTACATCTGAAACACCATCCGACCTTAAAGGTGATCATGCTGACTACAACGAATTATATGATGATGAGGACGAAGAAGGCATGGATGAAGAAGTGGATTCAATGCATATAATTACTCTCGGTGGAGACAATAAAGTAATATCCCTCTCTGAACAAGAAGAAGCCATTCGTAATGATTACTTATGAAGAAACTACTTATTAGAACCAACTCATAAGAAATAGCGACTGAAAAAATGACCCTACTCCTTAATAAGAAGTAGGGTCATTTATGTGTAATGTCTTCAAATAATAAGGACTACGCAATTCGACTTTCAACTTCTACAGTGACGTTATCTTTTGTTGCGCGTGAATATGGGCACACTTTATGTGCAGAATCCACAAGTTTTTGAGCGACTTCCATCTCCACATCACGGACAAGCACATCCAGTTTAACGGAAAGTGAATAGCCGTCATTGTCTTGATTTAGCGTAACATGAGCTGTGACTTCAGATCCACCGTGTTTAATTTTTTCTTGTTGTGCGACCAAATTTAATGCAGAATCGAAGCAAGCTGCATAGCCAGCTGCAAAAAGTTGCTCCGGATTTGTTGTCTCTTTTTTTACACCAGGCATAGCCAAGGGTATGTCTAGAACGCCATCCTCAGAACGAACGCGTCCTTCACGTCCCCCAATTGCGGTTACAGTAGACGTATATAGTTTTTTCATTTTTTTATTCCTCCTCAATCTTAGTGTGTTATTTCAAAAAAATTCAGAACACACTATAGACTATTCTTGCCCCTTTTAAGCTAACCTATCCATACATTTAATCCTGTATGTACTAAGACACAAGATAGGATATCTTTAATTGAAACTAGACTTCTCCCGCTTCTGAATCAGCTTATTCATTATGATAAAATGTTGGAGGAAGGAATGAAAATAACGTTCTTATTTCTTTAATTCTATATAAGATGAAATCAGTTGATGCGTTTGAATTTTTATATAATGAGCCGCATGTTCCATTGATTCTTTTTGTGAAACGACATCATTTACCACACTTTCAATCATGTCGAAATGTGGAGTCAAACACTTTTTACTTGATGGTGTTATGTAACCAGACAATAACATGACGGGAATCCCAAGTTCCCTTGCTACTTTCGCAACTCCATATGGTGCTTTTCCAGAAAGGGTTTGTTCGTCGGATCTACCTTCTCCTGTAATGATTAGATCAGCGTTTATTATGCGTTCACGAAACTCGACTGCCTCCATCATTACTTCAATCCCAGGTTTCATTATGTAAGGAAAAAAAGCTTGAATTGCGCCACCTAATCCTCCTGCCGCACCAGCACCTTGTCGATGATGAATCGATAGGCCACTTGTTTGTTCAATTACATCTGCAAATATTTTTAAATTGTGATCTAAGAGAGAAACCATCTTTTCAGTGGCGCCTTTTTGGGGACCAAATACAAATGAAGCACCATTGGGTCCAATAAATGGATTATTTACGTCACATGCAATGATAAACTCGGACTCTTTAATACGAGAATCAAAATCTACTACGTCGATGTATGCCAAATTGCTGAGCGCACTTCCACCCGTCTCAAGATCTTCACCTTTTTGAGATTGAAACTTCATGCCAAGAGCTTTCAGCATTCCCATGCCACCATCGTTAGTTGCGCTACCACCTATCCCAACAATAAACTTTCGAAAACCTGCATCTAACGCATGTTTTATTAACTCCCCAGTACCAAATGAAGTTGCTATAAGTGGATTTCTTTCTTCTGTATGTAAAAGGGTTATACCAGATGCTTTTGCCATTTCAATTACGCATGTTTCTTCATCACCTAAAACGCCGTATTCAGCAGATATTTTTCTTTCAAGAGGGTCATGTACAATGACTGACACAGTTCTTCCTTTTGTAGCACTGAGGAGACTTTCTAGTGTGCCTTCCCCCCCATCAGCTACTGGCAATATGAGTGTTTCAATAGACTGATCAAAAGCCCTAATTCCTGCTACCATTGCTTGTGCAACTTCAACTGCTGACAAGCTTCCCTTAAATGAGTCCGGACTAATAACGATTTTCACTTGATTTCCTCCTTTGTAAAGCTCTTACAAATAGTATAGTGATAATAATTGATAAATACATGTTTAAATTTTAACTCTAAATATTAAAAACCTTGGAACACACCTTGTACTTTTAAGAAAGTAATAGCTAATAAAAAATTCATCTACAGTATTGAAGCTACTGAAAATTAGTGATATTTTCTACACCGATCCGTAGAACTTTGACACTTATAATTTACTTAAAATTGCGATGATTTTTGATTCATGAGGAGTTTTTCAATGCCTCATGCATCAGCGAGATGGAGTATTAATTTTCATATTTTATCTATTCCAACTTGGACCGTTATTTTTCCAACTTAGCGTTCCAAACTTTCCAACTGAGCAACAGCTCACCTAAAAAATTCATTGAAAAACCTAGTAATATTATCAAACACCTGAAAAAGTAACGCTACTTTCTTCACTTCTCTAAAATATTCTACGCATTTTCTTAAATTTGAACTATTTTTAAATTCATAAGAAGTTTTTCAGTGGACTGACAGTATCGAGCTGGCTTCCGGTACGCTTTTCTTAAATAAATGAAAAAGAGTGATTCGCATTAAACACGAATCACTCTTTTTAACATTTTTATTCAGTTTATTTCACCATGAGAACTGGACAATCTGCGTGTTTAACCACTTTATGACTGACACTTCCTAGAACCATTTCTTGTAATGCATTTAAACCACGACTACCAATCACCAAGACTTCATATTGTTGTTTGTTAGCATACTCGACAATTGCTGGACCTGGTTCTCCACGAAGGATTTCCACTGAATAGCTGACTTTTTCTTGCTTTAGTAAGTCCTCAACAGGCATTAGTTTTTTTCTTCGTTTCATATCCAGTTCAAAAGAACTTCCACTATGAAGAACGTCACTCTTTGCATTCGCATAATCTGCAACCAATACGACTGTTATTATAGAGTTAGAGTTAAGAGAAGCTATTTTTATTGCTTCTTTTGTTGCGCGAATTGAGTGATCCGATCCATCTGCTGCCAATAAGATTTTTTGATACATCTTATATACACCCCTTTAAATGTTTAATGCGATGATAGCTTGGCGTCTTTATACTTATAAACAGCTAATTTATCAACGAGTTTCTTACTAGTTTCATTTTAACCTTTAAAGTTTTGATACTTTATTAGGGTTTTTATCATATTTTAACACTACTTTATCATTAGTGGCGACTCCTGAATTATTCCGTGCATAAGTATTTGAAAAACACACTGAAATATAATGAAGAAAAAGTCGTCATATCCTTGTATCAGGTTATAACGACTCTATATTACTTACTCACCTAGCCATGCTAACCCAACGGTTCCTCTACCTGCATGTGTGCCAGGTACTGGGCTCAATTCGGTAATATAAAATGCGATGTCTGGAAATTGTTTTTGAAGTATGCTTTTCCAGTGCGTTGCTTCTGTCAAATTATCAGCGTGAATAACAGTAACTTCACTTACATGATCAATTTCTGTTTCTAAATACTCTACCATTTTGGCGATTGCGCGTTTATGGCTGCGTACTTTATCTGATAGAATTGCTTTTCCTTTATCAAACTTAAGCACAACTTTCATATTTAAAAGTGTAGCAATAACTGTTTGAGTTCCTGTGACACGTCCACCTTTGTGAAGTTGTTCCAGGCTTCCTGGTGTTAAAAACAGACGTCCCTTTGCAGGTAGGGTCTTAATTACAGAGACAATTTCATCAAATGTTTTTCCTTGTTGTTCGAGAGCAACCGCCCGTTCCACCATTTTCCCTAATGGAAAAGAGCCAATTTGAGAGTCAAGTACAAAAGCATCTACGCCCGTTTCTTTAGCTGCTGAAATTGCACCACTGTATGCTCCTGTAAGTGACCCTGTTACGTGAATCGCAATTACGTGATCATAATTTTTCTTAATTTCTTTGAAAATTTCAATCATTTCGCCTGGAGATGGCTGCGATGTTTTCGGCAATTCTTTGACGGAGGCGAGCTTTTTGTAAAATGCTTCCGATTTAATATCGACATTTTCCCTGTAAGCGGTTTCGCCGAAGATAACGTATAGAGGAACAACATAAATATGATGTTGTTTAATAAATTCTGGTGATAGAGTTGCAGTTGAATCCGTAACCCATGCAATTTTTGACTGATTCATAAGTAGTGACTCCTTTTTTACATACATAAGTATTAGATTAAATTCAGTAAGCCCTTACTTCTATAGGTTTTAAAAGTATAGTAGTTTGCTGTTAGTCTATTAGTATGGGGAGGATATAGATTTTTGCCTAGGGGTATGTATCATAATAAGTGTATGACAGATGTCATGTTTGAGGAAATTGTCATCAAGTGTTCAAAAAGGGATACTAAGTTCTCCTGCAAAAGCTAAAGATTCTTTTAACATCACCTTTACTATTGAACAATTGTTAACCCTTACCAAATAGAAAAACTCCAAGTCACGTTTAGCCATGACTTGGAGTTTTGTTCTATTATAAATTTTCTAGTGCTTCTTCAATGCCTGTTTCCCCACTAATAAGGTCAAATGATTTCTTAACGGTATGTTGTGAGTTCAATGAAGCAAAAATTGTTTTTGCAACATCCTCACGAGCAATAGAGCCTCTTTCAAGGTTTTCTGAAGCCGATACCTTACCTGTACTTGGTTCATTTAAAAGGCCACCTGGACGAATAATGGTGTAGTCCAAACTACTTTGTTCCACCATTTTATCTGCATAGTGTTTTGCCACGTAATACGGAACCATCTCTTGATTCCAGTTTTCACGCTTGTTAGCTTGAAGTGCACTGACAAGTACAAATCGAGTGATGCCTGCTTGTTCAGCAGCCTCTACAGTTTTAGCTGCTCCATCTAAATCAATTAGCAAAGTCTTGTCTAAACCTGTATGCCCGCCGGAACCTGCAGTAAAGACTATCGCGTCACACCCTTTTGCTGCATCAGCGATGTCTTGCACACTACCTTCCAAACTTGCAACTGCAGCATCAACGCCTTGTTTTCCTAACTCGTCTGCCTGCTCTTGCTTTCGGACCATTGCACGCACTGTATGTTGTTCACTATTTTGTATAAGGTTGATAAGATGTTTTCCAATTTGTCCAGTTGCCCCTACTACGAATACTTTCATATGCTCGAGCTCCTTTTGATCTGAATTGAAATAATCCCATCAACTTAATGGAAATCCATTCCTGCAAAAAGTCTAACATACCTGCTGCATACAATTAAGCAATTACCCTTTAAAGAGTTCTTGGTATAGTCCTTGAAACTTTCCTTCTACTACTTCGGAATGGTACATCGCTTTTAATGCTAACGTTTTTTCAAGCTCGTGTTCAGTCATGATAGACTTTAAGCGTATTTTTAACTCTTCGTTCTCTTTTACAAGTTGCATCATTTTTGATTTGACAAATTTCATGCGAAAACCTCCTTTTATTGAAAAGTAATTTTTATATTCAAACCTTATTGTTTATTTTATCCAAATTGTCACTTAAGGAGACAAATTGAGTAGAACAAGTAGATAGTAGAAAAGCAGCACTTTAAAAAATTTCAAACATACCCTCTAATGATAATTTTAACATAAAAAAGTACCACTTAGTCGAATTCTTACCGACCAAGGGTACATAGTTGTTTTTATTAACTGCGATGATATTACTGTAAAATATCCTTCGTACATTTAATATTCACTACCAAGTTAACGTGGAAGCTATTCCTCTATATTTCACAAGAAACTATTCCTACTGATGAAGGTTTCGTTACGAGACATTCGTAATGGGGGAATTTGTCTCTCAATTTAATGCTAATTTCTTCTTCATTCCCTTTTTTAACAGCTATGAAAAGCGATGGTCCTGCTCCGCTTATGGCGCAATTGTATGCCCCCAACACCTTACATGTATGGCGAATTGCTTCGAAATCAGGAAACCTATTTTTACGGAAAGGTTCATGGAATGTATCTTTTTCCATCATACGTCCAGCAGTTTCCCAATCACCACAAGATAGTGCAGCTGATAACACGTTACCTGCACCACTCCCACGCGTAGCAACACTATGTTCGAGTAATTCGGGCAGCAACCCTCTTGACTCCGTTGTGAGAAATTCTTCAGACGGCACCAGTATCACGACTCCGATTTTCACTTCAGGTACATGAATTACATCCAGATCTACTCCGTCATCATACGAAATCGTCAAGCCGCCGAAAAAAGACGCCGAAACATTATCAGGATGACCTTCCATTTCACTGCCAATTTTCACTTTTTCTTTTATTGTCAATTCCAATCCAAGCAAACGGTCTGCAATTTCGATACCTCCGGCGATGGCTGATGCGCTACTACCGAGTCCTCTACCGAGGGGGATATCTGTTACCACATAAAGTTTAGCAGCAGGGAGCTGACGATTAAACTTGTCAGCAACCACTTGGGCAGTTGACACGATCAAATTATCGGAGCCACTGGATAAATGCTGATATCCTGCATTTTCATATTCGACTGTCCACTCTGATGCGGGCGATACATTGATTAACAAATGAAGGTCAAGTGCCAATCCTATCGAATCAAACCCAGGTCCGAGATTCGCAGTTGATGCAGGCACTGTTACCGAAAATGCTCTCCAGCTCATGCCTTCACACCTTTCTTCAAGTCCTCCCAAAAGCGCTCCATATCTTCCGGCACGAGAAGTGCTTTATGTTGATTAACTGAAATAGCTGTTTCTGGATCTTTCAATCCATTTCCTGTCAATATAGCGACAACTGTAGAACCTTTTTCAAGCATGCCGTTCTCCACTTGCTTTTTAATACCTGCGATTGATGCACATGATGCAGGTTCTGCAAAGATACCTTCTGTTGAAGCTAACATTTGATAGGATTCTAGAATTTCTTCGTCCGTCACAGCCAAGATTGTACCGTTTGATTCGTCTAGTGCTGTCAGTGCGAGATTCCAACTGGCCGGATTGCCGATTCGGATAGCTGTTGCAATTGTTTCAGGGTTTTCGACGACCTGATTATTGACAATTGGAGCAGCTCCTGCCGCCTGCACACCAAGCAATGAAGGACGTTTCCCCCCTTTTTTGGCTGCGTACTCGCTAAAACCTTTCCAAGAAGCTGAAATATTTCCAGCGTTTCCAACTGGCAAAGCTAGAATATCTGGTACTTTACCCAACTGATCGATGATTTCGAAAGCGATTGTTTTTTGACCTTCTATACGATATGGATTGACGGAATTTACAAGAGCGATGCCATCTTCCTGACCCACTTCTCTTACCATGTTAAGCGCTTCGTCAAAGTTTCCTTTAATCGCTAGAATTTCTGCTCCATACATTTTTGCCTGAGCAAGTTTTCCGAGTGCGATGCGACCTTCTGGAATGACCACAATCGTTCTCATGCCAGCTCTTGCTCCGTAAGCTGCAGCCGATGCGGAAGTATTGCCAGTTGAAGCACAAAGAAGAACCGTTTTCCCTTCTTCTTTTGCTTTTGCAACTGCCATAACCATTCCTCTGTCTTTAAAAGAACCAGTTGGGTTTGCGCCCTCCAATTTCACATGAAGATTGATTCCCCATTGTTCAGATAATTTACCTAAATGAACCATAGGAGTATTACCTTCTTGCAAAGTCAAAGAAGGTGTATTGTCCGTCACTGGAAGCCATTCTTTATATTGTTCAATTAATCCTGGCCAATTCATACTGATTCCTCCCCTTCAATACGATAATGGCTGATAACACTTGCAGTATCTTCTAAATTTTCAATAATATCCAAATGTTGCTGTCTAGAAATTTTATGTGTTAATAGAATAATTTCTGCCATACCGTCATTTTTAGCCGGATGCTGCATGACCGATTGAAGGCTTGCCATATGATTACTATAAATTGACGTCAGTTTTGACAGCATACCCACTTCATCTTTTACGAGCAAACGGTGAAAATATTTTGAATATCGTCGGTTATCGGATTTCATTACTCGCTCATGCTGAGCTGCGTGCACTCGTTTACCGTTTACTTCAAGCAGTAGATTTCGGCAAGCAGCGATAATGTCCGACACAACTGAAGTGGCAGTAGGTAGCGACCCTGCACCTGGTCCGTATAGCATTGTTTCTCCAACTGCATCTCCATAAATATATACGGCGTTAAATTCATTGTTGACCGAAGCAAGAAGATGGGAATTAGCCAAGAATACTGGCTCCACCGTCACTTCAATACCGTCCTCATCTTTTTTAGATGAGCCAACCATTTTGATTGTATAGCCAAAGCCTTCTGCGAGCTCCAAATCCCCTGCCTGAATGTCTTTCATCCCTCTAACCAAGACGTCATCAAGATGCACTTCCGTCGAAAATGCCAGTGACGATAAAATGACCATTTTCCGAGCAGCATCTAAACCATCTACATCTGCTGATGGATCCGATTCTGCATATCCTAATAGTGTTGCTTCCGCCAAAGCAGTTTCATAGCTCATATTTTCTTGTTTCATTTTCGTTAAAATATAGTTTGTCGTGCCGTTAACAATCCCCATTAGACTAGAAATCCTGTCTGATGCAAGTCCGTCTTCTAGTGTTCGGATAATCGGTATGCCTCCAGCAACGCTGGCTTCGTAAAACAAATCACATTTTTCAAGATCAGCCAACTTTAATAGCTCGTGACCGTGTTCAGCCATCACATCTTTATTAGCTGTAACTACTTGCTTTCCTGAACGAAGTGCACTTTCAATTGCATGCTTAGCACCTTCGATTCCGCCCATCACTTCCACAATGATATCAATAGAAGGATCGTCTAATATGTCCCAGACATCCGTTGTAAATACATTTGGATCTAAAGAGGAGAGTCTTGCTTTATTTTTATCTTTAATTAGTACCTTTTTAATGGAAACTTGGACTCCCAATTTATAAGTCAAGTCCTGCTGGTGTTGCTGTAAAATAGTTGCAACTCCGTTTCCAACTGTTCCAAGGCCTAATAAGCCGATAGAAATTTCATTTTTCATTGACAATTCCTCCCATGATTTGTACACTGTAAAAAAACATTTGTTTTTCTCATAAAGACATTATAGTATTATATAATAATTAAAACAACCTTTTACCAATTAATATAGAGATGGGACTTGATAGAATGAAAGTGTGTAAATTCGGCGGAACATCTGTAGCAAGTGCACAACAAATCAAAAAAGTGGCGGCCATTGTAAGAGCAGATCCATCACGAAGAATTGTAGTAGTCTCAGCACCTGGCAAACGCTTTGAAGATGATGTAAAAGTGACTGATTTGCTTATCAACCTCTCGCACGCAGCACTGCGCGGTGAAAATGTCGAAGAACAATTCAATAAAGTGATTGATCGCTATGACAATATTGCAAATGGTCTAGGACTTGGATGCGAAATTCAAGATATTATTAAATTGGATCTTTACAATCGTCTCGCATCAGATAAAGAAAATCCTAGGATATTTTTAGACCAATTACAAGCTAGCGGTGAAGATAATTTGGCAAAGCTTGTTGCTGCTTATTTTAATACGGTCGGCCTACATGCGGAATACGTAAGCCCAAAAGAAGCTGGGTTGCTCGTTAACGACTTACCGCAACGCGCACAAGCACTTCCAGAAGCCTACAATAGACTGTCGACTTTAAAAGATAAAGACACAATTACTGTCTTCCCTGGATTTTTTGGTTATACAGAAGAAGGCGTGCTGCGTACATTTGAGCGCGGAGGTTCAGATATTACTGGCTCGATTTTGGCAGCTGCTGTAAAAGCCGAACTGTATGAAAACTTCACTGACGTCGATTGTGTGTTCGTTGCTAATCCAAGAATTATTGATAGCCCTGTGGAAATAGACAAAATGACGTACCGTGAAATGCGGGAGTTGTCGTATGCAGGTTTCTCAGTCCTTCATGATGAAGCCCTGATGCCAGCATTTAAAGAGTCAGTTCCTGTTTGCATAAAAAATACAAATAACCCCTTAGCTCCTGGCACAATGATTGTAGCGGAAAGAGAGAGTTCCTTCCGACCAGTTACCGGTATATCAGCCGATAGCGGATTTTCAACGCTTTTTGTCAGTAAATATTTAATGAATCGTGAAATCGGATTTGGCCGCAAACTACTACAAATTCTTGAAGACGAAGAGATTTCCTATGAGCATACTCCCTCTGGAATAGATAATCTATCCGTCATTTTGCGCAGCCATCAGTTAACACCCGATAAAGAAGCTCGTATTGTCGATCGTGTTAAAACTGAATTACAGGCGGACGAAGTCAATTTTCGCAGCAACTTCTCTATGGTCGTAATCGTTGGAGAAGGGATGAGAAACTCAACTGGCTTGGCCGCAAGAGCTACCACTGCCATTTCACGAACTGGAGCTAATATTGAAATGATTAATCAAGGTTCATCAGAAGTTAGCCTTGTATTCGGTGTCCTTAAACAAGATGAAACGAAGATACTAAAAGAGCTGTATAAAGAGTTTTTCTCTCCTGTTTTGGTTGTGTGAAAGAGAAGTTTATAGTGAGTTTGAGCTAACCTCGAATAAGAGATTACCACTGTATCGATTCAGGTTTCCGGGTCGCTATGAACGGCCATCTGCTGCATCATAACCTAAAGAGTACAAAGAATGGTGATGTGACCTTGTCACATACCATTCTTCTTTTTTAAAGGCAATGTTGCTGCGGGTGTACGTCCTTCTCTCCCCTTCAACCTTAACGTTTACAGATCTTTGATTTTGGTTTACTAGTGAATGGACACTTATTGCTTAGAAAGGAAGCCGCCGAAGATACAATTTCGGCGGCTTGTTTCTAATTTTACAGTATTTATTTCTGCGTTATTTGAAAGAAGGGTTTCTCGGACTATTAAAGAAAGAATTCATAAACGTCGGTATAAGTAGACAATTTCGTTGAAAACCCCACAATGTATTTACATTATTATCGTCAAAATACATTCCAAAATTTTACTATTACAACGTGAATCATGATATTTACAACTTAGATGCCTTTTTTTACAACGTCATCCTCCATTTTTACAACGTGACAGCCAATAATTACAACTGAGCCCTCGCTCAGTCTGCTATACATAGCATTTCAAAACCATGTTTAGAAAAAAAGTCCACTCAGTCGAATTCTTACTGAGCGGTCCTTCCAAATTAGTTAACATATAGATACTATACCAAATTAAATTACACTAACATGTTCACTTTTTAAATCAGTTATAAACATATGACCTGGTGCATGAGTAATCATTAATGCTGGTTTCATATGCATGGCGATGGCTTGGGGCGTAACACCACATGCCCAAAATACAGGTACTTCACCTTCGTTGATTGTAACGGCATCTCCAAAATCAGGTTGATTAATATTTGTAATGCCGATCGATTGCGGATTGCCAATATGAATCGGCGCTCCGTGAACGGAAGGGAATCGACTTGTTACTTGAACAGCTCGGATGACGTCTTTCTCTTTCATGGGACGCATGCTGACAACCGTTGGTCCAGAGAATTTTCCTGCTGGCATTGCTTCAATCGATGTTTTATACATCGGCACATTGACGCCTTCTTCGTTATGTCTCATAGGGATACCATTTTTTATTAGCGCTTCCTCGAATGTAAAGCTACAGCCAATAAGAAACCCCACCATATCGTCAGTCCAATACTCTTTAATATCCGTTGGTTCGTCTACAACTTCCCCATTTTTATAGACACGGTATTTTGGCAAGTCTGTACGTAAATCAGCATTTGGTGCAGACAGATGCGGTACATAGGAACCAACATCTGTCACATCAATAACTGGACAAGATTTCGGATTTCGTTGACAGAACAATAGAAAATCAAATGCTAAATTCTTTGGTAAAATGACTAAATTTGCTTGAATATAATCTTCACACAAACCAGAAGTAGGCAAAGTAAACTCACCACTGCGCATCTTCCCTCTTACTTCAAAAGGTGTTGTCATTTGCAGAACTCCTTTTTATACAAATAGTTTAGGAATTTCATTGATTAATGTGTAACCACTCATCCAAGCCATGGCAATGACAATTATCACTCCGAAAATAGTCATCCACAATGGATGTTTATAGTCTCCAACAATTTTTGTTTTGTAAGCCGCAATCAACATAACCCCTAACGCAATTGGTAAAATCATACCATTTACCGATCCAACGAATATAAGAATACTGACTGGACGACCAACAAAGACAAAGACTATCGTTGAGATAGCAATAAATCCAATGATAATTTTTTGATGATGTTTCTCTAACCATGGATGGAATGTACGAATAAAGGAAACAGACGTGTATGCTGCGCCAACTACCGAAGTAACAGCGGCAGCCCACATGACAACTCCGAAAATCTTATACCCAAAATTACCAGCTGCTAATTGGAAAACAGATGCTGGTGGGTTTGAAGGATCTAGCCTAAAACCTTGAGAAACCACACCCAACACGGCAAGGAACAGGAAAATGCGCATGATGGAAGCTATCCCTATTGCAAATATTGAACCACGTGTCACTTCAGGTAATGCTTCTTTTCCTTTTATTCCTGCATCAATTAAACGGTGACCACCTGCAAATGTAATATATCCTCCAACGGTTCCACCTACCAACGTAACAATTGCCAAAATATTAATATTATCCGGAACAAAGGTCTTTACAACGGCTTCCCCAACTGGAGGCGCTGCCGTAAACATTACGTAAATCGTTAATCCAATCATAAGGAAACCTAATACTTGTGCGAATTTGTCCATCGCTTTGCCCGCTTCACGTACCATAAAAATACCAATCGCGAGAATACCACTAAGAATCGCTCCTAATTCTGGCGAAATTCCAAATAATACATTTGTTCCGAGTCCAGCCCCTGCGATATTTCCGATGTTAAAGGCAAGACCACCCATAACAACTAAGAATGCGAGAAAATAACCAAGGCCGGGCAATAAATCATTCGCAATATCTTGTGCACGTTTTTCAGAAACGGCAATAATTCGCCAAATGTTCAGTTGAGCACCAATATCGATAATAATCGAAATCAGAATTACGAATCCAAAGCTTGCCAGAAGTTGCTCTGTAAAGACAGTTGTCTGTGTTAAAAATCCTGGTCCAATGGCTGATGTGGCCATTAAGAATGCTGCGCCGAGTAATACGCTGCGATTTGTATTTTTTAGTTTAGTTTCAGCTTTCATGAGTAACCTCCTTTGTAACTTATTTTAAATCCTGAATTTTTCGTACATCAATTTGAGAATTTTTTAATGTTTCTGAGATACGTCGAGCAAAATCAAGAGCATGTATCCCATCCCCATGAATACACACAGTGTCTGCTAAAATAGATACCTCAGCTCCAACTGTGCTTGTAACAACACCTTCTTTAATCATTCGTACGACTTGTTGAATGGCAGTATCGGTGTCTGTAATTAATGCATTCGCTTCTTTTCGACTTGTCAGTGTTCCATCCGTTTGATATGTACGATCCGAGAATACTTCATTCGCTGTACGTAAACCAATCTTCGTACCTGCTTTGATAATCTCACTGCCCGATAAACCAAATAGTACTAACTCAGGATTCACCGCATACACTGCTTCGGCGATTGCTTCGGATAAAGCCGCATCTGTAGCCGCCATGTTAAAGAGTGCACCGTGTGGCTTGACGTGTTGCATCACGCCACCTTCAGCTTTTACAAACCCGTACAATGCCCCGATTTGATACACCACGAGTTCATACGCCTCTTGTGGAGAGACGAGTAAATTTCTTCTTCCGAAGCCTGTTAAATCTTGAAATCCTGGATGTGCACCAATCCCAACGCCTTTTTCCAAAGCGAGTTTGACCGTTTTGCGCATTGTTGCGGGATCGCCAGCATGAAAACCACAAGCAATATTTGCAGACGTTACAAAATCTAAAATTTCTTCATCATTTCCCATTTTATACGTGCCGAAGCTCTCGCCCATGTCACAATTCAAATCAACTCGATATTTCATGTTCACTTGCACTCCTTTAATTTCAGCGCGATTGATTGGGTTAATTTCGCGATTAGTATTCGTTCCTCTATCAGTGCCTGTTGCGCTTCTTCAAGTGAAATTTTTTCAAAGCGAATGTATTCTCCAGGTTTTAATTGACTTACTTTTGGCAAATCAATTGTTGCTACTTGTCCAATTTTTGGATAGCCGCCTGTCGTTTGTCTGTCTGCCATTAATATAATGGGTTGCCCATCAGGTGGAACTTGAATCGAACCAAAAGACACTGCTTCAGATATCAATTCTTTGGGTTCTATTAAAGTAAGTTCCGGTCCTTTCAAGCGATACCCCATCCGATCAGAATCTGAAGAAATTTGAAAAGCTTGATTCAAGAAAGCATCTCTACTTTTTCCATCGAATAAATGTTCTTGTCTTCCATCCATTACTCTCACAGTCGCTTCGGATTTATAGATTGGAATGGCTTGAGCCATTAAAGTCCAGTCCACTTGAATAAAGGAAGATTTATTCGCTCTTTTAGATAAACTCTCCATACAACCTTTTATTAACTCTGAAGCTTCACCAATAGGAATAACGTCGCCTTTTTTTAGAGATCGTCCATTAAATCCACCAATTCCAGCTCGCAAGTAAGTAGATCCACTGCCCATGACTTCAGACACAGCAATTCCACCAGCAACTGCTAAATAGGTACGACACCCTGTAACAGGCTTTCCGAAAGATAGCTTGCATCCTTTTTTCGCAAAAATAGGACGCCACATTTTTATAGGTATTCCATCTATTGCAGGTGACAAATCCGCACCCGTCAGCGCAAATAAACAATCAGCGTGAAACGTCTTATGCGATCCCAGTAACGTAATTTCAATCGTGGGCTCAGTTTCTTGATTGCCCACTAAAATGTTCGCAAGACGATGTGCATATGGATCCATTACGCCACTTGCAATTACTCCATATTTTTGAAAACCTCTTCTTCCAAGATCTTGTACAGTCGTTTGTAACCCATCTTTATCAAACTGTAGCATGGGTTGTCCCCTCCCATTTGTCATACTCTTCCTTAGAAATCGGCTTAAAGACAATCTGATCTCCCGCTTGTAATAAACTTGGTATCTTTTCATTTGGGAGAAAAAGTTCCATTGCCGTTCGACCAATCAATTGCCAGCCACCTGGCGTTTCAATTGGATAGACACCAGTCTGCATGCCCGCAATACCAACTGACCGTGCAGGAATCCGAAGCCTAGGAGTCGCTCTACGAGGAGCTGCAATCTTTTCAGACATTCCACTAATAAACGGAAACCCTGGCGCAAAGCCAATCATATTCACTTCATAAGTACCTGTAGAATGAATCTCAATCACTTCATCAACAGTTAACTGATTATGTGACGCCACATATTCAAGATCTGGCCCATGCTCCCCACCATAACAAACCGGAATTTCAATGGTGCGTGGTTGTATTAAATCTACATGTTTAATCCCGACTATATATTTAGTTAATAGGTTCTTCATATCTTCATATTGACATTCAGCACTAACTTTATAAAAAACAGTGACTGTGGTAAATGCAGGAATCACTTCAACTACCGAGTCAATCGTAGTTTCTTCTATTAGTTTAGTAATTGCTCGCACTAAGTTGGTTGCCTCTTTCGTAATCTCTTGCCCAACCTCAATTACAATTGCCTCATCACCAAGTGGTGAATATGTTATCCTCATCATCACACTTCCAAACATTTTCTGAATTATAGCGTAATTATAAAGAAGAAACTACGGGGATACAACCGTTTTAATAAATATGCAACAATCGGATTGAAAATTCATTGGACTTCATACTAAAATTAGTTACTAATAGGACTACTAGACTAAGCTTTACTTATAATATGTGGGGTTTTTATCTCATTTCAAATATCGCTTACACTGCATATAAATTTAATTCTTTCTAATAAAATCGACTAATTTTTAATATTTGGGACACTATACAAATGTGACATATAAAATTGGAGGCGTTTTAAAATGAACCGAAATACTATGGCAATGGCAGCACTTGGACTTGGCGCAGCTTTTCTAATGCGTAATAAAGATTCTCGCAATAAACTTAAAGGACAATTAAGCGGACTAACAAAAAATGGTGCAGGCAAAAGCATGATGGATCCAAACAACATGCCTCTTTAAGTACAACTCACCCAGAAATTTATTTATGGAGATGATAAAAGAGGCAACTCCCAAAGTTGGGTTTGCCTCTTTCCTGTTTTTAAATATTTACGTGAACTTTTTTGATTTAATCCTGTTCGGAAGTTATTTATTCCGGTTCGCAGTCGCTTTATTCCAGTTCAAGCTGTGTTTATTCCTGTAAAACTAGAGTTTAATCCTGTTCGCCCATATATTAACAGAAATTTACCTAGAAGTGAAATGATTTCTTAGTTCTGATATTTATCATGGTCTTTCTTGTCTTTCTTTTTGATGCCTTTTACTCCTTCGAGTCCTAATGCTTTATCTGCTTCGTTAAATTCTTCGTTGTATAATACTTCTTGTGCATCGGTCAACCCATTATTCTCTTCAGACATTTGTTGATGTGGCGGTTTTCTTTCACTCATTTTAGAATTCTCCTCTCATGATTTACTAATGAATATAACTAAGCATTCCCTTGTCATTAACACTTTACTCTAAAAGAAATAACACTTTTATTTCCAACAAAAGTTCACCATTTTAAAATTGAGTATAGAATTTTTTAAGTCGTATTCCGCTCACTTTCGTTCGAGACGCAATAACAGAGCCGTTAAAAGAACTGCACCAATAACCATGATGCCTCCAACCCAAGGTGTATGAACTAATCCAATTGAATTAATAACCATTCCTCCAATAATCGATCCCATTGCAATTCCAATATTAAATGCTGCAATGTTTAATGCAGAGGCTACATCAACTGCGCTAGGAACATATTTTTCTGCAAGTTGAACGACATTAAGTTGGAGACCTGGGACATTCATAAACGCCACTAGACCCATTAAGATAACGGCAATTAACCCAGCAACTTTAAAGGGAATCATAAACGTCATAACAATCAAAATGACTGCATGCAGGATGAACATCCAAAATAGTGCTCTCGCTGGATTATGATTAGCAAGACGACCACCGACAGCATTTCCAATTGCTACGGCAATTCCATAAACAAGGAGGACCATGCTAATTAATTTTGCGTCTAGTTTAATTAGGTCTTCAAGAATTGGCGTTAAGTAAGTAAATGCAACAAATGTTCCGCCGTAGCCGAGTGCAGTAATTGCAAATCCCAGTAAGAGTCTTCCATTAGTCACTAGTCGGAAAATGTCACTAAATTTAGCAGGTGGAGATTGTTGTAAGTTTTTAGGAATTAATAAAGTGATCGCTGCTATTGCTACAATACCAAGCAGTGCAACAGCCCAGAACGTTGCACGCCATCCAAATGCTTGTCCTATGAAAGTACCTAATGGAACACCAGTAACTGTTGCAACAGTTAACCCTGTAAACATTAAAGCAATGGCACTCGCTTTTTTATGAGCAGGCACTAATTGCACAGCAATTGTAGCGCCAATGGCAAAGAATACACCATGTGAGAATGCGGTAATAAACCGAGCGATCATTAACAACTCAAACGAAGTGGACATAGCTGCAACTATATTTCCTACAATAAATACAGCCATCAAAACGATTAACAGTGTCTTTCTAGTCATTCTATTGGTAAGTGCCGTTAATATGGGTGCACCCACAGCAACACCTATTGCATATCCAGAAATCAATAAACCCGCTAATGTAATGCCAATATCAAAGTCCTGTGCAATCGTAGCTAATAAACCTATTGGAACAAATTCGGTTGTTCCAATTCCAAAGGCACTAATTGCGAGAGCCCATAAAGCTAATCTTCCTCTTTTCGCTGAGTCATCAGCTGTATGTGAATGATTCATTTATAATTCCTCCTCAGTTTTCCCTTTAAATAGTGTTCAAGAAATTCGGCAATTACTTTCGAGTATTCCTTGCAAATCTTATTATGCTCTCGACACCAAATAATGAACAGTACGTACTTTAAAGTAATGTAGGCACTTTTTAGTACCTATATCTATTTAAAAGAGGCAGATGTAAAGTGGTGTATGTTAACATACATTTAATTCGTTTTCCCGATATGTACAGGCACTAAAGATAGATAGAACCTTTTTCGCACTCATTGTAGTAAGAGAGGAGGAAACATTATGGCATACAATATTCCAGTAGAAGCAACACTAGATGTAATTGGCGGCAAATGGAAAGTGGTCATCATGTGTCATTTGATTAAAGAAGAAAGACGCACAAGTGAATTAAAAAAAATTATGCCGACTATTACACAGAAAATGCTTACCCAGCAGTTACGCGAACTCGAGCAAGATGGTGTTGTAAACCGTAAGATATTTGATCAAGTTCCACCGAAAGTCATTTATTCCTTGACTAAATATGGTTGGTCATTACGTCCGATTTTGGATGCCATGTGTGCTTGGGGAGAACATCATATTGAGACAGTTGAAGACGTAGAAAAGAACCGAGAAGTCTAATTCAGACTCTTCGGTTCTTTAAGTTGACTAACTATTAAATTACTCTTTGTGCCCACATGAATTTTTGTTGCGCCCATGGTCCCCAAACAGAAAAGATTTGTATACTTTTTGCAGTATTCAAATTGCTAATCCACTTGCCATTTCCCATATAAATACATACATGTGATATGGTCGTACCGTTGTTAGCAAAAAACATGAGATCTCCTTTTTTCATGTCATTAAATTTTATAGGCGTTCCTGTGTGCGCCTGCTCACCGCTTGTTCTTGGTAACTGAATGCCAAATTTCGCTTAAATATGCTTCGTCCAGCTGCTACAATCTGCCTTATACGGTGCAAGTTTAATGTCCGCTCCATACACATAAGCAGATAAGAATACCCGGTATTTCAAAACATATTTGTGTAGTATATTTTTTGATATGTACGATTAAAAATCTTATTCTACTCTCTTCTTTTTCGGCAGCACTTAAAATTCAATATTCTATGTATTGATCAATATGATTAAAAGTATAACATGGAAATTTTATAGTATTTTTGTTAATTATTCCCTATCAATCTCTAGTATATTAACGATAGCTATCACAGTGCTAACCAATACAAAAAAATTCAGCAGAATAAAACACTGCTGAATCCCTATTTCTATTTTGTGCTCTACTTTTTAGAATTGCGAGATGGCAGCTCCCACGTCGTAAAGTGACAAATCAATTGCAATGGCTTCACCAAGTGCGAACTTCGCTAGTTGAGTACCGAGAAACGGTCCCACTGTTAAACCTGAAGCTCCAAGTCCGTTTGCGAGGAGAAGTCCTTTGTATCCTGGCACCTCACCAATAATTGGTAGAAAATTGGGTGTGAATGGGCGAAAACCAACTCGCGTTTCAACAAACGTACTATCAGTTAAACCTGGTGCAACGGATAATGCTTTGTCTAAAACTTCATGTAGTCCACCTGCAGTGACACGTAAATCGAAATTTTTATTATCTTCATGTGTTGCACCAATGACTACTTGGCCATTATCAAAAGTAAGTATGTATTGATCATTTGGTGGCATTACTACCGGCCAATCACCCGTTTTCACATCTTCCAATCGAAGATGAACAATTTGTGCTTTTTGAGCAGTCAGTTGTATGTTTAGACCCAGTGGGGTTAACAGCTCATCCGCCCATGCTCCTGCCGTAACAATTACACAATCTGCAGCGTAACTCTCTTGATTGACACGAACTCCTGTTACAGTTTTATTGCTATGTTCAATTTCAGCTGATCCATAAACGAATGTAGCACCGTGCTTTTTTGCTGCATTAACTAGGGCTTGTCGAAGGGCTCTGCCATTTACCCTAGCAGCTCCACTAACATAGACTGAAGCGTATTTCTCTGATATCGGCGGAAATAATATAGAGGTTTCATCAGGTGTGATTTGACGCACGTAACCGATTTGAGGAGCATCTTGCCGCCTTGAAATGGCACGTTCTTCCATTTTAAGGAGTTTTCCTTTATCTGAATGGAGATTAATGCCCCCTACTTCCTTATACCCCGTATTCGTCTCTCCATCTTCTTCAAGTTGTCGAATCAGTGTTTCATAATAGGCGGCCCCACTTTTCGCAAGAGAATACCATGCTTGATTGCGCCTTTGAGAGAGCCATGGACAAATGATTCCTGCAGCTGCATCAGTTGCCTGTCCTACGTCTTGCCTGTCCACAACTAGAACGTTCGCTCCAGTTTTCGCTAAATAATATGCTGTTGATGCCCCTAGAATTCCAGCACCTATGACGATATATTGTTTCATGTATGCACCTTTTTTCAATTATATTTCCTACACCTATTCTACACATAACCATGCAGAGACTCAAAATGATGGTGATACATTCATGCACTCGAAGAAATACTTAAGGACAGCCATTGATTTAATATAGTATAAAGGGGTTCTTACATTCTTATGGAAAATTCTTTCCTTAGTGAATCCCATCTCTTCAATATCAGTTCAGAGGTGATTTATTAAGTGAATGAGGTAATCTAGAATAGTAGTAATAGTAGTTTCATATAATTATTTTCAAAAATGACCCTAAGAAATCATCCTGCCCGTTTAAACGAAAATATACCTTGGTACTTATTTAACAATTTATCCAGCTCTTGACTACACGCTACGACAAGAGTATGTGTATAACCTAATTCTTTTGCTTTGTTATACATGTCTTTCTTTTTTAGATTTATTTGTTTGAGTAGTAAATATTGTTTATAAACCGTTCTTGTTCGTGTCATTTTATAACCTCCCATTGATTTGGCAGCTTCTAGAGATGAAACAATATTTACATCAATAAAAATCCATATAAATAATAAAACTTCCTGATATTAATAAAATACTTATTTAAGTACTACCTGTTTAACCAAGAATTTAACCCATTAAACGTACTAAAAAAATTTTTATCAATAATTTATTTATTTTTTCCACATATTTCAAATAGGAGGATTAAAAAATGAAACAGACATGGATGATTTACGGTGCAAATGGATATACCGGGGCACTAATTGCACGAACGGCCGTTGAACGTGGTTTGAAACCGATTTTAGCAGGACGTAATTCGGGAGAAATCCAATCTCTAGCAACTGAACTGAACCTCGAAGGTCGTGTGTTTTCATTGGAAAAGTCAACACAGATTGAGTCAGGCCTTATAGGAGTTGACTTGGTGCTTCATTGCGCGGGTCCATTTTCAATCACTAGCGCTCCAATGATCGAAGCTTGTCTGACAGTTGGTGCCCATTATTTTGATATTACTGGAGAAATCGGTGTATTTGAACATGCACATGAGCAGGATAAACGAGCTGTCGAAGCCGGTATCGTTATTTGTTCAGGAGTTGGTTTTGATGTAATACCGACAGATTGTGTTGCGCTTAAATTAAAGGAATTACTGCCAAATGCCACACATCTTTCTCTTGGATTCGAATCCGATTCAGGCATTTCACCAGGTACATTTAAAACTATGATACAAGGTCTTTCATCCGCTAGTTCAGAGCGTCTGGAAGGCATAATTACCGAATTCCCTCTTGGCAAAAAGCATCGAACCATCAACTTTGGAAGAGGACCTAAAACGGCAATGGCAATTCCATGGGGAGATGTTTCGACTGCTTTTTATACGACTGGAATTCCAAATATTAGTACATGGATTCCGATGCCAGCTTATAAAATAATCGGGGCTCGTTCCCTGAAATGGATGCGACCAATTTTATCTAATTCATTTGTACAAGCAATTTTACGAGAATGGGTGGACCGCTCAATTAGTGGACCTGATGAAAAGGTTCGACAAAATTCTCGAGCTTATATTTGGGGGGAGGCAATAAATGCGACTGGCGAATCTCAGACGGTGCGTATTGAAACGGCGAATGTATATAGTTTGACTGTTTTTGGAGCGCTCGCTGTTGTAAGTCGTGTACTTAATACGGACATAGCAGGAGGTAGTTACACGCCAGCTAGTTTGTTTGGTGCTGAATTAATTGAAGAATTGCCTGGATCAGGGACGTTTCAGTTTTTTTTGTAAAACGAATAAAAACAGGACGAGATAGACTCTCAGCCTGTTAATATCTATGAAACTATAAAAAGACTGATACACGCTGATTTCCGTTTTGAGCGGACGCGTTCCGTGGGGCGTGCGGTGAGCCTCCTCGTCGCTAAAACAATCAATGCTCCTGCGGTTACTCGTCGCAAAGATATTGGACGAATGACAGTTCGCCCAATATCTTTCCAGCTGAAGACCCCACAGTGGTTTTAGCGACGAGGAGGCTGAAGCCGTGCCCGCGGAAACATACTAACATTAGTAGCACAGACCAAGGCCATGGTTTGTGCTACTATTTTTTTGTAGAAGTGAAGGGAAGTCGAGCGGACGCTGGGATCTGAGAATCCGAATCAGGAAACCGACTCACTTCACACCCTTATAAGAATCAGTTTAGTATGTTGGGTCCTCGAGACCGTGTATAAGAAAGTGGAATCAATAAGGCACTGTGATGGACTTCTATGAAGAATGAACAGGAGGAGAAGTATGAAACACGTCATCGCTTTTGATGTCAGTATGGGAAAAAGCACTATGGTCCTCTACGATCACAATCAACACTGCAGGTATGAAGGGGAATTGGAACATACTCTTACCGGTTTCCAATCGCTAAAAGAACGCATTGATTCTTTAACGGAACAGGATGGTCAGGTTCCAGAAATTGTTTTCGAAGCTACAGGTGTCTATTCGCAAGGTCTTGAGAAGTTTCTTCAGGAACACCAGTATCCTTACAGCCGGCTCAATCCATTAGAGGCTAAACTCCAAACCGCCTCCATGCGCAGGCAGAAAACGGATATCGGTGATGCCCATGAACTGGCCAGGTCGCATTTTAGGATTGATCGTCCAGAAACCTACATTCAAGAAGACTACTATGAACAGATGCGTGCGTTGGGACGCTACTATGAGGATATTGAAAAAGAACTCGGTCAACATTCTAATCGGTTGCACGCTTTCCTACAGTTGAGCTTTCCAACGCTCGAAAAAGTGTTTTCGAAGAGTTCCATTTTGTTCTTAAATATCGTGAAGCTCTTCCCGCACCCGGCCTATTTAGGAGGACTGTCAAATGAGGAGTTATGCGATCAAATCAAACGTGCAACACGCAAAAACTTATCTGCCAAACAAGCGGAAGAGAAAGCAACTTTACTTCTCATGGCTGTTAAAAATTCCTACTCGGCTATTGGACCGAAAGATGTGCGATGTCAACATTTGAAGCAATATGCCAAACGCATTCAGGAACTACGGGTTCAAAAAAAGGAAATCATCAAACAGATGGTCGACCTTTCCAAAGATCGAGTGGAATTTCAAGTGCTCAAATCCTTTCCAGGAATCGGTGAAAACACCGCCGTTCAAATCCTTGGCGAGTTAGGTGACATCCGTCGTTTTCAAAATTCGAAACAAATCAATGCGTACGCAGGAATCGATATCCAACGGTATCAATCAGGCAAACTCCAACATCAGGATAAAATCAATAAAAGAGGAAACAGAAGACTGCGCAAAATCCTGTTCCAAATGGTCAGGTCTATGATCTCCTTGCGGGCAAAGACCCAAAATACGATTGTGGATTATTACGACAAATTAAAAAAGCAACCCAATGGAAAGCTCCATAAGGTTGCGATGATTGCCTGTATGAATAAGTTCTTGAAAGTTGCATTTCACCTTATCCAAAATGGCATCCTGTACCGGTACGAATCAGCAGTGTTTCGTAACACGATTCCTCTAACTATAGCACAATAGCCCCTGCGAAAAAAACAGAAATCGTGAGGTTTATTTACTATGCTTATTTTTTCGGTTCCGTGTGTTAAATCATGATTTCTGAGGGTATAGTGAAGCCAAATATCTTTTAACAAGCGACGGAACAGAAGTCAACCGCTTACTATTTCATTTTCACTATTTTTTTCTGAAAAAGAAATGGGAAAACTCTTGACTAGTGGTAAGAAAGCGTCCATCTGTTTCTGTTTCTGCATCGCTTTGCTAGCTTCGAAACTTGAAAGTGAGCAACATCGCTACGCTAGCTTCGAAACATGAAAGTGCGCTGGAACGGAAAGCAACGGGATACTTGAAAAACTATATAAAAAAGGCTGTCCAGAAAATCAGTTTTACTGTTTTCTGGACAGTCCCACGACAAAGAAACGTTTCATTTTCTTTTTAAAGGTTGTCTACAACTTCTTTTAATAGTTCATACGAGCGTTTTCTAGCTTGCTGATCGTAAATATATGTTACTGCTATTAATTCATCGACATGGAATGTCCCTAAGAATTTTTTCAACTGCTCCTCAATGGCACTCTTATCACCTTTAAATGAATATGCTGACATACTGCGCACAGCGCTTTCTTCAACAGAATTCCACACGCCATCCATCGAATCAACAGGAGGCTTTAATAACTCTTCTGTACGTCTAACAACATTTAAATAAAAACGATCCGTTGAAGTGGAAAGTTTTTTTGCTTCTTCATTTGTATCAGCAGCAACAACATTCACACAAACCATTACATACGGTTCAGATAAATATTCAGATGGTGTAAATTGATTACGGTAAATATGCAATGCTTGTTCTAGTTGTGTCGGCGCAAAGTGAGCTGCGAATACATATGGCAAGCCTAATCGAGCAGCCAAAGTTGCACTTGACGTACTCGAGCCTAGAATGTAGATTGGCACATTAGCATCTGCACCTGGAAAAGCACGAACCATTCCTTGTTGATCTATTGATTTAAAATAATTTTGCAATTCAACAACATCTTGCGGAAACGCAAATGCAGTTTCTTGCGACGTTCGACGAAGTGCATGAGCAGTCCGCATATCCGTTCCTGGTGCGCGACCTAACCCTAAGTCCACCCTATTAGGATATATGGCTTCTAATGTACCAAACTGTTCGGCAACAACAAGTGGTGTATGATTCGGTAACATAATACCACCTGAACCTACTCGTATTGACTCCGTATTTTCTAAAACATGACCTATTAAAATCGAAGTAGCTGAACTAATAACTGCTGGCATATTGTGATGTTCGGTTAACCAATAGCGCTGATACCCAAGTTGTTCAGTATGTCGTGCTAAGTTGATCATATCGCCTATCGCTTCTTTATGTGTTTGCCCTTCAAGTACTGCAACTAAATCCAATACGGAAAGTGGAACTGGCTTAATTTCTATCGTCATGACAAAATTCCTTTCGTAAATCAAACTATCTCTATGTCATCATAAAACGACCAAAAACGAACATCAAGATATTTGCTTACGTCTCCATTTCACCAATTAGATATGGAAATTGGTAAAATCACAACTTACTCACACTTTCTTGCAGTTCATCAGACCATTTCCAGTCACTTATTTGCACCGCATCCGTAATGTGGTGGGGTTTGCTAGCTCCAACAATCGCAGAAGTTACAGCAGATTGATTAAGAATCCACGCTAAAGAAAATTGTGACAAGTTTACATCATGTTCAGAAGCCAGTTGTTTGTATTTAGAAACCAGTTCAAAATTTTCATCTGTGAAATAATTCTGAATCAGCTCTTCTCCTTTTGCTGCTCGGCTTCCTTCTGGCAAATCATCGCTAGTTTTATATTTACCTGATAACATACCACGAGCCATCGGACTATATACCAAGAGTCCCAAAGTTTCAGACAAACAGTAAGGTACCAGTTCTTCTTCTACTTTCCGTGATAATAAATTGTATTGAGATTGAGACGACACAAAGTGCTCAAACCCATGAAGTTTGCTAATTCCGGATGCTTTGGCTATTTGCCAAGCTGCATAATTGGAACACCCGATATAGCGCACTTTTCCTTGAGTAACCAAATTCGTTAAAGTAGACAATGTTTCTTCGAGAGGAGTTTGATCATCGAAACGGTGTACTTGATATAGATCTATGTAGTCGGTTTGGAGTCGTCGCAAAGAATTCTCGACTTCACGCATTATATGAAATTTAGACAATCCAGCATCATTAGGATCTTTCCCCATCGGCAATCCTACTTTCGTTGCCAAAACTACTTTGTCACGTCTTCCCTTTAACGCTTGGCCAATAATTTCTTCACATTCACCTGTGCCGTACTTGAATGATTCATCTTGGCCTTTGCCATAAAAATTAGCCGTATCAATTAAGTTAATACCTGCATCAATTGCTGTATCTAAAATCTCTTTAGAAGCTTTTTCATCAATCCAACGTCCAAATGCCATCGTTCCAAGACTTACATTCGAAACATGCAAACCTGTTACCCCTAAGTTTAAGTAGTTCATCTAATTCCTCCTATTATTAAAATGTAAATATAAAATTAATTCGCCAAGAACCCAGTTTTCATGGTGTTTTTATTATATGGAGACTAACATGCTAAAACGGAATTTCTTTGATGTGACTCTCGTTAATTCGATTAATATGAAGTCTCAATTTCCTCTTATTGAAACGCAAGTTCCCTCTCAGTGGAAGTGAATTTTGTTTAGTAATCTTTGGATTGTACATAAAAAATCATCCTATCTAATTTTGTGTGTGGGTACTTTCCTTTTACAAGATAGGATGATTTTTTATAAAACTTATGGTGAATGATTGTAGTGAAAGGCGGCGAGAAAACATGTGCTCCTGCGGTTACTCGTCGCAAAGATATTGGACGAATTACAGTTCGTCCAATATCTTTCCAGCGGGAAAAGCGAGTCCAGGTGAGACCCCACAGGAACTTGCGACGAGGAGGCTCAACGGACCGCCCGCGGAAAGCGTCCGCCTGTTTCTGCATCGCTACGCTAGCTTCGAAACATGAAAGTGCGTTGTAACGGAAATCACTAGATTTAAATAAAAGAATGTACTTTCTAATGTTTTTAAATAAGTAGTCATGTTCTTTTAGAGCACCTGATAATGATTACTTAACAACTAATGCCGGTAAGGACACTTTTATGATACAATTCCGTACAAGTTAATATGATTATGTATGCATGTTCATTAAAAAGAATTATAATGAAATGTAATCATGAATCACATGTTACTCAGTAGTGTTTCTTACCCTTTTATTTCAGATGTAAGATGACATATAATGAATCACTTTCAGGAGGAATAATCATGTTAAAAGGTGTATTTATAAGCTTATCTCAAAACCAATTATTGACAACAGCAGCAAAAAAATATGGTTTGAAATTAGGCGCACAAACAGTAGTAGCTGGAACAACTGTTGAAGAAACAATTAATAGTATCCGCAAACTGAATGCATTAGGTATTAGTGCTACGGTTGATAATTTGGGCGAATACTCGATCGAAAGAGAAGAAGCGTTGGAAGCTAAAGCAAGTATTCTTGAAGTAATTGAAAGTATTCATACTAATGGTGTAGACGCTCATATTTCATTAAAACCTACACAACTTGGGTTAGATATTGATTATGATTTCTGTTATGAGAATTTACTCGAAATTGTAGCTGCTGCGAGCAAATACAATATGCATATAAATATTGATATGGAAGATTACGACCATTTACAGCCTTCTTTTGACTTAATGGATGACCTTTTAAAAGAGTACGACAATGTTGGAACAGTAATTCAGGCCTACTTCGATCGAGCGCAAGACGACCTCGAAAAATATAAAGATTTACGTATGCGCATCGTTAAAGGCGCATACAAAGAGCCAATTGAATATGCTTTTCAAACAAAAGAAGATATTGATGAAAATTTCATCAAACTAATTGAGTATCATTTATTACACGGAAAATTCACTTCAATTGCAACACATGATCACCGAATTATCGATCAGGTTAAAAAGTTCGTGAAAGAAAATAACATCCCTAACGATAAATTCGAGTTCCAGATGTTATACGGTTTCCGTAAAGATATGCAAGTTGATCTTGCCAAGCAAGGCTATAATTTCTGCACATACGTTCCTTTCGGTGACGATTGGTACGCTTACTTTATGAGAAGATTGGCTGAACGCCCGCAAAACTTGAATCTTGTTGTTAAACAAGTCTTCAACAAACGTACAAATACAGCTATTGGAGTATTGGCTGGCGCACTTGCACTGAAAACATTGGTTAATAAAAAGAAAAAGTAATAAGAGATGCTGTCCTTAAATAGGGACAGCATTTTTTTGTCACAAATAATGAATACTAACGAAATTAGATATTTTGAATACTCTAGTAAGAATGATAAAAGAAACCTTTCTTATTGGATTTAATACTACTTGCCCTTGTTACTAGAAAAAAATTTTTCCTTATTACCTTTTATCTTTTAATGAATCGTCTAATATACTTGTTCTACCACATTAACTATTTATCCTTCTTTAACCGTGAAATAAGCATGCAATTTTTCATTATGGAAATACTCTTTAAAGCCGAAGAAATTAATCAAGGATAGAATTTAAATGATTTTCAGCTAAAATTCTCGAGATTTCTTATTTAATTAAAATTCCAACTATTTTGTATACGAAAAATTATATGACCCTCCAAACTGGAAACACAATGCATAAAAAGATATAATTCACGAAAGTAATGGAGAGAAAAAATCACTACCTTAAAGGAGAAGATAAATAATGGGTATTCATAGATTTTTTACGAGCATGAATGACTTGGAACGAATTATTCGTTGTCCCGGTAAATTTAAGTTTGAAGAACATAATGTAGCAGCACATAGTTGGAAAGTATCCCAATATGCCATGTTTTTCGCGACTATTGAAGAAAATAGTGGTGAAGTCGTTAATTGGAAATCTTTATATGAAAAGACAATAAACCATGATTTCGCGGAAGTATTTATTGGAGATATTAAAACCCCAGTCAAACATGCATCTCCAGAACTTAAACAAATGATTTCACATGTTGAAGAAAAAATGATGGAGAAATTTATTTTAGAAGAGATTCCTGTTGAATTTCAACCCGTTTTCTTTGAACGAATGAAAGAAGGTAAAGATGCTACTATTGAAGGTCGTTTGCTCGAATTTGCAGATAAACTAGATCAATTTTACGAATCATTTGCTGAGTTAAAAAGAGGCAATACTGACCCCGAGTTCGTATACATGTATCAAGAGGCATTGACGAAGTTGCTAAAATTGCCATTGAAGGCAAGTGTGTCATATTTTCGCGATGTCATGTTAGAGGATGTTAAACGTGAAAAAACTGCACTCGATGTAAAGGCGTTTACACAAAAAGTACTAACCGCTAAAACCCCATAGGACCTGTAGGAATGTAAATTCAAAGTTTGAATGTGCTCCTTCAATTCATACTAGTCGATTTCCGGCATACCATTCTGATAAAATCTTCTTAATTGTTTTTAAAAGATATGGAGGTATTGAATTGGGGAAAAACGTAAGAATTTATGTTATTACATTATTAGTCTTTTTCTTAGTCGACATCGTCTGGCTCGCATTTATTTCAACTAACTTATACGAAGAACACATTGGTTTTTTATTAAAAGAGGACGTCAACTGGCTAGCTGCGGGGATTTTCTATTTGTTGTACATTGCAGGATTAATCTTTTTCGTCATTCTCCCTGCTCTAGAAAAAAACAGTTGGACTTACGCACTGTTCGCAGGTGGTTTTTTCGGATTAATTACATATGCAACTTACGATTTAACAAACCTTGCTACGTTAAAAGATTGGCCTATTTTCATCACGTTTGTGGACTTACTGTGGGGAACTTTTTTAAATGCCGCCACCGCTATCATTACGTTCTATATTGTCAGTAAAATTAATAAAAAACATTAATCATGAATAACTAACTCATAAGAAAAAAACGTATGCAGTTATATTTATTTACAAAATGAAACCCAGCAACTGAACTAATCGTTGGGTTTCTTTATCTTAATTTAAAAATTTTTAAGACCATCTAATTTGAGCCTCTAACTCAATGGTTTTAATCGCTAGCAAATCAATTGTCTTCTGTTGTTTCGCAAGAATCAAAGCAAAATATCGTACTCTTTCCGATAAAAATCTTGTGGAAAATATGCTATTTAAAGCGCTTCGAAAACCTTAATCGTGCAGATTTTACATCGACAGTTTTGGTTTCAAGTTTAGCTCATTTCTTCTCTTTACAAATACTCTGATGACAGTCACCTTACACTTTTCTTCGATAATTGCATGATTGATTTTTCATTCCCTTTAATAATTCATGAAAAATTTAATATACTATTAAAAAACACAGAGAGGACATGATGATGGATTCTGACAAAGTGGACCAAAAGGAAATGGAGTTGCGTCGAAACAAGGATTTTATGGCTTCTCTAGATATGGTAGGTGAAGGTGCTCCTATTTATCATTTGGATTCAGAGGAAAAGAATGCGGAAAAGTCATCTGACAATAATGAAAATAATTCAATATAAGAAATAATGATTTTAATCCCATATTGAGGTTAATGCATGTACACGATTTTCAACACGACTGAAACTACTGTATTTTTCTAATACAATCACACATACACAAAATCCAGTAACTTTTAAAGTTACTGGATTTCTTTATCAAGGAGCCCATCCCTTTTCAAAGCCATTCAACTCTGCATATTCATACAGCTTCTGATGAAAATCATAGGTCTCCATTACTTGTTTAACTTAAACGTCGCCCGTTTTCTTAAATAATTGGTTTCGCACATCCAGTTTATTTAAATAGCGCTCTGCAGGTAATTTGCTACCTTTGCTTGAATTGAATTAAGAGATGAAGACGTGAGGACGAAATTCCACAATTCATCACTATGAACAAAGCTCCAAGGTACAAAATGATCTACAGAAATCGAACGCTTTGCGACTTGTAATGGTCGATCCGTATAAAAGCATGTACTTCCAGAGGACGTCACAATCATTTGTTGGAATTGCTGCAGAGATTCACGCTGAGTTATGTCTTCTATTTCCTCAAGTAAAATCCCCTGTGGTAAATGTGGATTCTTCTTTTGCAAAAACTTTGCGAGCTCATAGTTGTTTAACTTGAAAATATTCGTTTGATACTTCAATAAAAACTCATAGGCTCCTGGCGTGATTGTGAGTTGTCCTTCTGTATTCGCAAACAACGCACGCACTACATACTTTCTAATTACTTTACTTTCAATTCGTTTAATCAATTTAAGCTGATGTCTGTCTTTAAGTGAATCAAATGATACTCCACTTGGAATTTGCCATTCAACTTGAAATTTCTTTACCTCTTTTTCAATTTGAGCCCGATGTCCTTGTGAATACCCATTACGAATGACTAAATTCCAATAAAGTTTTGCAAAAGATTCAGCTAACTGATCAAAACTTACTTCCAAATCTTTAGTTGTTTATACAGATTCTCTAGAATCGCGCGTAGCAAGGCAAACTTATAGGAAGTTGTTTTCACCGATTGAGATGAAAGAGTTTTCATGATGACCGACCACAATTGATCTTCAGAAACGTGATGATAATAAGCTATTCCTTCTTTTAGTTTCCATCCTTCGGTCATATTGAACCCCCTCCCATCCTATATGCAAAGTTTAATAATACTTGTAGTGGTAACAACATATTACATCAATAGCTAATGTGCACGCACCAAAAAACCAGTATCTCTAATCTTCTACATACTGGTTTTTTGGTTGCCGTAAGTATTAAGTTAAGCCATTAATCGATAAACAACCATTCGAAATGTCCGACTTTTAGAGTATCCGTCTTCATCCACTCTACTAATCTCAGCAAATTCACATGTTTCCAAAAGTTTAATTGATTTACCATTGTTCTCTTCAGTATATGCATCAAGAAAGTTTAACTTCATGACATTAAAACCATAATCAACAGCATGTACTAACGCTTCTCTCATTAGTCCTTGACCTTGAAATCTAGGGATAAGTCCATACCCTAATTCTCCACTTTTCTCTTCCTCGTTTAGATTCCAGATACAAATAGTTCCAATCACTTTAGTGGATTGTCTATGTTCAATTACCCATATAATCCATTTATTATCATCCACACCTATTCTCATCTTTTCAATATAGGCTTTTGTTTCGTCTATATTTTCCTCTACTAGTGTATCTGTATATTCATGCATGGTAGAATCTTTTCTCATTTCAAACAAGTCAATCAAATCAAGTTGACTCATTTTTCTTAGCAACAAATTCTTTGTCTCAATAGTCGGAAATGGAGTGAAATTCATGATTTTCTTTCCTCTTTCTAAATGATTTTATATGTATGGACACTCTGCACTATATTATGATAAATTCATCTAGTATAATATTGCTATTAATAAACAACGTGACAGAAATTAATCAGGTAGTAATTTTACTTGTTAATATACTTTGAGTATCTTGCACAAAGTATCCTTGACTACTAGAATATGACTCTTCACACCATAAGAATAGGGGTGGATTACTTGAAATATACCGGTAGATTTTATGCAGTTGGAATTGTGGTCTTATTTAACATCCTTAGATATTATTATTACCATCAATATTTAGGAATAACTAGTGACACAAATTTTTTTATATTTGCACCCTTTTTTATTATCGTTCCTTGGTGGGCTGGAAAGCAATATGATAAAGCAAAATTTTATTCTGAGATTGATCCTTTAACGAATACATATAATAGAAGGATCGTTGAAAAACAATTTCAATTGCTAGCACGTAAAGTAAAGAGGATGAATGGTAAAATTGGTATCGTGATGATTGATATTAACGACTTTAAAGTATTTAACGATACATTTGGACATCACACAGGCGATGAACTACTTATTGAATTTGCCTCTCTCCTAAAACGCTATACTTCCAAGGATGACTTGGTAGCACGTTGGGGTGGAGATGAATTCGTTGTGGTAATTCCTAATATTGATGTCAATTTTACATCTAAATATGTTGAAGGTCTACATCAAGAGTTTAAAAAAATACGAATTTCTGAATCTACATCAATTAAAGCATCTGTTGGCTTTGCTATTTACCCTGATAATGGAGAGACATTTGAAACATTAATCAACTCCGCAGATTTGGAAATGTATACTTCTAAGAAATTTGCAAAGTTGACACAAAAAGTTGATGTACGTAAAGATTTCAAACATTCCATATAATACTATTTTAGTGGACTTAAATAACAGTAAGCCCCTTCTTAATAGAGGTCACTTACTGTTAGTAGTTCTTTACAGATAAACCTTTCCCTTTTAGCACAGAAGGAAGCAAAGGGTTACCCCTAGAACAATGCCGAAGCTGTTTTAAAATTTTATAGCCAGAGCTCGTCAATGAAAATGATAGAATCACCACCTGGATATAGATGTCCGAGCAAAGTTTCATCAACTCTACCTACTCTAAGACTTAGGTCCGCTGAAATCTTAATTGCTGCAAGGTTGTTCCTCAATGAGCTTCTCATCACTTTCACATCAGAAACACCTTCTATTTCAGTTCCATCTTTTATTCCTCTAATAGGAAAAAGAAACAAACTCTATATAGAGTCTGTTTCTACTTTTAATATAAATTAAATACATATAAGGAATTAAAATTAATTGTTAAAAAAACATTTCCAATAAAAAATAAGTGTTCTTCTTAATAATTAAAAAGTAAAAAAAGATACGCCTTTATTTAAGGCAATATCTTTTTTTACATATTTCTTCAAGTATTTGGAAACCTTCTTCCGACATTATCAGAAGACCCGATCTAAAAGTTCTACACTTCTGTACGTGGCTTTGTTGGATCGCATGTTGGAGGAGACAAGGAGGTTGTTTCTGCCAATTTCTTTAAATAATAACATTCTTCTCGCGCCATATGATCAGCCATTAAAGGAGCAAGAGTACCAAGCGTTTCCTTCTTTAACTCCATCTCTTCTAACTCACGTAAAAAAGTCTTAAATATTATCATCTCTATTTGAATATCATTGTGGAATTTAGCCAATGCAGGGAATTCAATTATGTTTGTTCGTAAATACCCAGCTAGCTCCACCGCTTTTAAATAGAACTCTTCCCAATCTTTTGTGAACTTTCTTCCTTTATACTTCAACTGTTTTTCAGCCTGATCAAGATTGGCGTCAATTGCACCGGCATGGCCAGCTGCGTCTAACAACCATAACAAGTCGTGATGCAAGGAATGAACAACGGGCGGCGTCTGTCCTTTTTCTAAAAAAGAGAATATACGAATGGCTTCTTCTACTTCATTGACCATATGATTTATAAAAGATGGAGGAAGTGAAATCTTTATTTTCCCAACCAAATGCTCTTTGATCAAGTCCAATTTGAAAGCACGAATTTCTTCGCTTAAGGTCTTTGATTTCTCAAGAAGTGATACTAGGGATTTTTCATCCAATACTTGCTTTGAATTGTGAAGTAACTTATCAAAACGTTTTGTAAAAGAATTCGCTCCATTTATATATTTTTCTTCACTTGGTGCCAAAGAATCATGTATGAACCTACTATGATCTCCTAATATTTGAAGCCAAAAGTGAAGCTCGATTAATGACTCATTGACAATGGTTTTGGTCAATAAAACATCCCCTTTTCATGTATATACATTCATATGTAAAGGGGTTAGATGTTATGCAAACCAAAGAATTTATTCAAGATATTTACTTCCTGACATTCTCAATAAAAGACATGTTTTTTTGTCATAGTTATTATCACTTAATAATAAATCTGGTCTCGCTGTAGCCTTCTTTTGATTTTGTCACTTCTAAAATCGCTGGAATGGCTGTTTTTAATTCTTGAACATGAGAAATGACACCAATCATACGGCCTGATTTTTGAAGATCAATCAGTGTATCAATTGATTTATTCAAGGATTCTTCATCCAATGATCCAAATCCTTCATCAATAAACATAGTATCGATGGAAACATTGCCTTGGAAGCTTTGAATGACATCTGCCATGCCTAGTGCCAGGCACAATGAAGCGTTAAATTTCTCTCCACCGGAAAGCGTTTTGACATCGCGTGTTTGACCGGTATAAGCATCATAGACGTCTAATCCTAATCCACTTTGTTTCCCTCTTGATTCTTGGCGTTCACTTCGAATTAAATGGAATTGTCCATTGGATAAGTTCTTTAATCGTTCATTTGCCGAAACAATGATTTGTTCGAGGTATTCAATCTGCAAGTATCGCTCAAATGAAATCTTCAAGCTATTTTGACCTCTAATCACATCATATAAGTCGGTTATTTGATTGAACTGTTGTTCTTTCACAATGGCTTTTTTGCTAGAGGCCATTATGTTAGTCACTAGATTACTCGCAGCTTTTTTGTAATCATTTGATTGATTGACTTCCTGTAAAGCTTTTTCATATACAAGCTTTAAAGTAGCTAGTTCGTTGTTCAGATCGTTTAAATCGACTTTCGTTTTGTTTGCAAGTTTTACTGCTAAGTCAGCTACTTGTTCAATCAGTGTATGTCGAGCTTGTTTGAATTCCATTATTTTCTCTTTTAATGAATCTCTCTCTGAATCTCTTAACTTAGCTTGTTGGTAAACTTCTTCTGATTCAAAATCCGAGGACTGGAGTGCAGTGCTAAATGCGACATCCGCTTTATCTTGTTTACCCTTTGTTTCTTGAAAAGCATGCTCAGTGTGAACTATGGTCAACACCGAAGAAGAATGTTGTTCTCTAACTTCTTGTCGTTGCTGTTGCACCGCTTTCCAAGCATTCTCGAGACTAATTTTCCGTTCATTTGACTCGCGAATTTGTTGTTCTAATTGCGATAAAATACGTACTTCGGTCGGAATCGATTGTAGCTTGTCTTCAAAAATCGCTTTGCTTTTTTCGTAAGTTGATTGCGCTTCTAGGTGAGTCTTCTCTATCTCAACTTTTTTACCTTCGAGCTCTTGCACCATTAAAGTTTGTTCTTGATGTTGTTGTTTTATTTTACGAAACTTTTCTTTATCTTTTCGCATTTGACTGACTTCAGCATCTAATTTTAATCGAGACCCGTCCAATGTTTTATAAACCTCATCAGCCTGTTCTTCACTAACACCGAATTTAGCTACCTCTTCACTTTTACTCGAGAGTTGCCCCATCACAGCGTTTTGTTTTGCTTTTGCATTTCGATAATCATTGTCCACTCGATTTAATGTCGATTTAACTTGTTCTAACTGTTCTTTAGAAGGAGCAACTGTTTGATCTTGTTCGTTCTTATTAGGATGCTCCACACTGCCACATACCGGACATGCTTCTCCGTCATGTAAATGAGCCGCTAATACGCGAGCTTGATTCTCAAACCACTCGTTTTCAAGCGTCTTGTACTGTGTTTGCACCGCATTACATTGTTGTTCTTTTTCATTTGTCTCAGCTTTTAATGCTAGCATCGATTGCTGAATTGCAAGAAACTCTTTTAACACCCTGCATTGCTCATGTAACTCGGTTAATTGTTGCAGATTATCATCATAAGTAATTAACTGATGATCAAGTCTATCCATATCCTGTTTCAACACAGTAACAGATTCATTTTTAGCGATTACTTGTTGCTCGATTTCCTGAAAGTTTGCAGTTAACTTGGCCACTTCACGTTGTAATACTTGTAACTCAGACTCTTTCGAAGTCATATCCTTCACAATTGGCAAGAAATCATTCAAACGGACGAGCGACTCGCTTAGTTTTTCACGAATTTCCTGCTTGTTCTCTTCTTCATTATATTGAAGGTTGACCTGTTCCAACTTCACCTTCGCTTTAGCCTCTGAAGTAACTGCTGCATTCCAAATCTGCTGCTTCTCAAGCACTTCTTTTTGAAGTTCTCTGTAGTGTCGTTCGATTCCTTCGATTACACTTGCACGCTCTGCTTTTTCAAGTTGCTTCTCTTTGCCTTCAAATAAAGGTAACTGCTCAGTCAAAGTGTGCAACTTCAGTTCTTTCGTTTCCCATTCATCAAAACGGTCATTTAAGCTTTTTGCTTGATGAAACTCAGCTGACTTGCTTGTGTGTTTCTGGTAAGCTTCTTCGTATTTAGAGTGATCTTGGCGGATTTTCTCTTCATAGTAAGTAGATTCTTCTTCTAATCCCGAAATGACTTGATGAATATTGTAGTTATCTTGAGCAAGCACCTCAAATATGGTAGATTCCCGTTTTGGAAACGATGTATCGATATTTTGAATGTAACTATTTGTCGTACGTTGCTCAATTTTCAGTTCTTCTTCAGCAAGTGTTTTCTTTTTCTTAAGACGTTCACTAATCATTTTATAGGACTCTGTTTTAAAGATTTTTCGCAAAATGTCTTCTTTATTTTCTGTCTCAGAAGTTAGTAATTTTCGAAATTCACCTTGCGGAAGCATGACAATTTGAATGAACTGATTTTGCGTTAGTCCAATAATCTCTTCGACTTTCACATTAATTTCTGAGACGATCTGTCGTTCAACACACGGAACTTCACGGTCTATTAGTTTTTCATAAAACTCATATTTTTCGCCGGTCGATCCTTTATTGCCTTTTTTCACATGTCCCATTTGGCGAAGGATGCGATACGTCCTATTATGAATTTCGAATTCTAGTTCTACAGCTGTATGGACATTGTCCTCTGCAAAGTCACTACGCATAATCCGTGATTCACTGCGGTCCGAGCCACTTGCCGACCCATAAAGTGCAAAGCAGATTCCATCAAAAATAGTTGTTTTTCCAGCTCCTGTGCTACCTGATATTACAAATAACTGGTTTCCCTGCAGCTCGTTAAAATCAATTGTTTCTGTATGTTTATAAGGACCAAAAGCGGTCATCTTTAAGGTGATGGGTCTCATATTTTTAGCCCTACTTTCTTATCAGGGCTTGTGATTTCCTGTTGCTCAAGTAAAAATTCTTGAAGTACTTCTTTAAAAATATTCTCTGTTTCCTCAGATGCCTGTACCCCTTTTACTTCTTCGTAGAAGGCGTTAAATAGCGCTAAGTCGTCCATTTTACGACGTGATCCTACCGTGCTTTCTTCAGTGTCCTTCTTAGCAGACACTAGTTTACGTTCTACGTGCATCGCATTTGGATAAACAGAACGTATCTTTTCCATTGGAAATAAAATCGGCGTTTCATCTAGCAGTTTTACAAACACATAATCGTCATTCATCTCTTGAAGTAAAATGTCTTCCATTTTTCCTTCAACCGTGCGAATATCCCGATTTGGTGTCAGTAAACGTTTTTCTATACTGACGTTTCCATGCTCGTCCATTTGAACAATATGGAATCCTTTTTGATGATGCTCTTCTGAAATAGAATATTTTAAGGGAGAGCCCGAATAGCGGACGGTCTCATTCAATACATAATGTGCTTGATGCAAATGCCCAAGTGCCGTGTAGTGAAAGTTTTTAAAATGTGATGCACTTACATACTCCGCACCACCAATTGCGAGCGGCCGTTCCGAATCACTCGTGTTCTCCTCTTCTTCCCCGTGAGGTGTCACAAAAGCGTGTCCTACTAACACATGTCTTTTAGAAGAATCCATTGTGGACTCAATATGTGCGACCATTTTCTTCATTGCATCATCATGCGTACGAATTTCTTCATCTTCTAATACATGACGAACTTGAGAAGGGTCAGCGTAAGGCACTAAATGGAAATGAACCTCACCAAACTCATCTTGAATCACAATTGGTTCCATATCCTTCTTTAGTTGACCCGTAATATAAAGACCATTCGATTTCATCATTCGGCTACCAAAATTCAAACGACCAGGGCTATCATGATTCCCAGAAACCGCGATGACTGGCGTTTTTAATTTCAAGACAATCGTTTCAAGTACCTCATCTAACAAATTTACAGCGTCTGTTGGAGGCACTGCTCTGTCGTATAAATCCCCCGCAATGATGACTGCATCTGGTTTTTCCTCAGCAATCGCTTCTGTAAATTGTTGCAACACAAATCGTTGTTCGTCTGTCATGGAAACACCTTGAACAAGCTTTCCTAAATGCCAATCGGCAGTGTGAAATATTTTCATAATGAGCTCCTCTCGTATTTATCCGGTCATGTATTTCAATAGATAATATCTTACTTATATATTACTATTATATGAAGCTAAATGAGATTTCCAAAATAAGTATAAGTATACATGATAACATCCTTGGAAGAAGGAATATGGTCATGTAAGGGGCTGCACACTTTTATTACACACAAAAAAACCATTTCTAATTCCAATAGAAACTAGAAATGGTTGTATTTAATTAATTCACTGAGCGCATTCTTATGGCATAATTGAACGTTTTAATCATGATCATTAGTGGAGACAGGAGCGAGATAATCATTGCCCACTCAATGAACGAATGGACATTCCAACCGACTTGTCGTTCGAATGATTGTCCCATCCATAAATAAATGAATATAATTGCAAGCGTGTACATAATCACTCCTGTACTTGCTAACAAAACTTTTCGAACTTGCGCTTTCTGCTCCGCATCATCATATGTAAATCTCGGGATATCTTCTCCCTCTGCATACTCTTGAGACCATAAAGAGTGCTTGGTCAACGAATACGGTGAAGTGAATTTCAGTTGCCATCCAGCACTTTTATGAATATCGGCATAAGACGGTGTCGTTTTGATTTGATAATCGCAAACAAAGGAAACATGACTTGGTGTTCCTTTTTCAAAAATGAAATTGGTACCGATTTTTCCTACTCGAATCAAATGGTTACCTTCAGCAGCCATTTCAGATAGCCATTTTTCCAACTTGTCTGGCTCATACATCCATGCAAATCTCCACTTTGTAAATGTTTTTCCTGACACTTCATTATCATCTACAGCAGAATTGAAGTATTTCCGTTCAAACGCCTTTAACTTAATTGCAGTAAAAATAGTAAGCACGAGAACGGATATTACCGACATGAAATAAACGGCTGTAATCCACCAGTAAGGACTTGGTTCAACAGAATTAATATCTGTTAGTAAGGTCCAGATTAGAAGAAACATCATAAGGAATGGCATTACACAGAACATTGCTAGCCCTGCCAGGACATAGAAGTGAATCCGGTTCCTCTTCAGAAGTCCTTCACGTGAAGGATATATGGAGACTCCTTTACTGTCGTTCTTCAAGAATCTCCAGTTGCCTGTATAGAATACCTCTTCCCAGTTTGATTCCATTATAACTTTAGACAAGGTTTTTCTGGATTTATCATAAACAACTTGAAATTGAACATCCTCAGCAGGACCTTGTTCAAATGTAAACATTCGAGTAAACCGATTGACGCTAATTAACCGATTCCCTTGCGATGAGAGATTCGATAACCAAGGCTCTGTCTTCTCGGTATCATAACTCCACAACGGTCTCCACTTCTTTGTCGTCATTTGAATTCCCCCTCATACATCAAAGCACTCGCATGCAATTCTTTTAATCTGTTTACCTCATGGCGCATTAATTCTTTTCCTACATCTGTAATCTCATAAATTGTTTTTCTCTTTTCATCTGCATAGACCGTTATAATTTCATCACGCTGCATTTTCGTTAATGTACCGTAAATTGTTCCCGATCCAAGAACTAGACGTCCCTTAGTTAATTCTTCTACATGTTTAATAATGCCGTAACCATGGCGGGGTATTGTTAAAGACAATAAAATATAGAATGCTGTCTCTGTCATTGGAATATATGTTTTTAATATTTTTTCGATTTTCAACTTTTTCACCACTTATTTATTACTATGTCACACCACGACCATATCACGTCGTGACATATACAGTCAATATAAATTAAGAATAATCAATCAGTAAATATCACGTAAATCCCTCCTCGATATTAATTCTCCATGCTGAAAATAAAAATGTAATCATATGGAGTGATTCTGGCGATTGTGACAAGAAGTCAAACATGCGCTCAGGATATGTAATAGTGGGTAAGGGATCAGGTTTAAACGATTAGGAAACTTTAGATGATCGCGAATAAAGAAGACTTTTAAATTATTACCGAACATTCCAGTTCCCATGTTCTCTATAAAGCTTAACCATGAAACCACTTGAATCACTTTAGACATTCTATATGTTGACCAACTTAAGAAGATATTAACGAAGGAAAAAGGAAATAGGGTTCAAACAATAATAGTTAATTTGAAAGAAATACGACTTAGACCAAAATAGGTAGGAGCTTCAAAGGATTGTTGCTGACTATCTTTAACAGGGATCACACCTGCAATAATTTGGTTGGTAGGATTAGGAAATGATCTCCGTTCATTCATAAAAAAATTTTGAACAAAATCAGCAAGTATACTCAGAAGAAATTGGGTGTGGTGTTTTGATTAATTTACCTTTTTATGATATTAAATTACGTTCATGAGTCGTACAAGTCAGAGCCCGCGAATAAAATGCAAAAACATCATTTTTTGGAGGGCTGTTTAATGAATTCAATTATTACATATATTTTCTTGGGTATTTCGTTAGCTGCACCACTTGGTCCTGTTAAAGCCATGCTTCTAAATACTGGGATTAAAAACGGTTTTTTTCATGCCTGGTTATTTAGTTTCGGTGCTTTAGCAACCGATATATTGTATATGGTTTTAGTTTATTTTGGTGTTGCACAGTTTATTGATACTCCTTTTATGAAAACACTCCTTTGGTCTTTTGGTTGTTTTGTTCTTACATATACGGGGATTGAAAACTTGCTCTCATTAAATAAAATAAATATAGACCTTAATTTCACTAAGTATCTTCGTCTTAGACATTCATTAATATCAGGGTTCTTAATGGCATTATTAAATCCAATTACTATTCTCTTTTGGTTAGGAATTTATGGTTCTATTCTCGTTAAGTCAACCGAAAGTGTTACAGGAATTCAAATAATTGTATCAAGCTTAGCTATCTTGGTTGGAATCATGTTATGGGATTTTATATTATCTTTTGTATCGGGTAAAGCTCGTAAATTTTTATCCACTAAACTTTTAAAAATGGTCTCTCTCCTCTCTTCAATTTCTATGATTGGATTTGGTATTTACTTTGGAGTTCAAGCCTATCACTCTCTATTTTAATTTTTCTACTTTTACTTTTACATAAAATAAAAATGAGCACTATTATGCATAAACAGGAAACGGAAGGAAACCATACTGATAGTTCAAAAACATACCCAGGATTAATCGAGGTGCATGATGTGGATAAAGCTGGTACAAAAAATAAAGTAAGTGTTTGGTGTCTTGTAAGTCTGGCTTCAATCCCTCTCGTTATGACACTAGGTAATTCAATGCTCATCCCAGTGTTGCCCATAATGGAAAAAAAGGTTGGGATTTCGTCTTTTCAATCAAGTATGATTATCACAAGCTATTCAGTAGCTGCAATTTTCCTAATACCCGTTGCGGGCTATTTATCAGACCGCTTAGGCAGGAAAGCTGTTATTCTACCTAGTTTAATTCTTGCTTTAATTGGGGGACTAATTGCTGGATTTGCTTCATGGAAGATGGAAGACCCATATACCTGGATTATTATTGGGCGAGTTTTGCAAGGGATTGGAGCATCAGGAGCTATGCCAATTGTTATGCCTCTTGTGGGGGATTTGTATAAAGATGATAATGTAAAAACAAGCTCCAGTTTAGGCGTTATAGAAACTTCAAACACGTTTGGAAAGGTACTAAGCCCAATCCTGGGATCCGTACTAGCCGCCTTTTTATGGTTTCTTCCCTTCTTCTCTATTTCTGCATTGAGTTTAATTTCAATTGCACTTATTTTTTTCTTTGTTAAAGTACCAAAGGAAAAAGAAGAACCAGTAAAGTTTAAACAGTTTTTAAGTAATACGAAGGAAATTTTCAAGGTCGATGGAAAGTGGTTATTTACTGTATTCCTTAATGGGATACTTGTGATGTTGATTTTATTCAGCACCTTATTTTTTTTGTCAGAAAACCTTGAAAAAGTTCATGATATAAAGGGGATTAAAAAAGGCTTTGTTTTAGCTGTCCCCCTATTATTCCTTTGTATCGCTTCTTTTATTACCGGTCGAAAAATTAAAGGGAGTTTGGCAACAATGAAAAAACTAATGATTTTTTGCTTAATTACATTGTCCTCAAGTGTTGTTTTTGTTGGCTATACAAGCAAAAAATTAATACTTCTATTAGTGGTCACAAGTATAGTGGGAATAGCTATTGGGGCATTATTGCCTGTGCTAGATGCCGTAATAACCGAAAATGTGGATAAGGAAGAAAGAGGTACCGTTTCTTCATTCTATAGCTCAGCACGATTTATTGGTGTGGCAGCAGGTCCTCCTATTATGTCGCTGGTAATGAAGAATTATCTTAATGTGAGTTATATTACCGCAGGTGTTATGGGGCTTATTCTACTGTTCATTGTCCTCAAGTTCATTAAAGTGAATGAAATTGAACACAAAAATAATAAGGCACAATAAGTGCTGGTTCTATTAATGATGGTCTAATGATTTAAGTTCAGTTGAAAAAGAATTTTCCAACCTGAGTCAATTTTGGTTTCAGGGACGCTCGGAAAAGACAGAGAGCCAAGTGGTGTTGTCACTTGGCTCTCTGTCTTTCTGCACGTTTACATCTGTCGTTTTACTACAACCCAAACTCATATTCGTGGACGAGAGAAAGAATTATTATTTATTACTATCAATATTGGGTCTCTTTCATTGAGGAACACTACAATAATTAGGAGATAATTGGTTAGTTGCCCCAGTCATGCTGAAAGTTGCCCCAGTCAAGACAATAGTTGCCCCAGTCAAACCTAAATTATAGGAAAGCACTTAAATTTGTGTACATTATTTACTAAAACACGTTAAAAGACCGAACAATAATTTCGTCTGTTCGATTTTGATCTATGTAGATTTAAATTTTCATGCTAGATCTCTTACTTATTCTTATTAAAACCTATTTTATTTAGCTTTCAAACTAAAAAGTATAAGTAAGATTCCACTAAAGAGACATATGATTCTTAACAAGGAGATTTTTTCAGTGAGACCATATAATCCAATACCTGTCGTAATGATCAACACAACTGGACCTACCAATGCAAGAAGAGAATTGATATACAAGGCTTTTTCTAGGTCATTTAGTTTAAACATCAATAACGCAGCCGATACCTCTATACTTCCTGAAAACAGTCTCAATATAACCATCAAAAGTAATGCCTTTTCAATAAGAATAGCCAACGCTTCACCCTCTATCATTCATTTTAAATAGTTTATTTAATATCCACTCCATGTAACAACACTAAATCAATTCATTTCAAGTTACAGTTTTTCATAACTACTTCCCATGATGCTCATCTTCATCAAATTATGTTCTTCTTATAGTGTATGTATTCTCTTATACTTTTATCAGTATGATGTATTTGATAAATAGCAAGTATCCCCTTTTCACATCAAATGATATGCACAAAAAAAACACCTCTAGGAAATGATTTCCTAAGGTGTTTACACTGTTTCTAGTTTTTGAAGTCGACGATCAAATAGTAAATTACCAAATGGTATGAAAGCAACGATAACCGCGATCACACTATAGAGAAATGGCCATTTCACAACAAAAGTCATATATGCAATGGCTAAACAATACGTTACAAATAAAAAGCCATGAATTGCCCCGACAACTGCTACTGCTTCTGGAAGACCAAAGAAATATTTTAAAGGCATTGCCAAAAATACCAAAATTAATAACGAGCTACCTTCTAATAATCCCATGAAACGAAACCGCTTAAGTGGTTTTTTAATCATATTATACCCTCCTACTTACTACATCACTTATTATAGAGAGCCTAAGGGTATGGTGTACAGTGAAATTATGACGTTATCTTATTTTTATTACCTTCATCTTCAATGAATTGTCACAGGTATGTGAACCATTTTCTTCTCCACAACCGGAATCCAGATTTCTGAACGATAGTCTTCCTTACTGGCATCGTCATTCGTATATACTTCCAATTCAGGTGAACCACTCGGACGAAATGCACTTGCTGGGAACCATTCACTGTAGATCTTTTCCCACATCGATTGCATCGCTTGCGGCATTGGACCTACTATGGCAAAAACGGCATACGTGGCAGCTGGTATGTCTAAGCGTTCATAACGATGTGGATTTTCTTCACCGTTATAAGCCGTCGCAATCCAATATTCCATTGTATTTTCAGCTGAATCCATCCCCCGGCAAACACCAAGCAACCCTTTCACTTCACCACTATTAAGTTCTACCAATTCATCATTTATTCCATTTTGATGAACCTCATCCCACATCTTTGGAATTTCAATTTTATTTTCTCCATTGTCACATGAGAATGTTCGTTTCACACCAATAATTCGAAACTCTGGTTTTTCTTTAATTCGCACCTGCATTAGTAACGCCCCTTTCAATTTCACAAAGATGACTAAACAAATTTATAATTAGTGGAGAAGATTATTCTACTGCAATATTGCACCTACCCGATGAATATCATTATCTTATATCTATTTCGACACAACAGCCTGTATATTCCTGCTCATTCCTCCATTACATGCGAAAATTATAAAATAAGTTATATAAACAGTTCAGTTGCCTCCACTAATACTCGTGACACACTAATCAAATTATGGTTAAATGACGTTAATCAATTTACTATAAAGGAGATTTTAATAGATGCTCATTCATGGACACCTAGTGAAAGGAAATGATATCGACAAAGAGACTCGTTGCTTACATTATCATACTGAAATCGATCGAATTGCCATCAAATTTTATTGTTGCGATACGTATTTTCCATGTTTTTCCTGTCATGAAGCTGAAGGTTGCGACACACCACAAGTCTGGCCAGTAGCTCAATTTCATAAAAAAGCCGTTTTGTGCGGTTCTTGCGGATATGAGCTTAGCGTAAATGAATATTTATCTTGTGAATCTTCATGTCCCTCATGCAAGAGTGCATTTAACCCAGGCTGCAGTCTCCATAAGCATTTATATTTTGAGGTTTAACAGGCATACCAATATGATTTAAATTAGCTCGCAAGAAAAATAGAAAAACCCAGTGAGAATTTATTTTGTCTCTGGGTTTATTTCATTAATATTCTCAACTCTCTAACGCCGCATCAACAAGCATTTTTGTATAGGGATGACGCGTTTCTGAAAAGCGATCTTCTGATAAAAATAAATCAACCAAGACGCCTTCTTTTATAACTGCTTTTCGTTCGTCTATCTCCTCAGATTAACAGTAGAATTCCTGCGCGTAGCCTTGCTAAAAATCTTGTGAAATACTACAACTACACGTTTCCCTCTCCCTAATAAACGCCTTTCTAACACATAAAAAAAGCCCTCTTAAAAAATTAAAAGGGCTCTTTTGGTAATTTTTTTTGTTGTTATTGTATTAATTCCCATTATCATGTAAATACTTCTTTTAAAAGGGGAGTTGAACACAATGCAAACTTATAACTCAATACCGTTTTGGAAGAACTCACAAATGGCAGTTACTCGTTTTCTAGATCGAATGGAATTTGTTTTAGAAATTACATATACCAGTAAACATGTCAATGTCAGTGTTCATTACAACTTAGAATTGGAATGTATTGAAGATATTTTATTAGATAATCAAGTTTCTGTATTCCGATACTATCAAAATAAAGGAATGTTATACGAAATCCACGAACATTTAAATTCTACTGATTTCAGCAAAACATTAGTGCCAGAATTTGCAAAGTAATTAAGAGAACTTTAATTTACTAAGATGCTTTCCACTATTAACAAAACCTATTAAGAGTATTAGAACTTGGCATTTTAGATTAAAACCACACAAGCAATTGCTTGTGTGGTTTATTGCGATGTATTGATTTTCCTCAATCATTAGTAATAAATATTGTGAGTGATCACCCATATCAGTGTAATAACGAATGAAATCCAATTTACAAATGCTTTTTCTATCTATTTCATTTTACGGATAGTTAATTGCTTAGTTTGAGGAATGACATTGATTTGATGATTACGTTTTGTATAAAAAACTGAAGCACCTTCTATCTCTCTTTTTTCCCACCCATTCACTTTAAGAACTATTTCATAGCCAAAGGGTATGCCTTTTTCTTCGGTTGCACGGGACCAATCATAGATTTTTGCATCCTCACTTTCTTGCAACAGTTCAGCACTTTTAGGTATTGGAAAGTTGTAAAAATCAGAAGAACGATAGGAAAAAAATGTAGACAAATATAAAGATCCTCCAACAACCAAAGTCATAGGTAAAAGCCAATTAACTACTCTCTTCATTTCACTCCCCCGTCCTATCTACTTTAAATTTATATAGTAAGGAACATTATTTCGAACGAATTTATCTTTCAATTAACTGCTTTTTCTTTAATTTTCAGGATTACTTCATTATATTCAGTAACTGTATCGATATAGACCTTCTCAGATTCTTTTAATATAATTTGATTTATTTGCTATGTATATTAAAATTCTTTTTATTCTGATTTATTAACTATTATATCACGGAAATCAAGTAAAGAGTCTTAAATTATTATGATTTGAGACTCTTTACTTGTTTTAAATTACACGAGTGAACATCTCATGAATCTCTTAGTTTTTTTAGCAATTTATCATGTTGTCTTGAAAAAATAAGTAACGCTATAATACTTCCTACTAAAGCAAATGTCATATCCCATTGTGCGTCCCAGATATCTCCTTGCATTCCTAAAAATTCTTTTGTCCCTTCTTCTCCATTCGTAAACTTAGTGCTCAACCATTCGATGATTTCATAAAATGCAGCCACGGCTAGCATAATACTAGTTGTGATGCTGAACAACCAAGCCCCTTTAGTTAGTTGTGTATTACGTATTAATATTTCTCTTACAACAATTGCACCTAAACCTTTTAGAAAATGACCAAAACGATCATAGTGATTTCGTTGTAAATCAAAAGTATTCTCAATCCAATTAAAAAGGGGAACATCATCGTAGGTGTAGTGACCTCCAATAAACGTAAGAATTGATAAAATGGCTACTATAAAGTATGAGAGTACAGTTAGACGAAACCTATTGTAAGTTACAATTGCAATGATTATTACAACAACGCTAGGACCAACTTCCGCAATCCATGTCAAATATTCTGCCGGCTTATAAGCTGACCATATTAAAACTATGGTAACAATCGTGAGTAGGGAAAGATTAATCTTTGAACTAGTACCTAAATCCACCGTTTTCACCCCTTCTGCCTAACAGTATGCGAAAAAACAGAATTTCTTAAACAGTAATCATATATAGAATTTTCATAGGAAATATCTCTTTCTCTTTTTTAGTAGCTGTTTTTTGGGAGCGACTCAAAAAAACTATTTTCTTAATTTAGAGATTTCCCAATACCGGACATAATCGACTTCCTTATTTTCTCTATTCCAACTTGGAGCATGATTTTTCCAACTTGAACCCCAAATTTTCCAACTGACCAATGGCTCACCAGAATATTCATTGAAGAAGCCAGAAATTAATCGTACCTTTTGAAAAAGGAACACTATTTTCTTCAATTCTCGAGAAGATCTCTTTAATATCTTAGTCATTCTCTTAAAATTTATATACTTTTGGATTCACAAGTAGTTTGTCAGTCGTTTCCTTTTTTTGATTCAACTTATTAAGTCTTCAACTTTGACCACAATTTTTTCTATATTTATTATGTTTAAATAGTAAAAAATTCACATTGACGTACCTATGAACGTTGATTTATTATATGATTACCGTCTATTTAGCGACAATTTTAAATTATCTACACAATTCATAAATAGAGGTTTTTGTGTGTCGAACTGCACGATTGAAATTTGGGGTTGGGGGAAACAATTATGAAAAAAGAAATGTCATTTAAGGTAGCAATTATTCCACTGGTTATCATGATTGCAGTCATGTATTTTACGATTGTAAAACTTGAACAAGGACCGCATATTCCACTTATTGTTGGAACTTGCGTAGCAGCTCTCGTTGCATGGCGCAGTGGATATACATGGAAAGAAATTGAAGAAGCGATGTATAAAGGGATTCGTCTTGCATTACCCGCTGTCATTATCATCATTCTCGTTGGTTTAACAATTGGTTCTTGGATCGGTGGCGGCATTGTTGCGACGATGATTTATTATGGATTGAACATTATCACGCCATCACTGTTCCTTGTATCGATTACGGCAATATGTGCGATTGTATCATTAGCAATTGGGAGTTCATGGTCGACAATGGGGACAATTGGTGTCGCTGGTATGGGGATTGGATTAAGTATGGGTATCCCTGCACCGATGATAGCTGGTGCAATTATTTCCGGGGCTTATTTCGGGGATAAGTTATCACCTCTTTCAGATACTACGAATCTAGCAGCTGGTTTAACGAATACAGATTTATTTGTACATATCAAACATATGCTCTATACCACAATTCCAGGTATTACTATCGCATTAATAGTTTATTTCATCCTTGGTAGGAAGTTTGGTAAAGATGGGGTAGATACAGCTGATATCGGTCAAACTATAAGTGTTTTGAAGGAAAGCTTTGTTATTTCACCATTTCTGTTATTGATTCCTTTACTAGTTATTATCTTAGTTGCCAAAAAAGTACCTGCAATTCCAGCGTTAATAGTAGGAATTTTACTTGGATTCTTATCACAGATTATCATTCAAGGTGGATCCATATCAGGTGCTGTTGGCGCTCTTCAAAGCGGTTTCTCTATTGAAACCGGTAATGAAATGGTGGACAATTTGTTTAATCGAGGCGGATTGGACTCGATGATGTATACAGTTTCAATGACGATTGTGGCCATGACTTTCGGGGGGATTCTTGAACATACAGGAATGCTTAAATCGATTGTCAATCAAATTTTAAAATATGCGAAGTCTGCTGGAAGTATTGTTGCTTCAACGGTTGTCTCGTGTTTTGCTACTAACGCTACTTGTTCAGAGCAATACATATCCATCGTGGTACCTGCACGGATGTATGCAAAAACGTACCGCGACAAAGGCCTTCACTCGAAAAATTTATCACGAGCGCTTGAAGATGGTGGAACTTTGACATCCGTTTTCATCCCATGGAATACTTGTGGTGTATTCATTCTAGGCACACTCGGCGTTCATGCCTTTGACTATGCTCCCTATGCAGTTCTAAACTTTGCTGTTCCAATTATTTCAATCATTTATGCAATGACAGGATTTACAATTGCTAAACTGTCAGAAGCTGAAATGATACAAGTAAGAAAAGAAGATGCAACAACTGTAGATGCTTAACAATAATAGTTTTTAAATTCGAAAAGGAAAGTTCACTAATATGTGAACTTTCCTTTTTTTCATTTACTTTCCTAAGCGGATCTTTGTCAAAAGACGTCGGTGAAGAATTTTAGTCGGCTATAATTGATTGATTGATTTGTCATGGGACTGTCCAGAAAATTAGTAAAAATGACTTTTTATGGCAGGCTTTTTTTATGTAGTTTTTCAAGTATCCCGTTGCTTTCCGCGGGCACGACTTCAGCCTCCTCGTCGCGAAAAACACGTGCTCCTGCGGTTACTCGTCGCAAATGAATTGTGAACAATTCGTTTCCTGTGGGGTCTTCAGCTCGTGCTTTTTCCGCCGGAGTCGCCATCTTGCACTCCAAGCAACTAAAATTGGATAAGAATATATAAATTGCCTGATCCAGTGACATGCTTAAGAGTAGGATTATGCTACTTTTGAGCGTAGTTGTTTTTGTTCGCTTTGTTTAACATCTGGTTTTAATTTAAAGGGTAAATAAAGACGGTTTTTGTAATTCCGGAAATTTCTATATCCATAAGCGACACGATTCAATACGTTGATTTTATTGTTAGTCCCTTCAATTCTTTCGTTATTGTAAGGGTAAATAAAGCTGTTTTCTATGAACGGAAGATGTTTTCTTAACGTTTTTAAAGGAGTAGCTTCCAGTAACGCTTCAGGCGACGGTATTTCTTCCTATTATCAGGTGGATCTGTTTTAAGTTTATTCATAATAGTAATACGACATTTATTCATAGAGCGATTTCATTAATTGAACTAGATGAAATGGGTCAATGATAATATTCGCTTGCGATAACTCTATTCTCTTAGCTGATTGCAGTGCAGAGCGGCGACTCCGGTGGGATTAGCGTGACAGGTGAAGACCCCACAGGAAACGAATTGTGCACAATTCGTTTGCGACGAGTAACCGCAGGAGCATTGATTGTTTTCGCGACGAGGAGGCTCACCGCACGCACCACGGAACGCGTCCGCTCGGAACGGAAATCAACGTGTATCAAGCTTTTTTGTTTCATAGATATTTATAAAAAAATAACATTAGTGAAATTCCATCCCTTTCTCCTGTTTTATCGAGAAGGAGATTTTATTTCACCAACGTCATATAGTGTACAACCTCCCAACCAACATATAGTTTCTCTATTGATATATAGGCATATTGAGTTCGTAAACTGTTCTTGGTCGTCCTTGTTGATATGTCATTTCTTCTCCAACTACTTTTACATAACTGTGATCAACGAGTTTTTTAAGAATCCGTTCAGTAGAACGACGTGTTACCTGCAGATAATCTGCGAGGTCTGCCGCTGTAAAATGAAGCATTTGTCTTGATTTACCAAATTCCATAATTTTCGAGAGATTTGCAGGGCTCAATTTCGTTTTCTTTGCCACTTCTAGGAATTCGGGTTGAGCCACTATTAAACTATGTTGTTTTCGTTCATTAGGAAACGGTCCTTGTAATTCTTTTTTTTCAGTCAAGATGTATCCGCATTTTTCGTCACTATCTTTTTCAGCAAAATGAAGCGCTACTTTGGCATTTAAATCGGCTTCCGTAATTGTTATTCCGTAGCCAAATCCAATGAATATACTGTCTTGCCATTTATCAAAGAAATCCGCTAGTACATTTTGGTTCATCAAGGCTTCAATATCACCTTTAGTGCTATATAGGATAAATGATGTTTCATCCATCTGCTGAATGGATGCGTGAATTTCGAGTGCAAATGCTTCAACATATTTTAGTTGTAAACGATGTAAATGAGGGAATGAAATATAACCTACAGAAACTTGGGCAGATTTACTTCTATATAGTTCTGCTTGAGTTTTAGCTTCTTGCAATCCTCGGATCAACGTCAGTCTTGGATCTGCCATCTTTAGAGTAGGGATGCCCAAGTCTTCTAATCGCTGACAGACAGCATGAACACTTGTTAAAGCTAAATCAATGGAACCTTTCTTCCAAAGTGTATGATGAAAATCGACTATTTTCTCCACATCAAAATGACTCTCTAACATCTCTCTATAATCCATAATGCGTAATGGCTTAACCTTGAAATTCATGTCGGACAATACATTTGTCACAATTGATGAATCCATAAGATCGATGGAAAGTCGCTTCAAAGAAATTTTATAATTATATAAAATAGACAGTAAAGAATAGGCGAATGCCATTTCATCTTGAGCTAAATAAAGCGAAGGAATTGTCAATTTCTCTCGCTCTCCTTTTGAAGAATAGTAAGGAAATGCGCCAGAATAAAAGACGATATCGCAAGGCTTTAAACTTCTGATAAGCTTACCCGCTTCACTCGGATCTTGATACATATAAGGAACAATCTCAATACCAGAAATATTGGACCCTTCTATAAGAATTCTATCTATAAATTCTTCAGAACCTATTACAGCTATTTTTATTTTCATATTTCAACTCCTTCAATCATTATCTATATATATTAAACGTCTATTTAACGACTAACATAACAATTTCGCGAGTAATTGAAAAGCAATTCGCACTATTCAATAATTTTACACACACTTAAATTCCAGCAATTATACTAACTGCTGGAATTTAAGTATTGACTATACACTTGCCTTTTACATCTGAAACATATACTTACTACTTCAATTGTCTTTACTCTACTTTTGACAAAAACTTTCTAGTTCTCTCTTCTTTTGGAGACTGAAAAACTTGTTGTGACGTTCCTTCCTCAACAATTAATCCGTTATCCATAAAAACGACTCTGTCGGCGACATCTTTTGCAAAGTTCATTTCGTGTGTCACGATTACCATAGTCATTCCTTCTTGAGCCAAGTCTTTAATAACCTGTAATACCTCTCGGACGAGCTCAGGATCAAGGGCGGAAGTAGGTTCATCAAAAAGCATGACCATTGGATTCAATGCTAGCGACCTTGCTATCGCCACTCTTTGCTGTTGACCACCTGACAATTGAACAGGATAGTGATCACAACGATCTCCAAGCCCAACTTTAATGAGTTGTAATTCAGCCAACTTTCTAGCCTCATCTTTACTGGCTCCGTGTATGGCAATTGGACCTTCCATTACATTTTCTATGGCTGTTTTATGAGGAAACAGATTGAACGATTGAAAAACAAAACCAGTTCTTTTCCTTAATTCTCTTATCTCTTTCTTTCGTTTTCGATCTATTTTCCCACCTGCAATTACTCTGTATTCACCAATTTGAATGATTCCCTCAGTAGGCTCTTCTAAGAAATTTAAGCAACGTAACAAAGTTGATTTTCCAGAGCCACTTGGTCCCATTATGACGACGACTTCGCTTTTATTTATTTCCAAATCGATTCCTAGTAATACATCATTTAATCCAAAGCTTTTTTTCAAATTATGAATTTGAATAATACTCATGGGTATCTCCTCACACTAGTATTTTTCAAATATTATTAAGTTCGCACTAAGTATTTGGAAGTTTTGGTTTCCAATTTGTCTAATATAGTTGTGAAGAACGTAATTAACACCCAATAGATTGCAGCAGCTACTAAATAAATAGTAAGTGGTTCAAACGTTTTTGCAATGATCAAACTCGACATTTGCAATAATTCCGTAACCGTAATAACTGATACGAGTGAGGTATCTTTAATAAGCACGATAAATGAGTTTGATAATGTAGGAATTGCGATTCGCAAGCTTTGAGGTAAAATAATTCGTAATAAAGCTTGTGAATAAGTCATCCCCATTGACATTGAGGCTTCCATTTGTCCATTATCAACAGCAAGTATTGATGCTCGAAAAGATTCAGATAGATAAGCACCTGCATTTAAACTTAAAGCCAATATCCCTGAAGATATCGGATCTAAAGCAATACCTATTTGAGGGAATCCATAGTAAATAACGAATATTTGTACAAGAAGTGGAGTTCCTCGGATAATAGATACGTAGGCACTAGCAACTCCGTTTAAAATCCTTACTTTTACTATTCTTACGATTGCCGTAAAAAACCCAATCACCAGGGCGATAATAATAGATATTGCTGCCAAGAAAATAGTCATTAGCGTAGCTTTAAGTAGGGATGGCAATGAATCTATTATTATTGTTGCGTCCATATAACATCCTCCAGTCAGACAAGCTACAACATGGATACAAAACTTACTCTAAATTTTCCTCTTTGTAAGTAATTTCAATTCCTAAACTGTTTAATTCATCTAAAAATGGTTGAAAACGCTCCCTAACAATTAAGCTCTCTATTGGAATAACACCAGTCTCGGTAATTTTTTTTAATGCAATCCATTTAGCCGTTAACGCTGCTGGAATAGCAGTCGTTTTAGCCATGGAAGTGATTTTCCGTTTATGATCATATAAATCAACCATTTCCCATGTATGTTTGATTGATTTTCCAGCCTTGATCCCACTTACCTCTACCCTCATCACAGTAATATCTTCATTGGACGCCCCAATCATTTTTGGGGCTAGAATTCTTTCTGCAAAGGCTCGAGGAGTAGTCGTTATTCCATGAACTACAATAGGATTATTATCGAGAAATCCTAATTCACTTAAAACATTCATTTTTACCCAATGCCCAGGATAGCGAACTGTTTTTTCATATAGATTTTTCACTCGATCCTTTAAAATGAATGCGGTACTATGAGCATCCGTAATAACCGATTCACAATCACCTACTGGATTTGGAAAAGTAATTTTTTCTAATCCAGAAAGAGGAGGGTACTCAACAAGCTCCCCGTTTTCAACTGCCATGGCTGGTTTTGTATAGAGGCCCAAAACACTTTCAAGACGAAAAACAACTTGATACCATAGAGGCGGGACTGGATGTCTCGGAATACCGCCGCAACTCATAACTGCATCGACAGCTTCATCTAACATCTCGATACCTTGCGCGGCTAGAAAATTCGTTATTCCTGGAGCAACCCCACAACCCGGTATAATTATGACTCCTGCCTCTTGTGCAATTTTATGCAATGCCATTTTATCTGTAAACCTAGACCCTACAAGATCCACTAAGTGACATTTTGATGCGATTGCAGCTTTTATAGCTACCAGGCTCAAAGAATGCGGGAGACATGCTACCGCTACATCTGCACCTATTAACAATTTCGCGATTTCTTCTTCCGTTTCTAACGAGGCTATTTTCCCAATCACTTTGGGGTTATTTGCTATGCCCAAACACTTATCAATGCTCTCTTGGTTTATGTCAATAACCGTTATTTTTTTTAAATCTTTAAACTTTGCAATTTCACTGACTACTGTCGTACCAATCATTCCCGTCCCTAAAATGACGATATGCAAAATTACCGCCCCTCCCTATCCATGTTTTTACGGGTATTGAAATGATAAAATAGAGGAATGAAATTTTCACTTTGATCCTTCATTAGTAAAATTACATTTCTAAAGGCTCTGTTCCGAACCATTTTTTATAAATTTCAATGTATGTGCCATCCTCTTTCATTTCACTTAATGCTTCATTTACCTCTGTAATAAAGTCTTCGTTTCCTTTATTAACTGCCATCCCAATTTCGTCTCTATTTACAATATCGCTCGCAATTTTTAAAGGAAGATTTTGTTCCTTAATATTGTAGCTAATTAACAACTGATCATTAATAATAACGTCTAATCGTTTATTCTTAAGATCTTGAATATAATCACTTACTGCTTTGTATAATATGACATCCGCACCATCGACGGTGTTTGCAACTTCTTCAAAAGTTGTCCCGCCGCCAACGCCAACTTTCTTCCCTTTAATATCCTCAAGTTTAGTAATATCGTTCGTTTCCTCGCGAGTGATTAATACCGAGCCAGTAATAACGTATGGGTCAGTAAAATCAACACTTTTTTTCCGTTCTTCTGTTACGGTCATTTGTCCAATAACAATATCGAATTTATCAGCTTTTAGACCACCAATTAAGCCATCCCACTTTGTCGCAATAAAATTGACTTCAACACCTAATCTTTTAGCAATTTCATTGGATATATCTACGTCAAAACCTTGGAAATCATCTTTGTCATCTAAGAAATTAAAAGGAGGGTATGTGCCTTCGAAAGCAACATTTAGTACTTTAGATTTCTCCATACGATCTAACACGGTTTTACTACTACTTTCTTTTCCAGCATTTACAGCAACCGTTTTTTCTTCTCCTCCGCAAGCTGCAATAATACTAATTACAAAAAGAGTGATAATAACTAAAATTAGATTCTTTTTCATCTGATTTTCCCCTTCTCTCTAAAATATTCTTATTTTTTCTTAATCAAATAAAAATAAGGGGGCCAACAGAATAAAATCCCATTTAACTCTCCTATAGTTAGATTCTACCAATCTCCCATATAAATGTATAGTCTGAATTTACAGAAAAATATATTAATTTACAGTAATCCACATTATTTCACTAATTATTAGCTAAAATATATCCGATTATAACTGCACTTAATCTTTAGGAAGAAATGGGATTTGGTTTTAGAATGCTCACTGCTTTTGTTTATGAGGGGTAAATCGATTACGGAGACTTAAGAATTAATCAAAGGACTTAATACGATTCGCGAAATCTACTCTTGCCATTAACATCTCCCACCTTCTAAAATATGCACTTATCATTTGCTTTATTCAGTTCATGATTTGCCATTTGAAGAAGCGAAAATTGCCTACAAAACCATTCGTGATGTTGTTGTAATTACAAATAAACGACTAATCATCACCGACCGTCAAGGACTGACAGGTAAGCAAGTGGAAGTTTAATTACACTATGCTCAACTAGAGAGCAAGCATTATTGAAACTCCTTCAATTATTCTGTAACATTTTTTTCGTTATTACAGTCTAATTATTGTAAAGAGGAGATATATATATGAAACGAAAGTGGATATTTATATTATTTTTAACCCTTATAGCCATTTTATTGGCAGGTTGTGGAACGACAAAAAATGATACGCAAGAAGATGTCAATGGTAGTGATAATGATAACGGAAATGAAATCGTTGCTGGATCAATCGTTCCAAATATTTCAGAAGGAATGCCAGAGAATAAGTATCATTACGTCTTTTCCCTTAAAAATAATACAACAGACGTAGTAACATTGAATATGAACTCGTCACAGTATTATGATTTTCATTTAAAGGATAATAAAGGTACAGTCGTTTACACCTATTCTGATGATAAGATGTTTACTCAGGCGTTAGAACAAAAGATAATTAAGCCAGGTGACTCTCTACTTATGGACTTGGATCTGACAGAAGGTCTATCCACATTAGAACCAGGAACCTACACAGTTGAAGCATGGTCAACTGCTAACGAAGCTGAAGACTGGATGGCCTCAACTGAAGTTACCTGGGATGGCGCGAAAAACGAAGATTCGTCAGCCGAAGAAAAGCTAGTGGTAGAGGAAGCTCGTGTAACGTATGTAGGACTTCAAGATTTGAACTCGATTGAAGTCACAAACGAACAAAATGAAACAGTAGCTATGAGACTGTCTGAGACAGCTAAACCGTTTTTTGATGACTTAGAAACAGGAGCAAAAATCACCGTCTTTTATGTCGTTATTGATGGACAAAAGGTGATTCAAACAGCCACTAAAGACTGACCGTACTCTATATAGTATCTTACGAAAAATAATGCTTTTCTTTTTATACTCATTCGTATTCGTAAACTCAAAAAAGGTTACACACAGTTCACTTGTGTGTAACCTTTTTTACTACATATGAGAATCCCCCATCCTTGAAAAACCCCTACATTTAATAACCCTATAGTTCCTATTCAAATCACTTAATTTGCAAGCCCCACCAAAAATAAGCTGATGCTCGGTATAAATGAAATGATAATAACATCAATTACCATAATTACGATGAATGGAACAATTGCTTTCATTAAACTTTCAAATTTTGTCCCAGCTATATTGGCTGCCACAAAAAGGTTTATTCCTACCGGTGGTGTAATAAAACCGATGGCCAAATTAACAATCATGATAATACCAAAATGCACTAAGTCGATTCCCAATGCACTAACTATTGGCACAAGAATTGGTGTTAATATAATGATGGCAGCTGAAGTTTCCAAGAAAGCACCACAGATTAGCAATATAGCATTAATAATTAGTAGAGCGATAATCCAATTCGTAGTGACTCCAAGCATCGCTTCCGTTAATTCAGCAGGAATTCGTTGTCTCGTTAAAAAATATCCGAAAACAGAAGCACCAGCAATAATGAACATTATGACGGCTGTAATTACGACTGAAGATGAGAATATTTCCATTAAATCCTTAATTTTAATCTCTCGGTAAAATACCACTCCCACGATTAAGCCATATACAACCGCTACAACAGCCGCTTCAGTTGGTGTGAAAATGCCGCCATATATGCCGCCTAATATAATGACTGGCATTAACAAGGCTAATAAAGAATCTGCTAAAGCTTTAAAGAAATCCCTAAAATCAAATTTTTCTCCTCCACCATACCCTTTTATTAGAGAAATGACATAAACCAAAATGATAAGTGAACCTACCACTAAAAGACCAGGTAGGATTCCCGCAATAAACAAACTGCTTACTGATACTCCAGCAGTGACACCATATAAAACAAGAGGGACGCTTGGAGGAATCATGACACCAATCGTTCCTCCAGCAGCTTGCACGGCCGTGGAAAAACTCTTATCGTATCCTTTTTTAACCATCGCAGGTATTAACAGTCCTCCAACAGCCGCGGTAGTAGCTGCAGCTGAACCAGATATGGCCGCAAAAAAAGCACAAGCCACAATGGATACAATAGCTAACCCTCCTTTGATTCGACCGAAAATGACGTTAGCCAGATGGATTAATCGTCTAGATATTCCTCCGCTCTCCATTAGCTTGCCGGCTAATATAAAGAAAGGGATAGCCATCAATGGAAAAGAATCTACCGAATTGAACATCCGCTGCATAATAACTATTAACGAAACGTTTCCGTCAATAAAAAATATGAGTGCAGATGCCAAACCTAAAGCAACCGCAATCGGAACATTGATCAAAAATAAAACAATTAACAACACAAATAACAGTATCGCCATGGTCAGACACCCCCGCTCTTATAGTCTTTAGTGAACTGAGATGCCATATTGACAATTAATATAAAGCCACTTAACGGAATGACTAAGTAAATAATCCCCATCGGTATTCTTAATACCGGTGACAATTGCGACATGGATTGGATAGCCAAATCATATCCTTGAACAACCATTAACAAGAAAAACATGAGGCTCGCAATTGTCGCTATCACATAAAGAGCTTTTTGGAATGGAAGTGCAAACAACTTCACGAAAACCTCCATGCCGATATGGGCTTTCATTGACATGGCAAAAGCAGCACCTAAAAAAGTAAGCCATACCAGACAATATCTAGCCAATTCTTCCGTCCATGCTAGAGGTTGTTGTAATACAAACCGAAAAATAACTTGTAAAAAAACAGCAATAACCAATACCGCTAAAATCACATTTAGAAAATGTTTTATTGTTACATTCATATAGTTAATATATCTAGCCATATCTTCCCTCCCATATAAAAAAGAGAGAAAAATTCTCTCTTTTTTATTACACGTATATTTTCATTTATTGAGCGTCAAGAATACGATTCAACAATTCCTGATATTCAATTGTGTCATATACAGGCTTAACGGCCTCCTGGAAAGGTGTAAGGTCGACATCTTCAATAATTTCAACACCATTTTCTTTTAGTGTTTTAATTGATTCTTTTTCCATTTCAACAATGAGGTCGCGTTCTATCTCTCCAGCTTTCTGTCCTTCTTCAACAACAATGTCTCTCAATTCTTCAGGTAATTTGTCATACGTTTGTTTGCTCATCATGAATATAGCTACAGAATAGACATGTCCAGTTAAAGTCATGTATTTTTGTTTCGCTTCATAGAGTTTGAACTGATCTGCAACGATTGCCGGATTTTCTTGTGCATCAACAACTCCTTGTTGAAGTGCAGTAATGGCTTCTGTCCATGCCATAGGCGTTGGTTGTGCCCCTAGTGCCTCAAATGCAGCAAGATGAATTGCGTTTTCCTGCGTTCTGATTTTTAGTCCTTTTAGATCTTCAGGAGTATTAACTGGTCGTATACCATTTGTGATATGACGATAACCGTTTTCCCCCCAAGAAAGACCCATGATTCCGTTTTCCTCCATCTTCGCAAATAACTCATTCCCAATTTCACCTTCTAGGACTTTTACTGCTGATTCGCGATTTTGGAAAATGAATGGAACATCGAGAACACCTAATTCAGGAACGAAATTGGTAACGGGTGCAGTTGAAGATACAACCAAATCAACCGTTCCCAGTGTCATTCCTTCAGTCAATTCTCGTTCTGCTCCAATTTCACTGTTAGCAAAAACTTCGATAATTACTTGCCCATTGGTACGCTCTTCCACATTTTTTGCCATTTCTAAAAATGCTAATTGGTAAGGGTGACTATCTGGCAACGAATGTCCCGCTTGTAATGTGTAAACTTTATCAGGATCCGCAGCCTTCTCATTACCCGAATCTCCGCACGCTGTTAACGTTAATGCAGCAGCTAGCATTACTGAAATAAAACCGATTTTTCTTTTCATAATTCTTCCCCCAAGGTTTTATTAGTATCATTAATTCATATTGAAAATTTTTCCGGGATTCAAAATATTATGTGGATCCAACGTCTTTTTCAATGCTTTCATTATGTGCAACGAATTCCCATGTTCAAGTGATTGATATTTCATTTTACCAATTCCTACTCCATGCTCCCCTGTACAAGTTCCACCTTTACTGAGGGCAAATTCTACTATATGACTATTAAAACTTTCTGCTCTTTTCATTTCCTCTTCATCATTCACATCTAGCATTAATAGAGCATGATAATTCCCATCTCCGACATGCCCGACTATACCGCCTGGTAATTCATACCTTGCCATTGCTTCTTTTGCCGACTCTATCCCGTTCGCCAATTCTGAAATAGGTAAGCAAACATCAGTTACCATCATCTTTTTACCTGGATGAGCTCGCATAACCGCATACGCAAGATTGTGGCGTGCTTCCCATAGTTGGTTACGTGATTGCGAATCTTTTTCGAATTTAAATTCACTGCACTTATTATCTGCTAATATCTCTTTTGCAAATTCCATATCTTGCATTAAACCGGCTTCATTTCCATGAAACTCCAAAAAGAGTGTCGGTACCTCAAGATAGTCCGTCCCGCTGTAGACATTTACCTGCGCAATGGATTGCTGATCTACTAATTCAATTCTTGCCACCTGTATCCCAGCAGAAAGAATGCTGACTACCGCATCCACGGCTTGTCCAACCGTTTCAAAAGACGCCCTACCCGCAACAATCAGTTCAGGAATTCCATACACGCGCAAAGTCAATTCCGTAAAACACCCTAAGGTCCCCTCGGATCCTACGAATAATCCGTTCAAGTTATAACCTGATGAAGATTTGGCTGCCAAGTTACCAGTATGCATGATTGTTCCATCAGCGAGAACGACTTCCATATCTCTTACTTGGTCACGCATAATGCCGTAACGGACAGAAGTTGTTCCACTGGCGTTCGTCGCTGCCATACCACCAAGTGTAGCGTCTGCTCCTGGATCAACAGAAAAAAACAAACCATGTTTTTTTAGTTCTTGATTTAGCTTAGAACGAGTAACACCAGGTTGAACTTTCACTAAAAAATCAGTTGGAAAAACTTCAATAATAGTATCCATTAAAGAAAAATCGACCGTTATACCGCCGTTATAAGGGATCACATGTCCTTCCAAGCTAGTACCTAATCCAAAGGGAACAATCGGAATCTTGAATTTTTCGGCAATGTTCATGACTTTGCTGACTTCTTCCGCGCTAATAGGGAACACAACAGCATCTGGTAAAGACGGTCTATGATAAGATTCGTCTTTACTGTGCTGATCCAAAATCACTTCGTTTGTTGATACTCTTTCAGGAGAGAGAATTTTTTTTAGTTCCTCTAAATAACTCACTCTGCTTCCTCTTTTCATTGATAACTATTATTTTATTTAGCTAGTAAAGTAATCTGTAACGGCTCCTTTTGAAGAACACGACACATTATGAGCATATTTTCCGAGCACGCCTTTTTTATAAAGTGGAGGGGCAACCCATTCTTTAAAGCGCTCTTCCAGTTCCGCATCCGTTACATTCATAGATATCTCTTGTTCTTGCGAGTCTATCGTTATGAGATCGCCTTCTTTTACTAATGCAATTGGACCTCCAACTTGGGCTTCCGGTGCAATATGACCAACGACTAGACCATGAGTCCCACCTGAAAATCTACCATCTGTAATCAAGGCCACTTTTTCACCCATTCCTTTTCCAACAAGAATGGCAGATATGGACAACATTTCTGGCATTCCAGGTCCACCTTTTGGTCCTACATAACGGATGACTAAAACATCGCCTTCGTTAATCTCATTCGCCATAACTGCGAGCGTTGCTTCTTTTTCGGTATTAAATACTCTAGCAGGTCCAATATGGCGTTTCACTTTTACTCCAGATACTTTCGCAACGGCACCACTAGGTGATAGATTCCCTTTTATAACAATTAATGGACCATCTTCTCTATACGGCTTGTCAAACGGCAGAATTACTTGCTGCCCTTCACTTAAACCTGGTGCATCTTTAAGGTTTTCAGCAACTGTTTTCCCTGTAACTGTCATACAGTCTCCGTGAAGATATCCTGCCTCTAGTAGAACCTTCATCACAGCTTGTACACCACCAGCTCGGTGTAAGTCTTCCATAACATATTTCCCGCTTGGTTTTAAATCAGCAATATGTGGTGTTTTCTTTTGGATTTTGTTAAAGTCATCAATGGTCAAATCTACTTCAACAGAATGAGCAATCGCTAGCAAATGCAGAACGGCATTTGTCGAGCCTCCAAGGGCCATAACGACAGTAATTGCATTTTCAAATGCTTCTTTTGTCATAATATCTTTTGGATAAATCTCCTGTTCAAGCAAGTTATGAACAGCCGCTCCAGCTGCTGCACAATCCTTCAATTTAGCTTCCGAAACTGCCGGATTTGAAGAACTTCCCGGTAAACTCATGCCCATTGCCTCTGCTGCCGACGCCATGGTATTTGCAGTATACATACCTCCACATGACCCTGCTCCAGGACATGCACTGCATTCAATTTTCCGAAGTGTATCATCACTAATGTCTCCATTATTATGACGCCCTACCCCTTCAAAAACGGATACAATATCAATATTTTCTCCATTATGCACACCTGGCGAAATCGTTCCTCCATATACAAAAACTGCTGGCACCTCAGAATTTGCGATCGCGATTAAGCATCCTGGAATATTTTTATCACAGCCACCGATTGCAACAAGCCCATCTAAGCTTTCTGCCCCTACCACTGTCTCAATTGAATCCGCGATTACATCTCTACTTGGAAGTGAATATCTCATACCTTCCGTTCCCATTGAAATACCATCCGATACGGTAATCGTATTAAAGATGAACGGAACCCCGCCCGCTTCTCTTGCACCTTTTTTCGCACTGACCGCTAAATCATGAATATGTATATTGCACGGAGTCACTTCACTCCAAGTACTAGCAACACCGATCATTGGCTTTTTGAAATCCTCATCTGTCACGCCAACTGCTCGTAACATTGCCCGATTTGGAGCTTTCATCGCTCCTTCACTGAACACTTTACTATTAATACGCAAATCTTTTTTCATAATATACCCAACCCTTCCCCTACTATTAGTATTAGTATAGAGACATTTTCACAAAATTCAATGAATTAAATCACAAAATTAACTGATTTAAATAGTAAGCTAGTTTTTATATTTCACATCATCGAAGATTGCAAGATATAATTCACACATAAGAATTATTATTGAAGCGCTTACATATGCATACTATATGACATCTCAATAAAGTTCGTCATTGTAAATTCACAAACTCATAGGAAGTTTACTAGTTATTAATGGGAATGTGGATAAAAAATATTTTTTGTACAAAAATAGAAATCATCTGAAGATGTAATTTCAATCACACTTTTGTTGCTAGTTGAATCGCTTCTATTAATAGAATATTGGCTAAATGATATCCCGTTTTCACATGAAATTTTACATTTAATCCATTAGTAAAACTTACTTTATTTACTATTTTTTAATGTAAATATTTCTAATATTTACATTACCATTTTTTTGCTATACCATTGTAGTAAGTTATTAAACGCTTACATTATTCTACGTTTTATAGAATATCTTGTATAACATGAGACAACCATACTTTATAAAGGAGGAATATATTTTGAATGCCATTGCAATAGCAGCAATTAGTCTTTTCATATTCGTTATCGGTTATCGATTTTATTCAAAGTTTCTTGCAGAAAAAATATTCCGTTTAGATCCGAACTATGTCACCCCTGCACATCGTTTTAAAGATGGGGTAGATTTTGTTCCAACGAATAGATTTGTCCTTTGGGGTCATCACTTCACTTCAGTCGCTGGTGCCGCACCAATTCTAGGTCCTGCAATAGCCGTCTATTGGGGTTGGCTTCCGGCAATCATTTGGGTGGTTCTTGGTACCGTATTCGCCGCTGGAGTACACGACTTTGGAACACTAGTTATTTCAGTAAGAAATAAAGGCCAATCGATTGGAACACTAGCAAATAAACTTATTGGTCAACGAGCAAAAATATTGTTTTTATTCATCATTCTTATTCTTGTTCTAATGGTGAACGCTGTATTTGCATGGGTTATTGCCAATTTATTTATTACATTCCCATCAAGTGTATTACCAGTATTTATCCAAATCCCATTAGCACTTTGGATTGGGCATATCGTTTATAAAAAGAATTCAAAAATGCTTGTTCCTTCTTTGATTGCTCTTGCTATTATGTATTTTGTAGCCATCATTTCTGCTAAAGTTGGTTTCTTACAAATCGACCTTGTGAAATATATGGGCGGAGCAGACGCAGCAGGAATCTTCGGGCTAGGTGCAGTTTCCACCGCATTCTTTATTTGGATCATCATCTTAATGGTGTATGTGTATATTGCTTCTACACTACCTGTTTGGAGACTATTACAACCACGTGACTTTATAAACTCCCACCAACTTATTGTTGGATTAGGCATTTTGTATCTAGGATTATTATTCACCAACCCACCAATTACTGCTCCAATGACAAACCCTGGCGCAGATGATGTTTCTTGGTTCCCGCTACTATTCATTACAATTGCTTGTGGAGCAATTTCTGGTTTCCACGGACTTGTGTCATCAGGCACTTCGTCTAAACAGTTAAATAAAGAAACTGATGCGCGTTTTGTTGGTTATGCAGGTGCTGTTGGTGAAGGTGTCCTTGCACTAATTTCCATTATTGCTGTTATTACATTGTTCCCAACAAAAGAAGACTTCTTAGCAACTTATAGCAGTTTCGGTGCGGCTAGTGCTGGTGGACTTGGTACCTTTGTTAAAGGCGCAAGTCAACTTGCAGCTGGACTAGGAATTCCTGTTGAAGTGGCTGCAACGATTGTCTCAGTTATTGTCGTAAGTTTTGCAGCTACAACTCTTGATACATCCGTTCGACTTATGCGCTATATTATTGCTGAGCTTGGCGTTGAATACAAAGTACCTGTTATAGCTAAAACACATGTAGCAACAACGATTGCTGTTGTTGCAAGTTCTGCTCTTGTACTAATTCCTGAAGGACCAAATGGATTTGGATCTGGTGGATTCCTGCTATGGCCGTTATTCGGTACTGCCAATCAATTACTTGCTGGAATAAGTTTACTCCTTATCACAATTTGGCTGAAGAGACTTGGTCGAAATTACTTAGTTACACTCATACCAATGATTTTCATTTTATTCATGACATTATGGGCTATGATTCAGCAAGTCGTTTTCCAGTGGGCGTTCTGGGGAAGTAACTCAAGTCCTCTTCTCTTTATTTTCGGAGCGATTATTATGGGGTTTGCTATTTGGATTATCCTAACAGCCATCTCATCATTGAGAAGTACTGATAACACGAAAATTGATTTAGACGATTAATAAACGTTTTATTTAATGAGGAAAAGGATCATTTTTTCATGATTCTTTTCCTCTATTAATTAAGAAGAGGTGAATACAAATGATGTTGGATAAAGTGAAACAACTTATCGCTTTTTACGAGGAAGTATTAAGCATGCCACATCGACAGGAAATCGCTAGGGAGTTGAGAAATGAAGACGATTTATTTCTTCTGCTACTTTACTCAGAAATGATTGGCATTCCAAACCCTGTTTATTACTACACACTTGAGCTTTACCCCTACATGATTGAGAAATTTCATGATTGGCACTTAAGAATGGGGATGGAAAAATCACCTATGACAGGTATTCGTTGTTGTTAGGACAAGCTCATTTTCACAGAAAGGAGAATTGCCATGGAAGTGTTAAATAAAAGCATTATTTTTGTAGGCGGTAAAGGTGGTGTTGGTAAATCAACTTCTGCTGCTGCTATTGCATGGAAATTAGCTCAACAAGGGTATCGAACCCTTCTAGTTTCAACCGATCCTGCTCACAATGTTGGGGATATTTTCAATCAAAATATCGGTGGAAAAACCGTTGAGATTTCTAAAAATCTCCATGCGCTTGAAATCGATCCTGAAATAGAAACAGATAAATATATTAAAGGTGTTAAAGAAAATATTAAAGGTATTGTTCATTCTGGCATGATGGAAGAAGTTCATCGTCAGCTTGATACGGCGAAAGCTTCTCCAGGTGCCGATGAAGCTGCCTTATTTGATAAATTGATTTCAATTATTTTAGAAGAACGTGCTAACTTCGATAAATTGGTATTTGATACGGCACCTACTGGTCACACCATTCGCCTTCTCACACTGCCTGAGTTAATGGGTGTGTGGATTAATGGATTACTTGAAAAGCGCAAGAAAACCAACGAAAATTATTCAGCACTATTAAATGATGGTGAACCGGTTGAAGATCCTATTTATGAAGTATTAAAAACTAGACAAGAGAGATTTTCCAAGGCAAGAGACATTTTATTAAGTGAAAAAGAGACAGGATTTATCTTTGTTTTGAATCCAGAACGTCTTCCAATTTTAGAGACACAAAAAGCTATTGAATTACTTCATAAATATGATTTACACGTCAAAACCTTAATCATCAATAAAGTATTACCAGAAGAAGTAGATGGTGCTTTTTTCCAAGAACGTAAAAAGCATGAGAGAAAGTATACTCAATTGATTACAGATACATTTACAAAACAACAATTAATATATATCCCATTATTCTCACAAGACATCGTTAGCAAAAATCACCTGGAATTGTTTAGTAAGTATTTTTGAAAACCCAGAAAAAAAAGCCACAATAAACTTTGTGGCTTTTTTGTATTTCGTTTATTCATGTACTTTATTTCAATTTTCAAACAACTAGAGTTAACTAGCGTTAAGTAACACTTGCAATCATGCAAGACCACTATTGGAAAAATCTATAGGTTTTTTGCTATACTAGTACAAACTAATAAAGGAGGCGATTTTGCTGAATAGAGATATTTGGAAAAATCCAGTATTTACAATTTCATCGGCAGTGATCTTCGTGCTCGTTATTTTGGGTGCCACAATTCCTGCCAAATTTGATAGTGTAGCAAAATCACTATTTTCTATTACAACCGTCAATTTCGGTTGGTTTTATTTGTTGGCCGTCTTTATTATAATTATTTTTTTGATTGGCTTAGCTATTAGCAAATACGGAACAATTCGACTCGGAGGAGATGATGAACGACCAGAGTTTCCATTCTTCACATGGATTGCCATGCTGTTCTCCGCTGGTTTTGGTGTAGGTCTCGTGTTCTGGGGAGTTGCAGAGCCTATGAGTCATTTCTTCGCGTCACCACTTCCGGGTGCAGAAGCTCAGACGGAACAAGCAGCTCGTATCGCTATGGGCTATTCTTTCTTCCATTGGGGTGTTAGTCAGTGGTCCGTCTTTGCAATTGTCGGTTTAGTTATGGGCTTTTTACAATATCGAAAGAAACAGAACGGTCTCGTATCCACAGCTTTAGAACCTATAACAGGAACCAACAGTTCGGTGAAAGTCGGCATCGATTCATTTGCCGTAATAGCAACTGTAATGGGAATCGCAACTTCATTAGGACTTGGAATTCTTCAAATTAATGGCGGATTGGATGCTGTCTTTAATACGGGTACTTCGTTTTCCGTACAACTTATCATTATTCTTGTGATATTTGTTGCTTATATGATTTCATCCTCAACTGGATTAAATAAGGGAATTCGCTATCTCAGTAATCTCAATTTAGGAATCGCCCTGATACTAATGGCGTTTGTGTTTATTGCAGGACCTACAGTATTCATTCTTGAAACATTTACGTTGGCAATTGGTGATTACTTTACAAATTTCATTCAATACAGCCTAAGGTTACAACCTTATCAGCAAGGAACATGGGTCAGGGATTGGACAATTTTCTACTGGGCATGGGCGATTGCATGGTCTCCATTTGTTGGAGCATTCGTAGCCCGTGTTTCGAGAGGACGCACAATCCGTGAATTCATAGTTGGTGTCATAGTTATTCCTCCAGCTATTGCATGTCTTTGGATTGCAGTGTTCGGTGGTACAGCTTTGTGGAACGACTTGAACAAACAAACAGGGATTGCGGAGGCTGTTAATGCAGATTTAACTTCAGCTCTCTTTCAAACGTATATGCATTTGCCTTTAACCACGATATTGTCAGTGTTATCGATTATCTTAATTTTCACGTTCCTTGTCACCTCCGCTGACTCAGCAACTTATATTTTAGCAAGCATGACGACGAATGGGAGCCTCTTACCACCAATATTTGCAAAACTTGTTTGGGGCTTCTTGATGTCGGCAATTGCAGGTGTCCTGTTATTTGCGGGTGGACTAGAAGCACTCCAGACGGCATCTCTAATTTCTGCCTTGCCATTTACGGTGTTATTACTTTTGCTCATCATCTCAATTAGTAAACTGCTGAAGAAAGAACCAATCCCGATTCGGAAAGCAGATTTACGAAGATTTGAGCGTTTGCAAAAAGCTAGTAAGAAAAAAGAAGATAAATAGAAATAAAAAAGCCGATTCTTATAGAATCGGCTTTTTTTCATATTTTCACACTTCGTGGGAATGCTGAGTTTGTTGTATGTCAATTGAGCAATCTATTTAAAACACAATGGTTTTATTGCCATCTACGATGATACGATCCTCAAGATGCCATTTAACCGATCGTGCCAGCACACTGCGCTCGATGGAACGACCTATTTTTTTCATTCCGTCGATATTATCTCTATGATCAACGCGCATCGTATCTTGTTCAATGATTGGACCTTCATCTAAATCGTTCGTGACGTAATGAGAAGTTGCACCAATTAGCTTAACACCTCGTTGGTAAGCACGATCATACGGACGTGCGCCAACAAAGGCTGGTAAGAACGAATGATGGATGTTAATAATACGATTTGGGTTAGCTTCTACAAATGCAGGAGTCAATATTTGCATGTAACGAGCTAGGACAATCAATTCGACTGCATATGCTTCCAATAATTTCATTTGATGAGTCTCCACATCTTGGCGGTTTTCTCGACTTGCTGGAATATGTACGAATGGAATGTCAAAGCTCTCAACCAACTCTCTGGCATCCTCATGGTTGCTAATAACTAAAACGATATCCGTCATCAAGTCACCACTTTGCCATTCAAAGAGAAGCTCTCGAATACAGTGAAGCTCTTTAGATACAAAAATAGACATACGTTTCACATCTGATGGAAACGTCATTTTCCATTCCATCGAGAATTTCTCAGCAATCCCTAAAAATCTAGTTTTAATTTCTTCCTTTTGATCCGGGAGAGATGGACAATCAAATTCGATGCGTATAAAGAAGTTACCACTTTCATGATTAGTTGAATACTGGCTAGACTCTATAATATTCGCATTGTATTGAAATAAAAAGCGTGAAATAGACGCAATAATGCCCGGCTGATCAGGACAACGAATCAATAAACAACCTCGATTTTTTCGTTGTATCTTGTATTGCTGCAGTTGTGTATCAATGTCCCTCGTCATATGTTTCCTCCTTCAGGCTATTGCCCTTGTTAAAAAAGATTATTAGATACGATACTATGCGATTTAGATTCAGAATGATAGAGGGACAACGTATTTTTTTCGTTTCGTGTGTGGATATCTTTAATTCTTAGTAACTTATCTCTTATTCAGCAGTGTTTATCTGACATCCCTTAATATTTATCTGTAAATTCAAAAAAAAGCCTTTTCTCGAAGCTTTCTCAAGAAAAGGCTAATTAATATAAATTCCTACCAGATTAAATGATTACTAGATTTTATGCTTTTTGAAACTGTTCCGTTTCAGTTGAACCTTTTAAAGCAGTTGTAGATGATGTTCCACCTGAAATAACAAGTGAAACTTCGTCAAAGTAACCTGTTCCAACTTCACGTTGGTGACGAGTTGCTGTGTAGCCACTTTCTTCAGCAGCGAACTCAGCTTCTTGTAACTCAGAATAAGCAGCCATTCCTGATTCTTTGTAGCGTTTAGCAAGATCGAACATTCCGTAGTTAAGAACATGGAATCCTGCAAGTGTTACGAATTGGAATTTGTAACCCATTTGACCAAGTTGTTGTTGGAAAGTTGCAATCGTTTCTTGGTCCAATTTCTTTTTCCAGTTAAACGATGGTGAGCAATTGTATGCTAGAAGCTTGCCAGGGAATTTTGCGTGAATTGCATCAGCAAACTTTTGTGCTTCTTCAATACTTGGCTCAGATGTTTCACACCAGATAAGATCTGCATATGGTGCATACGCTAGGCCACGAGAGATTGCTTGATCAATACCATCATTTGTATGATAGAAACCTTCTGGCGTGCGTTCTCCTGTAATAAATTGGTGGTCATACGGATCAACATCACTTGTGATTAAATTAGCTGCATTTGCATCTGTACGAGCAATAATAATTGTTGGCACGCCCATAACGTCAGCCGCTAATCGTGCAGAAATCAAATTGCGTACCGCTGTTTGAGTAGGTAGTAATACCTTACCACCTAAGTGACCACATTTCTTTTCAGAAGATAACTGATCTTCTAAATGTACACCGCCAGCTCCTGCTTCAATCATCGATTTAGTTAGTTCAAACACGTTAAGTGTTCCACCAAAACCAGCTTCCATATCTGCTACGATTGGAGCGAACCAATACGTATCTCCATTACCTTCTGCTTGCTGAATTTGATCAGCACGTTGTAACGTTTGGTTAATTCTTTTTACTACCTGAGGTACACTATTGCTCGGATATAAGCTTTGGTCTGGATACATATGACCTGAAAGATTGGCATCTGCCGCTACTTGCCATCCACTTAAGTAAATAGCTTTTAAACCTGCTTTAACTTGTTGCATAGCTTGATTTCCTGTTAAAGCGCCAAGTGCATTTACATAGTCTTCTGTGTTTACTAGATCCCATAGTCGATTAGCACCTAAAGTTGCAAGTGTTTGTTCAACAACGATTGATCCTCTTAGCTTCACTACATCTTCAGCTGTGTATGGTCGTTCTACACCGTTCCAGCGATCTTGAGTCCAGCTCTCCGTTAATTGTTCAGCTTGTAATTTGCGATTTGTCATTTTTTATTCTCTCCCTTTATATGAATTTGTTATACTACATAATGATGCTATATGTTTTGTTATATAACAGCTAAGTCAAAAAAATTAATCTAGAAAGGCACAACACTGAATCGCTTCTTTGAAACTCGTGTAATCCTGTCCGCATGCACGACACATATTTACAGGTTCAGTTTCTTCTTTTCTAAAGATAACTACTTGCTTAACTTCTTGTGGCTCTATTGCCCATTCTCCTGAGGATGTTTTAACTAAGCTATGTGCTTCGTTCCCGTATACAAAAAGGGTACCCTCAAGTTCTTCATCCGTCTTGCCAGCCAAAACATTTTGATTAATCCACTTTTCAATCATTTCTCTACTTGGCTTTACGGCTTGTTGTAGTCTCATCTGAATTCCTCCATTTATTTATTGTTAATCTAATATATAACAGTAATTAATTATATGCAACTGTTTTATAACAGTTGCATATATTTTTTTTTTTTTATAACTAATCATTTTCTGCAGTTTAAAACGCTAACACTATATAACTACCAGTCACTACTTTGTAGCAAATATACGCGCCTTAAACTCTTGGCGTCTACGATGTAAAATAGGTTCAGTGTATCCGCTTGGCTGGCTTTCCCCTTCAAAGATAAGTTCACAGGCTGCTTGGAAAGCAATAGATTCGTCAAAATTAACTGACATAGGTTGATATAGTGGATCTGTACTGTTTTGTTCATCAACAACTTTAGCCATTCTCTTTAACGTTTCTAGTATTTGATTTTTTGTACATACACCATGATGAAGCCAATTTGTCATATGCTGACTTGAAATACGCAGTGTCGCTCTGTCTTCCATTAACCCAATATTATGAATATCAGGAACCTTTGAACAGCCAACACCATGCTCTACCCAACGGACCACGTAACCAAGAAGCCCTTGCGCATTGTTATCAAGCTCTTGTTGGATGTCACTCGTTGACCATTCGCCCGCAGCTAGTGGCAGCGTTAAAATATCAGTACTTCTATCTTTTATCTCACTTATTAAGCTTTGTTGAATACTCGTAACAGACAATTGATGGTAGTGTAGAGCGTGCAAAGTTGCTGCAGTTGGAGATGGTACCCAGGCTGTATTTCCTCCCGCTTGTAAATGACCAATTTTCTGTTCTAACATATCCTTCATGAGATCAGGCATCGCCCACATACCTTTGCCGATTTGCGCACGTCCTTGAAGCCCACAAGTTAAACCTGTGTCTACATTTGATTTTTCATAGGACTGAAGCCATCTGGAGTTTTTCATCTCACTTTTACGAATTACTGGACCAGCCTGCATCGAAGTATGAATTTCATCTCCCGTTCGATCCAAAAATCCTGTGTTAATGAAAACAATTCGTTCTTTCACTTCACGTATACAGTTTTCAAGATTTAATGATGTTCTTCGTTCTTCATCCATTACACCAATTTTCACCGTATAACGGTCAAGGCCAAGAAGATCTTCTACCCGATTAAACAACTCATTGGCAAATGCAACTTCTGCTGAGCCATGCATTTTCGGCTTCACGATATATACAGAACCCTTTTCGGAATTACTATGAATTCCTTTATTTAATATTTCATGTTTGGCAAGTAAACTAGTAATCACGGTATCTATAATTCCTTCTGGAACTTCCTGATCTTGTTGATCTAAAATCATATTAGATGTCATTAAATGACCAACATTGCGCACAAGTAATAGTGAACGCCCACGTAAAATAATTTCTGCCCCACTTACCGTGTGATACTTTCTATCACCATCTAACGTTCTGGTTACATCACGCTGACCCTTTTTAAATGTTGCAGTTAAGGTTCCATTCATAAGCCCTAGCCAATTTTGATACACACATACTTTGTCTTCTGCATCAACTGCTGTCACTGAATCCTCGCAATCCATAATTGTCGTTAAAGCAGATTCAATTAGTAAGTCTTTTACACCAGCTAGATCTGTCTTTCCAATTGGATGATATCGATCAAATTGCATCTCTACATGCAACCCATTGTTTTGAAGTAGAATTGTTGTTGGAGAAGCCTTATCTCCATTAAATCCGATAAATTTAGATGGCTCTTGTAAAACAGTTTTCTCGCTACCTTGAATAATGACAAGTTGATCCTGTTCAATTCGATATTCAGTCGAAAGAGTGTGCGTCCCTTTCTCTAAAGGAGCAACTTGATCTAAAAATTTACGTGCAAAGTCAACAACTTTTTGTCCTCTAACTGGATTATATGTAGCTCCTTTTACCGCGCCATTTTGTTCATCAATTGCATCTGTTCCATAAAGAGCATCATATAAGCTTCCCCACCTCGCATTTGCTGCATTAATGGCATAGCGCGCATTATTGACTGGTACAACAAGCTGAGGTCCTGCCTGTATGGTAATTTCATCATCTACATTTATAGTATTAATCTTAAAGGACTCTCCTTTAGCCTCCCAATAACCAATATCTTTTAAAAACGACTCATAATTTTCTCGGTTTTCAGACCAACTATTTTGCTTATGCCATTGATCAATTTTTTCCTGGAACTCATTTCTAGTCGTTAACAGTTCTCGGTTCTTTGGGCTCATTTCCTCAATGAGCTTACTAAACCCCAACCAAAATGACTCACTAGAAACTTCGCTACCTGGCAATGCCTCTTCTTCAACAAACTGATAAAATTCTCTTGCGATTTTCAAACCATTTTTTCTAATCACATGATCGCCCCTCTTTTTGTTATATAACAGCAATTATATTTTATATATTATTATATAACAACCCTTTTTAATGAATATTCTAAAAAGTATTTTATGTCCTGTAAGATATTTTAATGGAATTATCCTCCAATAATTTGTACTAATTAAATAAGTGCGATACGATAAATGGAAAATAATTCTTTGAAATGATGTGATATCATGCCCTCCTCTACTCCTTACACAATCAAAGATCGAGGTTTCTGGCGTATTGTAGCTGGATTACTATTAGCCTCACTTTTTATCTTTGCGGCACTCTATACAGTCCAGCCTTTATTGCCCGTTTTTGTAGATGAATTTGATGTAACGGTTGCCACAGCAAGTCTATCTATATCACTGACGGTTATCGGATTAATTATAGGACTTGTTTTACTTGGCTTTTTGTCAGATCGCTATGGACGCACACTTTCTATCAAATTTTCTTTGCTGTTTGCTGCGTTTCCATTCTTTCTCATCCCATTCTTTGATTCATTTGAGTTGCTGCTATTGTTTAGATTGATTCAAGGATTCGCCCTTGCAGGAGTACCTGCTGCGGCAATTGCATACATGGCCGAAGAAATCGATCGGCGCCACGTTGGATTTGCTATGGGGCTTTATATTGCTAGCAATGCTCTTGGCGGTTTAATTGGACGAGTAGTGACAGGATTTATAACGGACCACTCTTCGTGGGAAACTACTTTTAATATCCTTGGGATCAGCGGAGTTGTTTTATTTGGAGCGGTATTTTTTCTACTCCCTGCATCAAGACGATTTACTTCAGATGATTTGCTCTTATCGGACGACCTAAAAGGATTTCTTGTACACTTAAAAAATCCTTTATTGTTGTCAATCTTCGGTTTCGGCATCATTTTGCAGCTTTCATTTACAGGAATCTGGACTTTCATGCCTTTTCATTTGCAGAATCCTCCATTCAACCTATCCCTTCAAGAACTGTCAATGCTGTATTTTGCTTATGGCTTCGGGGTAGTGGGCTCGCCAATCGCTGGGAATTTAGCAATCCGCTTCGGTCTTGACCGTATTCGATTCATTGCCATTTTAACTTTATCATTAGGGGCATTCCTAACCATTTTCAGCTCTTTCGCAGTTATTGCAATAGGACTTTGCTTGAATTGTCTCGGATTTTTCATTGCCCATTCGCTTACAGCTACAACCGTGAGCCAAAAAGCGATGCATCATAAAGGCAGTGCTTCAAGCCTATACTTAGTCGCGTATTATGTGGGTGTAGCAGCAGGAAGCTCACTTCTTAGCCCAATTTGGACGAACTTCGGTTGGATAGGTATAGTAGCATTCGCGTCCTTACTTCCCATTTTTTATTTATTTGTCACTATTTTTATGTTTCCAACTAATAAAAAAGAAGCTTTCCTCTAGTAGGAAGCTTCTTTTTTGATATTACTTCAAGCCTTCTGGAAACTGAAAATATCGGTACCCCAGATCAGGCTACTTTGAATACCCTGATGGTTTTGATGGCGGTTTCAATGCAGAATCACTATTTACATCTATCTCAGCCACTGAGTTTATTCCTGTTCATTTTGATTTATTCCCGTTAGCATGTGTTTTATTCCTGTTCGAACGCAGTTTATTCCTGTTCAAATTGATTTATTCCCATTCGCCCAATTTATTCCACAAAAATACCCCGAAACACAAGTGTGTAGGGGCTAATTTGTTTAGTTTTCGCTGCGCTACTATCGGTTCTGTAAGTGCTCTCCAAAGATAGTAGGGTACATTTGTCTAAAAGTGAAAAGTGCCATCTAGCTCATTAGTACATAATGTTTAATGATTAAAGTTTTCTTTTATTTATTTTCTCATTGTGTTGATAGGCTAAAGGCACTTTAGTAATATTGCTTGTTACTTCATCCAAAGCCACTAAATCCTCGATATTGACATCCGTAATGGACGTTTTACCAAGAGATTGAACGGCTGTTTTCATCTCATCCACAAAGGAAAGGAAAAACTTTTCGAGATAAATAGCTGCTTCTTCTTCATCGAATTTATCTTTCAACTTACCGGAATCAAAGGTCAATTGTGTGGGTGGCTCAAAGGGCATGCTTTTCATTAATTGAGTATGAGTCATCGCCCATAGCGGAGCTGATCCCATATAAACAGCATTCGCACCAAGAGCAAGTGCTTTAAAACAATCTCCTGGTGTAAAGAATCCGCCTCCAACGAGCAGACTTATTTTATCTTTAACCTTTCTTTTCTGTAAATATTGAACAGCGCGTGACAAAGCATATATCGTTGGAAGTCCAAAATCGTCTTCTAGTATTGGTGCAGACCCTTTCGAGCCACCTTGACCACCATCTATAGAAATAAAGTCCACTTCAGCATGGATACAGCTTTCCATGTCTTCTTCAAGCTTATGTCCAACACAAATTTTAACACCTATCGGGACACCACCTGTCACTTCTCGAAGATATTTCACTAGCGGTTTAAGATCATCTTTGTGATTAATTTCTTTGTGTCGCGAGGGAATTATGGCATTGTCCCCTGGCTTTATTCCCATGATTTCTCTGGATCTTCCCTTCAAAGCTTCAGGCAAAATTTCAGAGGCCGCAGAAGCGTGAGCCCCTTGCCCAATATGAATTTCAATGGCATCCCCTTGTTTTAAAATCTCATGCTCTTTTGACCATTTTGCTTTCCCATATTGGATAATCAGATACTTGGCATTTTTACGGTCTTCTGGTAAATATCCACCTTCTCCTGCATTCGTTGCCGTCCCCACAGCAGCAGTCCCTTTTGCAAATGCAATTCTTACTTTCTCACTGACTCCAACCCCATAGCCCATAGCGCCAAGTAAAATTGGGATGTCTAATCTTAATGGTTTATTGGCACAGGGTCCTATTACTATTTTTGTATCAATATAAGTGGTTTCTGAAGTTGGTAAAGTAGCAAGTTGCGCGGGAGAAAAAATAAGTCCATCAAAATTCAAGAATTTTCGTGCCGTACCAAAGGGTCTTTCAATGGTTTTTCCTGATTCTGCTCGCAAACTATTTTCAACATTTGTGATTGGGGAAAATCGTCTAGATGCCGTAACAACTTCCCATATATTTTCTTCATAGCTCTCCGTCATTATAAGTTTTGTAACATGTCCAAAAACCCATTTTATGAGAGGTCGAACGAGTACCAGAATTAATAAGAGCGATGAAATGATTCCTGCAAGTAATCCCATTATGAAGACATACAAATACTCCACACCCTTAAAACAAATTTTATGTACTGGTATATAGATGAGTTTCCCCATCATACTTTATTCCCACTAGTAGAGTTGTCCAGCACGATTAAGAAAGTCACCACAATAAACACAAATCATTTATTCAAAGTGATCATGATTGATGACCTTAACTGCAGTGCAATTAGTAGAATTACCCACTCGTTGTCACGATCATTCGCCTCTTAAAAATAAATTACTCCCTCCTAGCTCATTAGGAATTAGAGAGGGTATACTATATGTTTTCTCTTTAAAATCTTCTATTGTTTGTTTTCTGATTGTGTTGATACGCTAAAGGTATTTTAGTAATATGGCTTGTTAACTCATCTATGGCCACTAAATCCTCCGTATTAACCTCCGTAATGGACGTTTTACCAAGAGATTGAACGGCTGTTTTCATCTCATCCACAAAGGAAAGAAAAAACTTTTCGAGACTTTTAGCTCCTTCTTCTTCATCAAATTTATCTTTCAACTTACCGGAATCAAATGTCAATTGTGTGGGTGGCTCAAATGGCATGGTTTTTAATAACTGTGTATGATTCATCGCCCAAAGCGGCGCCGTTCCCATATAAACTGCATTGGCACCAAGAGCAAGTGCTTTAAAACAATCTCCTGGTGTAAAGAAACCTCCTCCAACCAACAGACTTATTTTATCTTTAACCTTTCTTTTTTCTAAATATTGAATAGCGCGCGACAAAGCATATATCGTCGGAAGTCCAAAGTCGTCTTCTAGGATTGGTGCAGATCCATGGGTGCCCGCTTGACCACCATCTATAGAAATAAAGTCCACTTCAGCGTTGATGCAGCTTTCCATATCTTCTTCAAGCTTATTACCAGCACAAATTTTAACACCTATTGGAACACCACCGGTCACTTCTCGAAGATGTTTCACAAGTGGTTTAAGGTCATCTTTGTGATTAATTTCTTTGTGTCGCGATGGGATAACAGCATTTTCACTTGGATTTAATCCCATGATTCCTCTTGATTTCCCCTTTAATTTTTCGGGTGAAATTTCATATGGCGCAGAAGCTTCCGCCCCTTGACCAATATGAATTTCAATGGCGTCCCCTTGTTTTAAAATCTCCGGCTCTTTTGACCATTTTGCTTTACCATATTGAATAATTAGGTACTTGGCATTTTTACGGTCTTCTGGTAAAAATCCACCTTTTCCTGTATTCGTTGCCGTGCCTACAGCAGCCGTCCCTTTTGCCATAGCAATCCTTACTTTCTCACTAACTCCAACCCCATAGCCCATCGCGCCCAGTAAAATAGGAATGTCTAACCTTAATGGTTTTTTGGCACAGGGCCCTATCACTATTTTTGTATCAATATAAATGGTTTCAGAAGTTGGTAGTGTTGCAAGTTGCGCGGGAGTAAAAATAAGTCCATCAAAATTCAGGAATTTTCGTGCCGTACCAAAGGGTCTTTCAATGGTTTTTCCTGATTCTGCTCGCAAACTATTTTCAACATTAGTGATGGGATGAAAACGTCTAGAAGCCGTAACAACCTCCCATATATTTTCTTCATAGCTCTCCGTCATTATAAGTTTTGTAATATATCCGAAAACCCATTTTATGAGAGGTCGAACAAATACTAAAACTAATACGAGCGATATAATGATTCCTGCAAGCAATCCAATTATGAAGACATACAAAAACCTCACACCCTTAAAATACAAATTTTATGTACTGGCATATAGATGAGTTTTCCCATGATTTTCATGCTTTATTCCACTAGTAAAATCGGACAAAATATAGAAAAGAATAATCCTCTCTAAGACAAGAAAAAGCGGCTGAGATGTAATATCAGCCGCGGTAAAGGTTCTATAGTATGTTCAAAATACATCTGAAACATTCAAAACACTGTTACTAATTGTGTTTTTCAAATACAGTTGAGGCAAGTTCCGCGACGTAAGCACTGCCGCCATTATCTTCCACACTTTCGATCATCATCGCAAGTATAAATGTGGGGTTTTCGGAGTTATACGCAACAAAAAATCCATTTTGCTTGCCATCAACTTCTCCTGCTGCTTTTAATTCAGTTGTACCCGTTTTTCCAGCGAGTGGTATGGATGGAAGATTGGCCTCCTGTGCATAGCCATCCACGACAACATTACGTAAGCTTGTCCGTAAAATTGCTGCATTTTCAGCGCTCAAAAGTCCGTCTTTCCACACTTGCCCTTTTTCATCAGCTAGTAATAACGTAGGCTTGTACATCACACCGTCCGTTATAAAGACTTCATACATCGAAGCAAGATGGACAATATTTGTCAACATCTCCCCTTGTCCAAACGATGTATCTGCAAGTTGTCCGAGTGAACCTAGCTTACCATCCGTTGAAATCTGTGAAGGTTTCAAGTAAGAGACAAACGGAACTTCTTCACCAAATCCGAAATTATTTAGTCCCTCCACAAATGTATTGCTTCCCATATCAAGCGCTTGTTGCGCAAAATAAATATTGTCAGAATAAACGAGTGCTTTGTTCAAATCAATCGGATTTGGTGCTTCATCATGGACTCGCGTTACCCGGTAGTTGCCCCAGGATTCCTCCTTTTGCCATGACTTCCCATTAATCGTTAACCCTTTTGCCGGGTCAAGTGTTCCTGCTTCCATACCAATTGCAGCAGTCATCGGTTTTAATGTTGAACCTGGTGCATAAGTTCTTGTAAATCTTGCTAACAACGGATTTAGAGGGTTTTCCTGAAGTTCCTTGTATCTATCTCCACTAATACCCAACATCATTTCACTCGGATCAAACCCCGGTGAACTGACAAGAGTAAGCATTTCGCCGGTTTTCGGATCTACAGCAGCACTATTTCCTGCTTCACCTTTCATGGCTTCATAAGTAGTTTTCTGCAACTCTGCATCAATCGTCAACGATATCGTTTCCCCGTCTACAGCTGATTTTTCAGCAACGGTAATTGTCTTAGCTTCTTTTTCAGGTGGCTGGATGTAAATACGCACTCCGCTCGTACCACGAAGTTTATCTTCCAGTAATTGCTCCATCCCTTCACGGCCTATGAGGTCAGCTTCTGTATATCCTTTGTCTTTTCGCTTCTCCAATTGTTCAGCTGTAATAACTCCGATATAACCAGATAAATGGGACAATGCTTCTCCGTAAGGATACTCACGCATCGGTGTCTCTCTGTATGTGACTCCTGAGATTTCAATGGCCTGTTCCAATAATACGGTTTCATGTTTCGCTACTTTTGATATCGGCACAAAATCAGCCGGTCTTACCCACCCCTGGTTTAACTGACGCTCAATATACTCAACAGATGTACCTAATAGCTTTGCCAGCTTCGTCTTACTTGCTTCATCCGTGAATTTTTCTGGCACAACGCCTACTTCTTCCCCTTTACCATTTATCGCAATGGGTAGTCCGTTTCGGTCAAGAATTCCCCCCCGAGCCGGCTTACTGGTATAAATACCTACCGCATCCTTCTCTCCAAGTTCAGGGAAAATGAATGATGTATCCCACTCCACAAACCAATTTTCTGTTTCATCATGAGTTTCGTAGATCCACGTCATCGTTTTCTCGAATTCCACTGGTCCAGCAACTGTATCCATTTTCACTTGAACATCAAATTTTGCCGGCTCTTTGGTGTTCCATTCCGTATCTTCGTCAGGTTTCTTATATGTTACTTCTACGTTTTCGATAGAAAAATCACTATGTATTTTTTCTTGGCGCGCCACAAAGTTTTCGGTCTCAAATACATCTTTCGTCCCTTTGTTTAGATAGTCGCTATACATGTCAGCGAATTCCCCTTCATTCCAGTGGACTACGTATTCTGCCAACCGATCCTCTGGTGTCACCTTCTCTTGACAACCTGATAGGAGAATAATAAATAAAATGGAGAGAACTCCAGTTAATTTTTTGTACATGTCAATCCCTCCAAATAAATGAAATTTTCTAGTTACTTTATCAATTAATAGTAACATATACCCTATGTAAATGTTGTATATTGACAATTAGTACGCACTAAAAGGGTAGTCAATAAACACTCAATTACTAGAGATATTGTGAATATAATTTAAATTTATCATTCCAGTTCCCGACTCTTATCCATGTAAGAAATAGATTTGAAATTAGTCAATTTCTAATGAACTTGCTTGAAGATATCGGATAATATAGATAGTTTGTTGAAGTTAAGCGGTCATGTATACGTGACAAAAAAATGTTAGAATATATACATATTACTTTGTATTAAGAATTGAAAAATATACTATATTTCACCAATATTCTATCAATTAAAAGGGGTGGAAACAACATGAATACAGATATATTGAAACGTAATCGAGTAAATGTTAGTGGAAATGGATCTAAGACGATTGTCTTTGCTCATGGGTTTGGTTGTGATCAACTAGTATGGAATGAAGTTGCTCCATTTTTTAAAAAGGATTATAAAGTAGTTTTGTTTGATTATGTGGGTTCAGGCAATAGTGATAAATCGCAGTATTCCACGGAACGTTATAATTCGCTTCAAGGTTATGCACAGGATTTAATTGAAGTTTGTGATGCACTTAATTTAACGAATATTGTGTTTGTAGGACATTCAGTAAGTAGTATGATTGGGGTTCTAGCTTCTAATGAACGACCAGATTTGATGGAGAAATTAATTATGATTAGCCCTTCTCCACATTATCTAAATGAATCTCATTATCGCGGTGGTTTTGAAAAATCTGATATTGATGAACTACTTGATATGATGGAAAAGAACTATAAAGAGTGGGCAAAGTATTTAGCCCCTGTAGCTATGGGAAATGAAGAAAGACCCGGATTGACAAAAGACTTTGAGAAACAGTTATGTTCAAATGACCCAGTGATTGCTAGACAGTTTGCGGAAGTAACATTTTCTTCTGATGTACGTAATGAGCTTTATAAGGTGGCAACACCTACGTTGATTTTGCAAACAGAAAATGATGCCATTGCACCAGTTGAAGTAGGAGAGTTTGTACACTGGAAAATTTCTAATAGTGAGTTTGTTCTCATGCAAGCAACAGGTCATAATCCACATATTACCTACCCCGAGGAAACAGTTACTTGTATTAAAGCATTTTTGGCAAAGTAGATGGGAGTCTTAATATGGAAGAACAGCTGAATTTAGCACCCTTTGGTTATTTGGTGATGGATACAAGGTTGCGAATTTTAGATACGAATCAAACGTTACAAGATTGGATTAACTTACAAGATACCCCAAGCCATATGCATGATCTCTTGACAATCGCATCACGCATTTATTTTCAAACGTACTTTCCCCCTTCAATTAAGATGCATGGCAAAGTAAATGAAATGTATTTAACTTTGAAGGCTGGAAACGAAAAAATACCAATATTGATGAATGCAGTGGTTCGAAACCAGCAATATGAATGTGTATTTGTACAAATGAAAGAGCGAGATGAGTATGAAAATGAACTTCTTTTAGCGAAACGAAGTGCTGAAAAAATTCGTCAAGATACTGAGGATGCGTTTAAGAAATTACAAGGGTTAATGGAATCAGTCGAAGGTAAGCAACAAGAATTGTTGGAAATGAATACTCAGCTACAAGAGTTAGTAACAACAGACCCATTAACTGGATTGAAAAATCGACGCTTTCTAAATACGAAACTTCTGGAATACGTGGAGATTGCGAAGATCGAACAATCACCTTTCTCCTTGTTATTAATCGATGTCGATTACTTTAAACGTGTTAATGATACGTATGGTCATCCAACTGGTGATGCGGTGTTGCAAGAGTTGTCTTGGAAGCTTCAAAGTGAAGCAAGAGATTCTGATATTGTTGCGCGTATGGGTGGAGAAGAGTTCATAATCATTCTTCCATATACGAACAAAAAAGAGGCTCAAGTCATTGCAGAGCGAATTCGGTTAAATATTGACCATGGAAATTGGGAAAATACGAGGATAACAGTCAGTATTGGCGTTACTACATACGAAATAAATGACAATGCCAATAATTTAATTTCAAGAGCTGACGAAGCTCTTTATCAATCGAAAAAAGATGGAAGAAATCGTGTATCTATATGTTAATTTAATAAAAAGACGGATTTAAATTCAAGTTTGAATTTAAATCCGTCTTTTATTATTTATTTCACTGATTTTCTCTCAATCAGTTCGGTAGAGAGCTTGTAATAAGGATTCACAATTTGACCTGATAGCTGTTGCAAAATTAGATGCATAGCTAATGCTCCAGCTTCATATTTCGGCTGTCTTACGGTCGTTAATGGAGGTGTCGTGAATTCAGCTAATTGAATGTCATCATACCCAATGATAGAGACGTCTTTTGGTACATTAATTTTGTTTTCTCTAAAGGCTTGTATTCCACCCACAGCCATCTCATCGTTTGCATAAAATACCCCACTCGGCAAGTTCCCTTGAGCAATAAGTATTTTAGTTGCGAGATAACCACCATCTCTAGTGAAATCTCCTTGCAAGCACCATTTAGAATGATGAATCAGATGATTTTCACTAATCGCAGCTAAATACCCCTTACTCCCCTGCTCTAACTAACCCGGCAGCCTCAATAAAATTTGGTTACAACTTCTTCTCTTTTCCCTAAAGGAAATCCTGCGTCCGTTATGCGTCCGCCGCCGCTCTCGTACAACTTTCAGATCCATAGCGTTTTAAGTTTGGTTCACTAAATAATGAGCACTGATTTCTCATAAAGGAACTGCCGAAGATACAATTTCGGCAGCTTCCTTCATTCTTTTTAGTATCTGCAATCCCACAAATCTAGATAGTGGAGATTCGCCATCTTTCACGTGCCTTTTCTTAGTGAAAACGGATGGCAATAGTGTCGAGCGAAGGCTCAGTTGCAATTATTAGCTGTGACGTTATAAAAATTATCATTCTCGTTGTAATTATCCTACTTCACGTTGTAATAGTTAAATTACGGAATGTTTTTATCGCTACTCTATCAATGATATCCTTTCTCTCGCCGAGTGCTCGAGGGTGCAAAGAAAATTTGCACTACTATATCGACTATAGTTTCTGAATCGCTATGGATGGTAATTCACCGGTCGTTGTACGTCCGCCGCTCCCTAAAATTTAAATGTACTTAGTGTTTTGAGTTTACTTAACTAAAGAATGGACACTGACTTCGCTCTGTTTCTGATACAAGCTCAGGATAGCGATCATGTCCTTTTTACAAAAGAAAAGCAATTGATTTTCTTTCTGCGACTTTACTAGCATAGGTGAAGCAACAACTTACAGAATTAGTTGATATAGTTAAGTGTTTTTCCATTGCACACACCTATGACTACTAATCTTTTTTAATTACAACATCTATAGTGATCATCTCCTCGCATATACTTCAAAAAGGAGGTTGTACAATTGGCATATTATTTGTCGGTCACGATAGGATTTGTTATGTGCTTGGGAATGGTCGTCGGATTTTTTGTATATTACCTTTCATTAGGACTTGGTTCTAATGATTCAACTAAAGTGGATCCCTTAGAGTCTGATCAAAAAATTTCATGAAATTCCATTGTTTGATTACCGTCACTTCCCTAATATTTCTCTCACAAAATTCTCATTTTTCAATATGAATTAGAGCCGCTGAAGAATCTTAATCAGCGGCCATTTACATTCCACATTTCATTGAATAAGTATCTAAACTCTGCTGAATTAAATGCTAAGCAAACTCATATACCTGAATTCCCGAAGTCAACGGCAATAAAAATATAAACTTTATCGATTTATAGTTCGAGCAAAACGTGGGGGAAGATATTTTGTGCAACCTGGCGAGTCATAGCGGCAACCTAGCGCACTGTTCAGTCAACCTGAACCAGCTCGGCGCACCTATCCATTATATTTAAGTAGAAAGAGGCTCATTTCCGGTTTGGAAACGAGCCTCTTTCTACTTAACCTGCTACTTTTTCAGTAAATTGACTATTGTATAGATCTGCGTAGAAACCATTTTCTTCTAAAAGTTCTGTATGTGTACCTTGCTCGATTACTTTTCCTTGATCCATCACAAGAATCAAATCCGCATCCTTAATAGTTGATAGACGATGGGCAATGACAAAACTAGTCCGCCCTTCCATCAATCGATTCATCGCCTTTTGAATAAACACTTCAGTCCGTGTGTCCACACTTGAAGTCGCCTCATCGAGTATCATGATTGGCGGGTTTGCTAAAACAGCTCGCGCGATTGTCAGAAGCTGCTTTTGTCCTTGTGAAATGTTAGAGGCTTCTTCGTTTAAGACTGTTTCATAGCTATCAGGTAGTGTTCGAATGAAATGATCAGCATGAGCAGTTCGAGCGGCTGCGAAAATCTCTTCGTCTGTTGCGCCAGTTTTGCCATATGCAATATTATCTTTTATCGTTCCATTAAATAGCCAAGTATCTTGAAGCACCATTCCAAAACTCTTTCGAAGATCACTCCTAGACATATTGCGTGTATCTAGCCCGTCGATCAAAATCTTACCCCCATTCAGCTCATAAAAACGCATCAAGAGATTAATCATGGTCGTTTTCCCAGCACCTGTAGGTCCTACTATTGCGACCGTTTGTCCAGACAAGACATCAATATTCATATCTTTAATTAGTAAGTCTTGTTCGTATCCAAAATCGACATGTTCGAATGCAACAGCACCCACTGCTCTTTCCAAACGTACTGAAGTAATTTCTTTTGTTTCTTCTTCTTCATCGAGCAACTCAAAGACACGTTCAGCTGCCGCAACCGTTGACTGAATAATATTTGCGATATTAGCTGTTTGTGTGATGGGCTGAGTGAATTGTTTTGAATAAGTAATAAATGCTTGAATATCACCTATTGAGATAGCACGTTGGGTTACTAATATCCCTCCAACGACGCTTATCAGGACATAGCTCAAATTTCCAATAAAGAACATCATAGGCATGATGATCCCCGAAATAAACTGCGCTTTAGTTCCCGCTTTATACAATTCTTCATTAACCAAATTAAATTTGGCACCAGACTTTTTCTCATGTCCAAATGCTTTAACGATTTGGTGTCCTGTATACATTTCTTCAATATGTCCATTTAATTCACCGAGGGTGCGTTGTTGATCGGCAAAATGTTTTTGGGATCTTTTCAAAATGGGTTTAATGACAAATATTGAAAGCGGTAAACTCACAATTGAAATTAGCGTCAATAAAGGACTAATCGTAAGCATCATGATGATAATTCCCACAATCGTTACAATGGAAGTGATGAACTGCGTCAAGCTTTGTTGAAGCGTGCTGCCAATTGTATCAATGTCATTGGTCATTCGGCTAAGGGTTTCTCCATTCGGGTTTCCATCAAAGTATTGAAGAGGCAGTTTCTCCAGCTTTTTATTAACATCTTCACGAAGGTCATAAACCGTATCTTGAGCAACACTAGACATAATATATTGTTGTACGTAACTGAATAGACTACTTAAAACATACAGGCCAACAAGTAGTAAAAGAATCTGTCCAATTTTATCAAAGTTAATGGTCGCTCCAGATGTTCCTTGAAATTTCCCGTATGCCCCTTCAAATAATTCTGTAATTGCCGTCCCCATAATTTTTGGTCCAGCAATCATAAAAACCGTACTTAATATAGCTGCGAAGAACACGGCAATCAATTTGTTACGTCGTGGTTTTAAATAAGTTAAAAGACGTCTCAATGTTCCTTTAAAATTCTTAGCTTTTTGTCCCATCATCATCATGTTACCGCCACCAGGACCTTGCCCCATCGGTCCAGCATTTTGAGGTGGTTTCTTTAATTTACTCATGCTATTTCCTCCTCTGAAAGCTGTGATAGGGCGATTTCACGGTAAATTTCATTGGTGTCAAGTAACTCTTGATGTGTTCCCATACCGACAATATGTCCTTCGTCTAACACAATGATTCGGTCAGCTTCGACGACAGTACTAACACGTTGCGCAACGAGCAATACCGTCGCATCTTTTGTTTCATCTTTTAATGCTGCGCGAAGTTTGGCGTCAGTCTTGAAATCAAGTGCTGAAAAGCTATCATCAAATATATAGATATCCGGTTTTCTAATGAGTGCTCTCGCTATAGACAGTCGTTGTTTTTGTCCTCCTGATAAGTTAGAGCCGCCTTGCTCAATTTCTGCTTTATAGCCGTCTTTCATCTTATTGATAAACTCTTCTGCTTGCGCTGTACGTGCCGCATGCTCAATTTCATCATGTGTGGCATTTTGTTTTCCAAAGAGAATATTATCAGCAATCGTACCCGTAAAGAGAATGGATTTTTGTGGAACGAAGCCAATTTTCGAACGAACTTCATCTTGTGAAGCCTTACGAATATCCACACCATTGACACGAATCACGCCATTCGAAATATCATAAAAGCGTGGTATTAAATTGACGAGAGTTGATTTACCGGATCCAGTTCCACCGATAATTGCAGTTATTTCACCAGGTTTTGCAGTAAAACTAATATCAGACAACGCTGGTTTCTCTGCTCCTGGGTAACTGAATGTCACATGTTCAAATTCTAGAGTACCTTGTTCAAGGTCCGCCTTTTGTGTTCCCTCATCAAGGAATGCTGGTTTCATCTCAAGCACTTCGTTTATCCTCTTTGCTGAAACGGCTGCTCGTGGAATCATAACGAACATCATGGACGCCATCACTAATGCAAACATAATTTGCATGACATATTGAATAAAAGCCATCAAGTCACCTATTTGCATAGCGCCATTATTAATTCGGATGCCACCAAACCAAATAATACCGACAACCGTTAAGTTCATAACTAGCATCATTACAGGCATTAAAAATGCCATTATTTTATTAACTTGAATCGACACATCTGTTAAATCTCTATTTGCTTTCTTAAGTCGAACTTTCTCTTCGCCTTCACGGTTAAATGCACGAATAACTCGAATCCCCGTTAAATTTTCACGTAAAACTAAGTTTAAACGGTCCAAACGTTGTTGCACCAGTTGAAATAGAGGAACCCCTTTTTTTAGAATAAGGAGGATCGTACCAATTAGCACAGGCATTGCGGCAACAATAACGAGTGTTAATTTAGCGTCTTTTGATACTGCCATAATAATCCCACCTACTAACATAATAGGTGCACTAATCACCATACGAAGCATCATAATAACTACTTGCTGAACTTGAGTAATGTCATTTGTCGTCCTTGTAATTAGTGAAGCTGTTCCCACTTCGTCAAATTCTTGCAATGAAAATTTCGCAACATGATTAAATACTTTTTGACGAATATCGCGTCCCATTCCCATAGCTGCTTTAGAAGAATAATAACTTGCGATAATGGAGGCAGTAGCGCCAAGTAAAGAAACCAACAGCATAAATCCACCAATTCTCCAAATATAGGGGATGTCTCCTATTACGACACCTTTATCAATAATGTCACCCATTAGAGTAGGCAAAAAGAGGTCCGACATGGATTGAATAAAGACTAGACCAATAACTGCTAAAACAAGCCACTTATATACGGATAAGTGTTTCAGTAATTTAATCACTTCTTACACTCCCCTTGTTCAAGTTCTGGTGCTTCTGCCTCCAGATAAGTTGTGATTTGTTGATGAGATTCAAGCAAATCTTCATATTGATTTTTAGTTAGCATTTCACTTACAGATTGGAATACTTGATGAATTCCTCCCTCTTGTTGATGAATCGTGCAAATAAGCCTTTCTCCTTTTTTCGTGAGTGACAACAACGTCTCCCTGCGATTCCCTTCGACTTGTTGCCGGTTAATCAAACCCTCTCGAACGAGTCCATCGACTCCCTGACTAAGTGTACTTTTAGGTAGAAATGTTTTTTCTCCAACTGTCTTTTGTGTCATTTGCTTGTGGAGTGTAATTGCCATCAGTATTGAAAATTGTGGAACTGATAAATCATTTTCTATCGCTGACTTTTGGACGAGTCGTATCAAGTTCTTTTGTACGTTCCAAAACGAGCTTAATAATTGTGTTGATTGCATCAATTTTTGATTTTCATTATTCAATTGAATATCTCCATTTCTTTATTTCAAAATAGTTCGTAATTGAACAGTTCATATATGTTCTATTAAATTTACATCTATTATTCTACATAGTCAATCTGGATGTTTATACACGAATGTTGATTAAAACGAATACATAATCCATTTAATTTTTTCACGCTGGTTGCACTTCTAACTAGATATGCTTTTAATAGGATATCCCCTAGAAATCACGACTTCATGAATCCCTTGAAGTTTCGATTGGACGCAGTTTAATAAATAAAATGACACTAAAACAACCTAACTTGGATAAATTAATAAGAAAAATCGAGCAAAGAAAGCATCAATTTATAAAAAATTTTCCACTTTCTTCTCTCTATAAATAGACCTACTCTTAGTGGGTAGATCTATAGTTTTTTTATTGAATTTAATTAATATCATTTCAGTTTTTTTTCAAGAATTCCTCGAAATTCGTTAAATTGTTAGTGGTAGTAGCCACGCTACATAGCGCCCGATAGAATTGCTGGCTATCATGTTCAAAAAGAAATAGATTTTCAAAACCTTGTGCGCTGTATACTGCAAAATCCCAAACTGATTGATAATCGCTTGGATGTAGCGATTTAGCCATTTGATCTAAAACATCTAAAATATCCGTTGAAGCAATCACATTATCTTTTGCATAGTGTCTAATATATCCTAGTCCACTGTACAAATAGTGATTAAAGTCTCTTTTTTGAAGAATTAATCGAAGGTTATTCTCATCATCTACTAAATAGCGAGAGTTGTCAGTTACTCGTGAAATAGAAACAAGAACTTCACCGATTTGGTAAATCGCTGTCTTTGCTGTCTTAGGATCATAATTCCCTAGTGCTCTAACCGCAACCTCGACTAGTTTATTAATGCTGAATTCAATATCTTGATCTTCTGTTTGTCTCTTTCCAATCCTAAAAAGAGTCAAATATTTATCTTCTTGGATGGAATACTCATGCTTATTCCAGTAGGTTAGAATTGGTGTGGTTTCAAAGACGTAGTTCCCAATTGTGTACTCAAAGTTAATGACAATGTCATCTTCTTGAGCTTTTCTAATCATCATGATGAAATCCACATGCTGAATGTAACCTGATTTACCTGCTTTAATCTGACTACCCATTCCTTCCCTTATTTGTTCATCTGTATCTTTGAAATCTTTTACTTTAAAGACATCTAATTCTTTTTTCAATGTACTGTTGATAATGTTCAAAGCTTCTTTTTTTATGTCATCTGTCATTTGATTCACACGTAACCACGCGACTGCATGATTAATAAAGAAGATAAAAGTTCCCATCGACAAAATAGCTAATATGGTGGCTACTAGAGGTACTGCAAAATAATATTCAGCGATCCTTTTATTGAGAAAAAGGAAGGATAATAACACATATATAAAGCTACCAGTAAAAATTCCTAACACACGTTGTGTAGCTTTGCTTGCCATGAAATTTCTAAGCGTACGAGGGGAAAACTGTCCAGAAAATGTCGCAAAAACAACCAATACTAAATTAAATGTGAATATTGTCAGCGATAAGTTCGCAAGAGTAAGAGTACTTACAAGAGAAAGTGTTAGTTCATAATCTACGGCAAATAAAGGCCTCATTCGATCGCCTAAGTTGTAGTTTAAGTCCGCAACTAATGATACGCTTAATAAAACAGTGGAATAAAAGACGTAAAGAACAGGTGTAAACCATAAGTTAGACTGAATCTGATTGATTAGATCTTTTTCTGACATCCTCATATTTATTGTCCCTTCTAAAGAAGCCTTCATTGTGGTGGATCTAAATTTAATGTATATAGGAGTTAGCGTACCCAATGAAATGTGGGAAATACCTAAAAATGCATAAAGGAACAGTGTGGAAGCGCAATCAGCATACAAATCATGAAGCCAATTGCCACCATGCGAAATAATGCTTGTTTAGACACTAACTTATAACAAATACGATAAAATACTGTCTGCATAAAGGATTTTTCATAGAATAAGCAGTATGTACGGAGAAATTGTTGTTTTTTTGTTATAGTAGAAATAAAATGTGGGAGGTTTAACATGGCTAAAGATAGTTCATTTGATATTGTTTCAGAAGTTGATTTTTCAGAAGTTACAAACGCAGTCACGTTGGCGCAGAAAGAAATTAAAACACGGTATGACTTTAAAGGAAGTATAAGTAGTATTACGTTAGATAAAGAAGAGATTGTGCTTGTTTCCGATGATGAATATAAGCTAGAGCAGTTGAAGGATGTTTTAATTAGCAAGTTGATTCAACGTAATGTATCAATCAAAAACATTGAATATGGCAAACTCGACGGTGCTTCTGGAGGAAATGTTCGCCAACGCACTAAATTAATTCAAGGTATTGATAAAGACCTAGCAAGAGACATTATCGCTCTCATTAAGAACAGTGGCGTTAAAGTTAAAACTCAAATTCAAGATGATCAAATCCGTGTGACAGGCAAAAACCGTGATGACCTTCAAGCCATTATTTTAGCGGTAAGACAAGCTGACATGCCGATTGATATCCAGTTCATTAATTACAGATAGTCAGGAATCCTAGATACTATTGAAATAAACGGTTCGCTCTCGGGCGAACTTTTTTTACGGGAATTTATTGAGTTTCCTTTAATCTTGGGACCGCAACATGTGAAGAAGTAAATATAAAAAGCCAAGGGATTGTCCCCTGGCCTCTGAAAAACTTACATTTTAAAATTTGTAAGTGTGTTTAAATTGAAAGCGGCGACATTTCGTTCTATTTCGGACGAAATGTCGCCGTTTCTTTCTTATTGCCCCTTTAGCTGGGGAATTCCCCTTTAATCGATTCATCAAATTGATACACGGCTTTTCTAACATTTTTCGATTTTTTCATTAAAAATTCTTTCGCCGATTTTTGGTTATAGCGTGCTTTTGTATGCGTATTTCCTAGACAAATTGAGGAAAGGATTGTTAATTCAGATTGAAAAACCGGCACATTCTGTTAGATTTTGAACAGATAAAGGAACCTCACCTTTTTAAGATGAAAGAATATATATACAAGTGATTGAAGTGGAAGGCGGCGACTCCGGCGGGAAAAGCGAGACAGACGAGACCCCGCAGGTAGCGCAAGCGGACGAGGAGGCTTGGCGCTCGCCCCGCGGAAAGCGTCCGCCTGAAACGGAAATCACCGGTACTAGCCCATAAAAAAAGAGTGCTATAACGCCAGTTCGTTATAACACTCGCTAAGAAATATTAAATTGTCTTTTTTAGTGGCCATGTTATTAATACATTCTTTAAAGTACTGTCAAACTGCCTTGCGCAATTCTTTTGGTTTTTTGATTTCCAATAAATCTGTTCTCTTACGGTTAGTTGCAATAATGTAAATAGCAATACAAGCAATGAGAACGGCAATAAATGTACCTAGATTAAAGATACCTTTTTGTGAGTACCATACAATTGAGTATCCAATGGATCCTGTTAACAGAGCATAGTACACAAATGGTAGGAATGTTTTCCGGATAATATCGCCTTCTTTTCCTACTAAACCTACTACTGCAGACGCTGCTACTACGTTATGCACAGCAATCATATTTCCTGCCGCTCCACCAACGGCTTGGAGAGCCACGATCCATGTAGCGTCAACGCCCATCTGTGATCCTACATCAAATTGGAATAAGGAGAACATCATATTACTTACCGTATTACTTCCAGCAATAAAGGCACCTAATCCACCAATAAATGTAGCGAAGAACGGCCAAAAATCACCAGCTAGTGCTACTGCACCATTTGCTAATTCAATTGGCATTCTATCAAACCCAGCTGCTCCACCACCCGTGTTTAAAAATACTTGAACCATTGGAACTGTGAAAATAAGGGCTGTCGATGCGGCAATCATCGTTTTACCAGACTGAGTCCAAGCACGTTTGTATGAGCTCAAATTCATCCCGTGAAGGAAGTATGTGATTAAGGAAACAGCAATAAAGATTGTACCTGGCAAATACAATGGCTGAAAGCTTGATGTAATGCCCGAATCAAAAATATTCTCAAACTTTACTGTCCATGATTGCGCCCACCCAAGAAATGGTAGCGTTTTCAATCTTGTTAACACTAAGAATAATCCGATTAAAATATAAGGTGTCCATGCACGAATCATGCTCATGCTTCCACTCTTATGTGTGATATCTTTGATTTCAAGCTGACCAACCCATTCAGGATTCCACTTTGATTTTTCTTCAAAATCCCATATTTCATCTTTAGGAGGCATAAGGAAACCTTTTTTTGCTGCAAAGACGACAATTACTAAGCCAACTAATCCCCCAATCATGGATGGGAACTCAGGACCAAGAACATTTGCTACAATTACATAAGGAATGGTCATGGAAAAAGCTGCAAACAATGCAAACTTCCAAACCTTAATTCCTTCGCTAAACGATTTATTTTTACCAAAAAATCCTGTCATCAATGCTACTACAATAAGTGGAACGAGTGTTCCAGCAATCATATGAAGAATTGCCACTTGCCCACCAATCGCGGTGACTAGTGCAAGAAAGTTATCTGTGATACTTGCATCTGCAGATAATCCTGTCTGGATTCCAACGAGTATTGGAGTTCCAACAGCACCGAAGGATACTGGTGTGCTCTGAATAATCATTCCCGCAACAACAGCTGGCATAGCTGGAAACCCTAATCCGACCAATAACGGAACTGCCACTGCAGCAGGTGTACCGAATCCTGCAGATCCTTCTATAAATGAGCCAAACAGCCAAGCAATAATGATAACCTGAATGCGTCGATCTTCAGAAATATCTGTAAATCCCTGGCGAATCCTTTTAATTCCTCCACTTTCTTGCAGTGTGTTTAACAGCAAGATAGCACCAAAAATAATGAATAATAAAGTCCCTGCTACAACAAGGCCATTAATACTTGCTGCTGCAACAGTTGCACCCGGCACTTTCCATATAAATAACGCGAGTACAATTGCGACCAAATAAGAAATGGGCATGGCTTTACTTGCGGGCCATCTAAGACCAACTAAAAAAATTGCTACTACTAAAATAGGTAAAAGTGATAAGAACGCTAACATCCCAGTACTCATTTACATTTCCCCTTTCAAGAGTGTGCATATGTCATACACATAGATTAATATCTTTTTGCATGAATCTCATTATTAGTTATAAGAATATTCAGGTAATTAATCCGAGAAGTGAAAGACTATTAAAGGCAGCATCTTACACGCACTGTACTTTTTCTTAAACACCTTCCTTAAATGATGTGACCACTTCTGTCTCTCACTCCTTTCATAATAGGTTACATTTCTGGTTGAAGAATGTTATAAATTCCTAAATTGATTCTTCTATCTATCAACTTATTTTTTAAAACCTGGCGCCTCAATTAAAACCTCAATTGCTGACAGCAGGATACATATATAATGATATTATTTAAATAGTCAGACTACTATAGGGTGATGACCATATTTATTCATTAATTATTTACAATTTTTGTCCAATAATACAAAAAACACTATTATATATAAGGGTAATCCATTACTTTTTTGATAACATGCAAATTGCTGTATAAATCATCGTTAAATCCTTCTTATCATTTAAATCAATTCCTAGCATCATTTCAATCTTATTTAAACGATATTTTAATGTGTTTTTATGAATATGTAATTCTTCTGCTATTTCGTGGAGAGAACCTTTCTTATGAAGCCATACTTCCAGGTTGTGCAATAATTCTTCTTCTGCAAGAAGTGGAGCAATCGTGCGACTTAAAAATTCGTCCTGAATCTCTTCTGGAATAGAATAATAGAGTAATTCAAGTTTTAAATCTTCCTCGAAAATAATTTTCTCTTGTCTTTCAGATACATCTACTGCCATTTCGGCTTGTAGAAATGATTTTGGAAGCTGATGAAAAGTATTTATTTCTCCCACTCCAATATTCACTTTTTGTTTAGTAATTTTCAGTATTTTTACTGATAAACTTTCTAATCCTACTAACAATTGTTCTTTAGGAATAGTAGGAATCAATAAAACAAGTTTTTCCATTCCCCAACGTACGATTTTCAATTTAGGATGGATCGTTTGAATATGTAGCAAGTTCTCAATAAAAGTGATGTCAAATTGTTTATATGTTTGAATGACAGCCACACGTGTATACAGTAATGGGTCAATATCCAATAATGTAGCGCGTTTATCAATCGAATCGATACTAGCTTCTGTCATAAATAAATCAAACACAAAAAATTCAATTTCACGAAAAACACGTTCTCTTTGTTCCCGCATGATAAACTCTGTAACAAAAAGTTCCGATACTTTCCTCACGAGCTTTGCATACTTCTCAATCTCTAGTGGCTTCCCCGTAATCCCTATAACTCCAATCGGCGTATCGGAAATAACAATAGGCAAAACAATTCCTTGTCTGACTCCTTGAAGTTTCTCACACATATCCTTCGTTATATGAAGTTCCTTGCGATTTTCCATCGAAATAAACGCACCTTCATGATACGTATTTAAACGTGATGAATCCTTAATCGCAATCACAATTCCCTTTTTATCAGTCACAATCACGCTCTGCTCAATTAAGCTTGCAAGCTCGAGCACAATTTGTTTCCCCAGCACCTGTAAATCAAACACCTTCTCACCCTCCGTCACCTTTTAAAACAATAAAATAGTTTACCTGAAATACTTTTTTGAAAGAATTCAGGTAAACTTATGCTAAAAAATATTATCGGGTTTTTGCTTCAACTTTTGCTGCAATAAACGTATTTCGAAGAGACCCAATTTCCTTGATTTCACAATTAATGACATCTCCTTCGCCTACTAGCTCTGCACCAACAGGGCTACCTGTTAAGATCACATCGCCTGGTTTAAGTGTCATTACTTTTGTAAGATAAGAAAGCATTTTGCGAATTGGGATAATCATTAAGTCAGTCTCGCTATTTTGTTTTTCCATATCATTCAGTCTCGCTTCTACTTTGACTGCAAAAGGATCAAGCTCTGTTTCAATAACAGGACCTAGTGGAGTGAATGTGTCAAACGATTTACCAATTGTCCAATGTCCATCTTGATGGAAAAACTGGGGTGCTGTGACGTCGTTTCCAACGGTATAACCAAATACATAATCTAAAATTTCTGATTCAGATACATTTTTAGCTTCTTTTCCAATCACTACCGCTAATTCTGACTCGAATTTCACTTGTTGTATTCCCTCTGGTATGACAATATCCTCTTCCGGTCCAATGACGGATGAAACTGGTTTAAAGAAAAAGACTGGAATTTCCGGCAATACACTTGGAATATCAGCTATTTTGGTTACGTAGTTTGCACCAATCCCGATAATCTGGTTCGGCTCTAATGGTGCTAATAATTTCACTTCATTTACAGAAAACTCCTTACCTGTAAACTCCCAATCACCAAATATATTACCCTTTATTTCTTTCACCTTATCCTCAATCAAAACTCCTTTATATATAGATGAATCCTTTACCTTAAATCTAGCAAATTTCATTTTAGTGCTCCTTTTCAACTAACTTTTTTTGTACATTAATATACTTTGCATATAGCCTTTATTGCAGGAAAAACATGAGTAGATAAGGCATCCCAATTCAATAGAATGCCTAGTTACCTTCTTCATCTGCTACTTAGTAAGTCCAATTTGATTATTGTTTTATCGCTAATTTTGCTTTCGCTTCGAGACGTCGACGATGCAAGATTGGCTCAGTGTAACCACTCGGCTGTGCGTACCCTTGGAATACAAGTTCGGAAGCTGCCTGGAATGCTACTGAATCTTCATAGTCTTTAGCCATAGGCAGGTAATTAGAGTCTCCAGCGTTTTGCTCATCCACTACTTTCGCCATCCGCTCTAACGTTTCCACCACCTGTTCATTCGTACAAACTCCGTGGTGCAACCAGTTTGCCATGTGCTGGCTAGAAATACGCAGTGTCGCTCGGTCTTCCATTAGCCCTACATTATTGATGTCGGGCACTGTAGAACAGCCAATTCCCTGCTCAACCCAACGAACAACATAACCAAGGATACCTTGAGCATTATTATCCAGTTCTTGCTGAATTTCTTCAGCACTCCATTGAGGGTTTATTTCAACTGGAATAGTCAAAATATCATCTCGTAGATTTTCTTTTGAATTTTTCGCAAGCTCATTTTGTACCTTTGTTACGTCCACTTGGTGATAATGCAGAGCGTGTATCGCTGCGGCAGTGGGAGATGGAACCCATGCAGTGTTTGCACCTGCTTGTAAGTGTCCTACTTTTTGCTCTAGCATATTTTTCATCAGGTCCGGCATTGCCCACATTCCTTTACCAATTTGGGCACGGCCTTGAAAACCACTAGCGAGACCCGTAATTACATTCGATTTTTCATAGCCCTGTAGCCATTTAGAAGATTTCATTTCGTTTTTACGAATCATTGGACCTGCTTCCATCGATGTATGCATTTCATCGCCCGTTCGATCTAAGAACCCGGTATTAATAAACACAACTCGGTCTTTTACCTCACGAATACAATTCTTTAAGTTCAACGAAGTTCGTCGTTCTTCATCCATTACACCAATTTTAAGGGTATTTCTTTCCATCCCAAGTAAATCTTCAACCCGCTCAAATAACTGATTTGCAAAGGCTACTTCTTCTGAACCATGCATTTTAGGCTTGACGATATATACAGAACCCTTAGAAGAGTTTTGGTATACACCATTGTTTAATAAAGAATGCTTTGCAAGCAAGCTCGTGATGACACTATCCAAAATGCCTTCCTGGATCTCATCACCGTTGTGATCTAAAATTGCATTATTTGTCATTAAATGACCTACATTTCGGGCAAACATAAGTGATCGTCCTGACAATGTAAATTCTTCGCCGCTTGGAGAAGAGTAGCTGCGATCAGGATTAAGTGTCCGCTTAAACAATTTTTTATTTTTTGTGAATTCGGCAGTTAAATCGCCTCTCATTAATCCAAGCCAGTTACGATACACTAGCACCTTATCTTCAGCGTCAACAGCTGTTACGGAGTCTTCGCAATCCATGATTGTTGTTAAAGCTGCTTCCAATAAAATATCTTTAACACCCGCTCCATCCGTTTTACCAATCGGATGACTGCTGTCTACCTGAATCTCAAAATGTATGCCATTATTTTTTAACAGAATAGCTGATGGACTTTGTGATTTTCCTTGATAGCCAGAAAATTTCTCCTCATCTTTCAAACCAGTTTGATCTCCATTGACAAGAGTAACGGACAACTTTCCATCGACGATGCTATAAAGCACAGCGTCTTTATGAGAAGAACCTACTAATGGGACGGCTTGATCCAGAAATTCCCTTGCATACTGTATTACCTTTTCACCACGAACTGGATTATAGCCATCTCCGGTTTGTGAGTCTCCATCTTGACTGATGACATCTGTTCCATATAAGGCATCGTAAAGGCTACTCCAGCGAGCGTTAGCTGCATTAATCGCATAACGCGCATTATTTACTGGAACTACTAGCTGAGGTCCCGCTTGAACAGCAACTTCATCATCGACAGATTCAGACGTAATCTGAAAATCATCTACTTCTGGTTCTAGATAGCCAATCTCTTCCAAAAATGATTTATACTTGCTCAAATTAAACTCTTTATTTTCAATATGCCATCCACTTATTTTATGTTGAATTTCTTCTCGTTTAGCTAATAATTCTTTGTTCTTTGGAGTTAAGTCATGGACAAGCTTTGAAAAGCCGGACCAGAAAAGCTCTTTTTCTATTCCGCTTCCTGGAAGAGCCTCTGAATTAATAAAATCATAGAGAATGGGCGCCACTTGAAGATTACTTTCTTTTACATAGTTTACCATTTTATAATTTCCTCCTTTAAAATACCTGTTTTTATTTTTGACTAGTTAACTTTAAGAAAAGACCGCTTCTTTCATCACTCTCTTAACTTCCCCACAGCGTCCTGGTGTAGGGAATAATTTTCCAGCATTTAATAGATTATGTGGGTTGAACACTTCTCGGATATTTGTCTGTGCGATAATTTCTTCATCCTTGAATACAAAACGCATTTCTTCTCTTTTCTCGATTCCAACTCCATGCTCACCAGTAATCGTTCCACCAACATCGGCACATGCTTGTAGACAAGCACTTCCTGCCTCGATTGCCTTTTCAGTTTGTCCTGCAACCCTAGCATCAAATAATACAAGCGGATGAAGGTTGCCATCGCCAGCATGAAAAATATTAGCAATACGTAGACCTGATTCTTTACTAATTTGATTGATTTTGTTTAACACTTCAGGCAGTTTACTTCTAGGAATAACGCCATCTTGTACTAAATAATCCGGTGAAATCGCGCCCATTGCGCCAAATCCAGTTTTTCGATTTGCCCACCAGCTCGCTCTTTCCTCTTCATCCTTAGCTGCTCTTACTTCACGAACGTTTCTGTTCGTGCAAACTTCGAGGATTTGATTAATTTGCTCATCAATCCCTGCTGAAATTCCATCCACTTCTATCAGCAAAACTGCCTCGATGTCCTTAGGATGCCCAACAGGAAAGGCGGCTGCTTCAACACCCTCGATTGCTGTTTTATCCATCATTTCAAGAGCTGCAGGAACTATGCCTGCTGAGATAATATCAGACACCGCCTGACTTCCATCGGCAACACTATCAAAATAAGCAAGCACTGTTTTCTTGCCTTCAGGATTTTTCAAAATGCGCACGGTTATTTTAGTGACAATCCCCAAAGTACCTTCCGAACCCGTTAGGAGACCAAGTAAATCGTAGCCTGGCGCATCAGGGATTCCATTCTCCCCTAATTCGATAATTTCTCCATTCGGCAAGACAACTTCTAATCCAAGAATATGGTTTGTTGTAACTCCATATTTGAGACAGTGCGCTCCGCCTGCATTCTCGGCTACGTTCCCACCAATTGTGCAGCAAGATTGGCTTGAAGGATCTGGTGCATAATAATACCCTTTGTCAGAGATTGAGTTTGTTAACTTAAGGTTGATGTAACCTGGCTCCACGACTGCGCGCCTGTTCTCTAAATCCACACTTAACAGCTTCTTCATTTTGACTAAGCTAATAATAACCTCTCCATTTAGTGGAGTTGCTCCTCCACTAAGACCCGTACCTGCTCCGCGGGCAAGGAAAGGAAGCTGATTGTCAGAACAGTACTTTACGAGCTTGGCCACTTCCTGTGTATCTTTTGGGAACACCACTGCTTTAGGTGAATGCTTATGAATGGTAAACCCATCGCATTCATACGCTAGCAAATCTTCCATATGATATAGAATAGAACGTGCACTTCCAACAATAGTGGCTAGATTATTTATATGTTTATCCTTTGTTTCAATCCCTTTTACTGCCAATTCTCTCCCCCCTCTAAACCATCCTCTTTTTGATACGCCCAATCCAATAGTTGAATTGTATGAACTACTTTTTGATTTCTTCCGTACTTCTCTACGCCCATTGCCATCTGTAGCATGCAACCGGGATTTCCCATTGAAATCATCTCGACATCTTCAGGGACATTCTTCATCTTATTTTCCAGGACATCTCCTGCCATTTCCGGATTCGTAATGTTGTAAATACCAGCACTTCCACAGCATCGATCTGCGTTTGGCATATGGACCATTTCGACACCTGGAATATTTAGGAGAATGTCCCGCGGTTCCTGACGTACACCTTGACCATGTGCTAAATGACAAGCATCGTGGTAGGTAATACGTTTGTTTAGTTGTGCTTTTGGTTTTTCATAACCCGTGTCATGAAGGTATTTAGTAATGTCTTCTACTTTTGCTGAAAAAACTTGGGCTTTTTCATGCCATTCTGGTTCTTCTTCCCTGAACAGTTCTGCATATTCCTTCAACATGCAGCCACATCCAGCAGCATTCACAATTATTTTCCCTGAATCTTTGAATGCTTCTATATTCTGCTTCGCAAGTTTTCTTCCTGTGTCACGGTCTCCAGCATGAACGTGAAGTGCACCACAGCATGTTTGGTTTTGCGGAATTTTTACATCATTTCCGTTGCGTGTTAAGACATTGATCGTCGATTCATTAATATCACTAAACATGACATCCATTACACAACCAGTTAATAATGCCACTTCGTTCTTACTTTCACCCTTAGCTTTAACAACACTTTGATTTTTATATTTTTCACGAACTGATTGGTTTACTTTTGGCATGATCGCTTCCATTTCGACCAAATGCTTAGGCATAACTTTAATCAGCTTTGTTTTTCGAACAATTTTTTGAATGCCACTTTTTTGATAAAACCTCAGAAAGCTACCGAGTGTATTTAGTCGATTTTGATGAGGAAACAGGCCCTGAAGAAAGAATTTACTTACTACACCTTTCATGCCTGTTAATGGCATCGCCTGACGAATTTGACCGCGTGCCTCTTCAATCAATCCACCTACATCGACATTTGCAGGGCAAGCCGTTGTACATGCGCGACAGTCAAGACAAGCAAAAACAGAATTCGCAAATTGCTTATTTACTTCCATCTTCCCTTCCGCCACTGATTTAATGAGATGGACACGTCCACGCGGAGAATGTTGCTCCTGTCCGGTGAGTTCATAGGTAGGGCAAGATTCCAAACACATTCCACAATGGGTACAGTCTGCCCATTTATTTTCGTCTGGTTTATCTCTCCAAAGATAGTTGCTTAAACTTAAACTTTTGTCTGTTTGACATGCTGGAACTTTTAGTAAATCAAGTTCTTGTACACTCATTTTTATATCCCTCCAACGAATCGTTTAGGATTAAGAATCTTGTTTGGATCAACCTTTGATTTAATTCCTTCTAGTAAAAACAAATAGGAAGGTTTATCCCCCCAAACATCCACTTTCTGACGGAGAGTTAAAGGCAAATGCTTCACAACCACGTAACCACCAAGCTTAGTAACAACTTCTCGTAGGTGATGAATGGCTAGTACGATATCATCGCTAGAACCTATTAGATTTACTTGGCATAATCCATGACCAAGTCCCCCATGCGCCTCCACCATTAAATCGAAAGGATTCTTTAAGAGCTCGCTTTCTTTTATCACCTGAAGAACATCGAAGTTAACTACCCCAATTTTCAAAGCTGCCTCAATTTTCTTTCCTGAAAGTACGTCGGCACCGTTTGGACAGATTGTGTAAAACTGATTCCAAAATATGTGGGCTTGTTGTTGGGAAAGAATGCTCATATTTGTATCGGAAGGCTGCATACTTTTGACAAATTCTTCTTGATAATGGACCGAACTTTCAACATCCTCAAAACTCATTGCTAATGTATAAGTAAATTGACCAGTTAGCTTTTCTGCTAAAGAAGGGCTTAATAGTTCTAGAGTGACTGGTTCCATCGTTGAATCTAATAGACTTTTTGAAAATGTTCTGATCTCATCAAGATTTCCTTTTGGGAAATATAGTAGAATAAGACTTTCAAATTTTGCGAGCGGACGAAGCTTTACAGTTACCTCTGAAACAACTCCAAGTGTTCCCATTGCACCGATAAAAATTTTGTTCATATCATAACCAGCAACATTTTTCACGACTTTACCACCTGAACGAATGATACTGCCATCTGGATATATATTTCTAAGTCCAATTACTACATCCCGGGAAGAACCATATCCAAGCCGTTTGGGACCGCTTTCATTTGCTACAATGATTCCTCCAATCGTGGCAAACTCAGGCCACGCAGGATCTAGTGATATTTGTTGCTTGTGGATCGCTAAGTATTCTTGCAGTTGTTTAAAGGGTGTTCCGGCCTTGACGGTCAGGGTCATGTCACCTACTTCATGCTCGACAATTCCTTTATGATTGACCATTGAGAGAAGGATATCAGCAGATTCAGTTAAGCCACCAAATCCTCTTTTCGTTCCTCCACCCATCACTGATATTTTTTTCCCATGAGTGTTGGCGTACTTTAAGATAGCCGCAATCTCTTCTTCTGAAGTTGGATAAACGGTAACCTGCCCCCCGTTACCAAGTGGATGATTTACATCTTCTCCACCTTTAATTTGTTCCTCAGAAATAATTGATTTCAAGTCTGTTAAAAGATCTGTAACGTTCAAAATACAAACACCTCCACTTGTTTTTTCATAGCAAACGCTCGTTCTTTATATTCTACTAACATTCGTTTAACTGACATTCTTTCCTATTTACGCGATGACTGTTGCAAAATGTGGCTTTGCAACATCTCCTCTTCAACAAAATTCAAATGTTCGCTCATCATCCTATGTGCTTTAGCCGATTCTCTTTCTTTAATTGCTTCATAGATTTGAAGATGTTGGTTATCTATCTGTTTAACCGTGTCAGGGTTTTTCTGTATGTATTGATGAAAATCAATCATTGCTTTTTTGGTCGTGGCAGAGATAAATTGCATGAACTGTATTAAAATTTCATTACCTGTAGATTTAGCCATCGCCATATGAAATTGGTAATCAGATTCCCATTTATTCACTGATTGGTTGTAAATACACTCCTCCATCTTCAGCAAATCCTGCTCCGATCTGTGAATTGCAGATTTTTCAGCTATTCCAGTTTCTAAAATTTTTCTTACTTGAAATAGCTCGATGATTTCTTTAGAGCTTGGAAGCAATAGATGATAGTTAAATAATTTTGACGGATCAAACTCACAAATATACGTTCCTTCTCCCTGCTTCACGTACACGATTCCTTTTCCACTTAGTGTTGTGATTGCATCTCTTACAGAAGAACGTCCAACCCCAAACAAATCACAAAGCTCACGAACTGATGGCAGCATCTCCCCAGCCTTAAACGATCCCTTTTCAATTAGCTTTTCAATTTCTTCTGCAACCGTTTGAGACACTTTCTTTGTAGTAATCTTTTCAACATTCACGAAATATCCCACCTATTCTTCCGCTTGTCACATATGTGACAAGTGGAATCTTTCCATAATTAAAACACTTAACTATACAAATATCAATAGTTTTTTGAATTTAATAAATATTTAGTGAATTTTAATTGGAATTTGTTTTGGTTTATGTTTAAGAAAACACAGGTAAAGTTTTCCAGGTATTTAAGAAAGAACCGATAATTTAATTATCAGTTTAAAAGGATATTTCTTATAGTAATAACCTTGATTTCCGTTACAGTCGGACGCTTTCCGCGGGCGGTCCGTGAGCCTCCTCGTCGCAAGCTCCTGCGGGGTCTCACTAGACTCGCTTTTCCCGCTGGAAAGATATTGGACGAACTGTAATTCGTCCAATATCCTTGCGACGAGTAACCGCAGGAGCACATGTTTTCTCGCCGCCTTTCACTACAATCATTCCCCTGTTTAAAAATAAATATAAAAAATCATCCTATCTACTAAAACCAAAGTACCCACACCCATATTTAGTGGACTATTTTTTATGTCTAATTCATTACTAAAAAAAGATAGATCACTGAACAAAATTCACTTCCACTGAGGAAACTTGCGATTTTAAAAAGGAAGTCACGAATTCGAATTAACGAGAGTCACATCAAAAATAAATTTTGTTTTAGCATGTTAGTTTCCATATATTAAAAACACCATGAACACTAGGTTCGAGAAGTGAAGAAAATATCGTTACTTTTTCATAACCCACGTTGAAAATTGTGGATTTTTTATTGATACTACTGGTGAGCGATTGGTCAGTTGGAAAATTTAGTGCTCACGTTGGAAAAATGATGGGCCAAGTTAGAATTTTTGGACGCCAAGTTGGAAAAATCCCTCTCCAAGTTGGAATATATAAAATATGGAAATTATTTGTCTTATTTTTCTAGACAAGTTCTAAGGGGAGTACCAAATCTATATTTTCTTATCTCATTAAAAAAAAGACCTTTCAGCAGTTCAATTGAACTCCCAAAAGGTCTTTTGAAATTACAAATGATAGTATTTCAGAAAATTCTCGAATCGTGTGGAAAGGTCCTTCTTCATTCGTTAAACAGCAACATCAAGAATATTGATTGTCCATCTCTTTAACCATCGTCCTACCCGAATAAGTCAGCGGGAGCTTCAACATAACAAACTTATTTAATTTTCGATTCAACTTAAATAGGTCTAAAGTAGCTTTATGCTCAAACCAGGAATTAATAAACAAGATCGCCTCATTCATCTGGCCAATAATGGCGCGTTCACTCGTTTTCAAATAACTGAGCACTTCCGCATGCTGCATATACTGCTCAATCTGATTCGCGGTCACATCGTCTGTAGCCAAATTTTCCCGGATTCCAACACAAATCATCTCGTCCAAACCTTTCAAGTCCTTGGCAAACAATGGACCCAACACAAAATGATAGCGTGTCTTACTGTTCATCACGACTATGTACTTCTTACGATTAAGGAGGAACAAATGCGAATGCCATGAATAGAATAAATCCTGATCGGCATGTGGTTTCTCCTGTAAATCCTTCTTCAAATAATCCCCTAGCTTCTTCGTGCATTGAATCGTTAACATCCCATTACCCCCTTAACAAAACACTTTGTAAGATTTATCATACATCAATAACCTCAAGTTGGCAGACAAACACGAGTTACCTTCTAAATTGATAAAGAAAGCCACTTTGTGCCACAGCCTGACAAGCACAACTAAATAGAAAACCAATCGACTCTCGAATCTATATTATATTACGTTCATTTACCATCTATTTTTTATGGGAATATAAGTATAAAAAGAAAATTTTATTATAATAACTATATTTTAGAATATAATGTATAATAAAGTAATTATTAATAAATAAATACCAAAAAATTGGAGGGATTATTTTGAAAAACAAATCATTTAAACATTTATTCTCACTTTTGTTAGTTGTAAGCATGGTATTACATTCATTTAGCTTAGCATTTGCTGCTACTCCGACAGAAACATCGACAGATCTCGCAGAACCAACAGACCTTGTTGCTACTTCTGGAGATTCACAAGTCAATTTAACTTGGTCGTCGGTTACAGGAGCTACCTATTATAATGTTTATCAATCACTAGACGGTTTAACTTATAATTTAATTAGCACTCCTGCTACAGGAACTACAGCAACTTATGATGTGACTGAACTAACAAATGGTACATTGTATTATTTCAAAGTATCTGCTGCAAACACAGTTGAGGAAAGTACTTATTCAACTGTTATAAGTGCAACTCCATCAGTTGGACCCGCTCCAGTCAACCTAGGGATGGCTGGCAATTTTGCTATTTTGTCAAAATCAGGAATTTCTACCGTGCCCAATTCTTCGATTACTGGAAATATAGGCGTTAGCCCAATTAATTCTACAGCCATTACTGGATTTTCTCTGACAATTGATGCTACTAATGAATTTTCAGAATCCACTCAAATTACTGGAAAGGCATACGCTTCAGACTATGCTTCTCCAACTCCGAGTAACCTTACTACAGCGGTAAGTAACATGGAAACAGCGTATAGTGATGCTGCTGGCAGAGCTGCCGATTATACAGAACTTTATACTGGAGACATTAGTGGTCAAACACTTACAGCTGGTGTTTACAAATGGGGCACCGGTGTTTTAATAAATTCGGATGTTACTCTCCATGGAGGACCAAACGATGTGTTTATTTTCCAAATAGCTAAAGGAATTACTCAAGCCAATGGCACAAAAATTATCCTAACGGGTGGAGCACAAGCCAAGAACATATTCTGGCAATCATCTGAAACCGTTTCGATTGGTACCAATTCACATTTTGAAGGAATCGTACTTGGTAAGACAAATATCACTATGGGCACTAATGCATCGATAAATGGCAGACTATTTGCACAGACTGCAGTCACTTTAATTAAAAGTACAGTTGTAGCTCCTTCAGTGGAACCTGTGGCACATAATTATTCTATTGCGACTACAGGAAACTCAACTTTAGAACTTGGGCAAAGCGCATCTTATAGCAGTCAAATATTTGATAATGGTATAGAAGTGTTTGACCAATCTGTCCAATGGAGTTTGAGAAATCAAGACGACTCTACACCAACCATGGGTAGTATCACTGAAGTCACAGGAAATAGTGCAACAGTAAACGTTGGCAGTGATTCTAGCTATGTAAATAAATACCTCATATTATCTGCCACTTTGACAGATGATCCAAGTATCACCATAGAAAAGTTAATCAAAATCAAATAAGTTTCGTTTAGTGAAAAAGACTTACCCTCGGGTAAGTCTTTTTTTCATTCTATGATAACTGCGGCTAACTGCGGTAAAACCCACCCTCTGAATTAATAATTTGACCAGTTATCCATTTTGCATCGTCGCCAGCAAGAAAAGCTACTAGTCGGGCGGCATCTTCAGGAAGCCCAATTCTCCCCATCTTAAATTTAGGTAATAGATTCTCCCTTATTTCGCCTGTCATCCAAGTTGAATCTGTGGGACCTGGGTTTACACCGTTAACTGTAATTCCTATTGGGGCAAGTTCTACTGACAAAGACTCGGTAAAAGCTGAAATCGCAGCTTTAGTAGCAACATAAGCTAATTCACCAGGCATTGGACCTAACCCTTGGCCTGAAGTCATATTAATGATTCTTCCTGTCCCTAGATTCAATTCCTTATAGCGACGAGCGAATTCTACACACAGAAGAAAAGTTGTCCTCATATTGACTTTATAGTGATCATCGAGAGTTTTAGCATCCAACTCTATATAACCATCACTTGTTGAATGCGCAGCATTATTAACTAAAATTGTAGGAAATCCTAATTTACCTGCAATCGTATCATTTATTTCATATGCTGCATTTGCATCAGACAAATCAATTTCCATGCTTTCGCAGCGTACGCCTAATTCCGTAATCTCTTTTTGAAAATTCTCGGACCAATCCGGAGCAGAACCCCAATGCGTAAAGAAAATATCTATACCATGGCTTGCTAATTTTCGGCAGATGGCCGACCCCATATCTCTTTGACTACTTGCACCAGTAATAAGAGCAATTTTATTTTGTAAATGATTCACTTACTTTCCCCCAAACCAACCTAATACTTTGCACCTTATGCCTGTTTCAACTGTGCGATGTCCAACTTTTTCATTCCGAGCATTGCCGTTGTTACACGTTGGGCTTTTTCCGGATTTTGATCTTGCATCAATTGTCCTAATATCTTTGGAACTACCTGCCACGAAACACCATACTTGTCCGTCAGCCATCCACATTGCCCAGGCTCTCCCCCTTCTGAAAGCTGATCCCAGTAATGGTCGACTTCCGCTTGTGTCTCGCAACTGATACTAAACGAAACCGCCGGCGTGAATGAGAAATGAGGTCCCCCATTAATCGCCATAAAATCATGCCCATTCAACGAATAAGAAATCGTCATCACTTTTCCCTTTTCACCTCTACCAGTCTCTCCATACCTCGAAACATTCTTCACCACTGCCTCTTTAAAAACAGAAACATAAAAACCCACAGCTTCCTCAGCTTGTTCATCAAACCATAAATTCGAAACAATTTTTTCCATATCCCTTTCAACCTCCTTTGAATATTTACGCATACTCACATCTTCGCCAATGCATTCCAATGTCCTTTAACAGCTCATGTTAAGATCTATTTAATTAGTTTTGAAAAACTAATTATATTGACTACTTGAACAACAAAAACGGCTGAAGATGAAATCTCAGGAGCTCATTACTAATTGTATATTATCGAGAATAAACAATCCGTATGTTTCAATTATAGAATTGTTTCTTAATTAATTGGCTTGTAATGGGTTTATTAGAATTGATCAAGTTGATTGCTCGTTCTTGTAACTCCTTACTCATATCTAAACCCTCTAGCTGCATAGTACACGATTAAACTCTTTTGAATGTAACTTCATCTTTTTCAATATGCTCACATCCTCTTCTTCTCTTCTATTTTTTATAAACCAAATTACAAATTTCTAAGTTCAAAAATAAAGTGATTTTAAATATTTAATTTGGGAGAAAAAGTATTTTTACCTGTATAATAAATGTGAAATGTAAACATTTCTCTGTATAGGTGGTTACCCCAATGATGTACATTAACAAGTGCAATTTCGAGTTATTTCGGCCAAAAGACTACATTATCTCATGATAAACAACTGTTAGAACTCCTACATTCAATTTAAAAATTCAGAACATATTACTGACGGAGATATAGACCTAATTCAGCTTTATTTAAAGAGGAAAATATAGTTCTACAGGAGATGTACATACTATGAAATTAATGAAATACTTCGATTTATTGCTTTGATATCTATTACAATATTGTTGATTTTCTATTATTTTCCAAATATTCCGCTCGCTAGTTCAATTCCAAAAGGGACTCTAATTCTTCTCATTATTGTTCTGTGTATTTTCAGCATTCTATTTAGACGCTATATACATCCTTCTAGTTTAGAAATATTCAAGTGGAAGGTGCTTTCCACTATATATCTGCTTTTCTTGATGGTATTGTTGACTATACTAGGAGGGAAATCAACAGTTGGTATTGCATTTAATAATGTTTTCCTTTGGATTGCTTTACTTTTAATAAACTATGAGATGTTCTCCCAATGGAAGAAAGTGAAAAAATTTGATGCCTAGGTTTTTGCACATACAATGTCACACAAACCGCTAAATAAAATCCCGCTACCCAAAATTCAACACACACGAAAGGTGACACGCCATGTCCTTCTTTTCAAAAATATTCGAAGCAAAAAATCGACGAAAAACCGACCGCTCTATTGAACAATACAACACGAAACACGGCCGGCTGATGAGCCAAGTTTCCGAATATGAGATGATTGAAAAAATTGATCCAACCGCTGAAGCACTAATACTCAAACGTCAACTCATGAAAGAAAAAATCATTCTTATTGAACGTGAACGCAACCAACTTATCCAGCAGCTCCAAACCTACATTGCAAAACATAAACCTGCGTCTAACTCACGCTACCACGTCATGCTCAATAAACTAAACAAATAAAAGTATAGGCATTGGAGGCAAACAAAATGGAACAAACTAAAAAAGAGAAAAACGAGTTTTGGGAATGGACAAAAGCATTACTCGTTGCATTTGCGCTTGCCGGGCTAATTCGTTACTTTTTATTTACACCTATCGTAGTAGATGGCGAATCAATGATACCTACTCTTAAAGATGGTGACCGGATGATTGTTAATAAAATTGGCTACTACATAGGTGAACCAAACCGCTATGATATCGTTGTATTTCACGCACCTGAAAATAAAGATTACATTAAACGAATAATTGGATTGCCAGGCGATCATGTTGCCTATAAAAATGATCAGTTATATATAAATGGTGAACCGCTGGATGAACCTTACTTAAAATCTCATAAAGAAGATTTAAGCGAAGGTGAAGGTACTTTTACAGAGGATTTCACACTTGAAGAAAGTACTGAAAAGACCATCATTCCTGAAGGATACGTGTTTGTTATGGGGGATAATCGGCGAAATAGTAAAGACAGCCGCATTATTGGGTTGATTTCGATGGATGAAATGATAGGCAAAACTAGTGTTGTTTTTTGGCCACCCAATGAAATAGGTCTTGTTAAGTAATATTATTGGAGAATTACCAAGTTGATTAAACAAATGACTATTAGGTACTTGTACAAAATGAGGAGGCTGAAGATTTAATTCAGCCTCCTTTTTTATGTATAAGAAATAACTTGAAGTAATAAATCATATAATTCCAATACAATATTGTGAACACAGAATTCATTATTGAGAAAACCATTAACACTTTGGAGGATGAATAACATGAAGAAACTGATGTTCCTATCAATTCTTCTGATCATGTATGGTTGTACACAACAACCACCACAACAACCACCCATTGAACGTCCTTCTTTACCGAATTATGATTTTCTCATCATCGCCCATCGCGGCGCATCAGCCTATACAACAGGTCATACACTTGCTGCTTATGAGATGGCCGTTCATATGGGAGCGGATTACATAGAGATTGATTTGCGCATGACAAAGGATGGAAAACTTGTCGCCCTACATGATTCAGTTGTCACGCTTCACAATGCCCAACAAGCAGTAGCTGACGTCACATTCGACGAAATTCAACTTCTTTTCCCAGGTAAAGAGTTTGATAAAAACCATCTAGCGTATACGTTACCAAATTTAGAAGATTTACGAGTAGTTGATTTGTCGGAGATTTTGTTTCACTTCGGTGACAGCGTTAATTACTACATTGAAATGAAATCACCCGAAGAGTATCCAAATATTGAAGAAGAGCTGTTGCGACAACTTCGGGAACATCACTTACTTAATCGAGATGATGCCACTCCAAAAGTGATCATTCAATCCTTTGACGCTCCTAGTCTGAAGGAAATGTTTGCTTTAGAGCCTTCCATTCCATTAATACAACTATATAAGTTTAGCAAAGAAGCCAAGCTATCAAAAAAAGAACTTCGAGAACTGACTAAATATGCTTCGGGAGTCGGTGTAAATGTAGAAGTGGTGAATCGAAAATTTATTGATTCGATGCACCGCGCACGCTTGCTTGTTCACCCTTATACCGTCAATGATGAAGATTTGATGCGCAGTCTTAAGAAATTCGGTGTAAATGGAATTTTCACGGACAGACCAGATGTCGCGTATCGTGTGAAAAACGAGAAAAGTAGTATAGATATTGACTAGTGGTATAGGTGCCGCATCATAACCTATAGAAATAAGAAATGAGCTGTGATTTGAACATGATTACAACTCATTACTTGTATTCCTGACGATATTCTTGGAACTTCCCACTTACCTCACAAAAACGTCGGCTGAAGATACAATTTCAGCCGGCTTTATATATTTCTACTAACCGATTTAGCTAGCAAAAATAATTAGTTATACGAAAGGACTGTTACCAGTAAAGATAACAGTCCTTTAAATTATTGTTAACCAAGTGTGAATTGAGTTTCTTCTATACGTTTTGAAACGATGGAAATTTAATTTATATTAACCTATCTTTTAACTACTTGTCTAATTAAATTACCAGAGCGTTTTAATTTATTCCAGCCCACCCGTGTCCCTTTCAGAGCAGCTAAAATAGATTTCCAAGAAACCCATAATAACAAGTAACGGTAGAAAATTCTTTGAAAGAACAAAGGAATTAATGGTTTAAGACTTAACTTCTCTAACCTGAACGCGAATAAACAAATAAGGAAATCAGTTAGAAGGTAACATGAATAAAACAATAATGATTTTTTTATATTCCCAGATAACATTCCCAAAACAAATACAATGTCTATAAATGGTGCAAACAAAGGGAATACAAATTGAAATAACATCATATTAGGGAGCGCAATAAAACCTAATGATTTTTGTTTAATTCCACAAAAGGCTTTTTTATGCTTCCAAAAACATTGTAACGTTCCAAAGTTCCATCTATAGCGTTGTTTAAGAAAATCATTACTGTTTTCTGGTACCTCCGTATAAGCATATGCCTGTTCATCAATGGTAATTTTATATCCCTTGCATAGTATCTTTAAAGACATGTCTGTATCTTCTGCTAGTGTGTCGTCTGTGAAATACCCAAGCTCTTCAATAACTTGTTTACGCCAAGCTCCGATTGCTCCTGGAACAACCGTAACGCAATTAAGCAAAGCAAAAGCACGTTTTTCTAAATTAAAACCTGTTACATACTCAACATGCTGCCAAATTGTTAATAAATTACGCATGTTTCCAACTTTAATATTTCCAGATACGGCAGCAACTTTTTCATCTATGAAATGGCGAACAAGATACGAAATAGCTTCAGGTGAAATAATGGTATCTGCATCAACAGCGATAATAATATCACCATTTGCCTTTTTAATTCCCATATTAATTGCTGAGGCTTTTCCACCGTTCATCTTATTTATTAGATGAACCTTTTCACTATTAGCAAAATTCTCAGATACAATCACTGAGGTTTGATCTATAGAACCATCGTCTACAACAATTACTTCAAAATTTACATAATTACTTTTTAAAACGGAATCTATAGTTCTACTTATGACCTTCTCTTCATTGTAGGCGGAGATCACCACACTAACAAGTGGATTGATTGAACGTCCTACACTCGATATTTTAGTATGTTTTTTATGTTTAAATGCTAAGTAAAAAAGTATAGGAAGTCGAATAGCGAAAATAAATAATGCACTATAAATTATAATAAAAATAATATTGTTAAAACTAGCTACACTGACTAAAGCAACTTTGATACTCTGCATCAATGGATTTTCTACCTTTGCAACATTAGGCATGATGCTTTCTCTTTTTGTATCCATCAGTTCACTAACTGTTACAAATTTAAAACCTTTACTTTGTAATTTTTCAATAATTTCAGGCAGAGCTTGAACTGTGGAAGTCCTGTCTCCACCACCATCATGAAGTAAAATAATATCACCGTTAGAAGCGTTTTTTATAACATTATCAACAATTTCTTTACTATTGTCTGTCTGCCAATCCTTTGAGTCAATATCGTAATCAACAGTGATATATCCCATTTGAGTTATCTCCATCATTCTTTGAAAATGGGATTTATCATAGATATTTTTATTATCGCCATTATATGTATTCTGGTCATCTCCATAGGGAGTTCGGTACAATAAGGGTGAACGTCCAGTAATACCTTGAATGATGCGCTGAGTAGTGTTCAATTCCAGTTTTAATTGATTATAAGATACTTTATTAATATTACTTGGATGGGAATATGTATGATTACCAATTTCATGACCCTCACTATATATTTCCTTAACCATACTTTGATGAACCTTCGCATTTTTACCAAGCATGAAGAACGTTGCCCTTATTTGATGTTCTTTCAAAATGTCCAAAACAATTTTTGTGTATATAGGATCAGGTCCGTCGTCAAATGTTAAGACGATCTCTTTATTTTTTTTTGAGATTTTGCTTAAACGTTCTATCTCAGATACTTTTGGCATAGAAATATATGATTCTGCGGTAATTAAACCAGATTCATCAAAATCAAGGCTACGTTCCCCCACATGCTGATCTGTTTTAGTACGAAAAATACTGCCTTCTCCAGAATAGTAGGTAATATCTCCATTCTTCACAGCAAGTAATTGATTGGTTTCATGACCTTTCACTATATCCCATATAGATGGATCCTCAGTACCTAATCTCCATAATGCAACCCCTTTAGCTCCACTTGAGATAGCCATTTTCCATTGATTGTGGAAAGTAGCACTGTCTAAAAACCATAGTTCATGCGATTTATTTTTATCCTTATATTTAATATAAGGATTTTTACTCATATCATCCCACTCTACCTTTAGGTTTGCTTTTTCTGCAATTCTCATTATCTCTTCAAAGGATACTGCTTTTCCACCTTTCTTACTTTCCCAATCCCAATCGTATCCATAATTCCCTAGACTGACGATAAGCTTCTCCTTAGATGCTTTTGATAGACTTTCTACATACCATGATGATGAAGCAATAGGACCCGGATTTATGAAACTCTCATCATATAACATTAAAATCATACGATCAGAATACTTTTCAAGATTATTATAATCAAATGCCTGATTATCCGGAGGTACATCTATCGTTACCAAAAGACCAGATGCATGAAAAGTGCTATAGAGCTCCTTCATGAAGTTTGATAGCTTGTCTCTATCACTTTCCTTTATATTTTCAAAATCAATGTTAATTCCATGATAGCCATACTGTTCAATTTGTTTATGGAGATCTTTTATTAGTTTTAACTGTGCTTTAGGCGAATTCAATAATTTGTGAATAATTTCTTGATTCCACTCACCATCAACCGTATTGTTAATTAAAGGAAGAACTTTAGTATCATGCTTTTTTGCTAGATCGCCTATATCCTTTTGAATATCGCTTTCTAACCCTAACTCAGAATTTAAGTGAAACCATTGTGGAATAAGAACATCTATCTGATCAATATTACGCCGTAATGATCGTTCACTATTTATATCCCAATTTACATAAAAAGCATAAAAATCATCTTTTGTAATTACGTTGTCTTTTAGAAATTTTTCATTTGAAGTAGTATTTAAAGCCTTTGAATTATCTACACTTCTTTTTTCAGATTGACTAATAGTTGAAAATTCATTAATCTCCATTGTTTTCCACTGGGGTAAGATAGGATTAATGTACACACTTAAACCTAATAAAAATGTTATTAAGAGAGCACAAATGACTAATAGTGAAAAAACACTTATTATTACGCTCCATCTTTTGTTTGAATTATTTTCAAAAACAAAATGTTTATGACTGCCATCAAAATCTAAGTTAGTTTTTTTATTCTTCCTTCGACTGTAAATGTAATCAGATATCTTTCTCAACAATTAACCACCTGTCTATTTTCACCTATGGACCAACCCAAAATAATGAGACATGGATAAAACACCCACTGAATCGTTTTTTCCTTTATTAGGAAAAATAAACAGTGGATGTTTTTTCATCTTTATTATCCTTTTCTTTCAGCACATATTAAAACAATATATAGGTTTAGATTGACCTATATCTTGTTTTAATTAGTTAACATTTAAATGCTGTTTTAACATGGAAGAAAGTTCTGTTCGCACTGATTGAGATACGACGTAATAGTAGACGCCATTGATTTCTGTTCCCTCACCATTAATTTGTACTTGTTGTATATTCTGACGAGCTGCTTTGTAGTTACTCTGAATGTCTTTCATGTCATTAAACGTTAAATTTGTTCTTACATTTTCAGCAATTACATCTAAAAAATCATTATAATTTGCAAGAGATTTTATGTTTGCTCCTTTGTTAATAACAGCTTGAATGATTAGGCGTTGCCGATCTTGACGACCTAAGTCACCACGTGGATCTTCAGAACGCATACGAGAATATTTTAATGCATCTGTACCGTTTATTTGTAGCTGACCTTCAGGGAAACGCTTACCATCATATGTAAAATCATGTGCATTATTTACTTTTACTCCCCCTAATGCATTTACAATATCTTTAAAACTTTCCATATTTAATTCAATATAGAAGTCAATTGGTACGTCTAAGAAATCTTCTACAGTTTCAATAGTCGTTTCTACACCACCAAACGAATAAGCGTGGTTAATTTTATCTTCCTTTCCTTGACCAGCAATTTCGGTACGTGTATCACGCGGAATGCTAACCATTTTAGAAGATTGATCTTTAGGGTTCACTGTCAATAAAATGAGTGAATCTGAACGTCCACGATCAGACTCACGTTCATCAACACCTAGTAATAAAATCGAAATAGAATCTTGCTCGCTGAAATTTATCTTTAGGTCACGGTTTTTTGAAACTTCATGATTTAATGGTTCATGTGTACTATTTAATGTATTTGCTACTGATCTGTAAACTGAAAATCCATATACACATACACCTATAATTAGAAATAAACTGATACCAATTATTATATTAAAGGTTAGTTTCCGGCTTTTCTTGCCTTTTTCCTGTTTCGAATTTCCTTCCATACTCAGTCTCCCTTTAATTTAATATTATGGTATTATATTACTTATGTTACAAAGTGAACAATTACAACTCTATTTTACCAGGAAAACTAATTAGTTTAGTAAACTTATTGTAAATATTGAAAAAATGGTAGTATACTATGCAAAAAAAAGAAATAGGAGGTAATTATCAATTACTTTTGTATCGCTTATTGGCTAGTTCAAAAAGAACGTTAGCAACTAGACCTGAGATTAATCAGAATAAGAAACTAATAACCTCATAGCTCTAGATTCTTTCAATTTCAAGTTCAAATATTCTTACTCTGATTTACGTCAACCTAAAATAAAAATAAGTTGACATATAATTTAGTTCTCTATTATACTATTGCTATATTGATTTTCGGGAGGGTTCACATGACTAGTTCCGCTGCTGCAAGAACAGCAAACCATTCACGGACATTATTATTGGTTCAAACGTCAATGTTTGCAGCATTAATGATGGTTGGTGCCAATATTTCTTCTTTTTTAATTATCGGTGGCGTCCCGATTACACTTCAAACATTCTTTGCCATACTAGCTGGTCTCCTACTAGGAAAACGTACAGGTGCAATTGCCATGATTGTATATGCACTAATTGGTTTGGCTGGATTGCCTGTCTTTGCTAGGTTTTCTGGCGGTCTAGACACAATCTTAAGCCCGACTTTTGGATTTATTATTTCCTTTATATTTGTCGCATACGTAGCTGGTTATATTGTTGAAAAGTTTCCAACTAAAGTTGGGTTTGTAGTAGCCGCATTAGCTGGCACTGCACTTAACTACCTTTTTGGGACCAACTGGATGTACGCTGCCTACAAAATTTGGTTTTCAGCTCCAGAAGGCTTTTCCTACAAAATGGCTTGGGCTTGGATGACCGTTCCCCTGCCTAAAGATCTCTTACTCGCAGTACTTGCCGGCTTGTTCGCCTTTAGATTAAGACCGATACTTCAAAAACAGAAATAGATTAATACTGTACGAAAATACCCCCAGCTATCGGGTTCATCTCCGATAGCTGGGGGTATTTTTTTGTTTATCAACTGAGTCAAGTTCATAAATAATATGTATATTATACGAATATTTTAAGTTTATTCCTTTAAATTTATTAAGAATTTTTATCATTAGAGTGAAAGGTGGCGACTCCAACGGGAATAGTGTGTTCAGGTGTGACCCCACAGCCGCACACACGAAGGCTACAGACGCCACCTCATGTGGCAACGCCTTCGCGACCAAATCCTGTTGGCCTGAGGAGGCACACTTCGTCCATAAACATAACTCCATAATTATATAAAAATTTCCCTTTAAATTATCACTTGCTCTCTAGCAGCTTGTTGAACGACCAAATATACATCGACGAATGGAACGTCATATTGATAGGCAGCTTTTTTTACATCTTCATATTCAGGATAAATTTTTATTATTTCACCTTCAAGCATACCTACTTTGACAGTTATTTTTCCATAAACAGTTTGAATCTCTTTAAACTCCCGAGATAAAATCCGTCTTGACCACTCAGATTTACGAACGCCAAATGTACTTGTTTCGCGCAATAAAAGTTCCTCTAATACAAAAGTATTTTCTGGTTTTGTTAAAATAGTAATTAACGTCCCTGGTCTGCTTTTTTTCATTGTTACTGGCGTGAAATAAACGTCTAAAGCTCCTTGATTCAACGCTTTTTCCATTATAAAGCCCATTGCCTCACCAGTGAAGTCATCTAATTGGCACTCAAGAATGGTAATTTGTTCTTGTTGTGGAGTTTCTTCTACATTAAATAGAACAACTCTTAAAACATTTGGGTGCTCAAAATCTTTTTTCCCTGCTCCATAACCGATTTTCTCCATTGCTAGCGGAGGCATGTTACCATATTCGTCTACCAAAGCTTTAATGAAAGCAGCACCTGTTGGAGTCGTTAACTCTCCTTTTACATGAAAATCGGCTAAAGGAACACCAATTAATATTTCTGCGGTTGCTGGGGCAGGAATCGGATAAAGTCCATGTGCTATCATTATTTTTCCATATCCTGTAGGAACAGGTGAGGCAACGATTCTACCAATATCTAGACTCTCCAGGGCAAGACAAACACCGATTACATCAATTATCGAATCCATTGCACCCACTTCATGAAAGTGTACTTCTTCCGGATCCATCCCATGTATTTTCCCCTCGGCTTCTGCAATAACTCGGAAGACAGCTAAACTTCTTTCCTTTGCTCGAAACGGAAGTTCACTGTTTTCTATCATTTGTAATATAGTAGAAGCTTTTCGGTGAGAATGACTATGATGTCCAATATCGTGTGAATGTTCGTGACCATGGTTATGAGTGTGGGTGTGCCCGTGATCGTGGCTATGTTCGTGTGTATGCCCCCTCTCAAGCGCATGAGAAGGAGGTTTCAGTTGCTCCTCAGAATCGGTTACATAAAATCGTAAATCCAACTGCTTAGATGATATCCCTTTCTTATCCACTATTTTTATGTTTAATGAAAATGGATCGATTGGTAGTTTCCTTAAATGTTCTCTAATATAGTTAATATCTGCTCCAAGATCAATCAGAGCTGACAGAGTCATATCTCCTGAGATTCCTGATTGACAATCAAGAAATAGTAATTTCATTATTTACCCCCTCTGAAGCAAGTTTAAGGATAAGCGTCGCTTGATAGGCTGCACCAAATCCGTTATCTATATTGACAACACTCATTCCTGAAGCACAAGAAGATAACATCGCTAGCAAAGGCGTTAACCCTTGCAGGTGTGCTCCATACCCCACTGAAGTTGGTACGGCTATCACAGGTCTTTGTACTAAACCACCTACGACACTTGGTAAAGCCCCTTCCATTCCAGCAACAACAATCAGTACGCTTGCCGTGGTAATCTGATCACGATATGCCAGCAACCTGTCGATTCCAGCTACGCCAACATCATATAATCTATTAACCTTACACCCCATCCACTCTGCTGTAATAGCTGCTTCTTCTGCCACAAATAGATCTGAAGTACCAGCACATAACACCATTATTTCTCCGGCAAACTGCTGTTTTGGTTCGCCATACAATAAAATACTTGATACACTATCATATTTAGATAAAGGAAAGGCTTCAATTAATAGTTGACCTTTCTCTTTGTCTACTCTCGTGACCATAACTCTCCCATGTTTTTCAATCAACTTACTCATAATCAAATGAATTTGTTCAATTGATTTTCCTTCACCATAAATAACCTCGGGAAAGCCTTGACGCTTTTCTCTATCATAATCAACTTTACTAAAACCTAAATCTTCAAATTTCTCCATGTCATCACCAGCTGTCTTAGAATTGATAATATAGTTCTTAATTTATGCTCTATATTCTTTCAGTTAACTTCTGCAAATTTATTTTCCGATAATACCTCGTTCATACTTCCAGTACGATAACCAAGCAAATCAACAGATACATAATTAAAGCCAAGTTCTGTTAACTTCAATTGTATTTGATCCCGATGCTTCAACAATTCGATAATTTCTTCAGAAGCCACTTCAATTCGAGCAATATTATCATGATAGCGTACACGGACCATATCGAATCCGAGTTTGACAATGAATTTTTCCGCACGATTAACTTGGTCAATTATTTCTATGCCAAGTTTTGTTCCGTATGGGATTCTAGAAGCTAGACTACACGATGCCGGTTTATTCCACACTGTTAACTTTAGTTCTTTTGAAAGTTGGCGAACTTCTCGTTTATATAAATTAGCTTCTTGTAAAACGCTACGAACTCCTGCTTCGGTTCTTGCTTTCAATCCTGGGCGAAAATCATCCATATCATCCATAATCATTCCGTCTAGAACATAGTCATATCCCAGCTCTTTAGATAACTCGTTTAAATGAGAATACAGCATCATCTTGCTGAAATACCAACTATCAGGAGTATTCGCTACTATTCTTTCATCTGCCAATTCTTTGATTTCAGTCTGATAGACGTTTACTCCTATACTTTCTGCTAATTTGACAGCACCTTCAAATTCTTCTTTACGGAATAATTCTGAAGCAACTACTACCGCAAGTACGTTGTTCTGCCCTAATTCCTGTTTTGCTCTTGTCAACACTAATGTACTGTCAACTCCGCCTGAAAAAGCTACAATTACGCGATTCATTCCCTGAAGAATTTCTCCAAGTTTATGGTTTTTTTGATTTGTTTGATACATATCATCGGCCTCACTTTACTGTAGTATGTTCTTTTTTTCTTCTATTGAAATTGGTAAAGACTTAGTTAATTGGTTTGTCTGTTTTGAACAAAATTAGTCAGTGTACCAATTTTTTCAATTTTCACATTCATCTCATCCCCGTTTTTCAGCCATACTTTCGGGTTTCTTCCCATACCTACTCCAGGTGGTGTTCCTGTCGCAATTAAATCACCTGGCTTCAATGTCATAGATTGAGATAAAAATGATATTATTTGCGGGACGGTGAAAATTAAATTATTTGTATTCGAATCCTGCATGATTTCGCCATTTAATACAAGTGAAATGGATAACTGGTGTGGATCTCCTACTTCATCTTGTGTCACTACGATAGGACCAATTGGGGCAAAGGTATCCGCAGTTTTACCACGTGACCACTGACCATCGTTAAATTGCAAATCACGGGCACTGATGTCATTCATAATCGTATAACCGAATACATGGTTATTCGCCTCTTCTTCTGACACACATTTCGCTTCTTTCCCGATAACAACTACAAGCTCAGCTTCAAAATCAACTTCGTTTGAATTGATTGGAATTTCGACGGCATCATTGTGACCAATAATCGCATTAGCATATTTAGAAAAAATGACTGGAGAGGCAGGTGGCTCCATACCCGTTTCTTTGCAGTGGTCAATATAATTTAAACCAACACAAATGATTTTCTCTGGCTGAGAAATTGGCGGAAGGATTTTTACATCTGACAAAGTAAATACAGAATTTTCATTGTTCCGCTGTTCAAGTAGCTGTTCTGCATGTTTCCTAAGATCGTCACTACCTTCAATAAAAGTTTTTATACACGGCGGAAACCTACTGGGATTAAGCACCGTTAAACTAATGATTTTATCGTCTTGTACAACACCAATATGTTTTTCTTTTTGTGCGCAAAAAGCGATGATCTTCATATAAAATCCTCCTATTTTCAAATCATTCTATGTATGTTCATCTTCTAAAATATGACGTTTATTTTAGAAAAGGAGATTCCCATTTCGGAAACCTCCATTAAATTAAATTAAGACCCTTTAATGAAGACTGTTTTGATGGCTGTGTAAAAGTCTTTCGCTGCTTCGCCCTGTTCTCGTGAGCCGGAGCTTGATGCCTTCATCCCACCGAAAGGAGCTTGAAGTTCAACACCTGCACTTTCCGCATTAATACGGACAAGGCCAACTTCAATTTCGTCAATAAATTCGAGTATTGAGTTAATGTCTGACGTAAATATTGAAGCGGATAATCCATATTTCGTGTTATTTGCTAATTCAATCGCATCTTCAAGATCCCTTGCTTTAATAAGAGCAATAACTGGACCGAAAATTTCGTCCTGTGCAATGTCCATCTCTGTCGTTACTTCATCAAAAATTGCAGGTGTAACGAAGTACCCTTTATCATATTTGTCGCCTGTCAGTACTTCCCCACCATGGACAAGATTTGCTCCTTCTTGATTCCCTTTTTTAATGTATTTTTTAAACGTATTAAACTGCCCTTCACTTGCGCAAGGTCCCAACCAGATACCCTCTTCTAGACCATCGCCGATCGTTATTTTTGAGGATTCCTTAATAAGTTTTTGTTTAAATTCATCAAATACTTTTTCTTCAACGATAACGCGGCTTGTAGCAGTGCATTTTTGACCTGAAGAACGAAACGCCCCACTAATGACACCTTCTACAGCTTGATCAATGTTGGCATTTTTCGTGACGATAACCGGGTTTTTCCCGCCCATCTCAAGTTGAAATTTAATCCCGCGTGCTGACGCTGATTTCGCTACACTTTGGCCAACACTCTCTGAACCTGTAAATGTGATGGCATTTAATTTCGGATGGTCAATTAACCCTTGACCAACTACAGACCCTGAACCTGTAACAAAGTTAAAAACTCCTGCAGGGAATCCTGCTTGTGCAAAGCACTCTACTACTTTTGAAGCTGTTACTGAAGCTTCACTTGCAGGCTTGAAGACAATAGTGTTCCCGTAAACAAGAGCAGGAGCAATTTTCCAAATAGGAATAGCAACTGGGAAGTTCCACGGGGTAATCACTCCTACGACACCAAGTGGCGTACGTTTCGTAAACATAAGTGCATCTTTATCTGATGACGGAATGACATCGCCATCTTTGCGCATACCTTCTCCCGCATAGTATCGAAGAATCGCAATGCCCCGTGCTGTTTCTCCTTTTGCTTCTGGAAGTGTTTTACCCATTTCTTTTGTCATGGATTCGGCAATATCATTTAAATTCTCTTCCAAGATATTTGCTGTTTTGAATAACAGTTGTCCACGGGCTGACTGGCCAATCTTACGCCACCCTTTTTTGGCATTGTATGCGGCTTCTACAGCTTGGTTCAATTCTTCGTTTGTTGAACTTTGTGTATAGCCATGTATTTTTTTATTGGCTGGGTTAATGCTCGCAAATGTTTTACCAGAAGCAGTTTCCACCCATTCATTATTAATATAGTTACTATATGTTTTTGCTGAAATTGTAGTTGTCATGTTTTGTTAACTCCTTTTTCTTAAAATGTTGGGCCAATTCTCCAAATACCAAAATCGTGCTGTTTCAAGATTTCCGCTTTGGTCAATTTGCCGTTTGATACATCTTGAATTTCCTGCATGATACGATTACCAACCTCAGCAACCGTTTCTTGACCATCTATTATCGTACCGGCATCAAGATCCATGTTTTCGTTCATACGTTCAAACATTGGTGTATTTGTAGAAATTTTAATAACAGGGACAATTGGTGAGCCAGTTGGTGTTCCACGTCCACTAGTAAAGAGAACAACTTGCGCCCCGCCTGCAACCATTCCAGTTAATTGCTCAATATCATGGCCTGGTGTATCCATCCAAACCAACCCTTTTTTCGTTGGAACCTGTGCGTAATCAATGACTTCTTCCAATCTTGTCGTTCCTGATTTTGTCGCAGCCCCTAGAGATTTTTCTTCGAGCGAACTGATGCCACCTTCAATATTTCCTGGGCTTGGGTTGCCTGTACGGATATCAACGCCCATTTTGATGGAGCGATTCTCCATCATTTTAATGACCGCATATGCTTTTTTGGCAACCTGATCGTTAGCAGCACGGTTAGCAAGCAAATGCTCTGCACCGATTAACTCAGTCGTTTCTGCTAAAATTGCCGTTCCGCCTTGATTGACGATTAAGTCACTTGTGCGTCCAACTGCTGGATTTGCGGAAATACCAGAGCATGCATCTGACCCACCACATTCTGTTCCAACGATTAGTTCACTAAAATCACATAGCTCTCGTTGCACCATTGATGCTTCTTGTACCATTTTCACTGCGATTTTCGCCACCTCAGCAATTGTTTGAAGTGTTCCACCATTGTCCTGTATAGATACCGTTTGCACAGGCTTACCGCATTTAGCAATCTCGTCGGCAACACTATGTGCCTGATGAGTTTCACAACCAAGACCTAGGACGATGACACCGTATACATTGGGATTCATCCCCATCCCTGCATATGTCCTAAACGTTTGATCGTAATCGATACCAACTTGTGCACAGCCATGTTGGTGAATGAAAGTGACCGTTCCACTTACTAATTCCGTCACTCGTTGTGCTGTTTGTGTTGCACATGTAATCGTGGGTAATATCAATACGTGATTACGTACACCGACACGGCCATCTGCACGGCGATAACCCCAAAATTGCATCTTGTCGTTAAACAACCTTGTCACCTCTTCCTCTTTTGCCCTCTAAATTGTGAACATGGACGTGTTCCCCAACTTGAATCGCGACCACGGCCGCTCCGATTACTTCTCCATATTTAATAATGTCTGCCCCCTGCTCAATTGCTTTGACAGCAAATTTATGCCCAAAGCTAATTGGTTCAATTATTGTCACCGAGATTTCTATTTCGTTGACTTTTACAATGACAGTAGTGTGTTCAGGAATCTCATTCAAAGCAACAGCAACACTATCTTTCTCACTTAGATAAAGCGTTTTATATTTGCTCATTTAAGCACTCCTTAAACTACTTGTTTGGCTTTTTCACTTAGGACAACAGGATTATTTAAAATACCGATACCTGGAATTTCAATTTCGATACGGTCATGTTCGTTTAATGTGAAGTCATTTGGTGGCACAATACACGTTCCTGTAAGCAGGACAGTACCATCAAAGATATGATTATCAAGCGTTAAATAATGGACGAGCTCTTCCAGTTTACGTTTCAATTGATTTACCTGCGCATCGCCACTAAAAATCAACTCGTCATTGCGATAAATTCGGCAAATAATTGTAAATTCGTATGGATCTAAGACCGCCTCTTTCAATAAAATCGATGGTCCGATAGAGCAAGAGTTTTTCCATACTTTCGCCTGTGGCAAGTAAAGTGGATTTTCTCCTTCAATATCACGGCAACTCATGTCATTTCCAACAGTGTAACCGAGAATTTCACCCTCTTTATCAATGACCAGACCAAGCTCAGGCTCTGGAATTTGCCAGTTTGAATCTGAGCGTAAATTAACAGGATCATCCGGTCCTACAGTTCTTGCAGCGGTAGACTTGAAGAATATTTCTGGTCGCACTGCATCATACACTTTGTCGTAGAACGTTTCAGCGTCAAGCTTTCCTTGTGTCGCTTCATAGTTGCGCGCTTCTTTGCTTTTTTTGTATGTCACACCAGCTGCCCAAACTTCTGGAGCATCTATTGGTGTTGTCAATTGTAGACCTTCTAATGGTTGTTTAACTTCTTCATCCGCCATTTGTTTGACTATATCAAACGCGGTTTTGTTAATTTTACGTGCTTCCGCAACCAAAGAAATAAAGTCTGCATATGGAAGATCGAATACTTCATTTTCAGTCGTAACAGCGGCAAGCTGTTTTGCATTTTCTTTTATATAGCGAATAATCCTCATAATAAAATCCCCCTAATAGTTGGTGTTATTCGTAATTCTTATTTACACATAAATTTGTTCCTACTATTAATCATGAAGATCCTTTACCTAATTAGACTGAAAACCAAAGCCCAATTTTTTAGATATTTTACCAGCAGTTATTTTTAAATTCTCAACACTTTTTTCCAATTCATGATTTGTTATCTGACTTGCAGCTGTCGAACTACTAATAGCGGCGATTACTTGACCTGTGTAATCATGGACTGGCATGGCTACACAATAAACGCCAGGCTCATTTTCTTCATTGTCAATCGCATATCCTCGCTCTCGAATCGTATTCAATTCAATCAAAAAGGATCCCTTATCAGTAAGCGTATTTTGTGTTTGCTGAATGTATTCATAACCATCCAAGATCTTTTCTAGCTCATCAGGAGTTTTAAATGCAACAAGAGCTTTTCCAACACCACTACTGTGAATCGGAACCCTTCTTCCAATCTTAGAATACAAAACGGTAGCATTTGAGTTTTCCACCTTATCGATATATATTCCTTCTTTTCCGTCAAGGATAACAAGGTGGACTGTTCGTTTTGTTTCCTTTGAGAGCTCAACAAGATACTCTTTGGCTGCTGTCCGTAAATCTAAGCTTTGGATAACATAGTTACCTCGTTCAAAAAGCTTCATTCCCAAACAATATTTCCCGTTTTCGGGGTTTTGTTCAATGTAATGATGCATTTGCAATGTTTTTAATAGAGAATGGACTGTGCTTTTATGAAGGCCCATTCGTTCATTTATTTCTGTTAATTTTAGTTCTTTATCGTACTCGTCAAATAAATCGAGTATTCTTAGAGCGCGGTCTACAGATTGTATAATTGGCATGTTGTTCATCCTTTTCTCATCACTTACCGTGAGTTTTCATCACTGCAAGTCTATACGTATATCAATGACATCTCAAGAATGAACTACTGTCCCTACAGGAACGCCTAAGCCTTCTGCACCTTTTTGAGATGTTTTTAAGTCTGGAGCATAGCGCTTAAGAAGATCAAGGCCAATTTTGGCACGACGAACCCGTTCTTTGCACAACGCAATTGAAACACTTTCAAGATGAGTCCCAGAGGGATAAATATTTGGTGAATTTCTCAAGCCAAATTTAATGTACACCGGTGCAGCGACTCGGATAATCTCAGCGATTTCATAATGACGCACATATCCTCCGATGTCATCTGGAGCTTCAATATAAATGTCGATTGGCATATGAATTGCCTGACGAATTTCCGATAATTTAGCTAGTGTTAAATCAGTTGGAACATTGTACGTATCTGCTCCTGCATCTTGAATGAGTTTAATTGAAACTGGATTAGACTGTGCCATTTGAACAGATATTTTCACTACAAGATCCGATGGTAACTCCCCAGCCTTTTTAAATTCATTAACTAGCGTTAACAACCCCTCGTCTGAAACAAGAATGCTACGGATACCGAAGTGACATGCGCGTTTGACATCTTCAATTGCATAGACCAGTTGATCCATACCTTGTGAACGAAGTCCAGCAATTTTCCCGCTACTTGCATGTTGCATTGAAGTAACATCATAGGTACCACGAGGCCCTACAAATAGACTCACTTCTAAATTTTCTCTTTGACCAATTTCAGCCATTTGTTTTAACTCTTCATCAGTTAAAAGCATAATTCCGCTTCCTTGAGAAATGCGATGAATATACACATCATATTTTTCGCATGCTTCAATTAAAGCTTCAAAAGAAGCCGGTCCTTCTACACTTGGAAGTTCAACCCGATACTGGGCACCGTCAGGGAAAGTCTTTGTAGAAGAAGGTATATCTTGGGTACCTCCTGCAGGGTAACCTAGTTTCTCAATAAAATCGCGAGTTTCTTTCATAATAAATCCTCCTATCCCAATTCACTATTTAGTATTTAGCACTAAAGTTTGAACGTCTGTTTTATAATCTAGTATTGCCTCTTCAGCCACTGCGATTGGAACAACTCCATTGGCTGCATCCGTGTGGCCAATCATACGATTACTTGCCGCAACTAGTCTTTGACGTTTGTTAATTAACTCAAGTCTTGTCTGTGCGAGATCCGTTCTGTGTGCTTTAGTTTTATCGAATTCGAATTCTAATGTGCCTCTTCGCAATGCCGCTTCATCAATGAAATCGATTTTGCGCTCACGTAAACTTAAATATAATAAATCACCTGTTTGAAGGAATAAAATTCCCCCACCTTCTTTTGCTTCAGGTGTCATGTGACCAATAGCAGCGCCATAAGTAACACCCGAATATCGACCGTCACTTATTAGTGTTGCAAGACGTTTCAGCTGGCGGTTTGCATTGATATGTTGCATCGATGTAAACATTTCAGGCATTCCGAAAGCTACAGGACCTTGACCAGATACAATAATGGCAATTTTCAGCACAGCATCTTTAACCATTTTATCGAAAAGGGTATCATAGTCATCAGCTTTCCACTCATTGTATTGGCTAGGTGAATTCTCTCTTAGTAGCGCTATCATGTTTTCGTGACTGAAACTTCTATTCACTTTTAATTTTGAAAGAAGTTCAGCGTCTAGTAAATTACGAATGGCTTCATCTTCATTTTCAAAGTAAAGAACAAATGCCACTTTCTTATCAAATTGATCTAATTGCAGTGTTGTCATTCCACTAATTTTCACAACAGCAGTTTCAAAGAAATTCCCAGTTAATACATCCACCCCACTAAAAGCACGTTTAGGCTTCGATAAAATCACTTGATTGTCTTTTACATTATCAGCAGGTAGACTATCAGTTTTCACTAATCGGTCACGCCATGTTCCTCCAGTAACAGTTGGTGCATCTAAATCCATTGGCACTCCATTTTGAAGAAGTTCATAGAATAAGCTCTCCATCCCCCTGCTATCACTGTCACAACATTGCATCGCCAGAGAGAAGATATCTCGACCTTCCGTCAAGCTATAGTTGAATAAATCAGGGATTGGGTGAGAATGATGGATTTCATCTAAATCATCCAGACTGAATTTATAACCACCGTATAACATCCCAGCTACAATATGCATCATTAAATTCGTTGATCCTCCTGAAGCACTGTGTATACGGATTGCATTTTTAATGTTCGTTGCCATGATATTTGCAGCTCCATAGACAGGATTATTAATCATTATTGCCATGCTATCTAGTGCTTCATTTACTTGTAATTGATTAGGAGATTCCGTAAGAAGTTCTAAAGATGGATGAACCAATCCCATTCCTGCTACTAGATGACGAGAACTATTCCCTGTCCCATTGAAGGCACAAACCCCGCCACTACCATCACATGTTGCGACTGCTAAACGTTTTTCAAAATCTTTGTGTTCAACTTTTGTGATAATTCCTCTTTCAGTTGCACGTTCAAGTACTCCTTGAAATGCTGTGTTGGAAGAACATTGTAGAATATAAGCCATCGCATCTCTTAAATCGTCCGCAATGTCCAAAGCTTGATTTTTTTCAGCCATTTTAGCTACTTCTTCCAACTCTGCAAATAAATCAGTGGGAATCGTACCGCCTTGTAATACATGTGATGGTGCAAATGTTGCGAAGAATGGCGCTTCACCTCGATACTGGCGAATACGATCCAGATGAACTAGAGCACTGACAACTCCAAGTGGTTGCTTATCACACCCTTGGATGACAAACGCGCCATGATAGCTATGAGCTTCCAACTGATTGACAACCATTTGTGCTACAGCATTTCTGCTTTGAAGTGAATAACTCATGCCTTGGTTACTTTGTGCCGTCCCATCACACATAACAGGGGTTGAGAAATAGAAGGGAACTCCACCATTTTGCCAAATACGAATTGCTGCATGTGAAGATGTTTTAAAATCCATAATGTGAGCAGGGTGATCGGAAGACCCACCAATAATTGCAATTCGCGGTGCATTTTCCTCTAATCGGTTATATATTTCTTCTAGAGTCCAATCCGGTGCTGGACCTTTGTATTCGGAACCAAGAGTTTGTTTCGAACGATCAAGCAAACCGGCAACTGTGATTGGTTCATTCGCTTTTCCTTGTACGTTGTCTCTATACGGATTTACTTGATTGCTAATATTCGGATAATGTGACATTATGTGAACCTCCAATTCCTTAATTTATTGCCTTAAACTTCAGTACAAGTAAGCAGGAGAGAATATTAATCTCTTCCCCTCCTTACTTGTAAAGTGATTAAGCCTCTTAATTAAATTTTAGCTACCAGCGATTTCTTCAATGGCATTTAAATATTCATCCACAAGTTCAGCGCCGATACCATCAGCATGCTTATCAATAACTGGTTTTACAGCCTTTTGGAAACGTTTATGTTCCTCAGGAGTAACTTCTGTATAGGACATACTTTTTTTCAACTTCTCTAGACTTTCATCAGCAACTTCGCGGTTACGCTGACGGTTAAACTCACCCGCTTCAACTGCTGCTTCAGATAAAATCGTCTGTTGTTCTTCTGTTAATTTGTCCCAAATTGTTTTGCTGAACAAGAAAATAAACGGCGTGTATACATGATTGGTATTAGATACATGTTTTTGAACTTCTGCATACTGACTTAACTCAATTGTCGGAAATGGATTTTCTTGTCCATCAACAGTACCTTGTTGCATAGCTGTAAATAATTCTGTAAAGGCCATTGGTGTTGGGTTTGCTCCAAGAGCTTTCCAAGCATCTAAATGAATCTCATTTTCCATTGTTCGAATTTTCAGACCATCTACATCTTCAATTTTTGCAACTGGTCGAATGTCATTCGTTAAATTACGGAAACCATTTTCCCACCAAGCAAGTGCAACAAGATTTTGACCTTCAACCATATCAAGCATTTTATCTCCAAATTTTCCATCTAGTAATTCATCCGCTACTTTTTCGTTCGGAATTGTAAATGGTAAATCAAATACACCAAACTCTTTTACAAAGTTGACTAATGGTGAAGTTGATGGAATCGTGATATCTAATGAGCCAAGTTGTAACATTTCAATTGCTGAACGGTCATCGGCAAGTTGTCCAGAATGGTAGAGTTCAATTTCAAAATCATCAGTTTTACTTTCAACTAACTCTTTAAATTTTTCAACTCCTTCGTATTCAGGATGTTGATCATTAACCCCAATGCTTACTCGCAGAATTTGTGGTTTACCAGAAGTAGATGCAGTAACTTTTTCTTCCGAACCTTCAGAAGCATTACCTCCACTGCAAGCGGCTAAAAATAGTGCTGTAACCATGACTAAACTACTCAATTTAACCCATTTTCTTTTCATATGAACATCCCCCAGTATTGTTTTCTGACTTGCACATTATTTGAGCCAATTCCGTAACAACCTTTACACCTCCCTTCAAAAAAATATATAGTTCTATATTATAAAACTCAGTTCTCGTTTATAAGTAGTTTTAATTAGATAAAACAACGGTTACAACGCTGCAAAAATATATTAATTCTAAATCGTTAGACTTTTTAATTTTAACAAATAATACATTATATTGTAATTTTAGTCAATTTTTTCGAGAGCTTTGTCTACATAAAATCATTTATACTTTAAATCTAATGATTAAAGTCCCATTCCATTGGATCACTTAATATTTGAATATCCCTCAATCCCCTTGAATCTTCCAGTAAACTTTCAGAAATCCAAATCTCTCCAATGTCGAGTGTGTTCTTTATACGTACTACCTTTGCCTTCGTTAAATCCAATGCATTGCATGTTTTAATTGCAGCTTTAACAGCTAGCTCGTTGCTTTCTAACACCATGGGGAGTTTGATGACGTCGATAACAGTACTAGTAAGTGCATTTGCATAGCCCTTTTCCCACTTGATCTTATCGTAAACCTCTTTTGTAGTAATATCAGCCAATCCAATTCCATTGGCATTGCCTTCTGATTTTTCCGTTAAGCTTAATACTGCAATACGTTTCACATCAGGCCCGCCACTTGCATATGGAGTAGGGTAACGGCCAGTAATATTAGGGTCCATTCCATCCCCCGAAATTTCTTTCCCAAGTTCATTTACTACCAAGACATCAATTGAATCGAATTGAATTTTTGGCATTAAAGATTTTGCCTCTTTTAGCAATAAAGACTCTTTTTCTAATAATTCTTCTATAGGAATAGCCATAACTTTTGCAGGACGATCATACGCATTTTCAATGGTTGCTAATCCAAATATGAGTGGTGTTTTTTCAATGGATATTTTTGTCATATCGAGTATGTGTTCCGCCATATACTTAAAACTAAATGAATGGGCAGCTTCAGCACCTTTTTGTTTGCCAAGGCCGATTGTAATCATTTTCATTAGTCCACTCTCTACGGGTCCTCTAAAACAAGTATGTGGTTTCACCCTGTTTATAACAACGATTTTATCAGCTTCGTATGCGTTCTTATCAAAATATACAGGCAAGCCATTTGGCAATTCTCCAATCTTTACTACTTCCATTGAAGATTTTACAGGTGCCCCAACTGTTTCTTCTTCCACTCCAAGTTGTTTCAAAACACCTCTCTGTCCTTCTGCAGTTGCTCCCCCATGGCTACCCATAGCAGGAACAATAAACGGGTTCCCGCCAACACCTTTAATCGCATTTACAGTTTCTCTAACCAGAACAGAGATATCCGCAACACCTCTACTTCCTACAGCAATAGCTACGTTATCTCCTTCTGAAATTCTTTCTAATACATTTGAATCATTTAATGTTTTTCGGACTTCAAAGCTAACATCTGCCAATTCTGGAGCATGGAATCTTTGTTTGATTTTAATCATTTTAGGAACAGGTATATCTTTCAATAATTCTTCAATAATGCTCATGTCGATTAGTTCTCCAATCTTCTAAAAATTGATAGTAAATTTAGAACTATTTTTCTCTTAATCTAGTTATTCAAATAATTGATTTTCGGCCCCTTCAGTCATGCCAACAGCGTCACCACCGTTTTTTTACTACACCTATTGATTCACCTAAGTTTTTTCATCTGAGCTTGCAATCGCTCTTCCAACCGCATCGGTTCCTCTACCAGTGGAATTTGGAACAATTAGTGTTGCTGCTATAGTAGGGAAATCAATCTTCTTGCTGCTATCACTTGCAGAAACTACTTCATCGCCTTTAGAACTAAAAGCCCCTACAATTAACATTGCAATTATAATTGCATACAACAGACAAGATTTCCTCAATTTTGTTAAACCAATTTTTATATTTTTACAATAGTTTTCAATTCGTTTACTACGTTCGAATGCTTTTTATGAATAATTGCGTTGACTAAGTTTTCTGCAGCAAGCTGTGCCATTTCTTCTCTTGTTTTATCAGTAGCAGAACCAATATGAGGCGTTAAAACCACATTATTTAGCTTTAATAAAGGATTGGTTGAATTGATGGGTTCTTGCTCAAAGACATCTAGACCGGCAGCAAAAATTTTCTTTTTGTCCAATGCATCAATCAAAGCCAGTTCATCAACGATTGGTCCTCTTGAAGCATTGATGAAAATAGCTGTATCTTTCATCAACTCAAATTGTTTTTTCCCAATTAAGTGGAATGTATCCTTATTCAGTGGAGTCATCACAATTACGAAGTCCGATTTAGTCAGTACATCTTCCATTTGTTCATATTGAACACCCCACTGCTTTTCAAGTTCGGTCTTGCGACTACGATTATGATAGAGAACATCCATATTGAAACCGCTTACAGCACGATGAACAATAGACTCTCCGATTCTTCCAAGTCCGATAATACCGAGTGTTTGGCCGTAAACATCCATACCAAACAGATTACGATCATCGCCACTTGTCCATTCACCATTTCTCATATAAGTATCAAGTTCATTTATTCTTCTGGCAGTTGAAAGCATTAAACCAAAAATTAAGTCAGTTACCGTTTCATCTAAAACACCTTGTGTATTCGTACCTATGATGCCATTTTCTTTCATCACTTCTATATCGAAATTATTGTAGCCTACAGAAATGTTACTAACTACTTTCAGATTTATTGCTTGCGACAATAATTCTTGGTTAATTTCTATCCCAGCTGTTAGTAGTCCCTCTGATTCTTGAATTTTCTTATATAAGGTTTCTCTAGGTATAATTTCTTGTTGTTCCCATATCTCCACAGTGAAATAATTCTCTAAATATACTTTCACCGTGTCAGGAATTAATTGCGTGACGAAGATTTTAGGTTTCAAAACGTTTACCCCTCTCATTCATCTGAACACATTAAATAGTTCTATATTATAGCACTAGGTTTTCGAATAACTGTATCTATTACTAGACTAAATCCTAATATTGTTTATGTCAATGTTTTTTAGAAAATTATAAATAATTAATTTAATTAATATTTAATCGATTGGATTAGGTATCATAGTTACTAAAAAACCAGTAACTTCAGGGCTACTGGTTCTCAAATGCCTATGAAAATTTCATAAAAAATCGAATCCTCATATTTGGTTTGTTTTATTTATTACTTTAACGCCTTTAGCACCGGCGAGGATGACCATATCTGTCATATTGACAAATAAGCCGGTTTCAACAACTCCAAGGAGTTGCTTTAGGCTATGGTGAAGTTTTTCTGGATCAGGAATGGAGTTAAATTCACAATCCAAAATATAGTTGTCATTATTAGACACAAAGAAGCACCCGTCTCTTTCTCTTAATACTGGTTTTGCTCCTAGGTCAGCAATTTTCTGAGCCGTTACCTGCCACCCGAATTGAAGTACTTCTACTGGCAAAGGAAATTTACCCAATTCGTCTACCATTTTCGATTGGTCTGCAATAATGATTACTTTCTTTGCATGGAAATTGACCATTTTCTCCCTTACAAGAGAACCACCACCACCTTTGGTGAGGTTGAAGTTCGGATCAATTTCATCAGCACCGTCTATTGCTAAATCTAAAACTTGAACATCAGAAAAGTCAGTGAGAGGAACATTAAAATATTTAGCCCAACCTTCAGTTCGTAAAGAAGATGGAATGCCCTTGATGTTCAATCCTTGTTCAATTAATCCGCCGAGTTTCTTTAATGTCCAATAGACAGTAGATCCAGAACCCAATCCAAGCACCATGCCGTCTTCAATATATTCGACTGCTTTCTCACCTGCTATTTTCTTGTATAAATCGACCTGATCTGTCATTTCTTGCACCCCTTACGATTGGCAAAGATATTGAACCACGTCTGCCAGTGCTTCTTCACAATCTTCTCCCACAGTGCGGACAGTCAGTTGATCACCATTTCGCAACTGCAAAGTAATTAAGCCAAGGAAACTCTTTAAATTGATTTCATGGATTGAGCCATTCACATTTTTCATAAGATAGATTTCGGATTCATACTTCTGTGTGGCTTTACTAACTTCAACAATTGTCACGTTGTCAGATATATCAACAATAATTTTTCTAGTGCTATTCTTTTCCATCAATTAACCTCCTTTAATTAGCAAAAATAATTTTAGCCATTATACTATTTATCTTTTAGACAAACCTTATCTTTGACCGCTTTATTGACTAGGTAAGTTGGATAATATCCGGATAATACATCAGCTACATTCTCGGCTGTTTTCCGTTTCAACTCAATTTCAGCTTCAACCGAATAGAAGGCTGAATGAGGATTGATAATAACGCAGTCCATTTTCAACAGTGGATTGTCTTTGTTGATTGGTTCTGTTTCTAGAACATCTAGACCAGCTCCTGCAATTTTCCCTTCTTGCAGTGCTTGAATCAGTGCCTGTTCGTCAATGATTGGTCCACGTGAAGTATTGATGATGAACGCTCCTTTTTTCATTTTATTGAATTGATCGTGGCTGATCATTTTTTCCGTATGTTGATTTAACGGAACATGAACCGATAAATAATCTGAGCGTTCGCAAAGCTCATCCAAAGTCACTAGCTCAACATTTTTGCTTACTGCGACTTCTTCCGATACAAATGGGTCATAAGCAATTACTTTTAAATCGAATGCTTGTGCTTTTCTCGCAACTGTCTGTGGAATATTTCCGAACCCGACCAGACCGAGAGTGCGTCCTTTAAGTCGGTACATCGGTACGGCCACTTTGAAATCCCAGTTGCCGTTTTTCACAGCATTATTCAACAACGTCACTTTTCGGGCATTTGAAAGAATTAAAGCCATTGCATGATTAGATACTTCATCTAAGCAATAATCTGTTACATTCCCAACAATGATTCCTTTTTCTGTACAAGCTTCCACATCAATCGTATTAAAGCCAACTCCGTAGCGTGAAATGACTTTACACTTTTCAAGTTTGTCTATGACTTTGCGAGAAATTGGAGCATATTGGTTGATCAGAGCATCGGCATCTTTGCATGCTTCAATGACATCATCTTCTGTTTTGCATTGTGCAAATGTAAGCTCGATACCAAGGTTGTTTAATACTTCTTCTTCTGGGACGAATGAGCTGTATTCATAATCTGTAACAACCACTTTAAATTGACTCACTGTATGCACTCCTTAGATATGAATTGATTTTATCCCAATAAAAACAACATGATTGTAACCGTAAATATGCTACATAACGTCGTAATCAATGTGATACTCGAAACCAGATCAGGCTCGGTTTCGTATTGTACTGCAAATATAACTGTGTTTGCTGCTGAAGGCATTGCTGCTGTCAAAATCAGCACTTTTGCAAGAACCGGATCCATTGGCATCAGCCAGATAATTCCTACAGCAATGGCTGGCGAAAGGAACAACCTGATTATGACCGCCATGGAAATTTTCTCCCATTGAAGCTTGGATAGATTAATCTCTGCTAGTTGCATCCCTAATATCAACATGACTAACGGAATTGTTACAGGTCCCAACAAGTCTACTGCAGACATGAGGTTATCAGGAATTTGGATATCCCATACTTTAATTAAAATTGCGATAAGAACGGCATAGGTTGCTGGCATTTCAATTACAGCTTTTAACGCTGTTTTACCACCTTCATTTCCTCTGGCTGCATAGTAAATACCAAAGAAATTCATTAATACGGCGTGTAAAACCAATAGAGAAACTGCATAGACAAACGCCTCTTCTCCATAGGCAAACAACACGATGGGAGCACCGTAATTGCCGGAATTCATAAATGCAGTAGCCAATATGAGTCCACTTTCGGTCGAACAATCATATTTACGGAAGTAACAATAAATTTTACAAATTAATATTAAGACCAATAACAAAATCATTGAAAATATAAGCATATTGAGATATTGCTTATCTAGATCAGTACGATAAAAAGTCTGAATTACCAACATTGGCGTGAAAATGTAGAGTGCAGCAGTAGAAAGAGCTTTTATATCAAGCCTTTTCCATCTCTGAAGTCCATATCCCGCTAAAAATATTAGCAGTACAGGTAATACGACTTGAATAAAAATTGTCATCTATCACCACTCCGCAATGGAACCGTCTTTATGTCGCCATACTGGATTTTTCCAGTTGTGTCCAATTTTTGCTTGTTCGCGGACAAATTCTTCATTTATCGATATACCAAGTCCAGGGTTTTTCAGCATATCAACATAACCTTCTTTGTACTCGAATACTTGTTTGTCGTTCAAATAATCTAGTAAATCACTTCCTTGGTTATAGTGAATGCCTAAGCTTTGCTCTTGGATAAACACGTTATGGGATGTTGCGTCAACTTGCAAACACGATGCCAAAGCGATTGGACCAAGTGGGCAATGGGGAGCAACTGCAACATCATAAGCCTCAGCCATAGCAAAAATTTTCTTGCATTCCGTGATTCCTCCAGCATGGGATAAATCCGGCTGAATGATATCTACATAACCGTCTTGTAATATCTTCTTAAAATCCCATTTCGAGTACATTCTTTCACCAGTGGCAATTGGTATATTGGTTACACGCGCAATATCGCGAAGCGCTTCGTTATTCTCAGGCAATACAGGTTCTTCAATGAACATGGGTCTAAATTGTTCCAATTCTTTAACCAATATTTTAGCCATCGGTTTATGAACACGACCATGGAAATCAATCCCAATTCCAATATATTCGCCAACAGCCTCTCGAACAGCTGCAATTCTCGCAACAGCTTGGTCAACTTTTTCATATGAATCTATATATTGAAGCTCTTCGGTACCGTTCATTTTGACTGCAGTAAACCCTGCTTTTACTGCCTCAGACGCTGCTTTTCCTACATCATTTGGACGGTCTCCGCCAATCCATGAATAGACACGGACAGAATCCCGGCAAGCCCCTCCCATTAGATCAGCGACGGGTGCATTATGGTATTTCCCTTTAATATCCCACAAGGCTTGGTCAATACCGGAAATTGCACTCATCAAAATCGGACCTCCACGATAAAAACCTGAACGGTACATCATTTGCCATAAGTCCTCTATTCGGCGAGGATCTTTTCCAATCAAATAGTCACTTAGTTCTTCAACGGCTGCTTGGACTGTTCTTGCACGTCCTTCTACAATCGGCTCTCCCCAACCTGAAATACCTTCATCAGTTTCGATTTTCAAAAATAGCCATCTTGGTGGCACGATAAATGTTTCCATTTTTGTGATTTTCACGATATAACCTCTCTTTTTCTTATTTTAAATGCTTCAGAAACACGAACCAGCGTAAAAAGCAAAATCGCATTCTTTTTAGTACTTGTACCCGACAAGCGGACGTTTTTCAATTCTCCTTTAGCTTCTTGCGTTTTGTATTCGTTTGATAAACTCTTTTGATATCTCAGTCAGCACTTCATAACGTTCTTCAGCAATCGCTTTTGCATCCACTAATGACCCGCCAGCTCCAACAGCCACTGCACCATTTTTGATGAATGTTTCCACATTGTCGAGATTTACGCCACCAGTAGGCATCATTGGAATATGGCCTAGTGGACCTTGTAAATCTTTAATATAGTTTTCACCAAGAGCACCACCGGGGAAAATTTTCAGCAAATCGGCCCCTGCTGAATACGCTTGAACAATTTCTGTTGGTGTCATGACTCCCGGAATGGAAATTTTCCCGTAACGGTTGGTCATCTGAATTGTTTCGACATCAAAGCTTGGACAGAAAATAAAGTCTGAACCTGCATCAATTGCACTTTTGGCTGAAACTGCATCTAATACAGTCCCTGCACCTACAAGAACTAGATCATTGAATTTTTCTTTTAATTCACTGATCATTTCCAAAGCTCCTGGTGTATCAAGTGTTATTTCAAGTGCACCTGTGCCACCTTCTACAAGTGCTTCAGCAATATAATGAATCTGTGATTTCTTTGGTCTCCGAATAACAGCTATAAGGCCTGATTCTTTCAGGCGAATTAGATCTTCCCACTTCTTCAATTTAATTAACCTCCTTTGAATTAGCGTTTTACATCTCTTATATTTCCTGCAGGTTTCATGAATCGTTCAACGGCTTCGTATGTTGGTAAACCTTCTACATCACCATAAACACCAATGACCATTGCTCCAATCGCATTCGCTCGTCTAACCACTTTGTGGAGCGGTTCTTCCCGTAAAATTCCACTAATGATTCCCGCTGCAAAGCCGTCTCCTGCACCAACTGGATCGACGATTTGCTTGACAGTGAATCCATCAATATACGCCTTCTCATTTTTTGTATGCAAATATGCACCTTTGCTACCTAGTTTGATAATTATGGTTTTATTGCCATCCCCCATTAAAGCTTCAGCCACTTCTTCTACTTCTATTTTCCCAGTCATTAATTGACCTTCATCTAGACCTGGAAGGATAACATCTGCGCTGGCTGCAATCTCGTTAAATACTCTTTTTGCCTTTTCCGACGACCAAAGCTTTAGACGAAGATTAGGATCAAAGACAATCTTCGTGCCGTTCTGTTTTGCGATTTCAATCGCTTTTATCACCGTGACATAACAAGTTTCACTTAACGCGGGTGTAATTCCGCTAATATGTAGGATTTTTGCCTGAGCGATGGATGTTACATCTAAATCTTCAGGTTTCATCAAACTGGCTGCAGAACCTTTTCGGTAGTAGTAGACATTCATGTCTTCAGGGGACAATTGCTCTTTAAATAATATTCCTGTCTGAGCCTTGTCGGTAAAAAGGCAAGAAGAGGTATCGACTCCTTCCCCACGGACATATTTATGAATGTAGCGTCCAAATGAATCATTCCCGAGTTTACTAAACCACATTACAGAATGTCCCAGTTTGGTTAATCCAATTGCAACATTCGATTCGGCACCACCGATTCGCTTCGGAAATTGGTGCACATATTCTAGTGGCATCATTTGTTCCGGCTGAAAAAGAACCATAGTTTCACCAAACGTAAATACATCTAAATTTCTCATCATGCACAACCTTCTAAAATATATTTCTTATTCACTAAATCAGAGGAATAACAATGTGATTTTCGGAATAAATGTTAAGAACAGCAATGTAATTAACATCGCTATCAAGAAAGGTAAAACTGCTTTAGACAATGCTTCTATAGATACACCAGATATTCCAGAAGCAACAAATAAGTTTACACCTACCGGAGGTGTGAAGAAACCGATTGCTAAGTTAATGACCATCAAAATACCAAAGTGAACAGGATCATACCCGATTTGAATTGCGATTGGTAATAATATTGGCGTTAAGATGATAATCGCTGCAAGTGTGTCCATAAACATCCCAACAATTAACAATAAGACAGTAATCAGCAAGATAATAACGATAGAATTTGTTGAGATAGACAATAATCCTTCTGCAATTTCATTCGGGATTTGTTCAATCGTCAAAAGTCTTCCAAATGCATTAGCTGTCCCGACTATAATCAATACCGTCGCTGTCGTTAAAGCTGAATCTGTTACTACTTTTGCAAGATCTTTAATTTTAAGTTCACGGTACAAAACCATTGAGGCAAACAGACCGTATACTACTGCTATAACAGCAGCTTCTGTAGGTGTGAAAATCCCTCCGTATATTCCACCTAAAATGATGATTGGAATTAACATAGCCCACTTTGCGTCCCATATTGCTTTTCCGATTTTCTTCAAAGAGGTCGGTTCATCCATACCTTTGTAGCCTTTTTTCTTTGAGTAAATATAAGCCCAAATTATCATTGCAAGACCAACTAAAATCCCGGGAACGATACCGGCGATAAACAAATCACCAATCGAAACACTTCCGGTTACCCCATAAATAACCATTGGAATACTTGGTGGGATAATAACCCCGATGGATCCGGCTGAAGCTACGACAGCTGTCGCAAACTTAATATCATAACCTTGACGTACCATCGCTGGAATCATAATTCCTCCAATTGCGGCAACGGTTGCAGGACCTGAACCTGAAATAGCCGCGAAGAACATACATGTAACAATTGTAGCAATTGCGAAACCACCCGTTCTATTACCTACAAGTGCTTTTGCTACATTAAATAATCTTTCAGATATTCCTCCTTTACCCATAATTTCTCCTGCAAGGATAAAGAACGGAACTGCCATCAATGGAAACGAGTCAACTGATGTAACCAATTCTTTTGCCAAAAACTCTACCGGTAGAGTACCAGAGTACACAATGGTAGCGAGTGTAGATAAACCAATGGCAATTCCGATTGGCACAGTGAGTAATAACAAAAGCGCAAAACTACCAAACAATACAAAAATAGTCATATTATATACCTCCTTAATGATTCATCCCTAAATCTTTTCTACTTCTGTATTAACAACAAAATCACCTCGTAAGGCTTTTATCTGTTTGATTATGTTTTGAATAAGTCTAATGAGCGTTAATCCCATACCAATTGGAGTAGCCATATATACTAAGCCCATTGGAATCTGATTTGCCGGGGATTTTTGACCGAAATTCAACAACTGCAATGCAATGTCAAAGCCATATCGGATAACAAATAGTGCAAAAAACAAAACAAGTAAATTTGAAATTATAGATAAAATGATTTTCTTCTTATCATTAAGTAGTAGTAGTACAACATCCACTTTAATGTGTCGATCTTTTTTCACTCCATAACTAATCCCAATATAAACCAACCAAATAAATGCATAACGTGCCAATTCTTCGGACCATGATAAAGAACTATCGAATTGTCTCATGACTACTTGTAAAAAAATAACCGCTACCATAATGGTAGAAAAAATAATTAACAAGGTTTCTTCAATATGTCGATCTAACCATTTTAGGATTTTCATTTTGATCTCCTCTTCATTAAAAATGTTATTAAGGACGGGCATCTTCTAGGTCGAAATATGTATGACATAGTTCTCTCTATACTGTTTTTTTAAAAACGACTTCTAAGGGAGGTTCCCTCTCAAAGTCATTAATTTCTTTACCTAGTAGCTTTCTCGATTGCATCATATACTTCTTGTACTGTATCTATACCGATTTGTTCAGCGTACTTATCAATAGTAGGCTGTACAAGATCTACCATTTCTTGACGCGCTTCTGGCGTGATTTCAGTGTAATTCATACCAGTTTCCTTAAGATCTTCTAGGTTTTGTTTATTTGCTTCACGGTTTAATTCTCTTTCATACTTGCCTGCTTTTACAGCCGCTTCTTTAACGATTACTTGTTGATCTTCAGTTAATTCGTCGAAGAATGATTTGCTCATTAAAAATACGAATGGGCTGTAAATATGGTGTGTATTAGATACATAATCTTGAACTTCATAGAATTTTTGGAGATAAATCGTTGGAACAGGATTCTCTTGACCATCTACTGTTCCTTGTTGCATCGCTGTAAATAGTTCACCAAGGGCCATTGGAGTTGGGTTTGCACCCAGTGCTTTGAATGCTTCAAGATGAAGCTCATTTTCCATTGTTCGCAATTTCAAACCCTTAAAATCTGCTGCAGTTTCGATTGGAAGTTTGCTATTTGTTACATCACGGAAACCATTTTCCCAATAAGCAAGTCCAACTAAGTTTTGGTCTTCTAATTTATCAAGGAACTTTTGTCCAACTTCTCCATCAAGTACAGCATCTGCCACTTCTTCATTTGGGAATAGGAATGGAAAATCAAAAATACTAAATTCAGGAACAAAGTTTGCTAATGGGGCTGTAGAAGGAATCGTCACTTCCTGAGAACCTAATTGTAATGCTTCAGTCATTGATCGGTCATCACCAAGTTGGCCACTGTGATACGTTTCCACTTTGATTTTGCCCTCTGTTTTTTCTTCAACAATTTCTTGAAACTTTACTAGTGCTTTAAATTGCGGATGTTGATCGTTTAAACCGATACCTGCCCGTATTGTTTTAACTTCTTTCGCGTCTGCGCTTTTTTCATCTCCACCACATGCTGCTAGAACTAATATCATCATCACTAGTAAGAATAAAGAAACAATCTTTTTCATTTAAAAAACTCCTTTTATTTTCTGTTTTTATTTTTATTTTTATTTTTTTACAACCTCATGGCCACCAAATTCATTTCGTAAAGCAGCAACTATTTTTCCAGTAAAGGTGTTATTCTCCAAAGAACGGTATCGCATTAAAAGTGCTAACGTGATAATCGGTGCCGGGACTTGCAAATCCAAAGCAGTTTCGACTGTCCATTTTCCACTACCGGAAGAATGCATAATCCCTTTAATTTCATCCAATTTTGGATCCTTAGAAAATGCACTTTCAACTAATTCCATTAACAATGAACGAATGATCGAACCATTGTTCCAAACTTTGGCTACCGCTTCCAAGTCATAGTCAAATTCACTTTTTTCAAGAATTTCAAAGCCTTCAGCTATGGCTTGCATCATGCCATATTCGATCCCATTGTGAATCATTTTCAAGAAATGTCCGCTACCTAACTCTCCCGTATACATGCAACCGTTCTCAACTGAAATATCGATCAAAACTGGTTCAAGAATTTTATACGCCTCAGAATTCCCGCCAATCATGAGGCAAATTCCATTTCGGGCTGCTTCAACACCGCCGCTCGTTCCACAGTCAAGAAAATGGATTCCCTTTTCCAACAAATCTTTTCCAATACGAAGAGACTCTTTATAATTGGAATTTCCGCAATCAATGATAATGTCACCCTCATCTAACAGTGGCTTTAATGTTGTGATAACGCTTTCAGTAATTTCACCATGAGGCACCTGTAACATAAAGATACGAGGTATTTCTAATTGCTTCACAATTTCTTCCAAAGTTCTTGCAGCAATTGCACCTTCTGCCACAATTTTATCTATTTGTTCTGCGTTTGCATCATAGGCTACTACTTCATGACCATGTTCCAATAAGTTCTGGGCTAAGTTATAGCCCATTTTGCCAAGACCAATCATGGCTAACTTCATTTTGTCACCCCTTTCTTTTCTCTCTAAAATCTCAAGAATTTTTTACACCGAAACTCTACTAGAATGACATTACGTATTATTATCTGCTTAACCATCCACCATCCACAGGAATCGTAATACCATGAACATAATCAGAGGCACTCGATGCTAGAAAAATAACTGCTCCTTGCATATCTTTCGGTTTCCCCCATCTTCCTGAAGGAATACGCTCAAGAATTTGCCGGCTTCTTGTCTCGTCTGCTAATAGAGCTGTGTTCATTTCTGTATCCATATAGCCTGGAGCAATAGCATTCACGTTTACACCCTGATGAGCCCACTCATTGGAAAGAGATTTTGTAAATTGCATAACCGCTCCTTTACTGGCAGCATACGCTGGTACTCGCAAACCTCCCTGAAACGATAACAAAGATGCCATATTAATAATTTTCCCAGAGCCGTTTTCTAGCATGTGAGCACCAACTTTTTGACAGAGGAAAAATGAAGCATTAACATTTACATCCATTACAAAATCCCAATCTTCTTTTGGAAAATCAACGGAATCATGCCGTTTTTGCACACCTGCATTATTGACAAGAATATCAATTTTCCCCATTATCGAAATAATCTGATTAAATAAGGTGCTATAATCCTTAAAATTCAGTAAGTCAAACTGAATCCCTACAGCTTTTACTCCACATTTTTCAATTTCCGGGATGACATGATCTTCTATCTTGCGTGCAATTACTACTACATTTGCTCCTGCATTCGCGAGACCAAGTGCAATTTCTTTACCGAGACCTCTGTTCCCACCAGTTACTACTGCAACTTTGCCAGTTAAGTCAAATAAATTATTCATTTCGGTTACCTCTTTCTCTCCGCAGTTGTCTACATTTATATATAACTCTCAAATTTTATAGTTCCTCTATTAAGTAAATAAAAAGTAAGATCATATATATCAACAATAAATAGTGAGCATAACGCGCTTACTTAGAATCAACTTAGAAACCATTTCGTTCCACATAGTAGAACATTGTTCCATAAATTATATTATATCTTGTAAAAAATTAATTTCAATAGTTTTCTAACTTGTTTGACAATTATTTTTGTTGACCAAGTTATTTAAATTTTACAAAGTGAGAAAAGGGACTTATGATTATTAAGAAGTTTGTTGATAATCTTTGTTAAAAATATCTACAAACAAAGAAAGAGGTGTACAATGTCAAATGTGCAATCAGTAGAGCGGGCGTTAAAGCTTTTGGAATCGTTGTCAGAATATCCCGATGGAATTCAAATCACACGATTGGCTGAAAAAGTAAACTTGTCCAAAAGCACTGTACATCGACTTTTGGCAACGCTGATTAATATGCATTATGTCATTAAAGACCAAGAGTCGGAAAAATATAAATTAGGATATCGTTTGCTCTTCTTGTCCCGCAATATCATAAATAATATTGATATCATATCTATCGCAAAACCTTCTTTAGAAGAACTCGCTGAAAAAGTAAATGAAACAATACATTTATGCATACATGATATGGGCGAGGTTCTTTATATTGATAAAATAGAGAGTAGCCAAACTATCCGTATGTTCTCTAAAATAGGGAACAGAGCACCTATGTATTGCACAGGCGTCGGGAAGGTTCTCCTTTCAGGTATGGATCAGGAAGAATTCAATCAAGTAACTGATAAAACTAATTTTATTGTTAAGACGCCTTCAACCATAACAAGCAAAGAACAGTTAAGTATCGAACTTGAAATTATCAGAAACCAAGGATTCGGACTTGATAATATTGAACACGAAGAAGGAATCCGCTGTATTGCAGCCCCTATTTTTGATTCAGAAGGCAAAGTAATTGCAAGTTTCAGCATTGCTGGACCTAGTAACCGCATTACCATGGAACTTATCAACAATGAACTTATTGAGATTATTAAAAAAACATCTTTGGAAATTTCTCAAATAATAGGATATCAACAACACCGACAAGTAAGCAATGAGTAATTATTAGAAACGAAAAGACTGACGATTTACTGCGTCAGTCTTTTCGTTTAACGTTTTAGTTCTCTTCAATTGAAATAGCATAGTATTTGATTTCTATCTTTTATTTTTCACGTTATCTTAGAATAAAAATAAGTTTACTTATAAACCCATTTCTATTGCAATATTAAGTTTTGGAGGGTTCACATGACTATTTCCGAAGTGCAAATCCAGTTGGTGCCAAAAAGATAGTTAAGTGTTCCAGCTAATTCGCTACTATAAACCCAACTTTAGATGGAAACTTTAAACAATGTCCAGCTATGTTAAAAATTTGGTTTTCAGCACCAGAAGCCTTTTCCTACAAAATGGCTTGGGCATGGATGGCCGTTCCCCTGCCTAAAGATCTCATTCTCGCAGTACTTGCCGGCTTGTTCGCCTTTAGATTAAGACCGATACTTCAAAAACAGAAATAGATTAATACTGTACGAAAATACCCCCAGCTATCGGGTTCATCTCCGATAGCTGGGGGTATTTTTTTGATTTAAAGCCTTGCACAAAATATATTATCTAACCAACATAAAGCTTCCTCAATCTACTAGCTTCCTTATGATTAAGTTCGTCTTCAAATCGCGGGTCAAATTTCCCAGTCCATGTATTCCAAACCCGAATAAAAAAACTGTCCTCCGTACGGTCATGCAAATGGAATTCGAGACACACCACTCGTAAGCTCTCTTTCAGATCAACCGAACAAATTTCTTCAATCAGTTTCTGACCATTCTCTACTAAAAATTCATAACCCGAGTCCTCTATCATCTGTTTGATGTGTAACTCATCCAGGTTCTTGACATCGACCAAGTCGGTTTCATTTTCAAACCGAAAATCCGGTACATTTCCGTCTTCATCAAATACATTGCGACTATAATCTCGCTCCAAAGATTCATTATGGTAAGAGCTAAATGCAATTTCCACATGCTCTTCCATTGGATCATGCGCAAATGTACCTTTGGTTAAATGCATCGAGCCACTAGTGGTTAGTTGATAGATGGTCTCTAATTTTTCAACCATCTTATTTTGCATCATTAACTCTAGCATATGCTCAACAAAAATGGTTTCAACCGTCAATAATTCGCTAATTTCATTCGCCTGCTTTACTTCCAATCTGTCCAATATTTTCAGAATCATTTTCATCAGTACATCCATTTGACTTCGAACAACCGTTTTCATCTGAATGTCCGCTAATTGAAGAGGAAAAGTCCAGCTGTCGCTACCTAGCAAGCGCAAGTGGGATTGCTCTACTAACATGGCTGATATTTTCGACATTTCTGTCTCTACTTGTAGATTTTTGCTCAAACTATCACTTCCTGCCTACGCTAGTTTCCAATTGTTTCAGTCCTTCATGTTGCTTCACTACTTTTAATACGTGTTGGAACATAGCCTTTTGCGATTCACCATGTGCTTTTTGTGTAAACATGTCCACGCTGCCCACAATCATTAGAAGTTCACGTGCCCTAGAGAGCGCTACGTTCAATCGTCGGTAATCCTTTAAGAAACCAATGTTCCCGTCAGGTTGATGATGATTGCGTACAAAGCTCAGGATAATAACGTCCATCTCCATGCCCTGGAACTTGTCCACAGTACCTGTTCTGCAGTGTAGATGCGGAAGGTTCAGTTCTTGACTGAGTAAGCGATTCACTTTCTTCACTTGCTCCCCGTAAAAACTGATGATGCCCACCTTTTTCTTCACAGTAGGATCCAAGAGACCTGTCCGTTTCGCAGATGCAGTAGCCTCGTCCAAGTCTAGCAATAATTCTCGGATTTGCTTCAGCTCAGCTGCATTGTAATAGCTACGGCTATGCTGCTCACGTTCCTCTAAGAACCCTCGCTCATTGGGCATGTCGTACCAGAGAATATGCTGACCTCGTTTGAATAGCTTGCCATCAAGTAAGTGATCCCGCTCCTTGTTGGAATTGACTATACCGCAGGCCAATCCATAATTTTTCTCCTGGTAAAAAGGATTGATGGTTTCCATAATGTGCTCATGCATTCGATATTGGATACGAAGCGTTGTTTTGCTATCTTCAGGTAAATCCTTAAATAAACGTTCAAAAATGGATTCCTTTAAAATCGATTTCAATTCGGCTTTCTCAGTTGGATCTTTTATATCCTCCAGCGTCTCATCCATCGTGTCCTGCCCAACTAAGGGAGGAAGTTGATGATGATCACCTACCAAAATGATTTTCTTTCCTTTTAACATCGGCAGTAGTAGCTCAGGTGGTGTTGCTTTTGAAACCTCATCGATAATAACGACGTCAAAATCGGGGTATTGGTTCACAAAATCTTTACTTGCTGAAATCGAACAAGTTACGCCAATCACATTAGCGTACTGGATGTATAACTTTTTAATTTCATCTAAATCGTATGCAGTTGATTCCTCCAACATGCTCTTCCATTCCAAACGAATGTCATTAGACACTGAGAGGAATGTTTCTTTACGTTTCAACTCGTCTAATTGCAAGACCGTTTCCTTGTACGTAAATTGAATTCTCTTCAGTTCATCTTCAACTTGAAGCGCCAAAATGACTGCCAGTTGTGACATTTGCTCTTTTAAAAAAGCTTGACTAGCTAGTTTAACGTCCATTTGTTGTTCCAATTGCACGATATCTTCTTGAAACTGAGTAATTTCTTGTTGTTGTTTTGAAACTTTTTCATTATACGAGTTCATGGAACGCACCAGTGAGTCAACAAAGGCATCTTCAGTTCCCATTTGCACAAGCAAACGTTGTTTTTCAGCAAACTCCTTTTTCATCTCAACTTCGGTTCCAAAGCTTCCTTTATGGTTCAAATTCTTGCGTAAATCCGATAAGACTATGTCCCATTCAGAGATTTCGCTATCCTTTTTTTCTACATGAGATTTCATATAAGTGAATTCTTCACTCAGCTCTTTTAAGCGCTTAGTCATTGCTTGTCCAACTGCTTCTTTCAGCAGCTCAAACGTCTGCAGTATTTCCTTTTTCAATTGCTCATTGTCACTATTGGTTACGCGTTTACTACGACTGAAAGCATCTCTTGATTTTTTGGCAATCATCAGATTTTCATAAAACGTGGAGAGCGTCATCCTATCTGTCTGATTCAACGGTTCACGGAAACCAAGCATTTTTTTCGCATAATCACGGAATTCGTCGACCAGTTCCTTTACGTGAGAATCTGTCACTTCGGACTTATTTAGTGGTGGATTCATCATAATTTTCTTCGCCAACATTTTCATATTGTAATTCTGTGCATTCAGTTGCTGCTCGGCATAGTCTAACGCCTTTTTAAGGGTGTCATCCACTTCAGGCGAACCTTTAAATGTTTGATTCAATTTTTCATATGTGAACTGCTGTTTTTCCAATTGACGTTTTACTGACAGTATTCCATGCGAATACGTCCACGATTCGTCACCCATCAGTTCCTTTAAGTCAGCAAGTTTTTTGACGGTTGTCACTTCACTCATTCCAACCTGCACCGCTAGTTCTTTTACATGAATAGCCTTAAGTTTACCAACCAGTACTTGACGATCAATTTTTTTATCCGTTAGGGTTAGCTCAGCATCGATGTACTTCAGTTGATTTTCAATTTCGTTCATTTCCAATTGAATCTTGGCCTGCATAGTCGAAAACTTGTCAGTTCCATTAAAGAGAGTCACTTGTTCTTTTGCGTTTTTATAGTGATTTTGCGCATCTTTCAAAATCTCACGAGCCGTTAGCACTTGAGCCTCGAATGCCTCTTTTTTTCGGTATGTCTCAGCCACAGTTGAATGAAGCGCTGATACTTCACGTTTCATGTGTTCAAGTTTAACTTCAGCTTCCCGCTTCTCTTCAAGCTGTAACTCTAGATGTACTTTTTCAGTCAAAAGTGTGTCCAGTGTTCCTTGTGTTTTTACAATGGCAATTTGAATAGCTGGACCATTTTTTTCAAACTGATTTACATGAGTTTGAATGGACGAAAGCGTCTGGTGTTTCCAGTACAATGCCACTTGTTCCTCGACAAAACGTTGGCCTTCTTCTTCAATGCTTTCAGTTCGCCCAATCCGTAAAATGCGGATTTCCTGATCAGTAAGCAATTTTCCGAGTGCGTTGTCCACAGCCAAATTGGACTGTGAAGCAACAAGCGTTTTTAACCCCATTTTCGCATGTTGATAACAAATTTCAGAAATCACCGTGGTCTTACCTGTTCCAGGTGGTCCTTGGATGACATATAAATCCTGTGCCGCCATCGCACCTTCTACCGCTTGACGTTGGAAATCGTTAAGGTTTTGCTTGAAGGTTAAATCTTCCGGAACTTTCCCTTTTCGTACCGTTGGACGTTTCTCAAACAAGAGTTTTTCTAGGTTCGGATTGACAGCCCAACCGTTTTCTAGACGTTTAAAGCCATCCTTTAGGCGATTGATTTGCGCCATTTCTGCTACATTATCAAAAGCGAGCTTTCCGTTTACGGGTACTCTCCATTTTCCTTCTCTCGCCTTTTCTTGAAGATCTTTACCAAGTTCCACATCAATTGTTCGTTTTCCCATTTGGACTTGTACGACACTTCCGAGGTTTTGGTTCGTCTCGACCAATTTAACTGCTGATTTTCGATAGTATTTATCAAATCCGTTAGGCAGCTTCTGTAGCTCAAATGTTACTTTACGAAAATCTAGACTTATACGAGCGCTACGAATCCCGATTTCAAGTCTCTCTACATCTGCATTTCGTTCCATCACACGTAAATAAGATTCCCAGCTTGAAATCCGTTTCTTTACGTACTCCGACTGTTCTGAAGCTATGGGTAAAGCCTGAATGATTCTGTATAGAGAAAGCGTCATTTCTGTTGATACAAGACCCTTTCGATCAAACGCCATCTTTGCTTTCATATGTCTATTATTGCCTAATTGCAAACGCTTTTTAGTCACATAGAAATGAGCGACCTCAAGTCCATTACCAATCCATTCGCACTCCATTACCGGGGTACCTGAAACTGTATCTGATTCTATATATAATGACACACGTTTTTGATTCACTTGGCCATCTGAAAGGCGTTCCATATGAACATTAAGGATCGGAGACGCATTTAACAAGCTAGTCATCTCTTCAGCCATTTTCGGTTTACTTTTTCTAAACCGGCTGCTCACGGACAAATTACACCGCGTTACATCCGAACTTTTAACCACACTCACTGCGTTACACTCCTTACCCGATCAAACCATATCTTCCTATTGTAAAGGATTATCGCCCTCAAATCGACCGCTCATCAAGAAACCTTTTTGTCAGTTTTGGCAAATAAACCATCGCCACCTTCGAACACAGAGAAACGTAACTGATGTAAACCCGAACAAAGATTTCGTCGATTTCCGTTACGGGTGGTCCGTGTGCCTCCTCAATCGCGATGCTGAGGCCACTGAAAAAGTTAATTTATCATCTCTTAGCTTATGGAATAGTATAGGTGATTTCCGTTACAGCGCACTTTCATGTTTCGAAGCTAGCGTAGCGATGCAGAAACAGGCGGACGCGTTCCGCGGGGCGATCGCCAAGCCTCCTCGTCCGCTTAAAAACTCTTGCTCCTGCGGTTACTCGTCGCAAACGAATTGTTCACAACTCGTTTCCTGCGGGGTCTCGTCTGTCTCGCTTTTCCCGCCGGAGTCGCCGCCTTTCACTACAATCACTTGTACATATATTTTCCTTTTTTCTAAAAAAAGGAAGGTTCCTTTATCTGTTCAAAATCTACAGTATGTGCGAAAAGTAAGACCTATTCTGTGACCATAAAATCGCCAGAACATAAAGATATAGAAGTCTTTCAAAGTAGTGAGGAATTTAAAGGAAAAGCGAAAGAATACATAGTGAGTTGAAACATAGACACGAGTATTATGTAGCATCATATGCAGGTCTATTTGGTATGAAGTTGCAAGGAGCCATAGAGATATTTGCCTTAAACCTCAAACAAATTCTGTCCTTAATGAAGGAATCAGAGTAAGCAATACGAAGGAAAAGGCGACATCTCGTTCACAATCGAACGAGATGTCGCCTTTTTCAATTTAAACACACCTATAAATTCTAATAACGTAAGTTTTTCAGTGCCTTACGCGATGCTCTCTGTGTTGTCACACCTGGACACACTTTTCCCGCCGCAGGAGCACATGTTTTTTTCGCCACCCTTCACTCCAATCAAATAACCGGAATTATTAAAAAATTCAAAGGATTACACATCAAATATTCGTGTATCATTCATCAAAAGGCATTTATGAAATTGATTCAACTATACGATATTCTCTAGTTAATTTTGATGCAATCTCATGAAAGTATTTAATAGAATCCACCCTAATTCTAAAGTATAAACAATTGTCAGCATTCTAATTACTACTAATTGACACTAAATTCTTTCTTTATAGAAGATAAAAGAAAATTGTAGAAGTTCCTGGCATTTCTAGAGTTTGGAGTATGTATTATATTCCTTCTTTCTGGTTTTTTGTGTAAAATTAAGAAATATCATGAACACTCTTTAATCGATGGAGGAGATTCTTTGAAATTCAAAAAAGTATTAAAAGGCTTGTTCATTTTTATATTATTTCTAGTTGTATTTATGTTCTTGAATAATAGCTCTCTATTCACGAAGGAAAGGCAAACTGAACCATTCTTACTTGCACATCGCGGCCTTCCCCAAACCTTCAGCATGAAAGGGATCGAAAGTGATACATGTACAGCCGAACGTATATATGAGCCTGAGCATCCTTACATTGAAAATACGATTCCATCTATGGAAGCAGCATTTGACGCAGGCGCCGATATGGTTGAACTTGATATTAAGCCCACAAAAGATGAACAATTCGCAGTTTTCCATGACTGGACTCTCGATTGTCGAACAAACGTTAAAGGAATGGTAGCCGATTATACTCTCGAGGAACTGAAAAAAATTGATATTGGGTATGGCTATAAAGATGGGGGGAAAACATATCCCTTCCGTGGACTAGGTATCGGTCTAATTCCTTCACTGGACGAAGTATTAAGGCAGTTTCCAGATAGGTTATTTTTAATTCATATCAAAAGTAATGACTCGAAAGAGGGAGAGCAACTAGCGGACTTCCTTTCAAATCTCCCAGCAAATCGACTTGAGCAATTAACGGTCTATGGTGGAGATGAACCAATAGCCTCACTAAAAGACCGTTTACCAAAATTGCGCGTAATGTCGATCGAAACACTAAAAAGCTGCTTGCTCTCCTATATAGGCGTTGGTTGGACAGGTGTGATGCCTGATGAGTGTAGACATACCGAAGTACATATCCCTGAAAAATATGCACCCTGGATTTGGGGATGGCCCGATAAATTATTAAACCGGATGGATGCGGTCGATACAAGGGTCATTCTAGTTGCAGGTAATGGTAATTGGTCAGAAGGGTTTGATTCGGAAGAAGATATGAAAAGATTACCCACTAACTATTCTGGTGGGATTTGGACAAATCGGATCGACCAGATTGCGCCGATTGTAAAATAAGCAGAGTTTGCGGTTGGTTGACGAGCACATAAAACGAGGCTGACAAATACCCTCACAACTCACGCTATTTTTGCGACTTCTTTTATTATTGTTTAAATTTTTATTAGTATTGTAGTAACTCTAAAGTTTCCTTACACTTTACTGCACAAAAAAAAAGTCGACGAGTTCATTGATTAGCGTAGCATATTATTTTCTGGCACAACGATATCGTAAATCACCATAAATGGTTTAAAGATTCTAGATTGGAAATCATCGGGACACTACCTGTTATTAGTACACTTATTATACAACAAAAAGAAGCGATTCTTTAGATTGAAAAGCCGGCACATTCTGTTAGATGATTTTGAATAAATAAAGGAACCTCACCATTTTTTAGATGAAAGAAAATATATGTACAAGTGATTGAAGTGGAAGGCGGCGACTCCGGCGGAAAAAGCATGAGCCTGAAACGGAAATCACCCATATATAAATTGACTTTTCCAGTGACCTCAGATGCATCTTCAGCCGTTATTTGCCTCTATTATTGACCGTTACAAATGGTCATATTATCGCAATGCTACCAGTTTTGATTCCAGACGATTAATTTTAACTCAGTCATTTCTTCGATTGCATATTTAATTCCTTCTCGTCCCGTTCCGCTTTCCTTAACACCACCGTATGGCATGTTATCGACACGGAATGTTGGCACATCGTTAATCATGACGCCACCCACATGGAGATTTTCTGCTGCAGTCAAGGCGTTTTTTACATTGTTCGTGTAAATTCCTGCTTGAAGACCGTAGAGCGAGTCATTAACGTAGGAAATGGCTTCGTCAATTGAACTTATTTTATTAATTAATACGATTGGAGCAAATACTTCCTGGCATGAAACTTTTAATTGTGGTTCGGCATCTAAAATAACGGTTGGTTCAAGTATTGTCTCTTGTGCTTTTCCACCTATGACAACTTTTGCGTTACCTCTTTTTGCTTCTTCAATCCAACTAAGAGATCTCTCCACATCTCCCATTGAAATTAAGGAAGAGATATATGTTTCTGAATCCAGTGGATCACCTAACTTTAACTTTTTGGTTGCTTCTACAAATTTCTCTACAAATTCTTCATATAGAGCTTCGTGAACATATATTCTTTGCAGAGAAATACATACTTGTCCTTGATTCGAAAAAGCGCCCATGATGCAGCGATCAATCACTCGATCAATTTCTACGTCTTTATCAATTATCAGTGATGCGTTTGAACCTAGCTCTAAGGTAGTCCGTTTTAGACCTGCCTTATTACGAATACCAATTCCAACACCAGGACTCCCTGTAAACGTAACCATTTTCACACGATCATCTTCAACAATAGCATCGCCTATAATACGACCCGCTCCTGTTATAACGTTTAATGCGCCATCAGGTAAGCCTGCTTTTTGCAAAAGATCCGCAATAAATAGTGCAGACAATGGAGTTTGAGAAGCTGGCTTTAAGACAATCGAATTTCCAGACGCAATAGCCGGACCCACTTTATGAGCAACTAAATTCATCGGGAAATTAAACGGTGTAATCGCCCCAATGACACCAATTGGTTTACGTACTGTGTAACCAATTCTACCTACTCCTCCTGCAGATGCATCTAAAGGAATGGTTTCGCCGTGAATTCTTTTTGCTTCCTCAGCTGCAAACTTATAGGTGTCAATCGTACGCGCTACCTCTGCTTTTGAAAACATGATTGGTTTAGCTGTCTCTAGTGTAATAATTTTTGCTGCATCGTCTTCTTGTTCTTTTAAAAGTTCTACTAGCTTTTCTAAAATACGTGCTCGCTCATGGGCAGGCATATTAGCCATCACATGCTGAGCTTCGTAAGCGGCTGTAATTGCTTGTTTCACATGATCTTTATTTGCCACTGCAACTTCTGCAATAACCTCTCGTGTATAAGGTGAGTAAAGAAGAGAATATTCCTTTGTCTCAACTTGTTCACCATTGATTAACAAGTGTTTTTTCAAGCTTTTCACCTCAATTTTATTATTCCAAGCCAAAGCACCATTTAAACAAATTGTTATTTGTGAAGAAAAATAAATACTATTTAGTTTTTTCCTGCTGCTTTTCAATCGTAAGGATAGAATCATAAAGGATGGACATCATTTTTTCAATTTCAGTTTTATCGATAATTAATGGTGGCGCAAATACAAGGGTATCTTGATTATCGAAAACGATAGCTCTACAAATGACTCCACGTTTTGCTGCTTCTACAACAATTAATGGAGACAAAGGAGATTCAAATCTTTCTTGAGTTACTTGATCTTTTACGATTTCAATGGCACCCATTAATCCTAAACCTCTAACATCACCGACAATGCCCAGATTGTTTTGTAGCCATTGAAAACCAGTTAACATTTCCTGGCCCATTACTCTTGCATTTTCAATTAAGTTTTCATTTTCAATAATCTCAATATTCTTCAATCCAACCGCACAAGCTGTTGCATGACCACTATACGTATAGCCATGTAAAAGTGTACCCGTAGAAAGTTCAATGAGATCTTGATGGATTTTTTCTGAAAGTATGATACCGCCTAAAGGCAGATACCCACTACTAACGCCTTTTGCAAAACACATGACATCTGGTGTAACCCCATAGTGTTCGATACCGAAGTATTTACCTGTTCTTCCGAATCCTGTGATTACTTCGTCCGTGATAAATAAAATCTCAAACTCATTACATATTTCTCTTACTTCCTTGAAATAGTTCTCTGGCGCTATATGAACACCACCAGCACCTTGTACAGGTTCTGCAACGAATGCAGCAATGGTATGTGATCCCTCTGCTTCAATTAATTCACGAAGCGCTTGAGAGGAAAAGTTATCTACATGATAAAAGTCAGGGGCTAATGAATTGGTAAAATCTCGAAAAGGTTTTAACCCAGTTGCGCTGGTCGCTCCCATAGCAACGCCGTGATAGGACTTAGTTCGTGAGATAATTTTCTTTTTACTTGGTTTTCCTTTTAATATCCAATAATGCCGAACAAGTTTATACGCCGTATCATTAGATTCCGAACCGCCAGATGTAAAGAAAGTAGCACTTAAACCTGGTGGTGCAATTTGGGCAAGTTTAGCTGAGAGTCGAATGGCAGGTTCATTACTAAATGTAGAAAAACAAGAGTTAAAAGCTAACTTATTCATTTGATCCATTGCCGCTTTACCTAATTCTTTTCTACCGTGACCAACGTTGACATTCCACAGGGAGGACATGGCATCAATAAAACAATCACCATTCACATCATACAGATAAACTCCTTTTCCTTCTGTAAAAATTAGTGCAGCTCCCTGTTCTTGTTGTTGCTTAATTGGCGATGTGGGGTGGATAAAATGCTTTTTATCTAGATCTACTAATTCTTGAATTAAATTCACATCTTTTTGCATTCTGATAACCTCCTTTACGTGTTAACTAAATTTTAAGGGAATTTCAAACGTATCACTTTTAAATTTATAGATCAGTTTTAGCAGAGTAAATTTAACTGACTTCACAAAGTTAAATAGTTGATGTAGCATTCTAGCGAACTTCATTACGGTTGTGATGATCCAGCGCGTACCCCACACCAATCCAGAATAAAGGCTGCATACGTTTTGGTTACCTCTTTAACGCTATTTAAATCTACCCATTCATCTGCACCATGCATGTTATCTCCCACTGGTCCATAACAGGTTGTTGGAATATCGTAATATAAATTATATAATCGAATGTCTGTGGTAGCGGTGATTACTGTATAATCCATTTTTTCTCCAGTCGTACGTTCATGAGCCATCTCTAGAGTTTTAAATAATGCCTGATTGGTGTCAAGAGAAACTCCTGCTGCATGAAATCCATAAAATGTAATTTGTGGTTCCATATTACGCAACCACTCATCTTTGCGTGCCTCTTCTAATAAGAAAGCTTTAACCTCATCCTTGATCTTTTGTGGATCTTCTCCTGGATAAAAACCAACTCTTGCTTCAATGGTACATTCTGAGGGTACATTCGATGGCCAATCACCTGAATGAATCATGCCAATATTTACATTTAGCGGATGATTCACATTGGAAAAATCCGGATGTTTAGGCTGGGAATTAATATGCTTACGGTACGTTTGTAAAGCTTCTATTAGGACATACGCCTTTTCTATCGCATTAACTGCACGATCTGCACGTTCCACATGAGCACCAGAACCAGTAACCTTTATCCTCAACCATATAACTCCTACCTGAGCTTTCAAACCAACGAGTCCGAATGGTTCAGGTATAAGAGCTCCATCAGCTATATACCCTTCAGCCAATGTAGTCAGTGCTCCATTACCGGTACATTCTTCTTCAATAACCGACTCTAGAATCACATCCGCGCCTAATTCAATTCCGCATTCTTTTATTGCTTTTAGTGCATAACAAAATGCGGCAATCCCGGACTTCATATCCTGAATTCCTCGTCCATACATCTTGTCTCCTACAATGGTTGCTCCCCATGGATCATAGTTCCACAAGGAAGCAGGCTCAGCACTCACGACGTCCACATGCCCTTGAAGAATGAGACTCTTTCCTTCTTTAGGTCCATCACTTTTCCATGTACCAATGACCACAGGCCTGTTTTCATACGTCCATTCTGGTGGTGAATATCCAGGTAATTTAGAGATTTTTTCTACATCAGGAACAATCGATTCCGTGACAAGACCCAATTCATTCTTAAAAAATTGCGCCATAAATTCTTGAATAGGTGCTTCATTGCCTAATGTGCTTGGAAATTGGCCCATTTTTTGCAGAAACGAAACCTCTCCCTCCCATGACTCATCAATATGAGTAAACACTTTTTTAAGTGTATGTTTATTCCAATTAGTCCCCAAAAGTATTCCTCCTCTTGCAATCGTTTATTATCAAACTTGCATATTTTCATAAATAACGGTCAATCCCATACCACCTGCCATGCATAACGTGACCATTCCGTATTTCACACCTGTTCGGAGCATTTCATGAATTAATGTCACAGTAAGTTTCCCACCAGTAGCTCCTACAGGGTGACCTAACGCAATCGCTCCCCCGTTGACATTAACCTTGGCTGGGTCAAGATTCAATTCCCTTATAACGGCTAACGCCTGAGCGGCAAAAGCTTCATTTAGCTCAATCAAACCTATATCGTCTAGTGTTAAATCAGCCTTTTTCAATGCCTTTCTCGTAGCAGGGACTGGGCCAATTCCCATCACTGCCGGATCAACTCCGACACTCGCAAAAGCTTTAATCTTGACTAGCGGTTTTAGATTATATTGTTGTGCCTTATCTTCGGACATCAACAATAACGCAGAAGCCCCGTCATTCATTGGACATGAATTTCCCGCGGTAACATCTCCGTCTTTTTGAAACATGGGTTTAAGACTTTTTAGTGCTGTTAGATCGATATCTTCACGAACCGATTCATCCGTATCAAATATAACTATTCCTTTTCGTGAATTTATTTCTAAAGGAACAATCTCATCTTTAAAGCGTCCTTCACGAATGGCTGTCGCAGCTTTTATATGACTGTCATAAGCATAACGGTCCTGATCTTCCCGGCTAATGCCGTACCGTTTTGCTAAGGTTTCTGCTGTACACCCCATATGCTCCTTTTCTAATGAACAAATAAGTCCGTCTGATAATAGAGCATCTTCCATTTCTACATTACCGAACTTACTTCCCCATCGATTTTTAACCACATAAGGTACGTTACTCATATTTTCTACACCACCGGCTATGATGACATCTTCCTGTCCAGCCATGATAGCTAATGCGCCATTTGTAATCGCCTTTAAACCAGATCCGCAGGCCTTAATAACAATATGCCCCGGGGTTGTGATGGGGAAGTTCGCTAATTGAGAGGATACCCTTGCAGCATTTAACCCTGTACCATGGACGTATCCATGACCAAATATAACTTCATCTACATAGTCTTTAGTTAGAGAAGATTTTTGCATCAAACCTTCCAGCACTTGTCTACCCATTTCAGTGGCCGAAACATTTTTTAACGATTTACCAAACGCTCCTACAGCGGATCGAACCCCTGCCACGATTACTACATCATTCATTTTTTTCTCTCCTTTATATGTCCACTATTAATTCTGCACTTGTATTCTCGAGAACATCCTGAACGCTATAAGGTGGCATAATTTCTTTTAATAATAATCCTTTATTTGTAACCTCAATAACCGCCATGTCAGTGATAATTAAATTTACACAGGCCTTTGCAGTTAAGGGTAAAGAACACTCGGTAAGGATTTTAGGCTGACCGTTACTGTTAACATGACTCATAACTACAATAACTTTCTTCGCTTTTTGTGATAGTTCCATAGCCCCACCAATGCCGGGAACCCTTTTCCCAGGAACAATCCAATTGGCCAAATCCCCAGTTTCGCTTACTTCTAAAGAACCTAAAATCGTCACATCCAAATACCCACGACGTATAATTCCAAAGGATATCGTACTGTCAAAATAGGATACCCCTTTAACAGTCGTTGCCGGTAATCCAGCTGCGTTGCATAGGTCTGGATCTTCATTTCCCTTCTTAGGGGTCGGACCAATTCCTAAAACACCGTTTTCCGCATGAAACATCACTTGAATATCGTCAGGGAGATGATTTAGAACTAGCGAAGGAATCCCTATTCCGAGGTTCACAATCATTCCGTCCTTGATTTCCTGTGCAGCCCTCTTCGCAATTCGATTTCGAACATCTACTCCCATACCCATTTCCAATTCACTCCTTCACTTGGAACCACTTTATCTACGAATACACCGGGAGTTATGATCATATCCGGATCAAGTTCACCTAAATCTACAATTTCCTCTGCTTCAGCAATTGTAAAGTTCCCCGCCATCGCAACCAGGGGGTTCGTATTTCGTGCACTTTTGTTATACACTAAATTCCCGAATGGATCCGCCTGTTTAACAAGCACAATGGATACATCTGCAGTCAGTGCAGGCTCAATTAAATACTGCTTTCCATCTACCCATACTTGTTCTTTTCCTTCGCCTACCATGCTATCTATTCCAATATCAACAAGAATTCCACCTAGGCCAACTCCGCCTGCTCGTATTTTTTCAGCTAATGTTCCCTGGGGATAAAATTCTACTTCTATTTTACGATCTGACATCTGTTGACCTGCGCTTGGATTTGACCCAATATGTGAGACAATCAACTTTCTTGCTCTCCCATTGCTGACAAGACGCCCAATTCCGATATCTGGAAAACCTGCATCATTGCCGATTAACACTAGATCTTTTACACCTTTTTCTAATATCGCATCAATCAATGTGGGAGGAGACCCAATTCCGCCAAAACCGCCATACATAAGAGTTATGCCATCATGAATATGTGATAATGCTTCTTCAATACTACAAACTTTCATTTATTTCGACCTCCTCTTGCGCTAATGAATTTAATAGACCTAATTCTTCTTCAACTTCATCAATTACTTCATTCAATATAGCTAAGAGTTCATCTACCTCTTTTTTCGTAATCACAAGTGGCGGGGAAATGATAATTGCATCACCAGTCACACCTTCCTCACCTGCATTTGCTTGGTATACGAGCAAACCTTTTTTCATCGATTTCTTAATAACGAGTCCCGAAATATTGAATGCTTTATTAAATGAACGCTTTTCAATTTTATTAGTAACAAATTCAATTCCTAATAAAAGCCCTTCTCCACGTACATCCCCAATGATGGAACTCTTTTTAGCAATTTCTTGTAATTTTTCTTTTAAATATTTCCCAGTGTCAGCAGCCACATCAACTAGCTGATGTTTTTCAATAAATTCCAATACAGCAAGTGCCACTGCAGTTGACAGTGGATTGGCACTATACGTATGGCCACTCATTATGGATTTTGAACCTTTTAATATCGGATCCATAATACGATCACTAACTAAAGTTGCCGCAATCGGTGTATATCCCGCACTCATCCCCTTGCCAAGAGCTACAATATCAGGTTGAACTTCCCAATGTTCTATAGCTAACATTTTCCCCGTACGACCTATACCTGTCATAACTTCATCAGCGATAAATAAGACGTTGTAACGATCACATATTGTTTTTATTTTTTCGTAATATCCTGCAGGTGGCACTAAAGCTGCAGCTGATGCTCCAACGATAGGTTCAGCAATAAAAGCAGCTATTTTATCTTCACCGGTACGTTGGATCACTCGTTCTAACTCGCTTGCACAAAGAAGATCACAACTTGGATAGGTCAGGTTGAATGGACAACGGTAACAATACGGAGCAGAAACGGAAGGTAAATCGTCGAGTAACGAGACAAATCTCTCTCTTCTAGCCACATGCCCAGACATTGATAATGCCCCCATCGTAATTCCGTGGTAACTCATCCAGCGTGAGATTACTTTAGTTTTTGTATAAACTCCTTGTTCTTGCCAATATTGAATGGCAATTTTCATAGCGGTTTCCGTTGCCTCTGACCCGCTATTTACAAAAAAAGACCAATTTAAATCACCAGGCATAATCTCACTTAGCTTTTTAGCTAAAGCTTCTGCAGGTTCACTTGTAAACTGTGAGCGATAAACAAAGGAAACTTTTTTCGCTTGCTCATTCATGGCATTAATAATTTCTTGTACACCGTGTCCGATACTTGCAGTAACTGCGCCAGAAGAACCATCTATATATTTTTTGTTGTCCTGGTCATATAGGTACACACCTTTACCGTACTTAACCATTGGGTAGTCAGCTTCTAATATTGGTTTTATTAAATGGTCACGATTCATTTTCGGTCCTCCCTTATTTATTGAATTAACTAAGATATATTTTTTATTTTTATAAGTTAAATTTTCAGAATTTTCCTTCTTGTGAATATTTTAATGTAATTTTCGGGAATTTTCTATTCGACACCGTCGATAAATTAGAACAGGATTTTTGTACACCTTGTATAAAAATTTGCTATTTAGAGTCCTTTATATTTATGATAAAATAACTAAAATCATTTGTATTTTAATTAAATATCAATCGACATAAGGATTAGTTAATTTATCCAAAACTAGTGACTTATGATTTGTTTTAAGGGATGTATTGGAGCACTTTTCACATGGGGGGCATGAACAAAATGGCAATTAGCATACAGGAAGCAATGGCGTTACCTATTATGAAAGAAACAAGGTTAGTTGCTGGACAGGATGGATTATCCAATTTAATTAAGTGGGTAACAATTGTCGAAGTGTTAGAAGATATTAACCGACTCCAAGAAGGGGAATTTTTAATTACTACTGGCTTTGGATTGTTGGAAAGTAATGACAAGAAGGAAAAATTTATTCAACTCCTCGGACAAAAAAAATTATCAGGTGTAGCCATGTATACAGGGTTTTATTTACCAGAAATACCTGATTCGCTTATCACTGCTGCTAACGAACATAACTTGCCTCTCATTGAGATTTCCACAGATATTAACTTTTCGAAGATAACTAAAGCAATATTAGAGCAAATAATAAATAACCAAATGCAGTTGCTAGAGGATTCTTTAAGTATCCATAAAGAATTAACAAGGCTTGTACTAGAAAATAAGGGTGCTAAAGAAATTACAACTACATTAGCAAACCTTACAGACGCGGCGATTATTGTTTACAATGACATTCAAACGATCGAAAATATCGTAACCAAAAATATTACTCTAAATATACTGGCTAAGACTGGGCTCAATATTGATGGAGAAGAGTTCAACTTAAAAGATAAACTTGAAAGTAGTTCAAAATCGAGAATTCCGTCACATTTCCACACCCTAAATTACCATGTTTCCATTTATCCGATTATTGCTAACAACCAATCCTATGGATCGATTGTTGCCATTAAACGAAGTGACATGTGGCGTGAGATGGACGACATAGCTATCGAACATGCAGGGACTGTGTTCGCGATTGAAGCGTTAAGAAAAGTAGCGATTGAAGAAACTAGGCTGCGCCTACAAGGTAACTTTTTAGATGAGATTATTGATGATCACATTACAAATAAAGCGTATGCTCTTGAACAAGGAAAAAAACTCGGCTACGACCTTTCTAGTAGCCAAGCATTTTTTTACCTATATATTCAAAAAAATAAATCAGAATCTAGCGAGCACCATTCATTAGAGTCAAAGCTATTTCAAACCGTTAATGAAGTGCTAAAGAATAAAAATCAAGCCTACATGGGTCGAGCTAAGCTAGACTCGTTAATGTTATTAGTTAATATAGTTGGGGAAACGGATCAGGAAAAAGAGCAAAACTGTTATTGGCTCGCAAAAGAAATCAACAAACAATGGCTTTATTTCTTTCCGAAAGATCCTTTAATTATTGGGATTGGCAGATGCTATGACGGTATAAGTATGCTATCTCAAAGTGCAAAAGAAGCTCAACTAGCTGTTTCCTTATCAGGGGTACTGATTAAACCTAATACAATCGTTCATTATAAAGAGCTTGGGACTTACCATTTACTTATTAACATGAAAGAAGCCGGTATCGATTTAGAAAAGTTATACAGTGATACGTTAGATCCACTGCTCAAACATGCTCGTCAAGGTACTGATTTGCTTGAAACGTTAGACGTTTATCTGTACAATAACCAAAATATACAGATAACAGCAGGAGAGTTATTCATACATCGTCATACACTAAAATATCGACTCAACCAAATTGAAACAAAAACTGGATTACAGTTAAAATCAGCCGATGACCGTATGCAGATTCAACTGGCCATTATGGCTTATAAATTACTTACTCAAATAGGAGAAATACATTAATAGTAGTTCTCAAAATTTACCCAATTATATAACCTTTAGTAATCTTTGGACTGCATATAAAAAATCGTACTATCTAAATGAAGCCACTGAAAAAGTTAATTTATATATAGGTGATTTCCGTTTAAGGCGGACGCTTTCCGCGGGCGAGCGACGAGCCTCCTCGTCGCTTTCGCTTCCTGCGGGGTCTCGTCTGTCTCGCTTTTCCCGCCGGAGTCGCCGCCTTCCACTTCAATCACTTGTACATATATTTTCTTTCACCTAAAAAATATGGTGAGGTTCCTTTATCTGTTCAAAATAATCTAAGAATGTGTCGGCTTTTCAATCTAAATAAGCAAATCTTTCCTCTATTGTAGAGGAAAGATTTGCTTGTTTTTGTTTTATGATAAGTGTACTAATTTCGGGTGATGTACCGATAATTCCCAATCAAAAATGTTATCCCAATTATGGCGATTTACGATATCATTGTACTAGAAAATGATATGCAACACTAAATCAATGAACTCGTCGACTTTTCTTTTGTTCTTGAAGAATTGAAACTTGCCCGATTTTTCTTAAGTAGATTCATTTATAATAATAGACAATCAAAATTCCCAAACAATATATCACTGAACAAAATCCACTTCCACTGAGACGAAACTGCGTTTCTAAAAAAGGAAATCACGACTTCACATTAATTGAATTAACGAGAGTCACATCAAAGAAATTCCGTTTTAGCATGTTAGTCTACATATACTAAAAACACCATGAAGGATTCTTGGCAATACTTTCTTATGTTTATAAGAAAAAACGGGAACACTGAATTCACGGCTCACTAAATTTATATTCTTTCTTATTTCACAAAAAAGGCCTCACCTTCCAGTTACTGACAAATGAGGCCTTTCTATTTAATCAACTAACTGAATGAATTGTCTCGTTCGTTCGTGACTCGGATTCCCAAAGAATGTCTCTGGATCAGCGGACTCAATGATACGTCCTTCATCCAGCATAATGATGCGATTAGCTACATTACGTGCGAACTTCATTTCATGCGTCACGACGATCATGGTCATGCCTTCTTGCGCTAATTGCTGCATAACTGCCAACACTTCTCCCACTAATTCCGGGTCGAGTGCTGACGTGGGTTCATCGAATAATAATACTTTTGGTTCCATCGCGAGTGAGCGGGCGATGGCAACACGCTGTTTTTGTCCACCTGATAGTTTACTCGGATACACATCTGCTTTATCAGACAATCCGACTTTTTCAAGCAGCTGTTTCGCCAAAGTAATGGCATCGGCTTTCTTCATCTTCTTCACAATCATCGGCGCTTCTATGACATTTTCTAATACCGTCATATGTGGGAATAAGTTAAAGTGTTGGAACACCATTCCTACTTCAGCTCGAATTTTTGAGAGCTTATCATTCTTTGGGTTGACTAAGTGTCCATCAATTTCGATGGTTCCTTCATTAATACGTTCTAAAAAGTTAAAGCATCTAAGCAATGTACTTTTACCTGACCCACTAACCCCGACCAGAACGACCACTTCAGAAGGAGCGACTTCGAGATCAATGCCTTTTAATACTTCTAAATCGCCAAACGATTTATGAATATTCGTCCCTTTTAACATATGCGTCCCTCCTTCTTATTTGTCGACATTTAGTTTGTTTTCATACAGTTTCAATAAATAGGTGAAGATCATCACGAGCACTAAATAATACACCCCGACCACTAAATACGTTTCTAATGATTGGAATGACTGCGCTGCTTCACGGTTTGCGATGGAGAATAACTCTGACACCCCAATAATATAAACTAAAGATGAATCTTTCAATGTAATAATAAACTGATTACCAAGCGGCGGAATCGAGCGTTTTAAAGCTTGCGGGAAAACAATACGACGCATACTTTGCGTTCTTGTCATTCCTAGTGAGCTACTCGCTTCACGCTGCCCTTTATCAATCCCTTGTATAGCTCCACGGAAAATCTCCGCGATGTATGCCCCGTTATGAATACCGAGTGCAATCGCTCCTGCCCAGAAACCCGAGAGGACGATGAGTGTCGTAATCCCAAAATATAAAAACATAATTTGGACAATTAACGGTGTACCTCGAATAATCGTAATGTATAAATTAGCAATTGTTTGTAGTATTTTGGAGCGTGAAATTTTCATTAGTGCAAAGATTAACCCGAGAGATGTACCTAAAACGAGAGCGACAGCCGTAATTTGCAAGGTGGTGAGTGTCGCTTCTAGGAAACCTGGATACGTTCGCAAAAAGACTTCAACTACCGTTTTTAAAAGTTCCATAGTAATCTCCCTTTCTCTTCCAAATTAATTCAGAATGTCAATACCTTCTAAATCAACATCAAGAAGATTACGTTCGAACCATTTGTTTGAGATTTCTTCATATGTGCCATCTGCCACTATTTCTTCAATCGCTTTATTAATACCTTCTAATAATTCCTTATCTTCTTTACGTAAAGCCACTGCCGCTTGTTCAATCCACAATGGTTCGCCTACATCTTTAATTTCCAACCCAGCTGCAATGGCTTCAAAACCAACTACGTCCGCTGTAATGACGGCATCTAATCGGCCTTCAACCGTTAAATCATTTAACGCCACAACATCACTATTATAGTACTTAACATCATCCGTATATCCTTTTGCCGCAGTATCGTACGTACTTTGTGCAACAACACCGATTCGTTTACCTTCTAAATCTTCTGCAGAAGTGATTTCATCACTACCTTCTGGCACGAAAATCATCCCACCCGAGTAGTAGTAAGGATCTGAGAAGTTTACGCGTTCTGCACGTTCAGCTGTAATGGCCATTGATCCAATAATGACATCAAAATTACTAGCCAGTAGAGATTGTGTAATGGTTTCCCATGGTGTTGTGATTGGATTTGGTTCTAAGCCCATTTTTTCGGCAATAGCTGCGCCGATTTCCACGTCAAAACCAGTAAGTTCACCAGCTTCTTCATAGTTAAATGGTTTGTATAAACCACTTGAAGCATATGTTAACTTGCCATCTTCTTTTAAGTTATATCCTGACTCTTCGCCTGATCCAGCGTTATCTGTCGTTTCTTCTTTATCACTTCCGCAACCTGCGATTAACATAGCTGTAGCAGCGACTGCAGTTAAAAATGAGAACTTCTTTTTCATAATGAATCTCCCCTTATACGTTTAGTTTTGTAATTTCGCAAGTTTTATATGTACCCATTTGTATCCCTAAATCTCTTATACATCTCCCTTCTTCAAATGTTGCAACCCTCTCCAAGAATTTTAATCTTCTGAATTATTAAATCTTACCACACAATTTCGCTCTATTAAATGTACAGCAAAACAAAAAAGACACTCGTTTTATTGTACACGGTGTATAAAATTTACTGATTGACTTATTAAAATGACTCCCTTGTTCAGAGTTCTAAAACTAGTTGAACGGAGAGGTGATTGGTTATGTAAATAGAAATTTGTGACACAGAAAGTGCCAACTATATTGGGGAATCACGGACGATTGACATCTGTATATTTTTTAATAGATGGTGCAATTGAAAGAATGGCTGGCTATCTACTGAATAAAAAAGAGCGACTGAAGATGCAATCTCAGTCGCCTGATTCTAACTTATGGAAATATGTAAGCCTATAAGGGTTCTCGTCACTGTTGATGAATTAATAAAATACATCACATAAAATCATTCGGAACAGATTGTTACGGGGGACCTATTATATGACAATTTAATCAGGTAAACATACAAGATGAACTGCTAACATTTCATTGCCTGAGCTATTCTGGAATTAAATATATAATAGTAATAAATAGAATAGCTTTTACACAGGGGTTTAATTGGAGTTGTCTGTTTGTTTTGTCCACAGATTCATATCTTCAAAACCCGAATAAATTTTACAGTTATTTATGAGTCTACCCTGATACTCATAACCGAGACGCTTCAAACTCATATTCATACCTACAGATTCAGAACGAGCTATAGAAAAATGCGAGAAAATATTTTTATCCAATAATTTTTTTTCTATTTCTTTGATGATATGAATGAGTAATTGATTTCCTCTAAACTCGGGGTCTGTTACACAGTCCGTAATTTCAGCCCAGGAAAATTCAGGCATAATCATCGCGGATGCCGCAGAAATGATTTTATTGTCCTTCTTAATATAGACAAAGAAATAATTATCTCCTATATTTTTCTCTAAATAGTCAGGGTTATCAACCTGTGATGGATAGTACTTAAATACCTTGCCGTATAAGGCTGCAAGCTCCTCTGCGTCTTTGCTTTCCGCGTAACCCAAGATAAACGAATCACTCAAAACATTATTTTGAATATCCCTATCATCATTTTCTACGATTGTTATTATCTCGTCTTCTTTACTAACATTAACCGAAGTTGCTCTAGGAATATCCAAAAATTTAGACAAAATATATACGGTTTCTCCTCTAAAAAAACCATTCATATTTCCTTCCTCAAAAAACCCTTTATCTTCAAATAACTGTTTATAATCTTTTAACGTATAAATAATAATCTTACTGTATTTACCCGTATTTTCTAATTCATTAATATAGATTATGTCTTTTGGTGACGCATCCATTAAGTATCCAACAACTCGTTGATTATAATCATCCATAACAAACTCATTTGTACCTAGTAAACTCACGTCCTCACTCCTTATTTAGAACGTTCAAGAATGAACGAAGTCTTTTATTATCACTGTTAAATATGTACTCGGGCGTTCCGTCTTCCTCAATAGTTCCATTTTCCATAAAGCAGATACGATCGGCTACTTCTCTGGCAAAGCCCATTTCATGTGTTACCACCATCATTGTCATTCCATCATTTGCAAGAGCTTTCATCACCGCTAAAACCTCACCTATTAGTTCAGGATCTAAAGCCGATGTCGGTTCATCAAATAACATGACCTGCGGATTCATGGCAAGAGCTCTTGCTATAGCGACCCTCTGCTGCTGACCTCCGGATAACATAAGTGGATATTCATCCTTTTTATCGATAAGTCCAACTTTCTCCAAAAGCGAAAGCGCATTCTTCTTTACTTCTACTGGATCTTTTTTCACACTTAAAGGAGCACACATTAGATTCTTTAATACTGTCATATGGTTAAACAAGTTAAATTGTTGGAAAACCATACCTAGATTTTGCCTCACTTCATTTAAATTTGTGCTCGGTGAATTGATTTGGGTATCATTAAAATAAATTTCTCCCCCTGTTGGCTTTTCCAAATGGTTGACACAGCGCAACAAAGTGCTTTTTCCGGAACCACTCGATCCAATTATGACCACAACTTCACCTTTGTACACATCCATATTCACATCTTTTATAACTTCTAGATTCCCAAACTTTTTTTTCAAATTTCTTATTCGAATTAATGGTTTCTCATTAGTGCTTCGGGTTTGCGTCATGCATTACTCCTCCTATCTCCTACAGAAAGTCTTATTTCCATCCATTTAACTAGTTTAGACAAAGTAAAAGTCATTATGAAATACATGATAGATGCTACAATAAAGAATTCCAAAAAAGCGAAATTAACACTGGCAAAACGCGCGGTTGTATGCATTAATTCGTTCGCCGTGATAACAGAGGCCAAGGAAGAATTTTTTAATGTAATGATAAATTGATTACCTAAAGGTGGAAGGCTAAAACGAAATGCCTGAGGTAAAATAACTTTTTTCATCGCCGTGAAATAAGTCATTCCTAAGGACCTAGCAGCTTCCATTTGTCCAAAGGGAATGGAAGCGATACTTCCACGAGCAATTTCAGACACATAAGAACCGCTGTAAATACCCAAACCTATAACTGCAGCTGAAAATGCGCTAAGTTGGATACCAAACTGAGGTAATGCATAATAAATAAGATATAGTTGAACTAGTAAAGGAACGCCACGAATAATTGCGATATAACTGTCCGAAATCATTTGTAACACCTTAAACCTTGAAATCTTCATAAAAGCTGATACTAAACCTACTCCTGTCGATACAAGAATCGATAGAATAGATATTTTTACAGTTAAACCTGCTGCTTCTATAAGAAAAGGAATATATTCGTATACTAAAGAAAAATCATAACCCATTCTTCTGCCTCCTTCTATTTATCATGATACTGTTAGTGATAGCAGCGCTATTAGCGCTGCTCTAACTAATAGTATCATCTGATATCCATATCAAACCATTTCTTACTGATCTCCTCGTAAGTTCCATCTTGTCTCATATCTTCCATTATAATGCCGATTTCTGCTCTTAGTTCTTCATCATCTTTTCGAACAGCAATTCCGCAAGGGTCTACAAATAATTTTGAACCTACAATTTTGAATGGATAATCTTTTTGTTTAATACCGTAAGCAGCTAAAAGTTGATCGGAAATAACCCCATCAACGCGACCGTTAATCATGTCACTAAACGCATCAACACTCGAGCTGTATGTTTTAACTTCTGCACCAAGTTCTATTGCTTTTTCCTCATAAGTTGTACCTAATCCAACACCAACATTAGCACCTTTTAAATCTTCTGCACTCTGAATATCGGAATCCTTTGGAACGATAATTCCAGCACCAGAAGTATAGTATTGAACGAAGTCAACCTTTTCCTTTCTTTCCTCCGTTATCGACAAGCTACCAAGGACAATATCATATTTTTTCGTTAGTAATCCAACGATGATTCCATCCCATTCAGTCGATACCGCTTCTGCTTCAACTCCTAATCTTTTTGCAATTTCCTTACCAATATCCACATCAAAGCCGTCCAATTCATTCTCTTTGTTAATAAAGTTAAATGGAGGATATTTCCCTCCCATCGCCATTGTCAAGGTTCCTCGTTCTTTAATCTCATCAAGAGCTGATTTTTCTGTTTCTTTACCTTCAGTGCTTCCAGATTTTTGATCGGTACTTTCTGCCCCACATGCTGCTAGAAATAAAATTAATAGCGCACTAATAATGCCAAATAATACTTTTCTCATTTTGAAACCCCTTTCAGTTTTCTGAATTGTTTGTTACAAATTGAATTATAGCAAACTCGAATCATACAAGACTATAAACATAGTTTTAAAAAACTAAGTCTATTTTTATACAAATGGATAACATAATTATTAACTTCCATAAAGTAGGAATTGATTCAATTCATGGTTAGTCATATCGTTAATACCCATTTCCTCCAGGGTTCTTCCAGTTTCAAAATAGTTTTCATCCGAAAGGGCAGAAGCTAATTGAATTAGAGATTCCATAAGCTTCACATCAATATTTCTATCTTTTGCAAAATGGTACCAGGGAGTTAAACCATAGGGAACATCCTCCGTTAAATAACGATGTTGCAATGAATCAGGACCTTTTGCCGTTAAATGCAAACTTGTTTGGATTGCTTCATACCAACTGGCATTCGATTGAACATACCCCGTTTCCATGACACGTTCTAAATATGGTACCAATTTTATTCCCAAACTTTTTCCTACTCCGATCCTTTCCAAATCCAATTCTCCCATGACCCTCGCAACAGATGGAGTTACTCCTTCTTGAAAATGCTGATACTCTCCTTTCGCGTACTCTATTCTGCCGGCATTAAAAACACAGGGAACTACATTTAATACAGGATTCCCATTATTAAACCCTGTCTCTAATACATTCTCGACTTTATGCGCGTTTGGATATAACTTTTGAAAGACAGATAGAAATTCATCATTTTTCACTGCTGGAAAAGCTGATATAAGAAACTTCTTCAAATAAAGCTTTACATGTACAGCCGGTTCACCCGTAATCTTTCGGCAAGCGTATGGCAATGTATTTGCTTCTGCCAGTGTATAGCCCTTCTTTACACCTTTTTGTTTAAATATTTGCTCAAAGCATAATGCACCCCCTGTATACCCAGGTAAAAGTACTATTATTTGTTCCCCTTTTATAAAGGGTGCCATCATTTCAGCAAGCTTTCTATGGGTCCCTCCATGAGTAATAATTAAGATAATAGTTGCAAATTCTATTGCTTTATTTATCTCTATCTCAATTTTCGGGATATCTACTATCCCTTGAATCTCACCTGTCACTCTCAGTTTTCCGGTTTTTATCAACGGAAAAAGATTCTCTCTATATTCGGGGAGTTCATAAAGGGTGACATCATACCCTTTCAATATCATATCGGCCGTTGCGGAATAACCTCCATGGCCTGCTCCAATAATCGTGATCTTTTCTTTATTCATGCTCTCCACCACCCTCATTAAACTACTTATATTAGAACAACTTACACTATACACAAATAATGTGTGTTGTAATATTCAAATAATTATTCTATGATATTGTTGTACATTTGTATAAAAAAAGCAGAAACGATTTTGATCACAATTAAGAGAAATTTTTCAAAAGGCGGTGACCAAATGTCTATAACAATCGAAGAAATATTACTCTTACCTATATTTGGAGATGCAAAGTTAATCTCTGGTGAAAAAGGAACACACAAAGAGGTCCGTTGGGTAACGATCTTAGAAGTACTAGATGAAATTACACAGTTGCAGTCGGGAGAATTACTAATTACCACAGCATTTGATTTACTCTCTAATGAAGATCTAATAGATAACTTGATTCGAAATCTACAAGAACGAAATCTATCGGGTATTATCATTCAAACAGGTTATTATTTGGAAGCCATTCCAGATCGAATGATCCAAGAATCGAACAAATATCATTTCCCGATCATTGAGCTTCCAAGAACCACAACATTTTCGGAAATCACAAAAATTGTTCATCGAAACATCATGTATAATCAATTTGAGAAAATAAAGTTTTCAGAAGAGTTGTACAAAAAATTGGCCGGAATTGCAGTTAGTGACAATGGTCTGCGTCCCTTCACTCATCTGTTAAGTCAGTTAGTAAAAGGCGATATCGCTATTTTTGACAAGGATTTGAATGAACTCTGTTACACCGTTGATCCTTCCTTAAATTTTCACAATGAGAATCTAATTAAGTATTTATATCCATTTAAAGAAGACTTTGAAAATGGTTCATTTTTAACCAAAACAATCAAAGATGAAGAACAACACATACTAATTTCATCCGTAAAATCGAATAATATTTTTTATGGTTATATCATCGCGCTTAAGAGCAGTAAATTTGATGAATTCGAGGAAATTGCCATACAACATACCTCGACTATTGCGGCCGTTGAATTCATCAAATTATCAAGCCTAGAGAAAAAAGACAATCAATATAAGGCCGATTTTCTGGAACTCCTCTTAACAGGAAATTATACGGATGATCTAAGCATTTATTCCAAAGGTGAAGTATTAGGTTATAAAATTGGAACCTACGATACATGTGTTGCCATTATTAAAATTGATAATTATGACAAAATGCTAAATCTGGATAAAATCGAATCCGATTTACTGCATACGATATTAAAAAAGTTAGATGAAAATGGGCTACAAACTATGTTTAAATTATTTAGCGGCCAGTTTGTTTTGCTAATATCAAACCGCTTTACCAATCGGGTAAATATTACAAAAACACTTGAAAAGATCGCCGATTATATTTTCGAGAAATTTGATGTTTCTTTATCTGTTGGAATTGGGAATTATTATAAAGACTTCAAAAAATACCGAAATTCTTATAAAGAAGCACAGGAAGCTTTGTTCATCATTGAATCTGTATGGAAAGGGAAAAAATCTCTGCATATTAATAATCTTGGCCTATATCAACTACTACTCCCTCTTTTCCAGGATAGGAATCTAATCCGTGATTACCATCAAAAAGTCCTTGGAAACATCCTAGATGATGAAGAATTAATCGAAACACTTAAGGTTTACTTAGAGAACACCAAATTGAACGAAGCGGCAGACAAATTATTTATCCACCGCCATACTTTAAAATATCGAATTAAGAAAATTGAAAAGCTGACTAATCGTGATATAAACAACTTTAATGACCGTGTTGAACTAGAAATAGCCCTAATTATTCACAATGTTTTTAAGGCAAGTTAATATAAAATAACGTACTTATTTACGAATATTTTCTGTTTTTTGCTCATTAATTTCCATTTTTTCAGGATCAATCACAATACCGTAATCCAGTTTTGCTGATTCAATAGAGACATACCCTTGCCTTACATCCTCCAATACTAAGTCATGGTTTCTTTCAAAAGGATTCCCATAACCTCCCCCTCCAGGAGTAATCAGAGTAACCGTATCGCCATAATTCAAGAAAATTACATCTCCAAGGGCAAATTCAAGCACTCTTTCATTTTCCGTACCTTCATTAATAGTCCATCTCCCACTTTTACCTGGTTTTCCTCCAAACAGACCTTGTGGCGGAATTTTAGACTTTTGTGAGGTATGGAAAAATTGTGCTTCATACCCAACTATTTTCCATTTTCGTTTGTGAGCAAGGCCTCCACGATACTTGCCCGGTCCACCTGAATCAGGAACAATTGATCTTTCTAAAAAAATGACAGGTGATTCAATTTCCTGTGCCTCCATTGGAGGAATCGGACAATTAGTTACATGACAAGACATGACAGAAATACCGTCTTTATTGGGCCTTGCGCCTAATCCTCCAGGTACAATTTCTCCCCAGTATTGCCTGTGACTAACCTCTCCCCCATTTGGATGGGTCTCCATATTGATTGCTGAACAAAAATCATACAAACACCCGCACGAATCAGCGATTACCCTATCACGTGTAGCGGTAGATAATGCCCCCATAATTAAATCCACAACTACGTGTGCAGTAACCATTCTTTGAAAACATCCGATTGGCTCTTGGGCATTTACTAAAGTTCCTTTGGGAGCTATCACTGTAATTGGACGATGACACCCGTCATTAACAGGGATAGAGGGATCTATGATTGTTTTTAATGTGTAATAAACAGCTGATATTGTAGCGGATAATGGAGAATTGATAGGCCCCTTTATTTGAGGATCTGTTCCCGTAAAGTCGAAGGTGATATTCTCTCCCTCTTTTATTACTTTGAGTTTAAGGGTATAGGGACCCCCTTTATATCCGTCATCCAATACTTTCTCCTCATGAAAATAGACTCCGTCTTCCATTTTTTTAATCTCCATACAGGTTAGCTTTTCAGAATACATTAATAACGCATCAAAAATTTGATTGGTTTCTTCGTAACCATATTTATTAACTAGTTCCGTTAAACCTTTTGAACCTATATTGCAGCCGGAAATTTGGGCAAGAAGATCACCCTTCATATCATGTGGAACCCTTGTATTATTCAATATCACTCTCCACAATGCTTCATTTCTTACCCCAGCATCATACAGCTTAACCGGTTCCATTAAAAATCCTTCCTGCCAAATTTCTTCTGTCCAGGAGTCTCCTGTCCATACACCACCAACATCACGGTGATGTAGCATTGTAACAGAATAACCGATTAAAATTGATTCCTCCAGAAAGATAGGGGCTACCATAATAATATCTTTTGTATGATGGCTACCCAATGATTCTCCTCCAGCATAAGGGTGGTTAGTTAATACGATATCTCCAGGTTTAAATGATTCTTTAGGGAAAAATTTAGTTAGAATCGTATTCAACGCTGGTCCCAAACAATTTAGGTGTATCGGTATATTTGCTCCTTCTGCTAACATTTGCGCGTCTTTATCAAATATTGCTGATGAACAATCTCTCATTTCTTTTACGATCGTGGAATAGCTGCTTCGAACCATTGTTTCCGTCATTTGTTCAGCAACCGATTTCAATGCATTGTTAATGACTTCAATTAATATTGCTTTAGTCATGATTAACATCCTTCCTTATCTGTGTATTTACAATAATGGAAAGAAATCTATCTATAATAGCGGATTGTTCCGGATATATCACTGTTGTCGCACCCATCTCGCCAATAATAGCAGGGCCAATAATTTCGTACCCTGGCTCTAGTTGACTCCGTTCATAAATCGGAACATGATATGCTTTTCCATCGAAACTAACTTCGCCATATTGTTTATCCACAAGATAATTACCGGTCTGGCTTCCAAAATTCAGTTTGACCTTATCGATCTTACCAATGGCACTTACACGGAAATTAACCACTTCCACTTCATCCTCGCGTAAGGAATGACCATACATACTTTCATGTAACTCATGAAATCTATTAGCCATATTCAATATATCTACTTCTTTCAGGTTGTCTGAAGGTAATTGAATATTTAATTCGAAAGCCTGTCCTACATAGCGCACATCACAACTTCTTACGAGTATCTGTTTTTCAGATGAAACCATTTCCTTAGCCAATTGATCGGTTCCCGATTGTGCCAGATTACTGAATATACGATTAAACTCTGCTTTATCCAATCGTTTGATATTTTGAATACTCGTATAAACAAAATCGTGTTTAACATCTGCGAGGGTTTGACCCATTGCCGCAAATGTGCCCGGTGAATATGGCACAATAACTTTTGGTATTTCAAGCTCGCGAGCCAATTTTGTCGCATGCAAACCACCTGCTCCACCAAAGGAAACGAGACTAAATTCACTTGGATTATGACCCCTCAGCACCGATACTAATTTGATGGCTCGAAGCATATTAGCATTAACCACATCTATGATTCCTTCTGCTGCTTCATACAAATCTAATCCTAAAGGCAAGGCAATTTTCTCGTAAATAGCCTTTTTTGTCTGCTCCATAACATCTGATAAATCTTCTAGAAAAATTTCAGGCCGTATCCGCCCTAATACGAGATTGGCATCCGTTACTGTAGGTTCTGTGCCGCCTCTCTGATAACAAACAGGACCTGGATAGGCTCCTGCACTCTTAGGTCCAACCTTTAGGACACCACCCTGATCACACCAAGCCATACTCCCGCCACCTGCACCGATATATTCAAGATCAACTGTAGGTATACTAATAGGAAATCCTTCAATATAACTATCCGTTCTAAAATGAATATGGTTATCTTTGATTAAAGATACATCACAGCTAGTTCCACCCATATCGAACGTAATCAAATTATGTTCTCCCATTTGTTGCCCCAGATAGTTAGCTGCAATAATTCCTCCAATTGGACCCGAATCTGATACGGTAACTGGTTTCTCTATAGCACTGTTAAAGCTCATAACGCCCGCATTGGCATTCATCATATAGTTCGTAGAGCGAATATCTCTTTTACTCATTTCGTGAGTAAACTCCTCCAAATGCGAAACCATATTGGGCATCATATAGGCATTTATAACTGTTGTTGATGTTCTTTCATACTCACGGAATTGCGAGATGATGTCTGATGAAATGGAGACATAAACTTCAGGAAGATGTTCCTCTAAATATTCCTTGACCATTCTTTCATGCTTTGGGTTTCTATAAGAATGTAAAAAGCAAACACCCACAGAGCGAATTTTTTTCCTTTTTAATTCCCTTACCAACCCGTTCAATTGATCCATTTGAATATCTTCCAACACCTCGCCGTTGAAATTCATTCTTTCAGTAATTTCAAACCGTAATTCACGAGGTACCAATGGCACTGCTTTATCCATAAAATTGTTATATATGTTTTGATCGCGCCAAGCACGTCCAATTTCTAAAACATCTTTAAAACCACGTGTTGTGATCAGCGCAACATCTTCATTTTCCTTTTGTGCAATCATATTGACAACAATCGTTGTACCATAAATTAACTCTTTAATTTCTTTTGATTCCATATTAGCAAGACCGCTAATCTTTTCAATACCTTTAAAAATTCCTTCTATTAAATGGTTAGTAGTTGTCGCCGTTTTCATGGAAAATACTTCGCCATTTTCCATATTGGTTAGCACTAGGTCTGTATTTGTACCACCCGTATCTATTCCCAATCTATACACGTTAAATCACTCCCACTTGTATTTTCTATTTATTTTTTGCTTCAAAAAAATCAATAGTCGCTCTCTTTAACGCTCTTTCATTAGAACTATCCGAGTTAATATTCATTTGAAAACCTTGTTCCCCAATCAACTTGATAAATGGCCACATTTTTTCTGCATATACATTCATACATTCCTTAGCCATCACTCCAGGCCAAGCATTACAACTAATGGTTAATCTTCTATTTTGTGACTGAACCACAGAAGGAATATCATTCCAAGCTGAATCTTCCACATCAAAAATATACTGATCCAAACTGCCATGGGGAATGCCTTCTATTGCTTTTACCTGGTAACCGTCTACTCTTTTTTCATAAGGATCAGCAGTTAAATCCAATACTATGGCATGTTTAGGTAAACTCCCCAGTAAATCATTGGGTATAATAATTCGGGTTGGATCTGGTCGTTTAGTTGCATCGACTAAAAGGTCCGTTTGCTCTAAAATTTCTTTAACAGATGAAGGATATTCCATGATTTCTCTCTCTAAAAATTGAACACTAATTCCGTTAACACCTTTTTTTCCTAATTCATATTCGTTGAACTGCCCGAAAGATATTCTTCCAGCATGCACCCCAAGTTTTCCCATACCGATGATGGAAACTTTAATTGGTTTATTTGATAAAATCATCTTTTCTTTATGTAATTCATTTAACTTTGAAAATGCAGTGTGAACCCCGCCTAATGCTGTCATTTCATACGATACAACAAGTCTTTCATTGTTATCATCCACAATGGAATCAAGAGAAAATGCATGTATTTGTTTCTTTTTTAATAAGTCTAATAAGTAAGGACGAGTTTCATAATGTAGCATAGCCAGTAAACCAGACCCTGGAAGCATCTTTTCTATATCATCAAATTCAGGAGATCGTATTACCACTATCAGTTGCTGTTTAAAAACTTCGTCCTTCTCAGAGAAGATTATCCTTGAATTAGCTATCAAATAGTCTTCTTCCGAAAATCCTAATTGACTGCCATATCCTTTCTCTAAATAAATTGAAAGATCATCTCTTAGAAATCGTTTAAAAAATTCAGGTAGAAAATCCCTTTTTTCTCCCTTTTCCTTTTTCATTTTCGGAAAACCAAGTCTTAAAATTTGTTTAGGTGTCAAATGAAATTCCCCTTCCCTTTATCTGAAAATTAAATATTATTACTTATGTTTGATTATATTGACTTTTAACCACGGTGTATATTTGCAAAAGTTACAAATAATACTTTTATTTTTGTACAAATCGATAACATTTGTTTTACCTTTGACTCATAAAAAAGTTTTATAATTTGCAAATTGACCTTTTATCAAAAGTTAGTTGTCCAACCAAATTTTATTTTTCGTGAAGAAAAAAAGGTAACTGCAATTAATTATGCTTTTTTTTACGTTGAAAAACCCTATTTGCTATTATTTGTGTGTTTCCTATTCCCCCCTGGTTGCAGCAACTGAATCTGCAGTCGATTAACAAGCTGTAATTCAGAAAGATAGCGAAATCGAGTAGATTATTTCAAATCAAGCAAAAAGGAACGGCAGCACATACTTTTACGTTATTCCAACCGAAAAGTAGGCTTTTTTTGTGCTGCCCAATAATAACTTCAGAAAAACTAAAAGAAAATAAAAATAATTGTCTACTATCCAACCATTTTGTTCTATGTAAGGACTATTAGGGTTAATCACCTGATACCAAACAGACAAATAAACGCCCACTACTTAAAAAGTAGTGAACGTGGCGATTGGAGCAGACTATGTATTATTTATCAGAGTATCAAACATTTACTAGCGTCAAAGAAATGGACTTACATGTTCAGCAGCATATCAATGCCCATTACAACGAATTAATTCAAACGGATCGTGACGTACTTTCTTTAATTAGTCGCTACTGCTGTAAATTTCCAGGGGCTTCTCATTTGAAAGTAGAAACGATCATGAAGGCATTATCGAAGTCAGATGCGACGATTCGTCGTGCTATTCGTAAGTTGGCCAAATTGAAGATTATCGAAAAAATCTCGTTTATCCGTCGCGTCTCAAAAGGCTATGGCGCGAATATACTTCGTATTTTACCCTTTGAAGACAAGTCGACTATGAATACTCGCAGCGTTGCTGAGAGTATTACACCTGTAAGCAATCCAGCGACTCAATTGGAGAAACAAACCTCTCTTTCTATTAATCTTATACAAGATACATATGATACAGAGGACGCGATTAAGAAGGGATTAATTACCAAGTTACCAGAAAGAATCGGGCACATTTTGGGTGCTTTTTTCGATATGAATACGATGTATAAAGTGTATGGCATCATGTTACGAGCGAAAGCAAAAATAGACCGTTCCATTACGTTTGAAGAGTATGAGGAAGAATATATAAACGCGATTCTATCTGTGGTCAATGCCTATAAACGAGGAAAAGTTAAGAATATATATGGAGTGTTATATGCAGCGATTTCAAGTGCCACAAAGCGTTTATATGTGACGGCTTTATTTAATGACGCTATGGATCGCTAGATTCTCTTTATAGCAATAATATAGTTTATGATACGGTGTTAATGTGCAATTGCAGTACGTTATATACTTTTTACAGCATACGAAATTTTCAAATAAAACCCTCTAGGAACTGCGAATAGTATAACTAATTTTTTCCATAAAAAATAACCCCCATGTTTGAGTTTATACTAGGGGGTTATTGATAGAGGATTTAGTTTAGCGATCCTATTTCTTTTAAATTTCTTATCATAATTTCCATCAAATAAATCAAATCTTACCATGCGAAGTATATCGAAATCGTTGTCTATAGATGATTGCCCGCTCCAGACAATTTGATGGCATGAACTAATTTCTAGTCCAACATAGCTGTCATTTAGAACAAGTTCAATATTATATATTTGCTGGATTCTCTTCATAAAAAACTGAACATATTGTTTAGCATCTGGGCTGATGACCATTTATATACATCTGATACATGTTGATTTTTTAACCAATCACTTTGTGTTAACATGTTTTTTGTCTGAATGTCATTAATCTTTGTAAATAAAAGTTTTCTGCTTCTTCTCGGTGTCCAATGAGATATTCATCTATAGAGATCCGTCGTGCAGACAAAATTCCCTTTGCTTTAACCCCTGGCATATTTTGTGCCTTGTGCATGACTTCCAGCAACGTATATTCTACCGGCATGGTCAAATGCCGAGCAACACTTACTTCGTTGCGAATACCTACATGACCGTATTTCAAAATCACTTTCCAGTATGACCATTCCATTGCTCTTCACGCCCCTTACAATCAGTGTTGTGAAACTTCTGGTGGTTTTATACTTTTGACACTCAACTTCTTTGCTCACTCCCAAGCTTTGAGCACTTCCTAGAATTTCATTTACTAACAAATACTTATAGTAGTTATATTCTACGTCAAGCTGTCCAAAACCTCTGCACTCGGTAACTATCTTGCAGAAAGATTCACACATTGGTACCTAAATAACGGGATCACAAGAAACGCTTACTTCTTGCGGTTGGAATTTCGAACCTTTTCAGCAAGACTAGGCAAATCTTCATGGTTATTTAGAATATTCGAAGGGTAACCCCTTTTATGATATAAGTATCAATTGTTCACTTAAAAGAATTTAAGTTGTCGCCTTTCCCCCTCCCTCTTTCTATATATGTTATGAAAGGAGGTGGTAAACATGGCAATCATCGACTTTAAGCAAGCAGTGGTTCGTTTAACGTTTGAGACAGGCTATACGCTTGACGGTAAGGTAATTAAAAAATCGTCGTCGTACCGAAATGTCAATCAAGCTGCGACTGCGGATCAGTTAGGAGATGTGGTTGGTATTTTGTCGGGATTCTCTTCCCGTCCATTACTCGCTGCTGAAAAGATTGAAACCGGCAACATCCAAAACTAATTTGAAAGGGGAAATGACCAATGGCAAAGGTACTAGAAATGCTGTTTGATACAGCTCAAGGGAAAAAATTCACGATTTCAGTGGACGAACCCCGCGTGGACTTAACAGGTCCTGAAGTAGACAGTGGCATGCAGGCTTTACTTGCAAGCAACGTCTTCAACGCGGACGGTGCGAACCTTGTATCTGCTTACCAAGCGCGTATTGTTGAACGTAACGTAACTGAACTTTAATAAGAAAATGGCTGCCACAATTTACTTGTGAGCAGCCATTTTTGGAAAGGAGGAAAGATTCATGAACGACTGGCTGACAATGATCCAAGAAGTAGGCTTCCCGATTTTCGTGTCATTTTATTTAATGCACCGCGTCGAAACGAAACTTCAGATGATACATGAAGCCTTAATTTCGTTGAAGGTGACTTAATAAAAAATAGAACCTTCCCATAACGGGAAGGTTCTATTTTTTTATTACTATTTGAAAAATGATTGAATAGAATTGTATGTTTTCATAATTATTAAATTTTAGTCATTTGTTTTTTATTTACCCACTTAATAGGCTCTTCATTATTTTTCACCCTTACAATTTCCTTTGAACATTCTAAAGACATGATACTCATAGCTTCAGTAGTTAGTCCTGCTATGTGTGGTGTAACAATCACATTATCTAAACCCCATAAAGAATGATTTTTTAAAGTATGCTCTTGTTCAAAAACATCAAGGGCAGCACCTGCAATCGTTTTATTTTTCAATGCAATTGCTAGTGCTTCTTCATCAATCAAACCTCCTCTAGCAGCATTAATTAAAAATGCAGTCGGTTTCATCAAATCAATTTTTTCTTCTTTTACAATATAGTCTTCTTAAGGAGTAGGTGCAGAAGGATCATAGGCAATAATTTTCATAATTGCTAAAGAATTAGATGCTTCAATTTATGAATACAACTGAAGGGATTCCGGTACACATTCAAAAGTAACCTGCACCATAGCCAAATTACATAATAGTCGAGCTGGAGTCAATTACCACAGCTCGACTATTTTTATATAGGTAATCCTGTGGAAATTGTGCGTCCAACTCCACCTACAGTCGTAACTTACTGTTTAAAAAACCATCTACTATCAGGCCTTTCATATGGAGTTAAATTCATAATGAAATAGCCAATAATCAGGATTAATATTACAACTGTATACAGTAAGGTATCTATAGGGTTATTATGTTCAACAATAATCAGTCTTGTCATGGCGGTAATACTAACGTATATAAAATATCTAATAGGAAAGTGATAATCATCCTTAAAGTATTTAACTATCATTGTAATAAACTCAAAATACAAAAAGTAGATAAGTATACTCTCTAGGAATAGTTTGTAGTCAATAGCCTTTCTTACTATTATCAACTGACTGAACACTAGCAATTCGTTAACAAGTAAAAAGGAAAGAATAGCCGCAAGAAAAATGAGAGAAACATTCAAAAGTATTTGGAGCACTTTTGGAATTACTTGTAATAAAAAAGAGTACTTCTCTTTTACGTTAAACATGAACTCCCTCCTCCTACATCTAAAATTAATTGCCTTATTATTAAATAAGACTATTCTAAAAATATTCACTACAACCTATTTTTATGCATAATAATTAATCTTAATTACTATGCAAACATTGAAAGGGCTTACATCTATACTGTGTATTCAAAAATATACGAGCCAAAAAACCACATTCTTATGCAGAATGTGGTTTTTGATTTATTCGCCATTTGAATGGTGACTTCCATATAGAATTTTATCTCATTGCAAAGAATTTATTTGTCTCCCATCCATTTCGAAAGTGGATAGATGCCGATACTCTGGACTACTAAAGAAATAATTACCACTGGAAATGCAAGAGAAATTAAATTATCTACATTGCTGTCATTCATGGCACTCAAACTTAACAATAAAAACACTGACATCGATCCGCGAATGCCTGACCATGAAATGAGGAATGCTTTTTTCCAGTTGACCACTTTTCTCCATCCACTAAAAAATTGCATTGTACCGGACACGACAAGGAAGCGTATAACAATCGTGGCTATGAATATGACCACAGCCAACCCCCAGTGGGCCGATGTTAAATAATCTGTTGCCACGATACCGATTAATAAAAACAACAATGACAGCAGCGTTGGCTCAACAACGTCCCAAAAACCGGACAATGCTTCACTGTAATGATCTTCTTTATTTGTATGGGTGAACTCCCATGACAACATGATTCCTGCAGCAACCGTTGCCAACACACCTGAAAAACCGAGATTTTCAGCCAACTGAAAGGAGCCATAGGCGATGATGATACTGAGCATGACTTGGTAATCCCGATGATGTGTGTAGTGAACAGCTTTACTTAATAACCAGCCCACTACTACTCCAAGGCCTGCCCCTCCGATTGAAACATAGCTAAACTCACCTAGAAATGACCAAATATTGAAGGATTGATGATTTATGTACATTCCGGAGATTACACTAAATAGCACAATACTCGTTCCATCATTAATCATTGATTCGCCATCCACGATATCAGCAATCGTTTTATCTGGTGCAGCCTTTTTTAGTATCGCAATAACAGATACAGGATCAGTTGGTGTCAGAATAGAAGCAACCAACAAGGCTCCGATAAAGGATATCGAGAAAAACAATCCGCCTACATAATAAATAACCACGCCCATCAACCCAGCAGTGAGAATGATTCCAATAGTGCTGAGTGCCCCGATAATTCCTGCATTTTTTCGCAATGCCTTTGTGGAAAAGCGGTAAGCAGATGTAAACAATAAACCTGGAAGAAATATATTGTAAATGATATCTCCTGTTACCTGGACATCCGAAAAATAAGGAATAAACGATAACGCGATTCCAATTAATAGCAGTACAACGGGAACCGGGAAATTTTCTTGCTTTTTATCAATCGTAAAAATGATATAACCTATTGATAATAAAATAACAATGAGTGCTGTAGACAACATAATCCCCTCCACATTGAAATAATTACACCTTTTATCTATTACAGCAAAGGGCGTTCATTTCTATTCAAATATCTAGTTAAAACTCTAGCTTAGTGTAAAATTACCTTACCATCTTAATTGAAAACGATACCTCTAGCGTTTCATTGCCAGAGCGATTCTAATAACTTATTATATGATTAAAGAGTATAAGTAATATAGTTTTTAACAAAACCCTTTTCCATATTCCCGAATTACTTCCATCTATGAAGAAACTTTTACTATTAATGTTATGATAGGAAAAAATAGGAGCTAAAAAATATGAAGCCATTATATTACGGACTACTAGTTTTACTTACCACTTTTCTGATGGGCTCTTCTTTTACGGTAGGTAAGATTGGTTTAACCTATGTATCTCCCCTTTTACTCGTGGGTATTCGATTTACAATTGCGGGTATTTTGATGGCCCTATTAGTTCGGAAGAAACCCCTTCCGCGACTACCACTTGATTGGGGAAGGATGTTTGTAGTGGGTCTCTTTCAGACGGCTGGCGTAATGGGCTGTATATTTCTGAGTTTAAGAACCATTACCGCAGGGGAATCTTCCATCTTAACATTTAGTAATCCTTTAATGGTTGTTATTTTAGGAACGATATTCCTTGGAATTAGATTCAAACTTATCCAATGGATCGGCGTAGTTACTGGTTTTATTGGGGTTTTTATTACACTTGGATTTCATATACAACTAAATATAGGAACATTATTTGGAGTAGGAGCCGCACTTTCATGGTCAATTGCCACCATCTTAATAAAAAAGTGGGGCATCCGCTTCAATATTTGGGTGTTGACTGCGTATCAAATGCTTTTCGGCGGTATGATGCTATTAGTAATGGGTGTAACATTAGAGACACCTAAATTAATCATTAACACGACATCTATTTCTATCATTTTATGGCTTGCTATTATGGCTTCCATAGTACAATTTGCCATATGGTTTTATTTGTTACATAAAAGTGATCCAGGTAAGACGAGCGCATTCCTCTTTTTAGCTCCCGTTTTCGGAGTTTTAACAGGATGGATATTTTTGAATGAAGTAGTCGAATGGTATGTTTATTTAGGCGGATTACTCATATTCATAGGCATCTTTCTTGTAAACTGGACCTTTTCAAAGAAGAACAAATTACTATAAAAAGAACTTTTTCTTCAAATTAATTTCTTAGAGAGTTAACCTGTAACACCAAAACCTAAGGATAAAAGTGGAGCGATGACCATGGGTGCTGCTTCACTTTTTCAATGCAGGAATTCCTGCAACTATTATTACAAACTAGAAACTACTTAATAATGCCATGTTCCCTTGCTACTAAAATAGACTGAATCCTTTTATTTACACCTAACTTTCCGACTTAAAACAAAATAAAGAACCTAACCACCTATTAAAAATAGTGTGATTAGGTTCAGCCTTTTTAAGAGTTAATATCATTGACTTGTTTTTACAAAGGTATCCTTAACTAAGAGTTTATCTGGTTTCTTGAGGCACTTTCTCTTTCTCCTGGTGTTGTTGTTTCATCTCTTCATTTTTCTCTGCATAGACAGGGTTCGTATGTTCAGGGTTCTGTCCCATTTTTTCTGGACTTTTCTCATTTGATAACGATTTGTATAGAGCTATACTCATTAAAATCAAAATGAATGTAAACGGCAGTGCAGAGACTAAGGATGCTGTCTGCAAACCTTTTAAACCACTGCTGACGATTAGAACCGCTGTGATTGATGCTATTAATACGCCCCAAATGACCTTCACTGAAGTTGAAGGATTCAAGTTGCCATCTGAAGACATCATTCCGAGTACGAATACTGCAGAGTCGGCCGATGTAACAAGAAAGATAACAATAAGTGCAATCATAATGACAGATAATAAAATATAGAGTGGGAATTCCTGTAAGAGTACGAATATGGCCGTTGTCACATCTTGAGAAACTGCCTGAGAAATGGCTGTTCCTGTGTACAAGTCCAAGTATAATCCTGTACCTCCGAAAATTGCCATCCAAGCAAAACCAATGACTGGCGGAACAATCATGACTCCTAAGACAAATTCACGAATTGTTCTTCCTCTTGAAACACGAGCAACAAATGACCCAACAAATGGCGACCACGCAATTACCCATGCCCAATAAAATACGGTCCAATCATTCACCCATGTATCTCCTGAATATGGGGTTAAGAAAAAGCTCATTTCAACAAAGTTCTGAAGGTAGTCCCCCAGCCCAACAACAAAGCTTTCCATTATAAAGATAGTTGGTCCTCTGAAAAGGAAGAAAATCATTAACACCGCTACTAGTGACATATTTAGAAGACTCAATAGTTTAATACCTTTATTAATTCCAGTCGTCGATGAAATAAGATAAAGCACTAAGATAATTCCAACTATACCGATTTGTAGCCATGCACTATTTGGAACTTGAAATACGTAGTTCATACCACCGCTTATTTGTAAGACACCCATACCAATTGAGGTAGCAACACCAGTTACTGTTGCTATAATGGCAAGAATGCTAATAAATAATTTTATACGACCTCTACCTCTTTTCGGAAGCACCTCAGAAATCGTTTCACTGATAAGCCCTTTTCTTTTATGACGGAATTGAAAGTATGCTAGAGCTAATCCAACAATCGCAAAAACAGACCACTGGTGAATTCCCCAGTTAAAAAATGAATAGCGCATCGCTAAACGTGCGGCTTCGGCAGTTTGAGGTTCTACTCCTGCAAGTGGAGGAGTGACAAAATGAGTCAATGGTTCGGCTACACCCCAAAATACAATTCCAACACCAAAACCTGCGCTAAATAACATACTGATCCATGTGAAAAGTGAAAACTCTGCTTTTTCATCATCTTTGCCAAGTTTGATATTTCCATATTTACTGAACGCAAGGAATAGGCAGAAAAAAACAAAACCTGCAACACTAAGCAAGTAAAACCACCCAAAGCTTTTGCTAGTAAATGAGAAAACAGCTGAAGCATATTTCGCTAGCGTGTCAGGTGAAAATGCACCCCAAAGAGTGAATAGGGCAATAACAATAGCTGATACTTTAAACACTATATTATTATAAGATACGTGGTTTGGGTTTTTCTTCAACATATTGAGATATCCCCTTCATCGCTTCTATTTTTACTTTATAAAAGAATTCTAGAACTTAGTGACCTACTATATAATGAATTTTGTTAACATAATGATTGACAAACATTTTTCAATAATCAGATAGTTTAAAACAAACAACTTTCGGCTCTGTCATTTCCTGAACTGAGAATTTAATTCCCTCGCGTCCTAATCCCGATTTTTTCACTCCGCCAAATGGCATGGAATCTATTCGGTAGTCGCTGCTGTCATTAATCATAATTCCACCAACATCCATCTTAGCAATGGCTCTATGTGCTTTATCGATACTTTTCGTAAAAATCCCCGCCTGTAAGCCATAATTCACTTCATTCGAAAGTCTGATCGCTTCATCAAGATCAGGAACAGAATACAGAAGTACTACTGGACCAAAGATTTCATCTGTAGCGATTGTACAGTTTTTAGGTACATTAGTTAAAACAGTTGGCAAATAAAAGGCACCGTTTCGTTTTCCACCGGTAAGTAATAATGCACCTTTTTCAATTGCTTCATTTACTAAATTTTCAACACGAATTGCTTCTTTTTCAGTAATAAGTGGTCCCATATCAGTTATCTCTAATTGTTTATCACCAACACAATATTGGTTCGTGCGTTCGACAAATTTAGTTTGGAATGAATAAAGAATACTTTCTTGGATATAAATTCGTTGCACACTCAGGCAATTCTGACCTGCGGCATAGAATGCACCTGAAACAGTTGATTCAACAGCATCATCAATATCACTATCTTCCAGTACGATAACTGGAGAATTCGAACCGAGCTCCATACTAATTTTTTTCAAACCCGCTTTTCTTGTGATTTTCTCACCAACTTCTACTCCTCCTGTAAAGCTAATCATACGTACCGCAGGATGTGTAACCAAAACATCACCAATTTCATTTCCGTAACCAGTAATTACTGATAACACTTTTGGAGGTAAACCTGCATAAGCAAATGCTTCCGCAAGCAACAATGCGCTTAATGGCGTTACTGTTGCCGGCTTAACGATAATTGCATTTCCAGATGCGATTGCCGGTCCTACTTTGTGTGCAACAAGGTTAAGTGGATCATTAAACGGTGTAATGGCACCAATAATTCCAATTGGAAAACGATAATAATATCCTACTCGATTCTCACTTCCTGGCATTTGATCAAAAGGAATTGTCTCACCGTGAATTCTTCTTGCTTCTTCAGCACTTATGCGCAATGTCTGAACACATCTTTGCACTTCTTTCGATGCTTCACGAATTGTTTTACTACTTTCTGTCGCTATAGTTCGAGCGTACTTTTCTAAATTCTGCTCTATATAATCTGCGGCAACATTGATCACTTTCATGCGTTCATGCACCGGCATAGAAGCAGCAATTTCAGCTCCGTCTTTCGCTTCCTCAATACAATTCACCATATCCTTCGCTGATGCTGCAGGAACTGTATCGATGATGCTGTTATCTTGAGGATCACGAACCTCAATGATTCGATCACCATTCACCCATTTGCCTGCAAGGAACATCTTTTGCCCTGTAAGTTGAGTTGTCATACTATTACCGCCTTTCCTCATTAAATTTTCACTAATTGTTTTTGACGATCAATAGTAATTAAATCTATTAAGAGGGAGAAGCCCGTTTCGACTTTCCCGGCACCCGCGCCGCTCAATGTCACTGCGCCTAAAAGATCACATTTATAGGTAATAGCGTTAGTAGCTCCGCTGATCGAGGCAAGCGAATCTGTGATATCTACTTTTTCTGGTGCAATTGATGCAATTACTTTGTTACCTTCTTTGCGTGCTTTAGCTAATAGTTTCCACCGTTTTCCTTCTGCTTTTGCTGTTTCAATATCTCTTAACGTAATTCCTGTGATTCCTTTGCACGATACTTCTTCCACTGTCAGAGGTGCTCTCATTACATAGTTTGATAAAATAACAATTTTGTATCTTGCATCATAGCCTTCTACATCACTGGTAGGGTCTGCTTCTGCATATCCTAGCTCCTGTGCCTCTTTTAAAGCTTCCTCGTAAGTTATACCTGCTATTTCCATTTGGGTTAAAATGTAGTTTGTCGTACCATTTAAAATACCGCGTATTTCAGTAATATCATTTCCAGCCAGTGTAGCGATTGGCATACGCAATGCTGGAGTTCCGCTCATTACAGTTCCCTCAAATCCCCAGTAAACGCCATGTTTGTTGGCAATTTCAGAAAGCTCTTTGTAAGCAAGAGCAACAGGACCTTTGTTCGTCATGACAACATTTTTCCCATTCTCAAACGCAGCTTTACAATGATTAATCGCTGGTTGACCTGTTTTTACGTCTGTGTACGAAACCTCAATAATCGTATCCGCATTTGTCTCACGAATTGTTTTTAAACTATCCCATCCCGTCACTAGCCCCTGAGTTGGTGGATAGTTTTCGAGGCTACCAGTTTCTCTTAACACTCGGAGAGCCGTATCAATATCAAGACCGTTTGGATGATAAATCGAGCCTTTTAATAAATCGGATATTGCCACAATATTAGCTTCAAAACCCTCATCTTGTCTTAGGGCTTCTTTTTTATCACGAATAATTTCTGCCAAACCTTGCCCCACTACACCAAATCCAATAAATGCTAATTTATGAGCCATGTGATTGCACCTCTACCTTCTGATTAATTGGTGACCTAAGCTTACCTTTTAAAAATTTTATTGCTGTCTGTGCTAGTATTGCTGTCCCTATTGGCAAGCAGGATTCGTCAATATCAAAGATTGGCGTGTGCAAATCCCGCTGAACTCCGTCTTGCCGTGAACAGCCTAGAAAAAACATGGAACCTGGAATCTGTTCCGTTACATAGGCGAAATCTTCTCCTCCCATTCCAAAAGGACCCTTAGTTATTTGAATATCAGGGTATATCTCAAGCATCGTTTCAGTAATCCATTCGTTGACTAGGGGACTATTATATAAGGCTGGTTCACCTCTTTGTACATTCAAGAAATAGCCTCCGCCTAAGTGTTCAGCAATTGAAAACGCTTTCTTTAACTCTATTTCCAATAAATTACGTATTTCAGCTGAATAGCTTCTAATCGTACCTTCTATTAAAACCTCTGTCGGGATTATATTACTGGCTGTTCCTGCATGGATTTGACCTATACTTATAACTGCAGCATCTAAAGCAGAAACTCTACGAGCAACAATTCCGTGTAACGCTTGCAGAACAGGTCCTAGCATCCAGGTAGGGTCTGTTCCCAGTTCTGGATAAGCTCCGTGGCCACCTGTACCATATATTTTAGCTTCAAATACATCAACACTTGCCATGCTGTATCCATCGCTAATTTGTGCTTCACCTACAGGTAGCCAAGGACACATATGAAGAGCGATTGCAGCCTCTACATTATCGTAAGCGCCCGCTTTCACCATATAAGGAGATCCAGAAAGTCCATTTTCGTCCGTACATTCTTCAGCAGGTTGAAATATAAACTTAACCGTCCCTGTTACTTCCCCCTTTTTAAAGAGATCTGAAAGTATGGTAGCCACACCCAGTAAAATAGCTGTATGTGCATCGTGTCCGCATGCATGCATAACACCATCATTTTTTGAGCAATAACTATTTGTACTTTCTTCTTGAATTGGAATAGCATCTATGTCAGCACGAATCGCAAAAGTCGGACCATCACCTGAAGTTAATATGCCAATAACACTTGTTTCAACTCCTCTTCCAGTGTCTACTTTCATTCCGTCTATCATTCTTAACGTTTCAGCAACAAATTTAGAGGTCCTGAACTCTTTAAAACTGAGTTCAGGAAATTGATGAAACGTGCGACGCCATTCAATTAGTTTAGTAAACAAGCAGTTTACTTGATCAACTATTGGATGAGTATTTGACATTTACCATTCGCCTCTGCTCCCTGTTAGAAAATTTATGATTATTAAACTTTCAAAGCACTTTCAACGTGATTAAACGCTTGTTCAAAGTCTGCAAGGATATCTTCAATATCTTCAATTCCACAAGATACGCGAATTAATCCTTCTGGTATTCCCATTGCTGCGCGTTCTTCAGGAGTGCATTCAACATGGCTTGTCGTACGGGCAGGCCCTACTGTTGTTTCAACTGAACCTAGGTTTGCTGCACGGTGTGCGTATTGCAATTTAGGAAGAAGATCTCTTACTGTATCAACTCCACCTTTTACTGCAAAGCTAAGCATGCCACCGAAATCTTTCATTTGTTTTTTCGCGATGTCGTGGTTTGGATGCGTTTCAAGCCCCGGGTAGAAAACATCTTCGACAATTTCTTTTGTTTGCAAGTATTTCGCAAGTTCCATTGCATTCTTACATTGTTCACGGACACGAATGTGAAGAGTTTTCATTCCTCGTAAAGTCAAGTAAGCTGCCATTGGATCCATTGTTGCTCCATTGATTTCACGGTAGTGGTAAACTTGCTCAACGAGTTGATGAGAACCCACTAACACTCCGCCAAGTGCATCCGCATGTCCACAAAGGAATTTTGTTGCACTATGGATAACCAAGTCAACGCCAAGTGCAAGCGGGTTTTGGTTGATCGGAGTTCCGAAAGTGTTATCAATGATGACAATAGCCCCCGCTGCCTGACCAGCTTTTGCCATACGTTCGATATCCGTAATTTTAACTGTTGGATTTGTCGGTGTTTCCAAGTAGAGAATTTTACACCCTTTAGCAACTTCCGCTTCGATTGCTTCATGATTTCCTGTTTCAGCTAAAGCTACATCGATATTTAGACGCGGAAGGAACTCAGTAAAGATTTTGTTTGTGCCGCCGTATGTGTCTTTAACAGAAACAATGCGATCACCTGGCAATAAGAATGTAGCCAGAGTATTGCTGATTGCTGCCATCCCTGTAGAGAAACTTGTTGCCGCTTCTGCACCTTCTAGAACTTTCACTTTATCTTCAAATGCTTGGACAGTCGGGTTTGTGTTGCGTCCATAAATATGTCCCTTTTTCTTGCCAATTGCCACGTCATACCACTCATCCATATCGTCGTATGTGTAAGCTACGCTCAATACGACTGGTACTTGTGTGGCACCATGTACTAAATATTCTTTTTCTCCAGCCCATACTGCTTTTGTACCTATTTGAATGTCTTTGTGTGTCATATGACCACTCCTCATTAGTTTTTTAGTGCTACCATTTCATTTCCAATCTTTAATCCTATATTCCGTTTGACCATTTCAGTGTAAGCAAATAACGCAATCGCTGTATCCTGAACACCCGTTCCGGTTAAATCACAAACTGTAATTTGTTCATCATTGTCACGACCGTCCAACTCTTTTGAAGTTAATTGACCGAGTTCGATAATGAACGAATCGTCTGTGAGGGCACCACTTTCTAATGCATGATGCAATTCTCCAAGTTTGGAACATTGTGCTTTTGTATCACACACAAGCTTATCCGCCCGAGCTAATACTTCATCTTCCAACTCTTGTTTATGTTCGGCATCAGAGCCCATTGCTGTAATATGAATCCCAGGATGCAGCCATTCAGCTTTAATAACTGGCTCTTTTGCCGGCGTTGTCGTGACGACTAAGTCACTGCAGCGAACAACCTGTTCCGCGTTTTCCGCCACTTGGACGTCTACCCCTAACTCAGCAGCCATTTCTTCTGCGTACTTTTCAGCACGGTCAGTTGAACGTGCATAAACAATTAGCTTTTTAAAATCCCGTACTAGAGCTATTGCTCTCACCTGGAACCTCGCTTGACTTCCCGCTCCTATTACTCCTACAGTTTCAATGTTTTCCCGAGAAAGGTATTTTGCAGCAACCGCTCCCGCTGCAGCAGTTCTAATCTCAGTTAAATAACCATTATCCAAAAGAAGCGCATGTGGAATCCCCGTTTGTGTACTAATCAACATCATTAGTCCATTCCCACTTGGAAGACCCTGCTTATGATTATTAAAAAATCCAGAAGAAACCTTTATGGCAAACATCTCTTTACCTTTTATATACGCAGTTTTCACATCTACTTCGCCATTTTGATCGTGAATATCAATACGCATTATCGGTGGCATTTCCACTTCATTGTTTGCTAATTTTGTAAATCCATCTTCAATAATGTCAATTGCTTCAAGATTTAATTCCACATATTGTTTAAGCTCCTGCTCCGTAAATATAAGCATAATCCTCTCATCTCCTTTTATGGAGTCTAGTTATTCATTAATATTCCGTCTTTGATAAACAACTCTCTAGGGAAATTCGCGAAAGTTTCACATCCAGTTTCTGTTACTCTAAAGGATTCACTCGCTTCAAATCCGTAGTGATCTAACCAAATACCAGGAATTAGATGGAATGTCATATTCGGCTGAAGAATTGTTTTGTCTCCTTTACGGATACTTGCTGTATGCTCACCCCAGTCAGGAGGATAATTCAAACCCATTGCATAACCAAGACGGGATTCTTTTATAATGCCACTTCTCTCTATTGATTTTCTCCAAGTTTCTTCAATTTCTTCACACGCGATACCTGGCTTAATCATGTCAAGACAACTGTTTAACCCTTCGATAACAACATCTGAAAGCGCTTTAATTTTATCGGAAGGTCGCCCTATATTAACTGTTCTTGCAAGTGGTGAGTGGTAGCGTTTATAACAGCCCGCTAATTCTAAAATAACTGTATCACCTTGTTTATAGCGTTCATCTGTCCATGTTAAATGAGGAGTTGAGGTTTTCTCTCCAGATGGGAGCAGTGGCATAATTGCCGGATAATCACCGCCGAACTCTGCTGTTCCAGTGACTTGTGTGTGTAATATTTTCGCTGCAACATCACATTCACGAACGCCTACATTTATCAAATTAATTCCATCCATCATAGCTTTTTCTACGATTAACGCAGCGCGCTTCATATACTCGATTTCTTGATTAGACTTCACAATACGAACCCAGTTTACTAGATGAGATGCATCCTTGAACGTAGCATTTGGTAACCCTTTTTTTAGCTGTTCGTAACATTTTGCTGTGAAATAATAATTTTCCATTTCAACACCGACTGAACGGGTTTCTAGACCAATTTGTTTTAAAATATCAGCTACAAAGTCCATGGGGTGCTTTGTATTAGATTGGACATAATCCTCTGGATAAGGAATGATGTTTTCATGGTATAGCCATGTTGTTAATTTTGCTCCGTTTGCATCCTGAGTTCTTCCAATCCAAATCGGTTGGTCTTCGTCATTTATTATTACTAACATTTGATGTACGTAGAAGGACCAACCATCGTAACCGGATAAGTAGTTCATATTAGCTGGATCTGTAATAAGTAATACTTCAACCCCTTGTGCTGCCATTCGATCTTTTGTTTTGCGAATTCTCTCTTTATACTCTGTTGTTCCAAATGACATGGGAACCATCCCTCCTAATATATCAATGCTTATTAAATTTTCGGAATAATTAGTCCGTGAGTTTAGTATAGTATAAGAGCTCGGAATCTATCATCCGTAATATTGTATGAATATTCAATAAATTTATAGTCAAATTAGCTATTAGTTTTGAGATGCTTTTTAATTCATGAAGAGTTTTTCAATTCCTCTAGAATCAGCGAGCCGTCAGAATTATATTCTATATTTAGCAAAGTCCTTAATATTGTGTATAGTCGTATACAATGAATTCGAAATGAAACTGTCTAGAATATTTTTCAAGACCACATTTTATAAGTATCAATATATTTCATTGAAAACCAATAACATCAACGTAGCTGCTGAAAAAGTATTTTCAGCACGTTGCCTTCCATAATATCCAATAATTACAACTGATCCATCGCTCAACATTAAATCCATATCTTTTTGACGATGCGAGAAGCGTAATAGTGTTGCAAAACCCTCTTTTCAGGAGAAAACACTTAAATAAAGTAAAAAACGATTTGAAAACCTTAGTCGTTCAGAATGTGAAAAATGTTTTTACTTTTTAGACAGTAAAATAAGACCGATATACAAACCCTCTAACTTAATGGATTTTATACCGGTCCTATTATTTTAATTATATCTTGCTTATGTTATTTTTTCAGAGACACCCATTTTCCAAGTTTTAATACTCAAATCCAATAAAAATAAATCATCAGGATCAATAAGCGATAGGCCTGTCAATGACTCAATTTTCCTAAGTCGATATAACAAGGACTGTCTGTGTAAATTTAATGACCTTGCCGTTTGACTAACATTTCCATGATACTGATTATATGCACTAAATGTACTAATTAAATCCATATTACTCTGGCCGTCATATTGAACGAGTGGTTCTAATGTCGACATAATGACTTCTTTCATCTCATTATTTTGAGCAAGATTTAAGAGCACACGGTCAACCCGTGTGTTTTCATACATCATACGATGACCTATTCCTTTTTTACGTCTTCCAATATTTAATGCAACGTTTGCATTTTGATAGCTTTCCGCAAATCCCTCAAAATCTTCGCAATAGCACCCTACACCCCAAGATATAATAACCTCAGGGAGTAAATTTCCTAAACGACGTTCTACTAAATCTAGGAAGTTCGTTGCGCCTTCATTTTCTGTTTTGGAAGGAACTTCAAGAAAAATAAGAAGCTGTTCTCCTTGATACGTTATCATTACTTCTCGTTTAATGGATTGTGATGCATAAAAAATCTCTTCTTCAATATAATGAATCATGCTTTCAAGCCAATGGACAAATGAATCATAATCTTTTTTTCTTTTCTCAAATAGCAACTGTAGGTTCTCAGGAAACCCTACAATAGAAATATATGGGCGTTTTAAATTATATCCGAGCAATTTTGCCCTTGAATTTGCCTGATCATAGGAAGCGAACTCTCCTTTTGCTAACTCTTGAACAAAATCACTTCGCAAACTTATTTTCGTCGCCTCAATGGCATTTTTCCTTGAAAGCCATAGAGCTATTGTTGTCGCTGCATGCTCCAATACATTCACGTGATACTGTGTTAAATAGGAGTCCACTGATGTATTAGGAGGTAACATCACAAAAATATAGCCTTGTGCGTCCCCTAAAACTTGCAGCACAGGGAGTTGAAGTATACACTTACCATCTATTTCAACCATTTGGAACTTCTGTATCATTGGATCATGACTTACCAAGGTTGTCTCCTTTCTTAAAGGAAGGATTCCCTTCAGAACATAGGTCTCCCACTTTTTAATAAAGGCTTGAGTATGACCATTTTTTTCTTGAATAGATCCTAGTCGGTCAGTGATAATAATCGTACAATTAATATGCCTTTGAATAAATTTCGAGATATGATTAAGATCTTTATCTTGTAGAATTAATTTTAACAACTCTTGCTGTACTTCCTCTGATTTTTGCCGTTCTTTGTACTGAATATCGTTAATATCTTTCATAACCTCTTCAACGATACTGGAAAATCGGATTTCCCATGGAATTTCAATAATCTTGAAATTATGCTTCTCAGCCAATTCAATGACCTCTCTAGGAATATCAAATATATGTCTTCCCATCGCGATCATAAGTGCTGTCGCTTCAGAGTCTATAATATCTTGTACAAACGTTACAAATGTTTCAACGTCGTTGTTGCATCCAATAGCAGTTGTTAATACAACCTCATTTTTACGGACGAAATTTTCAACAGGCATCTCAATTACTGAAATCCATTGAATATTTCGCTCTTTTTCAACATTGTTACCTGTTATAATTCTTGCGTTTTTAAGATTTTCGTAATGTAGAATATCCTCTAATGTTAATATCATGATTCCCCACTCCTACCACTTAAAGATTAACACGGTAAAAATTCTTATTAAAAACTTTATCGAGGTAGCGTTTAACTACTACCAATCAATAGTTATATTATTACAATGACTAGGAGTTGATCAAATGTAAAGTGTTTATTTTCCCACTATCAAAAAGAGCAGCACCAGAAATACCTGGCTCTGTCATTTCATATGGGTTTAAAATAAGATCAAGTTCTTCTTCTGTTAACACGTCGTAAAGCAAGCATAATTCACGAACAGATTTTCCATTTATGATTGCTTCTCTTGCAATCCTTGCTGCCACTTCATAGCCGATATGAGGATTAACTGCTGTAATAATTCCTACGCTTTTTTCCACATAACTCTTTAAATGTTCTTCATTTGCTTCTATACCCACAAGGCAGTACTCTGTAAAAACACTGAATGCATTATTCATGATGCTAATAGACTGTAACAAATTAAACACAAGTACAGGTTCCATCACATTTAACTCAAGCTGACCAGCTTCAGAGGCCAAACAAATTGTATGATCGTTACCTATTACTTGAAATGCAACCTGATTAATCATCTCGGGCATGACTGGGTTTACTTTTCCTGGCATAATCGACGAACCAGGCTGCCTAGCTGGCAAAAAGATCTCACCAAGTCCTGCTCTTGGACCTGATGCCATTAAACGAATATCGTTTGCTATTTTGGACATGTTCATCATGCATACCTTTAGTGCAGCTGAAACTTCAGTATATGCATCCGTATTTTGTGTCGCATCCACTAAATGTTCTGCTCCCGTTAGCGGCAGACCACTAATATCAGACAAGTGATTGATTACCTTTTTGATATAATGTGGATCGGCATTTAGTCCGGTTCCAACAGCTGTTGCTCCCATATTCACTTCATATAAATGTTGACGTGATTGCTTAATACGCTTAATATCACGTCCTACTACACGGCTATATGCTTCAAATTCTTGCCCAAGACGAATAGGGACCGCGTCTTGAAGATGTGTTCTCCCCATCTTTATCACATGATCAAATTGTTGTGCCTTTTTCTTAAACACAGCAAGCATCTGCTGCATTGTATAAAGTAGTTTTTCTAGTAGGTTAAGAGTTGCAATATGAATTGCAGTTGGAAAAACATCGTTAGTTGATTGTGACATATTTACATGATTGTTTGGACTCAGTAGCTTATAGTCCCCTTTCTCTTTACCAAGTAATTCAAGAGCACGATTAGCGATAACCTCATTCACATTCATATTCATTGAAGTACCAGCACCACCTTGGATGGGATCTACGATAAAATACTCGTGCAATTTTCCTCCAATGATTTCGTCTGCTGCTTTTACAATTGGATGACATAATCCTCCATTTAAAAGTTTCACATCCATATTTGCTAATGCTGCTGCTTTTTTCACGATCACTAAAGCTCTAATTAGTTCCTCATGAATCCGATAGCCTGTGATCGGGAAATTTTCAACAGCACGTATTGTTTGGATGCCATAATATGCTTGCATTGGCACTTCCTTCGACCCTAAAAAATCACTCTCAATTCTCACATTAAACATACCAACGCCAATTGACATAATCTCACCCTTTCTTTTCCAGAGTATACTTTTGAATTAGCTGTAGCAGAGTAGAAATGTCAACGTTGTTTCCACTTATAATAACAGCGACATCCCCCTCTTGATGAGGAATTTTATTACCTAAAACTGCCGCAATTCCTGTTGCTGCTGCACCTTCCATAACAATTCGATGTTTGTCGATCATATAGGCCATGCTATAAGCAATCTCTTCTTCAGGAATAAGCACGACATCATCCATATATTGCTGCACCATTTTAAACGTGTATTGATTATCAAGACCAATTCCACCTAATAAACTATCTGCTAATGTCTCGCTTTCTTCAAGCTCTACTGGTTTACCAACGTTCAAACTTTCATACATGACCGCTGATTGTTCCATTGAAACACCAGTTACTCTGATGGCACGATCATTAGATTTTAATGCCAGGCAAATTCCGGAGAGTAGTCCACCTCCTGAAAGAGGAACAATCACGTCTGTTAGATTAGGAAGATCCTCTAATAATTCCAAGCCAATTGTTCCTTGTCCGGCAATAACATGAGGATCATCAAATGGCTGAATAACAGTTAATCCCTTCTCTCTTTCCAACTCAAAACAATACTCTCCTGCGGCATCTTGGCTATCACCAACTATCACAATTTGAGCTCCCAGCCTTTTTAATGAATCTACTTTTGCTTTTGGTACTCGATTTGAAATGCATACAACAGCATCAATTCCAAGTTTTTTCGCTACAAAAGCTACAGCCATACCATGGTTTCCAGTTGAATACGTTACAACCCCACGCCTTTTTTCTTCTTCACTCAGGCTAAGGATTTTATTGGCTGCTCCTCTTATTTTGAATGCTCCAACTTCATGAACATTTTCAAGCTTTAAATAAACAGGACGACCTATTTTTTCCGATAGAATATTAGACTGAATTAATGGTGTTTTATTTACAATAGCAGAAATTCGTTTTCTCGCTTCCCAAACATCACCAATTTCAATGTCTTTTCGTTCTTTTGATTGTTTTGTATTAGTCATATTATCCTCCCAACATTGATGGTTATTTTTTTGTAATTATTAGGTTTATACTAATCTCTTCTATAAGTTATATCTATTGTCAATCCTGACTACAAACAGTGTGAATTTTCATACAATTTGGAAATGTAGATCCCTATAGACTAAGCGGGGGAATGTATTAGTCTGCTATTTGTATTTATAAATGTAAAATCAAATCGAATTATTGTCGATTGATTGATATACATAAGTATCATTTATCAAAATTTGAGTGCAATAAAAAAGAGAATTCCAGGTCGTTTTCGGACAAAATTTTAACCTAAATAATAAAAGAAACGAGCGGTAGCCAAAGGCCATCTCTCGTTTCTTTTTATGTTGGTGTTCCCATGTCGGGGGGGGGGGGGTGCGTCCTTCTCTCCCCTGCAACCTACCAATTCATACGGATTAATTTTGAATTGATGAAAGAGTAGAATCTTCCATTAACATGAATGAATAGCATCACAAGTTCTTGAGAACTGATGATTTCCTTATGAATCTCGAAATAACTTAAAGGTGCCAATTGCTTTGGCTAAAGTTTTCCCTTGTTCATCGTATATCTCACCTTCTGCAGTTACAATTCGGTATCCTTGTTGAACTATTTTAGCTGTCGCGAATATAGTTCCTTCTGTTGAAGGCGCAAGATAATTTATATTTAAATTAATAGTTGCACATTTAGCTTTGGTTGTAATTTGAGTCTTCATTCCCAAAACTTGATCCAACATAGCTCCATGTACACCGCCATGCAAAGTTTCATTTACATTTAGTAAATGTTCATTTATTTCTAGCTTTATTAAAACCTTATCTTCTTGAAAATCAATAATTTCAAAACCCATATATGAAAAGAATGGACTTTTTTCAAAGCTGACACGTATATTTTGTAAGACTTTTTCCAAATGATTCACCCCTTACCTATTATCATCTCATGATTTTTAATTTTTTTGTACCATTTGTTCTTTATCATTAACAATTCTACTCGCCTTGAACCAATTAATATGGCTACATACAGAGTACTGAGGACAATATAAATAGGAAATCACGAAGACACCGATTAATGTGACAAAGCTACATCAATCGGCGTCTTTTATTCGGTTTTGCAATTCATGCCACTTGGAAATCGAAGTCATACTACTTTTATAACTGTTGATACCATTTCGTTGCAGCTTCTACTTCACTCATTATTAATTGATGCCCTTGGTTTTCCCAATGGATATTGACTGTTGCATGCGCAGCTTCTAGCAATTGTTTAAGATCCACTGACTCTTGTTGCGGACAAATGGGATCGTTTTTCCCAGCTGTAATAAATACGTGTTTTCCTGATAAATCAGGAAGCGCTATTCCTCGTCTAGGCACCATTGGATGATGTAAAATAGCTCCTCTAATCGCATTGTCAAAATGGAATAGCAGGCTTGCTGCAATATTTGCACCATTTGAATAGCCAATAGCAAGAATGTTTTCGCGGTCAAATTCATACTTTACGGCCGCTTCATCTAAAAAAGCATTCAATTCATTTGTGCGGAAAATTAAATCCTCTTCATCAAAAATACCTTCTGCTAATCTTCTAAAAAATCGTGGCATTCCATTTTCTAACACATTGCCTCGAACACTTAATACGGATGCCTCTTTATCGACAATGTCAGCTAGAGGTAATAAATCTTGCTCATTCCCACCTGTTCCATGTAGTAATAATAGGACTGGTTTTGTTGAATCTGTACCTTGTTTAAAAATATGTTTCATTTATTATTTCTCTCCTTTCAAGCGATCACTTAGGTCTATCCATTGAAAAAATGTCACCTATCATTGCATAATCTGTGCCAGCTAAGCGACTGACTGCATTTAATGCTCTTGGATCAATTCGGCCATCTTTGTAAATCTCTTTATCGATATGAAATTGAAGAATTTCGCCTATGAATAAATCACAGCTCGGCTCGACTTTCCCTCCTAAAGGGATTGCTTGAACGAGCTTACATTCCATACGGATTTTAGACTCTTTAATTCCCGGTACCGACACATGCGTACTTTGAATAGCTGTCAGCTTTGCCAATTCAATTTCACTTTCATCAGACGGTAAGCTCGCTGATGTTTCATTAATCTTTGCGACATTTTCATCATCTACTATATGCACAACAAATTCATGATTATTATTTATATTGTTAGCAGTATCTTTCATTCGCCCTTTAGGTCGCTGTACCGTTATTGAAATCATTGGAGGATTTGATGAAACAATATTAAAGTAACTAAACGGGGCACCATTTAAGACACCATCGGCTGATTGCGTCGTGACGAATGCGATGGGTCTTGGAATGATAGAACCTATCATTAATTTATAATTATCCCGTTCATTATTTTGCTTTGGATCAATTGAAATCAATTTCATCAGTTCCTTCCTCTATTAGGCAAGTAGCGAATTCACGGTTCTTTTAAGTTTAAGCTAGCAACATTACCTAACTAGGTTCAATTTCGAAAAAAATTTACGGACGAAGTGTTTTTAATGCAGTTGTCCAAGGAATTACTTGGTCTAACATTTGGTTTACTGAATCTTTTTGCACATCTGCTGGTTTGAATACTGAACCATTTTCGAAGTCAGTGAATAATGATAAGGCTGGATGAACGCGCACATGTGCAACGCTTAATTCACTTAAAATACCTCGTAAATGTTCTGTTGCACGAGCACCGCCTACTGAACCATATGATACAATACCCGCTGCTTTATTATTCCACTCAACGCGTAAGTAATCCAAAGCATTTTTTAAAGCTCCAGTGATTGAGTGGTTATATTCTTGAACGATAAATACAAATCCATCACAGCCATTAATTTGCGCTGACCAATCTGCCGCACCTGATGCATCGCCACCCGCTTCACCTAATAATGGTAATTTGAAATCTGCTATGTCGATAATTTGATAGTCAGCGTCTCCGCGTTTGTCTGCTAGTTCTTTTACCCATGCACCTACTTGTGGACTAACTCTTCCTTCACGTGTACTACCTAAAACAATCCCGATTTTCAACATATTATTTCCTCCTTTTTCTGGTGTTTTATTGTCTAATCCAAAAACTTTTTTTAATAAACTCATCTTATTCCCTCATTATTCATATTTTTTTGTTAGCTCTTTTGTGCTTCTTACTGTATCAATTGGTCGAACAAGTTTTTCAATTTGCTCACGTTTTGGCTCTAAAAATGGGGGTAAAGAAAGCTTTTCACCCATCGTTTCATAAGGTTCATCACCCATAAATCCTGGTCCATCCGTTGCAAATTCAAATAAAATTTGTGGTGTCACGCGTGTATAAAGTGATTCAAAGAAGTGACGATTTACATAACCAGATGTTTGGAAACCAAAGGTCTCAAGTCTATTTGTCCACTCATCTAATACCGCTCTGTCTTCTACACGGAAAGCAACATGGTGAACTGTGCCGAAGCCTTGTTGACCATTTGACATTGCTTCATTATGCTCAACGATAATTTGGGCTCCATTTCCGCCCTCTCCCACTTCAAATAAGTGATAAGATCCTTCTGTAGCAACTTCTTTAAACAACATGACTTTTTCTAACATTTGTTTAAAGTAATTCACATCAGCAATACGTATGAAAATCGGTCCTAAACCCGTAATGGCAAATTCTAATGGAATCGGTCCTTTTTGCCAAGGTGTACCAGAAGCGACACCTTTGTTGAACTCATCCGAAATCATTTGATACGGTTGATCGTCAAAATCCACGAATGACAATGTCTTTTTACCAAACTGTTCTTCAATACCATTATGTTTAACTTCTAGTCGGTCAAAACGTTTTACCCAATAGGCAAGTGCTGCATCAGTTGACACTCGAAATGATGTTTTTGAAATCTCATTTGTACCATGCGTCCCCTTTGGTGTGTTTGGGAAATCAAAGAACGTCATATCCGTTCCAGCGCTTCCTTTGTCATCTGCAAAGAATAAATGATACGTCTTAATATCATCTTGGTTGACTGTTTTCTTCACTAAACGCATACCCAATACATATGTGAAAAACTCGTAGTTCTTTTCTGCACTGCTTGTTATAGCTGTTACATGGTGAATTCCTTTTAAATGATTCATTAATTTTCCTCCTTTAATTTATCCTCAATGATAATATCTCGAATTAAAGACATTATCTAAAAAAAAATTATACCGTTTCTGCATGATGTCCAACTCGTTTAAGTAATTTAATCATGTCATTAATATCTTTATCTGCTAAGTGTTCAAAGATTTCATTAATTTTCGCTTCATGCTGAGGGAAAATCCGATCCATAAATGCCTTCCCATCACTCGTTATAGCAGCAAACGTCACACGACGATCAGTTGGACATGCTTTACGAATCGCAAAATTCTTGTGCTCAAGCTTATCTACTACATACGTAATGCTACCACTTGAAATAAGAATCTTCTTCCCAATACTTTGTATCGGTTGGTCTCCTTTATGGTACAGCAATTCTAATACAGCGAATTCGGTTTGATTTAATCCATACGTGGCTGCATCTTTTTTAATCACTTCTTGAATTGCTTGAGAGGCACGAAGTATAACTGTAACTGCTTTTAATTTATTAGTAGCTGATACCATTCGTTTCCCTTCTTCCAATTTATCTCGAATTCATTTATCTTTAATTCAAAGTAAATTTAACATGTATTTTATCACTTGTCAATTAGTTTGGATTTATGGGTTGTACAATACATGAATTTGGTGAAATAAAATCCCCTTCTCGAAAAAAGGAGAAAGGGATGGAATTTCATTAATGTCATTTTTTTATAAATATCTATGAAACAAAAAAAGCTTGATACACGCTGATTTCCGTTCCGAGCGGACGCGTTCCGTGGGGCGTGCGGTGAGCCTCCTCGTCGCTAAAACCACGCTCCTGTGGGGTCTCACCTGTCACGCTAATCCCACCGGAGTCGCCGCTCTACACTCCAGTCAGCTAAGAGAATATAGGAAACATAAGTTCAAATAGTTGTAGAAACGGAAACGATTGATATGAATGCGGGCTATGTGAGTGTCATCAAAGCGAATTATAGGCTCTATCAAGAACTTCTAAAAGGATTTCAAGGCATTAGTGCACGATGGCGAGAAAACATGTGCTCCTGCGGCTACTCGTCGCAAAGATATTGGACGAATGACAGTTCGTCCAATATCTTTCCATCTGTTTCTGTTTCTGTTTCTGCACGCTTTGCTAGCTTCGAAACACGAAAGTGAGCTACATCGCTACGCTAGCTGCGAAACATGAAAGTGCGATGGAACGGAAAGCAAAGGGATACTTGAAAAACTACATAAAAAAAGAACCGAATTATGTTGAGCTAATTTGATCAAGATTTCAGCATAGTAAAGATGGCAAATTGGTGCCCGTTAATTATAGTACCAACTGATCACAGCATTTTAATGGGTTTACTTGTCACTTTCTATTGCAAACCTGCAGCACAAGAATAAAAGACACCATTGTAAGTGACATTGTCACTTACAATGGCGTCTTCGCATTAGACTAAAAATACACTAATTTATTTTAAATTAATATTTTCTTCTAGTTTTGGTTCTGATGATTTTGGCTCTTTCAAATTACCGCTTTTCAGATCATAGAAGCGCAGTAGATCACCATAAATGATCTTATCATTATTAGCTAATTCTTCTTTTGCGCGTTCGATATATGGTTTACAGGCTTCAATATCCGTTGACTCTCCTGTTTCTTTATCCCAACATGTTTGTCCTGCATACACAAGATCTTTTGAAATAAAGCGACCATCACGTAAAATCACAAATTGGTCTTGGTTCTCAGAAAATATATCCTGACCAAATTGGATCGAATTATCCGATTCATTAATGCCCATTATATTCTCAATTGTAGGCTTCAAATCAATTTGACCTACCAATGAATGGTTAACCCCGCCGACACCACTTTCGGGAATGTGGATAAACAACGGAACACGTTGCAACTGAGCTGTTTCAAAAGGAGTAATTTCTTTCTCTAAATATTTACTCATCGCAGTATTATGATTTTCTGAAATACCGTAATGATCCCCATACATAATAATGATGGAATTCTCATAAAGACCCGATTCCTTTAAATTTTCAAACAATACTTTTATGGCTTCATCTGTATAACGAACTGTTTGGAAATAGCGATTAAGCGTGCCAGAGTTCGAATCAAACTCTTCAATAAATTTATCTTCTTCATCCAGATAAAAAGGATGATGATTGGTTAGTGTAATTAATTTCGAGAAAAATGGTTGTTCTATTTCTTTCATATGCTCTACAGACTGTTCAATGAAAGGAATATCTTTCATTCCCCAGTTTACGGCTTGCCCTTCCCCAACAGTATAATCGGGCAAGGAATAGAAACGATCATATCCGAAGTTGTCATAGATGATATCTCGATTCCAGAAACTTTTACTGTTGGCATGCATAGACGCTGTATAGTAACCTTCAGCATTTAATGATTTTGTCAGTGTTTGATATTCATTTCCACTGTGCGTAAAAAATACAGCTCCACGAGGTAAAGGATACAAGGAGTTATCTAATAAAAATTCGGCATCAGAAGTTTTACCTTGTTCTGTCTGGTGATAAAAATTATCAAAATACATGGTATCCGGATGATTGGTTAGTTCATTTAAAAACGGTGTAATAACTTCACCGTTCATTTCATTATTAATGACGAATTCTTGTACAGATTCTAATTCTACAAGAATAATATTGCGTCCTTCTGCTATTGCGTTCATGTCACTTGATGGTTCGACCTTCTTTGCTTTCACAAAATTGTTCACATTCACCATTTCACTACTATCTGCTAGCGCACGTTGAGTTGACTGTTTTGTTTGCAAATAAATATCATAGAGATGGTAATTATAAACTCCTATGTTTTTGACCAGCATTTCACGGTCAAAAGTTCGTGTCAAAAGCTCTGGTCGTTCTGATTCAGCTAATGAGAAATTAAAGAAGAACACTGCACTTGTCACTAAGAAATAAGTACTTTTTTTAATTTTTGACGGTTTACTATATCCAATAAATGATGGTTTAAATTTGGCAATAGCTATTAATACGAGGATGTCCATGAAGTAAAGTGTATCGCTCCAATAGATAGTTTCCATAGCACTTCCACCTAAGTCACCGAAATTACTTGTCTGAAATAATATTGGCAATGTAATAAAGTCATTAAAAAAGCGGTAAAACGCCATATTTGCGAATAATACGAAAGTCGAAAAAATACTTACTACTATTATATAAATATTTCTTATATTTTCTTTTTTAATAAACATAGCCACGCCAAAAATCAGCATTAAAAAGCTTAATGGATTGATAAATAATATGAACGCTTGCATTGCGTTATCGATAGTAATACTAAAACTTACGTTGTATGAGATATATGTTTTAATCCATAAAAATACAATGGCCAGAAAGATTAGTGATATCTTTGGAAATTTTCTTATGTTGTTAATAGTGGTCCCTCCTAAGGGTTTTTAAAAATAGTTGAAATTTTCTAGTAATATATGGATGTAACATTAAAAAGTCAATAGCTTAAACTTTACTTCTTTTACCACTCAAATGCAAATTATTCTTAACATAAATTTAACAGTGTATTTACGATTCAAGGATTAGAATCTATCAATACATACTTTCTGTGTGTGTGGATTTTTAATCTAAAACAAGCAATCCTTTCCTCAAACTGTCAAGGAAAAGATTGCTTGTTTTTTTGTTGTATAACTTCATTTATCAACCGATTCGGATGCACGAGTGGTCCATAAAGCAGTGGCCTCCACTAATGTGAAAGGTTTTATTTGCTTCTATTTTCAAGATATTTCTGTTGAAAGTCCTCAATTGACATGGGTTTCTCAAAATAATAGCCTTGAAAGAAGTTGCAGCCATGTGCCATTAAGAAAGTAATTTCTTTTTCATTCTCAACACCTTCTGCAACTAAATCACATTGTAAGCTATTTGATAAATGGATAATGGATTTCAACACCGCTTCTGACTGTGGGTCATTGCCAATACGCTGAATAAAATAGCGATCAATTTTTATTTTATCAATTGGAAAATTAGTTAAAGAAGAGAACATAGAAAACCCTGTGCCAAAATCATCAAGGGCTATACGAATACCTTTTTCTCTACATTTATTTACGTGCTTTAACATTAAGGCAGAAGTGACTAAACGTGTGTCTTCTGTTATTTCCAATTCTACTAAGTTATATGGTATTCGGTATTTTTCTAAGAGCTTATATAAGTCATCAAAAAATAATTCTTTTGATAATATAGACGAAGTCACATTAATGGAGACTCGTTTATCGAAACCAAAATTATTAATCCAATTTGACACGGCTGAAAAAACTTCCTCCATTAAATAGCGTGTTAATTTCAGCATATGCCCGCTTTCCTCAACAATTTCAATAAAGTCAAATGGAGATAACATCCCAAGTTTAGAATGATCCCATCGACTCAACACTTCAAAACTATCCATTTCATTAGTTATTCCATTTATTTGAGGTTGTAATACAAAATAAATTCCTTCTTTTGAGAGATCACCTTGCAAAGATTGTTCTATCGTCAATCTATGCGATAATTCTTCTGTCATATTTACTTCGTAAAAACAAAAAATCCGTTCACTCGATTGTTTCGAGTAATACATCGCCGTTTCTGTAGCGCTGAGCATTTGATTACAATTAAGCCCATCAAGAGGGAATTGGCTAATGCCTATACTGACTGCTACCGTAAATTTTTGATTTATATTAATTTCAATAGGGCTCTTCAGATGATTGACAATATCTTCAACAATCTGTTCAATCATATCCCGATCTGTTTCTTTGACTACTATAAGAAAATCATCTCCACCAAGATGCGAAAGTTCCCCATATGGTAGTAAAAGTGTGTTTAGACGTTCCGCTAAATGTATTAACAGCTCATCACCCATTTGATGGCCATATAAATCATTAATATTTTTAAACCCATTGATATCTAAATACATGGTTGAAAAACCAGTTTCACTCTTAATTAGCTCTTCTATTTTTTCAGAAATCGCTTTTCGATTCGGTAATAACGTTAGACGGTTCGTATTTTCATATGCCTCTTTTTGCATTTCTGACTCTTTCTTCAAGTTAATATTTTTGAAGTAGATAGATACACCACCATCAACCCTCGGGTAAGAATGTATTTCAAACCAAGTAGTTAATGTATCGAAATAATATTCAAACGATATGTATACTTTTTCCTTCATGGTCTTTGTATAGTGCATATGAAATTCAGAATTAGCAGCTTCAGGATAAATTTCACATATGTTTTGCCCAATTACTTCCTCAGCGTTAAGATTTAATACACGCTGCGCTACACCATTCAGATGAGTAATCTGCCAGTTCTCGTTTAATGACATAAACGCATCTGTCATACTTTCCAATACATCCGCAACAACTTCATCCGACTGAACTTCTTTTGTTACATTTCGATGACGAATAAATGCACCCAGATGTCCATTTAGCAATAAACATTTTTCAACATTCATGCGAAAAAAACGTTCATTGTCGGGTCCATGACAAGAATAAATAGTCGAAAACTCTTTTCTCTTACTGTTTAAAACATCTTTAATTCCATTACGTTCTAAGATGAACTGATCATCCAGGAATTCTAAATAATTCACACCAACTGAAGTAGTATTTAAATCCCCATCGTTTTCTAACGCAAACTGTTTCCATGCTTGGTTCGTATATTGTATGTAGCCCTTAAGGTCAATTATGGCAATATGATCTTCTAATGCATCTAACATGGATTGTATGACTTGTGGAAACTCTTTCATTATAATACTCTCCTATAATTCAATAATATTTGAATCCCGTTACTATATACTACTATATGGAGAATAGAAAATGTGAAAAAATACCCCTTACTTCAATCCCTTCCATAACAACTTTCTTCATTTTAAGCGATATCTTTCATAAATAAGTGTTGCATCTGTTTTATAGGTATCTTGAGTCTTTCTAAGGATGGGAGGGCAATGTAAATTATTACTTAATGGATAATTTTCATCCGCTCATCTTACATTTCACATAGTAACTGCTATAGGAAAAGAGAAGTGTGAGGAGACTTTTGTCACCTCGCACTTCTCTTTTCTAATAACGAATCAATTTCTATTAGTTCATGAATCGTTCCTACTATACTTCGCAAAACCTGGCCTTTAAGAGCATCTGATACAGATTCATTGGTTGGATTTCTATAAAAGAAATGATCTACGTCAGCGTTATAAGTAAATCCAAAACTCATTACTGTTTGCTTTAAAGAATCTGGAAACTGATTTGAACCAGTAGTTTCTTTGAAGTACGCTGTAGTTGCTAAATATAGCTCTACATCATCAAGGTTTGAAGATATAAAGAACAGATCAGTGTCACCTTGTAAAATCCATTGTCCTTTAGAATAAATTGAAATTCCTACATGTTCTAATCCAGAAATACCATCTAAATTCACACCGAATATTTGATTGATTACTACTCTAGCATCCTCTCCAGTAAGTGAATAACCATGAGCTTCAATTGAACGATCCATGACTTCATTTTTTGTCATAGCCATAATTTGAGTATCTAATTCAGTGGTATCAGGGTCAACGTTTAATGAAATACGAAGGCTCTGCATGACAGAAACAGGGTAAATAGACAGTTTGCTGCCGTAATTTTTTTCTGAGATGCAATTCAAATCAGCACCAAAAACTCCTTTAACAACTTCACGTACTTCTTTGCCCTTTACCTCATGACCAAATGACTCTAGGTAACTATCCATTACCTCTACTTTTGTCATAGTTTCAATCAACTGATCTAAATGAGTTGAGTTACTTTCTATAAAAAGGCTTAATCTAACAGCTTCCATAACTGATGTTGAATATTTGGTTGTTTGTTGAATTCCTGTTGAATCTTCAGCACGCATGAACAAATTCCTCCCACTACATATCTCCCTACTACATGTACAAGCTGACTACTTCGACTTTGGTAACCATACTTCAACGCAAGTTCCTACATCTAATTCACTTGTGATATGGATAGACCCTTTATGTGCTTCTATAATGCTTAAGCTGACAGTCATTCCTAAGCCAATTCCATTATCTTTTAAGCTATAAAAAGGTTCACCAATATGTTTTAGCTGGGACTCTTCTATTCCGCACCCATTATCCTCAAATTTAACAGCTACATAGTCCTCGTTTTTATCATATAGTGTAATAGTAATTTCACCCTTTGTAGAAATTGCATCCAGAGCATTTTTTATGATATTGATAAACACTTGCTTTAGTTTACTATCATTACAATACGTATTAAATTGATCTAGTTCAATCACATTTATTTGAGTGCTTTTTCGCGATGCTTCTATCGATAACAATTGAACGACTTCATTCACATTTGAATTAATGTTTTTGTCAGAAAAAATAACATCTGTTGGTTTTGCAATGAGTAATAGTTCGTTCACAATGCTATTAATGCGATCAATTTCATCAACTAATACATCAACATGATCATCCAGTTTAATTGTTTTCTCTTGGCTCATTTGCATAAAGCCTTTAATCGTTGTTAGCGGATTTCGAATTTCGTGTGCAATACCTGCAGCAAGTAAGCCTAAAACAGCCATTTTTTCAGACTCTCTTAACAAACTCTCTGATTCTTTTAACGCGGTAATATCTCTCCCGATTACTACTAACCCTTTTCTAGAACCATCATCATGAAAAATAGGTACTTTATATGAATCGAAAGTTTTGCTTGAGCCATCTCTTAAAGGGACCACTTCTTCACACCGAGTTGCCTTTCCTGCCTTCCACGCATCTTCGTCTGTCTCTATACAGTAAATCAAAGCATCGTGATAAAAATCTGTATATTGCGCCAGATCTCTGTCCGTTTTACCTTGGCAATCGATGCCTTCTAGTTCAAATAACTGAGCACCAAATTTATTTATTTGGAGCCACTTTCCTTCTCCATCTTTAAATGAAACACAATCGGGCATTGTATCAATTAATAAAGTTAGCTTATCTTTTTCTTCTTCTATTAGTTTTGAATCTCTTAAATTTCTTATAAAAATAAACAAAAGAATTGCTGTAAAGAAAATAAATAACAAACCTTTGAATGTTTCCAAGAAGTGGATTTGTTCAACAGAATAGTTAGACAAGCTTAATAAGTAGTCTGTACCCATAATCCAAATTAGTCCTATCAATATATATATAAACGGTATCATTTGAATATATTTAGTGTGAATTTTCATTGTTTTACCCCTTAAAATAAATCTAAATTTAATTGAATTCACAATTAGTTATATTGTCACATATAATCTACAATTCAGCAATATACTAAAGTTTGAGTATATAGGAAAAAAGTACCGTTGATTATTGAGTAAATAAAAGGTAATTCATACCATAACCCTTACTATACATAAGGGAAAGAAGTTAATACCTATGAAATAAAAAGTTACAGCTCACCCAATTTGTAAGATTGACCCAGTTGAATTACACTTAAGGAGAGTTTTCTGAATACATGAAAATATTTAACAAGATTGCTAGTCAGCACGATATTCTAAGGAGGTTTTATTTTGAAAAGTAAATACCCTGTTCAACTGAATGAAAGAATCCACTTGATTGATGGATTTGATTTAGGCTGGGCCGAGCGGACTGGAACATATGTAATCAACGAAGAACACTTGACCATTGTTGAATCTGGTCCGAGTCCCTCTGTTCAACATGTTAAAAAAGGTTTGGAAGCGTTAGGATTTTCACTGGATGAAGTGAGATACATCATTGTCACACATGTTCACCTTGATCACGCAGGTGGCGCAGGATTACTTCTTCAAGATTGTCCGAATGCCAAAGTTGTCGTACATACGAAAGGTGCAAGGCATTTGGCGGACCCTACGAGATTAATAGCTGGCGCACAAATGGTTTACGGCGATAAATTTTATGATTTATTTGACCCAATTGTTCCAATACCGCAAGAGCGGCTGATCGTAAAAGATGAAGGTGATGTGTTGGTAATTAGTCCAACATGTACCTTGCAGTTTTTAGATACGCCGGGTCACGCTAAACATCACTTCAGTATTTATGATCCCGTCAGTAATGGCATATTTACTGGAGACACAGTAGGTATCCTTTATGATCAGCTAGTTCGTGATGGTGTGGATTTGTTTCTCCCATCTACTTCACCGAACCAATTTGATCCACAAGCAATGCAACATGCAATTGACCATATGCTCGGTATGAACCTGACCGCTATTTATTACGGACATTACGGGATGACAAATAATCCGAACGACGCTCTTCAACAAGTAGCCGAATGGTTGAAAGTATTCATGGTAGAGGCACAGGCGGTTGTTGGCGAAGGAAAAGGCGCAGATGAACTTGCGAACAGGCTTATAAGCTTAATAACAAATCATCTTAGAGAATTGGGTATAAAAGACGACCATGATGTGTATAAAATTATTGAATTGGATATGCAGGTCAGCGCTTTAGGTATGATTGATTATTTATCGAAGTAAGAGTTTCTTCTATATAAGATGAAGTCTATTTAAGACGACCGCTAAATAACTCTAGTAATTCTTGAATGAATCCATCAAGTAACGTATTGTTTTCGGACGCAACATAATTTAAAGAATAAAAGAAACGAGCGATGGCCATGGCCATTGCTCGTTTCTTTTTCTGCAGTCAACCCCGCGATTGAATTTCGTCTTTCGCTCATCTACCATCCTTGTTCACACGTTATATTCTTGCATATCGACTATAAACATCATTTAATGTTTCGCAGCCTATTTGTTTGGCTTTATCTACATACATACTCCAAAGTTTTGCGGTCATTTTGGCATCGCCTAGTGCGTGATGACGATCGATAATAGGGATGCCGTTATGCGTGCAGAGATCTTCTAATGTGACAAGATTCATTTCGGGCTCGATTACCTTAAAGAGGAAAGACGTATCCACAATGCGGTGCTTGAATGGCGTTCGAAACAATTTAGAACTGGCATGTTGCATGAAATTTCTTTCATGAGTAGCGTGATGTGCGACAAGTGTGCAGTCTTGGATAAATTTGATGAATTTAATAAAAACATCAGCTAATTGCTGCGCTTCTTTTACTTGCTCATTTGTGATACCAGTTAATTGTACAATTTCGCGCGGAATCTCTTGGTCATAGTGGACAAGAGAATAAAAAGTTTCCTCTTCTAGGATTGTTGTTCCACACATTTTTGTTGCACCAATAGACAGTATGCTATCTCCTTTTTCTGGTGAAAACCCTGTAGTTTCTATATCGAACACCACGACATTTAGCTCTTGTAATGAAATGCTCAGTTTATCCTCCTGATTCATTTCTTTTTGGAGATTTCGTAAAAATGCCATTTGTTGTGAGTTTTGAATATCGCCAATACTGGCGTTCGTTCGTTTTCCTTGAAGACCTCGTAATATTTGCATAAATGGTTCAAATGCCATCACTTACACCCTTTTCACGCAAATACACCTCAGCATATTTACGTCCAGATTTTGAATTATGCAAGTACGATTAACACCTTTCAAAAGCTGCGACATGCTTCGGGTGCTATATCTTCATTCATTTGCGGATAAAGTTAAAGCGATCACTTCATCATGTAGCCTTTTACCATCTTTTAAAATTCGTTTAATTTCGTTTCGTTCTTTTTTCGACAATTTTTCTATATTTAAATAATGTGTATCTGGATATGTTTTACCTTGAACTAATGACAAGCGATATTTTAATAAGTCCGAGAAATTTTTTTCACAATTTAACAGTATTTTCTCATAACCATTTAGCTGAATTAATTGTCTCATTCGGACCAATGTTGAGGTTTCATAAATGCCCTCTTTAATAGAAAGTAACCGAATGGCATTTACATATGGCAAAAATGCGGCATATTTCAAGTCCACACACCCTTGATAAATACCATAGCGCTCCACTAATATTTGCCCAATTGGTCCAATAACATTTTTCACATGCATGACATTTGCAATACAACGATTCAAAAGGGATGGATGCACTAATTGATAGTCATAAATAAAAGATTTTAATTGATGGATATAGCCGATATTCCCAAGCAGAGCTCTTGCATCATAAAAAATGTGAAGGTGCCTGATGGATTCCCAGCTTTCATTTTCCATCCACTCTTGAAGCTGTGCTTGCCAATCATTCAAAGACTTACACCATATTGGATTTGAGCTCATGATTTTCCCTTTACAATATGGATAACCAGTAATATGCAGTCCGTATGACACTTCTTCACCTAACTCTTTGAAATATGCATCATTTTCTTCATTTGATTTTTCATAGACAATGCCATGATCTTGATCACTGATATAGCCTTGCTCAAATCGCCCGCCGCTCCCTGTAATAAACCATGTAAAATAGCAGGGAGGATTGTCTTTTTTCATTTTACTTTTGGCGACTGCCATTACCTTGTGCATTGCTTGATCATGAAAACGATTGAGAGAAACGGTGTCATCTAGGAAGGCGGTTATATGTTGATCCTTCCATTCTCTAATAGATTCATACGTTTCCAAGATTACACTTCCTTTTAAGCAAAAAGCCCCCTTATAAAGAGGCTCTATTACTATTTATTGAGTTTTGATTTTTTGATATTTAGATTTTCGACTCTTCTATAATCATCTGTTCCGGATAGCCATAACTTCCGTGTTCGCTCATATCTAAGCCCATGATTTCTTCTTCTTCAGTAACACGAATGCTGCCCATTACTTTTTTCATAACAAACAGGATAGCATAGGATACACCGAAAGCAAATAAACCACAAGCAACAACGCCCATTAATTGTACGCCTAATTGATCGAATCCACCGCCATAGAATAATCCAGGTTTACCAACAGACGCAAGTTCTGGTGTAGTAAAGAAACCTGTTGATAAAGTTCCCCAAACTCCTGCAGCCCCGTGAACGGATAAAGCGTAGATTGGATCATCTATTTTTTTCTTTTCAAAGAATCTAGCACTATAGAATACTAGTATTCCTGCGATGAAACCAATGACAACAGATGCCCAAACATCGACGAATGCACAAGATGCTGTAATGGCAACTAAACCTGCTAATGCACCATTTAAAACAGTTGGAATGTCCGGTTTTCCTAATACAACCCAAGAGATTAATGTTGCAGCAACAACACCTGCAGCTGCAGCAAGAGCTGTATTTAAAGCCACAAATCCGAAGAATGCAGCATCTACTGAAACTGTACTACCTGCGTTAAATCCAAACCAACCAACCCAAAGGATTAAAACACCCAATGCTGTATACACTTGGTTATGACCAGCAAGATTATTCGATGAACCATCTTTATTAAATCTCCCAATTCTCGGTTTAAGCAACATGGTTGCAGCAAGTGCTGCCATTGCGCCAGTTAAGTGAACTACAGTGGAACCGGCGAAGTCTTGTTTGCCATGTTCCGCTAACCACCCACCGCCCCATATCCAATGAGCAATAACGGGATAAACGATAATCCCGAATAGAATAGTGAAGATCACATATGCAGAAAATTTTGCGCGCTCTGCAAATCCACCAAGAGCGATTGTTACTGCAATCCCCGCGAATGCTAATTGGAAAACAAAAAATACAGATGTATCAACAGCCGCGTCCAACGCTAACTTTCCAGAGTAGAAAAAGTCTGACATACCAACGAAGAAATTCGCATCACTACCAAAGATAAATCCATAACCAACTGCCCAAAACACTAACGATGCTAAACCAAATGTGAAAATGGTTTTCCCAGCAACGTGACCTGCATTTTTCATTCGTGTTGAACCAGCTTCAAGAAGGATAAACCCACCAATCATAAAAATAACTAGAATTGCAGAAACCATTGTCCATAAACTATTCATTAAAAACATGACATCTTCCATAAATAATTCCTCCCTTTTATATCATGTTATGTTTCTTATTTATTTGATGTGATGAAACATAACATGTTGTATATTATATTATTTTACCGGATGATTTATGTAAGTCAATTGAATTATCAGAATTTATTTTATTTTACAAAAGTAAAGGTGACTATTTGGTGAGTTGATTATGCTGGTGAGGCGTTGAGCGAGTTGAGGTTTGAAATTTTGTTAAGCTTCCAAAATAATTTGAAAATATTTTTCACAAAGGGAGAACTTTTTTAAGATTGTCGAGTTGGTGAGAGGATTACTTTGCAAATCAAAGTAAAACGTAGAAAATACAGTCAGGGACACAGGATTTTAAAAAGCAGTTTCCAAAAGGTGGTACTTACACCTTTAAAACAACCTTATTTCATTTGAGATTGAACAGTTTTCGCTAAACAATGCGCTTCTATATACTAGTAACTAGTTTATAAGCAGCGATTACCCGTAAACTTCCGACATCTGTATGTATAAAATTGAATTTTGTGTTGCTGCTAGGTACCCGATTTTTAAGCTGAACAAAATTATAAAAAGCATTCCGGTGAGAGCCGGAATGCTTTTTATAATTGACAAATTTTAAGCACTGATTTAACGGATTCGACAGATTTGTCTAGTGCTTCTTTTTCTTCGATTGTGAGAGGTATTTCGATTACGCTTTCTATTCCATTCCCGCCAATGACTGTTGGAACACCAAGGCAGAAATCATTGTATCCATATTCACCTTCCAGATAAGCAATTGCAGGGTATATTCTCTTTTGATCTCGGATAATTGCACCTGCCATTTCTACAAGTGCAGCTGCCGGTGCGTAGTAAGCACTTCCATTTCCAAGTAAAGAAACGATTTCTCCGCCACCTTTTCTTGTTCGCTCCACAATTGCATCCAGACGATCTTGGGGTATGATTTTCTCAAGTGGAATTCCACCTGCATATGAATACCTAACAAGCGGTACCATATCATCTCCGTGCCCCCCTAGAACAAATCCAGAGATATCTTCCACTGAGATATTCAATTCTTCAGCTACAAATGTATTAAACCGTGCTGTATCTAGTACACCTGATTGGCCAATGACTCGATTTTTAGGGAAGCCAGTTGTTTTATAACAAACATACGTCATGGCATCTACAGGATTACTTAAAATTAAGATGTAGCTTTCCGGTGCATATTTTTTAACTTGTTCAGATACATTACGCATGATTTTTGCATTTATTGTGACTAAATCATCTCTACTCATTCCCGGTTTTCTAGCGATACCTGCAGTAATGATAACCATGTCTACACCTTGAATATCCCGATAATTAGATGTTCCAGTGATTTTCGCATTAAAGCGTTGAACTGAACCAGATTGGAGAATATCTAGTGCTTTACCTTTTGCTGGGTTCTCTTGTTCAGGAACGTCTAGTAATACGACATCACCCAAATCTTTCTGCGCTATCATTAAAGCTACAGTGGCACCGGTATAACCCGCACCGATTACGGCGATTTTATTTCTATTAAATGCCAAATATGCTCACCCTTTCACAAACATTATGCATCTGTCTTTTTTGCACTCTGTACTTTTGGACCTGGCTTAGGTTCGGATTGTTGATGTTTCTGTTGTTCATAATTAGTATAATCAAGGGGATCAACCATATTACGAACGGATTCGTCCGGTCGCGGAATAACATGAGCTCCTAAAAGTTCTCCTACACGCTTCGCTGCTTCACGGCCAGCATCTACGGCTGCTTGTACTGCACCAACATCTCCTTGAATAATTACCGTCACGATTCCACCATCTACAAATTCTTGTTTAATTAACGTGACATTCGCAGCTTTAATCATGGCGTCCGCCGCTTCAATAGATCCGATTAATCCTTTTGTTTCAATCATTCCAATTGCTTGTCCCATCGATTTCACCTCTTTCCACTTCTGTTGAATCAATTATCCCAATAATTACTGCATCAATTAGTATGGGGTTATCTTTGTCTATAAAACGTGATGAACCACCACTTGTTACAAGGACATGATCACCTTTTCCAGCACCGATACGGTCAGCAGCTACAAAGTGCGTCCTTACTGCTTTTCCATACGCATCCACAGGTTGAATAATTAGTAGTTTTAAACCTTGTAAACCTTCTTCTTTGCGTGTTGCCCAAACGTTTCCGATAACTCTTCCTAATCGCATGCCGTAATCACCTTTTTCTAATTTCTAATCGAAATAGATTTCCCAAGCTCTCGTGCTGTATCTCGAGCTAGAGCTGTGACGATTGTTCCTTTTTCAATCATAATTTCATTTTCTTTAATTTCTCTTATATCATCATTTGAAAGTAATTTCTTTAAATAATCATGGTGCTTTTTAACTGAAATTATTTCCGGTAACGAATTTTGCTCTTTTAATCTTGGGTGTTCTTCAACAGCTCGTCCAATATGTCCAAATGCACTTTGTTTAATTAAACCTGCATTTGCTTCATCTGTGTCAATATGCATTTCGAGACAATATCGTTCAGAAACCCTAATCTTTACATTTTGGTAGGCAATCGGTCGAACTCCATCTACTTCTACTGTTACATACTCGCCGCTTTTTAAACCCAAACGCTTTGCGTCATGTGGATCCATGTGTATATGGGCTTGGGCAATGATTAATCCTTCATCGAGATAAAGACTTCCTTTTGGCCCAATCATTGTAAATGCAGCAGAGCCATTAATATTACCTGAATCACGAAGTGGTGGCTTTACACCGAGCTTCATAGCATCTGTCCAGCTAACTTCCGCTTGCGTCAATGAGCGTGCAGGACCAAGTACGCGAACGCGTTCAATACTTCCTCTTGGTCCTGCGATTACTACTGTCTCATTCGCTGCAAATTGATCTGGTTGGGATAAATCATCTTTTTTTGTTAATTTATACCCACCACCAAATATTACCTCGATATGTTCTTGCGACAAATGAACGTGACGAGCAGAAACAGCAATTGGGATTGCATTTGTAGGAAGCGCTTGCGCTACTTCTACATTTCCCAATTGACTGAGAACTTCCCCTACAATTTTTTCAATCAATTGCTGGTTCAAATCGCTTCCGCCTTTCAATTAAAAATTAATTGTCTGATTTAGGTAAAATCATTTCCAATTCATCATGTGGTCTTGGAATGACGTGAACAGATAACAATTCGCCTACACGTTGAGCTGCCGCTGAACCTGCATCTGTAGCTGCTTTAACAGCTCCTACATCACCACGTACTAAAACAGTTACAATTCCGCCACCTACATGTACTTTTCCAACTAAATGTACGCTCGCTGCTTTAACCATTGCATCTGCCGCTTCAATTGCACCAATTAATCCTTTAGTTTCTACCATTCCTAATGCTGTACCTTGTTTATTCATCTCTGTTTCCTCCTAATAATTATTATTTAGATAATTGTTTTACAATTTCACTGACTAAGTCTTTTACCATTTCTGGATCAACAGTTTGATTTGAATCTAATGAGTTCAAAACATTTGACACTACTTGATTTGTAATACTTTCGTCTGAATCTGTTACTTGTTTCAGAAGTTGTAATTCTTTAATGCCATAAGCCATTCGTTTAATATTAATTAAATGCTTTGCTGTTACATTATCAGAGGTGATATTCCCACCAAATGTCCCGCAACCTAATGTCATGGAAGGTACCAAACCAGTTGTTCCACCAACTGCTCCCACCGATGACATCGTGTTTACTAATATACGGGAGACAGGCATATCAATCGCAAATTCGCGGGCTATAGCATCTGTTTCCGTATGGATGGCTAGTGAATGTCCCCTTCCACCTAAATTTAACAGTGACAAGCAAATCTCTTTTGCGTGATTCACATCCGATGCCACATACATGCCAAAGATGGGAGAAAGTTTTTCAAGAGAAAAAGGAATATCTTTGCCTACTTTCGTTTCCATCCCAACGATGACACGTGTTCCTTCTGGTAATGTGATCCCCGCCAATTTAGCAATTACTTGTGGACTCTTTCCGACGATATCAGGATTTACTTTCCCTGGAATCGGGGAAATCACTTTTTCCATTACTCGTTTTTCTTCATCAGATAATGTATACGCTCCATTTTTCTTTAACTCACGTTTTACTAGTTCTAAAACGTTTCGGTCTACTACTATGGCTTGTTCTGTAGCACAGATCGTTCCATAATCAAAAGATTTACTGTTAATGATGTTCTCAACAGCTTTCTCGATTTTCGCGGATCGTTCTATAAAAACAGGAACGTTTCCTGGTCCGACACCGTATGCAGGTTTCCCCGAACTATATGCTGCTTTAACTAATGCACCACCACCAGTTGCCAAGATCAAGTTCACATCACGATGTTGCATCAATTTTTGTGTTGCTTCCATCGAGGACATCGTTAGGCATTGAATCAATCCATTTGGCGCACCCGCAGCTACTGCGGCGGCATCACAAACCTTTAACGCTTCATGTGTACATTGAACTGCATACGGATGAGGGCTAACTACGATTGAGTTTCTTGTTTTTAAAGCAATCAGCGTTTTAAAAAATGCGGTAGATGTTGGATTTGTCGTTGGAATGATTGCAGCCACAACACCAAAAGGAGCGGCTATCTCTACAACTTGATTTACTTTGTCTTCTCTAACCACACCTACTGTCTTTAAATCTTTAATGCTTTCGTAAACGCCTCTAGAGCCAACCTCGTTTTTTATGGTTTTATGAGCTGCTACACCCATTCCAGTTTCATCAACTGCCAATTTGCCAAGTCGTTCTGCCTGTTTAAATGATGCATCAGCCACAGCCTGAACAATCCGGTCCACTTGTTCTTGTGTAAAACTCATATAAACCAATTGCGCTTCTTTTGCAGCTTGCACAGCCGAACGCATTTCCTGAAGAGCTAGTAAATCTGGATCTATTGCTGTTACCACTGTACTCCCTCCTTTCTTAGTAATCTAATGGCCTTTTCGCCATATTCATAATAGCGTCTCGAAACGCATTTGCAGCTGCTTGGCAGGATGATTGACTACCTGTAAGTAATCCTCCGCCAAAGTTTGTTTCAGAAGGAGGTGTAAAAAATTCACATATGCGAACGTCAGCTGACTTTAAAGCTGCATTGAGTCCTACAATGGCTTCAATAGGAGGAGCAATCAGATAAGCAAGTGGCTGTCCTTTTGAAATACCTGCCATCTCTCCTAAATAACTCCCACAACTTGAAATTGTTTTAGCATATAAAACATGATTGACATCATCATTTATTGCTTCGAAGTATGCATTATTCTCGATAGTGATGCGAATCGAATCTAATCCACTTTTCACTTCCTCTGGAGAAGAACCCGCTATGATGCCGATGAATTCTCCCGAAAGTGGACCAGATGCATGAGCAGCTCCAGCGTAAAAACTCTTTGCATATACTACTTCCACATCAGATGTTTTAGTTGCTTCATCAGCAGCCGTATTGCCAATATCATCAATCGTCGTTGTGAACAAACCTAAACTTCGCTGATATGGCATTAACTTAAATTTCTCAGCTAACCCCTCATCTACATTAGGAATGACTTGCATAGATAAAATTTCAGCATGAATTTTTTTCATCGTAAAACTGTACACCACCTATTCTTCCTTCTTAACAAGAGAAACACCACTAGCTTCATACTTTAAGATTTTCTGTATTAGTGTTCCTAAATACGCTCCTGCCTCCACCGGAGGAATGCCACCTTTGTGAATATTAGAAACAACCATCCGCTCAGCCTCAATCGTTCCCAATCGCGGTTTGTAACAAATGTACGCACTTAATGATTCCGCAGACACGAGTCCTGGACGCTCTCCGATAAGGATAATCACGACATCTGGCTGCAGTAATTCCCCAATCTCATCCATTAATGCTACTCGGCCTTTATCGACATAAAAAGTAGTGCCCATTTCAATTGATAGATTTTTTAATGATTGTTCTAACGACAAGTACACATCTTCTAAATTCTCCTCGAGTGCTTTGGCACTTAAACCATTCGAAGCAACGATTTGTATGGTCGGAGAATGTTTACATTTGTCTTTTACAATTTTTTTAGAGTCGTCCGATAATCGTCTTCCTAAATCCGGTCTTCGAATATACTCTTCTTTATCCAACACCCTAGAATGTACTTGAAAAAAGCCCAAACGTTCTAATATTTCTGGAGGAACCTCACCATAAACAGCGTCTACAGCTGCAGCATGGTCAAATCTAAATTGAAGCCACGTGCTTGTTTTCGGTCTTGTACCAGCTCTTCCAACTGCAATTCTAGCTGGAGTTTTATTACGAAGTTCTTCTAAGTAATCCTCTTTTTTCTTATCAATCAATGTTGTTTCCTTATTAGTCTTACGCGATATTATGTTGTTCGGCTTTTTTTCTTTCACAGATGCATTGAAGAACTTAACATCCCCCTTTGGAGATGCACGTACCTTTTCTTCAGTCATACGATTTCCGGCGAAAGTCTCTTGAAATAACTTAACAGGCATCTGTTTGTTGTCTTTTTGATGATCATCTGTATTCAAGTTATTCGTTTGAAGTTTTTCAACTACCATCTTGGTAATCTTCTCAATGAGTTGTTCATTCACAGATGTCATCTCCTAACGTGTGAATATAGTAGGGTCCCCTGCTCTCGCACTAAGACGACCATTTTCATAAATCCCCATTTTTTCAAGCCATTTCAAATATTCAGGTGCAGGTGTTTTCCCAAATGTTTGCAATAATGTTGCTACATCGTGATAGCTCATTGATTGATAATTCAGCATCACATCGTCACCCATTGGTGTTGCGATGATGAAATTCACACCTGCTGCTGATAACAGAACACCTAAATCTTCAATGTCATTTTGATCCGCCTTTATATGGTTCGTATAACAAATGTCGACCCCCATAGGTATGCCGTGCATTTTACCCATGAAATGATCTTCTAGTCCAGCACGTATAACTTGTTTGTTGTTATACAAGTACTCTGGTCCAATAAAACCAACTACCGTGTTTACAATATATGGGTCAAAATGTCTTGCAAAACCATAGTTGCGGGACTCGAGAGTTAGTTGATCAATTCCATGGTGAGCTTCTGCTGATAATTCGGAACCTTGACCAGTTTCAAAATACATGACTTGCGGACCCGATCCCGTTCCTTGCTTTAAAGCTAACTCTCTTGCTTCTCCAATAAGCTCTGCGGTTATTCCAAACGAACGATTCGCTATTTCTGTTCCTGCAATACTTTGAAATATCATGTCTGCAGGTGCGCCTTGCTCAATTGCTTTCATCTGTGTTGTCACGTGCGCTAATACACAGTTTTGCGTAGGGATTTCCCATTCTTGAATAAAGTCTTTTGTGGCATGTAGTAACCGTTTAACGCTTTCAACCGAATCGTTAACAGGGTTTATACCGATTACCGCGTCACCAATTCCATAAGACAATCCATCTTTAAGAGATGCTATCATTCCATCTACATTGTCAGTCGGATGGTTTGGTTGTAAGCGTGAAGACATAGTTCCTTTATGACCAATCGTTATATTACAAGTTGTTAATATTTCAACTTTATTTGCTGCATGGACTAAATCCAGGTTAGACATGAGTTTGGCAACAGCCGCTATCATTTCGGAGTTTAATCCCTTGCTAATACGTTTAAGCTCACGATCACCCACTTTGTTACTCAATATATATTCCCTTAATTCAGCGACACTCCAATTTTTTAATTCACCAAAGATTCTTTCGTTAACATCTCCCTCAATAATTCTAGAAACTTCGTCATTTTCGATTGGAATTAAAGTGTGGTTACGGATTTCACTTAATAGGATTTCACTAAGGACCACTTTTGCGGCAATTCGTTCTTGCACGGTTTCCGCTGCAATACCCGCTAGACGGTCCCCTGATTTTTCCTCATTCGCTTTTGCCATGACTTCCTTCAAATCAGTAAATGTATAACTTATACCACCTAAAATTGTATTTAAATTCATTATTGAACACCCTTCTTCCGATATCCATATACACTCAATATCCAAAAATAAAAGCGCCTCTACAACTTGAAGAGAATTCTTCAAGTTGTAAAGGCGCCTTTGCCTAGTTCATTAACTTTTATAATCTCAATATATCAAACATTCCGTGTATTGTAAAGAGAGTCAAAGAATAGAAGGTTTTCATCTGAAGAATCATCAACATACCTTCTCATCGAATCCACATTGTTACATGTAACAAGTTTTTTTAAATGTTCGATTCCTAAACCCTGTGTTGAGGAAGTAATCACAATTGGTCCATTGATAATTACAGATTGAATCATTTTAATAGAACGTTCAATATTTGCACTTGAATGATCGCTTTTTGTAATGACACCAATCGGTAATTTCGATATACCCATGCTAAATCCATGTGGAAAAACCATTTTCCCACTCGTTGCATCTTGTAAATATAGAACGTGAGATACTTCAAGTGCTGTCGCCATAATACTTTTGTAGAACATCGGATTTTCCGTATACTCTCCAGGCGTGTCAACTATCCAGTCATAATAGATTAACGTTTGCGTTTTAAATGCCTGTACTTCTCTACCTAATAACGCATTTGTTAAAGTAGACTTCCCAGCACCAATTGCACCTATTAACATAGCTCTATTTTTCAATTTTTAACACGTCCCTATGACTTTGTAATATTCGCTGGTGTGTAACCTAACTTTTCAGATAAAAAGCGATTAATCTCAATCATGGCCATGTCTACCTCAGATACACTTCCAACAATAACAAGACTACCAGTAAATCTATCTAAAAATCCAATTCTTACATTTGCAGCTTTTGTCGCTAAATCTCCAGCAATAATCACTGTTTCACTGGGTGTGCACGTCATTATTCCTAATGCACCTGCTTCTTGAATACCAAGCTTTTGAAACATATCAGGATCTGGATTTGCTATTATATGACTCAGTGTTAGCTGTTTTCCCGGTACAAACTCTTGTATAAACCTTTTTTTCTCTTCACTCACATTATCCCTTCTTTCTAAAGCGCTATGTTTAAGAATTTGCGTTAACACTTTGTTTTTTTGCATCTTCCCTTTTTTCTTTCATTTCATCTTCTTCAAGTTTTTTTATTTTTTCAACAATCTCGTCTTCTAAATACTCGCCAGGACGAATGGTGCCGTCATCACGGTCTTGAATCTCTAATTTCAAAGCTGTAGGGACCGATAACCAATATGCAATAGCTATAGCAATGACACCAGCTGCAAGTTTCCCAATAATTACAGGTAAAATAATAGTTGGTTGAAAGTTAGCAGTGAATGACAAATGGTCACCTAATAAGAAGGCAGCACATACAGCAAATGCAATATTTATAACTTTATCTTTTGGTCTCATATATTTTACTAGTGCGAACATGGCTAATATATTTGCCATCGTTGCTAGAATACCAGCACTCCCTACAGAAGATAGGCCAAGTTTGCGCCCACCCGCTTCTAATTGTTTTCCTGCATACTTGCGAAGTAAATAAACCATTGGGAAAGCTCCCGCTAACATAATACCAATGTATCCGGCTGTTTCCAGCGCTCGAAACTGATCTTCCTCATCTGCCATTATTGGATCAAAGCCCCATGCACCAAATAGTGTTGAGAATAATCCTGTGAAGATTTCAACAATGGAAAAGACTAAAACCAGTTTAATCGCTGCGTCCATTACTCGACCAAATACCATAAACCCTGATATCATTCCACGTGGGAAGAATTTAAGCCCCATAGCAATTACGACTACGAAAATAAACAAAGGCAACAAGTTGATGAAAATCTGACCATAACTCATTACAAATTGATAGGTGGAATCTGATGTTGTACTGATCACATCACGAATTTCAGTATTAAATAAAACAACTAATACAGTAGATATTAATGCACCTATTGGAATTGTTAATACTCCTGACATAATTCCTAATGCCATATACTTATGATCTCGCTTATCCAGCATGGCTAATCCCATAGGAATTGAGAATACAATAGTTGCCCCTGCCATGTATCCGACGATTAACGCGATAATCCATCCTTCATTGGTTATCTTTAATGCATCAGCTAATTGATAACCACCCATGTCCGAGGCTAGAATTGTTGTCGCCGCAATTGCTGGATCAGCTCCGATTGCTTCAAACATAGGGCTGACAAATTTATTGATGAACCAAGTTAAATAAGGAATAGATGCCATGATCCCTGCTGCCGGCACAAAAATATGACCTATTGCATGGATTCCAGACATAAACTCCTTACCAAGACCTTTTTCTGTATCTTTTATTGCTGCAAAAGCTCCTAAAACCGCGCAAAACATGATGATATACACAATTACCGTTCCGATCATCGCCATTATATTTTCCTCCTTTAATACATAGTCAACTAATTATTATGTACAACTTACTTTTATTACTTATTCTCTCACTCCTTTCAATGAAAACAAAAAGATGCTTAAAGAAAGTTCTCTTTAAGCATCATTGCTTTTTCCTATTTACTTATATGTTGAAATAATGTCTCCTGCAACGGATTCCATAGTCATTTGAGTGGACATACTTAAATCCCTCATAGTTTTATATGCTTCCTGTTCTGTTAATTGTCTAACTTGCATAAGTATTCCTTTTGCTCGTTCAATCATTTTCCGTTTTTCAACTTCTTGTCTTGCATTTATAATGTCCTCTTTAAGCCGTTTAGCTTTTTCCCCTTGATGAATAGCAATTTCAATTGCAGGAATCAAGTTTGATTCTGCTATAGGCTTAACTAGATAACCTACAACATTATCTTGTTGAGCTTTCTCAACGAACTCTTTTTGACTATAAGCTGTAATAATTATTATAGGTAAATCCAACTGTTTCCCAATAATTTGACTTGCTTGTAATCCATTAATTTTAGGCATTTTAATATCCATCAATATAAGATCTGGTTTATGCATAAATGCTAGTTCAATTGCCCGATCCCCGTTCCCCGCTTCACCAACAACATCGTAACCGTTATCTTCTAACATCATTCTTAAATCCATTCGAAAAATTGATTCGTCTTCAGCTATCAATATTTTCTTTCTCATAATAAATAACAACCTCCGGGCTTACTGGAAATGCTATAACTGCATGTGTCCCTACATCTTCTGGCAAATATTGAAATTCACCATTTAAATCGTTTACAACCAAATTATGAACAATTTCCAATCCAAGTGAGGTTCTTGGCTTCTTCATTCCAACGCCGTTGTCGAAAATATGAAGCTCTAAGAAATCCTTATTAGAATGAAATTCAACAATAATTTCCCCTAATATATCTTCAGGAAAGGCATGCTTTAAAGAATTTTGAACAAGTTCATTAATAATCAATGCAATTGAAACCGCTTTCCTAGATGATGTTAATATTCTATTGCCATTTGACTGAATAATCAAGCTAATATTTTTATGGAGTTCATTTAATACCAGTGTCGAACATACTTTTCTAGTTAATTCAATAATATTTACATCGTCATCATCTGCATCTTCGTTTGCAAGAATAAGTTCATATACAGAGGAAATACTATAAATTCTATTTAATGTATCCTCAAAATATGCTTTACTTTCTTCAGGAGATCCCTTTCTCATTTGAAGACGTAGTAGACTGGCAACTGTTTGAAGATTATTCTTTACACGATGATGAACTTCTTGGATGAGATAGGATTTCATCATCAACTCTTTCTCCTTCGTTCTAAGTTCAGTAATGTCTTGGATGATTAAAAGGGTTTCTCCATGCTGTTCTTTGTTTCGTAATCTCACTTTTTTTATCACTAAGTTTTTTCTGTCTAATGTCATATCAAAAACGAATACATCCTCTTTCGAGTCATACACTTGTTTTAAAAAGGGTAATAACTCTACTAAATTCTTATGTTGTATTTCATCTGTTTGACTCATTTCGGTTATAAACTTAACACCAACAGGATTAGCATAAATTAAATTATTTTTGTTATCTGTTAACAGTAAAGTTTCCATTAATAAACTCGAAATAATTGGTATTTTACCCATATCATCTCCGAGCATAGTGCCCAACGTCTCCTGACCAAATGAATACTTTTGCTGTTCGCTTCTAACAAGAGATTGTTGAGACATTTCTTTCTCTTGAATGAGAACGCCAATTATTTGGTGGGAACCATTTTTTATAGGAACCACGCTTTGTTCAACAATTCGACCATCCTGCGTCACCGCTTGACTAATTAGAGATTTCTTTCCACCTCGATAGCTATAAAACACACCTGGCTCAAATGATTCAAATACAAATTTACCAACTACAGATTTCTCATAGACAGAATCAGAGGTACTTGGAAACGCTTCCGCTACAACAATTGCATGGTCATTTTCATTCATTTTACAATCAATATACATATTTGCGTTTGATAGATCTGCATAGATATTCAAAGTAGATTCTACCTTTTTTAGTATATTTATATCTTCAGTATTTAATTCCGTATATATTTTACATAGTTGCTCTAAAGTTGATTCACTCAATATTTTCACAGCCCTCATTGTTTTGAATTATTTGAATTTAGTATACAGATGGTTACATTCTTGGTCAATACAGATATTGGAGATGAAGATTACGATTAATATCTCATCTTAAAAGAACTAATTTGTTCGGGTGACTTTACAATTCACTGTATTAAATATATATTTAGAATATTAAATAAAATTATAGTAATTAGGCAATGGCGCCTCTGATGAATTCTATGGATATAGAATTTTCGGGGGCGTTTTATGTATTTCTAAAAGGTGGCGTGAATCGAATGAATAGCTCAGCTTCTAAAATAGAGACATTAATGAGTGCTGGTATTGATATTGGAACTAGTACGACTAAGTTAGTGATCAGTCGCTTTTCTTTAATGAATGTAGCCGGTGGAACACATGTACCAAGGATTGAAATTATAGATAAAGAGATTCTCTATAGAAGTCCAATTTTCAGGACCCCTCTCTTATCTCCTACAATCATTGATATTAATAAAATAGAACAGCTTATCCAAAATGAGTATGAGATAGCTGGTGTTTTGTCTCAGCAAATTCAAACAGGTGCCGTCATCATCACCGGAGAAACGGCAACAATGAAAAATGCGCAGGAGATGGTTCATCATTTGTCAGATGTGGCAGGTGAATTTCTCGTAGCTACTGCTGGACCGGATTTAGAGGGAGTCATCGCTGCTAAAGGATCAGGTGCATATGAGTATGCAAAAAAAACACGTAAATCTGTAGCTAATATTGATATTGGGGGAGGAACAGCGAATATCGCTGTCTACCAAGGAGATAAAATGGCTGGAACCTGTACGCTTCATATTGGAGGAAGATTGATTGAATTTGAAAACCAACACGTGAAGAGTATTTCTCCCCCTGTTCAAAAGCTTCTCACCCAAGAAGGATGGTCGCTTGAAATTAATGACAGTAAAAACCATCCGACCATTGAAAAAGTGACAGATTGGATGGCCAAACTACTTGCTAGAGTTCTATCAAAATCGACAACCTCTAAAGATGATGTGCTGATTTTAGGGCATCATCCTGAGTGGAATGGGGACATAGACGTCATTACAATATCCGGAGGTATATCAGAATGTATGTACGGGCTAGAAGACACTGATTACTCAAAAGCTGTTTATGATGATATTGGCATAGAATTGGCACAAGCCCTTCAAAAAAATGAAAATCTTAAGAATTGGGAATGGGTAATTCCAGAAGAAACCGTACGTGCGACAGTTCTTGGAGCTGGAACACAGACGACAAATATTAGCGGAGCGACTATACAAGTGGATAGTAAAGAACTTCCCCAAAAAAATCTCCCAGTATTTGAGATTTCATTTGAAAATCAAATAGAAATTGGTCTAGGGAAATTACAAAGTAGCATGAACCTGGCTATTAGTATGTATGACCCTGGTCGCGAAGGTCAAAATTTTGTTCTTTATTTAAAAGATTTCCCGTATTTGAATTTCAAGGATATCCAAGAGATTGCTAAGGGATTGTTACAAAGCAGACTGTTGAAACCCAAGCCGGAACAGCCATTAATTATAGTCTTACAGAGCGATCATGCAAAAGTGCTAGGACAAACACTCCAGGCACAAGAAGCAAGTCAAAGTATTTTATGTGTAGATCAAGTGGACGTCGAACATGGCGACTACATGGATATTGGCAGGATTCTTCAGTCCGGGGTGGTGCCTGTAGTCATCAAAACACTGACTTTCCATTCATAAGTAAGGAAATAAAAAAACCGAGGAAAAGAGTGTGTCCGATGAAACTAAGCGGCCGAATAAAAGATCAACATTTTCAATTTTCATCCGTAACTGAGCTGTTAGCTAAAGCAAGTGAAGAAAAATCGGGTGACCGCATGTCAAAAGTGGCCGCCGAATCTTCTCTAGAACGTGTTGCAGCAAAATGGATTTTGAGTGAACTAACGTTAAAGGATATCTATGAAAATCCGGTCATTCCATATGAAAAAGATGAGGTGACACGTGTTATCTACGATCAAATTAATAATCATATATACAATGAAATTGCTCATTGGACAGTCAGCTATTTGAGAGAATACATTTTAGATCACAGCACGACGTCTTCCGCCTTGAAGAGAATCAGCCGCGGATTAACAAGTGAAATGATTGCAGCTGTTGCAAAATTAATGTCAAGCATTGACCTGGTCATGGCTTCACAAAAAATTCGCTATCAGGCACATTGCAATACAACCATTGGGGAACCGGGCAGACTCGCATTCAGATGCCAACCCAATCATCCGACGGACAAATCAGAAGGGATTTTGGCGTCGTTAAAAGAGGGGCTTTCATATGGATCAGGAGATGCGGTCATCGGGATTAATCCAAATAATGATTCAGTGGAATCAGTGTCGCGTCTATTAACAATCTCTCATGAATTCATACAAAAATGGGGAATTCCTACACAAAATTGTGTTCTTGCTCATATTACTACCCAGCTCCAGGCTCTTAAGAAGGGAGCTCCGATGGCTTTAATGTTTCAAAGTTTGGCAGGAACGGAGAAAGCCAATCGTGATTTTGGAGTCAACAAAGAATTATTGGATGAAGCTTCTTATTATATGATGAAAATGGGTACCTCTAGCGGACCGAATGTGATGTATTTTGAAACAGGACAAGGGTCAGAAGTCTCACTTGATGCCGATCATGGAGTAGATATGCAAACACTAGAATCACGAACATACGGATACGCACGTCATTGGAATCCTTTTATGGTGAATAATGTTTCTGGTTTCATTGGTCCTGAAACTCTATTTGATGGTCGTCAGATGATACGAGCAGATCTTGAGGATTTATTTATGGGTAAATTGAATGGACTTCCAATGGGGATCGCGCCAACCTACACAAACCATATGGAATCTGATCAAAATGACCAAGAAATTGCAGGAATGTTGACAGCTTTAGCTGGAGCAAATTTTTATATGGGTGTACCAGGTGGAGATGATGTCATGCTTAGTTATCAGGACACTAGTTTTCATGATGATGCTAGTTTACGAGAAATGCTTGGATTCAGACCGCTGCGTGAATTTGAAATTTGGCTTGAAACGATGGGAATTATGGAAAATGGACGTTTAACCCCTAAGGCAGGAGACTTATCTATTTTTAATTAACAAAAAGGAGGGGCGATATGGATATTGAACAAATTGTTAGAGAAGTAGTGGAACAAATAAGAAAAAAGAAAAATGTACCCCAAGAAATCATACTTGATGTTCCTCTGCTTGAAGAAGGATTAGTATATTCGAGAGAAAAAGTGGTTGGTGTAAAAGAACCCACTGATAGCGCTACAATTGCTGAAGCACAGAAAATAACACCAGCACGTATTGGCATAGGGCGAGCAGGAACACGAATGCGAACAAAAAGTTATCTAGATTTTCAGTTGGACCATGCTGCTGCTCAGGATGCAGTGAAAAAAGAAGTTTCAGAACAATTTTTAGAGAAATTAGCTATACCTATTTTGAAAACAAAAGCACAATCATTAAGTGAGTATTTAATGAACCTCGACTCTGGTAGAGTGCTGTGTGACGAGTCTGTTCACTGGCTACAACAGCATAGTGAGAAAGGAAAGCAGGTACAAATTATTATTTCAGATGGTTTGAGCACAACAGGAATTGAAGAAAATGTCCCCAATCTTTTGTCAGCGCTCGAACAAGGGTTAAAAATGAAAAATATTTCAATGGAAAAACCTATTTTTATTAAAAGGAGCCGAGTCTGGGTGCAGGATCATGTGGCTTCTATAGTCAACTGTGACCTTGTCATTTCTCTGATTGGTGAGCGACCAGGATTGGCTACTTCTAAAAGTGTGAGTGCCTACTTAATTTACAAACCAACGAAAGATTCCGTTGAAGCCGATCGGACAGTTATTTCAAATATTCACAAGGGTGGTGTTCAACCGTTAGAAGCAGGCGCCTACTTGTCGGACATGATTGCTGATATACTGATTAAAAAAGTAAGCGGAGTAAAATATACCCAAACTAAGGAATAATACTCTTCATATTATTGCTCAAATTCCGACTAATACAATGATATTTGACAATTTGAACGAGTAAATGAATTAAGAGATTTGGAACTTAAATAATCAGGTTAATGAGCGGTGGCCAAGAACACCGCTCATTTCTTTTTCAGCAGTCAACCCTGCGTCGGGTGCGTGTCCTTCGCTTCCCCTTCAACCTGCCGATTCCTTTGAAAAGAATTTTTATTATTGAAATAATAGACTATACTACTACGAACAATAGTGGCCGAAGGTACAATTTCGGCCGCTACCTGCATTTATTAAAAATTAATTTTTATTTTCTGTGATTCGATGATTTTCTCTTCGTCTTTATCAAACACATCACTTGTCGTTATTTCAATCCATTCAAGATCATTTGAAGACTCTACAATAAACCCTATATTCCCTTTTTTTGTTTCATTGCCTTCTATTTCCCCGTTTAAATCTTCAAGATAAATATCATTTTCCCAATTAAATTTTTCCCCTGAGCTGGTTTCAATAAGAGCTATTGGTGCGAAATTCACTTTTTCTGGGTATTTATTCTCAATCTCTACAAATACTTTAACAAAATTGAATTCCTCTTCTTGTGTTAACACATGGAAATAATCAATCAAACTGTAGTCTGGTCTTAGATGGATTATTTTCATGTCTTTGACTGTGAGTTTTATCGGACCATCTTCATACGTCTTATTCACTTGATTAATGGCCTTTAACGTAGCTTCACCTTTTTCATCTGACACGGTTTGATCCACTTCTAGTAGTGTTCGATCGTCTGGGACCTGTGGATTTGAGTAGTAGTCATTCAAATAATCACTATTTGCTGGTTCTTCATTTACAGAGGCTACAGTATTATTGGAACATCCTGATATTACTAGAGTTAATAGCGCCAATAGGGTAATAAGTTTTTTCAAAAGTAACCCTCCTACTATACATTCATTTTAAAAAAGAAGGACTGACTTTTTATGTAACAGTCAGATCCTTCTATCTATATTAATCATGTGGCAAGAAAAAATTTATTTATCATCAATACGTGTTTTATTTTTCCCTTTTTTCAAGACATCAAAAATAATTTTCGCGTTGTCTGTATTGTCAATTTGTCCTGCAAAACGCTCCGCACCAGGTCCGAAGGCATATACAGGAACGTCCTCGCCAGTATGACCACTAGTAGTCCATCCTGTGTTTGATCGGCTATCAAATATTTTTTCTATCGCATTATCAATATCTACTGCTTTCTTCGTAGATACATCCTTCACAGATTTAATCTCCTCAGTAGTCAAATCAAGATCAATATATTTTTCAAGTGTTTCTTCTACATCTGCACCTTTCACGATTTCATTTGCCATGAAATCAGGTGTGCGTTTAGCTGCTTTAATGGGCTCACCAAACCAGTTATAAATACCATCTGAACCGATAGAATAACCACCTGTGGAGTGATCAGCAGTTGCGACAACTAATGTATGCTTATCCTTTTTTGCAAATTCAATAGCTGCTTTAAATGCTTTATCAAAGTCTTCCATTTCACTCATCGCAGAAACGATGTCATTGTCATGCCCAGCCCAGTCAATTTGGCTTCCTTCAACCATTAAGAAGAAACCATCCTTGTCTTGATTTAAACGATCAATAGCCGAAGTAGTCATGTCTCCTAAAGAAGGTGTTTCCTCTGAACGGTCAATCATTTTCGGCATTCCACGGTCAGAGAATAGGCCAAGAACTTGTTTATTTGTATCCTTTAATAATTCGTCTTTACTTGTTATATGGCTATAGCCATCCTTTTTGAATTCTTCAATAAGGTTACGATCTTTTCGCTCAAATAAATCAGTCCCTCCACCAAGAAGAACATCCACTTTATGTTTACCATTAATTAGTTCATCATAATAATCATCCGCAATGGCATTCATGTTTTGTCGACTTTCATCATGTGCTCCAAATGAGGCTGGAGTTGCATGAGTAATTTCAGATGTGGCAACAAGTCCAGTTGCTTTTCCTTGTTCTTTTGCAGCTTCCAATACCGTTTTCACTTCTGAACCATCATTATCCACAGCGATTGCACTATTGTATGTTTTAATTCCAGCAGACATTGCGGTTGCAGCCGAAGCAGAGTCTGTTATGTTTTGTAATGGATCTTCTGGATACGTCATTTGCAGACCTACAAGATATTTATCAAGCTCCGTGCGATCTGCGAATTTCGTTTTAGGTGCGTCTTGTAGGTAACGATAGGCAGTTGTATATGAAACTCCCATTCCATCACCAATCAAGAAGATGACGTTTTTAATTTCTGGCGTATTCACCTTTTTTTCTTTTGCTTCAGCCATAGAGATAGATCCTCCTAAACTAGCAAATGCAACAGACGTCATCACAGCTAAAGGGATAAGTTTCTTTTTGAATTTCTTATTGAACATTCAACATTCCTCCTAATCCTTGATAGGACAAATATATACTAGTAGTGTTAATGCTCCATGAAGGTGAAGTAATGGTTTTGTAAACCCAGTTATTTCTAAAAATTTGCTGATAAAACTTGTATTCTACTTGTAACCATGAGTACCTTGGCTAAAAGAGGGACATAAGTACATTTTTAATGTGCAAATAAATTAAAAATCCGAAACGGTTTAGGGGTACTTTGCAACGTATGCCTAAAGAAAAAAACGTACAGTGGCTGAGGCCAATGCACGTTTTTTTACGATCAATAGCGGCCAAAGATAAAATTTCGGCCGCTATTTGTATTACTATTCTATTTTACATAGCCAATTGATGATGCCTTCAGTCGGGTAACACCCATATTGAATTTAGATGAGAAACGACCTTCTACTTACCCTTTAGTTTCCCATCATATTTTTAAAATTGTGGCTGCTAGCTGAACCCGCAGTTCCATGCATTTCTTTATAGTGTTCTAGCAATTCCTTATTACTTAATTCAGGATGCATTTTCTTCATAAAAGGTTTCATTTGACCAAAATTCACATTTCCATTTTCCATGAATTCTTTCATGTCCTCGAAATTTTCAGAGTCCATCATGTCATGCATTTGTTCCATACCCATCCCCTGATGTTGCATTAAGTTCACTGAATTTTCGTTTGCAGATGCTGATGTCATATACATACCAGTACCACCTGCTGTAATAAGAGCTGCTGCTAGTATTCCAGTAACGATTGTTTTTCTCATTTTGATTTTTCTCTCCTTATTATAAAATACTTTTTTTAATGTCTTCAAACTCTTCCGACGATATTTCACCTTTGGCAAGCCTGATTTTAGCAATTTCCATAGCGTCTGGACCCAGGACTTGCTGAGAACTATTTGACCCATTGGCATTTTTGTTTTTCGCGAAGTAGTAAACTACAAAACCGATAATTACCAATAATACGATCCACATTAAGACTCCGCCTCCCATTCCCATTCCATAACCCATACCATAGCCCATTTTCTTTCTCCCCTTTCGTTTGACTCGTTGTTGTTCCTATAACTTAACTATAAAGGACAACTATGAAGAAAGTATGGAGACCATATTGATTATAAAAAAAACGTAGATGGCACCTGTTACAATGCCATCTACGATTTCCACATGCTATTTTATTTATTCCTTTTTTTCAAATACATCATCGAGACCAACAGTATGATTCCCAACAAAATTAATAAAATCCAAAACATTTGGCCAAACCAGAAAGACATGTGATGGAACATTATTTTATGGTCCATCATCATTCCCATCGAACTTGGAGGAAACCAAATCATCCTTACAACAAATAATAGAAATGAAATTCCGACTATTACTAATAAAATCAATATTGCCATCCATACGGTTTTTTTCATATGCTCACCTTATTCCACTTTATATCCAATACCCCATACTGTTTTGACGAGTGATTTTTCAATTTTAGCTTCTTGTAATTTATCCCGAAGATTTTTAATATGGGAGTCAACCGTCCGCTCTTCTCCCATAAATTCTATTCCCCAAATGAGCTCCACAAGCTGTTCTCTTGAAAGTACTTTACCACGGTGCACTATGAATGTTTGCAGAAGATCAAATTCAGTTTGGGTTAGGTCTAGAACTTCTCCTTGATAGATGGCATCACGTGAAGTTAGGTTCAAGATAATGCCTTTGTATTTTAACACTTCATCATCTCTGTCATGGTGATGAGTTCTACGTAATAAAGCTTGCACCCTTGCCATTAGCTCAGCTTCCTCAAAAGGCTTAACTAAGTAATCATCAGCACCTGTTGATAAGCCTTGTACCTTATCCTGAATCGAGCCTTTAGCCGTTAGCATCATAATGGGTATATCAGAGATTTTCCTTACTTGCTGTAACGTCTGCCACCCATCCATCAATGGCATCATAACGTCAAGAATCATTAGATCATAGTCATTTTTCAACATTTTATCATACGCTTCTCTTCCATCCTCTGCTTCTTCTAGAAGATAGTTTTCTTGTTGCAAATATAGTCGTAACAGTTGTCTCATTTCAAATTCATCGTCAACAATCAATATTTTTTTCATTTTCTCACCCTACTTATATAAATTATCATCTTATAATTTAAGAAAAATAGTAAATGTCGACCCTTCATTCTCCGTACTGCTGCCAATTATATTACCATGATGTGATTCAATAATTTGTTTGACCACATATAAGCCCAGTCCAGTTCCTCCTGTTTTTCGTGTCCTTGATTGGTCTACACGATAGAATCGTTCCCAAATCTTCGGTAACTCTTCTGAAGGAATTCCGATACCAGAGTCTTGAATTTCAATGATAACAAAATCACTTTTTAAATAAGAGCGTATTGTAATCTGACCATTAATGGTATATTTAATCGCATTTTCAATAAGATTATAAAAGACTTGCTCCATTCTTTCTAAGTCCACAGAAATCTCAGGTAAATCAGCCTGGTAGTCAGCTTTAATATCTAACCCCTTTTTTCTCGCTGCAGGTATTAGGTTTGAAACCACTTTTTCAATAAGTTCATTAATCATGGTTATTTCTTTATTTAATTCAAATTTCCCTACCTCAATCTTGCTCATTTCAAAAAGATCATTCACTAGAAAAGTAAGCCGACTAGCTTCTTTATTAATTATGTTCAAGTAATTCTCTTGATCCACTTTATTGGAAACTTTACCCTTTGCAAGAATATCGCTGTATCCCTTAATATACGTTAATGGCGTGCGGAGCTCATGAGAAACATCTGCTAAGAATTCATTTCTACTGTTTTCAAAATACTGTAATTGTTCCCCAAGTATTTGTATCGAATTACCAAGTTGTGCGATTTCATCAGTTCCTTTAACTGAAATAACTTGCTTGTACTTTCCTAATGCTATTTTATTTGTTGCCTCTTTCATGATAACAAGAGGTTTCGTCAATCTCTGTGAAATAAACCCAATAAGTCCAAAAGCCAGTAACAAGATACCTAAACCTGAGACAATAAATAAAACATTCATGATATAAATAATTTCTCTTAAGATTTTAGATGGGTAGTACATATACACATAGCCAGTGTTATTTTTCATGGGGGATATCGTAATAATATACTTGTGTTGTCTCCAATCGCTTTCTAAAACACGGGCAGTTTCTTTACTTCCTTTGTCCACCAAATGATTGTCCATATCTTGGTCAGGAGTTTCCGATGATGCGAGCACTTTCTGTTCAATATCTGTTATTAGTACACTCGTCGAAGCACCTTTTTCCATCTCGATTACATGTCCAATAGTTTCCTTGTTCGGGCTTTCGGCTACGATTCTAGCATGATTATTCCCTCTAACTTGCAAATCCTGCTTAATGTAGTCAACAAATAAATTCGTAAATACACCGTACAGTATGGAAGCCAGAATCAAAAACAACCCGATAAAGATTGTGCTAAACAATAGACCGATTTTTAACGTGATGCCTACATTATTTTTCATTCATATGCTCCTTAAAGGTAAACGAGATAAGCCTTTTTTCACTTTATAAATTAAGAATAATTTCCTACACTTTTATCATAATCTAAAAATGTTGAGAAAGTATGAAGAATTAGTAATACGCTTATTTTTCACTATCGCTAGATGCAAATAAATAGTAAGTCTGAAACTTGATTATTCAGGTTTCCGAAGTGCTTCTGATGCAAATACGAAGCAACATAAACTAAAGAACAAAATAATGCTGCGGCTGGTATGTCAATAACTCCCCTGGGCACCTGCAGTTACTTGTCGCAGAAGAAACCTTGCAACCTGTCTAATCATATGGATTAATTTTTGGATAATGAACTCTTTTACGATGAATAGTGACGTGTGTAACTCTACATATTAGAGGGATTGTCCTGAACAAAGACCATTCTCTCTAACAGTTATTTGAAAATCCCCCATCAGATTCATCCCAATAGGTACTTAGACGTTATGAGAATCATAATATAGAAGAAATCCGCTATTTTTACAGTCCAAAAAACCGATAATTTCTTATCGGTTTAAGGTGTTTAATATTAAAGCATTAAATCTTTGTTAATGGGTTCCTGTATCTTCTTTTTCTTTTTTCGTTTTTTCATTGATTTTACCCAGAAACCGCCTTTGAATGTTTTTGGCTCATACGCAATAATGAAAGCATTTGGTTCATAATCTTGTATTACTTCATACAAACCCTCTTCTTGATTACGCTTTGTTAATATCTCCAGTTTATAGCGTGCTTCATCTCTACCTTGACCAACAAATGTAGTAACCCCATATCCTTCGCTGCGAAGTTGTTCTATAAGTGTTTCATTGTTATTGGTAAGAATTACTTGTAGTGTAGTGTACCCTATCGCAAGTTCATGTTCGATTTTTGTACCAATTAATATCCCTACTCCAAAACCTAGAGCATACACAAACATTGTCATAAAGCTCTGATCTCCACTGAACACTATTGACAAACCAAACACATAAATCAATGCTTCTGCAAAACCTAAGAGTGAAGCAGCTGCGGACCTTCCCTTTACCAGCATGATTGTTCTCAGTGTGAAAGTTGGAACATAAATCAATTGTAATACTAATATAAATAAAATATCTTTCATCTTTATCCTCCTATTACCTCAATAACTAAAAGAAAGTGTATCACGATTCAAACCCTTCCGCACTTAATTCCTAATTAAAACCTTTTATGTTTTTCACTTCACCTTTATTGAAAGTCTTTCCTTCATTTTGTAAGTAATCTCTGTCAGATCGAATTCTAATGTTAAAAGTCTCTTGATTGAAACAAGTGGGATGAAGATGTAGTTTAGTGCGAAAGGTTTCCAGGGCGCTTCGGATCCAAACATGAAGCAATATAAGCTAAAGAAAATAAACGAGCGGTAGGCAATCCCACCGCTCGTTTATTTTCTTTAGGGCACTCCTGCCGCTGGTGTTCTATCCGATTTATTTGATGCTTCCATTTTCGACCCAGAACCGCTAATTGTGTCCGCTTCTATGTAATAATAATCCGGATGTGGATGACTAAGAAAGTCGTGATGGGAAATAGCCCAGCCGTATGCGCCTACATAGCTAAAAAGCAGGATATCTCCCGCTTTTAGACTTGGTACGTTGATATCTCTAGCCAATATGTCATTTGGTGTACACAACTCTCCTGCCACTGTCACGACCGCTTCATTTATTTTGGGACGGATAAAGGGGTATGGCCATTTTTCTATTGGTATGATCGTAAATGGGTGACTCTGTTTCCAGGCTGCGGGAAGTCTGAGATGATGACTTCCGCCCCGTACTACGCAAAAGTATTCGCCATGATTTTGTTTGATATCTAATACCTCCGCTGCATAGTATCCGCACGAAGACGTGATGTAACGACCGCATTCAAACAGCACTTCCCAATTGGCATCTTTGTGCTTTGCTAGTACTCTGTTTAAACGATCCATAAAGTCCATCCAGTTGAACTGATTTTCTATATCTTGATAATTGATACCGATGCCTCCCCCTACGTTTAAGTAGAAAATATCAAAATCAAAGTTTTCCTCCCATGTTTTTGATAGTTCAAAACAACGGTCCACAAATTCAGCATGTCCTTTGGAATCAAGATTATTGGACATCGCATGAAAATGAAAACCTCGAAGGGTAATATTCAACAGACTTTTAGCCAATAAAATCGCAATCGGTATGTTTACTTCATCAATCCCAAATTGTGTCGGAACGCCTGCCATCTTCAATCGAGCATTTGGTACTGAACTACGTAAATTAACGCGCAGCAAAATATCCACAGTGGTCCCTTTTTGACTGGCGATGTAATTAACCAGTTGTAACTCATGTACACTCTCGACATTTATGAGCGTCACTTTGTGATCAATAGCTCCTTCAATTTCATCCTGCGTTTTCCCAGGCCCTCCGAAGAGAATAGGAATGTCTTTGTCTACAGCTCGAACTTTTTCTATTTCCCCTAGTGAAGCCACTTCAAATCCATGAACGATTGGCGCTAATGTTCTTAGAAGTGTCTCATCTGAGTTAGCTTTTATCGCATAAAATAAACGACTTACTGAAGGAAGTGATGTGGTCAGCTGATGAACATGGTTGCGAAGCTTTGGTAAGTCATATAAATAGGCACAAAACGGTTTCTTTTGTTCCATTCTGAGAGATTTCACAGTATTTTCCATCATAAAAAATGAACACTCCCCTATAAATTCCATATTTGACGACTTACCGTTAATATAATTGATGTAATCGCAATACAGCCTCCCCCCATCACAATACCTGCCCAAGAAGTCCCAGCCCATGTGGCAATAGCGCCTAAAAGGATTGCTCCTAACGGAATAAACCCTCTATCCATTAACGCGATACTCAAAACCCTGCCTCGAAGTTGGTCAGGAACATGCATTTGAAGCGTAATACGGCTCATCGTTCTGTACGTTTGACTTGTTAAACCGACAAGAAACATAGCGAGTCCTGCTTGTAAGAAGTTTTGAGCAGCGATAAAGAACAGCAAAGATAAACCAAATCCCATAATAGAACATATCAACCACTTGCCTGCACCCTTAATTTCTTTGCCAAGAGACAGCCAGGTTCCCCCTGCCAAAGCACCGATTGAAGAAATAGACAAAAGCAGTCCAAAACCTTCTGGCCCAAGATTTAATAGGTCCCGGGCGAATAACGGCATCATTGTTGTGTAAGGAAAACCAAAAATCATGGGTACTATAGCAAACATGAGCAATGATTGAACGGAAGGCTGATTCTTCACATAATCTACAGCCTCTCTGAACGTTGTTTTTTCTCTATTCTTTTTAGTGAATTTTGGGACAGCATGAGAACGAATCATGACTAAAGATATGAGTACACCTAACGTCCCCCATGCATTAATATAAAATATATTGGCAATATCCGTGATTGCAAGCAACATTCCTGCAAGCGCCGGTCCAATAATACGAGAAAGATTGATGACGAGCGTATTAATAGCAATTGCACTAGACATAGCGTTTGGCGACACAAGGTTTGGCACTAAAGCATTACGGATGGGCGAATCCATAGCTGCAAGCATAGATCGCAGCGTGACAATTAGAATAAATGCCCAAAATAATGTTGGACCTATATCTACAAGATATCCTAAGCAAAACGTCAAGAACATCATTCCTATTTGAATGAAGATTAATAGTTTTCGTCGATCATAACGATCAGCCAATAACCCAGCTGGTACGCTAAGTAGGAAAGTAGGAAGTAGACGGCAAGCATTAACCACCCCTAACATCAGCGGAGAATTTGTTAATTGAAGCACCGCCCAATTCAATGCGACTAAATCCATCCAATCTCCTACCCGTGTCACCAAGCTGCCCGACATGAAAATCTGAAAAACTCTTGAATTCATGGCAAAACGTGACGTCTGAGATTGAATATCTAAGTTTGACATGTAAAGTTATACTTCCTTCCGATGACATACAAAAAGAGGATTAGGTACGCTTGTATACGAATAATCCTTTCCTTCCGGTTCCAACCTCATTTTTGTCAGTGCTTTATAATCTACTTTTTCCTGATAAAAAGCTGCTCTGTCTATACGGGCATTTTTAGCATATGTTGTGGTTTCAAGCCGATCAAAAACTGTTTCACAGATCACATGAATTTCCTGCCACAACTCTTCTTCTTTCAGTCCGAATTGTTGGCACACTTGCAATAACAGCTCTCCACAGTGATTTTGCAATACCGTATAAAAAACTTTGTTATGCATTTCTTTTAAACAATTTGTTGCTGTTGCTGAATTTGGATAAAATTCGGTTTGTAATCCTGATTGTTCGAGCCTGTTTAGATGGATTCTGCTACCTCCCCAGTCTCTGAACAGCATTCGAACAGGGCGACCATTTTTGAACACCATCACACTGTTTTGCAAATGACCTTCCAGACCAATTCCATACTTTACCATGAGTGTCAGAAAGCCTGGCAGTGCAATTGATGCATATTCGGAAACGAATTGAAACGCAGCATTTCGGAGGGAAGGTTCCTTACGTTCTTCTGCGTACTTCTCAATTAACTCAACAAGAATTGTTTTTTCGGTGATTGGTGATTGACCAAAAAGTGAGCTGCCAACGATAGCTACTTCGTCCAAGGTAACGAATGTTTCTACATTCTCCCGTAACACTGCAGATAAATTCCTGTTCTTTAATTTTTGATTATCTGAAAGATCTCCTGTTTTGTTCAGTTTAAAATTAAAACCTGCGCATTCACATACTGGAACAAATGTCTTAGACAGCTCTTGTTCCCTCTCCATTACTAAACGAATAAGTCGTGTAATTACCGCAGCATTATTGGTCGTATTAGCCGATATAGAGCGGACAGTAGATGTCATTTGGCTGTTGATCGCTACTTTTATCGAGTGTTTAGTCCCTGCCTTCAGAGGCACTAAGGTTCTAAAAGAAGAGGTTGCCCCACTTGGAATCTTTAGACCATGTATAGGTATGACTATTCGTTGTTGAATTTCAGTTTCATAAATATCAGGTATCGCATGTTCCATTTGCCAAGGATGCACTGGGACAAACACATAATCATTTACTTGAAGTTGGCATTTTGCAAATTGTTTTTCGATTGTTCTTGGTAACTCTGGATACTCGTTAAAAAGAAAAGCATTTGCATTCTTTTCCTTCTCTTCTTCCTGTTTCCATTCTGCGTATTCTTTTCTAATCCCGACAAACTGTAAATCCGCTGCTCCATCAAATTCAGGGGAATAACGAAACACATCTTCTGGGTCCATGCCTACTTTCGTCTTCGTGCCTGGGTGGAGGTTATGTCCTTCAATACTTAGTTGTTCAAAAAATAGACTCGAATCAAATCCAGGGTCTTGTTTCTTTCTGAACAAAACCCAATCAATTGTATTGGTAATTTCATGTTCTCCTGCTTTTTGCTGAAGTTCTTTTTTCTTCAGTTCCCAGTAGGCATAGGAAAGTGACAGATTCGCACTACCATTCGTTAATTCTTCCTCTAGTTTCACCCATGAGCTTTGCCCTTTTTCCTGGTAAGTCTGTTCTTTCTCACTCATAAAATGAAGCAGTTCCACCGCGTTTTCAATTGGGTTAATTCCGAGTTCTGAAACTTGTAAAATCTGTCCATCTACTTCTGCCCGGTTAAACGCATAGGTTTGACCGACCGGAATCATGAGAAAATTCTTCTCAGAAAGAGGATATAGTTTGTAAGTGTCACCATTTTTCAAGCCATATGTATGGAGTTCCTTCATTACTTTTTTCCAGTAATCATTAATGACTGGAACGTTTATTGCATAAGTAGTGTCCATCACGAACAAATCATATGAGTCTGACGTCAGCCCCATAATATCTTCACGTACCATCGATCCCGCCAGGCGCTTTAATATTCCTTGTCGTCCTTTTTCAACTGAGCATTCATAAGCAGGTGCCATGTCCGGGAAATTGTCCTTCAAGAAATGCAGAATGGTAAATTCATCACTGAATAAATGCTCCTGGCTGAAGGTCTTATCTTCTGTTGGGATCGTATTTATTTCAGGACGTTCTGTTGAAATTGTCGTCATGATTGAATCTCTCCATTCCATTTCATCAAGGGGTTCTGAACTTGGGTAAATGTGTAAGCGGTGATGTCCCCCTGCAGACGCATAGTCGTCAATGCTTTTAAATGTATCGTTGGCTGAAAAAGTTCGTACTCATCTGCCTCAGCCTGTTGTGCAATAGAAGAATCCTTCTTAAGGTCTTCAAATACAGCTTTACAAACGATCGCTACTTCCTCCCATAGCCTGTCCTCTTCTATTTCCAAAGATCGTACAAGGCATGTAATCAATTCGGCAAAATGGTTTTGAATCACGGAATACGAAATAATGTTTCTTAACTGGTCTACTTGATCTGTGACGATCGATGAGCCTGGATAAAACTTCGCATCATACCCATGTTTCTCTAATCTTTCCGGCAAAATTCTGATACCACCGAAGTCCCTTAATAGAATACGTACCAGCTCGCCATTCCGAAAAACACTCACACTATTTTGCATATGTCCTTCTAAACTAATTCCATACCGAACCATTAACGTCAGAAATCCTGGTAGCGATGCCTCAGCATATTTCTGGATAAATAGAGAAGCTGCCTCTTTCTGATCTGACAACTGATAGTGGACAGCCAGTTCCTCAACCAGTTCAACGGCAATTAACTTACCGCTTATGGGTGACTCCGCAAGAAGCGCTGCAGCAGCCATCGGTATTTCATTTTCTTCTTTGATATGGTTCTCAGGATTCTCCCGTAAAAGTGATCCTAAATTCGCTTTAAATGTCCAGTTTTCTTCTTCTGACAGCGATTCTTTAAGTGATTTGTAATAAGCACCTGCCCGTTCCTGTATTACTACAAAACGACCATCAAAATTATTCTCTTTTTCTAAAATGCTTGCCATTATTTTCGAAAGAATAGGTCCGTTCTCTACCGAATTGGGAGAAACGGTACGAACAGCACTGGTAGTTTGAATATTGACCGCTGTTTTAATATGGTGCCTTCCCTGTCCGCGATTTTGGATGGGGGCTAACGAACGAAAAGAAACCAACGACTGAGTAGGAATACGAAAACTTAAAATAGGAACGATTCTCTTCATCTCGATTTCTTCTTTGTACAAAGTAGGTAATGTATATTCAAACTGCCAAGGGTGAACGGGAATTACTTCAAACTGATCAACCTTCAATCCCAATATATGTAAAGTTTCATCCACAACGGAGTGTAATCCCTCATATTCTTGATATAAAAGGCTTGTAACGGATTGTTCATCGATTGATGTGGTGTGGCAATGCTTTTTCGAAACAGCTACAAATGCAACCTCCGGATTACCGCCCCACTCTGGTGAGTACTTGATGACATCTGCAGTACTAACACCGAACTTAGTTTTGGTTCCTGGATGGAGTGGATGGCCTTCTACGACCCATTGTTCATAAAAAGCAAGAGGGCTGAACCTTTTATCGACTTTTTTCTGATGCATAACCCACTCAAGTGAAGTCTGAATATGCAATAAATGAGCAGTAGAAGTTAAGTCTTTTTTTCTTCGATCGGCACCTGTTAAGGCTAATGTGAAGTTAGCTGCCCCATTTAGAATCTCCAATTTAAAGCGATGATACTGTTCTGCTGTTGCTTCTTTTAATAAGCCTTCATTCCTTAACAACTCAACAAGCTCCACGGGATGTAAGAGAATCTTAGAATACTGTTCATCTTGAACAAATAAATCACCATCTACATCAAATCGTCCCAGTGAATGCCATTTTTTAATGTCAGCGTGAAGCACTTTTCCACTAGTTAGTTTTATGGAAATGCTGTTATCCATTCCTGTCAGCCATAAAATCCGCTCGTCATCTATTATTTGTTCTCTGATAAGTGCTTGAAAAAGACGTTGAGAGATTCCTCTTCTTCCTGCTTGCATATTTTTTATATAGGATTCTTCCAGATCAGATTCTTCCCGATTAAGGTAATCCAACGTTTCGGATTCTTCATCACTCAAAAAATTTATCAGTTCTGTATTTTCAGTCTGGATCATAGTCATTTCAACTCTCACTTTCAACTATCGAATAATTTTTATTAATCAGTTCAAGATAACATTGATAATGATAATCGTTATCAATTACACTGGTAATGTTAAATGATTACAATACTCTTCGTCAACATGCAAAAGTACCAGGAACTTAGACTACAAAAGTGTAATTTATCCCATTTTGTTGACGCTCCTACAACTATGGGTAAGCCCCGACATAGCTATTAACAAGCATAAAAAATCCCCCAGCAAACAGAGTTTGTTGGGGGATTTTTTCTAGAAAATTATCATTTTCAACCATCCACATTTCATAAAACTTCAAAACTTGTTTAACTTAAATAAATCATTTTTAAAATAATTTTAATATAATGGTTTAAACATTGAGTAGCAATATGAAAGAAAAGGAGACATTTCGTTCAGTGCCCTCGAAATTCGAACGACTTTAAGGTTTTTAACTGTGCCATCTATCTATCTAACATATCAGGTGCCCACAAAAAACTCCTAATAACTATCAGTTATTGATAAAGTTATGCTGAAATTAGGGACAGCCATTTCAGCCTCTTTTTTTTGAAGCAATCTTAAAGAAAAAATCCAGTAACACTCTTAGTTACTGGATTTCTTCATCTAATCTATACGATTGAGGTGAATAATCAACACCGAAGGGTTCTTCGACAATTAGTTCACCACATATTTCCTTACTTTTCTCTAGTTCATCATTACTTTCAATACTAAAACCTGCTAATGCGCTTGCGTAAAGAAATGGATTTCGTATTATTTCACCATATAATGTTGAATCTTCCATTATAGAGAAACTCCTATATCCATACCTATTATTCATTTCCAATATCCAGACATGTAAATTATTATCTAGGATAAAGTCAACTGCTAGGTCCCCAAAGCAACCATATTGATCCAGAGCCTAGCATGTATCCCTACAAATATTTATAATCTTTTGTTCTAGTAACTCTAAATCATGTTGGTTTAGACTGAAAAGTTTCTCAAGAGCTTCTTTTCCAGGAAGTATATAGTCAAGATGATGCAAATTGGTAGTAATGCTCCCTGGTTTAGCAAATCTAGCAATTAACCCAGTACACTTCCATTGTTTTGTTTCATCTTTTTGCATGTAAATCCGAAAATCAACATTTCTAGAATCATGCTTTACAGGAACTCCTTGCTGAATTATATATTTTCTATTCCTCTTTAATACACTTTCTATTATCGGGTGACTACCTATAACTTCCACCTGTGTTGCTATATTTTTATCGTCAGTTATCTGTAGTATTTATTTCATAAAATAGGTCATCAGGAATGAAGACCTCGTCTCTTAAATTTCTAGAAAGGCCAATTACATCATCAGAAAGTTCGTCTAAGAATTGCACAGTTAGTTGTTTTTCCCAGGAACCGAAGTTAAAATTAATTTTTCCAGAAATGGCCATTTCCCCTCCTTGGAAATTTGTTGGAAAATAAATTTCATCTATCTCCTCGCTTGTTATCCATTTTATATACAAGACTCTTTCCCCCTTTCTGCTAACTTGTGTGCATAATCCATCAATAATATAGTTGAATTAGAATAAATTCCATATTCTCCAGCATCGACTGCCATTCGATGCCCTGGATTTCGATGATTTATTTCAATGATCCATAGATGTTGATTCCTATCTAACCCCAAGTCAATTCCCAAATTCCCTAAATTCCCTTACACCCTCTGTAGTTTTCCATTTCCTTAGCAGCATCTAAAGAGACTTGTGTCATCTTTTTTCTGATTTCAATAGCTTTATTATCTGATATTGACAATAAATTTTGAAATGCTAAATTTCCACTTCTCACGAAACCTATGTTACTCACGATTCCGTTTTCACTACCTTTTCGAGCGATTATACCTAATTCCTTCCAGTCTTCCATACCATCCTTTACCATAATTAATCTAAAATCAATTGGACTATTTCCAACATATAAATCGATCACCTGTTGAATAATATATTTCCTCATTTTGCATTTGGGTTTAAAGAAAACCTCTAACTCTTCTTGATTTAAATATAATGAATTTTTTTCTCCTTCTGATAAAGACTAGTGTCCACTTTAAAGTTTACTGCTTGCTTAGAAACTTTAAAAATATCCTCCCCATAACTTCCATTAATAGGTTTAATAATTCCTTCAATATATTTTCCAAGAAAACCGATAATATCTTGAAGACTATTAACTAATCGCGTGATCGGTAAATGTTTGCTTAGATTTGAATTGGTTGACAGCCATTTATACATTTCCCATTTATTAAATGTAAATTATTGATCATTCTTCTACCTACTGTTTTTCTAAAAAAACTTTCCCATTTACAATTTAAAGAGACTCGATTAATAATTGCATCAGGCATCGAAAAAGTTGATGGGTTCCACATTCCTTCATTGTATAAATACCCTTTAATCATTTGGTTATCACGGTTTATTCCTTCAAGTGAAAAAGCTGCTACCTGACCTTTTGTATAGATTCCCCCTATGTCACTCAACTTATTAAGGGACTCTTTTAACTTCCTATCAGACTTAGAAACTAAAATTCCTATCACAAAAAAATTCTCAACCACGTCACTTTTTACAGCTTCCTCCTTTGAATTGCTTTTGTAATCAAAGTAGGTACGCTCCTTTTCTATTTAATCTCACATCCACTTCTTGTCCTAGATAAAAATTCTAAACTAGTAGACTAAAAAACTTTCCGCTTGGTATAATATATGTTTTCTATTTAAGGAATAAATAGGCAGTAATCTCATATCTACTTTTTCTTTATAGAATTAATACTATCTTGCGTGATACCACAACCAGTCACTATTCTTAAACACATAAACAGATATAATTGACGAAAAGGAGGGAGAAATAGTGAGAATGCTTGTTTTTCCTTATTTCCCCTTTACTAGGGACGCAATAGTTCTTCTAGAAAATGCAAAAGCACGTACACATGACAAAGTCGTCAAGTGTACGTGCTTTTGGAGTAGTGTTGAATCTATTATTGAGTATTTGACATAAACTCACTGATCGAAGGATTGACTAGTAAGCATGGTTATCATATGAAATCACAACCCTACTGAATCATCAGCGTCCCTCGGTCAAAAATTTTCATGATTGTTTCTGTTCCATGGACTACTTAAATGCTTCTGTCATTACCAATGAATTAATAGCGCGAAGCAACACCATAAAGTGGGCATACATGATAGACTATAGAATGCACAAAATTCATATTTTCAAGAGCGGGGGACAAGACATGATGATTGTAAGTTTTCTTTTAATCGGTTGGATCTTAAGTTGGTTTAAGTTTAATAACTTGTTCATTCAGGCAGTTAAAGAGCTGTTTAATAAGGAAATTTCTATTGCTAGTTATTACTTTGTGTTTTTTTGTGTTGGTACAATTGGCGACTTGATATTATTTATTAATGGAACATATAAGGTTACATAAATCTACTAGATTAACAGGGGTCGTTGATAGGTGGCACCCATCTTAGAACTCTTCCCTTTAACAGGAATAGTAGTTTTTTCAAGAATTCCTTTTTACTTCTGTTTCAAAAATCATATGTCGCTTCTTTTGCTTCTCGCATTTTTGTATACGTTTTTGTTAACACAACCGTATCCTCAACTAAACGCTCAATTCGAAATAAGACGTCATCATTCACAATTTCCTTACGCTGGAAGTCTTTTTCCTCTATAAATACATACGTTTGGACAATCTGTGCTTTCATATAAGCCAAAATCGGCTTTAACTGTTGCTCCGCAATTAAATAATGCTTTGGTGATCCAGCTGTTACTAGCATACTCACGACTTTATCGCGAAATGCATTAACCGGTAGTAAATCGAAAATATTCTTTAATGTCGCTGGAATAGATGCTTGAAAAATAGGTGTCCCCATAATAATCGCATCTGCTTCCATAATTTTTCTAGTCACGAATCCCGTATCGCCTTCATATTCCAAGTAATTGCGTCCATCACTAAACTGAACATGATAGTCTGCTAAATCTAATAAAGTCACTTCAACGTCTGGATATTTCTTAATGAGATCTTTTACCATATAGTTCATGGAAGTGCGTGTTTTTGACCCCACAATTGAACCAGACAAACCGACAATTTTCATGTTAAGCACCTCTTATTTTTTCGCTGTATATTTTTTAATTGCTGGCAAAATTTCAGTACCAATGAGCTCAATATTTTTTACTAGTTTTTCATATGGCACACCACCAAAATCCATTTGCGCGATATAACGCTGGTGACCAAATAGCTCATGTTGATAGAGTATTTTTTCAATGACTTGCTGTGGACTACCAATATTCATCACATCACGCGAATCTGCCCCTTGTGCAAAATGTTGCTTCGGATAACCCTGTCCGTTTATTAACTGCATTCCTTGGTTAATGTGAGGATATGCCTCGCTTTGTGCCTGCTGAGTGGTTTCTGCAACATGGAAAAAGCCCGCTGTTGCTATCGGAAGGGTCGCTGTATCAAACCCACTTCTCTTTGCAGCCTCCCGGTAAGCATCAATTGTTGCCTTAAAACTTGTAGCAGGTCCGCCTAAAGTGGCCAGGAACATTGGGACACCAGCATTGCCAGCCTTAATCGCACTTGCAGCATGCCCTCCAACTGCACGCCAAATAGGCATTGAACCGTTTTGGGGACGCGGTATCACTCTCGCGTTATTTAATGGAGCACGGAAATCCCCACTCCAATTGACTACTTCTTCTTTACTAATCTTTAATAACAACTCAAATTTTTCTTCATATAACTCTTCATAGTCACGTACGTCATAGCCTAATAAATCAAACAGACCAATTCTCGAAGCACGGCCTGCAATAATCTCTGCACGCCCCCTCGAAATCAAATCAATCGTCGAAAAATCCTCAAACACTCGAACTGGATCGGATGTACTAATGATTGTGGAAGAGCTGGCGATTTTAATTTTACTAGTCGCCTGGGCAATGGCTGCTAACACAACTGAATGCGCTTGCGTCGCAAAATACTCCTGATGGCTTTCACCAACACTAAAAAAATCAATGCCTACTTGCTCCGCTAGTTTTGCTAAGTCAATGATTTCATGAATACGCTGCTGTGCAGAAATGCGTTCTCCTGTAAGTGGATGTGGGATATGGTCCCCTAGTGTATAAAGTCCAAATTCTAAACCTTCACTTTGATCAATTCTATAATTTTCCATTCATCTTATCCCCCTTCAATTACCTACTTATATCGTTAGTATAAGTCGTAAGAACATTTAATGTAAGTACATACTTTTAAGTGGTATAGTATACAAAAGGATACTTAGGAGGAAATGAAGATGGACATTCAGCCAGAATTATGCAAAGTAGACGATGCTCTTGGGATATTAGTGGGGAAGTGGAAACCGATAATTTTATTAACCCTTTTGAAGGAAGGAACGAAAAGATTCAGCGATTTAAAACGAAGTGTGCCTGGAATCACTCAAAAAATGTTAACTAACCAATTGCGTGATTTGGAAGATGAGGACATTATTACACGTAAAGTGTATGCCCAGGTACCTCCAAAAGTAGAGTATTCGATGACGGAATATGGAAAAAGCTTAGAACCTATTTTAATAGCTATGCATGAATGGGGAACAGCACACACATTGCATAAAATGAGAAAAATTAGTACACAAAGTTTAGACATGGAATGAGTATTTTTCGTTTCTGGTACAGATACATTAAACATATACAAAACGCTGTGCCAATCAGTCTAACAACAGAGTAATCGGGATATTGTTTATGTTATGGTAGTGAATGATCATAATTACTCCTTGTTGGTCACTCCTTTCTTAAAAATTGAACTTCTTTATCTATGCCAATATAGAATCACCATGTATCCTTTGAAAATATGAATAAAAGCAATTCCTACAATTAATAATTGAAAATATAATGGCATTGGATTTAAATCCAATGCCTTTTTTTCATTATAGTACTATGGTCTCACTTCTTACATAACTCAACGACTAAAGGTAATTCCTCATATTTAATGTTTTCCTATCTATTAATGACTATAATCAATTTTTACATTCGCATACTACTCACTGAATTCTTTATATTCATCAATATATAAAGCTACATAACCACAATTTGAACAAACGGCTGCTTTTGATTTTGCAGATACATTATTGTAAAGTCCCTTCCACTTTTTTTACTTATTCTAATTCCTGGCGTATCATATTCAACATTAACATTACAATCTTTTACCATTTCGTTTTGACATTGATTACAGTTCATCTTGATTCCACCTTTTTTAAAAAACTTGCTAATTTATAAATACTAACGGACTAAATATAAAGTTTCATAATGCATAGAAAGAACATCCCTCTTATTGCAAATGAGTTTTCTATCACTAGATGACATCTAGCTTTGTTTTACTATATGATTTAATCATTTTGCTCATGGCATTGATAAACCGCCATCATATCTCGTTTATTTAACTGACGAATACGATTAAAAATTGGAATATCTGCAACAGCCTCAATATTTAAGCTACCAGCAACAACATCACTTATTGTTCCAGTTAACCATTGTTTTACTTCTATACCTTCAATAATATCCATAAGACCCTCTTCATTAATACCACTTTCATAACAACTCACACATGGAATTGTTACTTTAAACACGCCATCATGCAAATTATCTTCTGATATAACTTTCTTGCCTTTACAGAATGGACATGGTTGGCTTTTTTTAATTTTATTAACTTGGGTGACAATTTTTTTGTAACCAAACGCTTCATATACATACGTTAGTTTTTTGTATTTTCCATTAGTGAAATACTGATCAATGATGGTTTCTCTCGTTTCGTTGATATTGGCAAAATCACAGATGGTGATCCGGTTATTCATGCTAATGGATTCCAAATTACCGCTAATACTATCAGAGAAAGGCAGGACATTTTGTAAAACCATTTCATAGTGGGCAAAGCTTGCCTGCTCCAGTTCAAGCATTTTCAGAGCGACTTGTGTTTCCCTAGGTAACAGGGAGACGTCTTGTGTCAAAGTCATATCGCCACCAACAATGGTTTTCAATTTTTCAAGTTCTGGTAACTCCCCTACTGTTTTCAGAACTTGATCAATCGACTGATGAATAATCTCACGAATATCTGTGTTACTAAATTTGAGCTTTTTATGATGGTTTAGCACGGTTCCTTGACAGACAGGGCAGGTAATCATTTCTTTGGATACTTTCATATGCTCTTTAATAATCGATTTTGATATAAACATATAGCGCCCAATGATGAGGTTAAAGCCTTCCCAAGTTCTTGACGCCTTGCCTGCTTTATCATAGAACGACTTTTCCCAATACCCGTATAAAAAGGTATGTTTTTCTGCTGCTGACATCTCATTAAAGCTTTTACTAATATCGTGACCGAGTTCATTGTTAATCTCATCAAAGAGGAATTGCAATTTTGGATATTGATAATATTTTAATACTTCCATCACGTCTGGGTGCAATTGGCCATCCCAGAATGGCACGGTTTTGTCCAAAATCACAACATCAATATCAAATTTTTCAATCATCCTGCGACCCGAGCAGCATGGACAATGATTTTCCTGAAAATAGAAATCGAAGCTACTTGTATCTTTATTGGTCGGATGCGCCGCCACAATATGGTTGATCAAACCTCCAATTTCATAAAGAAAACTATATTGACTATACAAATGCCGTTCCAGATCAATGGCGATGACTGGTGCAATAGTTTCAGATTCGTATTCACCATAAATCACCCGGGCCATTGGTGATAAGCTTTTTAAAATACCGCCCTTATAGATGTTTTCTGCATCTTTAAAATACTCGATATGATTATCTTTTAAATAGGTAATGCCATTTTGCTGCTTGAGTGTTGACGAAATACGCAATGGGTCAATTCTATCTGAACTACTTTTTTGACGATAAAAATCATCATAATTGACTACATCAAGATTTTGAACAGGTGCAAGCTGTCTTTTACCAAAATCAACGATGAAATCAGAGCTTTCGATCATATAAGCATTATGTTCAATCATTAGGATTGAGACGGCTTCATCTTGCAAAATGACCCGAATACTATCAATGAATTGGTTTAAAATATTTTGTGATAAACCTTTTGAAGGCTCGTCAAAAATAAAAAGCGTATGTGGATTTTTTGAGTTTGCAAACAGCTCCGAAACTAAATGAACGCATTGATATTCACCAGTTGATAACGATTGTGTCTTTCTTTCTAATGTCAAATAACCAAGTCCAAGTTTTATTAATAAGCTCAAGCGTTTATGAGCGATGTCTTGAGTTGGTAGTTCTTCAATAATATCTTCAATTGAGCTCTGAAAAATATCATCAATATCTTCACTATATTTTGTAAGTCTCTTTTTAATATCAAGAAAAGTCGCAACAGTTGATCGACTAGTAATCGATTGGTTTCGATTTTGCCCCACCATTACCAGTTTATCTTTAGGATATCGCTTCAGAAAATCTGTGGCTATACACTCATTAACTAGAGTTGATTTTCCACATCCAGACTCACCAGTAAAGGTTACAAGTCTATTTCTGGGAATCTGAATTTCAGCCATTTGAATATTACGACAGTAAAGATCATGAAATTGATAGTATTCTGTTGGCATTGCCTGGTTTCGTTCCCAAAGGATTGGTTGTGGACGTGGTGATTCATCCACAATTTCCCCTCCATATTTTCCACTTCCCGGTCCAAAGAATAATTGCTCATCGGTTGTATTGAGCGCTGTGTCGGAATGATCAATAAGCCAAATTTGATTCTTATAGCCTAATTGTTTAATCTGATCTAAAATTTTCAATAGTGTTTGGTGATCAAGACCCACGGAGATTTCATCAATAATAATAACGGTATTTTCACTTGCTGCCATGAATTCTGCCAAGTAAAGTCGTGTTAATTCTCCACCTGACAATGTACCCATAATGCGATTTAATGTTAAGTAACCAATATTCATATTGATAATATTTTTAAGTATATGTTGTTTCGTTTCACTAATATGTAATTCTTCTCCAAGGGATAGAATCGATTCAATGTTTAAGTTGTTGATATCGGAAATGCTATGTGGTTGCTCTAATAGTTCTATTTTATATTGCTCAACTTCTGGATTATAGCGCTTGCCCTCACACTTTTTACATTCGACATTTTTGGTAGTACCTCGTCCTTTACACGCAGGACACCAGCCTAATTCATTATTAAATGAAAAAACTTCTGGAGAAAGATTAAATTTTTCGGCAAGTGTTACACGAATCTCTTTAAAAACGCCAGTATGTGTGCCAATTGTTGAACGCGGATTGGCAGAGATTGATGATTTACCTAGAAAAAGGACTAAAGGAATTTCTTCCATCTTAATGGCACTGAAATTCGTTTCCATAATAGTAGAAAATAAATACTGATATTCAGCCTTTGGCAATAAGGAAACGAGACGCTTCTTGGATTCTTCACCAATTGTTTGACAAAAAGATGTTTTACCAGATCCAGACAATCCAGCAATTCCTATCGATTTATCCACTGGTAATACGGCATCTAATTTGTTAATATTGTTCGCAATTAATCTATTTATCTTCATAGTGATGTCTCTCCATTCTCTACATTTATTATTGCCATGTTTGTAAAACTTCAAATGAATCGGTTGTATTTTTTTCGAATCGACAAACTTATACTAATGGTAGACGAAGATTTCTAAATTTCTTATTATGTATTCACTTATACCGTTTTGAAGAATCAATTTCATGGCTCAAATCCAATAACTAATGGACCTTTTTTAACGTTGTAAATTGAAAATCTAATGATACATCTGAATTCATTTTTTTCCTCCAATACTAGATTAAATTTAACAATTCCTTCATTCCAAAATCCTTTATAAAAAGATACCCAATCTTGAATTTCTTTAAAGGGCGCATACTACTTGCAACTACTGAATGGCAACGCTAGTCGGTACTTGGTAATAATTTAATCAAAATTATGATTCTTATAAATAATCATAGAAGAAAAATAGAACATGGTGCTGCTGAATTTAATATCTATTACTTCAATATCGTCATTACTAGATAAAAATTCATTAATTTTTTCGTCTAATTTTTCATTATTCCACGCAAAGAAAGAATTAACTTTCATTTTTATTACTCCTTTCACCGAAACCTGTATGTTGCAAACAAAATTAGGCTTGCATCTGATCTATAGAATCAAGTTTACTTGTATTTTAGCTATTTCGGCATTTGATTTTTTTAAAAAGGAACCTCTATATAATTAAGGAATTTGATCTATCATATTAAAAATCCTTGCATAAACTTCTTTTATATTTTGTTCGTACAACTTCTGATCAGTTCTACTATGTAAATCGAATTTTTTGGATAGTTTAATTAGAGTTACCAATAATTTACCACACCTCGTGTTGTTTAATAATTTTTTTCTTTTATTATTATTGACCGTCATCGAGACATTTGTCGTTTCCTGTCGAAAACAGTAAAAACATACATGATTTTGATCACACGATTTTACCAAGCTGGCAATGAATTTAAATTTTTTTTTACAAATGATGCCTTTGTATTTGATGAAGGGAAGGAAATGTTAAGCATTGAAGCAATAGAAAAATGGTCTAAAAACAACATTTTCAAACCTAAAATACAATTTTACACATTGTCCTTTAGAGAGGTTGATCGTTATATCGTTGTTACTTCAAAAGTTGATGGCAATTTTGACAAAACGGATTTACCAGATCCATCCTTTGCTTCTAGACACTCACTTTTTAATCAAAGAAGAAAACACAACAGAACTAATTTGCACAGACTTCAGTGAAGATTAATACGGGGTCTTCATAACAGTAACGGGGTCCCTGGCAAGTGCGTTAAGCATTCCTCCTTGGCGCACTAAAAAAGCTTGTAGAGAAAAATCTCTACAAGCTTTTTTGTTACAAGTTATTCAAATAATGATTCAACTAACGATTTAGGCAGAGCAATTTCTCCTCCGATGATGTAGTATTTTTCAGCTAAATCAGCATACTTAGAAATTGTATTTTTCGTTGTTTGCTGAACAACAGATGGGTTTGTTAAAATCAACGGATTGCCTTGAACAGCTGCTAAAGCAGAGCTAGACAATGCATCGGGATAATTTGAACCAGTTGCAATAAACGGACTGGTCATATCAAGTTCATTAGCAAAATAAGTAATAATGCTACTATTAGTATCGTAACGAGTTGTACCACTGATTCGTTTATGGTTTGGTAAACCATTTGCAATCTTATTTGGAACAACAGATGTCCCACCAATAACAAAAGTCTGCTTAAATTTACTAGATTTCACATATTGGCTAACGGAATCTGGAAGTGTATTTTTCTTCGTTAAAAGAATCGGCATTTTAAGTGATGCAGCAATTGGTGCGATTGAAAGAGCATCTGCGAAACTTTCACCAGTCACCACTACTGCCTGATCTGTACTTCCAAGTTGTTTAGCTATATTGACAGATGTTTCATATCGATTTGCCCCGCTGATTCTTGAGATATTCGTAATTCCTAATCCTATAATATCTTTTTCAACATTAGTTGCAATGGCAGATTTTCCGCCAACTAATATTACTTTTTTAACTTTTAGACGTTTAAGCTCAGCCTTCACAGTTGCTGGAAGTGCGTTTGTATTTGTTAATAAAAGAGGTGCTTTATTTTTATAGGCAAGCGGTGTTGCACTTAATGCATCCGGATAATTTCTTCCTGTCGCAATGACCGCAACGTCTGATATATCCCAGCCTTTAGTTGACACATTTACTGCCGTTTTATAACGATCCGTCCCGAAAATACGTTCCATTGAGACTTCCTTTTTATCAAGATAACTTACTGCACTGTTCGCATCAAGTCTCCCCCAGCCGGAAACATTATCGTATCCTGGTACAGGCTCTTCAATGGGGTAAGGATCCTCTTCATCAATTGGATAATACCCAATATCATCTCCCGGATTATCTTGCTCATCAAATGTAACGTCACTTGCAGTTTTTGTTAAAATCTTTTCTATTTCACTTGGCAATAATTCTGAATTTCGCGAGAGAAGAAGTCCCGCTACTGCAGCCACATGAGGAGTAGCCATAGAGGTTCCGCTCATAATCGTGACATTGCCATCAGGCATAAGACTCGGTATTTCTGTACCTGGTGCAACAAGGTCTAGTCCACTTCCAAAATTGGAATAGTCCGAAACAATATCAAGACGATTAGTTGCTCCAACTGAAATAGCATACTGAGAAGATGCAGGATAAGAGATTTCTTCATATCCATCATTTCCGCTTGCTGCTACAACGGTTACATCATGATCATTTGCATATTTGAGTGCATATTCGAGCACCCTGCTGTACGATCCACCAAGACTAAGATTAATGACATTAGCCCCATTGTCCACAGCATATTTAATGCCATACGCAATTTGTTCCGTGTCGCCACTACCACTATCGTCAAGCACTTTAACTGGCAGAATTTTAGTGTATGCATTGATGCCAGCCATCGAATACTGATTATTTGCTTCAGCTGCAATGATGCCTGAAACATGAGTACCATGGCCATTACCATCCATTGCATTTGAGCTATTATTTATAAAATCATAGCCAGAATTTGCTAATACACTGCCACTTAAATCTGAAAGCGTATGATCAACCCCGGTATCTAACACTGCAATAATCGAATCTTTCATTTGCTTTCCTTTTAGTAATTCCTGAAGCTTTTCAAATTGAATATCAGCATCCGGTATTCCTAGACTACTTCCATCGTTCTTTAACGACCATTGATAAGGAAATTGTGAATCAGCTGATAATGCATGATATTGCTGAACGGGTTCAACAAATTCCACATCAGAAAGCTTTGAAACCTGTTTAGATGTTGCCTTTAAAGTATTGGATGATACATTAAAATCAGATGAGCTACCTCCGACTTCCATCACATACATATTCGGGAAGACTGAACCCTTCGCTTCAAAAGGAGTAATTGACTCTATACCAAATGACTTTGTTTTCGGTAGGATGTTGCTTAGTTTTTTACCATCTTTAATTTTAACAATTAAACGATTTTCATTGCTACTTACATTAGATTTAGCAAATCCTCCCTTTGTCAGAATCGAAGAGACCGTTTTATTTGTTAAATTCGAAATATCTATGCTCTTTCCAGTTTTCAAGATTTGATCTTTTAAGAAGTCTGGAACAGACTCTAGAGAAGTTTCATACAAATTGTTGATTGATTTCTGATCTTCTTTTGTAATTTTGTAGGCACTCGCACTGCCATTTGCTGCAACGTCAGTAAATAATCCCTTCAATTGCATTAAATCATTATAAACGTTTTCTCTTAGCGTTTTACTGAATACCATTTTTGAGCTTAAGAATGGGGCCATTTTATAGTACATAGCAGACAAATCTTTTCCTTTATCTGTTTTTGCTAGAATGTTTTCACGGATCGTTCTTAAATCTTTTAATATATTTTTGCCGTTTTCTCTTTGTTTAGTGCTTAATTCCACAGGGCACTCTTCTGTGCCTTCTGCAACTGGATTAGTTGGAGGGAGTGTAACTCCATCATAGCTAATCGTGTAAGGGGTAACCGGATCCAGATTTTGCGGCTGTTCTATTTCACTCTCACTATTTTCTTCACCATAATATTCAACCTTTATGTAATAAGGTCCAACCCATGCAATTGGAAAATCAATGATAGCAGGTTGATTTTGATATGAATACCCCATGTATCTATCAAATGCTCGATTTTCTATCGCATTTTCTAGACTAGAGAAAATTATAATGTTTAACTCTTGTTCAGATTGAAGCTTCATGCGTAAATGGGTAAAATCAGTAATTTCACCTTCAGTTGGGTTAACTTTATACCAATGAATTTGTTCTGAGGATTCAAAAATACCTTCTACTGGAGATGAAATAGTTAATGTTGTTTCCTCTTTCGGCACAGTTGCTTCAGCTGCCTTAACTTCCTTTAATGAAAGTTGGCTGAAGAATATTACTGAAATTAAAATAACAACCATCAACCTGGTAAATTTTTTCTTGTTCATATGAAAAACCTCCTAGTATATTAAATACCTACATTTTCCATTAAACAATAAACAACTAATATATGTCAATAAATATTTTTGAATTCATAAACTATAATCAGTGATAGATTTCACTTTTCCTTTAACAGTTTAACCGAATATATGCGAATTCAAGTTTCTTCGATTTTAGCCTCTTTTAAAATGGAAAGAGGAGCTGCTCTAGAAGGAGCATGGATAATTGAATTGACTTCAAATTATAATAATAATTGGAAGCTATTATTTATCACTTCTTGAACAAATCTATCCCGGATAGTTCAAGATGCGAAGGACACCGACCATAAAAACCCATAATATTCCTATTCAGAAGGTTTAGTCTGCCTCCCTTTTATATAGGAAGAAACACTCCCACAATAAAAAGCCTGAAGCAATTTCAGGCTTTTTATTGATTTATATTATGAATAAACTTCTTTATCCCGTCTTTACTTATCCATACACAACCAAACCTCACGATTTTTTTTAGAAACTTCCGTTAATTGTACATACTTAGGGTTGATTTGGAATGCAATAAAAATTCTATGAATATAATTAACGTGTTAATTATATCCACACCAAACAACAATTTTAGATGGTGTGGTTTGGGCTGGAATACTTCTAGTTGTAGGACCATAAATAACAATTAGATTTCGGTTTGCAGGATTTTTTGTAAAGGCTTGCCCATTTGTCCCTACTATTTGAGTGTACGGAGAAATATTTAATATTAATTGACCATCACTACTCAACAATTGGCTTTTAAAATAGGCTACTTTCACATTTTGATATGGACTATCTTTTACCATAACAAGTGCCCGATACTGTGGTGGAAAAATAAGTGGAACAGGTGCATTGCCATCGTAATAGCCAGTTACCCTATCCCCTACTGCTACCATTACATGGTCTACAAAATAAGTAGTCGGTGACACCACAAAGTTCACTAAATCGCCATAGCCGTTATCTACAGACAGTAATGTATAACACCCTTCTCCTTCACCATTAACGCTTGTCATAAACTCACTAATCATGGTGACAGTACCACGAAAAGATTGAAAATTCACCATATTCATACCTCCATCACATCTTAAACATATCCTTATATATATGCTATGTATCCCTAAGACTCTGTGTTATCTGTAGTAAATTTTTCGGAATGTGAATACTTGAAAGCACCTTACTGAGATTATCAGGGATATCCACAGCATAAAATATCATAAATAAAGCCTTGGTTTGAAGGGCTATCCATGAGTACCAAACTTATGTTGGTGAAACACGAATTGACATATCGAGAATTATCGATTAGTATTTAATTATGGAAAACCAAATTGAGATTTTCAAAGTGTTAGCAAATGAAACGAGATTAGATATGTTGAAGTGGTTGAAAGATCCAATGAATCATTTCGATAAGACGACTGCACATCTTGCGAAAAATATCAGTGAAAAAGGGGGCGTATGTGTAGGTGACATCCAAGAGAAAGCAAATATGTCACAATCTACAGTTTCGCATTATTTAACGATGATGCAGAGGGTTGGTCTTTTAGAATCAGAGCGTCATGGGAAATGGACATACTACCGTCGAAATGATGAACGCATACAAGAAATAGCGGAATTCATAAAAAAGGAGCTTTAGGCTCCCTTTTTTTATCGTCGACATATCGATGATACTCGAATTATAGATATGAAAGGAGGAATACATATGAAAATTTGGGTTTACATCATTGCATTAGTAGCTGGCCTATCACTAAGTGTAGAAGGCGCAATATATGGCGAACTCGGAAAATCTATAGGCAAGCTAGAAAGTAGCTTTTATAACTTTTTCGTTGGGACCATTATCATTGCGATTGTTCTTTTATTTCTAGGGAAGGGTTCACTGTCCTACACATTTAAAGCGCCAAAGTGGCAGCTAACTGGAGGACTACTTGGCATTATCTATTTAACCATTCTTGTCATCAGCATTCCGATTGTCGGCGTTGGTCTGGCAATGATCAGCGTGATCGTAGGACAAATGGCGATGAGTATGATCATTGAACATAATGGATGGTTAGGCAGTCGTACATCAAAACTAAATAAGGAAAAACTAGCAGCTGTTGCGTTGATGGCTGTATCATTACTTCTCATCTTTTAATTATTATTGGAGGTCATATCATGTCTATTATCATATTATTGGCTTCTGTTATAGGAGGTATTTTATTAAGTGCTCAATCATCAATAAATGGAGCTTTCAGTAAGCATGCGGGTACTTATGAAAGTACATTCCTAACATTTATCACAGGAGCGTTGTTACTCGCCGTTGTCATCTTGTTTTTTGGTACCGGTGATTTACTTGCCATACTAGAAGCACCAAAGTGGCAATTAAGTGCTGTTTGGTTTGGTGTCGGTTACTTGTTTTTGACCATTATAGCGGTCCCAAAAATCGGAATAATTGCAACCAGTATCTCGACAGTCATCGGACAGCTATCGATGGGTATGTTAATCGATCACTTTGGCTGGTTTGGCGGCGTGCAAGTCTCGTTTGATTTTAATCGTTTCATAGCTATCATATTAATGTTGATTGCACTGCGCTTAATATATATTGCAAATACGAAAACTCGCTCACAGGTAGAAAATCCTGCAATTGAATCCTGACATGTTTCAGTCTTGTTTAAGTTCTTGAATCCCCCCTATTCCATTCTAAATCATCATTCTTTTACTTGGTTAAAACAGATGCTATTGAAGCAACCATCGATTAAGTAAATGTTTTTTGGTTGTATTAATATTCTCTATCTGTAAAACTTCCTTACTCATTAAAAAAATGACAATAGCTCATCCTTACATGGAAATCCTACATATCATGTATCAAATGTTCTAACTATGTACATTTGAATTGATTAAATGAAAGGATGTTATTATGAGTTCAAATATGGATTACACTTTACCAACAACACAGTACACTTTTGATGTTAATAACAGCACACTTTTCAAGAAGGACAATCAAAATTTTATTAATATACTAGGCATCAACCAATTAAACACATTAGACAATGTATCATTACTTGATATTTTTCTCAGTGCTAATAATGTTGTAGAGCCCCATTACCACCAAAATGCTGCAGAGTTAGTTTACTGTATTTCTGGAGCTGTTATTGTGTCATTACTGAACCCTTTTACAAAACAAACTCAAAATTACCCCATTTCACCTGGTCAGGTAGCAAACGTCCCTCAAGGTTGGTGGCATTACGAAATTGCTGCTGTCGATAACACACATATACTGGCTATTTTTAATGCTCCAACTCCCGAGGTAATTCTTGGTTCAGATATTTTAAAATTAACACCTGCGAGTGTGATGGCTCACACTTACTGTATTGATGAAAGTGTATGGAAAAAAGCAGTTGCTCCAGTTATTCCATCAACATATATTGGTCCTCCTAGAGATTGTGACAAAGCCAATGAAAGTATTTCAAATACACATCCATATATAAATCATTACAATAACCAAAACTATGCAGATCAATCACATAATCAGCACTACTATCAACCTCCACCATCCCCCCCAGCATTATCAATACTAGGCATGGATAGGAGCATAAGATTGTGCTCAATTACACACTTTATTCCAATCTAAACAGTGGAAGGAAATTCAAATGCTAATACCTCTCAGAAATTACAACATACCATTAAGCTACAGTCCCTGGGTCAGAAACAAACGTGAATGTTTACACTTTCATGTATTCTTCTGTCTATCGCAAGAAACATATGAAGTTTAAAGACGAAGGTTTCTTCAGTAGGAAGTACTACTTTTTAATTATTTGAGTCAACTATTCATCTGAATAGACAACTTTCCCTTTGATTACAGCACCTTCTTTGTCCTATTGGGGCAACTTTTGCTTTGAATGGGGCAACTTTGGTGCTGATTGGGGCAACTTTCAGTCCTATTCGGGCAACTAACAAATTACCTCCTAATTTCCGGCTCTTTAATAGAGGATTCATGACCACTAAAAAACAACCTCTCCATGTTAGAGGCCACTGAAAGAAATTCAAGGCGACATTTCGTTCGTATTGAATACTCTAATCCTTAAGTAAGGTCAAAATTCATAGTCTATGCTTCAATTCCCTATTTTCGCTTCTTTATATAGTGTGATGCATCTTCTATCGAAATGAGATAGTTTATGAAATACTTTGGCATAAAGCTATTCACTATTTAAAATTGAAATATATTCTAATCCACTTCATCAAAACTATTAAATAAATTATTTTGATCAATGTATTGAAAGCCTAGTTTGACTGGAGTAACCCCCTTTAAACCGTAGGCAGCTATAGATTGATACGCATATTCACCTTTTGTAGAATACAATTGATTGTTCGGTGGTCATATAAAGATAGCCAATTCTGTTATTAAATTAACACCAAAGCAGGATAGTACAGCAAGAAAAAAGAATATGTAGAAGTATAGGTTAAGTGAGAGGTGGTCATCATGGTTCAGAAATTTTCTAAAGAGGATATTTAATCATTTAACCGATACCGAAGAATCAGAAAAAAGACTATATTTAACGTATCCAGGATAGTGGGAAAGAACCTAAGATTAAAATTCTTACACATGGCATGGAAGATAATCATACAGCTCTAAAAGTTGCAGCAGCAATTATAGATTTAATAGGGAAAGACAAATTAATAAATAGAGCCCGTGGTTGGCATAAGTGGTGTTTTTGGAAGAGTAGAAGTGAATCAGTTGATATCACATTATGAAAGACAGCAAGTTAAAATAGACGAACCAGTAGTTTTAAAACGTTTAAATCTTTTGTTCCGATATAACATGACAGATATTGAACTATATGACGAAACAAGACGTGCTTGGAGAGTAAGAGCTGATAGAGAAAAAGCAAAATATGCTTTCTCAGTATTTGTTGGAATTGTTCATGAAGTATACACGATACTTACAATATTATGATGACTCAAGAAATACAAATACAACACAATATAAAATGATTTATAAATAGACACTTTAATTTTAGATTCCCGAAATAGGCATCAAATAAGAGTACAACCGAATTCCTATTTTCAGTAACACTTCAGGTTATAGGAATTTTTTCTGTTACTTGTCCATATGGTAAAGATGAAATACACTGAAAGGATATTAATTCGTTAGCATCACGCAGCACTTCACATATGTCGTATATGGCAAAAACTCCAAAAAAGGAAGTGTTAAACAATGAATTTAGAATTGGTTATGCAGGAACTTGAAGCTCTCGGCAAGGATCGCACAAAGAAAATGTACGGATCCAATGGAGCGCAAGAACCATTTTTTGGCGTGGCAACAGGTGCTATGAAGCCCATCGCCAAGAAAATTAAAAAAAATCAACCTTTGGCGGAGCAACTATACACCACAGGTAACTATGATGCCATGTACTTTGCCGGTATAATTGCGGACCCAAAAGCAATGACTGAAGCGGATTTTGAGCGATGGATAGATGCTGCTTATTTTTATATGCTGTCCGATTATGTGGTTGCAGTAACCTTGTCAGAAACAGATATTGCACAAGAAGTAGCAGATAAATGGATCGCAAGTGGTGAGGAACTGAGAATGTCAGCTGGCTGGAATTGTTACTGTTGGCTTTTGGGTAGTCGCCCGGACGGTGAATTTTCTGAAAGCAAAATTAACAATATGCTTGAACTTGTACGAAATACGATTCAAGATTCTCCTGAACGAACTAAATATGCTATGAATAATTTCATTTACACTGTAGGGGTCTCTTATTTGCCGTCCCATGATAAGGCGGTAGATACCGCAAAGTCAGTTGGCCCAGTAGAAGTCAATCTGGACAAGAAAAAAAGCAATTTCATAGTCGCTTCTGAAAATATTCAAAAGCAAGTAGATAAAGGGAAAATTGGTTTCAAACGCAAACACGTCAGATGTTAAACTACTTCTTTGTCTGATTCATTTAAGTTGATCATTGAATGTACAAGCATTGTCGGATTACAAGTTTTAATTAAAGCAGCAAAACACACTATTTTTTAACGAAAGGAGTCTTATTATGCGATTACAAGGGAAAAAAATTATTGCTCTAGTGCATCATGAATTTGAGGATTTAGAGCTTTGGTATCCAATTCTTAGGCTCCAAGAAGAAGGCGCAATTGTTCATCTTGTTGGAGAAGAAGCAAAAATAAAATATATTGGGAAATACGGTGTACCTGCCCTTTCCGACCTAGCATATAGAGATATTAATCCAGAAGAATATGATGCGATTTTGGTACCAGGAGGTTGGGCACCAGATAAAATACGACGATTTCCTGAAGTAATTTCTTTAATTCAACATATGGATGCAAATAAAAAGCCGATTGGCCAAATTTGTCACGCAGGATGGGTATTAATTTCGGCTAGAATTTTACAAGGTAAAAAAGTTACTAGTACACCAGGAATTAAAGATGATATGGAAAACGCAGGGGCGATTTGGTATGACGAGCCCGTTGTGATAGACGGACATCTCGTATCAAGTCGCCGTCCACCCGATCTTCCGGATTATTTAAGAGAGTTTATCAATGTATTGGAACAAAAATGAATCTCCTTAAGAGACATTGTAAGGTTGGCTATATGAAATTATAATTAAAGGTGATTCTAACGATTTTCTATCAGAATCTCTATGTGTTTGGAACCCGGAAATATCTCTATGTATTTATGTAATACCGATAATTCCCTTCTAAAATCTCCATAAATAAGACACCACTTATCTGAAATAAAGCAGATCGATGGTGTCCAATAATGGTGATTCTTTGTTCAGAACAATCATGTTCTCGCAACGTTATTTGTACAGAAAACTATTCTGTTTTTCATATACTAATACAAAAGATACCTCAAAATGGCTAACAGCAAATTGGAGGTGTCTTCTTGTTTATACCAATAGAAGTAAACAATCATATTTACTTTTACCCCATGGACGCTCACTAAATGGATTGTATCCCCATGTTAAATTTTAGTCAATTGTTTGATTTGATCAGAATTGGTTTCAACAAAAGGTAGTGAATCGGATTCAAAGTATACTTTGTACCACACTAAGAACATGAAAATTGTCCAAACTTTTCTTCCATTATTCTTCTTACCTTGATAATGCTCTTCAAGAAGTGCCACTATTTTAGCTTGATTGAAAAATATTGTTGCAGCATTTCCTGTGAAATATTGCTTGATTTCCTGATAGTATTTATCCGTTCGGATCCAATGACGAATTGGTACAGGAAAACCGATTTTTTTACGGTTTGCAGACTTTTTAGGTAGGGCTCTACCAGCAGCCAATCGAAAAGCATATTTTGTGTTAATATGATTCACTCGATATTTGGAAGGAATCTTTGAAGCAGTTGCCATTACATCCTTATCTAAGAATGGAACACGCAATTCAATTGAATGTGCCATGCTCATTTTGTCAGCTTTTAATAGAATATCATCAACAAGCCAGAGGTGGAGATCAAGATATTGCATCTTGGTCACATCATCTTCATGCTTAACTTGATCATAAATTGGTTTAACAATTTCTTTTACTTTTAAAGATTTGCTATAGTCTGAATTAACTATGCCTGTTGCCTCTTCTTCAGAAAATATTTTTGCTTGTCCAATAAACCAATCCTCTACGGGAAGTCCGCCCTTAATTAAGAAGTTTTTCCCTTTCATTTCTGGCATCCACTTTGCAACTACACCTAATGGTTTTCTAATAAGTCGTGAGATTTTTTTATATTTTTTCAATGCCGGAGCTGTTTTATAATCCTCATAACCACCGAAAAGTTCATCTGCACCTTCGCCTGACAGGACAACCGTAACATGATTGCTAGCCAGTTCAGCCAGGAAATAAAGTGGTACAATGGACGGATTTGAATGTGGTTCATCCATCATATATTGAATCTCAGGCAGCTTGCTAAAACAAGTATCCGCGTCCAAAATTTCACTAATATTTTGAATACCCAATTCATTTGACAGTTCTTTGGCATTATCAATTTCTGAAAAGTTTTCATCACTGAAACCAACTGTAAATGTTTTGTCCGGCTTCACAAGGGCGGCTACATAACTAGAGTCAACACCACTTGATAGGAATGACCCTAGTTTCACATCACTTATTTGATGGGCAATAACAGAATCGCGAACAACATCATCGATTTCATCAACCAGTTCTTCCAATGGCTGATTACTTGGCTTGAATTTCGGAGACCAGTATCGTTTTATTTCAACATGACCTTTCTCGAAAGTCATGTAATGCGCTGAAGGCAATTTATATACGCCCTTAAAAAAAGTTTCATTCATAACGGGATATTGAAAAGTCAAATATGGTTTCAATGCATTTTCATTAAATTCCTTTAGAAAATGAGGGTGTGGGATCAAACTTTTGATTTCTGAGCCAAATAAAAGCGTTCCATTCATTTGAGCATAATAGAACGGTTTAATGCCAAACATATCGCGTGCCGCAAAAAGTTTTTTCTCGCTGCGATCCCAGATGACAAAAGCAAACATACCACGCAGTTTCCCTACCAAATCTGTTCCATATTCTTCGTATCCATGTATAAGCACTTCACTATCCGTATGGGTCTTGAAGACATGTCCTCGTGCAACCAAATCTTCTCTGAGTTCAATAAAATTATAGATTTCACCATTGAAAATTAAAACAATAGATTCATCTTCATTATAAATAGGTTGGCTCCCTGCTTCTAAGTCAATAATACTTAATCTGCGGAAACCAAGAGCAACTCCATCTTCAACAAACTTTCCAGAAGAATCAGGGCCACGATGAACTATTCTGTCCATCATTTCTTTTAACACTTTAAACTCATTATCAGTATTCCCAATAAAACCCGTAAATCCACACATCTCCCAATCCCCTTTTAACATTCACTATCTAACTCTAACGTAATCTAAATATCTATATATGGTAATTCCTTATTCTGAATTCTGGTCGACTAATTTCTCCCGTGAAATCATTTTTTCACTCTCACAGGAAGATGAGAAGTTATGGGAATTCCTGAGATTATCTCATGGACAGCCTATTTTCTTTTGTTTTTACTTCACAATACTGTAATACACTTTCGAAGTCACCCGGTAAATCATCCAATAAATTGCCGCGAATGCGAGTACTACTCCGATAAACGACATCAGCCAGGTTGTTTCATTGGTGACGCCAAACATCAGTAGCAATTTCCTTACAATCGGGTAAGCGAAACTCACATGAATCGTAGCGATGACAATCGGCAGAAGGAACATCCAGACAATCTGGGAACGCGTCGATTCCTGAATCATTTCCTTGTCGAGGCCGACTTTCTGCATGATCTGGAATTTCTCCCGGTCGTCAAATCCTTCAGACACTTGCTTGAAGTAAGTGATTAAAACGGTACCGATGGTAAACAGCAGCCCTAGGAAAATTCCAAGGAACAGGAATCCGCCGTTCGTGCTATACCATTCCTCGCGCTGGAGAAGACGTGAATTGTATAGATTCATGCCGCCTGCATCCCAACCATATTCGTCATTCAACTGTTCGGCGAACTCATTTTTCTCTTCCTCAGTGCCTGACGTGTTCCAACCTATTTCAGCATCAATAGTAAAATAATTTGTATCTGGAAATTGTTTTTTAAAATCTGCCTGGATATTCATAAGATGTGAAATATCAGGCAGGACCAGTGCCATCGATTCTGTTAAATCCATTTCCTCACTGAATTCATTGTCAACTTCAGTGAGTCGGTAAGTCTTATCTCCGACTGTCAGCTCATCTTCTCTGTATGTTTTTGTCGAATGGTAATACAGTGCTTCATCGTCTGCCAGGGAATACGAATTCCCAGTCATTTTGTTGAAATCTTCTAGCGGCAGGACCATCATATTAATAGACTTTTCCGGTTCCGCAAGGTTCCCGTCAATGACAAATTGATTTCCCTGCAGTCCGCCGGATAAGGATTCATAGCGGTAGCTCTCGATTTCCGTCACTTCAAGGCCCATTGTTTCTGTTTTCTCGCGTAACCGTTCCTGGAGATTGAAAAACCGGGAATTCATTTCATCGAAGTTCTCAGGATCACCAAAAAGTTTCATATTGTTCTCGTATGGAAAGCGGTTCTCCAAAGTTTCCTCTGACTCGACAAAAATCGTCACCGTCGTGGAAACCGCAATGATGACCATCGACGCCAAAATACAGATATTCGCCAAGCCTACTGCGTTTTGCTTCATGCGAAATAGCATACCCGAGATCGAAATAAAAGCGCCCGGACGGTAGTAGATTCGCTTATTTTTCTTCAAAGCCTTCAAGATGAATATCGAGCCTGAAATAAACAGTAAGTATGTGCCAATGATAACAAGCAGTACTGCTAAAAAGAACTTGGAAATTGCACTGAGCGGGTCTGGAATCGTCAAGGAAATTCCGTATCCCCATCCCAGGAAAATCAGCGATAAGATGAAAAGTATAAGCGAGCCTTTCGGTTCCTTTTCCCCTTCCTGTTTTCCTTTCAACAATTTAATCGGATTGGCAAAAGTAAACTGGCTGACATTATAAAGGAATGTGATACCAAAGATCATGATGAACAGTGCAACTGTTGCCAAAACGGTAATGGGAGAACTCGAATACGTGATATCCGTCGGCAGCCGCAGCAAATAATTCAGCATCATAAAGACCAGACGACCGAAAACCAATCCCGCTAGCAACCCTGCCGCAATGCTCAAAAGACTTGTAAAAAGGGTTTCGAAAAACAGCATTTTGGCTACATGCTTTTTCTCCAGTCCCAAAATCCCGTAAAGACCAATTTCCTTTTTTCTTCTCTTGATAAGGAAACTATTGGTGTACAAGATGAAAATCACCGAAAAGATTCCGATGACAATGGTTCCAATCAAAAATAAGGGCGACAATGAACTTGAACGTTCCTGAACGAATTTATTCGTCAATAAGGACGCCATTAAATAAAGCATCATGATAATCGCTGTCGAAGACAAGAGATACGGAATGTACAATTGTTTGTTCGACTTGATATTGCGCAGCGCCAGTGAAGAAAAGAAGCGGTTATTCATCTTTCTCACCTCGGTCAGACAAGACCTTCAGAGACTGTGAAATGCGATCCATGAATTCTTCAGCGGTTTGATCGCCCCGGTAGATTTCATGGTAAACTGCGCCGTCCTGGATAAATAGGACGCGGTTCGAATAGCTCGCCGCCCGCGTGCTGTGCGTCACCATCAAGATCGTCTGGCCAATTTCGCTGATTCCTTTCAGGATTTCCATCAAATTCTGGGAAGCTTTCGAATCGAGCGCTCCTGTCGGTTCATCCGCCAAAATGATTTTCGGCTGTGTGATGAGTGCCCGCGCCACTGCCACCCGCTGCTTCTGACCACCGGATACTTCATAGGGGAACTTTTTGATATGAGTTTCAATACCAAGTTTTTTGACAATGGGCATCAAGCGGCGTTCCATTTCATCAACCGGTGTTCTTGACAACACCAACGGCAGTAGAATATTATCTTTGATGGTGAAGTTATCCAATAGATTGAAATCCTGGAATACAAAGCCCAGCGTATTTCTGCGGAATGCGGAAATTTCCTTGTCTTTGATTGCCGATAGCGGATTTCCGTCGAGGTAGACTTCGCCACCCGTTGCATCGTCCAATGTTGAAATAATATTCAAAAGCGTCGTCTTGCCTGATCCGGATTCTCCCATAATCGAGACAAACTCCCCTTCTTTCACCGAGAAATTGACCGACTTCAATGCTTCTGTCTTCTGATTTGAAAACCGAGCTGTATATACTTTTTTAAGATTTTTAATTTTTAATAAGGTCATGCTAACCCCTCCTTGCTTCTAATGATACGACAGAAAAGAAAGGGCTGCCTGTACCTATTCTTACAAACGGTATTGCAATCTTACGGTTTCGTAAGATTGTGATTTGGAATTTCTCGGTCTTGCATTTTGCAATCGATATTCCGCAAAACTGCTGCGCTGTCCACAATTTGCGCCGAACTTTCTTAGGCTTAGCGCCAAAGTTGATTTTGTCACTTCGCTATCCCGCAGGAGTTTTCGCCGTTGCTTTATATCTATTAAAAAACAGAAAAAAAACTATCATCTCCATTAAATGGCCTTGAACATTGGTTTCTAAGAGCTGATTCACCAGCTTCAACCCAAAAAAATTGCCCCAAAATCTCTTTGGGACAATTCTCTCTCAATCAAAAACTTCCAATTCTTTTCTCGACATATCAATCAAGACACGCGTCCCTGTGCCTTGTTCCGACTGGATATCCAGTTGATGGCCGAGGCGCTGACAGATTTTCTTACTGAGAAAGAGACCGAGGCCAGTAGATTTTTCGTGGAGGCGTCCGTTTAGACCGGAATAGCCTTTATTGAATATCTTTGGTAAATCTTCCGGCCTGATGCCGATTCCATTATCTTCGATGACCAAGGTCTGTTCATTATTCGTATCCTTATAAATATAAATCGTGCCGCTGCTCGGTGTGTATTTGAGGCTGTTCGACAGGATTTGTTCCAATAGATTTTGCAGCCACTGGCCGTCGGATAAGACCTGCATCCCCACTGTCCGATAATCAAGCTTGATTCCTTTATAGATAAACAGGATGGAATACTTTTTTACCGCTTTTTTGATAATCTCGTCCATATCCACTTCTTCCAAATCCATCTCCGCTCCGGATTCTTCTAGCTTCACATAATTCAAGGCCATATGAGTATAATCTTCCAGCCGCAATAATTCCTGGGCAATCTGTTTCACTTCTTTTGATGCTGAACTCTGGTTCAATAAGCTGATTGCTGAAATCGGCGTCTTGATCTGATGGAGCCACAATATGAAATAATCAAGTTGATCCGCCTGGCGGTCCGCATGCAGATTTTCCAGTTCCCGCAAATCACGCAAGAGTGAATCCAACTTTTCCATATACATCCAGTCTCTAGGATCCGCCCCTTGTGAAACCTCTTCCAAGCTCGACACATTTGCGGTCTGCAGATTCTTTATCAATTCATACCGCTTGGCATATCTGACATATTGGGCAATCAAATAAGCAATAAAAAGAAAAACTGCCAGTTCAAGGCTGTATAAAAAAAGATCCAGAGGCAGCCTTGCCAGCACATACACCAGACCGAAAATTACAATCATCCCCGCAAAAACGAAAAGCTGCGGACGCACCGCCAAGAGAAAGTTTTTCAAAGCTGCAATTTTCGAGGTTTTATTCATGAACGGTCTCCTTATTTAGCGCATACCCAATTCCTTTTTTCGTCATAATGAATCCCACCAAACCGACCTTCGCTAGCTTTTTCCGCAGTCTCGCAATGTTCACCGCCAACGTATTATCATCAATGAACGACTCATCTTCCCATAAGTTGACCATGATTTCTTCCCGGCTAACATATTCTCCTTTCTGCAAAAATAATAATTCGAGAATCTTCAGTTCCGTCCGCGTCAGATCCACTTCCTGGCTGTCGTAATATAGTTTCGATTCACCCGGCTTCAGCACTGTCCGGTTGAAGTTTAGGAAATTATCCGATTCATTGAAATCATAGGTCCGTCTCAAGAGTGCCTGCATCTTGGCAACCGCCACCGTTAAATCAAACGGTTTGGAGATGAAATCATCCGCTCCCATCTGGATTGCCATGACGATATCCATGTTTTCATTTCTTGAAGAAATAAAAATGATCGGCACTTGCGAGACTTTGCGGATTTCCTGGCACCAATAATAGCCATTGAATGATGGCAATGAAATATCCATCAGCACCAATTGCGGCGCATTATTTTTGAACTCTTCCATGACAAGGCTAAAATCTTCCACCAGAAAAGCTTCATGATTCCATTTCCCCAACTCTTCTCTCAGAACACCGGCTATTGTCAAATCATCTTCAACAATCATAATTTTAAACATTATCTCATCCCATTTCTGGATTACTTTAATCCGTATGGTTTTATCTTATCGGAATTTCGCCGTGCTAACTAGAGGGAGAAAACGCCCCTGATGGAGGAATCAGGGGCGTTCACTTTTTATTAATTTACGAGGAGCATTTTCATTGAATAAACTAATTATTTCTTTACACATTGGTCGACACTTGTAATTTTCAACCTATTTACCCAATGCCTTTTCAATAAATACGGTTACCAATTCCGGATCAAATTGAATACCTGCATTTTTTTGCAATTCTACTAGTGCAGCTTCCGCTGACAGTGCAATGCTATATGTCCTTTCACTGGTCATCGCATCGTATGCATCCGCAATAGCTATGATTCTTGACTCAAAGGGTATTTCATTCTCCTTCAAGCCTCTAGGATAGCCTTTCCCATCCCACCTTTCATGATGAGCTAATACATAATCCGCCATTTTAGACATATCATTGGCTGTACTTAGAATTCTATAACCTATTTCTGAATGACGCTTAATTTCTTTCCATTCATCTACAGTAAGTTTACCTGGCTTATTAAGTATATTTTCATTTATAGCTATTTTGCCTATATCGTGAAGTAATCCAACTGTAGCGAGTTCCTCAATTTGATAGTCAAACATTCCAAGAACTTGTCCCATTCTTTCGCATAATTTTGAAACTCTTTGGGAGTGCTGTTCCAACCTTTTGTTTTTATCCTGGAAAGCCTTAATGATCATATCAACTGTATTTCCCCTAATTTTTGGGCTTTCAAATAGTTTAAACGTATACATATGTTTGTCTGCTTTTTTGAATACTTCTTGTATTTTATCTTCTTTATGCTTCTTTGTTTCATAACCAAATGAAATAGAAATATCAATTAAACCTGCTTTTTCTAGTGATGCCAGTTCCAGGATACGTTTAATAATAACCTGCGCTTCAAAAGCATTCGTTTTAGGTAACAGGATAACAAATTCATCCCCACCAATTCTGGAAACAATATCATCAGCCCTGCAACCTTGTTTAATTATTTCTGCAGTTTTTTTCAACAACTCATCACCCATGGCATGTCCAAAAAAATCATTGATTAGCTTTAAACTATTTAGATCACCAATTAAGATAGTCAAAGGTAAGTTTCTAGGCGTATCCAGTCTCTTTAACTCTTCTTCATAAAATCTTCTGTTATATAAACCTGTTAATTGATCATGGTAGCTAAGATATGAAATCTCTTCGTTTTGAAAGGCTAGCTCTTTATTCGCAAAGATTAACTCTTCTGAGCGTTTATCTTTCTCTTTGTTTTGAACGGCCAGTTCTTCATTCGCAATAATTAACTCTGCTGCTCGTTTATCTTTCTCTTTGTTTTGAAAGGCTAGTTCTTCATTCGCAATAATTAATTCTGCTGCTCGGGCTGCCTTCTCTTCGTTCTGAAAGGCCAGTTCTTTATTTGCAATGACTAACTCTGCTGCTCGTTTATCCTTCTCTTTGTTTTGAAAGGCTAGTTCTTCATTCGCAATAATTAATTCTGCTGCTCGGGCTGCCTTCTCTTCGTTCTGAAAAGCGAGCTCTTTATTTGCAATGACTAACTCTGCTGCTCGTTTATCTTTCTCTTTGTTTTGAAAAGCTAGTTCTTCATTCGCAATAATTAATTCTGCTGCTCGGGCTGCTTTCTCTTCATTCTGATAAGCAAGCTCTTTATTTGCAATGACTAACTCTGCTGCTCGTTTATCTTTCTCTTTGTTTTGAAAAGCCAGCTCTTTATTCGCAATAATTAATTCTGCTGCTCGGGATGCCTTCTCTTCGTTCTGAAAGTCTAGCTCTTTATTTGCAACGATTAATTCTGTTGCTCGTTTTTCTTTCTCTTTGTTTTGAAAAGCCATGTCTTCATTCGCAATATTTAATTCTGCTGCTCGGGCTGCCTTCTCTTCGTTCTGAAAGGCTAGCTCCTTATTTGCAATGACTAACTCTGCTGCTCGTTTATCTTTCTCTTTGTTTTGAAAAGCCAGTTCTTTATTTGCAATATTTAATTCTGCTGCCCGGGCTGCCTTCTCTTCGTTCTGAAAGGCTAGCTCTTTATTTGCAACGATTAATTCTGTTGCTCGTTTATCTTTCTCTTTGTTTTGAAAAGCCAGTTCTTCATTCGCAATATTTAATTCTGCTGCTTGGGCTGCCTTCTCTTCGTTCTGAAAGGCTAGCTCTTTATTTGCAATGACTAACTGTTCGGCATAGTCTGCTTTCTTTTCGGTTTGAAAAACCAACTCTTATCCTCCTCACTTAGAGTCCATTCGAAATAACCTCTTTATTGGATGTAATTAGTAGGTACAATATTTATTTCTCCCACTTTCTTTTGCTTTATACAAGGCCTGATCTGCATGTTTAATTAAATCGTCCATTATCAAACCATCTTCCGGGTAAAAAGCAATTCCAATACTCGAGTTAGTTTTATGCATAAATTCTCCCACCTGCACCTCTTGCTGTAAACTAGCTATTATTCTTTCTACGCAATTCAATGCGTCTTCTCTATTTGTTATTTCGGTTAGAAGAATTGTAAATTCATCGCCACCCTGACGTGCTAAAATGTCACACTCGCGGAGTGTAGTGGCCACTTTCCTCGCGAATCTTATTAATAATTCATCCCCTATGGAATGTCCAAATTCATCATTTATCGATTTAAAGTTATCGATATCCATATATAAGAGAGCAAACTTCCTATTATGTCTTTTCGCTTCAGATAATGTTTGTTGCATTTTTTCTTGAAATAATCTTCGATTTGGTAATTCAGTCAATTCATCATGGAAGGCAAGAAATTCCAACTTTTCTTGGAAGGCCTTCCTTTCTTCAATATCACGAGAGACAATCAATAGATGTGGTTTCCCATTTTCTTCATCGATAAAAAAGGAAACTTTTGATTCAACCCACACCCAGCCTTTTGTTTTATGTTTAAATCTGAATTCTGTTTCACTCGGTTCTGTAGAGCGTAACGCTTCGTTAAACTGCTCAATTGCGGTTGGTAAGTCTTCAGAAATGACAATATCCACCGCTGATTTTCCTTCAATTGATTCTACTGGAAAGCCTAAAACGGTAAAAAATGAGGGTGATGCATATTTAACGATACTATTTTCATCAATTATGGCAACTAAGTCTGTCATATTGTCAGCAATTAGTCTGTACTTTTCTTCACTTCGAACTAAAGCCTCCTCTACCGTTTTCCTTTCTGAAATGTCCCTAAATATCATTTGGACAGAGGCTTCACCTTCATACTCAATACCCGTTGCTGTTCCCTCAATTATGAACGAAGAACCGTCTGCACGAATCATTTTTTGTTCTACTTTTTCTTTAGGAATGATTGTATTATTAATAGTGCGCTGAATACGGTCACTTGCAATTTTCTTTGAATCACTATGAACAAAATCTAGAATATTTCGACCAAGTAAGCGCTTTGGTTCGCTATAACCAAAGATCCGAATTCCACTTTCATTGATATAACGTATTACACCTTTACATTGAACATAAATGGGTTCTGGTGATGCGTTTAATAAGGTCTTATACCTATCTTTACTTTCTCTTAAATCAATTTCTTGCTGTTTACTTCTAGAAATATCTCTGGATATTCCAGAGAATGCATTCACGTTCCCATGTTCATCATACAAAGGGGATATGGTAATACTTGCCATAAAAGATTCCCCATCTTTTCTCATGCAAATTACTTCCAACTCTTTTATAGGAATTCCTTTTTTTAATTTTTCACGCCTCTTATGCATTGCATTCATTCTTTCTTTTGGGATCGTAGGCATGGGTTTACCTGAAATTTCTTTTAATTTCCAACCATACAAATTTTCAAATGCCGAATTAACCATTAAGACATTTCCATTCAAGTCGATTACATCCATGGCATCTACTGATGACTCGTAAATTGAACGTAGTCTTTCGGAAGTCTCATGCAATGATATTCTCGTCTTAACCAGGTCAGTTACATCTTTTGCCACAATCATCACACCCACTAGTTTCTGATTGTCGTTAACTGGAACATTCTTCACTTGTAAATGAAGAATGTGTCCGTTTTTGTGATTTACACTTACTTGATAAGTAAGAGATTCCCCCCGTAAAGTTTTGATGAATATACGCTTAGCATTCACTTTTGGATTTAAAATTAACATGTTTTGATAGGTCAATTTTTTTAATTCGTTTAATGTATAGCCAAACATATTAGTACATGTCATGTTACTATCAAGGACATTCCCATGTGTATCTAAAAATATAATAGAATCTGGATTATTGCTTATCAAAGAATAATACACCTCCAGAGACAACCTGTTGAATAATGTCTCCATTCGCTTCATCCCCCTTTTAGATGTATAGTAGATTTTTTTGGAATACGATTGATATCCAATTCAAAGAAATTATGTCCGCATATTCCTATGAGATTGAGCAAATGAATTTAAATAACCTTATCAATAGGATTAATTGCTAATGTCAGTCGAAAAAGCGCTTTTTATATAACACCCCGGCTTAGATTGCGCATTATATTGCAGAACGATAAGAAAAACCAACCTCAAAATTTATAGTTGGTTTTCAATTTTACTCAACAATTCTTATGTGTAATAAAGGGTAGTTTAACTTCAACTTTGGTTCCTGAATTAAGTTTACTCTCAATGAAAATTTCACCTTTATGTTCAATAATAATTTTATAACTACTCATTAATCCAAGGACCATTCCCTTTTCTTTGTTGCTATAGAAAGGCTCTCCTAGTTTTTTAACAGGATCTTCATTCATCCCGCATCCTAGGTCACTAACAAGAACAATAATCATTTCTTCATCTTTTTCTCCATTGAAACGTTGAGTACTCCACCATTAGTCATGGATTCAATCAAGGAGCTGGAAAAATCGTTTAATCGATGTCAACGGGTTACGAATTTCATGGGATACGCCTTCGGCTAACTCTCCAACTACAGATAATTTTTCCCATTTTCTCAAATGGTCATAAGCCCTTTTTATTCTGTTATATCTCGAATAACAACAACGAAATGTTCAATGTCACCGTTATCCCCCATGACAGGTGTAATTTTTGCTTCTAAGTTAATCAATGACTGGTTTTTATGAATAAAACGATATTGAACAAGATTTGAAGTTTTCGTTAACATGATTTTACTGAAAGCGTTCTCAACCAACGGCAAATCTTCTGGATAGACGAATAAAAACCCTGAAGAACCAATTAATTGATCTACTGGATATCCTTTTACAATTTCACTAGATGGGGAAGTGTATAGGACTACCCCATCTTTATCCACAACAGTGATGATATCGCTCGTATTTTCAGCGATTAACCGGTAGTTAATTTCACTATACCTAAGGGCTTCTTCTATCCGTTTCCTTTCCGTAATGTCAACGCAGGAGGCAATAACTTCCACCACTTTCCCCATTCTAAACACCGGTCGTAAAGTGGCCAGGTAAACAATGCCATTTTCACTTCCTTCGTAGGAAACATCCTCCTCCCCTTGCCACGCTCTTTGATAAAACGCTTCTTTTCTTACAGCTTTTTCCAAAGGCAACATTTCTGAAAGTTCTTTTCCAATAACTTTTTCAGGAGATAATCCAATCCGATAAATTAATTTCCCTTCACACATGGTATGAATTAATTTCCCATCTTTTAATTTGTATTTAAGCGTCATACCAGCCTGTTGACGAATCGTTTCTTGCAACTCTTGTTTCGCCATTTCTAATTCTCTTTCCAACCATAGACGATGGCTTATTTTGCTGGTTAATCCAAATCTTCTGATGATTTTTTGCAAGTCAAGGAATTGTATCTCTATGTTTTCTGCTGGTATAGGCTTACTCATTAAATAACCTTGTACTGCGTCACATAGATTTTGTTGGAGAAAGTCCAGATGTTCTTTCGTCTCAACACCTTCAGCAATTACTTGGATATTCAAGTGATGAGCCATTGAAATGATAGTTTTGACAATTGTGGCATTGCTTTGGTCAAGATGGCAATCTCGAATAAAGGACTGATCAATTTTTAAGCAATCAATCGGAAATTCTTTCAAGTAAGACAACGAACTATAGCCCGTACCAAAGTCATCAATACTAATTTTCACACCTAATTTTTTCAATGCCTGCAAAATGCTGATCGTTCGGTCTACATCCATGGTCATACTTTCAGTAATTTCAAGGTCTAGGTACTTCGCATCCAATTTTGTTTCAGCTAGTATTCGCTCCACAACTTCCACTAGATTAGTTTGAGCAAACTGACGAGAGGAAAGATTGACCGAAACTACGATTGGTGGGAAACCAGCCATTTGCCACGCTTTATTTTGAGCGCAAGCCGTTTTCAATACCCACTCCCCAATCGGAATAATGAGCCCTGTTTCTTCTGCGATTGGAATGAAGTGTAACGGTGAAACTAACCCTCTTTTTGGGTGATTCCATCGAATTAGTGCTTCATTGCCAATATACTCTCCCGTACTTAAATGGAATTGAGGTTGATAATGCAGCATAAACTCTTTCATATCAATCGCTTTATATAAATCCATTTCGAGTTTAAGATTCTCTCTTGATTTCCCATTCAGGTCCACTGTATAAAAGTGAAAGCTATTGTTGCCATGCTTTTTTGCATAGTTTAGAGCAGAATTGGCCATATCCAATAAGTTTTCAGTTGTATCCCCGTCAGTCGGATACAGACTTATTCCCATACTCGGGTTCACATACAAGTCATGTTGGACATTGGTCAAAGGTTGGGCGATGGCCCTTAAAATCGTTTTTGCTAGTTGTGTCGTGCGTTCATGATCTGTATTAGGCAAAAGAATGACAAATTTATCTTCCTGCCATCGAGTCAGAATATCCCCGTCTCCCAGCACCTGCTTGATTCGTTCACTTGCCAACAGTACAAGGGAATTTCCTGTTTCCTGACCGACAGTATCTTTAATCGTTTTCAGTCGATCCAATTCGAGCAATAAGACAGCCATTTCTTTATGGTCTTGTACTAATTCTTCTAATCGTTCATTCAAAAAATTACTATTAGGTAGTCCTGTCAAATAATCGTAATAGGCCATATGTTGAATGGTTTCTTCCGATTTTTTGCGATCTGTAATATCGACAATTGTTCCGATTAACGCATTTTCCCCTCGATATCTTGCTGTAGATCCGTAGACTTCCAAATACACGATTGTTCCATCTTTTTTTATGGCCCGATATTCGTATCGAATCGATTGTACGATGTTGTTCATTCTTTTTGAAATATTTTCGGTAACAAGTGGAATATCTTCTTCATATACATAATCTTTAAGCTTAAGTACGGATAGTTCTTCCTGGCTATAACCAAAGATTTCCTCCAAGCGCGGATTTGAATAGACAACTTTATCATCCTGGAAAATATATACACCCATTATGGATTGTTCTACTAAACTTCGATATTTCGATTCAGCTTCAATAAGCGCCTCTTTTGCATGTTTGGATTCGGTAATGTCAGTGAAGATACCAAAGACGCCCACTACTTTACCCTCAACAATAACAGGGATATTCTTCACTCTCAAATCCATTTGATAGCCGTATTTATGGAGAACCGCAGCTTCATAAGTGGTTACAGTACCTTCTGCTGCTAAGTTGAATTGGTGGATAATAAGTTCCTGATCTTCCGGAATAAAGAGTGAAGTGAAATTTTCATGAAACAACTCTTCAAACGAGTAGCCAAAAATTTCATTTACCGATTTATTGTAGTCTTCGAAATGACCTTTCAAATCAAATAATAATATGGCCTCCGAATTATCTTCGAATAGGGACTTATAGTATTGTTCATTGACTTTAAACCGAGCCGTTTGATTCGATAATTTAGCGTCCAGATACGAACTTATGAGGACCAATATGACCATAAAAATTGATCCTATGCCGATGAACGTTGCTAGTTGGCTGGCATCTATCGTTTGAAAATTAGTGCTTTCTGGATATGAATGGTAAGTTAATTCACCGCTAAACATCGTTATGTAATGCATGATCGATATAGATAGCCCCATAAGAATGCCACTGAATAACTTAGTATGTATAGATAGGATTGTTTCTTTTATGCGGGTATCGTAGATAACTTTATAAAAAAATGACAGATGGAATAAATGCAAAAAGAACTGATAGTAGAAGTATTAACGGGTTATAAGAAATGTCGGCGTTCATATGGATAGATTTCAGCCCACTGTAATGCATGCCTACAAGACTGCCCGCCATAATAAAACAACCAAAAATAAAATTATTTTCACTTATCTTATCTTGGGAAACAATCAATAAAGTAATGAATGATGAAAAAACGGAAATAGCAAAAGAAATACTTAAAGTCATGATGTTGTAATTAATAGTGGCGGGCATATACGCAAGCATTCCAATAAAATGCAATGCCCAAATTCCTCCACCCATTGTTAAAGAACCAACAATTAACCACAATCCCCTTTTACGTCTGCTTACATGAAACATTCGAGCACTAACATCAAATACCGTAAATGAGGTAAGCAAGATAATGATAAAGGATAACAAAACAATTAAAATATTATAATCACCAACTAATGTGTGTTCGATAAAGACCCCTACTTTTCTATAATCAATATTTTCTACTTACTTTATAAAATTTGTTCGAATAAACTTCGAATTTCTTGTCATTACTCTAATGATCCTTTTGCATTTCCTGTTTGGTTTTAATCACTCAAATCAAACTTAGTTTACTTTAAGTGAACTATAAGAGAAAAAAAAAAGAACAAATGATTATCCGATATTCATTTGTACATTTTTTGTTTTGCGAGATTCTTGAGTCTTATTAACCAATAATTCAACAACCTGTTGAATTATTGCTAATTCCTTTTCATTTAAGAGAATCCCCTCCCAATATAGGTGCTTCTTATGAAGAGAGTTAACAGGGTCCGGAATATCCGTTAGTCCAAGAATGAAATCCGTCGAAACTTGAAAAAGCTGAGCTAAAGCTATCAATTTATCGACGGGAGGATTTCTATACCCTCCTTCGTAACCCGCATAAGAGGATTTGGCCAGTCCAATTTTGATGGCAACTTCTTGCATAGTGAACCTTCGTTCCAAGCGAAGGTTTTTAAGGCGTCCTCCAGAAGTCATACTCAATTCCTTCTTTCTACTTAGATGGTATGACCAATTTGGGTGTGCTCATGAAGACGATCAGAAATAATATGTACTTAATCACGGTACATATATATTTTTTCTTGAATCATAGACACTTCATCGTAAGTGAATATGAGTAGATGGCGTACGTTCCAGCCAGTCATCCTGTACTTGTATAGAATGGAATCGAAGCACAAGACTTGAAGCTAACTTCAAGGGGATAATCCTTAAAGTTTGACCAGAAAGGGCTAGTTTCAATACCCTTTTGGACGTTTCAAAAACAACCTTTCCACATTAGCTAAAGCAATTAAAGTGGACCTTTAAATCTGCTACTTTATTGCACAAAAGAGGGTTAATTATTAATTGAGCTTTTATGCTTTTCTTTAAGATTTTCAACGATATTTTGATAATTTGAGTTATTTTAAAAACCCCATCTTCAAATCTATTAAGATTTATATAAAGTATAGCACATAATTTAGATACGGTATTAACACCTAGAATTATCGTAAAACGAGTACCCACTAGGGTTGCATCGCAGTAAAATCATTAAAACGGGTACCTATTATGCTAAATAGATAGATGAACGACTGACCATTATTACGAAGACTTAGTTAGGAAATGTATGGATAAAGGTTACATCGTCCGGATATTGAATGCGACGACCGCTAGAGAAAGAGAAACCGTGTTAAATTATACGTAAAGCGTAGATTCCATTACTTGAACTTGAAACGCTAAAAACATTGACAAGAGCCAGACGAACACTTGTGAATGCTCTAACAAGGACGATCAATCATCTGCGATTGTATATGAATCACATCTTCCGTGAGTTTCCTCGGCAGAGCTGTGTAATAAACTAAGTTTGTCGTCACGAATTTATTCCACTTAACTCACTAAGAGTATTAGAGCAAAATAAAAGAGCGCTAAACCTTTCATTTTCAAGGTGTAGCGCTCTTTTCGAATGAGATTATATCGTGGTGTTCATCTAAAATGACGTATAAATTCTGAATATCTTATTAAAATTTATAAACTGAAATTTTACTTTACCTACCATAACATAAAAAAACATAATAGGTACTAGACACTAAAAAACCTCTGCAATTGCAACACGCTATTTTTGGCATCCTGATAGATCCTTGTACCCCACAGGATTCAGCATCTCTTCAACACGAGCGCTTTTATGATTTTTCAACGACTATTTACAAATCTATGATGTTTTAATGGAAAATGGATTTCTTCCTTCACTTTCATATGTGGCCAAAGTGCTAAAGCTTGAAAAACTTTCAATTTCATTTGTATAGTTTTGATCCGTCAGGCGAACTTCTAAAGGCGTCACCGTAATAAAGCCTTGTTGAAGCAATATAATATCACTTGTGGAAGTAGTTAACGGGAGTTGCATTTGGTGGTCTTTCAATAAATAATAAACTGGACCACTTGGTTCGTTCACTTCGTTAAGTTTATATTGATGAATACTATAATCTAACTCCGCAAACCTTATTCCTTTGTACTGTGATTCATCGATGTGAGGAATGTTAATATTAAGTAAAAGATTAGAAGTATGCTGTTTACTCAATATTGTTTCTAATACATTCGAGAAAAGTTTTTTTGACGAGCTAAAATCAGTAAGATCTTCATTAAAAATATCTAACGATACGGCAATGGCTGGTATTTTGAAAAATGACGCTTCCCGAGCTCCAGCTATTGTCCCTGAATAATAGATATCCCGTCCCGTATTCGATCCCATGTTCATGCCAGAAACAACTAAATCAATTTCGTTCGGTAATAACACTTCGAGTGCCATCTTCACACAGTCCGCAGGTGTTCCATTTACCGTCCATGCCTTCACTTCTTCACCGAAAACACTTGTTTCATTAACGTATAAAGGTTTCAAAAGTGTAATTGAATGACCCGCTGCACTTTTATCTTGATTAGGACAAACAACATTTACTTCCCCATACTGTTGCAAAACCTCAACGATTGCAGCTAAACCGGGAGAAAATACCCCATCATCATTCGTCACAAGAAACCTCATACAATTACCCCTTTCTTTCAATTAGTTTTTCTATCTTTAACTATAGTTACTAATTATTAAGGACATAATAAATTTGTTTAAAGATATTGTGAAGTTTACAAGAATTACGCAAACAGTTACCTATTTAATAATCCTAAATGCAAAAAGAACCTTACTTTCTCTCAGCTGTTTTTATACCAATTTACTCACTAAGAGTCTAAATACAAATAAAAGAGCGTTAAACCTTTTATTTCAAGGTTTAGCGCTCTTTTAGAATGATATTGCATCATGGTGTTTATCTAAGATGACGTATAGCTCTAAAAATCTTATAAAAATTTGCAAACTACAATTTACAACCAATTGGAAGGGTTCCTCTGTAGTGTATTTTACAGCAGATATGTGTTATTTCTTTCCCCATCTCACACACTAAAAAAAGAAGCGAATTCCCTGCACGGTTATAAAATAACAGAGAGCTTTTCGTTTTAACTAGGATAAATCTATAGAGAAACACCTCTATCGGTCAGAGCTAAATTTATTGTGCTTCTTCATATTCTGTTAGATCGACAAAATATAATTGTAAAAGATAGATGGTCGTGCAAACCCCCATCGCTAGCGAGCTCCATCCAAGCATTTTTTGTTCGACAATTAGGTAGTTGTTACATAATTGATCGTCTGCTATAAGATATAAGGATCCTACCAAATATAACATTACTGTAATAAAGATAAAGATCACGTTTTTCCAAGATGAAGTGAGTTTCTTCCAACTATCACCAAGTGGCAAACCTGCTAAAAAGGGCAGGCTGATAAATTTAAATACTTGTACCGCCTGAATCGTTAAAGCATCATCCATTGCTCTAGGGATCATCCAATAACTCCAAATAATCATAAATAATAAAATTCCCGGAATACCATTACGATTCCACATTTTTAAAAAACGAGGAAATCTCCTTTGAAAAAATGGTGCCATTAAAAACCCAGCTAGCATTAACAAAGGCATTTGCATATGCATATGCAAGACCATAATTGATTCTAACAAATTGGCAACTGGAGGAAGAATTAATACAATATAAAGGATTAATCCGTATACTGTTGATTTCATTGATTATTCCCCTCATTATTCAAATATGATAGAACAGTATTGGTTGCTTCCTCGATTTTAGAAAAGTCCATGACTTCAAGTAAATGTCCTTGTTTACCAAACAAATAAAACGCTACGTTATGCTGAAAATCTCCCTGACCATCTGGTATGACTGTAATACCAAGATCATCTAAAACTGTATCCAATTCGAATTGATCATTTATTCGGGCCATCCGCCAGGTCTCACCATCACTGCCAAAATAAGAGCCATATTGAGCTAACGTTTCTGGATCATCACGTTCTGCATCAAAACTAATACTTAAAAATACAATATCCTTTCCTAAAAATTCACTAGGTAGTAAATCATAGACCTCGGCCATATTCATCTCTAATATAGGGCATACGGTACCGCAGTTTGTATACATAAAAGTAACAAGCACATATTTACCATCAGCAAACTTATCAAATGTAAATGTTCGTTCGCTACTATCCTCTAAAGTGACTTCTGGAAAGAAAGATTTGTTGTTAACGAGTTTATATGTCCTGGCACTTTCAGAAGTAAAGGCATGGAATCCATCAGTTCCTACATAGAACACGAGAATTCCAAACAATAAAACTAGAGCACTAGCGATGGTGGTCTTATTCTTAAGCATGTTAAGCACACCCTTTGATTATTTCTCTTTGACATCATCATGATATTTATTACCATTTGATAGGAATAAAAGAGGAGCACCTAGCTTTGCCCTAGCGCTCCTCGTATATATTGAATCACATGGTTACCATGTTTTAAAAGGTGGTGATCCTGGAGGTGCATTATAGATTAAACTCATAATTGGAGCATAGGCCATCACGACAACTAAAAGTAATAGTACAATCCACAGACCCCAACGCTCAGTCCATAAAGGTGTAAGTAATGCATCATCCTCAGGCTCAGCAATTGGAAATTCTGTATAGCCTTTTGGAGAAAGAAACATCATGTGAAAAACAGCGTAAACTTGAATGATGACACCAATCATTAATAACGTCCCTCCAATGGCGAACACATACTCATAAGGCACCCAACTTAATGCTACTTCGTGATCGCCATATGTCGTATTAGAAGTTCGTCTTGGGTCACCCAGCAACCCAACTAAATGCATTGAACCAGCCATTAAAATCATACCTATAGTCCAAATATAAGTTTGGATGAGTCCTAGTTTATTCATTTGTGGAGTGAATTCACGTTTGGATAAGTAGGGAATTAACCAATAGCAAATTCCAAAGAATGTGAGCACGACTGACGTTCCGACTGTTATATGGAAGTGTCCGACTACCCACATGGTGTTATGAATAACTTGATTTAATTGATTACTAGTATTAACAATCCCTCCTGCCCCACCAGGAATAAAGGATATCATTGCAATCATTGGTGCCAGGAAACGAACATCCTTCCATGGGAGTTTCTTAATCCAACCAAATAATCCTTTTCCACCTAGCTTTCTGCCTGTACGTTCAAAGACAGCAAACATTGCAAAAGCAGTCATTAGTGAAGGAATACCGATTGAGATACTCATAATAAGATGTAAGAATTTAACGTTTTGTGTGATACCCGGGTCAACAATTGTATGGTGAAATCCACCGGGTATATTTAATATAACTAATGCAATCACAACAACCCGAGCTAGTTTATCACTAAATAATCTCCCACCGATAATTTTTGGAATAACTACATACCATGCTGAAATCGCAACTATGTACCAGATGTTTACCAATGTGTGACCGAAGCTCCAGAACAGTGTTCGACTAAGCATGACATTAATGGTTTCTATCCACCCTAAAGACCAGGCAATCAGCATAAACACTTCTACAGTTACACTAATACTTCCGAAAAACCATAAGACAAACACACCCATTGTAAAAAAGGCAAATAGCGGAGTTACTTGGCCGCGATGGGTCTTTCTCCAATGACGGTAGTTGACAAATACTCCAAAACAGCACGCCCATATTCCCAGTACAATAAAAACCAAGCCGATGTAAAACATTGGCGCAGCGGCAAGTGGTGGATAGAAAGTGTACATCACAGATGCATCACCCATGACGATCGTTGTAACTACAAGTACTACACCAATCACCATTAAAACAAAGCCAACCCAAGCCATTTTCCGAACCTTTGCTAATAGTCCTCCCAATGTGTGAGAAAACCCAGCATATAGATAACCAATACTAAAAGTAGCTGTAAAGACAATAAGTAATAAAATTCCGTGTGCTGTTAACACTTGATAATAATTAAGCCATGATGGTAACTGTAATAAGCCTGATCGTTCTAAACCTTGTAATAAGCCTAAAACCCCACCAATGAGCAGTGATATAAATGATACAGTTAGGAATGCTAGTGATAATTTTGCATCTTTTGTGTTTACACCTAATATTTTTTTTGAATGTTTTTCTACTGTTTCATGTGTTTCACGGTTTTTCAGTACCATTAGGTTTCCCTCCCTCCCTTACTTCACCACAATTGTCGTGTACATCGACTGGTGACCAACACCACAATATTCATTACATAAAAATAAATATTCACCCGGTTCCGTAAACGTATGTGATATTTGCTGAATATGTCCTGGTGTAACCATGGCATTTATATTCGTGCCTGGAACCTGAACTCCATGAGTTACATCCTTTGATGTCATTTTGAAATGTACTTCTGATCCTACCGGAATTTCTATATTACTTGGATTAAACGCAAATACCTCTAATGTCATGATTACTTCATACTCGTTCTCACCAATTTCATAAATACCAGGTTTATCAAATGGAGCTGTTTGATCTACTTTCTGTGGATCAATCGTCTCCATACCACTCGGCGGTCCCATACTCAATGCAAATGTTTGATAACCCAGGATCACCATGAAAAGTATTAACACGCCTACAATTATCGAAATCCAAATTTCTTCTGCTCTATGCATCTCATTGACCTCCTATACTCTTGACATAAATAACCAGAACACACCAATCCACATCACGATAATAACAGTACTAACAAATCCTACTGATACCAGCGTACCCCACAAGGAATTTTCCTCTTCCGACTTACTCTTTTTTTCTTTAGAAAACTGACCAACAGTCATCATAATCACTCCCTTCATCTTGAACTTATCTATTTAGCGTAGATGGTGGAAAACCATTATTAATGTAAAGATGAATTAATAACCGCAGCTATTATTTGGCAACGCTATGTCGCTAGCACTGTACTGTACCCACACTTCATGACCAAAACAGCCACTGACGAATTTTATCCTAAGTCCACAAGATGATTTACTGTTTTGAATTACTCCATAGAAAGCAATTTCAACTGATAAATTCTCGCAAAATGGTAACAGTCTACTCCTCTTCAGATATCGTTTTTTCAGTATTACTGGTATCATGAATAAAAGTGTATACTCATGACGATAAAGAAGATTAACGCATTAACTATTTCCAAAATCCCCATTTTCATAGGGCGCATTGGTATTCTTGGACCCCCAATAGCTCGGATTAAACTGGGCAAAAATGCAAGAGCAATCAACCATTTTCCAATAACCAGAAAAGCTAAAGGGACTAAGCTATGATAGATCCACGATAACCAGCGAAACTTTTGATTCTTTTTTTCTCGTAACACTGTTTTCACGAAAAATGTACTACCAACGAAGAATAATACAGATACACCTACTATCAGCCAGGCTAGTGTGTTAATTTGGTTGGCTCCAAGCATATAAGTAGCAATCGAGCTTAGGGAAAAAGCAATAATTGCACTAATATCATTCCAGAAATATCTGTCTTTATTTCGAATTCCGAAATAGATGTTTAATAAAAAGAAAGGTATCATTAACAACCCAACGAATCCAATGGAAGGTCTCATCACGACCACTGGAATTATAAATACAATTGCAGTAAAAAAGTATCGATAAAACCAAGTCATATGAAATTTAACTTTCTTCTTTTTTATCGCTTGCACTAGGGGATACGTAGATAGATAAAGAGGTACCCATCCTATTGCAAGAACTATTTGTAGCCAATCAAAACCACCAGCTACCATTCCTAAGACAAAGGGAACAACTAACATGGCCCAGGCACCATGCTGCTTTGACATATATAGTTTCACTCTATTTCACCTCAATTTTAACCTTCTTTTTTCTCATTATTTTAAGTATGTAAAACACAATAAGGTTTGCTCTCCATGTAGTCACCTGTCATTACGTATGATCATCCTCCGCCAACATGTCTAAATGGTCGCTACCCTATCAAAGGGAACCCTAGTCGACAGTTTCCCAAATAACCGACAAAAGGATTTTGGTTGTAATCTTGTAAGCTCGCTGTTTCAGCCCTATCATCTCCTGATATATTTCATTTAACAATTGCTTATTTCCATCTTACAAGTACTTTTATCATTTGGATGTGAGATATATCATCAGTTTTATATGATTTAAATCACATCTCTAAATAAAATAATAATCGATTAAAAATAAAGGATTATCGTGGTAAAATTGTAAGTGTAACCGGGAAGGAAGAGTAAAATGAATCCTCAGTCAATACAAGATCTATTACAAAAATTCACTTTATTCAAAGATTTATCTAATGAAGAGATGTCATCTATCGTTGAATTGGCAAAATCCAGAAGATATAAAAAAGGCACACATATATTTTTTCAAGGCGACACGCTCACCAACGTTTATTTCATCGACCAAGGAGCAGTAAAAATATATAAAACAGACATTCACGGCAAAGAACAAATTGTTAATGTTCTTAGTCCTGGTCAAATGTTTCCTCATCAAGGTTTTTTCCGACAAGATAACTGCCCGGCAAATGTTGAAGTTGCCGAAGACGCCAAGTTGATTTATATACCGATTCACTTATTTGAAATCTTTTTATACAATAATCCAGGTACTAGCGTTAAGTTATTTAAAGTATTAGGTGATTTAATAGTGGATTTGCAAAAACGGTTAGAAGAGCAGATTCTTCACAATACTTTTGAACAAATTATCATGTTGATATTACGATTATTGGATACCCATGGTACTAAGATAGATGAAGATTCATTTATACTTAGTACACACTTTACAAATCAGGAATTAGCCAACATGATTGGTTCTAGCAGAGAAACTGTTAGTAGAACATTAAGCCAACTGAAAAAACTGAAAGTAGTTACAACTAATGACAAAGGTGACTTAGTTTTTAATAAGAAAGGATTAGAAGAATTATTTTAATAGACCTTGCTAGACAACGTTAAAAGCATTCTTTTAAACCGACAAAAATCCTAGAAAGAACACCATATGGATGTTCTTTCTAGGATTTTAAGTATTGCAATACATTAACAACTGCCGCTTCACCCTGATCTATACAATCTGGAATACCAATCCCATGATAAGATGCACCCGCTAAATATACACCTGGAATCTTTTCTTTCATTTGTTCAGTCAATTTATCAAGTCTGTCTTTATGTCCAACTGTATATTGTGGCATGGCATTTACCCATCTTGTAACAACTGAAAACTCAGGTTTTTGAGTGATATTCATGAGTTTACTTAAATCATTCAATGCAATGTCAGTCAATTCTTGATCCGACAAATTAACTACACCTTCATCGCCTGGTTTACCTAAGAAACATCGTAAAAGCACTTTACCTTCTGGTGTTGCTATTTTCGGCCATTTTTTATGGGTCCATGTACATGCAGTGATTCGATAGTCACTATTTCTAGCAACAACAAATCCAGTCCCGTCCATATCCTTCTTTATTGCTGATGCATCAAATGCCAAAGCTATATTTGCAACAGAGGATGTTGGTACCATTTCTTTCACCGGAACCATAAACTCATATTGGTGAAACATCTGTTGCATAGCAAATGCTGGAGTAGCTAATATGACCGCATCCGCCAGATAACTTTCACCATTTCTAAATTGCAAATAGTATTTATTATCTTTTCGTTCGATGTTCTCTACAGAAATGCCCTTCATGACAGTGCCATCTTCTAATTTCTCTTCGACCGCTTCTACTAATGACTGTAGTCCGTTTTTTAAGCTATAGAACATGCTTGGTTTTGACCCTTTGGTCTTTTTCTTTTTCGGCATTGAAGTTTGTAAGCCTCGAACAAGACTTCGATGCTTTTGTTCAAGTTGATAAAAATTGGGGAAGGTTGCCATTAAGCTTAATTCGTTAATATCTCCAGCATATATACCAGAAAGTAAAGGCTCTACAAGATTATCGACTAATTCATCACCAAAGCGTCTCCGAAAAAATTTACCTAACGATTGATCACTTACTTGCTCACCCCTTGGTAAAACTACATCACAGGAAGCTCGTAATTTTCCTTTAGTGGAGAAAAGGCGAGAAAACAAAAATGGTCTTACTTCAGTTGGAATCCCCATAAATGATCCACTTGGCATCTTATGAAGCTTATTTTTCACTAAAATAAAAGATTGTCCTGTTCCATTTTTAACTAAGTCATGCTCCAAACCTACTTCTTTCACTAATCTTGCAGCAGACTGTTTCCTTATTAAAAAAGAATCTGGACCACGTTCAATCATGTAGCCATCCTTCTTAATTGTTTTAATTTTGCCACCAAGATTATCGCTCGCTTCAATTAGCTTAATTTTATATGGCAGTTGCTTCTCCTTTATTTCTTTTTGCAAATAATAAGCTGCTGTAAGCCCGGCAATTCCTCCTCCGACAATAGCGATATGCTTGTCTTTACTCATGAAACATCAGTCCTTTCGTCTTTTTCCCATTAAATGTTTGATGTTTTTTTATGATGATTTGTTTTACCACTTTTCAGCACCCCTATTTATATAGTTCAAGGCTAATTGTTGATTTTGATTCTTTATAGAAGTATTGCTGTATACTGAACGCTTTTTTATAACTAGATAGTTTTTCTCTATTACGGAATAAATTATATCAAGCAAATTAATTGGACTATGTGTCCTAAATCACATACTAAAACCTAAGTTTGTCGCCTTGATGAAGTTGTTGATTATCATTAACTAATAAAAAAGCCTTTAGAGGTAATAGATTCATACAAATTAAACAGCGGAGTGATAAGGGATCTGTGAAATCACTTTTTTGAGGATGCGTTATTTGGATATTTACCAAGTCATTTTGGGAAGCAGATATGAAAGGAAGTAGCATTCGAGCAATTGATACCACTACTAAAATATGGATTAGTCGCAGGGATATGTTCTATTAGATACACATCGCTATCGCCCTACCCATCCATATTAATGGATTCTGAATCATTTTTCATAAGAAAAAGTCTGCGATGTGTTCGCAGACTTGAGAAGAAAATTATTAAATATATCTTGGGAAAAGAATATTCTGCTCTAAGTGTACGTGCATGAAAGTTTCTCCTTCAAGCAATTCAAGGCGCTTGTAAACGAGGCGGTAAGTACCACATCCGTCAACTGGAGGCGTAAAGTCAAACGTAATTTCTCTAAGTTCTTTTAAGATAGCACCAACATGGTCATGTTCTTTTTCAAGTTCTTTAATATAGCTAATGGTCTCTTCACGATTTTCGATTGAGTTTTCTGCTAGCTTTTTAATTAAAGGAAAAACTATTGTTTCTTCTTTAGCAGAGTGCTCAGTCATTTCTTTTTTATATTCAAAGAATAATTCTTTAACTCTAGCTAGTTCTGGATGAGATTCGCCATGTACCTTAAAGACCTTAGTTACATAAGGGCTAAGCTCTGCTAGTTCTACCATTAATGGGCGATGAATATTGTTGATAACATGGTTAATAATAGTATTAGTATCAGATTCTAACCAGACATCCATATTTTTATCGGCTGGTGTACTATTTTCAAAAACAACAGTTAATTCGTCCAATAATGTCGACACTTCTACATTATTTTCAATTGCTGCTGCAGTTATAGAAATGTTACCGCCACAGCAAAAGTCTATACGAAAACGCTTGAAAACATCACTCGATTTAGGTAATTCATTTACAATATCTTTAACTAAAGTATTGGCTGAAATGGGTAGAGTCATCATTTATTTTTCCTCCTTCGAATTGTCGGTCTTTTTCTTCTTTACACTCTTATCTTAAAGGAACAAAATTTTTTATTAGTGACCCAAATCACTCTTTGGGCTTTTTTTAAAAAGAATAATAAAAAGCAATATCTTTGTCACTTTTCAACTCCCATTTATTCTTCCCTCTCTTAAATGAGAGCAAATATGTAATTGTTCTATAAATAGTTGATTAATTTCTTAGAACAGAGGCTTTTGGACTTCATTGTAATTGATAGAAATTTGTTAAACCCTTGAAGTTTTCAATAGTTTAATTTGTGTCTATTTGATGGAGTATATGATGAGTATTTAAAAGTGTGAAATATATCACACACAGTGCCACGAATGAATTTTATACTTGCTTTAACAATTTATTTAGGAGGGCTTAGAATGTTTCCACAAGACTATAATGAAAATCCATTCATCGTTATCTGGGAGTTGACGCGTGCCTGCGAGCTAAAATGCCTACACTGTAGAGCTGAGGCTCAATACTTTCGTGATCCCCGTGAATTAACGCTTGATGAGGGTAAAAAATTAATTGATGATATATATGATATGAATAATCCAATGCTCGTTTTTACTGGCGGGGATCCATTAATGCGACCAGACGTCTTTGAAATTGCCGAATATGCCGTAAAAAAAGGTGTGCGTGTTTCCATGACACCCTCTGCAACACCGAATGTCACGAAAGAAGCAATGAAAAAAGCAAAAGATGTTGGACTATCCAGATGGGCCTTCTCTATAGATGGACATTGTGCAGAAGTTCATGATCATTTTCGAGGGACAGCTGGCTCATTTGATTTAACAATGAATGCAATCAGCTACTTACATGAATTAGAGATGCCTCTCCAAATTAATACGGTGATTTCAAGATACAATGTGGACTATCTGGATGAAATGGCTAAGATGGTAGAAAATCTTAATTGTGTATTATGGAGTGTGTTTTTCCTTGTTCCTACTGGACGAGGAAAAGAGAGTGATATGATCTCACCTGTAGAACATGAAAAAGTATTACAGTGGTTATATAAATTGTCAAAACGAGTTCCTTTTGATATAAAAACAACTGCTGCACAACATTATCGTCGGGTAGTTATTCAAAACAAAATGAGGGAAAGTGCTAGTAATGATGACACCATTCTCTATGAAGATGCTTTAATGAGTGGAAAGACCGGACAAATAGATGGCCTCGGCCGTGCACCTAAAGGCGTTAATGACGGGAATGGATTTGTGTTTATTTCCCATACCGGCGATGTCTTTCCAAGTGGATTGTTGCCAATAAATGCAGGGAATGTACGAAAAACGTCCCTTGCGACGATCTATCGTGAATCAGAAGTGTTCCAAAATCTACGGAATCCCGATAAGTATAAAGGGAAATGTGGCGTATGTGAATTTCGTCATGTATGTGGGGGATCCAGATCGAGAGCATTCAATATAACCGGAGATTATATGGAAAGCGAACCGTATTGTATTTATATTCCTAAGTCACTTCGAAAAAAGAAAAAACTACTGACTACTATAGAATCCTAAAATCTATAGGGCCGAACGGTGCAAATACCACCGATCGGCTCTTTTTCTACAGACAACCCCGGTATCTTCTCTGTTACTTATCCCATTCCATTCTAAATTCTGCGTAAGAGGTAGGTGTTTCATATAACCGTGCAAATTCTACTGCTATTCCCTCAACAATCTTAGGTTTTGAGTCAATTCCTTCCTCCATTTTCTTGTAAATCCAATACACCATATTTTCTGCTGTTGTATTCACGGGTGGTAACAACTCATTCCAATATGTAAGGTCTCCCCCATATTTCTGCAATCCATCTACAATTTTAAAACCAAACATTTTCTTCCTCCTTTAAGAATCTACAGATGATTTAAGTATCAGTTTAAAGAATAGGACTTGCCTTCTATTTAGGTCTAGTGATTTCCGTTTCAGGCGGATGCTTTCCACTGCAATCATTCTCCTTTTAAAAATCAACAGTGATACCAATATAGTTTTAAAAGTAAATATAAAAAATTGTCCTATCTTGTAAAATAAAAGTACCCAATATATAGATAGGACGTTCAGGTTTGGATCACTTATTCCAAAATAAACGGTCAAATCAAGCCTGGTTTATCATCAAAATAAACAGCCAAATAGTACCCAAATTAGCACCTCATTTGGAGGTTTTTTTATAATTAACAGAAAAATTTAAAGGTGAAAATGGATATTGTTGGTATAATAAATAAAAGATATTTCTTTAATGAACTAATGATGCAGGTTAGTTGAGCGTAATATATTAGAAAAATCGAAAAAAGAGGAGTGTTAAATAATGGATGATTCGATTGGTTACGTTATGGTCGCATTTATAATAATAGGTACAACATACGGTTTAGTTAGACAAATCCAACATATTATGACTATCCAACGAATTAGAAAAACAGATTTATCTAATTACAAAAGGTCATTAATTGGATACTATCTAGAGTCTGGGTCACTTTTGGGTTTTCTCATTTCTTTTACATTAAACGTATTAGTCGGAATACAAATAATCCAGTCAAGTCTAGTTACAAGTGATAAAACTGTTTTAAGTTGTTTTATATTTCTTGGTATATTTTTAATTACTAAATTGATAGTCATTCCTAAAAACAGTAAACAACACAAATTATTAAAGGGATAACGGGATGCTTTATTAAATTATCGTTTGGTATTGAACTAACGGGCAACTGGGTTCTTGTCACATTAATTTTATTTATTTTCTTATCTTTTATAAAATGGGGAAAAGCTCCCCGCTTTACTAAAGATACAAAGTATTTTAGGAAGTTCTTTATAGCTTCATCCCCACGGGTAATAGCTATGACCCAATTATTTTATGGTAAGGATTATTCTCTTATAGTAATAAAACTTAACCCATATCTTTTCATAATTACAGTGATATTTAACACTTAATTTACGCATTGTCGATTATTTGTTTTCCACCGAATACATTAATTATTTTATCTTTGATTGTTTGTTTTTTTTCACTGAATCTGATCAAGCGCATTGAGTTTAGAATAACAATCAATACACTCACTTCATGTATAAACATTCCTGATGCTAAATGTACGTTTCCTGCGAGTACACCAATTAACAACACAAAGACGATTGAAATAGCTATAAAAATATTTTGTTTCATATTTCGCATTGTTTTTTTAGATAATGAATAAGCATGAGAAAACTGCATAAGTTTATCGGCCATTAATACGACATCAGCAGTTTCCATGGATATGTCAGTTCCACCTTCGCCCATCGCTACTCCTATATCGGCTGTGGCAATTGCTGGCGCGTCATTGATACCGTCACCTGCCATGGCTACGACGTGTCCTTGCATTTTTAACTTTTTAATAAATTCAACTTTGTCTTCTGGCAATAATTCTGCATGAAACTCATCCAAGCCTAGTTCGTTTGATACTAATGCAGCGGTGTGTCTATTATCTCCTGTTAGCATAATCACTTTTCGAATCCCATTTTTCCTCATTTCTTCTAAAGCCATAGAAGCATCTTCACGAATCTGATCGGCAATCGAGATTATGCCAGCTATTTGTCCATCAATTGCTGAAAAAATAGCTGTATTCCCTATTTTTTCTCGAGCTAATGCAAAATTTTCTGCTTCTTTTGAGATCATGATTCCTTCAGCATTCATCAATTTCCGGTTTCCTACAACTAGCACGTGATCATCTACTTTGGCTCGGATACCATTTCCCTTTATAATATCCACAGCTTTTGGTTTATAGCTTACATTGATATGTTTTTTTTGTGCTTCTTTAACAATAGTTCTACCCAAATGATGTTCAGATGTGGTTTCTGCAAGCGCCACTAACCTTAATAATTCATCTGTTTCGTAATTGTTGAAGGTTTGGATATTTGTTACTTCTGGTTTGCCTTTTGTGAGAGTACCGGTTTTATCCAACACCAATGTGTTTACTTTGGAGAATCTATCCATTATTTCTCCACCTTTTATTAGAACACCATTTTTAGCGCCATTACCGATACCAGCTACGTTAGAAACCGGGGCTCCAATTACCAAAGCACCTGGACAAGCAATTACCAAAAAGGTAATGGACAAGTGCAAATCTCGGGTAATGAAAAAAATGACAATGGATAATAAAGCAACTATGGGTGTATAGATGTTTGCAAATTTATCCAATACCTTCTGTGCTTTTGATTTTGATTCTTGTGCTTCTTCCACAAGCTCAATAATTTTAGCGAAAGTAGTGTCATCACCAACCTTTTCAGCCACAATTTCAATATATCCATTGTCTACAATCGTTCCACTAAATACTTTATCCGCTATTCGTTTTGAAGCAGGCATTGATTCACCAGTTATAACTGCTTCATTTAAATATGCATGGCCAATTACAATACTTCCATCCACCGGCACTTTTCCACCCGCTCGAATAATAATGTGATCACCTTCTATTACTTCTTCAACAGGAACAAAAATATTCTCACCACCGCGTATCAGCAATGCTTCTTGAGGGGCCATATCGATTAAGTTTTTTAATGAAGAGCGTGTTTTTTCTAGTGTTCTTACTTCCAAATATGCTCCGAATAAGAACAAGAACGTCACAACGGCAGACTCCGTGTATTCTTGGATGAAAAGAGCACCAATCACAGCAACTGTTACTAATAATTCTATGCTAAAAGCCTTCATTCGCAATGCTTGGTAAGCTTTCATAGAAATCGGAACACTTGCAATAATTGTTGCAAGAATAAGAGTGAAATCTACATATTTTGAATTACCTAGGAGATTTAAGGCAAATCCAAAGACTATGAGAAACCCTGATATAGCGGTAATTTTATTTTTATATTTATTCACTATTTGAATCACTTTTAACTCCTCCTTCTCTATTATTTAGCGACAAATTTTGATTACAACGTCATCTTTGATTATTCATTTTTCTTGCTCTTAACTTTCACCGATAAAACTGGATACCCTAATTTTTGAATTGTTTCTCCGATTTTTTTTGCATCTATCTGCGTATCATCAAATTCTGTTCGTACATTGCTAGAGTTAAAGAAAACTTTTGCTGAAGCCACGCCATTTATTTTAGAAAGTGTAGTTTCAATTTTTTTGATACATGATGGACAAGTTAATGATTCTAATTGAAAAACTGCTTTTACCATTATTTTTTCCTCCTATTGTTTTACATATTCTAATCTTAAAATAAAACTTGAATTAATAACTTGATGTAAATCAATATTCACAAACTTTATTTCTTTTTAATCAAAGTTTCGAAATGAATAGAAAAACAAAACAGGGTATTAATAAGCTTGGCCACTGAAAAATTCTATATGAAATTTTAAGTTAATGATTAAGATAAATTTGATATTGCCCCCTATTAGAAAAGAAAATAGCGTTACTTTTTCAGGAACTAAGATGACACTGCTGGTTTTTCATTCCGATTGTCAGTTGGAAAATTTGAAGTCCATATTTGAGGATGACCACTTGAACAAATAAATGAAATATTTGACCGTACGAGTAGTGGTCAAATTAGCGGTCGTGTTGTTATCACAACAGATAAATCACAAGGTTAAATTGAAATCGATTCACATTGAATACTTCATCATCTAAAAAACACTCTCCATCATTACTTGGAGAGTGTCGTTGTAAATTTTTATACATAAACTTGATATACATCAAGGAGTTTTGAAACATTCTAATTTAAGATGAGTACACAAGGAGATTAAAAATTAATTGAGTAATAATCACTTCATTTTTAATACTCTTTCGAATGAAAAAGGAGTGTTTTTTATGAAACAAATACTCATCCATTATACGAGTGAAACCGGCAATACAGATCAAATTGCCAATTTACTAAAACAACACTTAGAAAAAAGAGGATTCGCTATCACTATGAAGCAAATCGGACTAGAAGATATAGTAAATATTTCAGAACTTCATCAATTTGATGGCATTCTTTTCGGCACATATACGTACTTCGATGGCGAACTACCTTTTGAAATTGAAGTTTATTATGATTTTCTCGAAGAAATAGATTTGACTGGTACTGTTGTTGGTGTTTTCGGATCCGGCGACACATCTTACGCCTTATTCTGCCATGCTGTGGACTTAATGAAAAAGCAATTTGAACAAACTCATGCGACTGTCATTAACCACACCGTGAAAGTGGACCTGTATCCTGAAGATGAAGAAACACTGGCAGCCATCAAGAAATTAGCAGATCAATTTGAGGATGCATTGATACATTCTTTACCAGTTGGAAATCCATGTTAGTGCGTTCACTTTTCAAAAAGCAGAATGTATATTTTTTGAATTAATTCATTGAAGGTTGATAATTAAGAGTGAAAAAGTTAATAATGGATATATATTTTGTATTCCTCTTACTAAGTTTTTTATTGAGTAGCGAATCCATTCAACCTTAGAATCAAAGATATACAATTTCCCCAATTTTAAACTTGATCTATTAAACTTTTAAGGGTATTTTTTCACAATACACAGACATTAGGGGAGGGTATACATGAGCAATAAAGAATCGTGCAACCATTATAAGGAAGGAACAAAGGAAAGTTACAAATTGTGCATCTCCCTCGTTCCGATTTTTAATCATCTTGATCAACTTGAAATGGAAGAAATTGTCCATACAATCAAATCGCTTACACTCAAGCGGAAAGAACTGCTTTACAACGCTGGAGAAGATTCCAATTCCATGTATATCGTTAATAAAGGTAGATTAAAAATTTATCGTTTATCAGAACTGGGTAAAGAACAGCTTATTCGTATTGTGAGTCCAGGTGAATTTACAGGTGAGTTAGCACTTTTCAAAAAATCAAGCCATGAAAACTACGCAGAAGCGATGGAACAGACTGAAGTTTGCATGATGACTGGTACAGATCTTTATGAGTTTCTGTTAAAATACCCACAGATTTCCTTGAAAATACTTACTGAATTCTCCAACCGGCTTGACCGGACGGAAAGCCAGATAACTAGTTTTGCAACAGAAGATGTAGAAACACGTATCGCCCTTTATATAGCTGAACAGTATGAAGGAAGCCGATCCATGGAAATCCAGCTGCCTATGTCCCGGAAAGACCTTGCTTCCTATCTCGGGACGACTCCTGAAACCATCAGCAGAAAGTTAGCTAAATTCGAAGAAGAAGGTTGGATTCAGCAGAAAGGCCAGCGTGGTTTCCAGATTTTAGACTTAGACGCATTATTGCTCGTCTAAGACTACATCTCTAAGATTCTAAATACATGCCGTAGCGACAATTTGCTTCAAATTTAGTCTACTTACTAAATTCGACTAGTCGTGCCAAACCCAAGTGTTTCATGGGTTTGGCACTTTTTTACGTACTCCACTTTAAATCTACACGGGGTGGGAAATGAATAGTTGCAACAAATAATGGCTCTCCCTACTTACCTTCTGATATCCCAGAAACCGCAAAAGGAATCGAAACTGTCAGTTTATGGGCAATAATTTCTGACATAAGTCGAGACGACCAGGGTCACAGATGCAATAAAAGCTGTTTCATCTGTTCTTAGAGCTATACCGATAATAGTATAAATGATTGCTCCTCCGATACTTGCAAGAGTCATGAGTAAAATGATGGTTAAATCCAATATCCGTTCTAATCTTCTTCAAGAGTAAGATGACTCTTCAGTTTAATGATGGTGCTGGCAAATGAACTTCCCAGACATCATAACCACCAACCCTGGGACTGCTTTAATTAATTAAAGTATATTAAAGCAACAAAACACAATATTTTTTAATGGAAGGAGTCTTATCATTCCATAAAATATACTAACGTTTGCGTTGGAAAATAAAGAAATAACCCAACTGAGCTACCAACTCAAAGATGGGTTATTTTTTATGACTATAGTATAGGTGTTGATAAGATCAATATCGTATAAACTTCTAGAAACAACACTTGTGCATAATAATTTGCATTTAAAATTCTAGCAATCTACTAATCTCGGATTCATGTGACTAGTGAACCTTTTCTACCCATTCCTTCGCCATGTTACGTAGAGTTTTCCAATCTTGCGCTGCAATTACTTTTTTATCGAGCAACGCACTGCCTGCTCCTACCGCAATTGCTCCAGCATCTAAATAAGAACGAGCATTATCAGCATCGATTCCTCCAGTAACCATTATTGGAATGTGACTTAATGGACCTTTAACATCTTTAACGAACCCGGGTCCGAGCGACGAGGCAGGGAATAGTTTTACAGCTATTGCACCAGCATCATATGCACGCAACATTTCACTCGGAGTGAATACACCAGGGATCATAGGTATCCCTCTTGCTACTGCATACTGGATGACTTCTTCTTGTAGAACAGGAGCCACAATAAATTGTGCACCCGCTTCTATTGCACGATGACAATCATTAATGGATAAGATAGTTCCTGCGCCTATCAGCATTTTGTCACCAAATTTCGTAACACTATTACGGATAATTTCCTCAACTCGTTCTGTCTCCATCGTAATTTCCACAATATGAATACCACTGTCATATAAAGCACTTATAATCTCATCTGCATATTCATAAGGAATTTTGCGTAGGACAGGTACGAGTGGATTATCTTTTAAAAAATTCAACATTTTTCACACCTACCTCACTATGATTTCGCGTTTCCCAAGAAATTGTTCAACTTCTTCCAAGTAAGGCAAGCCTTCATTATCTCCGTTAACCTGAACAACCATGGCTCCAATCGCATTGGCAAAAGTCAGTCGTTCTTCAATTGACCATCCTTGAAGCAGACCATACAAATATCCCGAATCAAATCCGTCTCCCGCTCCAACTGTGTCTACTACTTTTGTCACTGGATATCCCGGTACGTGTTTCCATGCACCATCAACTAAAGCATACGAGCCCTTGTCAGCATCTTTCATCACGACAGACTTAAATTGGTAAGAAGACAATTTTTTTAGTAATTCATCTTCATTTTTTGAGTCAAATAGTAATTCTAGTTCATCACGCGAGGTTAGCAAATGGTCCACGTAAGGTAAATATGTAAGCAATGTTTCTCTGGCTTCCTCAGCAGACCAAAGGCGCAATCGAATATTTGGATCGAAGGATACTACAATCCCTTTCTCTTTAGCCCACACCAGAGCACGCAAGGTAATTGCTCGGTTTTGCTCTAGAATTGCACAAAATACCCCTGTTAAATGGATAATCTTTGCTCGGCTCATATACTCAAAAGGCAAAGATTCAGGTGAAAGCGTTTCTGTTGGTGAAGGAAGACGATAATAGAACGTACGACCGTCTCCCGTTTCTTGAACTTCTTTAAAGTTGAGTGATGTTGCGTAACCAGGCATAAGATGTACTTCACTGATATCTACGCCTTCACCACGAACTGTATTGATAATATGTCGCCCAAACTCATCCTTACCTAACCGACTTATCCATCCAGCATCGAGACCAAGGCGAGCACAACCAAGCATGACATTTAGTTCGGCACCGCCAATTTTTCTTTCAAATGTATTAACGAAACGTAAAGGTCCTTTTGTGGAAGGATCGAATGTAATCATGCCATCTCCAATTGTTATAATATCCATCTTGTCTCATCTCCTTTCGCACTATTTGACCAACTTTGATACTCCAGTAGCATGATTACATCAATTAACTAATATGGCCCTTACTCCCTATTCCACTTCAACATCTTGACTCTTGTGAATTTATCCCAAAGAGTCTATACTCCTGAATACCCCATGAACCCACCATCAACTGGGACTGTGATTCCAGTTACAAAACCAGACATATTGTCATCCACTAACCATAACATTGTTCCAAGTAAGTCTTCAGGCTTACCAAACCGTTTCATTGGCGTATGTGAAATAATTTTATTGGATCTTGGTGTTAAAGATCCATCTTCATTTGTTAATAAATTTTTGTTTTGTTCCGTTAAGAAGAAACCTGGTGCAATTGCATTAACACGCACACCCGCATCTGCAAAATGAACCGCTAACCATTGTGTAAGATTTTCGATGCCCGCTTTTGCAGCACTATATGCTGGAACCTTTGTCATTGGAGACGGTGCACTCATTGACGACATATTGACCACAACCGACCCTTTACGATTCAGCATATCCTTCGCAAAAATTTGAGTCGGAATTAGTGTTCCTAGAATATTTAAATCAAAAACAAAACCGAATCCTTCTTTTGTTAAATCAAAAAACGTTTGTATATTTTTATCTTCCAAATCTCCGGTTTCAAATGTTTCTTTTGTAGTAATTCCTTGGGAGTGATTCCCACCTGCTCCATTAATCAAAATATCGCATAAACCGAACTTTTCTGTTATTTCTAAGTGAGCACGTTGCACACTTTCTTTGTTCAATACGTCACAAGCAATAGCGATTGCTTGTCCCCCAGCACTGATTATATTACTCTCTACTACTTTGCCTTTTTCTAAAGTCCGGTTAAGAATGGCAACCTTTACCCCTTGTCGTCCTAATTCTCTTGCCATTGCACTACAAAGCACTCCACTTCCGCCTGTAATGACTGCTACTTTCCCTTTTAAATTTTCATTGATTCCCAACATACTCACACACTACTTTCTGTTTGTTGAAGTGTATCCCAAATACCCCAGAGGTACATTATGCCAAGGGCACGATCGTATAATCCGTAACCTGGACGGCATACTTCTCCCCAAATATGTCTACCATGGTCAGGTCTTGTATATCCTGTAAAGCCAATTTCATGAAATGCTTTTACAATTCCTACGACATCAATAGAGCCATCACTCATCTTATGTGAGGTTTCAATAAAGTCCCCATTTTCAAAACGTTTCAAGTTACGAATATGTGCTAAATGGATTCGTTCACCAAATTCCTTGACGATTCCAGTCAAATTATTCTTTCCATTTGCACCTAATGAACCACTACAAAAAGTAAGTCCATTATATGGACTGTCTACTAAGCTATATAGTCTTCTAATGTTTTCACTACTATTAATGATTCTTGGCAATCCAAATACAGGCCAAGGTGGATCATCTGGATGTATCGCCATTTTTATATCGTGTTGTTCTGCCACTGGAATAATTTCTTCTAAAAAATATTGTAGATTATCCCATAGCTTTTCTTCTGTAACATTCTTATATGCTTCGAATAATTCAGACAGTTGATCTAAACGCTCTGGTTCCCAACCTGGCAAAGTAAAATCTTTGTTTTTAAAAACACTATTTACTAGCTCATTAGGTTGTATGTTTTCAACCTTTGACTTTTCGTAAAATAAAGCAGTGGAACCATCTTCCAATTCTTTGAATAAATCTGTCCGAATCCAGTCAAATACTGGCATGAAATTATAGCAAATTACTTTTACGCCTACTTTAGATAATTCCTTAATTGTTTCTTTATAATTGTCGATGTATTGCTGTCTCGAGGAGAGTCCTAATTTAATATCTTCATGAATGTTTACACTTTCAACTACATCTATGTTTAAACCATATTGATCAGCTTGTTTTTTGACTTCTAAAATTTTATCGAGTGGCCATTTTTCGCCTACCCTTACATCATGTAAAGCCCACACAATACCCGTTACTCCTGGAATTTGCTTAATATGGGATAATGACACATTATCATTTCCCTGTCCAAACCATCTAAATGTCATTTGCATGTTTTTTCACCTATCTATCCTATGATTCTATATCTAAATATTTATCAATGTTAAAGTAACATATATCTTTTACTATCTTTTCTAACGTTTCAAAGTCTGCTGGATATTCACCATTTTCTACCCATCTACCAATCATGTTACAAAGAATTCTTCTGAAGTATTCATGTCTCGTGTACGATAAGAAACTTCTAGAATCCGTTAGCATACCTACAAATTTAGACAAGAGACCACAATTTGCAAGCACCTTTAGTTGTTCTTCCATCCCATCCCGTTGATCGCCGAACCACCAAGCGGAACCAAATTGAATTTTCCCAGGAATCTCATCTTGAAAGTTTCCAATCATGGCTGCAACCATGTAATTATCTCTAGGATTTAAATTATAAATAATCGTCTTTGGTAAAGTATCTACATAGTCCAATGAGTTTAATAAGTTAGAAAGGTCTTCTGCATATATAAAATCCGCAATTGAATCAAACCCCGTATTCGGTCCTACTGTTTCTAGCTTTTTAGTATTATTGCTTCTCAATGCTCCGATATGTAATTGCATTGCCCATCCCTGGTCTTTGTAAAGCTTTCCAAGTGCTTTCAGAATCGCCGTCTTGTACTTGATGATTTCACCTTTACTCAAGACTTCGTTCGACAACCCTTTCAGAAAAATGCTATTCACTTCTTCTTCGTCTGCTTCAGAATAGAAGTTGGAGTCTAATCCATGGTCGGATAATCTGCATCCAACTTCATGAAAGTAATCAACTCTTACATGTAATCCTCTTACTAGGTCAGTAAAATTATTCATTTGAATTCCTGTCAAATCTTCTAGTTTTGCTATCCAGTCACTGAAGTCCCTGCTTTCTACTGCTATAGCTCCATCCGGACGAAAAGTAGGCAATACATGTACATCGAAAGATAAATCTTCTTTAATTTCTTTATGGTAAGTAAGGTCATCTAAAGGATCATCAGTTGTGCATAGTCCCTTGACATTAGATCTTTTGATCAATTCTCGAGCTGTAAAAGCGTCAGTTTGAAGTAGTCGATTGCAGTGTTCCCATATCTCATCAGCAGTTTGACCAGAAAGCAATTTTGGCATATCGAAATAGCGTTGTAGTTCTAAATGGGTCCAGTGATACAACGGGTTTCCTATTGTGTATGGAACCGTTTCAGCCCATTTTTGAAACTTCTCTCTTTCATCGCCGCTACCAGTTATCCACTTTTCCGGTACACCGTTACTTCTTAGAGCTCTCCATTTGTAATGATCGTCACTCAACCAAATCTCTGTTAGGTTTGAAAATGATTTATTTTCCGCAATATCCTTTGCAGTCAAATGGCAATGATAATCAAAGATTGGCATTTCTTTTGCATAATCATGATAGAGCAATTTAGCCGTATCATTTTCTAATAAGAAGTTGTCATCCATAAATGCCTTCATACTGAACCCTCCTATCTTTTAGTATTTAGTTATTAATCCATTAATAAGCCACCGTTTACCTCAATAATTTCTCCGGTAATATAACTCGCATAATCTGAAGCTAGATACAGTGCTGCACCTGCTACTTCTTTTGGAGTACCTTCCCTACCTAACGGGACTTGGCCAGCCATTCGTTCACGCAACTCTGGTGTAGAGAATTGATCATGGAAAGGTGTTGTAACTATTCCCGGCGCTATTCCATTGACACGTATATTGTCATTCACCAGTTCTTTAGCGAGTCCTCTTGTTAAGGTACTGACTGCTGCTTTGGCAGCTGCATAAGCAACAGCTCCAACACCCCCTCCGTTCCGCGCAGCAATGGAAGTCATATTGACGATGACCCCTTTTTCCTGTTGTTTCATAAGTGGCAACACAGATTGCGTGACATGGAAAACTGAGGTGAAATTGGTATTAATAATTTTTTCTAATGTATCTTGGTCTAAATCTTCAATTTTAGAACGCTTCACCATAGAACCCGCATTATTGATTAAAATATCGATTCTATCATATTTATTTTTGATTTCGGCCACCATCTGATCAACTTGGTTTCTATCTGTAACATCTCCCAAGACAAGAATAGCGTTAGAATTTCTCTTTTGGACTTCTCTTAAAGTTATATTTGCTTCCTCAGGGTTAGAATTTCCATGAACTATAACAGTTGCTCCATGCTCCGCAAATTCCAACGCAATAGCTCTCCCTATTCCAGTACTACTTCCGGTAACCCAAACAACTTTTTCAGTAAAAGAAAACACAGCGCAACCCTCCATTTTAGAATATTAATCGTGTTACATAAACAGATCAGGTATAAATGTTACGATTCCTGGAACAAAAACTAGGAACAGGACCAGTACAAGAACACCTAAGATAAAAGGAATTGCTTCTTTTATATATTCTTCTATTGGTACATTCATAATAGAAGTGGTCGTATACATGGTCACTCCGACTGGCGGAGTCATACCACCGAAAGTTATAATTGTCATCATTAAAATCCCAAAATGAACTGGATCTACACCAACTTGTGTAACAATCGGTAAGAAAATCGGTGTTAATAATAAAACCAAGACGGTAGATTCAATAAACATACCTGCAACAACAAGGAATAACAGAATAATTAACAGTAATAGCGTTCCGTTACTAGTAATTCCGATTAAAAAATCAGCTGCATTTTGTGGCAAGCGATCATAGGTAATTAAGAATCCTAAAATAGAAGACGTTGCAATAATTAATAGAATAGAAGCATTATCTGTAACTGATTGTTCAATTGATTGTATTAAGTTTTTCCAATTAAGTTCCTTGTAGACAAAGAATCCAATAACTAATGCGTAAAACACGGCAAAGGCTCCTGCTTCAGACGCTGTAAATATGCCGAAACGAATACCAACCACCAGAATTACTGGGAATAATAGAGCCCAAATACTTTCTTTAAAAGCTATTAAAACTTCTTTAAAGGTAGCCCTCTTCGTAATAATATCTTGATCATACCCTCTTTTTTTGGCGACTAAATACGAAACAATCATTAAAACAAGCATCATAAGAATACCTGGAATAATCCCAGCTAAGAAGAGTTTCCCTATCGAAACTTGTCCGACATATCCATATAAGATCAGACCGATACTAGGTGGAATCGTTGCAGTAATTAAAGAACTAATAGCAATTACAGCAGCAGAATACCCTCCCGAATATCCTCTTGCAATCATTTTGTGTCCTAATATTCTACTTTGCATGGCAGCATCTGCATTAGCTGAACCAGATACTCCTCCCATAATCGTACTAAGTACAATTGAAACATGTGCTAGACTTCCAATTAAATGGCCAGTTAAAGCATTGGAAAAACGAATTAGACGTTCCGTGATTCCAGAGGAGTTCATAAGATTACCTGCCAGGATAAAAAACGGAACAGCTAATAATGGAAATGATTGGGTACCCGCTACCATTCTCTGAGTAACTATTTCTACCGGTAAATTTGGTTCTATTATGAAAAAGGATAAACTTGCTATACCTATTGCAAAAGCAACTGGCATATTCAAAAATAACAAAACGAAAAAAATTATAGCGACAAGTAACATCTATTTCACCCCTTTTCCCACTTAAACGACTTCGCTTTTAAATGACTTGAATCTCTCTTTCAACTTAAAGAAAAGTGTTATTATCATCAACGTACTTCCAATTGGTACTGACATTGTAACTAAAGAATAACTTACCGTTAGATTGCTAATTACCCTCACAGAATTCTCGATGCTTAGTTTAATTCCAAAAATCATTAAGAAGAATAAAAAAGCTATGATTAATAGGAATATAACACTCTCTAAAATTGCCTTTGTTTTTTTAGAGAGTTTCTTTGTGAAGAAATCTACACTAATATGTTTGTCTTCACGTAAGGCTCGATTTGCTCCTAAGAAAATTACCCAAACAAATAAAAGTTGAGCAAATTCAACGGACCATGAGAGCGGATAACCCGCCCACCTCACGACCGAAGCAAAAAGCACAAAGGCTACTACACCTACCATCAATAAGTTCGTAATAAAATTTTCAGTTTTCACATACATTTGAGAGAATTTTCTAATCATTATTATCACTCTCTATTTTCCTAGAATTTTATTAATTTCTTCACGTAACTCTTTGTATCCTTCGAATTTTTCGTATACTACACTTGTAGCTTCCTTAAAGGGCTCGATATCTACTTCGTTAACTTTTACACCTTCGTCAATCATTTTTTGTTCAAAATCAGCTAGCGAATCCACCGTATTATTAGATGCTTTTTCTCCAGCCTTTGATGCTTCCTCATATATAATCGTTTGGTATTCTTCAGGTAGTTCAGCCATCCAATCAGCACCAGCTACGATTCCAGTTACCAGTTGGAAGTGAGCAGTTTTAGTAATATAATCTACTACTTCATGAAGGTTGGCACCATAAGTTGCGGGATGTTGTGCTTCTGCGCCATCAATTACACCTTGTTGAATTCCTGGGTACACTTCAGAAAATGCCATACCTGCTGGGCTTGCACCCATTGCTGTAATGGTTTCTGTCCAAACAGCTGCACCCGGAGTACGTAACTGAAGTCCTTTCAGATCTGCCGGTGTTTTAATTTCTTTATTCGTCAATAGATGTCTTTCCCCTTGATACCAGTTAAAAGATAATACTTGTAAATTGTGGTTTTCAGATAACTCTTCTTCCCAACCTTTAAATAACTCAGATTGTACTACTTGATTTGCTTCATCAAAACTATCAACAAGATATGGAGCTGACAATATCCCCATTTGTGGGACCATTTCAGCTAATCTTCCTGCATCTACTATTACCGCAACATTTGTACCGACTTTTGCTTGTTCAATAATATCCTTGTCATCACCTAAGGAACCGTTTCCAAAAATCTCTATATTTACTTTATTGTCTGTCTTTTCTGCAACGTTCTCTTTGAACTCAACTAAACCTTGATAAATTGGATCTGTTTCAGCAAGAGCTGTCCCTAATTTTAGTGTATAAACTTCTTCATTTCCGCCCTTATCACTAGCATTTTCATTCGTATTTTCTTCCCCACCACACGCTCCTAATAAAACCATTGTTGAAGCTACTAGTAATAATAAATTTTTCTTCATCATTTGTTTATCCCCTTTGAATAATTTTTATTTACCAATAAAGCGCTTTCATTTTGTTCAAAATATTATTTAAAATATTGACTGTATTCTATTTTCAGATTCTCTTGATCAAATCTTAATTTTTTCAAATGTTCTTCCATGACTTTATCGGCAACATCTGGTTTTTTCTCTTTAATTGCATTGAAAATTTGTTCATGTTGTTCCAAAATAAGGTCCCAGTTGTAATTAGCGGCCAAGCTAAGCATCCTAATTCGGTTTATATGGGCATTCATTTGCTGAATCAACAATGAAATTCTCTCTTTCCCACATCCAATGCTAATGGTATGGTGAAACGCTTCATCTAGTTCAAATAACTTTTCAAAGTTATTTTCCTGTACACACTGTTTTTGCATGATTAAATTTGTTTCTAACACTACAAGACTTGCATCTGTAAATTTCTCACAGGCAACCCTCACTGTAGCTCGTTCCAGATGCTCTCTGATAAACCTAGCTTCCTCTACATGAAACAAGTCAATTAACGAAACTACTGTTCCTCTTTGTGGATATACCTCTACTAGTTCTTCCTGTGCCAATTTAACAAAAGCTTCTCTAACCGGCGTTCTGCTGACCTCTAGCATTTCTGAAATTTCCTTTTCAGAAATATTCTGACCGGGTTTTATTTTAAGTGAGATAATGTTTTCCTTTAATATTTCATATACATAATCCCTTGTAGAAAAACTTTTAACTTTCTTTTTTGGGTCTATCGTTAGCATTAAATCCCCCCCTTACTCTTTCAAACATATTAGCACACTACCACACTTGTATGGTAGTGTTTTTTATAAATTTTTTTATTATTCTTTCTATTTTAAGAATCAGACATATTGTAGCCCTGTAATTATCCTGTTCTTGCAATTAAATTAACCTAACGCCAACTACGTTTAAGCAATTACTAATCTCCTTTTTTCTAAAAGTATATTAAAAATCTAATAACATACTAGCCAGCCTGTAAACACCTAAAGAAGTAGAGATAAAAACTGCCCCCTTGTCAAACTAGTTGATCCTTCTATACATATTTTTTATAACGGGTACCCACTAACTATTGAAAGCAAAAGAAAAAACAAAGTGATTAGATCACTTTGTTTTTTCATTTTTCTTTAGGCAATCTTCAATTGGCGCCACTTAATAAAAAGAATGACTTACACACCACAATTACCCTATTAACATAAGTAGCGTCCGAAGATTCCTGAGTCAGAAACAAACGCGTATGTTTAAACCTTCATGTTTATTTCTGTCCCTGGGACTACTTTAAAGGTGGTTACTATGATTATTTAAAATGTCCGCAACGGAAGCACCGCAAAGACATTGAAGCTATCAAGCGGGCGTTCAACAAAAGCAAAGGAACCTATGAAAGTAAATATATAACGGATGAATGCAGAATACTCATCTTCGATTGCGACCATATAAGGCATAGAGTGGTTCATTATCAATCGTCCATCTAGCCGGTTGATGGACCCGTTATCCTACATAATTCTCACAACTCATCTACAATTTAAAGCTTCATTTCATCTTTTCTATTTCTTGAAGCATGAAGTCATAGTTCATTGCACCAGGCGCAATAAATTGTATTCGACCAGTTGAATCAATCATATAAGAAGTAGGGTATGCCTGTACTTGATAGGTAGTTGCCACATCTGAGTTTGCATCCATCAGTATCGGAAAAGTCAAACCGAAGTCTTTTACAAACTCTGTTACGTCTTCCTCAGCTTTTTCTGACTCTGTCATATTGACCGCCAAAATCTCTATATCCACGTCCGTCTGTTCATATAGTTTCTGCATGTCTGGCATTTCTGCTCTGCATGGTGGGCACCAAGTAGCCCAAAAGTTTATGAAGACACGTTGCCCTCTATAGTCAGATAAACGAGCAGTTTTACCCTCCAATGTTGTTAGTTCAAAATCGGGTGCTATATTGCCAATTGCAAGTCCTGTCTCCTCAGAACCGACAGCCTCATCAACCCTTGTATCTTCTTGGTTTGCTATCTCTTCCCTTGAATTTACAAGATCAAAAACAGTCCAACTAACCATTAACGTTATAACCACAACAAGAATTGTTTTTTTCATTGATGATAACCCCCATACCTATCCTAGTTTTGATAACCAAGTATCTTCTATTAATTCAAGTAGAAATCCTGTAATAAGCGGCATTAGACCAAAAAACAACACCAGACCCATTATTATCATAATGACGCCGCCCACTTTCATAATCACTTGGCTTCGACGAACGATCCATTTCGTTGATCCGAGGAAAAAAGTTAATATAAGGAATGGCAAAGCAAAACCAATGACGTACATCACAGTGTAAAGAAGGCCTTGGCCGGGATTGCTTGCAGCCAAAAGTAGGATGGACCCGAAAATCGGTCCGATACAAGGAGTCCAGCCCGCTGCAAAGCCGAGTCCAATAAAAAATGTTCCAATATATCCAGCAGGTCTTTTTGAAAATTGAAAACGTCTTTCCTTCATTAATTCTGTAATATTAATCCAACCTGCGATAAAGAAGCCCATAATAACGATAAAAATACCCGCAATGCGCTGGATAAATAAACCTGAATCACCCATTAATAAAGTTTGAATCCATTCGCCTAAAAAAGAAGCACTGGCTCCCAGACTAATGAACACGAGTGAAACTCCTGATAGAAAGACGATTGAATGGCTCAATAATTTCTTGCGGATTTGAGTGCTTTGATTTCCCTGCAATTCTTTTACACTGATTCCGGTTATGTAGGACAGGTACGCAGGAAAAATAGGCAGTACGCAAGGTGACAAAAAGGAAAGAGCCCCAGCACCAACAGCCAGCAACATTCCGACAATTAAGACTGTATCTGTTTCAATTCCGCTCAATATAACCACTCTTTCTTTGATTTAATATGAGATGAGTAAAACTCACTGCAAAAAACAAACCTACAAACCAAGGTGTCATCATATACCCAAATACCGTAACAAAAGGCTGGATAGTCGTAATAAAATATATTCCTAAAGACCATCCGATTAACAAGGCACTTATTAAGGTATGGCTTCCCATACGTCCCTGGGCGGTTAGGATGAGGATGAGAAGAATTGCCAGTAAAACCATATAGCTAACTGAATATGTATTGTCATACAAGACAAACTGCATAAATTCATACAAAAATGAAGCTATTAAAAACACAAAAATAAAAGACTGGATAAACAACATCATATTCATTTGACCCCGTTGAGACTTAAAAAATAGGTATAATGAGCTGAATAACACAGCTAGATAAAACGCACTCGAATCGCTAGGATAAGCCAATATAGCCAATGGATCATTGATAAATACAGTAAAATTCATGATGATTTTTCCGACCCAAATAAAAAGCACGAAATTAATAAGTTGCGAAGTTATTTCTTCTATATGTCTTTTCCTCTGCTCTTTAGGTAAATCACTCATCATGTAAAAAGATAGAATTCCTCCAAACATACTACTAATAGTAATAAAAATTGGTATTAATTTAGTAGTCTCCACCATTGATGATGTACCCCTTTTCAATGTCTTGCTTGATCAAACACATGCCGAAGGTCAACGGACATCACCATTGAGTGTGGACGACTTGACTATGAAAGTTAGATCAATCGAATGGATGACAGACTGAATCATTCCACAATTTTTGACGACTAAATCAGCTATCTTCAGTGCATTTTGTTCGCTTATGCTTTGGTCTGATTGGACATAGGCAGTTATGGAAAGTTGTTCAATTCGGTTGGCATGATCCGGATTTCTGACAGATGAGACGTCCATCTCTATCCTTTTGTGCTCAACCCTTTTCTTTTTTAAAATATTTCCGAGCAAAGTTCCACTGCATCCAACTAAAGAAGAGATCAAAAGTTCATACGGACGATAACCAATTGTGTCGTTAGGAGAAATAGGTAGCAACCCGAAACCTAAATCGCCCACTATTTTTTCATTTTCGATTGTAAATTTCATTTTGAACTAAACCCCTTTCAAATTGATTATGAACATGGTTTGTTAAGATTTGATTAAGACAATCACACTTCCATATTATCGAGTCAACGTATGTAAAGGAAAGTCCATCCAAAACGTATGATGAGTGCCATCTGTATCTAGACCGATATTGCCTTTATGCGCGGTGATAATGCTTTGGCTAATTGCAAGCCCAAGACCGGCACCGTTAGACTTAGTGCTTCTTGATTTTTCTAAACGGTAAAATCGTTCAAAGATCATAGTCTTTTTTTCAGGATCAATAAATCGACCACAATGAGTGAAGGTTATGATATACCTATTATTTTTTATCTCTCCATTAATCTTCAAGAATGTTCCCGTATTATAATCAAGGATGTTTTGAAGCACGTTAGTAAAGACTTGCATAAGACCATCTCTATTGCCCAATATCTCAGCATCCTTAATGGTAAACTGCATATCCGCAATTTGATTCTGTAGTTTCAATTGAAAGGCTGTTAAAGACTCTGACAGCACTTTGTTAATTTCCACTTGATCAAACTGCTTTTCTAAAAAATAAATTCCGTTATTCCAATAATTTAATTCTGATATAAGCTCAACAATTCTTGTAATTCGTCGGGATTCTTCCAACAGTGAACCAAATAATTCAGGGTTTCCATCAATTACTTTGTTTTGCAGTGCTTCTAGATAACCGTTTATATTGGTCAATGGTGTCCGAAGCTCATGTGCAATATCCTTCAGCATTTCTTCCCTTTGTACTTGAACGGAAGTGAGCGTTTCTGACATTGAATTGAAGTTCTCAATTAATCCCTTTATTTCTCCTGTAGCCGAACTTTCAATTTTGGAAGGTGTTTTGCCTTCTTTGATTTCTTTTGCCGCATTCGATAAATGCTTAATGGGGTCAACAATTTTTTTCACTGTAAAATAATGAAACAACCCTGCAATAATAAATGTCACAATGCTGACTTTCCAAAGAAATCCATTCAATGTATCAACAAATTCCTGTCCTGTGACTTGTTGTGAATTAACCAAATAGCAGGCATAATCCGTCACAGACAAAGCAGCAAGGAGAATGACGAGCAAGATAACAAGGCTATTCAACGCAACCAGTCTTAACAATAGGTTGGATAACTTTCTAAAGACCCACAAATTTATACCCCATTCCCCTCACAGTCTGAATATAATCTTTGGGTGTCTTTTCACTAATCTTTCCTCTCAAATGCTTGATATGAACATCAATGGTCCGATCGGATACAGATTTTTCATTATTTTCGTAAATCATATTCAAGATTTGTTCCCTGGATAAAACCTGACTAGGATGTTGCATAAATGTATGGAGCAACTTAAATTCGAAGTGGGTTAATTCAAGCTGTTCTCCATTTATCCACGCTTCGCCTTTTGCCGGTTTAATCGTAAATCCTGTAAAACTTAACTTCCCGCAACGGCTTGCCGTTCTTCTTAATACGGCCTCTATTCTAACCATTAATTCAGCAGGGCTGAAAGGCTTGACAACATAGTCATCAGCACCTAATTTGAAGCCTTCTATTTTGTTTTTTTCAGTAGCTTTTGCCGAAAGCATGATTATGGGCATCATATTTTTTAAATCTTCACGCACCCATCTGCATATCTCTTCACCACTGACTTTTGGTAACATGAGATCAAGTATTAAAATACATGGATCGAACTGTTGAATTTTCTCCTTTGCCTCAGCTCCATTATCAGCTTCAATGACCTCATATCCGTCCTTGATTAAATAGATCTTAATGAGATTCCGGATTTTTGGATCGTCTTCTACAATTAATACAGATTTGCCAATGAGATTTGTTTGATTCAAGTTTTTCACCTTTTCTACAATTGAAATATTCTTATTTCCTTCATTAAATTAAGCAAATCTGCAAAGATAATACTTAATCCAATAATAAACCTAATGAACCTTATCTATTGCGTTTTACAATTGACTAGCATTTTAGAGTTTTCAATCTTACCACCCGTTAAGTGAGTGGTATATGAGGATAAAGGAAAATAATATGGAGAGAAAAAAGACAACATCCACCCTGCTAAAGCAAAAAATCCCAATGTAATTCATAACAACATTCCTTTACAATCCATTATGAATGGGCTTTGTTAAAGTTTGATTAAGAAAAAGCATATTTGATTAATTGTTTCTATTCCAATGCATTGTGACTTGATAAAAATATACTACCGTAATATTTAATGAGGCAGTCAGTCTATAATTACACTAAGGGAAATTAACAATAATAAAAACACGGCTATATCTTGAAATGCCGGTTGAACTATTCAACATACAAGACTTAATCCAACATTTTATATACAATAGCAATGAAAGACGAATCAGGTTTTTAATAAACTCCATATTAGTTAGGCCCAAATTTTATATATCGGAGGGATGAAAGTGATCAATAAATTCAAGAAATTAATAAGTAATCCCAAAATACAAAAGGCAGTCAAAGAAAAGGTTCTCCCATTGGTGAAAAAAGAAATGGAAAAGAGAAAAACAAAAAAGTAAGACTATCGATAGTAGAATTAGGATGATCCATCCTGAGTAATCGTTTAACTAAATATTAACTAGATGTATATCTTATAATGTTAATTTTCTTTTACCACGTATATCATTGCACCCCCTAATGCCTTCTCATTAGGGGGTTTTTTTGTTATACAGAAATCCGCTGAACTGAACGATACATTTTCATCATATTTTTTGATTTAATTTCTTTATCCTATACTTTTGAATAGGGGAGGATTTTTGATCAGATCAGCTAACAGCTAATTACAAGTCTCAGCCTTTTTTTAAGAAAGCTTTTTTAATCCTCATGGTAATTCAATATGTCCTACAATTTAATCCCCTTATTTTTGGACTATTATATAGAAAAGGTGTTTAACTCTTTTTATTATTTGAAAAAAATCTCTCATTTGATTTTTTTTTCAACAAAAGTCCAAATAACAAATATTATAATAAAAGCACCAAAAACTAACAACGATGCATTAAAAGCAAAATCAAAATCCAATTCCCTTACTCTTCGATATTCGGTGCTACCTTGGTCCATTATTTTAAAACTCATATCTTTATAATCCATAAGAACAAAAGATAAAACCAATCCAATTATAGTTCCAGCTAATAAAGATAGGGAGAATTTTTTCATAAGCTATGCCTCCTATAGATAGTTTAAAATTTCAAGTACTAAAATAAGAAAAGTAGAATTAGAGTAAATTCTTTAAATTTTATTTTGTTGTAGTATATTTTAGCATAAATATCCAATTTACCTATAAAAATACTGAAAATTCTCCCCTTGGTTTCTTGTCTAAAGAGTGCATTGAATTTGTGACTTTTTTATCTGTCCGTAAGAAATTATTCATTTACTCAAATGGATTGTATGACATAGCGCTGAATCAGGATGGTTTTGTACGTGCACAATATAAAAAGCACCAATGAAAGAGCTAGTAAATTAGCTTTTCCATTAGCGCTTTCCCTATTGATGATCTACGTGTAGGTATTGAAAAACAACTGCTTTTATCAAACATCAATTGTGGTATTCTAAGCCGCCTTGTAAAGGCAACCGATTGTTCCACTAGAACATTTGGCTAATTTATATATACAATAATTTACATTTAATTAATATTTTCAAACACTAATGCAATTAGATAAAACGGGATACCGACAATTAACATCCCTGCTAAAAGGTAACAAATACTTGTAAAAATAAATTTCAAGATATCTTTTATCGCCCCTGCAAAATCATCAATAAATCTTGTCATTCCTATCCCTCCAGTCTAATCATAGCTTTATGGGATTGTATCACGTATAACTCCTAGGTTGACATAACCCACCTTCCAGGAAGCGATTACCATTGTTGGGGATCTTATAAAAGAATTGCTGTAAATATTGTTGCTGTTGAAAGAAAAATTGAAAAAGCAAAGTGAGCAACTCACTTTGCTTTTTTCTCTTTCTTTTGGAAATCTTCAATTTGCTCCACATCTATAAAAAAGAATGACTTACACACCACAATTACCCTATTAGCATAAGTAGCGTCCGAAGATGCCTGGGTCAGAAACAAACGCGTATGTTTAAACTTTCATGTTTGTATCTGTCCCTGGGACTACCTTATGAAAAAAGAGTACCTTAAAGTAGACCAGTAGTAACAGTATTTTTAAGCATGTATTTATTGTTCATTTTTTTACTGTTGATGAAAGAAAGATTATCTTAACCATATAAGGGTTTAAAAATATAATTGATAAACTAATTAAGAATTGGTATAGGGTGAAAAATACCTACAAAAAGCTATGACGTATATTTCTACTTCCATTTCTCATACTAAAAAAAAGGAGTGATACCTATGGCGAAACGGACAAAGAAAAATGACGCAGAACAAAAGAATAAACAAGGGTTTGACTCTAGCAAAACAGATTCCGAATTCTCTAAAGAATTCGGAAGTGCAAATGCTAATCGAGCAAAAAAAGAAAAGGCAAAAAAAGAAAAAGCATCCAAAAACCAAGGGGAATGGAAAGGAATGCATTGATTGTTTTATCAAGACTTGGCGTAGGGGGTTTCCAACAGAATATAACTGTATAATCTACAGCGTGGATTTTTTCCATTGTTACTCATCTAAACCTTTAAGAGGAAGTAAACTAACAGTTAATATTTTGTCCTAACTAAGTGTTTTTTATGTACTAACACCGTCCCTGGGTCATCAGAAACAAACGCGATTGTTGAAACTTTCATGTTTGTTTCTGTTCCTAGGACTGCTTTAATTATCGAAATAGATTAAAGTTACGTGTCTCTTACAAACCCACACTGTGCTGCATTGACGGCCTTTTATTATTACTTAAAATCTTGGAGCCACTCTTTTCTTCGTGGCTTGCTCATAAGAATATGCTAGTTCAATTAATCTTGGTTCACTATAAGCCTTTGCACTAAATGTAACCCCAACTGGCATGCCTTCAGTTGTATAACCAGCAGGGATGGTTATCGATGGATAGCCTGCTTTTGCAGGTATTGCTGCACCACGGTTGCTCTCAAATAATAAAGCATCTAAGTTGTTCTCAGCCATGACTACATCGATTCCCTCGTTAGCTGAATTTCTTATGTCGATTTCACGGTGTTCTAAGTAGGTTTGATCATAAGGATCATCACTCATCGTTTGAGCCTTTTCAAGTTCAATTTGCCCGAATTTCATTCTAACGTCTGGGTCCTGTTTATTAAATTCAATAAGATCTACTAGTGATTTAATCGGAACTTCTTTTGAAACCTTACGTAAATAAGCATTTATATCATGTTTGAATTCATGCCACAAAACAATAGAAGTGAAACTTGTTTTAGGGATCGTTACTTCTTCAATAATTGCACCTTGTGATTTAATCTCTTCAATGGCTTCTTCAATTATCTTTCTTTCATCTGTATCTACAGCGCTTAAAAACGATCTATCTACACCGATTCTAGCTCCATTTAACCCTTCTGCTATTAAATGTTTCGTATAATCTTTTAATGCCTTTCCTTGACTCGCTTGCGTAATTGGATCCATTTCGTCCACTCCGGTTATCACGCCAAGTGTTATCGCCGCGTCTGTAACAGTTCGAGTCATCGGGCCTGCAGTATCTTGGCTATGTGAAAGTGGAATAATGCCTGTTCGACTAACTAACCCAACAGTTGGTTTAATCCCAACTAATGAATTAGCACTCGCTGGACTCAGGATTGAACCTGAAGTTTCCGTCCCAATCGCCACAGCAGCAAAGTTAGATGCAATCCCCGCTCCAGAACCTGAACTAGAACCACCCACACTTCCTGCAATAAATGAACCTACTCCATAAGGATTTAAGACCTGTCCACCTAATCCACTGTATCCACTAGGAACATCTTCAGTCATAAAGTAAGCCCATTCACTCATATTAGCTTTCCCGAGAATAATAGCCCCTGCTTGTCGCAGTTGCTTAGCAACAAATGAGTCGTCTTTGGCAAAGTTATTTTCAAGAGCAAATGATCCTGCAGTTGTTGGCATCTTGTCAGTTGTTTCAATATTGTCTTTTAAAATAACAGGAATGCCATGTAAAGGACCTCGAATGCCTTTTTCACAAACTTTATCCAACTCAGCAGCTATTTTTAAAGCATCTGGGTTAACGCTTACTATTGCGTTGATTTTTGGACCATTTCGATTGTAAGCTTTTATTCTATCTAAATACATTTGAACTAATTGTACCGATGTCATTTGATTTGCTTCGTATGCTAGTTGAATTTCTGTGATGGTATATTCTTTCACGTTGATTCTCCTTTTTTGTGGTGTTATTCTACTACCGAATTTTCAAGAAAAATTGCTTCTCCAGGAACATAATCGGTGAACCTGGAAGATGTGTAGTTGCTTATTATCAGAGTAATTCCCTACTTCTAAACAGTTAAGGTATTGGAAAACAATTCTTAGTTTTATATTAACATTTTCAAAGTAAGTTTCCGGTTTTTAATTTTGAATATTACAATATATGAATTAGTAACCATCTTACTAATTGAAGTGAAACTGAAAAACTTTTTATTAATTAATGGTTCATGTTAGCCAACTCTCTCATATTCAAATAAAACAGTAGTAACCTTCCCCTCGATCAGATTTCCAAATTGCATGTTCTTTTATTGTTAAATAAAATAGTAAAAGCTCTCAGACAAATAGATTTGTCTGAGAGCTTTTTTTCGTTTATTATATTTGTGCATTTATTCCTGGTTTAGTTTTTTATCTGAGACTCATGTTAAACTCTTACCTCTATAACTACCGTCCCTGGGATTGCTTTACCAATCTGATGGCCGATTCTATTGGGAAATTCCTTGAAAATCTGAATCACATTCAAAATAATCATGCATTTTCTCACCTCAATGAAGAGATTCTAAATGAACATGAAGCCAAATTAATGATTATTTATCAAGAGTCCTGTTACTGTACATTGATAGCAAAACTCAATCGTAACAATTAAAAGTTCTAAAACTATTAATACATGTTCCAGAAAGTTTAGGAGTCACGGTAGTTTTGTAGTAATAAAACCTTCAAATCCCTAAAGTACGGGGGTTGAAGGTTTTTTATTGTTTTCTAAATATTTAAGGCTTATCTACACAAGTTGAACTTATATCGTATCTGTTTTTAGATGTCTTCTGAAAATTTGATGATATGAAAACAGGCAATCACTTCTTACTGTTCCACTCCTCTAATGACATCATATGAAATTCTCCTTCGAAATCTAATTTCAATGGAGTCATCAGTTCAAGTGAATTTCCATCTGGGTCTTGAAAATAAATGGCAGCGTGAACATGGGGGTTGTTTGACAAAACCAAAGGCTGTTTTTCAGGTGGAAAACCAAAATCGGTTTTTATTTTTATTCCTTTCTGCTCCAGCCATTCTTTCGCATTTCCCATATTTTCAATGTCCACTTGGAAAGCGATATGCCTTAATGATGGATGATAAGGTGTGTCAACTTTATCCGTTTCCCATAACCCTATCCAACTATGCCCTTTCTCAATCCAGAAAAAGGCTAATTTTTCTTTTTGATAGGCAACTTCTAACCCTAATTTCTTATAAAACTCTATTGATTTCAAAAGATTTCTTACAGGTAGATGTGCTTCGTAGAGTCCTTTTATCACAACTCTTCTCCCTTTCTTGTATTAACGCTCTTCACCACTTGTCATCAGTAAGTTGCCGCTCCCATCGAAAATCCATGCACTATAATCTAATCACGTTATGTTCATTAATTAATAGTTGAACCCGTTGCTGATAATCTTTACGTTCATGCCTGCCATAACCGATGTAGTCTCCCTCACTCTCACCATGACCTCTTGCATTTGGCTTCATTACATCAAACACTTGTTCACGATAGAACTTGGTAATACCTACCACTCTTGTCTTACTTAATAGAACTACCCTCTAATCTCTTTAATGCTTTTTCCACCTAAAAATGCGTGTCCTTTTTTTAGCGTCTCTACTGTTTGAAAGCCGTATTTTTGATACACTTTTTCGATATTTTCATTAATAGGAAACACCCAAAGGTTTTCTAATTCTAGTTTTACCGCTTCATTTTGAATATAATGGATCAAATCACCAATCAGACCTCTACCTCTATACGCTTCTAATGTAGCGACACTCTCCATACGGGCTTGTTTTTCAGTAATAAAGAGACAAGCCGTTGCACAGGCCATCCCATTAAATCGGAGCAAATAGTGAATAAAACTTGAATGTTTAAATTCGTGTTCAAAGGCTTTTTCCCTTATTTCTTTACCACCGAATTCTTTAATACTGCATTCAATAGCTAGTGCTTCTGAATAATTGTCATCCGTTACAACTTCAATTGTAACTCCTTCACGCTGCTCTTGTTCCAGTATCTTTTTATCCCACAATTGAACGGGAGAAGTCAATTCTTCGAAACCAAATTGATTTTGCTTTAATTTTGAAATAAGCTCTTGTTGGGCATCTACATTGTATATATAAAATCTTGGAAGTATATTACTTGCTTCATAGAAGCTAACCACTTCATCAATGATAGTTTGATGATTAGGATTAGGATCATAAATATAGGCATGATTAGCATCATAATAATCAGGCTGACTTTCATTGCAAAACAACGAACCCCAAGTAGTATCCTTACGTGTTGAAAAGGTTTCCAAATAGGCAAAATCTAAAAGAAAAATATCGTGTATATTCATGATTATATCCTCCCTCCACAGATCAAAGTTGTTTATTACTAGTCATACTTCTTGCTAGTTTTCTTTTTGAAATAATCTTTTTCTTCTATCTAAAAGTATATACAACAATAATCAAAATATCTTCTGTAAAATCCCTAACTAATCCTGCAAGATATTAAATTTTAATGGGTAATTGAAACTTGGTACGATATGTTTCATCCATAAGTCGCGAATTATTGGTCTGAATGTTATAAGTAATCGAACTAAATATTGTACTCTTCTAACCATTCAAGAATTTTTTTCTTGGAATAGTCAATCTCAAAGCTGTACCAACTTTCTTCTAATGTTGTCTTTAAAATTCAAGATTGATTTTCTCTCATTTAGTATTTTACGCAACTCATCTCTAACGACTGGCTCTTGTCCTTTTGTGAAAGAGACCATGATTTCATATGCTTTGGAAGAAGAAATTTGAGGAATCACAATTCGTCCATCTCCGCTTCATCTGTCAATTCTGGAACATCAAGTAGGATCTCGCCTGTTAAACGATGTCTTTGCAAGGGTGAATCAGAAACGCCGGATTAAGACCCTGACAGTGAGCGGTGAATAGTTTCAGGCGTATTGCTTTCTGCGAAAAGAAAAGCGGACATTCATAATGGACAATGTACTTTCAGGAATCCCCGTCATTCACAAAAGAGCGCATGATCGTCTGACTTCAATCCCTCTTTCGAAATATGATAGACTGAAAGAAATGAATTTTGGAGTGTGAATCATGAGACTGACCGTTTATCTTGCAGGAGAAATTCACAGTACTTGGCGCGAAGAAATCAAACAGAAAGTCCTGGCACTCAATCTGCCGGTCGATTTTATCGGTCCGATGGAAAATCATGACCGTTCAGACAATATCGGAGAAGAGATTCTAGGGGAACAAACCAGTGCTGTATTTAAAGATGCTGCCGCTTCAAGCTTCAATAATCTGCGGACCAGTGTATTGATGCATAAAGCTGATCTGGTTATCGCCTTGTTCGGCGAGCAATACAAACAATGGAATACAGCAATGGATGCAAGTACTGCAATTGCTGGCGGCAAGCCTGTCATCATCATCCGTCCGGAGAAATTGCATCACCCACTGAAGGAGCTTTCCGCTAAAGCCAGTGCCACAGTCGAAACTTCCGACCAGGCCATCAAAGCGCTGTCCTATATTTTTGAATAGAATTTTCGAGTGGATGTAAAAAGGAGAAAGATGCTGTTTCCACAGCATCTTTCTCCTTTTTTTGTTTGTTCAGATGAGCATCCTTCAATGAGAGTACTGCATCTCTTAGACGCGACATTTCTCATTTCGTTCACTATATAATTTCATAATTATTCCCCTATATGTTTAACCACTGTCCTTGAGACTGCTAAATTTTATGAGTTTCGACATTTCCCAGGAAATATGTCGAAACTTACGTATTTAGACTACTTGGTGAGAGTTACTTTCAATTGAGAAACGTTATTGCTTATACCGGTAAGTTAATTTGGTAACCAACTACTAAAAATCGAGAATTTTATTTATATATTATCACGGCTCGTCTCTAGTATTACTGCAACAGATATGTGTAATTTCAATTCATTGCATAAGTAATGCGACATTATCTAGCTGACTAACAATTTCTGGCCAATCCGCTCTTACATTCGCCCTACCCTTTTTTTGGATGTATCCATAGAATTCATCCGATTAATTAATAAGTTCCGAAAGAAGCAATTAGCGTGTATAGCGTAGATTAATTCTTATTTGATTTGCCCTGAACCGAACAATTGTAGGGATACCTTGACGATACCAATCGCGTAATCTAGATGACTCGTTAAATCTATTTAAATTGCCATCCGCACCCTAATAGAGTGGATATTATCATGCTTAGAACATACTCTTATGTTAAAATAATTCGCGTTCAATATACCAATTGTAAAAAGATTCTGCCGAGGCTGGAGCACATAAAAAATAACCTTGTGCAATGTCGCACTCCAAGTCCACCAATTTATTCCATACTCCCTTTTGTTCAATGCCTTCTGCTACCACTCGAAGTCCTAAGTTATGCGCTAAATTAATAATGGTACGAACTATTATTTCATTATTCTTATCTTCAGTCATATCCATGACGAAGGATTTATCCACTTTTATTTCATCTACTGACAGGTTCTTCAAATAGGCCAATGAAGAATATCCGGTACCAAAATCATCAATCGATAATTTAATACCCATTGAAGAAAGATGCTTCAGGGTCTCCATCGCCCGAACTGGATCACTCATGATGAGGCTTTCGGTTATTTCTAAAGTTAGTGTTTTGGGATCTATATTGTATTTATACAATATCCTCTGCACATTATCCGGCAGATGGAAGTCCTGCAAATCGGAAGCAGATAAGTTAACGGAAATATGTAAGTTTAATCCCTCTTCACACCATTTTTTGCTTTGATGCAAAGCCTTTTCCAATACCCATAATGTTAGCTTCTTCATTAATCCATTTTGCTCAGCCATAGGAATAAATATATCGGGTGGAATGTAACCTTGAAGTGGATGAATCCACCTTGATAGTACTTCTACTCCCACAACTTTTTTCGTTTTCATATCCATTTGTGGTTGATAATAGAGTATTAGTTTATCGTGTACTAAAGTATCCCTTAAGTCACTGAGCAGACTTAACTGTTCTATCGTGTGAGTATCAAGATCAGTTGAAAAAATAGAATACTCTCTATCTGTTCGTTTTGCTGTATACATCGCAATGTCTGCCCTTTTCATTAAAGTTTCCACGTTTTCGCCATGATCCGGGAAAAAAACAATTCCCTGACTTAAGCGAATTGATAATATATGATTGTTTAGAATGAAGGGCTGTTCAATGGCACTAATAATCTTGTTGGCCATTTCTAGTGTTTGTTCCTGTGAAGTCATAGGTAAGAACACAACAAACTCATCACCACCCAAACGAGCTACAGTATCAGTTACTCTGACTAAATCGGATAGTCTACTCCCAACCTCCTTGAGCATTAAATCTCCATAATGGTGACCCAATGTATCATTGATGGTCTTGAAGTGATCCAAATCGATTAAAATTAATGAAAGAGGATTCCGTTCATTTTTTGCCAATAATATCCCTTGCTCTAATCTATCGTACAACAAAATTCGATTTGGTAGAGAAGTTAATGAATCATGAAGTGCTTGATGCTCTAATGCTTCCCTTTGCTGTTTGAGTTCACTTATGTCTCGTACTGTACACGCATAAATCACATGATCTTCAAGATGTACCATCCCCAACTGGATCTCAGCTGGAAAAATACTTTCATCATTACGTAAACCTGTTACTTCAAATCGTTTATCCACTTCATGACCAAACTCTTCAGCGAGTAATAAATCTGGAATTAACTTCCTTAATTTTTCACCTATAAGTTCTGACTCTTCATAGCCAAACATTCGCTTTACTGCAGGATTGACCGTGAGAATATCAAAAGTTTCATTATACGTAATAATCGTGTCCATGGATGTGTCGCGGACAATTTTAGCCAAAGCTTCTGTTCTTCTTAATTGTAATGTAATGTCAGAAAGCTCTTGATTGGACTTTTCTAGATCATGTGTTTTTTCAAGCACTAGAGCCGTTTGTGCTTCGAGTCCTTTATTGTTTTGGTTAATAAAAGAAAAGCCTTCGATTTTTGAATTTAGTACATCTGGTTTAAATATGTAGTCAATCGCTCCGACAAAGTAACCCGTATCTACATTTTCTGGCATGCTAATCACTGTTTTAAAAATAATCGGGTTATCCTTGGTTTTCTTTCTCGATTTTATTATCTGTGCTGTTTCAAAACCATTTAAGCCTGGCATTTGTACATCCAATAAAATGACGGCAAACTCATTCTTCAACAAGCACTTTAATGACTCTTCTCCTGAATATGCTCGAATCAAGTTGTAGTTCATATCACCCAACACTGCTTCTAAAGCAAGCAGGTTTTCTGGTAGGTCATCTACTAGTAAAACATTTACTTTTTCATTATTCCTTTGCATAGTAGCCCTCCTCACTATTAAATAGACTCTCGGCGCATTCGCCGTTCTTTGGAGATCAAGGGTCCTAACGATGTTCTCGGAGTTTGAACCTTTTATGACTTCCTTAAACGTTTATGGGGCTCGGATGAACTTAATGTAAAGCCATTCATTAAACCAAAACGTTAGAATAAGAAAAAGGAGAAAAGCAGCGCCTAGGAATCCGGGCACTAACAAAAAGTTAGTCAATCGAGCACTTCGATATGGTTCAAAATAAAAACAATCACAAATCCTTGAGGTATCTGCGGAATTAGGGCTGGCTATGGGGACCCAAATGCCCTTGGTATTGTTGGAGATGGTACACCAGTGGAGACATCCAGATACCCACCGATTGTCAGTATTAACTATTATGACTTAGGTGTGTTTCCTTGTTTATCGGAAGTTTTCAATCCAATTCTTTTGTTGATCTTGCTTATAGAAGATATGTCTCTCACATTTCACGCAATTAATAATGGGGGCATCTTCTTTTTTATAGGCTTTGAAGTATTGCGCTTTACTTAAATTATGACACGAAAAACAGAACTTTTGAGTCTCGGGTAACAACGATTCTGCTACAATCCTTTTGATTTCAATATCCCTGTGCGTTCGGGTAGAAATTATTAACTCGTCTATTGTTTTGAGTGAGTGACGTAACATCAAAATCTCGTTTTCCATTTCGCGCATTTTGGCACACATCACATTATCAATGTTTGTCTTATCTTTTTCTTCTTCTATAAACCTCAAATCCAGTAAATTATTGTAAGAGAGGTGGTATACCTTAGAAAGCTTTTTCAGCATATGTAAAGAAGGGTTACGTACATCTTGTTCATAATAAGAAATTAGGGATGGGTGTGATTGGGATTTTTCACCTGCTATTTTTAAAGTCCACCCCAATTCTCTACGCCTTTTTTTTAACACATTTGCTAGTTGTTTTGACATTTCTAATATGCCTTTCCATGTTTGTAAGGGCGGGTTTCATTCACTAACATTTTTTCGGAAATCGCTAGTTCCAGGTCGATATTCAGTAAATCGGATAAATCAAAGACACGAATACAAACATCTGCAAGTTCTTCCACGAAATTTTCTTTATCCCCTTTGCAATCAGCTTCTAATGCTTCACTATGCACCTGCGCCAACATCGTGCCAATCTCATATATTTCATCATGCCACTCTTTAGTAATAGCTATTTCATTTGCCTCTTTCATGTAAAATGGAATGGTTTCCCCTTGATACTCAACATTCTTGTTTAACTCGGCTATTACTTCTTTTGTTGTCTGTCCCATATTTATTTTCCCTCCTAGTGGGGTTTTGCATGAGTTCATCTAAGTAGTTTTCATATTCAGTAGACGTTGTTGGTTCTTCAAGTTTGTGTGTTGCTAGTATGTTATGTAAAATCGTATCGTCTACATTATCGAATCCATCTAATTGCGAAAAGTTTTCGCTATATAAAAATAATTTTTTAAATTGTTCATGTCACAATCTACTCCAATATTCACTTTTATGCATGCATAGACGTAGCTGGCATTCCAGTGGATTTCACTTAGACACTGATAGGAAGAACATTCGCTCCGGCTAAACCTACAAAAGTTGCGTCTACCCTGTTCGCTATTGTTTCCGCTACACCGTTAACCCCTACGTACAATCCCTTTGTTATAGCGATTACCACAAAATTGTTTGGTGCAACTACCGTAGCTTTTTGAGCTACAGATTTGGTTACTTTGGATTGTTACTCTAGGTATCCAAATAATCGATTTCATCATGCAAGGGCTTGTTGGGTTAATCTAATGACCCGCATTTACGGCCTCCAACGGGACACCTTGGGCACGATTGATAACTATAAATCTCAAAACCGACAAAAGTGTAGGTCCCCACTAGCTTGTGGAACCAAGAATGTGAAACTCTGTGTTCGAAAGCGAAATATGGCCCTACATTCAATACGTTAAAAAAAGATAAAAATACGTAAAAATGCGACATATCTCACGTGTAGTCATCTTTTATTTAATTTCATCTAAGACGCTTTTTAGAGTGTTTCCCAATTTTTATCCAATAAGTATTATCATGTACTTCAAAATAAAATCGTATATTTATTAGTTTGAATGGCGTCCAAATTTCTTTAAAATAATAATAAGGCATAATAACCTCCCCCTTCCAAACAACCTCTATATTAGGAGGGATTTAAAATATATTTAATATTCCTTTAACGTCTCATACCCATTTACTAATAGTAATTACTAGCATATCTATTTTGGCCACTTCATTAGCGTTGTGTGAATTTAGTTTGAAGATTCAATTTATTTATTGTATTTTTTCGAAAAGGGAAACACTCTAATAAAGGTGAGCTGACTTGCGGATCCACACATAGTGTGGTTTCCAAATTGCTACCCTTAGCCATCGGTATATTTGAAGAATCATTGTCCGGCTCTTTGTTTCGAGTTGATGTTTACATGGTGTTTTTGACCATTTGAAAAATAGTTCGATTGCCCATCTTAATTTATACATCTTAGAAATTTCATCAGAAGTTAAATCAAATCGATTTGTATCCAATCGTAAAAGATTGCCTTTAGAATCTTTTACTTCTATCACTGATGTCACCTGTTCTTCAAATAAAGAAAAATTTATATTTAACAAATGAGTTATCTAGTGTATTCTTATCCATGAGTTAGTTCTTTTTAATGGATTTGGATGGGAAAACCACCTGTCTTTCTTTTATAAAGGACTTTTTCTATGGAATTATTGAATGTTTTGAAAATTATTAATAATACAAAATTATCAACACCACTTTAGTGGTAGCACTTATAATATATATAGTTCTAAAAAACTAGTCTAGATGAAGAATTACACTTTCGAACTAGTAATTTCGGGATTTTAGTCACAAAACACCCATTTTATTGTGACTTAAGTAATGAATGTGATAAAATAAATAGTATTAAAAAAGTCATTCTACGTGAGGACATAATGAATTTACAAATTAAAAAAGCAATAAATATATTCACTACTATCTTCGTAATAGGAGCAACTGTTTTCTTATTGCTCCATACGACTAAGTTTTCTCTTGAACTATGCTTGCTATCCTTCACTTATATCTTTGTTTTCGTGATTCGAGATTTTATTTTAAAAATCGATTTACACCGAATTACAGGCATCCTGTTTTTATTCTTTCAATTAGCATTGGCTTTGGTCATCTTTGTATGGTCGGGAAGCTTTTTTGCACAAATTTTTGTCTTAATTCTTATAGGAGAATTCACCTTGCGTCATTCTAGAAATCTCTCTATTATCTTTACCATAGTGAGCTATACTTTCAGTCTTCTAAGCCTAATGATATACAACAATTTTCCGCCATTTGAACAAATATACGCTCTCTTACCCAGAGTCATAGAATACTTTGCTATTTTCGGGATTAGTCACCTTGCACAAATTGCTTTTCATCAAAAAAATCAGCTGGCTAGTGACCATGCACTATTGCAAAGCGCCTCGATTGAATTGGAGAAAAAATCAATATTGCAAGAGCGAACTAGAATATCCCGTGAAATTCATGACTCGGTTGGGCATACGCTAACATCAGCGATAGTTGGATTGCAATGTGCATCACATGCTATAGAAAAAAAAAATTATTCCCTTGCTAAAGATATGATTGGAAGAACGAAAGCACATATTAACAGCGGTTTGGATGACGTGCGAAGTTCCGTACATTTGTTGCGCGAAAACGTCCTAGGTCCCCAGTTCATACCAGAGCTTATTAAACTAATTGATGAAACAAAGAAGCAAACCAACGTGGAAATTGCATGCGAAGTAGACACAACGATATCTAATCTATCTTCATTAATCGAGATCACACTCTATCGTGCACTACAAGAGGGCCTTACCAATGGAATTCGGCACGGTTCTAGTACCTATTTCCACTTCTCATTGACTCAACATTCTGATTACATAGAATTTACATTATTTAATAATGGTAAATCCCCAATCCAAATAGTTCATGGCTTTGGTCTAAAAACCATGAAAGAAAGAGTAACTGATGTAGGCGGGAAGTTGTCAATTTCAAACAAATTTTCTGCCAACGGTGTTACATTGAAGATAAAAATACCTATTCAGGCAAAATCTACTGGACAGGAGTGAGTGAATTGTCTAAATCAACCATTCTTATTGCTGACGATCAGCCCTTAATTCGTGACGGTTTAGCAGCTATTTTAAGCATGGAGAAAGAATATATCATAGTCGCAAAAACGGGCGATGGTTTGGAAACGATAAAGCAAGTACAAGTGCATCGCCCTCAGCTTGTTTTGATGGATATTCAAATGCCGAATTTAAATGGTTTGAAAGCAACAAAGATAATTAAAACTAAATTTCCTGATACGAAGGTATTGATATTGACGACCTTTGAAGATGAAGATTACATATGGGAAGCGATATCTCATGGAGCTAGCGGCTTTTTAGTAAAGGGGGATGACACGGAAAAAATACTTTCTACTGTCAAGGAATGCTTAGATGGCAGGATAAATTACCCCTCAAGTATTCAGTTACGTCTTGCACAGGCACTCCTGACAACTGAACTTAATGAAAAGCAATCGTCGAAGGATATGATTACAAATCATTTTGATGATGAAAAGTTGAATAGCTTGTCCATACAAGAACGAGACATTGTAAGGAAATTAAAACAAGGGAAGTCTAATCAAACTATTGCTTCTGAATTGTATTTATCTACTGGTACCATAAAAAATTATCTTAGTATTATTTATAAAAAGCTGCAGGTTTCAAGTCGGTCTAAAGTAGTCGCATACCTCTACGAAAATGATCTTTAATGGGTCTGTGTCCCTTCCATATAGATAAAGTGCAGAGAACGTGGGAAAGATATTGACAAGGAGGATTCACACTCGACAATATAGTAGGATATCCCCCTATCATTGATTTACTTTGTAATACTCTTTATTTTTTATGATATTTCATAAAATCAATATTAAGTTAAATCATAGCGATAGGTAACCGTGCTGCTCTTTCCACTAGGCGGAGCATGAATAATTTCATATGAAAATAATTTCAAGCTTGACATTGCTCCGCAAACTGAGGGATAACTGTTTTTCAGATTCATTGCCAAATGGATGTCACGAGCACATATATCTCCTGTCTTTTCTCCTGCCGCTTTTTCTGCTAGAAGAATCTCGGTAATAACAGCTCGGATGTCCTCTGTTCTATTAGAGCTGCTCGAGGAATTTTTAATGTTAAGTGGCCTAACTGATTCTTTAACTCGGAATTCGCTTGAAAAATGGATTAAGCGTTCGATCATGGGAATATCCTTTTTGACGGATAAAATTTCAGCTACTTTCCAAAAATACATATCGATTGTTTTCATTGGAGTGTATGTTAAATCATCAGTTGATGTTTCTTCAATAAAACTAGAAAATTCTTCTTGATGCTGATCATAAAACGTTTGCAACTGATTAAATGAACGTTGGTTAAACTGACCTGACACCCCGTGAAGTCTTGCTGCTTCTCTAAAAAATCTGTCATACGCTGGAACTACACCATACACCCCTAATAGAATTTTTGAAGTCAATGTATCTGTAATTTCAAGATGAGTTGATTCTTCTTCCTTTGTTTCATGCATTAATGGTTGATAAACAGCCCTTGTATCAGAAATTAATTGATTCAATAATTCTTGATCTTGCTGATTATTGTAATTTAATACCGTACCATCAAAGAAAGATCGATACTTTTCTTTCTTCACGACATGTTCAATGAATTCCTTATGTATTAAATAATCCCTTTGCAGTAAAAAGGAATTTCGCAACATTCCCCAGCTCGCTAAATAGAATGCAAGGTGTAAACAAGCATGCTCCACAACTTTTGGTTTATCTAAATCATGGTGAATCTCTTTAAAAAACTTATAACAATGTTCCCAGGACTTGAATCGATGATTGTCAAACTTTATCGTTTCATTGTGGTATGCGAACAACACTTCTTTAATCATGACTTCACCCCTAAATTATGTATTTATATCTAAGTATTCGACAATGTTATATGATTTCCCTTTATTTTCCTTAGGGAAGTTATATGGATAAATAAGTTTCTCTAATTGGTTGGGTACAATGATGAATTGGCATTGCTCTTTTATAAGTTAAAACTCCATTTATTGGATATTGTGGTAAATTAATTGTACAAAAGATGGTTCCCTTCTAACAGAGATGTCACTTTTTTATTGTTCTACTCAGTATAGAATGATTAGCATCTGGTCTGATCAGAAATAACACTAGATCATTCACGGAACTATCTTCAGAACAATCCATTGTACTTGAACCTCTTCTACAAATAAAGTTGGAATTTCTTTAACGCGACGAGCCTTAATTTAAAAAGCCTGCTGAAGTCGATACTTGCGACGAGGCAATCAAAGCGCTGTCCTTTATTTTTGAATAGAATTTTCGAGTGGATCTAAAATGGAGAAAAGATGGTCTTACCACAGCATCTTTTCTCCATTTTTTGTTTGTTCAGATGAGCAGCTTTCAATGAGGGACTGCATCCCTTGTACGCGACATTTCTCATTTCGTCCACTTTATAATTTCATAATTCTCCCCATATATGTTTAACCACAGTCCCTGAAGCTGCTAAATTTTTTGAGTTTAGACATTTCCCGGGAAATATGTCGAAACTTACGAATTTATACGACTTTGTTATTGCGTCGATTATTGAGAGTTACTTTCAATTGACTTTGCTTTTCCTTCTTTCTTTTAAGGCAATCTTACTAAGTCGCATTGCGATCTTCACACATGTCTTCATTCCAGAGCAGGTAATTACCACCGTCCTTGGGTCAAAACAAACACGAATGTTAAACTTTCATGTTTGTTTCTGTCCCTGAGACTCCTTTAACTCTTACCCCTTTTTAGAAATCACATTAAATGAGCTTAAGCTAATTTAGGAAGTTGTTTACGTATGACCATTGTATAATATACAGCTATGAATAAAACAAAAATAGCCATAAACAAATATAAGTTTGAATAGCCTAAAGCTCCTGCTACGATACCTAAAATGAACGAACCTAATGCAACTCCAGTATCGAAAAACGTGAAAAAGGTTGCTGTTGCGTAAGTACTTCGTTTATTTGGTGATGATTGAATGACAAGTGCTTGGAAACTAGGTAACAATGTACCATATCCTAAACCAATTAATCCACCAGCGATTAGTAGCATCGTTGGAGTACTCGTTATACTGAGGAGATATAAACCAACTGAATAAATAATGAGTGAAGGAATGATAACAATATTTGGTCCCATTGAATCAAACAGTCTTCCTGTTATAGGTCTAAACAAGATCATGATGGCAGCAAACGTAACAAAAAAGAAACTAGCGGCTTGGACCATACCTATTGACTGTGCATAAATTGAAATAAATGAAAGTATACTTGCATAGGAAAAAGAGACAAACATGCCAACCATTGAAATGGCTATTGCTCTTTTTTCAAATAGATCCGACCATGTAATTCTTCGTCTCTCACTACTACTACTACTACTACTAACTGGTACAACTTCATCTTTAACTTTAACTGCTAAACTACAAATCAAACCAATAACCCCGATAATTCCAAACAGTATGAAAATCATTGTGTAAGAAATCAACGGTTGTAATGTCAAGGCAATAAATGGACCTGCAACCAACGCTACATTCATTGATAATCCAAAATAACCAATTCCTTCTCCTCTACGTTCGGGAGGAACAAGGTCAACCACAATGGAAATGGTCACTGTCGTCGCAATACTAAACGAAATACCATGGATGAGTCGCAAGACAAGGAAAAGACTAATGTCATCTGTTAATGTATATGAAAATGTAGATAAGGCAAATGCGGTCATACTCAGGAGCAACATTCGCTTTTTACCAAACTTTTCTATAATCATTCCCGAAAAAGGTCTAACAATTATGACTGACAAAAAGAAAATCGTCGTGACGAGCCCTGCCTGTGCCACTGTGCCACTAGGTAGATCCAGAATATATAGAGGTAAAAGTGTGATGAACGCATAAAGTGCAACAAAAATAAAAAAGTTACTAACAGCGATATTAATAAAGTCTCTAGTCCAAATTGGCTTTTTATTAGTTGTCATGTTCAATACTCCCCCCGACTTTTTTTAGTAATCCGGAGAGTTGCTGAAGTTCAACTTCAGATAATGATGCTAACATTTTCTTCTCAACGATATCAACTCGAGATTTAATTTGCGGAATCAATACTTTCGCTTCATTAGTAAGATGAACAGTTCGCTCGCGCTTATCCTTTCCTGCTTGTCTCGTAATAAGTTTATGATCTTCTAATTTCACGAGCGTTCTTGTTATAGTAGGGGCTTCTACATGTAAATATCTCCAGAGTTCGGTTTGTGTCATGGAACCGAATTGATTAAGGCAAAAAAGAATCGACCACTGTGCACTATATAAGCCAAACTCTTTTAAAGTTTCGTTGACTTCTTTAATAGAAAGCCTCGATTTTTGATTTATTTCATGAAATATCAAATTAGTCATCTCTTCCCTACATTACTTACCTAGGTAAGTAATTATTCTTTCAGAAGTATATAGTCTATTCCTATTTTTGTAAAGAAAATTGGTTTATTGCTATTGTAGATGCAGCTAACCAACCCATTGTGGTGAAATCCTTTATTGCTGTTTAGCCCAGTTAACTAGTCTCATAATCGCTTTCAATAGAAGGTTAGAACGCTTTATAAGAAAGAAAAAAGAAAGAAAACAAAAGGCTGCCGAGATTGTATCTTCGGTAGCCTTGTTTAGTTATAGGAAGTTATTCTTCTTTGGTTACTACTTATAACCACCATCCACTGGTCAGCAACAAACGAGATCGTTTAAACTTTCATGTTTGTTTGTTTCTTTCCCTGGGACTGCTAAATCCGAAAAATATATACGTTTTTCTACTGATTTTATTTATATATTGAAATTATTTCATCATTTTCAACAGACAAATAAATTTTCTGAAGAGGATTAGGTAAAGTCCTCTTTAAATATATTTTTTCTATGTCATTTAATTTCTCTATTTCAATTATTATATTTTTTTGTTTTTCTATTAGATAGTTATTGGTTCTTAGCTTTATTTTAAATTCAGTAGAATAGGAGTTTAATTCAATGAAGAATTGTTTTTTGTTATCCTTAAATATCTCAAGTAAATCATCTGCAACTGAAATTGAATGGTCAATAATCATTGTTGAGTCACCAAATTGTTCCATTAATTACCCTCAAATACTTCCTTACCTCTAGATAAATATGGTGCATTGGATTTAACAAATCGCAAAATATCATTTGCATTATTTTAATTGATTATTTAATTATTTGAGTCTAATATTTATCCATTATTCAGAATCGAACTATTCACCTTTTTAACTGTGAATGGTAAGTCTGTAGTTATAAAACTTTCCATTGGGGTAATAGTTCCTATAAGGTCTCTCTCTACGTTTTCTATTAATTTTTTATTCTTAACTTTTTGAATTACCTTTTCTTCTACTAAATTATTTTTTTAGTGCTTTTCCCAATACAATCTGCCGATTTGCCAGTGGCTGATAGATGGCTGAGAAGGTTACCAATTAACTTAAAAAGACGTGTCCCAAAGTAAACTTTGGACACGCTTTCTTTCATTATTTCATTAAGACACTTTGTACCGTTTGTTTCCACCCACGATAATATTCTTTTCTTACTTCGTCTGACATCGTAGGTTGATACAATTTATTTTCTAGATTAAGCTTACTTATTTCATCGATTGAATCCCAGATTCCTACACCTAACCCAGCCAGGTAGACAGAACCCATTGACGATAATTCCGCAACGTTAGAAACGACAACATTTGTTGCTAACATATCTGATTGGAACTGCATCAGGAAGCTGTTTGCTGTTGCACCACCATCAACTCTTAACTCTTTCATGTTGATGTTTGACTCTGATTTCATGAGTTCGATTGCATCTTTTACTTGATAAGCTATACTTTCTAATGCCGCACGAACGAAGTGTGCTTTTCCTGTGTTTGTGCTGATTCCCATAATCGCTGCTCGTGCATACGAGTTCCAGTATGGTGCACCTAATCCAACAAAAGCAGGGACGAAATAAATTCCTTGATTATCTGAAATAGAACGAGCTAATGATTCAACCTCATTGACGTCGTTAATCAACTCTAGATTTTCCTTCAGCCACCTAATGGTATCACCTGTACTATGAATGATTCCTTCAAGTGCATAACTTATTTCACCATTTATCCCCCAGGCGATAGAGGTGACCAAACCATTCTCCGCCCGCACCAACTCTCCCGTGTGCATTAATACTGATGTACCTGTGCCATAGGTTGCTTTGGCCATGCCTTTTTCAAAACATTTTTGACCAAATAACGCGCCTTGTGAATCACCGATAACCCCTGAAATAGGCAGACCTGTAAATGGAAGGTCGGCATCTGCTAACACACCAAATTCATCATTTGAGCTTCTCACTTTAGGGAGCATAGGAGCTGGTATTCGGAATATTTCTAGTAATTCAGCGTCCCACTCAAGTGTATGAATATTATATAAAAGTGTCCTACTCGCATTCGTATAGTCTGTAGCATGGACCTTACCACCAGTTAGCTTCCAGATAAGCCAACTATCAATGGTTCCAAGTATGAGCTTACCTTCATTCGCACGTTCCCTCACACCTGGTATTGTGTCCATGATCCATTTAACTTTAGATGCTGAAAAATAAGGATCGAGCTTTAAACCAGTTTTTGATTTTATCGCATTTTCGTACCCTAAGAGCTTTAGCTCCTTACACAGATCAGCGGTTCTTCTGCATTGCCATACAATTGCATTATAGACAGGAACGCCTGTCTCTTTATCCCAAACAACGATGGTTTCCCTTTGGTTTGTAATTGCTAAAACACTCAACTCGCTCAGTGAAATCGAGGCTGATTCAACCACTTCTAATAATACTCTTTTAACATTCTCATAGATTTCAATCGGGTCATGCTCTACCCACCCTAGCTGCGGGTAATATTGCTTATGACTGACGGCCCTTTTATGTGTGATCGTTCCAGTTGTATTGACAAGAAGTGCCTTTGTTCCAGATGTACTTTGATCAATGGCAAGAATATATTCCGTTGTCGTCATCTTCGCACCTCTACTAGTTAGTTAACAGTTGTTCTGCTAGCTTTTTCACATTCTCTACACATAGTCCGTAATGTTTAAATACTTGAGCTGAAGTTCCTGTAATAGCTGGTTCATCTGGAATTCCCAAAATCTTCATCGGTACGGGATGATTTTGAACGACAACCTCTGCTACAGCAGCACCTAATCCACCATGGATGCTATGTTCTTCAATCGTAATAATTCTACCAGTTTCCTTTGCTGCTTTAATAATCGCCTCTTCATCCAAAGGTTTGATCGTATGAATATTAATAACACGACAGTGGATTCCAACTTGTTCTAATGCTTCAGCAGAGTCTAATGCGACACGAACGGTTTCTCCGCTTGCAATAATGGTAAGGTCATTCCCAGTCTTCATCGTAACGGCCTTCCCAATTTCAAATTCATAGTCTTCCGAAAGATACGAATCCTCTACTGGATTACGTCCAATTCGAACATATACAGGTTGATCAAATTCCACTAACGCCTCAATCATCTTTTTCGCTTCATGGCGATCTGCTGGCATCATGACATGCAGACCTGGAATCGCGCGCGTCACCGCTAAATCTTGGAGTGAGTGATGTGACATTCCAAGCGCGCCATAACTGACACCACCACTGATACCAATTAATTTCACATTTGTCTGTGAATAAGCAACATCCACCTTAATTTGTTCGATACTTCTCATACTTAAAAAACAGGCAGGTGATGCAATGAATGGCTTTTTCCCTGAGTGAGCTAAACCTGAAGCCATACCAACGATATTTTGTTCAGCAATTCCCACTTCAACGATTTGTTCAGGTAGTTCATTTCCAAATTGCACCATAGAAGCGGATCCTCTTGAATCACTAGTGAGAACTAAAATATCTCTATTTTTCTTTCCTAATTCTAACAATGTATCACTGATGACTTGACGGTTAGCAATCTTATTACTACGTGTAGGTTTTAAAGCGACATTCTTCATACTAAAACCTCCAGTTGTTTTGAAAGTTCATCTATTGCCAAATTAAACTGTTCTTCCGTAGGTACCTTATGATGCCAAGCCACTTGATTTTCAGAAAAAGAAATGCCTTTGCCCTTAACTGTGTTGGCAACAATCATCGTCGGCTTACCTGCAACTCTTGGCGTAGTTGAGAATACTTCCACCAACTGCTCAATATCATTTCCATCTACTTCGACAACTTCCCAGCCAAAGCTTCTCCACTTGTCTCCTAATGGTTCCAATCCCATAACGTCTTCGGTGCTTCCAGTAATTTGCAATCGATTACGGTCGATAATTGCAATAAGATTATCAAGCTTATACTGAGCGGCAGCCATGGCACCTTCCCATATAGAGCCTTCTGCTTGCTCTCCATCTCCCATTAATGTGTAAACTTTATATGACTTCCCGTCCAATTTAGCTGCTAAAGCCATACCAACAGAAATCGGCAGTCCATGTCCTAACGCACCCGTATTCATTTCAATACCAGGCACCTTATTATTAGGATGTCCGATGAGTCTTGATCCAAATTGCGAAAAAGTTTTTAATTCTTCCTTTGGGAAAAAGCCCTTATCAGCTAAAATTGACCACAAGGCTTCAACTGAATGTCCTTTACTTTGAACATAGCGATCACGATCGGCCCATTTTGGCTTACTTGGATCAATATTCATCACTTTATAGTACAAAACAGTTAAGATATCAGTACTCGATAATGAGCCACCAGTATGTCCTGTACGTGCTTCATAAATCATCGTTAATAGGTCCATCCGGATTTCGACGGCTTTTCTTTTTAGAAAAGTAATTTCTTCCATGAATGTAGCCCTCCCAATTCTTGATTTTTATTTAGGCTTGTGCTCCCCTAAATGATTTGATTACTTATTCAGATCACTTCCACGCAGCCAAGCCTTAATTTCTTCCACAGTTGGATCTACTGGATCTGGAGTTAAACCTGGAATGTATTCACACGCTTCAAAAAGCACAGGAATAACGTTCGCATGAATTCCAACTGAATGGTGAATATATGGACCTTTAACAAGCTTTTCTTCCCATAACGGCCAATCATTTACTTCTACCCATACATAGGAACCTCTCGTGAATGGCCCATCAATACCTTTTGCTTTTCCAAGAAAAATGGAATATTCACCATGATCACCATCAAAGCGTGCGAGCGTCATCTCTCCACCCTTGATTTCCCCTTCATGTGTACCAGGAGCATGATCGTCAAATAAGAAATGTTTTTTTAGTTGCGGCTTGTCTTCAACACTTAACGATACCGGGAAGTTACCACAATGGAATAATAACTCACCATTTGGATTTTCAGGGTGTCGAATTGTAATATCTGCAAAGAACGTAGGAGCGGTATTTAATGTAGCTGCCTGAACCATGATAGATGTAATCGCACCATGAATATCTGTTTCACAAACTACAGGAATTTGCTCATCCGTTAGAATCGCATTGGCTAAACATGGCATAATACCGATAAGGTCTTGTAAAGTTGACCAGCATTGAATCGCAATCGCTGAACTTCCTGTCTCTGTGGCTATTTGTTTCATCGCTACTTTTAATGAAGCAATTCGGAGAATATCCTTTTCTGTGACGGCACTCCAGTCAAGCTCTTTTTTAATATAGCTAATTGCTTTAGCTAATTCTGGGCTATCCTTTTTTTCAACTTTTAGCGTTGCTTTTGTCAATTCATCAAGGGTAATCGGATGAATCTGTATACCAAAGGTCTCCAATAATTCACCCTCATTACAAATTACAGACCAAAAATCCGAGGGTCTCGTTGAGATTTGTAAGATTCGTAGATTCGAAAATTGTTTAACAACATTTGCCGCTCCTATGAAGTTTTTAAATCCCCTTTCAAAAATCGGAGCATCTATTGCACAATTTGTAATATAAGTAAATTTCACATTAAATCTTCTTAAAACTTTACCGGTTGCAATAATTCCACATTGTGTATCTCGAAGCCGCATTCCATCTGCTAGTGGCGCTTCATCTCTTGGTCCCCAAAGCAATACTGGCTTTCCAATTGCTTTTGCGATCCGTGCAACAACATCTTCGGTTCCAAAATTACAATGAGGGAAAAACAACGCATCCACTTCAGCATCTCTAAAATGTTTAATAATTGCCGCTTCTTCATGACGCTCAAACAACAAACCCTCATCGTTTATACCTTCCAAATCGACGATTTCAATATCCATTCCAAAAATTTCTATTTTTTCTCTAATTAGATTTTTATATTTTAGTGCATCTTCTTTACTAAATGTGAACCTTCGTGTTGGCGCAAAACCCAGTTTTAACTTTTCCATCCCTAAAAACCTCCTGTTACAGTCTCAATGAATTTTTTATATCAAAAACAACTATAAGTACTAAATTCGGGCGTTAGACTCGTAAATAAAGTGCATATACTTGCACTAGTTAGTTGGATGCACCAGCTTAGTGAAAGGGCACGCTTATTACTAAACTAATTTAGTCGTGTTTACTTATTTCTTTTAATAATAACAACTTAAATCATATCAGTCAACGAGTTACATAAACTAATTTAGTTGAATTTCGGTATTTATTTGTGATAGAATTCTCCTTTTTTTAGACAAGACAACGATAACCATTGGTACAACAAGATTCTAATTACTACTAATCTATGAAAATACCACTAAACTTAAACTAAAATATAACTAAACATATTTTTCATCTTTTAGATTACTGGTCCGAAAACCTGATCAAGATCGAAACTGGGCTAGTTTATGATTAATTTCTTTTGTTTTCGAATAAACCATTTGATAGATTTCAAATAATTGTTGGTACTTCTCAACACGATCTTTGTGTGGGTGAAATTCAGATGAGTACTGAATAAATTTCTTTGCACATTCTTCCAACGATGAAAACCAACCCACACCATAGGCTGCTAACATGGCTGCACCCAAACCAGGTCCTTGTTCACTTTTCAATTTTATTACCTTTGCATTAAAAATATCGGCCTGGATCTGTAACCAACTATCGCTTTTCGCTCCACCACCGATGGAGATGATGGTATCAACATTTTTTCCTGCTTGCCGGAATAGTTGAATCGTTTCATTTAGTGAAAAAGTAATCCCTTCAAGCACTGCTCTAACAAAGTGCTCTTGCCGATGGGACCCACTGATTCCAATGAAACTCCCACGTATCAATGAATCTGGATGAGGGGTTCTTTCTCCAAACAAATAGGGTGTAAACAGCAGTCCCTCTGAACCTACAGGAACGTCATAAATCGCGTCAATCATTTGTTCAAACGTCTCGTTCTGTGCAAAAGTATTCTTGAACCAGGTTAAACTTTGACCCGCAGACAAGGTAACCCCCATGGAATAAAAGGAATTCACTTTTCCATGATTAAAAAAGTGAACATTCCCTTGGTAATCTGTTTCTTTATCACTTTCATAGGAAAGAATGACACCGGATGTCCCGATACTGCACAACGTATCCTTTGATGATAGAATTCCAGCCCCTATTGCACCGCAAGCATTATCGGCTCCTCCGGCAAATACCTTTGTCTGCACACTGAGTCCTAATTCACTTGCCACTTCTGGCCGCACTGTTCCAACTAGTGCATGTGATTCCACAAGCGGAGGACAAATAGTTTCGGGGATAGAAAATTTACGAAGAATCTCAGAATTCCACTCTTTGTTCACCACATCTAAAAGGAGCGTTCCTGCCGCATCAGAATATTCGCTGTGGATCATCCCGGTCATCCAATACCGGACATAATCCTTAGGTAGCAAGAATACAGCCGCTTGTTTAAAGAGATCCGGTTCATGTTCTTGCACCCATAAGATTTTCGGGAGGGTGAAGCCTTCTAATACTAGATTCTTAGAGATAGCTAGAATTTCCTCTCCAAATTCTTCCGTAATCCTTTCACATTGTTGGCTCGTCCTTGTGTCATTCCAAAGAATTGCAGGACGCAATACCTGAAAATTTTCATTTAATAAAACTAATCCATGCATCTGACCGGAGTAACTGATTCCTTCGATATCACTACTATCACCTGTAAAAATTGACACTAACTCAGCTAGCGCCTTTGCCGTTTGTTTAACCCATTCCTCTGGATTCTGTTCACTATATCCAGCACTTTTTTGAATAAGCGGGTACGGGTGAGAAACTTCTGCTACAACTTCGCCAGACTGATCCACTAAAATTGCTTTTACTGCACTCGTTCCTAAATCAATTCCGATAACATACTTCATCCATTTCACTCCTAAAAGCTTGCAAAAGCTAATTATTTTCTACATCCTCACGCGTTGGCATTCCTTTTTGCGCACCCATCTTAGTTGTCGAAAGACCTGCTGCTGTATTCGCAAATAGAATTGCTTCGCGGAGTGGGCGGCCTTCAGAAATTGCGACACCAAAGGCTCCAGTAAACGTATCACCTGCTCCAGTCGTATCAACTACATCCACTTTAATAGAAGGTACAGTTATCACGCTATTTCCGTCGCAGTATACAACACCTTTTTCCCCACAGGTAATCAAAAGTTTAGTAGGAAATTTTCTCAATGTTTCTTCGATACTGCTTGAGGTGTTCAAAACGGTGAGATATTCATGTTCATTCGGAGTAATATAGGTAATCCGGGTTAAAACTTCTTCCGGTATTGCGATAGCCGGTGCCGGATTAAGGATGATGATCTTATCATACGGAGAAAGATATTTCGTCATAAACACAATGCTTTCTAGTGGGACCTCTAATTGCATAAGAATAACGTCAAATGACACCAAGGATTCCGCAACTTTTGTTAAATACTCTTCATTGGTATATTTATTTGCGCCTGGAACGACGACAATACGATTGTCTTTTTCACAGATTTCAATCACTGCTACTCCTGTAGGGATATTGTCCAAAATGTTTATGTAGGTTGTATCAATGTTTTCTTCTAATAAATTAGCCAATAAAATTTCTCCATTTTGATCCTTACCAATCGAACCAAACATCGTAACCTCCCCACCAAGCCTTGCTGCAGCAACCGCTTGATTGGCTCCCTTACCACCTGGAGATGCAAAGAAGTTACTTCCAAGAACGGTTTCCCCTTTTTTGGGGCTTATATCCGTCTCTACTACTAAATCCATATTTATACTACCGATCACAGCAATTTTCGCCATCGTTTGCTCCTCCTAATTGATTGTACGTAAACGATAAGTATTTGTAGCAAACTTCGCTTTCCTATCATTAAAGTGAAATTCTCAGCAGTATTTGGTCTTACTGCCTGCTACAAGGGAATTAAAAACCCCCTTTAATTTAAAAGCTAAAGGGGGGAAATCTTTTAATCTGGATAGTTTTTTTACTTTTTATCAGACATAAAAACATCAACTAAAACTTCTGCTTCTGGTTTTTTATCATCTTCTAAGAAATCGTGTACATAATTAACTGCCTCAGACCCGATAAAATCAAAATCTTGAACAGCTGTTACAGACATTTGACCTTGATCAATGAGATCGTACGCTTCATTTGCTCCGTCGAAACCAATAACAATAATTCCATCATCACTTCTACCAGCTGTTTCAATAGCACGTGCAATACCAACAGCCATTGTATCATTTTGCGCAAATACAACATCAATATCATCATGCTTGGCAAGCAAATCAGACATTGCCGCTTCTGCAGGAGCCATCGAGAAGTCACCTACAGCTGTATCAATAATTTCAAATTTACTGCTTGCGTTTTCAGCAGGATCAATAATACTTAAGAAGCCGCCCCCACGTTCACGTTGTGGAGCAGTACCGATAACACCTTCCATATGAATTACATTACCACCTTCAGGTAATTTTTCTTGGAGCCATTCACCAACAAGTTTTCCACCTTTTAGGTTATCAGTTACTAAGTATGAAAGAACTCCATCTACTTCTACTGCTCGGTCCACTGTAACAACCGGAATATCTTGTGCAATCGCATCCTTAATCGCATTTGCTGTTGATGACTCATCAGCAGGGTTAATAATAATAGCTTCTATCCCTTTTTGAAGAGCATCCTCAATTTGTGAAGGTTGCATGGATGCATCATTTTGTCCATCATAAACTAATACTTCATAGCCTAACTCTTCCCCTTGTTTAACTACTGAATCACGAAGGACATGGAAGAAAGGATTCCCCAAGTCGGCCATCAATAAAGCAATCTTCTTTTTGCCTGCCTCTTCTTCTCCACCTGTTTCGTTGTTACTACATCCTCCTAAAACCAGTAAGAATGCTGCTAATGCTAAAAATACTAACGATAACTTTTTCATTTCTTTACCCCCTATTTTTTTTACTATTTATCTAGCACTCTTACGGTCTAAAAGAACCGCAAGTAAAATAACTAGCCCTTTAATGAATTGCTGAAAGAAAGCAGACACTCCGATAATATTTAGACCATTATTAAGTACACCTATAATCAGGACACCAATAAAGGTTCCAAACAACCTACCTTTTCCGCCAGCTAAACTTGTACCACCAATAACAACCGCTGCAATGGCATCTAATTCGAAACCCATTCCTGCAGTAGGCTGTGATGAACTAAGACGTGACGTTAAGATAACACCTGCAAGCGCCGACATCGCACCACTAATGACATAAACCATTGTTTTAATTCGGTTAGTCGGCATCGAGGAAAGTCTTGCCACTTCTTCGTTTCCACCTATCGCATAAACACCACGCCCAAAAACTGTATTTTGCAAAACAATTAATAGAATGATTAAGACAACAATGAAAATAATCATCGGAAATGGAATTCCCATCACACTGCCTTGGCTAAAGAAATCTAGTATTGGAGAGTTTGCGGTAATCCCCATCGCAGGAATACCATCAGACATGATCATCGTTACTCCTCTAAACATAGTCATTGTAGCTAAAGTAACAATGAAGGCTTGTAATTTAACTTTCGAAATAAAGAATCCGTTAAATAGACCAAGTAATGCACCAATAATTAGAACGGCTGGGATGGCAATGATATCAGGCGTTCCACTTGCAATGAGCAATCCTAATATCATGCCGGATAACCCTAAAATAGCCCCTACCGATAAATCAATTCCGCCCGTTAAAATAACAAAGGTCATCCCAAAAGCAATCAAACCATTAATGGAAACCTGGCGAAAAATATTTAGAATATTGTACATCGATAAAAATTTTGGGTTCATAAAGGATATGATCAAAACTAAAACAAGTAAAACAATAAATGTTCCGTACTTTTTATAAATATTGCCGATTTTATCCACTTTATATCCCTCCGCCTGTTGCAAATTCCATGATTTTTTCTTGTGTTGCATCTTTAATATCAAAAATCTTTTTAATCTTTTTCTCATGCATAACGGCAACACGATCACAAATACCTAGTACCTCGGGGAGCTCACTTGAAACAACGATGATGGCAACTCCATCTTTTTTCAATAGGTTGATAATTTCATAGATTTCCTTCTTCGCCCCTATATCTACACCCCTTGTCGGTTCGTCAAGAATGAGAATTTTGGGTTGGGTAATCAACCATTTGGCGATAACAATTTTCTGTTGATTCCCACCACTCAATTTGCCAACTTCAATTGTTTGATTTGGAGTTCGGACATTTAATTTTTTGATATATTCGGAGACAACCTCCGAAATTTTCCCCTTGTTAACAAACTTATTTTCAGTAAATGTTTTTAAAGAGGGGAGCACTGTATTTTCCGCAACAGAAAAGCTTAAGATTAATCCTTCATTTTTCCTGTCCTCGGTGATAAAGCCGATTCCCATTTTCTTCGCCACAATCGGGGAATTAATTTTAACTTCCTTTTGATTAATCAAAATCGAACCTGATTCAAAGGGCACACTACCAAAGATGGCATGCATGACATCGGTGCGGCCTGAACCCATTAATCCAGAGAATCCAAGAATCTCTCCTTTTCTCAATTCGAAATTTATATCCTCAAATTTCCCTTTTTTCGTCAACCCTTTCACAGATAGAACTACTTCTCCAGGTTCCATTTCTATTCTTGGAAATCGATCTTCCAAATCATATCCAACCATCATACTGACAATCTCATTGAAGGAAGTATCCTCCGTTGCCTTTTGCCCAATAAACGAACCATCACGCATCACGGTAATTTGATCACATAATTCAAAGATTTCTTCCATACGGTGAGAAATATAAACAAAGGAAACGCCTTTCTCTTTTAACCCTCGGATGATGTTAAAGAGTAAATCAATTTCTTTATCTGTTAACGCCGCAGTAGGCTCATCCATAATAATAAGCTCCGCATCCATTAATAACGCTTTGGCGATTTCAACTAGTTGCCTTTTACCAACGGAAATTTCTTTAATGAGTGCATTTGGATCTACATCCAGTCCAAGTAAATTCAGCTTTTCTCTTGCTTGCTTTACCATCGACTTTTTATCGATTAGACCAAATTTATTCCTTTTTTCTTTACCTAAAAACATGTTATCTACAATGCTCATTTCGTTTAATACGTTTAATTCTTGATGAATAAAAGCCATCCTCTTATTCTCACTATCTTTAATCGTATGAAAATCTTGAACAGTACCGTTAATTTCGATGTTTCCAGTATCCTTTGTATAAACCCCTGTTAGAATTTTCATTAATGTTGATTTACCAGCACCATTTTCACCCATAAGTGCGTGTATTTCCTTTTCCTTCACGTGAATCTTGGCATTTTTCAAAACTTTAACTTCGCCAAAACTCTTACTAATTTCAGTCATTTTTAACTCCACCGATTACACCTCCCGTTTTAGGAATTGAAATTAAATTTCATCATTTTGATACTCTAGTGCTATCTCTTTTAACAAGATTTGGTTTTATTATGATTTTTTTTTGATCCACGGCTTCACCTTTAATTAATTTCAAAAGAGCCTCTACCAAAGTTCTACCAACCTCTTGGACAGATTGTTCAATCGTTGTTAAGGATGGAAAGAGAAATTCTCCAATATAACTATTATCAAACCCAATCACTTGTACTTCTTCTGGTATTCGAACATTTTTTTGTTGGAAATAGCGGATAACAGTGGCTGCCGCGATATCGTTAAAAACGAAAATCCCATCATATTTTTCAATATCTTCTAACGTTTTTATATTTGCCTCCAGCATCTTCCTTTGAAAGTCAGTTTCAAATTGAATTAAATCAACTGTGATGTTTTTCTCCCTTGCACTTTCAATAAAACCTCTAGTCCGCTCGGATATCGCATCCGCAAAAAGCGGACCGGCTACATGCACCAAATTTCTGCATCCGCATTCATATAAGTGATTGAAAGCTAGACTTCCTCCGGTAAAGTTATCTGTTGCTACAGTTATGATCTTTTCAGAAATATAACTTTCAAAAGAAACAACTGGAATATCATAGGCTGCATACTCATTTTTACACTGACTTCTTACTGTGATAATTCCCGCAACACGATGACCTTGTAAAACATTGATATAGTTGCTTTCTTTCTCAAAATCATCGTTTGTATTACATAGAAAAATTGAAAACCCTTGTTCACTTGCATATTCTTCAATGATTAGTGCCAACTCATTAAAGTATGGGTTCGAGATATTAGGAACTAATAGTCCAATAATTTTCGAATTTCTAGTAAAAATAGCTCTAGCTAACTCGTTCGGTTTATAGTGTGATTTCTCAATAACCCGTTCAATCTTAGCCCTAGATCGCTCACTTACATAACCTGTATTGTTTATGTAACGTGATACAGTCGAAATTCCAACACCAGCCTCTTTGGCAATTTCCCTCATATTTGCCATATCGCTTCACATCCTTTTTTCACTGCTTCAAGAAGCCTAACAATCAGTAAGCGCTTACATGATTTATAAAATAAGTGCTAGATTTACTTTATGTATTTCACTAGCCTTTTGCATAATATACCGCTGAAATTTGCTATTGAATAATGTAATTGCCGAAACTTTCAGTTTTATGAAACATGTTCCATAAAACTGATTTTAAGAGATTGACAAGAAAATGTCAAGACTAAATATACTAGTTTTTAATAAACAAACTAATTATTTGATTAACTACTATTTAGTGATACTAGGAGAATGAAAATAATCCCCTAGTTAGATCACCTACACTTTTTTACATGATTTCCGTATCGTAAGTCTTGTATCAACAATTGTTTTTAATCTTACGTTACCTGTATTATTTATTAAGCGAATGACCTGTTCAACTGCCTTTGTAGCCATCATTTCCTTTTCAACGTGGACCGTTGTTAATTCTGGACTAATAATGACAGATTCTGAAATATTATCAAAACCCACAACGGAAATATCTTCCGGCACCCGTAAGCCTAATTCATTTAGTGATTTGATAACACTAATGGCTAAATAATCATTTTCACAGAATAAAGCAGTTGGTAATGCTTTGTTATTTTTGATTCTCTCCTTTATCTGCTTCTGAAATTGTTCCTGTGCAGACAAAATGGATGGGGACAATACAAATATGTCTTCCTCAGCTAGTTGAAAACCTAGATCATTCTGAGCTTTCTCAAACCCTTTTTTCCTACTCTCGAAGTTGTGCATCCTAAAGTCTGACTGAACATAACCAATATGCTTATGACCTTGCTTTACCATATAAGAACACGCTTGGTAAGCGCCCATAATATTATTCATCACAACAAAATCAACCTCTAGTTCATCTACAAGATTATCGAGTACCACCAAGTTTTTCTGGATTGCCAAAACGGCTTCAATTTGTTTTTTATTTAGGTTCGTACCCAATAAAATAATCCCATTATGTTCGGATTCCTTTTGAAGCACTCGTATATCTCGTTCAAATTGTGAAATATCAATCGTTGAAAATAATAAGGAGTAGCCCCTCAAGCGACTTTGTTCTTCAATATAGTGAATGAGCTCCATAAAAAATGGCTGTTTATTATATTGCTCTAACACAAATGTTGAATCAATGATAGCTAAAAACCGCAGGGAATTATTCATGCGATAAACCTGTTCAGCCTTTACCATGGAGCGGGGAATATATCCTGTCTCTTTTACGATTTTTAATATTTTTTCTCTTGTTTCCTTGCTTATACCAGCTTTCCCACTTAGTGCAAGCGAGACGGCAGATTTGGATACACTAGCAAGTTTAGCAATATCATCCATTTTCATGTAATTATGTCACCTTTCATTATTTCTTAGCAAACTATTATTACTAAATAAATTTAGTTTACTATTATTTATTTAAATGGGCAAGTATCCTTATTTACAGGAATTTCTTAACGATGGCGGCTTTTTACTAAACTAAATTTGTTTATGAATCAACCTTATTTCTACTCTAAACACAAAGTTAAATCGCCACCATATAGTAGCGATCATCACAAAGCATCGTGGACCGAATCAGTTTCTAGTCAAAAGACGAAGCACCAGTTAGTTCAGTATCCATCTATAAAATAATAACATACTGTTTAATCCTGTAATTGTGAATTTCTGACTTTATTAATAAAACAAAAAGACCATCGTTTGATGATCTTGTAACTGATAAACTAAAATCAACAATTTTCGCCAGATTGAATTGGATTTAGAACAATGGCAATAGCTTTATTCGTTAGGATAAAGATTTTGATAAGTTTCTACTGTATGTTTAATTAAATACTTTAAAACATTGGTATCGATATCAGCTAATTTATTAACATAAATACAAGCCTTACTCTTCGTGTGTTTACCAAAGTTTTCTAATAATTTTTCTCTTTCCTCACTTTCATAGGCCAAATAAAGACTAATTTTCGCCTTTCTTGGTGAAAACCCCACTAAAGGTGCATCCCCTTTATGTCCTGATACATACTTATAGTGATAGCTACCAAAGCCTATAATACTAGGACCCCACATTTTTGCGTCATAACCAGTTATCTCTTCAAAAATTTCTAATAACTGATATGCATCTGCTTTCTTCTTCTCATTTTCCACATTTTCAATAAATTCAATTACACTATTGTCGGTTTCTTTCATCTTCGGTTCATACATATGCGCTCTCCTATTCTCTGAGTAAATACTTCTTTACATTATTGTCATAATTATTACATTCTTGAATACAAGTCCAATTTCCTACAAAAAAGAATAATCTTTAAATAACCAATTACCCTACAAATACTTTTGAGAAGTTCATAAACTTCCCCCTTATATAAAACATTTTATGCAAAATTTCAGTTTTTTTGATATTTTACTATCTTTTAATGTTGTAGGAATCTAAAAGTCTTTGTTATTGAAAATACATGCCACTTGTATTCATAATCAATTTTGACAAATAAGTCATATATTTAATTTCTACTGCTATTCAACTAACCTCTTAGAAAATGAAAAGTTTTATTTTATAAAGACCCGAAAACAAATAGATATATTGTTATCGTAGATGCAACTAACTAATTCATTGAGGTGAAATCCTTTCTATGCTGCTTTATCTAGTCTCATCAAAAGTTAGAACACTTTATAAGAAAAGAATATAAAAGGCTGCCGATATTGTTTCTTCGGCAGCCTTTTTTGATACTTTTTTGAATAGATATTTTTATTATAAGCGGATCGAGCAGTGACACCACTAAAATATGTAAATTTATAAAATTTATATTTTGTGAATTTTTAATTTAATAAAATCCACTTTTTACAGCTTCAAGTAAAGTTATTATGCATTGAATAAACAGATTAGTTTTTACATAAGTACCCTACTAAACTATTTTCTCTTGTCGATACCTGTCGAAAGAATTATTAAAATTATTTGTAAAAATGCATTATAATAGTATTAATTAAATTTATTTTATTGGAATTCTTTCATAAAATAATCCGGAGTCTGGTTTGTTTTGTTATGAAAATTCCAAAATATATTACCTCAGGAAGGAGATTCTCTATGACAAGAAAAACTAGAAGTGATTGCCAGGTCGGAACTTTCGAGAAAAAGCATGGACTCCCATCCGGCACAATCAGAAATCCAGATGGAAGAGACACACGTAGCGATAAAACAATCGGAACCATTCGTAAAGAAAATGAAAAAAGGAAGTAATACATTTCATTCTTTCTTAATTTTAAATAACAACCTGCTAAATCTAGTAGGTTGTTTTTTTGAGTATTATTATCATGTAAATAAAGTGCCACCCATGGTCGATTTTGCGATCAAATTAGGGAATACATAGAAAATAATTGATAAATCCGATACTTTTCCAACTAAATATTCCCATTAAACTACTGTGGGTTGCACCACTAAGTTTCATAAAAAAAATTTTCACTACTCGTAAAAAAAGGGAACTACGGTAGGTGTATTTGAGTTGCTTTAAAACACAAAAAAAGTATTTGACATTGTACGCTTATCTTTTGAAAAAAGGAGTAGCAAAAGCTACTCCTTTTTTTTGATATTTTGTACTAATATCCAAGTTGCACTAACAATTCCCACATATTCCTTTTTTAAAGATTCAATAACGGAGTCTGCAAATCCCTCTCCCCCTGTTCTTCTCTTCGTTGAGAGGGGCTTTAGTTATAGATTTTACTTTTTAATTATCCTATTATTTCACAAACAACTTCGAATTCCCAACCAATAGGAGTTTTTACTTTAACTGTTATACATTTCTTTTGTGGTGGTGGAGTAGGTGTTGGTGTTGGTGTTGGTGTTGGTTTTGGTTTTGTACCTCCACCATCCAAAATATTTTCAACTTCTTCTGTAGATAACAATTCCTCTGCAGGTAACTGAACTTGTGCTTCTAAAAGATAATGTGTGCCCTCAGGCGACTTTGTTGCAATTACTTCACCAGTTTCTGTAATCAATTGCTCTTTTTTTTCAGAATAAACTAGGTCATTTTTAGTGAAATCAAACATGCTCATACCTTTCTATCCCCTTTATATTCATTTTTTTTTGCATAATAATTAGATTCTACAATTAAAATCATTTTCCTTTATTTGTACACAAAAAATTCTATGAAAAATTACAAAATTAAAATAGTTATCATAATAAGAGGTAAAAAGAATAAGAAATTGATTTAAAACCATTGGCGCTGTCGCGTCTTTGGTTTTATCAGTTTGGGAAGTAGTCAATAAATCAAGTTAAAAATGAAAAGAACAAATTAAAAACACTGATCAAAAGGCAGAGGTTTGCTAAAATAATACCCTTGACAATTATCTCAACTATATTTCCGTAATAGGTGACACTAATCCCTCTAACTGGTTGGATATCATCTATTGTATTTCTTCAATTGCCCCCGGTCCAAGCCTATTACCATTTTCATATGAGGCTTTGAATTCCTTTATTTTTAGCATCAAACCCTAATGAATTTTTCAGAGGTAACTAATTTTTATGTCGTTTGCTAACTTCAATTGTAATAAACTCCGGCAAATAGCTGGGAGTACATCCTCTTGCTACTATTTCATTTTTGTAAAGACCCGTTTTCTCACCAAGTTTAATACAACGTGCACGATTCTTTTCATCATAAACGCCTATCCAGCCTGTGGTGAAATTCATAGCCCATTGAACTTCCGGTTCTTCCTGCATAATATTAGCTTCTAATGCAGATAGCAAGTCGGCGGTGTTATCAGGCGGTGTTTGCCCAGTCCATCTCAATCGACCTTGATAATACCAGAAAGCTCGCCTTTGAAGAGAAGAAGAACTATTTCCCCATGACTCCATCAATGCAATTTTCTTCTTGTCTTTGGTGAACTGATTAGCCATTAACCAATCCATTAGGTTATTTCGCTCATCAAAAGTGTGAGTCTGCATATCCTCATCAAGCTTATTTAGCACATCTTGTAAAAGAAGTTTTTTATCCATAATCAAGATTGCTAATAGTCTGGGCAAAAACTCTTCGGTTGACCAAAGTTCCATAGCTAGTTCGTGATCTTTTATAATGACCTTCGCAATTTTTCGTAAGTCGCCTAGCTTAGTTTTACTATTGATCTGAGGTAGAATGTTTTCTGCTTTTGAAGAGTGTTTTATTTCTGCACCTTTATTTTCATTCATTTTATAAAACTCCTTTATTAAAGCACTGTTTCATAATATGTCCTTGACGGGATATATCAAGAACTTAATTTCGTTATAATTCTTATTGCAGTGGTGTACCTCCAAAGTTTACCTTATTAAATATTGTAGCATATATCGTATTAAAGCTCTCTACACCTATAATAGAAGAGCAACCATCTTTAATTAAATAATAAAATTCACTTCCTTTTTATTGGATACGAAAAGAGCATTCCTTTTTAAAGAAACGCCCCCGATAGTTTAAGTATATTCTTCACAATTTCTCTTCTAAATGCTATCCCCACCACATAGCCGTCACGAAAAGCGACCAAATAGAGGCACAGAATGCTGTTATGAACAGTAACGCTCCAATGGGTTCCAGATATTTATAAGCCGTGTCTTGTTTCTTGAATGAACGAAAGATCAAAAAAGCGTTCAGTAAATAGAGCAGGAATCCCAAAATCGTCAATCCAGTCAGGTAATAAACCGGCCAAATCGGTACAAAGTGTTCGCTCAAGAAGTAAGCGATTCCTTGTCCAAAGACACAGAAAATGGTTGCCAGCAAAAAGCTGCCGATCAAGAATCCGTAAAATTTTTTCACTCAACTCACCTCTTTTATTTATCCGTTTATGTTTTTTTGATAAGAACGAAACTAATTGAACGTGCTGCATCACATTTTTTATTCATACCAGAACCGGGTCATTTTTCCACTTTCTTTTCCAGATACTTCAGATGCAGCATTGCCTCTTCCAACTCAAAGGAACTGAACCACCGATAATTTGAATCATCAATGATCCGGAAGTGTTGACTGACAACATTCTGCTGGAGTTTATACTCTCCACGTTTTTCAACTTCTTTCCACCAGATCTTCCCGCCCATTGTTTTCATGACAATCTGTTCGATTTGGTTAAACGTAACTAGCCTTACAATTTCTAAACTATCTTCTCCCAGTCCATTCTGTAAGATCTCACTTTCTTCGAATAAGGCTACACACGTGACCACGACGTTCCACCCTGCTGCCACTCTGCCTTTTTCAATTTGTATCAACGTTTTTTTGGAGATTCCCAAAATCTTCGACATTTCTTCTTGTGAAAACTCTTTCTCTAAACGGATTAATCTTATTTTTTGCGACACGATATCAATCAGTTCTTCCTGGTCCATTTCAACACCTCAGCTCCGTTCTCGTTAGTGTAATATTACACTAAATATGTAATTTAGACAAAAATAAATAACTTAGAAATAAATATCGATCTAAGTTATATACTTTGATTTTTGTAATTTTTTTTAAAACTTTGCAATTCTATCGAGTCTTGTATGCCATTTATAATATTCGAAAACGAAGACAGTCAAAAAGGGAGAAAAGATATGCTGTTATCAGCTTCTTTTCTCCCTTTCTATTTTTGCAGCTTCCGATAAACCCATGAAATGTAAACTGTTTAATTACAAATTTCACTTATAACTTAAGCAGGAACTTCAGTTGGAACATTACTTATTTCTCGTTAAGTTAATTTTAAGATTGGATCAAAACTCTTTATAACCATATTTATTTTCGCAATATTTTTACAAATTATTCCGTTTTCAGCTTGAAAAAAATTATTAGTTTGTTAATATTGAAATAAAGAATTTTCAAAATAATTTTAAGATTAGTTTTAATCTTCATTGGCCTAAGCTAGTTTAATTTAAGGATTCAGAACTAGTAATTTTTGAGATCACTACTATTTGCAGAAGAAAGGAGAAGCACTAGTATGGCGAAAATAGAAAATTCCCGATGGAAACTTAGTATGGTCGGCTTTACTGCATTTGTTTTAGCTACTATTTTCTACTTAATAACTGGTCCTAATATACCTGGAATACTTGGCTTTTTAACATCCGCAATAGTATTGTTCATTATAAATGCTGTTTATGTTTTTTACACAAACAGGAAATCAGGGACACAAAAAAATCAGATATAGACTAACTACTAAACGTCTGCTGTTCCCATCATTTAAAACCGTCCGTAGTATAATGCAGAATTGTTACTGCTTGTAATGGAGTTGATTTTTTCATTTACTTCACTTCTCTCTTTTAAATTAATCTTATAAAATAATAAAACCAGGAGCCTCATGTTCCTGGTTTTATTATTAATTAAATTGATATTTCATCATTATTAGTTTGCGGTAGTAGGAATATTCCCCAGGACACTATCTGTTTCTATAAATTTTATCATTATTTCCAAAATATAAAACTAAAATTTTTTATAACCGTTCGTAAAAGCACACTTTTACGAACTGTTTTAAATTACTCATATTTAATGGTTTTTGTAGTTCGTAAAACTATAAAATTACTTTATGAACGTCCATGGTTAAGTGCATACTTTTACGAACTCTTTTGGTAGAATAATAGAAAGCAATCCAAATGAGGAGTAAAAAAATGGATAATAAAAAGTTTGGTTACATACGAGTCAGCAGTAAAGATCAAAATGAAGGTCGCCAGCTTGAGGCCATGAAAAAATTAGGTCTAAGTGAACGAGACATCTTCATGGATAAACAAAGTGGGAAAGATTTCGAAAGAGCACAATTCCAATTACTAAAACGAATCATCCGAAAAAATGATGTACTTTATATTCACTCACTTGATCGGTTTGGTCGGAACAAAGAAGAAATTTTGAACGAATGGAATGATATTACTAAAAACATCCAGGCAGATATTGTTGTGATGGATATGCCATTACTCGATACGACCCAATATAAGGACAGCTTAGGGACATTTATTGCGGATCTTGTCTTACAAATTCTTTCATGGATGGCTGAGGAAGAACGCGATCGAATTCGAAAACGGCAGCGTGAAGGAATTGATGTGGCTTTGCAAAACGGCACAATTTTTGGTCGACCAAAGGTTACGGTCACTAAGGAGTTTAAAGAAGCGTATACTAGCTGGAAATCGGGAGAGATTACGGCAGTGAAAGCAATGCAAGAAATTGGTGTGAAAAAGACAACTTTTTATAAGTTAGTCAGGGAGTATGAAGAATCATTATAGTTGTGACTATATAATAGAAGAAACTCATTTCATTCACACGAAACGTTCAATTCCTGCCTTTCAGCGGTCCGTCCGTTGAGTTGCTCATTCTGAAGAGAAAATGGCTTTGTGTTAAAGCATTTCCATTTCAGTTCTTCCCAGATCACGGACGGTTCGGACGGAACAAGGGTACTTTTTGAGCACTTCCATACAAATTCAACACCAAGACGAATAAAAGCCTCAATTCAAGAACTTTTTCTTCACCTTTCATGTTCCATATCTCTTTGCTTTCTCTTCGGTGCAGCAGTTTTTTGGTTTTCTACTTCTTCATGTTTCGCTTTTTCTTTTAGTTCATGAAAAGAAAAGACACTCCTTGCTCCATCCTTCTCTTCGGCTGGAACAACGGTCATCAATTTTTCAGGGGTTGGCTAATATAAACTTCTCCCCAATCAGGCAGGAAGTTATGATGAGGAGCCTACTGTTACCCGATTTCGTCCCTCGTTCTTCGAGTTATATAGAGCGACATCTGCAATTTTCAATAAGTTGGAAAGCTGCATGCCCTTTGCACTTTTGGCTATTCCGATACTGACCGTCATCTGACCGTATGACCAATCTTTGACTTCGATAGATTTGCGTATTTCCTCAGCAATTTCCTCAGTTTCAGACTGGCTTATCTCAGGCAACACAACAACAAACTCTTCGCCGCCAATGCGGGCCACGAATCCGGCATCACCAATCAAACTATCGAGCAAACGAGCAAATTCCTGCAGAACGATATCGCCTGCATGATGGCCAAACGCATCATTGATTTTTTTAAAAAAATCTATATCAATCAACAATAATGTCAGTGTTCCTTTATCCATCATCCCTGGCAGGAACTCTTCAAGATATCGGCGATTTTTCAGGTTAGTGAGAACATCCGTGACCGTCAACTCCTGCAGACGGCTGTTCAACACATTTAATTCAGCTTGTTTGAACTCCACCTTATTAAGCAATAATATAAGCTTTTGATTCGCTTCTTTTGTCGCTTGGCTGATCCTTTCTGCTTCTCTTTTTGCATTTAATAATTCATTTTCGTATTCACTGCGCATTGGCATCTGCATGAATGCACATTCGAAAAAACCATTGCTTTTTTTTGTGTTCATCAACACTGGAACAGCCCCAGACGGATTCTTCAACTTTAAAACCATTTCACTGACGGCTCCATGAGTGATAATCGTCGGAATGAAATATGTCTGAAAATAAATTTGGGAGGAAATGGTCAGCAACTCATGCATATAGATGGGTGCATTTTCAATACCTGCTATTTTCATCATCATCTTATTGATTTCCAAAATCCTCAAATCTTGGTCTATTACCACATACCCGACCGGCGCCAACTCCAGTTGTTCATCCATTTTCACAATCACCTGACTTGGTCAAATACTCTTTTATGACAGCGACGGTTTCTTCAGCATGGCTTATATGGGGATTATGTCCTTTAGCCTTCATCACAACAAGCCGGCTCTCTGGAATTTGTGTATGGATATAATGTCCGACTTCATTTGGGACAATGGCATCATATTGTGGTTGCATGATCAGGGTCGGCACCAACAGCTCCTTGAGTTCTGCTCGTACATCCGTTTTAAAAGTTACTTCCGCAAATTCTCGTGAGATTTGTGGATCATTAGAACAAAGCAGCTCTTCAAAGTTATCTGCCAGTTCGGGCTGATCTTCGTTTAGCATGATAATTGGAGCCAAGTATTTTGCCCATTGTTTATAATTCACTTCCATTAAATCAAGTAATTCATCAATATCCGTTTTATCGAAGCCGCCTTGATAACCAGGCTCGTTCATGTAATAAGGCGACGGCGCAATCATAACAAGTTTGCCGAATAATTCCGGACGTTCAATCGATGCAAGCATCCCAATCATGCTACTGACCGAATGGCCGACAAAGACGGAAGTCCCCTCCCCGAGAGAATCGCATACATCGATAAGGTCCTGCTTATAACCATCCAGGGTACTATACCGATCTTTGGAGTATGCTCCCTTATCACTTTGGCCAGAACCCACATAATCAAATGTGATTACCCGGTACCCATGTTTAAACTCTTTTATTACCTTATTCCAAACCAGCTGGTCACAGCCAAACCCATGTCCAAAAATGATTTGTTTTTCTCCATCCCCTGTTATTTGCACATTATTTCTTTTCATTACATTACCCATTTGATCCACCTCGTACCTTTTTCCTATATTTCTTATGAAAAATTCCTAATATATCCATTATACCAAAATTCCCAATTTCTCTATAGGTACTATTCGTTCTATTATATATATACTCTCAAATACCTCTTAAGTTTTTTTCATGAGCATGTGCTATTGTAGTCGCTTTGCTCGGTAAAAAGCAGAGTAAGAACCAAAGTACCTTAGTTGATTCTATGATTTTTCATTAGTAAGTACAATATTTATTTCTGCCACTTTCTTTTGCTTTATACAAGGCCTGATCTGCATGTTTAATTAAATCGTCCATTATCACACCATCTTCAGGGTAAAATGCAATTCCAATACTTGAGTTAATATTATGAATAAATTCTCCCACCTGCACCTCTTGCTGTAAACAGGTTATTATTCTTTCTACGCAATTCAATACATCTTCTCTTTTATTAATTTCGGTTAAAAGAATTGTAAATTCATCGCCACCCTGACGTGCTAAAATGTCACTCTCGCGGAGTGTAGCGCCGACTTTCCTTGCGAACATTATTAATAATTCATCTCCAATGGAATGTCCAAATTCATCATTTATCCATTTAAAGTTATCGATATCCATATATAAGAGTGCAAACTTCCTATTATGTCTTTTCGCTTCAGATAATGTTTGTTGCATTTTTTCTTGAAATAATCTTCGGTTTGGTAATTCTGTCAATTCATCATGGAAGGCAAGAAATTCCAACTTTTCTTGGAGGGCCTTTCTTTCTTCAATATCACGAGAGACAATCAATAAATGTGGTTTCCCATTTTCTTCATCGATAAAAATGGAAACTTTTGATTCAACCCACACCCAGCCTTTTGTTTTATGTTTAAATCTGAATTCTGTTTCACTCGGCTCTGTAGAGCGTAACGCTTGGTTAAACTGCTCAATTGCGGTTGGTAAGTCTTCAGAAATGACAATATCCTCCGCTGATTTTCCTTCAATTGATTCTACTGGAAAGCCTAAAACGGTAATAAATGAGGGTGATGCATATTTAACGATACTATTTTCATCAATTATGGCAACTAAGTCTGTCATATTCTCAGCAATTAATCGGTACTTTTCTTCACTTCGAACTAAAGCTTCCTCTACCATTTTCCTTTCTGAGATGTCCCTAAATATCATTTGGACAGAGGCTTCACCTTCGTACTCAATACCCGTTGCTGTTCCTTCAATGATGAACGAAGAACCGTCTGCACGAATCATTTTTTTTTCTACTTTTTCTTTAGGAATGATTGTTTCATTGATAGTGTGCTGAATATGGTCACGTGCAATTTTCTTTGAATCACTATGAACAAATTCCAGAATATTTCGACCAAGTAAGCTCTTTGGTTCGCTATAACCCAATACCCGAATTCCACTTTCATTGATATAACGTATTACACCTTTGCATTGAACATAAATGGGTTCTGGTGATGCGTTTAATAAGGACTTATACCTATCTTTACTTTCTCTTAAATCAATTTCTTGCTGTTTACTTCTAGAAATATCTCTGGATATTCCAGAGAATGCATTCACGTTCCCATGTTCATCATATAAAGGGGATATGGTAATACTTGCCATAAAAGGTTCTCCATCTTTTCTCATGCAAATTACTTCCAACTCTTTTATAGGAATTCCTTTTTTTAATTTTTCACGCATCTTAAGCATTGCATTCATTCTTTCTTTTGGGATCGTAGGCATGGGTTTACCTGAAATTTCTTTTAGTTTCCAACCATACAAATCTTCAAATGCCGAATTAACCAATAAGACATTTCCACTCAAGTCGATTACATCCATGGCATCTACTGATGACTCGTAAATTGAACGTAGTCTTTCGGAAGTCTCATACAATGATATTCTCGTCTTAACCAGGTCAGTTACATCTTTTGCCACAATCATCACACCCACTAGTTTCTGATTGTCGTTCACTGGAACATTCTTCACTTGTAAATGAAGAATGTGGCCGTTTTTGTGAGTAACACTTACTTGATAAGTAAAAGATTCTCCTTGCAAAGTTTTGATGAATAAACGCTTAGCAGTCACTTTTGAATTTGAAATTAACATGTTTTGAAAGTTCAATTTTTTTAATTCGTTTAATGTATAGCCAAACATAGTAGTACATGTCTTGTTACAATCCAGGACATTCCCGTGTGTATCTAAAAATATAATTGAATCTGGATTATTGCTTATCAAAGAATGATACACCTCCAGAGACAACCTGTTGAATAATGTCTCCATTCGCTTCATCTCCTTTTTAGATGTATAGTAGATTTTTGGGGGAATTCGATTGATATCCAATTCAAAGAAATTCTGTCCGCATATTCCTTTCGATAAGAGATTGAAAATGAATTTCATTTAGAAAAAACCTTATCAAAAGGATTAATCACTGATGTCAGTTGATCATGTAGCTTTATATATAACACCACGATTTAGACAGCATTTTAATGCATATCGATATGAAAACAAAACTCAAAATTATAGTTGGTTTTCAAATTTATTCAGAATTCTGTTGGGTATATCTCGCTTCTTTACAAATTTTAGAGTCAGGAATTAAGGGTATTTTAATTTCAACTATGGTTCCTGAATTAATTTTACTCTCAATGAAAATTTCACCTTTATGTTCATGAATAATTTTATAACTACTCATTAATCCAAGTCCAGTTCCCTTTTCTTTGTTGCTATAGAAAGGCTCTCCTAGTTTTTTCACACGATCTTCAGTCATCCCGCATCCTTGGTCACTAATAAGAACAATAACCGATTCTTCATCTTTTTTCTCCATTGAAACTTTAACAACTCCACCATAAGACATGGATTCAATCGCGTTTATTATTATATTTAGAAACACTTGTTTCATTTTGTTTTCATCACAATTCATGAAAAGATGATCTATTGTTATTTTGGACTCAATGATAATGTTTTTTAGATGAGCTTCGGATTCAATCAAAGTTACCACTTTAGCTAATATCCCCTTTAAATCTGTCGGTTTATAGAGAGCAGCCTCAGGTTTGGCCAAGGCCAGAAATTCATTAATAATGGATTCAACTTGATTAACATCTTTTAGCATAATATCGCAATATTCTGCAGCAATTTCACTCTTATCTAGAAGCTGCAAAAATCCTTTAATCGATGTCAAAGGGTTACGAATTTCATGGGCTACCCCTGCGGCTAATTCTCCAGCTACGGATAATCTTTCCCATTTTCTCAGATGGTCTTCGGCTTTCTTTTGTTCTGTTATATCTCGAATAACAACAATGAAATGTTCAATCTCACCGTCATCCCCCAAGACAGGCGTAATTTTTGCTTCTACGTTAATTAATGACTTATTTTTGTGAATGATACGATATTGAACAAGATTTGAAGTTTTCGTTAACATGATTTCACTGAAAATATTCTCAATTAAGGGCAAATCATCTGGATAGATGTATAAAAACCCTGACAAACCATTTAATTGATCTATTGAATATCCACTTACAATTTCACATGATGGAGAAGTGTAAAGGACTATACCGTTCTTATCCACAACGGTGATGATATCGCTCGTATTTTCAGCAATTAACCGGTAGTTTATTTCACTATACCTAAGGGCTTCTTCCACACGTTTACGTTCTGTAATGTCAACGCAGGAGGCAATAACTTCCACCACTTTCCCCATTCTGAAAACCGGGCGTAAAGTGGCCAGATAAACAATGCCGCTTTCATGCCCTTCATAGGAAACATTCTCTTCGCCTTGCCACGCTCTTCGATAGAACGCTTCATTTTTCACAGCTTTTTCCAAAGGAAATATCTCTGCAAGTTCTTTTCCAACGACTTTCTCAGGAGATAATCCCATCCGATAGATCAATTCCCCATCACACATTGTATGAATTAATTTCCCATCTTTTAATTTGTATTTAAGCGTCATACCGTCCTGTTGACGAATCGTTTTCTGCAATTCTTGTTTCGTTATTTCTAATTCTCTTTCCAACCATAAACGATGGCTGAATTCGATGGTTAATCCAAATCTGCTGATGATGTTTTGCAAGTCAAGGAATTGTACCTCTATTTTTTCTGCTGGTATAGGCTTACTCAATAAATAACCTTGTACTGCATCGCATAGATTTTGTTGGAGAAAGTCCAGATGTTCTTTCGTCTCAACACCTTCAGCAATTACTTGTATATTCAAGTGATGAGCCATCGAAATGATTGTTTTGACAATCGTGGCATTGCTTTGGTCAAGATGGCAATCTCGAATAAATGACTGATCAATTTTTAAGGAATCAATCGGGAATTTATTCAAGTATGACAAAGAACTATAGCCCGTTCCAAAGTCATCCATACTAATTTTCACACCTACTTTTTTCAGTGCCTGCAAAATACTGATCGTTCGGTCTACATCCATGGTCATACTTTCAGTAATTTCAAGATCTAGGTATTTCGCATCCAATTTCGTTTCAGCTAGTATTCGCTCCACAACTTCCACTAGATTCGTTTGAGCAAACTGACGAGCGGAAAGGTTGACCGAAACTACGATTGGTGGGAAACCAGCCATTTGCCACGCTTTATTTTGAGTGCAAGCCGTTTTCAATACCCACTCCCCAATCGGAATAATGAGCCCTATTTCTTCTGCAAGCGGAATGAAGTGAAACGGTGAAACTAACCCCCTTTTTGGGTGATTCCATCGAATTAATGCTTCATTGCCAATGTACTCTCCCGTACTTAAATGAAATTGTGGTTGGTAATGAAGGGTGAGTTCGTCAAGTTCGATTGCCCTGTACAGTTCCATTTCAAGCTCTAAACTTTCTCGTGATTTCCCATCCAAATCCGGCGTGTAAAAGTGATAACTATTATTGCCGTGTTTTTTTGCATAATGTAGTGCAGAATTGGCCATGTCTAATAATGTTTCAGTAGTATTACTATCATTAGGATACATGCTTATTCCTATACTAGGATTGACATACACGTCATGGTGAATGTTTTTCAAGGGTTGAGCTATGACATCTAAAATTGTTTTTGCTATTTGTGTCGTGCGTTCATGATCTGTATCAGGTAAAAGAATGACGAATTTATCTTCCTGCCATCGAGTCAGAAGATTCTCGTCTCCTAGCAACTGCTTGATTCGTTCACTTGCCAACAGTACAAGGGAATTTCCAGTTTCCTGACCGACAGTATCTTTAATCGTTTTCAGTCGATCCAATTCAAGTAATAAGACAGCCGCCTCTTTGTGGTCTTGTACTAATTCTACTAACCTTTCAGTCAAAAAATTACTATTAGGCAATCCGGTCAAGTAATCGTAATAGGACATGTATTGAATAGTCTCTTCCGCTTTTTTACGATCTGTAATATCGACAATGGTCCCAATCACTGCATTTTCCCCTCGATATCTTGCTGTAGATCCGTGGACTTCCAAATACGCCATTGTTCCATCTTTTTTTATGGCCCGATATTCGTATCGAATCGATTGTATGCTCTTGTTCATTCTATTTGAAATATTTTTGGTTACAATTGGAATATCTTCTTCATAAACATAATCTTTAAGCTGAAGTACGGATAGTTCTTCCTGGCTATAACCAAGGATTTCCTCCAAGCGCGGATTGGAATAGACGATTTTTTCATCCTGCATAATATATACACCCATTATGGATTGTTCTACTAAACTTCGATATTTCGATTCAGCTTCAATAAGCGCCTCTTTTGCCTGTTTGGATTCTGTTATGTCATTGAAGATACCAAAGACGCCCACTACTTTTCCCTCAACAATAACAGGGATATTTTTCACTCTAAAATCCATTTGATAGCCATCTTTATGTAGAACTGATGTGTCAGAAGTTGTTACAGTACCTGCTGCTGCTAAGCTGAATTGTTGGATGCTAAGTTCCTGATCTTCTGGAATAACGAATGAAATGAAATTTTCATGAAACAATTCTTCAAACGAGTAGCCAAAAATTTCATTTACCGATTTATTATAGTCTTCGAAATGACCTTTCAAATCAAATAGTACTATTGCCTCCGAATTATCTTTGAATAGCGACTTATAGTATTGTTCATTGACTTTTAACCGAGCCGTTTGATTCGAGAATTTAACGCTCAGATACGAACTTATGATGACCAATATGACCATAAAAATTGATCCTATACCGATGAACGTTGCTAATTGGCTGGCATTTATCGTTTGAAAATCAGTGCTTACCGGATTTAAATGGTAAGTAAATTCAGTGCCAAACATCGCAGTGTAATGCATCACCGATATAGACAGCCCCACAAGAATGCCACTGAATAACTTGGTATGCATAGATAGGATTGTTTCTTTTATGCGGATATCGTAGATGACTTTATAAAAAATGACAGATGGAATAAATGCAATAAGAACTGATAGTAGAAGTATTAACGGGTTATAAGTAATGGCGGCATTCATATGGATAGATTTCATCCCAATGTAATGCATGCCGACAAGGCTGGCAGACATTAGTAAACAACCAAAAACAAAATTATTTTTACTCACCTTATCTTGGGAAACAATCAACAAAGTAATGAATGATGAAAAAACGGTAATAGCAAAAGAAATACTTAAAGTCATGATGTTGTAATTAATCGTGGTGGGCATATACGCAAGCATTCCAATAAAATGCAAGGCCCAAATTCCTCCACCCATTGTTAAAGAACCCACAATTAACCACAATCCCCTTTTACGTTTGCTTACATGAAACATTCGAGCACTAACATCGAATACCGTAAATGAGGTAAGCAGGATAACGATAACGGATAACAAAACAAGTAAAATATAATCTCCAGCTATTGTGTGTTCCATAAAGTCGCCTACCTTTCTTTAATCAATAATTTGCTACTTAGTTTATTAAATGATACGAATAATTCAATTTCTGCTTATTTCTTTTCATTACTCGAATGCCCTTTTGCATTTCCTGTTTGATAGTAATCCCTCATACTAAACTTTTTTCACTTTAAGTGAACTACAAGTGAAAAAAATATAAATGATTATCCGTTATTTATCTGTACATTTTTTGTTTTGCTGGTTTCTTGAGTCTTAGTAACTATTAATTCAACAACCTGTTGAACAATTACTAATTCCTTTTCATTTAAAAGAATTCCATCCCAATAAAGATGTTTCTTATGAAGTGAGTTAACAGGGTCCGGAATATCCGTTAGACCAAGAATGAAATCCGTTGAAACTTGAAAAAGCTGAGCTAAAGCTATCAATTTATTGACGGGAGGATTTCTATGTCCTCCTTCGTAACCTGCATAAGACGATTTGGCAAGTCCGATTTTGATGGCAACTTCTTGCATAGTGAACCTTCGTTCTAAGCGAAGGTTTTTAAGGCGTCCTCCAAATGTCATTCTCAATTCCCTCTTTCTACTTATATGCCCAATCCAGTATGACCAATTTGGGTGTGCTCATGAAGACGATCAGAAATACTTTGAATTTCATCACGGTACATATATATTTTTTCTTGAATCATAGCCACTTCATCGTATGTGAATATGTGGTTAGGTTTATAAGAGTAGTTGGCGAACGTTCCAGCCAGTCGTCCAGTACTAGTATAGAATGGAATTGAAGTACAAGACTTGAGGCCTACTTTAAGGGGGTAACCCTTAAAGTTTGACCATAAAGGGCTCGTTTCAATATCCGTTTGGACGACTTTATCTTCAAAAACTGCCTTTCCACATGAGCAACAATTTTCATTGAAAAGACCCTGTTCATTAATTATTTTAAAGAAGTCAAAAAAGTCTGCTGGGGTACTTGGACAAGCTCCATGATAGATAGAATTTCGTTCACTATCATAGAACAAGATAGAAACATAAATACCATCTAATACTTGTTCCAATTCCAAACACATACGTCCTAGGTTCATTTTAATATCTAAGAACTCGGATTCACTTTTAGAGATTAACCCATTAGCTAAAGCATTTTTTAAGTGGACCTTTAAATCTGTTGCTTTATTGCACAAAAGAGGGTTAATTACTTTTAATTGAGCTTTTATGCTTTTCTTTAAGTTATATTCACGTAGATTTTCAACAATATGTTGATAATTTGAGTTATTTTTTAATATCATACAAAACCCACCCCTTTCAAAAAACATATATTATTATTTATTTTAATAGTTTCTATCACTTGTTTTAAATCTATTAAGACTAATGTAACCTATAGCGCATAATTTAAATACAGGATTAATGCCCAAAAATGTCTAGTAAATAATACATTTATACCACTAAACTATTCTTTACTAGTATTTTTGAACTACTTTTAAATATAAAACATCGTGTTACAGCCGAGGGAAGAGGAAGTTATCATTGAGTTTCAATGTCATTTACTCTGATTAGAACAAAGTAACAGTACTATGATTAATAATCCTTTCGTTTTTTATAGATTCAACATATAGATCATTGATATTTTTTCAATCCAGTAATGTTGTGTTCAGAAAAACACGAGTTTTGTTACATAGCCATTAAAAATTTAACGATTCTTATGATAATTTCAAAAAAGAGCATCCTCTTTTAATGGACACTCGAAAAATTCGAATATATAACTTCATCGCTCTAAGTGAATCTACTTCATAATTCTGAGCCCTTGTTGCTCTGAGGATTACTCCAACCCAATCACCAAAAAAGCTTTACTCTGTAGAGCAACACTTTGAACACATATAAAAAATTCCTAAAGCTTGTAAATACCATTACCGCCATTGAAAATTCGTTCATTTCTAATTAATGAACTCTCAGAATACTACCTCCATTACGTTTAGCATCATACATAGCCATATCTGCTTCATTCACTAAGACTTTGAGAGGTTTTCCGTGCTCTACATAAGTCATTCCAACACTGACTGATATGAAAAATTGATGACCTTTAACATTTATGGGGTTTGACTTTATTTCACTTATGATTTGAAGTGCAGTTTCAATCGACTCTTTCATTCCCCTTGATGATACTGGTATACATCCAAAAGGACGTGTACTTATTTACATTTAGAGAACCCAATACAACAGCTGTACAAGTTGCTAAACGTTTCAACATTGCAGCATCAACAGCTCGTAACGTATTAAATGAGCTATCTGAATTAGCTTTAATTTTTAAAGACTCAAGCCAAAAACGCAATATCGAATACTTTAACTATGATGTATTAAATTTATTAAATTAGTCTATGTAATAAGATTTACAAATTAAAAATTTTAATCTATTGTGTAATCTAAGTTCACTAGCTTTTATAATTCTTTCTTATGTTACAGAGTGATATAAGAGTAGTTTCACCTTAAGAAATGACATGCATGATTTTAAACATAATTTTGCATATACAATCAAGGAACCTCTATAACTTAAAATATTGATATAACAATATATGTTTAAGTAAGTATTTTCTTTATTCTGATTCGAGAACTTCGCGACCAGATACGAACTTATGAGGACCAATATGACCATAACTATTGATCCTATGCCGATGAACGTTGCTAGTTGGCTCACATCTATCGTTTGAAAATCAACCTTCACTGGATATAAACGGTAAGTATATTCAGTGCCAAACAGCGCAGTGTAATGCATGACCGATATAGAGAGCCTCAACAAAGTGCCACTGAATAACTTGGTATGTATAGATAGGTTATCTTATTCTATGAAGTGAACGAAATTCTATTTATCATGGAGCTTGTCCAAGTCTCGCATTTGATGTCAATATGGGAAAGAGCTATATGGTCATTTATAACGCACTAAAGAAATGTTAGTTGGAGAGAAATCAACCATACTATGCGCGTGTTCGTCTCTGTTCCGTAATATTTCGCGTGTACTCATCTTTTATTTGATTTCATAAAAAGACGCTTTTTAGAGTGTTTTCCTATTTTCATCCAATAAATATTTTCATGTACTTCAAAATAAAGTCGTATATTTATTAGTTTGAATGGCGTCCAAATTTCTTTAAAAAAATAATAAGGCGTAATAATCTTCCCCTTCCATGCAACCTTTATATTAGGAGAGATTTAAAATAGATTTAATCTTTCTTTAACTGCTCATAATCATTTACTAATCGGTTTAGAATTTTGATTTTTGTCTTTTCTTTAATATATTGTGAAGTAACAAATGCTTTCGTTAAATCAATAAAAGCTTGATCTACATTTTCGCCATATTTTAATAGAGCTATTAAATCAATTTCATTTTTACTCAATTAGAAATCACTCCATTTACTATTATTAACTCAACTTTTGCAGAGTGAAATCGGCAAATAAGCCTTGATATAACCGGGCTGGCCAGTCATCTAATACTGTAGTTGACTTTCGATGAGCATTTTCATTTTCGCATTGGCTTGTTTCAGGACATCTTCAAGAAGCTCGATTAATTGCTGCGGCGCAACTGCCCAATGGAGTTCATTCAAGTCATCGCATAATTCATCATAGAGACCACCTAAAGTGCGCTCATCGGTATTGCAGCGATTTTACCAGGACAAAACTATATAGCGGGAAAACACAATCTTCGTGTGGCTGATTAATCCATCATAGGAACGCCCTTGGAACTCCTTTTGGAGTTTTAACAACGATTTAGTCGTCTTGAAGAACACCTCAATGTCCCACCACATGCCGTAGATTTGGATAAGTTCCCGTTCTGTCAAGGTTTTATCGGTGCTAAAAATAGCCAACCATTTCCTCCTTTTATTCCGGTTTTGGACGAAGACATTCTTGATGGGTGTCCCGTTGGTCATGACACAGCGGATGGAACGAAGAATCACTTTTTTTCCTGAACCGGTTGAGCCAAGCGATACAGTTGTTTCAACCAATTGGCCATTCACTGAAAAGCGTTGTTTCGTCTCTTTCACCATGCCGATCACATCCAATCCTTGTCCAACGATCGCTTGGATAAGCGCGGCAAGGTAAACCAGGAATACATCAGGACATAACGGACATCAATTCCACTTGAAATCGCACAGCGAATCATGTCCGGAATCTGTTCGGGGGCTGTCTGCAGCGCGTTCATCCGTCGCTTATAACCCGAAGTTCATTTATCGATGTCGGTTGAAATCCCATTAATTTTGCTTTCTTGGAACTGAGAAGGAAAAATCCTTTATAGAAATTCATTTTCTGAGAAGCATGATCAAAACAGCAGTTCCACCTTTTTACTGAGGTTCCGGTCGAACGCCGAATCGTCCACGCAATACCTTCGGTCGGGTTTGTTAGGTCAGGCAATCCACTTTTTGAATCGTCGAAGAGCTGAAAGACAACAAGAATCGCCGCCAATTGAATGTCGGCTGATTTAGGAACCGATAGACGGCATCTTTGGCAGGATATCGGTCCGCTTTTTTCGAATCGAGCAGGGAAAGCCATTTCTTGTGCTGGAAAATCAGACAGAAAACGAGCTTGAATAAGTACGCGCAAGAAAAGCCGAAGGTTTTGGTTATACCGGATTTCCGGAGATGTTTGAAGATTTCAAACTTAGAAAAACAGTGTTCAGTTCATTTGGCAGTTGATAGTTTGGTGAGTTTTGGTCTATTATTTGGAATTCACCCCTTCTATTTGGTAGTAGTTTTTCGACAACTCTACTTTACAAATGGAATGAGGTGTTTTCTTCTGTTCAATTCAACCGTCAAGGAACTTAATGAAACATGGAAATGCTTTACTGCCGCGCTGGTTAAATCAATTTATATTGGCGCGAAAGTTGAGTTATTAATTACTAGCAAGATTTATTTTAGGGTACTTATAATATATAAGATTCTAAAGAACTAGTCCAGATGAAGAATCACACTATCGAGTTATTATTTTAGGTGCTTTAGTCACAATTAACCCCTATAACATATGACTTAAGTAATGAATGTGATAAGGTATATAGTGAAAGGAAGTCATTCTACGGGAGGACATAATGAATTCAGAATTTAAAAAAACAATAAATTTATTTACTACTATCTTAGTTATAGGAGCAACTGTTTTATTATTACTCCATACGACTGAGTTTTCTTTTGAACTATGCTTGCTATCCTTCACTTATATCTTTCTTTTATTGATTCGAGATTACATGATAAAAATTGATTTACATCGAATTATAGGTGTCCTGTTTTTATTCTTTCAATTAGCATTGGCTTTGGTCATATTTGTATGGTCGGGAAGCTTTTTTGCACAAGTTTTTGTCTTAATTCTTATAGGAGAATTCACCTTGCATCATTCTAGAAACCTCTCTCTCTTCTTTACCATAGTGAGCTATACTTTCAGTCTTATAAGTCTAATGGCATACCGCAATTTTCCGCCATTTGAACAAATATACGTTTTCTTGCCTAGAGTCATAGAATACTTTGCTATTTTCGGGATGAGTTACCTTGCACAAATTACTTTTCATCAAAAGAATCAGCTGGCTAGAGACCATGCATTATTGCAAAAATCCTCAATTGAATTGGAGGAAAAATCAATATTGCAAGAGCGAACTAGAATATCCCGTGAAATTCATGACTCGGTTGGACATACGCTAACATCAGCGATAGTTGGATTACAAAGTGCATCACATGCTATAGAAAAAAAACATTATTCCCTTGCTATAGAGATGATTAGAAGAACGAAAGCACATATTAGCAGCGGTTTGGATGACGTGCGAAGTTCCGTATATTTGTTGCGCGAAGATCCACTAGGTCCCCAGTTCATACCAGAGCTTATCAAATTAATTGATGAAACAAAGAAGCAAACCAACGTGGAAATTGAATGTGAAGTAGACACAACGGTATCTAATCTATCTTCATTAATCGAGATAACACTCTATCGTGCACTACAAGAGGGTCTTACCAATGGAATTCGGCACGGTTCTAGTACCTATTTCCACTTCTCATTGACTCAATATTCTGATTACATAGAATTTATATTATCTAATAATGGTAAATCCCCAATCCAAATAGTTCATGGCTTTGGTCTAAAAACCATGAAAGAAAGAGTAACTGATGTAGGCGGGAAGTTGTCAATTTCAAACAAATTTTCTGCCAACGGTGTTACATTGAAGATAAAAATACCTATTCAGGCAAAATCTACTGGACAGGAGTGAGTGAATTGTCTAAATCAACCATTCTTATTGCTGACGATCAGCCCTTAATTCGTGACGGTTTAGCAGCTATTTTAAGCATGGAGAAAGAATATATCATAGTCGCAAAAACGGGCGATGGTTTGGAAACGATAAAGCAAGTACAAGTGCATCGCCCTCAGCTTGTTTTGATGGATATTCAAATGCCGAATTTAGATGGTTTGAAGGCAACAAAGCAAATTAAAACTAAATTTCCTGATACGAAGGTCTTGATATTGACGACCTTTGAAGATGAAGAATACATATGGAAAGCGATATCTCATGGAGCTAGCGGCTTTTTAGTAAAGGGGGTTGACACGGCAACAATACTTTCTACTGTAAAGGAATGCTTAGATGGCAGGATAAATTACCCCTCTAGTATTCAGCTACGTCTTGCACATGTACTCCAAACAACTGAACTTAGTGAAAAGCAATCGTCGAAAGATATGATCACATATCATCATGATGAAAAGTGGAATAGCTTGTCTCTACAGGAACGAGATATTGTAAGGAAATTAAAACAAGGGAAGTCTAATCAAGCTATTGCTTCTGAATTGTATTTATCAGCTGGTACCATAAAAAATTATCTTAGTATAATTTATAAAAAACTGAAGGTTTCAAGTCGATCTAAAGTAGTCGCTTACCTCTACGAAAATGACCTTTAATGGGTCTGTGTCCCTTAATAAGAGGAACTGGAGAAATACATAAGTAGCGATAAGGGTTCATTCCTTATTGCTACTTTTTTGCCCGGGAAGTTAATCTATTTCAGTTAGACAATCCATTTCCTTTGTTTACAAAAGCTATAAATACTGAAAACACGAAAGTTACTTCCATAATTTCTTGGTATCTGTTTAACAGGATATCCAGGTCTTGACTGCAAGTAACAACACGAGAATCTGTAAAACCAAAACGTTTGGCACTCCGATACATCTTTCTCTTTTTTAATTTTATTTTTCCCATTAATATATTCCGTTTCACTTCTCCATAAGCTTATAAATGCTTCCTGGTGGTACTGCTGATGCTAATACTCCGTACTCCGTTAAATATCTAGGTCCTTCTCATCCATGTTCCATAAAGACTTATTATAAAATTTAAGTGATTTTTAATACATTATATATTCGCAACCTATATTAAGTTGATGAGTGAAAAAACTTTATTTTATTATTTCCTTTAATTATTAGTTATAAAGTACAGATAACAATAAGGGTAATAAGAACTAGAATGTTTGATTGGAAAACATTCATAAGAGAGAGGTAATTTGCATTTTGTCCGAACCATCATAATTGATTTATTCATTTTGCTAGTAAGTGTATTTCTAAAGTTGGATAGGGATTATTTATGATCGGTAACTCTCACTTCAAATGAAATAAACTCAATTGGCCGAAAAACAAAAGGAGGATAAGTATTTGTTTATAATTTTAAATATTAAACTGTCCTGCAATGTGTAACAAAACTCGTCCATTTCTGAACACGTCAGAAATGGTAAAAATGTCACTTTAGATGATATTTCACACTTATTTCAAGTGCTATTTTGCATATAAATTGAGAACCCCCAGCAATCCTGTTAAGACAAGGTTGTTGGGGGTTCTTATATATCTTTGGCAACTTCCGATAAGCCGTCATATGCAAACTTACTTTCCCTGAGAGGCTCTTCTCTTTTGCATCCCTATTTAACTAATTGGAAAACTATAAATAAATAAGGAACTATAGGTGTTTTTTTCTATTGTATTCCCCGTGAACAGCATCCCTTAATTAGTAGTGAGTTCTTTTCATGTTGAGAAGAATTGTAATTTTATCTATAAAATAATAAAATAAAAATTTTGAAAAAAGCTCGAATTTGATTTTTTATATTAATACCATTCTCCTTTTGCGACTAAAAACACTTTCCCCCCTACTAAGATTTCAATGGAATTTTGGTGATTTTCGGCTTGTATAGTTAAAATAGATGGTCTTCCCATTTGGAAACCTTGTTCAACTCTGTACGCTATATTTTTGCTTCCAAAAAAGTTATGGGCGATAAGGTATCCAGCAAGATTTCCGTTTGCACTTCCAGTCGCAGGATCTTCAGAGAATCCTGGGTCATCTAAAAACACCCTTACACTTAGGTCATTTTCTTTTCGTTTGGTTTCAGGAGCAAAGACAAGGATATTCGCTTTTATATCGTTATCAATGAAATTTTGATAATGAGCATGATTGATCTTGCAGCGATTTACAGCATCCAATGAAGCAAGAGGAACAATTACTGCTGGTAATCCAGTTGATACGATTTGAATCGGAAAACTGGAATCAATATCTTCAGTTGAAATCTGTAACATTTCGGCAAAAATCTCTTGATCAGGAATAATCGTTCCTAACTCGGGTGGGTTTTGCTTCATTATTAACTGTTCACCTTCAATAGTTACAGGGATTTGCCCTACTTCAAGGTTTAGCGTTATTTGTTTGCTTTCATTGTTTTCTAAAACTTTCTGAATGATAAATGCTGTCCCCAGTGTTGGATGACCGGCAAAAGGAACCTCTACATCTGGAGTAAATATCCGGACATCGTATCCTCCATTGTCTTGTTTGCCAGAAAGAATAAAGGTGGTTTCGTTAAAGTTTATCTCTCTTGCAATCTTTTGCATTTCTTCTGTAGATATTGCTCTTGCAGGAATAAGTACCGCTAATTGGTTGCCTTGATATTTTTCTTCTGCGAAGACATCTACAATATAAAAATCCATGACTATTACAGCTCCTAATTTTAAATTTAAATATCTGTATTAGAGACAGGTTTCCTAAACAGACAGTTATTACAGTTCCTATGCCACTGGATCCCTATTTCTTTGCTGTAGTAAAAATAATGTTAAACCGATTAAAATGAATCCGATACCCAAACCTTGTTGCAAAGAAATGACCTCATCCAAAATGAAATAAGCGAGTAGGCAAGTTCCAATTATTTCTCCTAATATAGCCATTGAAATAATTGAAGTACTTAGCCATTTCAACAACCAATTGAAAACTGTTTGCCCTAAAATTGTTGCAATAAAAGCTAATCCAATAAAGGACCACCATGTGTGTGCAGAATAATTGAAGAAGGGTGTTTGCTGACTGAAGGCAAAAACCCCTAAAAACACTGTACTGCTCCCATAACCAATAACTGCATAGGGGATAAGAGATAGCCTTCTACGAACATGCTGGCCAATGAAGAAGTAGGCTGTTATGATGCCGGCCGCAATAAAAGCCAATATATCGCCAAATAATGCCTGTCCACTGATTTGAAAATCTTGCCAGCCAATGACAATACTTCCGGCAATCGCGACGAGACAGCCCGTCATAGCCCCTTTACTGAAGCGCTCTTTGAATAGAAAATAGCCGCCAACCACCGAAAAGAGGGGCTGTAAGGTAACGATAACCGTCGAGCTTGCTACAGATGTGTAATTTAGTGATTCAAACCACAACACATAATGGGCTGCTAGAAATACGCCTGATAATAATCCGAGTCCCCATTGTTTTTTTGATAACAAGCGTAATTCTTGGCGGTTCTTTTTATTAACCAATAAGAATGGCAAAAGCATTACTGCTGCAAAAAGCATCCGGTAAAATGCTGTAATTTCCGCAGGTGCATCTGCCAACTTCACAAAGATTGCTGAAGTCGATAACGTAAATACGCCCAAAATTTAAAGCCATGTAAGAAATAAATGGTGATTTCAATTCTGTTTCCCCCTAGATGTTTGTTTACAATAATGAAATTAAAACATTATAATGTACAAATGTAAGTATAAAATACTTCTGTAATCCACGGGAGTTTTAATTCTCCGTGTTTAGTATGTCAGCACAAAATGAATGAAACAGACATTATTTTAGAAAGGATTTTTACTATGAACAATCATCGCCTCGGGCAAACGGTGTTAAATTATCGGAAAAAGAATGGCATGACAATTCGTGAGTTCGCCGAATATGCAGGCATTAGCACTTCACTTATTAGCCAAATTGAAAGAGGACAGGAAAATCCCTCGTTAAGTGTACTTAAACTGATCGCGCAAACATTGAATGTTCCACTCTTCACTCTCTTCATTAATGAAATCGATACGGATTCGCTCATTTCGAGAAAACATGACCGAAAGAACGTATATCGTGAGAATAGTGATCATATTGTCTACGATGTGTTAACACCCGACTTCATGAAAGCCCATATTGAACTCTTAATAATGGATTTAAAGGCACACGCAAGCACTACGGAAAGTCACTATTCACACGACAACCAAGAAGAAATTGCTGTCGTCATGAAAGGACAAGCATATGTCGAACTGGAAGGCACCGAATATTTATTAAATGAAGGAGATGTCGTCCGCATTCCACCAAACGTGAAACACCGATTTTTGAACAAGAGTGATGAACCGAATCATATTTTATTCGTACTAACTCCATCATTAGTTTAGATAGTGCCTCCCCATGTAAGTATTAGAAGAAAGAGTGACTTGAACCACTAAAAAGGAGACTATTCCAAAAAATCGTCTTCACAAAGAAAAGAAAAAATCGTGCTCAATTACCAGCACATTCTCTTCCTTTTGAGTTTAAATGCGAGGGATTTCCTGCAACTTCTGATTAGTCATGATAGGTTAATTTGTGACTTCTATTTCTACCTTTAGAGGTTATTTGGTGACTTATTTAAGTTTATTAATATACCGTCCAATGCTCTCCCAACAGGGCGCATGAAGAAATTAAGTATCAGGCCCCCTAAACAGACGGTTAGTACAGTTCCAATGCCAATAGGTCCATTTAGCATCATGGCAAAAATCAAGAGTAGGAGATAAATGAGCGTTCTTGAAAAGAATAAATTGGTTCCGGTTAATTCCTTCAGGATTAATGTTAGACGGTCCACTGGAATTGGAGCAAGATTTGTGTGTAGATACGTTGCCGTTCCGATTCCTATAACGATTAAGCCCACAGAAAAGCAAACGGCTTTGCTTGGCCATAATTCTGGCGTAATCAAATTGCCCAAAAGAAAAAGCCATAAATCAATACCGATTCCCGTGATAACAGCTGTTACCAATCCCAACACTTCCGGTTTTTTTCTTATTAAAATTGAATTGCAGCCGATCATTAGTCCAGCCACTATAATTTCCCAGCTTCCCACGGTAAGCCCCACGCTTCTCGATAGCCCTACCAACACGGCATCAAAAGGCGACGTTCCAAGATCGGATTGGATTGTGAGCGCAATTCCGAGGGTTAACAGTAAAATTCCGATAATATAAAAAGCATATTTCATATTACTTATCCCCTTATCAACTCTTCTTAGCTACTTCTTTTATCATGAGAACATGCGGGATTCCATCTTCCATAAAAGGTTTAGAGGAAGTCTGATACCCAAGTTTTGTATAGAAACCTTCAGCCTGGGTCTGTCCATGTAATTTAATCTGCGAGGCTCCCCGTTCTTCGGCCATTTCTTCTAACGTCTTAATAATGACTTTTCCAAGACCAAATTTCCGGTAAGGTTCAAGAATGCAGATTCTTTCAAATTTTCCCACTTCCACCATAAATCTTACCCTTCCCGTTCCCACTGCTTGTTCATTGTAGAAAACGAGTACGTGTTCACAAATTCCAGCGAGTGTATCATACTGATCAAACTCTACTTCTAGTGGTACACCTTGTTCTTTTACAAATACTTGTTCTCGGATGGCAAATGCTTTTTTCAATTCTTCTTCACTGGTTATTTTTGTGGCATGCATATTTTTCAGCCCTTTAAAATTAATATTTTTTAATGAGTTTGTTGCAAATGCAACAAACATAGTTTACATTGAATATAGACTTTTATTATTGCATTTGCAACAAAAAATTTTATTAAGGAGACTCCTATGAAAGAGATTCTGCGTGAAATCGGCATGATAGCACGGGCACTAGATTCCATCAGCAACATTGAATTCAAAGAATTTGATCTTACCAAAGGGCAATATTTGTACTTGGTGCGGATATGCGAAAACCCGGGAATCATTCAAGAACAATTAATAGATATGATCAAAGTAGATCGATCCACAGCAACTCGCGTACTTCAAAAACTAGTAATGAATGACTTTATTGAAAAGAAAGAAGATCCACACAATAAAAAGATCAAAAGACTTTTTCCAACAGAGAAAGGAAACTCGGTCTACCCTTTCATCAAAAGAGAAAATGAACATTCCGATCTCGTCGCATTAGAGGGTTTTACAGAAAAAGAAGCAGAAACCACATTCAATCTTTTGCAGCGAATCCGGAAAAACGTTGAGAAGGATTGGGAATCTGTAAAAAAAGGAAACAGGCGAAATTATTAACGAGCTAAAGGAGCGACCTATTTAAATGACGATGATGATAAAGAAATGTACCTTGGAAGATGTACGGGACCTGAAAACAATTAGTGTGGAAACTTTTAGCGAAACTTTCCATGAACAGAATTCACCTGAACACTTGAATGCCTATATAGAAAGAGCATACAACTTGAATCAACTAAAACATGAATTAGCCAATCCATCTTCGCAATTCTATTTTGTTTATTTGAATCAGGAAGCAACTGGCTACCTAAAGGTCAACACCGACGAGGCACAGTCAGAAGGGATGGGCGATGATTCGCTGGAAGTCGAGCGGATTTATGTAAAGAAGAAATTCCAGAAATATGGCCTTGGGAAACACTTGATGAACAAAGCGGTGGAAATTGCGCTGGAACAGCAGAAAAAGAAAATATGGCTAGGCGTCTGGGAAGATAATGAAAACGCCATTGCGTTCTATCAGAAAAAGGGATTTGTCCAAACAGGTTCTCACTCCTTTTTTATGGGCGATGACGAACAAGTGGACTTGATCATGACGAAAACACTCCAATAAATTTTTAGTGAAAGGCGGATAATCATGTATACTCCAAAATATTTTAAGGTCACTAATTTTGAAGAAATCCGGGAATTTGTTCAAACGAATTCTTTTGGAACACTTGTTACCACAAAAAAAGGCAAACCCATTGCGACTCATCTTCCCTTCCAATTGATAAAAGAAGAAGAGGCCTACTATGTAACGGGGCATATGGCTTATGGCAATCCCCAGTGGCGGACATTTGAAACTACTGAAGAAGTATTGGTAATGTTCCAGGGACCGCACGCTTACATCTCGTCTTCCTGGTATGAACAAGAAAATGTCCCGACCTGGAACTACCAGGCGGTGCATGTATATGGAACTGCCACCATTTTGGACGAAGAAGAATTGAAACAAGACCTGACAAAGTTGTTGGAAAAATACGAGAAACACCGGGAAGACCCAGTTCTATGGGATAAGCTCTCCCCTTCGTTATTGGAAAAAGAAATAAAAGGAATTGTTGGATTCAAGATTAAGGTAGGAGAAATCCAGGCTGCCTATAAATTAAGCCAGAATCGAAATGAAAATGATTATGCGAACATCATTGAGCAATTGCACAATGAAGAAAATCCAGATTCGAAGCAATTGGCCGAAGTGATGGAAAAGAAACGAAAAAATCTTTAGCAATCCTTCCTAAAACTAAATAAGCTGTGATGTTGAAAAGTTTTTTTCAGTAAGAAAATGGATAACAAAAAATTTGAATACGTACGAGTAAGTATTGAGGATCAAGATGAAGGTCGACAGCCTGAGGCTATGAACAAGATGGGATTTAGTGAACGGGACATTTTTATGAAGAAGAATTATTATAGCTACTTATATAATAGAAGAAACTCATTTCACACATTAGATTTCCATTTGTAAATATAGTCAGTCATTTAATTTTCTTCTAATACTACTAGAGCCTCACTACATTAGACTATGTAGTAAGGCTCATTAAAGTTTTTTATTTTCGGAATCCGAATCTTTAAGTAACGCACCCGTTAGTTTAATAAGGAATGTTGCGTTTTGCGTTAAGTTTTCTTTGTTTTTTTCTTATTATTTTCTACAATCATAGAATCCACTATCCAAAATGGAAATGCAAACATACCTCCAATAATCAGTATATTTAAAAGATAACTAACATCTATTTTTAGAATGTCTAAAGGCTTTGAGACAGATACGATTAAAAGTGAGGCAATCCCTCCTCCTAAAATATGAATCAATAAGGAAACAACTTTCTGATTAGCTGGTAATCTTGCGTATTTTTTTCCAATAATATCGGAAAAAATAGACCATATAGGTGCATAAATCAAGTACAGAGGAGCTACCCAAATTATTGAAAACCAAAAATAAAGAATATCCCAACCCATAAGAAGGGCACTAATAAATATATATAAAAGACAAAATCCAATTAATATTAAACCAGTATACAATTTTCTAATCATAATACTTTTATCCATTTAGTTAAATTTTCTCCGTTCTTTACAATTACTTTTCTATAGTTAGTTCTACATTTATTTTTATATTCCTTGTTAAATTAAACTGCCGCGTTAGTGAAAAATAAGATATTTTCACCATACAAAATTTAGATGATATAACCATAAACTTCAGTTGTTCCTGTACAGACACTCATTCGCAAATTGTTATAAATCGTCCAACGAGGAAAATGTTCTTACGTTCATTTATTTACCTCAAAATTCTAGGGGCTTACTCACCTACCATACCGTCCCCATCATTATCTTGCATATATGCGTATAACCAATGGTCACTCGTTATCGGCATACTAAAACCTGCGTCTTTTGCTTCTTTAATCGTCACCTTGCCATTACCGTTTGTATCAACACTAGAAATATCACCGTTTGTGTTTGAACTAGTTGAATCAGAAGGCTCACTTTCTGTTAAACCGAGAGATGCATTTACTTCATCAGGGTTCAAATTGTCAAATGTATCAACGATCTCGTTACCCATTAATGTATAGGTATACTGATAACTTGAAGGGATCTGCGTTTCCGTATTCGGATATGTGATAATTGCTTCAAAATTAGTGGCTCCACCTGCGCTACGGATCACGTTTTCCATATAAGCTTGATCGCCATGTCGGTTGAGCGTACTATTTTGTGGGGTAATATTATAAGCATTCGATACCCCTCCGTTAGAATCAGCAATTATATGCCCTTCATCCAAAACGTCACTTTCGACGCCAGGAACCTTTGCCTCATCAGAATAGTATCTGCCAGACGATAAGACAGGTTCGTTACTGTCATCTTGTATAATGATTTCGTCAGCAATGACACGTACTAGTTGACCATATTCATTAGTAAATGCCCAATATTCACGGTCCCCGTAACCAATGTCAACGACGACGTTAGGTCCACGATATCCAGACAAATCACCACCATCAACTTCAATAAGTTTGTATCCTGAGAACAGTTCTTCTGCCTTTGCTTTAGCTTCTGACTCTTCCTTTGCTTTTGCTTTGGCTTCTGCTTCTGCCTTCGCTTCTACTTCTGCCTTTGCTTTGGCTTCTGCTTCTGCCTTCGCTTTGTCCTCAGAACTCTTTTCCTCATTCTGATCCTCTGCTTTTGAGGTTTTCGAACTTTCAGATGAACAAGCAAATAAACTAAAAATTAAAAATAAAGATAATAAACCTACCAAATATTTTTTCAATTCAATAACCCCCACATAATATTTTTTTATTATTATATAACAATATCATATATTGTAATATTTTTACTTATTTATTATCTTAATGATTACGGCCACTCAATTTTACCGCTCGTGACATCTTTTTTACCACTGTATGCCAAAATATTTACCGCGCATAGCCAAAAGTACTTACCACTTTGTAAATAGACGAAACCGATTACCACCTTGATAATCGGTTTCGTCTATTTTATTTTCCATTTAATAGAATATATTCGAATTATTCTATGATTATTTTTCTGCTTCCTTCATGAATATCCTGCTCAGTCCAAGTATGTGGTAAAGGTTCTTGACCATACATATTCAATAGTTTTTTCTTGAGTTTTCTAGGGAACGGGCACCAAGTCTTGTGCCCCGACAAGTAGTAGTACTCCTCGATTTTCTTGAAATCCCATCTTGTCATAATAGTCATATCAAGCTTCTCCGCCCAAACCATGACGCTCACGCATTGAAACCTCTCCGTCTATCAAAATTTGATAGGAATCATGAATGATACGGTCCAAAATCGCCTCCGCTATGGTTTCATTTCCTAATTTCAGATGCCATCCACTAGGATCAATTTGTGAACCGAAGATAGTCGATGCTACCTTATGACGAGTCTCGATAATTTCAAGCAGGATGGCTGCTTCGTCTGTCATCAAATCGGTAAGAAGCCATTCATCCAGTATGAGAAGATCTACACTGGTATATTTTTTAATTCCTTTTCGATAACTTCCGTCTGTAGCTAATTTAGCTAGGGATAGTTCATCTAATAACTCTGGTAGACGAATGTATTTAACGGTATGAAATTGACGACAAGCAGATACGCCAAACGCACAGGCTAGAAATGATTTTCCAGAACCTGTCGGTCCTTTTAATATGATATTGTGGCCATCTAGGATATAGGCACCATTTGCTAGCTTCAATATAATTTCTTTATCCAGTCGACGATCTTGATAATATTCTATATCTTCAATACATGCGTTTGAGTTCACGAAAGTGGCTGTTTTGATTAATCTTTGAAGCTTATTGCTTTTCCGACGGGAATGCTCCAAATCAACGAGAAGAGAAAATCGATTCTCGAAATTCATCTTAACAAATTCCTTATTAATTGCCTGTTCTTGATAGGCTTCTGCCATTCCGTTTAATTTCATCTCGCGTAGTTTTGATAACGTCTGATCATTCATCATTTATCTTTCCCCCCGTAATAAGAAGCTCCACGTGTGAAGCCGTAGTTGTTCTCGCTGATTTCTGTCTTACGTTTCAGTTCTTGCTCGGCATCATTCTTTTTATTGTTCTTGAGAATGGTCTGTGTATTTTTGACCGTAGGTCTTTCAGTCATGGATGTAATCATTTTACAAGCACGCTCTATTTCATATTTTGTATAATTACGCTCAGATTTCTTTAATGAAAATATGGATTGTAACGCCTGTTTTTCTGCTGGTGAAGTATCCAGGATATACTGAATTACATTCAAAGTCGCTGGCCCTATGTCTTTAGCCCATTCAATCGCGGCGTCCGGCGTCTGATCCACATACAGTTTGTGGTTATCTGGCATATGATCACGAACGGTGGATAACTGACCGAACTTCCCATATAATCGTTTATGGGAGGCGACCCGCATATGATTGAAAAATATTTCTGCAAAGTCGTCTGAGAGCTTCACTTCTACCTGTTTGTTAATGTACTCATACGGAACAGAGTAAAACATGCTTTCGATAGAAATGTGGTAATCTGGACGCACTTTTGCCGTCTTCCATTGAGACATTTTATACGGCGTTGGCGGTAGAGGGGAAAGCGCAAATTTCTCCTCTTCTTCAAATGCTGATAATCGACAACCTTCTTTGCGTGTAAAGGGACGACGATTGAATTCCTCTAACTTCTTCCACACTTCTTCATTTAATTCATCAATACTAAAACAGTGTTCATTGCGTAAGGCTGCGATGATCCACGTGGAGATGACACCAACAGCACCTTCTACACTCGGCTTATCCTTTGGAGATCTAACTCGTGCAGGCATAACTACCGTACTATAATGATCTGCCATTTCTCTGTACGTCTGATTCAAAACCAAATCTTGATTGGTATGTTTCGTTACACTTGTCTTCAAATTATCTGGCACAACGATCTGCGTAGCACCACCAAAGTATGCATATGCGCGGTTGTGGGCTGTAATCCAAGAATATAAATTCATTGATAAAGTTGCTTCCGCATATGAAATTTGACTACAAGGTAATGTTGCCACAAAAATATATGCCTTTATTTTCTCTCCAGTATCTCTATCAACAATAGATGCTGTAGACCCGGCCCAATCGACTTCCATGATTTCCCCCGGTTTTCTCCTGATGCGTAAGGTGGCTTTGTGCTTGTCCGCGTACTTACTGTAATGGCGTAAAAAACTCCGATAAGAGTATGGAATCCTTTGACTAGCTCTACATTCGGCTTCATATTCATGATGGAGGAGTGAAATCGTAACATTTGGCTTCGCTAACTCCCTATGAATATAGTCGAACTTTAAGGGGTGCCTTCCTGAACCTTCTAGTGTCTTCTCCGGAAAGAGAAACTCCTCGATCCACTGGTCTGTCATTTCTTCCTCCAAGGGACATGCCAACCCTTTCTTTTGTGCAATCTCCAAAACCTCTGTTACTTTTTGACGAGAGTTGCCAGTACTAGCAGAAATGCCTCTAAGACTGATCCCCTCGTCTTGTAATTCCAGTATTCTTTGATAACGAATCATACAAAAATACCTCCATATAACCAATGTCACACCAGTAGGGGTGCTCACTAATTATACAGAGGTATAGAGTGGTAAAATCTTGGCATTACCTGGTACATTCCCTGGCTTTCGGTGGTAAAAAAGATGACATACCTGGTACATTTCAATGGCTGTAATCACTTAAATTATTTAGGTATGGAATGTTAAATATAAATAGGAGATGTAACAAAACTCGTCCTTTTCTGAACACGGCACAAATGGTGAAAAAAACATCATTTTGGTTCCATAAACTTCAACAAAACTCTGCCCATTAATCTATGTTCATTAACCGCAATACCCTAGTCTTATGTTACAATAAATATAGGATTATAATGGAAATGAGGATTGACTGTGTTAATTGGATATGCTCGTGTGTCAACAGGGTTACAAAATTTGGATTTACAAACAGATGCTCTTACTCAATATGGGTGTGTGAAAATTTTTCACGATAAGATGAGTGGGTCAAAGAAACAACGACCTGGATTAGCAGAAGCTCTAAAATATGCTCGTCAAGGGGATACCATCGTAGTATGGCGATTAGATCGTCTGGGTCGAAACATGCAAGACTTGATTGACATAGTCAACAATCTGAATAACCAAAGTATTGGTTTTCACAGTCTTCAAGAGAATCTCACTATGGATCGTGGCAATGCTACCGGACAATTGATGTTTCATCTTTTTGCAGCATTTGCTGAGTTTGAACGTAATCTTATTCAAGAACGTTCAGCTGCTGGGCGAGTGGCAGCTAAAGCACGCGGGCGTCTTGGCGGACGCCCCGAGAAATACAGAGATAAAGATATTGAAATGATGAAGAATCTTATTGATGGGGGCACACCAATTAAAGATGTGGCGGAAAGATGGGGTGTTTCTCGAACAACTATTTATCGCTACTTGGAGCGTAAGTGATTTGATTACATAAGAGTAATTTAGAAACTTTTATTCCGTATCTTGTTTTACAGTTTCTTTCTTGGATGTCAGAATAGGATCGAAGTACGGTTACTATAGACGAAATGTCATATAAAACGTTAGTTTATGCGAGGGATTATTAAATCTCCAGCTCTAGTGTTTAGGATTAACCAAAGCGAACCTTACCTAGATATAAAAAGGGTCTTTCTAATAATATGGATATTTAGAGAGACCCTTTTCATTAAGTAATATCGATTCATTAACATTCAAATATTTTATAGTATTTTAATATTTTTCTCATAATTTAATTATGGGTGAGCCATCTTCGAACAGACTAATATCCCCATCTTCAGAAACCTTTATACTTAGTCCGAAACGAGATGCTTTAGCAGCTGCTAAAGTCCTAGAACCAGCTTCTGCAACTGGAGGAGTTTCTATAGAGTTATTAATCATTTCACCAAATGATAAAATATTAAAATACTTGTCTAATAAAATAGCTCCATCAACTGAACATAATAATTCGAACAAATAACTATCACACCCAAAAAGATTTATTGGATTAGATTTACCTGTTAGAATTACTTTTTTGAATTCATTATTACTTATATGACGGTTATTTAAGAGTTCTTTATAAATAGTTCTTTTTTGTAACCTACTTTGCTCTAAAAGAATTATTAGCGCCCCAATATTTTTATTGGAGAGTTCTTTGATGTTATTAAAGAGAATCTTAGAACGAGGTATAATTTTATCAACAATGTCTATAAATTTTTCACTACTAATATCACTATGTTGGATATATTGTCTAAGAATAAATTCTAAAATGATATGAGATATTAATTCATAGTTTTTAACTCTCCATTTTCCGTTAGCTAAAACACAAATTAAATTGTCATTTATAAACCATTCTAACCTTCCAGAGTTAAATTGAATAAATTGGATATCTTTATTTGCTATAGGTTTAGTTCCATTACTAAATTTATTTAATCCTTTTTTTTGCGTTTTCTTTTTAGTTAACTCTTCTTCTAATATTATTGTTTGGTTATTTCGAAGATCGTTGATATCACTTAGGAATTGTATTTTTTGCTTTAGTAATTTTGCTAAATTTATTTTGGCAGATTCAAAATCTGGAGAATCTTGGTTATTTTCTTGTAAATATTTATAACGCACTTCTTCTTCTTTTATCGAAGCTTCCAACTTAATCAATTTGTCATCTAAACTTTTAATTTGTTCTTCAAGTTCTTCTAAGTCACCATTAAAATTATTATCTGGATTATTATTAATGAAATATTTATACATGTAATATTTTAAGAGCGATTCCTCATCTTTTTGATATCTATTTGACATTATTGAAGATATACTTTGGTTTGATTTTTGTTTTTTTGCTATACCAATAATTTGATATGAAGCATTTACTACATAACACAGGGATAAAGAATCTATTAATTTTAATGCTTGCTTATTATTATCTATTTCCTCAACACTAAAATAAATTTCAAAGGGTAAATAATCAATTTTTAGCTTTGATAACTCAAATGCAATATTTTCTATAGGGTTTTTAAAGATTATAAAACCCATTTGAACTTGCTGTTGTTCATAAGTTCTATTACTAAGTGTTTGTAACTTTTCAACAAAGCTATCTAGAATGTGTATTTCAGCTTGAGAGTTAATTAAATTATAAATATACTTAGTGATTAATATTTTTTTATAAAATGTCTTTTCTTTAGATTCATCAAATATATTTTCATTTCTCATCAGGCTTTCAATTGGAGAAATGATATTAGTAATGCTAGTAGGATTTATTTTCGTAATTACACTAGGAAGATTTAAAACTGAAATTGAAGAATCTTTATTTAAATTTAAGCTCACTCCTAGAATCTCTTCAAAAGAGTTTAGATAGAATTGTTTTAACTCAATATTTTCCAAATATTTCACCCCACATAATTATAATTGTTTTTTAATAAATCACTAATGAAAAAGGAACTAATTTAATAAACTATTATTATAAATTAGCAATCCAAATCACACAATAAAGATAGCACATAAATTGGGTATAATTGTATATAAAACATATCCATTGATGGTCATTCAATTATTAAAGGAATTAAGACTTGAAGAATCATTTAGCATCACCTAATTAATAGAAGAAACACAATTCTTTTCACAATAACTCCGATAAAAAATCTAAAGGATTGTCCCCTTTCGTTTGAGAAAAATCCTTTAGAAATAATTTTTGATAAAGATGATTGGCTTCTAAACTTGAATAGCATAAATATATAAGGTCTTTACATCTCATGAGTATTTCGGATTAGCAAAAAGAAAAAAGGGACAATGAGGTAAACCATATTAGTTTTTAAAATAAAAAAGTATCCACAATAGAAAGTAAATACAGGCTACTAAATTATACAAACATCTTTTGCATAAACCCTTTTTTCTGTTCGTTTAAGTCATTCAATCTTAACTTTTCTGCTACAATTTTCGTATCGAATTTTAATAAGAATTCAACTATTTTTTTCTGTTCATTAAATATCGGTATATTGACTATTCCAACTAATACTTGTTGATTATTTACCTTCATGTCATTTTTAGCACCTTTATTTACTAAAGGCTTTAAGTAACGATTAGTAGTGTCGTTTAATTGAAAGTAAAAGTCCAAATATTCTCCTGAGACTTCTTGATTGCAACTATACACAGCATATAAAGTAGAAACTATTCCTGGCTTTCCTTTATTCACTTTAATAATTCCATAAGGATTATACTTTAAAGGACTTTTAGTATACACAATATCACCAGTATTAACGACATGATAATTAGCAACTGATTCTCCTGCAAAAGACCTTCCCTGAAATTCAATTTGATTAATAACTCCATGAGTCCCAGATACTGATAAAACACCTTCTTTTGTGAATTCTCCATTGATATTTCTAAGTTTATTTTCAAACAAAAGCTGATTCAATTGCTTTTTCTCCCACTTAGGAAACTCCCTTCCACCCTCAGCTTTAAACCGTAATTCCTGACTGAAAATCTTTTGCATAAGCCCTTTTTTCTGTTCTTTCAGTAACTCAACTTTTTCTTGTTGTTTTTGGATTTTCAAATTTAATAAGCTGAAAAAATAGCCTATTTTTTGTTGTTCTATGACATCTTCTGGAATATAAGTTGAATAAGCTTTTAAGTCTTTTACAGTTAGGTGTGGTTGTGCACTCCCTACTATATGTTGATTAATAAATTTAGGTAAGATAGCATCTTTAAATAAATAAAGTGTATATTCAAGGTCAATATCCTGCTTTTGTCGTATGAGTAGCATTGCTGAATTAATGCGAACTACATTGTATGGGATACTTTCATCATATACTGCAAGTTTTCCTAATTTTGATCCACGTGTAGTTAGAATCAGGTCTCTATATTCAGCAGTTCCTTTTCTCAAAGATTTATGTTTTTCTTTAGTAAGCCAATTGGTATTTTTAAACGTCAAACCAGTATCAGATATGTTGTATGCATTTAGGAATAAGCAATATCCTTCTGGAAAAAAATCATTTTCATTAGGGTAATTTTTACCTCTATCTCCATCAATAAAATAGAAAAAATCATTCAAGATAACTTCATTCCATTTAGCACTGTGATCTTTAAATCTCAACTTAGGCGCACTCATTTTCACAACCCCAACTCTCTAAAGTACTGAGTCAGTTCCACATCAATATCTGCAATCTCATCATCAATTTCTTTCAATCGTTTTGAAACAACTTCCAGATCAATCGCTTCAATTTCTTCAAATGTATCAACATAGCGCGGAATGTTTAAGTTATAGTCGTTTTTTTTGATTTCATCCAATCTGGATGCATATGAAAATTTCTCAATAGTTTGTCGTGATTTATAAATATCTACTATTTTTTCTACATTTTCATCAGTCAAAACGTTTTGGTTCTTTCCTTTTTCGAATTCATTAGAGGCATCAATGAAGATAACACTATCTTCTGATCCACGAGTCTTTTTAAATACTAAAATACATGTCGGTATTGATGTACCAAAAAACACATTCGCTGGTAATCCAATTACAGCATCTAAATAATTCTTTTCTTCAATCAAATATGTACGAATAATACCTTCAGCCCCACCACGGAATAACACACCGTGCGGAAGTACGACGGCCATTGTTCCATTATCGTCAAGTTGATAAATCATGTGCTGAATAAACGCGAAATCGGCTTTTGATTTTGGCGCAAGCTTTCCGTATGCACTGAAACGGTCATCATCTAAGTATTTTGAATCTGCACTCCAGTTAGCGCTGTATGGAGGATTCGCTACTACTGCTTCAAATCGCATGTCAATGTGACGGGGATTTTCTAACGTATCATCGTTTTTAATATCAAAGTCTGTGTAGCGTAAGTCGTGTAGTAACATGTTCATTCTTGCTAAGTTAAATGTTGTTGTAGTGAGTTCTTGTCCATAAAATAATCGAACATTGGATTCTTTAGCTACTCGTAACATAAGTGAGCCTGATCCACATGTAGGGTCATAAACATTTTTCAAATTGGACTTATTGTGTGTGACTATTTTCGCCAGTATTTTCGAAACTTGTTGTGGAGTATAGAACTCGCCTGCTTTCTTCCCTGCGTTAGCAGCGAATTGAGAGATAAGATACTCGTAGGCATCCCCAAGCACATCAATATCAACGTCATCATGTAAGAACGGAATTTCGTTAATACTCACCATAATCTTGGCAATAAGCTTTGATCGTGACTTCACATCACGTCCCAATTTAGTAGAAGTTAAATCCATATCATCAAATAAATTCTCGAAATCCTGTTGGCTGTTTGTTCCTAACGAAGACTGTTCAATGGCTTTAATGGCTTTATGAAGAAGTTCAATGTCGAAGTTCCCTTTTTCGCCTATATGAATTTCTTTGATCATCGAAGAGAATAGAAATTCAGGTTCAATCACGAAGCCGATTTCTACGAGTAATGTATCAATCAATCCTTCTTTATATTCTTCGTCTTTCCATGCATCTTCGTAAGAAATGTTGTCTTCTTCTAGTAATTTTTCAATACGTGTTTCTGTCTTTTCAGAAAGATAGCGATAGAAAATTAATCCTAAAATGTAGTTTTTAAAATCGTAGGCTTCCATTTGACCACGTAAATCATTCGCCATTGTCCATAGTTTTTTATGCAGTTCTGCTTGTTGCAGACGTTGTTTTTCTGAAGTTGTCATGTATAAAATCTCCTCAATTTACGAGTACTTTCGTACGTTCGTGTAAATAAAATCTTTCACGGCTTGCACGCGTTTTCGCTTTTCTTTAAATGGTGCTTTGATGGCATCATTGATTTCTTGGTCAGGGGAAACCCCTTTATATTCAAATTCACGTAAGAAGTATTCTAGTTTTTCTTCCGCCACTTGGACTTGCTGTGACATGCTATAGATTTCTTGTTTACGTCTTTCGTTTTCGAAGTCATGGAATTTTTGATCAACGGAATCATTATTTGTGAGTGTTGGGGCTACACGTTTTAAGAATTCTAGTAACAGATCTCGTTTTAATCGCATTTCGTCACTAGCTGACGCATTTACTTCCTTAATTGCTCTTCGCACTGCAACATCACGTTCTTGTTTATTTTCAAAGTTGATATTACGTAATAATTCAAGAATGTAATCGACATCAATGCGATCTGTTTGCATTAATTCAATTTCAAAATCGACGTCATCAATGACGGAAACTTTCTGGACTTCTGGTTTCTGACTGATTTCATACAGGTGAAGATATTTGCTCTTGAAATCTTCATAGGTTTGTTCATCAATCCCTAAATCCTCTGCTTTAAACTCATATTCAACAAACGTTTTAAGTTTTGTAAGGACTTTTGTGAGATCACGGAAAGCTAGAATGAATTCTTTTTGTTTTGTTTCTCCTTCAAGATTATCAACGGCTTGAGGCGTCTCAGCAACTTTCAGCAAAACGTCCAATTGGTCCTTAAAATCTGCTAGATACTGATCGTATTCTTTCATTAATACAACACCTGTATCTCCCGTTTGAGAGAACAATCGAATCGCTTCGTCCGTAGCATCTTTTAAGTTGCGATAACAGACGATATTACCATACACTTTCTTTGCACCTTCTACACGATTAGTACGTGAAAAGGCTTGAATCAAATTATGGTGTCTCAAGTTACGATCTACATAAAGCGTGCTAAGTGTTTTCGCGTCAAAGCCAGTTAAGAACATATCTACTACAATTAACAAATCGATTTGAGCAGTTTTTACTTTCTTTGAGACATCCGCAAAATATTGAGAAAAATTATCTGTAGAGAAGTTTGTGCCAAATTCTCCATTGTAGTCTGTAATGATGCGCTCTAAAGAATGTCTAGAGTGTTCTTGATTCTCAACGCTTACTTCATTAGTTCCATAGGTGAAAATGGATGCAATTTTGAGAGAGGTGTCTAGTTTCTTGAAAGCATCGTAATATTTAATGGCTGCCGGAATACTTTCGACCGTGAAAATAGCTGTGTATTTTTTATTGCTCGTTTTATTCCCATGAATGTCAGTAATGTGTTTAGCAATCATGGCGATTCGAGAATCAGCCATCCACAGCTCTTGTTGATCAATACCAGGGGCTTTTGTTACATCGTCTACCCCTTCCTTGCCTTTAATCGTACGAATATATTCAACCGAAAAACCTAATACGTTGCCGTCATTGATTGCATCTTTAATTAGGTACGTATGAAGGCAATCTTTAAATAAGTCCGATGTCGTGCGCCCATCTTGGCTTTTGTTCGCAACAAAGCGAGGAGTCCCTGTAAAACCAATATATTGTGCTTGTTTGAAATGTTTTTTAATGAGACGGTTCATTTCACCAAATTGAGAACGATGACATTCATCAATAACGAATACGACTTTTTCATTCTCGTAACGCTTCATGATAGATTCGTATTTTGAATTCTTCACCGCATTGGCCATCTTTTGAATCGTGGTAATGATTCGTTTTCTAAGTGGGTCTTGAAGTTGTTTCACTAAGACGTCTGTTTTATCTGTTGTATCAACTGAGCCTTTTTCAAACTTGTTAAATTCCTGCATGGTTTGTGCGTCTAAGTCTTTTCGATCGACGAGAAAAATCACTTTTTTAATCTTCTCTTCTTGCGACAGAAGTTCACTTGCCTTAAATGAAGTAAGGGTCTTCCCACTTCCTGTTGTATGCCACACATAGCCATTCTCTTCATTCTCAAGCGTTTGTTTGATGATACGCTCCACAGCATAAATTTGATAAGGACGCATGACCATTAAGTGCTTGTCCGTTTCGTTTACAATCATGTATTTGCTGATAAGGTTTTGAATCATAACAGGTTGGAAAAAGGAGTTTGTGAAATCATTTAACTGAGAGATGCGCTTATTTGAATCATCTGACCAGAAGAACATATGACTCTTCATCGGTTCGCGATCAGAATTAGCAAAATACTTTGTATCCACACCATTTGAAACCACGAAAAGTTGCAGATAGTTAAATAAACCACCGTAAGAATCTTTACGGTAGCGCATGATTTGGTTAAAGCTTTCCGCAAAGTGAAGTCCACGTCGTTTTAACTCTATTTGCACAAGTGGTAACCCGTTAATGAGTAGCGTAACATCATAGCGATTTGTATATCTTCCTATTACAGTTGTTTGATGTGTTACTTGAAGATGATTGTTCTTGTAATTTTGGGTATCAAATAAAACTAAGTATAGTGTGCTATCTTCATCGCGTGTAATCGTTTCTTTATCACGGAGTATTTTGGCCGATTCAAAAACGCTTTTCCCTTCTATTTTCAAGAGCAAGCGTACAAATTCTTTATCTGATAATGGCGTTCCATCAAGGTTTTCTTTATTTAGGCGGTTGATTTGATTGCGAAAATTTTGTTGTAAGTGTTCTACAGAAGGGATTGAAACTTTTTCATAGCCAAGTTGAGTGAGCTGACGAATCATTTCATTTTCCAGTTGTTGTTCAGATTGATAAGCCACGTAAATTCCCCCTCACTGGCCTCGAATGTCTTCCATAATTTTACCACAGTGTTCGAGGTACTGTAATCAAGTAGATCTATGATTTAAGTGGTTTCTGTGGTGTTTATGGAAATCTTTCAACCAATATTGAAGCTTTCAAAAAAAGAGAAATCTTTTATGAAAATCTCTCCTAACTTTGAATATTTTCGTATTTATTTACTTCTCAAAGAATAAATACAACTGATCCCTACCAGAGGTGCAAAAAGGCAGATATCGTCGTACTGGACATGCCGTTGCTAGATACGACTCAATATAAAAACTATCTAAACATTTCACATGGAAGGATGGTCATAGTTTGAATTTGAGGATATAATAACCAGTAATATAAGAAAGAAACATGACTTTTGATAATAGTTTCGAGAAAGCCAAGTATTACTTCCTGATTTAAGATATTAACGATATTAATGAGGGGAGTAAGGCCGCTAAGCAGCTTCCATTAATTACTTCACTGCATTTCTAGATTTTGAGACGAGGAGAGATATTATATGTTATATGTAAATAAAACAGTAGGAGAAATAATTAAAGAACTATATGATTTATGGGAAGTAGAACATAAGACATGGCCAGATTCTGTGAATCCATCTCATTTGGAATTTGAATTGAAAAAGTTTGATCCTGAATCAATAGAACAAATTCGATTAGTTTCTACTTTGTGCTTTATCGTTAAAACAGGTGCATGGGAAACTTCATACAGTGCACTAAAAAGGATGCTTCCTGATCAAGAATTTGAAGATGCAACTCTTGAAGAAATAAAGAATTATTTTACTGGAATTGAATATATAGAAGATAAAATTATTTTTGAGGAATATATAAGAAACCAAAGAAATCCTTTCATTTTAGAATTATTATCACATGTAATGTTAAATTCTGTAGAAAATAATCAAGCTAGTGCCCCTTTTAATCTTGAGTTACAAGGAATTCACTATATGCATTTAAATTCAAAAAAACAAGGACTAGATTTAGCTGCTATCGCTAAAGATACTTTAGATGAAGAATACTATCTGGTTATAGGGGAAACAAAGAATAGAAAAAGCCCAGCACAAGGAACACTTGAAGCACTTAGTGGTTTTAACAAATTCGATAGCGGAAAACAATGGCCAGATATTCGACAAATTATGAGAACTGTAGCTAATAGTTTTGAAAATCCAGATAATAAAATAAGCACAGCAATTTCCAAACATATTTTATGGCAGAAGAAAATAATTTATCGATTAACAATTGAACACCGGTCTAATAAGCCAAAACAAGGGTCACAGTTTAGAGACTTTAAAACAAATACACCTAATGTTACTTATGCTCAATTTAGACAATGTGAAGCTATTTCGACTAGAAGATTAGATGTTTTCTATGACGAAGTTTCAAAATTATTAGTAGAGTTCATTGAAAAACAGGAAGAAGAAATAATATATGTTGGATAAATTCGCCAAAGGGAGATATGAAATTGCATCGAGCTTATTAGACAACATTAACGGGGAAGAAATACGAATATTATTGTTGCAGATTACAATAGAAGCTTCGAAGAAAAATCTTAAGCACATTGACGATCTAGATGATAGCAATAAATATGATGCTGCAACTTTAAAACGTTTAGCTGAATCTTTGCTATTTAGAATTGTATTTGATAAAGGTTTATCGAAAAATGAAAAAGAATCTGCCGCGCTTGTCTGTGCTTATGCTTATGAAACTTTATGTCCCCCACTGTTGGAAGAAACCAATTTAAATTTAGATAGTTATGAATTTCTGAATAGAATCATATCATCGTTACTCTATTATATTGCGGGATATGATCCTAATGCGGAAGTAATAACTAGTCAACTTGATGAAATATTATCTTCTATAACTGATGATGAAAGTTTAGAAGTGATAGTTATAAAACAACTTTATAATTTTGCCCGTTTAAAAATGAGTCAGGTTTATATTCAGGTTAAAGCACCATATGTTTCAAATATAACTAGTTTTGAATTATTAGAAGAGCACTGTAGGAATGCTTGTTTATATAATTTAAATGACTGTTTAAATAAACTTTCAAACGAGTTTTGCTATGTTCATACCGTGTGGAGTGAAGATATTAGTTCCAAATTAAATGGATTGTCTAAAAATTCTAGGGACTGTGGACAAGAAACTATTACCTTATTATCAATGTTATTACTTCTATTTGAAGAATTATCACAAGCAAGGGCGATTTCTATTTTAATAAGTCCATCACATTGCGATCCTTATATTTGGAAACGTCATATGAAACGGTATATTGAAGATGGTATTTATCTAATTTGGCCTCCACATAAAGAGGCTATAATTCAAGGTCTTTTGGATGAAAATACAAACAATATAATAGCAATACCTACGGGTACTGGTAAAAGTTTAATAGCTGAACATAAAGTAATTTCATACCTGCAAAGGGGTTCTGTCATAATTTATTTGGCTCCCACCTTGGCGTTGTGCAGACAAATTACTAAAAATATGAAAAAAATTATGGACATTCATGACAACGGTAAGGGCAGTAGTGTACTTATAGATGAAGAGGCTTTATTTTCTGAAAGCAACCTTAATGAAAATGAAGACATGATTTTAGTTATGACCCCAGAAAAATGCGTTTCTCTAATTGCAAATAATAGTGAATTGGTGTCGAAGTGTACTCTTTGTATTATTGATGAATTTCATAATATTTTTCATGGTGCTAGAGGAGCTCTTTTAGACTTATTGTTAAGTAGAATATCTCAGATATCAGGGGCATCTTTTTTGATTATGTCTGCTTTAATTGACGATTCCCCTAAATTAGAGCATTGGTTAAAGAAATTAAACGGTAATCATTTAGCAATAACAAAAACTAAATGGCGACCCGCGAGAACATTAAGAGGTTTTGTAAGTCATCCTGAAACCGAGATTGAAAGAGCTAAAATTGAAGCTGAAAATAGTGGGAAAAATACATATAGATCCCTATTAATTACAAAATTGTACTTCTGTGTACAGGATGTATGGGCTGAAAATAATCAAAATGCTTACCCTTTGGAATTACCTGTTAAATTGGATGTTAGATTTAAAAAGATTAAGGATAAGCGTAAATATAATAGTTACTATTGGACGGTAGATGGGTATGGTAATGATGTTTCTAGGCAATTAGGAAATTATTTAGCATCTAGTAATATGTCTGTAATGATATTCTCACAAGGTACAAGGCATTTATTAAATGAATTGAATAAACACAAGAAAATCGGTATATTCCCACAAACGTTAACAGAAGTTACTAAATCATATCTAACTTTGGCAAAAGAAGAATTAGGGTTTGTATCTGAATTAAATACTGGTCTTAAAGATGGTATTGGAATACACACTCAAGCCTTAATAAATGAAGAGCAGCTAGCAGTAGAAGATTTTTATCAAAAAATCACTAACGGTGTATTATGTGCTACAGGAACTATTTCGCAAGGGTTAAATTTAGCAGCTTCTGTGGTAATTGTTAATACTACTAAACAGTATTCTGAACAAGAATCAAAATCAATGTCTAAATCTGAAGTTTTAAACATGTTAGGACGGGCAGGTAGACCGGGATTCGGCCAACAATCATTAGGGCTTATAGTTCCTCAATATCCATCTACAACTTCAGAGAATGGTTTTACTTTAGATAGTGATTCCACAGCATTTCTTGAAAGAATTGACGGAGTTGAAGAAACTAATTCTGGTTTATTAAATATTATTCATGATATAGCTGAAAAAGAGTTAAATGAGGAAGGCATTGATGATGATTTCACTTTAATAACTAATGTTTTAGGCTTCCAATCACAAAGACTTAGAAGAGATTTGTTAAATAAAACTTTAGCGACTCAGTTTTTAGACAATACAACATTTGATCGAGCCTTTGATAAATGGAATTCATGGTTGGACTCTGTTGATAAAGAAAAAAAAGAAATAATTCTAAAAGCTGCAGTTAAATCAGCAAATAAAGCAAGTGTTATTGAAGTTATTATAGAAACTATAAATCAAAAATCAGTGAAGAAATTATTAGAAAATGAACACGGAGAATCAGTGTGGTTAACTTGGTTTTTTGAATGCATATCCAAACTAGATATTGACTTTATTCAAAAAAATATTCATGAGTTGTTTACTAGCAATGAAGTTATGATTAAATTTTTACGAGGATGGATAGCTGGTTCTTCTATTTTAGAATTAGCAATAATCCTAAATCAGTATGATATTGGTAAGCTAAATAAGTTAGATTTAAGTAGAAACAATCAAACAAGCATAGCTAAGTCTATAAAAATTATTAGGGAAGGAATTAGGAATGTAAGTCATATAGCTACGGCATATATTTCTATAGTTGATATAATTGTAGCCCAAGAAGAGACCTCCAGTAAATTACCTGATAACTTATTATCTATATCTAGTTGTCTCCGATTTGGAGTTTCTAGTGAAATCGCTGTATCGTTAAGAAAGTTAGAAATTCCACGAAAAATTTCAAATGAATTATCACAATTTATACCTGTAAATATGAGTGTAACGTCATTTATAAATGCTTGGAAAATCAAAGGAGAAATCAATGGAATAGCAATAAATAATGATGTAAAGAGAGCTCTGTTTATCATTTTAAAATAATAATTTGCAATGAGATTGACCATTGTTAACCGTATGAGGAGGGATGTTTTCTTTTAATAAACATCTCAGCGCAATGCTTTACAAGCACTTCCTTTTAGAAATTTATTTAAAGAAAACACATTCATATTAAAAAGCCTGAAGAAATTTCAGGCTTTTTATTGTTCCATATATTCAACTAACTTCTTGAAAGACCTCGGTTGGTTAAGACAATCCCATTTTGTCTTAACCTATCTAACTTTCAATACCTCAATACCTTAATTAGAGCCCTTTTGTAAATGATTTCAATAATACCATTCATCACCTCTTTCAAATGATATAATTCATAATAATCAAAGAACTAATTCAGGAGGTACACAATGCCCATCTACAACAAACTAGTACGCGACCGAATTCCAGAGATTATCGTGGCTACAAACAAGAAATACTCAATGAAGGTGCTTGAACCTGCTGAACATGAAGTGGAAATCAAACGTAAATTAATAGAGGAATTGAAAGAGTATCAAGAAGCCACTTCCAATGAAGAAGCGATTGAGGAATTAGCGGATTTACTTGAACTTATTTATGCTGTGTTACCTTTGCATGGAACTACAATTGAGGAGTTGGAAGAGGTACGAGTAAAAAAACTTGAAAAACGAGGCGGCTTCGATAATGGGTATTACCTGATCGAGGTTGAAGATGACTGAGGTTCGATTAATCACTCATCACTTGGTGGATGATTTAAAACGGTTAAGTGAAACGGCGACAAGTATGTATTGGATGACAGCATTCGCTATGACATCTGGTGTAAAAATGGTTTTGCCACAGTTGAAAGCCACTTCTTCACTTGGATGTGAAATCAAGATGTTGGTGGGCGATTACCTGTACATTACACAACCTGATGCACTAGAGATCCTACTAAAGGAGTTACCTGGCATTGAACTGAGACTTTTCCAGAGCGGCGGGCAGTCATTTCATCCTAAAGCCTATTTGTTTCGAGGAAATGATCAAAACCATGTCATCGTTGGCTCATCAAATTTGTCTAAATCAGCATTGACTGGCGGCATCGAATGGAGTTTGCATGTTCCGACACCATTAGATGATGCTCTTTTTGACGTAGCTGCTGAAGAATTTATGAAACAGTTTTATGAAGAACGCACCATTCCAGTGAATGAAGAAACGTTAGCGCTATATCGTGACCAATTTGATATCCATAATATCCAAAGACCTTTTAGCATGGCGTGGTCTGAACAAGAGGACCATGAAGTTATGTATGGTACGTCTAGTGGTGATTCGGTTTTAGTGGAAACCAAAGAACCTTATGTTACTCAACAAGTACTGACACCACGGCCAGCACAAATATTAGCTTTACAAGCTCTTCAAGACTCCATGCAGGATGATTATGATAAAGCGTTAGCCGTTATGGCAACCGGACTTGGGAAAACGTATTTAGCCGCGTTCTTTGCAGAGCAATTTGTACGAGTTTTGTTCGTTGCTCATCGTGAAGAAATTCTGATTCAGGCACAACAATCATTCAAAAATGTACATCCAACAAAAAGTACTGGATTTTATAATGCTAAAGAAAAGACGATGAATGCTGATTTTACCTTCGCTTCTGTTCAGACCCTTAATCAGCGGCACCATCTGTCCGGCTTCGTGCCAGATACATATGATTTGATTGTTGTGGACGAGTTCCATCATGCGAGTGCACCAAGCTACCTGCGCATTCTGGATTACTTCAAGCCTAAATTTCTTCTTGGTATTACAGCAACGCCTTTTCGACTGGATAACAAAGATGTTTTTGGACTCTGTGACGGAAACGTCGCTATTTCAATTCATTTTTTAGATGCCATCAAGCAGCAATGGCTATCCCCTTTTCGCTATTACGGTATTTATGACGACACTGACTATTCGCAGCTGCGTTGGCTTGGTACTCGCTATGACGAAGAACAATTGGCAAGTGTGCAATTACGGACGGGAATGGCACAGAAGATTTTGCAGGAATGGATCCAGAATAAACAATCACGAACCATTGCATTCTGTTCATCCATTCGTCAGGCAGATTTCCTAAATCATCACTTCCAGCAAGCCGGATTCCGCTCCATTTCATTGAATGGCAATACGCCAAACGAAGATCGATTGTCTGCGCGGGAACGCTTGAACTCAGGGAGACTCGACATCATCTTTACCGTAGATTTGTTTAATGAAGGCGTAGACATACCTCGTGTCGACACTCTGCTGTTTGTCCGACCTACTGAATCACTTGCTGTCTTTACCCAACAAATCGGGCGTGGCCTTCGGATTGCTGATGGTAAGAATGACTGTGTCATTATCGATTTAATCGGGAACTACCGTAATGCTGACGTGAAATGGGGCGTCTTCAATCCAACATATGTCGGTGAACCTGAGCCTCGTTTAATTGAGCAGACATTGCCAGAAGGCTGTGAATTCAACATCGACACGGAAGTAATCGATTTGATTTTACATATGACTAAGAAACTGGCACGTGGCAAAGAGTTGTTGATCTTGCATGATCATGAACTGCGTAAGGATCTTGGTCATCGGCCGACGTATTTAGAATATCATTTGCAGGCAGGTGTAGACTCTTCGATGATCAAACGTGAATTCGGGACTTATTTCAACATGCTAAAAGCTTCCGGAGAATTAAACGATAAGGAGTTACAGGTTCTTGAGGATTATGAAGAATGGTTTCTCGAAGCCGAACGTACAGGCATGACAAAAAGCTATAAAATGGTACTGCTCCGCTGCATGTTAACACGCGGTGAGGATGAATGGTTTTTACCTATTAAGGCTGTCGATGCAGCGAAATGCTTCCATCATTACCTGACGGATAAATCATACCGCAAGAATATCGACTTTAGCGATAAACAAGGCAAGGAAATGGAACAGTATGATGAACGTAAAGTAGCATCACTCATTCAACGAATGCCCATGACCATGTGGGGCGGCTCTGCTAAAATGATTACCTATGAAGATAAAGTTTTCAAGTTTGACTTTGATGTCACACCGGATAATCGATCAATTGTCTATGAATGGACTAGACAGATTTGTGAATATCGTTTGCACACGTATTTTGAGAAAAAATCCAAAATAATAAGTAGTTAACGCCTTTTATCCCCAGCGAAATTAATTTGCTGGGGATAAAATAATATCTTTATATAGATAACTTAGATTATGGTTTTAATTCACAATGCCGTTCAATCCTGAGGTTCATTTATGTAACCCCCCAATTGATTAAAATACTTATTTTTCAAAGAACGAATACAACTGCTCCTTAAATAACTTGGTATCAAATGGAATAATAACATTCTCCGCTAACTCGGATTTATCAATAAGCATTTGGTGCATGATTTCCTCTACCGTTCCATTTGGGAAGTTCTCTTTATCTTGAGTGATAATTTGATAAACATATACATCTTTTGTTTGTCCTATACGATATGCACGATCGGTTGATTGATTTTCAACAGCCGGATTCCACCATCTTGTATAATGCAATACGTGATTAGCACTTGTAATGGTCAATCCTACACCCGCCGCTTTTGGTGAGAGAAGCATCACACCAAACCCGGTTTGATTACCGAAATCTTTAACTACTTCCGATCTGTTTTTGGTATTCCCATCGATTATTGGAACATGTACCCCGTATCTACTTGAAATTTCTTTTTTCAATATAGATTGTACCTTTCGAAATTCTGTGAAGATTAATATTTTTTCGTTACTTATCTTCACTTTATCTAATAGTGTAATTAACTCTTTTAGCTTTGGAGCATCATCAATATTAACTTTTTTTTCAATGTGTTCGAACACGCCTGGATGTGCGTATAGTTGACGTAAATTCCCTATCACAGTTAACATATTTCCTCGTTTAGAGTGAATGCTTTGTAGCATGGTTTCGGAAATATTCTTTTGAATTCTTGATGCTTGCAAATATGTTGGGGCTAGAATGTGTTTTGATGGTAACTTATCACTAAGAACTTCTTTTTTGGTTCGTCTTAAATAATATGGTTTGAGTGTCTTCATCAATAAATCAACATTACTATTTTTTATGAAACTTTTTTTGAATTCATTTAACGAAAACATTGCGCCAGGTTGAACAAAATCCATGATAGTCCATAATTCTTCTAAACTATTTTCTACAGGAGTTCCCGTCATCGCTAAACGAAATTCACTTTTCATTGCCCTTAATGCACGTGACCGTTCACTTGAATGATTTTTAATGTTTTGAGCTTCATCCGCTATAATATTTTGAAAATTTATTCGTCCAAATAATAGTTGATCAATTTTCAAGGTATCATAACTAATGAATATAAGTTCCTGTTTTTCTAGAATTGAATGATTTCGTATCCTATTCGGACCTTGATGTATATAGATTTTATTCGAAAGGCTAGGTGCAAACTTATTAATTTCATTTTCCCAGTTTTCAATTAACGCTATAGGTAAAACAATCAATGTAGGTGCAAATTTTCCAAGTGATTGTTGATGTAATAAGAAAGTAATTACTTGCATGGTTTTTCCTAAACCCATGTCATCAGCCAATAGTCCGCTCGAATTGGAGTCAGCGAGAGATGCAATCCATCGGAAACCTTCTATTTGATAATCATATAATGTAGCATTTAGAGTACTTGGAACAGGAAAGTCTTTAAATTGCTTATTCAGTTCATTTGAAACTGAGTACCCTAGATTTTCCTCATTATCTAAAATGTCTAATCTTAGTTTTGATTTATGTGATTTTTCTTCATCATCAATCAAATTCAATTCTTTTCTTAATGTGTTATCTACAAAAATCCACATTTTTTTGTGCTTAATAAAATTGCTATTTGGTTTTGCTGCCACATCTTTTCTTAGTTCATCCATATCAATATCCAGTTTCTCTCCTGACTCATCATCGAACCAGGAATACTTACCCTCATTGTATTGCATACGAGGCTTTTTGATTTCAACAAATCCGATAACTCTTTTAGAAAAAGATTCAAGGTCAAATTGAAATTCATGTTCAGGAAATAACGATAATGGATTTTGAAAGAATTGTGGAATTTCTTCACCTTTTAAAATCTTTTTTTGGTTAATAATATTAATGTCTTCTCTTACTTGTTGACTCGATACAATCCGAGTGCGTTCATTGCTATTTTTTATTGTTGTTTGTGAATTATTGTTATTTAAATGGGATGTTAACTCATCTGATTCCCCCACTATTTTCAACAACATTGTATTGTCATCTAACATTGTAGGTTGCAAGTCATATTCTTCGATATATTCATACTTTTCACGGGTCAAAAAGTCATCGACATCAAAGTCATTAAGGTTTGATATTTTTTGAATCTTAGCTATTTGTTCGTACTTATGGTCAAAGGAATCTAATTTTGCGGCTTTATAGACATCCCATATAGATTGATTCAAATAATAGGTTTCTCCTGACATCTTAATGAAAGGAAATTCTACTAATGCTAAATGTCTTATATCAATTCCTTCATTTGTATTAATGAAAATCTCGAATTCCGGCTCGTGTCCAGAGTTGCCCGTCATTTGAATTTCTACTTTTACAGGCATTTGAACTACAGGTAAACCCATTCTCTCCAGAATGGGTTTAAAGTCTTCATTTTCAATTAGTTCATAAAAATTACTTATTGGTAATGACTGATTTTCTGAAAAATAATCTGTTTCCATTAACTCTTCAAAAGCTAAATATTTATCGAAGTGACTCCATGTATAACTTTCTCTGAACTGGAAATCTGATAGAGGAATGGTAAGAAGGTTCTTGGATTTCTTACTCGTCCCATAAAACTGAAAATAGATTTCATCATTTTCCATATGAAAGTCACACTGTAAAGTTATTTTGGTTTTCCCGAAGAATCTCACTTTCCTTTACCTCCCAATTTAATTTCCGTTTTAAAAAGTTATCAAACTTGTCTTGCCAGCCACCTGAATGTGTTAACCATCCCCCACGGACAACCGACTCTTTCTCCATCAACATTGATCGTGACAAACGATATCTATGATAATAGATATTCCCCATTTTAACTTTTTCTTCTTCTGCTAAATATCTTTGAACTAAATGGTCAAATTTCTTTTTATAAAACTCTTTTTTGTAAACATAAACTGCGCCTGTACCGAGAATTTCCATTATCACAACATCTTCAAAAAACATTAACATAGTATTCCGCTCAATAATTACTACATCTTGTAAAGTTGGTATGAATTTCCTCCAAAATTTAAAGCGTTCATGATCTTTATCGAGCCCCAAAAAGAATTCTCTGACATTCTTGCTCATAACCCACTTGTTAAACTCTTTTTTAACAGATTCTTCTATTAGGTCCCATTTCATCGGTTGGCGTATATACGTTTTCATTTTTTCATAAATTGCAAAGCTAATTTCTTCGTTAGTTTCTAAGCTGCCTGAGCGAATGAAACCGCTCGCTAATAACTGTTGCTTGATAGTATCCGCCCTGATAAACATTTCAATAAACTTTTTCTTCTCATGTCGATAAAGTTCAGGAGAGCCTTCTGTAAATAAAAGTAATAGTAGAGAATTATAAAAAGCATGCCCATCATTAAAAATCAATTGATGTTGAGCATCCGCTACTGAGATTCCATTATATAATATTAAGTTAGCAACATGTTTTTCAAATTCTTTATCCTTCATAAAAAAATTATTCCAATGCTCAATTTTCCTATTTGGCCATCCACGTGTCACTTTAGTGTGGTTACTAACAAATGCTATTTTCGCTATTTTCCAGTTCACACCAAAGACATTTGATTGATAACATGCCTCTATTGCATTTCTAAATAGTTGGCGGTTGTCATTTGCTATACTAAATAATTTCTCCTCAGTTAGTCTTTTATTGGCATCACTTTTAATCTCTTGAAACACAAATGGGAACAGTATCCAATATCTCTTTGTTAAACGATTAAACCATTTAGAAAAGTCATCTTGTGGTCTGTTATTATAAAAATGTATTAATCCTCTTAAATCCTCAATAACTGTTAAGAATTCCTTGGATTCAAAATAATTCACTTCAACATTAATTTCTCTTTTTATCCATTCCGCTAAGAAATACGGCTTATAATCGAACTTCAATTATCATTCACCAACTTTTGAATTTCTTCAATTCGCTCGTCCTCTTTTAATCTAAATAGAAATTCTACTCTTCTTGATTTTTCAGCATTATAAGTTCCATCATTATTAGATAATGGAACAGTAAAACTCCTGCCATTAGAAGTCACATATACTTTAGAGAGCTCTTGTTCAGGGAATTTTGGAAACCCTTCCGCATAAATTTCTTCTAATACAGAGAATGCGCGGTTTTGAGAAAGTGCTAAATTATTTATATATGTTCCAGCTTTATCGGTATGACCTTCAACTATAATGCTTGAGATTTCGCTCTTGAAACGCTCTTGAAGAATAATGCCAAAATATTTTGGAACAAATTCTTTTAAAAATTTTTTTCCGGATTTTGAAAGCTCAAAAGAATCGTAATCATATAATATATTACCTGGGAATCGGATAGCACCAGTTTGACTGTCAACCTCTATTTTCACATTCGAATCTTTAAATTCCTCTGTCAATGCTGCGATAATATCATTCTTAACATTCGTTACTGCATCTATTTGTTTTTGTTTTTCTTCCATATTCTTTTGGTACTCAGACATATCTTCTCGATAGTCTAGAATGACTATTGTTAATAAAAGAGCAAATACCATAAGCATTGCGCTCATTAAATCCGCATATGACATCCAATAATTTGTTTCTGTTCTTTTACGTCTCATACTAGAGAATCTACTTTATTCTTCATTTTTTCTAATTGCTCTATTAACTCTTCTTGAGAGTCTCGATAAACTTCCGATAAAATTTTAAAGTGATTAACTACATCTTTTAATTCTTTATCGAATAATTGGAATGTCGTTGTTACGCCTGATTCAATGTTTCCTTTAAATTCCTTCATAGAATTTGTTAATTCTTCACGAGTTGCTTTAAATTCTTTAGCAGTTGTTTCCCATTGGGATTTCGAATATTGTACTTGTTTTGTTGTTTCTTCTAAATTAGTTTGTGTAATATGAATAAAATCATTAATTCTTCCATTCAAATTGGTATTCCAATCTTCTAAGTGAGGAATCATTTCTTTTTGTGTATTTTGCATTTTTAATAAGTCTTCAGTCAAAGTACCAAAATTAATTATTGTTTCACTCAATGAATCGCTTAAAGGAGACATTTTCTCCATTGATTGTGTAATACTATCACTATATAATTTGGATGTTTCAGATGCTAACTTTTGATTTTCTGATGAATTTTCGAGTTCCAATGCCAGTCTTTCAAACCTTTGAGAAACATGATTGGTTTTCTCCACTAAATCATCCATCATTGTTTGTTGTACTCCAGACATACGCTCTCCAAAACCAACAAAGTTTTCTACCAATTTATCAGATTTTTCCATGAATGATTGATTGTTCTCAATTACTTTTTGCTGATATGGAATCATTTCTTTTTGTGTATTTTGCATTTTTAATAAGTCCTCAGTTAAAGTGCCAAAATTGATTATTGTGCTACTTAATGAATCCGCTAAAGGAGACATTTTTTCCAGTGATTCTTTAATACTATCACTATATAATTTGGATGTTTCAGATGCTAACTTTTGATTTTCTGATGAATTTTCAAGTTCCATTGCCAATCTTTCAAACCTTTGAGAAACTTGATTCGTTTTTTCCACTAAATCATCCATCATTGTTTGTTGTACTTCAGACATACGCTCTCCAAAACCAACAAAGTTTTCTACTAGCTGATCAGATTTATCCATGAATGATTGATTGTTTTCCATCACTTTTTGCTGATATGGAATTTGTTGTAATTGTAAATCTTGCATTTGATTTAGTGATGTTGATAGATGATCTAATTTTTCAAATGAATTAGCGTACGACTTCTGTGTTGATTGCACTTCTGTCGAAAGACATTCAAAAACATTTACCATTCCAGCAGTTTTTTCAAATAACTTTTCATTTGAAGTAGACGCAAATTCTAGTTGTTTGACCATCCCAGTGACGGATTCAAGCATCGACTCTTGTGAATGTTTAGAATTCTCTAGCATTACCATAAACTCTTTAATTGTTTCTTTCGTTCCACTCGTCATTTGTTCTATTAATTTGGATGACAGATCTTCACTCTGATTTTTCATTAAATCTAAATGTTCTTTAGAAGTTTCAGATTGTATCTTCAGCTGACTACTAATTTCATCATTTCCACTTTGGACAGTGTGAATAAAAGGTTGCATCGTTTTTTCAAGTGCATCTGTTAATAAAGTCTTCATTTGTTCTGATTGTTGCTGAGTTATTTTTTCTAGTCTATTTAAAAATATTTCTTCATCATCTGCATTCAGCAATAAGTGTAATTGGTTAGAATGCCAATCAATTTTAGCTTCTACACTACTGGAGATCCCTCGGTCAATAATTATCCATATTAATGAAAGAACCACACCAAAAACTGATGTGTAGAACGCTGTCTTCATACCGCTAATTAGTCCAGAAACCCCTTGTCTAAGTAATTCGGGATCCATTACATTTAAGCCCGAAAGACCTATAGAGAGACCTATAAAGGTTCCCAAAACGCCTAACGAGACATGAACACCGCTTCCGATATCCAACATTTGACGTTTTCCTATAGTGTCGTGTAACGCATCTTGCCCGAAAAATGGTTCAACTCGTATTTTTTCGTCGCTTTTTTTATCTTTTTGTATACGTTTGTAGTAGCGCTCCCATTGTTTTCTATATGTTGACTTATGATGGACATTTGTAAATATTTCGTTTATTTTATAATTTAAATTATGATTTTCATAATTATCCTCTAATTCTAATAACTCATTTTTCACATCTTTCATAGCTGCATATTCATTTCGCAAAGTTACAAAATGAATAATAAGTAGTAAAACAAAAACGCAAATTTGTATTAAGATAAATAAACCAGTGAAGTACTCTAATCCCCAATCATTTAGAATTGAAAATAGATATTCAAATACCTTATAAAATATTTCCATTACAATCACTCTTTTCTATTTATACGAGTCTAATTTCACTTCATTTTAACACCAACATCTGAAGAATTGCTTAATTATTTGTAATATAATGTCGTCCCATAGTTATTTCTATTTTTCAATACACATGATAATGAATTCGTACTTTTTCGAAAGGTAGATATCATGTCTTCAATAACATAAATGAGTACATGATAATAAAAAACCTATGATAATAGTTTTTACTATTATCATAGGTTAAATGATTTTAAGCGTTTAATTTTTGAAGATCATCTTGTTTTTGATTAAGTTGTTCAAACAATTTCTCTACAGTTCCAACACCAACGTTTTCGTATTTACCTAATATCACAAGTTCCTTGGGCAACTGTCCAACTGTTTTAATATTAAATAGCTTAAACTGTTTAATTAAACTTGGGATTGAGTGGAAATTTTCTGTTGTCAGTTCAATTTCATTTAATCCATTTGTGACGATAATATAGTTTGCTTTGAAGAACAAAAAAAGTTCCCCCTGTTTTTCCATGATTACTCTTCGACGTTCTTTTTCTTCTTCTACAAATACTTTTAACTCATCGAAGAATCTTTTATCGGTTAATTCATTGAATCTACTAACATATTTGTGCAAGCCTTTTAGATCTTGTGGCAATTCACTCATGATTCGGGCTTGTTGCTCAGCACTTAATCGAACAAGAAATGTTGTACTTTGATTAAATCGTTGCGGAAGTAAAAAAGCATCTCGTAGAAAATAGGGAATATCTAAAGTTTGTTCTTCGAAATTGATAGTGCGAATCGTTGTGAATCCAGGCTCTTCTTCCTTAATTTTCACTCCGTCTCCACTAGTAGTACCTGCTGCAACTTCTTCTCCAGCTAGTTCTTGAGTCATTGCTTTCTTTAGTAGTTCCTCAAGTGTTATAAGGCGAATTTCTAGTTCTGCCATATCGTATTTCTCTTCTCGAATTGGTTGAGGATCCAGGTATACTGGGACTTCAAAGTCTGTAGGACCATATACTTCGATATACCATTTCACCACTACATATAAGGCTTCCCAAGTCATAAGTGATTCACTTATTCGAATAGATCTAGTCTGATGAACCGCTTGATTTCCATTTTTCCTTATGGAATCAAATGCCTCTAATACCTCTGTAGTTAATAAACCATTAGTTGCAAGTTTGTCTAATCTATCTTTTAATGAATCAAATGGTGTATCTGTCAATTCTTCAATTTTCATAACACTTTGTAGGAGAGCATCTGCAAAAATTCTAGCATGTGTCACCATGGTACGTGGACTACTATAAATACTTAATTCCAATTCACGAGCTACTTCTGCTAGTTCAACTGAAGATGACTCTAGAAATTCATAGAAATATGGTTTGGATTTCACTCTCTATTCTCCCTCTGTTCAGTTCCATTAAATTAATTTATCTATATTCTACCATTATGTTAAATTTATATTTGTCGGATTTTGTCGAAATATCTATTATAATTAGAATATTATTTATTAATTGTTTTCTTTAAAAAGGTTGTTCAAAAAGGAACTAGTTTCTGGATAGTCTTTCCCCTTAATGACCATGTGAGGTGGCTCTGCTAAAATTCTTACTTATGAAGGAGCGCATCAATGACAGTCAGTCCTAGCATAAAAACCCCTAAAGAATATGCTAAAATAAATATAGTGACAATTTTCACAAAATGATGAGGGATTTCATGTATAGAATAATGATGATAGAAGACGATGAAAAAATTAGACAGATTGTCGCTGACACTTTGAAAAAGTGGCAGTATGATGTAGTGGAAGTGACCCAATTTGATCAGGTACTAACGGAATTTGAGCAGACAAATCCACACCTCGTACTATTAGATATCAATCTTCCAGTTTTTGATGGATACTACTGGTGTCAGCAATTACGCTTGATTTCCAAGGTACCGATTATATTCCTTTCATCTAGAACTCAGAATATGGATATCATTATGGCAATTAATATGGGTGGGGATGATTTTATCCAGAAGCCATTTGACTTGGATATCCTTGTCACGAAAATCAGTGCGCTCATCCGCCGGAAATATACCTACCAGGAAGATGAGAACATCAGTTTCATCCATCAGGGATTGAAATTATATGTAACCAATTCAACAATTGAATATAAAGGGCAAAGCACTGAGCTAAGCCGGAATGAATTCATCCTTTTACAATTGATGATGCGGAATATCGGAAAAATCATTTCGCGCGAAGACTTAATGCAGGCACTATGGAATGAAGAACAGTTCGTCGATGATAACACATTGACCGTGAACGTGAACCGGATGCGCAGAAAAATCGCTACTCTTGGACTGGAGGAGTTCATTGTCACCCGTAAAGGAATGGGGTATTTGATCGAATGACCTTCCTTCGCTATCTAACCTATGAAAAGACTTATATTTATCTATATCTAGCTGTTTTCCTAATCTCGGCCGCGGTATTTTTTACCGATAGCAATGGCGGCTGGGCATGGGGGACGTTCTTCTATGCTTTCGCCCTATCCTCGATCGTATTATTCGGATTTTTATTAGTTCGCTATCAGCAAAATGTACGTGTGGTCCAACGAATGAAAAGTGAGGATTATGACACTTTGTCGTTAGAAGGAGAATTTGCTAAAGAGTACATTGATGAGCTGAAGAACCGGCATATCCGTGAAATGAATCAGATTCAAAACAGGCAGAATGAGCATTATGATTTTATCATCGCCTGGTTCCATGAGATAAAAACACCGATTGCGGTTCTTCGCTTACTGCAGCAAACCGATATGGACGCCAACAGTTTAAGGGAAGAGATCACGAAGATTGAAAATTACATTGATCAAGCTCTCTATTATGCCAAGCTCGATAGCTTTAACCAGGATTACGATATTCAAAATTGTGACATGATCCAGATTACGAAAGAGATCGTAAAGGCTCATTCGAAAACCTTTTTCTCAAAAAAAATCCGCATTAATATGCTGTCAGATTCACTGATTGTTCAAAGTGATCCTAAATGGCTACAGTTTATCGTCAATCAGTTATTGACAAATAGTTTAAAATATACAGAACTTGGCGGGGAGATTACCATTTCAGCATTCGAAACACCGCAAGAAAAACAGTGGCTGATTCGGGACAGTGGTATTGGTATTAGCCAAAAAGACCTTCCACGAATTTTTAATCGTGGGTTTACCGGAGAAACGGGACGAACATACACGAAGTCGACTGGAATGGGTTTATATTTAGCCCAACAGTTAAGTAACAAATTAGGACATTATATTAGTTGTAAGTCGGAAGTGAGAGAGTTCACTCAATTTATTATTCACTTCCCGCTAGATAGCGATCCGTATTTAATCCTACAAAAAATACACGATGAGTAAAATAACTCATCGTGTATTTTTTTCGTTGATAATTTTGTAGTAAATAGATGTTGATGATACGTAAAAGATTAGATAAATTAACACATACAATCCCATGACAGAAAAAATAATCGTCGTTAAGGAAGGCAAATCTTTTATTATCAGGATGACTGTGTAGTATAAAAGAAACCAACTGTGTACCAATCCAAGTATTAGTGGCGGTAAAAAAACGAACAGCAATTGTTTCCCAATAATCTTTTTTATTTCTTTGTCTTCAACACCAATTTTACGTAAAATTGCGTAGTGTTCTCGCTCTTCTGTAGCTTCGCGTAGCTGTTTAAAGTATATGACACTTCCTAAAGCAAACAATGCAATGACGGCAAAAAACGCAACGGAGAACAATATTAAAGATGACGACTCAGTATCGATGGAATGCATATCGATATAGGCTGAATAATATGCTCCTTCTCCTTCTGCTTTCATAACGATATCGAATATTTTTCGTGATACGTCATTGGATGTTTTCGAATCTTCGATTTGGTAAATTTCATATGAAGAAAGGGTATGATTTTCTTTTAAGTACTCAAAAGCTTCGTCTGAAATAACGAGTACAGAAGGTTGAAGATTGGAATTTCCACCAGGACTAGTTGGGATACTCAACAACGGGTACCGTATTTTTTCGACTATATGAAATGTATTGTCTTCTAGTAAGGTAATTTCAGGCTGAGGACTTTTATATTTTTTCGGTTCATCTAAACCCCTTGTTAAAACAATCGCTTCTTCACCTTCTAAATCTACTTTTTCACCTACTTCACGTAAATCAACAATTGCATTTAATTTTGACTCAGGGAAAAGATAAAAATCCTCTGTGTAATATTCGGGATGGCTAAAAAACGGTTTTCTATTTGGAATTTTTTCTGTTTGAATTCCCGTAATTGTTTCATGACCAATAATTGGATGCGAGTCATTCATAATTTGTTCAATCTGTTTTTGTGTTTCATTACCTTGCGACGAAAAGGCAATATGGTTCGGATATTCTTTTTTTACAACTTCACCTTTAACGGCGTAATCTACAGCAATAAATCCAACACCAAAGATGACAATGGCACTAATCAATGATATAAACGTAAAGTTTACTGTATTTCCTCGAATAGAAAACCGAAGGGAGGAAATCCATAACATTTTGGTACCATTAAAGTAATTTTTACTTTGACTCATTCTTTGTAAAATCCAACCGGAAAACTGGCGGAAAAATAAATACGTTCCGACAATCAATGCCACTGTGGTAGCAAATAATGTTTCTTTAAAACAATCTTTCCATATGTCAGTATCTCCTGATATGGTAATCGTGTAGTAGGATGCTGTAATCAATATAATGGACAATATCGCCAAAGTCATGGAAAATTTAAACGGTTTGTCTATTTTTTCTTTTGCATGAAACAATTCAACTAACTGCACACGACGGACATTAAAATAACTTTGAATAGTAATAATGCCGATTAATAAAGCGAATAACAGAATAGTTGAGACGATCGCTTCTAATGGAAAAGCAAAAGATATGTCGTCATTGTAGTGCATTAAGTTCATTAATACTGCACCAAAAAATTTCGATAATAATCCGCCGATTAATATACCGCTGGATACAGAAATGGCACTCAGAAATAACGTTTCAAAAAAGACCATTGTGGCAACTTGTCTTTCTTTCATCCCGTATAGTAAATACATACCAAATTCTTTTTTCCGCTGCTTCATGAAAAATGAGTTAGCGTACAAAATAAAACACACAATAAACAAAAAGACGATAATGGATGCAATGAGAATTACCGTTTTATAATTTTCTTTATTTTGAATTGCTGCAACTACGTCCTCGTTAAACATTAAACCGGAAAAGGTAAAGTAAATGACAACCCCGACAAACATGGAAATGAAATATATGGTATACAAACGGAAGTTCCGCTTCATATTCCTCCATGATAAATCAACTAAGTTCATCGTTGGTCACTCCCTATGGCACTTTGAATCGTTAGGATTCGGTCAAAGAATTCTTTTTCAGATTGTTCTCCTTTAAACATCTCATTGACGATTTTTCCGTCACGGAGAAAAATCACTCTCTGGGAGTAACTCGCTGCATACGAATCATGGGTAATCATCATAACTGTAGTCTTAAATGTTTTATTGAGCAATTGAATTTGTTCTAGCAACTGGGTGGCAGACCTTGAATCAAGTGCCCCCGTTGGTTCATCGGCAAACACAATCGCCGGATTGGTTATGATCGCCCTTGCAGCAGCCGTGCGCTGCTTTTGGCCGCCGGAAATTTCAGAAGGATACTGTTGTAAAATCCCTTCAATATTTAAAGCTTTAATCAATTTTGCTAATCGCTGTTCCATTTCTATTACAGGTGTTTTTTGTAATGAGAGTGGTAACAGGATATTTTCTTTCACCGTTAAGGTATCTAGTAGATTGTAATCTTGAAAAATAAATCCCATTCGTTTTTGGCGGAATTCTCGTAATGCTTTCTTCTTTAAATTTAACAACGATTGTCCTTCTATCCAAACATCCCCGCCAGTAAAGGTATCGATAGTTGAGAGAGTATTCATTAATGTCGTTTTACCAGAGCCAGATGGACCCATAATCGCGGTGAATTCCCCTTGTTCTATCGTCAAATCAATATTCTTTAAGACTTGTGTCTTTCCGTAAGATTTTGATAAGTTTTTTGTTTGTATAATTGTAGTCATTGTTTCCGCCTCCTTCACCACCTTACTATATCAACTAATTTTTCCTCCAACCATCGATATAACAACATCTAAAGTGACATTTTTGTCATGTTCAGAGAAGAATTAACCACTTTTCTATTAGTTTTGCGCTAATACTCATTAATGAGACGGATTGTTATCACGAATGGAAGCTATCTTCGCTTTTTTACTTACTGTTTGATTGAACGTTTGCTTTTCATTCTTTTCAGCTATTTTATTGATTTTTCATTTGCTACATCTGTATTTACAATTAGCTGTATTTGAATTGATCGTTCGATTTCTTCTAATTCATTACTAAGCTACTGCCCTTGGAAAATAACCTCCTCAGGAAATCAACTTTGTACTATCTAATAAAAGTAAAGCAGATTAAGAAGATCCCATAATGAATAACCTATCTAGCGCCATAGAATTGTATTGCAAGAACTGCTCCTTCAATTCCAGACTAAATCTATTCCCATTATTATTGGGATTACATAAACCCTTTTGCAAGATATGAACCAACTTGTTATTAACACCGTGACTTTATTTAAAAACAACACTAATCACTGTATAGCTCAGACGTTACACTAAGGGGAAAATACAAATAATAAAAACACGGCCATATCTTAATCCACCATTTTATATACAACAGCAATGAAAGACGAATCAGGTTTTAAAAAACCCCATATTTATTAAGTCCAAATTTTATGAATCGGAGGGATGAAAGTGATCAATAAATTCAAGAAATCAATAAATAATCCAAAAATATCAAAGAAAAGGTTCTCCCATTGGTGAAAACAGAAATGGAAAAGAGAAAAAAAAAATAGTAAGACTATCGAAACTTTGTTTACTTACGTGGAGAATATAAGAAGAAAACTAAAGACTACACTAATTGTAAAACGCCAATGAAAAGAGCTAGTAAATCAGCTTTTCCATTGGCGTTTTTCCTATTAATAATCTACGTGTAGAGATTGAAGAATACCTGTTTATATCAAACAACAATTATTGTATTTAAATAATTGGTTTTTGCCTACAATGGTGCACTGCTACTTATACCGTGATTTTTTATAGTTTTTAACGCACTCAATGATATACGGAATTAGTAACTATAAACCTTGATATGGAGTGTGGAATGCGTACTTCTTCCACACTCCACATCAAGGGCAGCAAGCCATAGCCCGGGAAGGCACGGTAAATAACCTGATTCAATCCTTAACGATCCAATTGACCTAAAAGGTGCTCAAATAGAGTAGCTCAAACTCTTATCTGTGACTACATGTATTGGCTGATAACAGGTACATTCTATCAATCATTTTTGTAGGTTTTTGATCTAATACTGTATATAAGTGTGCGTTAGTTCAACAAACATTTTAACCTAAATATACAATCTCACCATTTTCCTTTTTTGCTCGAATCGTGATTTTACCGACACATTGCTTTGGATTTTTATTACCCTTTTCAACTTCTTCAAATAGCGTAGATAATAGTACTTCTAATTCACCTAATGTTGTATTTTTAGATAGTTTATGTATACCCACTAGTTCCACACCTTTAAAGGCATCTTCTATACCTTGAACTTCAACTTCTCCAAATGCTTTAACTTCAATTTCAATTTTCATATTTTTCATCTCCACAAAACTATTACTAATACGAATTAACTTCCAAAATATTTCAACTAACAGATTTTTTATTTTTTGTTTTACTCAATGAATAGAAGGCTATCGCTGCTATAAATAAACCTGTATTTAACCATAAAGCTATTCCATTCCACTCCCCATTGAAAAGGGTAATATTAGTAAGTGTGATAAGATGCATTACAACAATTAGAATTAATAACCCAGTCGATGTCTTCAAATTTCCACTTCCTTATGTCAGTTTTAAAAGTCAGTCAATTTATACCTCAAAACAAATTCCTCACTTGGAAAACGCCAACGGCTTTTGACAGTCTTTATTTAATTGAATGGATGTACGAGTTAAGTTTTTTTTGTATCGAGATGTAGTTGGTTGTAAATAAAAGATATGTGTTTTCGTTTGTGATGATAACTACTCTATCTGTTGTACCATATGGCATTCCAATTCTTATTGCCTGTTTTTCTTTTCCGCCATAAGTGTCATCTGTGGTAACTGTTAAAATATCAGCTATTGGAATGGTTATCTTTGATAATAGCCATCTAATCACGATATCAGAATTAACTTTTTTTACAAATACTTCAAACAAAATATCCCTCCTTACTATTAATTAGCGTACTAAGAAAATCTGTACATAAACCCTCGATTCACTTATTCAACAGGTTTTTTAACTTAAGCACTCGCTATTTGACATAACTTATTTTTTTATACTGTCTAATAAGACATATCCAAAAACTATTCCTGCTATTGTAATCAGTGTAGTATTTCCAATTAGCAGCAACTCTTTTGCGAATAATAAGTCCATTCCAAAAGAAGTATATGACAAGATTGGTAATAATAATATATATAAGGTTGGCATACCTATTGCAATTACCTTAATCCAATTAAACGTCCATTCTTTTTTATCTTTAATTTCCATAATCAATTTAGGCAATCGTAAGATAAATCCAATAACAATAGGGAATATTGTTGCAAATATTAATACAGGTAGCATTTCATATGTTTGACTTGCTTCTTCTACTAACCGAATATTGTACTTCATCCCCAGGTAAATAAGAAACCCTATAACTACTGTACAAGTGAAATAGTATAAAAACTTTTTAATGTAAAACTCCCCCTTTACCTATTGCTTACTCGTATATACGAAAATTCTTTCAAAATGTTTCAATATTTGATAAATTATTCTTATATAGTTGAGTTTTTAAAGATTTTCTTATGAAGGTCTCCTTGTTCTGTATGATTTTCTGCATATTCATCCGCAAAACTATCCCAACTACTGAGACCATAATAAATAATAAAAAGGATGGATGTAATTATGGATTACAACTTTATTTCTCTAGTAGGTGTCTTTATTGTTATGCTTATCATAGGATCTATTTTAAATATACTCTTAAAGACAACTAGTAAAATTAATTGGATGATGACGTTAATTTTTAGCATGTTTCTTTCAATTGTATTTACAACGTTATTTAATTAACTTTATAAAGAATTTTCACTTTATAGGATAACGGACAGTTGAACCTCTGGATTAAATGTCTCTCCTATTGATCTTGGAAATTTCAAGGGTCATGACGCCCGTCATGACCCTTACTTAAACGCATCGATAGCTTCATTTTTCAGAAAAGTTTCATTTCCTCAAGTAGTACATTAGAGATAAAGCAAGATGCTTCGAACTGAATACATGAGTAGGAGAAGATTTATTTCAAGAACTTGTTTCCGATTAAATATCATAAAAATAGTATGAAATGTGGTCCCGTCTTCCCCCTCACTCTTTCAATTCATTTTCATTTGCCACTTTATTTATTCTTTCTAGCATTGTCGGATGTGAATATCGAAACCATTTTACGAGTAATGGAGGATTCACTTCACTTAATCCTGACTTCGTAAGTTCTTGAAAAGTTTTGACAGCTGCTTCCGGGTCGTTCATTAGGTCGATTGCATACTGATCAGCTCTTATTTCCTGATATCTAGAACTATAATTTGAAATTGGACTTGATACGAATAATAGAAAAGATGTAATCAGTAAAAATAATGGCAATGAATGAATAGCGTTTACTCGTTTAATTTTTAATACACGCCCAAAGCGGTGGATGACCCAAGGCATTATTTTAGCAGTTAACCAGAGCCCGACAAGCGTCGTTAGGATATAACCCGCGATTTTGAAGTATATATGTTTTTCCACATAATGCCCCATCTCATGAGCCATAATGAAGAGAATTTCATTTTCTGATAAGCGGTTTAAAGTCGTATCCCATAATACGATTCTTGAATTATTCCCAATCCCCGTAACATAGGCATTTAGAGCATTTGTCTTTTCCGCCATGTTAACTTCATACACATGTTCTGCTGGAATTTTTGCTTGCTCAGCCAACGCAAGAATTTTCGTCTCTAATTCTTTATTTGTTAGCGGATAAAAATCATTATATAATGGGTCAATTATTACTGGTTGAATAAACATGAGGAAAATGGAGAACGGAATCATTAGTAACCAAGCATTTAACCACCATCTCTTTGTGCTTTTATTTATAAGCCAATACAGAACCGTTACAATTACTAAAGTCGTCCCTAAGTTAACCCAAAAATCAATGACATTATCACTCATCCAAGAATTGAAATCCTGGGTGCTAATCCCATATTTTTTACTTAAGAAATATCTGTAATAATCGAAAGGAAATAAAAGAATAAACGTAAGAACGGACAGTAAAAATACATATACTCCATTTTGTAAAATTGCCCATTTATTCTGTAAAGGAATCCACCTTTCAAACGCTAGAGAAAGTCCAGTAATCAGGATAAATAAATAGACAAGCCATTCATATGGTATTGATACAAAAAAGAGAAAATTTTTTATTCTTGAATACTCCTCGCTAAGGTACAATTCTCGCTCTGACATAAAAACATTTGGATCTGCAACAGTTCCTTTCAAAGTTGCTGGTATACCCCCACCGCCATTATGGAAGATATAAACATACATCAGAAGAGCATATACCCCAAATAAGAAAATGGCTATAATTCCCCATTTTTTCGCCAAATCAACACCTCCACTCACGCTCTCTTACTTAATTTAGTGTACTCAAAAACAGAAAAGATAGTACTATATTCAAACAAATATGCTTTAATCCAACTATTCTATTAAGAAAAGCCCACTTCGGACGACTTTGAGATATCATCACGGAGTATTTAGGAAAATGACAATGTCCTAATGAATGGTTCCAACCAGTTACAGATGAAGTATATATAAGTTGAAATAATGATAATAATAAAAGTAGCCGATTTTCATAATTAGGAAGACCGACTTTTTAAAATTTCGTGAACATCTACTTAAACTCACCTGCCTCATAATGTCGTAACCTAATTCAAGATAGAAATTCACTTATGGATGGTATGGTGTATCACATTGGTTTGACATAACCCCCGGCCACAGAATTTTTCAATTGCTATTCCCCTGAATTCTGAAAATATCGAGGAATTTACAACCAGTTAACTTCATATGTTTATTTTACGTATGAAGGAGGCAGTAATTTGTTCATATTTAGGAATAAACAGTCTAAACGCATCAAACAATCCTCAGTCAAAAGGCATAAATCATCCACTAATCTAGAAATTAAAAACAACTTCGATAGTATTATGAGATTTTCTGAATCAGTTTTGGATCAGGCAAAGGATTTTAAGAATAGTAAAGATAGGTTAAAAGAAGAGAATGAACATCCCTTAATTGATGTTGTTAGATTGATTGGAAGACAACTTCAATCTCAATATTTAACTAATCTTTTATACCAAAGAGATGAAGCACTACTATCTATTTTGTCTCCCAAAGATGTACTTTTCGATCCATCAGCCTGGATTTCTAAGGATGGTACTATTTTCGAGGATGTAATGAGGAAGCTAAAAACGGATAAAGTAATTTCATTAAATCGCGACCTAGTGTTGCCTTGTTCATGGAAAAAATCAAGAATGGTTACTTGTATTGCTATGATTGGGGAAGGTAGACGAAGGGGGCAGTGGCGTCAAGATTACAATAATCACTACGTAAATTTATGGTTGCCCATGGGGATTGCATGGGTTGGTAGTGGAAATCATTCAATATCTACTGGAATAATTCAAGGTAAAGGTCATATTATTCCAAAAAATGTTTATGATATTAGTGATGTTTATGATTATGTGTATTGTGATGGTCTTAATTATTATCGGAAAGAAGATGGCAGTATAATCTCTCCAGTTATGAATGCTGAGTTTGCGGCAATTTTTGAAATAGGTCGTATGATGACTGAGAATTCGATAAGCTATTAGAAAATTGACTCTAAATATGAACTCTATAAGATAATAATTGATAGTTAGCTACATCTAGACTGCGGTCCCCTAAAATTATCCTTAGGCAAACTATTAAAACATGATATAATTTGGAAGTTCCAAGATGAAATTAATTTCAACTAATCCAGTTAGATAGAGGTGTTTTTATGTTTTTAACATTTTATAAAAACCATTACAAAAAGATCATTAACATATTATTAATGATCGCAACCTTTTATTTCATATTATTAGGTTCAGAGTTTTTACTCAAAATTGCAGCACCGATATTTATTGGTTTAATCATTTATTCAATCACTGAACCTCTCGCTTTATTCCTTAACAGAAAGGGCTTAAAGAAAGGAATTGCAACTACACTATCCTTCACTCTATTTGTAGTGGTCATACTTGGTATCTTTACAACCATTGGCGCTATTTTCTTTACACAAATGCAACAATTATCACAGTCCATTCCTCAATATGCTGCATCATTTGAGAATTTTATTGTCAACCAAACAGATTTTATTCAAGGGAATATTAATAATATCCCTCCAGAAGCTTTAGAAAAAACAAAAGAATACACAACCACTGCAATAGCAAAAATCTCGACACTACTTTCAGGATTCTTACTAGGTCTCTTAGCAACACTTTCTTCTAGTATTACAATCATAGCTAACTTAACCCTAGGGTTCTTTTTCGCTTTCTTTTTGAGTTTAGATATTAAAATTTGGAAGAAATTCTATAATACTTATGCTCCTCAAGGTGTAAAAACTTCTTTTTCATTTTTAAAAGAAAATGTGTTAAAAGGCATTTCAGGATACATGAAGGCTCAATTGAAACTAATCGGAGTTACCTTTATCGTTGTCTTAATCGTACTTCTCATTCTTCGTGTAGAGAATGCATTAACGATTGCCATATTAGCAGGTATTTTTGATGTTTTGCCACTATTGGGTGTCTCCACTTTATTCATCCCTTGGATTATTTATTTATTCATTACTGAAAATATCTTTCTAGCTGTATGGTTAATTGCATTACTCGTCGTTGTATTAGGAACTAGACAGGTGCTAGAGCCAAAAATAATAGGAGATTCTTTAGGTGTCTCAGCTTCTGTTATGCTAGCTGCACTCATCATAAGTATCAACATCTTAGGGTTTATAGGTCTATTGATATCCCCAATTATTATCATTTTGATTAAAGCTTTAGCGGAACAAGGTTATCTAAAAGTATGGCTGGACTTGAAGCCAGCTGTGAAAGATGTTCATAGTAAATATTAAAAAATTTAGTTAAACAGTCTATTAGTTGGGAATTAACATGTTCAAAAAACCAGTAGAAAAGCCATAAATCGCTTTTCTACTGGTTTTCATTTCTCTTTACATTTTTTCAATTATTATGCTCGTGATGTGGGTTTTCTTAAAATCAAAACGATTATTATGACTAATAAGCTACTACAATCGACTCATATGCATTCTCTCTAATACTAGATCCTACCATCATTAACTCAGGATTAAATAAAAGTAAAATGATACTTATGCCAATCGCTTTTGCAAATTTGTTATAAAAGTTTTCATAAGAGCTATTTCCTCCCTTCTTCTTTTCTCTTATATATAGCAACTCAAGAAATAACCCTATTACATATTTTGTTTTATATACTGTATCTACTATTTGTTAAGTTTAATGACAAATCTATTAATTAGTCTATTTATTCAATAATGAAGAAAATGGTTTTTTGAATATATTATTAGCAACTAATTTGACTTTTATACATTCTTTCAAAAATATTGGATGTTTCATGAGAAATCTAAGAAAGAGGCGGGTTTTATAAAATGAGCAAGGAATTATTTAAAAAACTGATATGTATTTTAGTAGGTAATATCACATTAATTCTATTGTATTTATTTTCAGTTTATATGACCTGGTATGACCCGACAAATTTTTTTGCTGGTGTTATGTTTATGGGATCTTTTATTGGCTTACCTGTCATCATTTTCATCTTTAATTTTGTCGTGACACTCATTATGTTTTCCCTCTTAAAAGTTGAGTTTGGGAAGAATCGTCTAGCTATTACAGGTGCCATTACGATAGGTGTGTTTGTACTATTCCATATTGGAATGAGTGTACACGCACATATAGGCAACGCCTACATCGAGAAGAACATCGAAAAGTACGCATTCGAGGGGAATGTTGAAAATTACTCAAAGGAGAAGTTGGCGGCATTGGGTGAAGAATTAGGGTACAAATTAGATTTCCGAAGTGGCATGTATGAAACGGATTTCTACAGTTACTTCTCCGGCTCTGGTGGCGGTAATTATGATGTTGAAGGAGACTTGGAGTTAATTATTAAATTTACCATCAATGAAGATTCGTGTGATAGAAACAATTGTGGAGAAAATTTAGAGTATAAAATTGTGTATCAATCTGACACATTTGAAATTCAAGATGTGGATATCCCTTTAAGGGACGAATACATGCTGCGGGGAATTGAAGGAGAATATCAAGAAGAGATTGGAAGCAATTATTATTACATGGTGCGTGTCACTAAAGAAGGTAAGAGGTATAAAATCGACCTTGGCGAACTGTCATCGAGTGGTTATTGGGAGAAAGAATCGACTAATTACGGAGTCATTTTGAAAGAACCACCAACCACAAAAAAACTACACGGTGTTGTCTACTCCCCCTATAGTGACCATATCAAACACTTCGAAGGCAAAAATGCCGTAGTGTACCTTACAGGAAATGAACTACGTGTAGAAATAGAAGGTGAGAAGGTATATAGATATTACAAAAAATAAGCTAAAAATTGACGATTCGGTCTAGTTGACCTGCAATTCCTCTTGACTACGTAGTTTGAAATGTAGTTACTTACTTAATCTTTCCGAGGGTTAGACTCATGTATCAACATCTCGGGGTTTGTAGGGTCTATTGATATCCCCAATTATTATCATTTTGATTAAAGATTTAGTGATACAGGGTTATCTAAAAGCCTGGTTGGACTTGAAGACAGCTGAGAAAGAAGAAGTTCATAGAACGAAATAGCCTCTTAATCTTAAGCTATCACATTTCTATACAAGAATACCCCTTCACATTTACCGTGAAGGGGTATTCAAAAATTTTTGTAATATTCTAAATTACAGACATACCTATCATTAAATCTCTACTTTATGTGGTAATTAACCTTAGACAAGAGGGCATTAACTTCATTCAAACGTTTTTTTGTACTTTCTAAATTTCTTATTGCTATTGCACTGATGAGATAGTCAGCAACAATCATCGCTACGAGAGGAGAATTATGAAAGGCCATACTACTTGAATCACATGGGAGAACAATATCTGAATGATTTACAATAGGAGAAGAGTAATTATCTGTAATACTTACAACACTTGCATTGTATTCCCTAGCTATTGAAACAAAGTCAATAATTCTTTTCGCATATCTCGGGAAACTAGTAGCAATGACTAAGTCCGAGGAATCGAAGCTTATTACATCATCAATCCATTCGCTGTTATCCGGTTCTATTAATTTACAATTACCCAGTGTACGATTTATTCCATGAGTTAGGTATTGACCTACTGGAAGTCCACTTCTAACACTGACACAAAAAATCCTTTTTGCGGACATAATTTTCTCTATTACAAGTTCTAGAAGTTCATCAGTAACTAAATCTGTTACTGACTGAATTTGATTAATATTATAATTGATACTACTTACCCATAAATTATCTTGGGAAACGTCTCTTACGTTTTTTTCTAAGCGGTTAAAAGGCGCAGTTTGATTACGTAAGAGTGTTTGGAGTCCTTTTTGAAATTCAGTATAACCAGAATACCCTAGATTAACAGATAATCTCATAATAGTTGTAGTACTAGTTCCTACCTGTCTTGATAGCTCATCTACTGTTAAAAAAGCAACTTCAGAAGGGTTTTTCAGGATATAGTTCCCAACCATTTTTTGAGAGTCTGTTAAATCAGAAATTTTATTTCTTAAAATTGTTATTGTATCACTCATTATCTTCACCCCATCTTTACCTATGCGACATATAATTTCACTTCTTTTTAACTCTTAAAGTCAACTTAGTAGCTGCTTTGAAATCAATGGATCCAAAGAAAATAATAAAGCCTGTAATGTAAAAGACTGAAAAAATCCCATATAGATTAGAAACTCCACCAAGAACAACTGGAGCTACGACCTGAGTAAGCTTATTAATTGAAAGCCTTAATCCAAGACCCTCTCCTATACGTGCAGCTGGTAGTGCACGTATAGTATTCGATATTGATAATGGTTGGCCAACTCCTAAGCAAAGACCAAGAATAAAAGAAACAAAAAGTAATATAAAAAAATTATCGGCAAGAGGATTTAGGATATATGAACAACCACCAATAACTAAAGCTGTCGTAATAATAATACTACTTTTGAATTGTTGAAGGAGAAGCGGTGTTACCATCCTAATGAATATTCCTGCTGCTGCATTTACTGATATGATTAAGCCTATCATCGCATTAGAAATGCCTTTACTTTGGGCAAGTAACGGAAAAAAGGAAATATATATGTCTTTACCTAATAACAATAAAGCACTTATTAATATAGCCTTTCTTAAAGCATGATTATTTAATAAATCAAAGGTGTCTTTTATTTTATTATCCTTAATTTCATCTTTTATTGTTCTACTATAACCTAGTAAATAATAGATAAAGGGGAAAGCAAAAATAACTGTCATCCCTAAGTAGAACATCACAGTCGCATAGTCAAGGCTTTGTGATAATAAACCACTGACCAAAGGACCAACAAAACTCCCGATAGCAACCCCGATACTAAAAATTGCTATGTAATATTCTTGTGTTTTTCTATCCTTCATACCTCCAGCATACGATTGGATAGAAATCACAAAAGTCATTTGCGCAACACCCGCTAGTATTTGTGAGATACATATTCCAATTATGTTTCCTAGTACAAAGGGAATAATTAAAGAAATACTACATAAACCTAGACATAGATATAAAGGGGTTTTAACATTCACTTTATCAATAGATCTTCCTAATGGTATCGCTAAAAACAAAGAAAGTAATGAAAATAATGAAGTAATTAATCCTACCTCTGCAATATTAGCCCCTAATTCAGTTGAATATAAAGAAATTAGGGGTCTACTTCCTGCAATAGCAAACATGAAAATGGATGTACTTATTAAAATCAGATACTTTTCTTTTATTCTCATGAATTTACCTTCATTATACATACGCTTCTTTCATAATGCTAATTGAACATCATTTTATTCTTAGAGAATTAATAAGGCTTCTTTTCTTTACTCCAATAAATCTTCGAAAATCTTTATTTGCGTAAGAGAAAAACACATAATTCATCGAAAATAACAGAAATAAATATATTCCTTTACTTTCAATCAAGTCTTCCTTTTTACTACTTTCAATATTTAATAGTAAACTTTCATAGATTTCAATTGCAGGCTTCCGCCACAAGGCATTGTCATCTACAACAATATTAAATTTTTCGATTTCTTCTTTAATAATTGATTCTTCATCACTGCTTAACTGATTTAATAGTTCTTTAAAAATTAATCCGTTTTCACCTTTTTTATTTTCTAATAAAAAATATTCTATAAACTCTCTATATTCATTTTCTTGAAGAAAATTTTTTAGCTCTTCTACATTTAGTTTTTGGATATTTGTATGTTTTAATTGAAAATTTGCCAAACCCAGTTTCCTCTCTTTAATCCTTTAGTCAGTCTGAATATTAAGCTTCATTGCCATCTCTTGAAGTTCTCCATAAGTTGTTTCGCTGACATTTACCATTTGCGAATTTTCTTTTTTCTTTCTATTTTCAAGTTCACCTGGTATTAGAATCTCTTCAAAACCCGGTCGTTCTTCTGAATTCTTAAGTAGTTGAAACCAACTCTCCATTCTATCCTTAAATGATTCAGAATCAACTACATCTTCTATTTTTATTAATAAGAAGAATTGACCAGTATTTGCAACATTACCAGATTTGAACATAGACTCGGTTTCACTACTTAAAGAGGCTCCACTTAAACCGGCACAAAGAACGTCAATAAACATAGATAAACCGTAACCTTTATGCTGGCCAATTGGAAGTAACGATCCATTTAAAGCGGTTTTTGGATCTTGCGTCTCATACCCATCTTTATCAATAGCTAGCCCAGGTGGCATATCGGTACCATTTCTTTCATAGGTACGAATTTTCCCTTTAGCTGTACCACTCGTTGCCATATCTAGAGTAAAATCTCCAAAGTTATTTGCTGGGAAAGACATTGCAATGGGGTTTGTACCTAGGAGAGGATTTACCCCTCCCCAAGGCGCCATTGTTGGACTAGCATTTGAAGCGACAATAGCTAAAAAGCCATTTTCAGCTGCTATTCTTGAAAAATAACCTGCAGTTCCAAAGTGATTACTGTTTCTAACAGTAGCCATTACAGTGCTATTCGTTTGTAACTTTTCAAAACAATATTCTAATGTTTGAATAGCAACTACTTGACCTAACCCATTATCTCCATCTATTACCATTATAGAACTATTGTCTTTCACAATTTTAATGTTTGGTTCAGCGTTAATTAAGTTCCCTTGAATTCTGTCAACATATGGTTTTAAACGAATTAACCCATGAGATTCAATTCCACGTTTTTCTGCGTCTACTATTGATTCAGTTACTTCACGGGCACTTTTTGGATTAACACCACTTGCTTCTAAAATTTTTTGAGTCAATTCGAATATCTCAGATATTTTTTTATTCACTCTGTTACACCTCTAATATAAGTTTTCAAATACTGAATTCCCATTTTAATAACTAACTAATAATTTTTTTCTTACTACTAAATATCCCTCGGAAAAAAGGAGTGAAAAACGATATTCCCGCTACTATTAAGAACACTGCACTTATTGGTCGTGTAAAGAAAATTGAAATATCGCCACCTGATTGCAGCATAGCTTGTCTAAATCCTTCTTCAGCTATAGGCCCCAGGATAATTGCAAGGACAATGGGAGTAGATGGTACATTGATAATACGGAAAATATAACCTATAATACCAAATGCGAGCATTACCCATATGTCGTGGTAATTATTTGAAATAGCAAAACTTCCTATAACACTTAGCAATAAAATCATTGGACCTAATAGTCTGCTTGGAATTTTTAGAACAGCAGTAAAGTATTTGACGCCGACTAATCCTAAAATCATAAATAATATATTAGTAACGATCAGACTTAAAAACAATGCATAAACTACGTCTCCATGATTTTGAAAAAGCATTGGCCCTGGTCGTAATCCATGTATAAGTAGACCACCTATAAGTATTGCTGTCACAGTATTCCCTGGAATCCCAAGAGTTAAAAGCGGTATCATAGCTCCACCCGTAACAGCATTATTAGCTGCTTCTGGGGCAGCAACTCCTGCTAACTCGCCTTTCCCGAAATTTTCTGGATGTTTTGACCATCGCATTGCTTCATTATAAGCAATAAATGCTGCAGGATCTCCCCCGATGCCAGGAATAATTCCTACAACTGTACCAATTAAAGAAGAACGAGTTATATTTGGAATTAATTTTGTAAACTCTTTAAAAGTTGGTAAAACTTTTCCTGATGCTACACTAATTTCACTGTTCTTTTCAGGTTTTCCTGCATTCTTTATTAAAACAAATGCTTGTGAACCTGAAAACAAACCGATTAAGACCGGTATCAAATCGAATCCTCCCGTTAAATCAGAGAAGCCTAGAGTGAATCTAGGAAAACCGTTAATAGGATCCATACCTACTGTAGCGATTAAAATTCCAAGTGTACCTGCAATTAATCCTTTAAAGGGGTTTTTCCCACCTAAACTAGAAACTATTGAAATTCCAAAAATAGCAACAGCAAAATATTCTGCCGACCCAAAACGCAATGCTTGTTGGGCTAGTGCTGGGGCGGCCGCCATTAGAATTAGAGCGCTAATAATTCCACCTATTCCGGATGCAATTGCTGATATTCCTAGCGCTTTACCACTTTTCCCTTGTTGTGATAAGGGATACCCGTCTAGCACTGTAGCTGCTCCAGCAGGAGTACCTGGAGTATTTAATAGTATGGCTGAAATAGAACCACCATAAACAGAAGCACAATATATAGCAGATAATAGAATTATCCCCCCTGCAGGATCCATGCTAAATGTGAATGGTAAAATAATTGCTACTGCCATAGAAGAACTCATCCCAGGTATTGCACCCATAACTAATCCAAATAATGTACCAAGTAATATTATTAATAATGTAATTGGGGAAAAAACGGTTACAACTGCTCCAAGCCATACATCCATAATTCTTTCTCTCCTTTAAAACAAATTATCAAGAATTCCTTGAGGAATAGGTACACCTAGAAGAAATTGGAATACAACGGTTAAAAATACAGTCGTGCCTATAGATAATAGTGCCAACTTAAAGATTGAACGATATTTTAGTAACCAAAATAATAATCCTATAAAAACTGGTGTCAATAATAAAAACCCTACATATTGCATAAATAAAATGTAAATTACCGACAAAACCATGCTATATATTAAGTTTCGATTTTGTTTTTTATCTTTTGGAATTTCATCTTCTTCGTTTCCTGCACTGTCTATTTCTCTATTTGGCTTGAATTTTGTGTCATAAACTAAACCTACCGATAGCAAGATTAATAAATATGTAAAAAATTTCGGCCAACTTGCTGCGTCTCCAGATAGGTCACTACTCAATAATAAAATCCATATACCTAATAAAATCATTAAACCAGATAAGATATAATTAACTTTTGCCACACGATAACCTCCTACTCTAGCTCTATACTTATAGATAGTCCCCTATAAAAGGGGACTATTAATTTGTCTTACTCTTTAGCATTTTTAAAACGTTCATAATTTGTGTTAATAACCTTTTGAAATTCTTCAGTGTTTCTATACATTGTATCCATGCCTTGATTTTTCATTTTTTCTTGATACTTTTCATCATCAAATCCTTTTTTAAACGCTTCTTGAAGGTACTTAATAATTTCAGGATCGGTTCCACTTGGAGCACCTATACCACGCCAAGATTCTTCAGTTACCTCAATTCCTTTTTCATATGATGTCGGAACATCAGGATATTGCTCTGACCTTTCTTCACTAAATACTAAAATCGGCTTTAAGTTTCCACTTTGAACCTGACCTTCAGCTTCGGAAAAGCTACTAATTGTCGCATCATCATGCCCTCCCGCTGCAGAAGCCACAGCTCGTGATCCTCCTTCATATGGTATAGGAGTTGACTGAATTCCAGCCGCTTCAGCAAACTCCCTAGCAGCAAAGTTATCAGATGTTTGGGCTCCTGATACAGCAATTGTTACACCATTATTACTTGCGTACTCAATTAAAGACTCAATATCATCATAAGGCGCATCACCTGGTATATAAAGATAACCAACATCACTTACAAGTTGTGCAATAGGTATGAAATCTTCATGAGTATATGAAACGTTATTAAAGATTGGGTTTGTAACAATAGATGTTGTAATTAATCCGAGTGTGTAACCATCTGGTTCAGCAGTAGCAACCATTTCTTGCCCTAAAGTACCGCCGGCTCCATCTCTATTTTCAGTTACTATTTTTACTCCTAAATGTTCTTCAGTATGCTCTGCAATAACTCGGGCTGTAGTATCAGCACCGCCTCCGGCAGAGAAAGGAACAACTATTTTAACAGGACCCTCCGGAAATTTATCACTAGAATCAGCACTTGTTTCCTCATTTCCACATCCACTAATAATTACTCCAATAGAAAGCAAACTTGATATTAAGACATTTCGTTTAAGCTTTTTCATTTTTGATAACTCCTTCACTAATTTTTTTTACAACCAATTTCCAATCATTAGGCTTTTGACTATTAAACTCTTCTTTTAACCCTAAACTTGTCAACCAATTTAATTTATCCTTAGTAGCTTGAGACATTATTGGATTCTTCTCATTTTCTTTGACAAATGCAATAACATTTTCCATTTCTTTTTCGCGTCTTCCTGAATGAATTGCGGTACCTGTTATTAACCGATTTGCAATTTCCTCAAATGGTGCTTCATCCATAGTTTCTGAAATCGAATCAAGAATGACATCTTCTAAATTCAAATCATGAGCTAACTCGAGTACTTCAAACAATAGTGTTGAAACCCCTTTTGTAAATATACTACGAATAAATTTAATATTAGTAGCATCTCCGGGTTGTTCACTTACTTTAGTAATATTCATGTTATAAGGACTCATTAAATTTTTAAATAAATCCGTACCATTACCACTTGCATAAATAGGCACCTGATGTTTATGAGCAGTTAATGGCCCCATCATAGCTGCATCAACAAACAACTTTTCTTTTTTCATAATCTCTTCGTAAACCTTAGTTTTTTCAGATGCACTAGCTGTTGATACATCTACATATATAGTGGAGTTATTTAGAAACTTGCTAATGTGTTGCCAACTTACGTAAGATTGGTTGGCAGGAACAGCAACAATAACTACGTCCACTTTTTGCTGTAGTAACTCTTCTTCAGTAGAACATAAGATAACTCCTGACTTTTTAACGCGGTTTTGAACCATTTCTGATTCATATAAAGGGTCAAATGCGTAAATTTTACTAACCCCATCTTCTAGTAAACCAATTGACATTTCGTATCCAACTTCACCAAAACCAATAAAACCAATTATCACCTTAACTTCACCAACCTTTTTTTTAACCATAATTTAGTACATTATATATTTTTAATGATTATATATAAGTTTTAGTACTTGAAACATCTGACATTACTCACAGTTATTATTAAAACGCTTTCATTTTTTCACTTAACCATGGTGGCTCGATTGATGTTCCTTTATTTTCTTCATATTCTAAAATTGTTTTCAATCTTTTTTCTTCATACTCTAATTTTTTTTCTGCCTTTTCTAGTACTTCTGATATTCTATCCTTAGGTACAACCACAACTCCATCTTCATCTCCAATAATTAAATCCCCCGGACAGACAACAACACCACCACATGAAATAATAGAATTTAATAAACCAGGACCATCTTTTAAAGGTCCATTTGGAATAAATCCTTTTGCAAAAATAGGAAAACCTAATTCCTCAAGATTTACTTTATCCCTCACCAGTCCATCAATAACAATACCTTCTAGTCCTACGACTTTTGCGGCTGCTGCCATTAACTCTCCAAGGTAAGCGTTTTCTTTATGATCTTTTCCATCCGCTATTAACACATAACCTTTGGAACCAGAATGGATAGCTTGATGAAGAAAAAGATTGTCACCCGGTCTCATGCTAACAGTTAACGCTGTCCCTACAATTCTAGCTTTTGAGACAACAGGTTTTATTTTGTAATCCATAGAACCTGTACAACCCATTGCATCCGATAGTAGAGTTGATGTAAGGTTTTCCGCTCTTTTAATTAATTCTTCTGATAATAAAATAGGTAATTGATTCATTTTGACTCCTCTTTGTTATTTTTTTTTAAAAGAATTACTCCATTTAATATGTAGTTATAAATATTACATTAATTTTTATAGAAGTAATTTTTATAACAATACCATTGAACCTAATTGATGTAAACCCTTTTATCATTTTATTCTGAATATTTAATTACCGTTTAGTCCTAACAACATACTAAACTAACCCTTAATACCCCTTCCCACTAACCGTGAAGGGGTGTTCCAGATTTTTTAAATGTTTTTAATTCCATATACGCCTATATTCGAAAATTCAGTAGGAACATTCCATCTTTGTTAAATCGATTATGCTTTAATAAATCCCACGAATCTAAGACAGTGCCTGACACATACCCGCTTATTAAAAAAGAGAGACGAGCGTTGTCTTCGCCGTCTCTCTTCTTATAGTGCAGAGGTGTCATCCATAGCGACCCGGATATTTCCCTGTCGATTATTAATATCAACTTAGCTCAAAGTTTTTCACACATGACCATCCACTCATCAATCATAAAGCTTTCAATATCGTCACCTTGTTTTGTAATCGCAAAATAATGAGCCGTCTCTTTGTCGGCTTGTAGTAAATGCTGTTTCACTCGATTCACTTGTTCTTCGTTTTCTGTAGTACGTGCTACCCACTCAGGATATGCAAATGTTTTTTTCCGATCCAGGGATTTCTTCACGACCAAATTATTGACTTGTAGAAGATGATTCCATTCATCTTTGGAGAGACAACGCACGTGGCTATCGTCTCTTAATTTTTCCGTTTTATTCATGAACTCACCTAGTTTAGAATCGGCAGGTGCAATATTGTCTATTAGAATAAATTTTCCATTCGACTTTAATACTCTTGATGCTTCTTCAATAAATTTTTCGGGATTTGGAAAATGATGCGGTGCAATTCGACAAACTACCACATCAAACGTATCTTTTAAAAAAGGCAATGATTCAGCGTCGGCAATTACAAAAATAATATTATCGAAAATTGCGTTTAAATGCTTGGCGGTATTTTCTAGCATTTCCTCGGTAAGGTCAGTAGAAAACACTGTTCCTACGAAAGGTGCCAGTGCCTTTGTTACATGGCCTCCACCAGTAGCGATATCTAAAACGGACCATGTATTTTCGGGTTCCAACCAATCTTTTAATAAAGGAAGATCATTCCCTTTTGCATGGCTTTCACTTTTCAAATACTTATCAGCATTTTTCCCAAATACGGACTTTACTCTTTCCTTCGTAGAATCTTCCATTAGTTTGGCTCCTTTAACTTGATTTCTCCTTCATTCCATCCAACATATTTTCTAAAACAGTATGGAGAATACCACCATTCAGGTAATACTCCACATCGATTTTGCTATCTAAACGAACGATGACTTCAAATTCACTATTTCCTTCTTCTTTTTCCACCAAAATACGCACCTTTTGTTTCGCTGATATGTCATTTCCTAAATCGATAATAGAATACGTTTCTGTTCCATCTAATCCTAATGTTTCTGCATTTTCTCCTTCTTTAAACTGCAAAGGAAGAACACCCATTCCGACTAGGTTACTACGATGAATACGTTCGAAACTTTCAGCTAATACAGCCTTCACTCCTAGAAGGAAGGTCCCTTTGGCGGCCCAATCTCTTGAGCTTCCAGTTCCATACTCTTTTCCAGCGATGATGATTAAGTTTTGTTCAGACTCTTTGTATTTCGTTGCTGCGTCGAAAACACTCATGATTTCACCTGTTGGTAAATACTTGGTGAATCCTCCTTCTATTCCATTGGCTAGTTCATTACGTATCCGGATATTCCCGAATGTCCCACGTACCATTACATGGTGATTTCCTCTTCTTGCACCATAGTTATTAAAGTCTCTGACATTTACTTCTTTTTCAGCCAAATACAATCCAGCTGGACTTTTTAACGGGATATGACCTGCAGGCGAGATATGGTCAGTAGTGATCGAGTCTTTTAACAAGAGTAAGGTCTTCATTTTTTTTATATCAAGTTCCTTATTATCGTTCGTTTTCTGTTCTTTAAAATAAGGAGCTTCTTTTATATATGTTGATTTATCATCCCATTGATACAATAATCCTTCAGAAACCGGTATGGAAGACCACGTTTCATTCTCAAAAATACTTTGGTATTCCTCCTGGAAAAGTTCCTTTTTTATATGAGAGGACATGACTTTATTTATTTCATCTGACGATGGCCAAATATCTTTTAAGTAAACCGCTTCATTGTCTTTTGAAAAGCCAATTGGTTCATTTGACAGATCAATTCGTACGGTTCCTGCCAATGCGTAAGCAACAACAAGGGGAGGAGAACCTAAATAATTTGCTTTTATCAGGGGATGAATTCTTCCTTCAAAATTACGGTTCCCGCTTAATACAGAGGATACGAGCAAGTTGTTATCTTTAATGGCCTTCTCGACGGATATATCTAGTGCACCACTATTACCACAGCAAGTTGCGCAGCCGTAACCATCTATAAAAAACCCGATTTCCTCAAGGGAAGTCAACAAACCAGCTTTCTCCAGGTATTTAGTAACGACACGGGAACCTGGTGTGATACTACTTTTTACAAAAGAAGGTTTTTTCAACCCTAATTCCACTGCTTTTTTAGCAACAAGCCCAGCTGCAATCATCACGCTAGGGTTTGACGTATTTGTACAACTTGATATGGCTGCAAGTACTACAGACCCTGTTTTGATTTCTTCTTCATTATTAAGTTGGACCTTGTTATTTAGTTCTTTCTCTTCCAGTCCATATCCACGTTGTGCAATTGGTGCAGAAATTGCCTGTTCAAATTCTAACTTCATATTTGCCAGAGGAATACTATCTTGTGGCCTCTTTGGCCCGGCCAACAAAGGCTCGACAATGGACAAATCCAATTCAATTGTTTCTGTAAATTCTGGAACAACAGAGTCTTTCGATCGATACAACCCTTGTGATTCGTAATAGGCCTTCGCTAAAGGAACTAGATCCCCCCGTCCAGTCTCTTCAAAGTAATTCATCGCGACATGGTCCACTGGAAAGTAACCCATTGTCGCTCCATACTCGGGGGCCATATTAGCAATTGTCGCTCGGTCTGTAAGTGAGATATTATCCAAGCCGTCTCCGAAAAACTCAATATATTTTCCGACAACACCTTTTGTTCTTAGTAGATTAGTTATGGTAAGAGCTAGGTCAGTAGCAGTTACTCCTTCTTGTAATTTTCCATGTAGTTTATATCCAACAACTTCAGGCATCACAAAATATAGGGGTTGACCAAGCATGGCAGCTTCCGCTTCAATTCCTCCAACGCCCCACCCTATTATTCCTATTCCATTTATCATCGGTGTATGTGAATCCGTCCCAACTAACGAGTCTGGGTATATACTTGGCCCTTTTTCTGAGTCACCTACCCTTACCGGACTAGCTAAATACTCAAGATTAACTTGATGAACAATCCCGTTTGATGGAGGTACCGCTCTAAAATTCCGGAAACTATTTTGAGCCCATTTCACAAAACGGTATCTTTCGTTGTTCTGCTCGTACTCCTTATGCAAATTTGCAGATAGGGAGTTTACATTACCGGAGTTGTCGACAATGACAGAATGATCAATGACAAGATCTACTGGGATTTGCGGATTCACTTCGGCAATATCTCCACCCTTGCGATTAACTTCTTCCCTCATCGTCGCTAAGTCCACAAGAGCCGGTATCCCTGTGAAATCTTGAAATAGGATTCGAGAAGGTTTAAATGGAATTTCTCTTTCCAATCGTTGTTGCTCTTTCCAATTTGCCAGTTGCTCAATGTGTTCAATATTTATGTACTTCCCATCAAAATTACGAACAGCAGTTTCGAGTAGTATCTTAATGGAGTATGGAAGTAATGAAATATTTCCATCAACCGATTTATCCAAAGTATTCAAGTTTACGAAAGAATACTCATTACCATTCATGGATAGCACGTCAAAGACGTCTTCTGTTAATACCTTTTTCATATCTTTCATGTTGGCTCCTCCTTTTTTCTTTAGAAAAACCAGCCAAAGTACGCACGGTCCTTTAAGACAGCAAATGATTTAAGTAACAGTTTAGAAGGATATTCCATATAGTATCTACTTTGGTTTCCGGTATGATTTCCGTTACAGGTGGACGCTTTCCGCGGGCGGTCCAGTGAGCCTCCTCGTCGCAAGCGACTGCGGGGTCTCACTGAACACGCTTTCTCCGCTGGAGTGTTTCCACTGACCGGAAACTTCTAAATAATGAAATAATACTTTACATTAATCGGATTCACTAGAGTCCCATCAAAGAAATTCCATTCCATTTTAGTATGTTAGTATTCTTATACTAAAACACATGAACACTGGGTTTTTGGCACATCAATTTTATATACTTTCTAATGTTTGTAAGAAAAGTTGTTAATTTTCTTCTATCTAAAATTGTTTTCCACATGAGGGTCTTAAGCTCAGGTGTTAGGAAGCTAGTGGAGTTAGCCATCACTAATCCAAGTATGAAGCTATGGTTAAATACTTTTTATCTTGAGTCAATTTCATAACTCCTAAATTCGATAATTATCCGTTTATTTTAAACAGGTATGTTTGATTGTAGCGCCATGCGGCGACTCCAGTGGGAACAGTGCGAGCTGAAAGCCCCGCAGGAAAGATGCTGGCCAAAAGCCAGTATCTTTGCGACGAGTAACCGCAGGAGCACATGGTTTTAGAGTGACGAGGAGATTGAAGCCGTGCCCCACGGAAAGCGTCCTCATGGAGCGGAAATCAACTTTGCTCGGATTTTATTACTAGTTTTTTATTATGAAATTGATTTATCTAGTAAAAAAATAGCCCAGGTGATTTAATCATCCAGACTACTCTTTCTATTACAATTCAGGTATATAAAGCAGTCCTTTTAATATAAGACGAGCTGTTCTATCAAGACCGACTGATTCGATGTCCATTCCGTTCTTTGTTAATGCAACTCGGACTACTGCTACCCCTTCTGGATGTCCAATTCTAAAAGTACCACTTTGGCCTACCAACCGTTTAGAAGTATAACTATTCGCAATCGTTCCTGGTAATAATGCGGAAGCCGCCAAATTATATAATCCACTACCTGCAAATGTCCGGTGAAATTTCCCCATGGAAACCATTTTCGCTACAATATCAACATCTTCTGCTTTAATGAGTTCACCTTTAGAAGTTGTATAGTCATGTGGCTTTGAAAGAATGGCGATTTTAGGAATCGATGGAATTTGCATAGCTTCCTTTTCTGTTTCAGCCATACCAGATAAAACGGAAGCTTTAAGACGAATGGATTCTAGTTTGCTCATCAATTCAGCGTCCTGTGACAGTTTGCTATTCGGTTCCGAACCTTTTAAGCAGAAAGACTCAGCTGCTGTAAACACGAACGGATTTACAATATCAGCAAATGACGCATCGAAAGACTCTTCACTTACTTCCAGTTTAGTTGTGCTTCCAAGTGGCAGTGATTTCCCGGTAATTCCTCCACCTGGGGATAGGATATCTACCTCAAATTTGGCACCTGGTATTATTGTCCCTGGCATATGATAATCTCCAGATACCTGTGCTTTTCCGTTTATTACAGGAACATTTAACTTAATCATTTTCTGAATGTTTTTATTGAATACGAACACCGTTGTTTCTTTATCCAAAATGTCTAAGTTTACTAGTCCTTCATCCACCGCAAAAGCTCCAACAGCAGCCATTAAGTTTCCGCAAGTACCTTCTGCGTCTACTACTGCTTCCCCTATACCGATCTGGTAGAAAGTATAATCCAAAACCGCTTCCTTTACTGATGGTTCTGATATGACGATGACTTTGCTGGTATGAGATGTCCCACTTCCTAGTCCGTTAATCTGAGATGGATTATATGCATCTATACCCGCAAGAAAGATATTCTCTCGCTTCTTTTTATCTCTAGGTAAGTCCTTTTCATGAAAAAATATGCCGCGACTTGTCCCGCCACGGTAAACTGCACAAGGGACAGATTGTTGAGAAATAAGGAACACCTCCTCTTCTTATTCGGGTATTACAGTTTTAGCAATTTGCTTATCCAAACTTTCATAATCATGTAGTTTAATTGTTTCGTATAATTCTTTTCTAGTCTGCATCTTATCAAGGACACCTTTTTGGGTTCCTTTTTCAGCAATCTCTCTGAATACTACTTCATACGCTTTTGCTGCAGCACGGAGAGAAGTAACTGGATAAATAACCATAGAGTAGCCGAAGTCTTCAAACTGCTCTGCAGTAAAGTACTCAGTTCGACCAAATTCAGTCATATTTGCGAGCAGTGGTACAGTAAATTGTCCGCTGACCTGTCGAAACTCATCTTCAGTTGTAAGAGCTTCTGGAAAAATAGCATCTGCCCCAGCTTCAACGTATTGATGTAGTCTGTCTATCGCACTATCTAATCCTTCTACTGACAATGCATCTGTACGTGCAACAATAACTAATGATGGAGCAACTTCTTTGATCGTTTTTATTTTTTGGATCATTTCCTCAACTGGAATAAGTTTTTTACCATTTAAATGACCGCATTTTTTGGGCAAATCCTGATCTTCAATCTGTATTGCTGCTACATTTGCCTCAACCATTTCTTTAGCTGCTCGAGCTACATTTAAAATTCCACCAAACCCTGTATCGATATCAGCTAATAATGGTAAATTTGTTGCGCGTATAATATCACGCGCGCGCTCTGCCACTTCTTGAGAATGTAAAATCCCTAAATCCGGGAGACCTCTACTTGCTGTGAACGCTGCTCCTGATAAATACAATGATTTAAAGCCTGTTTGTTTGGCGACTAAACCTGACATACCATCATGTGCTCCAATAATTTTTAATAGTTGATCTTCATTAATAAGCTGTAAAAATTCTTGAGCCAACTCAGATTGACTCTTTTGTTTTTCAATTAACCAAGTCATTAGTAGTCCTCCTTTTTAGTGAACTGTGATGATTGTATTCCAATAAAATAAAACTGAACCTAAAACTACTAATAGCCAAATTATCGTTGAAAACATACCGAACCGTAATAAATCTTTCTCAGTAAAATGTCCATAGGAATAACTGATAAGATGAACCGGGGATTGTGTGATCAGTAAAAATCCTGGTACACCAGTTAAAAATACTGCCATTGCAATCTCAAGCGAAGTTAAACCTGTTACATTATTCCCTACTGTAATAGCTATAGGAATCATAATGGTCAAAAATCCTAGAACATTCACAAAAACGATACGGATTAGAGCCGTTACAACGATCATGAAAATTAACAATAGTATTGGAGAATAGCCCGTAAATTTCAAAACAATTACATTGGCAATCCAATCTACCGCGCCCGTTTCAATTAGCATTTTTGCAACCATTAAGGTTCCTGCAAAAAACAGGATCATATCCCAATCCACTTTCTTACGTGCTGTTTCCCAATTCCAAATTCCAATTACCGGCATTACGGTTAAACTGGCACTCAATAAAGCGATTAAAGGAACCGAAAAGTGATGAAAACCTTCAGTAATCCATAAAATAACAGCTAAACCAATTATGCACAGTACTTTAATTTCATCTACTGTTATACTTCCTAGTTCTCCCATTTTTTCATCGATTAAATTCACAACTACTTTACTTTCAATTGCTTCAGGTGGATAAATCAATATAAATAGTAGCCACAATAAGACGATAAAAAGAAAAATCGGTGGTAAAAACAACATTATCCAATTTAGATAGTTCATTTCATCCGTTATTTCTGAAAGTAATCCATATGCATAAATTGTCGAACTGGCACCAGTCGCTACAAAAGAACCTGATAACGCGACAACATAAGTCAAACCAATAAATAATGATTTAGACAAATTCGTCACTTTACTAATTTTTTTTAAATTAGTGACAATACTATCTAATACTGAAGCGATCAGACTACCTTTGCCGACGTTAGAAGGAATTAACACAGAAAGAACAAACATAATTAGAAATGAAATAAAAACCAACTTTTTTCCTGAACCACTAGAAAGTCTAAGCATTTTCAGTGCTATCCTACTTGCAAGTCCTGTCTTAATAAAAGCATGTGAGATAATGAAAGTTGCAAATAGAAGCCATATTATTCCAGAACCAAAATAACTCATGGTTTCTTCAAATGAGAAAAAGTGAAAAGAAAGCATAATCATTAACAAAATTGAACTAAACGCTAACGGAAATACTCTACCAATCCATAGAATCTGTATGATGAACAATAATACAACTGCTTTCACCTTTATATCCCATTCAAAGAACGGTAATAAAAATATACAATAAAGAATCACTGATATAGAAAGTAGTATCTTTTTTTTCATCGTTACACACCTGCTAAGAATTGATATCGTTTTAACATCATAATGATTTTTGAATTTTACGCTTCTTGAACCAACTTACAATCAGTGGATAAAATAATGATAGTAGAGTTAACAATGTAAGAGTTATTGTAATAGGCGACATAAAAATAACACTAAATGCCCCTTCTGATCCAACCATACTTTTCCTGAAATTTTGTTCCATATCAGAGCCTACAATGACTGCCAATATTAGAGGTGCAATAGGGAAATCTAGCAGTTTCATCGCAAGTCCAAGCAGTCCGAAGATTAATAAGAACGTAAAGTCGATTGTGCTGTAGCTTAATGTGTAAGTACCTATAAACGCCAGTACTAGTATCAGTGGAAAAAGAACTTTTGCCGGTATATCTAATACTTTGACAAGTATCCCGACCATTAGAATATTCATTATAACTAGGAAAATATTTCCGATAAACATACTATTAATAAATGTCCATACAAGTAGCGGATCATTTTCAAATAAGAGCGGTCCTGGACGTATTCCTAGCATGACAACAGCACCTAATATAACAGCCGTTGTTCCGGATCCTGGAATACCCATCGTTAGAAGTGGAATAAACGCACCTACTGATGCTGCATTGTTCGCAGACTCAGGAGCAGCAAGCCCTTCAACAGCACCTTTCCCGAACTCTTCCGGGTGTTTTGAAAGTTGTTTTTCAGTTGTGTAACTTAGCATAGATGCGATCGCGCCGCCTGCTCCAGGCAAAACGCCGATTAGAAATCCTAATGGTGCACTTCTTATCATCGGCCACTTGGAACGTTTCCATTGCTCTTTAGTTATCCAAATTTTACCAACTTCTTTTGATTTAGTTTTTATTTTATCAATTCCTATGTAATTAAACATAACTTCTCCAACTGCGTAAATTCCGATAATTACAATAAGAAAATCAATACCTTCACTTAACTCAGGAAGGCCTAACGTAAATCGATGAACACCCGACTGTAAATCAATGCCCATCGTAGTGAGCAAAAGGCCAATTGTCATTGAAATAAATCCTTTTATCATCGCCCCTTTTGATAAGGCTACAATTGCTGATAGCGTAAAAATCATAAGTAAGAAATATTCAGCCGGTCCAAAACGCAATGCAAAACTTGCTAGAGGTTTCGCCAATAGAATGAAACCAACTATTGCAACTAGCCCGCCGATTAGCGATGCTATTGCTGATATAGCAAGCGCTTGACCCGCTTGGCCCTTTTGAGCCATAGGATAGCCATCAAAAGTTGCTGCAATTGCGGATCCATCTCCTGGAGTATTTAATAGGATAGAACTCCTCGAGCCGCCATACATTGCTCCATAATAAATTGCTGCCATTAACACTAAAGCACTTACCGGATCCATTCCAAAAGTGATTGGTATTAACAAGGCTATTGCTGTAGCTGGTCCAAGGCCAGGTAGCATTCCGACTACTGTCCCTAGAAATCCTCCAAGTGCAACCCAGAAAAGATTTATCGGTTGCAACGCTGTCATTAAACCTTCCAGTACTATATTAAAATCTACTCCCATTATTTCTTACCTCCTATTTATGGCAGACTCACTTTGAGTAAGATTGCAAATGAATACCATGTAAGCCCTGAAAAACAAATTGCAATCACTATATTTGATATCCACTTTTTCCTTCCATTGATAATGAATAGAAGTCCTCCAAGAAAAATAATAGTAGAAAACAAAAATCCGATTTTCTCAAATAGAAACGCGTATATTAAACTTAAAACTATTGTCGAAATAAGTAGAAAGGGTGTACGACCCTTTAAGAGAAGTTCCAATTCCGGAAATCCATCATGTCGCTTTCTCCATTCCTGAATAATGTATATTACGCTTAATAAAATAAGTAATCCCGATACCAAAGTCGGGTAATACATTGGACCATACGGATCTCCTAATCTAGCTTTAGGTAAATTTAGTGAACTGATAAGGAAAGTCGCACCTACTAGAAAGAATATAATTGGTAAGAATAAACGGAACATGTCTTCTCTCCATTCCTTTTCATGTTTGTCTAAAAGAATAATGGACCCTTTTAAGGATCCATTTAATTTTCATTCATTTTAATCAGTTAATCCTGAGTCAGTTAGTAACTTATCATAATTTTCTGTTTGGACCTTCAAGAATTCCGAAGTTTCTGCACTATTCTTATAGAACGGGAGCCAATCATTATTTTTTAACAACGTCTTCCATGCTTCCGTTTCGACCATTTTAGCGATAGCATCGTCATAGTAAGCAATTTCTTCCTCTGTCATATCCGGTGGTCCTACAATTCCTCTCCAGTGAGGGAATACCATATCAATTCCTTGCTCTTTCCATGTTTGAACTTCTTCCAAGCCCTCAAGTCGCTCTTCTGAGGACACTGAAATTATTTTGAAATTCTTTGCTAAATGTTGCTCTTTTGATTCTGAGACAGACATTGTTGCGACATCAACATGATTACCAAGTAGTGCTGTAACAACATCTCCACCACTCTCGTAAATTAAAATATTTAATTTAGTAACATCAACACCAAATTCTTTTGCAGCTTGTACAAATGATAAATGGTCGTTATTACCTAAACCAGGAGCTAAAGCAATTTTTATTGAAGTTGGATCTTTTTTCAATTGCTCCATTAATTCTGTTGCATCTTCAAAAGGAGAATCATTTGGAACAGCAATCGAAATCCATTCCGTTGTTAAGATTGCCAAAGGAGTTAAATCTTCATAGCTTAATTCACTTTGTCCTAGTAAATTATTTGTAATAAGCAAGCTAGAATCAATTGCTACTGTATGAGCATCTTTTTCTTTTGTATACTGCCAGCCCACTTCACCGCTTCCACCCGGCTTATTTACAACATTGATATTTTCTTCAACAATGCCTTCATCATCTAGGATTTTCTGTATAGCTCTTGCTGTTGCATCCCATCCACCACCTGGTGTTGCAGGTGCCACTAATTCAATATTATCATTTGGGAATGACTCTGGTTCAGCATCTGCCCCTTCCGAAGAACAAGCCCCCAAAACGAATATTGCACTTAAACCTAAGTAAGTAAATAATTTTTTCAACTATTTCAACTCCTATTCAAATTTTCTTAATCTTCATACTAAGCTAAACATTTGAATATGTAACCGTTTACAATTTTAAAAAATTTAAAAACTTTACTATCATTTTGTTCATTAAATTCATTTTTTCTTACAAATAGTATTTTCTTTCAGGTCTACCCACAATCCCATATTCCAATTCGGCTTTCACTTTTCCAATTGACACTAGGTATTGTAAATATCTTCTAGCTGTCGTTCTAGAGGCATTCATTTTAATTCCTACTTCTTCTGCAGTTGCACCATTGTCCATACTACCGATAATTTCAACTATCTTTTTCAAGGTTATTGAATTAATCCCTTTTGGTAGTTCATTATCTTCCTGAATTTCTGTAACCTTATTCTTTAAAACTTGATCAATGAAATCTTGTGTGACCAGTTCTTTTGACTCGAGCAATGCTTTCCTTTTTATAAAGTTGTTAATGACCTCTGTGAATTTCTCCATTGCTACAGGTTTAATCAAATAGTAAAATATACCGTATTTTAAACTTTCATCTAATAATTCCATATTGTTAGCTGCTGTGATCACAATAAAACTGAGATGAGGATAATCAAGCTTTAACTCTTTTATGAGCTCCGTTCCCAGTTTATCGGGCATATATATATCCACTAATAATAAATCCACATGATTTTCTCTAATTATTTTTAGCACATCTATCGCTTGATGAGCTTTTCCAACTACAGACACACCATAAATTTCGTTGAGAAATTTTTCGTGGATATTAGCAACCCGAAAGTCATCTTCTACAATCGCTACATTTATCATAAACGCACATCCCTTATCTTTACTTTGGTATAAACACTGTAAAAGTCGTTCCACTGGCTTCGCAGTTGACTTCTATTGAACCATTGAGTTCTTTAACTACTTTTATTACATTCGATAACCCAAATCCTCGTCCACTACCACTTTTTGTCGTATAGCCCTGGTCAAATATCAAATCTATATCTTCCTTCGATATACCCATTCCTGAATCTACTATTTCTAAAACAATTTCTTCACCGTAGTCAACTGCGAAAAAAACAACTTTCTTTTCAACACATTGAGCTACTGCCTCAAAAGCGTTATCTATCAAGTTTCCAATAATAATTGTACTTTGGGCTGTTGTAATATGCTTTGGAAAAACACCTAATGTACTAGTCTCCTCAATATGAAAATCTATTTTTTTCTCTGATGCTTTTCCTATTTTCCCAAATAGAAGCGCTTGAATTTTCAAATCTTTAATCTGCTCAAATATGAGATTATTGTTCTGTTGCACGATTACACTTTCATTTTGAATCATTTCTAGAGCTTCTTCCTGATGCCCTAGTTGAAGTAGCCCAGAGATCACATAAAGCTTATTTTGAAACTCATGGGTCTGCGCTCTGAGATCATCTGAAAGTGTTTGAACCTCAGATAAGGTGTTCATTAATTTCAACATTTCAGTTTTGTCTTTGAATGTTAATACAGTTCCAACGTTTTGTTCTTCTTTCATTATTGGGAAAATGTTTAATATTACGACATAGCCATTAATATCTATCTCCAAAGAAGAATGTGTTTGATTTTTTTCAATTATTTCCGTTATTTTTGGTGTTTGGATTGCATCGTAAATAGGTTTGTTTTCATACGTGCTATCTAAACCTAAAATATTTTGAGCTGCTTGGTTCATCAGAGTTATTCTCTTTGAATTGTCCATAGCTATGATCCCTTCATTAATAGAAGAGAGTATGGCATTACGATCTCGGTAAAGCGTTGCTATTTCACGAGGTTCTAAGTCCAAAGTATCTTTTCTGATATTTCTAGCTAATAAAATACTAGATATCACACCAATTAGTATGATAAATATTACAAATATAGATATATCCTTTACTCTATTAATAGTAGCTGTTATTATCTCGTCTTTTAGATAACCTACAGTAACAACTCCTATCACTTGCTTTTGATCATTAAAAATTGGGGCCTTACCGACTATTGAAAGACCTACATTTTGTTCAGATACTAGGGAATAATAGCCTCCAAAAACGATAGCCTTAAAGTTTTCATGTATTTTATTATAAGAATTTATTTTATCTTCTATAGGATGAGCTAGTATTTTACCATCACGATTTTCAATTATTATGAAATTGGCATCCACCTGACTGCTGATACGAATTGCCAGATGTTGCAATTCCTCATTTTGATTTAACATGGTTAAGGCTTCTTCAACAGAATTCATATTAGCTACCGTCTTAGCGGTCTGTAGACCTATTCTTGTTGAGTTTTCAACGCTCTGGTTAATTTCATAATAAGTAAAAAAACTTAACGAAACAAATATGATTCCAATAACCAAAGAAACTATCAAACCCATAATTTTTGTCTGAAGAGATACATTTAATAAATTTTTCATTTTTTCCTCTATTTCCTCAATACAGATTTCTGTTCTTCTCTTTAAAACTTAATATACTAAACATACAGATTATATTAGGGGAATGCTAGTTGTTGATATTGGAAAATGAATCTTGACGTTTATAGGTCTTTTGATATCCCCAATAATTATCATTTTAATAAAAGCTTTAGCGGAACAAGGTTATCTAAAAGTATGGCTGGACTTGAAGCAAGCTGAGAGAGATGTTCATACTTTGAAATAGATACTGTAATAGTACTAAGTTTTTGCTATTTCCCCTTTCACAATCGAGTCCACTTACAAACTTACGTTATTAAAGTTTGTAAGTGTGGTTAAATTGTAAAAGGCGACATTTCGTATTGCTAACTCTTATTCCTTCACTACGGTAATAATTCGTTTGAGGTTTACTGCAACATTTACAAGTGATTGAAGTGGAAGGCGGCGACTCCGGCGGGAAAAGCGAGACAGACAAGACCCCACAGGTAGCGCAAGCGGACGAGGAGGCTTGTCGCTCGCCCCGCGGAAAGCGTCCGCCTGTTTCTGCATCGCTACGCTAGCTTCGAAACATGAAAGTGCGCTGAAACGGAAATCACCTATCCATAACTAAGAAATAATAAATTAACTTTTTCAGTGACCTTCATCAATCCTAATGATGAAGGTGTTTTTCTGCCGTCTATACCAATATTAAGTCAATAAATTTATCTAATACTAAATTGTATTTCCTTGCATCTATAAAGCTTTATTGTTAAAGTAGATTTAATTAAATACTTTCTTACTTCAATATATTTGAAGTGAGGATAGAGGCGCAAACATCAATAGTAGACAATTTGAGGATAATGAGATCCTATAATGGTTGTTGAAAGGGATATTTGCCGAAGTAGAGAGAATCTCATGTTCTCAAAACTGGTTCTGTTATTGAATAAATACGGAACTGTCATATAGGCAAACTATATGGAGGGCTATCCACGCATAGGAACGACTTGGACTAATAAAGTTACGTTTCTATTGCAACAGCGGACCCTCGTTGTTGCTTTTTTGCGTTTACAAGAATACTGCCTACACTACCTCTATATTTTATAAACTATAAAAAAGGGGAGAAAAGTAATGACATTTGGCCAAGTTTTAACAGCAATGGTGACACCATTTAATCAACAAGGTGAGATTGATTTTATCGCTACAAAGGCTTTAATTAACCATTTGATAGCAAATGGTACTGATGGTTTAGTTGTAGCAGGAACAACAGGTGAATCTCCTACACTAGACACACAAGAGAAAATTAAGTTAATTAAATTTGTTGTAGAAGTTGTTAACGGAAGAGTCCCCGTTATAGCAGGAACTGGATCAAACGATACGAGAGCATCGATCAACTTGACGAAGCGAGTAGAAGAAACAGGAGTCGACGGAATTATGTTGGTCACTCCATACTATAACAAGCCCTCTCAAGAAGGATTATATCAACATTTTAAAACCATCGCCGAGGCTACATCACTGCCGGTAATGCTATACAATATTCCTGGACGAAGTGTAGTAAACATGACCGTAGAAACAATTGTAAGACTTTCGGCAATCGACAATATTGTATCGATTAAAGAAGCAAGTGGAGATTTAAATCATATCACGCAAATCATTAGCCAAACACCTAGCAACTTCAGCTTGTACAGTGGTGATGACGGTCTAACATTACCTGTTTTAGCCCTTGGTGGTGCTGGAGTTATTTCTGTTTCTTCACACATCATTGGGAATGAAATGCAAGAAATGATTAAAAACTTCAAAACTGGGAATTTAGATGTTGCAGCATCTATGCATGGTACCCTTCTCCCTATTATGGAGGCTTTATTCGCCGCACCAAACCCGGCACCTGTTAAAGCAGCTTTAAATATGCGAGGGATAGATGTTGGTGGAGTTCGTCTTCCCATAATTCCTTTAAACAAAGAAGAAGCAAAGACACTACAAAGAGCAATTCAACCTATTCAATTAGAGTTACTTGTTAAATAGATGAAATAAGAAAGAGCAGCCGAATTAATTTCTTCGGCTGCTCTTTGTATATACAATTTGTGTTCTTTCGTCAACCAAACTTAAAATACATGGTGCTTATGGGTTTTAGGTGAGCAGCTTACGCAAAACAGCCTTAAGATTGCCTGTCGGAATGAGATTTAGCGAAGTGATTTTGTCACTTCGCTAAATCTCTTTTATTCGTCATTATAGTTCATTTATTCGTTGCGAAAGTTCTCTAAATTTCAGGTCAAGATCTGTGTACGCTTTATCTTTTGGTGTGATAAAGCTAAGTTTCCCTAACACTTCTTGTCTTTCTGTTTCAAGTTTTAAACGCAACTCATCCTGATTATCTCTTTTTGGTGATACTTCTTTCAAAATCTTTTGTATGTGATTGTTCGAAATGACGAGTTTACTGCTCATCGTTTTTTCTAGAAAGTATCGATCATGTGAAACGACTAACAGCGTCCCATTGTACTGTGCTAATGTATTTTCTAGCTGTTCACGTGAAGGTAAGTCGAGATGATTTGTTGGCTCATCTAATATAAGGATATCTTTTTCTTCTAGTATATAGGCCATCAATTTGCACTTAACACGTTCACCCATACTCATGTTCTTAATGGTTTCTGTCCATTGAGATGCCGTAAATCCTAAATGCTTCATTAAATTTTGAACTTTTCCTCTCGCTTCGAATGTTTCTTTATAAAATAGTTGCTCTGGTGTTTGTTCAAGTGGTAAATCAAACACTTCTTGCGTTAAATAACCAATATTTGCAGAAGGTGAAACCCATACTTCACCTTCTGCTGTTTCTAGTCCAAGAATTACTTTCAATAAAGTCGTCTTTCCACTCCCATTCGGGCCAACTATTGAAATTTTTTCGCCATGCTGAATCGTAAAATTGACGTTTTTAAAAATGGTTCGTCCGTCAAATGCCTTTGTTACATTCTTAACTTCTAAAAACCGTTTTCCTACCTTATTATTTGATTCCATTGAAAAATGCACAGTATATTCTGGCTCAACAGGTTCAACTTTTGCTTTTTCAAGCTCTTTTTCAAGACGCTTTCGTTTTGATTTTACTTGTGCATCCATACGCTTTGCTTTTACGCGATAGTATTCTTTAATTCCTTCCTTTTTCGTTGATTGTGCATGAGCTTTTTTAGACCAAGAAGTGAGCTCATTCATTTGTGCTTCAATTCGTTCAACCATTTTTTGCTGTTTTTCATATTCACTTTGCTGAGTAAGTCTTTTCTGTTCACGAACTTTCATATAACTAGAATAATTACCTTTGTGTTCGATAATTTTTTTATCTTCAATCGACCAAATTTTTGTTGCAACAGTATCTAAAAAATATCGATCATGCGAAACAAAAATAATGGTGCCCTTATAATTCTTTATTTGTTCGTTAATCAGCTCTGTACTTTGGTCATCGAGATGATTTGTCGGTTCATCTAATAGTAAAAGATGTGCATCTTTTGAAAGACCTTTTGCAAGTCTTGCTTTCAATTTTTCTCCGCCACTTAATTGTGAAAAATCATGGGTTGGTACATGCCATTTCGCTAGTAACGTGTCTTCTAGAGGTGTCACCTCTTCGAAAGAATGTATCTCGGTTTCTTGTTCAACCATAACAGTTTCCAAGTTCTGTTGTAGCCATTGAATTTGTCCTTTTGCCGGTATCAAGTCATTGTTAATTAATTGCAGCAAGGTCGTTTTCCCCGCACCATTTTTGCCAATGATTCCGATGATATCCCCTTGTTGTACGCTAGCATTTACATCTTCAAAGACCGTTAGATTCATTATCTCAAAGCTGATGTTTCGTAATTTTAGTAGTTCTTTCATATAATCAATCCCTCTCTTTATAGGGAGAACAAAAAAATCCTCCCAATTAACTTGGAAGGATTAGCCGTATTTACACATTGCTCAAACAAGCTATTTAATTAAATAGCTTTACAGTTTATAGAAAATGGGCAGACTAATCCTAGTTTTTATTAGTTGAAATATGCTATTTCAATTTTTAAAAATAAGATTATATTTTCATCGTCCGCCGATCTTCCCTTCTATCAATAATTAAAGTCATTGTATCACATCTGCATGGAGAAGGAAAAGTGAGTATGCTTTCTAATTTCAGCCTATTTAGGTGTAGTTTACTTGAAAAAATTATCACCATTGGATATTCATTAACCCATCCATTTATCAATCCAAGAAAATTTTCTTTCTATAGAATGTCCGCTCGAGCTCTGTATGGAAAGAAAATGCCGACCACCATTGCTAGTGGTACCATACAGAATGCACAACTTTATTCCAGGTTTGTGGAATTGACGTTACTATAAAGTAAGCAAGGAGCAGCCGAAATTGTATCTTCGGCTGCCTTTTTTTTGAAGTATGTGTCCATTCTCTCGTAATCCAAAATCAAAAAAAGCTGTGTTTGGGTTGTAGGTGAGCAACGGACGCCCATCCGTCTCAAGATTGGCTGTAGAAAAAAAGAGTATGAAAGTGACGTTGTCACTTCCATACTCTGTTTTCGTTCTTTAGTTTATTGTGCTGTGGTTTTGCAGTCCAAACCGAACTGGATACCCGTGTCGAAACAGTGTGGGGGTAGATGATTCTAAATAATTTCCTCTTCATCTACCACTGTATCCATATAATTTTTTCCCCAGGAATACATCGATTCCAGTATCGGCATTAAAGTCACTCCATTTTCAGTAAGGGAATATTCTACTTTTGGAGGAACCACAGCATACACTTCCCGATGAACAATTTGATCAGCCTCTAATTCTCTTAACTGATTCGTCATCATTTTGGGCGTAATATTTGGAAGAAGTGCTTTTAATTCGCTAAACCTCTTCGTTCCCTCTTTACCCAAATACCAAATGATAATCATTTTCCATTTACCACCAATTATTGATAACGTTAATTCTTTTTCGCAATTAAAATCATCTATATTTCGTTTCATCAACATCACCATGTCCTTCCATAGTATCTTTTTAGATACTATATCACAAATAAGTGCGTACTTCCTTATATTGATTACATGGTTTACACTAATCCTTGTAGACAAAACAGAAGGAGTGAATCTTATTATGAACCGTTTTACAATTCCAAGAGAAGTCTTTTATGGTGATGGTGCTCTCGATCGATTAAAAACACTCGAAGGTAAGAAAGCTGCACTTGTAATCGGAGGAGGATCCGTAAAGAAAAACGGAAACCTTGAAAAAATAGAAGGACTCCTACTCGAGGCAGGCTTAGAAACGAAAGTCATTGAAGGATTTAATATAGAACCAACTGTACAAATGGTCCAAGATGGCGCAAAAGTTTTAAATGAGTTTGAGCCAGACTGGGTAATCGGTATTGGTGGGGGTTCCGTGATGGATGCGGCAAAAGCTATGTGGTTATTCCATGAGCATCCGGAATTAACATTTGAAGAGGCAGCTATACCTTTCACATTGCCTAAACTTCGCACAAAAGCCAAGTTTGCTGGGATTCCAACAACAAGTGGTAGTGGTGCGGAAGTATCAAATTTATCCGTAATCACTGATGAAAAGACTAAAATTAAGTATCCATTAGCTGATTTTGAATTGACTCCTGATATTGCGATCATTGATCCAGTGATGGTAGAAAGTATGCCTCCTAATATCACAGCGGATACAGGAATGGATGCATTTACGCATAGTATTGAAGCATATGTAGCTAAACCGCGTACTGTTTTCACTGATTCTCTAGCTATTGGAGCTGCTGAAATCGTTAAAGATAATCTTCTTGCTTCATATAATGGTGATCAAGAGGCTCGTAAAGAAATGCATAACGCACAAGCAATGGCTGGTATGGCTTTTGCCAATGCGGTACTAGGAAATGTACACAGCTTGGCTCACAAAAGTGGTCCTACTTTTGGTATTTCACACGGTCGTGCCAACGCGATTTATTTACCTTATGTCATTCAATTTAACCGTACAGTTGTAACAGAACGCTTTGCTAAGATTGCTACTAGACTTGGTTTAGAAGGCAAGACAAACGGTGAACTGGTTGATTCTTTAGTTGCCTATATACATCAGCTTAATGCTGATATGGGGATTCCAAAAACACTACAAGCATTCGGTGTGTCTGAAGAATTATTTAAAGAGCATGTAGATGTGATGGCTGCTAACGCCATGACGGATCCTTGTACTGGTACAAATCCTCGTGAAACTACAGAAGCGGAAATGAAAAATCTATTTGTAGCTGCATATTATGGTGAGGATGTTACTTTTTAAGTTGAAGCATTAAGAATTAGAAATAGACTTTATTAATTAAGCCATCATGTAGTGGATTGAATAATCCTCCACTTCATGATGGCTTTTTACTATATATGTCAATGATTTTTGTTTCCATATCGTACAAATAATCCAAGATGGCGCAAAAGTTTTAAATGATTTTGAGCCATACTGGGAAATCGATATTGGTTGAGGTTCCGTGATGGATGAGGCAAAAGCTATGTGGTTATTCCAGGAGCATCCGGAATTAACATTTGAATACTCTATGCGAATAGAAGTAAAGATTGTGAGATAACTCATAAATTAAATCTTATATGCTATCCTTACACAGTATAAGTGTTATTAAAAACCTATTTATAGGAGTGTAAAGAATGAAAAGATTTTATTATCTAGACTACTTACGAATTTATGCGACTATTGCTGTAATCACTATTCATGTATCAGCTTCCGCGGTCAGAGCTAATCCTTTTGAAACTGGTTTGTCAGGTTGGCTTAGCGGTAACTTTTATGAATCATTGGCACGTGCATCAGTTCCAATTTTTATCATGATCAGTGGAGCTCTTCTTTTAAATGACAGCCGTTCTCTTCCCTATAGTCAATTTTTGAAAAAGCGAATAAGTAAAATAGCGATACCCTTACTATCATGGAGTATTATTTATTATTTAGCAGGTTCTTACAGTAATGAATACGAATATTCAACCAAAAATTTTATTTATAAATTACTGACAGATGATATCATCTATCATTTATGGTTTATGTATACAATTATTGGGTTGTATTTAATTACACCATTAGTAAAAATTCTAATGCAACATTCAGCTAAAAGAGATGTCGAGTATTTTTTAGGGTTATGGATATTTGCTTCGGTTATATTAAAATTCATGGTGTATCTTGTTGATTTTAGTATAAAAATTGAGTTATTTTTTGTTACAAACTTTGTGGGATATTTTGTGTTGGGTTATTATTTATTAAAATACCAATTTTCTAAGAAAAACATTTTGTATTCCCAAATTTTACTGATTCTTGGATTATCGGGAACATTCTTTTTAACTTATTATGGAACGATTAAAAACCAAGGATCACTAGAACAGTACTGGTATGAGTATCACTCTATATCCGTCTTGCTTACTTCAGTGGGATTATTTACTTTATTTAAAGATATTGTGTTTAAATCAAAACAAGATATCAATGCCTTCCTAAATTGGTTTAGTCAATCAAGCTTTGGAATTTTCTTAGTTCATGTTTTGGTTCTCAACTATCTTTTACCCACTGTATTCGAAAAAATAAATATTCAATTTCATTCCATTATTGCGATACCAATGATTGTTATAGTAGTCCTAATTGTCAGTTCAATGATTACATATATCATTCAAAAGATACCTGTTTTAAGAAAAATGGTTCCTTAGTGCATTTGCCTAGGGAAATGAGAAAAACTAACACACTTTAGGCTGAATTACTCCCAATTCTTTTGGAGTAATTCAGCCTGATTTTTTTCGCAAATAAAAAGACTTCAATAAATTATCGAAAAACCCATTGTAGTAACACAAACCTACTAACATCGTTTCTGAATCTAACCTATTTCTTAATCCAATTCGTTTCTACCTTAACACCTGCATCTATTAATAAATTATAAACAGGACATCTTTTTTCTACTTCTTCTTTTAATTCCTCTATTCGAGAAAGATCTTCATTCGTACTTATAATAACGTCAAAATTCACATTTTGAAAATGTGGTGAAATCCCTTCGACCCCCATTAACCCTTGTAAGTCTAGTGTTCCATCATTTACAAAATCTACGCCTTGATAGGAAAAAGACTTTTCTTTTGAAATGATCCCAATCATAACGGAAGTACAACTAGACAACCCAGCCAATACATATTCAACAGGATTTGGTCCTTCATCAGTACCACCTAGACTTTTTGGTTCATCAACGATTAATGGTGAAAATTCTCTAATCGAAATTGACGTTTTCAAACCACTTTCCCATTTACCACTTGTGTTCACCTTTAATAATTGTTGAGTTGTCATGTAATCTCCCCTAATTCCTAGTTATTTGGTAGGCTTTATTTTAATCTAAATAATCAAAATTGTAAATCTATTTATCTCGTTACCTGTTTATGATCTATTCAGTATTCTTACTAAAGGTACTTTTTTACATCATCAACACCGCAGCGAATGGGCCGCTCTGAAGATGACATTTTTACATACAGGAAATGACCTGTTATAAACGCCAAAAATTGTTGTCTGACCCGGGATGGTATAGAAAATCACCAACACCGCAGCAAATGAGCCGCTCTGAAGATGGAGTAGTTTCATTTAGATGGAAATGAAACTATCATAAATAGTCTTAACTAGACCAATAACTTACAATGCCTGTTATCCCCCCCTTTTAATCGACATCCATATCGTTAGCAAATGAGCCATTCGGAAGTTGAATTCGTTCATTTATATAGGAAATGACCTGATATAAATGAAGCTTCACTAGATCAATACGTGCAAAGCCTGTTATTCTCCACCTTTTGTCCACAGTTCGAGCGGAAGTCCTAGAAGCCCCTTGCCTACCCATTCCCTTGCAATATTATTGGATGGGCCCATGGCGATTCCAGCTCGTGCATCACGGAAAAGACGTTCGATTGGACCTTTTTTGTATCCATAACCGCCGCTAACATCCATCGCAGTTCGTGTCGCTTTATTCGCTACTTCAGAAGCATGAACTTTGAATTCTGTCAGGGGTAAGGTTAACTCTCCTTGGTCTCTCCCTTCAGACTGTAAAATAATTAATTGTTCAGCGAGATCGATTTGCCAAGGTTTTGTACTCTCGATTAATATTTTAGCTTCTGCCAGTTGTTGTCTGATTACTTGATAATCTCCTATGCGATTGTCAAAGTCTCGGTGAACCGTTTTCGTCGCGTGCTCCGTTGCGAGTTGAAGTGCGTTTTCCGCTACACCTAACCAGGCAGATCCAAGTCCGATCAGGTAAATAGGTGATACGCCGTGTAGCAGAATATCCTTCCCACGTCCTTCTCCACCTAGAATATCGCGTTTAGGAATTAGTACATTATGGTAAGAAATTGGTCCACTATGATTGCCATGTACACCTAGGGCATCCCATATTTGCGCTTTAATACCTGGTAGCTTGCCGTCTACGATGAAAAAGCTAATATCCGTTGCATCTAAAGCATCCGGGCTACGTGTTTGAACGACATAGAAATCGGCTTGACCTGCACTTGTCGTGAACGATTTATCTGCATGTAAAATATAATCTTCTCCGCTACGCTTAGCTTGGCTGAAATTGTACCACCAATGTCCTCCAGATGCTTTTTCACTAGTAGAATATGTTCCAATCCAGCCTTTTTCAATCGGTTTTAGCCAGCGTTCCTTCTGGTCTTCACTTCCATAAAGGGTGATGGTTTGGATTGCCCCTACATGCATGACATAAACCAGTGCTGTTGACGCACATGCTTTACCGATTTCTTCTGCCACTATGGCAAACGCCACATGATCAAGGTCCAAGCCATTATATTTCTTAGGGACAAGAATATTTCCCCATCCATTTTTAACTAATGCCTCTAAGTTTTCTCTTGGGAAACGTCCTTCTACATCCGTAATGTCAGCGTTCGGCAATATGACTTCATTCACAATGCTTCGGATTTCTTTTCGAATCTCTTCGTAATAGTCTCTTGTACTTTTTAAATAGGTTGGTCGTTCCAATAAATCGATAGACATATGGATGCTACCTCCTGTGTTTTATTAATAAAGATTCTAAATTCAAACAGTCACGGATCGTTCAATGTGGTATTTCATTAATGTCTAATAAAGTTCGGAGTAACATGACGTTACTTCCCATTTTATTTGCCTGTATAGCGGCTCATTAAGCGCTTGTATCATAGACTACTAGCCTTACATATGTTAAAATATTTAGGTAAATTCATTATTCATCCACTGATAGGGTGTTAGTGATTACATATCTTTATTTTGGAGGTAAAAGTATTCCAGTACTTTTGCCTCTCTTTTTTATGTGCACATTTCTAGACCAGCACTTTTCTTGGAATGGCAGGTTGATCAGCTCCCTCAAAACGTTTATCGATTAAACGTGTAAGACTCACTACATCACTTGCCAATGCTTCAAGTCGCTCAAGAATTTCGTAACTGCTTATTTCTTTATTAGTAAAGTGTTCATTATGAATATACACACTGCCCGGGACTACATGCGCTTTGAAGTAACCTGCAAGAGGTTTAAACTGATGTTCTAGCGCCAAATAATGATGATACGTTCCTCCTGTTGCAATGAAGCCAACTACCTTCCCTCTTAAAGCGTCATTTGGTATTAAATCAAAGACATTTTTTAAAGCACCTGTATAAGTCCCTCGGTAAATGGGCGAACCAATAATATAGCCATCAGCGCTTGATAGTTGATCAATTAAATGTTTGGTATCTCCTTCATAAAGTGCAGGGTCCCTACCATCACAAAAGCCTACTGATAGGTCCTTTAAATGGAGATGGATGGTTTCAATCTCCGGGTTATTGTACTTAGCAAAATCAAGGGCTTTGTCAACAGCATTAAATGTCTTAGATGAAGATGATAAACTTCCAGTTAGTCCTATAATTTTCATACGCTCACCACTTCCTTTTGTAATTGTGCTTCTTTTTTCTTCACTAGCGGTATCACTTTTTCACCGAAATCCTTAATATCTTTTTCATAATGAAGGAAACCTGTCAGGATAAGGTCAACGCCTAACTTCTTCAGCTCAATGATGCGATCTGCCACTTGTTCAGCCGTACCAATTAACCCCGTTTTAAAACCGTCATTATACTGGACCAGATCTTCAAATGTGGAATTTGACCACATGCCATCTTTTTCCTTTGATGAAGCTCCAGCTTGTTTCACCGCATCCCCAAAACCTTTCACAGCTTCCACGTCAGCGTTTGACACAATATCGCGCAACACCGCAATTGCTTCTTCTTCCGTATCGCGCACAATAACAAATCCATTGACGGCATACTGGAGTGTTCGGCCTTCTATTTTAGCTAACTCTTTCACTTCTTCAATTTGCTTTTTAAAGCCTTCCGTTGTATTGCCATTCATGAAGTACCAATCTGAAACTCTAGCAGCCATTTCTTTTGCCGCTCTCGAATTGCCTCCTTGGAAAATAGGTGGCGTTGGCTTTTGAACGGGCTTGGGTTTTAGTGGGGCCCCATTAATTCGATAAAAGTCACCTTTAAAATTGGCTTCTTCCTCTGTCCACAGTCCCCTTAGAACTCTAATGAATTCTTCTGAACGACGATATCTCTCATCATGCTCAAGCCAAGGCTCTCCATATCCCGTAAACTCTCCCTTGAACCAGCCACTAACTACATTGACTGCCGCCCTCCCATTACTAATATGATCTAATGTTGCCATCATTTTTGCATATACACCTGGATGCCATAGCCCTGGATGCACCGCTGAAATTAGGTTAATTTTTTTCGTTACACTGGCAAGTGCCGCAGCTAATGTTGCCGCTTCAAGTTGATACTCCGCTCCATAACTTGCAAAGAATCGTGTTTGCAAAAGGGCATAGTCAAAGCCCGCATCTTCTGCTGCTAGCACATATCTTTTATTGGCTTCAAATGACCAATCGGTTGCTTGAGGTAATTTAGAGACAACTAGACCTCCACTTACATTTGGAACCCAATACGCATATTTTAATTCACTCATGTTTAACTTCCTCCTCAGGGATTTTCCTGACATGGACGTAAATACGCTAAACTGTTAAAATAGTAAAGCGATCTAAGCCCTCCTCAGGGTTTATCGTTTGGTTACAAGGGATGAAAGTACTGTCATACTTTCATCTCTTTTTTTATTGCCCATCACCTCCTTAAAGTACTTCCTCAAGACTAAAGAAAATTGTAGAAATACAAAAAACCCCTCTTTCATAAGAAAGAGAGGCACAGTATGTATTAAGTTCAAAACCCCTCTTCATAAGACAGAGAGATGCCGAATTCACTAAATACAAAGTCCTCTCTTATCTTTCAAAACGTATACGTTTTGTAGGATTTGGCACCATCTTATTCGAAAATAAGTGGTTGCCGAGCTTCAACGGGCCAGTCCCTCAGCTACTCTTGATAAGAGATACTTTATTAAATTTTCAAGTTTGTTTTCGTTAATATCAAACAATACTGCATCTTCAGAATAATGTCAATTGTTTTTTGGGATTTTTTTGAACTCTTATTCCACGATAAAAATTGAATGATGGAAGTGAATTATAGTACTAATTGCGTCAAATTATGCTTAACATAATAAAAATAATTACTACTGAAATTGCAGCTTATCCTGTGACTAGCAGGAGAGAAGCGAACGTAGGAGTGCCTGTATAGGAAAAACCGGCAAGTGCACCCGGTCCTCTAAGAAAGGACAGAAGATTAAGTATCAATTCGATACAGTATCAACTTTGATTTCCGCTACAGGCGGACGCGTTCCGCGGGCGGTCCGTGAGTCTCCTCGTCGCAAGCTCCTGCGGGGTCTCACCAGACTCGCTTTTCCCGCTGGAGTCGCCGCCTTTCACTACAATCATTTATCTATTTTAAAATAAATAAAAAAAGCGATCTATCTTTTAAAATGAAAATAACCACACCCATATTTAGTGGACTATTCTTTATATGCAATCTATTACTAAAAAAAGATAGATCATTGAATAAAATTCACTTCCACTGAGGAAAATTACTTTTCTGAAAAAGGTAATTAAAAATTCGAATTAATCGAATTACCGATAGTCAAATCAAAAATAAATTTCGTTTTAGCATGTTAGTTTACATATACTAAAAACACCATGAACACTGGGTACTTGGCACATCAATTTCATATACTTTCTAATCTTTAAAAAAAGACGAGCGTGGTAATTGCTCGTCTTTCTTAAGTTCCTTTTATCAAACTACTTCCTAAAGCTTTTTCGATAAATAAGCTTACCAATTCTGGATCAAATAGAATACCCGCATTTTTTTGCAATTCTTCTATTGCAGCTTCAGTTGACAGAGTACTGCTATACGTCCTTTCACTCGTCATGGCATCATAAGCTTCAACAATGGCTATGATTCTTGACTCAAACGGTATTTCTTTCCCTTTCAAGCCTCTTGGATAGCCTTTCCCATCCCATCTTTCATGATGGTATAAAACATAACCCGCCATATTCGGCATATCATTTAAGGTACTTAATATTCGATGACCAATTTCTGAATGGCGCTTAATTTCTTTCCACTCACCGTCAGTAAGTTTGCCGGGCTTATTGAGTATAAGTTCATCTATAGCTATTTTACCTATATCGTGCAGCAATCCAGCTGTTTTGAGTTCCTTAATTTTATACTTGGATAGTCCAAGTACTTGTCCCATGCTTTCGCATAGTTTTGAAACTCTTTGGGAGTGTTGTTCCTCCCCTTTATTTTTTTCATGAAAAGCATTAATGACCATATCAACTGTATTACCCCTATTACTTGGGCTTTCAAAAAGTTTAATCGTATACATATGTTTGTCTGCTTTTTGGAATACTTCTTGTATTTTATCTTCTTTATTCTTCTTTGTTTCATAACCAAATGAAATAGAAATATCAATTGAGCCTACTTTTTCTAGTGAAGCCAGTTTCAAGATACGTTTGATAATGATCTGCGCTTCAAAAGCATCCGTTTTAGGTAACAGAATAACAAATTCATCCCCGCCTATTCTGGAAATAATATCATCAGCCCTGCAACCTTGTTTAATTATTTCTGCAGTTTTTTTCAACAATTCATCACCCATGACATGTCCAAAGAAATCATTGATTAGCTTTAAACCATTTAGATCACCAATTATGATAGTCAACGGCAAGTTTCTCGGCGTATCCAGTCTCTTTAACTCTGCTTCATAATATCTTCTGTTATATAAGCCTGTTAATTGATCATGGTAGCTAAGATATGAAATCTCTTCGTTTTGAAAGGCTAGCTCTTTATTCGCATTGATTAACTCTATGGCTCGTTTATCTTTCTCTTTATTTTGAAAGGCAAGCTCTTTATTTGCAATGACTAACTCGGCTGCACGTTTATCTTTCTCTTTGTTTTGAAAGGCCAGTTCTTTATTCGCAATAATTAATTCTGCTGCTCGCGCTGCCTTCTCTTCGTTCTGAAAGGCAAGCTCTTTATTTGCAATAATTAATTCTGCAGCTCTCTTATCTTTCTCTGTATTTTGAAAGGCAAGCTCTTTATTCGCAATGACTAACTCAGCTGCAAGGTCTGCTTTTACTTCGGTTTGAAAGGCTAGCTCTTTATTGTCAATGATTAACCCTTCTTTTTCTTCCGTTTTAAAGTAAAAATCATCGTCCATATAGCACTACACTCCCATTTTTTTCTTGGATTTCATTGCTTTTCAGCATCTGTAGGCACAAGCCATAAGTTCATTATTTTTTGCGACTTTAAAATTGCAGGACTAATTTGGCTTAGCCGCAATATCTATTATCTGCGACGTCTGATATTGGAATGTGGAGCGAGCCCTAACGTTGAAACTTATGAACATATTAATTCTATTACCAGCAAAATTGATTTACAAACATGTCTTAATGACCTTTTTTCATAAGCTTAAATCCTACTGTTTTTAATATAAACTTAAAATTTAATTCAGTTTACATACGAATTTAACTTTCTAATTTCACTAATCATACTAAACATTCAATATATTAAATATAACATATATTAGTATATTGGCACTACTTTAAAAGATGCTCATAAATACCTAATATTCTCATTAAACACACAATCAAAAAGGCTGAACCGAATTCGGTCCAGCCTTAGTTTATTATTTTTGAAAGGGCACCTATTTATCGACGATATCTTTCTCTTCCTCAGTTTCCGGTCTTTTTGGCTTTTTAATGAAGAAGGTTAGCAGTAATGCAATTGCTGCAATAAACGTTGATATGAAGAAGGTGTAATTGATTCCTTCCATCATTGAATTCTTCATAATACTAGAAGGGTCTGCCCCGCTTATAGCTAAGTCTTTTGCAACAGCAGTCGTACGCGTATTCATGACTGTGATGAGCAGTGCAGATCCGATAGCACCTGAAACTTGCTGTAGCGTATTGTTCATAGCTGTCCCATGTGGATAAGCTTTTATTGGCAACGTATTCAAGCCATTCGTCATGACCGGCATCATTACCATTGAAATTCCTAACATGCGAATTGTATAAATGGCCATGATTTGTAGATACGTCGTTTCCGTACTTAAATCACTGAAGAAATAGGTAGAAATTACTATAATCGACATCCCCGAAATCGCGAGTATTTTGGCCCCGTATTTATCGAACAACTTACCAGTGACTGGTGACATAAAGCCCATTAAAAGTGCTCCTGGAAGCATCAGTAAACCTGAATCTACTGGTGATATCCCTTTAATCGTCTGCACATATATTGGCATAATAATCATGCCAGAAAACATCGAAATAGATACTGCGATTGAAATAGCGGATGACAAAGCAAACATTGGATATTTGTAAATCCGAAATTCGAGTAATGGATCTTTCAATTTAAATTGGCGGAAAATGAATGTTACTAGCGACACCACACCAATAGTTATTGTCCCTAATACATATAGGTCACTCCATCCATTTTGCCCGGCAGCACTAAACCCATAGAGAATCCCTCCAAAACCAAGACTTGAAAAAACTAGAGACATTTTATCCAATGTCAATTCTTTGTTTTGGAATGTTAAATTCTTTAATTTGAAAATCCCTAATGCTAGTGGGATCAAAGCAAGTGGAAGGATGACTAAAAACAAAACTCTCCATGAATAATGTTCAACAATATAGCCCGAAAGTGTCGGACCAATTGCTGGTGCAACAATCATCACAAGACCGAAAATTCCCATTGCTGAGCCACGTCGCTCTATAGGGAATGCTACTAAGATCACGTTCATCAAGAGCGGCATCATAAGTGCTGAACCAGATGCTTGAATCATTCTAGCTGCAAGAAGCACACCAAAAGTCGGAGCTAAACCAGCAATCAATGTACCTAGGACAAATAACGACATGGCCAAGATGAAAATGGCTCGGTTCGAATAGCGTTGAATAAAATAGGCACTAGCTGGTATTAATATGCCGTTCACGAGCATATATCCCGTTATGAGCCATTGTGCTGTGGCAGCTTCTATTTTTAAATCTGTCATAATAGAAGGCAATGCGATGTTCAATAAAGTCTGCGTAAATATCGTCACAAACGCCCCTGTAAATAAAATGGCTACAATGCCATAAGGTGGTTTCTTCTGTTCTGTCATTCTTGTATTCCTCCAACTATTTTTGTTATTCTTGTAATTTTTTTGTAAATGGCTATGTTAACTACTTTCTGGTGATTTTTTTAAGAAAAACAGGACAAGGTAGTTCAACAAATTATGAACGTATGATTTATTTTTCATTATCGTACATTTGCGCTGCCACACGTTCCGTATGAGCCAACAAGTATGAAAACCACATACTTGTTGGTCTCATTCTTCACGCTTCGGCCTATCTAAATATGGGTGCGGGTACTTTCCTTTTACAAGATAGGACGATTTTTTATTTTTATAACTTATATGGTTAACAATGTTGATTTTTAAACAAGTGAATGATTGTAGTGAAAGGCGGCGACTCCAGCGGGAAAAGTGAGTCCTGGTGAGACTCCACAGGAGCGAAATGGAACGAAGGCTAAGTATGCCACCTCGTGTGGCAATGCCTTCGTGACCAACATCCTGTTGGCCCGCGGAGGCTCGCGGACCGCCCGCGGAAAGCGTCCGCCTGTTTCTGTTTCTGCATCGCTTTGCTAGCTTCGAAACATGAAAGTGAGCTGCATCGCTACGCTAGCTTCGAAACATGAAAGTACGTTGCAACAGAAATCAGTAGATTTAAATAGAAGGCTGCTTATTCTTCAGGTTATAGTGTAATTGGTTTGACCACTTACTCTTTACTTAGTCCCTTTTTAAGCAAATTAACTTCGAGTGTATAGTTTTTTAAGGATTCATCGATGGACAAGTCTTTTGCGAATACTTGAATCAGATTTTGGATTGTGATGGCTTTCATGATTTTCAGAACATGAATCAGTTCCATTTCATCCGTGATATTCAATTTTTTGCGATCGACCAATGCCACAACCTCTGCCAATCGAGTATTTAATTGCTCCTCACTTACCCCAGGAGTCAATGTGTTTTCCGATTTATAATTCATATTCAAAAAGGCATTTCTGAAAAATTGGCGGGATTCTATGCTTTCCAAGTTAATCAGCATCATCTCGAAGGATTCAATAAATGTTTCCATTAAATCTCCATTATGTTTGATTAATATCGCAATAAATCTCTTATTTAGCCGTTTTGAGGAGTCATCAAGCAAATAGTAATATAGGTCCTCTTTATCTTCAAAATATTGATAAAAGCTTCCCCTCGGAATTCCAGCCTCTTTAATAATATTGGAAATGGAAGCTTCAAATAATGGAGCCCTTGAAAATTCCTTAATAGCTGCACGTATTAATGTTTCCTTTTTATCTATGGGTAATTTAATGAAGGTTGGTTTAGGCAATCTTTTCACTCCTATCTAGATTCAATGTGACACCCTGTCATATTTGGACAAGAATTCATTATATATGACAAGGTGTCACAATGCAAATAAAATGTGACACCTTGTCATACTTGAATTTTTCACCATAGAAAAAGAGAAAAGCCATTTGACTTTTCTCTTTTTATTATCGCTATTTTATAAGTTACATAAGGGTTCAATAAAAAGTGGTCAAAAACACTACAAAGTCTCGTTTACTTAACATTTAATATAAGAACAAGCTGTTGGTTCAAATAATCTGAGCTTTGTTGGAAATCTTGTTTATACCATTCAATCACCATTCCAAGAATAGCATTCGCTTGGTAAGCACTTAGTATTGCGATCTCGATTTCTTTTTCACCATTGTGTTCCAAATCTTTTTTTAACAATTCGTCAATCTGATCAAATAACAAGTAGTAATAGGATATAGGCGCATTTTTCGAGAATACAATACGGTAAAATTTCTTGTACTTTTCAATATGATGGAAAATGCGAATGGTGGCTGGATTTAACTCACTCGTAATTAAGATCCGCACATGTTTGTAAGGTTCTTGATAAGAAATTATTAAATCTTTCATGATTTCCTTGAAATATTCCTCAAACAGATTCTCTATTTGCCCATAATGCGCATAGAAGGTTCCCCGATTTACTTGTGCCATTTGACAAATTTCAGTCACGGTAATCGAATTTAGTGTCTTTTCTTTTAACAACATGAGCAAAGCTTCCTGTAAAGCCACTTTTGTTTTAACTACTCGCAAATCAATTTTCACTTTTATTTCACCTCTTAAACAACAGATTTTAAGATTCTGTACTTTATTGAACACTTTTCGTTTTTTTGATTATTGTAAGCGTTTTCATATTTGTATTATACTTTTTATTATACAACTGTTGAATAAAAAATAGGAGGTCGTAATCAATGAGATTAGAAGGCAAAGTAGCGATTATTACAGGAGCAGCATCAGGAATGGGCAAAGCAATTGCCGAAGAATATGCTAGTGAAGGTGCAAAAGTAGTAGTTTCAGATTTAAATTTAGAAGGAGCTAATGCCGTAGCTGAAGCAATTAATGCTACAGGTGCCGAGGCTTTTGCCATTCAAACTAACGTTACTTCATTAGACGATTTACAACATCTATTTGATGAAACGAAGAAAGCTTTTGGCAAGCTCGATATTCTAGTAAATAATGCAGGAATTATGGATGGGATGGAGCCTGTTGGGGACATTTCAGATGAGCGTTGGGATCTTGTGTTTGCCGTCAATACAACTGCTGTTATGCGGGCGATGCGTTTAGCTATTCCCATTTTCATTAAACAAGGGCACGGTGTAATTGTTAATAACATATCTGCTGGTGGTTTATATGGGGCTCGCGCAGGGGCTGCTTACACCGCATCTAAACATGCGGTAGTCGGTTTGACAAAAAACACTGCATTTATGTACGCAGATAAAAACATCCGTTGCAACGGCATTGCACCCGGAGCAGTTATTACGAACATCGCCAGCTCTATGACTAATATCAATCAGTTAGGCGCTTCAAGACAGTCTTTAGGAATGGCTTTAAATCCTCGTGCCGGACAGCCTGAAGAAATCGCGAAATTAGCCATCTTCTTAGGCTCGGACGAAGCAAGCTTTGTGAATGGTCAAGTTGTCGGCATTGATGGCGGATGGACAGCTTACTAATTTTCAGCTAATTATCGTTATTAAACACCTTCGAAATGAGAGAACATCCTCATTCTTGGAGGTGTTTAATTTTGAGAACGGAATGGAAAAAAATAGAAATCTTCCTTTTTATATAACTGAAAAAACCATTCCCCGCATGGCTCAACGCTATGCGGTGGATGGTTCTTTAAAATCACATACTTATTCAATTACTACATTTCCTTCTATTCGTACTAATTTAAAAGTATCTTTTACATGTATTGTAACTTGCCATCACATACAATCGTCTAAAAGTATAAAAGGAGGATTAATTTGGAAATATCAAATTCAAAAAACACTACAGTGAAATTCATGATCTTGGTGATCTTTTTTATTTCCCTTTTAAATTATTCACCTACTACTAGTTATGCTTGTTCATGTGTTGAGGCTAATTCTGTGAAAGATGAATTGGATCGTAGTTCGGCCGTTTTCTCTGGAGAAGTTATTGAAATTGTTGATAAAAATAAAAGTGCGTCCCTGCAATCTTCTAATGACCCCATTTCTGTTCTATTTGATGTGGATGAATCTTGGAAAGGTGTCAATCAAACACAAATTGTGGTTTATACGGAAAGAAGTGAAGCAAGTTGTGGCTATGAATTTAGTTTAAACAATGAATATTTAGTGTATGCACAAGAAATTGATGGCACCATTAAAGCGAGTTACTGTTCAAAAACTTCCCTTTTATCATTAGCTGAAGAGGATTTAATTGAATTAGGTATAGGAGAAAAACCTACTGAACAAGTATCCATCGACTTAGACGTTAATGAAGGTGATGAAGACTCAACAAATAATTATCTACTATATAGTACTTCACTAATCGTGGTATTGTTATTGGCTGTTGCTGTAGTCAATATCAAACGACTTAAGAAGAAGCCATAAGAAATTCAACAATGTACAACAATTAGGTAAAAAAGACTTCTATTTCTTTCGTTTCCCCATTTTTAATGAACTATCGAGCTAGTAAACCAAAATAAACCATCCCCACATAGCTCTACGCTGTGCTAGGGATGGTTTATTACATTCGCTAGGTTTTGTAAAATTACTTATCTTCTTGCCTACTCACTGACCACTTTTTCTTCCAAAACCAATACGCCATCAGTCATTTTATACACCTTGTCGCAATAACTAATTAGTCGTATATCATGTGTCACAACAATAGTAGTCGTATTTTTACTTTTTGTTTCTGTTTTTAGCAGTTCCATCACTTCATATGCACGGTCCGAGTCGAGTGACGCAGTTGGCTCATCTGCAAGTAAAATGGACGGATTGCTGTAGAGCGCTTTTGCTATTGCAGCACGTTGACGTTCCCCGCCAGACAAATCGGCTGGGTACTTATGTCGAAGATCGCTGATTCCCAAGTTGTCGTAAAGTTGTTCGAGTTGTTCTTTAGTCATATTGTCTTTTTTCACTTTGTCGAGCAATTTCATTTGGTTATCTACCGTCAGGAATGGCACGAGATTAGCCGCTTGCAAAATGAAGCCAATTTCTTGCAGCCTGATTTTCGAGCGTTTTTTTTCACTTAACTTCGTGATATTTTGGTTATTAATAATAACCTCCCCATCAGTTGGAGTTTGTAGACCGCCCGCAATCGTCAGGAATGTACTTTTCCCTGAACCAGATGGACCAATAACTGCAATTAGTTCGCCTTTTTCAGCTTGAAATTGTGTTTCTTTCATTGCATCTACTTTTTTGTGGCCAGTACCAAATGACTTCGTGACTTGATTCAATTCTAAAGTAGCCATGATTTATCCCCCAATCGCTTTCAACGGATCGATTTTCACTATGGTCCATACAGAAAACACAGCGCCCATTATAGCTACGGCAATCAACACAAGACCATAAATTATTAAAGCGGTAATATCAAAGGATACCGGTACCGCTGCTGGTAGGAATGCTCCTGTAATGAGTGCCAATGCAAACCCTACTGCTACACCAATGACTGCCAAAATAAAGGTTTGGGCAATAACTGATCGTGATAAGTAGCCGTTCGAGATTCCCTGTGCTTTCATGACACCAAACATGCTGATTTTTTGTACCGTTAATACATACAAGAAAATAGCTACAATGACAGATGAAATAACAAATAAGAAATAGATCATGAATGACAAGGTTAAACTTTGCTCCGTGTATCCAGGCAAGCTAGTAATGAACTCTTCCATTTCTACCACTTCAAGCGATTCACTATTTGTTACATTCGATAGATTATCTGTCCGTAACACGACACCATTAATCTGATCTTCATTCTCGCCTGCCGCTTCACCAAACTTCACTCGTTGAAACGACGCTAAGTCTCCATATAGCACTGGAGCCGCATTAAATCTTGCACCTTCCGTAAATCCAACGATTGTCAGCGTTTCCTCTGTTGAAGATAATTTCAACTCGTCTCCAAGTTTAAAGCCGTCATCTTTCAAGGCATCACTTGCAACGACTTCATTGTCAGCTGCAAACTCTTCACCTTCCGACACTTCCGGCATAATGAATTCTTCTTTTTTAATACCGAAAATGGATACATTGGCTTTCTTATCTCCATTTGTAGCAATGGCATTCAGTTGCCCAATGACTGCGATATCATCTGCTTCAATATCGTCTAAATCTCCTAGTGTCATAGACGACTGAGGCATACTCTTATCAGCTTCTTCCGTTACCACGATAGCTGTCGCATCCCATTTGTCTACAGCTTCTCGGTTGAGGTTCTCTAGGCCACTTGCAAGACCCGACAGGAAGAATACCAAATACGAAACGAGCATCAGGACCCCCGTAATCAAGATAAAACGTAATTTATTTTTCATAATTTCATTCCACGCCAAAAACATCGTTTCACATCCCAGTCATTAATTATCGTAAATAATCGTATTTCTATTAGTATGTTAATAAATTATTAGAACTTCAAATGATTTGCCTGACGGATGTGTCGGAAATGAAGTCAAATCGTGTACGAAGATTTTATTTTCCTCTTTTTTACAATAAATGAAACTTTATTGGTGTTTTCTTAGTAAGTATATATTAGTTGAACATAGGACACCCCATTTGAAAATGTATTAAGGTGGTGAAATTTGATGGGCTTTTGGAAGCTGTTTTTCTCTTTTATAATCACATATACATTAAGCAATTTAACGTTTCTACATATGGAGTTCTTCCACTACAAAATTTTTAGTGAACTCACTGTGATAAACTTAGCCAAATTATTAATTGAATTATTTATATTTGCATGTATTTACATGACTGTTTATTTCTTATTTGAACATGCTCCCAAATGGGTCATGCGTTATAAATATGATTTAGCTGAGAAAGAGCGTTTAAAACAATAGAAATAGACTTTAATCACGACGGTTTGTGATTTTTAAAAGAGATAATTAGGAGGATTTCAATGATAGTGCGTAACTTAAAAAAACTCTATATAGCTATTGGGATTTTTATTTTGGTGATGATATTGAACTTTCCTTTTCCGCATGTGAAACCTTTTGCTGAAGCTAACTTTGGGATCATGAATATTTCAATCAGTTCTTCAAGTGGTTTGCACTATTTAGGCATTTTTTCGCTGGTATTATTGATTATCGGCATTTATTTCCTCGCTACTTCGTTAGAGAAGTATCGAGTTCGCCTCGTTATTCTTGCGTTAGTCGTTTATAGTTTATTGCCTCTTGTGATTGTCGAATCTTATCAAACTACCTTTGCTTCGGGCATATATGCCGTTAAATATGAGCAGGATTCTAGTAATTGCGAATTTGATAGGGTGGATGACAAGACGATGGCAGGTGTTTGTGAACTAACCTTTAGAAATTATAGTAATGACGATGTACATTTTGATGTTACGTTTTATAATAAAGAGGATTTTGAATCGGATTCAATGATTTCACTCATGAATGAAGGCTCTCCATATAAGGTTTCATTATCAGGAAAAGAAACAAGAACAGTACATTTTAATACCGAAATTGACATTTCCAACCTGAATGCATATACAAACGGCATCTTTTCATTAGTAAATATTCAAATTAGACAAGGGAAGAAGGTTAGATACTTATAGAAAGGTATCTTCTTTTAATTCATCGAAATGGTCTTGCCAAGGTTGTTACTTTGTGAGCGAACTCAATAAAAGCCACTTAGTGGTACTCTCTTAATAAGATCTAGACAGGAGTGATCTATTGTTTGAAGCAATGAAAATACGCCACTTATTTGGGTTAACACTATTATTACTGATTATATTTGGTATTGGAGGAATCTTTCTTCCATATACAGAGGATTTCGTTGGCGCAGCCTTTTCATTGATTTTGTATATAGCGGCACCTGTTGTATTCTTTCGTTATCATTTCCGCAAACAAGGTCGGTCGGTGCGTGAAGTAGTATTCACACAAAGGTCAATGGCATGGCTTCCGTGGTTACTAGGAATTGTCGGGATATCAATCGTATTTTCACTTAGTATGTTTTGGTTACAATTGATAGCCTTATACCCTATCTTTCCTGGGTTTGTTGAATTTCTCTTACAGCCGTTTCCGATGCCTGAAAACCCAATATACTTGATAGTATCCATACTTATTATCGCTATTATAGGTCCCATTTCAGAGGAATTTATTTTTCGTGGAGTTTTATTAAAACGTTTGATGAAGAAGACGTCTATGTGGGGCGGGATCGTCATTTCCAGTTTACTTTTCGGCATTTTGCACGCAGATATTATCGGTGCTTTCGTATTCGGTGTCGTCGCTTCCCTCTTATATTTGAAGACTAGTAATTTATTGATTCCGATCATCATGCATATCCTCAATAATTCAACAGCTGTCATATGGATGTATGTAGCACCAACTTGGCCACAGTGGGTCGTTTACCAAAGCTCCGAACTATACGCAAATGCATGGCCAAATATGATTATGCTTGTGGTTAGTTCCATTTTAATGACATGGGTAGTCGTGCGCTTAGCTAGGGGATTGAGACGTAAGATACATGTAGATGAAATTAGTTTCTAATTACGAAGATTCAGAAGAGGTTACAATGATAAATAAAAAAGAGAAGCCCGAACTAAAAGGTTGAATGATGAACTAGGTGCTCTGGGCTCAGAAGTATTCTGTACTTAAAGAATATACAATTGAACAAAGGAAAAAGTCTTTCAAACATTTCTAAGATTGAATACTACTAAAATGCGAAATTAATAAGAAGATCTATATAAGTTATAGCACTTATCTTGAATACGCTGTATTTCTTGGTATTTATTTAATAAGATATCTAGTTCTTGACTGCAATTTACTACATGAGGATTTGTTAAGTCATGTTGTTTGGCTTTACTGTACATTTCCCTCTTCTTTATATTTATTTTCCCTAGCAATACAAGCTTAGTTAACACTATTATCATCGTTTAACTTTCCTCCAATGTTAAGTTTATTTTGATTTTTTTATAGTTTAAAAACTATATTCATATCATATAATAGATGTGATGTGAAAAATGTCGAAGCTTGACTCAAAACTAAATGTTAATAAATTTGTCACATTTATGAGATATAATTAGATATATATTACATACAAGCAGGAAGATAAATGATGAATATTCGCCAAGGTGACTAACCGGGAATTGGAAAGAAATTTGAGATGATTACTAATCATAAAGACAAAGTGGTGATAATTATTCATGATGATGGACGTCGTGAAGTACATCACTACAAGGATGACGACTATGAAGAAAGTATTTCAAGTGTGACATTTAATGATTCAGAGGCACGGCAAATTGCCGGTATTCTTGGTGGGATGGTATATAAATCAATAGCACTTGAAACAAATTCAAGACCGAGGTAGCACAATAAAAACAAAACAACAATACATCCTAATAATTCTATTGTGAACGTTCTTTTTGCTGCCTTTTTTGGAATCATTTTAGCCATTTCAATCTTGAAGATATTAATACCATAGATGCTGAAATTGCCATTCGTAATGGCAAAAGAGGATGTTTAATGGTTCATTTCGTTAAACAATATAATGCTCAACATGGTGAACCAGGGGCCAACCCCCCATCAAAGTAAATGACGTTTTAGCTTTACTAAATTCCAGATTTCCAAATGAAATGAACCTCTAATTTCAAACGTGCGTAAAGAATTTCTGGAGTTATTTATAAAATTTAGAATAAATAAAGTTATTGATTCAATTCGAGAGGAGAATGCTTAGAATGGATGAAATAAAATCTCTCTTAGTATTATGGCAAAGCAAAACAAATTTGCTTTATTATCATGTTGGTACGCTTTTTTTTTATGGCGAAGTGTACACATTTCAGTACACTCATCATCAAGATGCGCATCGTAATGTTGGTGAAGCGAGAAGAAATGGTTATCGATTACATCCCGCTTTTCCTGAGTTGGAGATTGAATACACGTCCACTAATTTATTTTCAGCATTTGATCGACGCATTCCCTCTTCGGATCGAGTTGATTTTAAAGAAATCATAAAAAATCTAGGCCTTTCAGAACAGGCAGACCTTATGGATATCTTACGAGAAACGCGAGGTATGTTAGCGGGTGATAATTATAGTTTTGAACAACCTATTCGACTTTATGAAGATCGGCATTTAAAGACAGGTTTTTATATAAATGGCATGCGTCATCGAGAACTTCCATCTACTTGGCCATTATTAATACAAAAAGATAAAAACTTACGCTTTATTATAGAAGAAAAAAATCACAAAGACCCTCATGCTATACGAATTGAAAATGAAAGTGGCCTTCACCTAGGCTATGTTCCAGGCGTTTATGCAGAGGCAATTAAATCTTTAATTCAACAAAACATACTTTTGAGAATATCCATTACCGACATTCGTCCCCAATCCGCTCCTCAGTGGTGGGTTAGTTTATCAATTAAAGCAGATTTAATTGATGATCAAATCGATTTTGTTAACAAAACACAATTGAACGGATTGATACAGAACTCTGCATAATGTAAATTTTAATAATCCCACTATCTCAATTTAGATAGTGGGATTATTTTTCTTATTCACTAAAGTGTCTGACAACTCTACTATTATCTATAAATTTCGTGTCACAAAGGACTTGTTTTCTTTTTTAACAAGTATATAATTCAAAGCATATCAACAATATGTAGAATTAACGTGGAGAATAATATGCGACCATATAATGAAAAAATCAGTATTTATAATGGCATGGCATCGACCATTGCTTTGAACTTTTCGAATAATTTCTTTCCCATTTTTGCGATTACGATTTTAAGTGCCACTAATTATCAGGTGGGATTAATAAGCTCCCTCCCCCCTCTCATGGCGTTGCTTATGACCATTCCAGCTGCAATCCTACTGAACCGAGCGCATGAACACAAGAAACTCGTAGCCATGGCCATCCTGTTATCACGTTTAATGTTTATGCTCATTGTCGTACTCGTGTATTTGCCTTCTGAATCGATTCAAGCATGGGTTTTCCTGGTCATCATTGCCCTCATGAGTATACCGAATACTGTCGCTACCATCGGCTGGCAAACCCTTATTAGCGGGATGATCAGTGAATCCAGGCGCGGACAATTTTTCAGTGACCGTAACCGCTTGCTGACGATTGTTGGACTTGTATCTACACTGACTGTTGGGATTGTGATGAGAGACTCTTCCGATAGTGTAACTGCGTATCAAATTTTATTTGCCATCGCATTTGGTTTTGGTCTCCTAGAAGCTTTTTTGTTAATGAAACATAAAGAAGATCCTGCTCATATAGAAGGACCTTTGGTAAGAAAGAAATTGATGGATTGGTCCATTTTTCAAAATTCCGGCTATGTCTGGTTTTTAGTTGCTGCCGTTTTCTTCAACTTCACATGGCAAATGGCGTGGGGGATTTTTAATATTTACCATGTGCGCATCGTTGGAGCGACCATCTTTTGGATTAGCATGTTTTCGGTTGGCAATATGTTGATGCAAATATTAACGTTCCCTCTTTGGAAAAAATGGGCTGAACGAAAATCGAATATACGCGTTTTTGTATGGGCAGCGCTCGGTATGGCTAGCACCCCATTTTTAACGGTATTGTCGACGAACTTGTATTATTTAACACTCGTACAAACGATGTCCGGATTTTTCTTGTCCGGCGTATTGTTAATCTTGTTTAATTTATTGCTCGAAAAATCACCTAAAGCTACACGCACTTATTGTATTACGACCTACAATGTACTACTCGCGTTCGCGGCTTTCCTGGCTCCGCAAATTGGCATCTGGTTATTAAATTCATGGGGAGTAGAATTGGCTATGTATTTCAACTCTAGTCTACGCTTACTCAGCGCCGCTTTATTTTTCATCGTGTATGTTCGACATGCACGTGGTTCAAAGGCTTCCTTGTAGCCTATTTACATAAAGAATAACCGCCAGGCAATGTCTAGGCGGTTTCTTCATGTTTATTTGCCATTAAGAGATTTAAACAGCAGTCATTTTTTTTAGAACTGTAAAATAATCTGAATTCCTAATTTTATTGGTAGCTTGGAATATTAAGTGATTTAGAAATTCTTCTTCTTCAAAAAACTCTTCATCTACCATAATCCGACCCAATTCAATATTAACCATTTCGTTAATGTCAGACTCGATTTCGATTAATTCAGAGAATATGAATCCCCACTTTTTTTCTTCATATAATTTTCCGGATATTTTAACAATACTGGAACTCACCATTGAAGAAGGCACAGAGTAATTATTTTTTATCCTAATTTTCGTTTCATCATTGTTCGCTGAAAATACAATTTCTTCATACCCAATATCAAAACTCTTTTTAAACTCTACTTTATTCACAAATACTCCTCCTCAATCAAAGTTATTGATATTCCAAGTATGTAAATAGAAACCTCAGATTATACCTATCAACCATAATTAAAGATAGAACGTAAAAGTCTACCCAATACTTTATAGAAGGAAAAAATGCTTGAAGTTGCTTGCTTCTGTTTCTTTTATGTAGTTAACGTACATTCTTCCCTGAAGTAAACTCAAAACGCTGTGTGATCGAAGGCTTTTTTAATGTAATTTTATCCGATTTCACGAAATGATTTGCAATCATCGAGCCTACAGATAGATTAATAATCATGTTAACCATCGGACCAATCGCTGCAAGTTCCCCGATAAATTCAAATGCTAATATAGCAGCAAGCGCAGAGTTACATAACCCTACTTGAAAAAGAAGAGCACGAGCATCCTCCTCCCCAATGGAAAGCTTTTTTGCAATAAAATAAGCAGCTACCATCGGTAATACAACTTGAATAAAGGTTACAACCACTATAAGTGGCAAGATATCAAGCTCTAGGCTTATTGCTTTTGAACCATGACCTACTATTGTATGGATGATTAATAATAAGGCAACGGAAGATCCGAACCTTGTAATTAATCTAGAATGAGATGCTAATTGTGGGAGTAGACGCTGAATAACAAGTCCTATCCCTAAAGGTAGAAAAACAATGAAGAAAAATGATTGAAGTAACTTAAAGAAAGATAACGATATTTGACTTCCGGAAAGTCCGAGCATAGCAATAGGTGTGACAATTGGACTGATGGCAATATCTAGTAATGATGCAGCGATTACTAGCGATGCGTTACCTCCTGCCAAAAACGTATACAATGTTGCTGCTGTACCACTCGGAACTGTTCCTGCTAAAATAATACCAGCTGCAATTTCTGGCTTAGAAGAAAAGAATCCATAAGCTAACCCAATCGATACGAAAACGGTTAGTGTCCATTTTAATAGAACAGCTAAAAATAGTTCTTTCTTTTTTGCACGAATTCCTTTAATTGCAGAAATATTCATTGAGAGACCCGCGAAAAATATGACTACCCCTAAGAGTAGGCTTGGAACCCATGGTGCCACCTTCCAATAAACAGGTGAAAGAAATGTAAAAATTGCCACTAAAACTATGAGTAGTGGCAGTCTTCTAGAAATCATATCAACTAAAATTCTCATGCCTCTACCCCCTTCTGAGATCAATACTAGCCTTCTTTGTTATAAAACAACCATCAACTACAGACTGTTTGTCGTTGAAGATAGAGTTATTAATCCGCATAATCATCTTCGGTCAATTCTTCTGAGATTAGAATAAAATCTTTTAAATTAGGTGCATATTCTTCCAGCTCTGCTTCTTCGTGATACCAAAGATAAATTTCATTCCCCATAACTCCGTTATTGACTTTAAAACATAATTTATCTCCCGAACTATCATCACCGATTACAATAAGGTCTTTCGACATATCTTCTTCTCTGACTTCAGGTGTTTTGTCTAACAATATCATCCCAAGTCTTTTTAGGATTTCTATGATCTTTGATAGGATGAAGTATCCATTCACCTATTTCCGCATTATTAACCAACATGAAAAATTCTTTATATTGTTCTGGGAAAACTGCAACTAGCTTATCTTCTGCTGCCTTTATGTCTAATTCATCAACACCTGTTTTCCTTGTATGAATTAGTTTTCTTACATCTTTCATTAAACAACACCCACACTATTAGTTTAAAAAAATAACTTTTAAATAGCATTGCCTTCCTCAACTAACCGGCACGTTGAAGTAAAAACCTTCACAATCTTATATTTATTTTAACATAAATACCCAGACTCATTATTTACATAGGGGAAAGGCTTGCTCTAACGATTAAGTGTCCGCACCTTCAGCCAAACTTTTCCTACAAACTAAAAAACTGTGCATTTAATGCTTGTAATCAAGCGGCGGACGCGCAGCCGCCGCTTGATTATCTGTTGGAAAGATAGAATAATAGCGACCCGAAAGCCTTAGTTGATACAGCTTGCAGTTCTATTTTCAACTGCACTCCTGTCTGAATTCACTTGCCGTTGAAGTCTACAAATATAGGAAATAGGTGTCTTACCCCTACCCAGGAAAGGGATAGTATGGTTGAACACAATCTTCCTGACTGTGGGTTTACGGGATAGCAGATAGTATAAAGAATGCAAATAAAGGCCGAAATTGTATCTTCGGCCGATTGTCTTTTTGCAGTTGCAGTAAGTATCTATTCTCTAGTAACCCAAAATCAAAGAACTGTGCACATTAAGGTTGTAGAAGAGCTGCGGACGCACACCCTCCGTAAGATTGCCTATAAAAACGAGCGAAGATAGAAGTGACAACGTCACTTCTATCTTCGCTCTTATTCTCTAGGTTATGATTGCAGCGGATGTGCAGTCCAAAGCGATCCGGAAACCCTAGCTGATAAGGCTCTCCAATCATCGCTCTAAAAGCAAGAGAAAACACTCAACTCCGCATCAATAACGAGTCACCTGTTCCTTGAGACTATTTTTGATGGTCTTTCTAGATTGAAATATATTAATTTGTCATACTGGCATTGTTTATCGCTCAAACTAACGTTATTAATCACCACTATAAGAACATTGGTGTCTCACCCTTACCTAGAAAAGGGATAGTATGGTTGAACCCACAATCATCCATGACTGTGGGTATGAATTGCAAATAGTTTAAAGAATGCAAATAGAGGCCGAAATTGTATCTTCGGCCGATTGTCTTTTTGCAGTGAGTGTCTATTCTCTAGTAATCCAAAATCAAAGAACTGTGCACGTTAAGGTTGTAGGAGAGCGACGGACGCACACACGCCGCAGGATTGCCTATAAAAACGAGCGAAGATAGAAGTGACAACGTCACTTCTATCTTCGCTCTTATTCTCTAGGTTATGATTGCAGCGGATGTGCAGTCCAGAGCGATCCGGAAACCCTAGTGGATACAGCTCTCTTTAAGATTGTCTTTTTGCAGTGAGCGTTTATTCTCTAGTATCCCAAGCTAAAAGAACTGCGAGTGGCGGACGCACACCTCCGTAAGATTGCCTAATAAAAAGGAGTAAACCCTATACCGCGCATCCGCTAGAATCTTTCAATCTGAACCTTGTAGCGCAGAAGCGTTGTTTATATTGATGAAACATTAAACGACGTGATCGTATTGATGAATCCCTTGATACTTATTCAATAACCTATCCAACTCTTGACTGCATGCCACAACAGAGGGATGTACCAGGCCATAATGTTTTGCCATATTATACATTTCTCTTTTTTTACTATTTATTTGCTTCAATGTCAGTGTTTTTTTACCCATTGTTTTAACTTTCATTATTGCCTTCCCCCGTCCATATCGATTTCTAGATGCATGGTCTAAATAAAAAGTTGAAATAAGCTTCAGTAGCAATAGGGTCATCATGTATAAACTTATAGATAGAATATTTAAAATTTAAATACAAGTTTTTACAAGGTCTTTATTACCATATATACCACTTTTTTAAGTATATAATATCAATTCATTTAAATCAATATATAGTATGCAATTATTTTTACAACACAATATATAGTGTTGTAAATATTATAAAGGATTATAGTGTAAAAGTTGTTAAATATATTAAATTCTACTTTTCAAGAGCACTCTCACAATTTTTTCCTCAACAAAAAAACAACCTCGTTAACCAGCTTTACACTGACTAACAAGATTGCTTATCATAACTCACTTATTTATGGCAATACCGTAGCGCCCATCAAGTAACGATCACATTCTCTCGCTACCTCACGTCCTTCGTTGATTGCCCATACGATTAAACTTTGTCCACGACGCATGTCCCCTGCTGTAAAGATGCTTTCAACATTCGTTGCATACTTGCCGTATTCTGCTTTAACAGTTGAATTTTCGTTTGTTTCTACATTTAGCTGCTGAAGAAGTCCTTGTTCTGGTCCACTAAAACCAATAGCTAGCAACACAAGGTCTGCTGGCCATACTTTCTCTGTACCAGGAATTTCTTCACGGATACGATTGCCTTCTTCATCAATTCGAAGTTTGACATTAATCGTGTGCACTTCTTTTACTTGACCATTGTCATCACCAACAAATTTTGTAGTTTGAACAGCATAAGCTCGTGGGTCTTCACCAAACTTACTCGCCGCTTCTTTTTGACCATATTCAATACGATGTACCACAGGATATTGTGGCCAAGGGTTGCCTCGCTCATCACGAATGGCTCCTTTTTTATCGTAAATATCAAACTGAGTTAAGCTCTTACAGTCATGTCTTACAGCTGTAGCTAGACAGTCTGTTCCAGTGTCACCACCGCCAATAACAATGACATCTTTCCCTTTAGCAGGGAGGAACATACCATCCTTAAGGTTTGAATCAAGCAAACTTTTCGTGTTGGCATGAAGGAAATCCATAGCGTAATGAACGCCTGTTAATTCGCGACCTTCCACTTGAACGTCCCGATGAACCGTTGCACCACCACATAAAATGGTTGCATCAAACTCTGTTTTAAGTTTTCCAACAGAGTAGTTCTTGCCAACTTCTGTGTTTGTAACGAAGGTAATCCCCTCTTGTTCAAGTATGTTCACACGGCGCATTACCATCTCGTATGGTAGCTTCATTTCAGGAATACCGTACGTCAGAAGCCCACCAACACGATCGCTGCGCTCAAATACCGTCACTAAGTGCCCTGCTTTATTGAGCTGAGCTGCTGCTGCGAGTCCTGCTGGTCCTGACCCAATCACCGCAACTTTTTTACCTGTACGTTTCTCGGGAGGCTCAGGTACGACCCAGCCTTCTTCAAAGCCTTTTTCAATAATTGCTCGTTCAACCGTACGGATAGCAACAGGAGGCTCGTTAATACCAAGCACACATGCACCTTCACATGGTGCAGGACAAGCTACACCTGTAAATTCAGGGAAGTTATTCATTTCATGCTCTCGTTTTAATGCTTCTTTCCATTGACCTTGATAGACGAGGTCATTCCACTCAGGTATCAGATGATAAACTGGGCAACCTGTTGTCACACCTTCAAGTTCGATTCCTGTATGGCAAGTCGGAACGCCGCAATCCATGCAGCGCGCCCCTTGTTGTTGGATTTCTTCTTCTGACATCTTTTCCGTGTACTCGTTCCAATCTTTTGTTCGATCAAGTGGATCGCGTTCACGCTGCGCTTGACGTTCATACTCCATAAACCCAGTCGGCTTGCCCATCAGACCCCTCCTTTTCGCTTCATTATTTTGCAGTCTCGTATGCTTTATTGCTTTCATCAAAGGCAGCCATTTGAGCATCGAAACTAGATAGGCCGTCTTCTTCAAGTACTTTAATTCGATCATTTATTTTCAAGTAAGATTTAGGTATTACACGCACAAATTGTGGTGCATACTTTTCCCAATACGTTAAAATTCGTTTTCCAAGTGCACTACCTGTGTACTCAACATGCTTTTCAATCATGCTGTATACTTCGTCCAACTCTTCTTGATTTTCTAAAGGAAGCATATGAACTAGTTCGGCATTGCATTTTGATTCGAATGTTTCATCCTCATTAAATACATAAGCGATACCGCCTGACATTCCTGCTGCAAAGTTGCGTCCCGTTGAACCTAGAACGACTACTTTTCCACCAGTCATGTATTCACAGCCGTGGTCTCCTACGCCTTCAACAACCACTTTGGCTCCACTATTACGGACACAGAAACGTTCTCCAGCGATTCCTTGAATATACGCTTCACCTGCAGACGCACCATAGAATGCAACATTACCTATTATGATATTTTTCTCTGGTGTAAATGTGACAATTGGATCTGGATGAACAATAATTTTCCCTCCAGAAAGCCCTTTCCCAACAAAGTCATTAGAATCACCGACTAGTCTAAGTGTCATTCCACGTGGAATAAATGCGCCAAAACTTTGCCCAGCTGATCCTTTAAGTGTTAATTGAATCGTATCCTCAGGTAACCCTTTTTCACCGTAACGTCGCGTAATTTCACTACCGAGCATCGTTCCAGTTACACGGTTTATATTACGAATAGCCGTTGTAAATACAACTGGCTCTTGGTTTTCAATAGCTTTTTTACAGATTGGAATCAACTCTTGGAAATCGAGTGTCTTCTCTAATTCATGATCTTGATCAACTGAATGATAACGACCCACTTTGGCAGGAAGATCTGGTGAATAAAGGAGTGCCGAAAGATCGATGTCTTTCGCTTTCCAATGATCAATTGCTTCGTTCACTTCCAAAGCATCTGTGCGGCCAACCATTTCGTTGATTGTTCTAAAGCCAAGTTCAGCCATTATTTCTCTCGTTTGTGTGGCAATAAAACGCATGAAGTTTGCTACATGCTCTGGATCCCCTGCGAATTTCTTACGTAACTCAGGGTTCTGAGTCGCGATACCTACTGGACAAGTATCTAAATGACAAACGCGCATCATGACACAACCAAGTACGACCAGTGGTGCCGTTGAAAAGCCATACTCTTCTGCCCCAAGTAAGGTTGCTACTACAATGTCTCTTCCCGTCATCATTTTGCCATCTGTTTCAACGACAATTCGATCACGAAGTCCATTTAAAAGAAGAGTTTGGTGAGTTTCAGCTAACCCTATTTCCCATGGTAAACCTGTATGCTTCAAACTTGAACGAGGTGCAGCACCTGTTCCGCCATCATAGCCACTAATTAACACAAGGTCTGCTCTACCTTTAGCAACACCTGCTGCGATGGTACCAACACCCACCGAGGATACTAACTTAACGCTAATACGCGCACGTGGATTGGCATTTTTCAAATTATAAATTAACTCCGCAAGATCTTCTATCGAGTAAATGTCATGATGCGGCGGTGGTGAAATTAGTTCAACACCTGGCGTAGAGCCACGTACTTCCGCAATCCATGGGTATACTTTCTTCCCAGGCAAGTGTCCACCTTCACCAGGTTTCGCGCCTTGGGCAACTTTAATTTGGATTTCATCTGCATTAACCAGATAGTGACTCGTTACACCAAATCGACCAGATGCTACTTGCTTAATAGAACTGCGTCTAGAATCTCCATTTGCATCAGGTGTAAAACGATCGATTCCTTCTCCACCTTCACCAGAATTACTTCTGCCACCAATACGGTTCATCGCAATCGCTAAAGCTTCATGCGCTTCTAGACTTATAGCTCCATAAGACATTGCGCCCGTTTTGAAACGTTTGCAAATTTCTTCTACAGATTCTACTTCTTCAATTGGCACTGACTGTCTGTCTTTAAATTTCAAAAGACCACGTAATGACTGCAAGTTTGTTGTTTCATCCGTCAGCATTTTCGTATATTTATTAAAAACTTCATAGTTATTTGTTCGACAAGCGTGTTGGAGTGTGTGAATTGTGCTTGGATTGTACTGATGATCTTCTCCGTTTGAACGGTATTGGAATTCATCTCCAGCATCTAAGGTTTTATTGCTCCCTCTATTGTCACCAAATGCTATTTCATGACGCATTAGCACTTCTTTTTCAATCATATCAATGCCTATTCCACCTAAACGAGAAGATGTTCGTGTGAAATATTTTTCGATGACATCCATATGAATACCAACCGCTTCAAAAATTTGAGCCCCTCGATAACTTTGAATCGTTGAAATCCCTATTTTAGAGAGAATTTTAATGATTCCATCTGTTACTGAGTTAATATAGTTCGTTACCGCTTGATCAAATGAATCAATGATGATATCACCTTTATCTACCAGATCACGTACGGTATCAAATGCAAGATACGGATTTATTCCTTCTGCACCATAACCGATAAGAGTAGCAAAGTGATGTACTTCTCTTGGTTCAGCCGACTCAATCAAAATGCTCACTTTTGTACGTGACCCATTGCGGATTAAATGATGCTGCAGTCCAGAAACAGCAAGGAGTGCAGGGATTGCCGCTTGATTTTCTGTCACTCCTCGGTCAGATAGAATTAGAAGTGTAGTTCCTTCTTCTACTGCCTGATCGACTTTCTCAAAAATGTCTTGGAGTGCTTTTTCCATATTCCCTTGACCCTCTGTTGCATCAAACAGCGTCGAGAACGTCGACGCTTTAAATCCATCAAGCTGTTGTTGACGAAGTTTTTCTAGTTGTTGATTCGTTAGCACAGGTGTTTTTAAACGAATATGATTACAGCTGTCAGCATCCGGGTTCACCAAATTACCTTCAGCACCTATTGTTGTTTCAACCATTGTAATAATTTGCTCACGAATCGCATCTAGTGGCGGATTCGTAACTTGCGCAAACAACTGTTTAAAATAGTTATACAGCAGTTGTGGCTTTTTCGATAACACAGCGAGCGGTGAATCATAACCCATTGAACCAACTGGATCTTTACCATCTAAAACAAGTGGCTTAATGATCTTATTTAGTTCTTCTCTTGTGTAACCAAATGCAAGCTGTTGCTCTAACAGCTGTTCACCTACATGAACGGGTGGTTGTTCAGTCGCTTCGGGTATATCATCTAACTCTTTTAGATTTGTCAGCCACTCTTTATAAGGCTTCTCTGAAGCAACTTGAAGCTTGACTTCTTCATCAGGAACAATAGTCCCTTTCTCCAAATCTACTAAAAGAATTTTACCTGGAGCAAGTCTTTCTTTATATTCAATATCATCCGCAAAAATATCCAATGCCCCTACTTCTGAACCAAGGACAATCATGCCATCTTTTGTTACATAATAACGCGCTGGTCTAAGTCCATTGCGGTCTAGACATGCAACAATTTGTTTGCCATCTGTAAATACAAGTGCAGCCGGTCCATCCCATGGCTCCATTAAGGTACTATTATATTCATAAAAATCACGTTTTTCTTCTTTGATTGTCTTATCATTTGCCCAAGGTTCTGGCACCATCATCATGGCTGTGTGAGCAAGTGAACGCCCTGAAAGGTGTAAAAACTCAAAGGTATTATCAAACATCGAAGAATCACTTCCGTCAGCATCGATAACAGGTAAAACTTTTTTCAAATCTTCATCCTTGAAAAATTCCGTCTCACACAGATGCTCGCGTGCACGCATCCAGTTAACATTACCTCGTAATGTATTAAACTCTCCATTGTGAATTGAATAGCGATTTGGATGTGATCGCTTCCAGCTTGGGAAAGTATTCGTACTAAAACGAGAATGCACGAGTGCTAGTGCGGATTTGAATTCTGGATGATTTAGATCGATGTAAAATGAATCAAGTTGTTCGGGGATTAGCATTCCTTTGTAGACAATGGTTCGAGTAGATAAACTACTGATGTAGACATCTTCATAACCTTTCACACTTGCTAATTCCTTTTCAATTCGTTTACGAATAATGTAAAGCTTTCGTTCAAACTCCATTTGATCTTTTATATCATCCGACACTTGAATAAATACTTGTCTAATAGTTGGCTTTGTTTTTGCCGCTACTTTCCCAACAAAAGAATCATTGATTGGAACTGGACGCCAGCCTAAAAACGTTTGTCCTTCTTCTTCAATAACTCGTTCAAAAAATTCTTTGCTTTTCATTCGCATTTCGTGATCTTGAGGTAAGAACACCATTCCAATACCATATTTGCCTTCTCGCGGTAATATGATGTTTTCTTTTTCACACTGCTTTTGGAAAAAACGATGCGGAATCTGCGTTAATATTCCAGCTCCATCTCCTGTGCTTGTATCAGAGGATTGGCCACCTCTATGTTCCAAATTACAAAGGATGTTGACTGCGTTTTGTACGATACTATGTGTCTGTTTACCATTTATATTTGCAATCATTCCGATACCACATGCTTCGTGCTCTTGCTGTGGATCGTATAAACCTTGAGATACAGGATACCCATTCTTTGTCATGACAACGTCCCCTCTCTAATAATATTGCTGAAAGATGTTCACTCTTTTCATGAAGGGGTTCTTCACACACTTCATTGCATGTACACTTCCAATTTTGAAAAGTATACCATGAAATTCGTTTTGACATAAAATTCAGAACACATTTATTTATGGATTTTTATTAATTTAAATGTATGAAAACGCTGTCATTTCGTTTCGTTGTTTTATATAATTATATAAAATACCTATTAATATCAACGTTTATAAGACAATTGATTGATTAATGAACAAGAATCAGTTTTTTATAAAAAAACATTTTTTATTCACAATAAACTTTGCCTATAATTCTTATAATTTTCCTGTTTATGGATAATTATTTTAAAAATCGGGTTTTATATAGGATGAAAAATATTGCTTTCCTATGTAAACACATACATGATTGTTTTATCACCTGCATATTTTATCAAAATGATCGCGCCTTAAAATGTTCTAAGTTGGGTTTTTAAATCTTACATACAGTTTGTGCGTTTTTGAACATTTATAAATATGAGTTAGTAGTTGGTTTTAACATTACTCACATAGTGGAAAAGATATTTTGGAGGAATCGAATGAACAAGCTGTTGGTATTATTTATATTGTGTTTAACACTCGTTAGTTGTTCAAATTTACCTTCTAGTGATTTACCAACCGAAACCCAACCTGCCCTCAATGTACCGGAAAAGATTGAACCTACACTGATTGAACCAGAAAAAACAATTGTTACACGTGCACATCTTGTTGCCATCGGAGATATTCTTCTCCATGAAGCTGTATATTTAGACGCATCAACTACTCAAGGATCTTATGATTTCTCTTCTATGTTTACGAAAGTGAAACCGTTCCTAGAAGGAGCTGATATTGCCGTTGCCAATCAAGAAACCATGATTGGCGGAGTAGAGTTAGGCCTTTCCAGTTATCCTACTTTTAATAGCCCTTATGAAATTGGCGATGCTTTAAAAGATTCTGGGATTGATATTGTAACGATAGCTAATAACCACACCTTAGATCATGGTGAAAAAGCCATACTAAATGGCATTAATCATTGGGACAGGATAGGGATGCTTTATACGGGAGCTTTCAAATCAAACCAAGATCGTGAGGATATTCGGACTATCCAGAAAAACGATATTACTTTTTCATTCATGTCTTATAGTTATGGAACCAACGGCATACCTGTGCCTGAAGGTAAACCATATTTAATTAACCTAATTGACTTACCTTTAATAAAACAGGATGTTGAGAAAGCAAAGCTAATTTCAGATGTTGTGGTTGTCTCCATGCATTGGGGAAATGAGTATGAAAAAAAACCAAATCAAACACAAATTGACTTAGCTACTGAACTATCTGACATGGGCGTCGATATCATTATTGGGCATCATCCTCATGTCCTACAACCCGTCGATTGGATTGAACGAAGTGATGGCTCGAGAACATTTGTCATGTATAGTTTAGGGAATTTTTTATCTGGCCAAGTAGGTTTAGAGAAATTAATAGGTGGCATCGGAGGAGTAGAAATCACCAAAACTACATTTGAAGGTAAATCCACTATCGCATTAGCAAATCCTAGCTTTCTGCCGACTTATGGATATTACGATAATTGGCGCAATTTCGAAGTCATTCCATTCTATCAGTTAAATGATAGTTATTTACCAAATTATTTAATGCACTACGAAGACACACAAAATCATTTAAAAGAATTCACAAATGAAATTACATTTAATGAACGTTAAACACTCGATTTGTATGCGAGTGTTTTTTTGTGCTTCATCCCCCATGTATTTATGGAGAATTGCATTCACAGTTAACCAATTTTGAACGACCGAAATGTATCAATAAATTTTTGTGGGCTGCTATTAATGTAAAATGGGAATACCCCTTGATTTGTATGAAGGTATAAAATTCCCGTTTGAGATGAGAAGGGTTTATAGGAAACATCGAGAACTGAATTGAGTGTGTACTCAGCTTTTGCTGTGATTACCGCTGTAGGCGTAACAGTTAGTTCGTGGTATGTTGTGATTTTTTGAAGCTTATAATAGAAATCAATTTTTCGTTCGACTTCCATGTATATGAGTATCGTATGCTGGGTTTCTTTCGTCATCTAGCTGTCGCCTCCTCTTACTATTAATGGTACAGGAGTAGAGCGGAGAATTGCAAAAGATTTAGGTTCCATACACCTGACATCAAATAGGAATTGAGAAGGTTTTTAAACTTCTCAATTCCTATTTTAATTATTTAAGTATTTTCCGTGTTTTGGTATAGCCATTTTATCAAAGTCCTTAGCAAGAATTGCTAAATTATTGGCTAACCATTCGCCAGAAACTGGATGTCCATGCCCAGTAATCGCTAGTAATGGTTTTAGTTTCTCTAATAACTTGACTGATTCCCATGAAGAATCCCAATCTGGCGTTAAGTATTTCGGAGGTCCATGAATGTCTAATTGTTGTGTTAACACGCTGTATAATGATTCCTGTTTTACTGTGACAAATGCATCTCCCACAATTAAAGCTCGATCAATATCTCTGAATAAAGAGATATGCCCTTCTGTATGGCCAGGCGTATGAATCCAGCGCCACCCCTTCATAAAGGGTATTGAACCATCATCCGGCAGAGCTTGAATACGACTACCTAAATCAATCGCTTCTGTTGGAAACATTGGTGATAATTTAGCAATCAGCCCCGCATCCACCGAGCTATCAGGAATCGGATAATTTTTTTTACCAGTCAAATACGGTAATTCTAATGTATGGGCATAAATAGGAACGTCCCATTCTTCAATTAATTCCATAATCGCTCCTATGTGATCAAAATGGGCGTGTGTTAGAACAATTGCTCTAGGTTTTACATGTTCTCCAAATCGTTCTTTCGCCTCTTCGATTATCTTTGGTGCAGATTTTGGCGTCCCTGCGTCAATAAGTACCCAATCCTCTTCTTGTCCAGGAGTTCCAACAAAGCAAACATTAACAAATTGAATGGTAAAACTATAAATGTCGGGAGCGACTTCTTTTCCATGTCCACTTTTTACTGTAGTCATTGGAATATATCTTTCAGTTGATGTACTTCCATTCATACTATTACCTCTTTCATTATAAGTTTAAAAATAAATGAATTGCTAAACTCAAACGAGCAGAATTCACGTTATTTTCTCTGACAATTTCAAATTATTATGAACAACATATATTTTTTCATACTTTAATGTTAATTATTGAATTAAAGCATAGCGAAAAGTTAAAAACACATAATATGGAGGCGAGAATCTTAAAATTGAAAGGATGAATATAGATGAAGAAAAAGGTATTCACTGAAGAAGATCGACAGTTGGCACCTGGACCTTTTGGCGATAATCCAGATAACGTAAAAACAGATAAAATAAGCCTATTCGATATGCATGAGGATATGATGTTTACCGATGTTCTTCTCGTTGAAGAGTTAAATAAACAAGTTATAAATGACCCTGCAAGAAAAGTTACAAAAGATCCATCTGCAAACGAAGAAATTCATCCAAATTGATCAATCACATACTGAAAACTTATGAGGTGAACAACTATGAAAGCAGTTACATTCCAAGGTGCAAAAGATGTAAAGGTAAAAGAAGTACCAGATGCAAAATTAGAAAAAAAGGATGATATTATCGTTCGCATCACGTCAACTGCAATTTGTGGAACCGATCTCCATATTTATAGAGGATCATTGCCCACAAAAAAAGATTATGTCATTGGTCACGAGCCAATGGGTATTGTAGAGGAAGTCGGTCCTGAAGTTACGAAAGTGAAAAAAGGAGACCGTGTTGTTCTTCCATTTAATGTTGCCTGCGGTGTTTGTATCTATTGTAAGAATGAAATGGAAAGCCAATGTGATAACTCTAATGATAATCCCGAAGTTGACTCCGGTGGATATTTCGGATTAACAGAAAGATATGGAGATTATGCAGGGGGACAAGCAGAATATTTGCGGGTACCTTATGGAAACTTTATGCCTTTTGTCATTCCTCCCTCGTGTGAACTTGAAGATGAATCCCTTCTTTTCCTTTCGGATATCCTTCCCACTGCATACTGGAGTGTAGAGAACTCTGGCTTGAAACCTGGAGATTCGGTGGCAGTATTAGGATCCGGTCCAGTTGGATTATTAGTTCAAAAATTCGCTTGGATGAAAGGTGCAAAACGAGTTATCGTAGTTGATCATCTTCCTTATAGACTAAAACATGCGATTAAAATGAATAAAGTTGAAGCCTTTAACTTTGAAGAATACGATGACATAGGAGCTCATATAAAGGAGTTAACTAACGGTGGTGTGGACGTGGTCATCGACTGTGTAGGCATGGACGGCAAATTAAATGCATTAGAAAAAGTGGGACAAAAACTGAAACTCCAAGGCGGGACATTGAATGCGATTGACATCGGGATAAATTCAGTGCGTAAATTTGGAACCATCCAACTGACCGGTGTTTATGGTTCTATGTACAATATGTTTCCACTAGGGTATATTTTCGAGCGCAATGTGACGTTGAAAATGGGCCAAGCACCAGTTATTAACTACATGCCCTTATTATTTGATAAAATCACAAAAGGCGAATTAGATCCCACTGAGATTATTACGCATACAGTACCGTTGGACCAAGCAAGTAAAGCGTATCAAACATTTCATGACCATGAAGATGAAAGCATTAAGTTCATTTTGAAACCATAGTAAGAAAAGCATCATTTCTGCGGTAGGAAGTACTAATTTTCACTTGATTGAATCGGTTTTTCATCTAAATAGGCACCTTTTTCTTTGATTGCAACAGCTTTTTTGTCTGACTGAAGCAACTTCTGCTTTGACTGAGGCAACTTTTGTGCTGATTGGGGCAACTTCTGCTTTGACTGGGGCAACTTTATGTCCTATTGGGGCAACTAACCAATTATCTCCTAATTATCGTCACTTTAATAGAAGAAAGAAAAAACAACCTCTCCACCACTGGAGAGGTTGTTTTCATTTCACTATAAAGTAATCGTTTGTTTTGAAGGAGCACCTGAGACTCGAGGTCGGGTGGCTTTGAACCATTGATAAAAAAGGAGAAAAATGAGCACAGCTTCAATAGCGTCTCCACCGTAATACATAAGCATTCCACCTGTTTCAGCCTCTACAGTTGAAACCCCATTTGGCGGATGCGCATAAATATACTTAGACAAAATCCCGTGTGTAGATAAAGCAACTAGAAGTACGATTGCACGGAAGTAAAAGCTCGTTCGATGTGGTATCGGATCGATATAGATGATGGACATAGTGAAAAGATAACCCGCGATGAATACATGGGCGTGGATTAGTATATGTAGAAACATGTTTTGCTGCATCACCATGAATAAGTTTGTCGTATATAATAACCACAGTCCTCCAGCATTAATGGTTAACGCGAAGACGGGATGACTAAGAATACGTATTGGCATACTTCTTAGTATACGATAAAGACGTCTTGCGTGATTTACATGAAGTGATCGCAGTATAAGTGTCATGGGTGCAGCAAAAACCATAAGAAGTGGAGCAAGCATTCCAAGTAGTAAATGACTGACCATATGCGCAGTGAAATTATCGTGCGCGCGTTCTGCTAAAGGTCCAATGACTGCAGCAGTAGCACAAAGTATACCGAGAATCCAAAAAGCGATGCGATATAATGGCCACTGTTTTTTGTAGCGGCGGCCAGTTAATATAACAGCAAATACATAAAAACCTAATGCCATAACAAGAGGTAGAGCAAAAATGAATTGCAAAGTTACTCCAGAGGCGTCATGACTGTGATTACTCATTTGGATTGGAGCCTTTCGCGCCTTTTTGATAGGATGAGTTATTCACAAGAAGGAAGTAAGCAACTACAATCATCGCAAAGGCTGATAGGTTCCATATGACGTCATAGGGCATGATATTCACATTATATCGAATTTGGTGCAACTCCATGAGCTTGTGCTGGATCGTTCCGTCATATAATTGAAATGTACCTCCACCTAGAAACACGCCCCCCACCCATCTTTTAAGCCAAAATGCATTCCGCCGATGAAGATCCGCTAACAAAAATGCAGATCCAATAGTAGCAAACCAACTGAACGCATGGAATAAACCATCAGAAACCAATCCTATATCCCTCGTGGACTTGTCATAAAAATGATGCCAATGAAGCAGTTGGTGAAACACTGTTTCATCAATAAAAGCGACAAAGCCGAGACCGAACAAAAACCCTCCTAAAAGATTGCGGCCTGACAATGCAGTACGATTAGCATATTTTGCATCATTTTTTGATTTTTGAGGTTTGATAGTCATAAAATTCTCCTTTTTGGCACATATGCAGTACTCTACTTCCCGCTCCAATTATCTCGAATTCAATCTAATAAACGGTTATTTTCGTCCACAGACATCACCTTAGTTGACTGAGTGGCCCCAATATGAAATTCCCCTGTTCCACTGCACACGCTACATCGGTATTGCCATCCCTCATCATCAGCTAACATGCCAGTTCCTTCACAAGCTATACATGTATTTTCTCTATCCATTGGTCACCCTCCTCTCTTATATTTTTATATATTTGTGACATTCTTTTGCTTGTCTCTTATCCAGTTAATTAATCCGCCTTTTAATACAATTTCTAAATGACGTTCAGACAGAGCATGTTGCACACGAATTAAATAATTTTTCCCTTTAATCGTAATTGGAAACTCTCTTCCTTGATTAAGGCTATATCTCAAATTTGATATCTCCAGAACGTCTCCATTACTGATTTTGTCGTAATCGTCTGCATTAACAAATGTGACCGGTAATACGCCAAAGTTAATTAAATTTTGCCAATGAATTCGGGCAAAGTCTTTGACTAGAGCCACACGTAATCCTAGGTGTCTTGGTGCCAAAGCAGCATGTTCACGACTTGACCCTTGTCCATAATTGGTGCCACCCACTATTGCATGACCTCCTTGACTCACACTTTCCATCCCACGCTTATAGTAGGTTTTATCAATAATCTCGAAAGCGAATTTACTGATTTCAGGAATATTACTTCTGAATGGTAGGACACGTGCACCACCTGCAAGGATTTCATCGGTGGAAATGTTATCACCCATTTTCAATAACACTGGAATGACTAAATGATCAGGCATTTCGTCCAATTGTGGGATTGATGAGATATTTGGTCCTTTGTGGAGTTCAACTGCCCTAGCTTTTTCTAACGGCAACGGTTCTTCTAATAAATTAATATCAATGGTTGGTTTCTTAGGATCTTTTACTTTGGGATATTTAAAGTCCATTGTTCTAGGATCTGTTATTTTCCCTGTTAATGCCGAAACGGCTGCTGTTTCAGGACTACATAAATAAACGCTGTCTTCTTTCGTTCCTGAACGTCCAGGGAAATTACGGGGAGTTGTCCGTAAACTGTTGCGACCTGTTGCTGGTGCTTGTCCCATTCCGATACACCCATTACAACCAGCTTGGTGTAAACGAGCTCCTGACTGAAGTAAACTAGCGATATGGCCTTCTTTTACTAAATCGGTTAATAATTGTCTCGAGGTTGGATTAATGTCGAAAGAAATATCATCTGCTATTTGTTTTCCATTAACAATTTGAGCGACAATCGCAAAATCACGATATCCAGGATTGGCTGATGACCCAATATACGATTGGTAAATCGGTGTACCTTCAATTGCTGACACAGGCACTACATTTCCGGGACTAGATGGTTGTGCAATAAGTGGGACTACTTCAGATAAGTTAATTTCCTCATCGATATCATATGTTGCCCCTTTATCGGCAACGAGTTCCAACCAATCATCTTCTCTATCTTGTTCCTTTAAGAAACGTTGTATTTCAACGTCAGAAGGAAAAACAGATGTAGTAGCACCTAACTCGGCTCCCATGTTTGCAATCACATGGCGATCCATCGCACTTAAATTTTCAAGGCCTGGACCATAATACTCTATGATTTTACCTACCCCACCTTTTACATCATGTCTCCGTAACAATTCTAAAATGACGTCCTTGGCACTGACCCAATCAGCTAATTTTCCTGTTAACTTAATTCCCCATATCTTAGGCATTCTTACGTAAAAAGGTTCACCTGCAATAGCCATTGCTACATCAATACCACCCGCTCCCATGGCAAGCATTCCCATACAACCATTTGCACATGTGTGACTATCTGAGCCAAGTAATGTTTTACCTGGTTTGGCAAGTCTTTGCATATGAATAGGATGGCTCACACCATTCCCTGGACGACTATAATATAATCCGAAACGTCGTGTTGCACTTTGCAAAAAGAGATGGTCATCAGGGTTTTTGTGGTCAACTTGAATTACATTATGGTCAACATATTGAGCGGATACTTCTGTTTTCGCACGTTCTAATCCCATTGCTTCTAGTTCTAGCATAACCATTGTTCCCGTAGCATCTTGAGTTAAAGTTTGGTCAATTTTCAATCCAATTTCAGTGCCTTGAATCATTTCACCAGATACTAAATGGGCTTTTATTAATTTTTGGGCAACATTTAATTGCATTTATTTTCCTCCTGATAACCACAAATAATTTTGTTCCTTTATATGGTAGCCTTAACAATGGAAAATATACTTTCTTATACTAATTATTGTTTATAGTAGATAAAAGGAGGTGATTAAACGAGGTATATGTACAAGTTTTCTAAGGAATTAAAATCCATTCTCATTTAAGTTCCTCGTACATTCCATCCCTGGAACAAGTAGTGAAGTGATACCGAAATCTCGCCAGACTAACCTCCTAAAATTCACTGCAATTGTTTTGCAAATATAGGATCTGGTCTTTCTGATTTTGCATGGTATTGTAATTCCTTTACATGATAAAAAACTAACAATTCCCTCCACTCAGTAGAATACGTACTACAAGTTTTTTTATTTAGGAGTGTTGGTACTTACTGCAAAAAAAAGAGCCAACTAAGGCTCTTTTTTATGATTGCCCCTCAAAATAAGGCAGTATTTAATTTGATCTATGAATTTTTCGTATGGCTATCATTTGCGAATTTTTTTTGATAATGCGCAAGTGCAAGCAGCGGAAAAATATATCGATAACCATGATAATGAATATAGAAACTACCAGCCATTCCCTGGCCTTTTAGATAAGCTGTTGTCCAATCAACTTTATCATTATTTTTTAAAATATAATTGATTCCGTTTACTATTTCTGGAGTAACTTTGTCCTCTGCTGCAATAAGCGCATCCAATGCCCAAGCAGTATGAGTTAATGTACTGGCTCCTAGCGGGACGTAGGTTTTCATTTTATCGCTTTTACAAGACTCTCCCCAACCCCCATCCGGATTTTGGATATCACGTAGCCATTTGAGAGATTTTCTTATAGAAGAATGGTCTTGTGATATTCCTGCCGCAACAAGTCCGGTAATAGCAGCCCAAGAGCCATAAATGTAACATATGCCCCATCTGCCGTACCATGATCCATTTGGTTCTTGATGATCAAATAACCAATTGACACCTAACTTTATAGAGTCATGACTCTTCTTTAAGTTAGTAAAATTTCCGAAAAACTCCAATGTTCTTCCCGTTAAATCTGCACTCGATGGATCTGCAAGTAAATATTCAGCATCTTCAATTGGAATCATAGACAGAATGCTCTTATTTACACCTTTTTCGAATGATGGCCATCCTCCATCATCATTTTGCATTGAAAATACCCACTTGATTCCTCTGTCCCAAGACGTATGAACGTTGGTATTTATATTGACTGTTTTACAGATAGCCCTTAAGGATGCAGTAGTATCGTCAATATCTGGGTTCATTGTATTGATATTTGAGAACCCCCATCCCCCTGGAAGACTCTGTGGACTATGTATGACCCAGTCCCCAAATTTATAATGCTGTCGTGTTGCTAAAAATCGATTTGCTTTTTTAATTACAGGATCTGATTCTGAGACGCCCGCTTCTTGCATGGCATAACTAATTAAAGCTGTATTCCATATAGTTGGTGTAGTAAATTGCATATGCGTCTTGCCGTCAACTTGACATTTCATTGACTTTAATCCGTTTATCGCATGAATGACCGCGGGTTCGTCTTTCTTATATCCAAGGGAAAGCAAAGCGAAAATTAGCAGAAATGTCGAAGTGAAATAACTGTATAAGGTGCCATCCGGTTCAATTCGTTCCAACATATACTGTTTAGTCTTATCTACCGCAAGTTCCTGAATTTGCTTTGGTAAACCTATTAGGTCCTCCACTTTTTTTTGAATCAATGAAAGAAAAGGACTCCATTCTTTTAAAAGGACCCGTGTTACATATTCTTCGTCCCACCGAGTGTGTTTTGACGTATATAAATCTGAAATATTTGGACTTTTATTTGTTTTTATTGTGTATTTCTTATCAGTGAGAATCATGAGTGGTGCGATATTCGCCCTTCCATAGACCGAGAAGTCAAAAAAGTTTAACGGAAATGACAGTGGTAGTAATACAAATTCTATGGGCAAATTGAACATTTTTGACCATGGAATTTGTCCAGTTACTGCTAGCATAATTTTTGTTAGTGAACTACTTTTGTCTATTCCGCCATTTGATAAAATAAAATGCCTTGCAGCTTGCATTCGCACTTCCTTGTCAGAACAATAGCCGGAATATAGAAGGGCATAATAGGCTTCGATAGTGGCAGAAACATTACCATCTTCATCATAAAACAACTTCCAAGCTCCACTGTCTTCTTGTTTGCTTAATATCCTATCTACTAGCTCCTTTATTAATTCTTCTTCATCATCAATAGTTAATGAACGCAATAAAATAATCATATAGGCATCCGTTATAATACCTGTTTCAAATGGGTATTCCCAAGTTCCTACATCAGATTGATCTTTCTTCAAGATACTCACAATTCGTTTAATTTCGTCTGACGGGGTATTGCTCACAAATTTCTTCCTTCCTATAGCATTAATTCAATATACCTAAACATATTCGTTTAGCTTTTAAAAAATACGAGGAATCTTCTTGTGTCTGAAAATGATGCACCCGTTTTTCTAGAATTATATGTTCGGAAGCCGAGAAAAAAGCATATGTAAATACTTGAGTTATCAAAATAAAAGAACAACTTTCACAGCTATTGCGACCCCTGTTTTCTATCAATATAATTGAGATATATATACTCATTTCACTATTTACAAAGTAAATGATAGATATCTCGAACTCCAGTTAAATAGTTATTTGATATATTTTCACATTCTGATTTTATTGCTAATAGTAATTAATTAGTAAAAAATGGTAGGACCATTACAGGGTCCTACCATTTTTTACTGTCTAATAACCTACACCGCCACGACCAGGGCTAACAAAAGCAGCTCCGACAATGATAAGCAGGATAAACAATACAACAATCAACGCAAAGGCTGATCCACCGCCATATCCACCATATCCAGACATCTTATTCCCCCCTTTCCTGTTACTCATACTAGAATATGAACATTATTAGATAATGATAGGGCTATAAACCTTCCATATACATAAAAAGATAACTGTTATCTATTTTTATTCAAACAAAATACTCAAATTACTGCAGCTGATCCTAGTGCCATAATTTATAAAATACACCATGCTGTTCTGTTACACATCTGAATTGCTAGCATATTATAGTTTTTAGAGGAAAAACACTAATAATAGGAGAATGAACATGTTAAATAAATATTTAAATTTTTTGGCTTATTTTGGAATCGGAGGAGCTCATCCAGGTGGTTTTGCTCTAACTCAATCCATCATGGAAGATGAAATCATTCAACCATTTGAATCTGTGTTAGATATTGGATGTGGAACTGGTCAGACAGCAGCTTTCTTAGCTCAAAGGTTTGAGTGTCAAGTTACCGGGATAGATAATCACCCTATTATGTTAGAAAAAGCTAGAGAACGATTTAAAAATAAGGAATTCCGAGTCAAAATAATTGAAGGAGATGCACAAAATTTGAATCTTGCGGATAATTCCTTCGATTTAATAATTGCTGAATCTATTATCGCTTTTACCGATATTTCTAAAACGATAGCTGAACTAGCAAGAGTATTAAAAAGTGACGGAAGTTTGATCATGATTGAAATGACTGCAGAGAAATTGTCCGACGAATTACAAAGAAAAGTTTTTAGCCTTTACGGGATCAATGAAATATTAAATGAAGAAGAATGGATATTGAAGCTTCAACAAGCTGGATTTACTAAAGTAGAAGTAATTAATGCCCCAGTAGATCTGATTCCATCTGAAATTAACGATATTAATCAGTCCGAAAACATAAATCTTGATTTTTATGATTTATGGGATGAGCATAATACTTTTATTGATCAACATCCTCAACTCATTGGTTTTCGTGCGTTTAGGTGCTTCTTAACTTAATATCACAAGTAATAGACTCTAGACAAAGTAATGTGGTGTGAAAATTAATCCAAACTAAAAGAAGCCGATCAATAGATGGCTTCTTTTCTTATATACTTTCAGAATTGTTAGATAGCTAACTTTATAAAATGGCAAATTATTTTAAACTACAAAAAAAGGAGTGATAGCAATGGTAGTTATTAAACAAGAATTGATGTCAAGTTATTCTAAGGTTGTAAAAGCTTCATTAATCGCCAGTTCAGTGGCTGGGGTAGTATTAGGATTATTTATGCAGATGAGGGGCATGATACTGACAATTTCCTCGATGGTAGGCAGTGAAAGTATGATCATTGGTTGGTCCATGCATATGATGATTAGCTGGATTTTTGGACTTGGATTTGGAGCAATGACTCTTCTATCTAAGCGTTATTATGTAGTCGGTGCTCTTCATGGTGTCATAATTTGGGTAATGGGTCCACTACTTATCACGCCAATGATGATGGACATGGGATCCATGCTAGGAGAAATGTTTGCAGGGGCACTAGTGTGAATTTATCCATCATTTGCAACGAATTTTATTTTTAACGTAATAGAAACTTGGGTACTAGTCGAATGTATATCAGTTCCCCTGCAAGTTCAACGATGGTCTGCGTTACGATAACGGCCGCTACTAATGTGCTCAAGTTATCCGGTAAGGCTAACGCTAGAGGTAGAACTACGAGCGAGTTACGTGTTGAGCCACTAAAAATTAATGCCCGACCCGAACCGACATCAAGCTTAAACCACTTGGCAATACACATAGAAATAATAGGCATGATCACCATAAAGGCAATATAGATAGGAATAATTGTAATAATCAGGTCCATGTAGCTTGATAATTTACCAATTTGAGATGCCACGACAACAAAAAGTGTAAGAGCCATAAAAGGAACAGGAAGCCATGAAGTTAAATTCATTATTTTTTTCCCATTAAATGATTTCTTTTCGTACAACTGTACGACCATCGCCATTAGTAACGGAATACCAATAAGTCCGAAAAACGCTTCAAAGAATGGACCTGGATCTACTATTTCCGCTGCTTCACTTCCCATAAACAGCCATAAATAAAGTGGCAATAAGAACATTTGTGTAATGAATAGAATAGGTGTTGATACAAGAATTATCTTTTCATTTCCACGACCTAGAGCTGTAAAAACAATTACATAATCAATACAAGGAGTCAGTAAAACTAAATAGACTCCAAGCAATAATGGAGGATAATCAGGTATTAATTTTGATAAAAGCCACACTACAATAGGTACTGCTATATAGTTAACCGTTAATAAAGCCCCGGTAAAATGACGATTAGCAAACGACTTTTTTAAAGATGTAAACGGGATCTGCGCAAACATACTATACATTAAAACTGCAATGACAACAGAAATGGTTACATCTAATTGACCTCCCAAATCAGGAAACAGTAATCCAGTTGCTGCGGCTATTATTAGGACAATAACATATAGCCAAACTTGATTATTTTCAAGTTGTTCTCTACTAATCATAAAAAGCTATACCCCTTTTAGTGCATTTATCAATTCTACTTAACTGTATACTTTGTGAAATTAGAAATCAAAAAACTTACAGATACATATTATTGGAATTTTGCGGAATTTAAAATCATATATGATATAATATTTAATAATATATATTAGGAGGGATACACTTGTTTAAAGCACAATATAAGCTTCAAGGTCGCCTAATTACAGAAGAAGCCACAGTCGATGTTTATAACTCAACCGTTCAAATATATAACTCTACTCTTCATCCTGACCAGATAAAATGGGACGCTCCTGTATCCGGTACCGTTTATGGCACGTTACTAAACTATAAGGGCTCACTTGCTGCACTCGGAGATTCAGTCAACGAATCCCCTTACAAGGCACCACCTCAAGCACCTATTCTTTATATAAAACCAGCAAATACAGTTATAGGATATGGGACAGCTATTCCACTTCCCTCTTCTATTGAACAACTAGAAATAGGTGCAACACTCGGTATTGTCATCGGTCAAACTGCGACAAATGTAAAAAAAGAATATGCATTGGATTATGTAGTTGGCTATACCATTGCGAACGATGTTACCGTCCCTCACGAAAGTCTCTTCAGGCCCGCAGTCAAACATCGTGCTAGGGATGGTTTTTGTCCAATTGGTCCTTGGATACTTGAGAAAGCTGCTATACCAAATCCAGATAATCTTGCTGTTTGCGTATATATAAATGGTGAATTAGTCCAAAAAAATACTACGTCTAACTTAATTCGTGGTATCAGTGAACTTATTGCGGACGTAACAGAGTTTATGACGTTATATGCTGGCGATGTTCTCTTAGTAGGCGTTCCAGAAAATCCTCCTCTCGCTAAGGCAGGAGACAAAATTCGCATTGAAATTGACCAAGTAGGATTTTTAGAAAATGTAATCGTTCCAGAAAACGAAATTTTTTCAGGGGGTGATGTTCAGTGAAACGAGCTAGAGTTTCCTTTGCCGGTGCTATCCACGAAGCTGTAGAGAAAAATGACATGGTTCAATTAACAGATGGTCGAATGGTCAGAGAAGATGAGGTCGTGTGGTTACCTCCTGTGCACCCTCGTACTGTTTTTGCATTAGGCCTTAACTATGCGGATCATGCAAGTGAACTTGAATTTAAAGCACCAACTGAGCCACTATTATTCTTAAAAGGACCCAATACTTTTGTTGGCCATCGTGCCGAGTCAAGACGACCAGTTGATGCAACCTATATGCATTATGAATGTGAATTAGCAGTTGTCATCGGCAAGACGGCAAGAAATGTGAAACGACAAGATGCGTATGACTATATTGCTGGATACACTGTGGCCAACGACTATGCCATTCGTGATTATTTAGAAAACTATTATCGTCCTAATCTGCGCGTAAAAAACCGCGATACATGTACACCCATCGGACCATGGCTTGTTGATGCGAATGATATTGTTGATCCGATGAATTTACCCCTGCGTACTTACGTGAATGGGGAACTAATTCAACAAGGTTCAACAAAGGATATGATCTTTGATATCCCTTTCCTAATTGAATACTTAAGTGAATTTATGACGTTGAGTAAAAACGATATCATTTTAACAGGTACGCCAAAAGGGCTTGCTGATGTGAAAATCGGGGATGAAGTCATTACAGAAATTGAAGGTGTTGGTCGATTAGTTAATACGATTGTTAGTGATGACGTATTCCAGAGGAGGAGTTAAAATTCCACATATCACCGTTGAATATACGGATAACTTAAAAGAGGAAACAAATATTTCGCTGTTATTAAAATCACTAAACGAGGTCCTCATTGCTAGGTCCCCCACTTTTCCAATCGGAGGTATTCGTTCAAGAGCGATTGAACTTCAACATTACTATGTTGCCGATGGATCACAGGATGATGCTTTTGTTCATGTCACTTTGAAGATTGGTGCTGGACGTTCTGATGAAGTGAAACAAGAAACGTCTCAAGCGATGTTTGATGTTATTACTACTCATTTTTCCGAAGTGTTTAACAGACGCTCATTAGCCCTCTCATTAGAGCTTGTTGAATTTAGTGAAGCAGGCACTTTCAAGAAAAACAATATCCATAAACGGTTTAAATAGAATTTTGATGAGAGCTTACAGTTTGCATGGTAGGCTCTCATTTATTTTCGTTGAAATCATATATAAAATCATATATATTTGACATATGAAAAATACAAAAAAGATTAATAAACGTCAACATGCATATGAAGTCATTCGATCGAGAATTTTAGATGGAACGTACGCCCCTGGTCAGCGCCTCATCATAGATCAAATTGTCAAAGAGGTTGGTTCAAGTCCTATACCAGTGCGTGAAGCAATCCATCAACTGGAGTCTGACCAACTAATTGAATATAAGGCGAATACCGGTGCCGTAGTCCTTTCCTTGAATGAGGAGGTCTATAAGGAAACACTAGAGGTGCTGGCAGTACTAGAAGGCTATACAACCTTATTAAGTGTCTCTTATTTAACTGAAAGTGCTTTTGAAGAACTTGAGTTTAAAAATATGGGGATGAAAAAGGCCCTTGAAGATTTTGATTTAGAGGTCTTTAGTGAGTTGAATCGTGAATTCCACGCAATTATCTATTCCTATTGTCCAAATCAAATGATCGTAAAAAATATGGAGCAAATACGTGACCGCTTAAAAAACGTACGAAAAACAGGTTTTCTCCTTTATCCAAAGCGTGCACCACAGTCAGTTAAGGAACATGATCTCCTCATTGACATGCTTAGACGAAAAACACCAGCAACCGAGATTGAGAACTTCGCTAGGCAGCATAAATTAAATACGTTAAAGGCTTTTAATCAGAAAGAGGGCTAGCTTAGGTTAAACTAAAGGAGGTAAGCAGATATTGATGAGTTTAGGAAAAAGACTCCTTATAGGCTTCCCGTTAATGGGGATTTTATTTACAATCATAATCTCATTTATTGAACCAGGTGTACGTCAATCGGCTTTAATCGGCTTTTGCGTATTTCTTGTTTTAATTATTGTTAATTACAAGGGATACAAAAAAGCTAATTAGTGATTGAAGTTCCGTTTAAAGGGGGTATTTTATGTTTTTGGTATATTTTGTATTGACCACATTTATTGTAACTACAGTAGTTAAGCACTTTTTAAGAAAAATCCTCAATATTGAAAAAGAGAAAAAGGAGTTTTTTTCTTATAACCACATAAACAAATTGCATGGGAAAATTGATTGGGTTATAAGGATTTCTTCTATGCTTTTGATTATTATTATTTCTTCCTTGTCAATATATCAGCAATATCCGTTAACCTTCTTCCTAATTGCAATGATCATTTACATTGGAATAGATCAAGGAGTAAGGGCATTTTTTGAGTGGAAATATTCTCAGAACCCAAAACAATATATCCTAACTATTAGCGAAATGATTGTTTTGATGATTTCCATATTAACTATCATGCAATTTAACTTATTTAGTTCATGACCATGACCTTATCTACAGCGTTCTACTATTCGTAGTTGTGAGAGGTTTATTCCGCTACGAATGCTGTTTATTCGGCTTCGACCACGCTTTATTCCGCTTCACCTGCAGTTTATTCCGCTACGATCACGTTTTAATCGGCTTCACACGCTGTTTTTTCCGCTCCGCCCATTTTATCCCACAAAAAAGACTATTGCTTAAGCCCTTTTCGCTGCGCTCTAACGGAAAAAACCTTTGCTACAACACAAAAAAATATCAATCCAAATTGGAAAGATATTTTAATTGATTATTATTGTAAAACTACTTCTTATCAAACTTTTTTTCTATAAATGTCCAAATAATAAATAGGACAATAGAAGATCCAATAACAAGTATGTATGCATTGAAAACAAAATCAAAATCCATTTCTCTAACCCATCTAGATTCAATTCCACTTTGGTTTAAGATTTCATATCTTACATCTTTATAATCCATAAGCAAAAAGGAGATAACCAGCCCAATTATTGCTCCACTAATTAAGGACATTGAAATTTTTTTCAAAAGCGTAATGCCTCCTAAAAGTACTTCAAATATTAAATGGGAAAAATCATACAGATGGACTTTAACCAACCAAATTTTTTACAAGGATGGGTCGTTTAATAAAAAGTTTCCCACACATCCAGTAAAAACGTACTTGATATAGAATGCTTTTAAGCAAATTACTCATCCTATAGAAAAGGAGATGAGATCAATTATGAGAAAAATATTTATTGCACTTGGAATTTTTATTGCTATTATTTCAGCATCAACATATTTACCTACTATTGCTCATGTACAACAAGAAATTCCATCCTACGCTAAGTGGGGTGCGCTCGCTATGAAAGAGACACAATCAAAATATCCTAACGCCAAAATTATTGACTACCTGCATGAAGGAAGCGAGTCTAAAGGAGATTCAACAATTGAAAAGTTTAAGCTATGGTTAAAAGAGGGTGACAAGGAATTCGGCGTTTTGGTAAGAATTGAATATACTACAGAAACAGAAAAAGTGGTTACGATCGATTTTGAAGAAACTTCTAGGTAAGCCATTACAGTTTTTGTTTCTCCTGATTGTAGCGTCTCTCAACGAAACCCCTTCTTCAACCTGTCATCCGCATTTAGGTCATTTTTTCTTGTTCGAATGCAGTTGTATATATGGATAATATTTCTAACTCGACTTTTCCCTTTTTCATTTTCATATATACTTCTCCATACGAATATCAGTCCACATTTTATCTTGCCAAAATGTGAAACTGTCAATACTACCAATTTTCTTGTAACCCAGCTTCTCATAGAGTTTTTGTGCCTGTTTGTTAAATTCAAATACACCTAATTCAACACGTTTGAGCCCCTGCTTCTTAATCTGGTCCTCCAAATATTGAATTGCTGCATAACCAATACCTTTTCCCCGTCCTTCAGACTCACCAATTGTGATCCCTATCCAGGCGGTCCCCTGCTCTTTTTTGTAGAGATGGATCGGATCGACCATATAATTCATTTCACCTATCAACTGGTCATCGAGATATATTAGGTAGATGTGATGGTTTTCCAGGCGTTTTGTTAATTCATTAAGGGTCAATTTATATCGAAGTTCCAATTCCGACTGGTTCCTGTTAGGGCGAGTCAATGGAATTAAAGTTGAGTCATTTTCCCAACGATTAAACACCTCTACAAGGTTTGAGGTGGGTTCAGTTAATTTTATAAAATGAGTAGTCATTGTGCTCTCCTCTCTAATTTTCATTTATAACATTTACTTTATTATTATCTTCACATTTTATTCCGCTTCGCATGTGGTTTATTCCGTTTCGCCCAAATTATTCCATAAATACGACTATTTCTTAAGCCCTTTTCACTGTACTTTGCTGAAATGCTACTATAATTTCTTATAGCAAAATAAAAGCAGTGCGACCGTTATTGGTGCACTACTTTTTTAGCGTTATTTGAGTAAAGGGAGGTTTATTCCGCTTCGCATGCTGTTTATTCGGCTACGACCACGTTTTATTCCGCTACACATACTATTTATTCCGCTTCGATCACATTTTAATCGGCTTCACGCGTGGTTTATTCCGCTTCGCCCAATTTATTCCACAAAAACGACTATTACTTAAGCCCTTTTCGCTACGCTCTGTTGCTTATCTAGCTGAGGTTGTAATATCGACCTGAGAAATAGGTTAATGGCATTCCTTCTTCTTGCATTAGGATGTCACGGACTTTGCCTATATATAAGGTATGGTCACCCTCTAGATGTGTGTTATGAACATCACATGTGATATTGGCTAATGCCCCATCAATTACGGACATTCCATCAAAAGTTTTGAATGAAATATCAAAGTTCTCTTTGATTTGTCCTGCAAAGTAGTTTGACATCTCTTCTTGATTAGTTGATAAAAGACTTACACCAAATGTTCCAGATTCATCAATTAACTGTTTCATTTTTGCTTTGTTTGCAACTGAAACTACTATTAATTTAGGATCTAGAGAGATAGACATGAATGCATTAGCCGTCATGCCGTGTACTTCCCCATTCACTTCAGTTGTAATAACAGTTACACCAGTTGCAAATTTACTCATTGCCGTTTTAAATATGCGATCGTCCATTTTCATCGCCCCCTTATCCCTATCATAAAACCGACTCGCCCATCATGACAACTCGAAGGACTCAAATAGAAATGAATCCCTCACTATATTAGGTTACAAAAGTTGGTTTATGTTGTTTTAATGTTGGCTCGGCAAGCTCGATTGTTTTATTCGTTAAAACATCTTGAACGACAGATGCTTCATTAAACCAACTATCGGGTGCTTCATGTCCCCAGAATGTCTGTCTTCTTGGATCATTTATATCCCAGCGAATGGGCTTGAAATCAGGATCACAGGTTAAATAGTCTCCATTATATAGTTCAATACGGTGTCCATCTGGATCACGGAGATAAAGGAAAAATGCATTCGAAATTCCGTGACGGCCAGGCCCACGTTCAATAGATGTTGTATAGCCCATTGAAGCAAGAACATCGCAGGCGTGGATTAAACTTAGTTGATCACTTAACCAGAAACCAACGTGATGAAGACGCGGTCCAACCCCATTCATAAATGCAACATCATGAACACTTGGTTTTCTGTGCAACCACGCGGCCCAGATTTTTTCACCTTCAGCAGCTGTATATTCTGAACAAGCAAAGCCCATTTCATTTATATAGAAATTATATGCCTTTTCAACATCTGGCACCATACAGTTAAAGTGGTCGATACGTTGAACTTTTGCGCCTTTATATAAATCATAACGTTGCAGCATACGTTCAACCGGATCCATATGTGCATAAAATTCAACAGGAAGTCCTGAAATATCCTGAACTCGTAGGGCTCTTCCAACAGCATGTTGCTCACCTATTTCAAGCCACTTTGTTTTTAATCCTTTTGCGGCAAATAAAGATGATAGGGCGTCCAAATCTTGTTCTGCATACACTTTATAACTGATGACTTCTACACTTGGAGCAGATGCTTTTTTTAAATGTAAGGAGTGATGATTATGTTCTTCTAATCCTCTTAAATATAGATTATTAGTATCTGATTCTGTTTCTATAAATCCAAGGCCATTGACATAAAAATCACGTGATGCGTCTAAATCAACCACGTTTAATACGGCACGACCTGTACGAATAATGTTGAAATCCATTTTATGTCCTCCTTAATTGCTAGAGAAGTGAGGCTTTTTCGTTTTTGTTTGGTCTAAGAAATCTTGTACATAGCCTTTGTATTTATCTTTTTCGTAGCCTTCAAAAAACGCCATTCCCATACGGACAGGATCACCGAAGAAGTAGTACTCGTAATGCATTTGACGGCTACCGAATGCACTCATTGTCATATCCCATGCTAAACGGAATAATTGCGTACGATCATAGCCATCTAAATTCTTACCTTGTAAACCCCTGTTTAGAATTGGCCCAATTTCTTCATGAGTAAAATCTGCTTCGGTTGGGATTCCCATTAGGCCAGATGCCCCAAGAACTCGTAAGATTTCAATCATGCGAGGGTACACTCTCGGATACCATGTACGCGCTGCATTTAAGGCTTCAAAATCAGGCGTCATCGTCCCCGAGCTATCGAGTTTGGCGTTATGCTCTGCTCGGTACAAATGCGATTTAATTGTTTCGAGCGTTAACATGATTTCGGTTCCTTTATCTTGAACATGCTGGAACTGATCAATTCCAATTGCATCCATAATATTTAAAACAACACCAAGTAAAAATTCGGTTTTCACTACATTTTTTGCAATAACTTGATGGGACATATGAACAACCGCATTGGTCTCTCTAAATGTTCGGTTGCATACGGATGAGTTTCCGCAAACAAAGACGCGCTCCCACGGAACAAAGACATTTTCAAAAGAAACGATCGCATCCCCTTCTTCAAAACGGGAAGAAAGTGGATGATCCCATTCGCTTTTACCATAATCAAAAGATTCACGACTTAAAAATTTTAGACCTTTTGTGTTATTAGGAATAGCAAATGCTAGTGAATAGGGATCATCTAATTCTCCTGCTTTTTTAACAGTTGAAGGAAACACCATCAGTTCATCTGTAATACCGCCCTGAGTTGCAAGTAAGCGAATCCCATCTACAATGATGCCATCTTTATTTTTTTCAACTAAGTGTAGGGCTACATTGGCATCCTTTTGTTCATGCTGTGCTTTCGCGCGGTTTACTTGAGGGTGAATTAGCGTATGAGTTAAACTAATATCATTTTCACGAGCATACTCATAGTACTTTCTAGCGTTCTCGGCAAACATCGGATCGGCCTCTGCAAAAAGGCTATTATTCATTCCCATCGCCATGACTTCAGCATTCAAGTAATCAGGTGAGCGTCCCATCATCCCTCCAGAAGTCCGAGCCCATTCTTGCATAGCTTCGCGTCTTTGGATTAAGTCCTCAATTGTTTTTGGTTGCAAAAATGTCATTCCTACTTTGTCTCCTGTTGTAGGAGATGTGTAAAGCATTTTATCTGGTTTTTCGTATTGTAAATCATAGAGACGGGCCATTGATTTGACGACGTTTTTTAATGCAGGATGTTCTGTGACATCTTCCACTCTCTCACCATGTATATAGATGTTATTATTTGCTTTTTTTAAACGTTCAATATACTGAGCTCCTGTTTTTGCCGGCATGTATTTCACTCCTCACACTATTTTTTCTTACCAAACTGCGGAATATGATGATCACCAATAGCGATATGAATTACTTTTGGTTCTGTGTAGAATTCAAAGATTGCGTAATGCCCACCTTCTCTTCCAATCCCACTTGATTTCATTCCGCCAAATGGGATACGGAGATCCCGCACATTTTGAGAATTGACCCACAGCATGCCAGCCTCAACTGCCTGTGCTACTCGATGTCCTCTCTTTATATCATTCGTCCACACATAGCCTGCAAGTCCATATTTAACATCATTGGCTGCTGCAATGACTTGTTCTTCGCTTTCAAATTCAATAACCGCCATGACAGGTCCAAATATTTCTTCCTGGCAAACTCTCATATCGTTTGTTGCGTTTAAAAGTAATGTAGGTGGTACAAAGTTTCCAGCTTTCACGCCCTCAGGAACAACGCCTTGAATGACTTCACAACCTTCTTGCTTTGCTAACTCAATGTACTCTGATACTTTTTTGAAATGTTCTTTATCAATGAGTGGTCCAAATTGGGTTGTTGGGTCCATTGGGTCTCCAATTTTAATGTTTCCTACGCGTTCTTTAAGAGCCTCAATAAATTGGTCTTTAATGTTTTTATGAAGAAACACACGAGAGTTTGCTGTACATCGTTCCCCGTTAAAGGAGAAAATCCCCCAAACAGCTGCATCCAGTGCCCGCTCAACATCTGCATCATCAAAGACAATTAATGGGGATTTCCCGCCTAGTTCCATTGATGTTTTCTTTAATGTATCAGCAGAATTCTTGATGATTATGGTTCCTGTTGTCGTTTCTCCAGTGAAAGAGATTGCTTCTACATCCGGATGTGCAACTAGGGCTGCGCCGGCCGTTTCTCCATATCCATGGACTACATTAAATACACCTTTTGGTAAGCCTGCTTTATCCATAACTTCAGCTAATTTATTAGCTGTTAGAGGCGATAACTCTGCAGGTTTTAATATAACTGTATTGCCAGTCGCTAATGCTGGTGCTACTTTCCACGTTTCCAACATAAACGGTGCATTCCACGGTGTTATTAATCCAACTACTCCGAGAGGCTTATAAATCGTATAGTTTATAAATTCATTGTCTACAGGGTACGACTCTCCGTGAAGTTTTGACTGAACCATTCGGGAATAGAATCGAAAGTTTTCTGCTGCACGGGCAATCATCTTTCTAGTTTGAGCAATCGGTAGTCCTGTATCTATTGATTCTAAGCTAGCAATTTCCTCAACCTCTTCATCAATCAAGTCCGCAATTCGGTTAATGTAAACCATGCGCTCTTCCATTTTCATCGAGCCCCATGGACCACTTTTAAACGCTTGTTTCGCAGCGATTACAGCCTTATCGATATCCTCTTTGCGACCCTCAGCAACTAGGTTATTGACTTCGTTGGTAAATGGGTTGCTGTTTTCAAAGGTTGCTTGAGCCTGAGCATTTACAAATTCTCCATTAATGTAAAGCTTCACATCATCAACTTTTATGTTAGTACTATCTTTAGACATCTCTGTTGATTTCTTCATTATGGCCCTCCTAAATTCGCTCTTAAAATCGCATGTTTACTGTACCGATTGTTGTGCAGATAGATCTACGTATTGTTTTAACACGTCGCGAATTTCATCTTGCAATACTTGCGTTGGCACATCCATTGGTAAACGAAGTACCGGTTGTGCTCTTCCAATCATCCCAAGTGCTGCTTTTAATGGGGATGGATTTGTATCTTTAAACAACACATCATTTAGAGGCATTAATTCATAATGGATTTCTTGAGCTCTTTTTAGGTCTCCAGCTGTCCATGCATCATATAACTCTGCAACTTGCTTAGGGATAATGTTAGCGGTAGCACTTATGTATCCCGCTCCACCAATGGCAAGCATCGGATAACATAATAGTTCAATTCCTGAAAACAGTAGAAAATCTCTTCCGCATTCTAATAAAACGCGGTTGACATGTTCAAAGTCTTTATTTGATTCCTTCACTCCAATAATATTTGGGCAATCTTTGCTTAGTTTTGCGAGTGTTTTCACTTCTAAGTTTGTTGCTGTTCTTCCCGGAATATTATAAATAATAATAGGAATATCTACAGAATCTGCAACCGCTTTAAAATGCTTATAGAGAGCATGTTGTGAAGGTTTGTTGTAGTAAGGGACAATGACCATGGCAGCATCTACACCTAGTTCTTGTGCTTTTTTTGTTAGGTATAATGTTTCTTCATGATTTGTCGACCCTGTACCTGGGACGAATGGAACGCGTCCATTTACCGCTTTCATAGCCGCTTCCATCACTTGAACTCGTTCTTCGATTGTTAAGGAACTTGGTTCACCCGTCGTTCCTGTTACTGAAATTCCATGACTCCCACTCTTAATATTCCAATCAATTAAACTAGCTAATGTCTCTAAATCTAAAGAACCATCCTTTTTAAAAGGGGTTACGATCGGTGCAATTGAACCTCTGATTTTTTGTTTTGCTTGTTGATACATATACTACACATCCTTTTTTGATAATTTTTGTATTTATCTGATTACTTGGCGAATTGAATATAACACGTGTTAAACTATATTAAAAATACCTATAAAGTATTCAACGTATACGAAAAAAGTATAGAAAGGAACGTTTCAATTATGGACATCAAACAACTACGCTATTTTTATACCATTGCCGAACAAGGACAGATTACTAGAGCCGCAAAAAAGTTACACATGGCGCAACCACCCCTTTCTCAACAATTAAAACTATTAGAGGAAGAATTAGGCGTGATTCTTTTTGAAAGAAACGGACGAAATATGGTGTTAACTCAAGCTGGATTAGTACTATATAAAAAAGCAGAAAAAATATTACTAGAAATGGACGAAATTAAAACAGAAGTTAAAGAGACCAGTGATGGCCTTAGAGGTAAATTATCAATTGGGGTTGTAAAGACTTGTTTTTCTTATGTGCCTGATCGACTTCGTATGTTTAGAGAGCTCTATCCAGCAGTCACCTTTTCTTTACGTGAAGGAGATACTTTTATGATTGAGCAGTTAATTAAGTCCCGCGAATCGGAAGTTGGCATCGTTCGCCTTCCCATTGAAATGAATGCATTCTCCAAAATCGACTTACCTAAGGAACCGTTTGTTGCTGTCTTCCCTAGTAATAAGCCAGAGATCCTCTCGAAAACGAAGATCAGCATGAAAGAGTTTGAAACAGTTCCCCTACTATTGCTGCATCGAATTAGTGGTGTAGGACAATTTGAAATCGTATTACAGGAATGTAGACGACATGGCTTTGAACCTAAAGTGATTTGTGAATGTCCAGATGTCTCCATGCTATTATCTTTAGTTTCAGCAGGTGTAGGTGCTACGATTATCCCTAAATCATCACTTGTATCATTTCCCATGCCCAATTTACATACTCTTGAAATTGAGGACTCGACTATATATTCGGAATCAGCTGTTATCTGGTTAAAAGACCGTTATCTTTCTAAACAGGCCAAACGTTTTATACAATCGTTTGATTCTTTCCTTGATTGATATAAGAAAAACCGGGCAAAGTGACGCCCGGTCCTTAAAGAAAGTACAGTATCTCCTTTGGTTTTTGGTATGATTTCCGTTGCAGGTGGACGCTTTCCGTGGGGCACGACCTCAGCCGCTTCACTCGCTCCGCTCACTGCAGGGTCTTCGGCTCGCGCTTGTCCCACCGGAGTCGCCGCCTTCCACTACAATCAATTACCTGTTTTAATAATAAACAGTGATAATACTAATTATAAAAAATCGTCCTATCTTGTAAAATGAAAACACCCATACCCATAATTAGATAGGATGATTTTTGATGTGCAATCCAAGGATTACTAAACAAGAATAGATTCACTGAACAAAATTCACACTTTCACTGAGAGGAAACTTGCATTTTTTCAAAAAAGATATCACGACTTCACATGAATCGAATTAAAGAGAGTCACATCAAGAAATTCCGTTTTTTTAGTCTCCATATACTAAAAAACCATGAACACTAGGCTCTTGGCACATCAATTTTATATACTTTCTCATGTTTTTAATAACAAGAATGAATGAATTGTGCAAGTTCACCAATGCTTCATCCACAATAAGGCGTTCACTTCTCCCTCAAAGAGAAAATGAACGCCTTTGATATATACCTTTTTATTAAAATTCTATCCCCTGCCATATCTCTATAACCCTTTTTGTCCAAATGTAATTTTTTGAACTTGTAGTAAATCAATCATTAAATCTACTACAATTTTTTGATGGAGTGAATGAAAAGAAGGTACCTTTGGTATGAACTTCTCATTTCCATGATGAACGGCGTTATATTCAATATGTTGATTGATATAACCTTCTATAAATAGCTTTCCGCTTAATGCTTCACGTGACCCATCAGCTGTCGAATTAGAAAAATCAGCAGGTACAAACTTACAATTGGTCAATATTACTTCTTTAGTAATCTCTTTTACCATATTGATTTTTTCTTCAAATCGTACATCTTTCTCTAAACAGATTTCAATGCTATATTCTCCTACTACAACTGGAACTCTCATATTTAATGACTCGTGATAAGGACATATCTGATTATGTGACTCTCTTTTTTTCACAGATTGTGGATCATGTAGCGGGACCACAACAGATTTATTATTATCTTTCGCACTCGCTCGATAAACAGAATCAGTTAATAAGATGATTTCATGTGATTTAAAACCTACCAAATGACAATATGGCTGTTCATGATAATAAGTAATCGTATCCAACATTTTTGAATGGTCAATAAATTTAAATGTATTTTGAGTCGTACTACCAAAGATTGCTGGATGAAGGAAATTATCAATATCTACAAAAGTGGATATTGGAATTTTAATAGAACTTGAGCGTACTCCTGATGATATATGAAACGGATGACTGTTACTGCTTTCACAGTCATCATCATATTTATCCCTTTTTGAAACATGTTCTATTTTAAGGGAATGCTTATGCGAAAAAATCGCACAGTTAGGAGGATGCAGGAGATTGTAAATTTTTGCGAAAGCATAAAATGGGATTTTTATGGTCGTTGTGTGTACTCTTGCATGTTTACACATCTCATTAGTATGATTGGTGTCACAGTCATCATCATATTCATGATGTTGATATTCATTAACTAATTTATCATCTTTTATTACAGGATAATGCTTAGGATCAGCAGCAGAAATCGTATTGTCTAACATACAAGGATGAAGATAATTATGAAGCTTTGAAAAAGTGGCGTATGGAATTTTTATTGTTTTTGAGTGGACTCCCGCATGTTTACAAAACTCATTACCTTGACTCATGCCAAGATTTTCTTTGATACCATGATTAACTAAAGTATCTTTTGGAGCGTGCCTGACAAAAATCGCACAGCTAGGTGGATGCAGTAGATTGTAAATTTTCACAAAAGCATAAAACGGAATTTTTATAGTTGCTGATCTTACTCCGAAATGTTGATGAACCTCATTAGTGTGATTGGTGTCAGAGTCATCATCGCATTCATGTTGAGGATATTTATTAACCAAATTATCATCTTTTATTTCTGGGTAATGCTTAGGGTCAGCAACAGTAATCGTATTGTCTATGATACAAGGATGAAGATAATTATGAAGCTTTGAAAAAGTGGAATATGGAATCTTTATTGTCGTTGAGTGTAGGTCTGCATGTTTTTTAAGTTTAATAGGAGAATCAATTTTACAGACATCATCTGGTGTATGGGCTTCGTAAGTTTTGTATGGTTCTTGTAATAACTTCTTTTTTAGTCGATTGCACTTTTTGCGTAATTTTAATCTTTTCTGCCTTTTGTTAATTTCAACTAAATCACATACTTCTACTGTATCGATATATTTCATTTTAGTATTTGATTTACGAATATCACTACTGTTTTTTATCTTTTTGTAACAAGTACATTTCTTATTTAATTTCGACCTTTTCTTTCTTCTATACGTTTCAACTACACTACCCATTTCTACTGTGTCCACAGACCCTTGCTTAGTATCTGATTCGCAAATACTGTCACTATTTTCTGTATTAGTTTCATTTATATGTTGAAAATGGGGAGTAGCATATAACGTAAATACGGCCTTTTGTTTATTAATAATTATCGTCATTTCTTCGTAGTTAATCCAAGGGTATGACATTGTATTCTCTCCGTATTTTTTCGGATTAAAATGGGATTTCTGCATATTTCTCTTGTTGTCCCATGGAATTCTCATTGCATCCTCCTTAACCACAAAAGTTGTTCCTTTATTAATTAATGGTTTTTCTCAGTTTTTGTTACTCATGTATGTAAACTAAATGAAACTTAGGCACGATTAATTACAGAAACCCCCTATCCTTTTAGTAGATAGGGGGTTGTAAAGAACAATAATTATATTTACTGAAATTTGACGTTAGCGCATTTTCAATTTGTTGCATTAAATTTCTTTTGACGAGTTGAAATTCACATTTCTTATTGAAAATTGTTTACGTTTTTTCAACTTATTGACGATTAAGTCAGCCGCCATTTCCTATTCCATTAACTCGAATTTGTCTTAATTGTAATACTTTTACAGTAAGATCACATACAATTTTTTCGCGTAGCGTTGTAAATGTTTCGTCCGTCCCTACAGGACATGGAGAAAAATCAAGTTCAAAGAAATTCGCATTAACTAACTCACAATATGGTTGCTCATTATAATAAACACTATTTTCAAAGAAATATTTATCTAGGCGTGGAATTTCACTGTTTTTTGGATTAATAAAGCGAGATCTGCTATCTGAAGATCTACCTAATACAGGGAAAGTGTCAAAATCACCATTTCTTAGGTCTGCATAGCCAGAAAATTCAGTATTAATAATTCGATCACGAATTAGTCCATTACACATTCCTGTAGCATATTCGATATTTTTACGAATAAATCCTGCTACAAATAATTTGGCTCTTGTTACTTCAAATACGCCAGGGCATACTTCATCACCAAATTCTACAGGTACTAGCTTACATTGAGTTAGATATACATCTTTATGCACTCTTTTAATCTCACTTGCTGCTGGCTCAAGTACAATATTCGTTTCTACAACTACTTGAATTACGGTCTCTGCTAATACAGCTGGCACTTTAATAATCGGACTATTTTGTATTAAACAAGGCTCTGCTGGTTCATCAGCAAAGGGTGTTAGTGTTGTACCCGCTACCTGACATGGAATAACAATCGGACAATCATCATTATTTTGTTGACTCATTAAAATCACCTCCTTTCAAAGTTTATTTCATTACTCTATTAACATATGTTTAAAAAGTAGTTAGTGTATGAGCATATATAATAGATATATCAATTTTATTTTTAATAATTATCTAGCATGCTACACCCGTAAACTATGCAAAGGTAATCGCTTTTTTTCTTAATATTCAGATATTTGAAGGGAATAGATTTTCATCAACTGATGCATAGAATTTTTTTCGCCTGAATCCTTTTTCTTATTCACTTATCGAACGATCTTTCAACTCGATTAGAACTGCCAGATGCAAAAGGTACAGGAACACTGACATACAGACAATTAAATGAAATAGCTTGACTAATCGCAAGAAAAAACAATGAACAATTTGATTTAAATTTCTTTACGTGCATAATCGCCAACTCATAAAAATAAACCTGTTTAATAAGAAAACCCTTTATCCGATTAAGGGGATAAGGGGGCTTTCTAAAGAAACAATTATCGGATTTACAGTGCTTGAATTTGCAGTTAAGGAATTTAATTTCTCATGACGAGTTGAAATCTATAGCTCGTCTTTTTGGAAATTTCTTAACACATTTTTCCGACTTGTTGGTGGAGCTCCTTAGGAAAGTTCTATTGAAGCAACTCGGACTTGTCGTAATTGTAATACTTTTACAGTAAGGTCACATACAATTTTTTCGCGTAGCGTTGTAAACGTTTCATCCGTTCCTACAGGACATGGAGAAAAATCAATTTCAAAGAAATTTGCATTGACTAACTCACAATATGGTTGCTCATTATAGTAAACACTATTTTCAAAGAAATATTTATCTAGACGTGGAATTTCACTGTTTTTCGGATTAATATAGCGAGATCTGCTATCTGAAGATCTACCTAATACAGGGAACGTGTCAAAATCATCATCTGTGAGGTCCGAATAACCAGAAAATTCAGTATTAATGATTCGATCACGAATTTCTCCATTACACAATCCAGTAGCATATTCTATATTTTTACGAATAAATCCGGCTATAAATAATTTGGCTCTTGTTACTTCAAATACACCTGGGCATACTTCATCGCCAAACTCTACAGGTACAAGCTTACATTGCGTTAGATATATATCTTTATGAACTCTTTTAATCTCACTTGCTGGTGGATCAAGCACAATATTCGTTTCTACAACGACTTGAATTATGGTCTCTGCTAATACAGCTGGCACTTTAATAATCGGATTATTTTGTATTAAACAAGGCTCTGCTGGTTCGTCGAGGAAGGGTGTTAATTTCACCCCTTCTACCTGACATGGAATCTCAATTGGGCAATCATCATTATTTTGTTGACTCATTAAATTTCACCTCCTTTCAATTTTATTTCAATACTCTATTAATGTATGTTAGAAAAGCAGTTAGTGTATGAGCATATATACTAGGTGTATATTTTTCTGATATAGCAGTTTATCTAGTATTAAACCCTGTAAATTAATCATAAGTTCTCTCATCCTTCAGGTGAATAAGAGAATCAAAGGATTCAATCACTAAGTTCCGAGTATCTTTAAAGGAAAATGAAGTTTTTGTTACCGATACGAAACGTGGAGAATTTCTATTTTTTCAATTTATTCCACGAATCAATTCACATGGGGGCTACTTTTGCTGTTTTTTAAATTTCAACATGAAAACTCCTGCTTAATTTCATTTTTTTAGAAGTAAATCTAAAAAAGCCACATTTTCATAAATGAAAATGCGACTTCGTGATAGTAAACATATATTAATTAATTTGTCTTAGCATTAGTTCAAAATTACACTTCCACTACGATTCCCTCACCCACTTCTTTCGCTTTAGCATAAACTCCTTTTGCTACAGCGAGATCAAAATAAGCAGCGCCAACGCATTTGAAGAAAGTGATTTCTTCTTGTGTTTGTCGTCCTTCTTTCTTTCCGACAACGAGCTCTCCGAGTTGTGCGTGCACATCATCAAACGACCACTTGCCACTATCGGCAACATGCATTAACTCACCCGCTTCATGTTTGACACCCGCTAAGTCGTCTACAACAATTTTATCGGCGTTTAAAACAGTCGTTTCATCTACTTCTCGCATATGTGGCAAATAAGAACCTACACCATTAATATGGGTGCCTGGTTTCACGTCATTACCATCGAATACTGGTTCACTTGAACGTGTAGCACAACAAATTATATCCGCTTGCTTGATCGCTTTTGCGACATCTAGTTCTATTTGAAACGGCAAGTCCACACCAAAAGCATGTAATTTATCTCCGAATTCTTTTGCTTTTTGTGGTGTTCGATTCACGAGAATGATTTTCTCTATGGTACGAACCGCTAACACGCCGAGTACTTGTTCAAAAGCCATGGCACCTGTGCCAATTACCGTCAATACGCGACTGTCTTTCTTCGATAATACATCAGTCGCAATGCCACTTAGGGCCCCCGTTCGTAGTCGTGTTAAATAAGATGCGTTCATCATCGCTACATGTTCTCCATTTGTAGCATCAGACAGTAACAGTACTCCTTGTGTTGTCGGTTTTCCGTGGGCAGGGTTACCAGGAAAAATTGTCACGACTTTTACCGCAGATACTTCGCTAACTAAATCTGCGCTCGGCATGTATAGGGCTGAAGCACTATGTTGTGGGAAATCAAGAACGGTACGCTGTGGATTATCAATTTTCCCAGCTTCTTTTGCCTCTAAAATCCCTTTGATGTCTGCAATGGCATCAGTCATTTTATATAGTAGTTTAATTTGATTTTCGTTTACAACGAGCATGTTATTCCTCCTTATTGATATCCGTTAAAGAGCCATGTTAGGCATTCTCCGACATCGTACCACCGAATCCAAAATCCGTTTCGACCGAGTGGTATTATACGGAGTAGTTTTTTCCATATTTTATCTATTCCAACTTGGAGCTTGATTTTTCCATCTGAGCAACCGCTCACCCGAAATTCACTTGAAAATCCCACCTAGTATTGGTAAAAGATCAAAAAGCAACTTTTTTCTCTCGGAAAACCGTAAAAATCACATAAAATCGATATTTATTTTGATTCACAAGATGTTTTCAACGATCTCTTATAGGTAGACTCTCTTTTGAAGACCTTATTTTACTTGTTGACCACTGCGATGCGGTCTTTCATTGCCCAAACTGCTACAAGTGAAATGACTGCCGTAAAGATGATGTATATCGCTACTGGAATATATGAATTATCAAAAGTCACAAGTAATGCCGTTGCCACAAGTGGAGCTGTCCCACCCGCTAATGCTGCACCGATTTGATATCCTAATGAAATGCCTGTATAGCGTATTCTTGCATCAAATATTTCAGAGAACATGGTTCCAAGAACTGCAGTGATTGGTGCCCAAATGACGCCTAATGCAATGACAGTCGCGATGATCAGCAAGGCTACTGAACCTTGATGTATCATCCAGAAGTACGGGAATGCAAAAAGTGCCATACCCACTGTTCCTGCAACATATAACTTTTTACGTCCTACTTTATCTGATAAATTCCCCATGACAGGAATTAAGATTGTCGTTACTACTGTTGCAATCATTACTGCTGCTAAAGTAGACGATCGTGTGAATCCTAAATTCGTTGTTGCGTATGACACGACAAATGTACTAAAAATATAGAAAGGTGCTGTTTCGACAACTTTTGCTCCAATTGCAATTAACACTTCACGCCAATGGTATTTAAGTGTCTCCGCAATTGGCAGCTTTGGAATTTCACCAGATGCTTGAACTTTTTTAAATTCAGGTGTTTCGTCAATCCCGTGACGAATCCACAATCCAAAGATCACTAATAAAGCACTTAAAATAAATGGCACTCGCCAGCCCCATGTCATGAATGACTCTTCAGGAAGCATGGTCATTATCCATAATGCAATCGTACCCATTAACATTCCGATGGTTACACCCATTTGTGGAATACTCCCATACAATCCACGGTTTTCAGGTGGTGCATATTCGACAGCTAGAAGAAGTGCTCCTCCCCATTCGCCGCCTATCCCCAACCCTTGAACTAAGCGAAGCGTGATGAGTAAGATTGGTGCCCATATCCCAATCGCTTGATAGGTAGGCAATAAGCCCATCCCAAAAGTAGCAATTCCCATTATACTTAATGTAATAACGAGTGTTTTCTTTCGTCCAATACGGTCACCTATGTGACTAAATATTACTCCTCCAAATGGTCGAATGAAAAAAGCTAAAGCAAATGATGCATATGCTAATAAAAGTCCGACATTCGGGTCCTCAGTGACGAAAAATATTTGGTTGAATACTAGTGCAGCAACTGTTCCATATAAGAAGTAATCAAACCACTCAATTGAGCTCCCTACTAAACTCGCGATTAAGACACGACGTGTTTGTTTTTTATTCATCATAAATCCCCCTTATGTTAAATCAATAATTGAAGTGTCACTTTAATTATCATTGGGTTCATTTTAGACAGTTACAAATATTCTGTCAACACCTTATCCGAAATTTTAACGTTTGATGTCCTTATTTTGAATGTTGTATAATAAAGGAAGAAGTCACAATAAAGCGAGGAATTCACATGTCGCAAGTGTTAATGGGTGTTACATTAAAAAATCTTCGCAAAGAGCGGAATTTGACATTAAAAGATTTGGCACTACAAACTGGCGTATCTATCAGTTTTTTATCCCAGGTTGAGCGTGGAAAATCGAGTGTAACTTTGGAATCGTTAAAAAAAATAGCAGATGCACTAAACGTGAATCCGAGTGTTTTTTTTGCTGCAGATGGTATACAAGATGCTTTGACGATTCGTCGAGAACCTTTTTATTACAAAGATTTATCCAATGGTGTTAAAGATGCCAGCTTTTCACCGATTTTGGTGACGCTTCAATCAGGTGAGAACGAAGGTAATGCATTTTCTCATAGTGGCCACGAATTTTTATTTGTAGTAAAAGGCTTATTAACAGTTGAAATTGATGGAGAACGCTTGCAACTTCGTGAGCAGGAATCCATATTATTTAATGCAGGTAAAACACATTATTGGTTCAACCATACCGAAGATGTGGTTCAATTCTTAGTGATATCCTCTAAAAACTAAATAAACAGACGACTAAAAAACCTCCTCGACAAAAATTAGAGGAGGTTTATTAGTTAGAGATTATTTGGAGAAAGTGGGTAAAGTAAATTGAAGTTTAAAAATGATTAGTTTTTGTCCGATCCAGTTGACCTCATTGGTATACTTAAAAAGGAATAATCAAGGAGGATTTGCACGTGAGTTTTAGTTTTCGTAAAATGTTAGTTTTAGTACTTATTGGAAGTGTCCTTATCTTTTCAGGATGTGGTTCAACACTCACAAATGAGGACGATGAACAGTACGCTCCAATTGATAAAGAATCTACGTTACAAAATGAAGAATCGACGAAAGATGACAAACCTTTATCGGGAAAATCCACATCATCTACTACTGCTCCAAAAGCAGGCACGACGGATCAAATCCCAGTGACTCTTGTTTCAACCACTGACGGCGATACGATTCGCGTGATGTATAAAGGTGAAAATGAACCAGTTCGCTATTTATTAATTGATACACCAGAAACGAATCATCCTCGTCTTGGGAAACAGCCTTTCGGTGAGGAAGCAAAAGAACTTAATCGACAACTTGTCAATAGTGGAGACTTAACTCTTGAATTTGATGTTGGTGAAAAACGCGATAAATACGGACGGCTATTAGCTTATGTCTATGTTGATGGTAAAAGTGTTCAAGAAACATTGATAAGTAACGGATTGGCGCGAGTTGCCTATATATATCCACCTAACACACGTCATTTAACACCTTATGAAGAAGCACAGCTAGTCGCTAAGTCGAAGAAATTAGGTTTCTGGGCAGTTGAAGATTATGCCACAGATTCAGGATTTAATAGTGGAAGTTCAACAAATACCGAAACTAGTTCCGGTGCTTCATCTAACCCAAGCGCTCCAGCTGCCACGACAAAAACAACGGAATGGTTTGATAACTGTACCCATCTCCGCACTAAGTATCCAAATGGTGTAGCAAGTGACCATCCTGCTTATCAGGCCAAAATGGACCGTGATAAAGACAACTTTGCATGTGAACGTTAGTAGATAAATGCCCTCCTCGAAAAGAATTCGAGGAGGGCATTTATATTTAATATATATCTACACTAAACCGGAAAGTGAACATTCAATAAAATCCAGCAAAAATAAGACTTCCCCCTCATATTCACGAGGGAATATTGTCGGTTTTTATTTGAATTGAGAATAAAAAAACCATTTTTTCATAACTAAATCCCCTTTTTAGACAAGGAATTTAGTTTTGAAAAAATGGTCGATTTTATGTTAAATTATTTTTGCAGTATTCAAGAATTTCAGCCTCTTCGTCATCTTCAAGAGCAAAATCAAGAACATCTTTTGCTACTTTGTCAGTGAAATGGTATTGCACAACGCGCTCACTATTTTCATCGGAAGCAAAAATAACACGAAGCTCTAATCCACCTTCTGTGAATAGTTCGTCATCTTCTTCAACCTCGACATCTAGTAAAAATTCATAACGTTCTCCAACAATAATTCCTGTTGGATCGTTCATTTTGCGAACCAAGTGACTTGTAATTTTCATAAGTAATTCTCCTTTAAGTCTTATTAACAGCCATGATGTTAACTTCCTATTTTTCAATTGTATCGGTAGAGAGGGCATAAAGACAACTAAACTGTAAAATTTATTTATCTTCCCACACATTGAAGACTATGCCGAACGGATCTCGTACATAACAATCCCTTCCTTTACCTTCCCAGCGAACAATTTCACAACCATTTTCAACTAAGTGTTTCTTTGCTAGATCCAAATTACTTACGACTACTTCCATGACTGGACCTAGATTTTCATTGCCTGGAATTAAAAAAATAGAATTACTATTCGTTCGAAACTCCACTTCATCCGCGTCACTTTGAGTAGTTTCTTTCACACCTAAAATACTTTCGTAAAAGTGTTTGGCCTTTTCCACATCTTTCACTTGAAATCCAATATTCTTGGACATTCTGTATTTCATCTTATCATCTCCACCTTTTAGATGCCACTCACCAATGCATTAGCAGTGCATTTTCAATTTCAGAAAAGTGTCTGGAGATTTCCCTATTATTTGCTTCCAATAAGTTGTTGAATCACTTGATTTGTTAGGTTAGGAACAATATTGAGCGAGAAGCTGCGTTCCATCCGTTCGTATTGCTTGTGAGCGTCGTATCCGTAAGGCCCAATATTGATGACTGGAACATTAATGTCTCGAATGGCTTCATAGTCAACATAGAGTTTAGTTTTCCAACCCGGATTATTCGTTGCAACGACTGAAATTCCTGCAACGTCATCACTTAATGAAATAAAACTCATGTCTGATATATATGGGAAAAAGTTTTTTGTAACGATTGGATGTGGGTAGTTCGGTTGAACGGTATCCACTGCTAATTTTATTGCATCGAGCAAGGTTTTTTCATTATCATTTTTACCTGTCACTTCAGTTCGTGGTGAATAAAGTGATGGATAGAACATGATAATAGCTGGATTTTTATCAGGCATCCATTTCCACGCTTCTTCAACAACGCGAGCTGAGAACATACGCGTATCGACGTCTGTTTGCAGCAGTAATTGTTCTTTGAAAGCATCCATGTGAATGATGTAGTCTTCCCCATGCTCATTTTGTAAGGATATATGCATCTCCTCGTATGTCATCACACGCGGTTGCCATGTTATGGCATTCATCGGTTCCCCACTAGCTTTAGTATACTCTGCATAATTTTGCTTAAATTCCGTTAATGCATTGGTAAATGCTGTCTCAGCTTCGACTATCAAACGGTCTTGCACTTCTTTAGGTGACCACGAATGAATAAAGAAATTAAAGTATACATAGGCAGAGAGTGCCGTTTGTACCGTGTAGGCTGGCTTCAAGTCCATTTGTCTTAATGAAACCGGCGGTACTGTCGTTTCCCCAAAAGCTTCATTACAAAGCTCATGATTATAACTGATTTGTCGTGTTAAATGCGCGGCAATAAAATTGGGATCAATTCCTTCAAAACAAGAGCCTACATGCGTTTCGGAACCCGTTATGAAGAAAGAAGGCAATAACTTTCCAACCGTTCCTGTATAAATATAACGCTTTGGATCACCTATATAACGAGGTGACACAAAATCCCCATTAATCGCTGCCACATAGTTAAATCCATGCATTTCTCTAAGCCGCTTTAATTCAGTCAATGCAGAAATCATTCCGTGCGAACCAACTTCTTCATCGCACTCAAACACCACCATCAAATTCCCTTCTAGCTCATCTGGATGTTCCGAATAATACTTCAACAAATAAAGATGACTCGCAACACCTGACTTCATATCAAGCACACCTCGTCCAAACTCAAACTCTCCTGATTCAAGATGAACCTTTACCGCTTCAGGCAATTCCTCTTGGCGTAGAGCTAGTGCTAGCGCATCGGGATCCAATGCTAGTTCTTTTAAAGTAAAATCGTCGATGCCTACTGTATCAATATGCCCGATTAATAGTACGGTTTTATTCGAAGGATTTTTAGTGCCTTTTACAAATGCAATCACATTGTATCTTTCTTGTTCATCGTTTTCAGTTTGCTGATAAATCACGTGATCGAGTTGTTGCTGAAAATACGGATAGGATGAGATCAACGTGAAAAGCGACTGCGATAGCACCTTCTCCCCACCCTCATTGACAATACTTTCTATTCGCACTAACTGCTTCGTCAGCGCCCATACTTCATCTTTGCAATCAAACATCGCTCTTCACTCCTTTATGTGAATATTTAGATACTCGTAATATATCATACATGGTCGACATGTTGAGCACGGTTTGATTACAATATAGAGAGTTAGGGAGTGAACGACTATGCAACCATTTACAGCAGAAGTGGTACGCGTTTTAAAAGAAATACCTGAAGGATACGTCGTCTCTTATGGGCAAGTCGCTCGCATGGCGGGTAGTCCACGTGCAGCAAGACAAGTTGTGCGTATTTTACATACCATGAGCGAAAAATACGACTTACCTTGGCATCGAGTAGTAAACGTCCGTGGGGAAATTGCCGTACCCAATGAAGAATCGAAGGACCTGCAACGTATGTTACTTCTAGGTGAAGGTGTTGCTTTTTTAAGTGATGGACGGGTTGATTTGAGTGTTTTTCACAAGGATTAAAAAGCTTTGGTTGTTTGCTGCTACACGTTTAAAATTTTTCTTACAAAAAGCCTCCTCAAGTTCTTTTTGAGGAGGTCAAATTAGTCTATTATGCATCTCAGTTAAACGAATATCGATATCGTATTGAAACAGTTTTTATAACTTGCTTAAATTCACTATTTTTCATCCATTTTGTCTTCAGGTCGCCATCCATTTTGCAAGTCCCTTATTGATAATCCAAATGTATATTCTAGATGTGGGTAGTCTTTGAAGCCAGGCCACTCTGCTCCAGATAAGAATCCAAGATCCTTTGCAATACGCACGACTTCGAACCAATCTGGTTCGTCGTTACCATTGAGATCTCGTTGCAAATCATAACTGATGGTACCATCACTATTTAGTAAAACGAAATCGATAGCTAGACCATAATTATGATAGCTCTGTCCACCGCGTGCGTAGGTTACAATACTACCTTCAATTGAGCGTCCTTTGTCGTACAACACATCTTGGGATTCTATAGATCGAAAACTATCACTAATTATAATAGGAATGCCAATTTTTTCTACTCTCTCAAGTAATTGATTGCTCTTTTCTTCAACAATCGGATGCAAGCCTTCTGGTAAAGGTCGTTCCTGTCGTTCTTCTTTAGATTCTAGCTCATTGTGCACCCAAACAAAGATGAGTCCGCCAATAACGAGCCAAAATGCAATATTTAATCCAACCCAAAATCGTTTCAAGCGAACTCCTCCTTTCTACACACTACTCTCCATCTTACGAAATTTAATACTTACTTTCAATGGTTTATACTAGCTAAATGGCATAGCCACAATTCCCCCTTAAATTGTGGCTAGCATTTGGGTTGAAACTCTATCAGGCTCGTTAAAGAAAACACCAAATCCGACTAAAAAATTTCTTGGCAGAGCTAGCGAACAGTTGCATCAGAAACGGTTTCCGGGTCGCTATGGAGCGCAAATAGACTGCAGGATAACCTGAAAAAGAAGCAACGAGCGATGTGACAAGTTACATCGCTCGTTCACTTTCTGGCAGGCAATACTGTGCCGCATGTGCATCCGTCGCTAACCTACAACCTACAAGTGCATAAGTCTTTTAATTTGGTTAACTAGTTAATGGTCACTCACTGCTTTGAAAGTAATCAGCCGAAGATACAATTTCGGCTGATTTCAGCTAGCTTTACAGTTTGTGCGATTTTATTTTCTACAGACCTGGATAGCAGGATTTTCAGGAGCGTAGCGAAAAAAACCCATTTAATTTCCTCTGTTTCACACATTACACAGTTTGAAAAAATCCTTTCATGAAACTTTAAAGAAAGAAAAGATAAACATCTGTGAATAAACCAGTTGAGGTATTTTCGTTAAATAGTCTAGCTAGCCATTTACTAGCAACATCGAATGATTGCCCTTCAAATAGTCGGTTGGTATTTGGCATGACTCTCGGAAATCGTAGAGAGTGCTAAACCATCTAGATAGGATATACGTAACAGTGTGGCAAAACCTTCTTCGCATTTTTGGAGAATTAACTCACTGGAACCCCTAGTCGTATACTTATAAAAAGCCGTTCCTCAGAAGAGGAACGACTCAGCAAAATTAAGCTGTAACATCTCGTTTTGTAAATGACCAGAAACTAACACCTATAAATATCACCATATAAACGGTCAAGACCACAAGGGATAAAGGCCAAGTCATCCCCGGAACAAACATTTGACCATTAATATAACCTGTTAAATCAGTATGTGTAAATAAGATGTATTTAGCAACTTCATACTTGCTTAAGAAGAACACGATATTTGGTCCTGCGAATAATAGGAATATTGATAATCCAATTGCTAGAGAACTTGAACGGAAGACGCTCCCAATCATGAATGCAAATGTTGTATACACAATCACACCTACGAATTGTAATACATACAACAAGAAAACACGTCCCCAATAAGACACTTCTTCAACTGATCCGTTACGATACTCTAAAATTACACCATTACCTGAATCATAGAACAAGTAACTGGCAATCATAGTTGAGACAAATGCAATAATCGTTAACACAAATGCAAATAACAAAGTTGTTAAGTATTTAGAGGTTAAGATTTTCCAGCGTTTCACTGGTCTACTTAATAACATTTTGATGGTACCTTGCGAAAACTCAGACGCTACAATACTTGCAGCTACAATTACAGAAAACAAGATTACCAATGACAACATGACATGTGAATCGTAGACAGATTGCTCTCGCCCATTAGGATCCATTGGTTCCAAGTTTTTATCTAAACGATATTCGGAAATAGCTAGCTCTTTTTCTAATTGTTTTTTTGATGCATCATCTATGTTTGGATCGGCAAGTTGGGCTGTTAAAAACGCTTGATTTTCAGCTTGATTTTCTTCCCATGAAGGCTGATTTGGTGGTTGTTCGTTAGTGGATTGAACCCACTTCATAATTCCCCCAACCCCGATTAAGATAACTACAAGCATTACTACTATTATCCAAGTGGCTTTCTTTTGCCATAATTTCATCCATTCATTTCTTATGAGATTCAGCAATTTGGCCACCTCCGGTCATTTCTAAGAATTGGTCTTCAAGTGTTTTGCGGAATGGTTGCACTGCGAATACTTGAAGATTTGCATCTATCAACGCTTTAACAATTGATGGAATTTGTTCTTGTTCTATTTTGGCAATAAAACCTGTTCCGCTAACTTCAAGTTCTAAACCGTGAGCTATTAACAGTTCCTGTGTTTGTTCAACTGGATGAGCTTCAATATAATAATGCGCTTGTTCTTTTTGGTTCATTTCTCGAATGTCGATGAGTTGACCGTTTTGAATCACGGCAATTCGATCACACATAAGTTCAATTTCAGAGAGCATATGACTTGATACAAATACCGATACTCCATCCTCTACTGCAATTTTTCGCAAATATGTACGGAATTCACGAATTCCTGCAGGGTCCAAGCCATTCGTAGGCTCATCTAAAATTAAGAACTTCGGACGGTGTAGTAGTGCTTGTGCTAAGCCAAGACGCTGGCGCATGCCTAACGAATAAGAAGACACTTTTTCATGAATACGATTTTGCATGCCCACTTGTTCAACTACTTCGGTAATGCGTTGTTTTGAAATCGATTTGTCCATTCGTGCAAAGTGCAGTAAATTTTTCCATCCCGACATATATTTGTACATTTCAGGATTTTCTACAATTACACCGACTTTGCTCATTGCTTCTTCAAAATTATCATGTAGAACTTGACCTTCTATTATCACTTCTCCGTTCGAAGGTTCCATTAGTCCCACCATCATTCGAATCGTTGTGGTTTTACCTGATCCATTGGGTCCTAAAAATCCGGTAATTTGACCAGGATATAATTTTATGTTCAAGTTATCGATAATCTTCTTTTTTCCGATTGTTTTTGATAATTGCTTTAACTCAACGATTGGTTGTTGTTCCATGTTCTTCACCTTCCTTAAATAGCGACATCATCCATGATATTGTATCTTTTCCATATAGATCACGGATGTTTTCCGTTTCTTCATGAGCAATCACTTGCCCATCTTTTAGTATGACGATTTCGTCAAGCAAAGGTTCAACCTCACGTATCTCATGTGTTGATAGAACAATTGTCTGCTTCTCTGTATCTGTAAATTTAATCAAACCTTTCATAATATCTTGGCGAACCATCGGATCGAATCCGGAAAACGGCTCATCCAATAAATAATAAGGTGTGTTTCTACCAAGTGTAATTGCCACTTTCGCTCGTCCACGACTACCTTTTGATAGATTTTTTAACTTGTCATCCAAGGAAATATTTAGAAAATCCGCAATATGACTAGCTTTGTCAAGACTAAAATCATCAAACTGTGATTCGTAAAAACGAAATAATTGGGCAACTGTAAAGTTTGGGTAGAACATGTCTGCATCCGGCAAATATGAAATATGAGTAGCAGACCTTCTTGTTATAGGTAAACCATCGAGTGTAATCGAGCCGTTTGTCGGTTTAAGTAAACCTGCCATTAGTTTTATTAATGTAGATTTACCACCACCATTTTCACCTGCAAGACCCATTATCTTTCCTTTAGTTATCAATAAATTTATATCAGTCAGCGCTTTTTTATGACCAAATTTTCTTGATACATTTTGCAGTTCAATCATGCTACTCACCTCCTTTACGGATTTGCAACGATTCAATCATTTCTTGTTTTGAGAACCCAAGACCTTCTGCATGATGAATAAATGAAGCAATCAAAGTCTCTTTCATGTCTTTACGTAATTCTTTCAACTTAATTTCATCTTTAGTGACAAACGTCCCTTGCCCGCGCTTCGTCTCGGTAATGCCAACCAGCTCCAACTCTCTATAAACCCGTTGCATTGTATTGGCATTGACACCAGCTTCAACTGCGTAATCACGGACAGAAGGTAGTTTATCACCAGGTTTGACGATCCCTTTTATGATGTCACCCGAAATACGCTCCATTAACTGCTGATAAATTGGTTTGTCTGGGAGAAAGTCAATGCTCATACATCACACTCTCACTTTCTTGTCGAGCCAAGTAGTAGCGCTAACAAATAAAAGTACTGTGATAAATGTAATAAAAAGAAGTATACCGATTAAAAATGGTTCTGCAGAAAAATCAAGTTTCACATTAAGAGTATCGTGCAATAACGATTGTGGAATAAAATCATTTACTGGTAAAGTTCCAATTGCAAAAGTTTTTGTGAAAAAGGCACTAGAGAGTATTTTGTTCCACCAGTAATTGATTAAAACAAACAAAACGAGTGTAACCGGTATTGCATAATACTGTATCCTCATTCGTAAAGTTTGATAAATTACCCAAAAGAAAAACCCGACAACACATAAATAAATAGCCGTGATAAAAGTTATACCATTAATCAAAAACAAGAATTTTCCCATGTCTATAAGTGCTGAAGATTGATTTGATATGGATATAAAAAATTGTCCAAATGTAACGACACCAATAAATACTAGCGAAACAGATGTAACGAAAATAGTGAAAATAATTTTCGTGCCCACTAACTTCTGCATGGTTGCCGATGTGTGAAACCAAATATCTTGTCTGATCATGTCTTTTTCTAAAGAGATTATTAGCAAAATAAGTGCAACTAGACTATGAAAAAATAGTAATATTCCTCCAACCATGAAGCGAATGGTTCCTAAATCTTCTTCTATTCCAAATAAACGTTTAAAGCCTGAAGGAACAATAAATAAAAGTAATGCATCCAACACAAGAAGTGAATAGAGCAAGTTCTTCATATTAATCCATTCTTTCATCAATAAACCACGCCATTGTTTCAAGCATTCCCCTCCTCCGTATTAGTGTTCTATCTAGATGGTACACTAAACATTATTTTATGTAAAGGGGATTTAATTGGAAAAGATTTTAGATTAAACTAAATTAAAAGTAAAAGGTTGGTGAGTTTATGATTTTGTCGAAATTTCCCGGGAAATATAGTTTACATATGGAGTATCCAATAGGAGTTGTTCGTTATTCTAAAGACATTGACGAAGTATTCAAATCGGCAAGTGTAATAAAGCTCCCCATCTTTCTGTATGGCTTCCATCATGCAAAAGATATAGATGAACTCGTGGAGGTTTTACCTGAAGACATTGTCGATGGGTCAGGGGTTTTGCAAACACTTGTCACACAATCAAGATGGTTTTCAGTTCGTGATTTACAGGCATTAATGGTAGTTGTATCTGATAATACAGCGACTAATTTACTCATTGAACGCTATGGAATTAAACGTTTAAACCGTTATTTCCAGCATATTGGCATGACAAAATCGGTATTGGGACGGGGAATGAGAGATCAACTTGCGATTTCAGAAGGTCGAGATAATTTTGTATGCGGCCGCGACATGGTGGCTTGCTTACGAAAAATAGCGAGTTCCTACGCTTTTCATGACATGTTAAACATCCTTGAAAAACAGCAATTTAAGGACAAAGTTCCAGCTGGTGCTAAAAATGAACAAATTGTTTTCTTTAATAAATCTGGGGAGTTAAAAGGTATTGAACACGATGTTGGATTCTTTGTTTATAAAGGCCAAATTGGGTTATATTGCGGGTTAACTGAAGGAAGTAATCATTTAGGGAAGGCGTTATTACAAGAATTCGGGCATAAATTTAATGAATTATAAGAAAAACCGGGCAAAGTGCGCCCGGTCCTTTAAGAAGGGTAACCATAGAAACCCGTTTATTTCCGCTACGGTGGACGCTTTCGCGGGCTTGGCTTCAGTCTCCTCGGGCCAATAGGATGTTGGTCACGAAGACGTTGCCACACGACGTGGCGTTCTTAGTCTTCGTTCCATGTGCTCCTGCGGTATCATACTAGAACCCACTCCTTAAAATGCCGGGAATACTGGATTATTGAACTAAAATTATATGCTTTCTTATCTATTAAAAGAGCGAACCGCTAGAGGTCCGCTCCTTTTTATCTTTTAGGTAAAAGTTGATCGTTTATTTCGCTGTTCTCATCAGGTTGACCAAACCATGAATTCATTTTGTTATGAGCGCGCTGTTTAGTTGGTTCATCGATATGCGAAAGTACTTGATATAGTGCATATGCAATAATACTAGCATCATCCACCAAACCGATAACTGGAATAAAATCTGGCATTACGTCAATCGGTAAAATCAAATATCCAAGTGCCCCTAAAATGGTAAGTTTCGCGGATTTTGGAACTGCTGGATTTTGAGCGGTGAAATATAACAACAAACTCGTATAAACCGTTTTCTCCCCAGCTTTTTTGCTATATTTCAACAGTTTACTCCAAAACTTATCGTCAAAATAGTGAATGCGGGAACTTTCTATCTGTGCTTGTGGGTCCAATTTGTGTAGCCATTCATCTTTATTGTCTTCATGCTTGTTCATTTCATAGCCCCCTTTTTATTAGTATGTCGGTTTGTGTGGTAGTTTTCAATGTCTACCTAGAGGAAGTTATTAATAACTAGTTGTAGGATAAGTAGAGCTGTTACTGTTCGTAATATTGGTTTCACATACTTTGGGTTTATTTTCTCAGCAATTCTCACACCTAGTTGAGCCCCAGTTATTGATCCAGCCATTAAAGCAAGAGTCAAAGGCCAGATAATGGAGCCAGATGAAATATAACTAATTGCTGCTCCGAAGCAACTTGAAAAAGTGGCAAGTCTCACTAACCCGACTGATTTCACATACGCAATGTTCAAGTAACTAAACAAATATAGCATTAATGTACCTTGTCCGGGTCCAAATAGACCATCATAAATACCAATTCCAAAAAGTCCTGGTCCACTGACGCGTGTCAGTTTTAATGGTTCTACACCTGTGAAACTTCCTTTTCCAATAAATGATGTTACAAAAGCAAACGCTAGAAGACATATAGCCAGTAAATAAAGATTACTTGCGGATAAAGTAGAAGCGATAAAACCTCCTGTGAGACCTCCACCTAAACTAATTGGGATTATCCAAAGAGAATCCTTCAAGGATATTTGTTTTCGTTTATACAACGTGAAGAAACTGAAGAAAGAACTTACTGTGTTAGATACTTTATTTGCTCCAATGGCTGAATGAATTGGCAAACCTAGAAGCAGCATTGTCGGCAAACTAATCAAACCTCCCCCACCTGCCAGTGTCCCAATTGTAGTCGCAGTGACTCCAATAAAATACAGTAAAAGATAATCCATAGTCGTCACCTAGCTTTCTTGTTACTTCCATTATACTCAGAGTCTCCTACCGAGAACATGACGGTGATATAATGAGATACGATAAGAAAAACTTATGACAAGGGGAATGGATGATTATGTTTGCAGGTTCAAAAATTCGTTTAACAGCGATCAGAAAAGAAGACCTACCTAAATTTCGTCAGTGGAATAGTGTTGAATCCTTTGGGCGCTTTTATAATTCTTCTCCAATTCGCGAAGAATCCGAGAAGAATGCCAACCAATTAATTGATGATCATTCAGATCGCAGTTATCGTTTTGCTATTCGCCCGCTTGAGTCTGAAGATTTTTTAGGCGTGTGTGCGATCGAAGAAATTGTTTGGTCACATCGTGCTGCATGGATTTCAATTGCTCTGGGTCCTGATTTTCATGGCAAAGGGTTTGGCAAGGATGCCATGCAATTGTTAGTGAGATATGGGTTCAATGAACTCAATTTACATCGCTTGTCTCTAACTGTATTCAGCTATAATCAAGCGGCTATTAGTCTTTATGAGTCCCTTGGATTTAAACATGAAGGTACGTATCGGGAGTTTATACAACGTGATGGCAAACGCTATGACATGCATTTGTACGGATTGCTAGCTTCAGAATATTTTCCAAATAGGTTGAGGTAAGAAGATTTTTTTAATTATCAGCTAATATTAATCCCATTAATTTTGATTTATTCCTGTTCACACTTGGTTTATTCCTGTTCGCAATCTCTTTATTCCCGATTAACTTGTGTTATTCCCATTCGCCCAATTCACACCATATTAATACCCCAAAAGACACTGAGTGTAAGGGGCTATTTGGTTTGATTTTCGCTACGCTACTGTTTGTGAGGTGAAACATTCGTTATGGAGATCCTTACACAATAAAAGAATCTAACCACCTAATAAAAATAGGATGATTAGATTCTTTATTTTCTTTGCGAAGGCATCCTTTTGTTATTCTTTTGAACGTGTAAAACGTTCATATAAATTTCGTATAGCGGACGTAACGCTCAATAAAAATACAAGGATTAATACGATTTGAATGATAACAATCAACCAATCTGGGAAGTAAAGGACACCTGTCGTTAGCAAGTGGTTAAAGCCCATAAAAATTAACACGAGTCCGACTAATGAAGCTATTAATATACCAAAAATAGCTACTAATTGCAGGAATGATAATTGTTTAATTTGTTTTCGCATGCGGATTAACTGCATCAAGATAACGAAAAAGAACAAGGTGAAGGATATATACGAAGATCCAATATAAATGGAATTTAAAATATAGAAAGCTAAAATGATACTAAGTATTAAACTTTGATATTTATCGAAAAATGTTAACATTATAATTTCGCTCCTTTTTATGTATTACGCCCATAGCTTTTAAAATTTAATTTTTGGAAACTAATTGGTAAAAAATCCGCTTAATGAAATGAGGATTGACATGTTAACATTATATATTACACGACACGGACAAACCGAATGGAACGTCCAATCACGTATGCAAGGATGGGCAGACTCCCCATTGACTGCAACTGGAGTTTCAGCGGCAATACAATTAGGCAAGCGTCTCCAGGATGTCCCGCTCCACGCCGTATATAGTAGCACAAGTGGCCGTGCAATTGATACTGCTCAACTTATTATAGGGGAACGTCATATTCCTCTCATTCAAAAAGAAGATCTACGAGAAATTAATGTTGGTGAGTGGCAAGGAATGCTTTCTAGTGAAATCGAGCGCGATTTCGCGGATCAAGTAAAAACATATTATAAACATCCAAACCACTTTGAATCGACTTCTGGTGAGAATTTCCACAGCTTAAAAGAACGTGTGTTGCGTACAGTTGAAGAAATTTCGACTACACATCCAGCTGGACATGTGTTGATTGTGACTCATGGTGTTGTGAAAAAATGTTTAATTAATCATTTCACTGGTGCACAGCTAGATTCACTTTGGGATCCACCATTCATTCACGGAACAAGCCTTACTATGATGGAAATCGATAATGAAAGCCAGAAATTTACCATGATAGGCGATATGTCACATGCTGAAGAAGCGAGGAAACCTACTAAAGCGCAATAGCATTTTTTAAAGGGCTTTAATAGCAAACAAGCCAGTTTATCAATTTCGACTGGCTTGTTTGCTATTAATGCTGTCTTATAACATTAGTTCACTTGGATGTGAGATGAGTTTGAGTTATACCATTTACTTTAGAGGTCATAGTGATTCCTCCTCGGTTCTTGCGTAGCGACTTACCGCGCACAACTCTTTCGCATACTTGGTTCCAGCTAATATAATAATTTCAACGGATTGACCAGTTGATGGAGAGTGAATCATTTGGCCATTACCATAATAAATCCCAACGTGTCGAACTTTGTTTGATCCTTCATTAGCAAAGAATAATAAATCTCCAACTTCCCACTGACTAGTGTCATTTAAATCAATTTCTTCACCATGCTTCGCTTGGTCATCTGCATCTCGTGGAATGAAATAACCATGTCCTTTAAACATATTGTAACTAAATCCAGAACAATCATAGCCATATGAAGACATACCACCCCAAAAATAAGGAATATCTACAAATTTAGAGGCACATGACACTACTTCCACACCGATGCGTTCAATGAAGGATTCAATACCTGGTGCACGTTCGATATCTTCGCTTAAAATTAGTGCATCTCCGTGTGGCGTATGGACTACCGTATGATCATCTAGATCATCGATAACTGGAAGAATGGTATTAAAAGGAACAACTAATAAAGGTTCTCTATGCTTCGAAAAAAGTTGCACTTTTGGGAGACGTACTTTTGCATAGCCGAAGTCAGAAATACGTTCCATTTCTTTAAGCTGAGCAAGAGGAATCCATCCAGGATAGCCTCGTTCGTCTTTTTTAGAAAACTGCCATATACAATTCACTTTCGCCCAGTCCCCGACGATTTCGTCAATTAACACTGGTTCACCGTATAGCACTTGAGTTTGGACGCGGTTATCCTCGCATAAATCAAGCAAGTCCTCATAATTTAACGCTTCTAGCCATTTCGGCAAACGAACTGGATTCTCAAAACCCGGTGCATCTATTTGACGTACTGATTCAGGTGATGTCCAAACCGTTGCAACTGCAACTGAACACACCCATGTTGTCGATGAATGATATATCATATGAAAAATCTCCTTATCTATCTTTTGCGATGTAATCGTTTATTCATTAATTCTTTATTTAATCCCAGTCCAGGCTCTTTAGAAAACTTGATATTTCTACCATCATAGATGATACCACCATCCACTACATCTTCAGCAAGCATTAGCGGCGCATCAAAATCAAAGCGGGTCACATTTGGTTGACTTGCAGCAAAATGTGCGGCTGCCGAAATACCAAGCTTTGTTTCTATCATACTGCCTGTCATGCATTCTACTCCATAGCTTTCTGCTAACGCATTTATTTTCAACGCTTGATAAATGCCTCCAGCTTTCATTAGTTTAATATTGATTAAATCGGCTGCTCGCATCTGTAAAACACGCAGGGCATCTCTCGGAGTAAAAATACTTTCATCTGCCATGATTGGCGTATGTGTATGTTGTGTTACATATTGTAAGCCTGTAATATCATATGCTATTACAGGCTGTTCGATCAGTTCAATGTCAAGACCTGCATCTTCCATTTGGCCAATTGCTCGGACCGCTTCTTTGACTTCCCAACCTTGGTTCGCATCAAGTCGAAGTTTAGTATCATAGCCAATTTTTTGGCGAATCGCCCGAATACGCTCTACGTCTTTTGCGATATCATCGATGCCTACTTTTATTTTCAACATATTAAAACCTTTTGCTACATAACTTGCTGCATCCTCAGCCATTTCTTCCGCATCATTAACACTGACGGTGAAATCGGTCTCAAGCGTATCGCGATATCCTCCAAGCAATGTGACTAAAGGAAGCCCTGCAAGTTGACCCAGCAAATCATGAATGGCCATATCAATTGCCGCTTTTGCACTTGAATTGCCAACCATTGAACGATGCAATTTTTGGAATACCCGCTCTGAATGATGTAAATCCAGTCCAAGAAGTTGAGGACCCATTACATGATTAATCGCAAATTGAATACTCCCAAGTGAATCTCCTGTAATAACATGAGTTGGTGGTGCTTCACCCCATCCGACAAAGCCATCTTCAGTCGATATTTTCACAAAAATAGATTCAGCTATTATAACAGTACGTAGCGCTGTTTTAAATGGTTTTGTGAGTGGTACCGCAATGGAAAAAGTTTCTATCGAATGTATGATCATGTTTATTCCCCCAGTTTATTTGACGCCTGGTAAAATCGTCAATGTTTTACTATCTCCATCTAAACGCGCTTCCACTCCAAGGGGTACTGCAAAATGTGGTTCACAGTGACCTATTTTAAAGCCTGAGACAACTGGCTTTCCTAAGTCACCTAGGTAGTGTTTCAACACTTCAGTAAGAGTTAATGTTGATTTTTGGTTTTTGGGTTCTGCCTTAGCAAAATCTCCAACAACAAACCCCACTGCGTCATGTAGCTTTCCTGATAAACGCAATTGATTTAACATGCTATCCACTTTATATGGTTCTTCACTCACATCTTCTATAAACAGTAACTGCCCACGTGTATCAATTTCATATTTAGAGCCAAGCGCACTAACAAGTAACGATAAATTCCCTCCAACTAACTCCCCTTGTGCAACTCCTCTACTTATGGTCGTTAATGGTGAAATATCTTCTGTATAATGCAGTTCAATTGGTTCGAATAATTGTCCAAACATGCGAGCAGATAATTCATGGAACGTATCTTTTCCGACATCCGATGCGAGCATAGGTCCGTGGAATGTGACAACATTGGCGAATTGCCCAATCGTTGTATGTAAATAGGTAATATCACTATAGCCCCATAAAATCTTAGGCTGCTCAGACATTAATTGAAAGTCGATGCGGTCCGCATAGCGAGCTGCTCCGAAACCTCCTCCTGCGCAAATAATACCTTTGACGTTTGGATCCGTCAGCATATCGTGTAAGTCTTCTAAGCGTTCGTCATCCGTACCCGCTAAATAGCCATTAATTTTTTCTACATGTTTCCCCATTTTAACGTTCAATCCTAATTGTTCTAAAAATGCGAGCGAACGGTTTAAGTTCTCTATGTTAGGTGGACTTGATGGGGCAATAATCCCAATGGTATCCCCTTTTTGTAATCGTAATGGTCTAGTGCGCATGCGTGTTGCTCCTCTCTTCTGTCTTACATACAAGTTATATATCTTTAAGTATAACTTTATTAACGATAGAAGTGTGCGGTGTTAAATTTCCACATTAGCAAAACGTTGTTTGGCTCGCTAATTCCACTTCCACTAACATGGCACGGTACGCTTCCAAAATATCTTTTGCTTCAAATTTTACAATTGTCGTCCCAGGTTCTATTTCACATCCCGGCATAAGCGCTGCCCACTCGGCTTGGCCATAGTTCGTAAATTCAATTCGTAGTACTGGATTTTTTGGTGGTATGAGTGGTTTTACCAAATGTCGATTGTCTACCGCTTTTTGAATTTCTTCCGTTAATAATGCCTGTGACTTTTTGGGATGCATCGTTTTTACCGCTTGGCGTGTAATCGATTCTTTCACTGCAACTGTCGTAACATTTGGAATGAGTGCTTCCGCTTCACGGCATGCCCCATCGTCACCTGCCACCAATATGACTGGTACCCCAAAATGACCTGCCACATATGCATTGAACCCAAGTTCTCCAATTTCCACGTCATTTATGTAGATGTTGCGGACGCCAAAAGTCATAGAGTGACTCATGACTCCAGGTTGACCAGCTCGCGCATGATATCCAGCAAAAATTGCCCCATCGTATGTTTCATCCAACGCTTGTACCATCGAGTAAGGCTTAACTCCACCCGTTATAAGCATCGCTTCTGGATGTAATTCTTCTACAAGTAAGTTATTCATTTGCGAATGACTATCGTTCACCACGATCTCGGTGGAGCCTTTTTTCAGTAAACCTTCAATAATAGCATTTGCTTCATTTGTCATGATACGACGGGCGTGTTCATAGTTGTGTTTCTTCGAATCTACGAAAGTGTGATCAGGTAAACCTGTAATCCCTTCCATATCGACTGAGATGAAAAATTTCATATTCTTGATGTCCCCCTCATACAATGATACAGAATTTTATTTTTCAAGAAGTATCACTAATTATATTAAGAGTAATGAAACTATCTGAATATTTCAATACAATTAAGATTTTTCTGTTTTTACAGATAGTATCAGTTGACAGATTAGTCTAAACATACTACGATAAGAACAACTTTTTTGTTCGGGATTTAGGCAGAAGGTGTCGGAAGCGACATCGCCATTAAGAATACGAGCTGAGTTTAGCAGAGAAAAATCGATGACAAAGATTAGTAGCGCAAGTGAGTCTTGTAGAGAGTCAGCGGCTGGTGGAAGCTGATAGTCAACTTGTTGTGAATGGCCTTTGGAGAGTTTCCCAGAATGTAAGTATGGGAAAACGTGTGATCTACGTTACAGGTCCTAAAGTGAAAGCCAAATATTGGTTTTTAATTTGAGGTGGCACCGCGGTATTCCGTCCTCTGTACATGAATTTTTCTGTTCATGTACAGGGGACTTTTTTGTTTTTCGGAGTGCAAATGAGCTGAGTAGAGGAGAGAAATTTATGCAAACAAACTTACTAAAAACTGCACGTGTGACGATAAATGGGGATACTTTATCTCCCATCGCTATATTCAAAAGATTACAAGGGACACGAAAATTTTTACTTGAAAGCTCGTTAAAATATGAAGCATCTGGTCGCTATTCCTTTATTGGAGCAAATCCCGTGAAAGAATTTCGAGGGTCATCTCGTGAGTTAGTGGAGACTTCCCTATTAACTGGTAAAGTGATTACACATAGTGGTAAACCAATAGAATTATTAAAAACCTTACTACCCGTTGTAGAGGAAACGAATGAGTTTCCATTTAGCGGGGGTGCGGTTGGGTATATTGGTTATGATACGATCGCCCAATATGAAGACATCGGTCCCGCATTACCTGATGATAAAAAAATGCCTGATATTCACTTACTGGTTTATGAAACAGTCATTGTTTACGATCATCTTAAACAAGATGTCACCATTTTACACACAGGGTCAACTCCAAGTGAAATCGAAGAAATCGAGCACCAACTTGCTATAAAAGAAATTGAAGAAGTATCTACACAAGCAAAACTTACTTTCACATCAAATGTGACGAAGGAAGCCTTTATGGATAACGTCTTGCAGGCAAAAGAATTAATCCGCGCTGGAGATATTTTTCAAGTTGTTTTATCTCAACGTTTACAAGCGCCTTTTTCTGGTGATTCATTCGCATTATATAGAAAACTAAGAAAACAAAATCCTTCTCCATATATGTTTTATGTTGATTTTGACGAACATGTAGTACTCGGTGCTTCTCCTGAAAGTTTGATGAGCATTCAAGGAAAACGTGTGACTACCAATCCAATTGCAGGCACGAGACGACGAGGACAGACTCCAGAAGAAGATGTAAAACTTGAAAAAGAACTTCTCGCCGACCCAAAAGAAATCGCTGAACACCGGATGCTAGTAGACTTAGGTAGAAATGATTTAGGTCGAATTAGTGAAGTTGGCAGCATCCATTTGACAAAATACATGGAAATCGAAAAGTATCAACATGTTATGCATATCGTTTCTGAAGTCGCGGGTACATTAAGTGGTGACCAACACCCTTTAGATGCACTCGTCTCATGTTTACCAGCGGGTACGGTATCAGGGGCTCCTAAAATTCGTGCCATGCAAGTTATTCAAGAAATGGAAAATGTGAAGCGCGGCGTTTATGGTGGGGCAGTTGGTTATATCGGGTTCAATGGCAATATCGATATTGCGCTAGCTATTCGAACATTAGTGGTTAAAAATCAAACCGCTTACGTCCAAGCTGGTGCCGGAATTGTTTATGATTCCAATCCACAAGCGGAATTTGAAGAAACATTACACAAAGCGAAATCCTTACTTGAGGTGTTGTCATGATTTTACTACTGGATCACTACGATTCATTTACTTATAACTTATATCAAAGCCTATCGATGCTCGGTGAAGATGTAAAAGTTGTTCGTTATGATGAGATTACTATAGAAGAAATCCGTCAGATGAACCCTAAAGCCATCGTCTTATCACCTGGACCTGGTTCGCCAAATGAAAAGTTACATTCCCTATCAATAATCAATGAATTTTATAAAACGGTGCCCATGCTTGGCGTTTGTTTAGGGCATCAACTGCTCGGCGTAGCATTTGGAGGAAAGATCAAACGTGCCACACAAGTAATGCATGGGAAAATATCTTCAGTTCGTCATTCACATGCAGGAATGTTTGCATACTTATCGCAGCCTTTACCTGTTATGCGCTACCATTCACTCGTGTTAGAAGACTTACCAAGTTGCTTTAAAACTACCGCCATATCAATGGATGATCAATGCATTATGGCAATACAACATGAGGAATACCCTCTTTACGGTTTACAATTTCACCCGGAATCCATAGGGACTCGAGATGGTGAAAAAATCCTTCAAGCCTTTTTAACAGATATAGCTTAAACAAAGCTTAGCAGAGGAGAGATTGAGATGAGAAGATTTATAGACAGTGTACGTGCAGGTACTTCACTAACGTACAACGAGATGAGAGAAGCAACGAACACCATGTTTTCAGAAGATATTAATGCCGATGATATCGCGAATTTCTTAACCGCACTATCCATAAAAGGCGAAACAACAGAAGAAATTGCGGCACTAGTTGAAGTGTTAAAAGACAACGCTACCCAAATTCCTGTAACTTCCCCTTCCGTGTTTGATAATTGCGGGACAGGTGGCGATGGTTCGCAAAGTTTTAATATCAGTACAACTTCTTCCTTTGTACTAGCAGGAGCCGGTTTAAAAGTCGCTAAACACGGAAATCGTAGTATTTCTAGCCGAACTGGGAGCGCCGATGTATTAGAAGAACTTGGAATTGCTTTAGATTTTCAACCACGCGAAGTGAATGAATTACTGAAGCAAACAAATATCGCCTTTTTATTCGCACCACATGTCCATCCAAAAATGAAACGAATTCAAATCATTCGTAAATCTTTAGGTAAACCGACCATTTTCAATATTATTGGTCCGTTAACAAATCCCGTCTCTTTATCCTCACAAATGGTCGGAGTTTATCGTCAAGACAAACTAATGGATTTAGCCGCTGTCCTCCATCGTATCGGTCGAAAACGAGCGATCGTATTAACTGGTGCAGGCGGCATGGATGAAGCATCTCTAGTTGGAGACAACCACCTTGTTCTAATGGATGAAGGAGAATGTATTCCATTCACTCTAAATGCTCAAGAAGTAGGCTTATCCAATGCCCCGCTTGAAGCGATTCGCGGTGGAGATGCAAAAGAAAACGCGGAAATACTAAAAAGCGTTTTACGTGGAGAACCCTCAGCTTATCTAGATACAGTCTTGTTAAATGCAGGGATTGGTTTATTCGCAGCAGGTGTCTCGTCAACCATTCAAGACGGCGTTCATCAAGCCAGAAAAAGTATTCAATCCGGTCGGGCGCTTAGTGTCATGGAATCGGTAGTTGCTTATAGTCAAAACCGAAGTCACCTGGAGGTAAACGCATGACTATTTTAGAGCAGATTTTAGAAGTTAAAAAACAAGAAGTTGAAGAATTATTGAAACAACGACCATTTAAATTGACCCAAGCACCTGTAGAAAAGCCTTCCTTATTCAAGACATTATATAACGCACAACACTTACACGTGATCTCTGAAATTAAACGTGCCTCCCCTTCTAAAGGGTTAATTGAAGGAAATGTAAACCCTGTACAGCAGGCATTGGCTTATGAAAGAGCTGGAGCTGCAGCGATTTCCGTGTTAACGGATCAACAATTTTTTAGAGGATCTATGGCAGATTTACAAGCTGTATCCGTAGCTGTTGGGCTCCCTGTTTTATGCAAAGATTTTATTATCCATCACTTGCAAATTGAGCAAGCTAAACGGGCTGGTGCTTCTATTATTCTATTAATAGTGGCTGCACTTGAACAAGAGAAGCTTCACGAGTTGTTTGATTATGCTACAACTCTAGATTTAGAAGTTTTGGTAGAAGTTCACGATTTAGAAGAATTACAAAGAGCATTATCGATAGAGGCCAAACTTATTGGTGTAAATAATCGAAATTTAAAAACGTTCGAAGTTGATTTGGCTAGAACAGCAGAAATTGCTGCACACTTCCCTTTTCATGAACAGCGTGTGTTAATTAGTGAAAGTGGAATTCAAGACGCTGCTGATGCAGTAACTGTTTCACGAGTTGGTGCTCGTGCAGTACTTGTCGGTGAAACATTAATGCGTAGTAAAAACATTGGTGAAACATTACGTTCGTTTCACGTGAAACATGGTGAGGTTTGATGACGAAGGTTAAAATATGTGGATTAATGGAACTTGAACACGTAAAAGTAGCTGTACAATCAGGTGCTGATGCAGTTGGATTTGTATTTGCCAAAAGCCGTCGACAAGTAACAGTTGAACATGCGAAGTTGCTTGCAACAGTAGTTCCTATTGGGGTTTTAAAAATTGGTGTTTTCGTAAATGAGACTTTAGAAGAAGTGGAACGCATTGCGAGAGAAGTCCCTCTAGATGTGATTCAACTACACGGTGATGAAAATCCGGAGTATGTTCGCAGAGTTTCCTTACCAACTATTAAAGCGCTATCGATAACGACTTTAGAAGATGTAAAGAACGCTTCCCGATTTGATGTCGATTATTTTTTATTTGATGCACCAGGTGTTGAATTTCGTGGAGGTTCAGGGCATTCATTTGATTGGACACTACTTGCGAAGGCGAATATTTCCAATGACAAAGTCATCTTAGCAGGCGGACTGACTGAAAACAATATAAGTGAGGCAATCCACATCGTAAAACCCTTTATGGTAGATGTATCAAGCGGCGTCGAGACAGAGCAACATAAAGACGGCGTCAAAATTAGAACCTTTATACGTACAGTTAAAGATGAGGAGAGATAAGGATGACGACAACTTATAATCAACCTAACGCAACTGGTCATTATGGTCGATTCGGTGGACGATTTGTACCTGAAACCTTGATGCAAGCAGTGATTGAATTAGAAGAAGCCTATGAATTAGCGATTAAGGACGAACAATTTTTAAAAGATTTCCGTTATTACTTAAAAGATTATGTTGGGCGAGAGAACCCTCTTTACTTTGCAGAACGCTTAACGAAAAAAATGGGTGGCGCAAAGATTTATTTAAAACGTGAAGATCTCAATCACACTGGTGCACACAAGATTAACAATACCATTGGCCAAGCTTTACTTGCCGTTCGTATGGGTAAACGTAAAATCGTCGCTGAAACTGGCGCGGGTCAGCATGGCGTGGCAACTGCTACAGTCTGTGCACTGTTTGATTTGGAATGTGTCGTCTTCATGGGCGAAGAAGACGTTCGTCGTCAGCAATTGAATGTTTTCCGTATGGAATTATTAGGGGCAAAAGTTGTTACCGTGACACAAGGTAGCAGAACGTTAAAAGATGCGGTAAATGAAGCGCTTCGTTACTGGGTGACGAATGTTGGTGATACTCACTATATTATGGGATCCGTACTTGGCCCTCACCCCTTCCCTAAAATTGTGCGTGATTTCCAGCGTGTCATTGGCGATGAAACTCGTAAGCAAATTGTTGAAAAAGAGGGTCGTCTACCCGATGCAATCGTTGCTTGTATAGGCGGCGGTAGTAACGCCATGGGAATGTTTTATCCATTCATAAATGATGAAGATGTAAAATTGTTCGGTGTCGAAGCTGCCGGTTCAGGATTAGAAACTGATAAACACGCTGCCACATTAACAAAAGGTTCTGTAGGAGTGTTGCACGGAGCTCTCATGTATTTACTGCAAGATGATGCAGGTCAAATTCAAGAAGCTCATTCCATTTCAGCAGGGCTCGACTATCCTGGTATCGGACCCGAACATAGCTACCTACATGAAAGCGGCCGTGTAAAATATACAGCCGTAACTGATGACCAAGCTCTAGCGGCTGTAAAAATGCTTGCTCAAACTGAAGGTATCCTCCCCGCTCTTGAATCTGCACATGCGATTCATTTTGCTGGTGAATTGGCTGCTTCGATGAGCACAGATGAAATTGTCGTAATTTGTTTATCAGGACGTGGAGACAAAGATGTTGTCACTGTCCGTGACGCCCTTGGAGGTGGATTGAATGACTAAATATAAATTACAAGACGCGATTGAAAAACAAGTTGCAACTGGTGGTCGAGCCTTTATTCCGTATATTATGGCCGGTGACGGTGGACTATCGAAACTTCGTGAGCAATTACTATTTCTTCAACAATCTGGTGCAACTGCGGTAGAACTCGGTATACCATTTTCTGATCCTGTCGCAGATGGACCGACGATTCAAGAAGCAGGTAAACGTGCTTTAGCTGAAGGTACAACGTTGCGGGGAGTGTTGGAAGAAATCGGGCGTTTACATGATGAAGTGACAATTCCAATTGTCTTGATGACCTATTTGAATCCAGTGTTTCAATACGGCATCGAGGCGTTTGCAAAGGATTGTGCAAAAGTTGGCGTGAGTGGATTGATTGTCCCAGATTTGCCACTTGAAGAAAGTGCAATGGTGCATGATGAATTTATTAAACACGATTTAGCACTTGTCCAATTAGTGAGTTTAACAAGTCCAGCCGAACGAATCGAACGTATCGCAAAAGCTTCAGAAGGCTTCTTATACGCCGTAACGGTAACTGGTATCACTGGTGCCCGAGCAGAATTTGCAGCTAACGTCGGGGAGCATTTAGCGAATTTAAAAGAAGTAAGTACCGTTCCGGTCATGGCTGGATTCGGGATATCCACGCCTGAGCAAGTTCGAGAAATGGGCAAACTAGCCGATGGTGTTATTGTAGGCAGTCGAATTGTCGATGCTTTACATACGGGTGATTTGGATAGTATTCGTGCGTTAATTGCTGCCTCTAAAGCAGTGGAAATCATTTGATAGAAACTAGTTAGACCTCCTGCGCTCGCGCAAGAGGTCTTTTTTTAGGAGAAAATTGGGTGTAGCGGAATAAACATTGGCTGTAGCGGATTAAAACCCTTGCGTAGCCGATTAAACTAACAGTGTAGCGGATTAAACTGACTACTTTGCCGAATAAACTCATGGTGTAGCCGATTAAAACTGGATTAGCCTATATTATATGTGATTGCGATGTTTAGGTAAGGATGAATCTGGTTTTTGCTTTGTAGAAAGCAATGGAATTCATTTTATCGTAACTAGTAACCTCCTGCGCTCGCGCAAATTGTTCTGCACGAAAAAAGCATCGCTAAAAGCGATACTTTTTTCTCAATCTGGTTTCATTCAAATTTGATATCCCCTGATTTCTTAATGACACGTCCAATTGACGATTCTAATTGATTGATTGGGTCGTGATCACGTATAGCCCCAAAATCAAGACCTGTCATCACTTCAATTTTGGAAATTGGTACTTGATAAGTTTTATATTCACCGTATGCAAATTCCAAATCCTCAGTAAGATTTTTTTGAGTCTGCAGATAAGCTGTTGCAGATAAGCTCCCATCTTCCTTAACAATTACAGCTATTTTCCAAAACTCTGCAGGTATCTGAATTCCTCTATAAGTAATGTCATCTACCTTAAAAACTGGTCCTGTAAACACTGTCACTTTAAGATTTGAGTTTTTAGCATTGTGTAAAATATAATTCTCCAGATCCAGCCAGCTTTTTTGATTCAGATTACTGTGCTGTGGAGCACAATTTGTAAAATGGAACGTATCCTTATTCGCCTTTTCCGCTGACTCTCCCCAATTAGGATCGCGCCTGCGGACAAGATGTCCCCGATCAAGCGGATTATTTTTATATAATTCAGGTCCGCATTGGTACTCTATTTTAATGCGAGAATCGAAATACCAATTATCATTACGTTCAATATCTATCAATTGATTACCGTCAATATTTACCACCGTATAATATGCTAAACGGCGTGACTTGCTCATGACAATTGAAAAGTTCGTATAATTGAGCACATTGCTTCCGTCTTGTAACTGAGCAATATCATCTTCAAGATCAGACATGAATGTCGGAAGTGGCAATTCATGTTCGTCACCTAGAAATCTCGCGTCATAACCGGTCGAACCTTCATACCATGAGGCGCTTAAATCCTCAACTACCATCTCTTCATTAGTATACTCAGGGACTTCACACCCCTGCTCGATAAAATTAATTAATAATTTTTGAGCATCATTTAAGTTTGAACATTGTTCCGTGACAAACTGGAGAATACTACTGATTCGAATTCCTTCATTGGCTATGAATTCAGCCGGGTTCTTTGGATCGGGAACTCCCGCATGGTGGAGGGAGATTACGATCCATTCGTCATTAAATACAGGTGAACCGGAAGAACCAGGCATGGTGTCTGTTGTGTAGTGAATATAATTGTCAAATACATCTAAAATTTGATTCTCTCTGATTGCTACAGCTTTATGTGCTCCAGAAGGATGTTGAATAATTGATACATATTCACCAACCAAAGCTTTCCCTGTTTGCGAGATGAGAGGCAAGAACCCAAAATTACTCACTTTTGTGCCATCATCAGACACTTCCTCTATAGCGACTAATGTGAAATCAAGCTTCTGATCCGTAATAAAGAAACGTTCTGGTGTTAAACGGAAGCTTTTCATGGGACGTTCGTTTAAATCAAGATCAATTTCATAGTTAAATTGCGCGACACTGGACTGAGCGGTATCATAGTTCTCCAATACATGATTATTTGTAAGCAATAAAGAAGGTGAGACAAGAAAGCCTGTACCGTACCCTAGAACTCTGCCTATACGGTCACGGATTTCGATTCTACAAACAGAAGTGGCAGCTTTTAGACCCGCTTCAAGATAAGAGATAGGAAATAAATCTTCTCGGCCAATAATACGCTCTATCGCAAGTCCATCACGTGGATTAATAATCGATTTTCGTAGGGCGACTCGCTCAGGCGTATCTACTTCCAAAGGATTTTTAGATTTCAGTTCTCTGGCCATTCGTTCCCGTTCATCCGAACGCAAAATATAACGCTTTAATGCTTGCTGTTGTTGCAACTCTAAAAGATTCATATTAAACTTTTGAAATTCGTCAAGTTGTTTGTTAGACATTTTTATCCTCCTTGGTATATTAATAAGAGATAATATGAGGTTATATACAATTGAATTGAAAACACTAGCCCATTTTTCACGCCAGTTGTACTTGTTTTGAGATACAATTCAATTTACTTTTGGATTTTCTTTAGTGTTCTATTATTAATGAAAATTAGATACAGAGAAAGTGATTGATTATTACCTCTCTAGTTACTTCTCTAATTCAAATTGTTTTTCCTTCCAAGAGACTGTTTCTTTTAATTCTTTTGTGTACTTTAATGTGAATTCAAAGTCTTACATGCTTCCTTCTTAGTGTAGTAATCTAAAATTAGATCAATAAAACAGTCTTTCTTCATTAATTTGTATTCATTTTCTCAGCGAGCAGATAAAAAAAGCAACCCCAATGAACTTGCCACATGGGTTGCTACTACTTATATTAAAACACTGTTGTCGTTGTAATAAATTTTAATCTCCTTTAATCCAAAGTTTGATTTATTTCAAAAAAATAAACTCTTGATATTCGGATTTTATCATTCTCCCCCACACTAACTTTGGCGAATTTATTAAAAAACATTAAAAACTATGGCGTGTTGGTCACTTTAAAAATTAACATTGTATTCGATATTGATAATACTCCTGAATAAATTTTTTTTCTTCGGGTAAACCAATTATTAGGATTTATTATGAAAGGATGAGACATGTGAAATTTAAAAAAATATCAATATTCACAAGTTTAATGTTAGCTTTAACTTTGATATTAGGGGCTTGTGGAAATAAGGCAGATGTTACAAAAGATATTACAAATAATGATACGAACAATGACATCGAAGAAACGGCACCTGGTGAAGATCCAGCTGATACTGGTGAATCTTATGGATTTAAAAAGTTTGAACTCGAAGTTGATTATTCAGACCAAGAAGAATCGCTGGAAGTGAACTATGAGGAAAAGAAAGATTCCACTGATGCCAAGTATAAAAATTTAGGGAATGATATCACTCTGGATGCGGCGGATGACAATATTGATGTCGATGGCGACGAAGCAATGGCACAATTGAGACCTTTACTGACAGCACTTCAATTAAAAGAAGATATGGTTGATGAAGAAATTCTTTCCCAAGTCATCAAAACTTTTAATATTGAGGAGAATTATACAGAGATTGAAGTAGACATCACATGGTTTAATGATGAGAAAAGCAAAATTGAAGTGACTAAATAGGAAGAAGTCAAACTTCAAAAAGAGAGATTCGATTCCTTAATTTACTCTATATTTATTTGCCTACCTTCTGTATATTACTTTTGGAAAACAACTGAATATCAATGGCGCAGTTGTTAGCTAGGAATTACTGAGCTAATAAATAATTAAGGAAGCTTTCTTAATTATGTCATTATAATGACGTATGTTAAAATCGTGATGTACATCACACCTAATCATTAGATAAACCCTTACGATTAGGTTGTTAAGAAGAAATACCCATTTATATAGAGGAGGAAATCAATATGAAAAAATTAATTATAAGCACTATGTTTGCTTCATTATTATTAGTATTAGCAGCATGTGGTGGAGACGATGCAGCTAAAGAAACTAAAGACACTACTGACGGTGGAGAAAGTTCAGCTGCAAATACAGTAGAACTAGTAGCTTCTAATTGGGAGTTTGATAAAGAAAGCTATACAGTTCCCGCTGGAGAAGTAACAGTTAAGCTTGCAAATGAAGAAGGCTTCCACGGAGTTAAGATTGTTGGAACTGATTTAGTAATTGATGGCGAAGGTGAAGCTACAGCTACACTTGAACCAGGTGAATATGAAGTGGTATGTACTGTACCTTGTGGTGAAGGTCATGAGACGATGACAACTAAGCTAATTGTTGAGTAGTACAACCTGCAAAGGTATTCATACTTTTTGCATCTGAATGCAGCGTGTCTTCACGCTGCATTTTTTTATTTGTCTATAGAAATAATTCAATATTTTTTTTATAAATATCTATGAAACTAAAAAAAGCCTGATACACGCTGATTTCCGTTCCGAGTGGAAGCGTTGCGTGGGCGTGCGGAAAGCGTCCATCTGGAACGGAAAGCAACGGGATACTTGACTAATCGTAAGAAAAGACTGCCGTGAAAAGTCAGTTTTAATGAATTTCTGGACAGTCCCGCGACAAATAAATCAATCAATTATAGCCGACTAAAATTCTTCACCAACGTCATTTGACAAAGACCCTTTATCATTCAACACTCAAAAATGATATTAATTCCCAAAAGCCCTTAACCTTGGTTAAGGACTTTTTACATGAAAAAGTTATCCATTTAAGTTAATGTATTAATACACATACACTTAGTGACTGAAAGGATGAGAGACATGCAAAAACAAATTAAATTAATTAATCGTCCAAAGGGCACACCTACAAAAGAAGATTTTAAGATGGTAACTGCACCAATTGGTGAAGCGTCTGAAGGCGAAGTACTGGTAAGAACTGTTTATATTTCAGTCGATCCTTATTTACGTGGACGCATGAATGATACGAAATCTTATATTGCTCCGTTTGAATTAAACGAAATGATTTCAAGTGGTGTTATTGCTCAAGTAGTATTTTCCAAGTCGACACTTTTTAAAAAAGGTGATGTCGTTCTAGGGGCACTGCCATGGCAAGAATACAGTATTGCAAACGAAAATACGGTTCGCAAAATTGATCACTCTCGGGCCCCTGCCTCCGCTTATTTAAGTGTGCTAGGTATGACTGGATTAACGGCTTACTTTGGTTTACTGGATATTGGGAAGCCACAACAAGGTGAAACGGTTGTCGTTTCAGGAGCAGCAGGAGCTGTTGGTTCAATCGTTGGACAAATTGCGAAAATTAAAGGTACTCGAGTTGTCGGCATAGTTGGTTCAGACGAAAAAGTGAAGTTTTTAATCGATGAATTAGGATTTGATGCAGCAATTAATTACAAAACTCAAAATGTGGCTGAAGCATTACGTGAAGCATGTCCGAATGGCATAGACGTCTATTATGAAAATGTAGGCGGTGAAATTGCCGACGCTATCTTCCCACTGTTGAATAATTTTGCGCGAATTCCTGTGTGTGGTGCTATTTCTTCCTACAATAACGAAAGACCAGATTTAGGACCACGTGTACAGGGTTATTTAATTAAGACGAGCTCATTGATGCAAGGCTTTACTATCGGTAACTACTCGCCTCGTTTTGGCGAAGGTGTAAGTGATTTAGCAGGTTGGTTAAAAGAAGGAAAACTGAAGTATGAGGAAACAGTCACAGAAGGTTTTGACCGTACAATCGACGCATTCTTGGATCTCTTTATAGGTAAAAACCTAGGGAAAGCCATTGTGAAAGTATCTGAAATCGAAAAATAGATGAATAGAAAATGGGACTGTCCTAAAAGTCAAAACATATGACTAAGGGCAGTTCCCTTTTTTATTTAGCGGTTGTAGATTACCGTCGCAACGCACTTTCATGTTTCGAAGCTAGCGCAGCGATTCAGAAACAGACGAACGCTTTGCGAGGAGTAACCGCAGAAGGACCTGGTTTTCTTACAATCTTCCACTCCAATCAACCATACTTTCACCTTGTTCAAAACGGACAAATATAAACTTGGTGCAATGTTCAAATATAGGTATAGAAAAACATTCATTTTTCTACACTTATTTTGTAGTAGAGACTTATTAAACAGCCCCATTTGTGTAACTAGCACATTTCAATATTTCTCATTCTCCTATACAATTAAGCTATCAATGATTGGAGGCCTATACTATGAGTGAATTTGATCGGGTACAAGAAACAACCTCTTTTCAATCGGTTGAAACGTTAAAACAACAATTACATACTCTTGATATAAAGGCAGGAGACGCCATTATGGTCCATTCATCTATTAAATCGATGGGTTGGATTGCTGGCGGAGCAAAAGCCGTTATAGATGCATTGATGGAAACCATTACTACGGAAGGTACCATTATCATGGCAGCACAATCTGCGGAAAATTCTGAGCCCTCTTATTGGATGTTGCCACCTGTTCCGAAAGAGTGGCATGACCCAATTCGTCAACACACGCCCGCATATGATCGACATTTAACACCTCTACGTGGAATGGGAAAGATTGCGGAATGTTTTCATCGCCACCCGAAAACCATACGTAGCAATCATCCCGTTCATAGTTTTATGGCATGGGGTAAACATGCGGAAGAATGGATGAGTGACCATCCCCTAGAAGATTCATTTGGTTTGGGTTCTCCCCTAGGGAAAATTTTAAATGAAAACGTCAAAATTCTTTTACTAGGCGTTGGTTATGATTCATGTACAGCTTTGCATCTATCTGAGTACTTGCTTGAACATAAAACGTATACCAATCAAGGAGCAGCTATGTTAGTTGACGGCGAACGTCAATGGATTGAATACCAATCTGTCGATGGGGATTCGGATCGTTTCCCAGAGCTTGGTGAAGCATTTGAGAAAGCACATCCTACTGCAAGTTACGCAGGGAAATTAGGTCAAGCCGACTGCCGCGTCGTTCAGATAAAGCCTCTTATAACCTTTGGTGAGGAGTGGTTGAAAAACAATCCTCCAGAAGATATTATGCAAACTTTGAAATAAATAAGTAAAGTCCGTAGAAACATGAAAAGCTGTTTCTGCGGACTTTTACCGTGTCTATTCATTTCTAATTTCTGTACTTGGATTTAAGTTAAAACGAGATGTAATAAGGTAGATGGCCATAATAAATAATAAACCGCCAGCTATTAAAAGATATTTGAAGCTATGATTAACAACAATAGTTGTTTCATACTCACTTGATAATCTATCCTTTTCGATTGTAATTTCCCCATTTTCGGATTGAATAAGGATATCATCAACTTTCACTTCATTAGATGATTGCTTTAGGTCAAGCCATGTCGTATTGGGATAAGAGTTTAATATACTTACTACTTCCTTTAAAGTATCTAACCCTAGATATGGATGATAGAAAGCAGCGAAATAAGAATCTGAATATTGAGCGATGTCATCACCTTTAGCCTTCATATTCTTAAGACTTAATTCATATGGATTAGTAGGATTTTTAATGTCTTTATCAATGTAGCCCATTGTTTCAGGAATTAGTTTCATTCCATGTAAGAAACTAGGTTTTCCGTCAGTAATTAAGCTATAGGTACTTTTTCTTGATTGATCTGTAATTTGCAACTGTCCTACGTATGTTGAAAAATGTTCTGCAAGTATTTTATAACCAGCTTGTGACATAGCATAATGCGATGGTTCAAAAGCGAGTGGATACAATCTATGTGAAATCATTTCCTCTACACCATTTTGAATTGCATCACGAATATACTTTTCTTCATATTGTTCAAGTTTTTGTTGTTGAACCTCATTAGTAGGAATAACTATTTTATCATCTTGTGATTGATACACCGGCCGATTATTATCAACGTCCCAAAATTCGAATCCTTCTCCTGTTTCACTATCTCTATATTGATGTTTGTATCCGTGTAAAATAAAACTCGCACCATTTTTTTGCATATATTGCAATACCTTAACCAACTCTGGAACATCTGCTAAGTTAATCTCTTCTTGTGTCTTTGGTGATGTGTATACAGGGATAACTGTTACTAAATAAGGGATGTTCTGCTCCTTCAAGTATACGGCAATTTCTTTAAGATTTGCTGCGTCTACTTTCGGATGGATATCTTCTAATCGTAAATATTTTACTCTCTCACTATTCGCTTGTTTCCCAAAAACTTCGTATAAGGCTTCCCCTATTACCATGCCTATAGGATTATGGAAGTTAGTAGTACCAACATAATATGAATCATTATCTTTAATGATTAATGGTTTCGTATCATCCCCACTAGCTAAAACTTCTTGATTTTTTCCTACTACTTCTATTTTTTTAATTATTCTTTTTTCTTCTATCTCCGTTCTAATGGATGATTTTGGTATTGAAACGGAACGGATCATTTCATTCTCAGAAGTCTTCACAAACGCAAATCGCTTTTTTAATTGTTCTACATTTTTACCGAAGAAGATAACTTTCCCTTGAAAATTTTCCATTTGATTAATAAGGTCAGTAGAAATCTTCTTATTTATTGTACCTACATAAAATACGTGCGTGTATTCATCTAATTTAATTGACTCTTCATCAGATTTAACTGTAATATCACTTGTAAAATTACTAATAATCGTATCTAGTATACGAACTTCAGTTATATCATTTGAAGTAGATATTATTAATGCACGGTCTTGTTTTTCTGCAGCTAAAGCGCTGAAAGGAAAGAATAAGGTACTCATTAATACGATTAACACCAAAGTTAATTTATTCTTCATAGCTTACAATCACCCCATGAACATAATCAAAAAAATGTGTCTTTGAATCAGTTCTATTACTAAAAAAAGATGACTTTCTTTTTAAAATTTCTTTCGCTATAGATGGCTGAGTCTTATTGAAATAAAGAACTGCCAGCGCATAAACTGCGCGAGATTCATAATTTACCGTTGGCTCACCATTTTTTTTATTATAGCGACCATTTATTAATTTTCTTTCGTCCCACTGTTTTTTTAGCCATCCATGAAATTGAGGATTTTCACAAGATTTATCTATACAATATGTGGCAATAAGTAGTTGATCGACCATATGTGCCTCTTCTGATGAAATTGGTTTATTATTTTTAATCGTTTGTTCTTCTGCAAAAAACAAACCATCTATAGTCGGCGAAGGATATCTGTCTAGTACAAGAATCTTTAAATAGTCATCATGTAAATAACTATTTACCATTGTTGGTGCTGGATATTTCGAGTTCCAGTCGTAATAATGAGGAATTTGATTATTAATAATTTGATATTCCTTAATAGGTTGCGTTAATTCATCGGCTAATATTCGATACTCTTGACGATCGAATATATCCGCAGCTTGCCTTAGAATATGGATAATTCGAATATCATCTATAAATGCATTAACAGAGATATCTGAACCAGTTTTCCACTTCATAAAGAGTTCGTTATCAACTTTAACGATAAAAAATTTTTTTAATACCTTTACTTGGTCATTAAAACGCACCTTTTCTTTTCGTTGTAAAAGAAGTTCCATATACAGCCCTGTACTCTCAAGAAGGTATTCTGGCTTGTCTGTTTGAGAATAATTTTTAATTAAACCTTCATCAGTCGCATATTTCATTTCAATAGTTTCGATTGCATCTAAACTTTTTAAATTAAGATAGATCATGGCCCCTCCAATACTGAAAATCAGGATAATTACAATAGAAAACTTTTTTTTCATTGAACATGTTCTTCTTTATAACGCTTCGTTTTATCCCAAGCAATCGTTTTACCGCGTACACGGTTGATTGAATAAGAATAGATAGCACGAAATAGAAGTATCAAAAATAGTTGTGAATAAGTGAAGTACATAATCATGCCTACTATTAAATTAATAGCTGATGTATTTTTATTAAATATCATACTACCTACTATTTGGAACGAAAATACCAAATAACTTAAAAACCAAATCATTATTAGTGGTTGCGTCATTACAGGTAAGTCCACACCAGTTAAACTTAATACAAACCAAGTGTTTGAAAAAAGTAACATAATGACGAAAAAGAAATAGGTTAATAAATGTTGTCCCGTATGATACAAAACTTTTCCCCGCCAATATGTGGGATCATAAAATAATTTCTCTAGTAGATACAAGTTCCCAATTAACCATCGAGTCCGTTGTTTAATAAACGCTCTTAGATTTTCAGGTTCTTGTTCCCAGGTTTCCGCTTCAGGTACAATTGGCAAAAGGTAATCTTTAGCTGTAATACGAATGGTCAGTTCAGCATCTTCTGCCAACGCGTATGGATCATATCCACCTACCTCTTCAATTACCGATCGCTTCAATAACATATTTGTCCCTGGAAGTGATCCTGTTTTAAAAAGAGCCCAACGGCCGCATTGCATTAGTAATTGAAAGACTTGAAATTCAATTGAAATCATTCGTGTTAATAGATTTTTTTCTTGATTAATTGTACGAACATAACCAATTGCACCCGCTGCGTTGGGAGTCTGTTCAGCAACCTCAACCAGTAGCTTTAACGCATCATGGTTTGGTTGATTATCAGCATCATAGATAATGAAGTAATCTGATTCGGTTATGGACAGACCATAGTTTAATACGCGAGATTTTCCTTTTGGATTCCCGTCAGATACTTGAACATAGTGACAATTTAAAAATGATGATGAAAATTCTCGACCAATTTCAGCTGTTTCATCGGTGGATTGATCATCAAGTAAGTAAACATCCATTTTTCCAGGATACGTGAGTTTTAACATGGCTTCCAACGTGTTTCTAATAACAATTCCTTCATTATGCGCTGGAATAAGTATGGCCACTGACGGATAGAAGTCTAATTTTTTCCTAATGATCTTTCTTTGTCTAAAGTAAATTCCTGCTATCGTTAAGATTGAATAATAAATCAGCAGAAATCCAAAAAATATGATGACACTAAGTAAAATTATTTTCATGCAAAACTCCCTACCTTTAAATGTGATTTCGTGTCTTGTAGGTATTCAACTCGCTTCGTAGTGAAATTTACAGGGAGTTCAGTAATGTTTACTTTTCCTCTTAATTTATCTATTACTCGAGATTGCACAATCTGACATCCGTCTTCGCTTGTATTTTGTAAGAAAACAAGAAATGTTGAAGTGTCTGTCAGGGTGAAAAAGTCAAACTGATCTCTCGTGCTATCCTCAATGACTTCCGCCAGTATCTTCTTATATATTTGTTCCTTATTCTTTTTTACATTTACACTTATTTGCATTAAAAAGCCCATTTCATTCCTTCGTTTTAATCCTACTAAATTAATTGACACTCGTTCTGAGAATTCTTTATTCGTTAGTAAACGAGAGTGGGTACTCACAAACTTTTGTAATTCGAAGTTTTTTAGTTTTTCAAACTCTAATGTTATTTTCAACTTCTGAAGATGATGAGCTGAATACCAAATAGAAAGAATAGACACAAAGTAAACAATATTCAATAATACAAATTCTATCTGCTGTTGTTGCAGATAATTCTCAGTAAATGCCAGACCTGTTAAAGTAAATCCATACACCAGAGTAGTAATAACAATAAACATAAATGACCAATTCCATTTTATTAGGAATAGAATGATAATCATGCTAGCCAAAACAACGATATGTATCAACACAAGGGATTGCGGTAAGAAATAAAGTGCAAACACTTGAGCGTATACAAAGAGAATAAACGGTATTGCAATTAACATGTTATTTAGATACCTCATTTAATTCCCTACTTTCTAGTCATGTTTTTTATAATTAAATGTTATCAATTTTTAGGCTTATCGAATCTATTTCTATATCTCCTCTCTAAATTATTTAATAAACGATCAAACTATTTATTGTCCAATCTATTTTATTTATGACACCCATACAATAAACTAGATAAATCAAAATTAAGATGAAGCTGCGACATTAATAAATCCTTATTAATACCAATTATATACATCATTATAACTATATAATTCCGTAATTTTTGTCGCACTGTGTTATTCATATAGTTCTATTTATGCATTATAAACTCTAAAGTTGTCGAATTTTACCTTTATGCCTATTTTTTTGGAGTTCATGGGAAAATAGAATGTTTATATCATGTCCCTTTCCATAAAGAAGCAGAATCACTGAGCTGTGCATCTCCTTTTATACTCCAAGCAGGATTCGGCTAGTCACTGCTTAATTAAATTATAGGAGATTGTATTATTGTTATCCTCACTCAGAAGTGTGCTCTTTTGAAATCATTTGTCTACTGAATCATTCAACTTTGGGTACTCTTTTCTACTACTCTTGTCTAGAGAAGGTATACTTTTGTACCGAATCAATTCTTCTTTAGAGGGGGTAGTTTGAAATAGTTTTAATATTTTACAGAGTAGAGGGATTGCTGGAAGAGCAATAACAATAGGAGAAAATCCAATCGTCATTCCTAATATAGGTTCTTATCTTTATGGATGAAAAAGTTTTAAAGTAATCCAATACTTTTACCATTTATCGCTAATTTTAGTTATTAAAATGCTATCGGAGTATTTACGACTGGGGATACAAGGAGAAAAAATCAATGGACTTGCAAATATTTAAGTTGAAAAAATAAATTAATTTAACAAGTAAAAATCTCATTTTTGTTCATCCTAATACAATTACTAATTGGGAGGATTAAAATGAAGAAATCCATATTTAAAGTTATATTTGTAGCGATTTTAGCACTTGGCACGGTTGCTCCCATTGCGACTCTCGCGACACATTACACCTCTACACAAGTTGAAAAATCAGTTAATCTTGAAAACACAATTCTACAAACAATTGACTCCGACTCGATGTTTAACAATATTAAATTCCTATCCAAGTCGCCTCGAGTTGCAGGCACAGAGCAAGAAGATGATGCGGTTGCCTATATCAAAAAGAATTTTGAATCATATGGTTATAAAACTGAAGTTCAAGCTTTCACTTTCACTGATTACACTGCACCTCACACCATTAAATTATCTATAGATCGCTTTACAAAAAGTTTAGATCCACAGGCTTTGGAATATTCGATAAGTGGACAGGTATCTGGTGAAATTGTCACAGCTGGACTTGGTAAAGTTGAAGAGCTACAATATCTAAATTTAACCGGTAAAATTGCGCTATTGGAACGTGGTGAGATTAGTTTTAATGATAAAATGTCTAATGTTATTGCAAAAGGTGCTGTAGGTGTAATCTTTTACAACAATGTTCCTGGCATTATCATGGGTAGCCTTGGCGAAGTAAATAAGGCACTTGTTCCTGCGGTGTTATTGACAGAAGCTGAAGGTGACGAGTTGGTGAAACATATTAACAAGAAGCCTATTACACATGCGTCAATAACAATAAAAGGTTCAAAATCTCAAAAAAACATTTCACATAATGTCATTGCTACAAAGATGCCAACAAGTAACTTAAAACAAGTAAATAAATCAAGTAAGATAGACAAAGATATTATTGTGATTAGCGCACATCATGACTCAGTTGCAGGTGCACCAGGTGCCAATGATAATGCGTCGGGAGCTGCTATGACACTTGAACTGTCACGTGTAATGAAAAATATTCCTAGCGAGACTGAAATTCGTTTTATCACGTTTGGTGCAGAAGAGTTTGGATTACTTGGTTCTACTCACTACGTCGCGAATTTAACTAAGGATGAAATCAGCCGTATATCTGCGAATTTCAATCTAGATATGGTGGGAAGTAAAGATGCTGGTGAATTAATCTTACAGACAGCTGACGGCAAGCAGAATCTTGTCACACAACAAGCTCAGGCAGCTAGTACAAAGTTAAATGGTGAACCAACACCCGTTAATCAAGGGGACCGGAGTGATCATGTACCTTTTGCAAACGTCGGTATTCCCTCTGCTCTCTTCATTCATAATCCAGCTGAGCCTTGGTATCACAAGCCAGAAGATAAAATCGACAAAATTAGTAAAGAGAAACTACAAGATGTAGCAGAAATCGTTAGTATTGCTTTATGGAATCAAATTCGTATCGATCATCAAGTAAAATAACTCATACATGAAAAACCCCACGTATCTTGAGTACACTAAACAAGCTACGTAGGGGTTTTTGTTTAATTAGATGGATAAAGCAGGAATTGGATTTTGGTTAACGAATATTACTTATGAGGTAAACCTTTTCTTATTCTTAAAGGAGAATTAAATTAACTGTATATTTTGCATGAAAAAGTATTTAATAGAAGAGTTTTAAGTGTGTTTACATTAAGGGGTGTCTGCTATTCAAAAATATTTTTTACTATTAATGCTCTTTTTTTCAATATTAATTATTGTTGTTTTTACTTCCATTTTTTCTACATACCCTGAACTATTGCCAGAAAATAAAGGTGAATATTCACTCTTTATTATGTGGGGTGAAGAGGCACGATTAGAAGAAGATGGAATGCGTAAATGGCCGCAAGCATTTAACAATAGTAAGATAACGACTATGAATATAAGCTGCGATTTGGAATACACGAATACCAAATATCCAAAATTGGGTATTGAAAAAAATCCTGTTTTTATTATCTTTGACTATAAAGGGATAGTTTTGAAAACGCATAATATTCAAGAGGCAACAAAATTTATAAAAGAAAATTTACCAGGTTAATAGTAAATAGAATGAAAATAAAAAGACACCGCAAATGCGGTGTAATCAGTTATGAAAATCCCTGTTTTTCGAGAGGATTTCTATCATTATCGACTAAAGAAATCAAACTAATAATTTCTAATATCAACTATTGAACCAACTTCTTTAAAGTCTTCATTTTCCATGAATGAGATAAGTTTTTGTGCAGTTTGTTGTGCACTGCTTAGTAATCCTTGTTCTTTGTACTCAATAAATTTATCAAGTAGAGGGAAAGCTTCTTCTTTACTTGCTCTTATTATTTCTTGCATTCCGGTGTCGATGATGCCCGGAGCGATTGAGACAATGTCTACTGGATGCTGTGCATTTAATTGCTCAATTGCGACTACTCGTGAAAAATGATCAATGCCCGCTTTTGTTGCACAGTATGTTCCCCAGCCTTCATACGCATTTCGGCCCGCTCCGGAAGATATATTGACGATACGTTTACTTACATTAGAATCCTTCAATTTAGAAATAAATGCATTCGAAATAATCATGGGTGCTGTTAAATTAACTGCAATTGCATTCGTTATTTCTTCCGCATTCACTGAGCCTATTATGCCTATTGGATTAACCATTCCAGCATTATTAATAAGCGTGAACGATACCGCATGTTGTGGCGCAGCTGCAATTATTTCATTTGTAAGAGATTCGAGTTTCTCCGTTTCAGAAAGATCTGCCTTAATGAATTTAACCCCATCTATTTTACTCTCTGTTCGAGCAATCCCAATAACAAAGTGTCCCGCTCCGCTCAATTGTTTTGCCAGTTCAAAACCAATTCCTTTTGACGCACCTGTAACAACATAAACCTTCATTTATTCCATTCCCTTCCAAGCCAACTCGTTAGTATTCAAACGTAAAATTCTATATGTTTATCTCTTTCTTAAAATTACAAACTACATAAAAATGAATCATTACTGCTCTTTTTTTGGAGTTGTTTCTTCATACTCTACTTGGTGTTTCGTATCTTGAAGCGCTGTAGAATTGCTGTCATCTTTCTTACCTTCCATTGCATCATTAAATGGCGTGAAAAAGTTTAGGGGTAATCGACGATGATTGAATAATCTCCAAAGTGTCCAACAGATGACACCAATTAACATTGCTAAAATAATGTAACCCATATGATACACACCCCTTTTTCTTTTATTGTAACTTATCTTAACCGAATGATGGCTCACTCAATGGTATTTATCCGTCTACTAATTTTTATATTCCTTCATTTTGCATATTTCCTGGGAATACATATTTATCCCAGTACAGATAAACAAACTTCAATTAACACCTTCTTTAATGCTTTTCAATAATATTATAGGACATTTAACGTAATTTTATATACTTTTCATACTAGTGCATCCCATTTAAGAAAAACCGGGCAAAGTGCGCCCGGTCCTTTAAGAAGGGTAACTATAGGTACCCGTTTATTTCCGCTACGGTGGACGCTTTTCGCGGGCTTGGCTTCAGTATCCTCGTCACTGCGAAAACATGTGCTCCTGCGGTTACTCGTCGCAAAGATATTGGACTCCAATATCTTTCCAGCGGGATCAGCGGGACAGGTGAGACCCCGCAGATCGGAAAGCATCCGCCTGTTTCTGCATGGCTACGCTAGCTTCGAAACATGAAAGGGCGTTGAAACGGAAATCAACAATACTAATGAATCAATTTTTTTGTCCAAAACACCCGAAATACTGGATTCATGGCTCACTAAATTTATATACTTTCATATTTTGTAAAAAAGCCGTCATATTACAAGTTTTCACTTGCAACATGACGGCTTTATACTTAAACTTTTGAGCTTGCTTGTATTTCATGATACTCCTCTTCAGTAAACGCGCGCGATCTGGTTAAAAATCGTTTACCTTCTACGCCTTCTAGAGAAAACATGCCGCCTCGACCGTCTATCACATCGATAATTAATTGCGTATGTTTCCAATAGTCATATTGGCTTTTGTGCATATAGAAAGGACTATCACCAATTGAACCGAGCAGCACATCTTGATCGCCCACTATCAAATCACCATCTGGGAAACACATAGGCGCTGACCCATCACAACAACCTCCTGATTGGTGGAACATCACTTGCCCGTGCTTGCTTTTCAACAATTCAATTAGTTCAAGCGTAGCATCCGTCGCAATGACTCGTTCAATCATTGGTTATTCTCCTTTCAATCAAAAGAATCCTAATTTATCTTCACTGTAGCTAACTAGTAAGTTTTTCGTTTGTTGATAATGATTTAACATCATTAAGTGATTTTCGCGACCGATACCTGACATTTTGTATCCACCGAACGCAGCATGCGCTGGGTAAGCATGGTAACAGTTTGTCCATACGCGACCTGCTTGAATCGCACGTCCGAAACGGTATGCAGTGTTCATGTTACGAGACCATACACCTGCACCAAGACCGTATAACGTATCGTTGGCTATTTCTAATGCTTCTTCTTGCGTTTTGAACGTTGTTACTGAGACAACTGGACCAAAAATTTCTTCTTGGAAAATACGCATTTTGTTATTCCCTTTGAAGACAGTTGGTTTTACATAATACCCACCAGCTAAATCGCCTTCTAAATTATTGCGTTCTCCACCAATTAGACACTCTGCTCCTTCTTGTTTACCAATATCTAAGTATGACAAGATTTTTTCTAATTGTTCATTTGAAGCTTGTGCACCCATCATTGTGTTTGGATCTAAAGGATTACCTACTTTAATTGCTTCAACGCGTGCTAATACTTTCTCCATGAATTTATCGTAAATCGATTCCTGAACTAACGCTCGTGAAGGACAAGTACATACTTCACCTTGATTTAATGCGAACAAAACAAATCCTTCTACTGCTTTATCTAAGAATGCATCGTCATGATCCATCACATCTTCGAAGAAAATGTTTGGTGACTTGCCACCTAATTCTAATGTAACTGGGATTAAATTTTGGGAAGCATACTGCATGATCATTCGACCAGTTGTCGTTTCACCAGTAAATGCAACTTTCCCAATGCGCGGGTTTGATGCAAGAGGTTTCCCTGCTTCTAAACCAAAACCATTGACGACATTCAATACGCCCGGTGGTAACAGATCGCCCACTAGTTCTGCAAATACTAGAATACTAGCTGGTGTTTGCTCAGCAGGTTTTAATACGACACAGTTTCCTGCCGCAAGTGCTGGTGCAAGCTTCCAAATAGCCATTAACAATGGGAAATTCCAAGGTATTATTTGTGCTACAACACCAATTGGTTCATGAAAATGATAAGCAACTGTATCGTTGTCAATTTGACTTAAAGATCCTTCTTGCGCACGGATCGCTCCTGCAAAGTAGCGGAAGTGATCGATGCCAAGTGGCAAGTCAGCATTTAATGTTTCACGCACTGCTTTTCCGTTATCCCATGTTTCTGCAACTGCTAACATCTCTAAATTTTCTTCCATGCGATCAGCAATTTTATTTAAAATATTAGCACGTTCAGCTACAGATGTTTTGCCCCATGCGTCTTTTGCTGCATGAGCTGCATCTAAAGCTAGCTCAATGTCTTCAGAAGTTGAACGAGCGATTTGAGTGAAATTTTTACCCGTAATAGGCGTCACATTATCAAAATATTGACCTTTTACTGGGGCAGTCCATTTTCCGTTAATATAGTTATCATACTTCTCTTTAAAAGTTACAATTGAGCCTTTTGTGTTTGGATTTGCATATACCATTCTCAAATTCCTCCATTTCGTTCGTAATCCCCCATTTTGTATGCGCTTCCATTCTTAGAATAAAAGAATACTAAATTAAGGAAATCCGTCCACTTCATATTGTCAGACTTCATTGAAAATTACAACATATTTGTTTAAGCAATATGTTAATAGTTTGTAAATGTCAGTCAAAAAAAGGTTTGTAGCGATTACTCTCGCTACAAACCTTTTAAATTATTAATCTTCTAATGTATTAATTTCGACTATAATCGCAGTTACTAATGTAATGACAACAATTGCTGTTAACAACATGAGGACCACTTTACTCAACTCCTACCAAGTTTTATATCCTTCTGAACCAGGGAAATCAAGCATTGCGCCTAATGGAATTGCATAGGCAATGATGATAAGAGCGAATGCAATGCCAATCCAGATCCACCAGTTTTCAAGAAATTTCGGTGTATGTTCACTATCGCTTTCCGCCATTGGAAAGTCGACGAAATCTTCTTCACGTTCAGCTTTTGGTGAAAGGAACATTGACATAACGACAATATAAATTAAAATCATCGCTGATAAGAATAAGATACTTCCTCCAATTGCCATTGTTACATGATTAGTTATAAGACCTTCAAACCAGCCCTGTGCAGCAGGATGATCATTATAACCAGAATACGCGGTACGTCTTGGCGCACCAAGAAGTCCTAAGATATGTTGAGATGTCGACATTAATAACATTCCTATTGTCCATGTAATAATTTGAATAAATCCAAGCTTTTGCATTGATTTTGAAAATTTACGACCTGTTAAATATGGAATCAACCAAAATGTTAGGCCCATAAACGTCATGGCTACAGGTGTTCCGACAGTAATGTGAAAATGTCCGACAATCCATAACGTATTGTGTACTAATTCATTTAATTGGAAACTCGCGTTTATAATCCCGCCAGCTCCACCAGGGATAAAGAACGCCATTGCTACAAAAATTGATGTAAAGCGAACATCTTTCCAAGGGAGTTTCTTAATCCAACCAAATAGTCCTTTTCCACCTTTTTGACGACCTGCTATTTCAAAAGTGGCAAACATCGAGAAAGCTGTTATTAATGATGGCACGATTACCATGAACGTTAATACAACTTGCAGGAATTTCCAAAAATCAGATATCCCCGGTTCTGTTAATTGATGGTGAAATCCAACTGGAATTGAAAAGAGAATAAATAATACAAATGCAAGACGCGCTAACGAATCACTGAATACTTTTGTACCAAGTAATTTCGGAACGACTACATACCAAGCCATATATGCTGGTAATAGCCAAAAATATACTAGAGGATGACCAAAATACCAAAATAATGAGCGGCTTAATTCGACATTTATCGTATCTACCCAACCAAACGCCCATGGAATGAATTGAAATACAACTGTTGCTACTACGCCTAAACAAGAAATAATCCACATGACAATTGTTGTTATTGCCATGAAGGCAAATAGTGGACTTAATTTACCTTTGTGCTCTTTACGCCAAACGATATAATGACCTACTAATGCAAAACTAGTAATCCAAGTTCCAACAACAAACAATGCTAGCCCTACGTAAAACCATCCACTTGCCTTCAGTGGTGCATAAAACGTATACAACACCGATGCTTTTCCGGAAACAATCATAATCGTGGCTAATACGGTACCTATCGTTGTCACCGCAAAGCCTATCCAGGCGGTTAAACGAACTTTGGGGCCGAAACTTCCAAGACTTTTGCTCATGCCTGTTATAAAGAAACCAAAAATAAAATAAGTTGTAAAAATAAGTGCAAGCAACACACCGTGTGCCGTTAAAATTTGATAATAATCTAACCAACTTGGTAATTGGAGAGCATCATTTCTAATGAAAACTTGAAGCAAACCGGCTAATGTCCCGATTAAAAAAGCAATGTATGCTACTGCTATATTCCATAAAGCTAACTTGCGATCTTGTGCAGCAATCATTACTAATACACCTCAATTTCTGTAGACATCATGTGGTGGCCTGCTCCGCAATATTCATTACAAAGAATCAAATACTTTCCGGGTTTGTCGAAAGTGTATGATTTTGTTGTAATATGACCAGGAACAACCATCATATTGACTTTTGTGTCAACGATGGTAAAACTGTGTACGACATCCGTACTCGTTACTTTAAAAATGATTTCTTTACCAACCGGAACTTTAAGTTCTGGGGCAGTGTAGCCAAAAGCCAATGCCACAATAGCAACTTGATAAGTATCCTCATCGAGCTTTGTAACTCCTGGATTATCAAACGGAGCAGTTTCATTTACTTTTTTCGGGTCAATTGTATCAACTCCGCCCGATGGTGTATGGTTGTGAGCAAATGCACTAACCCCTACAATACTTAAAAACACTATGAGTGATACGATACCAAATACTAACCAAATTTTTTCATACTTATGAAGATGCATACTAATCTACTCCTTTTCAACGTCCTACATACATTAAATAAACGATTATCCACATGGCTAAAATAACAATTCCAACAACAAAAACACTTACTAATGTTCCTTTTAAATTTATTTCTGGTGGTTGATTTTTTTTACTCACTTCACACACCTCTTTCATTCATTCATCCTATGTTTAAGGGTAATACTTTAGTAGTACAAGCAGTGTGATGTTTATCACACTTTTCGTGATTTTTCATAGATTTGTCGAATTTTAGTTGAATTACTCTAAACTAGTCAAGCAAAATTTCTTCTTACTGGGCTCATAGGAAGTTTATTCCGCTTCGCTAGAGGTTTAATCGGCTTCGCGGTTATTTTTATCGGCTTCACAGTCGTTTTAATCGGCTTCACTGACCATTTAATCGGCTTCAACCGTGATTTAATCCGTTTCGCCCAATTTTACCCATAAAAATACTCTCAAACAGTTATGTTCGAGGGCTAATTAGCTAAGTAATTGGTAGGAAAATATCTTTAATATTATGTTGGTTTCTTAACATTTCGATAGTCCAACAAGTACTCTCTTTTTTTCTTACATCCTGTCATAGGAAGATTCATCCGTCTTAGAATGTCGGATGCTTGTTTAGGGTTCGCTATTTGAAGGAAACTTCGAAACTCTTTGTTGCTAATTTTATTACTTAGTAACATAGCGTAATCGTTCAAAGCATCAAGATGGGCTGTTTTGAAAACCTTGGTGCAATACATGCATCTCCATTCTCTAAATGCTTTTTCCACAGAAAAAACTTGGCAGAATTGACATCTCACGCCTGAAACTATATCTTTTGAATCAATTGAAAAATGAGTGGTTATGGGGAAAGGCAAATAATCATGGTGATTGTTAACCAATGCATCTATAAGTTTCTTCATTTGAGAAGGCTTTAGTTTTACATCTACGCGTGGTCTCGTTCGAATAAAATGCGGAAGTTCTTGCAGTCCAAAAATTGGTATGCTATTTTCATCAAACTCGACAAACCGATTTGAATCTTTGAATATAATAACCTGGTATATGGGTAATCGCATTCCATGCATTTGTAGAAAATCCTCAAATACATCTGTAATTTCTACAATTTGACCAATCGGATTTCTGAAATAATCAACTTTTCCCGTAAGCAATGTTCTTTCAAGCTGTGGATGATCTTTACGAATTTTGATATGCCCCGCGATATTCTTCATTTCTATAATAATCGCATAATATGGAGTCAAAAATAACGAATCCATTTGAAAAGTGGCTGTTGATTTCAAATGTAAATCATGAAATATAAAGTACTCGAATTTGAATGTAACTCGTGAAAATAACTTATTAAGAAGCTCCTCTCCCACAATGCCCGCAGTTATTTGTTTTTGTTGATTCGTTAAGTATTCGTATTTTGGATGTGATACTGATAGCCTTCTTAACGCAGCCTCAATTCCTAATAATTTCAACGAATCTGAGCGATATTTCATGATCATAGATTTTACTCCCCAATAAAATTTATTTCCTCAAATTTTACAACGAATAAATTCTTTTGACACGGTTATTCGGCAAAATTTAATTTTGCCTCCATTACTTCTTTCATTTTTTAATTTTGTAACATCAGTCATGGTAGATAATTTAATTTTCATTAACTATAGGAATTTTATTCCGCTTTGATAGAGGTTTAATCGGCTTCGCGGTTATTTTTATCGGCTTCACAGTCGTTTTAATCGGCTTCACTGACCATTTAATCGGCTTCAACCGTGATTTAATCCGTTTCGCCCAATTTTATCCATAAAAATACCCTCAAACAGTTATGTTCGAGGGCTAATTAGCTCAAGTGTAGCTTTCAGAGTAATTAATTCTAATAAAAAAGTCATCCCAATTTGGGTAACCTCTTGTTTAGTCAATTTTACAAAATGCAATTGGGCAATTTTCGCAATTATTTTTGTTTCTTAAATAGTCTATATCGCGAATAATAATTTTTCCATCTATCATTGAAATTTTGTTTTGTTTTCTCAAGTCACTTAACAATCTGTTCACCACTTCACGTGCCATCCCACAAAAATTGGCAAGTTCTTGATTGGTAAGATTCAAATCTATGAGAATTCCGTAATCTTTTTGTACTCCGTAAGTGTTTGTCATACGGATTAACGTTGAGTAAAGCGCACCTTTTTTGCCATGTAGCATGAGGTCACGAAATTTAGTCTGTGTTTTTTGATGATTGATCCCCATCCACTTAATAAAAGCTACGGCAAGTTTAGAATTATTACTCAGGGCTTCCTCAAGGTCATCAATTTTAATCTTCACACAAACTGCATCTTCAATGACTTTTGCATCTAACATATATTTAGAAATTGTTGTATAAAGAGTTACTTCGCCAACCAACTGATTGGAACCACAAACTCTTAAGGTTACTTCTCTGCCATCTGGGGTGATTTTCCCAATTTGTACTTTTCCTGAACGAATTAAATATATACCTTCGATAGTGTCACCTTCTTGAAACAAGTAGGTGTCTTTGTTATATTCTTTTACACTATGTCTAATGGAAAGTAATTCTTTCAATTCAAAAGATGTATCGATCATCTCGTCATTCAAATGAAGCCCACCTTTCCTCATCGAAATAAACCCGATTGTTCACTTGAGTAAAGGGTATCATAATCCCATTATATTAGATAGAAATATTCAGATGATTTGGCTTTTCTTCCATTGATTATACACATCATTTATGCGGTATAATAAGACTATTAAATAAAGCAGGTGATCCTTATTCGTATTAATAAATATTTAAGTGAAGCAGGTATCGTATCTCGTCGCGGTGCTGATAAATGGATAGAAGATGGACGAATTACAATTAACGGAGAAAAAGCGGAGCTAGGCAGCAAAGTAGGACCTGATGACAATGTGCATGCAGACGGCAAAGCGGTAAAACATGAAGATCCATATGTCTATATTGCCCTTAATAAACCAGTTGGTATTACAAGTACCACGGAGCGCCATATTAAAGGAAACATAGTGGATTTCGTTAATCATCCACTCCGTATTTTTCATATTGGTCGAATAGATAAAGACTCTCATGGCCTTATTTTATTAACAAATGATGGGGATATTGTGAATGAAATTCTGCGTTCTGAAAATGAGCATGAAAAAGAATATATCGTTAAAGTTGATCAACCAATAACGCAAGAGTTTGTTCAAAAAATGGCTGAAGGTGTAGAGATTTTAGAAACGAAAACTTTACCATGCAAAGTTGAGAAGCTCTCTACCCATATGTTTAAAATCACTTTAACACAAGGTTTAAATCGCCAAATTCGCCGTATGTGTACTGAACTTGGTTACGACGTAAAGAGTTTACAACGTGTACGCATCATGAATATTCATGTTGATGGGTTATCTGTTGGAGATTGGCGGGACTTAACTAAACCTGAGTTAGAAGAACTATTTAATACGCTTAACTATACGCCAAAACGGTAATAGATCATCAGGAGGCGATTTTTTTGTTGTCGATAACTCATACAGAAAATTTAACTGGGGCACGTATTAGCGGGGACTTTTGGGATTTAGATGAAATCAACCAAGCAATTTACAGCGTCATTGGCGATGAAAATAAGTATTATGACTGGGAAGGTTCTCGCAAACGTATACTAAGTGTTTCTTATGAGATTAGGCATGCTTCTCAAGCACATCGTCATGTGAATTTTGTAGGAAATGGTTTAAACAAAGAAGCGAAGATACATCACGAAATGGTTTCATGCGAAAAAAATATTTATTATTCGGTTGACGTACTATGGCCTGAGCTCATTTTTACTATCATTGCTTTAAATGATTTTATTCGTTTATATAGCAAAAACCACTTATATCCTAGTCTTGATGTACAAGTTACAACGATACGTAAGTTTCAATCGGTTGTTGGAGAAGCTCTGCAACCCGTCATGTCAAAAGAAGAGCACGATCGCTTCATGAATATATTGAGCAGTAACGAAACAAATGTGCAAGAATATGCTATTCAATTTGTTGATATGCTCAATTTTAAATATATTGACTTAACAAAAGAGCAGCGCGAAAAGGGCTTAGGCAAGTTTGCATTAAAACTTGCAATTCAAGATAAAGACTACCATATGATGCGCGATCAAGTAATTAAATCCGCCCACGATAGCAAAAGAGCTATTCACGATATGTTAATTACAAAAAAATACCCAGAAGAAATTGAATGGTAGACCCGCAAAGAGCAGAAGCCTAACCAGCTCGCCACCGGAACTGAGATTGAAAACTCTAAAAGATAAATACAGTGATTATCTAAGGTAGGATTGACGACTATTTTTAAGATAATCGTACAACATCGCTTTCACTCTTCAAGAGAACAGATTTACGTTCTTTTTTTCTTTGACATTCTCCTGACACATTGCCGAGTTATTGTAGGATTGTGGAACGTTTCCACAATGAATTTTTAGGAGGATGAAGATGAAGAAAATGACTGGTAGTATTCTTTTAGCAAGTGTATTAACACTTGGTGCAATTGCGGCACCATCGATTTTAGCTGCATCAACTGCAAAAAGTACAACAGAAGAAATTTCCGCAGATACCAAAGCGACTTTAGATGAAATTCGTGATCAAGTAAAAACGGGTGACATTACACATGAAGAAGCACACGCCCAAATGGAGGAGCTTGGTATTGACCCTGGATTTGGTAAAGCTGGGCATCGTGGACACCATGGTAAAGGTCCATTTGGCAACATCGATGAAGAAACACAGACTGCCATTAAAGACATCCGTGACCAATTTAAAGCAGGTGACTTAACTGAAGTAGAAGCTCAAGCTAAACTTGATGAATTATCTGTTGACTTGCCGGAAGATTTTTTAACTCACTTGGATATACAAGATTTAGATGAAGAAACAAAAGTGGCGTTAACCGAAATTCGTGATCAATTCATTGCTGGCGACTTAACACAAGCACAAGCACAAGAAAAGATTGAAGAACTTGGTCTTGACTTTAGTGCTAAATTTTTAACACGCGGACCATCACACGAAAAATTAACAGATGAGCAAAAAGCGCAACTCGATAAGATTAGAGAACAAGTTGAAGCAGGAACGTTAACTGAAGCTGAAGCTCAGATTCAAATGGAAGAGCTTGGTTTTAATCCTCGCGGAGGTCATAAAGAACATAAGCATGGCGGTCCACACATGAAATTACAACAAAAAGAGGAACCTGTTAGTGAGGAATCACAAGCTACAACTACATCATCTGAAGCATAATCTGAAGGGACTCGAATGTATCCATTTCGAGTCCCTTCTTTTATACTTATATAAGAAGTAAGATTACAACCAAAAAAGAGGTGAACGGAATGAAGCGAATTTTAATTGTTGAAGATGAAATACCCATTTCTCGGGTTCTGCGTGCATATTTAGAAAAGCATGGATTTGCTGTGAGTCAAGCCTTTACGATTCAACAAGCCTCGCTCATTTTCACCAGTGAAGCGATTGATTTAGTGTTGCTTGATGTTATGCTGCCTGACGGAACAGGATGGGAATTTCTACAAACAATTCGCGCTCATTCTCCTTGCCCCATTATCATGTTGACCGCTCTTGGAGACGTCCCTGATCGTCTTCGTGGTCTTCAAAACGGTGCGGACGATTATATGTCAAAACCTTTTGTTGCAGAAGAAGTCGTTGCACGAATTCAAGCAGTCCTTCGAAGACCCACTAGATTACTTGATGAAATTGATGCTCGTCATTTTGGCAAATTACGAATACATCAAAAAGAGCGCCAAATATTTTTACATAATGTAGAAGTTCCATTAACACCTAAAGACCGTGCACTGTTGTTGTTTTTAGCTAAACACCCGAATCAAATTTTTACGCGTGAACAATTACTGGAACATGTCTGGGGAATGAATTACTACGGTAGTGACCGCGCGGTGGATTTAGCCGTTAAACGCATACGGCATGTCTTGAAAAAGTGGCCAAAGTCTGAAGGCGAGATTCGTACAATTCGAGGGATGGGGTATGAATTTCATGTCGAAACCAATTAAGAGACCATCCATTCAAACTTATTGGACTTCTCGATACCTCGTTACATTAATTTTCGGTCTTTTTATTATCGGGTTTTTAGCTGTTTTATGGATTCGCCAAACCACTCTATCACACAACTTAGATTTAACCCGAATTGTGGTCAATGAAATGGCCGATCGAGCGGTTTCGGATAGCGGGAATTTTAATGATGATCCTCGTTTTTTATCTATTCTAGAACGACGTGGTGAGGCATTTCCTATTGAAACGCGACCTTTAACTTATGTTGTTAATTCCGATGGCACAGTTCTTTTTCATCAACAAGGTCCTGGACGACGTAATGAAACCGATACTAAAATGATCCCTACTTATATTTTCGAAAAAACTGAAGTGAAGTTTGAACTTAATGGAGAAGTCGCCTACGCAGTCAGTGCGCCTATTTTAGACGATTCAGAAACTACCGGATATATCGTCATGATTCAACGAAAGCAAGATTTACTAAACACGAATCAAGAATATCGATTACTCTTTATCATGCTGGCTTCAATTGGATTACTTGGCTACGGAGTCATTTTTTATTTAGCTAAACAATTAGCAAAACCCATTAGAAGGGTTGCTTTTGCCGCTCAACAAATTGAACGAGGCTCTTATGAAATTTCTTTACCTTCAAGTAAGGAAATTAAAGAAGAAGAAATAAGTGATTTAGTCGACGCATTTAAAACCATGTCTTCTCGTCTCTCACACTTAGAAGAATTAAGGTCTGAGTTGCTAGCGGGTGTATCTCATGATTTGAAAACACCTGTCACTTCTATTAGTGGTTTGTTACAAGCTGTAAACGAGGAAGTCGTCACTGGAGATGAGGCGAAGGAATTTATCGAGATATCCTTAAAGGAAACACAACGTCTACAGCACATGATTGACTCCCTTCTAGATTTCAACTCATTCGCTGCGGGTGGAATTCCTATCTATCCGACGAAAACACAGTTATTTCCTTTTGTTTCTGAAATAATGAAGCAATGGCAAACAACAGTGACAGACATTGATATGACCATTGACATTAAAAATCCATTAAATGAACTCGAAGCATCCATTGATCCGATAAAAGTAGAACAAATCCTTATCAACTTGGCTCAAAACGCTCGTCATGCCATAAAAGCTGATGGACAAATCAAGGTAAATTTTATTAATAATGAACACAGTGTTGAGATTCAATTACAAGATAATGGTTCGGGCATTCCTCAAGACGAACACCCCTTTATTTTCGAACGCTTTTATCGAGGGAACGATAAGAAGTTACAAATTCGGGGACTTGGATTAGGGCTCTCTTACTCTCGCATGATTGCTCTTGCACATGGTGGAGATTTACGATTAGTTGAAAGCTCAAACAAAGGCTCTATTTTCAGTTTAACTTTACCTAAAAAATAGTAGAAAGCGGCTTTAGATAAATTTCCGTGGAAGTAGGTAGCTCATTTTAAGAGGACTTTTGCATCGTAAGTAATCTGATTTTTGATTGGCAACACTCAACTAACAGAATGGATAACTTTTTCCCAATATTAAAGTCATGTGGTCTCGCCCACACATCTTGAAACACTTGGCGTAAAATTTGCTCACAGATGGCATCATCAGCAACAGCGCGGTACGAAATTTTCCATAATAGTTGAGAATAACGGTCATATAAATCCACCAAAGACTGTTGTTCCTGGTTAGAAAGTCTGATAATTAAACGCTCATCTGTAGTCATCTTGTCACGCTCCTTTCCCTAAAATTACCCCACAAACTTATTACGAAACATTTCAATGTGCTAATTAGTTTATTATTTGAAATATTATAAAAAGCACTTGAATGGTAGATACTTCAAGTGCTTTTCGCTCATCATTTATTTTAAATATGATCATCTTTTCTTCTGCTTTATTGTAAAAAAACCTGATTCTAACGATAAATATTAGACATATTGAAATCGATACAAAGAAAAGACGTTAATAAACTCCGATCAATCGAAAAAACATACTTGTTAACGGAATAATTTTTAGTGTGTCAGTACATATTCCCTGTTAGTTTACTACCATATTCTGTGCTTATTGATGAGTCCGCCGTTTCCAAAACCTCTATTAGTGCATTTATTAATAGATATAGATTGAATGGAGGTGAAATCATTATGTATCGTCATATGCGACCTCACTGTGGAAATCCCGCAGTTCAACCAATTGTGTGCCCGCCTTTATGCCGTTTTAGAGACACCTTTATCGAGAGAGAAGTTCCTCATATTCAACCTTTGATTAATGTAACTAGACAACATATTGTCGACGTACCAAAAACTTACTATAGAGAGATTAATGAAACGGTTGTCGTTCCTCCAAACCAAATACCTGGAATGCCTCCTTATGGTTATGGCCGTCGATAAAAGTCCTATTGGATTTACCTTTTTGAACGAATTCCCCACGACTTTCTAACCTCTCTCCTTATATTATGATATTTTCACTAAAAATGATGCGGTTCTCCATTAATTGAAAAAACCCCGATTGCCAGTTTTCTCCTGACAATCGGGGTTTTCCTATTTAATCGACTAACTGAATGAATTGTCTTGTTCGTTCGTGCGTTGGATTTCCAAAGAATGTCTCTGGATCAGCGGACTCAATGATACGTCCTTCATCCAGCATAATGATGCGATTAGCTACATTACGTGCGAACTTCATTTCATGCGTCACGACGATCATGGTCATGCCTTCTTGCGCTAATTGCTGCATAACTGCCAACACTTCTCCCACTAATTCCGGGTCGAGTGCTGACGTGGGTTCATCGAATAATAATACTTTTGGTTCCATCGCGAGTGAGCGGGCGATGGCAACACGCTGTTTTTGTCCACCTGATAGTTTACTCGGATACACATCTGCTTTATCAGACAATCCGACTTTTTCAAGCAGCTGTTTCGCCAAGGTAATGGCATCGGCTTTCTTCATCTTCTTCACAATCATCGGCGCTTCTATGACATTTTCTAATACCGTCATATGTGGGAATAAGTTAAAGTGTTGGAACACCATTCCTACTTCAGCTCGAATTTTTGAGAGCTTATCATTCTTTGGGTTGACTAAGTGTCCATCAATTTCGATGGTTCCTTCATTAATACGTTCTAAAAAGTTAAAGCATCTAAGCAATGTACTTTTACCTGACCCACTAACCCCGACCAGAACGACCACTTCAGAAGGAGCGACTTCGAGATCAATGCCTTTTAATACTTCTAAATCGCCAAACGATTTATGAATATTCGTCCCTTTTAACATATGCGTCCCTCCTTCTTATTTGTCGACATTTAGTTTGTTTTCATACAGTTTCAATAAATAGGTGAAGATCATCACGAGCACTAAATAATACACCCCGACCACTAAATACGTTTCTAATGATTGGAATGACTGCGCTGCTTCACGGTTTGCGATGGAGAATAACTCTGACACCCCAATAATATAAACTAAAGATGAATCTTTCAATGTAATAATAAACTGATTACCAAGCGGCGGAATCGAGCGTTTTAAAGCTTGCGGGAAAACAATACGACGCATACTTTGCGTTCTTGTCATTCCTAGTGAGCTACTCGCTTCACGCTGCCCTTTATCAATCCCTTGTATAGCTCCACGGAAAATCTCCGCGATGTATGCCCCGTTATGAATACCGAGTGCAATCGCTCCTGCCCAGAAACCCGAGAGGACGATGAGTGTCGTAATCCCAAAATATAAAAACATAATTTGGACAATTAACGGTGTACCTCGAATAATCGTAATGTATAAATTAGCAATTGTTTGTAGTATTTTGGAGCGTGAAATTTTCATTAGTGCAAAGATTAACCCGAGAGATGTACCTAAAACGAGAGCGACAGCCGTAATTTGCAAGGTGGTGAGTGTCGCTTCTAGGAAACCTGGATACGTTCGCAAAAAGACTTCAACTACCGTTTTTAAAAGTTCCATAGTAATCTCCCTTTCTCTTCCAAATTAATTCAGAATGTCAATACCTTCTAAATCAACATCAAGAAGATTACGTTCGAACCATTTGTTTGAGATTTCTTCATATGTGCCATCTGCCACTATTTCTTCAATCGCTTTATTAATACCTTCTAATAATTCCTTATCTTCTTTACGTAAAGCCACTGCCGCTTGTTCAATCCACAATGGTTCGCCTACATCTTTAATTTCCAACCCAGCTGCAATGGCTTCAAAACCAACTACGTCCGCTGTAATGACGGCATCTAATCGGCCTTCAACCGTTAAATCATTTAACGCCACAACATCACTATTATAGTACTTAACATCATCCGTATATCCTTTTGCCGCAGTATCGTACGTACTTTGTGCAACAACACCGATTCGTTTACCTTCTAAATCTTCTGCAGAAGTGATTTCATCACTACCTTCTGGCACGAAAATCATCCCACCCGAGTAGTAGTAAGGATCTGAGAAGTTTACGCGTTCTGCACGTTCAGCTGTAATGGCCATTGATCCAATAATGACATCAAAATTACTAGCCAGTAGAGATTGTGTAATGGTTTCCCATGGGGTTGTGATTGGATTTGGTTCTAAGCCCATTTTTTCGGCAATAGCTGCGCCGATTTCCACGTCAAAACCAGTAAGTTCACCAGCTTCTTCATAGTTAAATGGTTTGTATAAACCACTTGAAGCGTATGTTAACTTGCCATCTTCTTTTAAGTTATATCCTGACTCTTCGCCTGACCCAGCGCTATCTGTCGTTTCTTCTTTATCACTTCCGCAACCTGCGATTAACATAGCTGTAGCAGCGACTGCAGTTAAAAATGAGAACTTCTTTTTCATAATGAATCTCCCCTTATACGTTTAGTTTTAGTTGTCATCAGTTCGGTCGTTTCATTTAGATGTAAAAATAGCTTTCCGTTCATACATGTCTTCAACGCGCGCTAAATTTTGCTTTACTTTCTCATGTTCTTTCACATAAATGAATCGCATGACTGAAGTTATTAACGCATGAACAGCTGTGTAGGAATCAATACTTAAATTCGTCGTAACTGGTACAAATAATACTTCATCCCCATATTGGGTGACTGGGGCTTCTTTCTTATCAGTGATAACGATAACCGTTGCACCTTGTTCTTTTGCTGTTTGCAATGTTTCCATTACATTTTTCGTATACCGTGGAAAGGCAAAAGCAATGACCACATCATCTGCTGTTAATTTAGATAGTTGGAAATAGTATTGCACATCTCCCTGCATTAACAGTTCTGTGTGATCGAGTACCATGTTCATCCAATGCGTAAACGAATAGGCTAAACCGTAATCGAAAAAGTTGCTTGTCACATATATTTTCTTAGCTGAGCTAATCAAATCCACAACTTGAAGCAACTGCTCTTCTTGCATGGTTTCCTTCAAATGCGAAATGCTCTTAATATCTGCATCAAGCAAATTTTTCACAATGGATTGTGACGTATATTCCGTTGTATCTTCATCTGCTACCTGTTCAATACGTTGCTTTGCAAGTTTTTTTTGAATGACATGCTGAAATTCTGAAAACCCTTTAAACCCCAGTTTCTGTGCCCACCTAATAACGGTTGATTCACTGACACCTACTTTTTTCCCAATTTCAAGAGCCGAAGAAAATGCTAACACGATTTGATTTTCTTTAAACAAATCCGCAATCCTCTTTTGTCCTGCAGAAAAATCATTATAGGAATTTTCAATTTTATGCAGTAATACCTTCATTAAATTACCTCCGAAACACATATCCGAACTGTTTGACTACTTAATTGTAACCCTATGCAGGTTTTCCTGCAAGTTATTATTACATCGTTGTAATAATTTATGAAAAAAATGGATTGTAATTAAAAGTAGAGTGGTCCCAAAAATTTTCACATCAAAAAAACCTACTCGCCACAATTTGGCAAGTAGGTTTTCGTTTATTAGTTATTTTAAGATTTTAATTTTCACCGTTTTGCGTCCCCATTTTAGAGCGCTTGTGCGGTTTGGAATAAACAAATCAATTTTATTTCCTTTAATTGCACTCCCAGTATCTCCGGCGATAGCATACCCGTAACCTGCTACATGTACTTTAGTACCAAGTTTAATCACTTTTGGATCAACGGCAATAACTTTTAAGTGTGGATTTTTTCTTAAATTAATTCCTGTCTTCGTTATTCCTGAACATCCTTTACAAAAAGCTGTGTACGCTGTCGCTGAGACCATAAATTCTTTGGCAACCTTAGTATTTGATCGAGAAGGTGTTGATTTTTTCGCTACTTTTTTAACTGGTGTTGATTTTTTAGCTACTACTTTTGATTTTAAATTCAACTTTTGATTTGGTATAATTAAGTTTGATTTCAAATTATTATATGATTTTATACTATTAACCGAAACTTTGTGCTTTATAGAAATTTTATATAAAGTATCACCTTTTTTAACTGTGTGGACAGAAGCTGCAGCCTCCGAATCATTGGCAAATGCGACGAGGAACATTAGTACAAAACTTATTACAAAACTAAATTTTTTCAAGTTATTTTCTCCTTTAATTCTCATTTGTAGGAATAAAATAACATATCAACATTACAGTCTTGTGACAAAACATAAGACACTTCATTACAATTTGAGGTTTATATATTACTAATACCACATAATTTGTAGAATTTTATTTCGACAATATTTTTATGACGAATTTCTCACAGCAAAAAACGAGATATAGAGGGTGTTAGGAATCATATAGACACTCATTTAACTGAGGCAATGTCACTTTTCGCATTAATCTTCACTACCTAATATACCGTCATGGGTTAATTCAACATTGACAGCCATTGCTGTCTTCACTCCACTTGCGGCAGCGATAATTAATTGGGATGGATAGACATTTGATGCCTCACCTGCAACAAAAAATCCTGTTATTTTCGTGTTTCCCACTTCATCTGAATGATGTCCACCCGTATCGTTTAATTTAATACCCAGAAGTGTACCAAGTTTGGTCGTTTGGAAAAGTTCTGGCGTGGCAAACCCACCCGCTCGCTCTATTACTGTTCCGTTAACAAGTTCAACTTTTTCTAGCATTCCCTTTTTCCCAATAAGAAGATGTACCGGACTCGTTTCCACTCTCAACTCAGTTTTCTCAATTTGTTTTACTTGGCTCTTGGTAAGTTTTTGTCCATTTGTAAAAATGACAATATCCTTTGACCAATTAAGTAGCACTTTCGACATATGGAGCGTATAGTCTACGATCCCAAATAAAGCTAGGGGCTTATCTCGTAGTTCCCATCCATCGCAATAAGGACAGTTGAATATACTGTTTCCATAGAAGTCGCTTAAGTTTGGGATATTAGGGAATTTTTCATATACACCTGTTGCAAGAATTACTTTTCGCGACTTCCATTGTTGGCCTCTTTGCGTTTTAATCAAAAATCCTTCATCCACTTTAGCAATTTCGACTACTTTATCTTCCAGTGTTTCAATCATTGGGTATCTAGTGAACTCTTGATGAGCCAACTCTCGAAGTTCGGCTGGTTTTACTCCGTCTCGTGTCAGGAATCCGTGTGAAGCAAACGTCACTTTATTACGCGCATTATTGCTATCAACCAAAATCACACGTCTTCTCGCTCGCCCTAATACTAACGCTGCATTTAACCCAGCTGGACCACCACCAACGATTGTACAATCTTTCATGCAACTTCCTCCAACTTTTTATTTTGACTACTATGTAGAAACTTTTCTGTGTCTCTTTCCTTTATATAAATACTCTCTCCTTCTTTATACTCATTCAAACGGAAGTTTTTTCGTAAGAAAAGCAGCAAGCGCGGTCTAGCTCATTACGAGGGCTGAAGCTTAGGTGTAATCTCACGCTTGGAGCTAGACATAACAACTCCAAGTAGTAAGGTATCGCTAATTGAATAACCAAAAAACATGAACCTCCTGCCACTTTAAAATAAAGAGACATGAGGTTCATGAATGGTTAGTTATACAATTTGAGACCTAAGAAAATGTATTCCCTTATTTATGATATTTACTATTAGTTGGGCATGGTACCTGGTTTAATTTGAGATGGTGCAAAAGAGTTTACAATGGCCATCATATCTTGTTTGGCAAGTTGAGGCACTTGGTAATATTGGTGTTTGTTTTGATAAATGGAAACTTCGTATGCCATTTCGATACAGTTCGGAACTGAATCCGCAATCACTCTACGAACCACTGGATTTGTCGTTTCAAGGGCTACCATTGCTTTTAAAGATGCACTAGTCTTATGAACACCAAGCAAAAAACCTGAAATAATCTCATCCGTTAATTCGTTAGCTGACTGAATTGGCTTTTTCGGTTGTGTTGGTTTAATTCCATAAATAAAATCGTTATTTTGTGACATCTTATATGATTGAGTGGGTTTGAAAGGATCTTGCCCTGTTTTAAAACAATCAACGATAATGTTGTATTCTTCTTGCATAAATTGGAACTGGTTATCCAACATCGTTAATAGTTCTTGATCTTGAATATGTGGGCGCAACAAGACGCATTGGTTTAATCCTGCAACTGCACCCGACAATAATTCTTGAACATCAAAAAGTTCATGACCTCCGTGATTCATTTCTGGTGTTACAGGACCAGCCTGCATATTTTCGCTCATTTGACCTTGTTGGTTTTGTGTCATTTTTTATTTTCCTCCAATTTTCATTTTTATGTGTAACAAATATAGTGTGTGCCAATATATAAAGTGCTATTCAAAAAAAAGTGGGCAGAGAAGCAGGTTTCCTCTGCATCTCTACACACTTTTAAAAATTAAAAACGAATCTTAGTATTCATTTATTTATTTATTTATTTGAAGAGCAATCTTCCCAAACTGCTTTCCTTCTTTAAGATAATCTATTGCCTCTTGAGCTTGATCAAATATGAATGTGTGATCTACTACAGGTTGCATTTTAAACTCTTCCATATGCGCTAACATAGCTCGGAGCTCTTCTCTACTGCCCATGGTAGATCCGAATAGCTGATATTGTCCATAGAAAAACTTACGCAAGTCAAAATCTACCGTATCTTCCGTCGTCGCACCAAAAATTACGATTCGGCCACCTTTTTTAAGAACATTTAATGAGCGATTGAATGTGGCTCTTCCCACACTTTCAATAATGAGATCGATGGTTTCATCTGCTAACTCTTTCTCCCAGTCGCCATTTGTGTCAAGCGCGATATCTGCACCTAATTCTAAAGCCCTTTTGCGCTTTTCTTCACTTCTAGAAGTTACAATTACTTTGGCTCCAATGTTTTTTGCAAATTGGATAAGAAAACTCGATACGCCACTACCTGCGGCGGGAATAAAAACTGTATCTCCTTTCTTAACATTCCCCTTTGTAAACAAGGCACGATAGCCAGTTAGGCCTGACAAAGCAACTACACCTGCTTCTTCCCACGATAAGTGTTCAGGTTTTTTCTCCACTTGTTCAGCAGAAATAACGACTTTTTCTGCAAATGTCCCGTTATCCGGCATTCCTAAAATATCGAAACCCGCTGGTGGAGCATCACTATTATCGTACCAACGGAGAGCTGGATTAATCATAACTTCATCTCCAACAGAAAAACCCTCGACACTTTCTCCTATCGAATCAATTACCCCTGCACCATCTGAACCGAGTATTAGTGCTTGTCCTTCGTCTCCAAGACGATTCGGAATAATTAAATCACGTCGATTTAAGCCAGCAACTTTAATTGACACTACTACTTGTCCTTCTTGTGCGGTTGGTTCATCCATTTCTTTTAGCTTAAGTTCTCCTAGTTCATGTACAAATGCTTTCATGACTATCATCCTTTCTGACATTAACTTGAATTTATAGAGTTTAATAGATAAGAGTAACATATACTAAAATCACGATTGTATATACATGTCTTTACTTCCGAAACTCCTCATACAGGGTTAGTTTTGTATAAATGGTTTCTAATATTGGAACGTCAAGATTATGATTTTTAGCTTTTTCAAGCAAATACCCTTGTAGATGCTCTACTTCTATTGGCAATGATTTTTCGATATCTCGCTGCATCGAAGATTTCATGCCTTCATTCAATCCATTCATTCGTTTCAATTGAATGTCAGCAATGTCGTCCTTAATCGGTGCATTAATTTTCTTCATTATTAATACAATTTCATTTAATAAGGCTGAAATGATTCGTTGGCCTGATTCTAAATTCCGTATGGGTCCGATTGAAGACTCCATTAACGACGTAATCCCTGACATAGTCGTGATGAATAAATATTTATGCCACATATCTTGATTAATGTTATCACTTAAAACAAATTCAGCTTTTGACTCTTCAAATACGTATTTTAAACGTTCTATACGAGGGCTTCTTTCTCCTGTTCTTTCGCCGTATACTAGCTGATGAATCGGACTTGTTTGTACGATTGTCCCAAATTCATTTAGCGTTGACTCTATAAAGCACAGACCACCAATTACCATATCTTCACCGAAAGCCTTAACCAGCTCATCCATATGTGAAATACCATTTAATAGAGGTAAAATGATTCCGTCATCTTTTAAATGAAGGCGAATATCATCAATTGCCGCAGTTAATTGATACGACTTCGTTGAAATCATAATCACATCGAACTTTTCCTCAGTTTCACCAGCCAGTAGTAAACGAGGAGATAATTCAATGTTTCCGTTAACACTCTCTATTTTTAAACCTGTTTTTTCTAGTTGTTTTTTTCTATTCTCTCTAACCAGAAACGTAACATCTTCCCCTTTTTCAATAAGCCTTCCTCCAAAATAACCACCGATTGCACCTGCACCAACCACAAGAATTTTCATAGATTAAATCCTCTTTTCTGTTTTTATGTCTTGTATAACTACTAATTGGGTCAATCACATAATTCATCAAACTGGATAAAAACAAAGATTTTGTCGATTTCCGTTACAGTTTCGAAGCAAGCGTAGCGATGCAGCGCACTTTCATGTTTCGAAGCTAGCAAAGCGATGCAGAAACAGAAACAGGCAGAAGCATTCTGTGGATCACTCCTGGGAATCATTTTCCCGCTGGAAAGATATTGATGAACTGAATATCTTTGCAACGAGTAACCACAGGAGGGCATGTTTGTCTCGGCACCTTTCACTTCAATCAAAATCCATAAGAATTCCCTTCAAATATACATGTATTAAACAAAATGCATTTTTGAAATTCACACAATTTACTACCTCTTTTATACTACACTATTCAGAAAATTATTCTATTTTACTATACTTTTGTTTCTAACAATACGTTAAAGTTACATATAAAATTTCAGATTCTAATACAAAAAGGCCCTACAAGGAGACGTATCACCTTGTAGGGCTTCTAGATTAGTTCTCTTCTACTTCACTACGATTTTTCTTGAATATCTTCGATAATACTTCATAAACGATTGGTACAGCAATTAACGTTAATAATGTTGAACTTGCTAAACCGCCTATTACTGTAATACCAAGACCTTTCGAGATTAAACCGCCACCACCTGAACCAACTGCTAATGGAATTAATGCACCGATTGTTGCCAATGCCGTCATTAGGATTGGACGTAGGCGTGTAGCTCCTGCTTCTAGAATCGCTTCGCGCATCGTCATACCTGCTCGTTCCATATGAATAATGCGGTCGACAAGTACAATGGCGTTCGTCACAACGATACCAATTAACATTAATAACCCCATCATGACCGATACAGAAATTGTTTCACCAGCAATCCACAGACCGACAAATGAACCGATTACTGCAAACGGTAATGAGAACAGAATCGCGAATGGTGCAACACCTTCACGGAATGTTACAACGAGGATGAAGTACACGATAGCAATTGCCGCCATCATGGCTAAACCAAGTTGTGTGAATGTTTCAGTCATATCAGCTGCAGCACCTGCAACCGCTACTGTAACTCCTTTAGGTAAATCTAATTTATCTATTGCTTCATCCACTTCAGATGTCGCTTTTGTAATATCATCGCCAAGAATTGCTCCTGAAACGGTTGCATAGTATTCACCTTTACTCCGTGCAAGGGTGTTCATCGTTGTGCCTGTTTCAACTGTTACAATTTCTGAAAGTGGCACTGTTGTACCAAGCGCAGTCGGTACTTCAGTTGCCAGGATTTCATCAATTGATTTAGGTTGAGCAGCTTTTTCCTGCTTAACGATTACATCTAGTGAACTCCCGTCTTTTTCAACGGTTGTCAATACTTCCTGTGTTGTTTTTGGACTTAACATCATGACAATTTGGCCCGTCGTTAATCCATACTGCAATAATTCATCTTGTTCTACTTTGAACGTATGTTCAACATATGCATCTTCTGCACTTGAAGAAACTTCTTCCAATCCATCGTTTTCTTTCAGGACATCTTCTACCATAACAACAGCTTCATTCAGTTTATCTAAATCCGCACCGTTGAAAGTGTAGCTAACTTCATTTGTAGACATCGACATGGACGTGAAGTTCTGACTATTCCATTCGCCAGATTGTTCAATGTTGAAGACATATTCTTCAATTTCTTCGCGAGCTTTAGGGAAGTCATCCATTTCAGGATTGAAGATAAGGTACATTAATGCACCTCCTCCACCACCACCCATCATCGCGGACATTTGATCGCCGCCTTCGCTTAGGGATAATTGAACAATATCAATATCTTCACGATTCAGCATTTTTTCTTCAATAGCTGTAATGTTTTCTAAAGTATCATCCATTAGCTCGCCGGCTTCAGGAGTGTAAGTCAAGTACATCACTTTTTCTTCTTCACTGCCTAGGAAACTAAAACCAATCAACGGCGTCAATGCTATGCTTCCTGCTAATAGAGCAATAGAAATGATTGATGTAATAATTTTGTGGTTAAGCGTCCATCCAAGGATTCCTTTATACCAGTTTGATAATTTCCCAGTCTCTTTATGACTGCTAGCAGTCTTTTCACTATATAACTTCTTCTTGAACAAGAAGTGGGATAATGCGGGAACGATCGTAATCGCTACAATCAATGAAGCGACAAGCGCAAACGTCATGGTTAATGCGAATGGCAAGAACAGCTCGCCAACCATTCCGCCTACGAAGATAAGTGGTGCGAACACCGCCACCGTTACCAATGTTGATGAAAGGATTGGTTTGAACATTTCGATTGTCGCTTCACGAACAAGTGCACGACCAGTCAACTTCTCATCTTTTAGATGTAATCGACGATAAATATTTTCAACGACGACAATCGAGTCATCAATAACACGACCTATGGCGACAGTTATTGCTCCTAGCGTCATGATATTGAGCGTAATATCCATCCAGTTCAACACCATTAATGCCATGAAAATCGAAACTGGAATTGAGACGATCGAAATGATGGTTGATTTAAAATCACGCAAGAATAAAAGGATGATCAATACAGCTATCAATCCTCCGAACAACGCCTTTTCAATCATTGTTGTAACCGATTTTTCAATCGGCGCACCTTGGTCAAGTGATACCTCAATAACGAGACCATCGATACTTGCCTCTTCTTCTTCAATTAACTCTTTCACAGCGTTCACGACATCAACTGTATTAGCTTGTTGCCCTTTAACAATTTGAATTGCAATGGCTTCTTTACCATTTGTACGTGAAATCGATTGAACTTTCCCAACTTCTTCAATCTTAGCGATCTCGCTCAGTTTCACAAATGGTGATGTGTTTTTTTCCGAAGGAGTCAATGGAATAAGCATTTCCTTCAATTCATCGGCTGTCATAAACTTGCCGTCTACCGCAACGGCTTCTTCACCTTCTTCAAACTCATAAAGACCCAAAGAAACTGCAAGGTCACTTGCCTGAATCACTTGTTTAACAGAGTCTTCCGTTAAGCCCAGTTCAGCCAGTTTAGTTTCATCGTAAGTTAGTTGTACTTCATTAATATGTTGACCTGTAATTGTTGCTGAAGCTATTCCATCAATCTTTTCGATTTTTGGAAGTATGATTTCTTCTACTGTTGACGTTAATTCAACAATATCTTCATTCGCACTAGAAATACTCAACGCAGCCACCGGCATCATATTCATGCTGATTGCCGTAACGGTCGGCTCTTGAGCCCCTTCAGGTAAAGTTACCGCTTCCAGTGCAGATTTCAAAGCACGATTCGCCTCGTCCATATCTACACCATACTCATATTCCACTTGAAGATTTGCCATATTTGAATACGAATTCGAAAATACGGATTTCACGCCTTCAAGGTTTTCTACGACTTTTTCCAAAGGCATAGAAACTTCTTCCATTACCTTCTCTGGAGTTGCGCCAGGATATACGTCCATTACCATTAAGTAAGGAATCGAAATATCTGGAATTGTTTCCATGTTCATTCTTGTACCCGAATAAATACCAGTTACGGTGATAATAATAGTCAGTAACCATACTGCCAGTTTATTTTGAAGTACAAAATTAACTAAACCTTTCACGCTTACACCTACCCCTAATTGACTTTTCTATTTACTTTTTTTATAATAATGACCAACTGGTCAATTGTCAACAATATGAACTAGGAGCGATAAAAATAAAATGAATAAAAAACAACTAATTATGGAAAAATCATTGGAACTATTTGCAAAACAAGGTTTTGAAGCAACTTCTATTCAACAAATAACGGAATATTGTGGTATTTCTAAAGGGGCTTTTTACTTATCTTTTAAGTCTAAGGATGAATTGATAATAGCGTTGATCGACCACTTCATGATGCAATTCACCGCCGATGCTGACTATATAGTCAAAAACACAAAAGTTGAGGAAAAACTGGTCTATGAGTTTTATTTCTCAACGTTCAATTCCTTCCAAAAACACTCTGATTTCACAAAAGTTTTGATGAAAGAGCAAAGCCACACATTGAATAAGGAGTTCATCGTTAAGATGCAAACCTATGACAAGTTGTTCGAGAAGTCGATTTTGTCTATGATTGACCGCGTTTACGGCGAGGTTGTCGATTTGATAAAATACGATCTTGTCTATTGCATTAAAGGCTTTATCAGTATCTATTCACAATTATTTTTATTTCAGAAGATACCAGTGGATTTAAATTTGCTATCCAGATCGCTAGTGGAAAAAACAAACTTGCTTGCTAAACATACAACTATCCCATTCATTTCTCAGGACTTGATTCATTTGGGCAAGCAACTGACGCAGGAAGAAATGACGAAAGAACAAATTCTCGACATCATGGACCAAAAAATTATGGAAATTGAAGAGTCTATCGAAAAAGAATCTTTAGTTCTGTTAAGGCAACATCTGCTAGAACCAACTTTAAGTCCAGCTATTGTAAAAGGATTATTAGAGAACATTCGGAATCATTCTCATTGCAAATGGATTTCTTATTTACTGCGTAGTTATTATGAATTCTAATAGCTGATTTCGGTGGAATACTACTTGAAATCTATGTTATCGACATAAGAAAAAGACTTATCACGATGTTCTACGCCCCGAAAGTTAGACCAACAATTCTAACTTTCGGGGTGTTTTTTGTGGAGTTTCAAGTAAAACGAATATAAGAAAATGGTTCAGTAGATTTCAAGAATTTGGGGAACAGGGCTTGGGTACTAAAAAGGCAAATACAATAAATTAGATGTCCTGAAGTATAAGGTAAGAACAAGAGATTCCCTTGATGAAATGGCTAGAAAATTTGGCATTACTGAACCGCCTATAATTATAAATTGGTGGAGGAAATGGCAAAATGAAGGTGTTGAAGGGCTCTCTAAATCAAAGGGGCGTCAATCAATGTCTACCAAACCAAAGAAGATAAAGAACGAGAAAAAAATTGACGAGGGATAAAAGAAATAGAATTACTTCGTGTGGAAAAAGACTATTTAAAAAAGCTCCGAGCTTCAGGGATAAATATTCCGAGACGACTGGTACAACCGAATTTAAATATTCCGAGACGAATGCGAATGGGAAGTTAATCATTAAGAAGACTTATTTAGATCCGTTCTTAGATATGTTTAATAGTGAGATTTTATCCTACCGGCTCTCAGAACGACCAAACGCAAAAGTCATCATGGACGCCTTGGATGAAGCAATAGAAATAGCTAAAGGCTGCACCTATCGAACGACGTTACTCTCTAACCAGGGTTGGGCGTATCAAATGAAGTCCTATGTAAAGAAGCTAAAAAATAATGGGATATTCCAAAGTATGTCTCGAAAAAGGAAGCTGTCTGGATAATTCGCTTATGGAAAACTTCTTCAGCATAATGAAACAGGAAATGTATTACAGGAAAGTATATCGCTCTTTAGAAGAGCTGAAGAAAGCAGTGACTAAGTAGATTTAGTACTATAACAATGAACGCATAAAAGCAAAATTGACTAGTTGAGCCCGGTTGAATACCGTCCCCATACCAGTCAACTAGCTGCTTAAATATTTCGGTCTAACGATTCGGTTTCAGAACACGAGACAAGTCTTTTTCGTTTTAATTTTTAGTTTTATCCTAATAAATCCCCAAGTATATCGGTCATCGATTTTTTTCGCTTGTGCTTAGGTGGATATCCATTGTTGGAATGCTTAGAATCGTACTCTTTATTATTATCATTTCTTGAATTATCTCGATTATCCCGGTATTGACGATCATCTTTTTCGTATGACTGGGTATATGATTTTTGGTCTTCTCTTAAGCCCTGTGTGATTTTTTCTAGTTCACCACGATCAAGCCAAACACCTTTACAATCCGGACAAACATCGATCATCACATTCTCTTTTTCGACTTCTCTCATTCGAACGCTATCGCAAACTGGACAATTCAAATATCTCACTCCTTCTGATTTCATTGAACGCTAATCCCGCTCAAATTATAACACGCTACTTAGAAAGTTAATGTGATTCAACCCTTATTGAAATTTAACTTAGATTCTTTAGTTCTTTGCCACTAATAACATCAGGATACTACTTACAAAAACAATAGCCGCTCCTACTGTGAAAATTAAAGTTGCAGATGTACCAAGGAGTCCCGCTAAAAATGCCCCCGAAATGACACCTAATGAAAAACTAGCATAGTAAATACCGAAAGCTTTCCCTCGATTTTGAGAATTTGTATCTTTCATAATGGTTGTACTTGTGGAAGGAAACAATAAAGCAAAGCCGATTCCATAAAAAATCATAGCAATAAATATTTCGATTGAGGAAGTTGAGAGTCCCAGACCTAAAATGGATAAGGAAATAAACATCAGTCCAGTAAACATCAACCTTTTATTATTAAAACGATCGAAAATCCGATTAGAAGGCAGAACGAAAAACAGGATAGCCACAATGCCAAATACGCTAAAATAAATGCCTGTCATTTCTTGTTGTAAATTGAGTTCTTCCACTTTCAAGGGCATGGCATACGTAAGTAACCCTTGCATAAGAAGCAATAGAAATATAGCGACATAAGAAAATTGAATAGCCGGATTTTTAATAAAAGAAAATCCCACATTTTCTTGTGTGATTGATTTCTTCGTCAATGGTAGTGACTTAATTAATACTAAGGAGATTAACCCTACTAAAACCATCGCCAAAGACACGCTGTAAAATAACCATTCAATACCTAATCTACTACTAATGATGGCTCCCAATGCAGGACCAATAATTGCTGCAATTCCTATTGCAGCTCCTGAATGAGACATTGTTTTGCCATTCGAATCGGAATCATCATTTCGTCCAATGGCAGCAAATGCAGCAGGCACGATAAAGCCAGCAGCAAACCCATGGAAAAATCGAATAGCAATAAGTTGGGTTGGATTTGTAACATATGTATAAAAGAAAACGAGAACTCCAGCTAAAATCATACTGCTAGCTAAAATACGTTTTGAACCAAACTTATCTACCCAAATTCCTGACAACACATTGCCTAACATATTTGAAAATGAGTAAACAGCGATAACAGAGCCCACAACTATCGGAGTAGCTCCCAAACTAGCAGCAAATGGCGCAATTACGGGTAACTGCGAAAACATATCAATAAATGCCACAACCAGCAAAATATACATAAAAATCAAAGGGCTACCTTCTTTCTAAAACCTTTAAAAAGCATCCTCGCGTTAGTCAGAACATGCTCCGCTTTTTTAAGACAACATGAAACCATGCAATGCACCAAGCAATGTAAAGATGACAAGATGATCTCCAAATGCAATGATGAATGATTGATTTGTCATCAATCCAAACAATCTATTTTTCATGTACACGAGGGTAATCACCGCACCCACCATAAATCCTATAAGCATACCTGCACCGATTCCTTCTGATCCAGTTGCTTGTACAAGAACAGCCATAATAAATGAACTAATAAATGCCACGACCACAGAAAAAATATACTTCATTGGCCCCTGTGCTTCGTTTTGTTTCTTATCCGGATGTTTATCTCCACTTAGTCTCACGGAATAGTATATACCTCCATAAACCATATACAACAAGCCACCTATAATAATAGCGATGACATTTAATTCGTACCAATCGATTAACATATATAGTCCTCTTTTCTATCTCAGTTTATTTTTGTACAAAACCTAACTTTTCATATAAATCTATGGCTTTGACATTTGCCACAGTTACATTTAGTTCAATAACATCATAACCCATCTGATATAAGGTATTCATGCTTGATCTAATTAACAAACTTGCCATTCCCTGATTAAGATATTTTTTCCCTGTATAAATCTCCGTAATTAATGGTGTTCCACTCCAAAGATTTATACATATCACAGCTGCAGATTCATCGTTCATTTCAATCCAAAAAGATGCTTCAGATATAAAAGCTCCATATCCATTATTAATAATTTTTTCAACTTCAAGAATAGCTTGCTCCAACGTTTCTTCTTGCTGATCCACTGTACCTTCATAAGCTTCTAACATCGTAGTAGCCACTTTTGTAATGTCGTGTTGCGTGATGGGCTTGAACTGAAAGCTACTGTAAACTTGCTGAGACTCGAGTTTACAAGACATTTTGATTCTACGCTTTCCCACAGTCATCACCTCTCTATTAGTTCATTGACACACTACTACTTCTCTAGAAAATACTCCTTTTTTGGCAATACATCTGTCTATTATGGTAAAGCCTGCTTCTTCAAGCATATGATCAATATTATCAATCGTGACCAATACTAACTTTTTTGTAAATGGTCGGGCATTCTTTAAAATTGAGAGCTGATCTTCTGGTGTAGCATGCGTGTAGAGATTGTATGGCATATCAATAATTGTCGCATCATAGTTTGTGGATACCTCAGCGATTGGTCCTAGGTCTACTTCTCCAGTTAAATCGAAATACGCGATATTTTCGCGTGAGCCCAATACTACTAGAGGATTAATATCTCTACCGACAATATCAATTCCCATCGAGAGTGCTTCAACTAAAACAGTACCTATTCCACAACAAGGATCAATGGCTTTAATACCATGAGGATTTGGGACTGCAATATTTGCTACAGCTCGTGCGACTCGTGTACTAAGTGCAGTCGAATATTCTCGAGGTTTTTTCAAATGACGCAACCATATAGCTTCACTTTTCATGTGTTTACCAAAATACCATCGACCTTCATACGGAATTAAACCGAATGTGATATCAGGATGATGAACATCTGCTTCACCTTCAATAATCAAGCCGATTTCTCGTTCGATTTCTCGTTTTTGTTGATAGTTAATTTTTTTTGTTGTATCCAAATCATTAATTTTCACGAATAGAACTTTAAATGTCGATTCCATTTTAACAACTTCCACTTGTTTCAAAATATCTGACAATTCATCACCTTCAAACAGAACTTCAATTCGCTCTTTTATAAATGGACTTCTGCTTGGAATAATATTGATTGAGCTTTTAAGAATTTTTGAACGTGTATCTATTACAAAAAACGAACGCATTTCTAGGTGACATAATGATTCTTCGTCATCCGTATAAGCGTATGTATATATAAATTCACCTGTTGGAGCTATTTGATTCACTTAATTCCCACCCTTTTAGATAATCTTCATTTTAATACTACTACTAGTACTTGTAAGTATAACAATTGCTACTACTTATGACGCTAAAGACTAACCAATTTCTTTATTTGTCTTTTACGATTTAAACAACAATTATTATCGATAATAATAAGCAAAGAGATAATTCTATCGATAACACATTAACACACTGAATCCTTCAGATTTAATAAATAAATTTTAGCTTACATAAATTTGTTTATCATGACCATACTTATTTAGCACCACATTTTGAAAGGAGACGTTTAAAACATGGGAAAAGACAATCACAATTCTTCAAGTAACAATAAAAATTCTTTACCTCAAACGCCTAAAACTGCAAAAACTAATCCAAGCAATAACCAAGAGGAGTTCTCTCGAGAGTTAATGGGAAGTGAAAATACTTCAAATAACAAAAAAAGTACTCAGAATCCCCAAGCAAACAATAATGCAAATACTAACCCTAACAACAGACGAGAGGAATTCGCTCGCGAGTTAATGGGAAGTGAAAATACTTTAAATAGTAAAAAAAATACTCAGAAACCTCAAGTAAACAATAATGCAAATACTAACCCTAACAACAGACGAGAGGAATTCGCTCGCGAGTTAATGGGAAGTGAAACTTTAAACAGCAAAAAAAATACTCAGAATCCCCAAGCAAACAATAATGCAAATACTAACCCTAACAACAGACGAGAAGAGTTCTCTCGCGAGTTTACGGAAATCATTAAGAAAAATACGACGCCTGAACAAAATAATCCGAATCGACGCAATAAATAAGCTTCTTTATCGTTTCCAATTTAATTTCTCCAAAAACAAGAAGCAGATACCCTTTATTGGGTACTGCTTCTTCGTCTTTCTAATAATAATACCGAATACCTTTTGAAATTATATTTGTCACTCATGGAGAGATTTAAGGTGGGCGATATTCAAATAGATAATTTGTCCATCCCCTGTGATTAACTCCACTAAATTATTTTCTGCATTATTAATCTTCCCAATTTTTTGTGAATCTTTTCCTAAATCAAAAGTGACTATTTTTCCAACAAACGTTTTCAATTGTTCTTTAAATGTTGAAGCGAATATCCCTTCAGAACTACTTAGGGATTGGCATGCCTTGATTTGATAAGGGGTTTTATTAATATAAGGAATTAGCCATTTAAGATGAACAATCGGAATATGGATTGTTTTGAAGGCTGGTGAATAGAAGATAATATAGTCATCTTGAATTTGATTGATATACCCATAAACAGTATGATTTCCTGATAAAAAAATTTCCACAAATATTTCGGAAGCATTGGTTAATATTTTTTTTAATGAAATAAGATCTTCATTTTTTTGAATAGGAGATGAATCCGGGTTAATAAATTCGTCTTCAGTTGAATCTCCTTTTCTTACACAAAGGATATGCATCATTGGTAAATAAACGTAATTTTGACCGTTGAATAGAACGATGATATCCGAACCAATCTCCATAAGCTTTCCGGTCATGCTTTTTTTTGAGGTTAGTTCAATTTCTAATATTTGTCCTGTATATGAACTTAGGTTATTCAATTATTTAACTCCTTCAACTTATAAAATAAAAAGAAGCCACAGATTAAAAGCAATTAATGTAACGAAAAGCGTCATTGGAATAACCAATAAAGCTACTTTAAAGTATTTCGACCATGTAATATAAATTCCATTTTTTCTTAAAACAAACATCCATAACAACGTAGCTAATGTGCCTAACGGCGAAAGTAATGCGCCAATATCACTACCAATGATAATGGCGATATAGGAAACTTGCAGCGTTTGTATATCCAATCCCATATCTGTAATGATTAAAGTGCCTAGCATTACAGAAGGTAAATTATTCATCAAATTCGATAGAACACTGATGAATATTCCTGTAATAAAACTGGCGAATACTAAATTCTCCTTAATTACACTTTCAAATAGACTAATAAAAAACACCGTAATACCTGTGTTATTCAATGAATACACCGTAACGTACATACCAAAAGCGAAAACAAGAATATGCCATGGCGCTTTCATAGCGACATCCTTAATGCCCACTTTCATACTAATCCATCTAATAACGATTAAAATAACAGCTCCTGTAATGGCTATAACTTCTATAGGAACTCCATATGATGGGAGAATAAAGTAACTACCTCTTATTAAAACAACGATAATTATACAAATTTTAAACAATGCCCAATTGATCGTTTGTAGTTTTTGTGCTTCTCCTGACAAAGGATGAGAATTCGCTCCTTGTGATTGCTTTGACATTAAAAATTCAATTGAAGAATCATTAATCGTGGCTATATTTTTGGGGATGTCTTTCTTAAACAGATGATATAAAAGGAGACAAAGTGTAGTGATGCCAATCATAGAAGGAACGAAGGCGAAACGAGTGTAAGAAATTAAATCTAAACCCACCATTTTTAAACCAATCAAATTTGCAATATTACTTACACCAATTGGCAAACTAGCTGCTGTGGCAATAAATACACCTGCAAATAAATAAGGCAATTTTTGACGTGGTTTTAAATGGAGCAAGAAAACAATATGAATAATAATTGGAGTAGTAATCAGGATACTCCCATCATTATTAAAAAAAATAGTCATTAAAAAACACAGGAACATAACGTACATAAATAATTTTTTTCCTGAGCCTTTTGCTTTATTAACAATATTAACGGCTGCCCACCGAAACACCCCAATGCTTTCTAAGACAATACACATGATAATTGTGGAGATAATGGTAATGGAAGGACCACTTACAAGTTTAAAAATTTGCAAAATATCACTAAAAGGAACAACACCTGCTATAAAAAGAAGTATTGCTCCACTGATTGCAGGGATGGATTCATTTATTCCCCAAGGTCTCCACATGATGAAAAGTGTTGTTAGCGCAAATATCGTGAAAGTATAGATGATTACGTACTCATGCATTAGAATTTACCCCATTAATACGGAATTTCATTTTTCTCTTATTTGGATTATTATAAGGTATAACATGCTTTTCTACAGATGGAGTTAATAACTTATAAAAAAATAGTCCTAAGATCATTATTAAAGAAAAAATAATCATTTCCTCCCTCCCTCCTTTCTATCGGAATGAAAATGACTTTTTCGTTGCACTCAACCTTTTATTTTTTTTTGTTCTTTCTATACTTTTCCACAAGACTTTTCTTTGGTTGATTACTGCCTTGTTTTTTTCTTCTATTTACAGTATTTGTTGGTCGTGTATTTGTACTTTCTTCTCTATGGGGTTTTTCAGTATTTTGTTGACCTTCAGGATTTTTTTCTGGAGATTGAGCTTTCGTTGAATTAGATTGTTGTTTTTGTTGTCGCGCCTTTTTCTTCATATGTTTATTTTTTCTTTTAATCGCTTGATTTAACTCTTCATCAAAGGTTACTTTTTCGTTTATTGAATCTTGATCATTTGTTTCAACTGATGTTTCATTTGTTGTCTTTATGTTTTCGTTTCCTTCTAAATTTTCATTGGTATTTTGTTCATTTGTCTGTTCTTGTGATTTATTGATACTCACGCTAAAATTTTTCACATGATATGTTGGTATTCTAAAAATCTCGTTATTCACAATTAGTACAAGGTAGTTTTCATTAGCCTCAACTAACAACCCTTCTATACTTTCAGGACCTTTTCTATTTATCTTTATCCAAGAAAGTTTAAGATTTGTTAGTAAATTAATTGTGTTATCTGCAGAAATCTGATTATAAACTTCCATAATATTAGTTACTGTGTTAGTCAATTCTTCTGGAATTACATCTTCATTTGAAGAATTATCAACTAGTGTTTCATTATCTTTATCAATGACTTGATTAGTAGATGTTAAATTATGACTTAAGCTTTTAATATGTTGTTCTTTGTAAAATATTAATCCATCTTCCTCTGTATAAAGGACAAAAAAGTCTTCCTTTACATCGATTAATTTGCCCACCTTCGATTCAGGACCATTCCCATTAATACGTATCGTTTGTTCTTTGAAATTAACAACGAGTTCATTAAACGTAGCTGCTTTATGCAAGTTGTTAGTATCGTATACTTTTAAAATAGAATTAAATCGAATCTGTGAATTTTCACGAATACTTTTAATGTGTGCCGTTTTGTAGTAAATAATATGACCATCTTCTTTTTGTAAGGTTAAATAATCATCGTTAACATCCAATAAAACTCCATTATTTGAATCGGGTCCCCCTTTATAAACTTGAACTGCTCTACCCACTAAAGAAGATATATACTCATCTTTCATAGCTGTTTTTTCCCCTTTCTTCCTAACTTTGATTACAATTAAATAAAAAGCTGTATGCAAATTTAATTAAAGCAAATTATTTTATTGAGTGTATCGTATGTATATGTCTATAATTTGTCTAATGCATAGGTCAATAAATCAATTTTTTATCAGTACGGGGTTATTATTTGAATTTTATGCAAAAAGGTATCTTGTTCTTCTTGTTGAATACTTAGAATTAATAAGTCACTGGAGGTTTTTTTATGGAAAAAAAGCAATTTTTATACCAATTAAAATTAATTCCTACATTGTTAGATGAATCAAACTGGACCGAAAAAGAAAATGAAATTGTTCAGCAACATTTTGAAGCATTGCAGAATTTACAAATAGAAGGAAAACTAATTATGGCAGGAAGAACTTTAAATATGGATCCTACAGGGTTTGGAATTGTTATATTAGAATTGGAGTCAGAAGAAGAGGCACTAACTTTAATGGAAAATGATCCAGCTGTTAAAGAGGGAATTATGAAAGCAACATTATATCCATATCATGTTGCCTTGATTAAAAATTGAAAAATAATTTCTACATGAAAACACCTATTTTAAGCCATACTTTTTAAGAACAAATACTTTGGAAAGAAGGCGAAGAGATGGGGAAAAACAATAATAATCCAACAAGTAAAAGCAACAAAAATGCATCAAAAAACAATAATAATTCAACGCAACAAAAAGACTTGGACTCAACACTAGGAAAAGCAAAGGAAGAATTTTCTCGTGAATTCTTAGAAATCATCAATAAAACTGGCAAACAAAAAGAAAAATCACCAAATCAAAACAATAAAAACAAAAAATAATTTAGCTTCAAATTGGAGTGAATTACTTTGAGCTTGAATCGTGAAAAAGAAGTGTATCCCGATTCTAGAAATACTATTGTCAGCTTAAATGGCGTGCAAGTGTGGATTGATAATAAATTTGATGATGAAGTTTTGGACGATGATGTTATTGACTCAATTGAAAATCCAGAAAAAACAACTAAGAAAAATGCATCCAAATGATTAAAATAACCACCCTTTACATATGTAAAGGGTGGTTATTTTGGTATCCTCGATTATAAAAGATGGAGTGCCGGTTATATATTACACCAGGCACTCCATAAAATTAAAGCTTATTCGTTTAAATAAACATTCCTGCAACGGCAGCACTTAGTAAAGATGCCAACATCCCTGCAGCTACAGCACGTAAACCTAGTCGTGCAATATCTGAACGGCGAGAAGGAGCAAGTGCACCTAATCCCCCTAGAAGAATGGCCATCGAACTTAAATTGGCAAAACCACATAATGCAAAACTAACTACGATTACTGTTTTTGGTGACAAGTTTGCTATTTCCGGAGCAAATGCAGCATACGCAACAAATTCATTTAAAACAAGTTTCTGTCCAATGAAACTACCTGCAGTCACAGCTTCTGACCACGGGACACCAATGGCAAAAGCAATTGGTGCGAAGACAAAACCAAGAATTTGCTCAAGTGATATAGAATCGTATCCAAACCACCCTCCAATACCACCTAAAATCCCATTAACCATAGCAATTAGCGCGATGAACGCTAGCAACATGGCACCGACATTTAGTGCCAGTTTAAGACCGTCACTGGCACCCCGAGCCGCAGCATCAATGACGTTTACTGAATCTTGATCTTTTTCCATTTCAAATACTGTTTCATCTGGAACCTCTGTTTCTGGAATCATTAATTTGGCCATGATTAAACCTGCAGGTGCAGCCATAAAGCTTGCTGCCAGTAAATATTCAAGAGGTACACCTAGTAATGCATATCCAACAAGAACAGAACCTGCGACGGATGCTAGTCCACCTGTCATCACTGCAAATAGTTCAGATCTCGTCATTTTCGCAATGAATGGACGAATTATTAAAGGTGCTTCTATTTGTCCAACGAAAATATTCGCTGCTGCGGAAATCGATTCAGCTTTACTTGTTCCAAGTAACCATGATAATGCTCCACCAATAAAGCGAATTAATACTTGCATAATCCCTAAATAATACAATACAGAAATTAATGATGAGAAGAATATTATTACTGTTAAAACTTGGAATGCAAAGACAAATCCAAATTTCTCTACATCCACAGCTGGTCCAAAGAGGAATGAAACACCTTCGCTAGCATAACCAATTATATTTTGTACTTTATTGGACAACCACACTAATCCTGCTCTTCCTGCTTCCCACTTCAAAACAATAAACGCAAAAATTATTTGAATCGTTAAACCACCTAAAATGGTTCGATAATTAATCGATTTTTTTGCACTAGATAATAGAAACGCGATACTTAATACAACAAATATCCCGCCAATTCCCCAAATAATATTATTCACCTATGTCACCTCGTAATAGATTTTGATAAGAAAACGCTTTCTTGAAAATTTAATATCACTTCATTTGTTGTCTGACGACAGACCACATATCGGAATCTTAACAAATCCGAATAAATAAGTAAATGGATATTATGTGTAAGAAAGAACATGATGTCCGAAAATGGTAAAGAAAATTCAACACAAAATAAGAAGCAAGTAGATCCTATATCGAATTAGGATCTACTTGCTTCTTATTTTTCTGACACTACTCACAAACTGCTGTCTATAGGAACCTTCTTTTTCTATGTTCAAATCAAAACTAACCGGTTTATATTTTCTTTACTCTACTAATAGTGAAATAAGATCACTTAATGGTTTTAACATAAATGTAATGAAGTCAAGTGGGTTTGGAATGGTTTTACCGATTGCATAAGTAATACTTAACCCAACTCCAATTATAAGAAGACTAGAAAAAACAACGATCTCTTTTTTTTGTTTCTTTTTCACAAGAGGTGGAACTTTAATAATAAAAATCACTCCACCCACTAGAACAATTGCTAAGCTTTTTATCATAATTAATTAACCCTCTTAATTTATTTTAGTGAATTACTAATCGTGCCTGTCTTAAGAATTTTTGTATCTATCTTTAAATTCACTTGTAATTCGGAAAATTCCTGGTCCCAATCTTTTTTAAGTTTTTCCCATTCTTTTGGCTCTTCACGATGAATTGCTTGACCAAACCCAAAAATATCAGCTTGAAAATCTTCTTGTAAAGTGGTGATAGATGTCTCAAGGACTTCTTTCAATTCTTCTTTATAAATTTTTTCTAACATGCTTATTGTTTTAGGTTTAGTAAGATCTATTTGACAGTCTACCTCCATCACACTTCCCTGTGAATGAAGAATAACATCTACTTCTGGTTTTCCATTTATTACTTTGCCTTTGATTTCTGCATTAGATTTATCAAGTTTAATTGAAATTGTTCCACCTTTAGGACAAGATAGATTTGCTACCCAACTTTTCACTTGGTTGGTTATTTTGTTGTATCCTACACTCTCTTTCTCCGTCAACCAGCCTACAAGCTCATCATTTTTAAATATGCCTAAGTTCGTTAATCTTAAAGTAGTTGGAGGCGTAATCGTCTCTGTATTCTGTTTGCTCGAGCCTATCTGAGAATTACCAATAACTTCAATACCCGTTACAACTGCTTCTTTGCCTTCGGTTTTAATATCTTTAACCAAATCGTCTAAAGTTACCCCTCTAGTAGAAGACCAATATTCAGACGATACAGCTACTTTGTTATACATATTATTTGCAGGTAAATTCTCAATTGGTGTTATCACATTTAATAATTCTTCAGCTTTTATGTCCTTGGCAATTAATATATAGTAGTCTGATCTCATTTCCCAATTTCTCGCAAAGAAATCTAAAATATCATTTAATCCTTTTTCAGCTACTGACTCACTAATCACTAATACACGAAGATGCCCTCTATATATTTCTCTAGGTGATTCCAATGCTAATTTACGAATGGCTTCAAATATTGTTTTTCCTTCCGCTTTCATAAGGGTGACAGGTGTACTACCTTTACTTCCTTGAATAGATACCTCCATAGGGATAACAACTTGAGCACTTACCACATATTTATCATCTACTTCATCAATTCCTATTGCCATGGTAATGGCAAGTTCGTTTAACTCCCTTCGATCCCAACACCCAGAAAGAAAAATAATGGACATCAACAGTAAGATAAATCGTTTTTTCATAGACACCGTCTTCTCTTTATTCTTTATTTGCTTCTGGCTTTGCAGAGGAAGGGACTTGTTGTCTGACGATATTTTTTTGACTAATCAAACGTGGACGAGTAATCATTTTCCAAAGTGGTAGTCGAATATATGTATCCTTTTGATCGGAAGCATTAAAAGGGGCTAAAGGGGACATATATGGAATACCGAACGACCGCAAACTACATAAGTGTAGAATAATCGCAAGTAAACCAACGATAATCCCAAATAAACCAAAAGAAGCTGCGAGCGCAATAAGAAAAAAACGCAACATTCTTACAGCAATAGAAATATCGTATGAAGGAGTTACGTAAGTAGCTATGGCCGTTACTGATACCACGATGACTGTTGCAGCTGTAATCGTTCCCGCTTCAACCGCTGCCGTCCCTAAGACAAACGCCCCTACGATTGACATGGTTGGCCCAATAGATCTTGGCATTCTTACTCCCGCTTCCCTCAAAATTTCAAAGGTAACTTCTACGATCACAGTCTCAACAAAGGCAGGAAACGGTACACCTTCTCTTTGAGCGGCTAAATTCATTAAAAATGCTGTTGGTATCATTTCTTGATGATATGTAGTGAGTGCAATAAATAAGGCGGGAGTGAGCAAAGCAATTGCGTATGAAACAAAACGAAGTAGTCTAATTAAACTAGCGATATATGGTCGTTGGTAATAATCTTCAGGTGATTGAAAAAATTGAACAAATAAGGTTGGCACTACTAAAACAAATGGTGACCCATCGATTAAGATAGCTATGCGTCCTTCTAAGAGTGATCCAGCAACGGCATCTGGTCGTTCAGTATTACTAACGGTTGGAAATGGGGAATTAGTTGAATCTTCAATCAATTCCTCAATATTGCCTCCTTCAAGTATTCCATCGATATCAATGCGATCTAAACGAATATGAACTTCCTTTACTATTTCTTCATTTACAATTCCATTTATATACATAATTGCAACATTCGTTTTTGTATATGTTCCAATTACTTTTGTTTCAAGCCAAAGATTTGGATCTTTGATTTTACGTCTGATTAAAGCCGTATTTGTACGTATATTTTCTGAAAAAGCTTCCCGAGACCCTCTAACTACCGTTTGAGCAGCAGGTTCAGTAACTCCTCTCTCTTCCCAATGCTTATTATCAATGACAAGTCCCTTGGTATATCCATCCACTAAAAAAATAGTATCTCCAGATAAAAGTGAATTAAATAGCCCCTCAAAATCGGTTAGATCTTTAATGTCAGCTACCGTCATGACTGAATTTTTAATTACTTCTATAAGATTAGGTTCAGGTACTAATTTTTGCGTTACGTTCGTACCTTGAATATCGAGCATCATCGATTCCATAATAAAATTTTGCAAGGATGTTGTATCTGTTAAACCACTTGTGTAAATAATACCTGCTTTGACTGAATTGTTTTTACCTATTTGAATTTCTCTTATGACAATATCCGAACTTTCTCCAAGAATATTTATGATCTTTTCCAAATTATCTTTAAGGCTACTGTTTAATAAATCCCCTTTTTCTTCAACTTCTGAAGGTGCTTTTGTTGTTAGGTAATAGGAATTAGAGTCGATCTTATTTTTTCTATTAAAAAAACCCATAAAACACACCTACTTTTAGATTTATAAAAAAAATTACTACGAATTAGGTTATGATTATTTTGCTAGCCTTTTTTTAAAAATACTAATAATTAACAGTAACAAAGGCAGAAATAGACCAAACAGTAAGGCTAAAGGTGGCCATGTTGTACTAACAAAAGTAAGGTAATAAGCTGTATTTGGATAAGCTATAATAGAAAGAATAATCATAATCATAGCTAATGGAAGAATGACAACTCGATAATCTTTTAAATTTAATGCTTGTGAAAGACATATAGCAGAAGCATAAAAACAAATGGTCAGTTTTATAAATATGGTGAGAAACCAAATAAATGCTGCAATTGCTTCTAGTCGTTGAAAAGTATCTGCTACATTTACTTTTTTAGCCACTTCATAAGATGGGAACATTTGTGTTGCCGTTATATCAGCACCCAGAACTAGGATGGCACTTATTGTGGTCATAAATAATGAAATTGCCCCCATTAAATATCCTGAAAAAAAACCCGTTTTCCACCCATGTATTTGATTGATTGAAGGAAATATCAATAAAAATACAACCAGTTCTAAAAAAGGACTACCAATTATTGTAATAGAGGCTCGTACTATTGGTTGTACACCACCTTCCATTATTGGTTGTAGATTTTTAAACTCAATTTGTGGGCTAAGAAAAAAGAAAAGCAATATTGAAAGAACCACTGCCCACGGAAAAAATAATTCTGAAGAACGAGCGAATACTTCTAATCCTAGGTGTACGGCAAAAGTAACCAACAGTAAAAAAAGGATATGAGTGGCTATAATCGGTGTCTTTGTTAGTTGATATGTATTTAAAAAATCTCCTAAGTTTCGTAACACAAGTGCAGAAAGAAGAAAAAAAAAGGCGAAATAGAGCATCGAAACGGTCTTTCCTAGCCATTTTCCGAGGATGACTTCACTATATTCGGCTAAATTCATACTTCTATATCTCTTCCCTAATGCAATGTATAAAGCCACTAAAACGATTCCGACTACGACTCCGACTAACACCGCAATCCATGCGTCTTGTTTTGCATCTTTAGCTAATCCAGATGGAATAATTAAAATGGAACTCCCTATTGTAAACATCATAACTAGTAGAGAAAATTGAAGTCGTGATATTTTAACCTTTTCAACCATATTAAAATCCCCTTAAAAGGATATGTGATTTACTCATTATTGACATATTCATCACGAAATAACCCCATCTCGTCCAATTAATAGAACTACAAGTCTTTAAGTGAAAGCTTCACAAAACCAAAAAAGAGATAAAACCACATAAAGGTTTTAACTCTTTTTTATAGGCAAGTATGAACATTATGGATCACAAAACCAAGGTCCAAAAGAACTTATATATTACCTATGTTCTTGCCGATTATAATAAAGGCATTTTATTGAATCCAACAGAATATTCTCTGTGGCTGCCACTCGTACTTTCCCCATGAATTCTTGTCTAATAAGAGAAAGTAGTGGTTGTTCAACTTCATCTAGGTGTTTTAAAGCTACAATTACGTTTAGGTCCCATTCTTTGTGAAATTGAAGGAGGTCATCTGGATAAACTAACTTACGTTCCGTACCTGCTTCTGGGAAACATTCAAAAGGCTCTTCAATATTTAATGTTCCATAATCATCTGTTAACTGCTCCCCTGGATGAATGTCCCGAATAGCAACCTCAAATTCATAAGCTGTCCCCATACAATTGGCATGAAAACTGTGGTTCACATACCTCCCTAAATCCCAACAAAGAATATATTTACCATGTTGGTTGCGATACGCATATTTCTTTATAATTTCACGCCTGTATTTATCCACCGTTTCAACATATTGTGGATCCAGAATTTGATCTAGATCATCGAGTACCCACGTCACTGTCCCCTTTGGGATAAATTGAGTCGCGAATACCCCAAAACCGATCTGATCATTCATAAAACGTAATTCTGTGTGCGGATGAATCATATCTGAGTATTCCCCTTTTCAAAGTTGGTTTTAACAACAGTCTATGCAGCTGGGGAACGACTTGTTGAAACCTAGTCAAATTCTTCCCTTCTTCTTTTTGCTGCAGGAATGGAGAAGAATTAGTTAAAAAACACACTTCCTGTGCTATTTACATCAGCAGGAGGTGTGTTTTATCAATACAACTATTTTAGTTTTTTCATCGAAAGAAAATCAGTAACTTGGATTTTTCACAATTTGTTGTAGTGCATTGTCAATTTTATTAAATGTAAAAACAAATCCCTCTTTCTCTAATCTTTCAGGAAGAACCCAACGACTCTTGAAAATCAGTTCAGTTTCAGTTCGAATAAAAATCGCCCCTATTTCTAACATCCACTTTGGTGAAGGTAAGCCAATCTTGCGATTCATCGCCTTTCGCATATGCATCATTAATTCACGATTTGAAATCGGATAAGGAGATGAACAATTGAATACACCACTCAAGTCTTTATTGTCTTGAAGAAATAAGATGATACGAAATACATCTTCTATATGAATCCAACTAAATATTTGGTTGCCTGAACCTTGGACACCACCAAGTCCAAACCGAACTAAATTTCGGAATGGAGTCATAACGCCACCATCTTCCCCTAAAACAATAGCCATTCTTAAAGCAATTTGCCTTGTAGAAGTCAGTTTAAAAGCAAATAGAGATTGTTCCCAAGCATTAGCTACATCCACCGAAAAACCTGTTCCGATATCCCCACTCGCTTCTGTCATTGGCCGGTCTTCCGCATACCTATATATTGTAGCTGTACTTGAATTAATCCATAATGGCGGTGGGTTTTCACAAGCTAATAGTGCATTTCCAATTACTTCAGTAGTCTCTGTTCTTGAAAGAATGATTTCTTTCTTGTTTGTTGAATTATAACGACAGTTTACAGACTTACCAGCAAGATTGATAACCATCTCTGCACGTTCTAAAGCATCCACAATACCGGCTTGGTTCGACCACTGAATATGAGGAGATTGCCTTGAAATGATGACCACTTCATATCCTAAATCTTTAAGTTTCGCCTGTAAGTATTGACCTATAAAACCGGTTCCTCCAGCAATGACAACTTTCTTTTTCATATCATCCACTCATCTCTTATAAGTTCTTACTAAATATGACGCCGGATAACGGATCCAGGATGCGATTAAAATATATTTTTAATTACATATTCATAAATAGAAACGTATATGGGAATACTTTAAATAGTCATTTCATATAGGAGGATTTAATTTGAATACAACAGAAAATACATTATCAATTTTCGCCTTAGGTGGCGTAAATGAAATCGGAAAAAATATGTATGTCCTACAAGTTGAAAATGACATATTGGTCATTGACTGTGGTTCTAAGTTTCCAGATGAAAGTTTACTTGGAATTGATTTGATTATCCAGGATATCTCATACCTAAAGGAAAATAAGGACAAAATTAGAGCTCTAATTGTTACTCATGGGCATGAAGATCATATTGGTGGTATCCCTCACTTTTTAAAGCAATTGAATATACCTATTTATGCCACAAGATTCACATTAGGAATAATTGAAATTAAATTAAAGGAACATGGACTTTTAAGGGCAACAGAAACTCATCTAATTGACTCACAGTCAATAATCGATTTTAATACGATAAAATGTACATTTTTCAAAACCAATCACAGTATTCCTGATTGTTTGGGGATTGTCTTTCACACATCTGAAGGTGCAATCGTACATACTGGTGACTTCAAGTTCGATTTAACGCCCGTTAATGATGAACATGCAGATATTCATGAAATGGCTGAGATTGGGAAAAAAGGAGTTCTTGTCTTATTATCAGAAAGTACCAATGCAGAACGTCCAGGTTTCACCGCATCTGAAAGCCTTGTAGGGGGACATATTGAAGATGCATTCCGCAAAGCCAGTCGCAAAGTATTCATCTCTACCTTTGCTTCAAACATCCATCGAGTTCAGCAAGTAGTAGACGCTGCACAAAAGACAAATCGCAAGCTGGCATTACTCGGGAGAAGTATGGTGAATGTCGTGTCTGTCGCCATAAAACTAGGATATTTGAACGTACCAGAAGGCATGATAATTGAAGCCAATGAAATCAATCGGATGGATCCAGAGCGAGTGGCTATTTTATGCACAGGAAGCCAAGGTGAGCCGATGGCAGCTCTTTCCCGTTTATCCACCTCCAACTATAGACAAGCAACTATTCTGCCAGGTGATACTGTTATATTTGCTGCAACCCCCATTCCTGGTAATGAAGTTGGTGTTTCCCATATTATCGATAATTTATTTCTTTTAGGCGCAAAAGTGATTTACGGTTCAGGGCATGACACAGGTTTGCATGTTTCAGGACATGCCTGCCAAGAAGAACTGAGACTCATGCTTACTTTAATGAAGCCTAAATACTTTATCCCTATCCATGGAGAGTATAGAATGCTTCATCAACACCGAATAATAGCCGAATCTGTGGGAGTGGAAACAGAAAATATTTTTATTATTAAAAATGGTGATGTAGTCGATGTTAATAACTCAATTGCTCGTCAGACACGGAGTATAACTTCTGGGAACATTTACGTAGACGGTTTAGGTATCGGTGATGTTGGAAATATTGTGTTACGAGATCGTAAGTTACTTTCTGAAGATGGCATGTTGGTGACCGTCATTACACTTAGTAAAGCGGATGGTCAAATTATTACCGGTCCGGATACGATTTCGAGAGGCTTTGTCTATGCTCGTGATTCAGAAGAACTCTTGAATGAAGTCGATCGATTAGTCACTACGACCATTCAGACCGCACAAGGTGCAAATGGCAATCAACGCAATGTGCTTAAACAAAGTATTAAAGCTACAATTGGCAAATTCTTATATGCCAAAACAAAGAGAAATCCAATGATCCTACCGATTATAATTGAAGTGTAAATAAGGCAAGAAGATAAAATGACCAAAAAAGAGTGAACTCTAGAATTTTTTAGAGTTCACTCTTTTAATTTATTGTTTTTATCCCTTTCCCTTTAAACTCTTGATTGAGAAGGAGGTGGTGTGTAAATAAGCGTTGCGCTATGATAAAATCTACTTGTGTACCATAGATAAATCCTCTGTATTGTTAATGTTTTTGTTCACTTAATCATACCCGGTTTTTCTGTGGTTTTTGTTATTTTATGTTATTGCATATATCTAGCTTAATTAAATAATAAATAGAGGAGGATTATTTATGGGAACCAATAAATTTAACGGGTTGAACCAACTTTCTTATGAGCAAGCAATAACAGAAATTAAGACCGGTGACATACTTTTTTGTAGTGGCCGCTATTTAGTTAGTACGCTAATAAAAAAAGCTTCAGGCTCTATATTTAGTCATGCCGGTGTATTATTCTATTGGAATGAGCAATTACTTGTTTTAGAAAGTGTTGAAGACGATGGTGTCAGGGCGGTTTCTCTTTCACATTACCTTCACAATTATGAAAATAGCAAGAATAAATATAATGGAGAACTGTATATAGGGCGACACAAATTAGTTAATGACCCTAATTTTAAACAAGAAAATTTAAGTACCATGCTTGAAAAAGCTGTAAATTTACTTAATAGAAATTATGATAAAGACGAGATAGCCAAGATTATTGCACGCATTAGTTTAGGTATTGGAAGACATAAAGATGATGAGGAGTATACGTGTTCAGAATTCGTTGACGAATGTTTTAAGCAATTAAATATAGAATTCCCACGTGATTCAATGGGCTTTATTTATCCCGAACATATTGCAGCAGATTCGAATATCAAGCCATTATTTGAACTGATTTAAACTGATTATGTTTGACTCTGTAGCGCACCCTACCGTTTAGGATATAAGCAGAGGAGGATTCGTGTGTATAAAATCAGGAAGTTTAGCGAACTGACTGGGTTGAGCAAAGAAACACTTCGATACTATGAGCAAGAAGAATTACTCGAACCTGCATTCGTAGACCCTTCAAACAATTATCGGTACTACGATGACGGTTCGTATTTTTTGGCTATATTGTTGCAAAAATTGAGGAGTTTTGGTTGCTCAATCCAGGAAATGAAAGTTGTTATGCGTGATGAATCCTTTAAGAATTTGGAAGCGTTGTTACTACAAAAGAAAGACCAATTACAAAATGACATTATTCAAAAACAGCAAACGATTTTTGAAATTGAAGAATTTATTTTAACTGGCAAGGAGGAACCAATTAAATGAAGTGGGAAAAAGAACGTGATTTAGATGCACCTATCAACATTGTCTGGGCTTTATTTGAGGAAGAACAAGCGATACGTATTATGCCTAAAGTAGTGGAAAATAAGTGGATTGAAAAAAAATCTGGAATTCTTGGTTCCACCTACGAACAGACGTATCAAGAGGGAAAAAGACAAGAAACGTATGTGGTGGAAATCCTGGAATTTGAAGATACTGTAAATCGCAAACATAAGCATATCAAGTTTCAACTTGCTAACGCATTCGAAATGAATCTATCATTTACTCTGGAAAGAGTGAGTGATATACAGACCAAATTTATTTATTCAGGCTCGAATATTGGCATTAATTTTATTGGTCGAACAATGCTTAAACTAGGTAGTAGAATAAATGGTGATCAAGTAATTTATGATTTTCTGGATCGCGTAGAAAAAGAAGCGATTCTCGATTATAAATCCTTCTCTGAGTGAGAATATTTAACACTAAAAAACAGGAATCCAGCAACTAAGAAAATTGCTGGATTTTTCAATGAAATAATATTTAATTTGAATCTTTATTATTTTCTTTTTGTTTTTTATTAAGCAAAAAATGTGTTAGTGATTGATCCCCAGTCATTAATTTTGAAAAATAGGAAGTCGTGTAGTTATAACCCGTGTCTATTTTTTCTGCCAGATAACTGGTTCTTTCGAAAAGAATAGCACGAAAGTGATCGATTTGTCTTAAGATTTTCTCCGTTAATGCCTCTTGGTTATCCAGTCGACTTAATACTACATTTTGCGTATCTTCTTGCCTTGATATTTGTTGAGCTATTTGTTTTTGCAAATCGAGTTGCTCATTTACTTTTAAATCAAGTATCTCGTTTGCCAATCCTACCTTATCCAACTCAGTTACAACCTCTAGATTTGAATGACTCAATGATTCCATTGTGTTCATCAACTCTTGTTTTAATAACAAATCATTTTCCAAAGTCAATTGGAGTTTTGAATCTTTTGCATCTAATTCTTTTAACCACCCCAACACATGACTATCAACTTTCCTATGCTGAAAGTTCAATTTTTTCTGCTCACTAATTCCTTTTTGAATGTACTTCCAATGCGAGGTTTGTTTCGACTCCTGCTTTTCGAATAAATCTTTCAGTTCACTAAATGACTGATTAAGTGTCTCATTCGTTCTTTGTTGTTCCATTAATAGTTCAGATAAGTGGTCCCTTTTAAAAAACGATTGATTCTGATCAACAATATGCCCATTATTTTTCAAAATGTCTGGGTGCTTATCTGTATTAATAAATAATCCCATCGTTATTTACACCCCCTTCTCTCACACCTTGTTTTATCATATGCAATTAATTAATAAGTGGGCATTACCCAAAGCTATTGCTAAACAGTATTCAGTTAGCAAACTATACTAGGTTTTTTGAGGAGGTGATCACCGGTTATAACGACGTAAGGTCCAAATAGTGAGAATTTTGTATTACCACAAATACAATTCTACGAAAAACAATCGGATTTCACGTTTTCAATTGAAGACACACCCTACAGTGGAAAGCACCAGGAACCGCAGCATATTATGGTGATGACAGGGCAACTTGTGACCACCATAACTTGGATCCTGGTGGAGCGAAACAATTAGTAGTTGGTACTTACAAAGCTGTAATAGATTAGAGTCATTACCTGTCATTAATACTACTGATACTTTAACTATTGCCTGACCTTCTCCCCCTCAAAAGTACTTCTTTGTAATCCTTGACTTACGAAAACCTTCAATGATGTCAATTACGGTAAAGATTACAAAAGTAACAATGATGCTTTGGTATGCCCAATTTTTTACTTGTTCTGTGTATTGGGCTGTTTCATTAATGTAGGTTAGGAATGTGGCATTCCACAACTCGTTGTTGCTGATAATAACGATGAAAGCGACAAGTATAGTCGTTTGTAAAAGCGCATTTACCACAGCGACTTTCTTCGTCCATTGTCTTGCAAAACCTTTGTAGATAGCAAAAGCTACTTCTAACACAATAACTAGCGTCACTAGAGGCCAATATGAAAATAAAACTTCTTGATTGAAAGCAGATGAAATAAACTTAAAGCCATCTGATTGACTTTCGTAAATACCGAATAAGCTCGACGCATTGAAATAAACGGACGCCCAAATCGCTGTCCACAAAAAGCTGCCAAACACATGTATTTTCGTTATGGCCTTTTTCTTTGGAATGTACGAGATATTCTTTAAATCGTCCGGTGTCCATTTCTTAAAATTCATGGTCAATGGGATATTGTCTCTAACTTTGTCCGTTCGTTCGATAATGGCGAAGATTAGCGTAATCCAAAAAGCTGTTTGCATACCTGTGATAAGAAGTTGCCAAATTCCTTTTGACACAATGCTAAAAATTATACTGTAAAGTGCCTCTTCTCCGGTAGAAGTGACAATAGTCTTTCCAATCAACGTTATAAGCGAAATCGTTAATGTAATCGGAATAATAATTTTTAACAAACTTGTATATACATCAAAGTATTTCGGACCAATAAGATGCATTGGACGATCCAAGTAGCCATTTGCCAAGATAGCAGGATTTCCAAGTTGTGAAAGGATAACTTTCACATCTTCTTCTGATGGCTCTTCAGGTAACATATCCTCGATTGTTGAACGCAACTCCAGTGCAATATCTTCCCTCAATTCTTCGGGAAGCCTTCGCGTGACTTCCTGAATATACAAATCAATTAGTTTCATCATGATTCTCTCCTTTCAACAATAAATATAACTCCTGTGATGTTTTTTCCCATTCGTTTTTCAGTTGTTCGAAAGTCTCTGTACCGTATTCATTTAGCACATAATACCTGCGCGGTCTGCTTTCAGTTTTATCCCATGTGCTCGTCACTAGTTCTTGTCTTTCTAGGCGGCGAAGCAATGGGTAGAGCGTACTTTGGTCAATCGTAATTCCGCAGCTCTCCAAGCGTTGGGCGAGAGAATAGCCATATTGGGGAGTTCGCAACTGGCTTAAAACAGCCAGCGTCAATGTTCCTCTACGTAATTCAGTGGTCAATGAATTTTGAAGATTGCTCATATATTCACCTCATTTTCGATACTGTGCGTTGTACACTATATATTATACAGCTTATATTAGATTATAATGATGCACTTGGCAAATATATATATAAGAAAATAAGAATCACTGTAGTCTTGATTGTAATAGCAGAGGGTGACGTTTGATTTGGCAATATGTAAGCATAATCAGCATTTTCCTAATGGCTATGTTCATTACTTTTTTTCGCCCATCTCCCCATAAACTACAAAAGAAAAAGGCCAAACGAAAAATACTCGTTTGGCCTACTTTTAAATTATAAAACAGTGCTCTTCTAAAAACTTTTTAAGAAGACCCGTATGACCTCGGTTCCTCCAATAATAGTTCCTAAAGTGCTTCCTAAGTTGGTTAGGACGACCACAAGTAGGATGCGCGTGACCTTATTGTCCCAAAACCCTTTTATAGTAAACACATCTTCTGAAAGCGTTTCAAAGTCCCCAACGTTCGGTCGACGGATATAGGCTTGAACAATTCCCGAAACCCAACCAGCTGCTAGCAGTGGATATAGTGAGGTTATTGGCGCTGCAATAAAGGCTGACAATATGGCCAGTGGATGTCCAAAAGCAACAGCAGCACCAATGGCTGCTAAGGTTCCATTCCACAAAATCCAGCTTAACGCCTGATCGAAACCAGCAGAAGGATTAGCAAAGAAAGTATAAGCAATAACTGAAATAATGAGCAGTGGAATTGCCCATCCAATAATTTTTGGAACGATGGATTTAGGTGGTTTTTGAGACAAGACTTCTAAATCATGTTCCTTATAAATTTCTACTTTAATTCCAGGAATATGTGCTGCACCCAGAACCGCTACTACTTTATCTCCAGGTGCATCCTTAATTTTCTGAGCTAAATATTGATCTCGTTCATCAATTAACGGTGTTTTTAACTTTGGAAATGATTTCGTGAATTCAGCAAGAATCGTGTTTAGCGTATCTTGAGATTTCATTTTTTCAAGGTCTTCTTCTGAAATCGTATCTTTGCTGAAAATGCTTAAAAAAATCGCAGAAAGAAGTTGAGCCTTACCAGACAGCCCGATATTATGCCAAATTCGGGAAAAAGTAATTTGTATATTTCGATCAGCTAACACAAGATTTGCACCTGACTCTTTAGCTGATTCAATCCCTTGAATCATTTCCTGACCAGGTTTAATATCAAATTGTTTTGCTAAACGATTTTGAAATGAAGAAATCGCTAAATTCATCAAAAGTAATGTCGCTTTCTTCTCTTTAATGACCTTAAAAATATCCATTTCTCTCCATTTATTACTATCCATAACAGACTGATATCGTTGTTCATCCAACTCTATACAAACTGAATCAGGTCTCTCTCTTTCGATCACTTCTTTAACTTGCTCTGCACTTTGCTTCGATACATGAGCCGTTCCGATTAGGATCAACTCTTTGCCATTTAAATTAATACGAGTAATGTTTTCTTCCGTCATAAACGACTTCCTTAATAGAATTTATTTCTTCTTCGCAATCTGGTATCCAGGATTACTTAAAGACTGTCTATTGTTAATAATGAATTAGATTAGGAAAAATTTCAATTAAGTTTCATTTATTAATTGGTGAAAGTATTCCGGGAAATTTTTCTTTACGGTTTATTTAAGCGTTTTTCCCAATAGAATTTTTCTAACTTAATAAAATTCCTACTAATATATCCGTAACAACTACAAATTACTTCACGGCTTTAAAGCTAGAAATACCCGCGTAATATTCTTTAACTACTGTAACTTGATTAGTTGCAGCAATGTTTTAAATTTATTTGCACTTGAATGCTTAGCGCCATCGATTGACTAGTTTAATGTAAGATACCCTCACAAGTAAAAATCTACTCATGAGGGCATATTTTGCAATTACTACATGGGTTATTTTCTACCCATTCTTTTATTTAATTTCTACGGTCCAATCGTGTAGATCTTCTATCTTGCCAGTTTGAATACCTGTAATCGTATCGTATAATTTTTTAGATACTTCGCCTATTTCATTATTGTTAATAATCATTTTTCTACCTAACCAATTCAACTCTCCAACAGGAGAAATGACCGCTGCTGTACCTGTACCAAAGGCTTCTTCTAGATGGCCTTCCGTATATGCTTGAGACAACTCTTCTATAGATATTTTTCTTTCGACAACTGGGATGCCCCATTCTTTTAGCAATTCAATAATTGACATTCTTGTAATCCCTTTTAGAATGGATCCATTCAATTCAGGAGTTACGATCTCACCATTAATTTTAAAGAAGATGTTCATGCTACCAACTTCTTCAATATATCTTTTTTCCACGCCATCTAACCATAAGACGTCAGCATTACCTTCTTTGCTTGCTTTGGCTTGTGCTTGGAAACCAGACGAATAGTTTCCTGCAGTCTTCGCCATACCAGTCCCACCTTTTACAGCTCTAGTGAACTGGTCTTCTACACTGATTCTGACCGGTTTAATGCCCCCACTAAAGTAAGATCCAACAGGTGCAAGGATAATCATTAGTTTATATGTTTGGGAAGGTGCTACCGCAAGACCTGGCTCCGTTGAAATGATATACGGACGTATGTAAAGAGACGTTCCTTCTTTAGATGGCACCCAATCTTGTTCAAGGCTAATCAATTGTGTAAGGTAATCCATCACACGTTCTACATCAATAGGAGGTATACATAAACGTTCGCTAGATAGATTTAATCTTTGGAAATTCTTATCAGGTCTGAACAATAAAATGCGATTATCTTCTCCTCGATAGGCTTTCATTCCTTCAAAGACAGTCTGTCCATAATGAAAAATCATAGCGGCAGGGTCTAATGTGATCGGTGCATAAGGAACAATTCTCGGATCATACCAACCTTTACCTGTTTCATAATCCATGATAAACATGTGATCCGTAAAAGTTTTACCAAATGGAACTTGATCCTTTTGAATTTTGTCTTTCATATTCATACTTTTTACGATTTCAAGTTCATATTTACACATTGTCAGGACCCCTTTTGTCTATGTCGATTGATTTTATTGTACACCCAACTAATGTAATTTTAAAGTCTCTCATTTCATTTATAGAGTACCTTTCCCCTTACAGCTACCAAAAAAACATTTGGATATCTGAAATATCAATCATTTATTGCCAGTTAAAGTACATCTAAGCCCTCTGTGATTTCGTCACTGAAGGCTTTCAGTATTATTTACCTACTAATTTAAAATTCATTTTACGAGATTAGACTGTTCAAAAAATTTCGAACTTTATTCACATATGCATAAGGTTCTTCTACTCCAGGCATATGTGAACTGTTCTCGAATACATGAAACTCAGATCCTGGAATTAAATCTGCATAGTATTTCGTTGTTTTAGGCGTTGCTTCATCAAAATGACCGCATGTAAAAAGACTTGGAATATCGATTTCGTTCAATCTGTCGGTCACATCAAAATCTTGTAATGTGCCGGTTACGGTAAACTCGGAGGCTCCCCACATGAATCCATAAATGGTATGGTTCGATTTTTTCATATTGTCCAGAAATTCTTGTGGCCAAGGAAGTGCTCGGCACACGTGACGTTCATAAAACTGAATCATAGCCTGTTGGTATTCATCTGAGTCAGTTGTGTGATCTCGTTCACTACGTTCAATGATATCCTGTGACTCTTGTGGTAAATCCATCAAATAGTCTTTTTGGTCACGCTCCCACATACGTGCGTTCAAGCACGGACTAGAAAAAATCACACTTTTTACGCCTGTTGGTTGTTGAAGCAGGTATGCCGCTGCGAGCATCGTCCCCCAAGAATGACCAAGAATATGAACTTCCTCCAATCCTAGGGCCTCTCTCACTTGGGACAATTCTTTAACGTAACGTTCTACAGTCCATAATGACAAATCCTCAGGACGATCAGAATTCCCACAGCCAAGCTGGTCATAGTGAATCACCGGTCGATGGTTACCTAAAAGTCTTAGCGGATCCGATTCTCTGCTCATTCCACCGGGGCCACCATGCAATACCAGTAGAGGGACACCAGGGCCATCTCCGGTCTTTCTATAATAAACATTTCCACCTGTAACCGGAATATATCCTTCTTCTGAATGATTCATCTAATCGTCGCCTTTCAGTTTAGATTGTTAATAGTCAGTACTATTTTTTCGGAAATTTTAAAACTATTTGCAATGTCTTGTCCAACATTAGATTCTTTTAATGTCCTTATCCCCAAACTTCATTCAAGGTACTTCTAAATAACACATTTAACTTTGCCGTAGGATCTTCAATCTCTTCTGAAATTGTTTTGACGTAAGCTTCCAAACGGTCCATTTCATTTCCCAGGAAATAATTAATCAGTTGAATTCTTGGTTCCAAATCTAATTCATCACCAGCAATTTTACGTTTTAAGAGAAGTTCAATCTCACTTTTCAGCTCGCCGACAGGCACTAGCTCATTTACTAGTTCTTGAAAACTAATGGGTGGCACTGTTCGATTCTCTTCAATCCACTTACAAGCCAATACAGGTCTAAGCACATAGAAATACTTTTTACTTTTCACTTCTGAGCCTTGTAAGTATTCACGATAATTGTTTTTCGCCATATTTAAATAATGATAGATCGTCGCATTGGAGTAGAATACTTGAGGTTCCAACTCCCGCATTTGATCAATAAATGAATACGCTTGGTAATAAACAATATCACTTCTCATCCATTCAAGGAGAGCTGGATTACTTTTACGAAAAAGCCGTAATGCTTTTGTGATTTCCCATCCACTTATATCCAGCAAATCGTTGATAGGTACTTCTATTACATCTCGCTTCTTACCCACTCCCTGTGGATCAATGGACAGATACCAGTCTGGTTGATGAACATAAATGAACCTTACATCATAATCACTGTCTTTCGAAGGAAATCCCCATGCTCGACTACCCGATTCCACAGCGTATAACACTTTCACCTGATAGTTTTCTTCAATTTCTATAAGTTTCCGTCGAATTAATTCTTTCATTTACTTAAACCCCTTTTAACTACATCGTTTGAATAAGTCCCATAACTACATTCATGAACGATATTCCCGTAACCGAATCAAGATTATGAATATCCTACATTTTCGATTCCCTATTTTTGAATTATTCACTTCCAACCCTCGATTAACATATAAATGCCTGTAAATAGCAGGATTATATATGTAAATATCCGGAAGAAATTTTGGTTAATCGATTTAAACAAAATCTGACCCAAAAATAAACCTATAAATACGATAGGTAAGGCATACATACTTGAAATCCAGATCGTTTTATTTGTTCCTGTAAAAATAACTTGAATGATTAAACTCATCAAATAGATAAATAAATAAAATGCTAAAGTAGTACCTCGCAATTTTGATTTATCAGTATCTGTTCCAGAAAAATAAAGCAATAGGGGCGGTCCGGGCATGCCAATACTGCTTGTCAACATTCCCGACAGACCACCTACAACTATGTCTTTTTTTCTTGTTTGAGTGATACGGAACTTTAGTATTAGCAATAGAGTTAAACCTAAAATGATAAGGCTTATTCCCAACATCAAATTCTTTAAATCCAATACTAAAAAGATCATAATACCTATTGGTAATCCACTAGTACTACCTATAATAAATCGTTTCAAAATCCCATAGTCTATATCTTTTTTTATTTTAATGATTAAGGCAAAAGATATGACAAGCGATAAGATTAAATTGATTTGAATCGCTTCCATTGGTTTAAATAATAAAAGAAGAAATGGTGTAGCTAAAATTGAAAAACCAAACCCTGTACTTGTTTGTAATATGGAGGCAACCAAAATGATGAAAATAAAAATAAATATATCCAATTAAACACCTGCTTTTTCATATAAAATTGGGTCTATTATTGATTCTATTCTTATTACTTGGGATAGTGTTTATCGCAGTTAATAAGGTTTCTAATACCCAATGTCTAACAAGGTAATTTTATTAATTGACTCATTTGTCAGACGTTTGAGAACATTGAGGCTAGAAAGTAGTTTCATTCTGCTCACGTATTTAATCTTCTTTTCGCTCAATAAACGCTTTTAGTCTTTCAAGATGATCTCCATCTTCCTTTTTAATTATTGCTGTAATAATCGGTTTCAACAGGGCATTCTTGAATCCTTTTGTCCGAATAAAACCTTCAAAATTAACAACTGTTCCGCTATCCTGTGGATGAAAAGAATAGTGATATTCAATTAAAATACCATTAATTTCACTTTTCACTGAGTATCTTTGGTTAGTTACGAATTCTGTAAAAATTAATATCGACTCTATCGTTCTTCCTCTAACTTCTCTTATTTCTTTTATTTTCGTTCCCTTTTGAACCGGTCCTTCCGTTAATACTTCAATTCCTACTACGTTATCCATGATGAATACAGAATTGTTGAAATCTGATGCAGCCTTAAATACAATTTCCACAGGTGCGTTGATATGAACTTCTTTAATAAAAGCCAATATATTCACTCCCCTTTATTCTTTAATTGGTATATAGCCATCTGTTTGATTTACGTTATATTCCGGATTAATTGTATAGTCCAATAAACTTCGATCAAAGGCAGTCCGATAATTCTTACATTTTTAATTTATTTCGTTATACTTTTGCATTTTATTAGACATTCTAACGCCACCATAAGAGTTATAAATAACATATCATAGTGATTGATTAAATTCTTGACAATTCTAGCTATTATAAAAACCGGGCAAAGTACACGTCCGGTCCTTTAAGAAGGGTAACCATAGAAACCCGTTTGTTTCCACTACGGTGGACGCTTTTCGCGGGCTTGGCTTCAGTCTCCTCGGGCCAATAGATGTTGGTCACGAAGACGTTGCCACACGACGTGGCGTTCTTAGTCTTCGTTCCATGTGCTCCTGCGGTTACTCGTCGCAAAGATATTGGACGAATGACAGTTCGTCCAATATCTTTCCTACGGGATTAGCGGGACAGGTGAGACCCCGCAGTGGAGCGAAAATCAGCGGTATCATACTAGAACCTACTCCTTAAAACACCGGGAACACCGGAATCATGGCACCCCAAATTTATATACTTTCTTATCTTTTAATAAAAACAATGAGAAACTCCTCACTGATTTCGCTAAAAATTTATTGAGTTGTAGTTTTTTTCTCTGAACTTTCAGGAGGAACGAGGGCATATTTTTCCCAAGCTCTACTTTTCCAACGAAAATACATAATTATAGCTCGTGTCCATTCATCTACTGCAATGGCTAACCATATGCCTGGGAGGCCCATATTTAAATGAAAAACTAAAAAGTACCCTAATGGTAAGCTCATCAAAACCATTGAGAATACACCTATTAGAACAGGGAATTTGGCATCCCCAGTTGCACGTAAGGAATTAATGATCACGATATTCATCGTACGACCAGTTTCTAAAAATATACCTAGCAAAAGAACGGATGCCGCTATATTAATGACCTCAGGATTATCCGTAAACAAGCTGATGAGCTGATAGCGGAAAATCATCACGAGAATAACCATACTTACTGTAAAGATAAGAGCATATTTCAAGCTTTTCCATAATCGCATATAGGCTTCTTCTTTTTCATTCGCCCCCACTAACCTGCCAATAATGATGGCCGTACCCATACCTATAGCAATGGCAAATAAAAATGTGAACATGGAGATATTCATTGCATATTGTCTGGCAGCTAATGATTCTGCTCCCAAATACGTTGCATAATATAAAAAGACCAGTTGACACGCTTGATACATCACTTGCTCAAACGCTGCCGGAATCCCTATATTCAATATTCTACCAATATATTCTTTTGATAGTGTAATGTAATAGTGAAACTTTATACGATATTCGACTACTTGATAGAGTAACCAAAAGAAGAAAATCAGTGCAATAAAACGGCTTATGACGGATGAAATAGCTGCACCTTGAACACCCAATTCTGGAAATCCAAAGTGACCAAAAATCAGCAAATAGTTGCCAACAACATGAATAATGTTCATACCTAATGAAACGAACATGGTTTGTTTTGTATAGCCATGTACGCGAATAATGGCAGCTAATGAATTAATGATGGCCTGAAGAAAAATTGCCCCTCCGACAATAGACAAATATTGTTCAGCATGCGCCAATACCTCTCCTTGTAGATTCATGGCTGTCATCATACTTTTTGAAAACAACAGATAACCAGCACTGATCAGGAGACCAATACCTAAATTTAATGTAACAGCAAGCGCAGATATTTTGGACGCTTCTTTCAATCGCTTTGAACCAAGGTATTGAGATACAACAATTGCCGCACCAGTTCCGACTACTTCTAGTACTAAAATGGCTATATGTATATACTGATTGGCTGCGCCAACGCCAGACACTGCATCGTCTGATAGTGCACTGAGCATGAACGTATCAACGATTCCCATTAACATAAAAAGAAACACTTCTAAAAAAATAGGCCAAGTTAAGTTAAATAAATTCAGCTTATTTCCATGTCTATTTTCAGCTTTAATCGTTGACATTTTCCCACCTACTTCATTAAGATCTTTTCACAACATTAATATTTGCTATAAGAATGCCCTTGTTACGATTAACCGTAACAAGGGCATTTAATTTGAATAATTCTAATCAACTGCGTTTAAAATCAACATTAATCTTGATTTGTTATAGACAATTGGTGAGATTAATTGATTTTTATGGCTTTTATTAAATAGCCATAGTTATTTATTCATTTTAGATAGGAAACCACCAAGTAAATCTTCTGCATCCTCTTCTTCAACATGTTCCTCTGAATCTACCTCTGAAGCAGCATGCTCTTGTTTAGCCTTTTCCCAATCAAAGTTCATCAAATCATCTTCCAAGTCTTCATTAACAAATACTTCTTGATTTTCCTCTAATTTAGTCGAGTTGTTCGACTTAAAACCGGCTGATGTTAATTCTTCATCTATCTTTTTAGTCTGACTGTCTTGTAAATACAGCGCTTGGTCAATATCCAAAGCATTGCTATTAAGGGATGCCAGCACTGACATCGCGCGAGCTGGATCAGCTAACAATTGATAGACAATACTCCCTAACAATGCTTCTGAATGTGAATGTTTAAGCCAGCTACGCTGTTCCTTACTTAATTGTTTTGGAAGAGGAATCGTTACTGTTTCTCGTTCAATGGACAAGGAGTGACTTACCCCTTCTAAAATAAACTCTGCCATTTTGCTAGAAAAGTTTCTTCTCTCAGTATCCTTTAACTTTTGCATTTGCTTTATGATGTGTTCAGGAGTGTCAGCAGGAAGACGAAATGTAATCGCCTGCCCCCTCTGAATGCCAGTCATTCCTGACTTTTCCATGAAATCACCCTATTTTTCTACTTTTTGTTTACTAACTCTTTATTTTTTACTTCTTTATTATTTACTTCTTTATTATTCTTTCTAACAAAATCAGAGATTAATTTATAATAAGCATTTGCCATCATCCAAATACTTTCCTTTTCGTCTTCAAAGAATTCAATATTGTAGCCATTTAAATTATTATTAATTGTTTTGATATATTCTTTTAAAACGATGGCTCCCCCGCCTACAAAATAACAGATTTCTGTTTGAGAATTTTTTTGCCAAACATTACGTAAATGGCGATATTCTTTCTTAGCTAACTCTAAAAGAATTCGATCTGTAATATCATGGACGCTTGTGCGGCTTCCTTTTACCATAATATGATTTCGATCATTTTTTCTAGTGATGATATCTACAACATCTCTGCGACTATCTAATTCAACACCATGTTTTAATCTAATTTCTTCTCTTATTGCTTCTAAAGCTTCAGATACACCAAGATTGAATCCCTGTGCTTTATCATCGTCTACGTTACGATTTTTAATGACAGCCACATCAGTTGATAGGCCTCCAATATCCTGAATCAAGATACTCTTGTCAATTAAGTCTCTGTTAATAATATTTAAATCTTTGTCCATTACCAAGTTAATATAGGCAGCGAACCCCTCAGGGTAAATCTTTACTTGGTCAAATTTAATATTAACCTTTAATCCCTGGTATTTAGGAGTTACTAAAAATTCAACTTGATGAACCGATCCTAATAGCTGTGAGCGATAACCTACATCTTTTCCTTCTTTTACTTCACGAAGTGGTAATCCCGTACCTAGCGTATAATTTGCATCAATTACATTATTATTCTTTTTGAAAATACCAGAATTTTCTTCCCTAACTGCATCTAATGCCAAAGAAGCAAAGAGCATAACCAAAGTTTGATCTTCCTCTGATTTGCTGCTACCTGGGTCTAGTTCACTTGCATTGTCGCTTTTTGTCGCTAAGCTACCAACACGATAAACTACATTATTCTCTCTTAGGGCGGGGGAGTGAACTTTAATATGAATTCCCTCAATCGGATCCTTTTCATTTAAGTCTTCGATTCCAATAACTGGTCTGTCTTCAGTAGCCCTCGCAATTACATTAGGTATGTAAAGTTCATAATCCGACTTTCCAAATAAAGCTTTAACCGAGTCGTTTCCTACATCAATTGCACAAATTCTAGAAGTATTCATCAAATCATTCCTCTCATTTATATGTTTCTATTTCGAACTTAAATTAAAGATTATACCAGGTTGATAGCTGAGTCAATCCATCTATAGTTGTACTCTTAAAGTATACAAATAGTTGTTTTTTGTACACTTGTAAACAATGTTGTATACATCCTTATTTAACAACATGTGTACAACTTCGTGTACATGTTTACACTTTTGTATACCTATTGTTTTCAAAATGTATACGTGTATACATTTTGAAAACAATAGAAAATTTTAGTGTAATCACTTTCAATAGAGGAATAATAATCCACTAAATTAGTGAGTAACGTAAAAATTTGTACGTAAAGTAGAGAATGGTAGAGTAAAATAAGTATATTTTAAATCTTTTAACTACCAAAAATAGCAATTTAATGATGATATTCCTTACAAACTTCATCTTTTTGAAGCAAAACTACACGTGTTTTTTAGTTATTTGCATTAAAACTTGTCATAAGATAGCTTAGATTATGTCTTTATCTAATAAAAAGCAGCTATTTAACCTACCATAGACCGTAAAAGCGACAATTAAAATCCTATATTGAAGCATAATGTAACTAATTTACCTTTTGATTAGAATAAATTATACTATCAATTACCACTCCCGCTCCACATCCGAAAATTAATCCAAATGCAAGATTGCTACTAATAATTCCATATAGTAAGCCAATTCCTGAACCTAATGCAGTATAAACCCCCGAAATTTCTTTTCTATTTTTTTTCAACTATTATCACTCCTTTTTGATTAAATTCAAATACAAACGATATGAGCTTTTCTACTGAATAGCTTGCCGAGATCATTTGGCGCAACCCCGCACCCGCAATAGGCTGATGAGTGAACTCAGCAATCGCATTTCAATTGGAAATTACTTAAAAGGATACCTTCCGCATTTTTTGAGATTGTTAATTTCGCTTCTCTCTAAACTGACCCCTAAGAATTATCTAAAAGTGGTACTTTTAACTAGACCAAGACTTTGCTACTATTAGCAGGAATATAGAACGACTTAAAGAGTTTACAGCAACTTCTGAAGACGCTCATAAATTGAATAGATAAAGGAAGGTACAAGCTATGCAAAAAACTATAACAACAACTTATTCAAACAAACGAACATTCGATTTGATCCTGACCTCGATGGCCATTGCCCTTGTCTTTGTTGCCACATTATTATTGAATATTAAATTGCCAATTACAGCGAATGGCGGTTTGGTCCACTTGGGAACAGCAATGCTCTTCATCATCTCCATGGTATTTGGTCCTAAAAAAGGCCTGATCGCCGGAGCTATCGGAATGGGATTATTCGATTTGGTATCTGGATGGACATTATGGGCTCCGATAACCATATTGGCACGTGGATTTCAAGGATATATCGTAGGAAAGATTGCCTGGTCAAACGGCCTCAACGGCGGCAGCAAAACTTTCAATATCATCGCCGCTGTCGTCTCTATTCCCGTTATGCTCGTTGTATATTACATCGGTGAAGCCATCATCTTTAGTAGCTGGATTATCCCCGCAGCCTCGATTCCGGGCAATATCGTCCAAAACGTGGTCGGACTCCTTGTAGCGATTCCAGCAGTGATTGCGCTGAAAAAAGTTCCATTTTTTAAAAAAGGGTTATGAAATATTAGATAATATTAGATAATCAAAAAGAGAAAGCTTCAGCAATGAAGCTTTCTCTTTTTTAATTTATTCTAGACGCCCCATTAAAATCCCTTTGATTAAAAATCGGTTACTAAGCTTATTCATTTACCAGTGTTACTTCCACGTCAGAAGAGGCAGATGCAGAAATATTCATTTCGTTCAGACCAAGCGCATTTGCTGTTGAAGTGTGAATTTCTTCAAATAGTTGTGGATTGTCAGCCAGCGAAACTCCGTAAGAAGGAATCATTTCTTTTATCTTAGGTTCCCACTCTTCCTGATGCTGCGGGAAGCATTTTTTAAATATCTCAAGCATGGCGTGAACGGCAGTAGAAGCACCTGGAGAAGCACCCAGCAATGCAGCTATCGATCCATCAGCAGCGGTGACAATTTCCGTACCAAATTGAAGCGTCCCTTTACCACCGGCCTCTGTATCTTTAATGACTTGCACACGTTGGCCTGCTACCACGACATCCCAATCCGCGAGTTTAGCGGTTGGAATAAATTCCTGCAATTCTTCAATGCGCTTTTCATTCGATAACAAGACTTGCTGGATCAGGTATTTTGTCAATGGCATCTCTTTTGCCCCTGCAGCCAGCATAGTGAAGACATTATTCGGTTTTACGGAACCGATCAAATCAAGATTGGAGCCTGTTTTTAGGAACTTTGGCGAGAAGCCTGCAAATGGTCCAAACAGCAACGATTTTTTATTATCAATAAATCTTGTATCTAGATGCGGAACCGACATCGGAGGAGCTCCGACCTTAGCTTTGCCGTATACTTTTGCATGATGCTGCTCAACAATTTCCGGATTCTTGCAGACCAGGAACATCCCACTTACCGGGAATCCTCCAATATGTTTTGATTCGGGAATACCGGTTTTTTGTAGCAAAGGCAAACTTCCGCCCCCGCCTCCGATAAAGAGAAATTTTGCAGTATGGTATTCAATTAGATCGTTAGCTAAATTTTGAACTTTCACTTCCCACAAACCGTCACTGGTACGTTTAATATCCTTAACGCTATGTTTGTAGTTGATCTCCACGTTTTTATTCTTTAAGTGGTCAAACATCATTTCCGTTAATGCGCCGAAATTGACATCCGTTCCAGAGTCAATTTTTGTTGCCGCAATCGGTTCATCAGATGTACGGCCATCCATTATTAAAGGAAACCATTCTTTCAGTTTTTCAGGGTCATCAGAATATTCCATGCCTTTAAAAAGAGGATTCATTGACAGCGCTTCAAAGCGTTTTTCCAAAAACCTTACATTGTTTACTCCCTGTACCATACTTATATGAGGTATTGGCATAATAAAATCCTGCGGGTTACTGATTCGCTTATTGTTTACAAGATAAGACCAAAACTGTCTAGAAAGCTGAAACTGTTCATTAATTGCTATCGCTTTGCTAATTTCTACAGATCCGTCAGATTTCTCGGGTGTATAGTTAAGCTCGCACAGCGCAGCATGCCCCGTACCCGCATTATTCCACTCGTTGGAGCTTTCCGCTCCCGCTTTTTCGAGCTTCTCAAACACTTTGATTTCCCATTCCGGTGCCAACTCTTTGAGCATCGCTCCCAGAGTCGCGCTCATGACTCCAGCACCAATTAAGATAACATCTGTTTTTTCATGTCGGTTGCTCATTATACCCTTCCTTATCCCGTATATTTTCAAAAAAAGAGGAAGACGCCCCTGACTAGGTTTCACAAAAAGTCAGGCTCAATCAAGGAACACACCTTTTCTGCCTTATTTATTACCATATCACAATCTATATTCTACTTTTAAATTAAATATCTGCTATCAACTGATAATTATAAACTATTTATAGTCGGTTATAAAGTGGGAAGCTTTACCACTGCTCCTCAGAATTACATAAAATGAGAGGTTTTAAGTCATTGACAGTGCTACTGCTCACTCTGATTTTACATTTATTTATGATGCTGTTCTCTACCATACTCATACTAGCGGTTTTTCAACCATTAAATTTAGGTGCAAATAAAGTGTTGGATTGAAGTAAATATATTACCCCAATAAAATAATTCTAATTAAAATAGGAGCAAAATAGTCAAAATGTTAGTAGGCTCCTTGAATTAGCTATTTTCTTTTATACTTCGGGTACTTCTAAACCACGCATGATTACTTCTCCTTCAACAACGATGTTTAGTATAAGCTTTTCAAGCCATTGTACTTATGATACGGTTGTCCGTAATATAGTTAAGTGCCGTATTATGAAACTGATTTAGTCAACGATTTTGAATTCGATAGTAAATTTAGTTAAAAATAACTACACCTCCCATCGTTTAGATTGTACCTAAAAATGTGGTACAGTCCATTCATGAATTCCCCGTATTTTAGAGATGTATTTCAACTATTATATTAAATTTTTAATTTCAAAAAGAGACCGACAGTATTTTACATTGGATTACTTTATTTTACGTCACTGCTGCTGAGGAAGCAGCTGCTTGATCAGCCTTCACACAATCAATTGCGACAACGAGTGCAATAATGATAGACTCCATCTCTTCATTCAATATTTGAACCTTGTAACTATCACCCCAAGTGAACCATTCCTTGCTCACTTTACCGACAACTTCGCCGTACTGTAACACCTGAAAATCCATTTCCCACCAGTTTCCATGTACATCAATACCTGCCGCGTCAATCGAATAGCGTGCTTTAATGAAGGAAAACTCCTTCTTAATTGTTAACACCTCTTGACCATTCACTTCAACAAAAAACTTTGGTAAAAAACTGAACACCTTTTTCGTAATGAGAGCGACTTCTTCTCTGGCTGTATTCATAATGGAGAAAGTCTTTGGAATTTTCATGAAACTACCTTCCACATAATAAACATCCTTTTCCTGTTGATCTTTTACCGTAAATTTGCCACTTAGACTTAACACTTTTTGCTTTATGTAAAGTTGCTTCATACTATGCCTCCTTTATTGAGAAGATTAGTTGTGTTGAACTAATCGTGATTGAAATCACGAGATTCCTAAGTTATCCAACCTAATGGTTGGTGATACGAAGTATTTTCCACTAGTTTTACGTGAAATCGTAGCACTAATGATTCTGCCGTTGATCTCTTGACTCTTGGGAAACTTCACAAGTCCTAGTCGGGAGCTTCACTTGATTCCCGGCAATAGCGATATTCCCGTTCGTCTGCTTTGTGGTGTACGATTGGGCGGGATTCTTCTTTGACTTGAAGCGTGGTGACTTGTTCTGTTTCTTGAAGAAGCACTTGAATGAATCGTCCAAGTTATTCAACGCAGATTGAAGCGAGATACTGTCCACTTCTTTGAGCCAGTCGATTTCTTTTTTTAGTGGTTAATTGGGATGAACACGAATTGTAGGTCAATCCTTTACCTGTTTCTTTGAAGGCTGTATTCCATTTATTCAAAAAGTGGTTGAAGACAAATCGACTGCAACCGATAGTTTTCGCAATCAGTATTTCTTGTTCTTGATTTGGATACATACGATACTTATACGCTTTGTGTCGAATCAATGTCTTCACCTCACTTTCTGATTTTGGATATAGTGTCGTATTTGTTCTTCTGTTTGTTGGCTGACTGTTGCTACAAAATAGGAAGGATTCCAAAGATGACCGCCCGACAATTGCTTTTTGAGTTGTGGAAATTCTTTGAAGATTAGTCTTGCTGAAACACCCTTCAACGCATTGATAATGCTCGGAATGGGTTGTGGTGTGCAATCGACTAAGAGATGTATGTGGTTTTCTCATCACTCTCAATTTCAGCTAAAGTGAAATCGTTGTCTGTGGCAATTTGTTGTAGAATCTCTTTTAGACGATTTCTACATCGCCACTCAACAATTTATGACGATATTTAACGTACTAAACTATGTGATATTGGATGGCATAGACATCCCCTCTGCCGTGCTTTACTTCTGACATGCACTATCCACTATCACCCTCTAATTAACATTAACATATGTCGGACAATTGAAGTGTCCAAGACACACCTTGACCGAAGCCGATTCATCTCACCACTAAAGTCACGAGTGTTCCCGGCTGAAGGCATAAAAGTAGAATTCAATATAAAATTTGAGCATAACAAAAAAAGTGCGCAAAACAATGACACATCCCTTTATATATCCAATTTAGAAATATGCGGGGATGTCTAGAAGACTATTTCGCGAAAAAAATCCTAGTCAGCTTATGCTTCTGACCAGGATTTTTTCTAATTATTTTTGTAAATCGAATCGATCAGCATTCATCACTTTGTTCCATGCTTTGATGAAGTCGCGTACGAATTTTTCTTTGTTGTCGTCTTGAGCGTACACTTCTGAAATAGCACGCAGTATGGAGTTAGAGCCGAATACTAGGTCAAAACGTGATGCAGTAAGGACTACTTCACCAGTTGCACGGTTTTTTCCATCGTATTTATTAAATTCTGCTGGCGTCCATTCGATGTTCATATCCAGCAAGTTGGTGAAGAAATCATTTGTCAAAACGCCGACATTGTCAGAGAAAATTCCTTCAGTTGTCCCTTGGTAATTTGCACCTAATGCGCGCATACCACCAACTAATACTGTCATTTCTGGAGCTGTTAAGCCAAGTAATTGGGCTTTATCGAGCAGCATTTCTTCTGGACTTGTAGCATATTCTTGCTTCTGATAGTTTCTGAAACCGTCTGAAACTGGTTCCAACACATCAAAACTTTCCGCATCCGTTTGGTCTTCGAGTGCATCTCCTCGACCTTGAGTGAATGGAACTGCAATATCAAAACCAGCTGCTTTTACAGCTTGTTCAAGCGCAACATTTCCTCCAAGCACAATCAAGTCAGCCAAACTTACTTTATTCCCAATGCTTGCTTTCAAGTTTTCATAGACATTAAGCACGGTTGCTAACTCTTCCGGCTCATTTGCTTCCCAACCGCGCTGAGGAGCAAATCGGATACGCGCTCCGTTTGCACCGCCACGTTTGTCTGAATCCCGGTATGTGCTTGCAGAAGCCCAAGCTGTTTTAACTAACTGCTGCGAAGTTAACCCACTTGCCGAGATTTTCGCTTTCAGCTCTTCCAATTCATCAAATGTTAGTATGTTCGTTGCTTTTTGTACTGGATCTTGCCAAATCAATACTTCTTCCGGAACTTCTGGTCCCCAATAACGCTCTTTCGGTCCCATGTCGCGGTGAAGAAGTTTGAACCATGCACGAGCGAACGCATCTTGGAACTCTTCCATATTTTCGTAATAACGGCGGGAAATTTTTTCATACGCCGGATCCATGCGAAGTGCCATATCGGCAGTAGTCATCATTGTTTTCACTTTTATTGAAGAATCTTCTGCATCAGGTGCCATCTGGTGTTCTGATAAATCTTTTGCCGTCCATTGATATGCACCGGCAGGAGATTTCGTCAACTCCCACTCGTAATCAAACAATTGCTCGTAGTAGCCATTATCCCATTTCGTCGGATGGGCAGTCCAAGCTCCTTCAATACCGCTTGAAATGGTATCTCGGCCTTTTCCTGAACCATACGTACTCTTCCATCCAAGTCCTTGGTTTTCGGTTACTGATGCTTCTGGATCGTCACCTACGTTAGAAGGATCTCCAGCTCCATGTGATTTACCAAACGTATGTCCACCTGCAATTAATGCAACCGTCTCTTCATCATTCATCCCCATACGCGCAAATGTCTCGCGAATATCCACGGCACTTGCAAGAGGGTCTGGTTTACCATTTGGCCCTTCTGGATTCACATAAATTAAGCCCATCTGAACCGCAGCAAGAGGGTTTTCTAAATCGCGATCACCAGAATAACGATTATCTGCTAACCACTCTTTTTCATTGCCCCAATAAACGTCTTCTTCTGGTGCCCAAATGTCTTCACGACCTGCTCCAAATCCAAACGTTTTAAAGCCCATCGACTCAAGTGCTACATTTCCCGTTAACACCAGCAAATCGGCCCAAGAAATTTTGTTTCCATACTTTTTCTTTATTGGCCACAGCAAACGACGAGCCTTATCTAAGTTTACGTTATCTGGCCAACTGTTTAGCGGCGCAAAACGTTGATTTCCAGTAGAACCACCACCACGGCCGTCTGTATTTCGATAAGTACCTGCTGCATGCCATGACATACGAATGAATAACGGACCATAGTGTCCATAGTCAGCTGGCCACCAGTCTTGACTATTTGTCATTAAATCTTTAAGATCTTGCTTTAATGCATCATAATCTAACTTTGCAAATTCCTTTTTGTAATCAAAATCTTCCCCTAATGGATTCGATTTATTATCATTCTGATGGAGAATATTCAAATTCAGCATATTCGGCCACCAGTCTTTATTTTGCGTTTTGCCTGGTTTGTTCGATGTCGTAATCGCACTATCTTTGTGACCGCCTGTTACTGGACATTGTGCATCTCCTGCCGCTGTGTGGCGCTTTTCATCATTGTTATCATGTACATTTTTTTCCATTTCCTAAACCCTCCTAGTGATAATGAAAATAGTAATCTTCTATCTATATATTACCGGTGTTTCTAATGACGGATAGTCATTCTTACATTAGAATTATACTAAAGTGGAGATAGATTGAAAAGTAATAAGCATGTAAATGTGAGCACTGAATGACTATATTATTAAAATTTAAAGAAACACCTAGTTCTAGTTTAACTTGGGTACTCCAAGAAATACATCGATAAGTGTTAAATTTTATGAATTTTCGGTAAATTTAGCGTGTATGATGTTCTCTCTTTCATACAGATGAAAAATACTGATTCAAATGATAACGTCACCAACTATAGATTTTGACAATAACTGCGTAAATACAATAAATAGATTATTAATGTACCAGATAGGGTTTATGAAGCAGTAAATATTTAAGGACTTTCTTAGAATGGGAAGTCAACTCATTTTTCACTTCCCATTTTGAGGAATATTCTTAGTAAGCTATTTTACTTATCGGTATTTTCTTAACAGAAAATATCCTGTTGCAGGGAGTGTCGCAAACGCAAGTCCAATTGCCATAACTAATGAAAAATTTTTAATTTTAAATAAAGTTACGACTCTCTCAGAAAGAATAAGTACTATTACTATGATACCAATAAGTAAATAGTAGTTTATCTTTAAACTTATTAAATATACATACTATCTATTCACTAAGATATAAAATATTCGTCTATTTTATACAATTAGTAACATTAACGAGAGAACCGCACTTACTTATGATAAGGTTCCCCGTGGTAGGTCTAAATGAGCAGGTTTTTATCCTATTTCACTTTAGATAGCTGGCTAAATGATTGCCCAAATCTCTCTCCTACTCCAACAACTCTTCAGGAAGCAGCTTAAATCCTTCAATCATCGTGTCTTCTTCCACCTCAATCAATAGACAGCGTTTGCCATTGTAATTGACCTGTCTTACATATCTCAAGTCTTGTGGGCTGATCGTAATATTCGCTACTTTCGTGCTGATCTTGATTGACTTGGACGCGTAACTTGGAACTATATGGCTTGCTTTCATTTCATACGTTTTGTCTTCGATTACCCGCTGAAAGGCACTTTCCACTTTTTCTGTATTCACATCTTTTACGCCGCTCGCCTTCAGAACACGTTCAACCTCTTTACTATCCAAAGTAGGACTACTCCCATCTTCGTCCTCATTCTCTTCTTCCATCACCAACATATTATTAATTTCATCATATACACTTGCGAGGGTTTTCGAATTCACTTCATCACCAATTACTGCTTTTACAATTTCTTCAAACACCGCTTTATCTTCCTCGGCAGTCATGATTTCCTTGCCGTTCAACACATTCTCAATAAATTGTACATCCGGTTTATTCGCTTTGCCCGCAGCATAAAGGATGTGATTGACGTCTGCGGCGTTGTTTGTGAAGCAAGGGAACAGAAATCCACCAATTGGAGAGGGCAGTTTAATGACGGGATCTGCCAAGAGACTCGACTTAAACTCCCTCTCGACAAAATTAAACACAAGTGAACGTTTCGGCAGTTCTGTCTGATTCATGCTACAGAGGATAAAAGGAGTGATATACACTTCATTCCGAATGTCTATTTCAGTTTCATCAGGATTGCGTTTCGTCGTTTTATTATAATTTCCACGAATAAATGTGACGACCATATCCTTGTCATATTGGATTTCCTGTACCATCTTCAAGGCGATACGTTGCATATTCTCTTTCCATTCGACTACATCATCTGTATGAAGCGCTTGATATAAAAGTCGTTGCGCATGGTCCGTTTGTCCCTCTTCTTGACGTTGAAACTTCACCTCAAATAGTTTCACATCCAGTTTCCCGCCTAATACCTTTTTAAAGTTATCAAGGAACAGTTCTTGCTGCTCCCGGTCCAACAAGGAAAATGACTGGCTCTCCTCATAATAGATATCACTGCTTTCCTGCTTGATGTAAACGTTATAAATATCATCAACTTTCAGTAAATCAGTATCCACCTTAAATTGTTTGCGAATCGCTGCTATGTCATTCTTATTCATCTCTAATTCCAACTCCCTGGCTAGTAAGATCCGTGTTATTGAATCAAAATCCGTGTCATGTACAAAAAAAGAGCATCCAAAGCTACAGTTTAGCTTTTGACACTTTTTTATTATAACAATATTTAAGATGAAGAACGGAAAACAGTTCCAATATAGTTAATTGTCTGCACTTTGCCATCCACGTCATATTTAGCTAGTTTCTTGCGAATGGATCTGCTGTGTCCCTTAAAATTGTCCTTTCTAAAATGTAGGTTTAGTACTTTCATTTTACAAAATAGGACGATTTATTGTATTTATTGTTGGAAATTCCAGTTAAAGTTTAGAATTTATTTCTAATAAACTCTTCTAAAACAATAATAAAAATGCCGAAATCTAAACAGTGTTTCGGCATTTTTATTTTATTTCTTACTAATATATTAGTTTTGAAAAATTTTTTTCTGAAAAACCTCATTTACTTGGTACGGTTCCCCTTTTAATCCCAAAGTGAGGGACATTTTTATTCAGGTGGTACTGAGGAAATACTATTAATGGCATTCGGGGTCATTTCGTTTCTAAGTGGTTTTACCCCAATTTACCAAAGCGTAATAGTTTAACAAGTTGCACTCGAAAACTTGTCAAAAACCGTACAATACTTGTAACAGCCACCTGAGACAAGCGTCTGTTTCATTGTTGCAATTAATCTACAGAATCCTTACCACGGTTCATCTTTTTCAATTTAACGTCCTGTTCTTTCGTAAGATCCGGTTCCTCGCCGAATTCTGTTCTTAAATTAGAATTAGCGAAACTTGCAGGTCGGTCGGTAACCTTGTCGACCTCTTCATTTGGCTTAAATAGTAGACCGAGACATACCAGACCACCAATCCCTACAAGACCATAGACCACCCTAGACAAGAATGCATCTTGACCACCAAATAACGTTGCAACTAAATCAAATTGAAATAATCCAATCAAACCCCAGTTAAGTGCACCGATAATAACTAGAGATAGTGCAATCCGTGAGAACATACTCATACTTAAACTCCTCCTTCGATTAAAATATAATTGAATCCGTAATTACCGTAAGTAGTTTTGAACCGCTACTTTACATCAGTTGTTACAATCACTGAATAAATACGACGCATATTGATTCGTACTTATCTTTTGCCAAAACCGCTATTTAATACATATTTATCAATGAAGACAGGTCACAAACAATCATAGTTAATTTTACAAACGTTTTTTTATTATTATTCGCATTTCTTTAGTGCCTGTCTCCCACAATTTAAAGGAGATGATAGAAAGGATTTACAGCAACAAAAAGCGTAAAGCCCCAGTTTCCACTGGATCCTTACGCTTTTTTTGATTACTCAAGTAAAATACTCCAACTTCGCATTCGGAAAGTACTTTGTCATATATCCGTATAGATTTGACTTTATTTCATCCTCTTCATCCTTTTGGTAAATATACTTACCAATTCCATACCTGCCCCATTTGTAACGTCTTTTTTCTTCATCTAACTCCAATTTCGTTTTTGGATAATTCTTTTCAATCACTTTTTTCGCGGGCTTCGTAAAGCGGTGTTGAATAAATTCAAATGTAATATCGTCTCTTGCATCTTGTGGCAATTCTTCATCAAGTCGCTCAAACATGCGGCGATATCCTTCCTCCCAGCCTTCATGAAGGTATATGGGAGCAACGATAAAACCTAGTGGGTAGCCAGCTCTCGCCACTTTCCCTGCTGCCTCGATTCTTTTATTCAGAGGAGAAGTACCGGGCTCAAAACTCTTAATGACATAATCAGCGTTTATGCTAAATCGGAATCGTGTATTGCCATTATGCTTGGCATCCAGTAAATGGTCGACAAAATGAAATTTGGTCACAAAACGTAGCCTACCTAATTCTGTTTGACCAATATGTTCAATTGCTTTTTTTAATGAATGCGTCAAATGGTCAATTCCTACTATATCTGATGTACAGGCAGCTTCGAACCGGGTAATCTCAGGTGCACGTTCTTCGATGTAGCGATCAGCCGCTTCAAAAATCTCTTCCACGTTTACGTAAGTTCGAATATACGGTTTGCTGCCCATCGTCGTTTGCAAATAACAGTAATGACAATGCGCCATACAACCTGTCGCAAGGGGGATTGCATATTCTGCTGAAGGCTTTGACGTATCAAATTTTAGCGTTTTTCGAATACCAACGACTAAGGTGGATTTTGCGATACGATATTTTTGAGCGTCCGTATCACCCGGCAAATCCCGAATTTGATTATGCGATGTCGTAAAGCGCGTTTCAATCCCCATTTCCTCAAACTTTTTCTTCAGTTCTTTTCCAAGAGGATAATCAAGTGCATGGGGCTCAAAATAGACAAGTTGTGGGATAAAGGGTTTATTCATACTGAGAACTACCTAATTCAAAATTAGTATCCATTTGATCACCTTTCTCTTTTTTTATAGCTTGTCTTAAAAATGAGAAGTTATGAAAATGAACATAATTTTGGGTACTTGATCACAACCTTATTCAGTTAAAATAATACAAGTGCATAAACAATTAGGAACCTCAGTCACATTCACTTGGGATTAGTAATTATTCGAATATTTATAGACCTTGGTGAGTTGATATATTCTTACCTTGCATAGGTCAGTCAAACAATGATAAAAAACACCAAAATAGTAAAAAACCTCATTTACTTGTGGTACGGTTCTCCGTCACGCGCTTAGATGCGAAATTTTAGTGAAATTTTTCGCACCAATTTATGATACGGCTGGTTATGAATAATACAAAATGCTCGATACACCTGCTCAATCAATACTAACTTCATCAACTGATGAGGGAAAATCATTTTACAGAATGATAATTGTTCATTTGATCTCTTCAATATTTCATCACTTAGTCCGAGTTATCCACTGATGACGAAGGTGATTTTGCTTTTGCCGTACGTCATGAGTTGGTTGAAGTCGTCGGCTAGTTGTTCGGAGGATTTCATTTTTCCGTTAATGGCAAGGGCAATGACGTGAGCATCGGGTACGATTTTTGCCAAGATGCGTTCGCCTTCTTTTCGTTTCACGAGCAACATGTCGAGTTTTTCCTTCATTATTTCCTCAAACTCCAAATCAATGATTTCTGGATTGTTTTTCCTCAATTCCTCAAAACTTTGTCTGATTTGCTTTGGGGTAAGATCGATGTTTTCTTCCAGTGCTTTGGCCAGTCGTTTCCCTATCTTGGTCATGGATGCATATGTTAACCCACCAGATATAATCCCTCCTGCCAACGGAATCGCTTTGGAAACGCCTTTGGCAAATGAATTTTTAGTAACCTTTAAGCCAATGAACTCTAATGTCTTTTTAAAGATCGGATAGTAGACAGTCTTCATTAAAACTTTGTTCGGGATCTTCTTTAACGCTTGTTTTGCCAACTGTGATGATAAAGCTTTGATTGTGGCTGTTGCTCCGCCAACGCCAAACATAACACCTAAAAACAAGATTAAATCGCCGCTCACATTTTCCGCATTCATTTCTTCGCCATCCCAAAAATCATCATAGCCATAAATTTAGCCGAGCTCTTGAGAAAGTCGTAAAGCCATGGCAAAAAACTGCACAGTATCTGCTGGAATCGTCGCAGCCATCGCTAAACCACCTGGGATGCCCGTAGCAAACGAAAGACTTGAACTTTGCATCGTCCGATCAGAAATCACTTTTTTAGCAATTTTGTTTAAAATCTGTTTATCAATATTGGCCTGTCCAGAACCTTTTTCAATCAGCTCGGCAAGTTCATCAGGAGATAAATGTTTCGAAAAACTCTTCGCTAAAAACTCTCTTCGATCCACTTTCACACCTGGTAACTTTACAACATTTGAAAGTACGACTTCGAGTACGGTAGATTCGTTTGCCAACATTAACACCTCATTTAACAATATTTTTCTTATCATACTATTATTATTTCAAATTTTATCCATTAATATCTTTTCAAATGTATTCTTTATGCTATGATTTAATCAATTCCTGAATTGATAGAAGCTTACATATTTCGATTTAAACTATGTAATAGAAAAGGTGAGATAATGGATAAAAATGAAGATCTTTTAAAAACCAAAGATGATCGAATTGCTCACTTGGAGAAACTTATTGTTGAATTAACGGAAGCTAAACAACAAAATGCTGCAACGCTTGCGGAAAGCTATCGTTCAAAGCCTTATGAAACATTTGAAAGTGGTTTTAAATTGTCTTCCTTATTCTTATGGTTTAAAAATATTCTAATCATCATTCTTATACTATTAGTACTCGGTCTTGGTGCTTTTTGGTTGCTGAATGGTAATGTCTTTAAGAAAAGTTCTGTAACATTTGTAGAAACTGTTCAGGAGTTATCCACTTTAGCAACAGCGGAAGCTCAAACGAAAACGGTGCTAAATATAGTAGACAATAAAATTTTCGGCAAAAAAATTCCTTTGCCTATACCTGGCACTAAACGTGAAATATTGCTCATTGTTCCCGCAACGGTGCTCGCAGGTGTTGATTTGAATAAGGTTACGGAAGACGATATGAAGATTAGCGAAGATACGAAAGAGATTGATATTACTCTACCTCACGCAAAACTTATTCAAGAACCTTCACTTCAAATGGACAAAATTACAACATACGTTGATGGTGGGATTTTCAATGATAAAGTTGATTGGAATGAAGGTTATGAACTAGCGGCCTCTGCACAAGAAAAAGTTAAAAAAGAAGTTATTTCTGCCGGTTTATTAACAACTGCTGAAAAAAATGCAGACAAGGCACTAACTCAATTTTTCAAGAATATGGGTTACAAAGTAAATATAACTTATAAATAACCAAATCATTATTATTAAAATCTCTTCATCAAAACAGCACCCACCTAAAGTACTGGTTGGGTGCTGTTTTGCATTATAAAATCATTATCTACTTATGATAATGGTTGATTTTTAGTATCTTTCAATGGATATCACATTTATAATTTTTCTCAAATTACGAAGGGTTATTTTTCTCTTTCATTAATCTTTAATAGGAAATTCTTTCAATATTTTTTTCAAACCGCATAAAAATATCTCGACATACGTTAGATCCGTTTCGATTTCAAATTTCAACTCACTTCCATGGCCAACAGGATATTGAACATAGCCGCTGACATTTATTTTTTTCTGAATGTATCTATGGTAAAAGTTAGAGCAAAGGTTCAGTTGGCAAAACTACCTATTCTTTTTTTAGATCTAAAAATTTTCCAAATTCACGTATGAAATACTCTATTAATCTTCCCTCGAGCATCACATCGTTAATTTCTGCTTTAAACGCTGGAATAGTTAAATAAAGATAGGTAATATGCCAATCAGCATCGTGTTCATCTTCTGCCTCAGGATACGTATAATTATAGAAGCAAATTTTAAAATGAAATAACCTATCTTGTGAAGTTAATTTGGCATATGGATAGTCTTTAAGGCAGTTCTAGTAAAAGTTACTTTTCCGTGGTGATTCTTTTATATTGCTCTTCCGTGAAATGCTTAACAATTTTTAACTTCTCTTCTTTCCTCATTAACTCTAAAGGAATATACACCTCATGGTTTTTCAGTTTGAAATTTCTCATCTCACTAATCTCAAATCCTACTATTTTTTGGATTTCTTTCTGAAGTTCTTTACCTTTTGTAGACTCAGGATTAAAAGGCTCAACATGCAATATTAAACATTGATATCGTTTATCTCCATAAAGTGTCGCAAATTTGCTAGTATTTCCCCAGAAGGTAAAAGGTTTATAACCTATAGATAAACTCTTTGGTGCAATAGTGCATTTCATGGGTCCAAGAGAATTTTAGAATTTGTGCAACTCACTGAATACTAGTAACTCATTCATTTCTTATACCACCTATAATTGATTGCCAATCATTTACTTATGATACGGTTCATTCTTAATTATTCGAAATGCCCGATACACTTGCTCAACTAACACTAATTTCATAAGCTGATGTGGGAGCGTCATCTTCGAAAATGATAACTTTTCATCAGATCGCTTCATAACGTCTTCATGCAACCCTAACGATCCACCGATAACGAAAGCCACTTTGCTACGACCGTATGTCATAAGAGACTGCAAATCTTCTGCTAACTGTTCTGACGATTTCATTTTTCCTTCAATAGCTAGAGCAATAACATATGTATCTGCACCAATTTTTGCTAAAATACGTTCGCCTTCTTTTTTCTTAACAATTTCCATATCAGCATCACTTAAGTTTTCAGGAGCTTTTTCGTCTGCTACTTCGATTAAATCTATTTTCGCATAACTTCCTAATCGTTTTGTATATTCCTCAATGCCCAATTTTAAATATTTTTCTTTTAATTTCCCAACCGAAACAATAGAGATATTCACAGGTTATCCACCTTCACATTTTGTTTACAAACACGTTATCCACAGAACTTATCCACATATCCACAAGGCGAAACTACATATAGTATGCAATCATACGTTCGCCACTAAATATATTGCTGCGACTTCACAGTAATCGCATTTTGTGGATATCTTTTCATTATCTAAGAGTTCTGTTAAAATCGGAAAGGTATTTTGCTCAGCTACAAACATATCAAGTGCATGATCTATATGGGTTTGACAGCATTTAATTTTCATTTTTTATCATCCTTTCGATTTTCAAATAATTCAATAAGTTATGCACAATTCGGTAATCTTATCCACAATCTAGTTTAACAAAGTAAAAGCGAGTAGGAAAGGTGCAGTTTAGCACTTCTTACTCGCTTTGTAAATGTTTCGTAAATTGAAATTTGTTATCCACATTTATTATTCATCCACAAGGATTTATTAAAACATTTATAAAGTTGAATTGTCTTTCAATAATAATGTGACTTCCAACAATTGACCTTCTCGATATACTTTCAATGTCAAGTTGTCTCCAACTTCTTTTTCATTGTATAAGTGTTTGCGCAACTCAATCATATTCTCTATTTTTTTGCCATCCATTTCAACGATGACATCATATTGTTTTAATCCCGCTTCACCAGCTGGTGATTTTGTTACTACTTCATCAATAACAACACCAGTGGTGATTTCTTCCGGTAAACGCAGTGTATCACGTTGATGGACCGCTGAAACATTCGTTACATCTAAGAGTGTAACTCCCATAGTTGGGCGTTTCATCGCTCCAAATTGTTCTAAGTCTTCAATGACTGGAATAACAGAATTAATTGGAATGGCTAACCCAATTCCTTCTACAGTAGCTTGAGAAATTTTCATTGAATTAATACCAATTAATTGTCCTACTATATTCACTAGTGCGCCACCACTATTACCAGGATTGATGGCTGCATCAGTTTGCAATACTTCAGCCTGCCAGTCGACTTGGTTATCTCCATCTAAATCAATTGGAATGGTACGGTCTTTACCAGATACAACACCCGTTGTCACAGATCCTGAAAAATTTAAGCCTAAAGGATTACCAATTGCAATAACCGTTTCTCCCTGCTTTAATGCATCTGAATCTCCGAATTCAGCAACTGTCGTTACCTTTGAAGCATCCATTTCAAGAACGGCTAAGTCTGTCCAAATATCCGTACCAAGTAATTTTGCTTCTACTTTTGCACCGTCTGCTAATGTAACTTCAATTTGGTTTGCACCTTCAATCACATGGTTGTTAGTAATGACATATGCTTTATCACCTGATTTTTTGTAAATGACTCCTGAACCGCTGCTACCCGCTTCTTGTCCTTCATCACCGGAAGGACTTAAAAAGTCTGATGAAGATTGAATATTTGTGACGCCAACGACTGAGTTCGCCACCTTTTCCACAGCGGATGTAACTTCCGTTGTAATATCAGCTGAAAATTGTTTGGTAGTGTTTGAAGACTCTAGAGATGAATCATTGCCGCTAGATGTATCTCCTCCAGGCATTATACCAACAAACGAAGGTATCATTAGCCAAACAATTAATGCACCAACTAAAACGCCGATAAACGCACTAAAGAAGTAACCTCCTTTACTTCCTTTTTTGTCAATTTGCTTTTGAGGTTCTGGTGGTTGTTGATTATAGTATCCCATAGAAAATCTCCCTTTCTGTTATTCCTTACTCAATATTTTACCAGGTCAACATTAAAATCAGATGAAAACTACTTTAAAACTTGCTCACAAAGAATCCTTAAGAATAAAAGAAGACTCCTTTCGTATTATTTCCAACTAATGAGCATATTTTTCAAACTAAACTCAAAAAGAAAAACCTCACAAATGTGAGGTTTAGACAGTTACTAGTTGAGTCGATTTATTTGCATCAGTATCATACAAATTTATAAATTCTCCGGTGACAATCCCACACGATTCAAGAGTTTGGGTAACACTCATTCTTGCCAAGTCTTTCATATTATTATCTTTACTTAAATGTGAAAGATATATGCGTGTCGGTTTCTGCTCTACCACTTCGCTCATAGCAACTGCTGCATCTTCATTTGAAACATGGCCAACATCGCTTAAAATACGGCGTTTGATAGACCATGGGTAACGGCACATTTGCAGCATGCCAACATCGTGGTTGCTTTCAAAGACATATGAGTCTCCACCTTTGATATAACCTTTCATACGGTCACTGACATACCCTGTATCTGTGATTAAAACGAGTTTACGACCGTTCTCATGAAAGACGTAAAACATCGGGTCTGCTGCATCATGTGATACAGCAAATGATTGAATATCGAGTGATCCAAATGTCTTCACAGACTCCATATCGAAGTGATATTTTTGGTCTATTGAAATTTTACCGATTAGATGTTCCATTGCCATCCATGTCTTGGCATTAGCGTAGATAGGAACATTATATTTACGAGCCAGAACTCCAAGCCCTTTTATGTGGTCACTATGTTCATGTGTAACTAAAATCCCACTTAACTTTTTCATACTGCGGTCAATCGAAACTAATAATTCTTCCATTTTACGTCCACTCAGACCAGCATCGACTAAAAAGGCGTGTTCATCAGTTTCAACGTAAACAGCATTTCCACTACTTCCACTTGCTAAAACACTAAAACGCATGACGAAAACTCCTTAATCTTCTTCTATTTCCTCGGACTCTTTGTTAAATTCAATAATTTTACCTTCAACCGCATTAACAAAATAGTCTTCCTTCAAACCATTTTGTAATTCTACACGAACCCGCCAAGTTGGTGCAAACACTTGCGTTTCTGTTAATTGCACGAGAGTTGAGTAGCCTAAGCTAGTCATAGTAATTGTAGAATTAGGTTTTAATAAGTTTCTTTGATATAACACTTCAACTGCTCGCTCATCAGATAGTAAGTTTTCAGTTTGCTCAAAACTTTCAAGCTCTTCAAAAGATGTTTGCTCATATTTATAAGCTTCATTATCCTCATTCCAATATAATGTGAGCATCGCATTTTGATTAAAGAAGATTTGACGATTATTAACTACTTGGAAAAATACCGCTTTTTTAGCATCTACATCTATATCAAACAATTCATACGATGTGCCATTATATACATGCCTATTTACAAATTCCTTTAGAACACCAGAAACTTCTAGATTACCGATAAGAACCGGATCATTAAAAGTTGATAGTAATTTTGTAATACCTGATATGTCATATGTTTGATTATCCATTAGTTTCATATCCTTAGACGAATACATTCGAATGTTTCCGGATATATAGGATTCTTTAAGGGTGTTTTCAGGAGTACTTTCATAGCGAATATTATCAGCTTGTAATCTCTCCTCAATAGATGTTTCACCTAGTACTTGTAATTCTTGTACTTCATTGTATCGATTAAAATACAAGATATATAAGAAGGAATTTAAAATCAAGAACACGATAATAAAGATCGTTTTGGTTTTATTCCAATCCAATCTTGCCACCTCCTAAATCCTCAGGTGATAGACGAGTCCATTGATCGTTTGATAAGTAAAACCAGGATGGTTCTAAAGTCAGTAATCTTGTTTCATTATCACGTGTTAAGTAATAACCACTTATAATTTCTTCTACATTGTTAAAATCAATTTCCTTCATCACTTTCATTACACCAGACGCCTTCTCTCCTGATGGTAAAGTTGAAATCACAGTATCAAACGGCAAGGAAAGGTCAAGTGTGTAATAAGGTCGCAAATACCTATAGATACCGGGATCTCCCCAATTTACAGTGATTTTAGTAGAAGTATCACTACTGAATACTGGATTTCCCAATAAGTATAATTGGTAATCAATTTGTTGATTGGTTGGATTTATTCCAGAAAATCGAAATTCGTCAGTCCATCCCCCATGCTCATTTATATAATCCAAGCTATCAAATACTAATTTTGAAGGAATAGAAGGATTACTTGTTTCAGCCGATGGATTAACAAAACTTAACGTACGTTCAAGTAAATTGACATTCAACAGAGAGGTTGCATCTGAATATGCATCATTTGTTGCTCCGACTGGACTTTGCCGCACTACATTTGGATCATTAAATAATGCATCTCGAAAACGACTTGGTTCAATTTCTTTTAAGTAATACGTGTATCGAATGCTTTCTACATCTTTTGCAGAAACAAAAAGCGATAGTTTTCCTTGACGTTCAATTTCTGTAAACTTTGCAAAATCATTTGTAGGTGTTACTATTTTTTGCTCTACTAATTCCATATCAACATTTCCTGCCAATGCTGAATATAATGTATTGTTTTTGGAACTAGCAAAATAAATTTTTAGTTGACCATTCTTAAAAGAATTCCAATCAACTATTAAACGATCAAATCCACTTTCAGGGATGTTTAAGCTGGCATTCTTCAAGATATTATCGTAAACAGGAAAAGGTACGTCAGCAGGGAAGAATAATGTAAAGCGATTGGATGCTCCAATCATTTCATTTAATTTTATATCACTTGAGTTGTTACTCTCAAACATTAAATCTCTTATTTCCCAACTTTTCATAGCATTAACAACACTGTCTAAATCAAACGATGCCATCGTACCTTTCATGTCGCCTTCTAAGCTCACAACCATTTTGTAAGGTTTGATTACATCATCTACTCGCTTTGTGTCAGCAATTGATATATTTACAATTGGCGTTGTTTTAATGGTTTGATATTTCGGTGTATAGGTCCATATAGCGAACGTTAACAAGACACTTGAAACAACTAGAATAGCTAAGAGAATAGATTTTATTTGCTCTACATATTTCAATCCCATTCACCTGCCTCATCTAATTCAAATGGCAAAGTGAAGAAAATCGTCGTTCCATGTCCCTCTTCACTTTCGGCCCAAATGGCACCACCGTGTGCTTCAATCATTTCCCGGGCAATAGCTAGACCAAGCCCTGACCCACCCATTGATCTTGCACGTGCTCGATCAACACGGTAGAAGCGATCAAAAATTCGTTCTACATTATCTTTTGGAATTCCCATACCATCATCAGATATCATTGCTTTTATAAATCCATCTTGCACAATGATACCAAATCGAATATTTCCACCATCTGGCGAATATTTTAAAGCATTCGATATAATATTATCTATGACTTGTGTTAATTTATCTGTATCAATTTCCACAAAGAATTGTGATTCTGGCAACAACCGTTGGAACTGAACTTGTTGTGATTTAGACATTTCAAAGCGGTCAATGATTCGATTAAAGAATTTATTAAAATCAACAAACTCTTTATTTAAATCATAATCACTGCTATCCAATTTCGATAACTGCAACAAGTCATTTACTAACCGAATCATTCGTTCTGTTTCTGTTTGCGTTACGTTCAGGAACGCTGGCGCGAGTTCTTGATCTTGCCAAGCACCATCAACAAGTGCCTCTAAATAGCTACGCATTGTGGTTAAAGGTGTTCGTAGTTCATGGGACACGTTTGCTACGAATTCACGTCGCTCCATATCAATTTTTTCTTGTTCGGTATTGTCATGAAGAACTGTAATTAAGCCATTCACGAAACCTGTTTCTTTTTGAATAACAGAGAAGTTTGCAAGTAAAATATAAGGACGTTCGGGTGAACTAAAATCTAAATTAATTGACTCTTTCATATGAATTAGATCTTCAAACGTATACTGTGTTTCAATTCCAAGAACAGAAGAAATTGGACGATGCAACACCATGTCTCTCGGCACTCTCAAGAGTCTTAGAGCGGGATCATTAATTAAGATAATGCGCCCTTTCCTGTCTGTCGCAATAACACCCTCAGTCATATTCGAAAGAACTGAAGCTAATTTACGACGTTCACCTTCTGTTGTTGACTGAGCTTCTTGCAGTCGGTTGGTTAAATGGTTAAAGGCTATCGCCAATTGACCAATTTCATCGTTCCCATATACACGTACTTTACGAGAAAAGTTCCCTTTTGCCATGGCTTGTGCTTGTCTACGCATATCTGAAATAGGACGAGTGATTGTTTGGGAAATTAATATGCCTAAAATTAATGTAATAACAAGTGCTGTTGCTGTACCACCTGCAAGAATACGATTGATTTGATTCATCTGCCGATATACCGTTTCTATGTTCGATTCTAAATAAATTGTACCTAGCACTTCACCTTGATAAATGATTGGAGATGCGAGTACCCAAATACGATCCCTTCTTTGAAGATCTAATTTAATGTTATCGAAAGGTGTTTCAGAAGCAATAGATTGACGAACCAAACTATCCGTTGAACGTTGCCCAACAATCGATTGATTAGTAGTTTCAGAAGTCGCTAAAATACGGAAATTTTTATCAATTACGCGAATTTGATTAATATCATCTGATCCAATACTATAAAGTACGGTACGCAAACTTTGCTCAATAGTGGGGTCTTCTTCTCCCCTTTTCTTGATGATTTCTTCACGCACACTAAACTCCACCAAATCCACACGTTCTCCAATGGAATTGGTGAAGCTATCTTTAAGTGTATCTTCTAATTCACGCGCAAAATATAATCCAATGATTTGCATGGCAATTAAAATCAGCAAAATATAAATAAGAACTATTTTGACATGAATTGATTTAAAAAAACCTACCTTTTGCATACTATTTACTCCTGTTCAGGATTACGCATGTAATAGCCTACGCCACGACGTGTTACAATCCATGTCGGGTGGCTTGGATTATCCTCAATTTTTTCACGAAGGCGACGTATGGTTACGTCTACAGTTCGAACATCACCAAAATAATCATAACCCCATACCGTTTGCAATAAATGCTCACGTGTCATCACCTGACCAATATGTTTAGCTAAGTAATGCACCAATTCAAATTCACGATGGGTTAATTCAATCGACTTGTCTCGTTTTAATACTAAATAGGCATCTGGTTGAATAATTAATGACCCTATAGCAATATCGTTTGATGCTGCCTCTGAATCTTCCGACAATAATGTTTGGTGGCGACGCATATTCGCTTTCACACGAGCAATCAATTCGCGTGTGCTAAAAGGTTTGGTTACATAATCATCCGCACCTAACTCTAAACCTAGGACTTTATCAATTTCTGAGTCTTTCGCAGTTAACATAATAATTGGAAAGTCATATTTTTTCCGGATTTCACGACAAACTTCCATTCCATCTCTGTTAGGTAACATAATATCTAGTAACATTAAGTCTGGTTTAATTTCTTCTGCTTTCTTTAAAGCTTCATCTCCGTCATATGCACAAACGACGTTATAGCCTTCTTTTTTTAAGTTGAATTTTAAAATGTCAGCAATCGGTTTCTCGTCATCTACTACTAATATTGTTTTACTCATATTTCGTCATCCTCTCTCTTGCCGACTATCTATATGAATTTTAACTAAATATGAATTAACTCTTATAGTACTTACTCTATCACGCTTTACCCTGTTTCGCATCTATGGGGCAGATGATTGAAAATAACGGATATTTCCCGGGCAATATTCCGACAAATTACTACATAAAAAGACGGCCAATTTCGCTAAAATGACCGTCTTGAACTTATTTATTTTTGTAAATAGCTAAGTGGGTTAACATTCTTACCATTTTTAATCACTTCAAAGTGCAAGTGGGTTCCTGTTGATCTTCCTGTAGAACCCATAACACCTAATTTTGCACCGACAGGTACAATTTGTCCAACACGTACATTTATAGATGCTAAGTGAGCATAAAGCGTTTGATACCCATTTTTGTGATCGACTAGTACTTTGTTGCCGTATGTACCATCTTTACCTGCCGATATCACAACGCCGTTATCTGCTGCTTTAATCGTAAAGCCGCTAGGTCGTGCAATATCAATTCCACGGTGCTTAGAACCCCAACGCTGGCCCATTTCACTAGAAATGTAACCACCCTGTGCTGGCCAAGAAAACTTCCCTGAACCACGAGATGGAATTACTTTTGTACCTTTTAAAATAATGTTAGTTGTCACTTCTTTTACAATTTTTTCTTCTTGTATGGATTGGCTAACCTGTACTCCATTTTTCTCAACAGTCTTGTACGTCATTTCTTTTGCGCCTTTGTTCCCTTTTTGAACAACTTTTGAATCGCCTTTTAACATAGCACTTGATTGTTTCACTTGGTTTTTAAACTCAATTGTTTTTGTTTCTTTTTTCTCACGTACTACTTCTATGTTCGTCAAAGGCTTGAACGCTGTTACTTTTAATTCTTGTCCAATTTGAAGAGCACTGTTGTCGTCAATAGTATCGTTTAATTTCGTTAACTCTTCATTAGTTAATTTGTGGTCAGCAGCAATTTTGCTAATTACGTCACCAGCTCGAACCGTGTATGTTTTTTCTTCTAATTCACCTTTTTGAAGATGTTTTACTGCTTGATCAACTGTCATGACAGAATCTGGTTGGGTACTTTGATTCACTCCAGAAATTGATTCTTTTATTAAAACATCTACAATTCTTGTTTCATTAGTCTTTAATGGTGGTAAAGAGTCTATAGAGTCTTTTCGAGCTTCCAATTCACTAAGTTCCTTTTCAGAAACTGACTGAAGTTTAAGTTTACGAACAACTTCATGATATGCTTCGATATCTTTGACGTAGACGGCAATCTCGTCATTGACAGATAACTCAATTGCATCTGCTGCTACTGTTACTAGGTCGTTCACCTTGTCTAATGTTTCCGTATCATTCGTTTGTACATTGAAGACTTGTTCAGATATAACAGATATATTTGATTCATCATTTAATTTAAGTCCTTCGTACTGTGAACTAGTCTCTTCTATTTTAGCATCAATAAGTTCTTTTACAGCCTGTTCATCTGATACAGCTCCTACATATTCTTCACTAGCATATATATGAAAAACTTTTTGCAATAAACTACTTTCATTGTCTTTTGCAAAACCTATATTAAATGTAATAGTTGAAGCAAACATTGTTAATATGGCTGCCCTTTTAATTGCTTTTGTTGTGTGATTTGGTTTGTGGTCGAATGAAATCTTCTTCCTATCACCAGTGTTCCCTTTCAAGTTCATGATAAAGCCCCTCTCAAAATTTCATCCGATAAAACGAATGGTTCTTTTTACGCAGAAAATTTCACGCCCCTCTAATCTAACACACCTTTTTTCTTCAATGGTACAGAAGTTTCATATTGTAAAGAAAATGACTCATTCAAGCCATCTATTGACTTTAATTTCTTTATTTTGGAATCATAGAGTACCAATATTACCTAATTAATAAGAAATTTAACATATTTAATCTATCTTTTTTCCTATATTTTCTTATTAATCATGTTTTTGGTCATTTTATTATTCTCAAGACTTTCTTCCTATCGAATCTATGAGAAATACGTTAAAATTAGTATATTCACAGTGAAAAGAGGTCTTCCATTTGACAGATGAACAACAACGGCACGAAGTAGTTCAACAACAACGGCACTCTTCTCACCGTAAAGCATCAAAAGCCGTCATCGCGAAGCGTATTTTCATGATTATTACAGGTGCTATTTTTATGGCAATGGGTATAGAGTTGTTCCTTGTACCAAATCAATTATTAGATGGTGGCATCGTGGGTATATCCATAATATTGGCCCACTTAACAGGGGTTCAATTAGGACTATTTATTTTTCTATTAAATATACCGTTCTTTTTTATCGGATATAAACAAATTGGTAAAACTTTTGCTTTATCGACTGTATTAGGAATTACAGTCCTTTCAATTAGTACATATTTATTACATCCTGTGGCACGTTTCACAGATGATTTACTACTTGCTACCGTGTTTGGTGGCATAGTACTAGGTATAGGTGTTGGCCTTGTCATTCGGTATGGTGGCTCCTTAGATGGCACTGAAATCTTAGCCATTCTTTTTAGTACCAAATCGGCTTTCTCTGTAGGAGAAATCATCATGTTCTTCAACATAATGATTTTTACAGTCGCAGGTTTTGTATTTACATGGGAACAAGCGATGTATTCAGGTCTAACTTACTTTATTGCCTATAAAACGATTGATATAGTTATTCAAGGCTTAGACGAGTCCAAATCAGTTTATATTATTAGTGACTTTGCTGATGAGGTCGGTAATGCAATTATGGATCGTCTCGGACGCGGTGTTACATACTTACATGGTGAAGGAGCTTACACTGGCGATGATAAAAAAATTATTTTCACCGTCATTACTCGATTAGAAGAAGCTAAATTGAAAACAATTGTTGAAGATATCGACCTTCAAGCATTTGTTGCAATTGGTAATATCGCAGAAGTACGCGGTGGTCGGTTCAAGAAAAGAAACATTCATTAAAAAAAGGTTCTATCCACTATGGGATAGGACCTTTTATTATTAATGATTCAATGTAAGTAACAGTACCTGTAACGACAAATACCATAAGAAAAACCGGACAAAGTACGCCCGGTCCTTTAAGAAGGGTAACCATAGAAACCCGTTTATTTCCACTACGGTGGATGCTTTTCGCGGGCTTGGCTTCAGTCTCCTCGTCACTGCGAAAAAATGTGCTCCTGCGGTTACTCGTCGCAAAGATATTGGACGAATGACAGTTCGTCCAATATCTTTCCTACGGGATTAGCAGGACAGGTGAGACACCCCGCAGTGGAGAGCTAAGTGGAACAAAGGCTAAAGAACGTCACATCATGTGACAACGCCTTTGTGACCAACATCGTTTTGGCCTGAGGAGGCTCTCCGCCCGCCCCGTGGAAAGCGTTCGCCTGAAGTGCAAATCAGCGGTATCACTATAGAACCTACTCCTTAAAATACCCGAAATACTGGATTCATGGCTCACTAAATTTATATACTTTCTTATTTTGTAAAAGAAAAAAAGCGAAGAAAGTTTCCTTTCTTCGCTTTTCTATATTTATTTTAGCGCCAAACGCTTGTAATAATATTTGTTTGATTACGATCTGGTCCTACTGAGAAAATAGAAATTGGAACACCTGATAATTGTGAAATGCGTTCTAAATAGTGACGCGCATTTTCAGGAAGCTCATCAAGAGATTTACAAGATGTTACGTCTTCGCTCCAACCTGGTAATTCTTCATATAACGGAACGCAGTCAGCAAGCATACGTAAGTTCGCTGGGTATTCTGTAATTATTTCGCCTTTATAACTGTATGCTGTACAAATCTTCACAGTCTCTAAACCACTTAACACGTCAATTGAGTTAACTGTAAGATCTGTTAATCCACTTACACGACGTGCATGACGAATAACAACACTGTCAAACCAACCGATACGTCGTGGACGACCTGTTGTTGTACCGTATTCTTTACCAACTTCACGAATTCGATTACCGACTTCGTCGAATAGTTCAGTTGGAAACGGACCATCACCAACACGTGACGTATATGCTTTACATACACCTACAACATGGTTAATCTTCGTTGGTCCTACACCAGCCCCAATTGTTACTCCACCAGCTACTGGGTTAGAAGATGTTACAAATGGATAAGTACCTTGGTCGATATCTAACATAACGCCTTGTGCCCCTTCAAATAAGACACGACGCCCTTCATCTAATGCGTCATTCAACACTTTAGATGTATCGGTTACATATTTCGCAATTTCTTGACCATAACCATAATATTCTTCTAAAATTTCTTCCATTGTAAAGCCATCTGTTTCATAAAATTTTTCAAATAAACGATTTTTCTCTTCTATATTATATTGAAGTTTTTCTTCAAACACTTCTTTATCAAGTAAATCTGCCATACGAATGCCTACACGTGCGGCTTTATCCATGTATGCAGGTCCGATGCCTTTACCTGTTGTTCCAATTTTGTTTGCACCACGACGAGCTTCTTCTACTTCATCTTGCTTCAAGTGGTAAGGTAAAATGACGTGTGCACGATTTGAAATACGTAGGTTTTCAGTCGTTACCCCACGGTCATGTAATCCTTTTAATTCTTTTACTAATGCTTTTGGATCAACAACCATGCCGTTACCGATTACTGAAACTTTGTCTTTATAAAAAATACCTGATGGGATTAAATGAAGCTTGTATGTTTCTCCACCAAAAATAATGGTGTGTCCTGCGTTATTACCACCTTGGTAACGCGCAATCACTTCGGAATTCTCAGATAGAAAGTCGGTAATTTTCCCTTTACCTTCGTCTCCCCATTGTGTTCCTACTACTACAACCGATGTCATAATCAGCACCTCCGTCAGACGCTTTCACGCGTCCTGAATCAAACAGTGTAATTGTACCAACGCAAACGCATCTAGTCAACCAAAAACAAGAAAAAACACGAACGCAAAAATGTTTTCACATGTTTATTGTTCGTGTTTGATTTAAGCTGGTGGCGCTTGCTGATGTTGACTCCAATCAATATTTACAAACTTATTAAACTCTTTAACGAAAGCAAGAGTAACCGTTCCCGTAGGACCGTTACGTTGTTTTGCAATGATAATTTCAATCATATTCTGATTTTCAGTTTCTTTGTCATAATAATCTTCGCGGTATAGGAAAGATACGATATCAGCATCTTGCTCAATACTTCCTGACTCACGTAGATCGGACATCATCGGACGTTTATCCTGACGTTGCTCAACACCACGGGAAAGCTGTGACAAGGCAACCACGGGCACTTCTAGTTCACGTGCAAGTGCTTTTAATGATCGTGAAATTTCTGATACTTCTTGTTGACGATTTTCTTTCGAGTTGCCACTACCTGCTATTAATTGCATATAATCAATCATTATCATACCTAGACCATACTCTTGTTTCAAACGACGGCATTTTGAACGGATTTCGTTAACTCGAATACCTGGCGTATCATCGATAAAAATTCCAGCGTTCGATAGACTGCCCATCGCCATCGTTAGCTTGCGCCAATCTTCTGAAGATAATGCACCTGTTCGTAGTATTTGCGCATCTATATTGCCTTCAGCACATAACATACGCATTACAAGCTGTTCTGCAGCCATCTCCAGACTAAAGATCGCTACGTTTTCTTCAGTCTTGGTCGCAACGTTTTGTGCAACATTAAGAGCGAACGCTGTTTTACCTACTGAAGGTCGTGCTGCAACAATGATTAAATCATTGCGTTGAAATCCTGCGGTAATGAGGTCTAAATCACGGAAGCCTGTAGGTACCCCTGTAATATCACCTTTACGAGAGTGTAGAAGTTCAATATTGTCATATGTTTGCACAAGAACATCTTTAATATGTCTGAAATCCCCGGCATTTTTACGATTGGACACTTCCATCATTTTCTTTTCAGCTTCAGATAACAAAGCTTCTACTTCATCTTCACGCGTAAAACCATCTTCTACGATATTGGTCGCAACCCGAATTAAACGACGTAGTAAAGCCTTTTCTTCCACAATACGAGCGTAATATGCAATATTTGCTGCAGTAGGAACTGAATTTGCAATTTCTGTTAAATATGAAAGTCCACCGACATCCTCAAGTTCCCTCTTTGACGATAATTCTTCTGTCACAGTCACGACATCAATCGGTTTTCCTTGATCGCTTAGACTATTCATCGTTTGGAATATCTTTTGATGTGCTACTCGATAAAAATCTTCGAATTGTAATATTTCTGCAGCCGTAATGAGCCCTTGAGGTTCTAAAAAGATAGCTCCAATAACGGACTGTTCAGCTTCATGGTTGTGAGGGGGAATCCGGTCGAACATAGGCTCGCTCATTGACGTCTCTCCTTACGTTTCTTCAGTTACATGTACTTTCAATGTTGCTGTTACATCTTGATGTAATTTAACTGGAATATTTGTGAATCCTAATCCGCGAATGGCATCTTCTAATTCCATTTTACGTTTATCGAGTTTAATACCCGTTGTTTTGTGAAGTTGTTCCGCTACTTGCTTCGTTGAAATGGAACCAAATAACCGTCCTTTTTCACCTGATTTAGCTGATATTTCAACTGTTAATTGTTCTAAATCTTCTTTTAGCTTTTTCGCATCTTCTAAGACTTGTTCTACATGTTGATCTTCTTTGCGTTTTTGACCATCTAATGCGCTGATGGTTGCTTGGTTTGCCTCAATCGCAAAGTTGTTTTTTATTAAAAAGTTATGTGCATAACCGTCTGCTACATTTTTAATTTCGCCTTTTTTCCCTTTGCCTTTAACATCTTTCAAGAAAATTACTTTCATGTTGGTTGGCCTCCTTCGACAATTTCAATGATTGCTAATTTTAGTTGTTTAATCGCGCTATCAATCATACCTTCTTTAATCTGACAGGCAGCATTGGTTAAATGACCACCACCACCAAGTTTTTCCATAATCAATTGAACATTAATATCACCCAAAGAACGTGCGCTAATGCCCACATCCCCGTTATCTTTTCTAGCGACAACAAACGATGCTGAAACACCCTTCATTGTCAGTAAAATATCGGCAGTTTGTGCAATTAGAACTTGTGAATAGGGATTCGTTTCTTCTCCATGTCCAATCGCAATGCCTTCACGGAAAAATTCAACCGTTTGAACAATTTTTGAGCGTTCGATATAAGTTTCAATGTCTTCTTTTAATAAGCGTTGAACTAACACCGTGTCTGCTCCATTTGTTCTTAAATATGAAGCCGCTTCAAACGTTCTGGAGCCTGTTCGAAGTGAAAAGCTCTTCGTATCTACAATAATTCCAGCAAGCATTGCCGTTGCTTCAAGCATTGAAATTTTATCATGTTTCGGTTGGTATTCAAGTAATTCAGTTACTAGCTCAGCTGTTGACGACGCATAAGGTTCCATATAAACGAGCATCGTATTCGAAATAAACTCTTCTCCACGACGATGATGATCAATCACCACCACTTTTTCAGCTCGATTTAACAGCTTTTCATCAATAACCATACTTGGTTTATGCGTATCTACAACCACAAGCAATGTTCGGTCAGTTAATTTTGATAATGCTTCTTCTGGTGAAATAAAGCGTTCAAATAATTGTGGCTTGCTCTTAACTTCTTCCATCAAACGGGTTACGCTTTGGTCGAGTTCATCAAAATTAATGATGACATAGCCATCTATTTGGTTCATCTCGGCCATCTTTCGAACACCGACAGATGCACCGATTGCGTCCATGTCAGGCAATTTATGCCCCATAACAAACACTTGGTCACTATCTTGAATCAAATCCCTTAGCGCATGTGAGATAACTCTTGCTCTAACCCGATTACGCTTTTCAGCCGGGTTCGTTTTTCCACCAAAGAATTTCACTTTACCACTAGGTTGTTTAATGGCCACTTGATCGCCACCACGTCCTAATGCTAAATCCAAACTTGATTGCGCAAGTTGGCCAAGTTCGACTAATGAAGATGAGCCGGCACCGACACCAATACTAAGTGTTAGAGCCAAATTCAGTTTAGAAGTGGCTTCTCTTATATCATCTAAAATCGCAAATTTTGTTTTTTCAAGCTCGAGTAAAATGGATTCATTCAATACTGCAATAAAACGATCTGATGAGATTCGTTTTATATAAATTCCATATCCCTCTCCCCAATTATTGACGAGAGATGTCACCAAACTATTTAGCTGACTACGCGTTTGGTCGTCCATTCCTTGAGCTAGCTCATCATAATTATCAATAAACAAAACACCAATGACGCTACGATCCGAATTATACAATGTTTCAATTTCTGTTTGCTCTGTAATATCAAAGAAATAGAGTAGTTTTTCTTGGTGTTTGTAAAATACTTTAAATTTCTTTCCTGACAAACTAATAATTTGATCTTTATTATCTTCTTGCTTCACAAGTAAATGAAATTCATCAGACAACTTAAACAAGTCTTCTCCAATAAGCGAATCACATTCTAGCTCTCTAGACATGTATGGGTTTGCCCAATCAATTTTCCACTGTTTATCTACTATTAATATTCCGATTGGCAATTCGAGAAACGCTTCTTCCCCTACATGTTTCATCCGGAAAGACAAAGTCTCAATATGTTTCTCAGTCTCTTCATATATCCGCTTCTCCATTTGCCAACCTATAATCAAGACTATGGCAAAAAGAAGAGCTACAATTACCCCTATCCAAATATGCCAGAACAAGAGTAAAAGAGCGCTTATTAGGCCTAGAAATGATAGAAAAAATAATGGAATACGAATTTGTCTTTTTCTAAAAAATTCTGCCATTTCCTCAGCTCCTTATTTTCTATTCTTGTCTTTGACATACGAACGAATATTGAATCCTAAATCGAAAATCCCAATAATTAAGGTAATCGATTGTAGGGGAATTGCAAGTATAACTGCGACAATAAGAGTCCATTTCGGCCACCCTTTTTCAAGAATGAAAAATTGAACGAAAGAAATACCTTGTAAGACGAGCAAAACACGTAGTATTAAGGCTGCATTTGCAAATACCATAAAGGCAAACGTTCCTTGTTCTAATTCCACAAATAAAGTAACGACCAACACAACCATGTAATACCACAAAACTGATTTTGGAAATCTTAGTTGTGAAAATGGGGGGAACTTTGGTACATCTAATCCTAGTCTTTTCAAAATTGGTAATAGGATATTAACGAGTATAAAGACGAATCCGAACAGCGAAATGATAAATAGGGATGGCATGACCGTTTCAAACATATATAAGGTATCCGCTACTGTTTGATCATAGTCTTTTGGCAATGCATTAAAACGTTCTAAAAACGCACCCACTTGATCATATTGAACTGTCGCAATTGTCAAAAGTTCCTTCACTGGATTAATTCCAAACGTTAGTACAACGATTACATATTGCATTACAATGTTTACAAGCAATACACCGGCTGTCGAAAGTAACATAAATAACTTGCTTTTCTTCGTCCGAATTGCGTCACCTATTGTAAAGCCCATTAGTGCATGGATCATAGCAAAAGGAACGGCAAGCAATCCTCCAATAAAAAATGACATGACGATACTAACTACTGTAACGAGAATTGACGCTTTCCTATTAAACTTTGCACTATACCAAGCAATAGGTACAGCGATAAAAAGTGACGTTATCATGTTTAGAATCGGCACATAAAAAGAAACAGCTAACAATATAGAAAACAGTGCGATCATCATTGCACCGAACGTTAATTGTTTGGTTTGTTCATTCGGCATTCAAAATCCTTCCTAACTTAAAAAACATTTAATCTGGCATAAGTCGACGGCATTGTCATTACTATAAGCGAAAATTAACATCAACTATTAGCTCGAATGGGAAAGACTAAAATTTTGGGTATACATCTTCCACAGAAATCGTAACTTTATCTTCTATTGTAACATGTAGAACAAGATGGAACAAAAGTTCAAAATAAGTTAGATTTAGACATCAAAAAAAGACCGGTTTCCCGGTCTTTAAATTGTACATGTTCATTTCTTATCTCTCTTCAGTAGAGAAAGGAAGTAATGCCATGATACGTGATAATTTGATTGCTGAAGTTAATTTACGTTGATATTTTGCGCTTGTTCCAGTAACTCGACGTGGAAGAATTTTTCCGCGTTCTGATACGAATTTTTTAAGCAAATCAACATCTTTATAATCAATATGCGTAATATTGTTAGAGTTAAAATAACAAACCTTTTTACGTCTTTTGCCTCCGCGACGTGGTGCCATATCGTTTCGCCTCCTTAGTGTTTGGTTTTATTTGGGTGTGTATTTAAAGTCATTCTGCTTTACGCTTTTCTACTTAAAATGGTAAATCGTCGTCTGAAACTTCGATTGGGCCACTCCCACTAGCGAATGGATCTTCATCTACACGTGTATAGTTTTGCTGATTTGGTGATTGATTCTGTTGATTAGATGGATATTGATTGTTTTGGTTTGAACCGCCACTACCATAAGGTTGCCCTTGTGGTTTTTCACGATCTCCACCAGAACTATTACGTGGTTCAAGGAATTGAACACTATCGGCTACAACTTCAGTCGTGTAAACACGCTTTCCATCTTGCCCTTCATAGCTCCCAGTTTGAATGCGCCCTTCAACACCTGTCAAACTACCTTTTTTCAAGAAGTTTGCTGTGTTTTCAGCTGGCTTTCTCCAAACAGTACAGTTAATAAAATCCGCTTCCTTCTCACCTTGCTGGTTAGAGAATGAACGATTTACAGCTAGTGTAAAACGCGCAACCGCTACTCCACTTGGGGTATAGCGAAGCTCCGGATCTTTTGTCAGTCTTCCGACTAATACGACTCGGTTAATCATCAGAATACAACCTCCTTCGTCTGCAAGTTGTTTCGAGTATACTCGACGTTATAATTATTATTTTCTTTCTGCGTTGACAGCTACGAAACGAATAATATCTTCGTTAATTCTAGCAAGACGGATATACTCATCGATTGCTCTTGAATCAGCGTTTGCTTTCACGATTTGGTAGAAACCTTCGCGGAAGTCATTGATTTCATAAGCTAAGCGGCGTTTTCCCCACTCTTTTGATTCAGTGATTTCTGCACCATTCGAAGTCAAGATTTCGTCGAAACGAGCTACTAAAGCTTTTTTCGCATCATCTTCAATTGTTGGACGAATAATGTACATTAATTCATATTTTTTCATCTTTTGCACCTCCTTATGGACTTGGGCCTGACTGATTACAGTAGGCAAGGAGCAAGTAATCTTCATTACTCACATCAGCTGATTGTATCACAAAACCATTATTATTGCAACCATCTATTAGATGTATCTACTAGGGTTTTTAGCTATACTATCTATTAAGAGGTGAAAAACATGCAGGAATGGAATCATCCGACTAAGATTATAGAGTTAGACATTCAACAAATTGGTAAGATAAGCTTATTTTTGACCATTATCTTAAGCGTACTGCTGGTGTTTCTAAATAGCGTTGTGCATCAAGATTTCTCCTATAATGTCTCATGGTTTGGTTTACTGTTTTTCTTGGTTGGATACATAATATTAATTGTCTTACACGAAGCAACTCACTTAATAGGGTTCGGAGTGTTTGGCAAAGTTCCATGGCGTTCTCTTGACTACGGGTTTAATTTAAAACTCGGAGTGGCTTACGCTACAACAAATGAAGCCGTTCAAACCAAAGCAATGAGAAAAGTTCTGATTCTTCCTTTTTGGGCAACTGGCGTTTTACCCGCCGTCATTGCTATAGCTATTAATAGCCCGCTTCTAGCATTGCTAGCCGCTTGGTTAATAGCCGGGGCTGCTGGAGATTTCGCGATGATAAAAGAACTTCGCTCAGTTGATGATGATGCTTGGATAAAAGATGATCCAGAACTACCAAAACTATATGTTTATGAAGAGAAATAAAGCTACTACCCATCAAGTTGAGAGTAGCCTTTATTTATTTCTATAATCGTTTGTGAATCTAGGAATTCTTTCAAATAAAAAAGTGGATTAGTCAATGTATCGACTAATCCACTTGTGTTTTCTATACGTTAAAACGGAACAACATTACATCTCCGTCTTGAACGATATATTCTTTACCTTCTAATCGTACTTTACCAGCCTCTTTTGCTGCAGCCATTGAACCAGTTGCCACTAAGTCATCGTACGATACAGTCTCTGCACGAATAAAGCCACGCTCGAAATCTGTATGGATGACACCAGCACATTGAGGAGCCTTCATGCCTTTACGGAATGTCCAAGCACGTACTTCTTGGACACCTGCTGTAAAGTAAGTTGCAAATCCTAGTAATTTATATGATGCTTTTACTAATTGATCTAAGCCTGCTTCTTTAATGCCTAACTCTTCAATGAACATTGCTTTCTCTTCATCATCAAGTTCAGCCATTTCTTCTTCTATCTTCGCGCAGATCACAATCACTTGTGCATTGTCTATCTTAGCAAACTCACGTACTTTTTGAACGTATTCATTTTCATCAGCATTTGCAATTTCATCTTCTGCAACGTTTGCTACATATAGCATTGGTTTAGTTGTTAATAAATTTAGACCTTTAACTACGCGCAATTCTTCTTCTGTAAACTCAACAGATCGACCTGGTTTTTCTTGTTCAAATGCTTCAAGAAGTTTGACTAATACCGGTTCTTCGGCCATTGCTTCTTTGTCTTTTTGTTTCACCATTTTACCCACACGGAGTAAACGTTTTTCAACACTCTCTAAGTCAGCCAAAATTAATTCCAAATTAATTACTTCAATATCAGAGATTGGATCTACTTTTCCTGTAACATGCGTTACATTTTCATCAACAAAACAACGTACTACTTGGCAAATTGCGTCTACTTCACGAATATGTGCCAAAAACTTATTTCCAAGTCCTTCGCCTTTACTAGCACCCTTTACAATTCCAGCAATATCCGTAAACTCAAAAGCTGTAGGTACAGTTTTCTTTGGAACAACAAGTTCTGTTAATTTATTAAGACGCTCATCCGGAACTTCAACAATTCCTACGTTTGGATCAATCGTACAGAATGGGTAGTTTGCAGCCTCTGCTCCTGCTTTTGTAATTGCATTAAATAAAGTGGATTTACCCACGTTTGGTAACCCTACAATTCCTGCTGTTAATGCCATATCGTTTCCCAACCTTCCATAAATACTAGTTATTCTATATATTAACACTAGCTTTTCACTTTTCTTACTGTTCAATACCAAAAGTAAGACCGCTCTAAGTAAAAACAACTTCGCTTTCGATCTTGCTTGTCGTGCTCCGATTTTCGTACAACCTATTTATTATAGATTCTTGTTGCAGTGTTGTCTATTCTTCTGAAGTAAGTTCTGCTTTCTTCAACACTTTTTTCATTTTCTTTTCAAATTCTCTACGCGGGATCATCACACTATGCTGACATCCTTCACACTTAATCCGTACATCAGCACCCATTCGAATGATCTTCCACTCATTTGTCCCACAAGGATGTTGCTTTTTCATTTCAACCACATCACCAAGCTCAAAAGTTTGTCCGTTCATTAGATCTCCCCCTCAGCTTTGTGCTTCACAGGATCACCAGTACCCGAATCGACGGAGCCTGTTTGCTTCTGATACATGACCATTTTCGGATACGGAATTTCGATACCATTTTGGTCCATGAATAGTTTTAAATCTCTTCTAATGATTCGAGAAATAGCGAAATGTTGCATTGGTTTTGTTTCAGCCATAATTCGCAACACTACTTCCGATGCTGCTAAATTTTGAACGCCTAATAACTCCGGAATTTTTACTAACTGTTCATATTTATCTGGAAGTTCCGATAAAAATTGATTAATAAGTTCTTCTGCTTTAGGAATATCTACCTCATAAGCAACACTCACATCAACAATCGCAACGGAGTTATTGAGGGAGTAGTTAACGACTTCAATTATCGTTCCGTTTGGAAAAATGTGGATCTCTCCATTTAATCCTTGGAGCTTAGTCGTGCGTAAACCAATTTCTTGAACGACACCTTCAGATACTCCAATTCTCACATAATCGCCTACTGAAAATTGATCCTCAAAAATAATAAAGAATCCAGTTAGGACATCACGTACTAAGTTTTGAGCCCCAAAACCGATGGCTAAACCAAGGACTCCTGCCCCAGCTAATAATCCAGCCACTTCAATTCCTAATGTAGATAGTACAGCTAAAATCGCTGCGAAATATACAACATACGCTAGCACGTTTTCAAGTAATTTTAGCAATGTATTTTGCCTACGTTCTGAGTATCGTAAGGGTGCTTTCATACGTACTTCAAAACCTTTACGAATCAAAAGTTTGCATACTTTTACGACAATCCCTGAAACAAACATAATTGCGATTACTTTTAATATCACAATACCTGTTTTAATCCATAAACCTTCATCTAACAGGAGATCTTTAACATATTCCATCATTGATTCAATAGTCACTTAATCTACCACCTTTTTGAATAAATTCCGTTTCTAAAACGTATACTACGAAAAAAGAAAGTGAGATTATTACATGTTTGTACATTCGACTCGTTTACAATCAGAAGACTTTTCCTATCAGGATTTAGGCGTTACCTGGCGCTTGAGCTCCCTTTTTGTACAACTTATTCCGTTCGAAAAAACGCATCTCACTTTTTGTTGCATTGGAACGGATAGATCCACAGGGGACGCTTTAGGTCCGCTGATCGGCACTTGGCTTAGAGAACACCCTGAATTCCCTTATGAAGTTATCGGTACATTACAACAACCTCTACACGCTTTGAATTTACATCAAACTATAGAGTCACTTCAAGCGAGAACATTAAAACCTTATGTAGTTGCAATAGATGCTTGCTTAGGAAGAGTTGAGAAAATTGGTCATATTGTTATTGAAAAAGGTCCTCTTTTTCCAGGCAAAGCGGTTAAAAAAGAATTGCCACCTGTTGGTGATCTTTCAATTAAAGGCATTGTAAATGTTGGTGGTTTTCAAGAATATAGCGTTTTACAAAACACCCGACTACAATTGCCTTATGATATGGGGAAAGTTCTATCTCGCGCACTTTTACTAGCTTGGCAACGACACCAACTGAAATTGGTAAACAATCGTCACGACGATAGCTACAACCATAATGCCTGGCAATAAGTTAGCTACTCTTATTTTAGTCAAACCAATCATATTTAAACCAATGGCAACAATCATGATACCACCAGTTGCTGTCATTTCTTGAATAAATAATTCAAGTGCTTGATCAGGAATGAATCGACTAATTTGAGTAGCAAAAAGGGCAATTGTCCCTTGATACAAAACGACTGGAACTGCAGATAAAAGAACACCAATACCAAGCGTTGTCGCTAAAATAATTGATGTGAATCCATCGATTAAACCTTTTACAATTAATAAATCATGGTCATTACGTAACCCACTATCGAGTGATCCAATAACAGCCATGGACCCAATGACAAAAATTAATGTAGCAGATACGAACCCCTGTGCAATACTAATATTTTCACCTTTTTTATTCTTTCCAACTTTTGATTCTAACCAGTGACCGAATCTATTAAGTTTGCCATCTAAATCAATCCACTCACCAATCACTGCGCCAAACACTAAACTGATAATGACGATTAAAAAATAACCACTTTCAAATCCCATTTGAAGCCCAATTACAGTTACAGCAAGTCCAATAGCATACATCACTGTTTGCTTCATATTTTCAGGAATATTTTTTAACAATCTTCCTATGATTGTCCCAACAATTATGAGAAGCGCATTAATCAATGTCCCCAATAACACCATAAGTGATTCCTCATTTCATCCAAAATAGAATTTATCCCCTCAAAGAATAATCCTTTAAGGGGATAAATAATTTAATCTTCTAATAATTCTAAAATTCGTTCTAAATCCTCTTCAGAAAAAAACTCAATCTCTATTTTCCCTTTATTCTTTGATTTCTTAATGGATACAGTCGTTCCAAAGTATTCGCGTAGTTGAGATTCTTTTTCTTCTATAAAAATATCTTTATTCGGCAATTTAGATGTTTCACGTGAAACATCTAAATTCAATCGCTGAACGAGAGACTCAAGTTGACGAACATTTAAGTTCTCTTTTATTACTTTTTCAGAAATAGAAGGAATCAGTTTCTTACGCTTTAATCCAAGCAATGCACGACCGTGTCCCATTGAAATTTTATTTGAAGAAATCTGCTCTCTAACCTCTTCTGGTAAAGATAATAAACGAATATGATTGGAGATGTGAGGACGACTTTTCCCTAAACGAAACGCCAGTTGTTCTTGTGTGAAATTTAGTTTTTCTATAAGATTCTGATATGCATCCGCTTCTTCAATTGGTGTTAAATCTTCCCGTTGCAGGTTTTCTAGTATAGCAATTTCCATCATTTGTTGATCGGAAAATCCTCGAATAACAGCAGGTATTTCACTTAATCCTGCCAACTTAGAAGCTCTAAAACGACGTTCACCTACAACGATTTCATATAATTTCCCTTTTTTTCTTACTATGATTGGCTGAAGGACACCATGTTCTTTAATAGATTGAGATAGTTCTGCAAGAGCAGCTTCATCGAAAATTTTCCGAGGTTGAAAAGGGTTTACTTTAATTTCTTTTACAGAAATTTTTTCAACAGTTTCCATTTGATTAATTGATTCCCCAGGAAATAATGCGTTAATACCTTTCCCCAAACCTTTAGACATTTCGTATCACTTCCCTCGCCAAATCTAGATATACTTCTGCACCCCGAGATTTTGGATCGTAAATAATAATTGGTTCTCCATGACTTGGTGCCTCGCTTAATCTTACATTGCGAGGAATAATTGCTTTATACACTTTATCCTGGAAGTATTTTTTTACTTCTTGAATTACTTGAACACCTAAGTTTGTTCGAGCATCAAACATTGTTAATAACACTCCATCAATTTGAAGTTGGTTATTTAAGTGTTTTTGAACTAAACGAATTGTACTTAATAATTGGCTTAATCCTTCTAATGCATAATACTCACATTGAACAGGAATTATTATGGCATCAGAAGCAGTTAATGCATTAATTGTTAACAATCCAAGTGATGGAGGACAATCAATAATAATATAATCATATTCTTCTTTCACTTCTTGAAGGGCGCGTTTTAATCGAACTTCTCGTGAAATGGTTGTAACCAGTTCAATTTCAGCACCCGCTAAAGAAATAGTAGCAGGAACTAAATATAAATTTTCAACTTTAGTTTCTAAAATAACTTTTTTTATATCTATATCATCTATTAATACGTCATAAATACATTGGTGTACATCACCTTTATTTACGCCAGCACCACTTGTTGCATTACCTTGGGGATCTATATCCATAAGCAATACTTTCTTGCCTAAATACGCAAGGCATGCGCTTAAACTTACAGATGTTGTCGTTTTACCTACGCCGCCTTTTTGGTTGGCGATCGCAATGATTCTACCCAAGCTTGCACCTACTCTCATCTAATCAAATCTAGTTTAGAAGGAATGTTCGAACCTTCTTTTCACAATATGATTTAAAAACGGTTTATCTTCTCAAATATAACAACAATTAGTCGGTTTCGAGTAGAATTTTTCGCTTATCTTTTCATTCTAACAAAATTTTAAATAAAAAAGCATTATATTCTGATTACATAATAAAAAACTCTTGCCAATTTCACAGCAAGAGTTAAATATCATGATTTCTTTTTAGGAATTTTTAAAGTAATTTGATAGTAATCTTCTAATTCTTCTTCTTCAGTTTCCATCTTAATCCCCGTTTTTGCTACCATTGCAAATGACTGTCTAAGTGTATTTAGTGCAATTCTCACATCAAGACTAACCGTTTTTCTCTTTGGTTTTTCTTTTTTGGCTTCGGCTTCAGGTGGATTTAAAAATTCATCGACTTTCTTTTCAAGCTGCTTAACATTGTAATGTTGCGCTATAGTTTCATTAAATAGGGCGATTTGTTTTTCTTCATCTTTAATAGGCATCAACGCTCGGGCATGTCGTTCAGAGATTTCACGTTTTAAAATACCATTTTGAATTGTTTGTGGTAGTTTTAGAAGCCTTATTTTATTGGCAACGGTTGATTGTCCCTTCCCTAAACGTTGCGCTAATGCTTCTTGCGTAAGTTCATGTAGTTCTAATAATTTTTGATAAGCTAATGCCTCTTCAATTGCCGTTAACTCTTCACGTTGTAAATTTTCAATTAAAGCAACTGATGCTGTTTCTTTATCACTCAAATTACGAACAATAGCCGGAACTAGTTCCCATTCAAGTTTTGTCATTGCACGGAAACGACGTTCTCCAGCAATAATTTCATAAAGACCATCTTCAATTTTACGTACGACAATAGGTTGAATGACACCATGAGTATGAATTGTACGGGCTAATTCATCAAGTTTAGACTCATCAAAAACAGTCCGAGGTTGAAAACGATTCGGAACAATTGACTTTAAAGGAATTTGTAACACTTCTTCATATTGATCGGCTGTTTGCTTTGTAGCAGCTGTCTCTTTTTCGCTGCTTCCAAAAAAACGAGAAAAAGGACTTTTCATCCCCTAGGCACCACCTTTAAGAACTCACTACTTGTACTTATTCGATACAAATGTTTTCAAACCTTTATTCATGTTTCACGTGAAACACAATATTTACAATGGAGTTTTATTTGGAACACCAGGTTTTCTTGGATATTTTTTAGGGGTGCTTTTCACTTTATTAAAAACAAATAATGATCTTTCACTATTTTCAACAGGGAGTGTGAAAGAATATTCTTGAGTTTTTTCTGCACCCAAGATAGTTAACGCTTTTTGTGCATCGCTAAGTTCATCTTGTGCAGCTGCAGCTTTCATTGCTACAAAAAGACCACCTTTTTTTACTAATGGAATACATAGTTCCGATAGTACTGTTAGCCTTGCCACTGCGCGCGCTGTCACAATATCATATTGTTCCCGATAAATCGGGTTTTGCCCAAATTCTTCTGCTCTAGCATGAACAAACTGAACATTTGAAAGTCCCAATTGTTCACTTAAATGTGTCAGAAATTGAATTCTTTTATTTAGTGAATCTACAATTGTAACATGAAGTTCTGGGAAGCAAATTTTCAATGGAATACTTGGAAATCCTGCTCCTGCTCCTACATCACAAATTGATTGACCTTTTGAAAAATCAACATAAAAAGCAATGCTTATCGAATCATAAAAATGTTTTAAGTAAACAGATGGCTGATCCGTTATTGCTGTTAAGTTCATTTTTTCATTCCACTCAACAAGTAGTTCAAAATATTTATTAAATTGTTGAAGTTGTTGACTATTTAAATTGATTCCTTTTTCTTTAAGTGCTTCAACAAATTGTTCTTGGTTCATATTGGACCCCTTCCCTATGAAGAGTGCCTATATGCTCAAATTAGCTTATAACCACTTTTATAGTCATCCGGATATTTTCGCTATTCTACCTTGTTCAATATACACCAGTAAGATGGAAATGTCTGCAGGGTTTACACCAGAAATTCTGGATGCTTGCGCAATTGACAAAGGTCTAACTTCTTTCAATCTTTGCTTGGCTTCAGTCGCAATACCAGAAATAGCAGCGTAGTCAATTTGATCAGGAATTTTTTTATCTTCCATTTTCTTTAATTTTTCTACTTGTTGAAGTGCTTTTACAATGTAGCCTTCATATTTAATTTGTATCTCTATTTGTTCTTTCATCTCATCTGTTAATTCGATTGGTGAAGGTGACAACTTCGCAATATCATCATACGTCATTTCAGGACGTTTTAGTAAATCTTGTCCTTTAATGCCATCTTTTAGTTCAGTTCCTCCTTTTAAAAGAATGGTATTTTGCGTTTCTTCGTTTGGTTTTATGATAGTTTTACGTAATCGAGCGATTTCTTCCTCGATTAAATTCTTTTTCGCAATAAAACGCTCGTAACGCTCGTGTGAAATTAGTCCTGCATTAAAGCCGATTTCAGTAAGTCTCAAGTCGGCATTATCATGTCTTAGCAACAGACGATATTCTGCTCGTGATGTAAGCAAACGATATGGTTCATTCGTACCTTTTGTAACTAAGTCATCAATTAACACACCGATATATGCATCTGAACGGCTTAAAATAATTTCTTTTTTATTTAAAGCACGAGCAGCGGCATTCATACCCGCCATTAACCCTTGCCCAGCTGCTTCTTCATAACCAGATGTACCGTTAATTTGACCAGCTGTATATAAATTATGAATTTTTTTCGTTTCTAGTGTTGGCCATAATTGAGTTGGAACCATAGCATCATACTCAATCGCATATCCAGCTCGCATCATTTCTGCTTTCTCTAAGCCTGGAATACTTTCAAGCAATTTGCGTTGAACATGTTCAGGTAAGCTTGTTGAAAGTCCTTGAACATAGACTTCGCGTGTATTGCGTCCTTCTGGCTCTAAGAAAATTTGATGACGAGGTTTGTCATTAAAACGTACTACTTTGTCTTCAATAGATGGACAGTAACGTGGACCAGTTCCTTTAATCATTCCTGAATACATTGGTGATAAATGTAAGTTTTCATCAATCACTTGATGTGTACGTTCATTGGTATATGTTAACCAACATGGTAATTGATCCGTAATAAATTCAGATGTTTCATAACTAAAAGCTCGAGGAACGTCGTCTCCTGGTTGAATTTCTGTTTTGCTGTAATCAATTGTTTTACTATTTACGCGTGGAGGCGTTCCAGTTTTAAATCGAACTAAATCAAAACCTAAATCCCGAAGATTGTCTGCTAATTTTAATGAAGGTTGTTGGTTATTAGGACCACTTGAATATTTCAAGTTTCCAATAATAATTTCACCTCTTAAAAATGTTCCTGTCGTTACAATAACTGTAGATGCTCGGTAAATAGCACCAACTTGCGTAATAACGCCTTTAATTTCGTTGTCTTCAACAATTAAATGTTCAACCATTGCTTGATGAATAGACAAATTATCTTGTTCTTCCATTAAACGTTTCATTTCTGCTTGGTATAACACTTTATCAGCCTGCGCACGTAAGGCACGCACTGCGGGGCCTTTACCTGTATTTAACATTCTCATTTGAATGTGAGTTTTGTCGATTACTCTTCCCATAACGCCACCTAAAGCATCAATTTCACGGACAACAATTCCTTTGGCTGGACCTCCGATAGACGGGTTACACGGCATAAAGGCAATCATGTCTAAATTGATTGTTAGAACAAGTGTTTTCGCACCCATACCAGCCGCTGCTAAAGCTGCTTCAGCTCCGGCATGTCCTGCTCCGATAACAATCACATCGAACGAGCCTGCTTCAAAATTTTGCATGTTCGATCATTCCTTTCTTCTTAAAATATTGTCTATCTATAAGCGCATCAGAGTCGGATACATTCCATGGTGTCTCTTCTGCTTGGGGCCACAAGAAGTGAGTCATGAAGGTTTTGCCACAAGGACGGCGAACTTAGTCTACGTCGCTTCGCTTACTTACCTAAACAAAATTGGGAGAACAGTTGATCAAGTAAACTTTCTTCGACTGTATCCCCTGTTATTTCACCTAGTATTTCCCATGTTCTTGTTACATCAATTTGAATCATATCGATTGGTACAGCACCATGTGCTGCATCTATAGCATCTTCAATAGTTTGTTTTGCTTGGTGTAACAACGCAATGTGTCGAGCATTAGAAACATATGTCAAATCAGCACTTTCAAGTGAGCCTTCAAAAAATAATGAAGCAATTGCTTCTTCTAATTGGTCCACACCTTCTTCTTTTAATAAGGAGATGGTAATAATTTTTCGGTTACCTGCTAGTTCTTCAACACGTTGACTATCAATTTTCTTGGGTAAATCGGTTTTATTAATAACGACAATAAAATCCATCCCATCAATTGCTTCAAATAAACGTTCATCCTCAGATGTTAGCTCGTCCGAATGGTTTAGTACTAACAAGATCAAATCGGCTTGTTTAAGCACTTGTCTTGAGCGTTCTACACCAATTCGTTCAACGATGTCCTCTGTTTCACGAATACCTGCTGTGTCTACCAATTTTAGTGGAACACCTCGGACATTCACATATTCTTCAATAATATCTCGTGTCGTCCCAGCTACTTCGGTTACGATTGCTTTATTTTCTTGTACCAAACTATTTAAAAGTGATGACTTCCCTACATTTGGTCTACCTATAATAACTGTAGCTAAGCCTTCTCTTAATATTTTCCCCTGCGATGATGTTTGCAATAATCCTTCGATCTCATGTTTAACCCAAGTTGATTTCTCAATAATCATTGGTAGCGTCATTTCTTCTACATCATCGTATTCTGGATAATCTATGTTGACTTCAACTTGCGCTAATATTTCTAACAATGCTTGTCGCAAGCTGGCAATTAATCGTGATAATTTTCCGTCCATTTGACCTAGCGCTACATTCATCGCTCGATCTGTTTTTGCACGAATTAAATCCATAACAGCTTCTGCTTGAGATAAGTCAATTCGGCCATTTAAAAAAGCACGTTTAGTAAATTCCCCAGGCTCTGCTAGCCTAGCTCCGTGTCTCAGTACTAGTTGTAGTACATGATTGACACTCACGATACCTCCATGACAATTTATCTCAACGACGTCTTCTCTAGTAAAAGTTTTCGGACCTTTCATTAGAGACAGCATGACCTCTTCTACAACATCACCTGTTTTAGGTTCTATTAGATGTCCATAATGGATGGTGTGAGACAATTGTTCATTTATTTTTTTTTCTCCTGGCGAACGAAAAATTTGATCAGCTATTGAGACTGCTTGGGATCCACTTAAACGTACAATTGCAATTGCTCCTTCACCCATAGGTGTGGATATCGCAGCAATAGTATCGAATTCCATGATCGTCCACCTCCTATCTATTTTATCCACATGTGGATAACTAATTACAGTTATGATTCTCTAACGTATAACAATAGCATAAAATCACTAAAATCAAAAGTACTAGACGTCATTTATAACCATAAAAAAACAGACCTTTCGTCATATGACGTGAAGGTCCGCTTATCATTACTTTAAAGGTTCAATAACTAGATAACGATTTGGGTCTGTCCCTACTGATACCGTTTCAATATTTAAACGATGTGATAGGGCATTGTGTATAACTTTTCGTTCATAAGAAGGCATTGGTTCAAACTCAACTTTATTACCTGTTCGAATGGCTTTATCCGCCATACGATCTGCTAATTGTTCCAATGATTCTTGACGACGCTCGCGGTAGTTTTCTACATCGAGTTTAATCATTAAAAATTGGTTAGCATATTTATTCGCAACTAGTTGAGACAATTGCTGTAATGCATTTAATGTTTGACCGCGTTTTCCAATTAATAAAGCAGCTTTTTTACTTTCCAAACGAAGTGTTACGTATTTGCCGTCTTGCTCCGTAAGAATTAATAAATCGTCTATTTTCATTTCTTTCGCGATAAGTTGTATATACGTTTTTGTTTCATCTACAGCCATACCTTGGTTAGACTGGATGCTTTCTAAAACGATTTTTTCTTGAATGGGTGCTATTACTTCTACAAATGGTTCTTTCACAGGTTCAGCCAAGACGACTTCATCCACTTGAACAGTGGATTGTACATCATTTACCGAAACTTGCACTTCTGCAGGTTTCGAACCAAATCCTAAAAACCCTTTTTTACCTTCAGATAATACATTTATAGTGACTTGATCTCTAGTTGTCCCAAGCTTAGTTAATGCTGCAGATATCGCTTTTTCAGTTGTCGTACCCGTTTGCGTAATCTGATTCACTTTTTAGCCCCTCCAACTTTAGCAGGTTCAAGCACAGATTTTTTTTCCCATGGTTTATAAATGACCATATTTTGCATGAAAGAAATAATATTTCCGATTACCCAATAAAGTGTTAGCGCTGATGGTAAGAAAATACCGAATCCAACAATCATAAATGGCATGAAATACATCATCAATTTCATTTGAGGGTTATCCATTGCTGGTCCAGTACGTAGTACCAAGAACTGCATAATACCCGCTAAAACTGCAAGAATTATACTTGGTTCTGCAAGTGGGAACCATAACATACTACCTAAGTTAATTTCTGGCGTTGAATTCATCCGACTAATCGCATGATAAAAACCAATTAAGATTGGCATTTGAATCACTACAGGTAAACAACCAGCAGCTGGATTCACACCTTTATCTTTAAACATTGCCATCATTTCTTGTTGATACTTCTGTTGCGTAGCGCCATCTTTAGAACTATATTTCAACTTGAGTTTAGCAAGTTCGGGTTGAACTTCTTGCATTTTTTTTGCACTCTTAGTTTGCTTAATCATTAAAGGAAGAATTGCTAAGCGGATAATTATCGTCACTAGAACAATACCTAATCCGTAAGTGCCGAGTAAATCCTTAAACATTGTAATAAAGGCAACAAGAGGCCAAACAATAAATTCATTCCAAAATCCTTCACTGTCCTCATATATTGGCTGATTAAATTCTGTACATCCACTAAGTAATAGAGTGACAGAAATAAGCATGAGGATAATAAATAAGCGTTTGTTCACCCTTCTTCCCCCTAAATAAACATTCCATTACTTCTATATAAAGTCCTAAAACTTCATGGTTCTACCTTAATTAATCTTTTTAATTACTTTAGCGACTTTTAGCACATGCTGCAAACTTTTCTTAGATTCGTGAAAATCTAAGCTGGCCGCCTGATTTCTGGCGATAATGACATAATCCATATTTTGATTAATTTCATCCTTCAGTTCCAAGAAAGATTGTCTTATATAACGTTTAATTCGGTTTCGGACGACTGCATTTCCGACTTTTTTACTCACCGATAAGCCGATACGAAACTCCTGTTGTCCCTCTTTTGGTAAAAGGTATACGACAAACTGGCGATTCGCAAAGGATTTACCGCGTTTAAATATTTTTTGAAACTCTCCATTTTTCTTTACACGTTGACGTTTATTCACGGTTCACCTACTCTACCTTCACGCATTCTTTAAAGACAGATTATACATCTTACTAAGCTTTTGCCTTCGTCGATGTTAAATGTTGTTTTCGTACAACGATTTTTTCTTAATGAAATGACTCACTTCATATAAGTAAAGAAAAAAAGACCACTGATGCGATCAGTGGACTTAAGCTGATAATACTTTTCTTCCTTTACGACGACGTGCTGCTAATACGCGACGGCCGTTCTTAGAACTCATACGAGCACGGAATCCGTGAACTTTACTGTGTTTACGTTTATTTGGTTGGTATGTGCGTTTCATCTATGTGACACCTCCTGAAAAATTGAAAGTCGTTTTATGTTAGACAGTCATGGATATTATATATAGTTTGACCCCTAAATGTCAAGAGCATTTCAAAATATGATGTTGTTCAAGTGGTTTCTCTTTGGTTTGTAGTTGTCCACATATATGATATTTTTACACATAGCCTTGTGGATAACCATTTTCGAGTATTTTTTCTATCCACAACCCTTATCTACAGGTTTTTCACAAATTAACTGGTTGTGGACAACTTGGATGTGCATGAATATTCATTTTGTGGATAACCATCATGACCTCTTGTAATTTCTCATTATTTTTGATACGATGTTTGTGTTTTACTCTTCAAAACCGAAAATGAGGATCTATTGTTATCCACAACTGTTGATAATATGTGGATAGCTTATCCCAAGGGTCTTATTAACCTTTATCCACAACTTGTGGTTTTGTGCATGACTATACATATGATGTGTAAGATAGTCGATAAAATTTTTTTGAAACGGAGGTACTTTTTTGGAACATTTAGAAGAACTATGGTCAAGAGTTCTTGCTCAAGTGGAGCGAAAAATCTCTAAACCTAGCTTTGAAACGTGGCTCAAATCCACAAAAATGCTGACGTATAAAGGAGATGCTGTGACAATTGCTGCTCCAAACTCATTTGCACGGGATTGGCTTGATACGCATTATGTCCATTTAATCGCTGGTATATTAACGGAATTAACTGGGGAAGGCTTATCCATTAAATTTGTTGTACCAAAAGAACAAAATATGGAGGATTTCACACTACCTAAACCAGCTCTTCGAATAAAAGATGATGAACAACCAGAGTTTTCTCCTGGCATGTTAAATTCAAAATATACATTTGACACATTTGTTATTGGCTCGGGCAACCGTTTTGCTCACGCAGCTTCACTTGCTGTAGCTGAAGCACCGGCAAAAGCCTATAATCCTCTGTTTATCTATGGGGGCGTAGGTTTAGGTAAAACCCATTTAATGCATGCAATTGGTCATTACGTTAAAGAACATAACCCAAATGCTAAAGTAGTTTATTTATCTTCTGAAAAATTTACGAATGAATTTATTAATTCAATTCGAGATAATAAAACGGTTAATTTCCGCAACAAATACCGTAGTGTAGATGTACTACTAATAGATGATATTCAGTTTTTAGCTGGTAAAGAACAGACACAAGAAGAATTTTTCCATACATTTAATACATTGCATGAGGAATCTAAACAAATTGTTATCTCCAGTGACAGACCACCAAAAGAAATTCCTACTTTAGAAGATCGTTTACGTTCTCGTTTTGAATGGGGCTTAATAACAGACATTACTCCTCCAGACTTAGAGACTCGTATTGCGATATTACAAAAAAAAGCTAAAGCAGATGGCTTGGACATTCCAAATGAAGTCATGATGTACATCGCCAATCAAATAGATTCAAATATACGTGAGCTAGAAGGAGCTTTAATCCGCGTCGTTGCTTATTCTTCTCTAGTTAATAAAGATATGAATTCGGATCTGGCTGCTGAAGCTTTGAAAGATATTATGCCGAATGCAAAGCCTCGCAAGATTACAATTTTGGATATTCAAAAAACAGTAGGCGAGCATTACCAAATGCGATTAGAAGATTTTAAAGCGAAAAAACGCACTAAATCAATTGCATTTCCAAGACAAATCGCTATGTATTTATCACGTGAGTTAACTAATTTCTCATTACCTAAGATTGGTGAGGAATTTGGAGGACGGGATCACACGACAGTTATTCATGCACACGAAAAAATTTCAACTCTATTAAAAGAGGATCAAGCACTTCAACAAGACCTAAAACAAATTAAGAGTCTATTAGGTAAGTCTTAGGGCTGTGGATAACTACAAATTTCGCAACCTAGTTTTTACACAGGTTATCAACATGTGGATAGATTGATATAATTAAATAAATTGGACTTATCAACAAATCCACAGGCCCTATTACTACTTCTATTAATCTTTTAAACATTAATAAATATATAAGCGAGGTATAAGAGATGAAGTTTGAAATCATGCGAGATCGGTTATTAGATGGATTAAATGATGTAATGAAAGCAGTTAGTTCAAAAACGACAATTCCTATATTGACAGGAATTAAATTAGAAATTACAGAAGAAGGATTACATTTAACAGGTAGTGATTCTGATATAACGATTCAATCATTTATTAAAGCAGAAGAAAATGGAGAACAAATTATTCGAGTGATCGAAGAAGGTTCAATTGTCGTGCAAGCTCGCATGTTTAATGAAATTGTACGTAAGTTACCAACGAATGATGTCGAAATTGAAGTGAATGACAATTATCAAACACATATTCGTTCTGGTAAGTCTGGTTTTCATTTAATTGGATTAGATGCATCTGAATATCCATTACTTCCTGAGATTCAAGATGATCGTCAGTTTGTTATTCCTGCTGATTTATTAAAATCCATTGTTCGCGAAACAGTATTTGCTGTATCAACTTCTGAAAGTCGTCCAGTATTAACAGGTGTTCACTGGAAAGTAAGTGATGGGGAGTTAATTTGTGTAGCAACAGATAGTCATCGTTTAGCTCGCCGTAAAACAGTATTAGAACAACTTCCTGAAGGAGAATACAGTGTTGTTATTCCTGGGAAAAGCTTAAATGAATTGAGTAAAATTATTGGTGATTCGTCAGAGCCTGTTCATATTGTTATGACGCAGCAACAAGTTTTATTCAAAACAGGGAATGTATTATTTTATTCGCGTTTGTTAGAAGGCAACTATCCAGATACATCCCGCCTCATTCCAAATGAATACAAGACAACGGTAACTTTAAACGGTAAAGCACTTTTACAAGCGATTGATCGTGCATCATTGCTTGCTCGTGAAGAACGTAATAATATCGTTCGCTTTACTTCACTTGAAGGAAATGTGGTAGAAATTTCATCTAGCTCACCTGAAGTTGGGAAAGTAGAAGAAGAAATTCAAGCGACATCGATTGAAGGAGAAGAGTTGAAAATTTCGTTTAGTGCGAAATATATGATGGATGCATTAAAAGCTGTGGATGAACAAGATGTGATGGTTCAATTTACAGGTGCAATGCGCCCATTCATAATAAAATCGGCTCATGACGATTCAATTTTGCAATTAATTTTGCCAGTTCGTACGTATTAATAATTAAATATTTGAAGGGTAGCCCACTATTGGGCTACCCTTTTTACTTCTTAGGGAAAATGAAGTAAAATATAGGGATAGACTAAAAAAAGAAGGATGTAATTAACTTGAAAAATATTCAAATTAACACCGAATATGTGACACTTGGTCAATTGCTTAAAATGACAGATGCTATCAGCTCAGGTGGAATGGCGAAATGGTTTTTATCTGAAAATGAAATAATTATTAATGGAGAAGTCGATCAACGACGTGGACGCAAACTTCGAAACGGAGATGTTATAAACATACCTAGATGTGGTCAATTCCGTATTGTGGAACAAACGAGCGGACAATAAGATGTACATTGAACGGCTTGAATTAACGCACTACCGTAACTATGAATCGTTAGCGTTAACATTTTCAAAAACGATTAATGTACTAATTGGTGAAAATGCACAAGGAAAAACGAACATCATGGAATCGATTTATGTGCTTTCTATGGCAAAATCTCACCGCACGTCTAATGATAAAGAATTAATACGTTGGACTGAAGATTATGGTAAAATAAAAGGTGATGTTCATAAAAAGTATGGTCGCTTACCGCTTGAATTAATTTTGTCCAAAAAAGGCAAAAAAGCAAAAGTGAATCATTTAGAACAAAACCGCTTAAGCGATTATATAGGCCAATTAAATGTGGTGATGTTTGCACCAGAAGATTTAAACCTAGTAAAAGGCAGTCCTCAAATAAGAAGACGTTTTTTAGATATGGAAATCGGGCAAATATCCCCTGTTTATTTACATGATTTACTTACTTTTCAAAAGTTATTAAAACAACGTAACCATTTATTAAAAATGCATCAAGGGAAATCACATCTAAATGATGTGATGTTTGATGTGTATACAGATCAATATATACAAGCAGCTGTAAGTGTTATTCGTAAAAGATTTCAATTTATGGAACTTCTTCAAAAATGGGCGGAACCTATTCATTTCGGTATATCCCGTGGTCTTGAGAAATTAGAAATTCGTTATAATCCTGTTAGTGGTCTTGATCAAGATAAAACGTTTGACCAAATGGCTGATTATTTACGACAAAAACTGCAATCTGGTAAAACTCAGGAGTTAGCTAGAGGCTTGACTTTAACTGGTCCTCATCGAGATGATGTGCAGTTTTTTGTCAATGGCTATGATGTACAAACTTATGGTTCCCAGGGACAACAACGAACAACCGCACTGTCACTTAAACTTGCAGAGATAGAATTAATCAAGCAAGAAGTAGGGGAATCTCCAGTGTTGTTGTTAGATGATGTTTTATCAGAACTTGATGATTATAGGCAATCTCATTTATTAAATACCATCCAAGGCGAAGTTCAAACATTTGTTACCACAACAAGTGTCGATGGTATTAATCATGAAACGATTACACAAGCAGAAATATTTAATGTTAAGCAAGGACATGTTGATGAGGGAGTGTGAGTGTTTTGTATGTGGTTATCGGCAAGTTAGTTGTCGTCAAGTACAGCGAAATCCTCACGATATTAGATTTTCGTGAGATAAAGGATGAAAAAGAACGTGACGAGTGGCTCCAAAAATCACAAACACAATCTTTGGTAGAAAAGCCACGTGTAAAGTCACTAGTTGTCACTCCTTTACTAACGTATGCATCCCCACTTAGTCCGCAGAACATCGTGAAGAAAATTAATCTGATCTCAGGGTCAATCCCTTTTAAATAATCGCGAGAATACAGTAGGAAAGAACAGGTGAGCTTAATGGCGATGAATGAAAAAGAACTGAAATCTTATGATGCTGATCAAATACAAGTGTTAGAAGGTCTAGAAGCTGTGCGGAAACGTCCTGGTATGTATATCGGCGCTACAAGTTCTAAAGGACTTCACCATCTTGTTTGGGAAATTGTAGATAATGCTATTGATGAAGCTTTAGCAGGATATTGTGATGAAATTTCAGTCACAATAGAAAAAGATAATTGGATTAAAGTGGATGATAATGGTCGAGGGATTCCTGTTGATATAGAAAAGAAAATGGGACGCCCAGCAGTCGAAGTTATTATGACTGTCCTTCATGCAGGTGGAAAATTTGGTGGTGGAGGATACAAAGTATCAGGCGGTCTTCATGGTGTTGGTTCTTCCGTTGTTAACGCTCTTTCCGAAGTAACAGAAGTATATGTTCATCGTGATCAAAAACTTCATTACATCAAATTTGGACGTGGAGCCGTAACAAAAGAATTAACTGTTGTTGGTGAAACGGACAAAACCGGTTCAACTGTTCGTTTTAAAGCTGATCCACAAATTTTTACTGAAACCACTGTTTATGAATATGATATTTTAGCTAACCGTTTACGTGAGTTAGCTTACTTAAACCGAGGATTACGTATTATTATTACTGATGAACGAGAAGAAGAATTACGTACAAACACATACTACTTTGTAGGTGGTATTAAGTCGTATGTTGAGCACTTGAACAAATCAAAAGACCCTATTCATGAGCCGATTTTTGTCGAAGGAGAAAAAGACGGAGTGTCGATTGAGATCGCTATGCAGTATAACAGTGGATATTCGACAAGTATTTTCTCATTTGCTAATAACATAAATACGTATGAAGGTGGAACGCACGAATCTGGCTTTAAAACGGCATTAACACGTGAAATTAATGATTATGGACGTAAAAATAATATGTTAAAAGATGCAGATACCAATTTATCAGGTGATGATGTGCGAGAAGGATTGACAGCAATTGTGTCAATTAAACATCCAGATCCACAATTTGAAGGGCAAACGAAAACTAAATTAGGAAACTCGGAAGTTAGTGCCATTACAAATTCTTTGTTTTCTGAGGGCTTCGAGCGTTTTATGCTCGAGAATCCAACCATTGCTCGTAAAGTAATTGAAAAAGGCTTGATGGCTGCGAGAGCTCGTGTTGCTGCGAAAAAAGCGCGTGAGTTCACACGTCGTAAATCAGCTTTAGAAATATCAAGTTTACCTGGTAAATTAGCAGACTGTTCATCACGAGTTCCAGCAGATAGTGAATTGTATATTGTTGAGGGTGACTCAGCAGGTGGTTCTGCAAAATCTGGTCGTGACCGTCACTTCCAAGCAATTCTTCCACTACGTGGGAAAATTTTAAATGTCGAAAAAGCGCGACTTGATCGTATTTTAGGAAATACAGAAATTCGTGCCATGATTACTGCCTTAGGTACAGGGATAGGTGAAGAATTTACACTTGAAAAAGCCCGTTACCATAAAGTCGTTATTATGACCGATGCCGATGTTGATGGCGCACATATTCGTACGTTACTTTTAACTTTCTTTTTCCGTTTTATGCGTCCATTAATTGAGGCAGGTTACGTATATATTGCACAACCTCCTTTATTCCAAATCAAACAAGGTAAAATGGTCGAATATTGTTATTCAGATAAACAACTTCAAGAAATTTTAGAAAGACTTCCTAAACAACCGAAACCAGGAATTCAGCGTTACAAAGGTCTAGGAGAAATGGATGCAGTTCAATTGTGGGATACGACAATGGATCCTTCAGTTCGAACATTGCTACAAGTAAATTTAGAAGATGCAATTGATGCAGATCAAACGTTTGATCAGTTAATGGGAGATGAAGTAGAACCCCGTCGTAAATTTATTGAAGAGAATGCAATTTACGTGAAAAACCTAGATATATAATGTGCCAATTGAAGGGAGGTTGCTTGCATGTCGGAACTAGAGCATAAGGGCGTCAAAGGTATTAATATTAGCACTGAAATTAAAACATCATTTCTTGACTATGCAATGAGTGTCATTGTTTCACGAGCACTTCCAGACGTACGTGATGGGTTGAAACCTGTTCACCGTCGTATTTTATATGCGATGCAAGGTATGGGAAATACATCTGACAAACCACATAAGAAATCAGCACGTATTGTTGGAGATGCAATGGGTAAGTACCATCCACATGGTGATAGTTCCATTTACGACACGATGGTACGTATGGCTCAACACTGGAGTTATCGTTACATGTTAGTTGATGGACACGGAAACTTTGGTTCGGTAGATGGTGATGCAGCAGCAGCCATGCGTTATACAGAATCGCGTATGTCAAAAATCGCTATGGAACTACTACGAGACATTAATAAAGATACAATTGATTTCAAGGAAAATTATGATGGACAAGAACAAGAACCTGTTGTTCTACCAAGCCGTTACCCTAACTTATTAGTCAACGGTACTTCAGGGATTGCTGTTGGAATGGCAACAAATATTCCTCCACATCATTTAGGTGAAACAATAGAAGCAGTATTAGCACTTGCGGATAATGAAGCTATTACTACCGAAGAACTAATGGAAATCATACCAGGTCCTGATTTCCCAACTGGTGGTATTATTTTAGGTCGCAGTGGTATTCGTCGTGCTTATGAAACTGGTAGAGGTTCAGTCATCATTCGAGGGAAAGTTGAAATTGAACAAAAGTCGAATGGTAAAGAAGTCATTTTAATTCATGAACTACCTTACCAAGTGAATAAAGCTCGTCTTATCGAAAAAATCGCTGAACTAGTGCGTGATAAGAAGATTGATGGTATTACTGATCTTCGGGATGAGTCTGACCGTAATGGGATGCGCGTTGTTATTGAAGTTCGTAAAGATACAAACTCAAACGTTTTATTAAATAACTTATATAAACAGACTGCACTTCAATCAAGCTTTGGCGTTAATATGTTGGCTCTTGTTGATGGTCAACCAAAAATTCTTGGCTTGAAAGAGATTTTATATCACTATTTAGAACATCAAAAAGTGGTCATCAAACGTCGTACTCAGTTTGAATTAACTAAAGCAGAACACCGTGCTCACATTTTGGAAGGTCTTCGTATTGCACTCGATCATATTGATCAAATCATTGCGTTGATCCGTAGTTCACAAACAGGTGAAGAAGCCAAAAATGGTTTGATTGATCAATTCAATTTATCGGAGCGACAAGCTCAAGCAATTCTCGACATGAGACTTCAACGTTTAACTGGTTTAGAACGTGACAAAATTGAATCTGAGTATCAAGAATTACAAAAATTAATTGCACACTTGAAAGAAATTCTTGCAGATAATTATAAAGTCATTCAAATTATTCGTGAAGAGTTAAATGAGATTAAAGAACGCTTTAATGACACTCGTCGAACTGAAATCACCGCTGGTGGTGCAGAAATGCTAGAAGACGAAGACTTAATTCCTCGCGAAAATTCAGTACTGACGTTAACTCATAATGGATATATTAAACGTTTGCCAGTTAATACATACCGAAGCCAAAAGCGTGGTGGACGTGGTGTGCAAGGAATGGGTACAAATGAAAACGACTTCGTAGAGCATCTACTCTATACGTCGACGCATGATACAATATTATTCTTTACGAATACAGGAAAAGTATATCGTGCAAAAGGCTATGAAATTCCAGAGTATGGTCGTGCTGCTAAAGGTTTACCAATTGTTAACTTGCTTGGAGTAAATAAAGAAGAAAAAGTAACGGCGATGATTCAAATGGCATCATTTGAAGCAGATGCATACTTTATCTTCACTACGCTTA